>NSIV01000009.1 GCA_002633085.1 Curvibacter sp. PD_MW3
CGCGAAGGCGGTCGTACCGTGGGCGCCGGCGTGGTTGCCAAGATCATTGCGTAATTCGCAGTCAACAAGGAATTACCATGGCTACCAAGCAAAAAATCCGCATTCGCCTGAAAGCGTTTGACTACAAACTCATCGACCAGTCGGCCGCCGAGATTGTGGACACCGCCAAGCGCACCGGCGCCATCGTCAAGGGCCCGGTGCCCCTGCCGACGCGCATGAAGCGTTTCGACATTCTGCGTTCGCCGCACGTCAACAAGACCAGCCGCGATCAGTTGGAAATCCGCACCCACCAGCGCCTGATGGACATCGTTGACCCGACCGACAAGACGGTCGACGCGTTGATGAAACTCGATCTGCCCGCCGGCGTGGACGTGGAAATCAAGCTGCAGTAAGTCAAAACGGGATTCCGGCTATTGCTGGAGCCCCGAAAAGCATGGGTATGACGCGGACTTGCCTGAAAAGGCGGTTCGCGTTATACTACTCGGCTCTGTCGGATTCTGTATTGGATCTGGCGGAGTTTTATTAACCCTCTTTCACGCCAAAACGCTGTAGCCAATTGAAGTTGCAGCGGTGAAAGCCAAGGAGAAAAACATGAGTCTGAGCAACTCCCTCGGGTTGCTGGGCCGCAAGGTGGGCATGATGCGTCTGTTCACCGATGACGGGGACGCAGTGCCCGTCACGGTGGTGGATGTGTCCAACAACCGTGTGACCCAGGTGAAAACCCAAGAGAACGACGGCTACGTTGCCCTGCAGGTGACGTTCGGTTCGCGCAAAGCTTCGCGCGTGACCAAGCCGGAAGCTGGCCACCTTGCCAAGGCAGGTGTTGAAGCCGGTGAAATCATTCAAGAATTCCGTGTCACGCCCGATGCTGCTGCGCAGTACAAGACGGGTGCGGTTGTGCCCGTGTCGGCCGTGTTTGCGGTTGGCCAGAAGGTGGACGTGCAGGGCACTTCCATCGGTAAGGGCTTTGCTGGCACGATCAAGCGCCACAACTTCAGTTCGCAGCGTGCTTCTCACGGTAACAGCCGTTCGCACAATGTCCCGGGCTCCATCTCGATGGCGCAGGATCCGGGCCGCGTGTTCCCGGGCAAGAAAATGACCGGCCACATGGGCGACCAGACCAAGACGACCCAGAACCTGGATGTGATCCGTATTGACGAAGCACGCCAGCTGCTGCTGATCAAGGGTGCAATCCCCGGTTCCGCTGGTGGCTTCGTGACTGTGCGTCCGGCCATCAAGGTTAAAGCCAAGAGCGCGAAAGGAGCGAACTGATGCAGCTCGAACTCCTGAATGACCAAGGCCAGGCTGCTTCCAAGCTGGAAGCCCCTGATACCGTGTTTGGTCGTGAATACAACGAAGATCTGGTTCACCAGATTGTGGTGGCTTTCCAGGCCAACGCGCGTCAAGGCACCCGTGCCCAAAAAGACCGCGAACAGGTCAAGCACTCCACCAAGAAGCCTTTCAAGCAAAAGGGAACTGGCCGTGCTCGTGCCGGTATGACGTCCTCGCCGCTGTGGCGCGGAGGCGGTCGTATTTTCCCGAACAGCCCGGAAGAAAACTTCACCCAGAAAATCAACAAGAAGATGTACCGCGCCGGCATGGCGTCGATCTTCTCGCAACTGGCTCGCGAAGGCCGCCTGGCCGTGGTTGACTCGCTCAAGGTCGAGTCCCCCAAGACCAAGGTGCTGGCTGCCAAGTTCAAGGCGATGAATCTGGACTCCGTGATGGTGATTGCCGACGAAGTCGACGAGAACCTGTACCTGGCTTCCCGCAATCTGGTGAATGTGCTGGTGGTTGAGCCGCGTTACGCCGATCCGGTGTCGCTGGTCCACTACCGCAAGGTGCTGGTCACCAAGGCTGCTGTGGACAAACTCAAGGAGATGTTCGCATGAGCGCCGTCAAGTTTGAAGAAGGTCGTCTGATGCAAGTGCTCGTCGCCCCGATCGTGTCTGAAAAGGCAACGATGGTGGCTGAGAAGAGCAATGCTGTGACGTTCAAGGTGCTGCAGGATGCTACCAAGCCCGAAATCAAGGCCGCTGTGGAATTGATGTTCAAGGTTGAGGTCAAGGCTGTTTCTGTGGTCAACACCAAAGGCAAGACCAAGCGTTTTGGCAAGTCCGTCGGCCGTCGCGACAATGTTCGCAAAGCCTATGTGATGCTGAAGCCGGGTCAAGAGCTGAACCTCTCTGGGGAGGCCGCGTAATCATGGCTGTTATCAAGATGAAACCGACTTCGCCGGGCCGTCGTGGCGTGGTGAAGATTTCGCGTGATCACCTGCACAAGGGTGAGGCTTACGCTCCCCTGCTCGAGCCGCAGTTCCAGCAGGCCGGCCGTAACAACAACGGTCACATCACCACCCGTCACAAGGGCGGTGGTCACAAGCACCACTACCGTGTGGTCGACTTCAAGCGCAACAAGGATGCGATTCCGGCCAAGGTCGAGCGTATTGAGTACGACCCGAACCGTTCGGCCCACATCGCTCTGGTGTGCTATGCCGACGGCGAGCGTCGCTACATCATTGCGCCGCGTGGCCTGGAAGTGGGCGCGACCATCATGAGCGGTGCCGAAGCACCGATCCGTGTTGGCAACACCCTGCCGATCCGCAACATTCCCGTGGGTTCGATCATCCATTGCATCGAACTGCAAGTCGGTAAAGGTGCTCAGGTGGTTCGTTCCGCCGGTGCATCCGCTACCTTGCTGGCACGCGAAGGTACTTACGCTCAGGTTCGTATGCGCTCTGGTGAAGTGCGCAAGATCCACATTGAATGCCGCGCCACCATTGGCCAGGTTGCCAATGAAGAGCACAGCCTGCGTCAGCTCGGCAAGGCCGGTGTGAAGCGCTGGATGGGTATTCGCCCGACCGTTCGCGGTGTGGTGATGAACCCGGTGGATCACCCCCACGGTGGTGGTGAAGGTAAGACCGGCGAGGGCCGTCATCCTGTCGATCCTTGGGGTAATCTGACCAAGGGTTACCGTACCCGCAACAACAAGCGCACACAAGTGATGATTGTGTCGCGTCGTAAGAAGTAAGGGGAACGCAAATGACTCGCTCTCTCAAAAAGGGTCCATTTGTGGACCATCACCTGGTGGCCAAGGCTGACAAGGCTGTGACCACCAAGGATAAAAAGCCGATCAAGACCTGGTCGCGTCGCTCCATGATCCTGCCCGAGTTCATCGGCTTGACCATTGCCGTGCACAACGGCAAGCAGCACGTGCCGGTCTATATCACCGACCAAATGGTGGGCCACAAGTTGGGCGAGTTCGCACTCACCCGGACTTTCAAGGGTCACCCTGCGGACAAAAAAGTCCAGAAGAAATAAGGAGGTGACCATGGAAACACGTGCAACCCTTCGTGGCGTTCGCCTCTCGGTCGACAAAGGCCGTCTGGTCGCCGACCTGATCCGCGGCAAGAAAGTGGACCAAGCCCTGAACATCCTGCAATTCACGCAGAAAAAAGCTGCTGTGATCATCAAGAAGGTTCTGGAGTCCGCGATTGCCAATGCTGAGCACAACGACGGTGCCGATATCGACGAACTGAAGGTCAAGACCATCTATGTCGAGCAGGGCACTACGCTCAAGCGCTTTACCGCGCGCGCCAAAGGCCGCGGCAACCGTATCAGCAAGCCCACGTGCCATGTGTACGTGACGGTGGGCAACTGAAAGAGGTCTGGAAGATATGGGACAAAAAATCAACCCCACCGGCTTTCGCCTCGCGGTCAGCCGCAACTGGGCTTCTCGCTGGTACGCCAACAACCGTGACTTCGCCGGCATGCTGGCTGAAGACATCAAGGTGCGTGAGTACCTGAAGACCAAGCTGAAGAACGCTTCGGTGTCGCGCGTTCTGATCGAGCGTCCGGCCAAGAACGCCCGCATCACGATTTTCTCGGCTCGTCCGGGCGTCGTGATCGGCAAGAAAGGCGAGGACATCGAAAACCTCAAGCGCGAACTCGGCAAGCAGCTGGGTGTGCCGGTGGCAGTCAACATCGAAGAAGTGCGCAAGCCTGAAATCGATGCCAAGCTGATCGCCGACAGCATCACGCAGCAGCTCGAGAAGCGCATCATGTTCCGTCGTGCCATGAAGCGTGCCATGCAAAACGCCATGCGTCTGGGTGCCCTGGGCATCAAGATCATGTCGTCTGGCCGTCTGAACGGTATCGAAATCGCCCGTACCGAGTGGTACCGCGAAGGCCGTGTGCCGCTGCACACCCTGCGCGCCGACATCGACTACGGCACCTCCGAAGCCAAGACCACCTATGGTGTGATCGGCGTCAAGGTGTGGGTCTACAAGGGCGATACGCTGGGTCGCAATGACCTGCCGGCCGTCGAGACCCCGCGTCCTGATGAAGAGCGTCGCCCCCGCGGTCCGCGTCGTGATGCCCGTCCTGGTTCGGATCGTCCCGCTCCGCGCGGTGCACGTCGTCCGGCCGGTGGCAATACCGCACCTGCCGATGGCAGCGACAAACCCGCAGAGGCCACTGGTGCCGATGCCCCGAAAACCGCCGTTAAGCGCGTCCGCAAAGTCGCCGCGCCAGCTGCAGCAGCTGACGGCGCCAAAGGAGAATAAACATGCTGCAACCTGCACGTAGAAAATACCGCAAGGAGCAAAAAGGCCGCAACACGGGTATTGCTACCCGTGGTAGCACCGTGGCCTTTGGCGACTTCGGTCTGAAATGTACCGATCGCGGCCGTTTGACGGCGCGCCAGATCGAATCGGCTCGTCGTGCCATTTCGCGTCACGTCAAGCGCGGTGGCCGTATCTGGATCCGTGTGTTCCCCGACAAGCCGATTTCCCAGAAGCCTGCTGAAGTGCGTATGGGTAACGGTAAGGGCAATCCGGAGTATTACGTGGCTGAGATTCAGCCCGGCAAGATCGTGTTCGAGATCGTCGGTGTGCCCGAAGAACTCGCTCGCGAAGCTTTCCGTCTGGCCGCTGCCAAGCTGCCGCTGCGTACCACCTTTGTCAGCCGCATGATCGGCCAGTAATCAGGAGAATGAAGAAATGAAAGCTGCTGAACTGCGCCAGAAAGACGTTGCCGGCCTGCAAACCGAAGTCAAAGAGCTGCAAAAAGCCCACTTTGGCCTGCGTATGCAAAAAGCCACGCAACAGCTGAACAACACGTCCACGCTGCGTACGACCCGTCGTGCCATCGCTCGTGCCAAGACCATTCTTGCTGAAAAGCAAGCCGCCAAATAAGGAGCACTGAATGACGGAAGCTAAAAAATCCCTCAAGCGCACCTTGGTTGGCAAGGTGGTCAGCGACAAGCGCGCGAAGACTGTGACCGTGCTGGTTGAGCGTCGTGTTAAGCACGAGCTCTACGGCAAGATCGTGGCCAAATCCAGCAAGTACCATGCCCATGATGAAAAGGGTGAGTACAAACTGGGTGACGTCATCGAGATCACCGAAAGCAAGCCGATTTCCAAGACCAAGAACTGGGTTGCCACCCGTCTGGTCGAAAAGGCTGCTGCGGTCTAAGCCCTTTGCAGCACCCGCTGCAGGACTGAAAAAAACGGCTCACAATGTGAGCCGTTTTTGTTTTTTCTGACAACTTTCAACACGAGGAGCGCAAGATGATCAAAGTCGGTGACACCCTTCCCGCCGCCACCCTGATGGAATACTCGGAGGTCGAGGGCAATGGCTGCAGCATCGGGCCCAACCCTGTGGATGTGACCAAGGCGACCGCTGGCAAGACCATTGCCATCTTTGGCCTGCCAGGTGCCTACACGCCGACGTGCTCTGCCAAGCATGTGCCGGGTTATGTTGAGAAATTCAATGAACTCAAGGCCGCAGGTGTGGACGAGATCTGGTGCGTCAGCGTCAATGACGCCTTCGTCATGGGCGCTTGGGCGCGTGACCAGAAAACTGAAGGCAAGGTGCGCATGCTGGCTGATGGCAGCGCTGATTTTGCCAAGGCAACGGGCTTGACCCTGGATCTGACAGCGCGCGGCATGGGGTTGCGGAGCAACCGCTATTCCATGCTGGTGAAGAATGGCAAAGTTGCGACCCTCAATATCGAGGGGCCTGGCAAGTTTGAAGTGAGTGGTGCCGACACGCTGTTGGCGCAAGCCAAGGCTTGAACGACCTTGCGTAATGAAAAACCGCTGCGGGCTGTCAGCGGTTTTTTTATTTATGGCATCGCCACTACAGAGTCGCTTTGAGGTAGTGAGCGCCAGCTATGGGGTTGTGGTAGTAGGGCGGGATCTCCTCGAACCCAAGATCTTCATACAGGGTGCGGGCGGCTTCCATGTCGTCGAGGGTATCAAGCAACACGTCGTCGTAGCCGGCGATGCGTGCGGCATCCATGATGGCGTCCGCCAACTGGCGACCGAGGCCAAGTCCGCGAAAGGCAGGACGAACATACAGCCGTTTCATTTCGCAGGCATTGGGATAGTCCACGGTGTCCATGGGACGTAAGGCGCAACAACCCGCAACAACCCCGTCAACGGTGGCCATGAGCAGCGCACCGCGCGGTTCGGCATACTCACCTGGTAGTGTGGCAAGCTCCTGATCAAAACCTTGAAAGCACAGGTCGACTTTGAGACTCGCAGCATACTCGCGGAAAATGTCGCGCAAGGCGTCGAGTTCATTCGCAGTACGCGGGGTGACGATATCGATGGATTTGGTATTCACGGCAAGGCACAAGACATGAGTTCAAAGTTTAGCGTCAATTCTTGGCTGCAGCCAAAGCAAGGGCGGCATCGTCGGTACCGTCTGGCAGCGGCGCTGGCGTTTGGCATGCTGGTCAGCGCCTGTCAGACGGTGCAAACCACGCAGCCAGGTACCGTCGGCATCACGCGTCAGCAAAGCATGGCGGTCAGTGCGCAGGAAATCGATGCCGCTTCAGCCCAGGCCTACACCAAGCTGGTGCAGGAGGCTTCGCGCAAGCAGCAGCTCAATCGCGATGCCGCAATGGCGACGCGAGTCCAGGGCATTGCACGCAAGCTGATTGCGCAGACACCGGTGTTTCGCCCGGATGCCCGAAGCTGGCGCTGGGAAGTCAATGTGTTTCAAAGCGAAGAGATCAACGCTTTTTGCATGGCCGGCGGCAAGATCGGCGTCTACGCCGGGATCATCAATCAACTGCAGTTGACGGACAACGAGTTGGCGGCGGTGATGGGGCATGAAATTGCCCATGCGTTGCGCGAACACGTGCGCGAGCAAGTGTCGCTGCAGTATGCGGCCCAGTTGCCGGGAATTCTGTTGGCAGTCACGACAGGTAGCCGCGCCTTGGGGCAACTGGGCGATATCGTCAGCGATGTGACGTTGAGCTTGCCGCACAGCCGGGAGGCTGAGGTGGAAGCTGACCAGATGGGGGTGGAGCTGGCCGCGCGTGCAGGTTATGACCCGCGTGCCGCTACGACGCTGTGGCAAAAGATGATGCGCACAGGCGGGGGCCGGCCGCCTGAATTCCTCAGCACGCACCCCAATCCGGAGGCCAGGGTGCAGGATCTGGCACGTACTGCGGAACTGCTCATGCCGCTTTACCGGCAGAGTTTGTTGCGCCAGCCGTCGGCTCAGTAGCCGACCGGCGCCAGTTTCAGGAGCAAGGTAACGAGGCCGGCGCAGACGGCGAGAAGCACGATGGCGAGCAAGCGCGTGCGCGCATCGTCGCGCGACGAAGGCAACGCTTGCTCAACTTCCTTGTCACCCAGCAGCATGGGGCGGACCAGATTCTGGTGCTTGCGCAGGAAGTAGAAAAGAATCGCCGCCACATGCAGCGAGACCAGCACAATGAGCACCAGTTTGCCGACGCTATGGTGATACCACGTGGCTTGGCTCACCCAAGCGCTTGGGACCAGGCTGGTCAACGGACCGCTGGAGGCGATTTCATCGTCGCTGATGAGGCCGGTCGCAACTTGAGCTAACAAGAACAATAGCAGGGCAAACACCGAGCCAGCTCCCAGCGGGTTATGCCCGGTATTGAGTTCAGGCCCGCCCTGGCCGCGCAGATAGCGCAGCAGCGTAGACGGTGCATAGAGGAAGGACGAGAAACGCGACCAGTGGCCACCGACCAGGCCCCAAGCTAGGCGGAACAGTAGCAAGGTCAGTACGACGTAGCCGAGACGGAAGTGCCAGTCCATGGCAGAGCCGCCAACCTGGCCGGTGACAACCAGCGCGATGACGCAGGCGGCGAGCGTCCAGTGAAAAACGCGGGTGGGGAGATCCCATACTCTGACTTGATGTGTCATGTGAAGGCCTTGGAATTGAAAAGAGGGCAGGGGGCGGATTGGTATTTTCCCTGAGATGACGAAAAAAACAGAACTTTTGATGTGAGGCTAGACTCCCTAGCAGGTCAGTGTCCACCCTTAACCCCACAAGGAACAACATGAAAACACTCAGCCTTCTCGTTTTCGCCAGCGCCGCATTCGGATTTGCCGGTTCGGCCTCAGCCCAATTCGCCAAGCCAGACGATGCGATCAAGTACCGCAAGAGTGCCTTGTTCGTGATGCAGCAGCATTTCGCCCGCATTGGTGCCATGGCTGGTGGCAAAGTTCCGTTCGATGCCAAGGCGGCAGCTGACAATGCCGCGATTGCAGAGAGCATGTCCAAATTGCCGTGGGCGGCCTTTGGCGAAGGCACGGACATGGGCGATACCAAGGCCAAGCCGGAGATCTGGAAAGAGCAGGCCAAGTTCAAGCAGGCAGCCGACAAGCTGCAGGTGGAGATGGGCAAGCTGGCTGCCGCTGCCAAGACGGGCAACCTCGACAGCATCAAGACCGCCTTCAACGCCACATCGGGCAGCTGCAAGGCGTGTCACGACGACTTCCGCGCCAAGTAAGCGGTCACGTAAACAAAAAGGGCGGCTCACGGAGCCGCCTTTTTTGTTGGGAAGAACACTCAAGCCTGTGCCAGCAATTCCTCAATCAGGCGATGCAACTCGGCGAAGTCGGGTTCGCCAATGTAGCGCTTCACAATCTCGCCGCGCTTGTTGACGATGTAGGTGGTTGGCGTCAGCCGCACGTCGCCCCAGGCCTTGGCCACGGCGCCCGTGTTGTCGATGGCCACCTTGAATGGCAACTTGCGTGTCTCGGCAAAGTTCACCACGTAGCTAGGCGGGTCGTAGCTCATGGCCACGGCCAGGGTGTCGAAGCCGCGCGCATGGTACTTGTCATGCGTGGCGATGATCTTGGGCATCTCGGCCACGCAGGTGGTGCAGCTGGTGGCCCAGAAGTTCACCAGCGTGACCCGGCCCTTGAGGTCAGCTGTGCTTTTTGTGGAGCCGTCGAGCAGCACGAAGGTCGATTCGGGGGCCGTGCTGATACTCGTGCTCTGGAACATCATCCAGCCCGAGGCCACAATCACCAGGAATGCGGCAAGATAGAGCGCTCGTTTCATAGCAGGGGAACTTTCATGGATCGTCGCAAGTTTAATTCCGTTTGGATGCCGGTGCTGGGCATGTGCTTTGGTTTGTCAGGCGGAATGGCACAGGCCATGTCTTTGGCAGATCTCAGTCAGGGCGAGGCTTCACAGGGGTTGAAAACAGCGCTGGAACAAGGCGCCAAAGCAGCCGTTCTGCAACTTGGCCAAACCAATGGATTCCTCGGCAACGAAAAAGTTCGAATTCCTTTGCCAGGTTACCTCAATGATGCGGCCGCACTGCTGCGTACGCTGGGGCAGGGCCAGCAGCTCGATGAGCTGGTGACGGCCATGAACCATGCGGCGGAAGCCGCCGTGCCCCAGGCGCGGGATTTGCTGCTGGGCGCGGTGCGGAGCATGAGTGTCGGGGACGCCAAGAAAATCCTCAGCGGGGGCGATACGTCTGTCACCGCGTTCTTTGCCGAAAAAACGCGTACCCCGCTGAGCCAGAAATTCCTGCCGGTGGTGACGCGCAGCACCGAGAAGCTGGGGTTGGCGAACAAATACAACCAGATCGCGGGCAAGGCTGCGGAACTGGGGCTGGTAGGGCGGGAGGATGCCAGCATCCAGCAGTACGTCACAGGCAAGGCGCTGGATGGGCTGTATTTCATGATTGGCGAAGAAGAACGCAAGATCAGGCGCGACCCGGTGGGTAGCGGCAGTGCTGTGCTGAGCAAGGTATTTGGCGCGCTGAAATAAACAGGCGCCAATAGCGGGCTATCAGCGCCGGGCATGCAACTGCCACGCGTGGTGCCGCGATAATTGGTGGATGCTACGTACCCTTAGCTTTGTCGTGATCAGCAGTGTCTGGCTGGCTGCTTGCAGCCCGGCGCTGAATTGGCGCGAAGTCAGCCTTGACGGTGGACTCAAGGCCTTGCTGCCCTGCAAGCCTGACCATGGCAGCCGTCAGATGCCGCTGGCTGGCCGGGCGGTTGAGATGCAGATGGTGGGCTGTGAGGCAGGTGGCGCCATGTTTGCCGTGGCCCATGTCAAGCTCGGGGGCGTGAGCGAGGTGGCCCCGGCACAGGCCAGCTGGCAGGCGGCCATGCTGGCGAACATGCAGGCATCTACCCCCCAGTTGGAAGCCTACAGCCTCAAAGGTGCTGGGGTGGCGCCGACGCCCGTGCGGCTGAGCGCCCAAGGTCGACGTTCCGACGGCCATGCCGTGGTGGTGCAGGGCGTGTGGTTCGCGAAGGGGGAAGACCTTTATCACGCGGTCATTTATGCCGATAAGGTAGGGTCTGACATGGCTGAGCCATTCTTTTCAGGATTCGAATTCCAATGACGATGTTGTCGCGGCGTGACGCCGTGGTGGTCTTTCTGGCCTTTGCCTTTGCCTATTTCTTTTCGGCCCTGATCCGTGCCATCACGGCGACCCTGTCGCCGACGCTGACACAGGAGTTTGCGCTCAACGCACAGGAACTGGGCCTGCTCGCCGGCGGCTATTTCCTGGGGTTTGCCGCCATGCAACTGCCGCTGGGGAGTTGGCTGGACCGCCATGGCCCGAAGAAGGTGATCCTGAGTTTTCTGGCGGTGGCGGTGGCGGGCTGCCTGGCGTTTTCATGGGCCACCAGTTTCGGCGGGCTCTTGCTGGCGCGCATCTTGTGCGGCGCCGGCTTGGGGGCTTGCTTGATGGCGCCGCTGACCGGTTATCGCCGCTGGTTTGGCGCAGCCACCCAACTGCGTGCCAATTCCTGGATGCTGATGACCGGCTCCATGGGCATGGTGGCCGCCACACTGCCTGTGCAATGGCTCATGCCGCTGCTGGGTTGGCGCCCACTCTTCTGGGGGCTGGCAGCCTTGACACTGTTGGCAATGACCGTGATCGCCTGGAAGGTGCCGGCTTGGCAGGTGCAGGCACCGACGGCGGGCCAGGTGGCGCCCAAGCGCAGCTACGCAGAAGTCTGGCGTCACCCCTACTTTCGCAAGATGACGCCCATCGGGTTCTTCAATTACGGCGGTATGGTGGCCATCCAGACGCTGTGGGCGGTGCCCTGGATGATCCGGGTGGCGGGCTACACGCCGGTGCAAGCTTCCACCGGCCTGTTCTGGCTCAATGTGGCGATGTTGTTGACGTTCTGGGTCTGGGGCGTCGTCAATCCGAGGCTGGCCAAGCGCGGCGTGCATGTTGACCGCCTGATCACGTGGGGAGCCCCTGTCAGCCTGTTGCTGCTGGCGATCATTTGCATGGCCGGTGATGCGCTGTCGTCCTCGACCGGCCTGTTGCTGGCGCTGTTTTGTGTCAGCAGCACTTTCATTTCACTGGCGCAGCCGGCGGTGGGTATGGCGTTTCCGCCCGACCTGGCGGGTCGGGCGCTGTCAGCCTATAACCTGGTGATTTTTGCCGGTATTTTTGTGATGCAGTGGGGCATCGGCTTGCTGGTTGACGGCTTGCAGGCGCTGGGCTGGCCGCCGGTACAGGCGTATCAAGGGGCGCTGGCTGTTTTTCTGACACTGTGTATCGCCTCTTACATGTATTTCCTGGCGGCAAAAAGTCATAATGGTGCATCCACTGTCTCATGAACAACGGCATCTTCATCATCGCCCATGCCCCGCTGGCCAGTGCACTGCGTCAGTGCGTGGCCCATGTCTTTCCGGAGCGGGTTGATGGTGTCTTGGCGTTTGATGTGCCCGCTGATGCGTCCGCACAGGAGAGCCTGACTGCGGCACGGCAAGCGGTCACGGCGAAGTTCGCTGGTGCCCCTGTGCTGCTGCTGACGGATGTCATGGGGGCGACGCCTTGCAATGTCGCCCGGCAACTGTTGGGCAGCGTGCAGGCCAGGCTGGTGGCGGGCGTGAATTTGCCCATGTTGCTGCGCGCGGTGACATACCAGCACGAGCCGATTGATGAATTGACGGCGCGTGCCGTCAGCGGCGGCAGCCAGGGCGTGATGCAGGTGGCTGCCAGCGCGTGAGAGTGCGGACGAGAAGAAAAGAACAACGAGGACAGAACGAATGATCAAGGCCAGTGCGACCATCAGCAACAAGCTCGGGCTGCATGCTCGCGCTTCAGCCAAACTCACCAAGCTGGCGGGTAGCTTTCCCTGCGAGATCTGGATTGCGCGTGGTGAACGCCGCGTCAATGCCAAAAGCATCATGGGTGTGATGATGCTGGCCGCCGGTATCGGCACCACGGTGGAACTCGATGCCGAGGGCGACCGTGCACAGGAGGCCATCGACGCCATGCTGGGCCTGATCAACGACAAGTTCGGGGAAGGTGAGTGACATGTTGGCCTCTGCGCTTGTCCACAGCGTGCGGCGCCTGGCCTTGCGCGTTTTGCCCTCCCGCGCGAAACGCAGGCTTGGCCGCGCAGACGGCCCGCCTCGATCAGCAACGGCGTTGAAACCATGACTTTCTCCATCCACGGTCTGGCGGTTGCGCGCGGCATTGCCATTGGCCGCGCCGTGCTGGTGGCCTCCAGTCGCGTGGATGTGGCGCATTACTTCATCGACCCCGCTCAGATCGACAGCGAAATCGCCCGTGTGCGTTCGGGTCGCAATGCCGTGGTGGAGGAAATCCATCGCTTGCAGCAGACCATCTCGCAGCTGGGCCCGAAGGATGCGCCCAACGAGTTGCGGGCGCTGCTCGACGTGCACCTGATGATGCTGCAGGACGAAGAGTTGATCGGTGGCGTCAAGCACTGGATTCAAGACCGCCTCTACAACGCCGAATGGGCGCTGACCACCCAGCTGGAAATGGTGGCGCGCCAGTTCGACGAGATGGAAGACGAGTACCTGCGTGAGCGCAAGACCGACCTGGAACAGATCACCGAGAAAGTGTTGCGCGCCATGCAAGGGGTCGCCTCGCCGACCATTCCCACGGTGGTGCGCAGTGGACGCAAGTCTTCACAGCCAGATCTGCAGCTCGATGACACCGACGTGCCGCTGGTGCTGATCGCGCATGAGTTGTCACCTTCCGACATGCTGCAGTTCAAGCAGGGCGTGTTCGCCGGCTTTGTGACCGACGTGGGAGGCAAGACCTCGCACACCGCTATCGTGGCGCGCAGCATGGACATTCCGGCCGTGGTGGGTGCGCGTACCGCCAGCCAACTGGTGCGGCAGGACGACTGGGTCATCATCGATGGCGATGCAGGCGTGGTCATCGTCGATCCTTCGCCCATCATCCTCGCTGAGTACGGTTACAAGCAACGCCAGGTGGAGCTCGAACGCAGCCGTCTGGGGCGCCTGCTCAACACGCCGGCCATCACGCTGGATGGCGAGCGGGTGGAGTTGCTGGCCAACATCGAGATGCCGGAAGACGCGCCGGCCGCCATGCGGGCGGGGGCGGTGGGCGTCGGCCTGTTCCGCAGCGAATTCCTCTTCATGGGGCGCCAGAGCCAGTTGCCTGATGAGGAAGAACAGTACCAAGCTTACCGGCGTGCGGTTGAAGGCATGAACGGCCTGCCGGTGACCATTCGCACGGTAGACGTGGGGGCCGACAAGCCGATGGACGGTAACCTCCCGGAGACGGCTTACCTCAATCCGGCGCTCGGCCTGCGCGCCATCCGCTGGAGCCTGGCCGACCCGGCCATGTTTGTGACCCAGTTGCGCGCCATCCTGCGTGCGGCGGCGCATGGCCCGGTCAAGATGTTGATTCCGATGCTGGCGCACCTGAGCGAGATTCGCCAGACCCTGGCATTGATCGAGCAGGCGCGTACCGAGTTGGCGCGCGACGGGCACACGTTTGGCGCCGTGCAGTTGGGCGCCATGATCGAGATTCCCGCCGCGGCGTTGATGCTCAAGACCTTTCTGCGCCATTTTGATTACCTGTCCATCGGCACCAACGACCTGATCCAGTACACCCTGGCCATCGACCGTGCCGACGAATCGGTCGCGCATCTCTATGACCCGCTGCATCCGGCGGTGTTGCGCCTGGTGGCGGACACCATTGCCGAATGCCGTGCCCAGGGCAAAGAGGTCAGCGTCTGCGGCGAGATGGCGGGCGACATCGCCATGACGCGCCTGCTGCTGGGCCTGGGCCTGCGCAGCTTTTCCATGCACCCAGCGCAAATCCTGGCGGTCAAGCAGGAGGTGCTGCGCGCCGACACGGCCAAGCTCACGCCTTGGGCGCAGACCGTGCTGGCGCATGACGAGCCGGCGTCACTGTTGCAGGGCTGACGCGGGCCCTTGCACTGCATCAGGGTCTGGACACCCTGGCTCTGAGCTGATTCAGAATTAAATTGGCATCCAGTCCTTGCTGGATATGCGCAAGTAGCTATGTATTTTGTAGCAACTTGGGCTGGGCCAACTTATCGCCTGCGCAACAGGTTGATGCGCATCGGGCGCACGAAGTGGGCGCCATCGGCTGTCATGTGCGGCTCGAAGCGCTCCCGTACCGCCGCCAAGGTGGCGGCGTCGAGCTGGTGGGTGACGAAGGTGACGCCAATCATGCGTTGCTCAAATTCGGCAAAGTCGCGGTAGTGCACCGGGGTCTCGAAGAAGATCTCATCGACCTGTTCCCAGGCACCTGAGGCCACTGCCGCCTGCACCGCACGCAGGGCGGCGGCACGAACGATCTCTTCGTCGTGGAACAAGCGCATGACTTCGTTGAGTGCGCCGGCAAACATCGGCTCCGACACGTACAGCAGGCCTTGTGGCCGCAGCACGCGGTGCACCTCATTCAGCGCCTGGTCCAGCAGGTCCAGCGGCACGTGGTGTAGCGACTTCAGCATCAGCGCCAAGTCGAATGTGCCGTCGCCAAACGAAATCGCCTGCGCACCGGCCTGCACGAAATGCAGTCGCTCCTGCGGTTGGAGCCGGTTCTTCTCCATCTGGCGTTCATCCACCTCCAGCCCAGTGACCTCGCAGCTGGGGAAGCGCTGCAGCAGCTTGCGCGACAGGTGCGCCGCACCGCAGCCCAGTTCGATGATGCGCGGATGCTGTGGCAGGTCGACCAGCGACTGCAGCAGCTCCAGTTCGTCGGTGACCAGGCGGGTGCTCATCGTGCCAGGCTGGCGGCATGGGCCTGCTGGTCGGCGTGGTAGCTCGAGCGCACCATGGCGCCGACGGCCGCATGGGTGAAGCCCATCTTGTAGGCTTCTTCCTCGAACATCTTGAAGGTGTCCGGGTGCACATAGCGCTTGACTGGCAGGTGTGAGTTCGACGGCGCGAGGTACTGGCCGATGGTCAGCATCTCGATGTTGTGCGCACGCATGTCGCGCATCGTTGCCAGAATTTCTTCGTCGGTCTCGCCCAGGCCGACCATCAGGCCGCTCTTGGTTGGCACGTTGGGGAACAGGGCCTTGAACTTCTTCAGCAGGTTGAGCGAGAACTGGTAGTCGCTGCCCGGGCGGGCTTGTTTGTACAGGCGCGGCACCGTTTCCAGGTTGTGGTTCATCACATCCGGCGGCGCGGCCTTCAGGATCTCCAGCGCACGGTCGTCGCGGCCGCGGAAGTCAGGCACCAGCACCTCGATCTGCGTTTGCGGCGACAGCTCGCGCGTCTTGCGGATGCACTCCACAAAGTGGCCGGCGCCGCCGTCGCGCAGGTCGTCGCGGTCGACGCTGGTGATCACCACGTACTTGAGCTTGAGCGCGGCAATGGTCTTGGCCAGGTTGTCGGGCTCGTTGACATCGAGCGGGTCGGGGCGGCCGTGGCCGACGTCGCAGAACGGGCAACGGCGCGTGCACTTGTCGCCCATGATCATGAAGGTGGCCGTGCCCTTGCCGAAGCATTCGCCGATGTTGGGGCAGCTGGCTTCCTCGCACACCGTCACCAGCTTGTTGGTGCGCAGGATGTCCTTGATCTCGTAGAAGCGCGTGGTCGGTGAGCCGGCCTTGACGCGGATCCAGTCGGGTTTTTTCAGCACTTCACCGGCTTCCACCTTGACCGGGATGCGCGAGAGCTTGGCAGCGGCCTTCTGCTTGGCCGACGGGTCGTAGTTGTCGACGGTTTGTTCTTCACGGACAGTGGGGCGGACCGTGCTGGATTCAGGGGTGCTCATGATGTGGGCGACGCTCAGGGCGCCAAATAGGTAACGAGCTTCTGGCTCAAAACGTGGGCAGCATCCGCCCAGTCGACGGATACCCCGATTGTAGAAAGGTCCACGGTTTTCAGCCCGGCATAACCGCAGGGGTTGATGCGCGAGTAGGGTTCCAGGTTCATGGCCACGTTGAGCGCCACGCCGTGGTAGGTGCAGTTGCGGCTGACCTTGATGCCCAAGGCGGCGATCTTGCCCAGCCCCGTGAAATCGGGCGTGGCGGTGCCGGCGGTCGATTTCTGCGGCCGCTGCGGCAGCAGGGCATGCGAGGTCGGGTCGTCCAGCCGCACATAGATGCCGGGCGCGCCGGCGACACGGTGGCCGGTCACGCCGAAGTGCGCCAGCGTCTTGATGACGGCCTCTTCCACGCGGTAGACGTATTCCTTGACGAAGTAGCCGGCACGCTTGAGGTCAATCAGCGGGTAGGCCACCACCTGGCCCGGGCCGTGGTAAGTGACCTGGCCGCCGCGGTTGGTGGCCACCACGGGAATGTCGCCTGGCACCAGCACATGGTCGGCCTGGCCGGCCAGCCCTTGCGTGAACACTGGCGGGTGCTCGCAGATCCAGAGCTCGTCCGGCGTGTCGACCGTGCGTGCGGTGGTGAAGGCCTGCATGGCGGCATAGGTGGGTGCGTAATCCACCCGGCCAAGGATGCGTGTGTCCATTCAGAATCCTGGAGGCATCTGGTGCTGCCTATGCGTGGGCACTCGCGGAACTGGCTGTGCCAGGCCGCTGAGTGCGCCCCCTCTGCGTAGCAGGAGGGGGGTGGCGCAGCGAACGAAGGGAGCGTAGCCTGGGGGAGACATCTTCACAGAACGACCTTGACCATCGGGTGGGTCGACAGCGTGCGGTACAGCTCGTCGAGCTGGTCGCGGCTGGTGGCCGTGATGGTGATGGTGATGCCGAGGTAGTTGCCACCCTTGCTCTCGCGCAACTCGATGGTGCTGGCGTCGAACACCGGATCGAAGGCGTGCGCGATCGTGGTCACGGCATGGACGAAGCCGTCCACCTTGTCGCCCATGACCTTGATCGGGAAGCGGCAGGGATATTCAATCAGCGTGTCGGCACGCGGGTTGCCACCTGGGGTGTCGGGCGAGGGGGGCTGGCTCATGACGATGGATTCTCCGTGTGGTCTTGACGGCGCTGTTCGTTGCGCGATCGGGTTTTGATGGCCTGGTAGCCGGCATACAGCCGGGCATAGAGGGGGCCGGGCTGGCCGCTGCCGACGGGCTGGCCATCGATGCGGCTGACCGGCAGCACTTCCTTGGTGGCCGAGCTCAGCAGCACCTCGTCAGCCGTCAGCACTTCCGCGCGGCTGATGCGGCGAAGCTCCAGCGGAATGCCTTGGCTGCGGCAGATATCTTCCAGCAGGGCGTAGCGGATGCCTTCGAGCACCAGGTTGTCCTTGGGCGGGCCCATGAGGACGCCGTTCTTCACCACCCAGACGTTGCTGGCAGAGGCTTCGCTCAGGAAGCCGTCGCGGAACATGATGGTCTCGGCCGCGCCGGCATCGACACTGATCTGGCGTGCTAGCACGGCGCCCAGCAGGCTCACGCTCTTGATGTGGGCCTTCTGCCAGCGGAAGTCGTTGGCGGTGACACAGGCCACGCCGTCGCGCCGCTGTTCTGCCGTCGGCGCCTTCAGGGCGTTGCTGAGCACGAACACCGTGGGTGTCAGACCCTCTGGCATGGCGTGGTCGCGCAGTGCCACGCCACGCGTGACCTGGATGTACACCATTTGATCGGTATTTTCGACCTTGGCGCCCGTGGATGTTGCGTAATCAGCTATCAGTTTCGTAGCAATCTGGTGCCACTGTGCCCGCGTGTTCGGGTTCGGAATGCGCAGCTCAGCCAGGTTACGCTCCAGGCGCGCCATGTGCTGCTCGAAGCAGAACGGGCAGCCGCCGTAGACCGGCAGTACTTCGTAGACGCCGTCACCAAAGATGAAGCCGCGGTCCATGACGCTGATCTTGGCGTCCGGCAGCAGCGTGTAGTCGCCGTTGAGGTAGCAGGGCAGGGGCGGCAGCATGGTGGGGTGCAGTGTGGAAAGCGCTCAGGCCAGGAAGGTGATGGCGGCCAGCACCAGCCAGCCAAGCCAGAAATTCACCGTGACCAGCAGGGCAATCTGGTTGGCGCGTCGGCCGCCTTCGGGCCAGTCGGCCGCGGCCAGTGCCGCCTGCAGGCGGCGATAGGGGCCGAAGTAGAGGTGGCCGAAGATCAGGCACATCAGCACGCCGATGCCGGCCATCAAATGCCAGCCGATCGGCATCGCCAGCGCACCGGCTTGGCTCATCATGAAACCGCCGCTGAGCAGAAGCAGCAGAACGGCACCCCACACCAAGGTGAAGAAGCGGCGCAACACGCCTGCGAGCAGCGGCAGGCGCTGCGGTGGCGGCAACAACTCGCCCAGGGCCGGGCGCAGGGCCAGCAGCATGAAGGTCATGCCACCGAGCCAGACAACGGCAGAAACCAGATGCAGAAACTTGATAGCGGTATACATAGATAGGGTGGCGTGTGGGTTGATCTGTGTCGGCTCTAGGGCCGGCGCTGTGCCCGCCGGCGGGCAAAAGTCTTTTGACTGTTTTTTCCTGTCTCTTCAGTCGGGAATGATCTGAGATAGGGATATTACTTAGTATAATCAGTGGCTTTGCAAAGGTTTACGGTTGTAACTTGGGGTGCCGTTGAGGATGTCTGAAACCACGCCGCAGCCCGCCAAACAGGCCTTTGCAGATGAGACAGATGAGGCGCTCGAGCCTGATTTCAAGCCACTGACGGCCGAGCAGGCGCGTCAATGGCGAGAAAGTAACCCTTTGCTTTCGCTGTGGCGAATCGTGGGGTGGCAGGTGGTGGCAGGAGCCTTGGTGGCGGCGCTGGCCTGGATGCTGAGCGGTCGCTCCGAAGTGGCGTGGTCTGCGGGCTACGGCGCATTGGCGGTGGTGGTTCCGGCGGCCCTGATGGCGCGCGGACTGTCGCGGCAGGCGGGTGTGGCGGGTGCCGCACTGGCAGGTTTTTTTGTGTGGGAGCTGGTGAAGGTGGTGCTGACGGTGGCGATGCTGCTGGCGGCGCCGAAGCTGGTTCCTGGTCTGAGCTGGTTGGCCTTGCTGGCTGGCTTTGTGGTGGCGATGAAGGTGTACTGGGTGGCCATGTGGTTGCATCCGGCGCGCCGCAAGTCGATCGTAAAGATTTGAATTGACGAACTGGTGATTTATGTCTGCTGAAAACGCTGGTGCACACGCCCCGTCGGCTGGAGAATACATCCAGCACCATTTGCATCATCTGCAAAAGAATTTCAATTTTGAGAACGTCGAGCAGCACAGCATCGTCGATTTCAGCCTGTTCAATTTCGACTCGCTGGTCTTCTCGCTGCTGTTGGGCGTGATTGGCTGCTTTGTGCTCTGGAATGCAGCGCGCAAAGCCACCTCGGGCGTGCCAGGTCGCTTCCAGGCGGCGGTGGAACTGCTGTCCGAGATGGTGGAAAACCAGGCCAAGGGCGTGATTCACAACGCCAAGAGCCGCAAACTCATTTCCCCTCTGGCCTTGACCGTGTTTGTCTGGATTTTCCTGATGAATGCGATGGACATGCTGCCGGTCGATCTGATTCCCTACATCTGGCACAGTGCCGGTCCGACACTGGGCTTCAAGGACTACATGCGTGTGGTGCCGACGGCCGACCTGTCGACCACGCTGGGTCTGTCCTGTTCTGTGCTGCTGGTTTGCCTGGTCTACAACATCAAGATCAAGGGTCTGGGTGGTTGGGCGCATGAGTTGATTGCTGCGCCTTTTGGCGACCACTGGGCTCTGTATCCGGTGAACTTCCTGATGCAGATGATCGAGTACCTTGCCAAGACCGTGTCGCACGGCATGCGGTTGTTTGGCAACATGTTTGCAGGTGAGTTGGTGTTCATGTTGATTGCCCTGATGGGTGGCGGCTGGGCGCTGTCGGCAACCGGTGTTGGCTTGGCCATTGGTCACGTCATCGCCGGAACCGTGTGGACCTTGTTCCACATCCTGGTGATCACTTTGCAAGCCTTCATCTTTATGATGTTGACGCTGATCTACACCGGTCAAGCGCACGACGCACATTGATGTAACTCTCTTTCGTTCTCTTTCTTTTCACTTTTCTTTTCCGCAAACTTTTAGGAGCTTCTCATGGAAAACATTCTCGGCCTCGTCGCACTGGCTTGTGGTCTGATCGTCGGTCTCGGCGCTATCGGTGCCTCGATTGGTATCGCCCTGATGGGTGGCAAGTTCCTCGAGTCTTCTGCTCGCCAGCCGGAACTGATGAACGAACTGCAAACCAAGATGTTCATCTTGGCCGGTCTGATCGACGCTGCTTTCCTGATCGGTGTGGCTATTGCTCTGCTGTTCGCCTTCGCCAACCCCTTCGTTCTGAAGTAATCGACGGACCCCTTCACGCAGAAGAAGGAATCAAGCCGTGAACATTAATGCAACCCTGTTCCTGCAGGCGGTTGTCTTTGCGATCCTGGTGTGGTTCACGATGAAATTCGTGTGGCCCCCGATCACCAAGGCACTCGACGAGCGGGCCCAGAAAATCGCCGACGGTCTTGCCGCCGCCGACAAAGCCAAGGCTGAACTCGCCAACGCCAACAAGCGTGTCGAGGCCGAACTGGCCACGTCGCGCAACGAGACGGCCGTGCGTCTGGCTGACGCGGAGCGCCGCGCCCAAGGCATCGTTGAAGAAGCCAAGGCCCGCGCCACCGAAGAAGGCAACAAGATCATCGCCGCTGCCAAGGCTGAAGCCGAGCAGCAGACTGCCAAAGCGCGTGAAGCCCTGCGTGAGCAGGTCGCCGTGCTGGCCGTCAAAGGCGCCGAGCAGATCCTGCGCAAGGAAGTCAATGCCGGTGTCCACGCTGATCTGCTCAATCGCCTGAAGACCGAGCTGTAAGGTGAACCATGGCTGAACTTGCCACCATTGCCCGCCCCTACGCTGAAGCGTTGTTCAAGTCCGCTCGTGCAGACTTGAACGGCGCTGCCGCCTGGGTGGAAGAACTTGCTGTGATCGCCGGCGATGCCGGCCTGCAGCAATTTGCCGGCAATCCGAAGGTCACGACGAACCAGGTGTTCGACTTGATCAGCGGTATTGTCAAGACCGCGCTGCCAGAGCAGGCCAAAAACTTCCTGCGCACCGTGATCGAAAACGGCCGCCTGAACGCCTTGCCTGAAATTGCTGCGCAGTTCCGTGCCCTCAAGAACGCACAAGGTGGTTCGTCAGACGCGGTGGTCTACAGCGCGTTCCCGGTCGATGGCGCGGCCCTGGCCGACGTGTCCGCTGCGCTGGAAAAGCGCTTCGGTCGCAAGCTCAACGTCAAGGTCGAGCTCGATGCCGACCTGATTGGCGGCATTCGCGTGGTGGTGGGTGACGAGGTGCTCGACACTTCGGTCAAAGCCCGTCTGGAACAAATGAAAGTGGCTCTCACGGCCTAAGGCGCAAGCCCGGCTGTCAGCCCAACTAACGAAAGAAGGAAAGAGTCATGCAACTCAATCCCGCAGAAATCTCTGATCTGATCAAGAGCCGCATTGAGGGGCTGGCTTCCAGCGCCGATATTCGCAACCAGGGCACCGTGGTGTCCGTGACCGACGGCATCGTGCGCATCCACGGCCTGTCCGACGTGATGCAGGGCGAAATGCTCGAATTCCCGGCTGGCAGCGATGGCCTGCCCACTTTCGGCCTGGCGCTGAACCTCGAGCGCGACTCCGTCGGCGCCGTGATTCTGGGCGAATACGAGCACATTTCTGAAGGTGACACCGTCAAGTGCACCGGCCGTATTCTGGAAGTGCCGGTTGGCCCCGAGCTGATTGGCCGCGTGGTGAATGCGCTGGGTCAACCGATCGACGGCAAGGGCCCGATCAACGCCAAGATGACCGACGTGATCGAGAAAGTCGCCCCGGGCGTGATCGCACGTAAGTCGGTGGACCAGCCGATGCAGTCCGGCCTGAAGTCGATCGACGCCATGGTGCCGGTCGGTCGTGGCCAGCGTGAGTTGATCATTGGCGACCGCCAGACCGGCAAGACCGCCGTGGCCATCGACGCCATCATCAACCAGAAGGGTCAGAACATGACCTGCGTTTATGTCGCGATCGGCCAGAAGGCCTCCAGCGTCAAGAACGTGGTGCGTGCTCTGGAGCAGGCCGGCGCGATGGACTACACCATCGTCGTGGCTGCTACCGCTTCCGAATCCGCTGCCATGCAGTACGTGTCGGCCTACTCCGGCTGCACGATGGGCGAATACTTCCGCGATCGCGGCGAAGACGCCCTGATCGTGTACGACGACCTGTCCAAGCAGGCCGTGGCCTACCGTCAGGTCTCGCTGCTGCTGCGTCGTCCCCCGGGTCGCGAAGCCTACCCTGGCGACGTGTTCTATCTCCACAGCCGTCTGCTGGAGCGTGCCGCTCGCGTGAATGCCGACTACGTCGAAGCCTTCACCAAGGGCGCCGTCAAGGGTAAGACCGGTTCGCTGACGGCGCTGCCGATCATTGAAACCCAGGCTGGCGACGTGTCCGCTTTCGTTCCGACCAACGTGATCTCGATCACCGACGGCCAGATCTTCCTGGAAACCTCGCTGTTCAACGCCGGTATCCGCCCCGCCATCAACGCCGGTATCTCGGTGTCGCGCGTCGGTGGTGCTGCCCAGACCAAGCTGATCAAGAACCTGTCCGGTGGTATCCGTACCGACTTGGCCCAGTACCGTGAGCTGGCTGCTTTTGCGCAGTTCGCCTCCGACCTGGACGAGGCCACCCGCAAGCAGCTCGACCGCGGTGCCCGCGTGACCGAACTGCTGAAGCAAGCCCAGTACAGCCCGCTGTCCATCAGCTTGATGGCCGCTTCCCTGTACGCGGTGAACAAGGGTTACCTTGATGACCTCGACGTCAAGAAGGTCCTGCCCTTCGAACACGGCCTGCACGGCTACCTGAAGGACAAGCACGCTGCGCTGCTGGCCAAGCTGGAAGCTGACAAGGCCATGGACAAGGACGCTGAGGCTGAACTGAATACCGCGATCGTGGCATTCAAGAAGTCGTTCGCCTGATCCCGACCTGAACGCTTAAGGAGCCAAGCATGGCAGCAGGTAAGGAAATACGCGGCAAGATCAAATCGGTGGAAAACACCAAGAAGATCACCAAGGCCATGGAAATGGTGGCCGCGTCCAAGATGCGCAAGGCGCAGCAGCGGATGCATGCCGCTCGTCCGTACAGCGAGAAGGTGCGCAATATTGCCGCCAACCTCGGCAAGGCCAATCCGGAGTATGTGCATCCGTTCATGCAAAAGAACGATGCCAAGAGCGCCGGCATGATTGTCGTGACAACCGACAAGGGCCTGTGCGGCGGTCTGAACACCAACGTTCTGCGTGGTGTGACGACCAAGCTGCGCGAGCTGCAGAGTGCGGGCGTTTCCACGCAGGCCGTGGCCATTGGCAACAAGGGCTTGGGCTTTCTGGGCCGCATTGGCGCCAAGGTCGTGTCGCATGTGACACAACTCGGTGACACGCCGCATCTGGACAAGCTCATCGGCCCCGTCAAGGTGCTGCTGGATGCCTACACCCGTGGCGAAGTCAGCGCTGTGTACCTGAGCTACACCAAGTTCATCAACACCATGAAGCAGGAGCCCGTGGTGGAGCAGCTCTTGCCGCTGTCTGCAGCCAAGATGCAGGCCGAGGCGCAAGCCAGCGGTCCGCAGCACGACTGGGACTACATCTACGAACCGGACGCGCAGTCTGTCATTGACGACCTGCTCGTGCGTTACGTGGAAGCACTGGTGTACCAGGCTGTGGCCGAGAACATGGCATCGGAACAGTCAGCACGGATGGTGGCCATGAAGGCCGCGACCGACAACGCTGGCAGCGTGATTGGCGAACTCAAGCTGGTTTACAACAAGACGCGTCAGGCCGCGATCACGAAAGAGCTGTCGGAAATTGTGGCGGGTGCGGCTGCTGTGTAAGCGGCATCTCCAGTCTGACCTTTGTCAAGTTAAAGATTCAAATTTTTGGAGCGAAAAATGGCTCAAGCAAACTCGCAAGTGCAGGGAAAAATTGTTCAGTGTATCGGCGCCGTGGTGGACGTTGAGTTCCCGCGCGACAAGATGCCCAGCATCTATGACGCCCTGAAAATGGACGGTTCGACCCTGACGCTCGAAGTGCAGCAGCAGCTCGGCGACGGTATCGTGCGTACCATTGCCCTGGGTTCTTCTGACGGCCTGCGCCGCGGCATGATGGTGCAAAACACCGGCAAGCCGATCACGGTGCCGGTGGGCAAGGCCACGCTGGGCCGCATCATGGACGTGCTCGGTGCGCCGATCGACGAGCGTGGTCCCGTCAGCCAGGAACACACGGCTTCGATCCACCGCAAGGCTCCCGCTTACGACGAGCTGAGCCCCTCGCAGGAACTGCTGGAAACCGGTATCAAGGTGATTGACTTGGTTTGCCCGTTCGCCAAGGGCGGTAAGGTCGGTCTGTTCGGTGGTGCCGGTGTGGGCAAGACCGTGAACATGATGGAACTCATCAACAACATCGCCAAGGCGCACTCCGGTCTGTCCGTGTTCGCCGGTGTGGGTGAGCGTACCCGTGAAGGTAACGACTTTTACCATGAGATGGCCGATTCCGGCGTGGTGAACCTGGAGAACCTGGCCGAATCCAAAGTGGCCATGGTCTACGGTCAGATGAACGAGCCCCCGGGTAACCGTCTGCGCGTGGCCCTGACCGGTCTGACCATCGCCGAGTCCTTCCGTGACGAAGGCCGTGACGTGCTGTTCTTCGTGGACAACATCTATCGCTACACCCTGGCCGGTACCGAAGTGTCCGCTCTGCTGGGTCGTATGCCTTCCGCCGTGGGCTACCAGCCGACGCTGGCCGAGGAAATGGGTCGTCTGCAAGAGCGTATTACCTCGACCAAGGTGGGTTCCATCACCTCGATCCAGGCCGTGTACGTGCCGGCCGACGACTTGACCGACCCGTCGCCTGCCACCACCTTCGCCCACTTGGACTCCACCGTGGTGCTGAGCCGTGACATCGCCTCGCTGGGTATCTACCCCGCCGTGGACCCGCTGGACTCCACCAGCCGTCAGCTGTCGCCCGACGTCGTCGGCGAAGAGCA
This sequence comes from Curvibacter sp. PD_MW3, assembly GCA_002633085.1. Classification (GTDB taxonomy): domain Bacteria; phylum Pseudomonadota; class Gammaproteobacteria; order Burkholderiales; family Burkholderiaceae_C; genus Hylemonella. The sequence goes on from NSIV01000009.1 coordinate 25,440, forward strand.
CTACGCCACGGCCCGTGCCGTGCAGGGCACACTGCAGCGCTACAAGGAACTGCGTGACATCATCGCGATTCTGGGTATGGACGAACTGGCCCCGGAAGACAAGCTGACCGTGGCCCGCGCTCGTAAGATCCAGCGTTTCCTGTCGCAGCCGTTCCACGTGGCCGAAGTGTTCACGGGTTCGCCGGGCAAGTACGTGCCGTTGTCCGAAACCATCCGTGGTTTCAAGATGATTGTGGCTGGCGAGTGCGACCACCTGCCCGAGCAGGCTTTCTACATGGTCGGTACCATCGACGAAGCCTTCGAGAAAGCCAAGAAGATGGCCTGAAGCTGAGCGGCCGGTTGCGCAAGTGACCGGCAGCCAGTTTTGAGCAACATCTTTCAGGAGAAATTATGAACACCATCCACGTTGATGTTGTCAGTGCCGAAGAGTCCATCTTCTCGGGTGAAGCGCGTTTTGTCGCCTTGCCGGGCGAAGCGGGCGAACTCGGTATCTATCCGCGCCACACCCCGCTGATCACGCGCATCAAGCCGGGCTCGGTGCGCATCGAGGCGGCCGACGGCAGCGAAGAGTTCGTCTTCGTGGCGGGTGGCATTCTCGAAGTGCAACCCGACTGCGTGACCGTGCTGTCGGATACGGCGGTGCGCGGCAAGGACTTGGACGAAGAGAAGGCCAACGAGGCCAAGGCGGCTGCCGAGGAAGCCCTCAAGAACGCCAAGAGCGATATCGATCTGGCCAAGGCCCAGTCCGAACTGGCCATCATGGCGGCCCAAATCGCAGCACTGCGCAAATACCGTCAGAAGAAGTAAGCATCTACTGCGATGCAGATCTTCTGGTCTGCAGCATGACAAAAGCCCCAGCGGTCACGTGCGGGGCTTTTGTTTTTGGGGCCACCTGCAGCAGGATGCTCAGCCGATCAAAGGTGCATCAGGCAACTCGTTGGGGTTGGCGGCGCCGGCTTCCAGCGGGAAGTGCTGCACCAGCACGGCGGAGATTTCTTCCAGCGCCAGTGTCAGCCCTTCTTCAAACTGGCCTTCGCGGAAGGCGCTACGCATCCGCGAGATCATGCCTTGCCATTGTTGTGGACTGAGATGGCGGTTGATGCCGCGGTCGGCCACGATCTCGATGGCGCGCTCGGCCAGCAGCAGGTAGATCAGCACGCCGTTGTTGTGCTCGGTGTCCCAGACCCGGAGTTTGCCAAACAGGGTGAGTGCTCGCTGCCGGATGATGGCCCGTGTCTCGGCTTTGAGCCAGAGATAACCCATGGGAAGACCGGCTTCGATGAAGATGCGGATCTCGCCGCTGTGGTGTTGTTCGCTGGCACGAACGCGTTGAAGCAGGCGCTCACGCACATCAGACGGGATGGTGCGTCGTACGGTTCGCTCATCAAACCAGCGGTGGCGCAACAAACGGAGCAATCGCTTCATCATCACCAGTCTCCCGAGGCACCGCCACCGGCGCCGTCACCACCGCCGCCGGAACTGAAACCACCGCCCGAGCCGAATCCCCCACCAAAGCCACCGCCGAAATCACCGCCGCCCCAGCGGCCACCGTGGCGCTGACCCTGCTGGCTGGCGGCCAGCAAGGCGCTGCCCAGCGGGGTGCCGGCGATGAACGTCAGCAGAACGGCCAAGAGTGCAGCAAGGCCGGCCATCAGCAAGCTGGCGGTGAAGACAAAAGTGAGGGCGGCAACAGCGCCGCCGGTGACCAGTGTGCCAAGCTTGTGACCCAGAATGCGGCGTAACAGGGAGCCCACGACAGGGACCGCAATGAGAAGCAGAACACCCAGGTCCATCCAATCAATACCATCATTGGCTAGGCGTGGGCTGCCAGGAGTGGGGGGCGGCAGGCCCTCGCCACGGATCAGCGCCATCAGCTGATCGAGGGCCAAATCCAGCCCGCCGGCAAAATCGCCTTGGCGAAAATGCGGTGTCAGCACGTTGTCGATCACCTGTTTGGCAGCCAGATCGGGGATAGCCCCCTCCAGTGCGCGCGCCACTTCAATGCGGATTTTGCGGTCCTGCTTGGCAACCACCAGCAGCAAACCGTCCCCGAGGCCGGCGCGGCCCGGCTTCCAGGTGTTGAAGACCCGGTTGGCGTAGGCCGTGATGTCTTCAGGCTGCGTGGTCGGCACCAGCAGGATGACGATTTGGGAGCCCTGCGTCTGCTCAAAACCAGCCAGCTTGGCTTCAAGCTCACTCAGCTGTGCGGCATTGAGCGTGCCGGTCTGGTCTATCACCCGGGCGGTCAAGGCGGGGACCGGCAGCACGGTCTGGGCCAGGGCGGCGCTTGTCAAAGCGGCCAAGAACCAGGCGGTGAAGCCGCAGCGACGGGCCCAGCGCAGCATGAGCATAGGGCGTCAGAGAGGACGGGACGACTTACTTTTTGCCAAAGTCAACCGCGGGTGGCGAGGAGATCGCCGCCTCGTTCTGTGGTGCGAAATTCGGCTTGGTCTGGTAGCCGAACAGCACGGCGGTGAGGTTGCTGGGGAAACTGCGTGCCAGCACGTTGTATTCCTGTACTGCCTGGATGTAGCGGTTGCGGGCGATGGTGATGCGGTTTTCCGTGCCTTCGAGCTGGACGCGCAGGTCACGGAAGCCTTGGTTGGCTTGCAAGGTGGGGTAGCGCTCAGAGACGACCATCAGCCGGCTCAAGGCACTGCCGAGTTCGCCTTGGGCAGCCTGGAATTTCTGCAGTGACTGCGGGTTGTTCAGGGTGTCGGGCGTGACCTGGATGGCGGTAGCCTTGGCGCGTGCTTCGATCACGCGCGTAAGGGTCTCCTGCTCGAAGGCCGCTTCGCCCTTGACCGTGGCTACGATGTTGGGCACCAGGTCGGCACGGCGCTGGTACTGGTTGAGCACTTCGCTCCAGGCCGACTGGGTCTGTTCGTCAAGCCGTTGAAAATCGTTGTAGCCGCAACCGCTCAGGGTCAGAGCAGCGATCAAGGTGAAAAACCAGCGCATCATGGAAAACTCCTGCAACAAGAAGCGGGGCTTAGCATACACCTGCGTCCCCGGCTTATGGCGGAAAATTGCGACTGCGACTTCGAATATCCACATGAACTACTCTGCCCCCCCGTGGTTGCCTGGCGGCAACCTGCAAACCATCTGGCCGGCGCTCTACGCCCGGCAGGTGCTGGGGCCGCGGCCGCAATTCCGACGCGAACGTTGGACCACGCCAGACGGCGACTTCATCGACGTTGATTGGTTGCAGCAAGAGGCGCCGGGCGAAACGCTGCTGGTCCTGTTCCACGGTCTGGAGGGCTCATCGCAGAGCCACTATGCGCAGGCCTTTGCCGATTTCGCGCGTGAGCAGGGCATGGCATTTGTCGTGCCGCACTTTCGCGGCTGTGGCGGCGACATCAACCTGGGGCCGCGGGCCTACCACTCAGGCGATTTTGAAGAGGTGCACTGGATACTGGCGCGTTGTCGTGATGTGCACCCAGGCCCGATCGTGGCGGTTGGCGTGTCGCTGGGGGGCAATGCCTTGATGCGCTGGGCTGGCGGGATGGGGGAGTCGGCCGCGCGGATGGTGTCCGCGGTGGCCTCCGTCAGCGCGCCATTGGACTTGACGGCCGGAGGCCAGGCGATCGGCCGCGGCTTCAACCGCGTGGTCTACACGCGCATGTTTCTGAACACCATGAAGCCGAAAGCCATGCAGAAGCTGGCGCAGCACCCGGGCCTGTTTGACGCCCAGGCCCTGCGGGCCGCGCGCGACCTGTATGAGTTCGACAATGTTTTCACCGCCCCCTTGCATGGTTTCAAGGACGTCGATGACTACTGGCGCCGCGCCTCGGCAAAGCCGCATCTGGCCAGCATCCGTATCCCGGCGCTGGCGGTCAATGCGCAGAACGATCCCTTCGTGCCCGCATCCAGCCTGCCGCACGAGGGAGATGTGGGGGCGGACGTCACGTTGTGGCAGCCGCGTCATGGTGGCCATGTCGGCTTTGCGGGTGGGCCTTGGCCGGGGCACGTGCGACCCATGCCGGATGCGGTGGGGCAGTGGTTGTTACGGGCTGCAGGGCAGGCGGGAGGCCAGCATGGATGACATCGTCAAGCAAGCCATGGCCAAATGGCCGAATGTGCCGGACTGTTATGGCTGGCTCGGGCTGGACGCCCGCGGCAACTGGTACATGCGCGATGACCAGGCGCAAGCCGCAGGTCCGTTCGCCGGCGGGGGCACGGTCGCCAAAGGCTCACTGTTGCGGCACGACAAGTTGATCGACTTCATTCAGCGCAACTACGGTGCCGATGCGCAAGGGCGCTGGTTCTTCCAGAACGGGCCGCAGCGGGTTTTTGTGGAGCTGGAGGCCACGCCCTGGATCTGGCGTATTCAGCCGGACTTCACTGTGCTGACCCATGCCGGGCAAGTGGCGCAGGTGCGGCAGTGCCTGATGGACGAAGCGGGGCGTGTCTATTTGCTCACGGATCTTGGGTTTGGCCTGGTGCACACGCAGGACGTCGCGTTGGCGGCAGATGCCGTGCAGGCCGGCGTGTGGACGCTGACGGAAATGACTGCGCAGCACATGCCTGAGCGATTCGGCTATGTGACAAGCCCGGATTTGCTATCGAAAAGATAGCTTGATACGCATATTCAAAAAGGCCTGGGGCATGAGCAGGCATAAAAAAACCGGTCGATGACCGGTTTTTTCAGGTGCACCGAAACGCTTATTTGGCTTCGGCGGCTGCGGGCGCCTTGGGTTCTTCGAACTTGGCACCGGCGGCGTTGGTCATGTAGACCACAGCACGGGCGATTTCAACATCGGAGTGATCGCCGCCACCTTGCGGTGCCATGGCATTCTTACCCTTGAGGGCGGAGTTCAGCAGGGCCTCCAGGCCGGTCTTGATACGCGGAGCCCACGCTGCAACATCCTGGAATTTGGGAGCGCCGGCAGCACCGGTGGCATGGCAGGCCGCGCACTGGGCCTTGAAGACTTCTTCGCCGCTCTTCAGGGGACGGTTGGCATCGCGAATCTCGACAGAGCCGACTTTCTGCAGGCGTTCGGCAACGGCTTTTTCAGTGTTCACGGCCCCGGCAGCAGGCTTGTTGGCCGAGGTGACATAACTCACCAAACCGATGATGATGAACACCGGAACCACGAAGGCAAAGATGGATGCCCACACCAATTGCTTGGGGGTCTTGATCGGGCCGGTGTGGGCTTCTTCGTGGCTGTTGTCGCTCATGGTGTCCTCGATAATTCTGGGGGCTTGATATAAATCAGCAAGCGATTATAGCGGCCGCCCCGGCCGAAACCCCCTACAATGCGGGGTGCTCGGTATAGCGGCTGTAGCTCAGTGGATAGAGTATTGGCCTCCGAAGCCAAGGGTCGTGGGTTCGATCCCCGCCAGCCGCACCAGATCAAGCCTTCATGGCTGAAAGCACCTTCATCCCGGCATCTGCCAGTTCACTTTGCCCACGTCCCTGTCATCCGATCTCTCGATGGATACCTTGGCCTACCCGGCTTACCGCCTGGCAAGTTACCTCACCTTGAATCTGGGCGAGGATGCGGCCGTGCTGGCCCTCATGTTTTGCTGAGCTGTTTCATCGCCAGCGCGGCGTCGTAGAGCGCGTTGCGTGAGCTGCCGCTGATGTCGGCGGCCAGCTTGACGGCCGTCTTGAGCGGCAACTCGGCCAGCAGCAACTCGAGAATGCGCAGCCCTTGCGCTTCACCCGCCTGGGTCGCCACAGGGGCTGGGTGCAGCACCAGCACGAATTCACCGCGGGTGCGATTGGCCTGTGCAGCCAGCCAGGTGCTGAATTCGGCTGCTGGCACAGTGGCGATTTCTTCGAACTGCTTGGTCAACTCGCGTCCGATCGTGAGTTTGCGTTCGCCAAGCACGGCCAGGGCTGCCGCCAGTGGTTCGATACGGTGCGGCGCTTCCAGCAGCACCACGGCGCGATATTCGCTGGCTAGCGCCTGCACGGCGGTGACGCGCTCATTCGTTTTCGCCGGCAGGAAGCCGACAAATACAAAGCCGGTCGCGTCATCGTCGGCAATACCGGCCACACTCAACGCGGTGGTGACACTGCTGGCGCCCGGTAGCGGCACGACTGGCAGCCCTTCAGCCTGCACTGCCGCCACCAAACGCGCCCCGGGGTCGCTGATGGCTGGCGTGCCGGCATCGCTGACGTAAGCGATGCGTTGACCGGCGCGCAGCCGCGCAATGGCGCCTTGTGCTGCTTCGGCTTCGTTGTGCTGGTGCAGCGCCAGGAGCTGCTGCGAACTGCGCTCGATGCCGTAAGCGCGCAGCAGGCTCTGGGTGTGGCGGGTGTCCTCGCAGGCAATGACGTCGACCAGTTGCAGCACATGCAGTGCGCGCAAGGTGATGTCGGCCAGATTGCCGATGGGGGTGGCCACCACATACAGCGCCCCTTGGGGATAATGCTGTGAAGCAGCTGCCTCATGGGAGGCGGTCAGGGCGGAGGCGAAAGAAGCGTTCAATGGTGTTCCCCAAATGGCGAGCGGCAGGCGACAGCCCAACCACCAAACAAGCCGGCGACGCAGCCGAAGAACAGGCGCTGCGCCATCTGCAGCGCGCTGGACTGCGCCTGCTGGAGCGCAATTATCGGACGCCCGGACGCGGCGGCGGCGAAATCGACCTCATCATGGGGGCGCCGGACGGCACCTTGGTGTTTGTCGAGGTGCGACAACGTGCTAGTTCGCACCATGGCGGCGCGGCCGCCAGCGTCAGTTTCCAGAAGCAGCGACGTATCATTTTCGCCGCACGTCATTACCTGTTGCGTTGGCGCGAACCGCCACCTTGCCGTTTTGACGTGGTGGCGCTGGAGGCGCAAGGTGTGCAATGGCTGCAGGCAGCCTTTACAGACTGAAACAAGCACCTGCCCCGGCGCGGACAAGGCTTCACAGTTATCATTGCCCCATGCTTGAGCAACGCATTCAACAACACTTTATCGACAGCGCCGATTTGAAATACCAGTCGGCGCAGTCCTTGAGCAAGCCGATTGCCGACGCCGTGCAGGCCGTGCTGGCCTGCGTGACGAGTGGCGGCAAGGTGCTGGCCTGCGGCAATGGCGGTTCGGCCGCCGATGCACAGCACTTCGCGGCCGAGTTTGTTGGCCGCTTCGAGCGCGAGCGTCCCGAACTGGGGGCGATTGCGCTGACGACCGACACCTCGATCTTGACGGCGATCGCCAACGACTACAGCTTCAATGCCGTCTTCTCGCGCCAGGTGCGTGCGCTGGGCCAGCCGGGCGACGTGCTACTGGCCATCACCACCAGCGGTAATTCGGCCAATGTGCTGGCGGCCATCGAGGCGGCGCACGAGCGCGAGATGGTGGTGATCGGTCTGACCGGCCGGGGGGGCGGCAAGATGAATCAGGCTCTGCGCGACACGGACGTGCACATCTGTGTGCCGCACGAGCGCACAGCACGCATCCAGGAAGTGCATATCTTGGCACTGCATTGCATTTGCGATGCGGTGGATGCTCAATTGCTTGGAGAACAGGAAACACCGACATGAAACTGATAGCCCGAAAATTTTGTCTGACGGCTGCATTGGCCGCTGGTTTGGTTGCAACCCTGAGCGCCTGTGCACCAGTGATCGTTGGCGGTGCGGTGGCAGGCAGCCTGGTCGCTGTTGATCGTCGTACTTCGGGGGCGCAACTGGAGGATGAGGGCATTGAGTTGCGTGCCGCCAGCCGCATTCAGGAAAACCTGGGTGATCGCGTCCACATCAACATCACCAGCTACAACCGCCAAGTGCTGCTGACCGGTGAAGTGCCCAGCGCACAGGACAAGCAACTGGCGGAACAGGTGGTGTCGCGCGTCGAGAATGTGCGCACCATCGTCAATGAGCTGGGCGTCATGGGCAACACCTCTTTCACGCAGCGTTCCAGCGACTCGCTGACCACGGGCAAGGTCAAGGCCGGGTTGGTGGATGCACGCGATCTGTATGCGAGTGCCTACAAGGTCGTTACCGAGCGTGGCGTCACTTACCTGATGGGGCGCGTGACCCAACGTGAAGCCGACCGCGGAACCGATGTCGCCCGCAGCACCAGCGGCGTCCAGAAGGTGGTGCGCATATTTGAGATCATCAGCGAAGAAGAGCTACAGGCCTTGCTGCCCAAGCCAGCCGCGAACGAAAAGAAGAAGTGAGTCTTCAGTGACCCAGAATAAACAAGGCGCCCATGGGCGCCTTGTTTATTTCAGCCGTTTGATCAGGCTGGAGGTGTCCCAGCGCCGACCACCCATCTGCTGAATGTCGGCGTAGAACTGGTCCACCAACGCCGTGACTGGCAGGCGCGAGCCGTTGCGTCTGGCTTCTTCCATGACAAGGCCAAGGTCCTTGCGCATCCAGTCGACGGCAAAACCGAAGTCGAACTGGTCGGCCACCATGGTCTTGCCGCGGTTGTCGAGTTGCCAGCTTTGTGCGGCGCCTTTGCCAATGACGTCGAGCACCTGCAGCATGTCCAGGCCGGCGTTCTGGCCGAAGGCAATCGCTTCACTCAGGCCCTGTACCAACCCGGCAATGCAGATCTGGTTCACCATCTTGGTCAGCTGACCAGAACCGCTGGCGCCCATCAGAGTGAAGGCGCGCGAGAAGGCCATGGCCACCGGCCGGGCGGCGTCAAAGGCTTTCTGGTCACCGCCACACATGACGGTGAGTGCGCCGTTCTGGGCGCCGGCCTGGCCGCCCGATACCGGTGCATCAATGAACTGCAGCCCGATCTGGCGTGCCGCCGTCGCCAATTCGCGGGCGACCTCGGCCGATGCGGTGGTGTGGTCGACAAAGATGGCGCCGGGAGCCATGCCGGCAAAGGCGCCATCGGCACCCAGCGTGATGCTGCGCAGGTCGTCGTCATTGCCGACGCAGGCGAAGATGAAGTCGGCACCGGTGGCCGCTTCGCGCGGGGTAGCGGCAAGCTTGCCGCCAAATTCGGCGACCCAGGCCTGTGCTTTGGCCGGTGTGCGGTTGTAGACCGTGACGGTGTGGCCAGCCCGAGCCAAGTGCCCGGCCATCGGGTAGCCCATGACGCCCAGGCCGAGAAAGGCGACCTTGCGCGACGGGGTGGATTCGTAGGTTTTCGCGTTGATGTTTGCCATAAGAGAGAGTCAGACGATAGCCAGGTTTTCGGTGCCGGCGCTCAGATCCTGCGATTTGCCGCGCTGGCTGTTGAGTTTGATCTGCAGACGCAGGTCGTTGAGCGAGTCGGCGTTGCGCAAGGCGTCTTCGTAGCTGATGACGTTGGTCTCGTACAGGTCGAACAGCGCCTGGTCGAAGGTCTGCATGCCGAGCTGCCGGCTTTTCTTCATGATCTCCTTGATCTCGGCGACTTCGCCCTTGAAGATCAGGTCGGAGATCAGCGGCGTGTTGAGCAGCACTTCCACCGCGGCGGCCCGGCCCTTGCCGTCTTGCTTCGGCACCAGGCGTTGCGAGATCAGCGCGCGCAGGTTGAGTGAGAGGTCCATCAGCAGTTGCGGACGACGCTCTTCGGGGAAGAAGTTGATGATGCGGTCCAGCGCCTGGTTGGCGCTGTTGGCGTGCAGCGTGGCCAGGCACAGGTGGCCGGTTTCGGCAAAAGCCACGGCATGTTCCATGGTCTCGCGGTCGCGGATTTCGCCCATCAGGATCACATCAGGCGCTTGGCGCAGCGTGTTCTTGAGCGCGATGTCCCAGCTGTCGGTGTCCAGCCCCACTTCGCGCTGCGTCACCACGCAGTTCTTGTGCGGATGCACGAACTCCACCGGGTCCTCGATGGTGATGATGTGGCCAAAGGAGTTCTCATTGCGCCAGTCCACCATGGCGGCCAGCGTGGTGGATTTGCCCGAGCCGGTGGCGCCGACCAGGATACACAGGCCGCGTTTGGCCAGTGCCACTTCCTTCAGCGCTTGCGGCACGCCCAGGGTATCAATGGTGGGCAACAGCGAGGGAATGACACGCAGCACCATGCCGACCTTGCCCTGTTGTATGAAGGCATTGGCGCGAAAGCGGCCAACGCCTGGCGGCGAGATGGCGAAGTTGCACTCCTTGGTGCGCTCGAACTCGGCCACCTGCTTGTCGCTCATGATCGAACGTGCCAGCGCCAGGGTATGCGCGCCGCTCAGCGGCTGCGGCGACACCTTGGTCACCTTGCCATCGACCTTGATCGCCGGCGGAAAGTCCGCTGTGATGAAGAGGTCGCTGCCATTGCGACTGACCATCAGCTTGAGCAGATCGTTGATGAATTTCGTGGCTTGATCGCGCTCCATGAGAGCACCTCCTTCTTCAGCGTAGAGTTTCGCAAGACGGGAAACACCGCAGGACCGGCTTTGCCGGACTGCTGGTGTTGCCCCCTGCAAGGGGGGCTGAGACCTGCGGCTCCTGGCCTGCCTGCGCAGGCCAGGACAGGTCGAAGAGCCTCGGACTCTGGCCGAGGCCCCACGGCGAAGCGACGCGCAGCGAGCAAGCCTGGGGGTGTGCCATACCTACCCGGGGAAGTTTTCCGGGATCTTGGCCTTGCCGCGCGCCTCGGCCGGGCTGATCAGGTTGCGCTTGACCAATTCGGTCAGGTTCTGGTCCAGCGTCTGCATGCCCACGTTGTTGCCGGTCTGGATGCTGGAGTACATCTGCGCCACCTTGGCTTCGCGGATCAGGTTGCGGATGGCGGGGGTGCCGATCATGATCTCGTGTGCCGCCACGCGCCCCTGGCCGTCCTTGGTCTTGCACAAGGTCTGCGAGATCACCGCCTGCAGCGATTCCGACAGCATGGCGCGCACCATTTCCTTCTCTTCCGAGGGGAACACGTCAATGATGCGGTCGATGGTCTTGGCCGCGCTGGAGGTGTGCAGTGTGCCAAATACCAAGTGGCCGGTTTCGGCCGCCGTCATGGCCAGACGAATGGTTTCCAGATCGCGCATTTCACCGACCAGGATGGCGTCCGGATCTTCGCGCAGGGCGGACTTCAGCGCGGCGGCAAAGCTCAGCGTGTGCGGCCCGACTTCACGTTGGTTGATCAGGCACTTCTTGGACTCGTGCACGAATTCAATCGGGTCTTCCACCGTCAGGATGTGGCCGTACTCGGTTTCATTGAGGTAGTTGACCATGGCCGCCAGCGTGGTCGACTTGCCCGAGCCGGTGGGGCCGGTCACCAGCACCAGGCCGCGCGGCCGCAGGGCGAGGTCGCCAAAGATCTTCGGTGCGTTGAGCTGTTCCAGCGTCAGGATCTTGCTCGGAATGGTCCGGAACACGGCGCCCGAACCGCGCTGGTGATTGAAGGCGTTGACGCGAAAGCGCGCCAGGCCGTCGATCTCGAAGGAAAAGTCGACTTCCAGGAACTCTTCGTAGTTCTTGCGCTGGGTGTCGTTCATGATGTCGTACACCATGGCGTGCACCTGCTTGTGGTCCAGCGGCTCCACATTGATGCGGCGCACGTCGCCATGCACACGGATCATGGGCGGCAGGCCGGCCGACAGGTGCAGGTCGGAGGCCTTGTTCTTGACGCTGAAGGCCAGCAGTTGGGTGATGTCCACGAGTCCCTCTATCTTTGAAGACGTCTTTTGATACGCTTGGACAATTATGACCACGATTGCCGCCAACCTCGAAACCGTTCGTAAGCGCATCGCCGCCGCGTGTCTTGCGGCCGGGCGTGCGCCGGGTGACGTGCGCCTGCTGGCCGTGTCCAAGACCTTCGGCCCAGACGCCGTAGCCGAGGCGCATGCCGCGGGGCAAACTGCATTTGGCGAGAACTACATCCAGGAAGCGGTCGAGAAGATGGCGACCCTGAGCCATCTGCCGCTGGAGTGGCACTGCATCGGTCCGATCCAGAGCAACAAGACGCGGCTGGTGGCGCAGCACTTCGCCTGGGCCCACACGGTGGACCGGCTGAAGATCGCGCAGCGTTTGAGCGAGCAGCGCCCGCCTGAACTGCCGCCGCTGCAGGTCTGCATCCAGGTCAACGTCGATGGTGGCCCCACCAAGTCCGGCGTGGTGCCGGCCGAGGCCCTGGCGCTGGCGCGTGATGTTGCTGCGTTGCCGCGGCTGCGCTTGCGCGGCCTGATGTGCATCCCAGAGCCTGCTCCTAATTTTGTAGCTGCTTGCGACGTATTCATGAGGGCCAAGGCCATATTTGACCAAATAAATTCGAGTGGTCTGGCGCTGGATACCCTGTCCATGGGCATGACGGCCGATTTGGAGGCCGCCATTGATGCCGGCAGCACGCTGGTGCGCGTGGGCACGGCCATCTTTGGTGGCCGCAGTTACGCTGCGGCGACCTGACGGAAAAACGACCGCCATGGTTTTGTTGACTGTGCTGCGTGATACCGCGCGCCTGCCGTTTCTGCTGCTGACCCTGGCTTGCCTGTTGCTGGGCCTGGCCACGGTCTGGCGCATCGGCATGCCGCTGGACGGTGCATTGCTGGTCAAGGTGGCGGTGGGTGCACTGTGTGCCCACATCAGCGTCAACATGCTCAACGAGTACGCCGATTTCCGCAGCGGCCTGGACGCCACCACGCGGCGCACGCCGTTTTCCGGCGGCAGCGGCGCCTTGCCGGCGCATCCGCAGTGGGCCAGTGCCGTGCTGGTGGCAGGCCTGCTGGCGCTGGGTGTCACACTGGCTGTCGGGTGGGAAGTGCTGCGCCTGCGCGGCTGGGCCATCCTGCCCATCGGTCTGGCCGGCGTGCTGCTGGTGCTGTTGTACACCCCTTGGCTCACGCGCCACCCCTTGCTGTGCCTGCTGGCGCCGGGGCTGGGCGTGGGGCCGCTGATGGTGGCGGGCACGCACGTGGCCTTGGGTGGTCACAATCTGGGCGCTGCGCTGGCAGCTTCCTGGGTGCCGGGCTGTCTGGCCAGTGCGCTGCTGCTGCTCAACCAGTTTCCCGACCGCGAGGCGGACCGGGCGGTGGGCCGACGCAATCTGGTCATCGTGCATGGCCGGCCGTGGGCGGCACGGCTGGTGCTGGTCCTGCATGCTCTAGCGGCGGCCGGGCTGCTGGCCGCCGTGGTGTTGCGCTGGCTGCCGGCGGCCAGTTTGTGGGGGCTGGCGCCGATGACCCTGGCCTGGCCCATGGGGCGCTGGCTGCTGCGTTATGACGACGAGCCGGACCGTTTGTTGCCGGCCATGATCCTCAATGTGGTGGTGGTTCTGGCCGCGCCGCTGTTCATGGCCGTTGCCGCCATGTCCTGGCGTCTGGGCTGACGCGTTTGCGGCAGCCGTCGGGTGACGGCCGTGGCGCTGTCATTGCGGTGCAAGCAGTGTGGTGATTAGCGTGACCGCCAGGTCGGCCGTGCGCTGGTGCTCATCCAGTATCGGGTTGAGCTCCACCACGTCGAGCGAGCCGAGCCGGCCGCTGTCGGCGATCATGCGCATGCACAGTTGCGCTTCCAGCAGATTGGGGCCATCGCGCACCGTGGTGGCGACGCCGGGCGCGATGCCGGGGTCGAGAAAGTCGACGTCGAAGCTCACATGCAGATGGGTCAATTCGTCCATGCCGGCCAAGGCGCGGGTCATCACTTCGCGCATGCCGAGCGTGTGCAGGGCCTGCATATCGAATACCGTCAGGCCGAGTTGGTGGACCAGATCAACTTCGCCGGCATCCACGCTGCGCACGCCGATCTGCCGGACGGCATCGGCTTCCAGGGCCGGCACCTGGCCGCTCAGTTGCGTGAGCGCCGGCGGGCCCAGGCCGCGCAGGCAGGCCAGCGGCATGCCATGCAGGTTGGCACTGGGGCTGGTGCGCCGGCTGTTGCAGTCGGCATGGGCGTCGAGCCAGAGCACGCGCAAGCGTTTGCCGACCGCACGGCAATGGCGTGCCACCGCGCTGATGGAGCCGATGGCCAGGCTGTGATCGCCACCCAGCAAGATCGGCAGCTGGTCCTGAGCGAGCGATCGGGCGACGGCATCGTGCACAACCCGGTTCCAGGCGATCACTTCATCCAGATGGCGGTAGCCGTCTTGTGGCAGGTGCTGCGGGTTGGGTGGGCCGCTGAGGTCGCCGCCGTCATGCACCTGCAGCCCAAGCGCCTCCAAGGCAGCGGGCAGACCCGCCGTACGCAGCGCCTGTGGCCCTTGATCGGCACCGGGCTGGCCGCCGCCCACATCGGTCGGGGCGCCGATGAGGGTGATATCGTGCGAGAAGGCGGGCGGCATGTTCGCTATTTTGCGGGAGAGTCACCATGTTCCGTGATCGACTGGAGGCGGCCGAGCAACTGGCCGTCAAATTGACCGCCTACAAGGGCCACAAGCCGCTGGTGCTGGCCATCCCGCGCGGCGCGGTACCGATGGCCAAGTTGATTGCCGAGCGGCTGGGCGGCGACTTCGACGTGGTGCTGGTGCGCAAGCTACGCGCGCCTTGGCAGCCCGAGCTGGCCGTCGGTTCGGTCGACGAAAGCGGCTGGACCTACATCGCGCCCTTTGCTGAGTCCATGGGCGCCGATGACAAGCACCTTGCCGAGGAAAAGCGCAAACAACTGGAGACCATCCGCCAGCGGCGCGCCCAGTACACGCCGCTGCGGCCACACATCGACCCGGCCGGGCGCACGGTGATCATCATCGACGACGGCCTGGCCACCGGTGCCACTATGATCGCGGCGCTGCACGGCCTGCGCCAGCAAAACCCGGCCAAGCTGGTGTGCGCCGTGCCGGTGGCACCGCCCGACACGCTGGTGAAAGTGCGCGAACTGGCCGACGAGGTGGTGTGCCTGCAAGCACCGGAATTCTTCCAGGCCGTCGGCCAGTTCTACCGCCACTTCCCTCAAGTGGAGGACGAGGAAGTCATTGCCCTGCTCAAGGCGAAATAGCGTTCAGCGAACCGGATTGCATGAGGTAACCCAATCCAGAAACGCCGTGCGACCTAGGAGCTGGGAATCGACAGTTCCCGGACTACCGCGTTGAACAGGAGCTCGCTGGTTGCCTCGATCTCCTTGCGCGAAGCGCCGCTTTGCAGCAGCGACAAGGCGCCGTTCGACGCAGCCCACATGGCCCGCGCGGCCTCATCGACCGGACCGCGGAACCGCCCCATGTCGACCAGCCGCTGAACCCGCGCTTGCATCAGCGCGTAGGCATCCGCAACCAGATCGCGCTCGACCCGCGCATGGCGGGCGAACAATTCGTACAACGCGGGGCGCTTGAGCGCGAACTCCAGCGCCACGTCCCAGCCCGCGCGCAACTGCTCCAGAGGATCCGCGGAAGCCGGGGGCAACCGCTTGCGCTGCATGAACTCGGCCAGCCCGCGCCGAACGAGTGCCCGTTCAAGTCCATCCTTGTCGCCGAAGTAGTGGTACAGCGTTGGCGCTTTCACCCCCGCGGCATCACACACCGCGCGCGTCGTCAGGCTCGCCGCACCTTGGGCTTCGAGCAGCGCTGCCGCGGCGTCAAGGATTGCAGTCTCGGACTCCATCTTGGTCATTGAAATTCCTGGTCACTTGACATTTATATAACAACGATATACATTTAATGTATCGGAACTACATTAGACAAACCATGGCATCCACATGTTTAGTCACTGGCGGTTCGGGCTTCGTCGGCGGCCGCCTCATCGAACGTCTCGTTGCACATGGCTGGCAGGTCAGGGCGCTGGCGCGCAGCGAGGAGGCCATGAGAATTGTAGGCAGGCGCGGAGCGCAGGCGGTCAATGGCTCTCTAAACGATTTGCCCTCGTTGACGACGGCTGTGGCAGGCTGTGACGCGGTGATCCATGCAGCCGCCTTGTTCAAGCTGTGGGGCGAGGCCGCCGAGTTCGAGCGGTCCAACGTACAAGGCACGGCCAACCTGCTTAAGGCCGCCGCTGCTGCGTCTGTCCAGCGCTTCGTTCAGGTCGGTGCCGCCGCCGTGGTGATGGGCGACATGGCGCCGATGCTGCGGGTCGACGAGTCGCTGCCGCGCCAGGAACGTGCCTGGGCGCCCTACAGCGCATCGAAGGCTCGCAGTGAAGCGCTGGTGCTTGGCGCCAACCGACCGGGGGGTTTTGAGACGGTTGTCGTGCGTCCCCCGATGATCTGGGGCGCCGGCATGCCGACCCTGGACCACATGATCGACACTGTGCGTGCCGGCCAGTTCCGCTGGGTGGGCGACGGGTCGCAGGCGATGTCCACCGTCCACATAGACAACGTCTGCCACGCGGTGGAGCTTGCGCTTGCCAAGGGTCGCGGCGGCGAAACCTACTTCGTCAGCGACGGGGTCGATACCACACTCAAGTCGTTCCTCTCCAGCCTGATGCAGACCCGTGCCATCGAACCGCCGCGCGCGTCAGCGCCGCTGCGTGCGGCCTGGGTCATGGCGACGGCCATGGAATGGGCCTGGCGCACGTTCTCCCGGCCGGGCGAGCCTCCGATCACGCGCCAGATGCTGCGCCTGATCGGCCAGCCCTTCACGGTCGACATCGGCAAGGCGCAACGCGAGCTCGGCTACCGCCCTGAGGTGACGCGGGAGCAAGGGCTGCAAGCCATGCAGCGCGGCTGAAGCAGCCCTTCCTTCGAATCTATCAATCATCAGGAACATTCATGCGCAAGACTCTCTCCTGCGCACAAAGCACCCCAACCGGGAAACGCCGTGGAGCCGGCTTCACCGGGCCACTGGCGTTGCCCCTTACAAGGAGGGCTGAGACCTGCAGCGCCAAGCCTGCCTGCGCAGAGTTGAACAGGCTCGAAGAGCCTAGGATTCCGGCCGAGGCCACACAGCGATGAGTGACACGCCCTTTGCGCAGCCTGGGGGTGTTCGTCAGAGTCCGCGCAGGTGGTGGCTGAACCAGGCCGCCGCCTGGCGCGCCACTTCCTCCAGCGTGCCAGCTTCCTCGAACAGGTGGGTAGCGCCGGGGATGACGGACAGTTCTTTCTCGCAGTGCAGCCGGGCATGGGCCTCGCGGTTGAGGTCCAGCACCTCCGGGTCGTGCCCGCCGACCAGCAGCAGGGTGGGTGCGGCCACGCGGGCCAGGTCGTGGTGGCCGGCCAGGTCGGGCCGGCCGCCGCGTGAGACCACCGCCTTAATGGTGTCGCTGACGGCTGCTGCTGCCTGCAGCGCGGCGGCAGCGCCGGTGCTGGCACCGAAGTAGCCGATCGGCAGACGCTGCGTCGCCGGGTGTTGCAGCACCCAACGCGTTGCCACCAGCAGTCGGTGCGTCAGCAACGGAATGTCAAAGCGGGTCTGGTAGTCCAGGTCTTCGCCGACGGTCAGCAGGTCCAGCAGCAAGGTGCCCAGGTGCTGCGCATGCAACTCCTTGGCGACGAAGTTGTTGCGCGGGCTGTGGCGGCTGCTGCCGCTGCCGTGCGCGAACAGCACGATGCCCTGCGCATTGGCTGGCAATTCCAGCATGCCTTCGATCTGCACGCCGTCCACCGGAATGTGGACGAGCTGTTCAAGTGCCGGCTTCATCATGGTCAGGCCTCCTGCGTGTCAGGCACCTATCAGACACCCATTGCGATCGGAATGCGGCGGCGGCCGAAATTGCCGGCCTGTTCGGCAAAGCGGCCCGCCACTGCCGTGCCGCAGTCAGGGCAGTGGCCCGCGGGTGTGAGGCGGTACTGCACGATCTGGTGCCAGTCGCGTTCGATCAGCGCGGCCTGGCAATGCGGGCAGTACGTGGTGTCACCCTCGCGGTGGCGCACGTTGCCAGTGTAGACGTAGTGCAGGCCGTGCTGCAAGGCGATCTGGCGCGCGCGCACCAGCGTGGCGGCCGGCGTGGCCGGCACATCGGGCATCTTGTGGTCGGGGTGGAAGGCAGAGAAATGCAGTGGCACGCCGGGGCCGAGTTCGCGCATGATCCAGCTGCACATGGCCGTGATTTCTTCGTCCGAGTCGTTGTGGCCCGGGATCAGCAGCGTGGTGATCTCGAACCAGACCTGGGTCTCGTGCTTGAGGTAGACCAGGGTGTCGAGCACCGGCTGCAGGTGCGAGCCGGTGAGCTTGAAGTAGAAGTCGTCGCTGAAGGCCTTCAGGTCCACGTTGGCGGCGTCCATCTTGGCGTAGAACTCGCGCCGTGCCTGGTCGTGCATGTAGCCGGCCGTCACCGCCACCGTCTGCACGCCGCGCGCATGGCAGGCATCGGCTACGTCCATGGCGTACTCGGCGAAGATCACCGGGTCGTTGTAGGTGAAGGCCACGCTGCGGCAGCCCGACTCCGCGGCCGCCTGCGCGATGGCTTCCGGCGAGGCCTGGTCCATCAGCCGATCCATGTCGCGCGACTTGCTGATGTCCCAGTTCTGGCAGAACTTGCAGGCCAGGTTGCAGCCGGCAGTGCCGAAGGACAGCACGCTGCTGCCGGGGTAGAAATGGTTGAGCGGCTTCTTCTCGATCGGGTCGATGCAGAAGCCGGACGAACGTCCATATGTGGTCAGGATCATCTGCGCGCCCTCGCGCATGCGCACGAAGCAGGCACCGCGCTGGCCGTCGTGCAGCTTGCAGTCGCGCGGGCACAGGTCGCACTGCAGGCGGCCGTCGTCGATGGCGTGCCACCAGCGCGCCGGGTAGCGGTCGAGGTCCAAAGCGGTTGTCATGCGGCTCATGCCGTGTTCGCGAGCCGCAGCTCGCTTTCCTTCCACTTGGCGACCGTGTAGCGCTGCAGGCGTACCTCGCCGTGCCAGAAGCTCGTCGGTAGGCCGGCCTTGCGTTTGAGCTGGGCCATGAAGTCCTGAACCTCGGGCAGTTGTTCCCACACCTGCGGCAAAAAGGTGCTGCGGCGGGCGCCGAACTCGAACACCAGGCCGTCGATGCCGGGGCGCAATTGCGCCAGCGCCTCGGCTTCGCTGCCGAAGCTCAGGGCTTGCATGGGCGACAGCAGCGAGATTTCGATCTCGGTGCGGTCAAGTTCGTGCGCCGCCAGCGGCGCAAAACGCGGATCGCGAAAGGCTGCAGCCAACGCATTGGCCCTGACGTCGGCCAGCAGGGCGCGGTGCGCCTCCAGCGAGCCGATGCAGCCGCGCAGTTCACCCTGCTGCGTCAGCGTGACGAAGCAGGCGCCGGGGGCTTGCAGCCAGGGTGCCGACTCGTCTGCGTTCTGCGGGCGACCCAACTCGCGCGCAATGGTGGCGCGCGCCAGCGGCAGCAAGGTGGCGCCGGCTTTAGGGTGCAACTCAGTGGGAGCCATGCGACGCCTCCGTGAAAGCGATGGCGGCATAGCCCACCACGCGCTGCTGGTCGCCGGCGGTGTCGCCGGAATTGCACAAGCCCAGCAACTGGGGTTGCAGGTGGTGATGCCGTGCCGCCACCAGCAGGCCGTTGATGGGGGTGCCGCCGCAGGCCTGCTCGTGCGTGAGCGGACCGCGCAGCGCCAGGATGTGCTCGACCGTATCCTGATCGATGTTCTGGGCAGCGCGGTAGGGCAGGTAGTGCGAGAGGTCGGAGCTGATCACGATCAGCGTCTCCGGCCCGCCCCACAGGGCTTCGAGCACCTGCGCCACTTCGGCCGGCGTGGCATCACCCACGGCCAGCGGCAACAGCTTGAAGTCGTCCAGTACGGTTTGCAGAAAGGGCAGTTGCACTTCCAGCGAATGCTCCAGGGCATGCGCAGCCGGGCTGAGCGCGACCTGGCGCAGTCCGGACAAGGTGGCGACGGCGTCCTGATCGATGTCGATTTCGCCCAGTGGCGTGGCAAAGGCGGTTGCACCCGGCAGCGCCAGGCCACGCACCGGCACGCGGTGCACTGGCCCGAGCAGCACGACGCGCCGGACGGTCGCACGTACGCCGGCGAGCCGGGCATAGGCGCGCGCTGCCATGGGGCCGGAGTAGATGTAACCCGCGTGCGGCACGATCAGCACCTTCGGCGGCGCGCTGGCAGCATCGGGCGGCGTTTCGGCGCGGGCTGCAGCCAGCAGGCTGGCGACGGAACTGGCCAAGGCCTGTCCCTCCCCGGGGTAAAAGGCCCCGGCAACGGCGGGTTGGCGAACAGCAGACATGCAGGACTCCCTCGAAAAACTTCCTGGGTTGGAAGTGCGGCTGGCCGGTCCGTAATCAAGCGCCTGGCGCCCGGCGCGCGATGAACGGTCGGGGCGCCTTGTCGGGTTTGATCTTTGATGCAGGTCAGGTTAGTGCGTGGCGGCAGGCAACTGCTACGATCCGATGGCGCAGGGACGGCACACCGATTCTGGACGCGATGACCCGTGTAGGCAAGGAGTGACCGATGACATCACCCGCAGGACTGCAGACGACGATCTACGACACCGCCGCGCTGGAGCGCGTGCTCGATGCCATGGCCGTGGCGCTGGTGCCCCAGCTGCACGGTGCAGCCGGCGTCACACTGGTGGGGGTGCGCCGCCGTGGGGCACCGCTGTCAGACGGCCTGCTGGCGCGGCTGCAGGCATTGCTGCCCGGCGCCGACATCGCGCGACTTGATTTGCTGATCAAGCGCTACGCCGACGATCTGACGCTGCTGCATCCCGAGACCCGGCTCACCGAGCAGCCCGAGCATGCCGACATCGACCTCACCGGTCGCACCGTCGTGGTGGTGGACGATGTGCTGTACCAGGGCTTTTCCCTGAACAAGGCGGTGCAGTACCTGCTGGCCAAGGGTGGTCGCCAGATCCTGACCGCTGTGCTGGTGGACCGCGTTTGTGCCACCCTGCCCATCCATGCCGATGTGACTGGGCTCAAGCTGCAGGTGGCACCGAGCCACATCGTGGAGTGCCATGTGCCGCCGTTCGAGCCGGTGTTTCAGATCGTTCTGGTGCAGCCCGAGGCTGCTTGAGTAGACATGCCCGAGCTTGACCGAAATCGGCAAAATACTTAAAATTTGATCAAATCGATACTTTTGAATCGAGCGAAGGCAATTTGCTTGATAAGCAAGCAAAAGCCAGCTCACTGGCTCGATACAAGTCTTTGCATCAAGCGGTTGTTAAGTGTCGAAGACCGCGCCGACATAGGGTTCTTGGCCGGGACCGTTGGCAACTGATGATTAACACAAGGTAGGAAACATGTTCAACACAAAGAAGATCAAGGTTGGTCAGCGCTTGGCGTTGGGATTTGGTGTCGTCATCGCGCTGGGGGTGATCATCGCGCTGGCAGCCACTTTCAAGATGAACAGCCTGGCTACCGATCTGAAGATCATGTCCAGCGAGCAAATGACGCAGATGCGCCAGTTCATGCAACTCAAGGACAGCCTGAACGTGGCGGCGCTGAATTTGCGCAACATCATGATCAGCACCAATCCGGAGCTCAAAACCCGGTTCCGCGGCATGGTCGAGAAGAACAAGGCCGACAACGAGAAATTGATCGCCGAGATCGATGCGGTGACCAACACGGCAGAAGGCAAGGCATTGCTCAAGGCCATCAAGGAGCACAGCACTGCTTACGAACAAATTGCGTCGCAAGTCATGGAATTTGCCATGCAAGGTGACCTGCCCGGAGCCGACAAGGCCTTGTTCACAGCGCGCGACAAGCGTATTGCACTGTTCAAGGCAGTGGAGGACTCGATCCAGCTGCGCTTTGACACCGCGCAGAAGCTGGCTGCTGATGGTGCTTCGACGGCTGACGCCAGCGCTTGGCTGGCGCTGGGTCTGGCACTGACGATGGCCTTGGTGGGTGCTCTGATTGCCTGGCAAATCACACGCCAGATCGGACGCGAACTAGGCGCAGAACCGCACGATGTCTCGCATGTTGTGAATCGAATCGCTGATGGTGATCTCAGTGAGGCCATTGCTGTGCGATCGGGTGATCGGGATAGCGTGATGGCCGCGGTCAAGCGCATGCAAGAAGCGTTGGAACGTACCGTGGCAGCTGTGCGCCAAGGCAGCGAATCGGTAGCCACCGCCTCCAGCGAGATTGCCCAAGGCAATTCCGACCTCTCCGCCCGCACCGAAAGCCAGGCCAGCGCCCTGGAAGAAACCGCCGCCTCCATGGAAGAACTCGGCTCCACCGTCAAACAGAACGCCGACAACGCCCGTCAGGCCAACCAGCTGGCGCAAAGCGCTTCTACCGTGGCGGTGCAAGGCGGTGAAGTCGTGGCCCAAGTGGTCGACACCATGAAAGGCATCAATGATTCGAGCAAACGCATTGCCGACATCATCAGCGTCATTGACGGCATCGCCTTCCAGACCAATATCCTGGCCCTGAATGCGGCGGTCGAAGCCGCCCGCGCCGGCGAACAAGGCCGCGGTTTTGCCGTGGTCGCCAGCGAAGTGCGCAGCCTGGCCGGCCGTAGTGCCGAAGCGGCGAAAGAAATCAAGACCCTGATCGACGACAGCGTACAACGGGTGGAGCAGGGCAGTGCCCTGGTCGACCGAGCCGGCACCACCATGACCGAAGTGGTGAGCAGCATCCGAAGAGTGACCGACATCATGGGTGAGATCAGCGCCGCCAGCTCGGAGCAGAGCGCCGGTGTGGCCCAGGTGGGTGAAGCCGTGACGCAGATGGACCAGGCCACACAACAGAACGCCGCGCTGGTGGAAGAGATGGCAGCGGCCGCTTCCAGCCTGCGCAGTCAGGCACAGGATCTGGTGCAGACGGTGGCGGTGTTCAAGCTCAGCGCGCAAGACAGCCAGACGGCCTACCGCAGTGCACCGCTTGCCCCGGCCCCGTCTGCCGTTGCACCGAAACAGGTGGCTGTTGCACGGACGCCGACGGTCGCCGCCAAACCCAGTGCGCCAGCACCGAAACCGGCACCCAAGGCAGCCCCCAAGGCCAGTGATGCGGATGATGCGGGCGACTGGGAGACCTTCTGATCGGTTTCAACGGACTGCTGGCAAGGCCAGACAGTCCGTTGAAGGAGGACCACCCAGTCCAACGCTGGGTTGCGTTGGCGGAGCAGAGTCTTGAAGGCTGGCCTTACTGGGCCTGGAAACCACTGTCCTTGATGATCTTGGCCCAGGTCTTGGTGTAGGCGCGTTCGCGGGTGGCGAGTTGCTGGGATGTCATGTGCCCGACGGTCAGGCCCATGGTGGTCAGGCGTTCGCGCACCTCCGGCATGGCGATGACCTTGGCCAGCGCGTCTGAGTAGCGGTCCAGCGTCGCTTTCGGCGTGCCGTGCGGCGCGAAGATGCCGTAGTAGGGCAGGTCGTCGAAACCCTTCAGGCCAAGCTCGTCAAAAGTTGGCACATCGGGCAGCAGGGCTTGGCGCTTGGCGCCGATCACGGCCACTATGCGGATCTTGCCCGCCTTGTGGTTCTCGATGAAGTCGGGCACCGAGCCGACGCCGGCAGCAATCTGGTTGCCCAGCATGTCGCCCATCATCGGTGCGCTGCCGCGGTAAGGCACGGCCTGCAGATCGAGTTTGTATTTCTCGCCGATCACCTTGACGAAGAATTCCGGTGTCGAAGCTGGTGCCGGCACACCCACGGTGCCCTTGCCTTTGCTGTGCTCACGCACCCAGGCCACGTACTCGTTCACTGTCTTGGCGGGCGTGCCGCCCGACAGCGCCAGGCCGTTGGCGAAGCTGGCGAAACCGGCCACCGGCACGAAGTCGTTTGCTGGATCGAAGCCGGGGTTCTTGACCACTTGCGGCAGGATGGAGATGGTGTGGTCATGCGACAGGAACAGCACCGAGCCGTCCGCCGGTGCCACCTTGAGTGCTTGCGCCGCGATCTGGCCGCCGGCGCCGGCCTTGTTTTCCACGATGACGTTGGTGCCAAGCTGGTCCTTGAGTTTCTCAGCCAGCACGCGGGCGATGGCATCGGTACCGCCGCCGGGCGGGAAGCCGACCAGCAGCTTGATGGTGGTGGGTTGCGCGGTCGCCAGGGACCCGAACAACAGACCGGCTGCAGCCAGGCCCAGGGTGCGGCGCTTGAGAGCAAGAATCATGGTGTCACTCCAGTTGGAAAAAACGGAAATATTGCGCCGCAATGTACCACCGGCGCCTGACGCGGCCGTGCTCAGAGCCAGCGAAACAGCAGCGGGATGAGCAGCGAGGCCAGCACCACCTGCAAGCCCAGCGCCAGGCCGGCATAAGCGCCAGCATCGGCGTTGACTTGCAGCGCACGCGCCGCGCCCAGGCCGTGCGAGGTGGTGCCCAGGGAAAAGCCGCGCGCCATCCAGCCGTCTGGTGTGGTGGAAATGCGCAGCAGATCGAACAGGTATTTGCCGCTCAAGGCGCCGATGATGCCGGTCAATACGGCGAATACCGCCGCCAGCGCCGGGATGCCGCCAATCTTCTCGGCAATGCCCATGGCCACCGGCGCGGTGACCGATTTCGAGGCCAGCGACAGCAATACGTCGGACGGCAAGCCGAAGGCCCAGCCCAGTGCCAGTGCCGTGCTGGCCGAGGCCGCGCCACCCGCGAGCGCGGCCAGCAGCAACGGCACCCAGCGGTGACGTAACTCTTCTCGTCGTTGCCAGAGTGGCCAGGCCAGCGCCACCACCGCCGGGCCGAGCAGGAAGTGGATGAATTGGGCGCCGGAGAAATAGGTCTGATAAGGAACGTCAGTGGCAAGCAGTCCGCCTGCAATGGTGATCACCGTCCACAGCACCGGGTTGGCCCAAGGAGCCTGCTGCAGGCGGACATAGAGGGTATGTGCCAGTACATACACCACCAGCGTGGCAGTCAAGCCGAACAGCGGTGTGGTGGAGAGGTAGACCCACAACTCGACAAACTTGGGCATGGCTCAGTTCCCGTGGGGCGGCGGGTCGTGCCGTGTCAGCGCCCGCAACACCAGGGCGGTGACCGCCAGCCCCAACCAGGTGGACAAGGTAATAGTCAGCAACATGCGCAGGCCGAAGGCGCTGATCAGGCCCAGGTGCGTCATGACACCCACACCTACGGGAACGAACAGCAGCGACAGATGAGACAGCAGGTAATCGGCGCAGGTCGCGACCGGTTCACGTACGGCCCGGAAGCTCAGTGCAAACAGCAGCAACAGCATGCCCACCACCGGGCCGGGAAACGGCAGGCGCAGGCCATGCGCCAGCAACTCGCCAGCCGATTGAAACAGCAGCAACCAGGCAAAGCCGCGCAAGCCGAGCATCGGTGCGGCTTCAGAAACGTGGCAGATCAGGGTGCGAGATCTGGCCGCCCCGTACCAGCATCTTGCCGTATTCGGCGCAGCGGTTGTGCGTCGGGACGACCTTGCCTGGGTTGAGCAGGCTCTGCGGATCAAACGCGCGTTTGAGGCCGAGCATCTGCGCGTTCTCTTCCTGGCTGAACTGCACGCACATCGAGTTAAGTTTTTCCACGCCCACGCCATGCTCGCCGGTGACGGTGCCGCCCATGGCGACGCTGGTCTCCAGGATGTCGGCACCAAACAGCTCGCAGCGGTGCAGCTGGTCGGGGTCGTTGGCATCAAACAAAATCAGCGGGTGCAGGTTGCCGTCGCCAGCGTGGAACACATTGGCGCAGCGTAGACCGTATTTCTTTTCCATCTGCTGGATCGCCAGCAGGATGTCGGCCAGCCTACGGCGCGGGATGGTCGAGTCCATGCACATGTAGTCGGGCGCCAGGCGGCCGCTGGCCGGGAAGGCATTCTTGCGGCCGCTCCAGAAGCGCAGCCGCTCGGCCTCGTCACGGCTGACCGCCAATGCGGTGGCGCCGGCGGCGCGCAGCACGTCGCTCATGCGACCGATTTCCTCTTCCACTTCCTCGGGCGTGCCGTCGCTTTCGCACAGCAGAATGGCTTCGGCGCTGAGGTCATAGCCAGCGTGCACGAAATCTTCCACCGCCGCCGTCATGGGCTTGTCCATCATCTCCAGCCCGGCCGGAATGATGCCGGCGGCAATCACGGCCGCCACGGCATCACCGGCTTTGCGCATGTCGTCGAAGCTGGCCATGATGCAGCGTGCCAGTTGCGGCTTCGGAACCAGGCGCACGGTGACTTCCATCGTTACCGCCAGCATGCCTTCGGAGCCGATGAGGACACTCAGCAGGTCGTAGCCAGCGGCATCCAGCGCATCGCTGCCGAATTCGACCGGTTCGCCCTCGACGGTGTAGCCGCGCACCTTGAGCACGTTGTGCACGGTGAGGCCGTATTTGAGACAGTGCACGCCACCGGAGTTCTCGGCCACGTTGCCGCCGATGGTGCAGGCGATCTGGCTCGATGGGTCGGGGGCGTAGTACATGCCGTAAGGGGCGGCCGCCTCACTGATGGCGAGGTTGCGCACACCGGCTTGCACCACCGCTGTACGGCTCTGCGGATCAATTTTCAGAATCTGGTTGAACTTGGCCAGGCTCAATGTGACACCCAGGGTCAACGGCATGGCGCCGCCCGACAGGCCGGTGCCCGCGCCGCGGGCCACCACCGGCACACCCAGCGCATGACAGGTCTTGAGCACGGCCTGCACCTGGCTCTCGGTTTCTGGCAGGGCCACCACCAGCGGGCGCTGGCGGTAAGCGGTCAGGCCGTCGCATTCATAGGGCGTGACGTCCTCGTTGTGCCACAGCAGGGCATGGGCGGGCAGCACGGCCTGCAGTGCCTGAACAACTTGTGTTTGCCGTTCAGCCCGCTGCTGGGCACTGACCTGGGGGCTGGAGAGGGTGGCGTTCATGGGGAAGGATTCTAGGCCTTGCTCACTATAATTTGCGGTTCATTCACTTTCACCCTGGCGGTAGCTACCGTGTCCGATCGTCTTGCTGTGCTACCCCAATATCTGTTGCCGAAAAAGGCCCTGACGGCGCTGGCCGGCCAGGTTGCCCAAGCGCCCATGGGGGCGCTGACCACCGGCATCATTCGCCGCTTCATTCGCCGCTACGGCGTGGACATGAGCGAAGCCGCGAATCCCGATCCGGCCACCTACGCCACCTTCAACGAGTTCTTCACCCGAGCCCTGAAAGACGGCGCCCGCCCGCTGGCGGCAGCCGATTTCATCTGCCCGGTGGATGGTGCCATCAGCCAGTTCGGGGCGATCGAGCGCGACCAGATCTTCCAGGCCAAGGGCCATCACTATTCCACCACGGCGCTGGTGGGTGGTGATGCTGAATTGGCGGCGCAGTTCGAGGGCGGCAGCTTTGCCACCCTTTACCTGAGCCCGCGTGACTACCACCGCATTCACATGCCCTGCGACGGTGTGCTGCGGCGCATGATCTACGTGCCGGGCGAGCTGTTCTCGGTCAACCCGACCACGGCGCGTGGTGTGCCAGGCCTGTTTGCGCGCAATGAACGCGTGGTCTGTGTGTTTGACACCGTCCATGGCCCGCTGGTGCTGACCCTGGTCGGCGCCACCATCGTCGGCAGCATGGCCACCGTCTGGCATGGCGTGGTCAATCCACCACGCCGTCCCGCCGTGCACGAATGGCGCTACGAAGGTCAGGATGCGCGCCTGAAACAGGGCGAAGAAATGGGCCGTTTTCTGCTCGGCTCCACGGTGGTGATGCTGTGGCCGCGCGGACGGATCGGCTTCCATCCGGCCTGGGCGCCGGGTCAGTCCATCCGGCTGGGTGAGGCCATGGGGATGCGTCCGGCCGAGTAATACCCCGGATGCCAAGGTAATACGTGGCGTGCTAAGCTTTTCGCGAGCCTTCCAGAAGAACCACATTTACCCGGAGATCGCTATGCCTGGCCTGTTGCCCAATGTAGACCCAGACGGTCTGCTCGAGTTTTCCGTCGTCTACACCGACCGCGCCCTCAACCACATGTCCAAACGCTTCCAAGGCGTGATGAAGGACATCTCCGGCATCCTCAAGGAAGTCTACAAAGCCAAGTCTGCCGTGTTGGTGCCTGGCAGCGGTACCTTCGGCATGGAAGCGGTGGCGCGCCAGTTCGCCACCGGCAAGAAGACCCTGGTAATCCGCAACGGCTGGTTCAGCTATCGCTGGACCCAGATCTTCGACATGGGCGGCATCCCCGCAGAAAGCACCGTGCTGAAGGCGCGCCGTGTCGGCAGCGGATCGCAAGCATCCTGGATCCCCTGCCCGGTGGAAGAAGTCGTGGCCACCATCAAGGCCAAGAAACCCGACGTGGTGTTCGCTCCACACGTGGAAACTGCCGCCGGCATGATCCTGCCGGACGACTACATCCGCAAAGTGACCGACGCCGTGCATGAAGTCGGCGGCCTGTTCGTGCTCGACTGCATCGCCTCCGGCTGCATGTGGGTCGATATGCAGGCCACCGGCGTGGATGTGCTGGTGAGTGCGCCGCAAAAAGGCTGGAGCGGCTCACCTGCTTGTGCCATGGTCATGCTCAGCGAGCGCGCCCGCACGGCCATTGAGAGCACCACCAGCACCAGTTTCGCGGCTGATCTCAAGAAGTGGCTGCAGGTCATGGAGGCTTATGAAAACGGCGGCCATACCTACCACACCACCATGCCGACCGACGCGCTGGCGCGACTCGACGAGGTGATGCGCGAGACTAAGCTCTACGGCTTCGAGAAGGTGCGCCAGGAGCAGATCGCACTCGGCGCCAAGGTGCGTGCCCTGCTGGAGAGCCGCGGCTTTGTCAGCGTGGCGGCCGAGGGTTTCAAGGCCCCGGGTGTGGTGGTCAGCTACACCACCGATCCGGAGGTACAGAACAGCAAGAAGTTCCTGGGCCTGGGCCTGCAGACCGCTGCCGGCGTGCCGCTGCAGTGCGACGAACCGGCCGATTTCAGCAGCTTCCGCATTGGCCTGTTCGGTCTGGACAAATTGCACCAGCCCGACCGCAGCGTGAAGCAGCTGTCGGACGCGCTGGACAAGCTGGGCTTCAAGGAAAAGGTGCCGGCTGTCGCCTGATTCGCTCTGCTCAGAAAAACGCCCCGGGCCTTGCGGCTGCGGGGCGTTTTGCTTGAGCTGTGAGCTTGCTTACTTGAAGATCACGGTCTTGTGGCCGTTGAGGATGACGCGGTGTTCGCTGTGCCATTTGACAGCGCGCGCCAGCACCTGGCTCTCGGTGTCGCGGCCAATCGCCGTCAGGTCTTCCACCGTCTTGCTGTGGTCGACACGGGCCACGTCCTGCTCGATGATCGGACCTTCGTCGAGATCAGCCGTCACATAGTGGGCGGTGGCGCCAATCAGCTTCACGCCGCGGTCATGGGCCTGGTAATAGGGTTTGGCGCCCTTGAAGCTGGGCAGGAAGCTGTGGTGGATGTTGATGGCCTTGCCGGAGAGCTTGCGGCACATGTCGTCACTCAGCACCTGCATGTAGCGCGCCAGCACCACCAGCTCGGCGCCTTCGGCCTGCACGACTTCAAATTGCTTGGCCTCGGCCTGCGGCTTGGTGGCCGCCGTCACCGGGATGTGGTGGAAGGGCACGTTGTAGCTGGCCGCCAGCTGATAGAAGTCGCGATGATTGGAGACGATGGCACGGATGTCGATCGGCAGCAGACCGATCTTCCAGCGGAACAGCAGGTCGTTCAGGCAGTGGCCTTCTTTGCTGACAAAAAGAACGGTGCGCATCGACTGTGCGGCCGCCTTCAGGTTCCACTGCATCTGGAACGGATCGGCAAACAGTTTGAGCTGGGTCTGCAGGTCCTCGTAGCTGACCTGGCCGCAGGCGAACTGCACACGCATGAAGAACAGGCCGGTGGCCGGGTCGTTGTACTGTGCCGCCTCTTCGATGTTGCCGCCACGTTCCAGCAGGAAACCAGAGACAGCATGTACCAAGCCCAGGCGGTCCGGGCAGGAAAGGGTCAGGATATAAACTTGGCTCATAGGATTCATTGTCGCAGGATGGGTGGATCAACGCATGCGGCCAGCTTTTTGGCGTTCGTAGGGTCGCATTGTCTCAATTTCCAGGAAGACCGCGTCACGATGGGCCAGAACGGCCTCCGTTCATTTGAAGCCGCAAGACACGACCGCCCTCGCTAAGTATGACCAAGGAAGCAACGCCATGAAGATTCTGCTCACCGGAGGAGCCGGTTATATCGGCAGTCATACTGCGGTGGTATTGGCGCAAGCCGGGCATGAGGTGGTGCTGTACGACAACCTGTGCAACAGCGACATCGGGGTGGTCAATCATCTGGCGAAAATTACCAGGCGGTCCATGGCATTTGTCGAGGGCGATATTCGTGACACCGAATTGTTGACCCAGACGCTGCGCACTTCTGGCATTGAAGCCGTCATCCACTTCGCCGGCCTCAAGGCGGTGGGCGAGTCGGTCGACCAACCGATTGAGTATTACGCCAACAATGTGCAGGGCACCATCAGCCTGTTGCAGGCCATGCGGGCCGTGTCGATCACCACCCTGGTTTTCAGCAGCAGTGCGACGGTGTATGGCGAGCCGCAGTACTTGCCGCTGGATGAGATGCACCCGACCAGTGCCACCAATCCCTATGGGCGCAGCAAGTTGCATATCGAAGAAATGCTGCTGGACGTGGCCAAGTCCGACGAGCGTTGGCGCATCGCCTGTTTGCGGTATTTCAATCCGGTTGGCGCACACGACAGCGCGCTGATCGGCGAAAACCCCCGCGGAATTCCGAATAACCTGATGCCCTACATTGCGCAGGTGGCAGCGGGGCAACGGCCGGCACTTCAAGTGTTTGGCGATGATTACCCGACGCCGGACGGCACCGGCGTCCGGGATTACATCCATGTGATGGATCTGGCGCGAGGGCATCTGGCGGCCCTGGGTTTCCTGGCTCGCCGTGCTGGCTGGCATGCCGTCAATTTGGGGACAGGGCACGGCAGCAGCGTTCTTGAAATGGTTCGTGCTTTTGAGTGCGTGAGTGGCAAGCCTGTTCCTTACAACATCACACCGCGTCGGCCAGGCGACGTGGCGGCCTGTTATGCAAAGGCCGACAAGGCCGCTCAGGAAGTGGGCTGGTCAGCCCAGCTGGGTCTGGAAGACATGTGCCGCAGCACGTGGGAATTCCAGCGTCAGAGCGAATCCGGGTCTTCTCATTGACCTGACCGCAGCTGGGCAGGCGAACTCTGCACCAGAAATTTGATACAATTGATAAAGGGATTGATGCCAAGCGGGAAGAGTCATTTGACGCTTGGCCAAAGGTGCGCTCGTTGGGACAATAAAAAGGTTTGCAGACCGGTAACGGTCCGTGATGAACCGGAAGCGCACGGATTGACTTGAAAAAAATAATCAATGCACCCAATCCGATGGATTGCCGGAGTCGTGCCATCGTTTGCGCTGAAAACGTGCGGACTGCTGCTGGGCGTCCTGCTGATGACAGGATCGGCCTGGGCGGCGCCGGCGGTTGCCTTTTATTACGGTAGCAACCCTCCCTGGGAGAGTCTGCAGGCATTTGACCTGGTCGTGGTCGATCCGGGACATGTCCCAGATATACAAATCGCCAAGCTGCCGCAGACCGAGTTGGCCGCCTATGTGTCGGTCGGCGAGGTGCACCCGTCTCGTGCCTATGCCAAGCGCATCCCTGCCGCCTGGTTGCGTGGTGAGAACAGGGACTGGGGTAGCCGCTTGATTGACCAGGCAGCCCCTGGGTGGCCGCAGTTTTTTGCTGAATCCGTGATCGCACCTTTGTGGGAAAAGGGGTATCGCAGCTTTTTCCTCGATACCCTGGATTCCTATCACTTGTTTGCCAAGACCGCTGAGGAGAAATCCCGTCAGGAAGCGGGGCTGGTGGCACTCGTGAAGGAGGTCAAACGTCGTTACCCGCAGGCCAAGCTGATCTTCAACCGTGGCTTCGAGATCCTGGAGCCGACGCGGGGCGACGTGGCGATGATCGCGGCGGAATCCCTGTTTCAGGGTTACGACGCCGGTCGAGCTGTTTACCGCAAAGTGCCTCAAGACGATCAGGCATGGCTGCGTGCACAACTCAAGCGTGCCCGTGACGAATACGGTCTGCCCGGCATCGTCATCGACTATGTACCGCCGGCACAAAGAGAGCTGGCAAGAGAGACGGCACGGCGCATCGAAGCGCAGGGCTTCATTCCCTGGGTTGCCACGCCAAACCTGGCCAGCCTGGGCGTGGGCCTGGTCGAAGTGATGCCCCGGCGCATCCTGGTCGTCCATAGTCCCTTGGCCAGCGAATATGCGTTGCGTGCGACGGATGCCGTGCGTTACGCCACGATGCCGCTCAATTACCTCGGTTATGTGGTGGAGTACGTCGATACCCAGTCTCTGCCAGAGGGCGGGCTGGCTGGGCGCTATGCCGGTGTGGTGCTCTGGCTAGAGGCTCCGGGCACAGCCCGTGAGCGGACGAAACTCGCCACATGGTTAGCACAGCGTGTCGATGAAGGCTTACCGGTGGCACTGGTCAACGAAATCGGCCCCATGCTGGAGTCGCCATTGAAGGACAAGCTGGGGGTGGATGCGCCAACCACGTCGGATCAGGCAGGCCCCGTCAGCATTGCCGTGCAATCGCCGATGGTTGGTTTGGAGCGTCAGCCACGACCCCATCCAAGCGAGTTTCAGGCGCTGACGATCCAACAAGGCCAGCCTTTGCTGACATTGACCAAGGGCGCGGCAAAACAGGTGGCCGCAGCGATCACGCCCTGGGGGGGCTATGTCATGGCCCCTTATGCGACGGTGACGCTGTCCAGTGGGGAGCAGAACCGTTGGGTGATTGATCCCTTCGCTTTTTTTCGTGAGTCTTTGCGTCTGCCGCTCATGCCGGTGCCGGATGTGACGACTGAAAGCGGGCGGCGGATGCTGATGGTGCACATGGATGGCGATGGCTTTGTCAGTCGTTCGGAATTGCCGGGCAAACCCTTTGCCGGTGAAGTGGTCCGTGACCGGATCGTCAGGAAGTACCGGCTGCCGATGACCCTGTCGGTGATCGAAGCCGAGTTGTCGCCGCAAGGCCTGTACCCCCAGCTGTCAGCGCAGATGGAGGCGGTGGCCAAGGAGATCTTCAGCGAGCCGCATGTGGAGATCGCCTCGCACAGCTACTCGCATCCATTCAATTGGCGCATGGCCAACCGCAAGGACGCTGCTGAAGGCTACCACCTGAACATACCGGGCTACCAGTACGACCTGCAGCGTGAGATCGAGGGCTCTGTCCACTATGTCCAGAGACGTTTGGCACCTGCGGACAAGAACGTGGCGATGTTCTTCTGGACGGGGGATTGCATACCGGGGCGCGATGCGCTGGCCTGGACGCAAAAAGTGGGTGTGCTGAACATGAATGGCGGCGATACGCTGGCCACGCGCTCCAACCCCACCCTGACCTCGGTCGAAGGGCTTGGCATCGAGCGCAATGGGCTGTTCCAGGTTTTTGCGCCCAACCAGAACGAGAACGTCTACACCAACAACTGGACCGGGCCGTTTTACGGCTTTGAACGTGTCCTGGAAACGTTTGAATTCACAGAAAAACCGAGGCGGCTCAAACCGGTCGATGTTTATTTCCATAGCTATCTGGTAACCAAGCCGGCGGGACTCAAATCACTGGACAAGGTGTTCGACTGGGTTCTGGCGCAGGAATTGACACCGGTCTTCGCGTCGGACTATGCGCGCAAGGTCGAGTCTTTTCGCCGCATGGCGGTTGCCAAGACGGCGAATGGATGGCGTATCCGAGGTGACGGTAATTTGCGCACCGTGCGCCTGCCGTCGGCGCTGGGCCAGCCCAACTTGCAGACGAGCCAGTCCGTGGCCGGTTTCAACCAGCATGAAGGCGAGACCTATGTGCATTTGTTAGGTCCTTCGGCCGAGCTGCTTGTCTCGCCGCAGCCTGTGAACAGTGTGAGATTGGTCTCGGCCAATGCAGCTGTGGAGTCAGCGGAGCGCACGGAGGGGGGCTTTCGCTGGAACCTGGCCGGACACGTTCCTTTGCGCGTGACCTTGGCCAATGCGGAGCGCTGTCGCGTCCGGGCCGGCGGACGCGACCTCGTGCCGGTGCGCGGCCGAGATGGCCAATTCCATTACCAACTGAATACCCATGCTGCCAGACCGCTCGAAGCGATATGCCGGAATTGACGAGGAGCCGCCGCGGCTCAAGCTCGTCAATCACTGGCAACTGCTCTTGGCGGCCATCTTGATGGTCGGGCTGCTGCGTGCCATCTTCCCGCAAAAGGCCTTGGTCGAGGAACTGTATGGCCGCGAAAAGCTGGATGAACTGACGCTGTCCTATATCGAAAACCTGCACCGAACGCAGCCTAACAATGCCGACCTGACGATCCTGCTTGCGAGAGCCCAGCAAGAACAGCTGGATCTGACGGCGCTGGAACGCTTGCTCAATCCGATACTCCAGTCGGGTCGCGATGACGCGCGTCAGCGCTCCGAGGCCCGGTTGCTGCTGCTTCGAAGTTATGAGCGCACCCTGGCCAGCAGCTTGCCCGGTCCCGATCGGGCAACATGGGAGCGTCGTTTGACGGGATTCCTGCGCGAGTCCAGCGAAGACGAGATCCTGCCGCAACTGGCCGGCGAATTTGCGGCCGAGGCCTTCAACCTGGGCTTGACGAACCTGGGGCTCAGGTTTCTTCGGCGCATTTCGCAGCAGGATCCCAGCACGGCACTGGCAGATCACGCGCACGCTGAATTGGCCCAAGGGCACCACGCGCTCGCAGCTGAATACTTCATGCTGGCCAGGCATCAGACCGAGGACAGGGATCTTGCACGCGCATATTTCCGCCGTGGGGTTTCTGCGCTCATGGCGGCGAGCCGTTTTCAGCAGGCCATGGAACTGGTGGACCGAAACCTGGGTGACTTGGCCGACGACAGGGATACCTTGAATTTCCTGACACGGACCGCGTTGGCTGCCGGTGAGCCTGGGCGTGCGGCCCGTTACGCACAGCAGCTGGTTTTTTCGGAGAAGCCCGCGACAGGAGCGGCACAGTGACTCGCGGGCTAGCGTTGGCATGGTTGATGGCTGTGGCCGAGCTTGGGATGGCCAACGATGCGGCGTGGCCCCCTGCCAGTTCGCCGGCCGAGGCCACGCCGGGGAAAACGACCTCCGGGCCACGGGTCACACCGGCACTGGACCAGGCCTCGGTGAAGCTGCGGCCTTTCAACCAGGATGACTACGACCTGGCGTTCACGGCTTTCATGGGCGGTGGCGATCTCAACCGAGCCTATCTTTTGGCGAGCAAGGCTGTGCAGAGTGTGCCCGCGGATCTTGAGTGGCGCCGGCGACTTGCGCGCGTATCCGAGTGGGTCGGCAAACCATTGGTGGCCTGGGAGAGCTGGGTGTATCTGTTCCAGCAGGGTGAGCGATCCGATGAGGTGATCAATGGTGTCGTGAGATTGGCCCCTTACGTGGGGCAGCCGGATGTCGCGATCGCGGCGTGGGAATATCGCGCCGCGAGTACCTCGCTCAGTGAAGCCCAATGGGCAGACATTCGTTTCCTGTACGAAGCCGTCGGCAAACCCCAGCAGGGGCGCCGGTTCTTTGAGGCGCAATATCAGAAACGGCACGACGGGCGGCTGCTTGAGCATGCCGCCGCGCTGGCAGAGAACGCGGGCGAAGATGACAAGGCGTTGCAGCTGTACCTTGACCGTGTGCGACTCAAGCCGTTCTCGACCGAATCAACGCTGCGTGCCGCTTTGTTGTTGTTGCGCCGTGACCGGGAGCGAGAAGCCTTTGCCTTGTTGTTGGCGCACAGCCAGGAGGTGCCGGAAGATGCCAAGGAGGCCGAGGAGGTGGAAGAGTTCTGGCGTCTGCTTGGCAACACGGCGTGGGAGTTGATGGAGAACGATGCGGCCGAAATGGCCTATCGGCGTTACGTGCCCAGTCCGTCCGCAACGGCTGGGGATTGGGGGCGCCTGATTTATCTGGTTCGCCAACGGCATCCCAGCGTTGCGGCGGAGCTGTCCTTTGAGGCCTATCGCCGCTACGGGAGTGTTGAGCACCTGTTGCAGGCCTTGGGTATCTTTGCAGAAGCTTCGGATGCCAAGGGTGAGGCGCGGCTCTACCAGCAACTCAAGGCGCAGGAGTTGGAAGGGCTTGAGCAGGATGCACGTTTTCTGGTTCTGCGTGCCCAGTATTTCCAGCGCGTGGCCGAGCCCGAGAAATCCTGGGGGGACTATCGACGGGCTTTGGCCATCAACCCGTTCGACCCTCAAGTCGCAACACCCGCCCTGTGGTTCCTGATTGACGCCGGACGCAGGAAGGAGCTGGAGATCCTCTTGGGTGTTCTGCGGGCGACAGCCCACAAGGAAGCCGCGTACTGGCTGCCTTTTGCGGCGGCCAATCTGGTACTTGATCAGCCGCAGAAAGCACTGGTCTGGTACCGCAAGGAAGTGCGGCGCAATCCGGACGACGTCTTGCTGCTGCTCAATTACGCCGAGGTGTTGCAGCGTGTGCAGCAAGCCGGCATGGCTGCACGTGTGCGCCAGCATGCGTGGTTGCGTCTGCGGGAGAGGCAGGCGGCCCTCGATGCATCTGACAAACAGCCGGAGCTCCTGGCCTTGACACAGCTGGCGCTGCTGAACCGGCCGGGCGATCCGTCGTTGGCCCTGGTGCGCCAGGTTGCGGGTCGCTTGCGTGGGGTGCCGGTGGCGCAAGAGGACGTTGCGCAGACGCGTGACCTGATCCTGGGCTGGGCGGTCGCGACGGAGCAGCAGGCCAACGCCCGCCAATGGTTATGGCTGAACTACGCCCGCCAAGCGGGGCAGCCCGGACGTACACCGCCGCTGTCGCTGCAAAGCCAGATGGCTTTGCAAGCCGGTGATGTCCAGGCCATGAAAAGTTTGCTGGCGGACCACGCAGATCGCCTGTCGCTCAGCAGCCGTTATGACATGGCAGCGGCGCTGGGCGACCACGCCCAGGCCGAAAGCGCTGCGTTTGCCGCAATGCAGGGGAATGACGATGATGCGGACATGCATGAGCGTTACCGTCAGCAGGTTCCTCTGCGTGCCAATTACCTGCAGTTCAGGTACGCCAAGAACCAGTACGGTGACCTGGATGTGCGCAGTCGCCAGATGGAGGCGCGCATTGCCCTGGGTGTCGGGCGGCAGTTGCTGCTGGGGTGGGCGGAAAATTCACAGGGCAGTGCCGAGCCGGTACTTGCGTCCTACGTACCAAGATCAGAGCGGCTGACGAGCCTGGGCATGCGCTGGCAGCGGGAGCTGGGAGAGACGCAAGTCAATGTCTTCCAGCGGGATGAGCGTGACAAGAATACCGGTCTGCGCTTCGCACAGACCGGTGCCTGGGGCCGTCGGCTGACACTGGATGGCACGTTGGGCTGGCGCATCGATTCGAGCGACAGCCTGCCGCTGCGGGTTGCCGGGTCGGAAGATCAGGTGCAGCTGGGCTTCAATTACGCCTTGAGCCGGCGCGAGTATGTGCGCATGACGACACGCATGGCGCGGTACTACACGCAGTCGGGCGACAGCCTGGGGGCGGGGCGTGTCCACGAATTTGAAGCCGGGCACCGGATCAGGACGGAATACCCCGACTTCCGTGTGCGCCTCTTTGCCACGCAGCAAAGCTATACCTACGATGACGACGTGGGCGACCGCACGCGGAAACTGTCCCCGGACGTGCGTGCTGCCGCAGCGGCGGGGACGATCGATCCAATGAAGTATTTCCTGCCGCAGGGCAGCACGACGTGGGGGGCTTGTCTGGGGGTGGGCGAGAACCGCGCCGGACAGAGCGTCCAGGAGGTCTATTCCCGGGCTTTCAAGCCGTTTTTCGAGACCTGCTCAACCAGCAACAGCCTCAATGGGGGCGGCTATACGGGCGTGCTCGGCATCGCCGGCACGGTCACGGGCGAAGATCACTTGTCTTTGCGGATCGAACAAAGCAGTGGTGGATCAGGAACGGGTGCCTTGACGCGGGTTCTTGCTCTTCGGTACCGACATTATTTTTGATAGAAGGATGGATATGAACATCAACAGGCGTTCTTTGCTCGTACTCGCAGCGCTGGCCATGGCGGGGTGTTCCACGCTCAGTTCGGTGTCATCCGGGACTGTGCTGGCGCGCGACCAGAAATGGGTCTTGCTGCCGATGGTGAATCACACCGACACGCCGCAAGCAGGGCTGGCGGCAGAGTCCATCGCAGAGCATGTGCTGCGTTTGCGTGGCATTGACAACCTGGTTCGTTATCCCGCGACCTTGTCGCGCGACAGCCTGTTCGAGCCGGCGGAGCGCCGCGTCGTGGAAGAGGCCCAGAAATGGGCGCGTGAACAGGGCGCGCGCTATGGGCTGACGGGCGTGGTGGAGGAGTGGCGTTACAAGGTCGGCATCGATGGCGAGCCGGCCGTGGGCCTGACCTTGCAGGTGATCGATCTCGCAGATGGCCGGGTGGTCTGGAGTGCTTCAGGCGCCAGGAGCGGCTGGAGCCGGGAGCCCTTGTCGGGGGTGGCCAATCAGTTGCTGAATGAAATGATGGCCAAGCTCCCGTTGCAGGCAGCAGCGGCTGCACCTTAACGGGTAAACATGACGGCTCATTTTCTGAAATCGGTCTGGCAGCGTTTGCGCCCGGGACAGTCGCGCGTGTCCGGGGAGAGTGAGTCGCACGGCCAATGGCTGGAGGCGATTGTGATCCCGTTGGTGTTCATGGGACTGGCGTGGTCGCTGAAGCCGCAAGACCCATTCCTGCTGGGCTCGGTGTTTCCCTGGTTATGGTTCGCTCCCGTGCTGGCTGCGCTGCGTTACGGGGTTGCGCCAGGCTTGGTGAGCGGGTGTGTTCTTCTCGGGGCGTGGCTGATCGCAAATGTTGCCGGCCTGGCGGCCGTGGCGCGGACTGACTTTCCCAAAGACTATTTTTTTGGCGGGGGCTTGCTCGTTCTGCTGTGTGGAAAATTCAGTGATGTCTGGCGCGATCGTTATCAGCGCATGGACGAGGCCAATCTGTATGTGACCGAGCGGCTGTCGCGTCTGACCAAGCGTCATCTGTTGCTCAATCTGTCGCATGACCGGTTAGAGCAGGAAATGCTGGCGCGTCCCGGCTCGCTTCGTGATGCGCTGACGAGTTTGCGCGACCTTGTTCTGAAAAGCGAGCGCGGCGAGGGCGCATTGCCTGGCGTGGAGGCCTTGCTCAATCTGCTCGAGCAATACACCAAGATTGAATCTGCGGCTGTTTATTGTGCTGAAGAGCGGGGCGGTCAGGTGCGCCTGGGGGCCGTGGCGGGCTCGCTGGGCGAGCCGCAGGTGCTTGAGCAGGATGATGAGTTGCTTCGCTTGGCCATTGAAGAGCGCAAACTGGTGCACATTGCCGAAGAAGAGGTTGCGTACGAGCGGCCGTCCAGGCAACTGGCCGTGGTGCCGCTGATTGCCAGTGATGACAGCCTGATCGGGGTTCTGGCGGTTTCCAAGATGCCGTTCTTCTCGCTCAATGCCGAGAATCTGCAGATGATGTCGGTGATGTTGGCCTACTACGCCGACCACCTGCTCAATGCCCCGGATATTGCGTTGTGCCGAAAGGCTTTACCTGGCATTCCCGAAGCCTATGCTGAGGAGCTGGCACGCATGCTGCGCATGCAGAAGAAGACGGACATCAACAGCCAGGTCGTGGTCATGACCTTTGCGGGGCCTGCAAAAGAGACTATTCCGACGCAACTTCTGCACATCAAGCGAGGCCTGGATCTTTACTGGCAAACGCAGGTGGGCGAGAACCCTGTCATTGCTGTCCTGCTGCCATTTGCCTCGTCGTCGAGTCTGGAGGGGTTCCTGCATCGTATCAATGGCTGGCTCAAGGCCCGGTTTGGCGGCGATTTCGACTCGTTGAAGATCGATCTGAGAAGCATCGACTTTGAGCGGGAGGACCCGCTGAAGGTCCTGTCGGAGATCATTCAGTCATGAGGCTCGTTGACTGGAGCCTGGTTGTGGCGGCCGTTGTGCTGGACGCGGCCATTCTGCTCAGCCCCCTGCCGATGTTGACCACAACCGATGCCTTTGTCGGCATGTGGGCGCTGCATGCGGCTTGCTGCGCAGTTCTGGCCGGCAGCATTGCGCGCCTGTTGCCTGCGCGTTACCAGCAGCGTCCCGTCTGGACCTGGCTGCTGATGTTTGATTTTGCTTTCATCGCGCCGGTTCTCGGCCCGATTGGCATTCTGCTGGTGGCGCGTGCCACCTCACATCGACGGCTTCACCAGCTGGTGTACGCCAAACCCCAGGCGCTCGGCCTGCCCGAATACGATGTTCGAACACAAGATCCGCAGCGGGCGGGGCAGGGGGCCATTCGTTCCCGTCTGGGTGCCAGTGTGCCGGCCAGCATCCGCATGCAGTCTCTGCTGACCTTGCAGGCGGTACCCAGCCGCGTGGCCAACCCGATTCGGGAGGAACTGTTGGGGGATGCTGCTGATGATGTGCGGCTGGTGGCATTCGGGATGCTGGATGCCGAAGAGAAGCGGCTGTCAAAGCATATCCATCGCGAACAGACGAATCTTCAGATGGATCTCTCGGCGCGGACCCGATTCGATTGCCTGGTTCATCTGGCGGAACTGCATTGGGAACTGATCTATTCGGGTCTGGTGCAGGGGGAGTTGCGCAAACATATCCTCGGGGAGGCCCGGGGCTACATCGATGCTGCGCTGGCACTCGGCGCCAAGCATGAGAGCGGCCAAGTATTCCTGAAAGGGAAGATACTGTTGGCCCAAGGCGAAGACGAACAATCCGAGCGGGCCTTCACCGAGGCGCTGGAGCTCGGCCACTCGGAAGTTTCCGTGATCCCCTTCCTGGCCGAACTCGCATTCCGGCGCCGCGAATTCAGGCGGGTGCGAGGTTATATGCAGCACCTGTTCAAGCATCACGCTGCATCGCGTGTCATGCCCATCGTCGCCTTCTGGAATGCCGGCGGCAGCACCCATCCCATCCATTCTCAACGTGCTCTCAACCACCTCTGAACCCCCGTTCCCACGTGCTGACAACGTGGATGTGCTTCTGTTGCTGGAAGGGACGTTTCCCTTCGTGGCGGGGGGCGTGTCGAGCTGGGTGAACCAGATCATCCGGGGCAACCCGAACATCCGATTCGGCGCCATCTTCATCGGCGCTCGGCGCGAGGATTACGGCCCCTTGCGGTATGCCCTGCCGGACAATCTGGTACATCTCGACGTTGTCTATCTCTGGGAGGCGAAGCCCCCGACCCGGTCCCGCCCGGCCCCGGTGCGTGCTGATGCGAACGCCATGTCGAAGGTTAAGGCGCTGCACGAGATGCTGCATCACGACATCCAGCAGCCAGATTGCCTGCGGCTTTTCGGCTCGCTGCTGGACGAGGCGCATCCGAACGGCTGCCTGAAACAGGAGACCTTCTTGCACAGCGAGGCAGCCTGGGAGCAGATCAAGGAGGGTTACCGTCGCTACAGCACGGACCCTTCTTTCGTGGACTACTTCTGGACCATCCGGACCATTCACGCGCCGATGTGGCCCTTGCGCGAGGTCGCGCAGCGCTGTCCGGCTGCGCGCATCTATCACTCGGTGTCGACGGGTTACGCGGGCACCTTGGCCCTTTTGCTCAAGCACCGCAATCCCCGCCCTTTTATCCTGAGCGAGCACGGCATCTACGTCAAGGAACGCAAGATCGATCTGTACCAGGCCAGCTGGCTGAAAGACAACCGTTCGGTTTTCGAGCGGGATCCCTCTCAGGTCAGCTACTACCGGCAGCTGTGGATTCGCTTCTTTGAACATCTGGGGTATCTGACCTACCAGGCTGCCGACCATATCGTCGCCCTGTATGAGGCCAACCGGCAGCGCCAGTTGGCGGACGGCGCGCCGCCGGAGCGGACAAGCAACATTCCGAACGGCATCGATGTCGCCTACTTCGCGCCAATCCGGCAGCTGCGTCCGGCTGCACCGCCGCCCGTGCTGTGTCTGATCGGGCGCGTGGTTCCGATCAAGGACATCAAGACCTTCATCCGTTCCATGCGCACGGTCGTGACGCACCTGCCGCAGGCGCAAGCCTGGATCGCCGGGCCCGAGGACGAAGACCCCGACTATGCACAGGAGTGTCGTGATCTGGTGCATCGCCTCGGGCTGGAAGAGCACGTGAAGTTTCTCGGCTTCCAGAAACTGGCCGCGCTGCTGCCAAAGATCGGGCTGGTGGTGCTCAGCTCGATCAGCGAAGCTTTGCCCCTGGTGGTGCTCGAAGGGTATGCCGCCGGGGTGCCTGCGGTTACCACCGATGTCGGTTCGTGCCGACAGCTGGTCAACGGGCTGCCTGGGGACGACGAGGCCATCGGACCCTCCGGTCGGGTGGTCCGCATTGCCGATCCGGAAGCGCTGGCACAGGCGGCACTGGAGTTGCTCACCGACCCGCAGGCCTGGCAGCAGGCGAGTGTGGCCGCGATCAAGCGCGTGGAGACGTATTACCAGCAGCAGCAGATGTTCGCCAGTTATCAAGAGCTCTATGCGCAAGGACTGGCATGGCAGGCATAGGTTTCGAGCTCAGGAAACTGCTCAACAAGCGCTCTTATGCCGGTGTGCTGCAGGCCTATGCCTATGCCGGCCTGATCAGCTCCGGCCCCATGGTGCTCTCGATCGTCGGCATGGTGCTGATCGGTGTGCTGAGTTTTGGTGTGGTGATCCCGCACATACTGATCTCGCAATTCCAGATCACGGTGACGTACATTTACTTCAGTTCTCTGATCCTGACGGCGCCGGTGCAGTTGAGTTTCACCCGCTTCATTTCCGACCGGCTGTATGTCAAGGATGAGGCGGCGGTCTTGCCCAATTTCAACGGCCTGCTGTTTGTGGTCTTGAACGTGAGCATTCTGCTGGCCTTGCCGGTGGCCTTGTTCGGGCTGGCTGGTCAGACGGCTTTGTTCCGGCTCCTGTTCGTGATGGGGCTGGCCATCATGTCGGGCATCTGGGTCTCTGCCGTTTTCCTTTCAGGGATGCGGCAGTACAAGGCCATTCTTCTGATCTTTGTGCTCGGCTACAGCGCGACGCCGTTGCTGGCGCTCTTGTTCATGCATTTCTTCAACATGGAGGGTCTGCTGCTCGGATTCGTCGCGGGGCACTTTCTGCTGCTGGTGGGTATGGTCTGGCTGATCTACCGAAACTATTCGTCCGACCGGTTCATGGCCTTCGACATCTGGAAACCCGGCGCCATGTACCGCAGCCTGATGTTGACGGGCTTGTTTTTCAATCTGGGATTGTGGGTCGACAAGCTGATGTTCTGGTACTACCCCGGGACGGGGCAGTCGGTGGTGGGGCCACTTCACGCGTCGGTCATCTACGACTTCCCGATCTTTCTGGCGTACCTGACCGTGATTCCGGGCATGGCGGTGTTTCTGGTTCGCATCGAGACCGATTTTGTGGAGTACTGCGCCAAGTTCTACGAGGCTGTCGGCGGCGGGGCAACGCTGGACTACATCATGCGCATGCGCAACCAGATGGTCTACTACGTTCGACAGGGACTGCTCGATATTGCCAAGATACAGGCCATCACTGCGCTCGTGACTTTCGTGCTGGGTGAGCAGCTGCTGCAATGGCTCGGGATCTCGACCCTGTACCTGCCCTTGCTGTTCGTTGACGTGGTCGGCGCCGGCCTGCAGGTGGTCATGCTGGGCATCCTCAATGTGCTGTTTTACCTGGATCAGCGTCGGATCGTGGTCTGGCTCACCGGCCTCCTGCTGGTTTGCAATGCCAGCTTCAGTGCGCTGTCGATTTACCTGGGGGCGGCGTGGTTCGGTTACGGCTTCGCCGTGGCCATGCTGGTCACGGTGCTGGTCGGCATCTGGGTGCTGAACCGGCGCCTGGAAGCCTTGGAATTCGAAACCTACATGCTGCAGTAAGCAGGGTCGGCGTGCTCTCAGCGCGGCTGGCGGGTGTCGAATTCTGCGCAATAGTCTTTCACAACAGGCG
The DNA here is from genome assembly GCA_002633085.1 of Curvibacter sp. PD_MW3. Classification (GTDB taxonomy): domain Bacteria; phylum Pseudomonadota; class Gammaproteobacteria; order Burkholderiales; family Burkholderiaceae_C; genus Hylemonella. The sequence goes on from NSIV01000009.1 coordinate 68,788, forward strand.
GGCGTGCGGGCCAGATGAGGTCGAAGCGGCCGGCAGACGGCAAAGCACCGCCTGCCTGGACATCACCAAGGACGACAGCTTGGATGTGCAGAGATGAAGGCAGGTGTTGCGGCACACCCAGCTGGCGGTCCACATGGCCGTGGCCGGCCAGCAGCAGTACCGTTCGCCCCGGTTGCGCCGCCGCGCGCAGGGTTTGCGCCATGGCCAGGTCGCGTGCAATCTGCACCCGCGTCATGGGGGTGATCTGATTCTCCGGCAGCATCCCACAGTGGCCCAGGCGGATGGCCTGCTGTTGCGCCTTGAGCACCGGGCCAGGCAGCAAGGTGTCGAGTTGCGGGTCGGCCATGCGTGCGCGTATCTGGGCGCGCGGCAGGTTGGCACCGAGTACCGGCACGCCGGCGCGTACGGCGGCCATCACCGCCGGGGCGTAAGCGTGCCAGGGCCAGGCAGCCTCGTTCCACTGTAAGGCGTTGCGGACCTGGGTCTCGCTGGCGTCGGCCGGCAGGCCGCGCGTATCAGAACCCTGCTCGGCCATTTCCAGCGCCAGTGCGGCCAGCTGCCCCCGTGCGGCCAGGGCCTGCACCAGATCCCGCTGCACCCGTTGGTGGTCGGGCGCATCGTGCTGTTCGCCCAGCAAGATCGCGTCGGCCGGCAACAAAGCGGCCAGGCGCTGATCTGTGCCCACGTCGACGCGACTGGCGCAACCGACGGCCAACACAGCGCCAACCAGCAGGGTAAAGAGTTGAAGCGTGGCACGGTGGGACATCGGGTGATACTACGGGCAATTCCCAAGGTTTTCATGCGTTCGAATCTTTTCTTGAGGACCGTCCTCACCCTGCTGCTCGCGCTGCTGGCAGCCCTCTTGTGCGTCTGGCTGAACACACCCCTGCCCTGGATGATCGGCCCCCTGCTGGCCACCGCCGTGGCGTCCATCCTGCGCATGCCCACCGCCAGCTGGACGCCGGTGCGCAATGCCGGGCAAGCCACCATCGGTGTGGCGCTCGGTCTCTACTTCACGCCGCAGGTCACGGCCTTGGTGCTCAGCCTGTGGTGGGCCATCGGGCTGGGCATCGTCTGGGCATTGGGCTTGGGTGCGTTGTTCAGCGCCTGGCTGCAGCGCCTGCATGCCCACCGCCTGCCCGGGCTGAACCGGGCCACCACCTGGTTTGCCGGTGCCATTGGCGCGGCGTCCGAGATGACGCTGCTGGCCGAGCGTGCCCATGGCCGGGCCGATCTGGTGGCAGCGGCGCACAGTATGCGGCTGCTGATCGTGACGGTGCTGATTCCCTTCGGCATGCAGTTCAGCGGCTTGCACGGGCTGGATTTGCTGGCCGCCGGGACAGTGCGGGAGGTGCACTGGGACGGCCTGCTGCTGCTCGGCGTGGCGGCTGCCGCCGGTGCCTGGGTGATGCAGCGGCTGGACCGCGCCAACCCCTGGTTCATGGGGGCGTTGCTGGTGGCCATGGCGCTGACCATGGCGGGGATCGAGTTGTCAGCGTTGCCCAAAGCCTTGTCGAATGCGGCGCAGCTGGTGATCGGTGTCAGCCTGGGGGTGCGCTTCACGCCGGCGTTCGTGCACACAGCGCCGCGCTGGTTGGCCTCGGTGGCCATGGGGACGCTGGTGATGGTGCTGTTGTGCGCCGGTTTCGCCTGGGTGTTGGCGCTGGCCACGGGCCTGCATCCGGCCACGCTGATTCTGGCGACGTCACCCGGCGGCATTGCCGAGATGTCGATCACGGCCAAGGTGTTGCAATTGGGGGCACCGGTGGTGACGGCGTTTCAGGTGTGCCGCCTAGTGGCCGTGCTGTTGCTGCTGGAGCCCCTGTACCGCTGGCGTTACCAGCGCGCGGGCGAGTGAGCAACGCGTCGACTTGTCTCGACGCGTTGGGCTCAGTGGATGGTCAGCGGCGTCTGGGCCAGTTCGGCGTACTGCGCCAGCGTGTCTTCCACTTCTTCTTCGGTGGGGGCGTTGACTTGCCAGGCCGCAATGCGCTGCTGGAACAACTCGGCCCAAGAGCCGTCAAGGTAGAGCTCCTTGCCGGAGCGTTTGTCCACGATCTCAAAGCCGTGGCGCAGCAACACCGGCCGCTCGGCAGGGGCGTCGCTGTCGCCCAGCGAGGTCAGCGCTTCATCGGGCTCGATGGCCGCCAAGTGCGTGACCGAGAAAGTGTCCGAGTCGTAAAGCGTGTGCATGTGTGTGGTTCCTCCCAACGTCCTGAATCCCAGATGGATGCCCCTCTGGTAATTTCAAGGGTGCACACAGCGTACCACCAATGCGGGTCGCTGTTGTCGTCTCAGGGGGGGCCGCTGCTGCGCCATTGCTGGTCGATGAAGTCACCGTTGTCCTGGGTCAGCTTGATACGCACCGGCAGGTAGCCCAAGGTCGGCGCCAGCCAGAGCTCGACGGTCAGTTCGTGGGGTTGGCGGGGCGCGCGCGTGAGCTTGAGCGTGTCCTGTTCACCGCCCGGCAGCTTGAGCTGTTCCTCGCCGTCGACGACAAAACGCCAGTTGTCTGACTCGCGCGGCCCCACGGCCTGCATTTCGATGGCCGTGCCGCGCGGGTAGCGCTGCGGCTCGGCAGCAATCAGACTGGCGATCTGCACGAAGATGCTCAGCTGGTCCTGCGCACCGGGCTGCAGCGTGGCCTCAGGCGTGTTGGCGCTGAAGATGACCTTGCCCTTGTCGTACTCGAAATGAGCTGCTACCTCGCTGCGTACCTTGTCACCGAAGCGTTTTGGCCGCAGCCCCTCGGGCGTGAGCTGGCCGCGGCTGGTCTGCCGGCGCGAGCCGAGCAGAAAGGCGCTGATCTCCAGCTGCGCCTCATAGGCTTCACCGTCATGTGCCCACAACAGTTCGGCCTTGGCGGTATAGGGAAACGAGCGGACCTCGCCATAGAGCTGGTACTGGATGCGCAGCGAACCGGGTACTGCGGTGGCCGGTGAGCGTGTCTCGGCGGCCGGCGTTGCCGCAGGGGGCTCAGCCTCGGGTGGGACGGTCGGTGTGTTTTCCGTCGCTACAGGAGGTGATTCATTTGCTATTGAATTAGTTGCGTCTGGTGCATATTCAGCGGAGGCAATAGGCGGATTTGGCTCATAAGCCGGCGGCGGAGCCGGCCGTGGCCGGGCCGGCTTGGGTTGCGGTGCAACAGCTTGCGGTAACGGTTCGGGCTGTACGGGCGGTGCCGCGACGGTGCGTGTGATCAAGGGGCGGCTGAGAGGCTGCTCGGCCGGCAGACCATCAAAGTGCATGCCGCTTAGTAGCAGCAGGTGGGCGGCCAACATGGTGGCGCTGAGCAGCAACAGCGGCCGCCAAGGGGCAGCGAACGTGCCGCTGCGGGAGGGCAGAACCAGGCGGCTCAAGTCCGGTGTCCCAGTTCGGCGGACAGTTGTCGTGCCGCCGTCTGTAGCGGCGTGGCCACTGAGCCGTCCCAGGTCGTGTCGAAACTGGCAACCGAGCCCATGGCTACCATGCCCAGCACCAGATGGCCGTCGAAGTCGAACACCGGTGCGCAAAAGCCGGCCACGCCAGGCAGCAGCGAGTCCACCGCGCGTGCCAAGCCGTGTTCACGCACCTGGCGCAGCATGAAGTTCAGATCGGTCTGGTTGCGTGGCAGGTCGGTGCGGCCGAGCTGGCGGGCGCGCGCCATTTCCTCGCGCAGCAACGGGGCAATCGCCTCGCGCGACACGTAGGCCGCAAAACAGCGTCCGGTGGCAGACGACAACAGCGGCATGACGTCACCCAGCCGCAGGTTGACGGTGACCGATTGCGGTGACTCTTCCCAGTGCACGATGGTCGGGCCGAAGTTGCCCCAGACGGCAAGCGCCAGTGTGTGGCCGATGCGCTCCATCAACGCCGGCATGCGTTCGCGCGCCAGCTTGATGGCGTCGAGCCGGGTGATGGCGGCCAGGCCGAGCTTGAGTGCCGCCGGCCCCAGGTCGTAGCGCGTGCTGCCGTCCTGGCTGACCAGGCCCAGACGCTGGAAGCTCACCAGGTAGCGGTGCGCCTTGGCGGCGCTCATGCCGGCGGCGGCGGCCAGATCGCGCAGCATCAGCGGGCCGGGCGCGCGCGCCAGCGCGTCGAGCAGGGTGAACCCGACCTCGACCGACTGGATGCCTGCGCGTGTCTTCTCCATGGTGTAATTAGTGAAACGAACGTCGTTTCGATGGGTTCAACGAGTTTAGCAATACGGAATCAGAGATTTTTGCCCCATGAAGCTTGCCACCTACAAAGACGGCTCACGTGACGGACAACTGGTGGTCGTTTCGCGCGACCTGAGCACCGCGCATTATGCGACCGGCATCGCCAACCACCTGCAGCAGGTGCTTGACGACTGGAACTTCCTGTCGCCGCAGCTGCAGGACCTGTACGACGCGCTCAACCAGGGCAAGGCGCGCCACGCCTTTCCGTTCGATCCGCACATGTGCATGGCGCCGCTGCCACGCGCCTACCAGTGGGCCGACGGCTCGGCCTACATCAACCACGTGGAGTTGGTGCGCCTGGCGCGCAACTCGGAAGTGCCGGCCAACTACTACACCGAGCCGCTGATGTACCAGGGCGGCAGTGACGACTTCCTGGGCCCGCGTGACGACGTCGTGTGCGTGAGCGAAGCGCACGGCATCGACTTCGAAGCCGAGGTCGCTGTTGTCACCGGCGATGTGCCGATGGGCAGCACACCCGAGCAGGCGCTCGATGGCATCCGCCTGGTGATGCTGGCCAACGACGTCAGCCTGCGCCACCTGATTCCCGACGAGCTGGCCAAGGGCTTCGGCTTTTTCCAGAGCAAGCCGGCCACGGCCTTCAGCCCGGTGGCGGTCACGCTGGACGAATTCGGTGAGGTCTGGGACAAGGGCCGTCTGGGCCTGACCATTCAGAGCGCCTGGAACGGCCGCACGGTGGGCATGTGTGATGCCGGTGAGGAGATGACCTTCCATTTCGGCCAGCTCATCGCCCACATCTGCAAGACACGCAATGTGCGTGCCGGCAGCATCGTCGGCTCGGGTACGGTCAGCAACCGCGCCACCGAGGTCAAGGGCAAGAAGGAATGGACCAAGGGCTACAGCTGCATTGCCGAGAAGCGCGCCATCGAAACCATCCAGGACGGCAAGCCCAGCACCGACTACATGAAGTTCGGTGACACCATCCGCATCGAGATGAAGGGGCGTGACGGCCAATCCGTCTTTGGCGCCATTGAGCAGAAGATCGTGCCGCTGGCGACGTAAGGCATCAGCCGTGTGAAAAGAAAAAAGGCGGCCCCGGGCCGCCTTTTTTCGTCAAACCGACAAGCGATCAGGCTTGACCGTTCATTTTGTCGTGTTTGAGGAAGTACTGCTTGGCCATGGCGACCAGTTGGGCATCGCTCGGGTGGTCGCTGCTGATGACGTCGACAATGGCCTTGTCGATGTCTTTGTCGTGACGCGCGCAGTGCGCTTTGAATTCGTCCTTGGCCTGGGCCGGGCCGGTCACCAGGATCTCGTGCACGCCCTTGAGCGCTTCTGCCACCGAGTGGTAGTAGGTTTCGTCGCTGCTGTTGTGGCCGCCTTGCGCCGAATGGTGACCGCTGGCGCTGTCACCGCGGCCGTGCATGCCCTGGTGCGAGCCGACATGGCCGCCGGTGGCCTTGTGCTGGCTGCGCGATTTGATGCGCTCGGATTCGACGTGCTCACGGTCGAACATGATGACGTGGGCTTCGGAACGGTCAAGCCAGACGATGGCGTGGAATGTGGACATGGTGTCTCCTGATCAATCGATGGGTAAATGGGGTGTGCTTCAGGCGTTCGTGGCTTTGCCGAGCTGTTCGAATTTGCCCTGGCAGGCAATGCAGCGCAGGGTTTCCGGGGCGGCATGCAGGCGAGGTGCCGGAATGTCGGCATCACAGTCGATGCAGATGCCGTAGACGCCATCTTCAATGCGCTTGAGCGCGGCATCAATGGCATCGAGCTCGGCGCTTTCGCGGGCATCAAGGGCCAACTCCAGGTCGCGCGCGGTGGAGGCCTGGGCGCGGGAGTCTTCCGTTTGGGCACCGAAATGGTCCGCTGAGGCCTCGGCACGTCCCACATTGCCGCCGCGCAGGGTGGCGATCTGGGCCAGCAGGCCGGCGCGCTGTTCCAGCAGCTGTTTCTGGAAGGGGGCTGTCAGTTGTTTGTCCATGGAAATCTCCGTATCGAATGACCCCATCATGCTCGCCTTGCGCACCATCGTCTTTGACGCAAGTCAAGACCGATGTGGGGTAGCCAAATGCAGTCAGAATCTGGCACAGGCATTTTGCAACCAAATAGAACACAGGAGACCGCCTCATGGATTACAGCCGCTACCAGACCCTTCACATCACACGCCGCGGTGACAACGGCGCCGTGCTCGACATCCAGATGAAGGCCCGCAACGGCAAGCTGCCCACCGCCGACCACCATGGGCACCGTGAATTGACCGAGATCTGGCGCGATGTCAGTGCCGATGACACGGTGCGCTGCGCCGTGCTGCGCGGCGAGGGGCAGGGATTTTCCGGTGGTGGTGATCTGGCGCTGGTGCAGGACATGGCGCAAGACTTCGAAGTGCGCAGCCGCGTCTGGAAGGAAGCGCGCGACCTGGTCTACAACGTCATCAACTGCGACAAGCCGATCGTCAGCGCCATGCACGGCCCGGCGGTCGGCGCCGGTCTGGTGGCCGGCCTGCTGGCCGACATCTCGATCGCCAGCAAAGGCGCCAAGATCGTCGATGGCCACACCCGCCTCGGTGTGGCGGCCGGCGACCACGCGGCCATCATCTGGCCGCTGCTGTGCGGCATGGCCAAGGCCAAGTACTACCTGATGTTGTGCGAGCCGATCAGCGGCGAGGAGGCCGAGCGCATCGGCCTGGTGTCGCTGGCGGTGGACGAAGCGGAGCTGTTGCCCCGTGCCTATGACGTGGCCGACCGGTTGGCCAGTGGCAGCCAGAGTGCGATCCGCTGGACCAAGTACGCGCTCAACAACTGGCTGCGCCAGGCCGGCCCCTCCTTCGACACTTCGTTGGCGTTGGAGTTCATGGGCTTCGGCGGCCCCGATGTGCGCGAGGGCGTGGCTTCGTTGCGGGACAAACGCGCGCCGAAATTCTGAGACACCCCCAGGCTGCGCGCACTGCGTGTCGCTACGCCACCCCCCTTGCAGGGGGCAACGCCAGTGGACCGGCAAAGCCGGTTCCACGGCGTTTCCCGATGAAGCCGTGGCACCCCCGTGGACTGCCAAGCGGGCCGGCGTAGCTGGGCTGTCATAATCCCGCCCATGCAGACCCTGCGCCGCGCTCACTTCCTTGCACGTTTCGTGCTGGTGTGGTTCGCGCTGTCCATCGGGGTGGCGATCGCTTCACCCATCGTCAAGCCGCAGGCCATGGAGCTGATCTGCTCCGGCTCGGGCGTCATGAAGCTGCTGGTGAAAACCGACGACGGCGCCAAGGAGTTGTCCGGCCACACGCTGGACTGTCCGCTGTGCGCCACCGTCAGCGCGCCGCCGCCGGCGGTGCGCTTGTCTGTCGCCCCCCCGCAGCCGCTGGCACATGCCCTGCAGCCCATTGCGGCGGCGCACATTGCCGGCCGCACGGCCGCGCCGCTGCCGGCCCGCGGGCCACCCCTCCTCTCCTGAGCTATCAAAACCGTAGCGCCTGACGCCCATTTTTCAAGGGCTGATGGCTTGTTTTGCCTATTCTCCGGAGAGCTTCCTCATGCGGAAATCCCGCTGGCCCATGGTTTGCGCCATGGCCTGGCCCTTGGCCTTTCAGGCCGGGGCGCAAACCCCATCGCCAGGTGGCAGCCCGATGGCCGACGAGGCGCCAGTCAAGTCACTGGGCATCGTCACCATCAACAGTGGTCAGCCCACCTCCCTGCCGACGCAGATCCCCACCACCATTGAGGGCGTGGCGCGCGAGCAGATCGAGGAGACGGTCAATGCGACCGACAGCGAAGATGCCATCAAATACTTCCCCAGCCTGCTGGTACGCAAGCGCTACATCGGCGACTACAACCACGCCGTGCTGTCCAGCCGCGCCTCGGGCACTGGCAACAGCGCGCGCTCGGCGGTCTATGCCGACGGCATCCTGCTGTCCAACTACCTCGGCAACGGCGCCACCTACGCGCCGCGCTGGGGGCTGGTGACGCCGGAGGAGATCGAGCGCGTCGATGTGATGTACGGCCCGTTTTCGGCCGCCTACCCGGGCAACTCGGTCGGCGCCGTGGTGGATTACGTGACGCGCATGCCGACCCGGTTTGAAGGCCACGCCAAGGTCAGCGCCTTCACGCAGAACTTCAGCCTGTACAACACCAAGGAGACCTACAGCGGCAACCAGGCCAGTGCCTCGCTGGGCAGCCGCAACGGCGACTGGTCGTGGTGGGTGAACCTCAACCACACGGACAGCGCCGGTCAGCCGCTGGTGTTCGCCACCAAGGCGCTGACGGCCACCGGCGGCGCGGGCACCACGCCCGTCACGGGCGCCGTGCTGACGCCCAACAACTACGGTGTCAACAACTACATCCTGGGCACCAACACCCAGTACCACACGGTCCAGGACCACGCCAAGATCAAGGTGGCCTACGACCTGTCGCCGACGCTGCGCGCCAGCTACACGCTGGGCTACTGGGCCAACACCTCAGACGGCAATCCGCAAACCTATCTGCGCGATGCCGCCGGCAACCCGGTCTACTACGGCAACGTCAAGATCAACGGCCAGAACTACAACATCAACAGCGCCTTCAATGCTTCGCGCGAGAGCCTGGCGCATGTGATGCACGGCCTGTCCGTCAAGAGCCATACCCAGGGTGAGTGGGATTGGGAGCTGGCCGCCAGCCTGTACGACTACGGCCGTGACCAGCAGCGGGCGACCACCCTGTCCACCACCAGCAGCCTGAGCGGTGGTGCCGGCACCATCACCGACCAGAACGGCACCGGCTGGGGCACTTTTGCGGCCAAGGGCACCTGGCGTCCCCAGGGCCTGCAGGGCGCGCACATCGTGGACTTCGGGTTCCAGCAGGAGACCTACCAGCTGCGCATCCTCAAGTCCAACATTGCGGGCAACTGGCTGACCGATGGTGCCGGCACGCTCAACAGCGACGTGGGTGGCAAGACGCAGCTGCAGAGTGTGTACGGTCAGGACACCTGGCGTCTGGCGCCCCGCTGGAAAACCGTGCTCGGTGCCCGTGTGGAGAACTGGCGCGCCAGTGGTGGCTACACCCGCCTCAGCGGCTCGACCCCGGTGGATTACGACAGCCGCAACGAAACCTTCGTCTCGCCCAAGGCGGCGTTGGCCTACCAGTGGTCGGACCACACCGTGCTCAAGGGCTCGGTGGGGCGGGCGGTGCGCATGCCGACGGTGCAGGAGCTCTATGGCGCCACCTCCAACGCCAACCTGTCCTTTGTCAACGACCCCAACCTGCGGCCCGAGCAATCCGTGACGACGGAACTCTCCCTGGAGCGCGACCTGGGCCATGGCTTGCTGCGCTTCACGGTGTTCAACGAGGACGTGACGGATTCGCTGTACTCCCAGCTCATCCCCGGCTCCACCACCACCTCGCGGGTGCAGAACGTGGATGCCATCAACACCAAGGGTGTGGAAGTGGCCTACCAGGGCAACGACGTGCTTGTGAAGGGGCTGGATTTCTCCGGCAGCATCACCTACGCCGACTCGCGCATCGTGAGCAACCCGGCCTTGCCTTCCAGCATTGGCAAATACCAGCCGCGCGTGCCGGTGTGGCGTGCCACGGCGCTGGCCACCTACCGCTTTGACGAGCAACTGAGTGCCTCGCTGGGCATCCGCTACAGCGGTGACCAGTATTCGCAGCTCGACAACGCCGACGTCAACGGCTTTGCCTACATGGGCGCCAGCCGCTACCTGATCGTCGATCTGCGCACGCGTTACCGTCTCGGCCGCAAGACGGTGGCCGCGTTCGGCATCGACAACCTGACGAACGAGGAGTACTGGAACTTCCACCCTTATCCGAAACGCACCTATGTGGCCGAACTCAAGTACGACTTCTGATTTCTGACCGATACCCAAGAAAGGATCATCATGACATTTGCTTCTAAATTGATAGCGCTTGGCGCCCTGTTTACGGCAGCACAGACCGGGTTTGCCCATGTGGTGCTGGAAGACCAGGCCGCCCTGGCCGGCAGCAGCTACAAGGCGGTGCTACGTGTCGGCCACGGCTGCGCCGGCGCGCCCACCAGCACCATCCGCGTGCTGCTGCCGGCCGGCTTCCAGGGTGCCAAGCCCATGCCCAAAGCAGGCTGGACCCTGAGCACCCGCAGCGAAAAGCTGTCCCAGCCCTACACCAGCCACGGCAAGACCGTGAGCGAAGACGTGGTCGAGATCACCTGGACCGCCGCCAGCCGGGACAACTGGCTGGCCGATGCCTGGTACGACGAGTTCGTGCTGCGCGGAACCTTGCCGGCCAGCGCCGGCCCGCTGTGGTTCAAGGTGCTGCAGGGTTGCGAGCCGGGCCGCCTTGACTGGGTCGAGGTGCCGGCGCAGGGCACCTCGACGAAAGGGCTGAAGGCTCCGGCCGTCTTGCTGGAAGTCATTCCTTCCGGCCCAGCGACTCACGCCGCCCACGCGCACTGAGGCGCCATCGATTCCCCCAACTGCTACAGTTTTTTTACCTAGGAGAAAACCATGAAATTCAAAGCCCAAGTTCAAGCACTCGTCGCCACCCTCGCCCTGACGGGCAGCGCCCTCTACGCCCAGACCGTGGAGGTCAAGGACGCCTGGGTGCGCAGCACGGTGCAGGGTCAGAAGGCCACCGGCGCCTTCATGAAGCTCAGCGCCAAAGACGGTGCCAAGCTGGTCGGCGGCGCCTCGCCGGTGGCCGGCGCGGTCGAGGTGCATGAGATGAAGATGGAAGGCGACGTCATGAAAATGCGAGCCGTGCCCGCGCTGGACCTGCCGGCCGGCAAGACGGTGGAACTGAAGTCCGGCGGCTACCACGTGATGCTGCTCGACCTGAAGACGGCGCTGAAAAAAGACAGCACCGTGCCGCTGACCCTGCTGTTCAAGGACGGCAAGGGCGTGGAGAGCAAGGTTGATCTGCAGGTGCCGGTGAGCACAGTGGCGCCGGGTGCTGCCATGGTGGAGCATGGCCATGGCATGAAACATTGAACAGGTAGCCCCCTGAGGCGCTGCCGCGCCTTCCCCCCAAGGGGGGGACAACGCCAGTGGCCCGGCACAGCCGGTTCCACGGCGTTTCTCGGTTTAGGCTTGGACGGCCCCAGCGCTACAGGCCCAGCAGGTTGCGCCGCACGTGCAGCAGGTGTTCGCGCGTGTGCGCCAGCGCCGTGGCCAGGTCGCGTTCGCGCAGTGCGGCCACCAGGGCGCGGTGCTCCTGCTGGTAGGCGGCGCGGCGCTCGGGCGTGACGCTCTTGCGCTTGAGCATGCCCCACTCGCCCTGCGCGCGCGCCTGGTTCATCAGGCGGAACACCGTGCTGATGAAGCTGTTGCGTGCGGCCTCAGCAATCACCTCGTGCAGCAGCCCGTCCCAGTGCTCGAACTCGTCGAGCGAGCTGGCCCGCTCGGCCTGGTCGCAACACTGTTCCATGCGGGCGAAATCGGCGGACGTGGCATTGCGCACCACCATCTCCACAATGGCGGGCTCCAGCGCCATGCGCGCTTCCATCAATTCAGCTGGGCTGGTGCTGGCCAGCGGCGTGTTGCCCAGCGCGGGCAACAGCCCTGGGGCCTGTTCGGTCACATAGGTGCCGCTGCCCACCGTCTGCGAAATCAGGCCGGCCTCCTTGAGTTGCGACAGCACGCGGCGCACCGCTGAGCGCCCCATGCCGAACTGCTCGCACAGCGCACGTTCGGTCGGGATGCGATGACCGGCACGCCAGGTGCCGGTCTTCAGGTTTTCAACAATTGTTTCCCGTAACAGGGCGGTCGAGTCCATGGCAAGGTGGGCAGTGGGTGATGCGCAATGGTAGCAAATTGCTGGACCAAATCAAACCAATTTTTCGAAAGGGATACGTGTTTTCCACTGTGACATTGGCAAATCGATGGGTCTATAATTTTCACCAAGATAAACCAATTGCAACCAATTTGAGGTTGCATGTTCTTTTTCAGGAGTTCGCATGAAGATCGCACGTGTGGAAAAAGCCGGCCAGGTGTACCTGGCCCTGGTGGACGAAGCCAAGCAGGAAGTGGCCCTGGTCGGCGGCGCGCTGGCCAGCCACCCCAACCCGGTGCTGGCCGTCATCGAGCAGGGCGTGAGCGCTGCGCAGTTGCAGGCCGCCGTGACCGAGCGCGTGCCGCTGGCACAGGTCAAGTTCCTGGCGCCGCTCTCCGCCTTCCTGCGCAACCCGTTTGCCGTCGGCAAGAACTACCACGAGCATGCCGTCGAGTTCGACAAGAGCGGCTTCAACGCCACCAGCGGCGCCGCTTCGGCCATTCCGCAGTTCCCGCAGATCTTCACCAAGGCCACCACCACCCTGAGCGGCCCGACTGATGCGATCCGCTTCAATCCCAAGCACACCCAATCGGTGGACTACGAGGGCGAGATCGGTGTCGTCATCGGCAGCACTTGCCGCAACGTGAGCAAGGCTGACGCCATGAAGCACGTCTGGGGCTTCGTGGCCCTGAACGACGTTACAGCGCGTGACCTGCAGAAGAACCACGCGCAGTGGTTCCTTGGCAAATCGCTCGACGGCTTCTGCCCGCTCGGCCCCTGGATGACCAGCCGTGACGAAGCACCGACCGACATGCGCATGCAGACCTGGGTCAACGGCGAGCAACGGCAGAACGCCCATATCTCGCAGCTGATCTTCGACGTGCCGACGCTGATCGAAACCATGTCGGCCGCCATGACGCTGCTGCCGGGCGACATCATCGCCACCGGCACCTCGGTCGGTGTGGGCGTCGGCTTCAATCCGCCGAAATTCCTGCGCCACGGCGACGTGGTGCGCGTGGCCATCTCCGGCCTGGGCGAACTCAACAACCCGGTTGAAGAGATCTGACGCCGGCGCGTGACCGGTGCCCCTGAACAACAACCCGAGGAGACAACCATGACACAACGCCGCGAACTGCTGCAATTCGCCGGGGCCGGCCTGGCCGGCATGCTGGGCCTGCCCGCGCTGGCGCAGGAAGACTATCCGAACAAGCCCATCAGCATGCTGGTGCCGTTCCCGCCCGGTGGTGTGGCCGACACCGTGGGCCGCCCGGTGGCCGAGGCCATGGGCCGTGCGCTCAAGCAATCCATGATCGTGGAGAACAAGGGCGGTGCCGGCGGCGGCATTGGCATGGCTCAGGTTGCCAAGGCGCGTCCCGACGGCTACAGCCTGTTGATGGCGTTGTCTTCCATCGTCGTGCTGCCCGAGGCCGACAAGGTGCTCAAGCGTGCCCCCATGTTCACGCTCGACCAGCTCAAGCCGGTGGCGCGCTTCACCGCCGACCCGACCGCGCTGGTGGTGCGTGCCGACAGCCCGTGGAAGACCTACAAGGACTTCATGGCGGCAGTGAAGGCCAAGCCGGGCACCATCACCTTCGGCTCCTCCGGCAACTACGGCACCATGCACGTGCCGATGGAGCAGCTCAAGGTGGCCACCAACAGCTTCATGTTGCACGTGCCCTACACCGGCGCTGGCCCGGCTGTGCTGGCGCTGCTGGGTGGCCAGATCGATGCCTTGTCCACCGGCCCGTCGAGCGTGATGCAGCACGTGCGTGCCGGCAAGCTGCGCGTGCTGGCGCACTGGGGCGAAGGCCGGCTGGCCGCGCTGCCGGAGGTACCGAGCTTCAAGGAGCTGGGTGTGCCGATCAGCTACTCGCAGTGGGCTGGCTTGTTCGTGCCGGCCGCCACCCCGGAAGCCGTGGTCACCAAGCTGCGCCAGGCCGCCAAGGCGGCGTCCGAAGACGCACGTGCCAAGCAGGCGTTGGCCGCTGCCGGCACGTCCTTCCAGTACCAGGACGCGCCCGAGTTCGAGCGCTTCGTGCAAGCCGATGCGCGCAGCATGGCGGCACTGGTGCAGCGTATCGGCCGTCTCGACTGAACCGGCGCAGGCCGCGCGGCGTGTGCGCAAGTGCACACCGCGCGGTGATGGGGTAAGCTGTTGTCCATCACAGACGACATCTTGCTGGAGCGGCCATGAGCACAACAGACCCCACCGGTTTCGGCAAATTCGTGCCGGGCTTCGAGTTTCTGCAAAGCCTGGGCAAAGGGGCCGCGGCGTCCTTGCCGGCCATGAACAGCTGGGTGGCACCCACGCTGGACCCGAAGGTGCTGGACAAACGCATCGAGGAACTCAAGGCGGTGCAGTTCTGGCTCGACCAGAACGCCACCGCCTTGCGGGCCACCATCCAGGCACTGGAGGTGCAGAAGATGACGCTGGCCACGCTCAAGGGCATGAACTTCAATCCGCCCGACCTGGCGCAGGCCTTCAAGCCGGCAGCGGCCGCACCGCAAGCGGCCACCCCCGCCAAAACCGCTGCGCCCCGCAAACCGCGTGCTGCGGCCAGCGCGCCAGGGACCGGTGCAAAGGCAACTGCCGCACCGGCGCCGGACCCGATGCAGTTCTGGGGTGCACTCACCCAGCAGTTCCAGCAGATTGCCAGCCATGCCATGAAGGAGGCGGCCAGCAAGCTGCCGGCAGCTCCGCAGTCTGCTATCAAAAAAGAAGCGACTGGCGCAACTAAGACAAGGGCTGGAGCCAAAAAAGTTGCCAAGAAAAGTCCGGCTCAAAGCACGGCACGCCGCCGCTGAGCCAGATGGGCCGGAGTGATCCTGTGAAGTTATTTCCCCACGCACACGCCACCCATCCGCAGTGGACGATGGCCGCCGGTCTGGTGTTGGCACAGTTGCGCGCGCAGATGGCCCTGCCGGGTTATGCGCACAACCCCACGTTGGCGCTGCTCTACATCACCGACCACTATGCTGCGGCGGCCGAGGAGATCCTCGCCCACCTGAGCGCCGAGCTGCCCGAAGTCACCGACTGGGCCGGCACGGTGGGCGTGGGCATTGCCGCCAACAACGTCGAGTACTTCGACGAGCCGGCACTGGCGGTCATGCTGTGCGAACTGCCAACTGACCAGTACCGCGTGTTCTCCGGCGTGGCGCCGCTCGGACTGGGCTTCGAGGCCCACACCGCGCTGGTGCATGCTGACGGCGAAACGCCCGACCTGGCCGAACTGATTGACGAGATGGCCGCGCGCACCGACTCCGGCTACCTGTTTGGTGGCCTGGCGGCAAGCCGCAGCGAGAGTGTGCAGTTCGCCCTGGGGGGCGACGGCTTCATCCGTGGCCAGGGCCGCTCCACCGGCGTCTTTCATGGTGGCTTGAGCGGCGTGGCCTTTGGCGCAGGCGTGCGGCTGGTGTCGCGCGTCACGCAGGGCTGCCTGCCGGTGGCCAAGAGCCATGTGGTGACCGAGGCCGAGCGCAACGTGGTCTTCAAGCTCGACGGCGAACCGGCCCTGGAGGTGCTGCTGCGCGACCTCAACGTGTCGCTCGACCGGCCGCAGCAGGCGCTGGACGCCGTGCGCGCCACGCTGGCCGGCCTCATGCGCCCGGCCGATGCGGTACAGGACGGCCATGCCGTCAGCCGCACCGGCAACTTCGGCAGCGATGTACTGGTGCGCCACATCATCG
Organism: Curvibacter sp. PD_MW3; assembly: GCA_002633085.1. Lineage (GTDB taxonomy): Bacteria > Pseudomonadota > Gammaproteobacteria > Burkholderiales > Burkholderiaceae_C > Hylemonella. The sequence continues at coordinate 84,368 of NSIV01000009.1, forward strand.
GCCTCGACCCCGCGCGCCAGGGTGTGGCGCTGGCCGATTTGGCCGAGCCCGGCATGGAGTTGGCGTTCTGCCAGCGTAATGTGCAAGCGGCCCGCGCTGACCTCACGCGCATCTGCGCCGAAATCCGCGAAGAACTGGAGCCGGAGGAAATGACGGTCGGTACCGCGCATGCCTTGGGGGCTTCTGAAGCAGAGGCGGCGCCGCACCCGGCGCGGCGCATTGCCGGCGCGGTGTATGTGAGTTGCTCTGGCCGCGGTGGCCCGCACTTTGGTGGTCCGAGCGCCGAGTTGCAGATCGTGCGTCGCGCTCTGGGCGACGTGCCGCTGGTGGGCTTTTTTGCCGGCGGCGAGATTGCGCGCCACCACCTGTATGGTTACACCGGTGTGCTGACGGTTTTCACGGCTTGAGCCTGATTCACCCCTTGTGACACAGCGGCCCGTCGACTGGGTTTTCCAGGCTGTGGGCGATGGCGCTCACCAGGGCATGGGCCTCTTCGGCCGTGAAGCGCTCCATCAATGGGCGGGCCACCGCTGCCGGTAAGCGCACTGTGCCGGCGCTGCCGTCGGCACGTGTGAAACGCACCCCGGCCACCTGGTGGCTGACCCAGTCCGGCCGCGCCTCGGCGCGCAGCATCTGCTCATGCATCAGCGTTTCGTACTCGGCCTCAATGGCATCCAGCACGTCGTCGGCGGGTTCGTCGGTAATCCGGACGACGAAACCTTCCATCGCATCCTCCCGCACTTGGCAGGTCAACGCGCGGGCCGCAACCACCTGCACGAAACGGTCGCGCAGGTCGGCGTCGAAAAGGATGTACTCGGTGGCCATGGGCCGCGCGCCGGGTTTTTCTTTTTCTATTTGTCCTTGAGCTTCATGATGCCCAGGGCGTTCATCACCAGCTTCTCGAACAGGGGTTCGGAGGTGCCGTTTTTCATCTTGCGAATGAAGTACTTCTCGAAGGCGATCTTGGCCAGGTGCACCCATTTGCCTTGCGAGAACCAGTTCACGTTGCGTGGCGGAATCTGCGGCAGGGCCACGAAGCAGGCACCGGTGTCGCCGAAGTCGGCCAGGCACAGCGCGTTCCAGGTGGCCTTGTGCGTCGGCGCCTTGCTGTCGAGCACCTCGCGGATGTTGTGCGCCGTGGCCGTGACCATCGACTCGATCATGTAGCCGGTCTTCGGTGCGCCGGTGGGCACCGGGGTCACTTCCACCGGCGGAATCGCCACGCTGACGCCAACCGAATAGATGTTGGGGTACTTGGGGTTGCGCTGGTGCGGGTCGATCAGGATGAACCCGCGCGGGTTGGTCAGCCCTTCGATGCCGAATACCGCATCAATGCCCTTGAAGGCCGGCAGCATCATCGAGTACTTGAAGTCCAGCACGTGCTCTTTCTTCGGCGAGCCGTCCTCGTTGTGCTCGCTCACGTACATCTTGCCGGCTTCCACCTTGGTGGTCTTGGCGTTGCAGATCCACTTGATGTGGCGCTCGCGCATGACCGATTCCAGCAGCCCCTTGGAGTCACCCACGCCGCCCAGTCCCAGGTGCCCGACATAGGGCTCGGCGGTGACGAAGGTCATCGGCACCCGGTCGCGGATCTTGCGGCGGCGCAGGTCGGTGTCCATGATCATGGCGAACTCGTAAGCCGGGCCGTAGCAGGAGGCACCTTGTACCGCACCCACCACCACCGGGCCGGGGTCCTTGACGAATTCCTGCCAACGCTGCTCCGCCTCGACCGCATGCTCCACATGGCAGATCGACTGGGTATGGCCTTTCGGCCCCAGGCCTTCCACCTCGTCAAAAGCCAGCTTCGGCCCGGTGGCAATGACGAGGAAGTCGTAGTCGATGCTGCGGCCGTCGTCGAGTTCAACCTGGTTCTTCTCCGGGTGCACGCGTTTGGCACCGACGCCGATGAAGTCGATCTTCTTTTTCGCCAGCGCGGGCGCGATGTCCAGCTCGATGTCGTCGCGCGTGCGCCAGTTCACCGCCACCCAGGGGTTGGACGGCACGAAATGGAATTTCGGGTTGTTGGAAATGACGGTGACTTTGTCACCGGCGCGCGCTTGTTCGCGCATTTCATAAGCCATCGGCATACCGCCGAGGCCTGCACCAAGAATCACGATGTGGGCCATGAAGTTGTCTCCTGTAATGTGTATGACGAACAACCTGCATCGGGTCGTTCACCTTGTAGGACTTCTGGCTGGTTTATATGCCCCCGGGGGTACGTTTGGATTGATATAAATCAAGTCATAGCGGGTCTCAGCGTCGCAAGGCGGCAAAGGCTTCGAACTCCCAACTGCGCATGGCCAGCAGCAAGGTATAACCCTCGCGCTCCTTTTCTGCAAGTTTCTGGTCGGCCAGGGCCGTCATCAAAGCCCTGCATGGCCTCGGGCAGAATCGCAAGCAGCCTGAATCAAGAACAACAGAGGAGGAGTACGCCTTGCGCGACTTTGACGACACCTGGCCGCCCGAGCACCCTGCCGCGGTCCCTGATGCTCACCCCAACCAGTTTGCCCTGCTGCGCCAGCGCCGCTTTGCACCGTTCTTCTGGACGCAGTTCTGCGGCGCTGCCAACGACAACCTGTTCAAGTTCGCCTTCACCGTGATGGTGACCTACCAGCTCAGCATCGGCTGGCTGCCGCCGGCTATGGCTGGGTTGGTGATCGGCGCTCTGTTCATCCTGCCCTTCTTGCTGTTCAGCGCCACCAGCGGTCAGCTGACCGACAAGTTCGAGAAGACGGTCATGATCCGCTTCGTCAAGAACCTGGAGATCGCCATCATGGGGCTGGCGGCCTGGGGCTTTGTGATGGGTAACGTGCCGGCGCTGCTGTTCTGCACCTTCATGATGGGCCTGCACTCCACGCTGTTCGGGCCGGTGAAGTTCGCCTACCTGCCGCAGGTGCTGCACGAGCGCGAGCTCACCGGCGGCAACGGCATGGTGGAGATGGGCACCTTCGTCGCCATCCTGCTCGGCAACGTGGTGGGCGGGCTCATCGTGGCCATGCCGGAAGTGGGCCACCAGAACGTGGCCATCGCTTGCGTGGCGTTGGCCGTGGTCGGCCGTCTGTCGGTGGCACGCATTCCACACGCCCCGGCCACCGACCCCGGCCTCAAGATCAACTGGAACCCGGTGAGCGAAACCTGGCGCAACCTCAAGTTGGCGCACGGCAACATCGTGGTGTTCCGCTCGCTCCTGGGCATCAGCTGGATGTGGTTCTTCGGTGCTGTGTTCCTGAGCCAGTTCCCCAGCTTCGCCAAGGAAGTGCTGCACGGCGACGCGCACGTGGCTTCGGCCCTGCTGGTGGTGTTCTCCATCGGCATCGGCGTCGGCTCACTCTTGTGCGAAATGCTGAGTCGCCGTCATGTGGAAATCGGCCTGGTGCCGCTGGGTGCCATCGGCATGACCGTGTTCGCCGTCGACCTCTACTTTGCCTCGCGTGGCCTGCCAGCGAGCGACGTGATGGGCCTGGCCGCCTTCCTGGCCCAGCCCGCGCACTGGCGCGTCATGGCCGACCTGCTGTTGTTGAGTCTGTTCGCCGGCCTCTACAGCGTGCCCATGTACGCGCTCATCCAGCTGCGCAGCCCGGCCACACACCGCGCGCGCATCATCGCCGCCAACAACATCCTCAACGCCCTGTTCATGATCGCCAGCTCGCTCATTGCGGGTGCGCTGCTGGCCATGGACGTCACCATCCCGCAGATCTTCTTCCTGGTGGGCCTGGCCAACGCGGTGGTGGCGCTCTACATCTTCCTGCTGGTGCCGGAGTATTTGCTGCGCTTCGTGGCCTGGGTGCTGAGCCACTTCGTCTACCGCTTCAAGGTCACGGGCGACGACAACATTCCCACCGAAGGCCCCGCCATCCTGGCCTGCAACCACGTGAGCTTTGTGGATGCGGTGCTGCTGCAGGCCGCCAGCCCACGCCCCATCCGCTTCATCATGGACCACCGCATTTTCAAGGTGCCGGTGCTGGGCTGGCTGTTCAAGCTGGCCAAGGCCATCCCCATCGCCCCGCGCGCGGAAGATCCGGAAGCCTACGAGGCCGCGTTTGCCGCAGCCGCCCAAGTGCTGAAAGAAGGCGACCTGCTGGGCATCTTCCCCGAAGGCGGCATCACCCAAGACGGCACGCTGCAGGAGTTCAAGGGCGGCATCATGAAGATCCTGGAGCAGCAGCCGGTGCCGGTGGTGCCCTTGGCGCTCACCAACCTCTGGGGCTCCTACTTCAGCCGCATCGAGCTGGTGGGTGGCAAGCCGACGGCGATGGCCAAGCCGTTTCGGCGCGGGATATTTAATACCGTGGGGTTGAAGGTAGGGGTGCCGCTGGCGGCGAATGAGGTGCAGCTGGAGGGGTTGCGGGCACGCGTAGAAGGCATGCTGACTCCACGCTAGCTGGCACTTTGTTCATCTAACAGAAAACGCTGAAGACTATGTCTACATCGCCGCAACGATACTCACTTACTGATGCGCTGAAGTGGTATGACGATGACACAAGACGAGCAAGAGTCGAGCGAATTGAGTGGTCCTCTGCGCTGTACCAACCAATGGGGATCGTTGTTGGCAACTTTCTTCCTTCGAGCTTAATGGAGGAGGCTCGTCTCTCTTTTGTAAACGGTCAGTTTATGGGGGCCTTGCTATGCGCCACATCCGTCGTTGAGCATTTGCTCGTCGAGGAGCTAGAGACTCTTGGTCTAACTGGTGGTCAAACGACTCTCGGACCGTCAATCAAAACAGCAAAGGACAATCGAATATTGCCGGCGACCACGTGTGAAAATTTAGAACATCTGAACAATCTTCGGAATCCTCTTGCGCATAGGAGAAATCCGCAAGATCCCAGTACTCTGGTAGCCAGATATCAGATGCACGGAGTTCATCCAGATACTCTTTTGGAGGCCGATGCGCGATTTGCCTTAGAGGTCATGTACGAGGTCTTTAGGCAATTACTGAAGGACGGAGTCTGATGAAATTCGTTTTTAGATCGTTCTCAGAACATGTGCGGCAGATCTTGCATCCCGCCTTCCTCAGTCAGATACTCGGCGTAACACACAGCATCACACGCAAGCGATGACGGAGGCGCCCATGAAAAAACTCCCCCTCAACAAAGCCTTCACCCTGATCGAACCCGGCCCGGTGGTGCTCATCACCACCCATGACGGCCAGCAGAGCAACATCATGACGATCTCGTGGACCCTGGTGGTGGACTTCACGCCGGTGTTTGCCATCACCACCGGGCCGTGGAACCATTCCTTTGCCGCCATGCGCAAGACCAAGGAGTGCGTCATCGCCATCCCCACGGTGGACCTGCTGGACAAGGTAGTGGGCGTGGGCACCTGTTCGGGCACTGACACCGACAAGTTCGCCAAGTTCAAACTCACGCCGCTGCCGGCCAGCCAGGTCAAGGCGCCGCTGATCAAGGAGTGCTTGGCCAATATCGAGTGCCAGGTGATCGACTACAACAAGAAGCACGGCATCGTCATTCTGCAAGGCGTGGCCGCCTGGGTGGATGCCACGCGCAAGGAGCGGCGCATGCTGCACGCCGTGGGCGACGGCACTTTCATTGCCGACGGTCGCAAGCTGGACCGTCGCCAGGCAATGCGCTCCAAACTCCCGGCTGGCGTCTGACCCTCAGCCGGCGCGCCGGTGGTGTTGCGCTGAGCGCGATGCGGGTCTTGCCGAGTGGTCTGCCGCTCGGGTTTGACGCTAAGATGGATTGCATCATTTGAGGAGCAACGTCACCATGACCCAAGCCCTGTCTCACTGGCGCTTCTTCCGTGCCGGCGGTTTTGATCAGGTCCGGCTCGACACGGCCGAAGAACTGCTGGCCATCGACCAGCTCGACCAGAAACTCTGGGTGGCGCTCTCTTGCCCGGTCAAGGGCATCGAGTTCGACAGCCGCACCTTGGCCTTTGTCGATAGCGATGCCGATGCGCAGGTGCGTGCGCCCGAGCTGATCGCCGCCGTGCAATGGGCCGGCGCCCGGTTGAAGAACATCGATGTGTTGGCGCAGCAGCTGCCGGGCGTGCCGCTGGACGCCATCCGCGACGATGACGCAGAGGGGTTGCAGATTGCGGTGGCCGCGCGTGAGTTGCTGGCCGACGTTGGTGGCCATGACGGCATGGTGACGGTGGAGGCAGCCAGTGCCGCCCAGGTGCGCTACGCCGAGCGGGCGCTGGCAGCGTGGCAGGCCGCAGGCCAGGCAGCGCAGCCGCTGGGCGATGCCACCGAGGCGGCCCATGCCGCGCTGACGGCGGTGGCCGAGAAAGTGGAAGACTGGTTCGTGCGCTGCCGGCTGGCGGCGTTCGACACGCGCGCGGGTGACGCGCTCAATGCGGCCGACGAAACCTTGAGCAGTCTGGGCAGTGGCGGCACGCTCACCGCAGATGCCGACAGCATTGCCGCGTTGCCGCTGGCGCGCGTGCAGGCCGGTGCAGCGCTGCCGCTGGGGGCCGGCCTCAACCCGGCCTGGGCCGCACGCATGGCCACTTTGCGCGACGCAGCGGTGACGCCGCTGCTGGGCTCCCGCGAGGCGCTGAGCGAAGCCGACTGGTTAGCCCTGAAAGACAAGCTGGCGCCCTATGTGACCTGGTTGGCCGGCAAGCCCGACCCGGCGGCCGAGGGCGACGGCGTGCGCTTGCTGGAAAAACTGGCCCACTACGTGCGCGACCTGATGCCGCTGGCCAACAACTTCGTTGCCTTCCGCGACTTCTACACGCGCCAGGGCAAGGCCACCTTCCAGGTCGGCACGCTGTACCTGGACGGCCGTTCCTGTGATCTGTGCGTGGCGGTCAACGATGCCGGCCGACATGCGGCGCTGGCCACGCTGTCGCGCATCTGCCTGATTTACTGCGACTGCGTGCGCAACGGCGAGAAGCTGAGCATTGCCGCCGCCTTCACCGCCGGTGATTCGGACCAGCTGATGGTCGGGCGCAACGGCGTGTTCTACGACCGCCAGGGCCGCGACTGGGACGCCACCATCACCAAGATCGTCGACCACCCCATCAGTCTGCGCCAGGCCTTCTGGTCGCCCTACAAGCGGCTGGCGCGTTTCGTGGCCGAGCAGCTGCAGAAGCTGGCAGCCAACAAGGCGGCCGCTTCGGAAACCCATCTCGTGACCAGCGTGGTCGATGGTTCCAAGAAGGCCGTGACGCCGGCCGCCGCGCCACCGCCGTTCGACGTTGGCAAGTTCGCCGGCATCTTTGCTGCCATCGGGCTGGCCGTGGGCGCCCTGGGGACGGCTGTGGCTTCGATGCTGGGCGGGCTGTTTGCGCTCAGTTGGTGGCAACTGCCCATTGCGCTGGCGGGGCTGCTGCTCATCGTGTCCGGCCCGGCGGTGCTGCTGGCTTGGTTCAAGCTGCGCAGCCGCAACCTTGGTCCCATCCTCGATGCCAACGGCTGGGCCATCAATGCACGGGCGCGCATCAACATTCCCTTCGGCACCTCATTGACGCAGGTGGCCCAGCTGCCACCCAATGCCGAGCGCGCGCTGAGCGATCCCTATGCCGAGAAAAAGGCGCCCTGGGCCTGGTACGGCGCCATTCTGGCGGTGTTGCTGCTGGCGGTGTTTGCCTGGTACCTGCGCGCGCACCTGCAGTAAAGCCGCCGCGCGCATAGGCGTTGTTCAAGGAGTGGATATTCCGGTGGCACCCGCGGAACCGGCTATGCCGGGCCGCTGGGTGCGTCCCCCGCCACCGCAGGATGAGCGGGGGAAGGCGCGCAGCGCCTCAGGGGGCTACACCCCTCTCCCGCGGTCCGCGTGAAACTGCTGCACGAAGGCGCCGAAACTGCCGGCATCCAATGCCTCGCGCACCTCGCGCATCAGGTTCAGGTAGTAGTGCAGGTTGTGCACCGTGGCCAACATGGGGCCGAGCATCTCGCCGCAGCGGTCGAGGTGGTGCAGGTAGGCGCGGCTGAAGCCGTCGCGGCCGCCCTGCGCATACGGCACGCCTGAGCTGCCGGCGCACGCGTAGCAGGTGCAGGTCTCGTCCAGCGGGCGCTCGTCGCTCTTGTGGCGCGCGTTGCGGATCTTCAGATCGCCAAAGCGGGTGAACAGGTGGCCGTTGCGCGCGTTGCGCGTCGGCATGACGCAGTCGAACATGTCGATGCCGTGCTGCACACCGTAGACCAGGTCTTCCGGCGTGCCCACGCCCATCAGGTAGTGCGGCTTGTGTGCCGGCAGCTTCGGCCCGATGTGGCGGATCAGGCGCTGCATGTCTTCCTTCGGCTCGCCCACGCTGACGCCACCGACCGCGATGCCGGGGAAGTTCAATTCCTCCAGGCCGGCCAGCGATTCGTCACGCAGGTTCTCGTACATGCCGCCCTGCACGATGCCGAACAGCGCGTTCGGGTTTTCCAGCCGGGCAAACTCGTCCTGGCAACGCTTGGCCCAGCGCATGCTGAGTTCCATCGAGATGCGCGCCTCGCGTTCGGTCGTCAGTTGGCCTTTGGTCTTGGGGTCGAGCGAGACATAGGGCGTGCACTCGTCGAACTGCATGACGATGTCGGAGTTCAGCACGGTCTGGATCTGCATCGACCCTTCGGGCGTGAGGAAGAGCTTGTCGCCATTGACCGGTGAAGAGAAACGCACGCCTTCTTCCGAGATCTTGCGCATCTCGCCCAGGCTCCAGACCTGAAAGCCGCCGCTGTCGGTGAGGATGGGCTTGTGCCAGTTCTCGAACTTGTGCAGGCCGCCGAAGGTTTTCATCACGTCCAGGCCCGGGCGCATCCACAGGTGGAAGGTGTTGCCGAGGATGATCTGCGCGCCCATGTCTTCCAGGCTCTTGGGCATGACACCCTTGACGGTGCCATAGGTGCCGACCGGCATGAAGACGGGGGTTTCAACCACGCCGTGGTTGAGCGTGAGGCGGCCGCGGCGCGCCAGGCCCTCGGTCTTGAGCAGTTCGAATTTGAGCATGGGGGTGATTTTCGCAAACTTGCACGCGGGCCGGCGGGGTTATTGCCTTGCTTGCGGGAATTCGTCACGCGTTTGGCCGAGAATGCTGCGAACTGTTTTCACCATCGAATTGAGGAGCCCCCCATGAAATCCCGCGCCGCCGTCGCCTTTGCAGCCGGCCAACCCCTGCAGATCGTCGAGATCGACGTCGCCCCGCCGAAAAAGGGCGAGGTGCTGGTGAAGATCTCCCACACCGGCGTCTGCCATACCGACGCTTTCACCCTCAGTGGTGACGACCCCGAGGGCATCTTCCCCGCCGTGCTGGGCCATGAGGGCGCGGGTGTGGTGGTGGAAGTGGGTGAGGGCGTGACGAGTGTGAAGCCGGGTGACCACGTGATTCCGCTCTACACCGCCGAATGCGGCGAGTGCCTGTTCTGCAAGAGCGGCAAGACCAACCTCTGCGTGGCCGTGCGCGCCACCCAGGGCAAGGGCGTGATGCCCGACGGCACCACACGCTTCAGCTACAACGGCCAGCCCATCTACCACTACATGGGCTGTTCCACCTTCAGCGAATACACCGTGGTGGCCGAAGTCTCGCTGGCCAAGATCAACCCTGCGGCCAACCATGAGCAGGTGTGCCTGCTCGGCTGCGGCGTCACCACCGGCCTGGGCGCGGTGAAAAACACTGCCAAGGTGCAGCCCGGCGACAGCGTGGCCGTGTTCGGCCTGGGTGGCATCGGCCTGGCGGTGATTCAGGGTGCCAAGCTGGCCAAAGCGGGCCGCATCATTGCCATCGACACCAACCCTTCCAAGTTCGACCTGGCCCGCACCTTCGGCGCCACGGATTGCGTGAACCCCAAGGACTTTGACAAACCGATCCAGCAGGTCATTGTGGAGATGACCACCTGGGGCGTGGACCATTCCTTTGAATGCATCGGCAACGTCAACGTCATGCGCGCCGCGTTGGAGTGCGCGCACCGCGGCTGGGGCCAGAGCGTCATCATCGGTGTGGCCGGCGCGGGGCAGGAGATCAGCACCCGCCCCTTCCAGCTCGTCACCGGCCGGCGCTGGCTGGGCACGGCCTTCGGCGGCGTCAAGGGCCGCTCGCAGCTGCCGGGCATGGTGGAAGACGCCATGAAGGGCGACATCCAGCTTGAGCCCTTCGTTACCCACACGCGCGAGTTGAAGGACATCAACGAAGCCTTCGACCTCATGCACGAAGGCAAGTCCATCCGCACCGTCATCCATTACTGAGAAAGCCCACCCCATGAACCGCGTTGAGCGCCACGCCAGCTACGGCGGCCGGCAGGAAGTCTGGAAGCATGCCTCCACCACCCTGGGCTGCGACATGAAGTTCGGCATCTACCTGCCCCCGGCCGCCGTGCAGGGCCAGCGCTGCCCCGTGCTCTACTGGCTCTCGGGCCTGACCTGCAACGAGCAGAACTTCATCACCAAGGCCAACGCACAGGAACACGCCGCGCGCTTGGGCTTCATCGTCGTCGCGCCCGACACCAGCCCGCGCGGCCCCGGCGTGCCCAATGACGAGGGCTACGACCTGGGCGAGGGCGCCGGTTTCTACCTCAACGCCACGCAGGCCCCTTGGGCGCAGCACTACCGCATGCAAGACTACGTGGCGCAGGAACTGCCCGTGCTCATTGAGCAGCACTTCCCTGCCAATGACCAGCGCGGCATCTTCGGCCACAGCATGGGCGGCCACGGCGCGCTCGTCACCGCGCTGCGTCACCCGGGCCGCTACCGCAGCGTCTCGGCCTTCGCGCCCGTGGTGGCGCCCAGCCAGGTGCCCTGGGGCAGCAAGGCCTTTACGGCTTATCTGGGTGAGGATCGGGACGCGTGGAAAGCCTGGGATGCGGTGGAGCTGATCGCCACCGCGCAAGAGCGCCTGCCCTTGCTGGTGGACCAGGGCGAAGCCGATGAATTCTTAACCAAGCAGCTGCGGCCGGAGTTGCTGCAGCAGGCGTGTGATGCAGCGGGCCACCCGCTGACGCTGCGCCGCCACGCGGGCTACGACCACAGCTATTACTTCATCGCGAGTTTCATGGCGGACCACTTTACCCACCACGCGAAGGCGCTGGGCTAAAGCGCCCAGCCTCGTGCGCCTGTTGCGTCAGTCCGCCGACATGGCGGCGGCCTTGGCCACCTTGCCCAGCCGCTCATACTCGCTGGCCGCCAGCCGGGCCAGCATGTCGGGCGTGGAGCCTTCGGGGGTGAAGCCGCTCTTGATGAGTTTGGCCTTCACCTCTGGGTCCTGCAGCGCTTCGTTAAAGGCCTGAGACAGGCGCTGCGTGACCTTCGCGTCCATGCCCGCGGGGGCGAACACGCCGAACCAGGGGTCGATACCGTAACCCTTGAGGCCGGCCTCGGCCAGCGTCGGCACATCGGGCAGGGCGGGCGAGCGCGCCTTGCCCGCCACCGCCAAGGCGCGCAGTTTGCCGGTCTGGATATGCGGCAGGCTGGCCGGCAGGTTGTCGAACATCACCGTCAAGTGGCCGCCCAGCATGTCATTGATGCCGGGGCCACTGCCCTTATAGGGCACATGCGTCAGCTCGGTTCCCGTCATCTGACCAAACATCGCGCCTGCCAGATGCATCGAGGTGCCCGCGCCTGCGGTGCCATAGGTCAGACCCGGATGCGCTTTGGCGTAGGCGATGAACTCCTGCACGTTCTGGCTAGGCACTTTCTGAGGCGCGACCGTCAACACGATGGTTGAGTAGCCGAGCATGCTCACAGCGGTGAAGTCCTTGCGCGGATCAAAGGCCATCTGCTTGTAGATGTGCGGATTGAGCGCATTGGTCGAGATGGCGCCAAAGCCGATGGTGTAGCCGTCCGGCGCGGCCTTGGCCACAGCATCCATGCCGATGTTGCCCCCCGCGCCCGGGCGGTTCTCGATCACCACGGGCTGCTTCAACTTCCTGCCCACGAACTCGCCGGTCGTTCTTGCCACTAGGTCGGTGGTGCCACCGGCCAGATAAGGCACGATGAACTTGATGGGTTTGGTCGGCCAATTGCCGTCCTGGGCCAGGGCCGTGAGCGGCAAGGCCAGCGTGAGAAGGGCCAGTGACAGGCTATGTCGGCGGGCAGGTCGCAAGGTCATTTTTGTCTCCGGAATGTGCGTTGATGTTGTTGTAGGGGGCATTCTGTCAGACCCCGCTGAATCAAGACGACAACGACGAATTCTGGAGCGGGTTTATGGCGAGCGTTGCAACAGCATCGCATCCCCATAACTGAAGAAGCGATAGCTGTGTTCGATCGCATGCCGGTACAGCCCCATGACGTGCTTGTAGCCTGCAAAGGCACTCACCAGCATCATGAGAGTGGACTTCGGCAGATGAAAGTTGGTGACCAGCAGGTCGGCCACCTGGAACTGGAAGCCCGGGGTGATGAAGATTTCGGTGTCGCCACTAGCCTGGCCGGTCTTGGCCCAGGATTCGAGCGTGCGAATGGTGGTGGTGCCCACGGCGATGATGCGGGCACCTTGGGCCTTGGTTTCGGCAATCGCTTGCTGCGTGGCAGCGGGTACTTCGTACCACTCGCGGTGCATGCGGTGCTCGGCCAGGTTCTCGGTCTTCACGGGTGAGAAGGTGCCGGCGCCCACGTGCAGGGTGACGCTGGCGCGCTTGACGCCGCGCGCTTCCAGCGCGGCCAGCACCCCTTCGTCGAAGTGCAGGGCGGCGGTGGGG
>NSIV01000010.1 GCA_002633085.1 Curvibacter sp. PD_MW3
GGAGTGCAGCAGTTTCCTGCCAATTGACCGTTTACACAAAAGTTTTTACACCCCCTCCGTGGCCGACCAACTGCTGGCCATCAACATCACCCCGGTTCATATCGAGGCGTCCGCTGGTGTGGCGAGTGGCGCGCACACCACGCATCGCTTTATTCAATCGCTGTGGCTGCGTCTGAGTGGCCAGGCCGTGACCAGTGAGGACGTAGAGCTTTTTTCGCGTCAGATGTATACCCTGGACAAGTCCGGTGTGCCGATACTGCGGGCCTTCTCCGGCCTGGAGGCTTCCGCCACCAAGCCTGCCATGGAGGAGGTCCTGCGTGATGTGCGTGAAAACCTCAGCCAGGGGCGAGAGCTTTCAGGCTCACTGGCGCAGCACCCCAGCATCTTTGGCGCGTTCTACATTGCCATGATCCGCGTGGGCGAGATGTCCGGCAAGCTGACGGAGGTGTATTTACGCCTTTCAGAGCACTTGGCGTTCGAGCGTGACGTGCGTGATCGCATTCGTCAAGCCTTGCGTTATCCCGCCTTCGTGCTGATTGCCATGTCGCTTGCTCTGGTGCTTCTGAATGTATTCGTGCTTCCTGTGTTTGCCAAGGTATTTGCCGGCTTCAATGCCGAACTGCCGTTGCTGACACGTGTGCTGCTGGGCTTCTCTGGTTGGATGCAGCAGTGGTGGTTGGCCCTGATGGCAGCTGTCATCGGCGCTGTGCTGGCTTGGCGTGCTTACCTGAAGACGCCGAATGGTAGCTATGCCTGGGACCGCCGCAAGCTGCGGTTGCCGATTGTCGGGAACATCATCCTCAAGGCGACGCTGGCACGTTTTGCACGTAGTTTTGCCCTGTCCAGTCAAAGTGGCATGCCCTTGGTGCCAGCGCTGACCGTGGTTGCCAAGACAGTGGACAACGCCTATATTGGCAGCCGTATCGAGCAGATGCGCGACGGGATCGAGCGTGGCACCAGTATTGCCAATTGTGCTGCCAGTGTCGGCATTTTTACCCCGGTCGTCATGCAGATGATCACGGTGGGTGAAGAAACCGGGGAGCTGGATTCGATGCTGTTTGAAATCGCCGAAATGTACGAGCGCGAAGTGGATCACAGCATCAAGGGGCTGTCGGCCGCCATCGAACCCATCTTGTTGGCAGTCATCTCTGCGTTGATGTTGGTGCTTGCGTTGGGCATCTTCATGCCTTTGTGGAACATGGGACAGGCAGCTATGGGACGCGGCGGTGGCTGATATGGGGGCGCGGTCCTTGCTCACGCATGCCCCGTTGAATCTGGGGCGTCATCTGATGATGGCCTGCATGGTTGCGGGCACGATGTCAGTGCTGGTGGTGAAGTCAGGGCAGCGCGACTTTAGTGATGTACAGGCCCAGGTTGAGGGGGCTGCGATCAAGACGAATCTGGGTGGCTTGCGAACCGCTTTCGCGATCGATTATCTGGCGTATCAGGTGGCAGTTACTCAAAGTACCGGGCCGGCGCAAGCGATGACGGAACAGCAGACCAACCCCTTTTTGTTACTGCATCGTATCCCTTCCAACTATGCCGGCGAAATGCAGGCCTCAGAAGTGACGAATTTGCCACCCGGCAGCTGGTTGTTTGATTCGGCTTGCGCCTGCATTGCCTACCGTCCGTTGTATCCAGAATGGCTGAGTAGCCCAAGTGGTTCAAGCGTGCTCTGGTTTGATGTAGTAGGTGCACCGGGGCCCCTGCAACTGACCCCGCGGGAAGCCTATGTCTGGAAGGGCGAGGCATTGACTTGAGCATGGATCGCTAGCAAGATGTGGCATCAAAAACACATAGTGTGAAGTGTTTGATGGCCGATTGAGAAGACGGCTTGCTATCAAAATTGAAGCTGTTACCATTTGTGGCAATAGCCCTACGTCAGTGGCTCTGAGTTGTCTGTTGGGTGCACGATTCGGAGCTAGTTGGTTTTGCTATTTTTCGAAAGGTTGGGAATATGAAACAAGAACGTGGTTTTACCTTGATTGAGCTGGTGATGGTGATCGTGATTCTCGGCATCTTGGCTGCCGTCGCGATCCCCCGTTTCGTCGATTTGCGCGGTGATGCGCAGGCGGCGGCTGTCCAAGGGGTTGCAGGTGCACTGTCCTCTGCATCGGCCATCAACTATGCTGCAAAAAGCGCCAACAACACTAGCGCTGTCACTGTTGATGATTGCACGAAGGTTGGTGGACTGCTTCAAGGTGGTTCGTTGCCAACGGGGTATAGCATTACCTCGTCCGTTGTTGCTGCCACGGCTACGGTGGCATGCACAGTGACCGGGCCCAATGGCAATACAGCCACCTTCACCGCCATCGGTACCAACTGAGCGTTTGTCTGTGACGTGTGCCGATCCTCTGTCGGGCGGATTTTCATAACGGTAAAACAGTGTGGCTTCACCATGATCGAACTGATCATGGTGATCGTGCTGGTTGGGGTGTTGGCGGTCTTTGCGGCCCCCAGGTTATTCAATTCGACCGATTTCAATGCACGAGGGTTTCATGACGAAACCCTCGCATTTTTGCGTTATGCGCAAAAGACGGCGATTGCCCAGCGGCATGTAGTTTGCATCACGTTCACGCTCACCAGCGCCACATTGAAAGTGGATAACGACGGCAGTGCCGGCTGCGAAGCCAATCTGGTCGGACCTCGGGGTGATTCACCTGGCACCATCACAGCCCAGAGTGGTGCCAGTTACAACAGCTTGCCGACGGCAATCAGCTTTGATGCCCTCGGGCAGCCGTCTGCCGCGCAGACCATTCAGGTTCAGGGGGTGGGGCGCAGCATCACGGTCGAGGCCAGCACCGGATACGTCCATGAATGAGCGCATGCAACGCCATGCCGGATTCACGCTGATCGAACTGGTGATCTTCATCGTCATCGTGTCGGTTGGGGTAACGGGCATCCTGCTGGTCATGAACACCGTGGTGGCATCGAGCGCCGACCCGATGGTGCGCAAGCAGGCACTGGCGCTGGCAGATTCCATCCTAGAGGAGATCCTGCAGAAGGAATATGCCGATCCAGACGGCACATCCGGCGAAACCACGCGCGCCACCTTTGACGATGTGGACGATTACAACGGCAAGAGCAACAGCACCTTCACGGATTTGCCGTCTTCCTTGGCGTCCTACCTGATCACGATCGTGGTGGATGCCCCGGCACCTCTGAACGGCGTCACCACCAAGCGAGTCCGGGTGACGGTGAGCCACGGCAAGGAAAGCATCACGCTGACCGGGTACCGGGGGAGCTACTAGCCATGGGTAACGCCAAACCGGTCAGCGAGCGCGGCTTTACCCTAGTCGAGATGGTGATGGTGCTCACCATCATCGGCATCATCAGCGCCATTGTGGCCGTGTTCATCAAGGCACCGGTCGATGCCTATTTCGACTCGGCGCGCCGCGCAGCCCTGACGGACATGGCAGACACGGCTGTGCGCCGCATGGCGCGCGACCTGCGCCGAGCCTTGCCCAACAGCGTGCGCAACCCCAACAATCAGTGCATTGAATTCATCCCCACGAAAACAGGCGGGCGCTACCGTGCCGGGGCCGACAGCAGCGGCGGGGGAAATCCGTTGGATTTTTCTGCCGCCGATACCGGCTTCAACATGCTGGGTCTCAACAGCGCGTTGCCAGCCAACCAGCAAATTGCGGTTAATGATGTGATCGCTGTTTACAACCTAGGCATTCCTGGCTCGGATGCTTATGTCAGCACAGGCAGCACCATCAACACGTCAGCCGTGACCAGCGTGGTCAACGGCACCGGTACGTTGGGGAATGAAACTTATATCGGCATCACGTCCCGCCAGTTCCCGCTGCCTTCTGGCAGCCATCGTTTTCACGTCGTGCCGGGTAATGAGAAGATCGTTTCATTTCTGTGCTCGGGCGGCACGCTCTGGCGCAAGGCCAACTACACCTACCCCACCTCGATTGCGGACGCCACGACGTGCTCCACCTCTGTGGCCGGCGGCGGTACGATTGCCATGCTGGCGAAGAATGCCACCTGCACTTTTGTCTACAACGGCTCCGATTTGCAGCGCAACGGGTTGGTGCAGATGACGCTTTCACTGACCGATGCCAGTGGCGAGACTGTCAGTCTGTATCACGAAGTTCATGTGGACAATTCGCCATGAAAAAGCACCCATCCAAAGAGCGAGGTGTCGCCGTGATCTCGGCGATTTTTCTGCTGGTGGTGTTGGCGGCCCTGGGGGCGTTCATGATCACGTTTTCGAACACCCAGCAGCTGACCTCGGCGCAAGACGTGCGCGGCACGCAGGCCTACTGGGCTGCGCGCGCTGGCCTGGACTGGGCGATCCCGCAGGTCATCGCCAACAACAGCTGTCCTAGCGCTACGCCGACTTTTGTGGTGAACAATTTTGAGGTGCAGACCAGTTGCAGCACGTCCAGTTTCAATGAGGGAGTGACGTTGAACCTGATCAAGATCACCGCGCTGGCTTGTCAGCCCGGGCCTTGTAGTGCCGGGGTTGGCAGTCTCGCCTATGTGGAGCGCAGTCTGTCTGTGACGCTGGAAAAATGAACTGGAGCTACCTCGTTCTACGTCACTGCCTGTGCCGCAGGCCGGGGCGTGCTGCGTGGCGTGGCAGGGCCCGCCAGGTCATGTCGGGCTTGCTGGCGCTGGCACTGGCCTGGGCGCCCATGTCGGCCCATGCGGCGCGCACCATCAATTCGGCGACCCTCAACGGCACCTCCAGCGTGACGGTGACACCCGGTACCAGCATCACTGCGGTGCTCAATGTGACGACCGATGGCAGTGGCGCGGCCTCCAGGTGGTATTCAACCGGCTGGTACATCGGCACCTCGCCGCCCGGTAGTGTGACCTGTGTCGACCACACCAACTATTCAGGTGCGGGTACCTACAGCGAGACTTTTTCCGTCACAGCACCTGCGACGACGGGGACCTACAACGCCTATTTCATTGCCTACAACGACGACGGCTGCAGTAGCGGCGCCAGTGCAACGTACGCCATGAGTGGTGCGGTGGTGGTGATCAGCGGACCGTCCCCGCCGACGGCCACCACGGGTGCCGCCACCAGTGTGACGGCCTGGACGGCGACGCTCAACGGCACGGTCAGCAGCAATGCCGCCACCACCACGGTCAGCTTCCAATACGGGTTGACCACCGCCTATGGCGAAACCATCGCGGCCAGCCAGAGCCCGTTGGCGGCCGGGGCGACCGGGGCGGCAGTTTCGGCCGCACTCGAAAGCCTGAACTGCAACACCACCTTCTATTACCGGGTGGCGGCGACCAACAGCCAGGGCACCACCTATGGCAGTGGCGGTTCGTTTACCACCGGTGCGTGTGCTGCACCTTACCCGGCCACCGCCTGCGCGGCCACGCGATTTGGCGAAGACCTGACGTGCAGTGCAGCCGATATCGGCGTCAGCAGCATCGCCTTGGCACCGGGGTCGATTTCGTCCTGCGTCAGCGGCAACAGTGTGACCGTGGATCTGGATGTCACGATCAGTTTCGCTTCACCCGATCGCTATGACGTCGGTATCTTCGTTGCCAACGACGGCAAGTTGCCCACCCTGCTGCCAGCCAGTGGTGGGGCGTCCAGTTGCTCGGTCGCGGTGCTGCCGACCACCTCACCCTTTCTGGATCTGGATGGCGTGCCCCAGGGGACGACGGACACCTGCGGCGATGGCAACAGCAGCATCAACGGCGGCACCGGCAGTGGCGTGCGACGCATGACCGGCGTGACCCTGCCGTGCTACGCCAGCGCTGCAAGCGGAGGCCAGCTGTACGTGCCCTACACGCTGAGCTGGGACAGCCAGCGCAGCCCGATTGGCAGTCTGTGCACCTCCAATCTGTATCCGGTGCCCAAGGGCAAGAGCAAGTGCAATGTGCCGTCGAGCACGGTGGCGGTGGGCGTGGTGGTGTTGCCGGCGATCAGTAAGACCGATGGCCGCAGCACGATCGCCCCGGGTGCCAACACCACCTATACCGTGGTCATCAACAACAATTCCGGCGGCACGCTGCAGAACATGGTGTTCAAGGACCCCGCCGTGGCCAATCTGACCGTGAACAGTGTCAGCTGCTCGACCGCGAATGGCGCCGTCTGTCCTTCGGCCACGGTGTTGGCCCTGCAAGGCAGCGGCGTGTCGATTCCCTCGGCCAATCTGCCCAACAACAGCAGCCTGATCTTCACGCTGGATGCCACGGTGTCCGGCAGCGCCGCGTTGGGCAGTCATCTGATCAACACGGCCAGTGTGTCGATTGGCACAGCCACGGCGTTGGCCAGTGATGACAACCTGATTGCCCTGACGCCGGCCGTCGTCAAGTCCTTCGTACCCAGCTCCATCACCGCTGGGGCATCTTCCGTCTTGACCCTGACCTTGAGCAACCCCACGACGTCCGCCGTGAGCAGCGTGGCGTTGACCGATACCTACCCGGCGGGGCTGCTCAATACCGCCAGCGCCAGCCCTGTCAGTACCTGCGGCGGTACGGTCACCGCCGTCGACAACGGCAATTCACTCTCCTTGAGCGGCGGAACGATTCCCGCCTCCAGCAGCTGCACGGTCACGGTCAATGTCACCGCGGCCAGCAGCGGCAGTTACCTCAACAGCACCGGCATCATCTCCACCAGTGCTGGTGACATCGGCACTGCTTCGGGTCTGCTGGTCGTCAATGCGCCGGTGTTCGGCGGCTTCAATGCCTGTGACACGGCCGCCGCGCCAAACGCGACTTGTACCAGCAGCACAACGGTGACCAATAGCCGCATCACGACCAAGATTGCCGGCACCTCGTTCAATCTCGACCTGGTGGCCCTGCGCTCGGATGGCAGCCGCAGCACCAGTTACAACAACACGGTCCAGGTGCAGTTGCTCGATGCCAGCGACAACAGTGCAGCGCTGGATGCCAACAACTGCCGCAGCAGCTGGACCGTGGTTGCCACCTTGAGCCCCAATCCGTCTTTTGCGCCGGCCAACAACGGGTTGATCACCGTCGGCCCCTTCGCGGTGGCGCAAGCCTACCGCGATGTCAGGGTGCGCGTGAGCAATGTGGGCGGCTCGACAGCTATCGGCTGCTCCACGGACAACTTTGCCATCCGGCCCAGTGATTTCCTGGTGGTGCCAACCGATGCCGACATGGTGACAGCGGGCACGGCCCGTTCCCTGACGAATGTAGGGGCCACGGGCGGCGTCTTTCACAAGGCTGGCCAGGTGTTCACGGTGACATTGACTGCCAGGAATTCGGCCGGCGGCGCCACCACCAGCTACAGCGGGACGGTCATCCCGGTCGTGGCGGCCTGCGCCGGGACGGCTTGTCCAGCGACACTGGGCTCATTTGTTCTCGGGGGGAGCGGCTTTGCCTCGGGTGTGCTGGTGTCGAACGCTTCGACCTACAGCGAAGTGGGCTCCTTCAACCTGACGATGCAGGACCAGGATTTCGCGGCCGTGGATGCGCCCGACACGGCGGCCAGTTGTGTCGGGCGCTATGTTTGCGGAACCGGCGCCGTCGGCCGCTTCATCCCTGATCGCCTGACGATATCAAGCCCCGTCCTGACCGCCGCCTGCACGGTGTCTTCGCCATTCACCTATTTCGGCCAAGATGGTTTTGTCACGGCCTTCACGCTGACTGCCCAGAATGCCTCCGGCGCGACCACAATCAACTACACCGGAACGCTGGCGAAATTCAGCCTGAGCAGCTACGCCGCCTATGGCTTCAGTGCCGCGACGTTGCCCGCGGGCAGCAGCCTGGCGGGGAGTGCCACGGCACCGACCGGAACCTGGGTCAACGGTGTTGCCAGCGTGTCGGCCAAGCATCTCATCACCCGCACCGCACTGCCCGCGGCGGAAACCCAGGTAACGGTCAGTGCGGCACCGGCCGATGGCGAGGTGCCAGCCGGTACGGCGGTTACCGTGGGGGCGGCGACGACGCTACGTTATGGGCGCTTGCGCCTGTTCAACGCCTACGGCTCTGAGCGCCTCGCCCTGCCCATGGTGTGGGAGACGCAGTACTGGAACGGCCAGAGTTTCGTGCGCAACACGGCAGACAGTTGCACCGCGCTGGCGGCGGCCAACGTGGCCTTGAGCAACTACCAGAGCCCCCCCAAGGCGGTGGCACCGCTGCTGAGCGCCAGCAATCTGAGTTCGGTCACGGTGGGGGCGATCAGCGCCGGTCAGGGCACCATCACACTGGCGCCCACGGCCTATGCCACCGGCAGTGTCGATCTGGTGGCCAACCTGGGCAGTACAGGCAGCCCCAGCAACTGTGCCGGTCTGTCCAATGGCTCATCCAGCTCGGCGGGGCTTGCCTATTTGAGCGGCCAGTGGTGCGGGACCGCCAACGACCGTAATCCGACCGCGCGTGCCAGTTTCGGCATTTTCAAGTCTCCGCTGATCTATCGACGTGAGAACTATTGATCGGAAATGATGACATCTTCGGGGACAATGGAAATGCGACGCGGGGGCGGGAAAGCCTGCATGGCGTTGTGGTTGGGGGCCCCTGAAAATCAAGGCGTCGTTTTGATGAAACTTCAAGTGAGCATGGATTGTTGATGCGTTGGCCCTGGAAACGTCGCAAGTTGAGCGACTCGTTTGTCGTGTCATGGGCAGGACAAACCCTGGCCTATGTGCGTGCCCGTTTGCGCGAGGACGGCTTGTATGAGGTACTCCAATTCGGCGTGGAGCGCCAAGGCTCTGACAGTGTCGAGGAGTTCGCCAAGCGGCTGCAGGGGCTGGGGCTCAAGGGATTTGATGCGCATGTCATGTTGCGCCCTGAGCAATACCAGATGCTGCAAATTGACGCCCCGGCGGTAGCGCCGGAAGAAATGCGTGCCGCAGCACGTTGGCAGATCCGCGACATGGTGGACATGCACATGGATGACATCACCCTGGATGTGATGCGCGTCGGCGGCGGCAGGGTGGGGGCGCCGGGTCAATTGTTTGTGGTGGTCGCCGGCAATGCGGTATTGACCGAGATCCTACGCCTGGGGCAACTCCTGCAGTGGGATGTGCCGGTGGTGGACGTCCAGGAAACGGCGCAGCGCAACTTGCAGACGCTGGTGGCGCGACGGGATGGGCGGGTGGAGCGAGCCAATGCCGCGCTGATGATGCTCAATGAGCACCAGGCCTTGCTCACGGTGTCTGCCAACGAAGAGTTGTTCTACACGCGCCGCATTGATCTGGCCCCCGACTTCATGGACAAGCCCTGGCAACAAAATGCGGCTGGTGACTATGTCGTGGATGACGATATTGCGCAGCGGTTTCTGGTGGAGATCCAGCGTTCGTTGGATGTATGGGACCGCACCTGGTCCGACTTGCCACTCGATGGCTTGTGGGTTGAGGCGGGCGGGCGCACCGAAGAAATGGCCTCCTGGCTGAGCAAGGAACTTGGATTTGCCGTCAAACCCATGAACCTGGATGCGTATTTCCCTGGGCTCGAGGGGGGCTCGGTGCAAGCGCGGTCCCAGTGCCTGCCGCTGTTGGGTGTTCTGCTTCGTATCGAAGATCGCGATATCTAAAGCCATGCCGCAGCAAATCAATCTTCGTACCCCGATACTGCTGACGCAAAAGCATTATTTGTCAGCCAGTACCATCGCTTTGGCTTTGGCCGTCATTGGCGTGTTCAGTGCCTCCTTGTGCGGCTACTGGGTTTGGAGTCTGGGTGTGCATAGCGCCGAACTTGACAAGACCTTGAGCGGCTATGCGCAGGAGCGGGAGCGCCTGCAGGCTGCTCTCAAGGGACAACAGGCCAGTGCTCTGCCGGCGGAAGCCAACCTGACGCAGGAGTTGCATGCGCGCCAGACGCTGCTGCAGCAGCGCGAACAGGTGTTGGCCGAACTCGGCCGCGGGCTGCTGCAAGACGGGCAGGGTCATGCGGCGCGTTTGCGTTTGGTGGCACAGACCATTCCCGCCGAAGTTTGGGTGACGGAAGTGCGTGCCGATGAGCGGCAGATGGAGGTGCAGGGCTATACGCTGGAGCCGGCTGCTCTCAATCAATGGGTGGCCCGGTTGGGGGCTCATCCGCTTCTTCAGGGGCACGCGTTGTCGGCCATCAAGATCGAGCGCGTAGGCGCTGAGGCGCCGAAGGTCGAGCCAGGCATTGCAGCCGCGACAGCTGGTTCGCGTGCTCGGCCCAGCTGGTCATTTACGCTTGTCAGTACGGCGGGGCGCCTATGAAAGACAAATGGAAGCTTCTTGCCGGCCGCATTGATGCTCTGAGCCTGCGTGAGCGCGCCCTGCTTTTCGTGTCTTTGCTGATCGGTGGCCTGGTGTTGGGCGACCAGCTCTGGTTGGCGCCTGCGCAGTTGCGGCAACAGCAACTGCTGGCCAGAGTCAGGCTGCAAAGTGCTGAGCTGCAGGCTTTGCGTGTGCAACTCGGCGCCAGCAAGGTGGAGCCAGCGCCAGCCAATACGGTGCAGACCGTGCGTGCAGAAATCACAGCGCTGCAAAGCCGCTTGGATGGTGTGAACCGCGAGATCGCCCAGCTGTCGAAGTTGGGTCGGGAGGTGGATCCGCTGCCCCAGGTGCTGCTGCATATCCTGCGACGCTACGAGGGCCTGACGCTGGAGCGAACGGCGACGCTGGCGCCAGAAACGGCCAAGCCGACCCAAGTGGGGGCCAGCGTGGCATCGACATCCCTGCTGCGCCATGGTATGGAGTTCACCGTTACCGGCTCTTACGGAGAATTGATGCGCTATGTGCAAACGCTGGAACTGGAGTTGCCCGCCTTGCGCTGGGGCACCATGAAGCTCAGCAGCGGCAAGCCGGCGCCGTCGCTTACCTTGCAGGTATTTTGGCTGGGAGCCACGCCATGATGCGATGGCTGGTGATCGTGATTCTTTGGGCACACCAGCAGACGGGGTACGCCCAGGCCTGGCGTGATCCGACCGTCGAGCCTGCGCAGCCAGGCGGAGCTTCCACCGGGCAGGGGGAGGCCAGTTCGGATCATCCATCCCTGTCCGTCATCGTGGTGGACGGGCGACCCCATGTGATAATGGGGACGCGTCTTTACGCGCCGGGTCAGAAGCTGGGACAGGCACGTATCGAACGCATCACGGAGACCGAGGTCTGGTTGCGTGATGGGGCTGTGTTGCGAAAGGTGTCCCGCTACCAGGGGGTTGAGCGCCGCAGCGTCCCATCGTCGGGAGAGCGGGAGTGTGCGGCGGGTGCTGCCCGCTCCAAAGCTTCTTCCAAAACGTTGCCTCACGGCAGCACATGTACTGAAGCCCAACCATGACGTCGAGCTCTCTATGAATCAGAACAGTGACCGCATGAGCAACGTGGGCCAATTCAAACAATCGACAGACCGGATGCGGCAGACAAGGTTTTTGTCGGCGGTTCTGGGCCTGGGCCTGTTGCTTGGCTGTGCCGCAGAACGTCCTTTGCGTACCCCAGACGTGAGCGCTGCCGTCCGCGCTGAACTGAACGCTGCCGCATCAAAACCAACGACCGTGCCGGCACGCATCAGCGAGGTACTGGCCGAACCTGCTCCAGCCTTGGTTGCGCCGTTGCCCGAGCCTCGGCTCGACCTGTTGGTGAACAATGCGCAGGCGCGCGAAGTGTTTCTGGCCATCGTGGCTGATACGCGCTACAGCATGTTGATGCATCCGGATGTGAGCGGCATGATTTCCGTCACCTTGCGCGGTGTGACGGTGCTGGAGGCCCTGGAGGCCATCCGCGATGTGTATGGTTACGATTTCAAGATCGATGGCCGGCGCATCACGATCTACGGTCCGGCGATGCAGACGCGCATTTTCGCAGTCAACTACCCTCACTCCCTGCGCCTGGGGACGAGTGATCTTCGTGTGGCAGCCGGCTCTTCCCCGTCCATTGCTGGAACGCCAGGGGTCGCAGGTACGACGGCGGCCGGGGTTGCGACAGCCACCACCACCCCGACGGGAACGACGGCAGGCACCGCCGGTGTCGGGGGTGTTCAAAATCCCAGCAGCCGTGTGTCGACGACGTCACGCAGTGATTTCTGGACCGAAATGACGGACGCTGTTCGCAGTCTGATTGGCACCAGCGGTGGCCGCAGTGTGATCTCGAGTCCGCAGGCCGGCATTCTGGCGGTGCGCGCCATGCCCGACGAGTTGCGCCAGGTGGAGAAATTCCTCAAGGCGACCCAGGGGGCCGTGGAACGGCAGGTGATGCTGGAGGCCAAGATCGTTGAGGTGGAGTTGCGCGACGGTTACCAGAGTGGCGTGAACTGGGCCGCGTTTTCCGCTGATGCGAACTCGACCCAGATGATGGGGGTGCTCGGCAGCTCGGTGGCGGCATCCAGCATCACCAATCCATTGTTGCAAGGTGGGACGGCCGTGACCGGTGTCGTGCCGTCACCGTCAGTGGCAGCGGGGGGCGGTTTGTTCGGCCTGGCACTGGCGACCAGCCAGTTTGCCGCCGTGCTGGGCTTTCTGGAAACCCAGGGTGACGTGCAGACCCTTTCCAGCCCGCGCGTGGCCACGCTCAACAACCAGAAGGCCGTGCTCAAGGTCGGCTCCGACGACTATTTCATCACCAACGTCACGGGTGGCTCGATTGCGACAACGACGGTGATTGGCTCGACCGGTTCGACCACCATGCCAACGGTCACGTTGACCCCATTCTTCTCTGGTATCGCGCTGGATGTGACGCCCCAGATTGACGACGGACAGAACATCATGCTGCATATCCACCCCTCCGTGACCTCGGTGACCGAGAAGACCAAGCTGGTGGATCTGGGCAGCGTTGGCAGTTACCGCCTGCCGCTGGCCTCGAGCAGTGTCAATGAGACGGACACCATGGTGCGTATCCAGGATGGTCGGATTGTGGCCATCGGGGGGCTGATGCAGATGGAGTCCAGCCGCAACGCTTCCGGCGTGCCCGGCACCACGGGGATGGGAGGCTTCTCCGCTTTGTTTGGCAACCGGGCCAGCACCGGGCGCAAAAAGGAGTTGGTGGTGCTGATCAAGCCCTCCATCATCCGTACGGAGCAGGACTGGGAACAGCAAAACCGGCGAGTGCGTGCGGCGCTGGATGATATGGATGCCTCGCGCACTCGGGTGATCCGTCTTGATGGCGGCGTGCAGGAAGCCCAGCCGAAGCATCAGGTGCAGTGAACAGAGGGAGCAGGCACCGACGATGTACCTGAGACATTTTTCCCTGCGTGAGGCTCCGTTTTCGATCACCCCGGATCCGGCCTTCTTCTTTCCGCATGACGGTGCCCAGGCGGCGCTCAATACACTCTTGGTCGCGCTACGCAGCGGCGAGGGTTTTCTCAAGGTCGTGGGCGAGGTCGGCTGCGGCAAGACCGTGTTGTGCCGTCAGTTGCTCAAGACGCTGCAATCCGAGTGCGTCACCGCCTACATTCCGAACCCGGACATGGGGCCGGATGATCTGTTGCTGGCACTGGCGCGGGAGCTCAACGTCGAACTGACGGCGCCGCATAGCCGTTATCAGATGCTTGACGCTTTGCGTGCCTGCTTGCTGCAGCACGCCGAAGCAGGGCGCAAGGTGGTGGTCTGCATTGATGAAGCGCAGGCCATTCCCCTGCGCACGGTGGAGAGCCTGCGTCTGCTGTCCAACCTAGAAACCGAAAAACAGAAGCTGTTGCAATTGGTGATGCTGGGCCAGCCTGAACTTGACGAGCGGCTGGCGCGACCCGAGATCCGGCAGCTGCTTCAGCGCATCACCTTCAGCGAGTACCTGGGGCCGATGGCAGCGCGCTCGGTGCCGGCCTATCTGCAGCACCGTCTGGCGACGGCAGCGCTGGACGAACTCACGGACGTCAAGCTGTTCGATGCCGCGGCTGCTCGCGCACTGAGCCGTTACAGCGGTGGTGTACCCCGGCTGGTGAATGTGCTGGCGCACAAAAGCCTGATGCTGGTCTATGGTGAAAACGGCCGACGGGTCAAGGTGCGTCACGTTCGCATGGCTGCGGCCGATACACCCGGCGTGCAGATGCAACCCTCCTGGTGGCAACGTCTGCGGGCTGGCTGGGCCCGACAGGATGCAGGCAAGGCACTGGCGCGCGACACCTCGCGTGATACCGCGTGGCAGGACACTCAGCCGCTGCATGACTTTGAAGCCAGGCAGCCGGAGGGGCGACTGTGAGCGTCATCAACAAGATGCTGCGTGATCTGGATGCCCGCCGCGCCGCCACGGTACTGCCTGGGCGTGAGGCGCAAGCAGGGCTGACGCGTGATACCGCCACTGTCAAGGGCGACTCGGCCATGGCGCGCTTGAATGTGCCGATGGGGCGTACGGTGTCTGTGGCACTGCTGTTGGTGCTAGGGGTCGGGGTTGCCTGGAGGTACTACAGCCAGACACCGGGGGGGCTGCCTGTACCAGCCAAGTCACCGCAAGCTGCGGGGCCAGCGCTCAGTCCCTCGCTCCCTCCTGCTGCCGTGGCGAGCAGCGCTGCGGCACCTGCGACGGCACAGGTTGCCGCCCCACTGGGTTCCCAGCAATTGAATCAGATGCTGGACCAAACAGCAGCCAGCAGTCCGCAAGCTGCGGCCCGTTTGATGCCGCCAGTGCCATCGGCTTCTGCCCCGGTAACCCCTGAGCAGGGACAACAGATGGTGCAGCAGACGCTGCGCAACACGCCTGGCGGCCAGCTCGGGCTACCGGCGCAGTCGCCAGGTCTGGCTTATGAGCTGCAGCAGCAACTGGCCAAACCGGCACCAAGGCTTGCGGCCGCTCCGACGCCTGCTGCACCGGTTAACCCGCCGTCAAGCTCCACGCCGGCAACACGGGCTGCAACCCCCGTTTCTGCGCGTTCGTCAGACGCCGGAAGCGACACGCCAGCGTTGGCTGCACGGCCTGATCTGCTGCGCAAGGGGCGTCCGAGCGGTGAAGTGGCAACCGCATCCGTGGTGGCGGAGTCAGCCACCGCGTCACAGGCTCATGAGACTCCGCTACCGAAAGCGTCCCCTGCGGCCAGCAAAGCCAACACCTCAGCCCGGCAGGCCAAGCCAGGCGACGTGGCGCCTGCTGTCAACCCGCGTTTGGCCGCAGCACAGGAGGCAGTGAGCCAGGCACGCACGCTGTGGAATACCGGCTCGCGTGAGGCGGCGCTCGATGCGGTGCGTCAGGCCGTTGCCGTGGCGGAGCGGGCTCAGGCGTCGACCCCCGACCCCTCAGCCCTGCCGGCCTTCCAGACCCTGGTGCGTGAGTTGGCACGCATGGATTTGGCGCTGGGGCAGGTCAGTCAACTGCTGGAACAACTGGTGCGGCTCGAACCTCTGCTGGCAGACCAGGCCGATCTGTGGGCGGTGCGCGGCAATGCTGCCCAGCGCCTGGGGCAGCATCAGGAGTCGGTCCATGCCTATGGCATGGCCTTGAAGCTGCGTCCTGGCGAACCGCGCTGGATGCTGGCTTCGGCCGTGTCGCTGGCCTTGCAAGGGCAACTGGCGGCCGCGGCCGAGCAGGCGGAGAAGGCGCGCGCGGCCGGTCCGGTCAGTCCGGAGGTTTTGGCCTACCTGCGTCAGTTGGGCGTTTCACTGCGCTAAGGAGGGCATCGTCTTCATGCTCAAGCGGATTCGTGTTGAACAACTCGTGCTCGGCATGCATATCAAGGAGTTTTGTGGCTCCTGGATGGAACATCCGTTCTGGCGTACCAGCTTTGTTGTCACCGATCCCAATGACATCAAGCTCATCCTGAGCAGCAGCATCAAGGAGGTCTGGATTGATGCCAACAAGGGGGTGGACATTGCTGCCGATGACGCTGCGGTGTCGGAAGTCGAGTCGGAAGCGCAGGTGGAGGCCGAGCTCAAGCAGGCATCACTGGGCGCTCGCCAGACGATGTCCGTGCCACTGAACGTCGAAATCGAACGTGCCGCCCAGATCTGCGAGCAGTCCAAGCAGGCGGTGTTTTCCATGTTCCAGGAAGCGCGCATGGGCAAGACGGTCGATGCCGAAGGTGCGCAGCAGCTGGTGGATGACATCTCGGACTCGCTGGCGCGCAATGCCAGCGCGCTCATCAGCCTGGCGCGACTGAAGACGGCCGACGATTACACCTACATGCATTCCGTGGCGGTCTGCGCCATGATGATTGCGCTGGCCCGGCAGTTGGGGCTGGACGAAGCGCAGACCCGATCGCTCGGCCTGGCCGGTCTGCTGCACGACTTGGGCAAGGCGGCGATGCCGATGGAGGTTCTCAACAAACCGGGCAAGCTGACCGATGCCGAATTCGGCATCATGAAGAGCCACCCGGAAGCAGGCCACAGCTTGCTGCAACAAGTCGGCAAGCTGGACCCGGTGGTTCTGGATGTCTGCCTGCACCACCATGAGAAGACGGACGGATCGGGTTATCCAGAGGGGCTGAAGGACGAGGAGATCAGTCTGTTTGCCAAGATGGGGGCGGTGTGTGATGTTTATGACGCCATCACCTCAAATCGACCCTACAAGTCGGGGTGGGATCCGGCGGAATCTTTGCGCAAGATGGCTGAATGGGCCGACGGCCATTTTGACCAGACCGTGTTTCGGGCCTTTGTCAAAAGCGTAGGTATTTATCCGATCGGTTCCCTGGTGCGCCTGGCATCCGGGCGCATCGGGGTCGTGATCGAGCAGACGGCGAAGTCGCTCACCACACCCTGTGTCAAAGTGTTCTTCTCTACCAAGTCGAATCTGCGCATTCCGCCCGAGATCATTGATTTGTCGCGCCCAGGCTGCCCGGACAAGATCACCAACCGGGAAGACCCGGACCATTGGCGCTTTTCCGACCTCAACGCGTTGTGGTCGGGGTTGCCGAGTTCGGACGGGTAAGCTGTTCCCTGGCTGTCAGCGCGTGCGGTACTGCGTGCTGCCGAACATGTTTTCTCGCGCCTTGTCATCGATCAATGGCTTGCGCAAGTCGGCCAGCACCTGCACGCCGCGCTGCACCGCGGGGCGCTTGGCCACGGTGTCAAACCATGGTTTCAGGTGGGGGTAGTCGGCCCAGTCGATACCCTGGTTCTGCCAACTGCGCAGCCAGGGGAAGATGGCGATGTCGGCAATCGTGTACTCGTCTCCCGCGATGTAGCGGTGTGTGGCCAACTGCTTGTCCATCACACCATAGAGGCGCTTGGCCTCATTGGTGTAGCGCTTGATCGCGTAATCGATCTTCTCCGGCGCATAGATACGGAAGTGATGCGCCTGGCCCAGCATCGGACCGACACCGCCCATCTGGAACATCAGCCACTGCAGCATCTCGAATTTCTGCCGGTCGGTCCTGGGCAGGAACTTGCCGGTCTTGGCGGCGAGGTAGAGCAGGATGGCGCCGGACTCGAACAGCGAGATCGGCTGGCCGTCGGGGCCGTCCGAGTCGACGATGGCCGGAATCTTGTTGTTCGGGCTGATCTTGAGAAACTCGGGTGTGAACTGGTCGCCGGCGCCGATGTTGACCGGGTGGACGCGGTAGGGCAGGCCGCATTCCTCCAGCATGATGTGCACCTTGTGGCCGTTGGGCGTGGCCCAGGAGTAGACGTCGATCATCTGAATCTCCAAATGGAAAAGGGGCAGAAAATTCTGCCCCTTTGATTGTGCTCGGCTTTCAGCAACCGCGGGTGATGGGCATCTCGACGGGTTTCGGGCTGGCCGCGTACTTGCCCAATTCCAGCTTGGCGATGGCATTGCGGTGCACTTCGTCAGGCCCGTCGGCAAAACGCAGAGTGCGGGCATTGGCATAGGAATAGGCCAACGGGAAGTCCTGGCACATGCCGCCGCCGCCATGCACCTGCATGGCCCAGTCGATCACCTGGCAGGCCATGCTGGGAGCTACCACCTTGATCATGGCGATCTCGTTCTTGGCGAACTTGTTGCCCGCCACGTCCATCATCCAGGCGGCCTTGAGCGTGAGCAGGCGCGCCATGTCGATCTTGCAGCGTGCCTCGGCGATGCGCTCCTGCGTCACTGTCTGTGCCGCCACCGGTTTGCCGAAGGCCACGCGCGAGGAAGCGCGCTTGCACATGTATTCCAGCGCGCGTTCGGCCTGGCCGATCAGTCGCATGCAATGGTGGATGCGGCCGGGCCCGAGGCGTCCCTGAGCAATCTCGAAACCGCGGCCTTCACCGAGCAGGATGTTGGAAGCCGGCACGCGCACGTTCTCGAACAGCACTTCCATGTGGCCGTGTGGCGCATCGTCGTAGCCCATCACGCTCAAGGGGCGCACCACCGTCACGCCCGGCGTGTTGGCCGGCACCAGGATCATGCTTTGTTGTGAATGACGCGGTGCCTCCGGGTCGGTCTTGCCCATCAGGATGTAGATGGCGCAGCGTGGGTCGCCGGCACCGGAAGTCCACCACTTGCGGCCGTTGATGACGTAGTCGTCACCCTGGCGTTCGATGCGGGTTTCGATGTTGGTGGCATCACTGGAGGCCACCTCGGGTTCGGTCATGGCAAAAGCCGAGCGGATCTTGCCGGCCAGCAGCGGCTGCAGCCATTGCTGGCGGTGCTCGGCCGAACCGTAGCGGGCAATGGTTTCCATGTTGCCGGTATCCGGTGCCGAGCAGTTGAAGACTTCGGGGGCCCAATGCACGCGGCCCATGATTTCGGCCAGCGGTGCGTATTCCTGGTTGGTCAGGCCAGCAGCCTTGACGCCGGCGATCTCGGCGCTGTCTTGCGGCAGAAACAGATTCCACAGGCCTTGTTCCTGAGCCTTCAGTTTCAGTTTCTCAATCAGTTGCAGCGGCGTCCAGCGTTTGCCGGCTTGGGTGTTGGCTTCGATCTCGTCATGGAAGGCCTGCTCGTTCGGGTAGATGTGGTCATCCATGAACTTGAGCAGGCGTGCCTGCAGTTCCTTGGTCTTTGGGGAGTAGTCGAAATCCATGGGAATCTCCTGGGGTTGAATGCGTTGCTCGGGTCAGGCTTTTTGCGCGAACTGCCAGGCCATCTGGGCCAGCGGCCGCGCGCCGGCGGCAGATTTCTGCGCCTGCGCGCTGGAAGCGGTGCCGTTTTCCACCCGCTTGGCGATGCCTTGCAGGATTGCGGCGATGCGGAACATGTTGTAGGCCATGTAGAAGTTCCAGTCGGCCTTCAGGGCTTCAGGCGTGGCCAGACCGGTGCGTTCGCAGTAAAGGCGGATGTACTCGTCTTCGCTCGGGATGCCCAGACTTTTGAAGTCAAGCCCGCCGATGCCGCGGAAGGCGCCGGGCGGGATGTGCCAGGCCATGCAGTGGTAGCTGAAGTCGGCCAGCGGGTGGCCCAGGGTGGACAGCTCCCAGTCCAGCACCGCCAGCACGCGTGGTTCGGTGGGATGGAACATCAGGTTGTCGAGCCGGTAGTCGCCGTGCACGATGCTGACCATGGCCTCGTCGCGTGCGCCGGCCGGGATGTGGGCCGGCAGCCACTGGATCAGTTGCTCCATCTCGGGGATCGGTTGGGACATCGGGCCGGCACCATCGGCCGATGCCTGGTACTGCTTGCTCCAGCGGCCGATCTGGCGCTCGAAGTAGTTGCCGGGCTTGCCGTAGCTGGCGAGGCCACGCTCGGCAAACTTGACGCGGTGCAGGGCGGCGATGACGCGGTTCATCTCGTTGTAGATGGCGCCGCGCTCGGCAGGTGTCATGCCGGGGAGCGACTGGTCCCACAGCACGCGGCCCTCCATGAACTCCATGATGTAGAAGGCGCGTCCGATGACGGACTCGTCCTCGCACAGACAGTACATGCGCGGCACCGGCACCTCGGTACCGTGCAGACCGCTCATCACGGCGTATTCGCGCTCGATGGCGTGCGCCGACGGTAACAGCTTGGCCACCGGCCCCGGCTTGGCGCGCATGACATAGCTGCGGCTGGGGGTGATGAGCTTGTAGGTCGGGTTGGACTGGCCACCTTTGAAGGCTTCGACGCTCAGCGGACCGACAAAGCCGTCGAGGTGAGTGGTCAGCCAGGATTGCAGCGCCGCCACGTCAAAGGCGTGGGAGGACGGAACAGGGCGGGTGCCGACGAAATGGTCAAAGTCGCTCATGGTCAGGAATTCTGGAAGCTTTCAATGGTCGGATTCAATGATGCGCATCAGCACATCGCGATCGCGAATGACCAAGCCACCTGGCTCGATACGGATCGCTTCCTCGCGTTCCATCGCCTTGAGTTCCTGGTTGACGCGCTGGCGCGAAGCGCCCAGCAACTGGGCCAGCTCTTCCTGGGCCAGTTGCAGGCCGATGCGCATTTCGCTGCCATCGCTGAGCGAAGGAACACCATAGCTGCGTAACAGGTGAACGAGTTGCTTGGCCAGCCGCGCGCGCAAGGGCAGGGTGTTGAGGTCCTCCACCAAGCCGTAGAGCTGGCGGATGCGGCGGGCGTGCAGACGCAGCAGCGCTTCGTAGAGCTCGACATGGTTGACGAGGATTTTCTTGAAGTCGGCCTTGGCCACGCACAGCGTGGTGGTGTCGCCATGCGCATAGGCATCGTGCGTGCGCCGGTCGCCGTCGAAGATCGACACATCGCCAAACCAGACCCCCGGCTCGACATAGGTCAGCGTGACCTGCTTGCCCGAGATCGAGGTCGAGCTGACGCGTACCGCGCCCCTGGCGCAGGCCACCCAGTCTTCGGGGGGCTCGCCGCGGGCACAGATCAGGTCGCCGTCTTTGTAGCGTTTGACGTAGGCGCATCGGAGGATGTCGTGTCGCAATGAAGGTGACAGGGTTGAAAACCAGCGACCAGCATTGATCGCTGATCGTTCCTCGATGGTAAGAATCGGGTCGTCCATGGACTGTCTTTTGGGTGACTGAAAACAGGTCCATTGTCGCGCGCGGGACGGCCCGGCCGACTAGGGGTTGTCACCTGTGCGTCTGCGACGGCAACACAGGTGAATGCAGCGGCTCAGTCGTAGCTCGGTGTCTGCTTGGCCAGGAAGGCGGTGATGCCGATGCCCGCATTGGCATGGTGCAGATTGCGCACAAAATGATCCCGCTCCAGCGCCAGCTGGCGCGTCAGCGAATTACCAGCAGCTTCGTTGACCAGCTCCTTGATGCTGGCCATGGCATTGGGCGCGCGGGCATTGAGTTTTTCTGCCAGCGCCAGGGCATCGTCTAGCGCCTGGCCGGGCAGGGCGATGCGGTTGACCAGCCCCAGCGTGTGCAGACGCTCGGCGCTGATGCGTTCGCCGCACAGCAGCAACTCGTTCACCAGCTGGCGCGGCAGTGCGTGCGCCAGGCTCCAGCTGGCGCCGCCATCGGGCGACAACGCCACGTTGCTGTAGGCCATGACAAACACCGCGTCGCTGGCGGCGACGATGAAGTCGCAGGCCAGTGCCAATGAGAAACCGGCACCAGCCGCCGCGCCTTCGACGGCGGCAATCACTGGCTTGGGGAAGGTGCGGATGGCCTCGATCCAGTTGTGCAAGCCCTCGATGCTTTCGGCCTGCACGGCGGGCTCCTGCTGGCGGTTGTCCTGCAGGCGCTGCAGATTGCCGCCCGCTGAAAACAGCGCGCCTTCCCCGGTGATGACGACACTGCGGATCTCGGGGTTGGTCTCGGCCACGTTCAGTGCCTCGACGCCGGCGGCATACATGGCCGGGCCGAGTGCGTTGCGCTGACCCGGGTTGGAGAGGGTCAGCACCATGGTGCGGCCCTGGCTGGTGCTATGGAGTTGTGCGCTCATGAATAGGTAACCTCCGCGCAGCGCGCTACAGTATTCGCCTTGGGAACGGCCCGGCGGCTCTTCGAGTGTCGCATGCCTTGAGCCGGTTCACTCTTCTTCATGCAGCAGGCTCAAGCCGATGGCGCCGCGCCGGCGCAGCCAGGGGCTGGGGCGGTAGCGTGTATCGCCGTAGACGGTCTGCATGTTGAACAGCACTTCCAGCACATTGGTCGGGCCATAGAGGTTGCCCATGGCCAGCGGCCCCAGCGGGTAGCCCAGGCCGAGCGTGACCGCGGTTTCCAGATCGGCCGGTGTGCAGATGCGCTGCTGGCAGATGTCGGCGGCGATGTTGACGATGGTGGCGACCACACGTTGCGTCACGAAGCCGCCGCTGTCGCGGATCACGCTCACGGCCTTGCCGTCGCGCGCGAACAGGGCATGGGCGGCATCGCGCATGTCGGTACGGGTAGCAGGGTTGGTCGCCAGCACGCGCCGCTTGGTGGCCGCGTCGTCGATCAGCATGTCAATACCGACCGTACGCGCCGGGTCGAGCCGCTCCACCACCGCCACGGTGGTGATGTCGAATCCCAGTGGTGCGACCAGCGTCAGTGCGTGCATCGAAGGCGACTGGCCGGTCTCGATCTTGGCGCCCAGGTCCTTCAACAACTGGAGTAGTTCAGCACGGCGCGCGGCGCGCGGCGACACCCAGACCGGCGGCATGTCCTGCACCTGTGGCACTGGGGGTTCGGGGCTGACTTGGGCCACGTTGTTCTCGTAGCGGTAGAAGCCCTCGCCGACCTTGCGGCCGACCATGCCGCCGGCCAGGCGCTGCGCCGTGATGACGCTGGGGCGGTAGCGCGGCTCCTCGTAGTACTGGTGGTAGATCGACTCCATCACCGGGTGCGAGACGTCGAGCGCGGTCAGATCCATCAGCTCGAAGGGGCCAAGCTTGAAGCCGGCCTGGTCCTTCAGGATGCGGTCGATGGTGGCGAAGTCGGCCACGCCTTCGCTGACGATGCGCAGCGCCTCGGTGCCGTAGCCGCGGCCGGCATGGTTGACGATGAAACCGGGCGTGTCCTGTGCCGTCACCGGCGTGTGGCCCATCTGGCGCGCGTACTCACTCAGGGCGGTGCAGACGGCTGGTTCGGTCTTGAGGCCGGCGATGACTTCCACCACCTTCATGAGTGGCACCGGGTTGAAGAAGTGGTAGCCGGCCATACGCTGCGGGCGCTTGAGCTTGGCGGCAATCGCGGTGATCGAGAGCGAGGAAGTGTTGCTGGCCAGCACGGCATCCGGGCGCACGATCTCTTCGAGTTGGGCGAACAGCGCGGCCTTGACCTCGAGCTTCTCGACGATGGCTTCCACCACCAGGTCGCAGCTGGCAAGATCGGCCAGCACGCTGGCGCAGTGCAGACGCGCTTTGCAGGCCGCAACGGTCGCGGCGTCCATGCGGCCTTTTTCCTGCAGTTTGTCCCACTGTCCGGTGATGGCTTGCTGGGCGGCGGCCATGGCCGCGGACTGGGTGTCGTAGAGCGTGACGGTACTGCCGGCTTGGGCGGCGATCTGGGCAATGCCCCGGCCCATGGCGCCGGTGCCGACGACGGCGATGTGTGCGTAGACAGGTTTCATGCTGGAATTATCCCCCGGCCTTCAAGGGCTGCCGAGTCACCTGCCGGACTATGATGCGGCCAGCCATCGGCGAGACTCGGGTGGCTGAATCATTTCATTCACTTGTACCCGGTCATGGAACAAAAAGCCGGGTAGACCAATAACTCTCTGGAGACATCATGACCTTGAAATTGTGCGGCTTCTCCGCCAGCAACTACTACAACAAGATCAAACTGCAACTGATGGAAAAAGAGGTTCCTTTTGTCGAGGAACTGGTCTGGACTGGCCATACCGATGCCTTGCTGGTGGATCGTTCGCCGATGGGCAAGGTGCCGTTCCTGGACACGCCGCATGGCCCGATCTCCGAGTCTGGCGCCTGCGCCGAGTACATCGAGTCCGCTTACCCGCAAAAGCCGCTGCTGCCGGCCGATCCCTATGCCGCGGCCAAGGTGCGCGAGATCATGCTCTACAGCGAGTTGCACCTGGAACTGGTGGCGCGCAACCTTTACCCGGAAGCCTTTTTTGGCGGCAAGGTGTCGGACGAGGTCAAGGAGCGCACGCACAAGCTGCTGGTCAAGGGGGCAAATGGCTTTGCCAAGCTGGCCAAGTTTGCGCCCTACATTGCTGGTGCGGAGTTCACGCTGGCAGACTGTGCCGCCGTGGCGCACCTGCCGCTGGTGTCCAGCGCGAGCAAGATCATCTACGGCGAGGACGTGTTGGCCGCGCTGCCGGTGCGCGACTACGTCAAGAAGATGGGTGAGCGTCCCAGCATGCAGATCGTCAATGCCGACCGCAAGAGCAGTACCGAGCAGATGATGGCGCTGCGCACGAAGAAAGCCGCCTGAGCCGGTTGGGCTCAGTGGCCCCGAACTGCCGGGGCGCGCTGGGCGGCCCGGGTGGCCAGCCAGCTGGTCAGCAGGGCCAGGCTCATGCCGGCCAGACCGGCCCAGTGCAGCATGGACATCTGATCATGGGCAATCAGCCAGCCGCCGCTGGCCGCCCCCAAGGCTTGCCCTGCATAGATGGCCGAGGTGTTGAGGGCAATCGAGCCCGAGGCCAATGCCGGTGAGATGCCGGACAGCCGGGCCTGTTGTGCCGAGTTGGCGGCAAAGCAGCCCAAGGCCCAAGGCATCAGCACCAGTGCCGTGAGCAGCAGGTTGCTGCCCAGTGGCCAGATGGCCAGACTCAAGGCCATGCCGCTCATGGACAACATGACGGCACGTGCCGCACCCAGTCGGTCGATGTGGCGCGAGACCCAGAGGTTGCCGGCAAAGCCGAAGGCGCCGAACCAGCCGAACATCAGGCTCAACTGCAGTGGCGTGATGTTGAACAGGGCTTTCAGGTACGGTGCCATATAGGCAAACTGGACGAACTGTCCGGCCGAGAACAGGGCCGTCACGGCCACGCACAGCATCAGCGGGCGTGACTGCAGCGTTTCGCGCCAGGCACCCAGGGAGAAAGCGGGGGGCTTCACGCCGTCGGGCATGACACGCCAGACCCAGAGGGCGCTGGCAAAGCTCAGCAAGCCGACCCCGGCAAAGGCAGCGCGCCAGCCCAGTGTGCCGCCGATCCAGGCCCCCAGCGGCATGCCAAGCACCGAGGCGACGGACCAGCCCAGGAAGACCAGGCTGATGGCCCGGCCCCGTTGCGAGGCCGGTACGAGTTGCCCGATGCAGGCGGCCGCCTGCGGCGTAAAGATGGCGGGTGAGATGACGCTGAGCACGCGCACCACCATCAATGAAGAGAAGCTCGGCATGGTGGCGCTCAAGAGATGCAGCGCACCGTACCAGAGCAGGGACAAGGTCAGCAGACGCTTGCGGTCCCACTGGGCCACCAGCGTGGCGAGCAGCGGGGCGCCCAGGCACATCATCAAGGCGGCGGCGGAAATCAGCTGGCCGGCCACCGGGACAGGGACGTCCAGCGAATGGCTGATGTCGTTGAGCGTGCCGGGGACGATCATCACGCCGGTGCCGATGATGCAATTGCCAAACATCAGCGCCCACAGCGCCGCGGGCAGGGCAGGCGCGTGGCGCGGCAACTCCGGCATAGGCGTGCAGCGGCTTAGCGCCGGACCTGCAATGCGCCGGGGTTCACGATGTTGGTCGGCGTCCCCTTGATGAAGTTGACCACGTTGTCGAAGGCGGCGCCGAAGTACATCTCGTAGCTTTCCTGTTCGACATAGCCGATGTGGGGTGTGCAGATGCAGTTTTCCAGGCGCAGCAAGGCTTGGCCCTGCAGGATGGGTTCGTTCTCGTACACATCAACCGCAGCCATGCCGGGTCGGCCGCGGTTCAAGGCGCCGATCAGTGCGTCGGGTTCGACCAGTTCGGCGCGCGAGGTGTTGACGAACAGCGCCGTGGTCTTCATGCGCGCCAGATCGTCGGCCGTGACGATGCCGCGCGTCTCGTCAGTCAGGCGCAGGTGCACGCTGATGACGTCACTCTGCGCGAAGAAGTCTTCACGGTTGGCAGCTGCCTCGTAGCCGTCCTGCAGCGCTTTCTCACGCGAAGGCTCGCGCCCCCAGATCAGCACGCGCATGCCGAAGGCCCGGCCATAGCCCGCCAGCAGTTGGCCGATCTTTCCGTAGCCCCAGATGCCAAGGGTCTTGCCGCGCAACACGTTGCCCAGGCCGAAGTTGGGCGGCATGGAGCCGGCCTTGAGGCCGGATTGCTGCCAAGCGCCATGCTTGAGGTTGCCGATGTAATGCGGCAGGCGGCGCATGGCGGCCATGATGAGGGCCCAGGTCAACTCTGCCGGTGCGACTGGCGAGCCGCTGCCTTCGGCCACGGCAATGCCGCGTTCCGTGCAGGCGGCAATGTCGATATGGCCGCCGACGCGGCCGGTCTGGGCAATCAGCTTGAGCCGTGGCAGTTTTTCGACCAGGGCGCGCGTGATGTGGGTGCGCTCACGGATCAGCACGATGATGTCGGCGTCGCGCAGCCGGACCGACAGTTGGCCGATGCCCTTGACGGTGTTGGTATAGACCTTGGCCGGGAAGGCTTCCAGCTTGGCCGCACATTCGAGCTTGCGAACGGCGTCCTGGTAATCGTCCAGAATCACAATATTCATGACGCTATTGTGCCTTGGACAGGCAGCGCGAGATCCGGCGCTGGAGCGTGGCCGGCAACGCTGGGCGGACTTTAGTGGGTGGCGGCTTCGCAGGCCGCCAGGCGGTCGAGCTCGGCGCAGACATCGGCCAGACGGCCGGAGATCACCATGCGTCCGACTTGCGCCGGGGCTTGGCCGGCTTCCATGATGCGGACAATACGCAAAGGTCGGCGTTGCACCAGACGGGACGGTGCTGCATCGCTACGGCTCGGGCGACGCTGGCAGGCCGGCAGGGTGTCCAGGCGCGCGGTCGGTGTGGCACGAGGCTGGGCTGCCGTTTGGCCCAGGGGGGCGATAGCCGGTGCCAGCCAGCGCAGCAAACCCTGGAGTGGCGCCCAGGCACGCGGTTCGGCAAAGAAGGCGATGTTCATGGAAGTGCTTTCTCTGTGTACCGCTTACATCAGCATGGTGTTGCGGATCAGACCGACGGCCAGACCCTCGATTTCAAACGGCTCGCCAGGCTCGACCACGATGGTCTGGTAGTCCGGGTTTTCGGGGTGCAACTCGATCAGGTGCTTGTTGCGGCGAAAGCGCTTGACCGTGACCTCTTCACCCAGGCGGGCCACCACGATCTGGCCATTCTTGGCATCCTTGGTGGCTTGCACCGCCAGCAGGTCGCCGTCCATGATGCCGGCGTCGCGCATCGACATGCCGCGCACCTTGAGCAGGTAGTCGGGTTTGCGCTGGAACAGCGAGTTTTCGACGTAGTAAGTTTGGTCGACATGTTCCTGCGCGAGAATCGGCGAACCGGCAGCCACGCGGCCGATCAGGGGCAGGGCCAGTTGGGCCAGATCGGGCAGGGGCAGGGAGAACTGTTTGATACGGGATTCGTTGATGGAGCGCAGGGCATCGCCTTGCAGCCGGATGCCGCGCGAGGTGCCGCTGACGAGTTCGATCACGCCTTTGCGCGCCAGGGCCTGTAGGTGCTCTTCGGCGGCGTTGGCCGACTTGAAGCCCAGTTCGGCGGCAATCTCGGCACGGGTCGGTGGGGCGCCGGTACGTGCAATGGCGCTCTGGATCAGGTCCAGAATCTGTTGCTGGCGGGCGGTGAGTTTCACCGGAAACTGGGGCAGGTCCATCATGATGACTCCTCGTTGGCGGCTGGGGTAAGACTACTGTCTTGATATCCAGTAACTGTATTTTTAACCAGTTTTTTGGGATTTGCAAGTGCAAACACGTTCGCAAGACAAAAAAATAGTGGTTTTGGGCACTGGCGGCACCATCGCCGGGACCGCCGCCAGCCCAACTGACCGTGCTTATGTCGCGGCGCAAAAGGGGGTGGCAGAGCTGCTGGCGGGGCTGCCGTTGCCGACGGCATTCGAGCTGGTGAGTGAGCAGGTGGCGCAGATCGACAGCAAGGACATGGACCTGGGCGTCTGGCAGGCCTTGCTGCGACGTTGCCAGCATTGGCTGGCGCAGCCCGAGGTGCAGGGGCTGGTGATCACGCATGGCACCGATACGCTGGAGGAAACCGCCTACCTGCTGCAGGCGGTACTGGCACCGGCCAAGCCCGTGGTGCTGACCTGTGCCATGCGCCCGGCGACGGCCATTGACGCCGATGGTCCGCAGAACCTGCTGGATGCCTTCGCGGTGGCGGCCGAGCCGGGTGCGCACGGTGTGGTGGCCGTGTGTGCTGGCCGCATTCACAGCGCCTTCGATGTGCAGAAGGCCCATACCTGGCAGCTCGACGCCTTCAACTCGGGTGAGGCCGGTGATCTGGGGCAGGTGGTACAGGGGCGCGTGGTTTTATGGCGAAATTGGCCTCTGGCCGTTAATAAATATGCGCCGGATACTATTGAAAAGATAGCAAAATTGGCGACTTGGCCGCGGGTCGAGATTGTGCTGAGCCATGCGGCGGCGGCAGGTGCGACGGTCGACGCGCTGGTGGCACCGGATGTGGCAGCGCGTTTCGGTGCGCCGCCGGTGCGCGGGCTGGTGGTGGCTGCGACCGGCAACGGGACGCTGCATCATGCGCTGGAAGCCGCCTTGCAGCGGGCGCTGGCCCAAGGCGTGCAGGTGATGCGTGCCACCCGTTGTGCCCAAGGCCGTGTCTGGCCGCAACCGGGTGATGCCTGGCCGGACTCACAGGGTTTGTCCCCGGTGAAAGCGCGGCTGGCTTTGATGCTGACTCTCGTATGATGCGGCACGGCAGCGATGAGGAAATGAGCTGCCCTCGGCGGTTCAGCAAACGAATGGCAGAAATTACATGAGTGGTGCTATGTCCAGTCTGGTTGATCATGTCATTGCGTTGACCCAGCATCGAGACCGGGACTTGCTCGACAGCGCACTCATAGACGCCCTGATGGCGCTGCTGGCGCCGCAGCAGGTGACGCTGATCGGCGTGGTGAGCGAGGCCGGCCAACGCTACTGGCTGCCCTTGATCGAGTGCAAGCGAGGCGGCACGCTGCAAGTCTTGTCGGATCCTCTGTGGGTGCAGGTGCAGCACCTGCAGCGCCTGGAGGATGATCCGTATCGCCAGCGCTGTCTGGAGAGCTTGCAAGCGGTGGATGTGGCGCCGACGGCAGGCGGCGGTGCCTGCCTGACCCTGCTGCCTCTGTTCGAAGACCTTCGGGCGCAAGGACAGGGCGTCATCGAGATTCGTTCCTCCAAGCCCTTGAACCCGACGGCGTTGAACGTGCTGGGACGCCTGTTGAGCGTCTACCGCAACATGCAAGGCATGCTGGATTACAGCGAGTGTGATGCGCTGACCGGGCTGCTCAACCGCAAATCATTTGACGATGCCTTTTTCAAGGTGTTGCGTGAGGACCCCAGTGAGCCGAAGGGGGAGGCCCTGCCGGCTGGGCGGCCCGAGCGCCGCCATACGGCGCCGGCCGCCTACTGGCTGGCCATGCTGGACGTGGACCATTTCAAGCAGGTCAATGATGTGCATGGGCACTCGATCGGTGACGAGGTGCTGCTGCTGGTCGCGCGCCTGCTCAAAACGACGCTACGCTCGCTGGACCGTGTTTTCCGCTTCGGCGGCGAGGAGTTTGTCGTCCTGTTGCGTTGTCCGGATGAGGCGTCGGCCTTGAGCGCGCTGGAGCGGGTTCGTGCCAACATGGAAAACTTCCGGTTTCCGCAGGTCGGGCGCATCACCGTGAGCGTGGGCCTGACCGAGGTGCGGCAGGGCGATTCGCCCAGTGTGGCCTGTGAGCGTGCCGACCAGGCGGTGTATTTCGCCAAGGGGCATGGCCGCAATCAGGTGCGCTCTTATGAGCAGCTGATTGAGCAGGGGTTGCTGCAGACGGCCGATGACAAGGTCGGCATGATCGAGCTGTTCTGATGTTCTGATGTTCTGATGTTCTGATGTTCTGATGTTCTGAACGTGAACGTGCGGGTTTCTGCCCATGAAACAGGCCGCGTCAGCGGCCTTTTTTCTTTTCAGCGCTGCAGGTGCAGCCTGGGCTTCAGCTGGCCAGAGCCTGCAGGGCGCGCGCGGTGATTTCGTCAACGGTGCCCATACCGCTGATGGCGCGGTACTTCGGGGCGGCGGCCGGGTCGGCCTTGGCCCAGTTGCCGTAGTAGTCCACCAGCGGGCGGGTCTGGGCGCTGTAGACGTCCAGGCGCTTCTTCACCGTTTCTTCCTTGTCGTCGTCGCGCTGCACCAGCGGCTCGCCGGTCACGTCGTCAAGGCCCGCCACCTTGGGCGGATTGAACTTGACGTGGTAGGTGCGGCCCGAGGCGGGGTGCGAGCGGCGACCGCTCATGCGCTCGATGATGGCCTCGAAGGGCACGTCGATCTCCAGTACGTAGTCGAGCTTGACGCCAGCCGCCTTCATGGCGTCGGCCTGCGGAATGGTGCGCGGGAAGCCGTCGAACAGGAAACCCTTGGCGCAGTCGGGCTGGGCAATGCGTTCCTTCACCAAGTTGATGATCAGGTCGTCGCTGACCAGGCCGCCGGACTCCATCACGGCCTTGGCCTGCAGGCCCAACGGGGTGCCGGCCTTGACGGCGGCGCGCAGCATGTCGCCAGTGGAAATCTGCGGAATGCTGTACTTCTGGCAGATGAATGCCGCTTGCGTGCCTTTGCCGGCGCCAGGGGCGCCCAACAGAATCAGTCTCATGGATATCCTCGGGTGAATCAGAACCAGGTGGCGATGCTGGGCACCACGAAGGTGCGTTAAACCGCTCGTTTGGGGGTTGAGGATAGCATGGCAGGCTGCGGCAAAACTTACACCGGCGGTTGCTTCACCTTAACAGTCCGCCAACAGGTCATCGGCTCAGCTGGCGGCGCACGCGCTCCAGGTCTTCGGGGGTGTCGACGCCGGCACCCGGGGCATCCGGCGTCACGTGCACGGCAATGCGGTGGCCGTGCCACATGGCACGCAACTGCTCCAGCGCTTCGGTGACTTCCAACGGTGCTTGCGCCAGCTTGGGAAACTGGCGCAGGAAGCCGACGCGGTAGCCGTAGAGCCCGATGTGGCGCAGCGGCGCCGGTGAAGGCAGCGCGGTGACGGCGCCTGACGACTTGGGCTGATCGCGCCAGAGCGGGATGGGCGCGCGGCTGAAGTACAGCGCCAGATTGCGTGCATCG
Source organism: Curvibacter sp. PD_MW3 (assembly GCA_002633085.1). Taxonomy (GTDB): domain Bacteria; phylum Pseudomonadota; class Gammaproteobacteria; order Burkholderiales; family Burkholderiaceae_C; genus Hylemonella. The sequence continues at coordinate 30,748 of NSIV01000010.1, forward strand.
AGCACCACCTTGACCACGTTCGGGTTGACGAAGTCGGCCACCTCATGGATGGGGTGTGCCGCCGTACTCATGCTGGCCTCGGGGTGCTGCGTCAGCAGTTCGGCCACGGCGGACACCAGAACCGGGTCGATCAACGGTTCGTCGCCCTGCACATTGACCACCAGGCTGTCGTCGGAGAGCGCCAGCAGGTCGCAGGCTTCGGCCAGGCGGTCGCTACCGCTGGGATGGTCCTGGCGTGTCAGCACGGCTTGTACGCCGTGTTGCTGGCAAGCTTGCAGGATCTCGGGGCTGTCGCCCGCCACCACCACGCGGGTGCCGGCCGGCATACCAGAGCTGACGCGCTGTGCCACGCGCACCACCATGGGCAGACCGGCAATGTCGGCCAGAGGCTTGTTGGGCAGGCGGGTCGAGGCCAGCCGGGCTGGGATCAGGACCGTGAAGCTCAAAGTCCGAGTTCCTCGTCGCTCAGGGTGCGGGCTTCGTTCTCCAGCAGCACCGGAATGCCGTCACGGATCGGGTAGGCCAGGCGCGCGCTGCGCGAGATCAGTTCCTGCTTGTCGCGGTTGTATTCCAGCGGACCCTTGGTGACAGGGCAGACCAGCAGTTCAAGAAGTCGTGTGTCCATGGGGCGATGATAGCCGCGCGTGCATCGCGTCTTCGAGCAGGCGGTCGAACGCGGCAAAAAAGCCCGGTTCGGGCGTGAACTCCAGCGGCACCGCCAGGGCATCAGGGTGCTGGCGCCACAGTTTGACGGCGTCTTTCTCGGTGCAAATCAGGGTGTAGCCCTTGTCGGATGGGCGCAACCAGCTATCAAAATCATAGTGATCCGGCAGCGCGAGGGTCTGGTCCAGCGTCAGGCCCTGGGCTTGCAGCATGGCAAAGAAGGCCTGTGGTTGCGCAATGGCCGCCAGCGCCAGCAGCGGTTGGCCGCTGTGGGCCAGCGTAGCGAGTTCCACGCGGCTGCCATCGGCGCGCAGGGCATGGCGAGCCAGTGCACGCTGCGAGCGGTAGCCGGTGAAAGCCGGCCGAGCGCCGCTGTGCAGCACCAGATCGACCGGGCGCGGCCAAGGCTCGCGCAAGGGGCCCGCCGGCAGCAGAAAGCCGTTGCCGGTGCCGCGGTCGTCGAACACGCAAATCTCGATGTCGCGTGCCAGGCGCAGATGCTGCAGGCCGTCGTCGCTGACCAGGACGTGGGTGTCGGGGTGGCGTGCCAGCAGGGCGCGGGCCGCGTCGATCCGGCGCGGGGCCACGAACACGGCCACACCGGTGCGGCGCTGGATCAGAGCCGGCTCATCGCCCACGTCCTGCGCCGTGCTGTCGGCCAGCACCTCGCGGCAGTCCTGGGTCTGGCGGCCGTAGCCACGCGAGATCACGCCGGGCCGCAGGCCGCGGGCCTGCAGATGCTGCACCAGCGCCATCACCACCGGAGTCTTGCCGGCGCCACCGGCCACCACATTACCCACCACGATGACGGGCACCGGCAGCGACTCGCGACGGAGAAAACCGCTGAGGTACAGGCCCTGCCGGAACAGCACCAGCGCCCCCAGCAGCAGCGAAAATGGCCACAGCAACCAGGCCAGCGGGCCGCGCCGCTGCCAGCTTTGCAGCAGGGTGCGCTGCCAGGCCGGCTGCGACGGGCTGGGCATGGGTTCAGTTGGCCCCGGCGCGGGCCGAAGACTGGGTGGCGAAGGTGATTTGCGTCAGGCCGGCGCGGCGTGCCGCTTCCATCACCGTGACTACCGACTGATGGCGCGCGCTGGCGTCGGCACTGATGATGACCACGGTGTCTTTGCCGGCCTTGGCGCCCTCGCTCAGGGCGCTGACCAGCGCTTCGATGCTGCGGCCGGCCACCGGTGCGCGGTTGACCATGTAGGCGCCGTCGCTGCTGACGGCCACGATCACTTCGCGCGGGTAGTCGCGCTGGGCTTCGGTATCGGCCACCGGCAGTCGCAGCTGCATCTCGGTGAACTTGCTGTAGGTGGTGGTCAGCATCAGGAAGATCAGCACCACCAACAGCACGTCGATGAAGGGGATCAGGTTGATCTCCGGCTCATCCTTCGCACGGGGGCGGAAGTTCATGCTCAGCTGCCTTTGCGCAGGTTGTTGAGGTGGCGCGCCAGCCGGTCGGCCGCCAGTTCCAGCGTCAGCAGGTAGGCGTCGACGCGGGCCCGGAAGTAGCGCCAGAAGATCAGCGAGGGGATGGCCACGATCAGGCCAAAGGCGGTGTTGTACAGGGCGACCGAGATGCCGTGCGCCAGCTGGGCCGGGTTGCCGCCGGGCGCGCCACCGGTGGGTGTTTGCGAGCCGAAGATCTCGATCATGCCGATCACGGTGCCCAGCAGGCCCAGCAACGGTGCTGCCGAGGCGATGGTGGCCAGTGCGCTCAGGTAGCGCTCCAGCCGGTGGGCGACGGCACGACCGCTGGCTTCCATGCTGGCGCGCAGGTCCTCGTCGCTGCAGCGCGGGTTGGCGTGCAGGGCACGAAAGCCGCTGGCCAGCACTTCACCCAGGGCCGAGTTCTGTTCCAGCTGGGCCACGATGTCGAGTGCCGGCACCGTCTGGCGCGAAATCAGCAGGGTTTCATCCAGCAGTTTCGGGGGGGCGATTTTTTCGGTCTTGAGGCTGAGAAAGCGCTCGATGATGAGTGCCAACGCCAGGATGGAGCAGGCGATGAGGGGCCAGATCGGCCAGCCTGCGGCTTGTATGATCGAAAACAAAGAGAGCCCTCCGCGCAGATTGAAGCTGTGCGATTATGGCCCACGTCCTGGCGGCTTTTCGGTCTTGCCAGGGCGGGGTTCAGCGGCCGGATGTTTCGAGTTGTGTCATCCCACAAAAATTGTGGATAACTTTGTGAAGAAGTACCTTGATATGTGCTCGCAGGCCGCATCCATGCGGTCTCGCAACAAAACGATCACAAATGAGGCAGTGAAAAACTCAAAAGAATCAATGACTTGCAACGAAAGTCCGTGGCCCGGTGCCACTTTCGCCATTTCGGCCGTGCAGCCCGCCCGCTTGTGGAGTAATGCACTGCAACATGTCTCGCCAAGCCGCATTTCAACTGATGTCCGCTCCTGAATTTCCCGTTTCTTCGGCCCGCATCTGGCAAGTTGGCGCGCTGTGCCGCGCCATTGCTGATGCGCTGGATGCCCGCTTCAATCCCGTCGCGGTGCGCGGCGAGATTTCGGGCTTCTCGCGCGCATCCAGCGGGCATTGCTACTTCAGCCTGAAAGACGAATCCGGCCAGATCCGCTGCGCCATGTTCCGCCGCGCTGCCAGCCTGCTCGATTTCAGTCCGCGCGACGGCGAGCTGGTCGAAGTTCGCGGCCGCCTGGGCGTGTACGAACCACGGGGCGACCTGCAACTCATCGTCGAATCGATGGGCCGGGCGGGGCAGGGCGCGCTGTTCGAGCAGTTCCTCAAGCTCAAGGCCAAGCTGGAAGGCGAGGGGCTGTTCGACGCCGCACGCAAACGGGCGCTGCCGACCATGCCGCGCGCCATCGGCCTGGTGACCTCGCTTGGCGCCGCAGCCTTGCACGACGTGGTGACCGCGCTGCAGCGGCGCGTGCCGCACATCCCGGTGGTGCTGGCACCGGCGTCGGTACAAGGCGCCAATGCGCCGGCGGAATTGGCGACGGCGCTATCAAATTTGTATCGCCTGGCGCAGCAGGGACAAGGGCTGAAGCCCGATTTGGCTTCAAATCCAGCGGTTGATGTCATCCTGCTGGTGCGCGGCGGCGGCTCGATGGAGGACCTGTGGGCCTTCAACGACGAGCGCCTGGCGCGCACGATGGCGCAGAGTCCGGTGCCCATCGTCTGCGGTGTCGGCCACGAGACCGACTTCACCATTGCCGACTTCGTGGCCGACCTGCGCGCCCCCACGCCGACCGCGGCGGCTGAATTGGTGGCCGAGCCGCGCGACCTCTGGCTCGGTGCGCTCGATCTGCTGCAGGAGCGGCTGGACGATGCGGTGACGCGTGTGCTTGACAGCCAGAGCCAACGGCTCGACCTGGCGGCCAGCCGGCTCGGGCGCCCTTCGGCGCTGGCGGCGCGCCAGCGCCTGGCCTTGGCCAGCCAGGCCCAACGCCTGCGTTTTGCCGCTGAGCACGCCACGCGCCAGTGCCGGCGCGACCTGCAGCAACTGGAGCTGGCCTTGCCGCAACAGATGCGCCGTGGCCTGGCCGGCATGCAGCAGCGGCTGGAGCGCGCGCAGCTGCGGCTCGGCCTGCTCGATCCGACGTTGGTATTGCAGCGCGGTTATGCCTGGCTGAGCGACGAAGAGGGCCGTACCATCACGCAAGTTGGCCAGACCTTTGCCGGCCAGACGCTGCAGGCCACCCTTGCCGATGGCAAGGTTGATTTGACCGTGTCACCACGCGGAAAAAATTAATTCCTACAATCGGCGCTTTCGAACAACAAACCCACGAGGACACCATGGAACATACCCTGCCCCCCCTGCCTTTTGCCATCGACGCCCTGGCACCGCACTACTCCAAGGAAACCCTGGAGTACCACCACGGCAAGCACCACAACGCCTATGTGGTGAACCTGAACAACCTGCAAAAGGGCACCGAATTCGAGAACATGGACCTCGAGTCCATCATCAAGAAGTCCAGCGGCGGCATCTACAACAACGCGGCCCAGATCTGGAACCACACCTTCTTCTGGAACGGCATGAAGCCCAACGGCGGCGGCGAGCCCACCGGCGCCCTGGCGGCTGCCATCAACGCCAAGTGGGGCAGCTACGCTGCCTTCAAGGAAGCCTTCGTCAAGTCGGCCGTCGGCAACTTTGGTTCCGGCTGGACCTGGCTGGTGAAGAAGGCTGACGGCTCGGTCGACATCGTCAACACGGGTGCCGCCGGCACGCCGCTGACCACGGCCGACAAGGCCCTGCTGACCGTGGACGTGTGGGAACACGCCTACTACATCGACTACCGCAACCTGCGTCAGAAGTTTGTCGAGACCTTCTTCGACAAGCTGGTGAACTGGGACTTTGCTGCGAAGAACTTCGCGTAAGTCCAGGTCGTTTGCGACAAGGGCTCGAAGGCTTGGCCTTCGGGCCCTTTTGTTTTTTGGGGACTGAGTTGCGCGGGAGGTCTGCCGCCACGGTGGTCAGCCGGCCCGGACGCTGTTGCGCGACCAATCATGTGTCTTTTATAAGACTTATTAAAGAAATTTCTCGTTTTTATTGATGCAAATTTTGTATTGTGAGATATGAATTCAAAAAATGCGGTTTGGGTCAGACCACTGAAAGCAAAATCTCACACCATCAATCGATAACGGTCTGATGCTGAAGCAGACCGGCGGCACGGTCCCCTGTTTTTTTCTGGAGATAAGACAAGATGAGCACCCAGCAACCCACCATCATCTACACGCTGACAGACGAAGCCCCGCTGCTGGCGACCAGCTCCTTTCTGCCCATCATCCGCACCTTTGCCGAGCCGGCTGGCGTCAACGTGGCCACCAGTGATATTTCGGTGGCGGCGCGTGTGCTGGCCGCATTCCCCGAGTGCCTGACCGAGGCGCAGCGTGTGCCCGACACCCTGGGCGAACTGGGTCGCCTGACCCTGCTGCCCGACACCAACATCATCAAGCTGCCCAACATCAGTGCTTCGCAGGGCCAGCTGATCGCCTGCATTCGCGAACTGCAGTCCAAGGGCTACAAGATCCCCGACTACCCGGAAGATCCGAAGACCGAAGAAGACAAGGCGATCCGGGCGCGTTATGCCAAGTGCATCGGCAGTGCCGTCAACCCGGTGCTGCGCGAAGGCAACTCCGACCGCCGCGCCCCGGCCGCCGTGAAGAACTACGCGCGCAAGAACCCGCATTCGATGGCCGAGTGGAGCCAGGCTTCGCGCAGCCACGTCTCGCACATGCACCATGGCGACTTCTACCATGGCGAGAAGTCGCTGACGCTGGACAAGGCGCGCGACGTGAAGATGGAGCTGATCACCAAGAGCGGCAAGACCATCGTGCTCAAGCCCAAGGTCTCCCTGCTCGACCGTGAAGTGATCGACAGCATGTTCATGAGCAAGAAAGCCTTGCTCGAGTTCTATGAAAAAGAAATCGAGGACGCACACAAGACCGGCGTGATGTTCTCGCTGCACGTGAAGGCCACCATGATGAAGGTCTCGCACCCGATCGTGTTCGGCCACTGCGTCAAGATCTTCTACAAGGAAGCCTTCGAGAAGCACGGCAAGCTGTTTGAAGAATTGGGCGTGAACGTCAACAACGGCATGGCCAATCTGTACGAGAAGATCGCCACCCTGCCGCAGTCTAAGCAGGAAGAGATCAAGCGTGACCTGCACGCCTGCCATGAGCACCGCCCGGAGCTGGCCATGGTCGATTCTGCCAAGGGCATCACCAACTTCCATTCGCCCAACGACGTCATCGTGGACGCCTCCATGCCTGCGATGATCCGCAACGGCGGCAAGATGTGGGGTGCCGATGGCCGCCTGAAGGACGTCAAGGCCGTGATGCCCGAGTCCACCTTCGCCCGCATCTACCAGGAGATGATCAACTTCTGCAAGTGGCACGGCGCCTTTGACCCGAAGACCATGGGTACGGTGCCCAACGTGGGCCTGATGGCCCAGCAGGCCGAGGAGTACGGCTCGCACGACAAGACGTTTGAAATTTCGGAAGACGGCGTTGCCAACATCACCGATCTGGCCACGGGCGAGGTGCTGCTGAGCCAGAACGTGGAAGCAGGTGACATCTGGCGCATGTGCCAGGTCAAGGACGCTGCCATCCGCGACTGGGTGAAACTGGCCGTGACGCGTGCCCGCAATTCCGGCATGCCGGTGGTGTTCTGGCTTGACCAGTATCGTCCGCACGAAGCCCAGCTGATCACCAAGGTCAAGATGTACCTGCACGAGCATGACACCACGGGTCTGGACATCCAGATCATGAGCCAGGTGCGCGCCATGCGCTACACCCTGGAGCGCGTCATCCGTGGCCTGGACACCATCAGCGCGACCGGCAACATCCTGCGCGACTACCTGACCGACCTGTTCCCGATCATGGAGCTTGGCACCAGCGCCAAGATGCTGTCGGTCGTTCCGCTCATGGCCGGCGGCGGCATGTACGAAACCGGTGCCGGCGGCTCGGCGCCCAAGCACGTCCAGCAGCTGGTGGAAGAAAATCACCTGCGCTGGGATTCGCTGGGTGAGTTCCTGGCGCTGGCGGTGTCGCTGGAGGATCTGGGCATCAAGACGGGCAACGCCCAGGCCAAGATCCTGGCCAAGACGCTGGATGCCGCCACCGGCAAGCTGCTGGAGAACAACAAGAACCCGTCGCCCAAGACCGGCCAGCTGGACAACCGTGGCAGCCAGTTCTACCTGGCCCTGTACTGGGCCCAGGAACTGGCGGCGCAGAAGGACGATGCAGCCCTGGCGGCCAAGTTCGCCCCGCTGGCCAAGCAACTGGCCGACAACGAGCAGACCATCGTGGCCGAGTTGGCGGCCGTGCAAGGCAAACCGGCTGACATCGGCGGTTACTACAAGCCGGACTTTGCCAAGCTGGATGCCGTGATGCGACCGAGCAAGACGCTGAATGCGGCATTGGCGTCGGTGAAGGCATAAGCCCACTGCCGGTCAATGCGACCGGCAGGGACGAAACCAAGAGGCGATCCGGACGAGAGTCCGGATCGCCTCTGTTTTTGGGGCTAGCCGCGTTGCGACGTCGGGTGTCGCTTGGGCCTTGTGTCGGCTCTTACTTGCGACCTTCAAATAGCTGGCCACCCAGCTTGGTTCCAGGCTTGATGCCGCGCTTGGCGAACCAGCCCTGGTTCATCTCCAGCACATAACGCACCGGCTTGGCCGAGCAGTGCGAGTCGGTGGTTTGCGGCTTCATGTCCGCCAGGTTGACGATGGTGCCGTCGTCGGCCACGAAGGCTGCCGTCAGCGGCAGCAAGGTGTTTTTCATCCAGAAGCATTGGCCGGCCGGTTGCTCGAACACGAACAGCATGCCCTCATGCAGCGGCATGTCGCGTCGGAACATCAGGCCGGTGGCGCGTTGCTCGGGGGTGTGCGCCACTTGGGCGTCAATCTGGTGCATGCCGGCGGTCAGTTGGATGCGCGGCAGGTTCAGCTGGGGGGCGTCCTGTGCCAGCGCATGGCTGGTCACGGCCAGGAGCAGAACGGCAAGGCTGGAGGCAAGAGACTTCATGGATGGCGTGGTGTCAGAGGGAAACGGTTGGGTGCATGGGCATTGTCCTGCATTCTGGCCGGCAGGGGCTTGGCATGCATTTGGGACTAAACTTCGCGGATTGCATCCAGGGCACCAATGCGGATGGCCCCGGGTAATCCGACAAAGAGATGCGTTTGCATAAAAAAATGGAGAAGTGATTCCATGTACCAGCACATCAAGGTGCCCTCTGCGGGCCAGAAAATCACCGTCAATGCCGACATGTCGCTCAATGTGCCGGACCAGCCCATCATTCCGTACATTGAAGGCGACGGCACCGGTTTGGACATCACGCCGGTGATGCTCAAGGTGGTGGATGCCGCTGTGGCCAAGGCCTACAGTGGCAAGCGCCAGATCCACTGGATGGAGGTCTATGCCGGCGAAAAATCGACCAAGATCTACGGCCCCGATGTCTGGTTGCCGCAGGAAACCCTGGATGTGGTGCGCGAGTACGTGGTGTCGATCAAAGGGCCGCTGACCACCCCCGTGGGTGGTGGCATCCGCTCGCTGAACGTGGCGCTGCGCCAGGAGCTTGACCTCTACGTCTGCCTGCGTCCGGTGCAGTACTTCAAGGGGGTGCCGTCGCCGGTCAAGGAGCCGGAAAAGACCAATATGGTGATCTTCCGCGAGAACTCGGAAGACATCTATGCCGGCATCGAATACGAAGCCCAGTCTGACAAGGCGAAGAAGCTGATCAAATTCCTGATCGACGAGATGGGGGTGAAGAAAATCCGCTTCCCCGAGACCTCCGGCATCGGCATCAAACCGGTGTCGATCGAGGGCACTGAGCGCCTGATGCGCAAGGCCATCCAGTACGCGATCGACAATGACAAGCCCAATGTGACCATCGTTCACAAGGGCAACATCATGAAGTTCACCGAAGGCGGCTTCCGTGACTGGGCTTACGCGCTGGCGCAAAAGGAATTCGGCGCCGAGCTGATCGATGGCGGCCCGTGGTGCAAGTTCAAGAACCCGAAGACCGGCCGCGATATCGTCATCAAGGATGTCATTGCCGATGCCTTCCTGCAGCAGATCCTCTTGCGTCCCGCCGAATACAGCGTGGTGGCTACGTTGAACCTGAACGGCGACTACATCTCCGACGCGCTGGCAGCCCAGGTCGGTGGCATCGGCATTGCCCCTGGCGCCAACCTGAGCGACACCGTGGCCATGTTCGAAGCCACGCACGGCACGGCACCGAAATACGCCGGCAAGGACTACGTGAACCCGGGCTCGGAGATTTTGTCGGCCGAGATGATGCTGCGCCACATGGGCTGGAAGGAAGCGGCCGACCTGATCATCCGTTCGCTCGAGAAGTCCATTCTGAGCAAGAAAGTGACCTATGACTTCGCCCGCCTGATGGATGGTGCGACCCAGGTCAGCTGCTCTGGCTTCGGCCAGGTCATGATCGACCACATGTGAGACCCGGCTGGGCGGCTAGTCACGGCCGGCCTGCTGATCTCGCCATCAACCGCGCCCGGCAGCCGCCGGGGGCGGTTTTTTCATGGTGCCCGGATTTTGTGGCTTGAATGCAGAAAAAACGTCACCAATTCACTTACAGGCAGCGAGCTGCAGGCGCGCTCGATAGAATGAATCCATGGCTACGAAATCACCCGTAACACCACCTGTGCCGCCTGTTCAGCAGCCGAGCCGGGATGACGGCGGCTCGGTCGTCTTGGAGCGGCGCACGCAAAAAACAAAACCGCCACAGATGTACCAGGTCGTCATGCTCAATGACGACTACACCCCGATGGAGTTCGTGGTGGTCGTGATTCAGGAGTATTTCAACAAGGATCTGGAAACGGCGACGCAGATCATGCTCAAGATTCATCTGGATGGCAAAGGCGTCTGTGGCATCTATACCAAGGATGTGGCGGCCACCAAGGTGGATCAGGTGCTGGAGGCCGCACTCAAGGCCGGGCACCCGCTGAAATGCATCAGTGAACCGGTGGAGTAGCAACCGAAAAGTCATTCTTCTTTCGCGTCCGGAACTGTTGGACGGTTGGGCGAATCGGATTAAAGTAAGTTTGTAAGCAAGGCAAAGGAAATCACATGATTGCCCAAGAATTGGAAGTCAGTTTGCACATGGCGTTTGTCGAAGCACGCCAGCAGCGCCATGAGTTCATCACGGTGGAACATTTGCTTCTGGCCTTGCTCGATAACCCTAGCGCGGCTGAGGTGCTGCGTGCTTGCGCGGCCAACATCGACGACCTGCGCAAGTCGCTGTCGAATTTCATCAAGGACAACACACCACAGGTGGCTGGTACCGATGACGTGGACACCCAGCCGACGCTGGGCTTCCAGCGCGTGATCCAGCGTGCCATCATGCATGTGCAATCCACCGGCAGCGGAAAGAAGGAAGTCACCGGCGCCAATGTGCTGGTGGCGATCTTTGGCGAGAAAGACTCGCATGCCGTCTACTACCTGCACCAGCAGGGTGTGACGCGTCTGGACGTGGTCAATTTCATTGCCCACGGCATCAAGAAGAGCGACCAGCCCGAGCCCGGCAAAGCCGCTGGCGAAGGGCCGGTCGAAGGCGAAGAGGGTGCTGGCAGCGAAAAGAGCGAGAAGGCCTCACCGCTGGAGCAGTACACCCAGAACCTGAACCAGGCCGCTAAAGACGGCAAGATTGATCCGCTGATCGGCCGCGAGTACGAGGTCGAGCGCGTGATCCAGATCCTGTGCCGTCGCCGCAAGAACAACCCCTTGCTGGTGGGGGAGGCCGGTGTGGGCAAGACCGCCATTGCCGAAGGCCTGGCTTGGCGCATTACGCAAAAAGATGTGCCCGAGATTCTGGCCGAGGCCAGCGTCTACTCGCTTGACATGGGCGCCTTGCTGGCCGGCACCAAGTACCGTGGCGATTTCGAGCAGCGTCTCAAAGGCGTGCTCAAGTCGCTGAAAGACAAGCCGCACGCCATCCTGTTCATCGACGAGATCCACACCCTGATCGGGGCCGGTGCAGCCTCGGGCGGCACGCTGGACGCCTCCAATCTGCTCAAGCCGGCGCTCTCCAGCGGTCAGCTCAAGTGCATTGGTGCCACCACCTTCACCGAATACCGTGGCATCTTCGAAAAAGACGCCGCGCTGTCGCGTCGTTTCCAGAAGGTTGACGTGGTGGAGCCCACCGTGCCCGAGACCATCGAGATCCTCAAGGGTCTCAAGTCGCGTTTCGAAGAGCACCACAACGTCAAGTACGCCAACGCCGCGCTGCAGGCCGCTGCCGAGTTGTCTGCCAAGTACATCAACGACCGCCACCTGCCCGACAAGGCGATTGACGTGATCGACGAGGCCGGTGCGGCCCAACGGATTCTGGTGCCTTCCAAGCGCAAGAAGACCATCGGCAAGAACGAGATCGAGGACATTGTGGCCAAGATCGCGCGTATTCCGCCGGCCAACGTGTCCAACGACGACCGCGGCAAGCTGCAGACGCTGGAGCGTGACCTCAAGAGCGTGGTCTTCGGCCAAGACAAGGCCCTGGAAGTGCTGGCTTCCGCCGTCAAGATGGCGCGCTCGGGCCTGGGCAAGCCGGACAAGCCGATCGGCTCCTTCCTGTTCAGCGGCCCCACCGGCGTTGGCAAGACCGAAGCTGCCAAGCAACTGGCCTACATCATGGGCGTGGATCTGATCCGCTTCGACATGTCGGAGTACATGGAGCGCCATGCGGTGAGCCGCCTGATCGGCGCGCCTCCCGGCTACGTGGGGTTCGACCAGGGGGGCTTGCTGACTGAGGCGATCACCAAGAAGCCGCATGCGGTGCTGCTGCTCGACGAGATCGAGAAAGCGCATCCGGACATCTTCAACGTGCTGCTGCAGGTCATGGACCACGGCACGCTGACCGATAACAACGGGCGCAAGGCCGACTTCCGCAACGTCATCATCATCATGACGACGAACGCGGGGGCTGAGACCATGAACAAGGCGACCATCGGCTTCACCAACCCGCGTCAGGCCGGTGACGAAATGGGCGACATCAAGCGTCTGTTCACACCCGAGTTCCGCAACCGCCTGGATGCGATCGTGAACTTCAAGGCATTGGACGAACAGGTCATCCTGCGCGTAGTCGACAAGTTCCTGCTGCAGCTGGAAACCCAGTTGGCGGAGAAGAAGGTCGATGTCACCTTCACCGACAAGTTGCGCAAGCACTTGGCGAAGAAGGGCTTCGATCCGCTCATGGGCGCCCGCCCGATGCAGCGTCTGATCCAGGACACGATTCGCCGTGCGCTGGCAGATGAGTTGCTGTTTGGTCGCCTGACCGAGGGCGGCCGCCTGACGGTGGACCTGGATGACCGCGATGAAAGCAAGACTGAGGTTCTGCTCGACATCCAGCCCTTGCCGAAGAAGGAAGGCAAGGCCAAGCCGGAAGAAGCTACGGCCGACTGATCCCGGGCAGTTGCGTCAACAAAAAAGCCTGCACGTGTGCAGGCTTTTTCATGTTTCAGTAGAGCTTAACGGAAGCCGACGCGGTCAAGCATCTGCTGCACCTTGACCTGGTTCATGCCTACCACGCTGATCGGGATGGTCTCGCTCTTGAACGAGCCGCCGCCCATAGCTTGTAGCGCCGGGTTGTTGAGTTTGACGCCCTTGGCGGCCGGCCATTCGTTGTTGCCGTTGGCGAAATGTTCCTGCGCCTGGACACTGGCCAGGTACTCCAGGAACTTGACCGCATTGGCCTGGTTCTTGGCGTAGCGGGCGACCGCGCCACCGGCGATGTTGACATGGGTGCCCCAGGTGCCTTGGTTGGGGAAGACCACGCCGATGCGCTCCACCACCGCCTGGTCTTCTGCTTTGGTTGAGCGCATCAGGCGCGCCAGGTAGTAGCTGTTGGTCACGGCAATACCGCATTCACCTGAGGCCACGGCCTTGATCTGGTCGGTGTCGCCGCCCTTGGGGGGGCGGGCCATGTTGCCGACCATGCCTTTGAGCCAGGCTTCGGTTTTTTGTTCACCCAGATGCTCCAGCACAGCGCCGAAGAGCGAGAGGTTGTAAGGGTGGGAGCCGGAGCGGATGCAGAGTTTGCCCTTGTTCTTCGGATCGCCCAGCTCTTCGTAGGTGTCAACGTCGTCCTTCTTGACCTTGATCTTGTCGTACACGACGATACGTGCCCGCGTGGAAAAACCGTACCAGGCGGAAGCACCGTCGGCTGCAGGTTTGCCTCGCAATTGGGCCGGAATGGCATCGTCGAGTACTTGGGACTTGACGGGCTGGAACAGGCCTTCGGCTTCACCGCGCCACAGGCGGGCGGCATCAACCAGCAAGATCACGTCAGCTGGCGAGGCGGCGCCTTCGGCCTTGAGGCGTGAGACGATGCCGGCGTCGTCTGCATCGACACGGTTGATCTTGATGCCGGTTGCTTTGGTGAACCCGCTGTACAACACCTCGTCGCTCGGGTAATGACGGGCGGAGTAGATGTTGAGCACCTGTTCTTGTGCGCAGGCCAGGTTGCCTGCCAGCACAATAGCGGCTGCCAAAGAGAAATGATGCACGCGCATGACAATATGCCCTTTCAAACTGATTTCCAGATGATAAGACAAACGCGAATCATTCTTAATAATTTTGGTGTAAATCCCTGCGCCATATCAAGTTATGGCTTGATCCTGCTGGTTGCCCTTGTTCTGGCCGGCTGTGCTGGTGGGCCGATCAGCACGCCCGAGCCTGTTGTTGTGGTCCCTGAGCCAGTGAAACGACCGCCTCGCATTGGCTTGGCGTTGGGTGGTGGTGCCGCTCGAGGTTTTGCGCATGTCGGGGTGATCCAGGTGCTGGAAGAGTCCGGTATCCGGCCGGTTCTGGTTGCCGGAACTTCCGCGGGCAGTCTGGTGGCGGCCTTGTATGCCAGCGGCAAGACCGGGGGGCAGTTGCAGCAGATTGCCGAAACCATGGAGGAGGCCACCTTTGCTGATTGGACGTTGCCGATCTTCAGCCGTGGTCTGTTGCGTGGTGATGCCCTCGCACGCTACGTCCAGAGCCAGATCGGTGGCCGACGAATCGAAGATTTGCCGTTGCCGTTGGGCATTGTGGCGACCGATCTCAACAGTGGCCAGGGCGTGTTGTTTCAGCGTGGCGATACGGCCACCGCCGTGCGGGCCTCCAGTGCGGTGCCCGCTGTGTTCCAGCCGGTGCGCATAGCCGGGCGGGAGTACGTCGATGGCGGTCTGGTGTCCCCGGTGCCGGTGCGTTATGCGCGCCAGATGGGGGCGGAACTGGTGATTGCGGTCGATATTTCCAATGTGCCGGATGCCAATCCGGCGGGCGATACGCTGCAGATCCTGTTGCAGACCTTCACCATCATGGGCCGAAGCATCAACAGCTGGGAGTTGCGGGACGCCGATGTCGTGGTCCGGCCGGCTCTGAATGGCGTGGCCAGTGCCGATTTCAACGCCCGTCGACGCTCCATCCAGGCTGGCCGGTTGGCCATGCAGCAATTGCTACCGCAGCTCAAAGCGGCGATCGAAGCCCGCAGCAAATAGGGCGAAGGGTGGATTGACGCATAACTGCCCTGGCCGGGAGGGTTGCTTTTTTCTGCGTCTGAAACAGGCTGGCACTGGTTTGATGTGCCATTTGAAACGTGGCTCCCACTTGTGAGGGAGTCCGTCACCGCAGGCGGACAGCGCTCCTGATGGAGTCGCTAGCTGGCCCCGTCAATCGGGAAGCAGGTTCAGCGCAAACGCAATGGCTGCGGGGCGACTCATGCCTTTTTTGGCGGCCCATTCATCGACTCTGGACAAAACATGCGGCGCAATCGACACGCTGATCACGTGTTTCTTGCCCCTGAACACTCTGGCTTTGCCCGTTCTGCTGCTGACAAGGGCTTTCAGCTGGTTTTTCTGGGCTGGTGATTCTGCCTTTGCTGGCTCATCCGTCATCTTGGTTTTGGCCTTTGCCTTCTTCGACTTGAGTGGCGGGGTCGGGGTGGGTGAGTCAAGGAACTCGAAGTGCCCTTGCTCCAGCAAGCCAATTTGCATATCGCTGGTGTCGTTCTTCATGTGGGTGTCATGCAGTCAAGAAATCCCAAATACAAATCAAATTCACGCCAATAAAGTGTGAAATTCATATCATTTTATGCCGACAAAAATTTTGATATCGAAGAAGTCTGATGTTGTCTTGTGCGGCCTTATTTCAAATGTATGCACTTAATTTGTGCAAATATCATACGAATTTTGTGGGATTTTGATCTCATTTTTCGGGTTTTCTCATCGTTGAGAAATCGAGGTGGATAACGGTGGGGATTTCATTTGGCTGAAGCGAGCCCTCGGATGGCGCGTTTGTTATTGGCTCAGATGCGGCCGATTCACGAGGTTCACTTCGCGCATGATGAAGTTCCTCATGAGGCCTATTGCGCCAAGTCCAGGCCCTGTTATGCGTTTGCGAAGGAGGGCGGAGCTTCTTTCGATGGTTTGGCGGATCGCCCAGAAGCACCTGAAGCAGATAAAAAAAGGCCTCGTCGTATGACGAGGCCTTGAAGGGATCCCTGAACCCGAAGGTGTCGAAAGGACCCGAGGAGACAACCGGTGGAAACTGTTCAGCTTCCGATGAAATGAATTATGTCAGGGTTTTCCCTTGGCGTAAAGTCATTTCAGCAAAAAATGGAGGGTTTACCCTTTGTTACCGTTTGCGGGCGGCCGGCTTGCCGGCGCTCACGGCATTGGCGGCCACAGCATTGAAGTTGGATTCAGCCAGCTCAGTTGCTTGCTTGACCGACTTCTGGATCGATTCCAGAGCATTGTTGGCGGCAGCCACAGCGCTCTTCATCACGGCCACTGCTGTTTCGGAACCGGCAGGTGCATTCTTGGCCGCATTGTCGACCAAGCCCACGAACTTCTTCTGGGTCTCGGCAGCCTGGTCTTCAAAAGCCTTGCCGAATTCGGCACTGGTGCTGGACGCGATGTCGTACAGATGACGGCTGTAGGACACGGTCTTCTCTGCCAAAGGCTGGAACAGGGCAGATTGCAGAGCCAGCAATTCCTGGGCGTCTTTGACGCTCAGGACGGACTGGGCCTGGCTGGATGCCTCGGCCAAGGCGGCGCGGGAGGCGGTCATGTTCAGTTCAACCAGCTTTTCAACGCCCTCAAAGGCTTTGCTGGTCAGACCAAACAGGGTCTCGATGTTGGCTTTGTTGGCGGCCATGACTTGTTCGACGGTCAGCATAAAAATCTCCTTGAAAGGTAAGCTGCGGTTTTTGTTGCAGTGCAACATGACTCGAATTATAGGGAGCTGCGTCAGGAGTGCAACTCTTTTTTGTTGCGGTGCAGCATATTAGGGTTGGCGCCCTAAATCTGTGCCTGAAGCCGCTGCCGTCAGAATCGAAAGGATGAAGGCGTTTTACTCCGACCATTTCGTTTTACCGTTGCCCGCGGGGCATCGGTTCCCCATGGCCAAGTACGGCCTGCTACGCGAGCGCTTGGCGTGCGAGTTGCCGCAGGTGGCCATGCTGGAAGCGCCGCGTGCCAGTGATGGCGAATTGGCACTAGTTCACGAACCCGGCTATGTCGCGTCGCTCGATCAGGGCACGATCAGTCCAGCGGCCATGCGTGAGATCGGATTTCCCTGGAGCGCGGCCATGGTGGAGCGCTCCCGGCGCTCGGCCGGGGCGACCATGGCAGCGGCACGGATGGCCTTGCAAGAGGGGCTGGCGGCCAATCTGGCTGGCGGTACGCACCATGCCTATGCTGGCAAAGGGGGCGGGTTCTGCGTTTTCAACGACGCTGCTGTGGCGACGCGCCTGATGCAAGCCGAGTGGGGCCGGCAGCAGCGCCGCGCCTTGCACGTGGCCATCATTGATCTCGATGTGCATCAGGGCAATGGCACGGCGCACATTTTTCAGCATGACGACAGCGTGTTCACGCTGTCCCTCCACGGCGAGAAGAATTTCCCGTTCCGTAAGGAAAGCAGCGACCTGGACGTGGCATTGCCCGACGGCTGCACAGACGATTTTTATCTGCAGGCGTTGGAAGCCGCGCTCAGTGAGTTGGAGCACCACTTCGATCCCGGGCTGGTGATTTATCTGGCAGGTGCCGACCCGTTCGAGGGCGACCGATTGGGCCGCCTGCGGCTCAGCTATGACGGGCTGGAGGCGCGCGACCGCCGTGTGTTTGACTGGTGTTGGCAGCGGCGCATTCCGCTGGCCTTTGCCATGGCCGGTGGTTATGGCGTGAAGATCGAGGAGACGGTGCAGGTGCAGCTCAACACCTATCGGGTGGCATTGGACTACTGGCAACGCTGGCAAACCCTCAAGGTCTGATTTGGGTGCCGCAGGCTGGCAGAATCTGACATGCAATGAATACCCAAACAGAAAAACCGAGACCCGAGAGACGCAGCGCCTACAAGGCCTTTCGACTGATCAGCACACGCTGGATGGACAACGATGTCTATGGCCATGTCAACAATGTCGTTTACTACAGCTGGTTCGATACGGCGGTCAATGCCCATCTGATCGAGCAGGGCGCGCTGGACATCCACCAGGGCGAAACCATCGGCCTGGTGATCGAGACCCAATGCAATTATTTCGCCTCGCTGGCCTTTCCCCAGAACATCGAGGCCGGCATCCGCGTCGCCCGTCTGGGCAACTCCAGTGTGCGCTACGAGGTCGGTCTGTTCGCCGAGGGCGAAGAGCTGGCCGCGGCGCAGGGCCACTTTGTCCACGTTTATGTCGACCGGCAAACGCGCCGGCCGACGCCCTTGCCAGAAAAACTCAGAACCGTGCTGGAGACGCTTGCATGACCCCGATGTCCGTGGCTGACGCGATCAATTCGCGCATGTCGATCCGTGCCTTCACGCCGCAAGCCGTGGCGCGAGAACTCATCACCGAAGTGTTGCAACTGGCCAGCCGGGCCCCGTCGGGCACCAACACCCAGCCCTGGAAGGTGTATGTGCTGCAGGGCCAGAGTCGGGACACGTTGGTGGACAAGGTCTGTGCCGCCCACGATGCCCTGCGCGCCAACCCGGCGCTGGCCAGCGAGTACCGCGAGGAATACGACTATTACCCGGAGCAATGGGTCAGCCCCTACATTGACCGCCGGCGCGAGAACGGCTGGAGTCTGTATAGCCTGCTCGGCATCGGCAAGGGGGACAAGGACAAGATGCATGCCCAGCACCAGCGCAATTTCCGTTTCTTCGATGCGCCGGTAGGGTTGATGTTCACGATCGATCGCGTCATGGGCCGCGGTTCGCTGGTGGACTATGGCATGTTCCTGCAGAACATCATGCTCGCTGCACGCGCCAGCGGCCTGCATACATGCCCGCAGGCCGCCTGGAACCACTTTGGAAAAATCATCCTGCCGCACATCGGAGCAGGGCCGGACGAGATGCTGGTGTGCGGCATGGCGCTTGGCTATGCCGATGAGAAGGACATCGTAAATACTTTTTATACACCACGCGAACCGGTGTCGACGTTCACACATTGGCTCGACTGAGATTGAAGAGATGCAGATGAGAGCCTGTCGTTGGGGTCTTGCCTTGGGGGTATTAGCGGTTTGGCCGGGCTTGGCTGCGGCTGCTGAACTCGATGGCAGTCAGCTCTCGGTGCTGTGGGGCGCGCCATTTGCCGGCATCCTGTTGTCGATTGCCGTGATGCCCTTGCTGGCGCCCATGTTCTGGCATCACCACTTTGGCAAGGTGGCAGCAGCTTGGGGGCTGGTTTTTCTCCTGCCTTTTGCGCTGACTTTTGGCGTGGGAGCCGCAGCCGTCAATTTGGTGCATGCCCTGTTGGCGGAATACATCCCTTTTATCGTCCTGCTGACAGCACTGTTCACCGTGGCGGGCGGTATCTACATCCGCGGCAATCTGCATGGCAGCCCGGGGCTGAATACGACCATTCTGGCCATTGGTGCGGTGCTGGCCAGCTTCATGGGGACGACCGGCGCCTCCATGCTGATGATTCGGCCGCTCATTCGTGCCAATGACAACCGCAAGCACAAGGCGCATGTGGTGGTGTTCTTCATTTTCATCGTCTCGAATGCCGGCGGCTCGCTCACCCCGTTGGGCGATCCGCCGCTGTTTCTGGGCTTCCTCAAGGGGGTGGACTTCTTCTGGACGGTGAGTCACATTTTCCCGGAGACCCTGTTTCTGATCGGATGCCTGTTGGCTTTGTTCTATGCGCTGGACTGGTGGTATTACCACCGGCGCGAAGAAATCCTGCCGCTGGATCCGACGCCGGACAACCGGCGCATCGGTTTCGATGGCGCCGCCAATTTCTGCTTGCTGGGTGCAATCGTCATTCTGGTACTCCTCAGCGGTTTCTGGAAGTCCAGTCTGGTGTTCGATGTTGCCGGTACGGAAGTTGGCCTGCCAGGTCTGGTGCGCGATATCGGCCTGGTGGTCGTGACATGGGTGTCGCTGAAGATCACGCCAACCGAGGTGCATGTGGACAACCAGTTTTCCTGGGGCCCGATGCAGGAGGTGGCCAAGCTGTTCGCGGGCATCTTCCTGACCATCATCCCGGTGATTGCCATGCTCAAGGCGGGCGTGAACGGCCCGTTCGGTGCGGTAGTGTCTGCGGTGACGCGTCCGGATGGCTCACCCGATCCGGTCATGTATTTCTGGGCGACGGGCGTGTTGAGCTCCTTCCTCGACAATGCGCCAACCTATCTGGTCTTTTTCAATACGGCCGGGGGTGATCCGGCCGTGTTGATGACCACGTTGGCGCCAACACTGGCCGCCATCTCGGCCGGCGCCGTCTTCATGGGGGCCAATACCTACATCGGTAATGCGCCCAATCTCATGGTCAAGGCGATTGCCGAAGACCGGGGCGTGAAGATGCCCAGCTTCTTCGGCTACATGTTGTGGTCGGTGGCTGTTCTGGTTCCATTGTTTATCGTCATGACTTTTATCTGGTTCCGTTGAGAAAGAAATATCCATGAGCAAACCTCGCATTCTGATCGCCCGTGCCGTTTTTCCTGCTGTGATCGAGCGCTTGTCGCAGCACTTTGATGTCGAGTCGAACCAGGCCGATGAAACCTGGTCCAAGGCGCAGCTGACGGAGAAGCTGCGTGACAAGGCGGGTGCCTTTACCACCGGCAGTGACCGCATCGACGCCGAGGTGCTGGCGGCTTGCCCGCAGTTGAAAATCTGCGCCAACATGGCCGTGGGCTACAACAACTTCGACCTCGATGCCATGACGGCCAGTGGCGTGCTGGGGACCAACACACCTGATGTACTTACTGAGACCACGGCCGACTTCGGTTTTGCGCTGTTGATGGCCACGGCACGCCGCATCACTGAGAGCGAGCATTACCTGCGAGCCGGTCAGTGGACCAAGTGGAGTTACGACATGTTCGCCGGCTCTGATATTCATGGCGCCACGCTCGGTATCCTGGGCATGGGCCGCATCGGCCAGGGCATTGCCAAGCGCGGCGCACACGGGTTCGGCATGAACGTGATCTACCACAACCGTTCGCGCCTCGATGACGCGACCGAAGCCGAATGCAAGGCGCATTACGTCAGCAAGGAAGAGTTGCTGAAGACGGCTGACCACCTTGTGCTGGTGTTGCCGTACTCAGCCGCTTCCCACCACGCCATTGGTGCGGCCGAGCTGGCGCAGATGAAGCCGACCGCCACGCTGGTCAACATTGCCCGTGGTGGCATCGTGGATGACGCGGCGCTGGCCGCAGCGTTGCGCGACAAGCGTATTGCCGCTGCCGGTCTGGACGTGTTTGAGGGCGAGCCCAAGGTGCACCCGGACCTGCTGACCGTACCGAATGTGGTGCTGACGCCCCACATCGCCAGTGCCAGCGTGCCGACGCGGCTGGCCATGGCCAATCTGGCGGCCGACAACCTGATCGAGTTCTTCACCAAGAACAAGGCGCTGACGCCCTTGAACCCGCAGGTGCTGACCCGGGCCTGAGGACTCAGCGGCGGAATTTTTCGCCTGCCTGGCGCGTCATCTCGGCCAGCAGGTGTTCGCGCGCATGGCATTCGCGTAGCCAGCGTGCATCGTTGTGGCCGTGCTCGGCACTCTGGCGCAGCTGTTCGATGGCCGCAGCAGTGCCCGGCGTCGTGGCATGGTGCTTGACCTGGCCCAGCGTCAGCAGAATGTGTTCTCTCAGCGGCAGATGCTCGCCACTGGCGGGATCGACGTAAATGGCATCGAGCCCGAAACGGCAAGCCTGAAAACGGTTGTAGGTGTAGACCAGATAGTCGTCCTCGGCCGGCATGAAAGGCTGCTCCTGCAAAAACCAGGCGGCCAGTGCCTGGACGTAGCCGGCCAGTGCAGCGGCACGTTCAATGCTGAGCGGTGTGTCGAACACCCGGATCTCGATCGTGCCGTACTCGGGTTTGGGCCTTATGTCCCAGTAAAAGTCCTTCATGCTTTTGACGACGCCGGTACGCGTCATCTTGTCAAAATAGGCCGTGAAGTCTTCCCAGCGCAGTGCAAAGGGGGCGCGGCCGGAGAGCGGGAAGGCAAATACCGAATTCAGTCGCGCCGAATCGAAAGCGGTGTCCTGACCCTGCACAAAAGGCGAAGAGGCCGACAGCGCAATGAAGTGCGGGATGTAGCGCGACATGCGGTGCAGCATCAACAAGGCACTGTCAGCGTCAGGGCAGCCCACGTGCACGTGCTGGCCGAAGATGGTGAACTGTTTGGAGAGGTAGCCGTACAACTCCGACAACTGGCGAAAGCGCGGCTTGTCGTAGATGCGCC
This sequence comes from Curvibacter sp. PD_MW3, assembly GCA_002633085.1. Lineage (GTDB taxonomy): Bacteria > Pseudomonadota > Gammaproteobacteria > Burkholderiales > Burkholderiaceae_C > Hylemonella. The sequence continues at coordinate 52,559 of NSIV01000010.1, forward strand.
GCTCATGCCATTGCTGGAAGGGGTGGGTGCCACCGCCGACCACGGCGATATTGAGCTTGTCGGCACATTGCACCAGGGCATCGCGGATTTGCGCCAGTTCCTGCAGTACTTGTGCTGGTGACTGACAGACGCCGGTCGAGATCTCGATCATGCTGGAGGTCATCTCGGGCACCACACTGCCCGGCAACTGGCGCTTGGCCATCAGCCGCAACATGTCGTCAGCGTAAGGTGCCAGGTCGTAGTCGTGGGTGTTGACCAGTTGCAGTTCGAGTTCAACGCCCAGCGACAGTGCCTCGGAGTGCTGGAAAGCTTCAAGCGTCATGCGGTAGCTCCCTTGCTGAATTGGTGGGAACAAGCGGGCGGGAGGCTTCGCCACTGCGTTGCAGGGCCACGGTGTTCATGAGTGCACCCAGTACTTCCATGAAAAGGATCAGCGGCAGGGCCAGTGCCGCGATCTGTGCACCGAGCGCCGGCGCAAACAAGGTGAACTGCGACACCAGCAGCAGGGCCACGGCCGACATTGGCCACATGGCGCAAGCTGTCCAGAATGCCTGATGCAGGTTGGCGCCGCTGCCGATGCCGGCCACGCCGATGGCAAGTGTCTTGGCCAGTGTGCGTGCCAGAACGATGGCTGCAATCAGGCTGAAGGCGGTCAGGTTCCAATCGGCCTGGGCTGCCGCCATGGAGACCAGGACGAACATCAGGATGGTCAGGATGGAGGACGCTGTGCCGAACTGGCGTGGCCACGACCAGGGCCGAGGGTGCAGGGTCTTGAGCAGGATGCCGGCCAGCAGGGCCGCCAGCGGTGCCGAGCCGCCGAAGTTGGCGGCCAGGGTGGTGCAGGCCACGACCAGGGCCAGCAGCGTCACCGAGGTGTTCTCGCTGGTCGGACTCATGAAGCGCAGGGTTCCCCGCAGCGCAAGGGCGAGAACGGCGCCCAGCAGCACCGAGATGCTCAACAGCAGCACGACCGGGACGAAGGCATCTGTGAGAGAGGAGGCCGGACGCCCCAGAAAGTGAGCCATGACACCGCCGAGAGCCAGCACGTACAAGGTGTTGAGCGCGGCCAAGGTGATGGCGCGGTCGGTCACGGGGCCGCTGGCGCGGATGTCGGCCGCCACGCGCATGAGCACGGCAGGCGAGGTAGTGACTGCGAGCAGGGAGAGCGGTGCGATCAACTCAGCGCTGACCTTGAGCAGTCCCAGCATCCAATAGACCGCCGCAAAGGTGAGGGCGGATTCAGCCAGGCTTTGCACCAGCAGCATGGGGTTGTGACGGAACCAGCGCAGCGTGAGGCGTCCGCCAGCCTCGAACAGCATGACGGACAGGCCGAGCTCGACCATGAACAGGCCAATGCCCTCCAGCGGCCAGTGAGTGGTCGTGAACCCGGTGAAGCCGGCCAGGGCGCCAACGATCGAATAGCCGAGCACCTTGGGCAGGCCAAGGCGGCGCTGCAGCATGTGCCCGGCTGCTGCTGCCAGGGCCAGCAGCACAGCCCACTGCACGGTGGGCAAGCCTGCGGAGGGTTGGATCCATGCAGGCCAGAACTGCATCAAGTCGTTCATGGTCATTCCTTGCTTGTAACAGTCGCAGGGACACGGACGAGTGTGTCGCCCCGAGCTGCCTAAAGTTGTTCTGCCAGCGGCGTCAGGGCCGCTGTGTCATCGATATGCATGGCAGCGATCAGTTCATCCAGATCGCTGTTGAGGCGTTGGAGCGTGCGCGGCGGCAAGGTGCTCAGGGCCTTGGGCAAGACGCCAATGTATGGGCCTCCCATGCGCTGCAGGATTTTGATGCCCGCTGTCTGCAGATACAAGTGCCGCACCCGGCGATCACTGCCATTCTGCGTGGTTGAAATCCATTCGCGTTCCAGCAGTGTCTTGACCAGGTTGCTGGCAGTCGATTGGTGCACGTCCATGGCTTGTGCCAGTTCACTCAGCCGGATGCCGGGCCGCTCGCGCAAGATGCTGAGGGCGCGCAATTGAGCGGCACCGGTGCCGGTGCGTTTCTCGACCTGCTGAAAATGGCTGCGCACGGCATTGAAGATCACCCGAAAGCGCCGCAAGGTCTGGACGTCAGGTCCGATGGCATCGGCTGCCGATGGTAGGCATGGGGCGTTCGCCGCGGGCTGGTGATGGCCAAGCCGTGCCGACTTGGGCGTACTGCCTGATGAAGTCATGTGATCATTATATTTGTACAAATGTTGTTGAGGAAAATCGCCCGCATTCACAGGCGGATCATCCAAGACAGCGTTTTGAACAACAATACGATGTTGGAGGAAACTGGTTTGAACGACATCGTGCTTTGGTCCGTACTGGCGCTGGCCGCCCTGAATCTGTTGCTGCTGCTCTGGTTGGCACTGCGGCGTGGTGATGCTGCCGCAACCCAGGCCGAATGGTTGGCGGCCCTGCAGGCCAGCGGTGAGCGCCTGGAGCGTGAGTTACGCCATGAGATTGGCGAATCCGCACGCAGCGGTCGGCTGGAGCTGGCGCAGAACCTGGCCACTTTCCAGCAAAGCCTGGTGCAACAGGCGGCTGAAGCCACACGAACGCAGAACACACAGATCGATGCGTTCGGCCAGCAACTGGCGCTGTTGCAGAAGACGCTGTCCGATACCTTGACGCTGCAACTGTCCAACTTGAGCGAGTCGAATGCCCGTCGCATGTCCGAGGTGCGCGCCACGTTGGAGGCGCAACTGGCGCAGTTGCAACAGACCAATATCGCCAAGCTGGACGAGATGCGCGCTACCGTGGACGAGAAACTGCAGACCACGTTGCATGCGCGTCTGGGCGAGAGCTTCAAGCAGGTGGCGGATCGTCTGGAGCAGGTGCACAAGGGGTTGGGTGAGATGCAGACACTGGCCGCCGGCGTGGGTGACCTCAAGCATTTGCTGACCAACGTCAAGACGCGCGGCATGTTCGGCGAGGCGCAATTGGCCGCGTTGTTGGAGCAGGTCTTCGTGCCGGACCAGTACGCGGCCCAGATCGCCACGCGCCCGGGGAGCAAGAACGTGGTGGACTTCGCCATCAAGCTGCCGGGCAAATCGGACAACGGTGAACCTTTGTGGCTGCCGATTGACTCCAAATTCCCGAATGAGGATTACGAGCGCCTGCTCGACGCGCAGCAACGCGCCGATGCCGTTGGCGCAGAGGTGGCCGCCAAGGCGCTGGAGGCGCGCATCCGGCTGGAAGCCAAGTCGATTGCCGAGAAATACATCGAGCCGCCGTACACCACCGATTTCGCCATCCTGTTCCTGCCGACCGAGGGACTGTATGCCGAGGTGCTGCGCCGCCCCGGCCTGATGGAGGTGCTGCAGCGCGAGCACCGCATCACGCTGGCCGGCCCGACCACGCTGCTGGCCATGCTGAGTTCTTTGCAGATGGGCTTTCGCACGCTGGCGCTGGAAAAACGCTCCAGCGAGGTCTGGCAGGTGCTGGGTGCAGTCAAGACCGAGTTCGGCAAGTTCGGTGATGTGTTGGCCAAGGTCAAATCGCAGACCGAGACCGTGCTCAACACCCTGAACAGTGCCGAAACGCGCAGCCGCGCCATGGGCCGTGTGCTGCGTCAGGTCGAAGCGCTGCCGGACGCACAGGCACAGGCCCTGCTGCCGCTGGACAAAGAGGCAGACGAAGGGTGACAGCCTCTCTTTCGCCGCGGGCGTCACCGCGCTGGGGGCTGGCCCGATTGATTGGTGGCCATATTTGTCTGCATACCTGTATGGCGGGGATGCGCATGGCAGCACCGCTGCTGGCGTTGAAGCAAGGCTACAGCCCTTTGGCTGTCGGCATGCTGCTGGCCTTGTTTGCCCTCACGCAGGTATTTCTGGCGCTACCAGCTGGCCGCTATGCCGATCGCCATGGTCTCAGGCGTCCTGTGGGTTTCAGCGTCATTGCGGCGACACTGGGCGCGAGCTTGGCAGTGGCCTTTCCGGTGTTCCCAGTCCTATGCCTTGCTGCGCTGCTGACGGGGGGGGCGACCGGTTCGGCGGCAATTGCCCTGCAGCGTCATGTGGGCCGGGCCGCACGCGATGCAGCCGAACTGAAGCAGATGTTCAGCTGGTTTTCGATCGGGCCGGCCATCTCGAATTTTCTCGGGCCGCTCTCGGCCGGCGTTCTGATTGACCACGCGGGCGGGTTCTTTGGCGGCCAGCCCGGTGACCTGATGGGGTACCGCACGGCTTTCCTGTTGCTGGCGATGTTGCCCTTGGGAAGTTGGTTGTGGATTCGAGGCACACCCGTCCTGCCGATCGCTGTTGCGGCACAGCCGGGCAAGCGACGTGCCTGGGACCTGCTGCGCGACCCCATGATGCGTCGCCTGTTGCTGGTGAACTGGTTTCTTTCCTCCTGCTGGGACGTGCACACCTTCGTGCTGCCGGTGCTGGGGCATGAGCGTGGCTACAGCGCTTCGGTCATCGGCATGCTGCTGGGCAGCTTTGCCATGGCGGCCACACTGGTACGCTTGATCATGCCCTGGCTGGCTGCACATTTGCGTGAGTGGGTGGTCATCAGCGGTGCGATGCTGCTCACCGCTGCGCTGTTCGGTCTCTACCCCTTCATGCCGAACGCCGTGAGCATGGGGCTGTGTTCGGTATTGCTGGGGTTGGTGCTGGGTTCGGTGCAGCCGATGATCATGAGCACCTTGCACCAGATCACGCCCGCCGACCGCCATGGCGAGGCCCTGGGCCTGCGTCTGATGTCGCTCAATGGCTCCAGCGTGCTGATGCCCATGCTGTTCGGCAGCATCGGCGCTGTGGTCGGCGTGTCGGTGGTGTTCTGGACGGTGGGGGTTGTGGTCGGGCTCGGCAGCCGTACGGCCTGGGGGCTCAGGGCTGGTTTGCCTCATGCTCCAGCCGATAAAACGACTGGATAGCGCCCCAGGCATCTTCCGGGGTGTCCACCAGCTTGAACAGCGCGAGGTCTTTCGGTGAGATCATGCCTTCTTCGACCAGCAAGTCGAAATTGATCAGCCGTTGCCAGAACGCACTGCCGAACAGCACCACCGGCACGGGTTCGGACTTGCCGGTTTGCACCAGGGTCAGGATCTCGAACAGCTCGTCGAGCGTGCCGAAACCGCCGGGAAAGGCCACCAGCGCCTTGGCGCGCATCATGAAGTGCATCTTGCGCAGCGCGAAATAGTGGAACTTGAAGCACAGGCTGGGCGAGATGTAGGGGTTGTGATGTTGCTCGTGCGGCAGCGCGATGTTCAGGCCAACATTCAGCGCACCCGCCTCATGCGCCCCGCGGTTGGCCGCTTCCATGATGCCGGGGCCGCCGCCGGTGCAGATGAACAGGCGTTCGTTGTCCGGCAGCCGGCTGCTGTGCTCGGCCACTAGGTGGCCGAAGCGGCGAGCTTGCTCGTAGTGCGCTGCATTGCGTGCATCACGCTTGGCGAGTGCCAGCGCCTGGGGGTCACCACTGGCGTGCGCGGCCTCCAGCCGGCGTTGCGCCTCCTCGGGGTCGCAAAAACGGGCACTGCCAAAAACCACGATGGTGTTGGCCACACCGAGCGTTTGCTGCGCCAGATCGGGCTTGAGCAATTCGAGCTGGAAGCGGATGCCGCGGGTCTCGCGGCGCAACAGGAACTCGGGGTCGGCAAAGGCCAGGCGAAAGGCATCTGCCTGCAGCGGCAGGCCGGCGTCGGCATGGGCCTTCAGGTCGGCCCAGGCATCGGCCAAGGTGCGCTCAGTGAGGTCGTGCGGAGTCTTCATGCAGGAGGTGTCAAGGGGTCAGGCCGGCCAGTGCGGCGGCAATGGCCGGGGCCATGCTGACGGCATTGCTGGCGTGGGCAATGCAGTCGGTGCTCCAGACCTGGCCGATGCCGGCCTCCGACAGCAGTTGCAGCGCATCGCCGGCAAACAGGGCGTGGGTCACTGCGACGTCGACCGAGGTGGCACCCGCAGCCAATAGCAAACGCGCCGCCTGCACCAGTGTGTGGCCGCTGCTGGCGACATCGTCGAGCAGCACCACGGCGCGCCCGCTGAAGTTGCCAGCGGGGAGTTCAATGGTCACCGAGCGGTCCCCATGACGCACCTTGCGGCAGACGGCATGGTCGAAGCCGTGGCGGGCTGCGGCTTGGGCAATCCACTGGGCCGACTCTTCGTCAGGCCCCACCAGCAGGGCGTTCGGGCGCTGTTGCGCCACGAGGTTGGCCAGCAGGGGGGCGCCACTGAGCACCACGGCCTGCGGCACCGGCACGGCTTCCTGCAGCGTGGCGACGCGGTGCAGGTGCGGATCGACCGTGATGACCGCATCAAACAGGCCGGCCAGGAATTGGCCGACGATGCGCTGGCTGACGGCTTCGCCGGGGGTGAAGGCGATGTCTTGCCGCATGTAGGCCAGGTAGGGGGACACCAGGGTCAGATGGCGCGCGCCAAGTTCGCGTGCGGTGCGCGCGAGCAGTAGCAGCTCAACCAGTTTTTCGTTCGGGTGGTCGAGCGTGCGCAGCACCACCACGTGCTCTGGCAAGGCAGCGGGCAGACGCAGCTTGAGTTCGCCATCGGGGAAGCGGTGGCGTGCCATTGGGCCCAGCGTCAGGCCGGCCTGTGCGGCGATGCGCTGGGCACTGGCGAGCTCGTCGTCGAAATGCAGCAGGACAGCGGGGCTGCTCATCAGAACTCCACAAAGACATGCGGCACGTCTTCAGCCCGGCCAATGCTGTAGCCGGTGGACCTTTGACAGGCTTGGCGGGCGAATTCGAGGTCGGACGGAAAGCTGGCATGCACGCGGTAGAGCGCGTCCCCGGCCTTGACCTCATCGCCCAGTTTGCGCAACAGGTCGACGCCGGCGTTTTTTACTTTGGGGGCGCCGGCAAAGCGGGCGATGCGTGCGAGCTGCAGGTTGTCGATGCCGCAGACCACGCCAGCCTGAGGCGCGCGGATTTCGAAGGTCAACCGCCCGAGTTCGGGGTGGTTGTAGTCAAAGAATTTGCTGCCCTGGGCCTGGATAATGTCGTTCATCTTGGCGATCGCACGGCCCGAGTCAAGAATGTCGCGTGCGATGCCAAAGCCGTCACCGCCACGCACGTCGGGGCTGGACTCGATCAACCGGCCGGCCAGGCGCAAGGCCTTCTGCCGCAGATCATTCGGTGCGAGCGGGTCGTTTTCCAGCACGCGCATGACATCACGCGCCTCCAGCATGGGGCCGATGCCAAAGCCCACCGGTTGGCGACCATCGGTGATCACCACGTCGAGCGAGAGTTTCATGCGCTTGGCCACATACTCGAACAGGCGGCGCAGGCGCTGCGCCTCCGGCATGGAGCGCACCTTGGCGGTGGGGCCGATCGGGATGTCGAGCACCAGATGGCTGGAGCCGGCGGCAATCTTCTTCGACAGGATGGAGGCGACCATCTGGCCGGGCGAGTCGAGCGAGAGCGGGCGTTCCACCGAGATCAGCACGTCGTCGGCCGGTGACAGGTTGGCCGTGCCGCCCCAGGCCAGGCAGCCGCGATGCCGGCGCACGATGTCGTGCAACTGCTCAATCGGCAGCTCCACATTGGCCAGCACCTCCATGGTGTCGGCCGTGCCGGCCGGCGAGGTGATGGCGCGCGAGGAGGTCTTGGGGCACAGCATGCCGTGCGCGGCGACGATGGGCACCACCAGCATGGAGGTGCGGTTGCCGGGAATACCACCAATGCAGTGTTTGTCGACCACCGGCTGTTCGTGCCAATCGAGTTTGCGGCCAGCCTCGATCATGGCTTCGGTCAGGAAATAGACCTCTTCGCGGTCGAGTTCGTCGCGGTTGGTGGCAACGACAAAGGCGGTGAGTTCGATTTTGGAGTAATGGTGCTCGGTGATGTCGGTCACGATGGCGCGAAAGTCGTTGAGCTCCAGCCGTTCGCCGGCAAGCTTGCGGTGCAGGGCGCCGATGGACTCGGGCGGCTCGGCCTGTGACACCGTGGCCATGTGGCCGTCTTCCACGGCCATCTGGTCAAAAGCCGCCTTGGACAGGCCGAGTTGGCCGCAGCCGACGATGGCTTCGTCATCCACCACATTGAGGGTGGCCAGGATGCGGTGCCCGTTGGCGTTGATTTCGACCTTGGACAGTGCCTTGAAGCCTTCGGCGCGATAGACCTCGCAGTCGCGATGCATGTAGGCCACGTTCTCGTGATAGGTGTCGATCCGGACACGACGCAGCGCCAGCTTGGCCGGGCTGTTGTCATTGCCGGGCTCCGAACTCGCGCAGGGTGCTTGGGGGAGTGTTTCTTGCGTGGACATGAAGATAGCCTACACCGAATTGCCGGTTCCGGAAAAGGAAAAGGCTCCCGAAGGAGCCTTTGACGTGCGGTGAGTGCAGGTGCTTAGACGCGCTTGCGGTACTCGCCGGTACGGGTGTCGATTTCGACCTTGTCGCCCTGGCTCACGAACAGCGGCACGGGCACTTCGAAACCGGTGGCAATCTTGGCCGGCTTGAGCACCTTGCCCGAGGTGTCGCCCTTGACGGCGGGCTCGGTCCAGGTGATTTCGCGCACCACGCTGGTGGGCAGTTCCACCGAGATGGCCTTGCCATCGTAGAACACCACTTCGACCGCCATGCCGTCTTCCAGGTAGTTCAGGGCGTCACCCATGTTCTCGGCTTCGACTTCGTACTGGTTGTAGTCGGCGTCCATGCAGACGTACATCGGGTCGGCGAAGTAGGAGTAGGTGCACTCCTTCTTGTCCAGGATGACCTGGTCCATCTTGTCGTCGGCCTTGAACACGACTTCGGTGCCGAAGTTGGCGATCAGGCTCTTGAGCTTCATGCGCACGGTGGCCGAGTTGCGGCCGCCACGGCTGTATTCGGTCCTGAGCACGACCATCGGGTCCTTGCCGTGCATGATCACGTTACCGGCGCGAATTTCCTGAGCGATTTTCATAGTATTTCCAATGGGTTGGCCGCTCAATGCCCCGAGATGACCGGTGTTCGTGCGGCAGGTGATGGGAACGCAGCCGGTAGAACCAGGCGGCATTCCGCAAAGCCTTGAATTTTAACGTCTTTTCAAGGCGCTAGGCGCTATCTAGGGATGCGATCCACAAATTCAAGCAGTTGGCTCACCAGATCAGGCTGGGCCAGCAGCTGCTGGCGCGCCCGGCGGGCGGTGTCGCCCCAGGCCGGCAGGTCCGGCGTCGGCAGTGGCTGCGCGTTGACGTCGTTCCAGCGGTGGTGGAAGCGCCGCAGCGAATCCGGGGCCTCGATCTGCGCCAGAAAAGCCGCCAGTTTGTCGTGGTGGGCGTTGTCATGCTGGGGGTAGATCTGCCAGACGAAAGGCCGGCCGGCCCACAGGGCGCGTACCAGCGAGTCCTCGCCGCGGACGAAATTCAGGTCGCAGGCCCACAGCAGGTGGTCAAAGTCGTCCTGCGTCAGGTAGGGGAGGTATGAAATTGATAGCGCCTGGCGCTGATTCCATGAGGGCTCACGCTGTATTTTGCTTGCAACTGCGGCCTGGGCTGCGACGCTGGCGCGGCCGGCTGCCACCAGCAGGTGCACCGGCTGCGTCTGCGCGGCGAACTGGTCCAGCAGTTCCGGCAGGGCCTGGGGTTCGTAGCAGAACAGCGAGACCCAGTGCGCCTGCGGCTGGGGCGTGATGCCCAGGTGCTGCAGCCAGGCAGTGCGGTCGAAGCGGGCCTGGCGTTGCAACAGGTCGGCTTCGCGCAGCAGGCCGCCCGTGCGTGGCGTGAAGCCGGGGTAGAAGAAATGTTTGCTCAGGCCGGCGCCAGGTCCATGCATGACCGGTGACAGCAGGCCATGGTTGCGCTCCACATAAGGCTCAGCCGACAGGTATTCCAGGTTGATCCAGGCATATTTTTGGCTCCTAGAGCTCGTCCATTCTGCGCAAGCAGCTATGAATTCAGGAGCAACCTCACAACCGAAGGCTTCCACCAGCACGTCGCCGGGAGTCAGTCCGCTCAGGTCCAGTGGTTGTGTCCAGGGCCGGACTTCGACGCCGGGGCAGCCGGTGGGGGCCATCCAGCCCAGAGCGCTGGCGTCATCCACCCACAGGCGCACGCGCTGGCCGCGCCCGGCCAGCTGGCGCGCCAGGCGCCAGCAGACGCCGAGGTCGCCATGGTTGTCGATGACCTTGCAGAAAATATCCCAAAGCAGGGGAGAAGACATGCCGGGATTGTCCACAATACGGACCCATGGCCACTGAAACCGATTCCAGCGCACCGAATCCCCCAAGCGCTGTGCACTCTGACGAACTGCTGGCGCAGGTCGCCGCCTTGCCCGCCTTGCCCGGCGTCTACCGCTACTTCGACGCCGACGGCGCGGTGCTCTATGTCGGCAAGGCGCGTAATCTGAAGAAACGCGTTTCCAGCTATTTCCAGAAAGACCATGGCGGCACGCGCATCGGCCACATGGTGGGCAAGATCGCCCGCATGGACACCACGGTGGTGCGCTCGGAAGCCGAGGCGCTGCTGCTGGAAAACAACCTGATCAAGACGCTCAACCCGCGCTACAACATCCTGTTTCGCGACGATAAGAGCTACCCCTACCTGAAGATCACGGCGGCGCAGCCGGGTGAGGCGAAGGCGGCCGAAGGCCAGACGGCCAAGCGCAGTGCGGTAGTCTGGCCGCGCGTGGCCTACTACCGCGGCGCGGTCGACAAGAAGCACCACTACTTTGGGCCCTACCCGAGTGCCTGGGCGGTGAAGGAGGCCATCCTGCTGCTGCAGAAGGTGTTCCGCCTGCGCACCTGCGAGGACACCGTGTTTTCCAACCGCACCCGGCCCTGCCTGCTGTACCAGATCAAGCGCTGCTCCGGGCCCTGCGTCGGCCTGGTGTCGGATGAAGACTACGCGCTGGACGTGGCGCATGCCGAAGCCTTTTTGCGCGGCGAAACCCAGCAGGTGCTGAAGGTGCTGGAAGCGCGCATGCTCAAGCACTCGGAGCAGCTGGAGTTCGAACAGGCGGCTGAGCTGCGCGACCAGATCGCGGCGCTGTCCAATGTGCTGCACCAGCAGGCGGTGGACAACGTCGATGACCGTGATGTCGACATTCTGGCGGTCAAGGTGCAGGGTGGTCGCGCCTGCGTCAACCTGGCCATGGTGCGCGGCGGTCGGCATCTGGGTGACCGCGCTTATTTTCCGGTGCATGTGGAAGATGCCGCGGCCATCTATGACGACGAGGAATCCTCAACGTCTGAATCCGCCGAGGCAGCTCCGCCACCGGTAGAGGTGCAGGTGCTGGAAGCCTTCATCGCCCAGCATTACATGGAGGTGCCGGCGGTGCCGACGCTGGTGACCAGCGAACCGGTGAGCAAGCGCCTGACCGAGGCGCTGTCGCAACAGACCGGCATCCGGATCCGCGCCATCCACCAGCCGCGCGAACAGCGCCGCATCTGGCTGGAGATGGCGCAGACCAATGCCGCGCTGCAACTGGCCCGCCTGTTGGCGGAAGAAGGTTCACAGCAGGCACGCACCCGCGCATTGGCCGAGGCGCTGGCGCTGCCGCAGGACCGACTCGACGAACTGCGCATCGAGTGCTTCGACATTTCACACACCGCCGGCGAGGCGACTCAGGCCTCCTGTGTGGTGTTCCATCACCACAAGATGCAGAACAGCGAGTACCGCCGCTACAAGATCGACGGCATCACGCCGGGTGACGACTACGCCGCCATGCGCCAGGTGCTGACGCGCCGCTACGGCAAGCTCGCGCAGGCCTTGCGCGAAGAAGGTGCCGAAGGCGAACTGGGTGCCGAGCTCACCGACCGCTTGCCGGACCTGGTGCTGGTCGATGGCGGCAAGGGGCAGGTGGCAATGGCACGCGAGGTGTTCGAGCTGCTCGGGCTCGATCTGGCGCTGATTGTCGGTGTGGAGAAGGGCGAAGGGCGCAAGGTCGGGCTGGAAGAGCTGGTGTTTGCCGACGGCCGCGACAAGGTGTACCTGGGCAAGGACTCGGCGGCGCTGATGCTGGTGGCGCAGATCCGTGACGAGGCGCACCGCTTTGCCATCACCGGCATGCGCGCGCAGCGCGCCAAGGTGCGTGTGGGTGGCAGCCGGATCGAGGAGATCCCGGGTGTCGGCCCCAAGCGCCGTGCCAAATTGCTGCAGCGCTTTGGCGGCGTGCGTGGTGTGGCGTCGGCCAGCGTGGACGACCTGACCTCGGTGGATGGCATCTCGCGCGAACTGGCCGAAGCGATCTACCGAGCCCTGCGCTGAAAGCCGCCTTGACCATGCCACAATGACGCCATGTTCTTCACCATTCCCACCCTCATGACCTGGACGCGCATCGTCGCGATTCCCCTGATCGTGGGTGTGTTCTACCTGCCGCTGGACCCGGCCACGCGCAACCTGATTGCCACCGTGATGTTCGTGGTGTTCGCGTTGACCGACTGGCTTGACGGCTTTCTGGCGCGCAAGCTCAACCAGACCTCGGCTTTCGGCGCCTTCCTCGACCCGGTAGCCGACAAGTTCCTGGTCTGCGCCAGCCTGCTGGTGCTGGTGAATCTGGGCCGCGCCGATGTGTTTGTGGCACTCATCATCATCGGCCGCGAGATCGCCATCTCGGCCCTGCGCGAATGGATGGCGCAGATCGGTGCCTCGCGCAGTGTGGCCGTGCACATGCTGGGCAAGGTCAAGACCACGGTGCAGATGGTGGCCATTCCTTTCCTGCTGTTCGACGGACTGCTGTTCGGCGTCATCGACACGAGCCAGTGGGGCTACGTCCTGATCTGGCTGGCGGCGGTTCTCACCGTCTGGTCCATGGTCTATTACCTGCAAAAAGCCCTGCCCGAGATCCGGGCACGGGTGAAATGAACTCGCGCCAATGAGCGAGCGCAGCGACAGTGCTGCCCTGCTGCGGGCCATGCCGCTGGTGTTCGTGCTGATCTGGAGCACCGGTTTCATCGTGGCGCGCTATGGCATGCCGCATGCGCCGCCACTGAAGTTCCTGGCCTGGCGTTACGTCCTGTCCATCCTCTGTTTCCTGCCCTGGGTTCTGCTGGCGCGCGTGGCCTGGCCGCAATCGCGGGCGCAATGGGGGCACCTGGCCGTCACCGGGGTGCTGATGCATGCGGGCTACCTGGGCGGCGTCTGGGCTGCGGTCAAGGCCGGCATGGGCTCCGGCCTGGTGGCACTGATCGTCGGCCTGCAACCAGTCTTGACAGCGTTCTGGCTGTCGGCGCGCGGTGCTTCCGTCACAGGGCGGCAATGGGCCGGTTTGCTGCTGGGCTTTGCCGGCTTGTTGCTGGTGGTGTCGCGCAAATTCGGCCAGGGTGGCGAGGCCGGCATCTTCAATCTGTCGCTGGCCGTGTTGGCCCTGCTGAGCATCACCATCGGCACGCTGTACCAGAAACGTTTTGTCGCGCCGTGTGATGTGCGCAGTGCCAATGCGGTGCAACTGCTCGCTGCCTTGCTGGTGACCTTGCCGCTGACTGCACTGGAAACCGAGACCATGGGTTGGCAACTGGCGGTTGGCGGTGTGAACTGGGAGCTGGTGATTGCCATGGGCTGGTCGGTGCTGGGGCTGACACTTGGCGGCAGCTCCTTGCTCTACCTGCTGATCCAGCGTGGTGCGGCCACCAGTGTGACCAGCCTGCTGTACCTGGTGCCGCCAACCACGGCGCTGATGGCCTGGGTGCTGTTTGCCGAGCCCATCACGATGACGACGCTTGTCGGGACCGCCTTGACGGCGGTGGGTGTGAGCCTGGTGGTGCGCGCGGCACGCTGAGTCCATCCACTTGAAAGTGGGGCGTTCAATCGCGCAAGCGCTTTAGCCCATTTCCGATCACGCGACCAGCCCAGGTTTCCCCGGAGTTTTGAAAATATTTGTATCCGTCACTTTTCTCGGGAAGACGGGCAAAGAAAACCGTCTAGAATTCGCCCCCGTGCTGTTGTAAAGCTGCATGCCGTGTTGACACGGAAAACATAGGTGGCTTTAATCATATGTAGCAGTACTCGCTGCATATGGCCGGCTCCTTTTGCACCACGCTGTTATCTGGGTTGGTGCAAGGAGTTACAAACGAGACAATTTGATTAACGCAGTTTCCAAGAAGGGGTTCTTTGTGAATAAAACCGAACTGATTGAGCACATTGCCAAGCATGCCGACATCTCCAAGGCAGCTGCTACCCGTGCACTCGAGTCCACCATCGGCGCCGTCAAGACCACGCTGAAAAAAGGTGGCACTGTTTCCCTCGTGGGTTTCGGTACCTTTGCCGTTGGCAAACGTGCTGCCCGCACTGGCCGCAACCCCCGTACCGGCGCTGCGATTAAAATCAAGGCCGCCAAGGTGCCGAAGTTCCGTCCGGGCAAAGCCTTGAAAGACGCCCTGAACTGATTCTGGTTTAAGGTGGGGTGCTTAGCTCAGTCGGTAGAGCGGCGCCCTTACAAGGCGTAGGTCGGCGGTTCGACCCCGTCAGCACCCACCACCCAAGCAAAGGCGAACTCACTGTTCGCCTTTTTTGTTTTTTTGATGGAGAGTCCGCGCATGTTTGATTACGTCCGTAAGCACACGAAGATCATGATGGGACTGTTGTTCCTGCTGATCATTCCCTCGTTCGTGCTGTTCGGCATTGACGGCTACAACCGTTTCCGTGAGCAAGGTCAAACCGTAGCCCGCGTTGGCGGACACGACATCAACCAGGGCGAGTGGGACGCTGCGCACAAGTCGGAAGTGGAGCGCCTGCGTGCCGCCATGCCGACGCTGGATGCCAAGCTGCTGGATTCTCCCCAGGCGCGTTATGCCACGCTGGAGCGCCTGGTGCGCGAACGCGTGCTGGCGCAAGCCGCTGAATCGGCCCATTTGGTGACCAGCGACGTGCGTCTGGCGCGTGCCTTGCAGGAAACGCCGGCGATTGCCGCGCTGCGCCGTGCCGATGGCACCTTGGACATGGAACGCTATCGTCAACTGGTAGGCAGCCAAGGCATGACGCCCGAGATGTTCGAGGCCCGCCTGCGCAACGATCTGTCCGTGCGCCAGGTGGAGACGGGCCTGCTGCAGACCGGCTTTGCCGCACCGGCGGTGGCTGATCTGGCCCTCAATGCTTTTTACGAGCGGCGCGAAGTGCAACTGGCGCGCTTCAACACCGCCGACTTTGCGGCCAAGGTCAACCCGACCGATGCCGATCTGGAGGCCTTCTACCAAGCCAACCAGTCGCTGTTCCAGGCGCCTGAGCAGGCCAACATCGAGTACATCGTGCTGGACCTGGAGGCGGTGAAGAAAACCATCAGCCTCAACGAACAGGACCTCAAGACTTATTACGAGCAGAACGTGGCACGCCTGAGCGGCACCGAAGAGCGCCGTGCCAGCCACATCCTGATTGCCGCCGCCAAGGGCGGTTCTGACGCCGAGCGCCAGAAAGCCAAGGCGCGTGCCGAGGAGTTGCTGGCCCAAGTGCGCAAGGCACCGGACAGTTTTGCCGAGGTGGCACGCAAGAACTCGCAGGATACGGGCTCGGCACCGCAGGGCGGCGACCTGGACTTCTTCGCCCGTGGCGCCATGGTCAAGCCCTTCGAAGATGCCGCCTTTGCCCTGAAGAAAGGTGAGATCAGCGACGTTGTGGAATCCGATTTCGGCTACCACATCATCAAACTGACCGACATCAAGGCGCCGAAGCAGAAAAGCTTTGTCGAGCTGCGCGCCAGCCTGGAAGCCGACCTGAAGAATCAGCAGGCGCGGACCAAGTACGCGGAAGCGGCCGAGGTCTTTGCCAATGGCGTGTACGAGCAGTCCGACAGCCTCAAGCCGGTGGCCGACAAGCTCAAGCTTGAAGTCCAGAGCGCCAACCGCGTCTTGCGTCAGCCGGAGCCGGGCGCCAAGGGCGTGCTGGCCAATGCCAAATTCCTGGAGGCTGTCTTCAGCACGGATACGGTGGCGAACAAGCGCAACAGCGAAGCGGTGGAAGTCGGCCCCAGCCAGCTGGCGGCGGCGCGTATCTCCCAGTACACACCGGCCCGCACTCTGCCGTTGGCCGAGGTGCGCTCTGCCGTGCGCGAGCGCGTGGTGAATGCCCGTGCGGCCGAACTGGCCCGTCAGGAAGGGGCGAAACAACTGGCAGCCTGGAAAGCCAGCCCGGCACAGGCCCAGTTGCAAGGCGCGCTGGTGGTGTCGCGCGATCAGCCGCAGAACCTGCCCGCGGCTTTGCTCGATGCCGTGCTGCGTGCCGATACGGCCAGCCTGCCGGTTTTTGTCGGGGTCGATCTCGGCGCCCGAGGTTATGCCATCGCCAAGATCAACAAGCGGGCCGAGCGGCCGACGGCTGCGCCGCAGGTGCAGCAGCAGGACCGTGCCCAGTACACCCAGTGGTGGACGCAGGCCGAGAACCAGGCGTACTACAAGCTGCTGCAGGAACGCTTCAAGGCCGAGATCAAGGTGGCACGTCCTGCCGCTTTCGAAACACAAATGGCGGCAGGTGCGCTGCAGTGAGCGCCGAACCGGTTATAATTTAAGGCTACGGTGGCTGTAGCTCAGTTGGTAGAGTCCAGGATTGTGATTCCTGTCGTCGTGGGTTCGAGTCCCATCAGCCACCCCAGATAAAAAATGCCCGCTTTATGCGGGCATTTTCATTTCTGCGTGGCCATGGCAGGCCGCACTTCACGCGGACTCAGTTCACCAGCACCAGCTTGCCTTTGACGCTGCGCGAGCCCATGTGGGCGTACGCTGCCTTGAGTTCGGCCATGGGCATCGTGCGGTCAATCACCGGTTTGATCTTTCCTTGCGCATACCACTGCGCCAGCGCCATCATCATGGCGCCATTGGCTTTCGGTTCGCGTTTGGCAAAGTCGCCCCAGAACACGCCCACGAGCGAGGCGCCCTTGAGCAGCGGCAGGTTCAGCGGCAGCGAGGGAATCGGTCCGGCGGCAAAACCGACCACCAGGTAGCGGCCGCGCCAGGCAATGGAGCGGAAGGCCGGCTCAGCCAGGTCGCCGCCCACCGGGTCGTAGATCACGTCGGGGCCTTTGCTGTCGGTCAGCGCCTTGAGGGCTTCGCGCAGATTTTCCTTGCTGTAGTTGATGGTGACATCAGCACCGATCGACTGGCACAGCGCACACTTCTCATCGGTCGAGGCGGCGGCAATCACGCGCGCGCCGGCGGCCTTGGCGATCTGGATCGCGGCAGTGCCCACGCCGCCGGCAGCGCCCAGCACCAGCACGGTTTCCCCGGCCTTGAGCTGGCCGCGGTCCAGCAAGGCATGGTGCGAGGTGGCGTAGGTCATGATGAAAGCGGCCGCATCGACAAACGAGAAGTCGGCGGGCAGCGGCATGCACAGTGCGGCAGGTGCCAGGGTGTGGGTGCCGAAACCGCCCGTGCCCGACAGACAGGCCACGGGCTGGCCGACCTGAAGGTGCGTGACGCCGGCGCCCACCGCCTGCACCACGCCGGCGTATTCGGAGCCCGGCACAAAGGGCAGAGGCGGTTTGATCTGGTACTTGTTCTGCACGATCAGCAGGTCGGGGAAGTTCAGGCTGGCGGCCTTGATCTCCACCAGCACCTGGCCGGTGCCGGGTTGCGGTGTCGGCAGTTCCTTCCAGTTCAGCGCATCCACCCCGGTGGGGTCTTCGCAAAGCCATGCGTGCATCGATCGTCTCCTGCGGTGTTGTGGGTTCAAGTCAGTCGCGCATGATAAGGCGCGCTGTCGCACCTGTTATGTCCCTCGCGTGACGTCCCCCAGCGCAAGGGCGCCAGCCACCTACAATCGGCAGCACTACGCTGCAAACATGAAGATCCTGATTTCCAACGACGACGGCTACCAGGCCCCCGGCATCGTCGCCTTGTACGAGGCGCTGAAAGACGTGGCCGAGGTCGAGGTGGTTGCACCTGAGCACAACAACAGTGCCAAGTCCAACGCCCTGACACTGCATTCACCGCTGTACGTGCAGCGTGCGACCAACGGCTTTCGTTACGTCAACGGCACGCCGGCCGACTGCGTGCACATTGCGCTGACCGGGCTGCTGGGCTACCGGCCCGACCTGGTGGTGTCCGGCATCAACAACGGTGCCAACATGGGCGACGACACCATCTACTCCGGCACCGTGGGGGCCGCAATGGAGGGGTACCTGTTCGGCATCCCGGCGATTGCCTTCTCGCAGACCGAGAAGGGTTGGCGCCATCTGGATGCCGCTGCGGCCAAGGCGCGCGAGCTGGTGTTGCAGATGGCGCAGCATCAACTGGTGGGCGCCCAGCCCTGGCTGCTCAATGTCAACATTCCCTGCCTGCCGCAGGAAAGCCTCAAGCCCATGAAGGTGTGCCGTCTGGGACGCCGCCATGCGGCCGAGAAAGTCATCACCCAGACCAGCCCGCGTGGGGACACCATGTACTGGATTGGCGGCGCCGGTCCGGCCAAGGACGAGGGCGAGGGCACGGACTTCCATGCCACCAGCCAAGGCCACGTGTCGGTGACGCCACTCAAGGTGGACCTGAGCGACCACGCCAATCTGGGCTACTGGGCCCAGTCTATGAGCCACATGGCAGCGCACGCCGGCAAGGAGGGCGCATGACGTCCAAGCCGCGTCCGTCTTTTCCGGCCCGGCTGGATCGGGCGCCCGGTCCGGTACCGGCGCGGGGTGCTGCAATGCAGCCGATGTCGGCTGCCAAACCCGCCTTGGCAACGGCCAAGCCGGTGGTCCGTCAACAACCGCATGGGCTGGGACTGGACTCGCATGCCGTGCGCCAGGCCATGGTCAACAAGCTGGCGGGGCAAGGCATCAGCGATGTGCGCGTGCTGTCAGCCATGGGCACCATCGAACGCCACCGTTTCGTCGACAGCGCGCTGGTGAACCAGGCCTATGAAGACACCAGCCTGCCGATCGGGCTGGGGCAAACCATTTCCAAGCCGGGCGTGGTCTCGCGCATGGCCGAACTGCTGCTGAACGGACGGCCCGGCAAGCTGGGGCGGGTGCTGGAGATCGGCACCGGCTGCGGCTACCAGGCGGCGGTGTTGAGTCTGCTGGCCAGTGAGGTCTACAGCATTGAGCGCCTGCGTGGCCTGCATGACAAGGCGCGCGAGAACCTGCGCCCCCTGCGCCTGCCCAATGTGCACCTGCTGTTTGGCGACGGGATGGCGGGTTTTGCCAAAGGGGCGCCCTATGCCGCCATCATCGCCGCGGCCGGCGGCGAGGCCGTGCCGCAGGCCTGGATCGACCAGTTGGCCATGGATGGCCGCTTGGTGGCGCCAGTGGCCTCCAGCACGGGCGGGCAGCAGGCCTTGATGGTGATCGACCGCACGCCGCAGGGCTTGCGGCAGACCGTGCTTGAGGCAGTTCACTTTGTCCCCCTAAAATCAGGTATCGCATGAAGGGAACAGCTATGTCGGGTTTGCGGGAGCGCTTTGTTGTTTGGGGTCTGATCGCGGGGGCCAGTCTGTTGCTGGCCGGGTGCAGTTCGACCAGCCTCAACCGGGCACCGGTGGAAGACCGCCGCAACGCCGCCCAGAAGGCCGCGGTGGACCCGAACGTCAAGCAGCCACCCGGCTTCGAGAATGCCGGCAAGCCGGGTTACTACACGGTCAAACCCGGTGACACGCTGATTCGCGTCGGCCTGGAAACCGGCCAGAACTGGAAGGACATCCGGCGCTGGAACAACCTGGACAATCCCAACCAGATCGAGGTGGGGCAGGTGTTGCGTGTGGTGCCGCCAAGCGCCAATGGGTCGGCTGCCGCGACGCAGACGGCCGCGGTCACGCGCCCCATCACCAGTTCGACCGCCACTGCCAGCAGCGTGCCGCCGCCGGGACAGGCGGCCAGCGCAGCCAAACAACCCGCGTCGGCACCCCAGCCGGCGGCCGCTGCGCAACCGGAAGCGGCTGCTGCGAACGGTGAAGATCAGGTCGCCTGGAACTGGCCGGTTAATGGCGGTTCGGTGCTGGCGGGCTTCGATGAAGTCAAGAACAAGGGGCTGGACATCAGTGGTGCGGCCGGTGACCCGGTGTTCGCGGCCGCCGATGGCCGCGTGGTCTATGCCGGTGCCGGTCTGCGCGGCTATGGCAACCTGATCATCCTCAAGCACAACAACACCTACCTCACGGCCTATGCGCACAACCAGTCGCTGCTGGTGAAGGAAGACCAGTCGGTGCGCAAGGGCCAGAAGATCGCCGAAATGGGCAACAGCGATGCCGACCGCGTGAAGCTGCACTTCGAAGTGCGCCGCCAGGGCAAACCGGTCGATCCGGCCAAATACCTGCCAGCCAGGTAGGCCAATGCCAACCGCGCCTTGAGGAACAGCCATGACAAAACGCTCCCTTCAAGGCCCAGGCAAGGTAGCGCGTCCAGCGGCAGCGGAGGGTGAGCCAAATCATGCTTCTGCCCTTGACGATACTGCGCCAGTAGCTCCTGATTTAGTAGCAATTGGCCAGGCGCCTGCCGCCTTGACCGGCGTTGAATTCGCCGGCGAAGCAGGGGATGCGCTTTCAGCCTATCTGCGCCATGTGCGCCGCACCGAGCTGTTCACGCCCGAGCAGGAGTACGAGACGGCGACGCGCGCCCGTGCCGGTGACTTTGCCGCGCGGCAGAGCATGATCGAACACAACCTGCGTCTGGTGGTGAGCATCGCCAAGTTCTACCTCGGGCGCGGTGTGCCGCTGTCGGACCTGATCGAAGAGGGCAACCTCGGTCTGATGCATGCCATCGACAAGTTCGAGCCGGAGCGCGGCTTTCGTTTCTCCACCTACGCCACCTGGTGGATCCGCCAGTCGGTCGAGCGCGCGCTGATGCTGCAGGGGCGGGTGATCCGCCTGCCGGTCAATGTGGTGCGCGAGCTGCAGCAGGTTCTGAGGGCACGCCGCGCGCTGGAAAACGATCCGGCGTTCAACGAGGCCCGGCCTGACGGTGTGCGCGTGGAAGACGTGGCCAATTTCCTGGGGCGCGACGTCAACGAAGTGGCTGAATTGCTGGCGCTGGCGGAAACGCCGAAGTCGCTTGACGCCACGATGGACCGCTCGGAGAGCGAGCAGACGCTGGGCGAGTCCGTGGTGGACGAGCTGGCGCTGGACCCCAGTGGCGTGACGCAGACACATGAAGTGGAGCGCTTGCTGGAGGAGTGGCTGCACAGCCTGTCGGTGCGCGAGCAGGAGATTCTCGAAGGCCGCTTTGGCCTGCACGACCGCGAACCGGAAACGCTGGATGTACTCAGTCACCGCCTGGGCCTGACACGCGAGCGTGTCCGTCAGGTGCAGAACGAGGCCCTGCTCAAGCTCAAGCGCTACCTGGCACGCCGCGGCATCACGCGCGAGGCGCTGCTCTGATCCCATGGCCTGGCCTGTACTTGTCTTCGACATCGAAACCATTCCCGACATTGCCGGGTTGCGCACCTTGCGGGGCGCCTCACCCGAGGCCACGGACGAGCAGGTCCATGTCGCTTGGCTGGCTGAGCGCAAGGAACATGGCCAGAGCGACTTCATGCCGCTGCACCTGCAGCGCGTGCTGGTGATCAGTTGCGTCTTTCGCAATGCCGAGGGGCTGCGCATTCACTCGTTTGTCGACCGTGATGGCCAGAGCGAGGGCAAGATCATCCAGACCTTTTTCAACACTGTGGAGAAGCACGTGCCGCAGCTGGTGAGCTGGAACGGTGGTGGCTTCGATCTGCCGGTGCTGCACTACCGCGGGCTGCAGCACGGTGTGGTGGCCGACAAGTACTGGGATCTGGGTGACGATGACCGCGACTTCAAGTGGAACAACTACATCGGCCGCTACCACATGCGGCACCTGGACCTGATGGACTTGCTGGCCATGTACCAGCCCAAGAACAACGCACCACTCGATGCCATGGCCAAGCTGTGCGGCTTTCCCGGCAAGCTGGGCATGGACGGCTCGGCGGTCTACCCCGCTTACCTGGACGGCCAGCTGGAAGACATCCGGCGCTACTGCGAAACCGATGTCATGAACACCTACCTGCTGTACAGCCGCTTCCAGAAGATGCGTGGGGGGCTGCTGGAGAAAGAGTACGAGCAGGAGATCGCCCTGATCAAGGACACGCTGGGCAACCTGGCACCCACAGAGCCGCACTGGGACGAGTACCTCAGAGCCTGGGCCTAGTCGTTGCCGCCTCTGAGACAATTGGGGCATGACAGATTCAGTTTCCCCCCACCCCGGTTCCCCTTCAGATGCCCTGCTGATCGAGTCGCTCGATATCGAAGCCCAAGGCATTGCCCACCGCGCTGACGGCAAGGTGGTGTTTGTGGAAGGCGCCTTGCCTTTCGAGCTGGTGAGCGCCCAGGTCAACCGCAAGAAAAACAACTGGGAACAGGCCGTCGTGACGGACGTGCACCGCCAGTCGGCCCAGCGTGTCACGCCGGGTTGCCCTCATTTTGGCCTGCATGCCGGTGCCTGTGGTGGCTGCAAGATGCAGCACCTGCATGTGGGTGCCCAGGTGGCCATCAAGCAACGCGTGCTGGAGGACAACCTCTGGCATCTTGGCAAGGTGCGGGCCGAGAGCATCCTCCGGCCGATCGAAGGGCCAGCCTGGGGCTACCGCTACCGCGCCCGCCTGTCGGTGCGCCATGTGCGCAAGAAGGGCACGGTGCTGGTGGGCTTCCACGAGCGCAAGAGCCGTTATGTGGCCGACATGGAAGTGTGTCCGGTCTTGCCGCCCCATGTCAGTGCCATGCTGATGCCCTTGCGCGAACTGATTGGCTCACTGGAAGCGATTGAGACCTGCCCGCAGATCGAGCTGGCCTGTGGCGATGCCGTCACCGCGCTGGTGCTGCGCCATCTGGAACCCTTGAGTGAGGGTGACGTGGCCAAACTGCGCGCCTTTGCCCAGGCGCATCCTGGCGTGCAGTGGTGGCTGCAGCCCAAGGGGCCGGACACGGTGCACCTGCTGGACGAAGAGAACGCCTTGCAACTGGCCTATGCCTTGCCGGAGTTCGGCATCACCATGCCGTTCAAACCGACCGATTTCACCCAGGTCAACCCGCACATCAACCGCGTGCTGGTGTCGCGTGCGCTGCGCTTGCTGGATGCGCAAAAGACCGAGCGCGTGATCGACTGGTTTTGCGGCCTGGGCAATTTCACGCTGCCGATTGCGACCCAGGCACGCGAAGTGCTGGGGATCGAGGGCAGTGAGACGCTAGTGGCGCGTTCCCGCGAGAACTACATGAAAAATAAGGCTTCAGCCCTTTATGGTCGTGCGCTGGCAGCTACTGATTTTGTAGCGCGCAACCTGTTCGAGATGACGCCCGAGTGGCTGGTGCAAGACGGCGTGGCCGACAAGTGGCTGGTCGACCCGCCGCGCGAAGGGGCGTTTGCCTTGGCCAAAGCCCTGGCCGATTTGCATCAGCAAAAGCTCGATCCCGTAGCCAACCCACCTACGGCGGGTGCCGCCGGCTGGACGCCGCCGCGACGCATTGTCTATGTGAGTTGCAACCCGGCGACGCTGGCGCGCGACGCGGGGCTGTTGGTGCATCAGGCCGGGTACCGTTGCGTTGCGGCTGGTGTGGTCAACATGTTCCCGCACACGGCTCACGTGGAGAGCATGGCGGTGTTCGAGCTGGACGCTTGAGGAGAGCCGCAAACGGGCCAGTTCCGGTTTGATAACCGGCTGGTCCCGAGGCGAACTCAGAGCCTTTCCGAGTTGGCTGAGGTCTTGCCGCCGTTGCGCGGTCTGGCGTCAGCGGTCTTTTCCTTGCCTTCGTCGACCGGCTTCTTGTCTTCGATGATTTCTTCTTTTTCGGCCACGGCTACGCCGACAGTCGGGGCCTGGCCCTCGATCTTGTTGTCGCGCATGTACTGGTCCATATCCTTCCAGCCGTCGAAGACGGCTGTCTTGGAGGCCTTCTCATTCAGGCGATAGCAGTCCTCGATGCCGCGCAGGGCATGGCGGCAGGCGCCTCCAATGGCCTTGGCATCCGCCTCGCGCTGGGCAATGCGCGGGTCAGGGCCCATGCCCGGAATGTCGCAAGCGGCAAGCAGCAGGGCAATGGCGGGAATGAGCAGGAGACGCGGCGTCATGGGTGTGCGGATAGGCGTTACTGACTTTATCGGCAATTGGCGGCCCGGGTTGAGGGGCTGCGGGAGGTCCGGGATGAAAAAAGGCCCTGTCGGGCCTTTTTAGAGAGCGTCGAAGCGATGGTTAATCGCGTTCGCCACCGAAGATGCCCAGCAGGGCCAGCAGGCTCTGGAACACGTTGACGATGTCCAGGTACAGGGCCAGCGTGGCGCTGATGTAGTTGGTCTCACCGCCGTCGATGATCTGCTTGATGTCGTACAGCATGTAGGCACTGAAGATGCCGATGGCCGCCACCGAAATGGCCAGCATGCCGGCGCTCGAACCGACGAAGATGTTGATGAGGGAGCCCACCATCAGCACGACGGCGCCCACCATCAGCCACTTGCCCATGCCGGAGAGGTCACGTTTGATCACGCTGGCCAGTGTGGCCATGACGAAAAACACGCCGGCAGTGCCGCCGAAGGCGATCATCACCAGATCGGTGCCGTTCTTGAAGCCCAGCACCATGGCGATCAGGCGCGACAGCATCAGGCCCATGAAGAAGGTGAAGCCCAGCAGCACGGGAACGCCGGCGGCCGAATTTTTGGTTTTCTCGATGGCGAAGATGAAGCCGAAGGCGCCTGCGAGGAACACGATCATGCCCAGACCGCCACTGAGCGACTGGGTGATGCCCGTAGCCACGCCCAGCCAGGCACCCAGCACGGTGGGAACCAGGCTCAGGGCCAGTAGCCAGTAGGTATTGCGCATCACCTTGTTGCGCTGCGCCTGCGACATCGCGTAGCCGAAGCGGCCGGATGGCTCCATGGTGTGAACTTGGTCGTTCATATCTGTCATCTCCTTCATAAGCTGCAAACAGCAGATGCGGTCATTCTAGGATGATTCAAGCCGTGGCCTGTAAATCACCACGGTTCTTATGTATTTGGTCATGGCAGTTTTGCATCGTCCGGCCGTGGCTGGGCGATAACTGCCGCTATGCTTGCGGATCTTGTCAAATTTCCATTTCGAGTCTCACCATGAAAAGCAAACCCGTGCTCCAACTGTCCGATGTCAAACTGATTGCCGCTGCGGCTGAAGCCGAAGCGCTGAAGAACAACTGGGCAGTCAGCATTGCCATTGTTGACGATGGCGGCCACCTGCTGTGGCAGCAGCGCCTGGACGGCGTGGCGCCGATTTCGGCCCAGATCGCCCCGGCCAAGGCCCGCACGGCGGCTCTGGGCTGCCGCGAAAGCCGCATTTATGAGGAAATGATCAATGGGGGGCGCGTGTCCTTCCTCAGCGCCCCCGGCCTGGAAGGCCTGCTGGAGGGCGGCGTGCCGATCATGAAGGACGGCCAATGCCTGGGTGCCGTTGGCGTCAGCGGTGTGAAGTCGTCGGAAGACGCCCAGATCGCCCGTGCCGGGATTGCCGCCATCGGCCTGTAAGAAAAAAATGCCAGCCGGGGGCATCCCTGGCTGGCAAAACGACCTTGGGGCAACGTGCTTGCCCCCGGTCGCCCACGATCAAAAATGCTATTTGGTCAGGATCAACTTGCCCTGGCGCGTGGTTTGCAGCCGGTAGAGCTCACCGTTGTGGCTGATCGTGATCGATTTGCCGCCTTGCAGCAGGGTGGCGCTGTTGATGGCGGCCACGGTCTGCGACGGGGCCGCTCCAAGGGCCGCTGAATTCGGCTCGCAGGAACGCGCGGCTGTCGGCTGAGACACAGGGGGCGTGTTCATTCTGCGTAACGGCCTTCAGCGTGCCGGTTCGGTGATGAAACCGATCTTGCGCAAACCGGCTTGTTGCGCCATGGCCATGGCTTGCGCCACACGCTCGTAACGCACGTTCTTGTCACCGCGGATGTGCAGGTCAGGTTGCGGATTTTTCGCCGCTTCCGCTTGCAGCAGGGCCGGCAAGGTTTCGTCGCTGACCTTGTTCTCGTTGATGAAGTAGGCGCCGCTGGCGTCAACCGACAGCTTCACCGTTTCGGGCTTGATCTGCTCCTGCTGGCTGGTGGCCTGCGGTAGATCCACATTGACCGCGTGCTTCATCACCGGCACGGTGATGATGAAGATGATCAACAGCACCAGCATGACGTCCACCAGCGGCGTCATGTTGATCTCGTTCATCACCTCGTCGGTGTCGTCCTGGGTTCCGAAAGCCATGGTGTGATCCTTCAGGCCTTCTTCATCGGGACGATCTTGGCATCGCCACCGCCGACACGCGCGCCGGTCACGAAGTAGGCATGCAGGTCGTGCGCGAAGCTGTTGAGGGTACCCAGAATCGCCTTGTTACCACGCACCAGCGCGTTGTAGCCCAGCACGGCGGGAATGGCCACGGCCAGGCCGAGCGCCGTCATGATCAGCGCTTCGCCGATCGGACCGGCGACCTTGTCGATCGTGGCCTGACCCGCCAGGCCAATGCTCATCAGTGCGTGGTAGATGCCCCAGACCGTGCCGAACAGCCCGACGAAGGGGGCGGTGGAGCCGACCGAGGCCAGGATGGCCAGGCCGCCTTGCAGACGGGCGGTGCTGTGGTCGATGCTGTTGCGCAGGCAACGCGTCACCCAGTCGCTCACGTCCAGGCTGTCGTGCAGATGAGCCTTGGTGTTGCGATGGTGGGCTGCGGCCTCGCGTCCCTCTTCGGCCAGATCGCGGAAGGGGTTCTCGCTCTGCGGCCCGAGCTTGGCCAAGCCCTCGGCAAAGTCGGCGCTGTGCCAGAAAGACTCGGCCTGGCGGGCCAGTTTCTTGTAGCGCACGATGTCCAGTGCCTTCAGCACAATCACCATCCACGATGCCAGGGACATGCCCAACAGCAGCAGCGCCACGAAGCGGGTGACCCAGTCACCCTGGGCCCAGACATTCAACAAGCCGAATTGCGATTCCATAAACACTCCAGAGACTTCAAACAATCATTCAAGAACAAAATTGATCGGGACGTTGAACCACATGGCCTCGGCCACGCCGCCGCGTTTGCCCGGCACGTAGCGCCACTTGAGCACGGTGGTGAGCGCCGCCTGGTCCAGCCGGTCGTAGCCGCTGGAGGTCCGGATTTCGGCCTGCTGGGCCGTGCCGTCGACGCCAATCAGCACCCGCACCACCACCTTGCCTTGTTCACCCAGGCGTTTGCTCAAAACCGGGTAAGGCGGCTTCGGGTTGTTGAGGTAGGCCGCATCGCTGGATGGCAGCTCAAGCCGGGAAGAGGCGGCCGGTGTGGCCGGTCCGGTGGCCGCGGGTGCGGCCACGACCGGCGCGGCCGGTTGGGGGGTACTCAGCCCCATGGGGGCCGCTGGCGTTGGGGCGGGTGCTGGTGTGGCCACGGGCAGGGGGGCCGGTAGCGCCTGGCGTTTGGGTGGTTGCTGCAGCTGCGGCTTGGGGGCCGAGGGTTGCGGAACGTCGATTTTGGGGGCCGGCGGGCTGATGAACTCGCTCAGGACTTCAGCCGGCACGATGACTTCCACGGCACGCTTGAGCAGCCCGCTCTGCAAGGCCCAGAGCGCCGCGATATGGAACAGCACCACACTGGCGGCGATGACAAGGCGTCGATTCATGAGAGGTGCGGGAGCGTGACGTACGGACAAAGTCATATTTTGAGCGGCTGCCAGGTCAGCGGCCAGGCTTATTTTCGGAAGACCCAGCAGGCCGAGAGAGTGACCAGGATCAGACTGGCGATCGTGGTGAGGAACAGCATCATGGTCTAAATTATAAATGAGAATAATTCGTATTCGTGATGTGTTTGTGAAATATTTCGTGTCCGTCGTTCTACCGTGGATTCACGCCGCTTGCGGGTAAAGCAGGCGGCGCGTTGCCTGATCCAACCGGCTGCAACCGCACAGCGCCATGGCAATTTCCAGTTCATCGCGCAGCAGGCGCAGCACATGGGCCACCCCCATGGCGCCGGCATTCGCCAAACCATGAATATAGGGCCGTCCGAGCAGGACCGCATTGGCGCCCAGAGCCATGGCTTTGAGAACATCGGTGCCCCGACGGATGCCGCCATCCACCAAGACAGGCATGCCGCCGGCCAGAGCCTCCACGATGCGCGGCAAGACGTGCGCCGAGGCTGGGGCCGTATCCAGGGTGCGCCCGCCGTGGTTGGAGACGATGACGCCGCCCAGGCCGAGCCGGGCCGCCTGGCGCGCGTCATCTTCGTGCAGCACGCCCTTGAGCAGAATGGGCAGCCGGGTTTGGGCCTGCAGCCAGGCCACATCGTCCCAGGTCGGTGCATGACGCAGCAGGTCATCAAACAGGGCACTCTGGCCAGGACCGAGCGTCACGACGGGGGGCGGCGGCAGGCCGTCGAGGTTGACGGCGCGCACACCTGGCGGCAAGCGAAAGCCGGCACGGCGCTCGCGGTCGCGCGCGCCACTGGTGGGCGCATCAACGGTGAGTACCAGCGCCTCGTAGCCGGCAGCCTCGGCACGTTGCACCAGTTCACGCGTGAAGCCGCGGTCGTGCTGGATGTAGAGCTGAAACCACAAGGGGCCACGCCCGGGCTCCGTCAGCATGGCATGTGCCACGGTTTCCAAAGGAAGGCTGGCCTGCGTGCTGAGCACCAGGCCGGCGCCGAGTGCCGCGGCGGCGTGCGCCGTAGCCAGTTCGCCATCGGGGTGGGCCATGACTTGGTAGGCCACCGGCGCCAACAAAATGGGGTGGGCCAGCGTACGACCGAGCAATTGGACCCGGGTGTGGCCGCCGGCCAGCGGTTGCAGCACGCGCGGCAGCAAACGCAACGCGTCCCAGGCCTGCTGGTTGGCCCGCAGCGTGAGTTCGTCCGCAGCACCGCCGCTGAAATAAGCCCAGGCGTTGTCGTCGAGGCGCGTGCGGGCGTGCGCTTCGTGGTCGGACAGGCTGACCACCTGGTCGGGGACGCGGGCGAGGGCAGGCATGCGGCTCATGGCTTCAGGTATCGGCCCACATGCGCAGCAGGTTGTGGTAGGTGCCGGTCAACGCGGTGGTCTCGGCGCATTCGCCATGGCGTTCACGCAGGCGCAGCAGATTCATGTCCAGGTCAAAGAGCAGGCGGCGCTGCTCGTCGCTGCGCACCATGCTTTCGACCCAAAAAAAGCTGGCAAGGCGGTGCCCGCGGGTGACGGGCAGGACTTCGTGCAGGCTGGTGCTGGGGTAAAGCACCATGTCGCCGGCGGGCAGCTTGATGCGCTGGCTGCCGTAGGTGTCGGCGATGGACAGTTCGCCGCCGTCGTATTCGTCGGGGTTGGCCAGGAAGAGGGTACAACTCACATCGGAGCGCACGCGCTGGTCGTCGCTGCGCGAGTGCATGACCGCGCCGTCGATGTGTTGGCCGTAGTAGTTGGCGTCGCCGCCATAGCGGTTGAACAAGGGGTTGAAGATCTTCTTCGGCAGGGCGGCCGAAAAGAAGATGGCATGACGGTTGAGGGCCTGCCGCACCAGCGTCTGCAGCGAGCGTGCGGCTTCGCTGGTTTGCGGCAACTGCTCGTTGTTTTTGGCTTGCACGGCCTGCGGCCCGGCCGTGGCGCGCCCATCCAGCCACGAAGCCGCATCGAGGACGCTGCGTGCCTGGTGGAGTTCTTCGGGCGTGAGGACGTTTTTCAGATGAATCAGCATGGCGGCGGCTTTGCTGGAGGGCTGGCGCGGGCCAGCCCTCGGGCGCTTTCTTGGTTGGGTTAGAACTGCACTTTCAGGGTCATTTGCACGGACTGCGGGGCACCGGGGCTGTAGAAGCCGCGGTACAGCGAGTCAGCATACAACTCGTTGGTGACGTTGGTGATGTTCAGCTTGAGCGAGGTCATGTCGGTGATCATGTACTCGGCCATCAGGTCCAGCGTGGTGAAGCTCTTGGCGGTGACATGACGAGCCCCTTCCGGGTTCTGCTTGTCGCGGTAGTTGAGGCCGCCGCCGATGCGCAGTTGCGGCGTCAGCCGGTAGGTGGTCCACAGGCTGGCACTGTGCAGCGGGGTCAGGCCGGGGCGGTCCCCCTGGCCTTGGGCGCCGGTGCCGTTGGCCGGAATGACCACATTGCTCACGTCGATCTTGGCTTCGGGGATCCAGGTCCATGACAGGAACGCATCCCACTTGGGCGTGATGCGCCCGGCAATGTCGATGTCCAGCCCGGCCGCATGGCGCTTGCCGGACAGCAGTTGCTGCGTCGCCGCGGTGTCGGGGTCGGTGTTGCGCTCGTTGTACTTCTCCGAGTAGAACAGCGAGCTTGCGAGCATGAGACGGCGCTCAAAGAGATCGAACTTGCCGCCAATCTCGATGTTGCGGCTTTCTTCCGGCGGGGTGTTGGCATCCTTGGCACTCGGGCCCTGGACGGCGTACTGGTAGACGTCACCCGAGGTGTTGAACGACGTGCCGTAGGACACATGGTAGGACGTCCAATCGCTCGGCTGGTACAGGGCGCCCAGGCGCGGGCTCCAGAGCGAATCGGAGCGCGAGTTGCTCGCGCCAGCGGCCGTGTTGTAGGTGGCGTTGAAGTTGTCGTTGCGCAAGCCGGCGATCAGCTTGACGGTAGGCGTCAACTCCATGGTGTCCTGCACATAGATCCCCAGCGTGCGGGCGTTGAATTTGTTCATGGGGGCGTCGCCGCGCAGGTCGGCCCGTGTGTCGCCATCGTTGGGTGTGCCAACCGTCGTGAAGAGACCGCTGGTGACGCCCGGGAAGTTGTTGTTGCGCAGGGCGTCTTCGTTGGACCAGTCCACCCCGGTGATGACCTTGTGCTTCTTGCCCAGCCAGTTGAAGTCGTTGCTGTAGTCGCTTTGCAGCAAGGTCGTCGTGCTGATGCCGATGCGCCCCTTCGGATTGCGCTGCAGGCCCGTGCTGTCCGTGATGGCGGCGACTGACGTCGGGGCGGGCGCTCGGAACACGACCTGGCTGGACCACAAGTCGCGCTCATAGCGCCCGTGGCGCAAGGTGGTCTTGAGTTCGCCACCGTCCGAGAAGCGGTGGACATGGTTCAGGGTGCCATAGGTGGCTTTGCCCTTGTTGTAGTCGCTGGCCAGACCGTAGAAGTTCTTGGCATCGAGCTTGGTCTGGATTTCTCCGTTGCTGAGGATCCAGGGATGGTTGTAGTTGGGACGGTTGTTGTACTCGAGGTAGTACAGGCCGACCGAGAACTCGTCCGTCGTGCCAATGCCCCAGCGGTAGGTCGGGGCGATGCCCTTCTTGCTGACCTTGGCGCCCCAGTTGTCGGCGTCATGCGTCATCACGTTCATGCGCAGCGCCGCATCGTCGCCGGTCTTGAGGTTGAAGTCGCCCGTGACGCGCAGTTCGTTGCCGGTCCCGATCGTGGTCTTGACTTCATGCGAATCCATCAGGAAAGGCTTCTTGTTCACCTGATTGACGACGCCGCCGGTGGAGCCACGGCCAAACAGCATGGAGGCCGAACCTTTCAGCACTTCCACACGGTCGTAGTTGAAGGTGTCGCGCTCGTAAATCGAGGAGTCGCGCATGCCATCCACATAGATGTCGCCGGCCTGGACCAGCGAGAAGCCGCGCAGGCGGATGTCTTCCTCGCCGGTTTCGCCGGCCTGGAAGGTCACGCCTGCCGTGCTGCGCAGCACTTCCTTGAAGTCGTCAAGATTGCGGTCGTCCATCAGGCGTTCCGTGATCACGGTGATGGATTGGGGGATGTCACGCAGTTTTTGCTTGCCTTTGCCGATTTCCGTCTCCGTCGCCCGCAGCGAGGTCTTGGATGCCGGCGTTTC
This sequence comes from Curvibacter sp. PD_MW3, assembly GCA_002633085.1. GTDB lineage: Bacteria > Pseudomonadota > Gammaproteobacteria > Burkholderiales > Burkholderiaceae_C > Hylemonella. Next base: position 84,072 of record NSIV01000010.1, read on the forward strand.
GGCCGTCTCTTTCACTTCCACGGTGGCCAGTGTCTTGCCGCTTTCTGGTATGGCCTGCTGGGCGAAAGCGTTCATGGAGCCGGCCAGCAGCATGGCACCCAACGGTAGCAGGGCGGGAGATGCTATTGGATTTATAGCGCTTGACGCTGTAAAGACGGGTTTCTGAGCCGATTGTTTGCTGTTCTTTTTTCGCTGTGACATGGTTGTATCGCCTGGGGTGGATGAGGTGGCTGGCTACAACCGGCGCAATTTCCAAAACTGCGTGGCATGGCTTGCTGTGTGAAAAGTAAAGTAAAGAAATTATACACAAATACAAATCATTCTCATTATGTTTCATGAATTTCTTGCAAACCAAGGCAGGGCGGAGGGGGCTTGGAGCGGGCGTGGTTGGGCTTGGCGCAGGCCTTTCGCCCTCTGAACCGTCCATGAGGTGGTGCTTGTGCCTGGTTGGGCCCCGTGAGGGATGCCCTGCCCGCAGGCAATGAAGGGAACGGTGTCTCGGTGCTGTGCAGGAACACTGGCCGGTCACGCCTCGATGCGGTTGCCGGCACCCAATGGCGCCGCTGGGCGCGTGTTTGCGTCAGGGCGCGCGTCTGACGGGGGCAGGCAGCGGCCTCAGTAGGTCAGCCGCTCGGGGCGGATTTCCTGCAGGATGGTGGTGGCGATCTCTTCGATCGATTTGGTGGTGGTCGACAGCCAGCGGATGCCAGCGCGTCGCATCATGGCCTCGGCCTCGGCCACTTCGTTGCGACAGTTTTGCAACGACGCGTATTTGGAATTCGGCCGGCGCTCGTTGCGGATTTCGCTCAGTCGCTCCGGGTTGATGGTCAGGCCGAAGAGCTTGCTGCGGTGCGGCACCAGGGCGGGCGGCAACTGGTGGCGATCGAAATCCTCGGGGATCAGCGGGTAGTTGGAGGCCTTGAGCCCGTACTGCATCGCCAGATACAGCGAAGTAGGGGTCTTGCCGCTGCGGCTCACCCCGACCAGGATCACGTCGGAGCTGGCCAGGTCGCGGTTGGACTGGCCGTCATCGTGGGCCAGCGAGAAGTTGATCGCCTCGATCCGGTCATGGTAGGCCTGGCTCTTGCTCACGTCGCTGAAGCGGCCGATGCGGTGGTGCGACTTCATGCCCAGCTCGATTTCCAGCGGGTTGACAAAGATGCCGAACATGTCGAGCAGCATGCCTTTGCAGCCTTCGGTGATGACCTTGTGGACTTCCTCGTTGGCGAGGGTGGTGAAAACGATCGGCTTTTTGCCCTCGACTTCACCCGTGTGATTGATCTGCCGCACAGCCTGATGGGCCTTGTCTACCGTATCGACAAAGGGCAGGCGAATGCGCCGCATCTCGGTCTCGAACTGGGCCAGGATGGCGTTGCCAAAGGTTTCGGCGGTGATGCCAGTGCCGTCGGAGATGAAGAAAACAGTGCGGTTGGACATGGATACAGGGCAAGCGGTTGTAGCCGGGGAGAGGATGGTTGGCGGGACAAGCCGGCCAAAGTTTTTACCTGACGGAGCTTACAATACCGGCAACCCACCCGAATTTTCCATGCACTGCAACGCCCTACGAGAACAAGAGCAAAGGCTAGCCGTTGGCATGGGCGCCCCCAGTTCCCCGGAAGGACTGGCGTCAGGCGCGAACTGGTTTTTAACTTCTGGAGCTTTCCCATGTCTGCACTTTTCAGCCCGACCGCCCTGGTCGTACCGTTTGAAAACCTGAGGATGACCGACGTCGAGGCGGTTGGCGGCAAGAACGCCAGCCTCGGCGAAATGATCTCGCAGCTGCCTCAGGGCGTGCGCGTGCCGACCGGCTTTGCCACCACGGCCCACGCTTTCCGTGAATTCCTGAAGCACGACGGCCTGGCCGACCGAATTAATGCCAAGCTCGACGCCCTCGACACCGAAGACGTGCGCGCACTCGCGACCGTTGGCGCCGAAATCCGCGCCATGGTCGAGGCTCAGCCGTTCCCGGCCGATCTGGAAAAGGCCATCCGCGACGATTTTGCCAAGCTGAGCGCCGGCAACCCGCAGGCCACGTTTGCAGTGCGTTCTTCTGCTACCGCCGAAGATCTGCCCGATGCCTCTTTCGCCGGCCAGCAGGAGACCTTCCTGAACGTGCATGGCATCGAGGAAGTGCTGCACAAGATGAAGGAGGTGTTCGCCTCCCTCTACAACGACCGCGCCATCAGCTACCGCGTGCACAAGGGTTTTGCCCACGCTGACGTGGCCTTGTCGGCCGGCGTGCAGCGCATGGTGCGCTCCGACCTGGGGGCTGCCGGCGTGATGTTCACGATCGACACCGAATCCGGTTTCGAAGATGTGGTCTTCATCACCTCCAGCTATGGCCTGGGCGAGACGGTGGTGCAGGGTGCCGTGAACCCGGACGAGTTCTATGTGCACAAGCCCATGCTCAAGGCCGGCAAGCGCGCCGTGGTTCGCCGCAACCTGGGCTCCAAGCTGATCCAGATGGTGTTCTCCACGCCGGAAGAAAAGAAGGCCGGCGGCAAGCTGGTCAAGACCATCGACGTGCCGACCGAGCAGCGCAACCGCTACTCGCTGACCGATGCCGACGTCGAGCAACTGGCCCAGTACGCGCTGGTGATCGAGCAGCACTACGGTCGCCCGATGGACATCGAGTGGGGCAAGGACGGCACCGACGGCCAGCTCTACATCCTGCAGGCCCGTCCCGAAACCGTGAAGAGCCAGGCCGGCGCCACCGCCGAAATGCGCTACAAGCTCAAGGGCCAGAGTGCGGTGCTGGCCGAAGGCCGCGCCATCGGCCAGAAGATCGGTACCGGCCCGGTGCGTCTGGTGCACAACATCAGCGAGATGGACAAGGTCCAGCCCGGCGACGTGTTGGTGACCGACATGACCGACCCCAACTGGGAGCCGGTGATGAAACGCGCTTCCGCCATCGTCACCAACCGCGGTGGCCGTACCTGCCACGCGGCCATCATCGCCCGCGAACTGGGCATCCCGGCGGTGGTGGGTTGCGGTGACGCGACCGAGACGCTCAAGGATGGCACGCTGGTGACGGTGAGTTGCGCTGAAGGTGACACCGGTCACATCTATGACGGTCTGCTGGAGATGGAAATCACCGAAGTGCAGCGTGGTGCCATGCCCGAGATCCCCGTCAAGATCACCATGAACATCGGCAACCCGCAACTTGCCTTTGACTTCGCCCAGTTGCCCAATGCCGGTGTCGGTCTGGCGCGTCTCGAGTTCATCATCAACAACAACATTGGTGTGCACCCCAAGGCCATTCTGGACTACCCGAACATCGATGCCGATCTGAAGAAGGCGGTGGAATCGGTCGCCCGTGGTCACGCTTCGCCGCGTGCCTTCTACGTTGACAAGGTGGCCGAAGGCGTGGCCACCATTGCTGCCGCCTTCTGGCCCAAGCCGGTGATCGTTCGCCTGTCGGACTTCAAGAGCAACGAATACCGCAAGCTCATCGGCGGCAGCCGCTACGAGCCCGAGGAAGAGAACCCGATGCTGGGCTTCCGCGGTGCCGCGCGTTACGTCAGCGCCGATTTCGGCGAGGCGTTTGCCATGGAGTGCGAGGCGATGCGCCGCGTGCGTGACGAGATGGGGCTGACCAATGTCGAACTGATGGTGCCGTTCGTCCGCACGCTGGGCCAGGCCAAGAAGGTCATTGACCTGCTGGGCCAGCATGGCCTCAAGCGCGGCGAGAACGGCTTGAAGATCGTCATGATGTGCGAGGTGCCGAGCAATGCCATCCTGGCTGACGAATTCCTGGAGCACTTCGACGGCTTCTCGATCGGCTCCAACGACCTGACCCAGCTCACGCTCGGTCTGGATCGCGACTCCGGACTGGAACTGTTGGCCGCTGACTTCGACGAGCGCGACCCGGCCGTGGAAGCCATGATCAGCCGCGCCATTGCCGCTTGCCGCAAGCAGGGCAAGTACGTCGGCATCTGCGGCCAGGGGCCCAGCGACCATCCCGACTTTGCGCGCTGGCTGGTGAAAGAGGGCATCACCTCGATCTCGCTGAACCCCGACACGGTGGTTGAGACCTGGCGCAACATCGCCAGCATGTAAGCAAGATCGCAGGCAAATGGCAACGCTGAAAGTGATTGCGGTGTCATGAGGCAACCGGGCCAACTCTGCCGGAGGGCACGATGACGCCCGGTCGCTTCTCCCTGCGGGGCCTGCTCTTGCTGGTGTGGTTTGCCGCCTCCTTTGGCGGCATTTATTTTGCCCGCGACCTGCAGACGGTGGTGATCGGATGGCCGCTTGGCTTCTGGTTCGCCGCCCAGGGCGGCGTTCTGGTCTTCATTGCCATCGTCGCCGTGTTTGCGTGGCTCAGCAACCGCAGCGAGCGCCACGGTGCGGCTGCGTTTGATGACCAGTCCTATGCCGTCTACAAACGCCGGCTGCACCGCAGCTTCGCCAAGTACGTCGTCAGTCTGCTGGGTTTTCTGCTGCTGCTTGCGCTGGCCGAGCAATTGGGCCTCTCCAAGCAATGGGTGGGGGCCATTTTCCTGGCTGCCACGGTCGCCCTCTATGCGGTGATAGGGATCTACAGCCGCACGGCGGATGCCGATGAGTACTACGTCGCAGGGCGGCGGATCCCCGCTTTCTACAATGGCATGGCCACCGCGGCCGACTGGATGAGCGCGGCGTCGTTCATCAGCATGGCGGGGGGGCTCTACCTGCAGGGCTTTTCCGGAACAGGATCGCAGCCCGGCGGCTTGGCCTATGTACTGGGATGGACGGGCGGCTTTTGCCTGGTGGCACTGCTGGTGGCCCCCCATCTTCGCAAGCTGGGCCTCTATACGATTCCGGATTACTTTGCCGCCCGCTTTGGGGGCCATTGGCCGCGGCGTCTTGCCGCCATGGCGGCCGTCATTTGTTCCTTCACCTATGTCGTGGCCCAGATTTACGGCGTAGGGCTGATCACTTCCCGGCTGACGGGCGTGCACTTCGAGATCGGGATTCTGCTGGGGCTCGGGGGCGTGTTGGTCTGTTCGTTCCTGGGGGGCATGCGGGCCGTCACCTGGACGCAGGTCACCCAGTATGTGGTCTTGATCCTGGCCTTCCTGATTCCCGTGTCATGGCTAGCCTACAAGCAGCTTGGCAATCCGCTGGCGCCTTGGGTGTATGGCCAGCAGTTGGAAAAAATCACCCAGTTGGAAAACCAGTTGGCGGCGTCGCCGTCAGAGCAGCAGGTGATTCAGGAATATGCTCGGCGCGCGCGGGAATTCGAGTTGAAATTGCGCAATGTGGAGGAGGCGCTGGACTCCGAGCGCAAGTTGCTCAAGGAGCGCCTGCGTCTGCTCAGTGAGGAGCGTGCGGATGTTGAAGTGATTTTCGCGGCCCGGCGTGAACTGGCCCAATTGCCCAAGGATCCCGTTTCTGCGCGGGAGACCTGGACTCGGGCCATGCAGGAGAACCTCAACCGGGCCAAGCCGCTGGGCGGCATGCCGCCTCATGCCCAGCCATTTGCCGGTGATCCGGATGGCACACCCGAGGAGCGGCAAGCGTTTGATCTGTCGCGCCGGAACTTCCTGGCGCTGATGTTTTGCCTGATGGTGGGCACTGCCGGCTTGCCACACCTGCTGACACGTTTCTTCACGACGCCAACAGTGGCCGAGACCCGGACGTCGGTGGCCTGGTCACTGGTTTTCATTGCCTTGCTTTATCTGGCTGCCCCGGCATTGGCGGTGCTGGTGAAATACGAGGTCATGAGCAACCTGGCAGGGATGAACTTCGAATCGTTGCCGCCCTGGATGGCGCAATGGGCCAAGGTCGACAGCTCCTTGCTGTCCATCAGCGATGTCAATGGCGATCATCGCCTGCAATTCTCCGAGTTGAGGCTGGGGGCCGACCTCGTGATGCTGGCAACCCCCGAGATCGGCGGCTTGCCTTATGTGGTGTCAGGCCTGGTTGCGGCCGGCGGTTTGGCGGCGGCCTTGTCGACGGCCGACGGCTTGCTGCTGACCATTGGCAATGCGCTGGCCCATGACCTGTACTTCCAGGGCAAGAGCGACCGGGCGAGTGTGATGCGGCGCGTGATGCTGTCCAAATTTGCCTTGCTGGTGGTGGCCCTGGCGGCGGCTTATGTCGCGGCGCAAAAACCGGCCGACATCCTCAACCTGGTGTCGATGTCTTTTTCCCTGGCCGGTGCGGCGTTCGTACCGGCCATGGTGCTGGGGATCTTCTGGCACAAGACCTCCAGGGTCGGCGTGGTGGTGGGCATGCTGGCCGGGGTCGGCGTGACGGTTTACTACATGGCCATCAATGCCGCGCCCGTACGGCATCTGCTGGGCTTGCAAGGCTCCTCCGGCCTGTGGTTCGGAATTCAGCCCATTTCTGCCGGGGTGTTTGGCGTCTTGGCGGGGTTTGTCGTCATCGTGCTGCTCAGCCTGGTGACGCACGCCGGTCGCCGGGATGGACCGGATCAGCAAAATCTCATATAATGGAGAGCTTCACCTTGCCGCACCCATCAGACGCTGGGGCGGCTTTTCTGCCCGTAGAGTGCGGGTCACCCACAAGGAGTATCAATGCGTCATTACGAAATCGTTCTGATGATCCATCCGGATCAGAGCGAGCAGGTTCCTGCCATGCTCGAACGTTACAAGGGCATGATCACCGCCGGCGGCGGCAAGATCCACCGTGTTGAAGACTGGGGCCGTCGTCAGATGGTGTACATGATCAACAAGCTGGCCAAGGCCCACTACCTGTGCATCAACATCGAAGCTGACAAGACTGTCATGGCTGAACTGGAGCATGCATTCAAGTTCAATGACGCCGTGCTGCGCCACCTGACGGTTCTGAAGAAAAAGGCCGAGACCGGTCCTTCCTCCATGATGAAGACCGTCGAGCGTGAAGACGCCCGCAAGGCTCAGCAGGCGGAATTCCAGGCCTGATCTTCCCGATAGCGAGGAGTGAATCCCAGCGCCAACCAGCTTGTACTGACTGCCTGTATCGCCGAGGTTGCCCCTTTGCGCTACACGCCGGCCGGATTACCGGCCCTGGACCTGAAGCTCGAACATGAGTCGATGGTGCCGGAAGCAGGGCAGGACAGGCAGGTGAAGGCCGGTGTCAAGGCGGTTGCCTTTGGTGCCTTGGCCGAGCGGCTTGCAAAGCAGGCCATTGGCAGTGTCTGGTGCTTCAGCGGCTTTGTCGCCACCCCTCGCAACGGCAAGAGCCTGGTGTTCCATATCCAAGAGTTCAGTCAAGATTAATTTCAGGAGGCCCCCATGGCCACGTTCAAAAAATTCAACAAAGACAAGCGCCCGAAGCGCAATACCCAGTCGCTGCTGTTCAAGCGCAAGCGTTTCTGCCGCTTCACCGTCACTGGCGTCGAAGAAATCGACTACAAGGACATCGACACGCTGCGTGATTTCATTGCCGAAAACGGCAAGATCATCCCGGCCCGTCTGACCGGCACCCGCGCCATCTATCAGCGCCAGCTCAACACCGCTATCAAGCGCGCGCGTTTCCTCGCGATGCTGCCGTACAGCGACCAGCACAAGATCTAAGGAGTAGACCCATGCAAATCATTCTGCTCGACAAGGTCGTGAACCTGGGTAACCTCGGCGAAATCGTCAAGGTGAAAGATGGCTATGCTCGCAACTTCCTGATCCCCTCCGGCCGCGCCCGTCGCGCCACCGAAGCGGCAAAGGCCGAGTTCGAAGTCAAGCGCGCCGAACTTGAAAAAGCCGCTGCTGCCAAGCTGGCTGAAGCGCAAGGCCTGGGCGAGAAGCTGGCGGGTACCGCCATCAAGCTGACGCAAAAGGCTGGCGTGGATGGCCGTCTGTTCGGCTCCGTGACCAACTTTGACATTGCCGAAGAGCTGAACAAGAACGGCTACAAGGTCGTGAAGGCTCAAGTGCGTATGCCCAATGGCCCGATCAAGACCATTGGCGACAGCACCGTCAGCGTGGCACTGCACACCGACGTGGTGGTTGACATCACCGTCTCCGTGTACGGCGAAACCGCTTAAGCTGCAGTCGTTTCCATCAAAAGCCGCCAGGGCCTGTCTCTGGCGGCTTTTGTATTTGTGATGGGCATTTGCGCCCATACATGCATTTGCACAGATTACCCACAGCTTGTGGGTGAGTTGTCCCCAGCATGTTCCTCGACGATCGCGTGCCGAGGGCTTAGCATTGGGGATTACAAGGAAACCTTCATTCATGTCAGCCGTATTGACCCCCGTAGAAGACGACTACGGACAAGACCGACAAGTCGCGCAACTGCGAGTCCCGCCCCATTCGATCGAGGCCGAGTCCAGCGTGCTCGGTGGTTTGCTGCTGGACAACGGCGCCTGGGACCGTGTTGGCGACCTGCTGGGGGAGGGCGACTTCTACCGCTATGAGCATCGGCTGATCTATACGGCCATCGCCGCGCTGATCAATGCCAGCAAGCCGGCCGACGTGATCACGGTGTTCGAGCAGCTGCAAAGCCAGGGCAAGGCGGAAGAGGTTGGCGGTCTGGCTTACCTCAACTCCCTGGCCCAGTACGTGCCCAGCGCCGGCAACATCCGCCGGTATGCCGAGATCGTGCGCGAGCGCGGCATCCTGCGCAAGCTGGTGGCCGCCAGCGACGAGATCGCCACCAACGCCTTCAACCCGCAGGGGCGGCCGGTGGCCGCCATCCTGGACGAGTCCGAGCAGAAGATCTTCAACATCGGCGAGGAAGGCTCGCGCATGAAGCGCGGCTTCCAGTCCATGGACACCCTGGTGGTGGACCTGCTGGACCGCGTGCAGGAGATGGCCGACAACCCGAACGACATCACCGGCGTGCCCACCGGCTTCTACGATCTGGACCGCATGACCTCCGGCCTGCAGCCGGGTGACATGGTGGTGCTGGCAGCACGTCCCTCCATGGGCAAGACGGCCTTCGCCATCAACATCGCCGAGCACGTGGCGCTCAACGAGGGCTTGCCGGTGGCCGTGTTCTCCATGGAAATGGGTGCGGCCCAGCTGGCGGTGCGTATCGTCGGCTCCATCGGCCGTATTGACCAGGGCCACCTGCGTACAGGCAAGCTGACCGACGAGGAGTGGCCGCGCCTGACCGAGGCGATCGAGAAGCTGCGCACCATCTCGCTGCACATTGACGAGACCGCCGGCCTGACCGCCAGCGAGCTGCGCGCCAATGCCCGCCGCCTGGCGCGCCAGTGCGGCAAGCTCGGCCTGATCGTAGTCGACTACCTGCAGCTGATGAGCGGCTCCAGCGGCGACAACGAGAACCGCGCCACCGAACTGGGCGAGATCTCGCGTGGTATGAAGATGCTGGCCAAGGAACTGGGCTGCCCCTTGATTGCACTGTCGCAGCTGAACCGCAGCGTGGAGACACGCCCGGACAAACGCCCGATGATGAGCGACCTGCGCGAATCCGGCGCCATCGAGCAGGACGCGGACATCATCATGTTCATCTACCGCGACGAGTACTACACCAAGGACGCCTGCAAGGAGCCCGGGGTAGCCGAGATCATCATAGCCAAGCAGCGTAACGGCCCGACCGGCACCGTCAAGCTGGCCTTCCTGAACCGATTGACCCGCTTCGAAAACCTGGCCAGTGGCTACAGCAACGGCGATTTCTAAATAAAAAAAGGGGCTCCAGGCCCCTTTTTTACTGGCGTTTAGCTACTCTTTTTATAGCACTTCGCTGGCGAAGTCCGCCAGGCGCGAACGCTCGCCGCGCGCCAGCGTGATGTGGCCACCATGCGGCCAGCCCTTGAACTTGTCCACCGCAAAGGTCAGGCCCGAGGAGCCCTCGGTCAGGTAAGGCGTGTCGATCTGCGCCAGGTTGCCCATGCAGATGATCTTGGTGCCCGGGCCGGCACGTGTGATCAGGGTCTTCATCTGCTTGGGCGTCAGGTTCTGCGCCTCGTCGATGATGACGTACTTGTTCATGAAGGTGCGCCCGCGCATGAAGTTCATGCTCTTGATCTTGATGCGGCTGCGGATCAGCTCGCTGGTGGCGGCGCGGCCCCATTCGCCGGCGCCGGTGTCGGTCTTGGAGAGTACTTCCAGGTTGTCATCGAGCGCGCCCATCCAGGGGCCCATCTTTTCCTCCTCGGTGCCGGGCAGGAAGCCGATGTCCTCGCCCACGCTCACCGTGGCGCGGGTGACGATGATCTCGGTGTAGCGCCGGTCGTCCAGCACCTGGGTCAGGCCGGAGGCCAGCGCCATCAGCGTCTTGCCAGTGCCGGCGGTGCCGGTCAGCGTCACGAAGTCCACTTCCGGGTCCATCAGCAGGTTCATGGCGAAGTTCTGCTCGCGGTTGCGCGCGGCCACGCCCCAGACGGAATTTTTGAGGTGGGTGTAGTCCTTCAGTGTCTTGAGCACCGCGGTCTTGCCACGGATTTCCGACACGCGGGCGTACAGGCTCGGTTCGCCCGGTGCTTCGAAATAGACGAACTGGTTGATCAGCAGGCTGGGCACGATCGGGCCGTTGATACGGTAGAAGGTGTGCGGGCCCTGCTGCCAGCTCTCCACGGTCTGGCCGTGCGTGGTCCAGAAGTCGGCCGGCAAGGCCAGCGATCCGGCGTACAGCAGGTCGCCGTCGTCCAGGGTCTTGTCGTTCTGGTAGTCGTCGGTGGCCAGGCCGAGGGCGCGGGCCTTGACGCGCATGTTGATGTCCTTGGACACCAACACGACTTCACGCGGCGCGTACTGCAGGCGCAGCGCCTCCACCACGCCCAGGATCTGGTTGTCGGCCTTGCCCTGGGGCAGGCTGGTGGGCAGGGTGTAGTTCAGCGGCTGGGTCTGGAAGAACAGCTTGCCGCCGGCTTCGCGGTGGCCGGTGCTGTCGAGCTTGAGGCCGGCCGCAATGTCGGCGCCCTGGTGGGCATCGGCCAGCCCGTCAAGCATGCGGCTGGTCTGGCGTGCGTTGCGGGCGACCTCGGTCATGCCTTTCTTGTGGCCGTCGAGCTCTTCCAGCACGATCATGGGCAAGAAGATGTCGTGTTCCTCGAAGCGGAACAGGCACATCGGGTCGTGCATCAACACATTGGTGTCGAGCACAAACAGCTTGCTCGGCCCACTCGACTTGTTTTTCTTCGGTTGGGTCGGGCTTTGCGTGGCCGGCGCGGTGCTCACCGGCACGGCCTTGGCCTTGCTGCTGCGCGAGGTTTTGGCGCTGGTTTTGGCTCGGTTTGGCTGCGCGGGGGACGCTACTTCCGCCGTGGTACCGCCGCCATGCTCAAACAGGTCGCGGGCTTGCGGCTTGCGGTCGGCGGGCGGCGCTTCGAAGGCGGAGGCTGATTCTCTGGATGACCGGGGCTTGCTGCGGGCCGGTGCATCAAAGGCGTCGGGAGACAGCAGGGCTGCGCGCTTGGTGGGGGGGGGGGGC
>NSIV01000011.1 GCA_002633085.1 Curvibacter sp. PD_MW3
CGCGAAGGCGGTCGTACCGTGGGCGCCGGCGTGGTTGCCAAGATCATTGCGTAATGGTTTTGTAGGGGTATAGCTCAATTGGCAGAGCGTCGGTCTCCAAAACCGAAGGTTGTAGGTTCGATTCCTACTGCCCCTGCCACCTGATTCACCCATCAGGGGTGAGTTGAAAGCCCGCCATCACCATGGCGGGCTTCAGCGTCTAAGGGTGCTGGTGTTATTGAGATGCGAACGCGCAGAATTGGGTAAACATGGCAACGTCACAAGTTGAAACGGTCGGCGGTGGGGCTGATAAGGCCAAGCTGGCTGCGGCGGTCGTCCTGCTGATCGCGGGTTTGGCGGCTTTCTATCTGCTGGGTAAACAGGGGGCTCTGTTACAGTGGGCGGCTCTGCTCGCGGGCGTGGTTGCTGCGGTGGTGGTGTTTTTCACTGCTGAGGCGGGGCGCCAATTGATGGCATTTGGCCGTGATGCTTGGCGTGAGGTCGGCAAGGTCGTCTGGCCGGCGCGCAAAGAAGCGATCCAGATGACGGCCTACGTGTTCGGTTTTGTTGTGCTGATGGCCTTGTTCCTCTGGTTCACCGACAAGACGCTTGAGTGGGTGTTCTACGATTTGATTCTGGGGTGGAAGAAATAATGACTGATGTTGTGGAAACTTCGGCATCCCAGGTGCTGGCGGCCAAGCCGTCCAACCCGGATATGCGTTGGTATGTGGTTCATGCCTACTCGGGTATGGAGAAGGCGGTTGAGCGCAACATCATCGAGCGCATCAACCGTGCCGGCATGCAGGACAAGTTTGGTCGCATTCTTGTTCCAATGGAAGAGGTGGTCGAGATCAGGAATGGTCAGAAGCGCACCACGGAGCGCAAGTTCTTCCCGGGCTATGTGCTGGTCGAGATGATCATGGATGATGACAGCTGGCATTTGGTGAAGCACACCAACAAGGTCACTGGTTTCGTCGGTGGCGCAAAGAATCGCCCGGCACCGATCTCTGAAGAAGAGGTCATGAAGATCGTCAATCAGATGCAGGAAGGCTCCGACAAGCCGCGCCACAAGGTGGAGTTCGTGGTTGGCGAGCTGGTCCGCGTCAAGGAAGGCCCGTTCACCGACTTTAATGGGTCGGTGGAAGAGGTCAATTACGAGAAAAACAAGCTGCGCGTGGCGGTCACGATCTTTGGTCGTTCGACGCCGGTGGAGTTGGAGTTCTCCCAGGTCGAGAAGACCTGAGAACATTGATTTTGGATTTCGCGTTTTTCGACTCGGCGCGAATGTAAAAAGTGAGTCGTTAACCCCGGGGAGCTGCGGCAGATTGCCAAGGCGTTATGACCCGCAAGGAGAAAAGCATGGCGAAAAAAATCGTCGGTTTTATCAAGCTGCAAGTGCCGGCTGGTAAGGCCAATCCGTCGCCGCCGATTGGTCCCGCTCTGGGCCAGCGCGGTTTGAACATCATGGAGTTCTGCAAGGCGTTCAACGCCCAGACCCAAGGCGTTGAGCCTGGTCTGCCGCTGCCGGTGGTGATCACCGCTTTTGCGGACAAGAGCTTCACCTTCGTGATCAAGACGCCGCCTGCAGCGGTTCTGATCAAGAAGGCCATCAAGCTCGACAAGGGCTCCAGCAAGCCGCATACCGACAAGGTTGGCAAGATCACCCGTGCTCAGCTCGAGGAAATCGCCAAGACCAAAATGAAGGACATGACGGCTGCCGATCTGGATGCTGCTGTTCGTACCATCGCTGGTTCTGCCCGTTCCATGGGCGTGAATGTGGAGGGCGTGTAAATGGCCAAGCTCACCAAGAAACAAAAAGCACAACAAGGCAAGGTTGACAGCAACAAGCTGTACGCCCTGGCCGATGCCCTGGGCATCGTGAAGGAATGTGCCAACGCCAAGTTCGATGAGTCCATCGACGTGGCGGTTCAGCTCGGCATTGATGCCAAGAAGTCGGACCAAGTGGTGCGCGGCGCCGTCGTGCTGCCCAATGGCACTGGCAAGACCAAGCGCGTGGCCGTGTTCGCCCAGGGTGCCAAGGCTGAAGAGGCCAAGGCTGCTGGCGCTGACGTGGTCGGCATGGACGATCTGGCAGCCCAGGTCAAGGCTGGTGACATGCCTTTCGACGTGGTGATTGCTGCGCCGGACGCCATGCGCGTTGTCGGTACGCTGGGTCAGATCCTCGGCCCGCGCGGCCTGATGCCGAACCCGAAGGTCGGTACCGTCACCCCTGACGTGGCCACGGCTGTGAAGAACGCCAAGGCGGGTCAGGTGCAGTTCCGCGTCGACAAGGCGGGTATCGTGCACAGCACCATCGGTCGCCGTTCTTTCGACACCGACAAGCTGCAGGGTAACCTGGCGGCATTGGTGGAGGCGCTGAACAAGGCCAAGCCGGCTTCGAGCAAAGGCGTGTATTTGCGCAAGGTGGCGGTGTCGTCCACGATGGGTGTCGGTGTCCGCGTTGACACCCAGACCATCGCGGCGTAATCGCAAAGATTTAGGCGGCTGGAAACAGCCGGCTAGAGTGGTGGGCCGCTCCCGTTGCAAAACGGGGCGGGCCATCCAAGACCGTTGGTGTGCAGGCTGCACTTAATCAGTGGGCTGTGGGGTTCGCCCCAGGGCTCCGCCAACGCAGATGGCGATCCCGCTGCAGATGGAATGAGTTCCGTAAACAGTTGGTCGCTGCAATGAGGCGTGCCCCAGGGATTGTCCCGAAGGTACATTTTGAAGGAGTAGACCTTGAGTCTGAATCGCAGTGAGAAAGAAGCGGTCATCACCGAAGTGACCGACCTCGCCGCTAAAGCTCAAACGCTCGTGATGGCGGAATACCGTGGTATCACGGTCGCTGACATGACCAAACTGCGCGCTACTGCTCGCAGCACCGGTGTGAACCTGAGTGTGTTGAAAAACACCCTGGCCCGTCGTGCTGTCGCTGGTAGCTCGTTCGAGGTTGTGGCCGACCAGATGACCGGTCCGCTGATCTATGGCTTCTCTGTCGATGCTGTTGCTGCTGCAAAAGTGGTGGCTGACTTCGCGAAAACCAATGACAAGTTGGTGATTCGTGGTGGTGCATACGGCGGTAAAGCCCTGGACGTGAACGGCGTCAAGCAGCTGGCAAGCATCCCGTCCAAGGAAGTTTTGCTGGCTCAGCTGTGTGGCTTGTTGATGTCGCCGATGTCCCGTACCGCTGTGGTGCTGGGTGCTCTGGCGGCCAAAAAAGGCGAAGGCGAAGCTGTTGCCGCTTGAGCGTGCAACACACTTGTTAACCAATTGTTAGGAAATCAAAATGGCATTCGATAAAGACGCATTTTTGACCGCGCTCGACAGCATGACGGTCATGGAACTCAACGACCTGGTGAAAGCCATCGAAGAGAAATTTGGTGTGAGCGCTGCTGCTATGGCCGCTCCCGCTGCTGCTGGCGGTGGTGCTGGCGCTGCTGCCGCTGAAGAGAAGACCGAGTTCAATGTGGTTCTGGCTGAAGCCGGCGCCAACAAGGTGTCGGTCATTAAGGCTGTGCGTGAAATCACCGGTCTGGGCCTGAAAGAAGCCAAGGACCTGGTGGACGGCGCTCCCAAGGCTGTCAAGGAAGGCCTGTCCAAGGCTGATGCCGAAGCTGCCAAGAAGAAGCTGGAAGAAGCTGGCGCCAAGGTCGAACTCAAGTAATTCGACTTTGCTCGAAGGCTGGAGCGCCTGTAAAGGCCTCCAGCCTTTGGCGCTTACAGAGCGCACCCAAAAGCCGGCTTGGACCGGCTTTGCCGGAAGGCCGCAAGGTCGACGGAAAAGCCCTCCAAGACGATTTTTGAGTGCCTTCTGACCCGACTGCAGAAGGTGCCTTGGTTCGGGCCGCGTGCAACGCGCGGCCGTCCGCCATGGTTGGTAGCGGCCAACCACCAAGCCTGCCAGCGTGATGCTGGCGCGTCAGTCGCCAAAGACCTCATAGCCCGGAGATCTCATGGCTTACACCTATACCGAACGCAAGCGGATTCGCAAAAGTTTCGGCAGCCGCGACAGCGTGCTCGAAATTCCTTACCTCCTGCAGATGCAAAAGGATGCTTACACAGCTTTCTTGCAAGCTGACGTGGGCCCTAACAAACGTACCCCAGAAGGTCTTCAGGCCGCTTTTGAGGCAGCTTTCCCGATCGTCTCGCACAATGGTTTTGTCGAGATGAAGTTTCTCGAATACAACCTGGCCAAGCCCGCATTTGACGTGCGCGAATGCCAGACCCGTGGTCTGACCTTTGCCTCGGCCGTGCGCGCCAAGGTGCAGCTCATTATTTACGATCGTGAGTCCTCGACGCCTTCCAACAAGGTGGTCAAGGAGGTCAAGGAGCAAGAGGTCTACATGGGCGAAGTGCCGCTCATGACGACCAAGGGCTCGTTCATCATCAACGGCACGGAGCGCGTGATCGTGTCGCAGCTGCACCGTTCGCCGGGCGTGTTCTTTGAGCACGACAAGGGCAAGACCCACAGCTCGGGCAAGTTGCTGTTCTCTGCTCGCATCATTCCTTACCGCGGTTCCTGGCTCGACTTCGAATTCGATCCGAAGGATTTGCTGTACTTCCGCGTCGACCGTCGCCGCAAGATGCCGGTCACCATCCTGCTCAAGGCCATCGGCCTGAACCCGGAATCCATCCTGGCGAACTTCTTCGTCAACGACAACTTCCGTTTGATGGACAGCGGCGCACAGATGGAGTTCGTGGCTGAGCGCCTGCGTGGCGAAGTGGCCCGTTTTGACATCACCGACAAGAGCGGCAAGGTCATTGTGGCCAAGGACAAGCGCATCACGGCGCGCCACACCCGCGAGCTGGAGCAATCCGGCACGACGCACATCAGCGTGCCGGAAGATTTCCTGATCGGTCGCGTGGTCGCACGTGCCATCGTGGATGGCGACACCGGTGAGATCATTGCCAAGGCCAATGACGAGCTGACCGAAGCGCTGCTGAAGAAGCTGCGTAGCGCCGGCGTGCAAGAGCTGCAATGCATTTACACCAACGAACTCGATCAAGGTGCCTACATCTCGCAGACCCTGCGCACGGATGAGACCACCGATGAGTTCGCTGCCCGCGTGGCCATCTACCGCATGATGCGCCCCGGTGAGCCACCAACCGAAGACGCGGTGCAGGCCCTGTTCCAGCGCCTGTTCTACAACCCCGACACCTACGATCTGTCGCGCGTCGGCCGCATGAAGTTCAACGCCAAGATGGGCCGTTCCGAGGCGACCGGTCCCATGGTGCTGACGAATGAAGACATCCTCGCCGTGGTGAAGATTCTGGTGGATCTGCGCAATGGCCGTGGCGAAGTCGACGACATTGATCACCTGGGTAACCGCCGTGTGCGTTGCGTCGGTGAACTGGCCGAAAACCAGTACCGCGCCGGTCTGGCACGTATCGAGAAGGCTGTGAAGGAACGTCTGGGTCAGGCTGAACAAGAGCCGCTGATGCCGCACGACCTGATCAACTCCAAGCCGATTTCCGCTGCGCTCAAGGAGTTCTTCGGTGCCTCGCAGCTGTCGCAGTTCATGGACCAGACCAACCCGCTCGCCGAGATCACGCACAAGCGTCGCGTCTCGGCCCTGGGCCCGGGCGGTCTGACGCGCGAGCGCGCTGGCTTCGAGGTGCGCGACGTGCACGTCACGCATTACGGTCGCGTTTGCCCGATCGAAACACCGGAAGGTCCGAACATCGGTCTGATCAACTCGCTGGCACTGTACGCGCGCCTGAACGAGTACGGCTTTATTGAGACGCCTTACCGTCGCGTGGTGGACGGCAAGGTGACCAACCAGATCGATTACCTCTCCGCTATCGAAGAAGGTAAGTACGTCATTGCCCAGGCCAACGCGGTGCTGGACAAGGATGGCAAGCTGACTGGTGATCTGGTTTCGGCCCGTGAAAAGGGGGAGTCCATCCTGTGCGGCGCCGAGCGCATCCAGTACATGGACGTGTCGCCGGCGCAGATCGTGTCGGTGGCGGCCTCGCTGGTCCCGTTCCTGGAGCACGACGACGCCAACCGCGCGCTGATGGGCGCCAACATGTCGCGCCAGGCCGTGCCCGTGCTGCGTCCGGAAAAGCCGCTGGTCGGCACCGGTATCGAGCGCGTGGCTGCTGTGGACTCCGGCACCGTGGTGACCGCCAACCGTGGTGGTGTGGTCGACTATGTTGACGCCACCCGTATCGTGGTGCGCGTCAATGACGCCGAAGCCGTGGCAGGTGAAGTGGGTGTGGACATCTATAACCTGATCAAGTACCAGCGTTCCAACCAGAACACCAACATTCACCAGCGCCCCATCGTCAAGAAGGGCGACAAGCTGGCCAAGGGTGACGTGATTGCCGACGGCGCATCGACTGACCTGGGCGAAATCGCCATCGGCCAGAACATGCTGATCGCCTTCATGCCGTGGAACGGCTACAACTTCGAAGACTCGATCCTGATTTCCGAGCGCGTGGTGGCTGATGACCGCTACACCTCGATTCATATCGAAGAGCTCGTGGTGATGGCACGCGACACCAAGCTGGGTGCCGAGGAAATCACCCGCGACATCCCGAACCTGAGCGAACTGCAGCTCAACCGTCTGGACGAGTCCGGCATCATCTACGTCGGCGCCGAAGTGCAGCCGGGTGATGTGCTGGTTGGCAAGGTGACGCCGAAGGGCGAGACCACCCTGACGCCGGAAGAGAAACTGCTGCGCGCCATCTTCGGCGAGAAGGCCAGCGACGTGAAGGACACTTCGCTGCGCGTGGACCAGGGCTCGCAAGGTACTGTGATTGACGTGCAGGTGTTCACCCGCGAGGGCATCCAGCGCGACAAACGTGCCCAGCAGATCATCGACGACGAACTGAAGCGTTTCCGTCTGGACCTGAACGACCAGCTGCGCATCGTGGAAGCCGATGCGTTCGACCGTATCGAGAAGCTACTCAACGGAAAGGTTGCCAACGGCGGCCCGAACAAGCTGGCTAAGGGCACGAAGATCGACAAGGCCTACCTGGCCTCGGTGGAGAAGTTCCACTGGTTCGATATTCGTCCGGCCGACGACGAAGTGGCCAGCCAGCTCGAGAGCATCAAGAACTCGATCGAGCAGCAACGCCACAGCTTCGACCTGGCTTTCGAGGAAAAGCGCAAGAAATTGACGCAAGGCGACGAGTTGCCTGCTGGCGTGCTCAAGATGGTCAAGGTTTACCTGGCCGTCAAGCGCCGTCTGCAGCCTGGCGACAAGATGGCCGGCCGTCACGGTAACAAGGGTGTGGTATCCAAGATCGTGCCGGTCGAAGACATGCCCCATATGGCCGACGGTACGCCGGCCGACATCGTGCTCAACCCGCTGGGCGTGCCTTCGCGCATGAACGTGGGCCAGGTGCTTGAAGTTCACTTGGGCTGGGCCGCCAAAGGCATTGGTCAGCGTATTGGTGACATGCTGCAAGCCGAAGCCAAGGTGGCCGAGCTGCGCGCCTACATGGACAAGGTTTACAACAGCTCTGGCCACAAGGAAGACTTGTCCACGCTGAGCGACGAGCAGGTGCTGGCGATGGCGGCCAATCTGACGACCGGCATGACTTTTGCCACGCCGGTGTTTGATGGCGCTTCCGAACAGGAAATCCGCGACATGCTCAAGCTGGCGTATCCGGATGACGTTGCCAAGACCAAGGGCCTGACCGCCACGCGCACCCAGGCTCAGTTGTATGACGGCCGTACGGGCGACGCCTTCGACCGCACAACGACCGTGGGCTACATGCACTTCTTGAAGCTGCACCATTTGGTGGACGACAAGATGCACGCCCGTTCGACTGGCCCTTACTCGCTGGTTACTCAGCAGCCGCTGGGCGGCAAGGCCCAGTTCGGCGGCCAGCGTTTCGGCGAGATGGAGGTCTGGGCGCTCGAAGCCTACGGCGCTGCTTACACGCTGCAGGAAATGCTCACCGTCAAGTCCGACGACGTGCAGGGCCGTACCAAGGTCTACGAGAACATCGTCAAGGGCGAGCATGCCATCGAAGCTGGCATGCCCGAGTCGTTCAACGTGCTGGTCAAGGAAATCCGTTCCCTGGGCCTGGACATCGAGCTCGAGCGCTCCTAATTCGCAAAGGATAGAGTCATATGAAATCACTACTCGACCTGTTCAAGCAGTTCACGCCGGATGAGCATTTCGATGCCATCAAGATCGGCATGGCTTCGCCCGAGAAGATCCGCTCCTGGTCTTTCGGCGAGGTGAAAAAGCCTGAGACCATCAACTACCGCACTTTCAAGCCTGAGCGTGACGGTCTGTTCTGCGCCAAGATCTTCGGGCCTATCAAGGACTACGAATGCCTGTGCGGCAAGTACAAGCGTCTCAAGCACCGCGGCGTGATCTGCGAGAAGTGTGGCGTTGAAGTCACGCAGACCAAGGTGCGTCGCGAGCGTATGGGTCACATCGACCTGGCCGCACCCTGCGCCCACATCTGGTTCCTGAAGTCGCTGCCGTCGCGTCTGGGCCTGGTGCTCGACATGACGCTGCGCGACATCGAGCGCGTGCTGTATTTCGAAGCTTATGTGGTGACCGACCCCGGCATGACCCCACTGAAGAAGTTCAGCATCATGTCCGAGGACGACTACGACGCCAAGGTCAAGGAATACGGTGACGAGTTCATCGCCAAAATGGGCGCCGAAGGCATCAAGGATCTGCTGCAGGGCATCGACATCGACATGGAGATCGAGCGTCTGCGTGGCGATCTGACCGGTTCCGAGATGAAGGTCAAGAAGAACGCCAAGCGCCTGAAGGTGCTGGAAGCGTTCAAGAAGTCCGGCATCAAGCCCGAGTGGATGGTGTTGGAAGTGCTGCCTGTGCTGCCGCCGGACCTGCGTCCGCTGGTGCCCCTGGACGGCGGCCGCTTCGCGACCTCCGACCTGAACGACCTGTACCGCCGCGTCATCAACCGCAACAGCCGTCTGCGCCGTCTGCTCGAACTCAAAGCACCCGAGATCATCGCGCGCAACGAGAAGCGCATGCTGCAAGAGGCGGTGGACTCGCTGTTGGACAACGGTCGTCGTGGCAAGGCCATGACGGGCGCCAACAAGCGTGCCCTCAAGTCCCTGGCCGACATGATCAAGGGCAAGAGCGGTCGTTTCCGCCAGAACTTGCTGGGCAAGCGCGTCGACTACTCCGGTCGTTCCGTGATTACCGTGGGTCCGACCCTCAAGCTGCACCAGTGCGGCTTGCCGAAGCTGATGGCGTTGGAACTGTTCAAGCCTTTCATCTTCTCGCGCCTGGAAGCCATGGGCATCGCCACCACCATCAAGGCGGCGAAGAAGGAAGTCGAATCTGGCACGCCGGTGGTGTGGGACATTCTGGAAGAGGTCATCAAAGAGCACCCGGTGATGCTCAACCGTGCGCCGACGCTGCACCGCCTGGGCATCCAGGCATTCGAGCCGATCCTGATTGAAGGCAAGGCCATCCAGCTGCACCCGCTGGTTTGTGCTGCCTTCAACGCCGACTTCGACGGTGACCAGATGGCTGTGCACGTCCCGCTGTCGGTGGAAGCCCAGATGGAAGCCCGCACCTTGATGTTGGCCTCCAACAACGTGCTGTTCCCGGCCAACGGCGAACCGTCGATCGTGCCGTCGCAGGACGTGGTGCTGGGTCTGTACTACACGACCCGCGAACGTATCAACGGCAAGGGCGAAGGCCTGATCTTTGCGGACACCACGGAAGTCCAGCGTGCGCTGGATGCCGGTGAAGTCGAACTGACGTCCCGCATCAGCGTGCGTTTGACCGAGTACACCAAGGACAAGGAAACCGGTGCCTTCACGCCCGTGACCCAACTGGTGGAAACCACGGCTGGTCGTGCGCTGTTGTCCGAGATCCTGCCCAAGGGCCTGCCGTTCTCGAACCTCAACAAGGCGCTGAAGAAAAAGGAAATCTCCAAGCTGATCAACGTGTCCTTCCGCAAGTGCGGTCTGAAGGAGACGGTGGTGTTTGCCGACAAGCTGCTGCAAAACGGTTTCCGTCTGGCAACCAAGTCCGGCATTTCCATCTGCATTGACGACATGCTGGTGCCGAAGGAAAAGCACGAGATCATCGAAAGCGCCGAGAAGGAAGTCAAGGACATCGAGCAGCAGTACGTCTCCGGTCTGGTGACTGTGGGCGAGCGCTACAACAAGGTGGTGGACATCTGGGGCAAGGCCGGCGACAAGGTCTCCAAGGTGATGATGGACCAGCTGCGTCTGCAGAAGACCATCGACCGCCATGGCAAGGAAGTGGATCAGGAGTCCTTCAACTCCATCTACATGATGGCCGACTCCGGTGCCCGCGGTTCCGCGGCCCAGATTCGCCAGTTGGCTGGTATGCGGGGTCTGATGGCCAAGCCGGACGGCTCGATCATCGAGACGCCGATTACCGCGAACTTCCGCGAAGGTCTGAACGTGTTGCAGTACTTCATCTCCACCCACGGCGCCCGTAAGGGTCTCGCGGACACGGCGCTGAAGACGGCCAACTCCGGTTATCTGACCCGTCGTCTGGTGGACGTGACGCAGGATCTGGTGGTGACGCAAGACGATTGCGGCACGCACGAGGGCTCCCTGATGCGCGCCATCGTCGAAGGTGGTGAAGTGATCGAGTCGCTGCGTGACCGTATCCTGGGTCGTACCGCTGCTGAAGACGTCCTGCATCCGGAAAACCGCTCGGTGCTGGCCAAGGCGGGCGATATGCTGGATGAAGACGTCATCGAAGAACTCGAGGCGGCGGGCGTGGACGAGGTCAAGGTTCGCACGGCACTGACCTGCGAAACCCGCTTCGGTCTCTGTGCCAAGTGCTATGGCCGCGATCTGGGCCGTGGTGGTCTGGTCAACATGGGTGAAGCGGTCGGTGTGATTGCCGCCCAGTCGATCGGTGAGCCGGGTACCCAGCTGACCATGCGTACCTTCCACATCGGTGGTGCGGCTTCGCGTGCGGCGATTGCCTCCAGCGTGGAAGCCAAGTCCAACGGCATCATCGGCTTCAATGCCACGATGCGCTATGTGACCAACAGCAAGGGCGAACTGGTGGTGATTGCCCGTTCCGGCGAGATCATCATCCATGACGAGCATGGCCGCGAACGTGAGCGTCACAAGGTGCCGTATGGTGCCGTGTTGACGATCAAGGCTGACCAGGCCATCAAGGCTGGCGCGATTCTCGCCAACTGGGACCCGCTGACCCGCCCGATCATCACGGAATTCGCCGGTCAGGTGAAGTTCGAGAACGTCGAGGAAGGTCTGACCGTGGCCAAGCAGGTGGACGAGGTCACCGGCCTGTCGACCTTGGTGGTGATCGATCCGAAGCGCCGTGGTTCGACCAAGATCGTGCGTCCGCAGGTCAAGCTGATCGACGCCTCAGGCGCTGAAGTGAAGATCCCCGGCACCGATCACGCCGTGACGATCGGCTTCCAGGTCGGTGCCCTGATCCAGGTGCGCGATGGCCAGGACGTGGGCCCCGGCGAGGTGCTGGCCCGTATCCCGGTGGAAGGCCAGAAGACCCGAGACATTACCGGCGGTCTGCCGCGTGTGGCCGAGTTGTTCGAAGCCCGCTCACCCAAGGACAAGGGCATGCTGGCCGAGATGACCGGTACCGTGTCCTTCGGCAAGGAAACCAAAGGCAAGATCCGCCTGCAGATCACCGATCCGGAAGGCAAGGTCTGGGACGAGCTGGTGCCCAAGGAGAAGAACGTCCTGGTGCACGAAGGCCAGGTGGTCAACAAGGGCGAGAGCGTGGTCGACGGTCCGGCCGACCCGCAGGACATCCTGCGTCTGCTGGGCATGGAAGAACTGGCGCGTTACATCGTGGACGAGGTGCAGGATGTGTACCGACTCCAGGGCGTGAAGATCAACGACAAGCACATTGAAGTGATCGTGCGTCAGATGCTGCGCCGCGTGGTGGTTGAGAACGCGGGTGATTCGAACTACATTGCCGGCGAACAGGTTGAGCGTTCCGAAATGCTCAACACCAACGACGCTTTGCGCGCCGAAGGCAAGATCCCCGCGACGTACTCCAACCTGTTGTTGGGTATCACCAAGGCATCGCTGTCCACCGACAGCTTCATCAGCGCGGCTTCCTTCCAGGAAACCACTCGCGTGCTGACCGAAGCGGCCATCATGGGCAAGCGCGACGAACTGCGCGGTCTGAAAGAGAACGTCATCGTCGGCCGCCTGATCCCGGCGGGTACCGGCATGGCCTACCACCAGGCCCGCAAGGTGCGCGAGAGCATGGACGACGCCGAGCGTCGCGCCATTGCCGACGCCGAGGCAGCCGAACTGGCCGGTGAGACCCCGGCTGATGCGGGAGCCGCCACCGAGTAAAGCCGGCGGCTGTCGCACAATCAAGCCCCAAGCCCTTTGCAGGCGCTTGGGGCTTTTTTCTGGACAAGTTTTGCTGTTGGCTTGAGGTCGTCTCGGAGGAATCACAGGCATGAATATTCCGCTCGCCATATGGGTCGTCTGGGCAGTGGTGTTGTTCTGGGCCGTGGGGGCCTACAACCGGCTGGTGCGCTTGCGCTCGCAGGCGATAGCCGCTTTTGCGCCGCTGGAGATGCAGTTCACCCAGTACGTGACTCTGGTGTTGGGTAGTTTCGCCTTGCCGTCAGATGACGAAGAGGCTGGTTTGCGTGCCGGCGTGCTGGCTGCGGCACGGCAATTCGAATCGTCACTCAAGGCGGCGCGGACCCATCCGCTGGATGCTCTGGCGATGCGTGCGCTGCAGACCGCGCACGAGACGCTGTGCGAGTCATGGTCGCGCTTGCGTGATGAGCCCCCCGATCTGGCGGGCGAGCCACTGCCGGCTGTGCTGCAGCAACAGTGGGAACACATCACGCTGCAGGCCGCCAATGCCAAGCAAGAGTTCAACCGCCTGGTGCAGGACTACAACGACGCCATTGTTCAATTTCCGGCGCATCTGCTGGCCTGGCTGTTCGGTTTCAAACCGGCACAAACGATCACATGAACGAAAGCGATTCCAAAATACCGCTGTGGCGTCAGCTGCAGGCGGTGGCGGTCGTTTTGGCGGCCATCCGCCAGGGCGCATCAGGTACGGCTGCATTGGAAGCGGTCCAGGTCAGCCTGCGGCCTGGCGTGCAGGCGCTGGTGTACCAGGTACTGCGCTCGTTGGGGCGCGCCGAAGCTTTGCGCCGGCTGCTGGCATCGCGCAAGCCGCCGGCTGCCGTGGATGCCCTGCTGTGTACGGCACTGGCACTGATCTGGGACGAGGCGGTGGCCCCGTATGAAAGCTTCACCTTGGTCAACCAGGCAGTGGAAGCGGCCAAGCACACGGCTTCGATTCGAGCACAAGCCGGCTTTGTGAACGGATGTCTGCGCCGTTTCCTGCGTGAACGCGCTGAGTTGCTTGCTCGTACGGAGGTGGATCCCGTGGCACACTGGAATCACCCGGCATGGTGGATTGAGCGTTTGCGGCAGGACCATCCGGGGCAATGGCAGGCCATTCTGCAGGCCAACAACCGGCAGGCACCCATGACGCTGCGTGTCAATGTCCGGAAGACAACGATCGATTCCTGCCTGACGCGTCTGCGCGGAGCGGGTATCGCGGCATGGCGCAACGGTGAATTCGGCGTGACCTTGGCCGCCCCGTTGCCGGTGCAGGCGATTCCCGGTTTTGCCGAGGGTCACGTCTCGGTGCAGGATGCGGCAGCGCAGCAGGCGGCCCCGCTGTTGCTGCAGGGGTTGGCTGGCACGGCCAGTTTGCGTGTGCTCGATGCCTGTGCCGCACCCGGTGGCAAAACGGCCCATTTGCTGGAGTTGGCGGATTGCGAGGTCAGTGCACTGGAAATCGACCCGGTGCGCGCCGAGCGCATCGGACAGACTTTGCTGCGACTGGGCTTGCAGGCCCGGGTGCAGGTGGCCGATGCCGGGCTGCCCGCCGCCTGGTGGGACGGGCAGCCGTTTGACGCCATCCTGCTGGATGCGCCCTGCACCGCCTCAGGCATTGTGCGGCGCCACCCGGACGTGCGCTGGCTGCGCCGTGAGAGTGATGTTGGACAACTGGCGGCCATCCAGGCTCGCTTGCTGGCCACTCTGTGGCCGTTGCTGAAACCGGGGGGGCGCTTGCTGTACTGCACCTGTTCGGTATTCAAGGCGGAGGGTGACCTGCAGATTCAAACGTTTCTTGCACACAACACCCAGGCCCGTTTACTGCCCTCGCCAGGCCATTTATTGCCGCATTTCACCGTCGGAGACGGCGACGTCCTAGACAATCAAGACAGTGACCATGACGGCTTTTATTACGCACTGCTGGAAAAACGCGCGGCTTGATTGGGCCGTGCTGCTGGCCTGCGCCCTGCTGGTCGGCTGGATGCCTCGCCCGGCACTGGCACAACCTGTGGCCGAGGTGGCGCAGTTGCGCCTGGAAGGGGACAACGAGGGCGTCTTGCTGAGCGCCACGCTCAACTTTGATCTGCCGACGACGGTTGAGTCGGCCCTGCTCAAGGGGGTTGCCGTGTTTTTCGTGGCCGAGGCTGAGGTCTATCGCGAACGCTGGTACTGGGCGGACAAAAAGGTGGCGGGCGCAGAGCGGCACATGCGGCTGGTATTTCATCCGCTGACGCGGCGCTGGCGCCTGGCTGTCTCTCCCAGCACCATCGCCAACAACGGACTGGGCGTGATCCTGAACCAGAGTTTCGATACCTTGGAAGATGCGATGGCTGCTGTGCGTCGCATCTCCGGCTGGCGCATTGCCGAGTTGCGTGACCTTGACCCGAGCGGGCGTCATCGGGTCGAATTCCGCTTCCGGCTGGACGTGTCGCAGTTGCCGCGCCCTCTGCAGATCGGGGCCTTGGGGCAGAACGACTGGGCGCTCTCAATGGCAGCAACGCAGCGGCTGGCCCTGGACAACCTGAAGTGAAGAAGCCGACGATCGAGGCCAGTGTCAGGCAGAGCTTGCAAAGCTCTCCCGCCCTGCGCTGGACGCTGGGCATCGGGATGGCTGCCATGGTGGCTATCGGCCTGGTCTTGCTGTTCCTCCTGACCCAGGCGACCAACAACCGCGAGCTGTACGAGCGCAACTACGCCCGCCTTTTTGCGGTCAACGTGGCGGTGGCGGCCTTGCTGTTGCTGGTAATCGGCTGGATCGCTTTTCGCCTGGCCAGACGTCTGCGCCAGGGGCGTTTCGGCAGCCGGCTTTTGGTCAAACTGGCGGCCGTCTTCGCCCTGGCCGGCTTTGCCCCAGGCATGTTGATCTACGTGGTGTCCTATCAGTTTGTGTCGCGTTCGATCGAGAGCTGGTTCGACGTCAAGGTGGAGGGGGCGCTCGAAGCAGGTCTGAATCTGGGGCGAACCACCTTGGACATCTTGTCTACCGACTTGTCGAGCAAAACCCGCAGTGCCGCCCAGCAACTGCAAGATACGCCCGATGTGACAGCCGGGCTGGTGCTGGAGCGCGTGCGCGAACAACTGGGCGGACGCGATGTCATGCTTTGGGGGGCAACGGGACAGTTGATTGCCAGCGTTGGTGCCTCTCAGTTGCAGCTGACGCCGGAGCGGCCGGGGGCTCAGCAATTTCGCGCCGCCCGCAGTCAACGTGTCGTGACTTGGGTTGAAGGACTGGATGATGTGCCCGGTGCGGGTGAGACGGCGCGCCAGGTTCGCCTGAAGGCCTTGGCCCAGGTGCCCTCGTCCAACTTCGGCATGCTGGGAGAAAACCGCTTCCTGCTGGTGACGCAGGAATTGCCGGAGGCGTTGGTGGCCAATGCCCTTGCGGTGACCGAAGCCTACCGTGAATACCAGGAGCGCGCGCTGGCACGCGATGGGCTGCGGCGCATGTACATCGGCACCTTGACCCTGAGCCTGTTCCTGGCGGTCTTCGGTGCCGTGTTGCTGGCCGTGCTGTTGGGGAACCAGATCACGCGCCCACTGCTGCTGCTGGCCGATGGGGTGCGCCAAGTGGCGGCAGGCGATCTGACACCGAAGACCGTTTTGCAGGGCAAGGACGAGCTCGGGGGGCTGACCCGCTCATTTGCGGACATGACGCAGCAGCTGGCCGATGCCCGCCAGGCCGTCGAGCACAGCATGGAGCAGGTCAATGCGGCGCGTGCCAACCTGCAGACCATTCTGGACAATCTGACCGCAGGTGTGATGGTGCTCGATGAACGGGGCGCCATCCAGTCGGCCAATCCCGGTGCCACGCGCATTTTGAGGGTGCCGCTGGCGGCTTGTGAAGGGCGACGCCTGGCTGACATCGAGGGGCTGGAGGAGTTCGGCAGCCGTGTTCAGGCCCAGTTTGATACGTTCCTGGGAGAGAGCAGCGAACACGGTCTCGACCACTGGCAGCAGTCCTTCGAACTCGGCGGTGTGCAATCCGGTCTGGCAGGTCAGACGGCCGATGGGATCGTGACCCTGGTGGCACGTGGCGCCGAGCTGCCTGGTCATGCACGGCTGCTGGTGTTTGACGATATTTCAGAAATCGTCTCTGCCCAGCGTGCTCAGGCCTGGGGCGAGGTGGCTCGGCGTTTGGCGCACGAGATCAAGAATCCGCTCACGCCTATCCAGCTGTCGGCCGAGCGGCTGGAGATGAAGCTCACTGGTAAGGTGGATGCTCCCGAGCAGGCGATCCTGTCCAAATCGGTCAAGACCATCGTCGACCAGGTCGATGCCATGAAGCGGCTGGTCAATGAGTTCCGCGACTATGCACGCCTGCCGGCAGCAGAACTCAAGCCGCTGGACCTTAATGCACTGGTCGCTGAAGTGCTGCATCTGTATGGCGGAGAGAACGTTCATGTGCCGGTGCACGCCGAGCTGGACCCACGTTGCCCACGCATCCTGGGCGATGCTCAGCAGTTGCGGCAGGTGTTGCACAACCTGCTGCAAAACGCGCAGGATGCCACCGAAACGGCAGCACGCAGCGGCGCTGACTGCAGCGTGACACTGCGCACCCAGTGGGTGGAATCCAGCGGACGGGTGCGTCTGAGCGTGCTCGACCACGGCACCGGGTTCCCTGAGAACATCCTCAAGCGCGCGTTCGAGCCTTACGTCACGACCAAGGCCAAAGGCACGGGTCTTGGCTTGGCCGTGGTCAAGAAGATTGCCGATGAACATGGCTCGCGCATCGATCTGGCCAACCGGGTCGTGGACGACCAGGTGGTGGGTGCGCAAGTATCGTTATCATTCGCAGTGCAGCCCGTGACCTCAGCCTGAGCACGGCGAGTTATTTTCCGAGGCACAGCGCTTACAAATCATGGCAAACATTCTGGTGGTGGATGACGAACTCGGCATTCGTGATCTGCTGTGGGAAATCCTGAACGACGAAGGGCACACCGTCGAGGTGGCTGAAAATGCGGCTCAAGCTCGTGCCGCCCGCCAGCGTGAACGGCCCGATCTGGTGCTGCTCGATATCTGGATGCCGGACACCGATGGTGTGACCTTGCTCAAGGAATGGTCCACCACTGGTTTGCTGACCATGCCGGTCATCATGATGAGCGGTCACGCCACCATCGACACGGCGGTCGAGGCCACCAAGATCGGCGCCCTGGCCTTCCTGGAAAAACCGATCACCTTGCAAAAGCTGCTCAAGGCAGTGGAGCAGGGCTTGGTCAAGGGCAGCTTGCGCAAGCCGGCGTCTGCACTCAGCCAGCCGGTCGAGATCGTGACGGAGATGACCACGCTGACCGGGCAACTGACCGTGTCAGGGGCTGTGGAGCTGGGGCCGCAGGCACAGCAGAACTTCATGCTGGACAAGCCCTTGCGCGAAGCGCGCGACGAGTTCGAGAAGGCCTATTTCGAGTACCACCTGGCGCGTGAAAGCGGGTCCATGACCCGCGTTGCTGAGAAGACCGGCCTGGAGCGCACCCACCTCTATCGCAAGCTCAAGCAGCTTGGGGTGGACCTGTCCCGCGGCAAGCGCGGCACTTCTTGAAGTGGCCGCAGGAATGGCGGAAAAGTCCTGCTATAATTCCATCTCTTGGCCCGGTAGCTCAGTTGGTAGAGCAGCGGATTGAAAATCCGCGTGTCGGTGGTTCGATTCCGCCCCAGGCCACCAAGATCTCTCAGAAAGCCATCCTCAGGGGTGGCTTTTTTATTTTCCCCATCGATCGTCGAGCCCCCGCGAGGTTCGGTCTGGTTCGAGGCCGACCTTTCCTCGCCTTTTCGCCATTGAGCGCACTGCGCCCTGATGGCGTCGATTCACTGTGAGGCCAGTCTGGCTTGCCTCACACCCGCGCCGGTTCGTTTGCCCATCTGCCGACAACGGGTCACATCCATTCGGGCGCGCGCCCGCCATTCAACAAGGACTCCGAAATGACCACTGACACTGCTGTGCATGAACATGCTGACCTGGTTGCCCAGGTGATGAACGGGATCTGCACCCGCACGCTGAACCACTTCGCCGAAGAAGCCAAGCTGAACGCAGAAAGCTTGAAGGACGCCTTTGACCGTTACGAGATTGACTATGCCTGGCATGTCCTGGGCTCCGACCGGATGCGGGAAGAAACGGTCTCGCTGCTGGAGACGCGGCTCAAGCACGCAGCAACCGACGCGCAGAAAGCCAGTGTGGCGGGCATCTTGCAATCAGCCGCCGCGGCTCAGGCACCGGAACTGTTGATGAGTTTTGACAATGATGTGCCCGTGGTGCTGACAGATCTTCTCTGCGCAGCGTGGCGGGCACACTAGGCCATCCGGTGGCCGCAGAGGCGGATTGACCTGAAAGGCCCCGACAAGGGGCTTTTTACTGGCGATGGCCTTGCACGTTGTGCCGGGCCCGATATGATGCGCCTACAACCTGACGTACCAACTCCAACATGAGCGGCAGCGCACTCTTCATTGGCGATCACCTGGCCCGCAGCTGCCGCGGTCGTCCCGGTGCGCCTCCGGTATGGCGATGACGCCTGTGTTTTAGTCATCCACGCCATTCCGGAGAAATTTCATGTCTGATCTGTTCGAGAACCCCATGGGCCTCATGGGGTTCGAATTCGTCGAGTTCGCCTCGCCCGTACCCAACGTACTGGAACCTCTGTTCGAGAAAATGGGCTTCAGCCTGGTGGCCCGTCACCGTTCCAAGGACGTGCTGCTGTACCGCCAGGGCGAGATCAACTTCATCGTCAACCGCGAGCCGCGCAGCCTGGCTTCTTATTTTGCGGCCGAGCACGGCCCCGCGGCCTGTGGTCTGGCCTTTCGCGTGCGCGATGCGCACAAAGCCTATGCGCGCGCGCTGGAGCTGGGCGCGCAGCCGATCGAGATTCCGACTGGGCCGATGGAGTTGCGCCTGCCGGCGATCCGTGGCATCGGCGGCGCGCCGCTGTACCTGATCGATCGCTTCGAGGACGGCAAGTCGATCTACGACATCGACTTCGAGTGGGTCGAAGGCGTGCCGCGCCGCCCGGGCGGCCACGGCCTGCGCCTGATCGACCACCTGACGCACAACGTCTACCGCGGCCGCATGGCGTATTGGGGGCAGTTCTACGAACGCCTGTTTAACTTCCGCGAGATCCGTTACTTCGACATCCAAGGCGAATACACCGGCCTGACGTCCAAGGCCATGACGGCGCCGGACGGCAAGATCCGCATTCCGCTCAACGAGGAGTCCTCGCGCGGTGCCGGTCAGATCGAGGAATTCCTGATGCAGTTCAACGGCGAGGGTATCCAGCACGTGGCGCTGCTCACCGATGACCTGCTGGCCAGCGTTGATGCCCTGCAGCTGGCCGGCATCCCGTTGATGACGGCGCCGAACGAGGTCTACTACGACATGCTGAGAGAGCGGCTGCCGGGCCACGGCCAGCCGGTACCCGAATTGCAGGCGCGCGGCATCCTGCTCGATGGCAGTACGGCCGATGGGCGCCCCCGTCTGTTGCTGCAGATCTTCTCGCAGACCCTGCTTGGGCCGGTGTTCTTCGAGTTCATCCAGCGCCAGGGTGATGAGGGCTTTGGCGAAGGCAACTTCAAGGCCTTGTTCGAGTCGCTGGAGCGCGACCAGGTCCGTCGCGGTGCTTTGCGCGTGGGTGATTGACGGCGGGGCGGTCTGAGGCTTACCAGTCGACCAGGCTCAGGCCAATGCTGAGCACCGTGCGCTGGCGGTTGTAGTCCAGCAGCGAGTCGCCGTAGCCGCTGAACAGCTGGACGTGAAAGCGCAGGCCGCTGGTCATGCTGCCGCGGCCGGGAGTGCCGATGGCGCGCATCCAGTCCAGGCGCAGCGAGCCGTTGCCTACCGCCTGCAACGAATGGCGCACCGTCATGCTCAGCGAGTTGAGCTTGTCCAGGTTCCACATGCCGGTGACTTCGGCGCGCCCCACGTAGTCGCTGATGCCCGGGTTGTCATCGCTGGCGGCGTCTTCGGGCATGCGCTGCCAGACGCGGCCGGTCAGGGTGTACTTGTCGCCCTTCTCGGCACCGGCCATCAGGATGATGCGGTTCCAGCTGCGCGACAGCGGCAGCGTCTGGCCGTTGGACTGGTGGTTGAGGCTGATGCCGCTGTAACGCAGCCGCCAGCCCCCGGGCAGATCGGCGTCGGTCGGCACGATGTACATCAGTTCCGGTTCGTGGTCGGTGTTGCGGAACGGACGCGAGAGTTGTTCGTTGAAGAGCTGCCAGTAGGACTGCTGGCTGTAGCCGAACCAGAGCGAGTCGCGCTTGACCGGGTCGTCGTGCGTCAGGAAGCCGGAAGCGATCTTGGTGCGCACCGAGAGCTGGATACGGGTCTCGCCTTGCAGGTAGGGCTGGTAGCTGGCGGTGTGGCCGGCTGTGGGCGTGCTCGGCGCTGTGTTGACGCTGTCGGAGCCGATCAACGACAGGCTGATTGGGCGGTAGCCGCGGATGTTGAAGCGGCCGCAATCGCTGCTGGCTTCCAACTCCCAGAAGCGCGACAGGGTCGACGACTGGCTGCTGTGACAGTCGGGTTCGGTCGCTGCGGTTTGTGTCGGTTTTTCAATCGCCCCCGTGGCGGCGGGTGCCACGGGCGGTGGCTGTTCCGAGGCCAGCGCCGGCGGGGTCGCGTTAGGTGCCGTGGCGGTCATGCCCGGCGCCTGCTGCCCGGCCCAGCGGTCGAAGCAGGCCAGCCGTGCCGGTGCATCGTTCAATCGGGTGCAAGCCAGCCAGCCGGCGTCCGGCGTGGCGGCCTGATTTTCAATGTTGTTTTGGGCTGTTGCGCTTGTCGATATTGCGCCAGCAGCTATCAAAAAGATAGCGATTGGTTTCATGCTGGTCCGGCCAGCGCTTGCGCCGCTGCCGCATCCTGGGCCTTCTTGGCGAATTCGGCGCGCAGGGCGCGCAGTTTTTCGCGCGGGTCTTCTTTTACCGTGGCCTGGTCCAGCGCCATCTCGGCAATGAAGCGGCTGGGCTGAGCGGTCACCATCTCGCGCCCTTTTTTCTTGCGGCGCGGCCAGCTCACGGCCAGGGTGCGCTGGGCACGCGTGATGCCCACATACATCAGGCGGCGCTCTTCCTGCAGGCGCTGCGCGATGCTTTCATTGGCAGCCTCATGCTCGCGCGAGGAGCCGCCCAGCGAGTCGGCACCTTCATCAAGCTTGAACGGCAGCATGCCCTCGGTCACGCCGACCAGCATCACGTGCGGCCACTCCAGGCCCTTGGAGGCGTGCAGGGTGGAGAGTGTCACCACGTTCTGGTCCTGCTCGCGTTCGCTGATGGTGGACAGCAGCGAGATGGTCTGCGCCACTTCCAGCAGCGACTTCTTCTCGCTGCTGAGCGTCACGCCAGCCGCATCGTCAATCTGGCCGCCGCAGCGCTGCGCCATCCAGTCGCAGAACTCCATCACGTTGGTCCAGCGCGAGGCCGCCACCTTCTCGTTGTCTTCGCTGTCGTACAGGTGTTTCTCGTAGCCGATCTCTTTGAGCCAGTCGGCCAGGAAGGCACGTGCATCTTCCGCACCCTGGGTGTGGCGAGCCCGGTATTCGAGGTCGTTCAGGTAACGACCGAATTCGTGCAGGCTGCCCACCGCGCGTGCGTTCAACACCGAGCCGAGCGAGGAGGAGAACAGCGCCTCGAACAGGCTGAGCTTGTACTTGCTGGCAAAGGTGCCCAGCTGCTGCAGCGTCTGGTGGCCGATGCCGCGTTTGGGCGTGGTGACGGCACGCAGGAAAGCCGGGTCGTCGTCGTTGTTCACCCACAGGCGGAACCAGCCGCACAGGTCCTTGATCTCGGCACGGTCGAAGAAGCTCTGGCCGCCTGACACCTTGTAGGGAATCTGCGCGCGGCGCAAGGCCTGCTCAAACACGCGCGCCTGATGGTTGGCGCGGTACAGCACGGCGAAGTCGCGGAACTCCTTGTGTTGCGAGTTCGAGCGCAGGCTCTGGATGCGCGCCACGGTGCGCTCGGCCTCGTGTTCCTCGTTGTCGGCATCGACCACGCGCACCGGCTCGCCTTCGCCCAGGTCGCTCCACAGGTTCTTCGGGAACAGCTTGGGGTTGGGGCCGATCACGTTGTTGGCCGCGCGCAGGATGGCGCTGGTGGAGCGGTAGTTCTGCTCCAGCTTGATGACTTTCAGATTCGGAAAGTCGACCGGCAATTTTTTCAAGTTGTCCAGCGTGGCACCGCGCCAGCCGTAGATCGACTGGTCGTCGTCGCCCACGGCGGTGAAACGCGAATTTTGCGGGTCGTGGCTGCCCACCAGCGCTTTCAGCACCTCGTACTGGGTGGCGTTGGTGTCCTGGTACTCGTCCACCAGGATGTGGCCCATCATCTGCTGCCACTTGCTGCGCACCTCTTCGTGGTCGCGCAGCAATTTCAGTGGCATACCGATCAAGTCGTCGAAGTCCACGCTCTGGTAGGCCGTCAGCCGCTCCTCGTAGCGCGCCATGATGCGCGCGATGATGCGTTCGTTGTCGTCGTCGGCCTGCGCTTCGGCCTGCTCGGCGTTCAGGCCCATGTTTTTCCACGCACTGATGGTCCATTGCCATTGGCGGGCGGTGGCGGCATCGACCGAACCGCCGGCGTCCTTCAGGATGCTGGTCACGTCATCGCTGTCGAGGATGGAGAACTGGGGCTTCAGGCCCAGCACCTCGCCGCTTTCGCGCAGCATGTGCACGCCCAGCGCGTGGAAGGTGCAGATGCGCACGTCCTTGGCGGCCTTGCCGATCAGCCCCTTGGCCCGCTCCCGCATTTCGGCCGCCGCCTTGTTGGTGAAGGTGATGGCGGCAATGCGCTTCGGGTCCATCCCGGTCTGGATCAGGCGGGCGATCTTGTGCGTGATGACGCGCGTCTTGCCCGAACCGGCGCCGGCCAGCACCAGGCAGGGGCCGTGCAGGAAGTTGACGGCATCCTGTTGTGCGAGATTCAGACCGTGGGAGGGGGTGGACGACATGCAGAAAACAGAGGCGAAGCGAGGAATCATACCGAGAGTGCATCTCGCATCCTGAAGACGGGGAAAAGCCGTGCCATCTGCTGTGACAATAAGGCCGTGCTGAACATTCTTTCTGTCACCTTCCCGTTTTTTGCTCTGGTCCTGTGCGGCTACCTGGCGGCGCGCCGGCGCATGCTGCCGCTGGAGGCGATTCCCGGGCTGAATGGCTTTGTGCTGTTCTTTGCGCTGCCCTGCATGCTGTACCGCTTTGGCGCGACCACGCCGATTGCGCAACTGCTCGACGCCAGCGTGTTCGGCGTCTGGTTGTTGTGTGCCTTCACCATGGTCGTCTTCACGATCACTGTCACGCTGAACAAACGCATCGGCTGGAACGACGCCTCGTTCGGCGCGCTGGTGGCGGCCTTTCCCAACACCGGTTTCATGGGCGTGCCGCTGCTGGTGGCGCTGCTGGGCGCGCAGGCCGCCGGCCCGATGATCGTGACCATCACGGTGGACATGGTCATCACCACCTCGCTGTGCATTGCGCTGTCGCGCCTGGATGGGGCCGACACGCACGGCATGGCGGTGGCGGCGCGCAACGCGCTCAAGGGCATGCTGTTCAATCCCATGCCCTGGGCCATCCTGCTCGGTGGCTTGGCCTCCTACATCCAACTCGAATTGCCGGGCCCGGTCACCAAGACGGTCTGGCTGCTGGCGGACGCTGCCTCGCCCACCGCACTGTTCACCATCGGCGCTGTGCTGGCGCGCTCGCAGATGCTGGCGGCCGAGCATGACCATGCGCCCCACCCCTTGAGCGACTACGTGCCGGTGGCGGTTTACAAGCTGTTGCTGCACCCGCTGCTGGTGCTGCTGGTGGGCGGCGGCGCCATTCAACTCGGCGTGCCGCTGGCGCGCCCGGCGTTGACCGTGATGGTGCTGGTGGCCGCCCTGCCCAGTGCCAGCAACGTCTCGATGCTGGCCGAACGTTTTGGCGCCGACAACGGGCGCATCGCCCGCATCATCCTGGTCTCTACTGCAGTGGCCTTCTTGAGCTTCTCGGCCGTCGTGGCCTTGATGACCTAGTTTCCGTTTTCCCCTGGCTG
This sequence comes from Curvibacter sp. PD_MW3, assembly GCA_002633085.1. Classification (GTDB taxonomy): domain Bacteria; phylum Pseudomonadota; class Gammaproteobacteria; order Burkholderiales; family Burkholderiaceae_C; genus Hylemonella. The sequence continues at coordinate 24,305 of NSIV01000011.1, forward strand.
CTCCGGTGCAGCGATAGGTTTGCGCTATTTGATAGATATTTCAAATCAAATAGCTAATCCAATAGTCAAACTCTAAACTTGAACCACTTTCAAGTTAAAGGAGTACCGTATGACCACTGCCTATCTGCAAGCCCATGCCCAGCGTCAGCCGTCCTGGCTTGAATGCCTGGCCACCCTGGCACAAGCCAGCTGAGACGTCTCGTCGGAACGTCAACATCACAAGCACTAGGAGAAAACCATGTCCATTGAAGCCAAATGTCCCTTCCACGGTGCTGCCGGTGGCGGTACGCAAAACAAGGATTGGTGGCCGAATCAACTGCGCCTGGATCTGCTGAACCAGCATTCGGAAAAGTCCAATCCATTGGGCGCGAACTTCGACTACGCCCAGGAATTCAAGAAGCTTGACTATGCGGCACTCAAGGCCGACCTGAACAAGCTGATGACCGACTCGCAGGACTGGTGGCCTGCCGACTCCGGCAGCTACGCCGGCCTGATGATCCGCATGGCCTGGCACAGTGCCGGCACCTACCGCGTGGGTGATGGCCGCGGCGGTGCGGGCCGGGGCCAGCAGCGTTTTGCGCCACTGAACTCCTGGCCCGATAACGTGAACCTGGACAAGGCCCGTCGCCTGCTGTGGCCCATCAAGCAGAAATACGGCCAGAAGATTTCCTGGGCCGACCTGATGATCCTGGCTGGCAACGTGGCGCTGGAAAACGCGGGCTTCCGCACCTTCGGTTTCGCCGGCGGCCGCGAAGACGTGTGGGAACCGGACCAGGACGTGTACTGGGGCAAGGAAACCACCTGGCTGGGCGCAGAACAGCGCTACAGCGGCAAGCGTGACCTGGAGAACCCCCTGGCGGCCGTGCAGATGGGCCTGATCTACGTGAACCCCGAAGGCCCGAACGGCAATGGCGACCCGGTGTCGGCCGCCAAAGACATCCGCGAGACCTTCGCCCGCATGGCGATGGACGACGAGGAAACCGTGGCACTGATCGCTGGCGGGCACACCCTCGGCAAAACCCACGGCGCCGGCCCGGCGGACAACGTCGGTGCTGCCCCCGAAGCGGCTGTGCTGGAGCAACAAGGCTTCGGCTGGGCCAACCAGTTCGGCGCCGGCAAGGGCAAGGACACCATCAGCTCGGGCATCGAAGTGACCTGGACCAGCACCCCGGCGCGCTGGAGCAATGACTTCTTCCAGTTCCTGTTCAAGTACGAGTGGGTCAAGACCAAGAGCCCAGCCGGCGCCATCCAGTGGGAAGCGAAGGATGCCGAGGCCATCATCCCCGGCCCGACGCCCGACTCGCCGCCGCGCCGCCCCACAATGCTCACCACCGACCTGTCGCTGCGCTTTGATCCGGCCTACGAGAAGATCTCACGCAAGTTCCTGAACGACCCGCAAGCCTTCGCCGAAGCCTATGCCCGTGCCTGGTTCAAGCTGACCCACCGCGATCTGGGCCCCAAGGCGCGCTACCTGGGCCCCGAGGTGCCGAAAGAAGACCTGCTCTGGCAGGACCCGCTCCCCGCCGCGATCCACAAGCCGACGGCAGCCGACATCGCCGACGTGAAAGCGAAGATCGCCGCCTCCGGCCTGTCCGTGGCCGAGCTGGTGTCCACCGCCTGGGCGTCTGCCTCCACCTTCCGTGGTGGCGACAAGCGTGGTGGTGCCAACGGTGCGCGCATCCGTCTGGCCCCGCAGAAGGACTGGGCCGTCAACCAGACGGCAGCCAAGGTGCTGCCCAAGCTGGAAGCGATCCAGAAGGCGAGCGGCGAGCTGTCGCTGGCTGATGTGATCGTGCTGGCCGGTGGTGTCGGCATCGAGATGGCCGCCAAGGCAGCCGGCGCCGCGCTGGACGTGCCGTTTGCGCCGGGGCGTGTCGACGCCACGGCCGAGCAGACCGATGTGGCTTCCTTCCAGCACCTGGAGCCCTTGGCCGACGGTTTCCGCAACTACGTCAACGCGAAGATGGCCAAGTCGGGCGTGCCGGCCGAGCACCTGCTGGTGGACAAGGCTCAGCTGCTCACGCTCACCGCACCGGAGATGACGGCGTTGGTCGGCGGCCTGCGCGTGCTGGGCGCCAACTTTGATGGTAGCCAGCATGGCGTGCTCACGGTCAAACCCGGCACGTTGACGAACGACTTCTTCGTCAACCTGCTCGACATGGCCACCGAGTGGAAGTCTGTTTCGAAGGAGGGCAACAGCTTCGAGGGTCGGGACCGCAAGACCGGTGCCGTCAAGTGGACAGGCACCCGCGTGGATCTGGTGTTCGGCTCCAATGCCGTGCTGCGCGCACTGGCCGAGGTTTATGCCAGCGCCGACGGCAGGCAGAAGTTCGTGCAGGACTTCGTCGCGGCCTGGACCAAGGTGATGAACCTGGACCGCTTCGATCTGGCGTGAGCCGCCTGCGGGTTGGAAAGACAAAGGCCGCCTTCGGGCGGCCTTTGTCTTCTGGCCGGCGATGCGCGCGCAGGCCGTGGGGCTTCAGGGCTGGGGCCGGCCGGGGCCCTGGGTGCCTTCGGAACGTGCCGCCAGATAGGCATACAGGTCCATGATCTGGGCACTGACAACAGGCTCGCCCTGCCAGGCCGGCATCGTCAGCGGGGCGTCTTTGCGTTGCATGATCACTTCGACCTGTGTTTCCCGCGCTGCACCAGGGGTGGTGGCTTGTGTCGGGGGCAGCGTCCAGTCGTAGCGCTGGAGCACGAGGCCGGCGAAGCGGCGCGGGCCAATGTCTTTCATGCGTGGCAGGAGGTTGGGGGCGTTGATCGTGCCGGTGGCATCCGTGCCATGGCAGCTTGCGCAGCGTTCCTGGAAGACGCGCCAGCCGACGTAGACCGATCCTGGTGGCTTGGTGCGCTGGGCGATTTCCTGTGCTGGCTGGCGGTTCAGCCATTCGGCGGAACAGCCGGCCAGCAGGAGCGCGGCCAACAGGGCGGCGCCATACAAGTGACCACGGCGCTGACGTGTGGACGTTGAAAACTGGGTCATCATCATTTCCTTCTCTGGGCTGGAGGTGCTGTCATCCAAGGTGCCTCTTCAGCTTCATTATGCGTGGGCTTGTGGCTGACTTGGTTGGTGCTGCGCTGCGGCCTTGATGCACGTCAGATGGCCCGACATCACAGTCGGCGGATCGGCTTTCTCTTCCACGCCAGCCGGTAATAAGCCGTCTGCATGACCAGCATCGCCAGAAAGGCGATCGGGTAGGACGCCCAAATGCCGTTCAAGCCATAGAGCTGGTTCAAGACCCAGGCCACTGGAATTTCTATGCCCGCAATGGCGAACATCGTGATGGCCGTGGGCATCAGCACGGTGCCGCTGGCGCGCATCAAACCCGACAGCACCATCGACATGCCCATGATCACGCTGCTCCACAGCATGCTGTGCAGCAGCGTCTGCGCCATGTCCACCACGGCCACGTCGGTGATGAACAAACCGAGGATGTGGCGCGAGAAAAGATAACCCAGCAGCACCAGCGAACCGGTCAACACCAGGTTCATCGTGATGCCGGTGCGGGCGATCTTGCCCAGGGTGTGGCCGCGCCCGGCACCAATGGCCTGGGCTGCCAGGATGGAAGCCGTGATGGCGATGGAGATGGCCGGGAACTGCACGTACGAGACGATCTGGTTCACCGCGCCGTAAGCCGCCGTGGCTTGCGAACCATGGCGGTTGACCAGGAACAGGACGGCGATCTCGGCCACCGAGATGGTGATCATCGACAAGGCCGTGGGCAGACCGACGAACAGGATCTTGACCAGAATGCTGCGGTCAATGCGCAGGTGCTTGATAAATGCCGCGTTGGGTGCCAGCGGGTGGTGCTTGCGCAGGAGGTACCAGGCCGTCCAGCCCAGCGCGATCAGGAAAGACACCACTGCGGCATAAGCGCCGCTGGTCACACCCAGACGGGGCAGGCCGGCCCAGCCCTGAATCAGTGCCGGTGTGACCAGCAGGCTGACGACGGTGGAGATCAGCAGCGTCAGCAGCGACGTGGTGGTGTCGCCGACGCCGCGCAGCATGGACGTGACCAGCAAGAACAGGAACAGGCCGGGGGCGGCGATCAGCATGATGCGGGCATAGGCCGTGGCTTCCGGCAGGATGTCGGCCGGCGTATCCAGGGCGCGCAGCATCATCTCGGTGAACGAGCCGCCAAAGGCAGCCACCGCCAGTCCTGCGTACAGGCCCACCATCAGCGTGGTGCCGGCGATGGCCTTGACGCGACCCAACTCCTTGGCGCCCCAGGCCTGGCCGATGAGGATGGCGGCACCCGCACCCAGGCCGATCATGAAGGCGATGAAAAAGAACAGCACCGGAAACAACGCCGACACCGCGGCCATGGCCTTCACGCCCAGCATCTGCCCCAGGTAGATGTTGTTCACCGTGCCGGAAAGCGCTTGCAGGATATTGCTGACAATCATTGGGCCCAGGAAGGCCAGGTAGACCTTCCACAGAACGGGCGACGATTGGATGGACTCAGTGGTGTTCATGCTTGAAAGGCCTCGGCCAGCAGCTTTTTCAGGTGCGTTTGCACATCCACCGGCCAGGCGGCGATCCGTGCTTCCAGGCCGGCTTGATCGCCGGCAAACAGAGCCCGGCTGGCTTCTTCGAAGCCCGCTTCGTGTCCGGCCATGGTGGCCATGAATTTGTAGCCCACCTCCCGGCTCTGCCGGGCGCGATCCTTCCCTTCGGATGACAAACGGGCCGCCTCCACCAACTTGCGCAGCGCCACCGAGGCGCCACCGGGCTGCTGGCCCAGCCACTCCCAGTGCCGTGGCAACAGGGTCACTTCCCGTGCCACCACGCCAAGTTTGGGGCGGCCAGGGCCGCGAGTTGCTTCGGGGCTGGGCTGGGGCGTGGCAGGCACGCCCAGCCGGGCCGCAAAGTCTTGCGCCGAGCCACGCCAGTCCAGTTCGATCGTCTCGCTGGTGGTGTCGTTGAAGACCAGCACCGGCGGCGGGTTGGGGTTGCCGGCACTGCAGTCCAGCGCGGCTTTGGCCAGCGGGGCCACGTCCTTGAGTTCGCCTGTGGCGATGCAGCGACTGCCCTCAAAGGCGGTGCATGGTGTGCGGAGCCAATCCATAAATTACCCGGATAAAATTGAAAAATCAAATTATACCCGGGTATAAATAATTCTGCAATTTCATCCGGGTAATAAATGGCCTTGGGTCAAATCGTCAGGGGATCAACGTCCACGGCCCAGCGGATCAGCCCCTTGCCTTCCGGCCCCTGTCGAACTTCATGCAACACGTCATGCCAGTCCGCCAGGAAGCGCTGCAGTGCGGCGCGCGAAGCGCTTTCGATCAGCATCTGCGCCCGTTCCACATTGGCCACGCGTTGCACGCTCATGGGCACGGCCGGGTAGAGCGTGACGTTCAGTGCCGTAGCGGTCTCGGTACCGAGTGAGCTGGCTGCGTTCAGGAAGGCTTGTGCCGTTTCCTGCGTGCGTGCCTCGGCCCGCACCAAAGCCTGGAAGCTGAAAGGCGGCAGGCCAGCCTGTTCGCGTTCCAGCAACTCCTGGGCGGCAAAGGCAGGGTAGTCGTGTTTCTTCAGGGCCTCGAACAGCGGGTGTGCCGGGTGGAAAGTCTGCACCCACATCTCGCTCTCGCCGCTGATGCCGGCATCGCGTCCGGCGCGGCCTGCGGCCTGCATCAGCAGGCTGAACAGGCGTTCCGGCGCGCGGAAGTCGCTGGAGAACAGGGCGCTGTCGGCGTTGACGGCGGCCACCAGGGTGATGCGGCGGAAGTCGTGGCCCTTGGCAATCATCTGCGTGCCGACCAGTACATCGATTTCACCCGCATGCACCTGCGCCAGTTGCGACTCCAGTTCGCCCTTGTGCTTGGTGGTGTCGGCGTCAATGCGCACGATGCGCACGGCGCCACCATCCGGGCGTTTCACATCGCCCAGCAACTCGGCCAGATGTTCTTCCAGCCGCTCGGTGCCGCGGCCCATGGGGCGGATGTCCGGGTTGCCGCAGGCCGGGCAGGCACGCGGCACGCGCTCGGTGAAGCCGCAATGGTGACAGCGCAGCGTGCGGTCGATCTTGTGGAATACGCGAAAGGCGCTGCAGTAGGGGCACTCGCTCTTCCAGTCGCAGTCTGTGCAATGCAATACCGGCGCGTAGCCGCGGCGGTTCAAGAACATCATGCTCTGCTCACCGCGGGCGATGCGCGCCTTGATCGCCTCCACCAGCGGCGGCGAGAACACCGCATGTTTGGGCTGGTGGTTCATGTCCACCCGTCGCACCAGCGGCAGGCCGCTGGCCGGGTTGTGGCGGCCGTCCGCGGAGACGGCGGGCTCGTTGTTGCCGCCCACGCGGCTGGGCATGTGCAGGCGCACGTAGCGTCCGCCCTCGGCGGCTGGGCGGCTGTGGTGCCAGCTCTCCAGCGAGGGCGTGGCCGAGCCGAGGATGACCTTGGCGCCCTCCAGTTTGCCGCGGTAGACCGCCAGGTCGCGCGCCGAGTAGCGCGCGCCTTCCTGCTGCTTGTAGCTCGGGTCGTGTTCCTCGTCGACCACGATCAGCCGCAGCTTCGGCAGGGAGGCGAACACCGCCATGCGCGTGCCCAGCACAATGCGCGCCGCGCCGCTGTGGGCGGCCAGCCAGCTGGCCAAGCGCTGCGGGTTGGTCATGCCGCTGTGCAGCGACACCACCGCCTGCTCGCCGTACAGCGGGCCGAAGCGTTCAATGAAGCGCGCCTCCAGCTGCGGCGTGAGGTTGATCTCGGGCACCATCACCAGGGCCTGCGCTTGCGGATCACTCTCCAGCAAAGCTTGCACGCAGCGCAGGTAGACCTCGGTCTTGCCGCTGCCGGTGGCGCCGAACAGCAGAAAGGGCCCGGCCTGGGTCTCGATCTGAGCGATGACGTCCGTTTGCTCGGGCGTCAGCGTCAGCGGGGCGCGGGTCGGGTCGGCGGCTGCGGTGCTGGCTGGGGCGGCCTTGGCCTGCCGTTTGAGCCGGCGTGCCAGTTGCTCGGCACTGAGTTCGCGCAACTGCGGCGGCAGGGCGGCCAGCGCCACCTCGCCCAGCGAGCGCTGGTAGTAGCCGGCGGCAAAGCCGACCAGTTGCCGCCAGGCATCGGTCAGCGGGCTCAGGCTGTCCAGCGCGGCCGTGATGGGGCGGGTCTTGTCGGCGTCGAACGGGGTGGTCTCGCCATCGGCGGATGCATCCCACACCACGCCCAGGGTCTCGCGCTTGCCGAAAGGGACACGCACCAAGGTGCCGGCGGCAAGTGCCAACTCACTTCGGTAACTCAACGGCCCGGCCACCTGGCTGTGTGCCGGGGTCTGGACCAGAACCGAAAGCCAGTGCGTCATGGAAAAGCCGGAGTTGGGGTGAATTCTTGATGTTGACTTCCGGAAATGCCCCTAAGTGCTTGATCTGGAAGGCTTTTGTAAAGCATTCAAAGTTTCTGTGGATAACTTTGTTGATATCGCGTATCGATTCAGGCCGAAGCCTTGAAAATCAAGGCTTTTCTTGAAATGCCCACAAAAAAAGCAAAGCGCAATACCCTTATAAATCAATCACTTAGGTTCGCTATCGGTTTTATAGCGGCAATCCCCCATTTGGGGGATTGATTCTGCACCGCAGCACAGCTTTTGTGCATAAGTCAGGATTCACCAACCTGTTCTGGGGCATGCCAGGTCTAGGGAAAACCACTATTTCCGCATCTTCCGGGAGTGTTCGTGCACCGCCTGCACCAGGGCGGCCACATGCTCGGGCGGGGTGTACTGGCTGATGCCGTGGCCCAGGTTGAAGATGTGGGTCGGGCCGGTGGCATCCGGCTGGCCTGCCGGGGCGCGGTGCGGCGTGCCGAAGCTCTCCAGCACTTTTTTCACCTCGGCTTCAATCGCGGCCGGCGGGGCAAACAGCACATTCGGGTCGATATTGCCTTGCAGCGCCTTGTGCGCGCCAACCAAGGCACGGGCCTTGCCCAGGTTCACGGTCCAGTCCAGGCCGAGCACGTCGCAATCGAGTTGGCCCATCTCTTCCAGCCACAGGCCACCGCCCTTGGTGAAGACGATGCGCGGCACCACCTTGCCGTCCACGCCGGTGCGCTTGAGCTGGGCCAGCACGCGGGCTGTGTAGGCCAGGCTGAACTGCTGGAAGGCACCGTCGGCCAGCACGCCGCCCCAGCTGTCGAAAATCATCACCGCCTGGGCGCCGGCATCGATCTGGGTGTTGAGGTAGGTCGCCACGGCATCGGCGTTGACCTGCAGGATCTGGTGCATCAGGTCCGGGCGGCTGTACAGCATGGTCTTGACCTGGCGGTAGTCGTCCGAGCCGGCGCCTTCGACCATGTAGCAGGCCAGCGTCCAGGGGCTGCCGGAAAAACCGATCAGCGGCACGCGGCCGTCCAGCGCCTTGCGGATCGAGGTCACGGCATCGAACACGTAGCGCAGCTTGTCCATGTCCGGCACGGCCAGCTTGGCGACGGCCGCCTCGTCGCGCACGGCGGTGGCAAAACGCGGGCCCTCGCCCTGGGCGAAGGACAGGCCCAGGCCCATGGCGTCGGGCACGGTCAGGATGTCGCTGAACAGGATGGCGGCATCGAGCGGGTAGCGCTCCAGCGGCTGCAGCGTGACTTCGGTGGCGTAGTCCACGTTGGTGGCCAGAGCCATGAAGCTGCCAGCTTTGGCGCGCGTGGCGCAGTACTCGGGCAGGTAGCGGCCGGCCTGGCGCATCAGCCAGACGGGGGTGTGGTCGGTGGCCTGGCGCAGGCAGGCGCGCAGGAAAGTGTCGTTGCGCAGGGGGGCGAAGCTGGGGGTAGAACTCATACCCCCGATTGTCGCAGGTGCACCGCCAGTCCCCCCGCGCTCGCACTTCGTGCCGTTCGCGGCCCTCTCCCCAGGCATCGCTCGTCGCCTGGGGGGCTCGGCGACTGGCCTTAGCGGGCCAGCCGCACTTCGAGGATCTCGAAGTTGATGGCCTCGCGGTAGATGCGTTCGTCGTGCAGGACCAGGTGCAGCAGGATCTTGGGTGCCTGGGCCGTGACCAACCGGTGCCCCGCCACGCCGAGGACGACCAGGGCCAGGCCGGCCCAGGGGTAGCCGCTCAGCGCCAATGCGGCGCCGATGCCGACCAGCGGCAGGGCGATGAAGGTCAGCAGCAGGCGGTGGCGCACGTATTTGCGCGCCTTCTCCGGGTTGATGATGATGCGAAAACGCCCGGCCGGCAGGCCGGCACGGAATTCCTGGTGTGAAACCTCCACGGTCTGGGGCTGGTCGGCCGTGTCGGTGTCAGATGTTGTCTCGCTCATATTTTTGTACTCAGGCCCGGGTGCGGGCGGCGTGGTCGATCTTCAGGCAACGATTCTGCACCACGGCCAGGCCGGCCGCGCGCGCCTTGTCCGCGGCGGCCGCATGTTCGACGCCAAGTTGCATCCACACCGCCTGAGCTCCGATGGCAATCGCCTCGTCGACGATGGGCGGGATGTCGGCGCTGTTGCGAAAGCAGTTCACCAACTCGATGCGCTCGTGCTTTGCCGCTTCGCTCAGGCTGGGGTAGACCTTCTCGCCCAGGATCTCGCCGCTGGCATTCGGGTTGACCGGCACGATGCGCCAGCCGTGCGCTTGCATGTAGCGCGCCACCTGGTAGCTGTCGCGATGCGGTTTGGGCGACAGACCGACCACCGCCACGGTGCGGCAGTGGTCGAGGATGGTGCGGATCGCGTCGGTCTGGTCCATGGTCACGTGGGCATGCTCACAGCTGCGCCAGGGCCGCACGCACTTCCTGCACGCTCAGGATTTCCGACAGCACGATCGGCGCCATGCCCTGCTTGTAGAACACATAAACCGGCACGCCGTTGCGGCCGAGCTGCGCCAGCGCGGCGGTGATGGCCGGGTCACGCCTCGTCCAGTCGGCGCGCAGCAGCGTCACCTTCTTGGCCTCCAGATCGGCCAGCACGCTGGCATCGGCCAGCGTGGTCTGCTTGTTGTACTGGCAGGTCACACACCAGGCAGCGGTGAAATCGACGAACACGGTCTGCTTGGCGGCTACCAGTTCATCCACCCGGCCGGGGGCCCAGGCCTGCCAGCGCCCGTCGGCTGCCGTGGTTTCCGCTGCGGCCTGATTTTTCAAGGCAAATGGGCCAATAGCCCAAGTCAACCAAGCGCCTGAAGCTATCAAAATAGTAGCAATCACGAGGCGGCTGCGGCCGGTGAGCGTGAGCGACCAGATCACCGCGCTGAAGACCACCAGCAACGCCAGCAGGGCGCCGGCGCCGTCGACGCCGCTCTGATGCCCAAGCACCCAGACCAGCCAGGCCACGGTGCCGAACATCGGGAAGGCCAGCAGTTTGCGCAAGGCATCCATCCAGGCGCCGGGTTGGGGCAGGGCGCGGGCAAAGGCCGGCACGAAGCTGGCCGCCAGGTAGGGCAGCGCCAGGCCGAGGCCGATGGACGCGAAGATCAGCAGCGCCTGCGCCGCCGGTAGCGCCACCGCCAGGCCGAGCGAGGCGCCCATGAAGGGGGCGGTGCAGGGCGAGGCTACGGCTACCGCCAGCACGCCGGTGAGGAAGGCGTCGACCACCGGGTGGCGCGCCTGGAAGGCGGCCAGCGAGGACGGCGCGAACTGGCCGAACTCGAACACGCCGGCCAGGTTCAGGCCGATGAGAGTGAACAGGGCGGCCAGTGCCGCCACCACGCCCGGGTTCTGCAACTGGAAGCCCCAGCCCAGGCTTTCACCAGCGGCGCGCAGGCCCAGCAACAGCAGGCCCAGCAACACAAAGCTGACGATCACACCGGCGGTGTAGGCCAGGCCGCTGAGGCGGTGGCCGCGATGGTCGTCGGCATGGCGCGTGAAGCTCAGCACCTTGATGGCCAGCACCGGGAAGACGCAGGGCATGAGGTTGAGGATCAGGCCGCCAAGCAGGGCACCGAACAGGGCGGCGATGAAGGACGTTGACACGGCAGTGGGGGTGGTTGCCGCGCCTTGCGCATTGGCTTGCAGGGCAGCCTGCAGCGCCGGCGACAGCGCGGCCGGTGCGGTGGTCTTCGGCCACTCGCCGCTCACCGGCAGCTCGATGCGCCAGCCCTGACCTTGGTACGTCAGCACCAGCGGCAACAACGCCGGGCTGGCACTGCGCGCCTCCGCCAGCGGCAGGGTAGCGGTCCAGACTGCACCCTGCCAAGCCTGTTGCCACGGCGCCGAAGGGTTGATGACTTCAGGAGTTTCGGGGAAGGCTTCGAGCGTTTGGCCCTGCAGCTTGGCCGGTAGGCCGCGCAAAGTCAGCTTCAGCGTCTGGCCGTCAAGGGTGAGGCGGCTGTCTGGGCTGGCGGCCAACGGCTGGGGTTGTGCGGCCAGAGCGGCGTCGAAAGCGGCACTGTTCAGGGCGGTCGAGCCCTTGACCGGGATGCTGAGCGTGAACTCGCCCTCCTCCGGAATGCATTCCTTGCGGCAGACCAACCAGCTGGCCTTGAGCTTGACTGTCAGCTCCGGGTTCAGCAGCGAGGGTTTGAAGTCGGGCGTGATGGTCAGCGGCACCGGCAGCAGCAGCGTGCCTTCATAGCCGTAGTTGACCAGCTTGCCCAGCGCGATCTTCTTCGGCAGCGGCCAGGCGATGTCGCCGGCTTGCACGCCGGGCGGCAGGGTCCATTCCAGCTGGGTGGGCAGGCCGGAGTCGCCGGAGTTCTTCCAGTAGGTGTGCCACTCCGGCTGGTGCTTGATCTGCAGCCCGAGCCAGACCGGCTGGTTGGGTGCCACGCCCTGGGGCGCATGGGCGATCAGTTCGGCACGCACCTGGTCGGTGGTGACCACGGTTTTTTGCGAGGCGATCTGGGCGCTGGCGCCCATGAAGAATGCGGCAGACGCTATGAAAAAGAGAGCAATCTGCAAAAAACGGAACGGCACGGTCATGGGTGGCAAGGCGTGTGTGAAGCAGGTGGGAGTGAGCGGCGCCAGCGTAAGTTCCCCGTCCGACCCGCGGGAGGCGGTCGCAGGCAACAGCCCTGTGCCAGGACCAGCACCAAATATAAGCCAAGGCTGAAAGGCTTGCAAAAGCCTATGACTGTCATAGACACTATCAAAGCCACGAGCCGGCCAAGGCTCGAATAATGTTTTCGTTTCCGAAAGCGGGCCATGCAAGAGCCTGCCTCTGATGTTGACGTAACGGAGGATCATTATGGTGCCAAGCATGGAAGCGGTTCTGAGCCCTTGGGTGGCGCAGCTCAAGGCCAAGACCAATCTGCCGGTCCTGATTCAGTGGGGCGACAACCCGGCACCCGGTTCCGGCCTGAGGCTGGGGGACTTTTCCCACCCGAAGGTGGTGATCCAGGTGCGCAAGGCCAGTGCCATCCCGCTGCTGCTGTCGCCCAGCCTGGACAGTCTGGGCGAGGCCTATGTGGAAGGCCAGATCGACGTCACCGGCAGTGTGGACGACATCCTCGACATCGCGCACCGGTTGGCCGAAGCCGGCAGCAAAACCGAAGGCCGGCTCTCGCGCATGGTGCGCCGTTTCACGCACACCAAGAACACCGACCGCGAGGACATCCAGTACCACTACGACGTTTCCAACGAGTTCTACCAGGTCTGGCTCGACCCGGCCATGGTGTACTCCTGCGCCTACTTCGAGAACGGCGACGAGACGCTGAGCGAGGCGCAGACTAAGAAGATCGACCACATCCTGACCAAGGTGCAGCTGCAGCCGGGCCAGCGCCTGCTCGACATCGGCTGCGGCTGGGGCGCGCTGGTCATGCGTGCGGCCAGCCAGTTCGGCGCGCGCTGCCTCGGCGTCACGCTGTCGCAGCGGCAGTTCGAGCTGGCCACCGAGCGCGTGCGTCAGGCTGGTTTGGCCGACCGCATCGAGATCCGCTTGCAGGACTACCGCGACGTGCAGGGTCAGTTCGATCGCATCACCAGCGTTGGCATGTTCGAGCACGTTGGCATTCAGCACCTGCCGGCCTATTTCAGCCGCATCAACGAGATGCTGACCGACGACGGCTGGGTGCTCAACCACGGCATCACATCCACCGACGCCAACGACGGCGAGACCAGTCACGGCGGCGGCCGCTTCATTGACCGCTACGTCTTCCCGCACGGCGAGCTGCCGCACATCAGCACCGTGCTCAAGACCCTGCAGGAGGGCGGACTGGAAGCGCTCGACATCGAGAGCCTGCGCCGCCACTACGCGCGCACCACCGGCTTGTGGAGCCAGGCCTTCGAGGCTCACGGCGAGAAGCTGCGCAACATGGTGGACGAAAAACGCTGGCGCATCTGGCGCGTTTACCTGGCCGGTTGCCAGTGGGCCTTCGAGCACGACGAGGTGTCGCTGTACCAGGTGCTGTGCCGCAAGGCCGGCCGGCCGGCACGCGGTCTGCCTTGGTCGCGCCGCTGGATGTACAGCGGGCGCTAAAGCCAGCGTTGAGGTCGGCGCACTCCGATAATGGCGGCATGCCCGAACAGCCTGCCGCCATTGTCCTCGCGACGCTCAACGCCAAGTACATCCATGCATCGCTCGGCCTGCGTTACCTGCTGGCCAATATGGCGCGTCATGGTGGTGACGATTTGCGCGCACGCAGCGTGTTGCGCGAGTTCACCATTGCACGTGATCCGCAGCAGATCGTGGATGAGTTGCTGGCCCTGAACCCGGCCATCGTCGGCTTCGGTATCTACATCTGGAACGTGACGCAGACCACCGAGGTGCTGCGTCGGCTCAAGGCGGCACGCCCTGATATCAAGGTGGTGCTGGGTGGTCCCGAGGTCAGCCATGAAGTGGAGGAACAGGCCATTGTGCGGCTGGCCGACCACGTCATCACCGGCTGGGGCGACGTGAGCTTTCCCAAATTGTGTCGTGCGTTGTTGCATGGTCCGGTGCCGCTGATGAAGGTCATCGCGGGCGTTCAGCCCCCGCTGGACGAGATTGTCTTGCCCTACGCCGAGTACAGCGACGATGATCTGGCGCACCGCCTGCTGTATGTGGAAGCGTCGCGCGGCTGCCCCTTCAAGTGCGAGTTTTGTTTGAGTTCGCTCGACAAGACCGCCTGGGCCTTCGACCTCGACGTGTTTCTGGCCGAACTTGATGACCTGTACCGGCGCGGTGCGCGTCACTTCAAGTTTGTCGACCGCACCTTCAACCTCAAGGTCGAGGCCTCAGTGCGCATCCTGCAGTTTTTCCTGGATCGAATGAGTGAGGACCTGTTCGTGCACTTCGAGGTGGTGCCGGACCAGCTGCCCGATCGCCTGAAAGCCATGATCGTTCGCTTCCCCGACGGTGTGCTGCAGTTCGAGGTCGGCATCCAGAGCTTCAATGTTGACGTGCAGCAGCGCATCTCGCGCCGGCAGGACAACGACAAAACCGAAGCCAACCTGCGCTGGCTGGTGGGCGAGAGCCCGGCGCACCTGCATGCCGACCTGATTTTTGGTCTGCCCGGCGAAACGCTGGCCAGTTTTGCCGACGGCTTTGACCGCCTGTATGGCCTGGGGCCGCACGAGATCCAGCTCGGCATCTTGAAGCGCCTGCGCGGCACACCGATTGCGCGCCATACCGCCGACTACGGCATGGTCTACGACCCCGCGCCGCCCTACACCGTGCGCCAGACCGGCGCGGTGGATGCCGCCACGCTGCAGCGTTTCACCCGCTTGGCGCGTTACTGGGATCTGGTCGCCAATTCGGGGCGGTTCCGGCAAAGCTTGCCGCTGTTGCTGCAGGGGCCCTCGGCGTTCGCGGCCTTTCTGGCCTTTGCGGACTGGCTGTGGCAGCGCACCGGCGAAACCAGCCACCTCACGCCCGAGCAACTGGTGGATGCTCTGTTCGATTACCTGGTGACGGAGCGGCAACTCGATGTGCACACTGTGCGCCAAACGCTGCTGGCCGATTACCTGGCCAGCGGCGCACGTGCCCGGCCGCACAGCCTGCGGGAGGTGCTGCCGGCGCAGGGCGTGCCGGTGGCGCGAGCCGTGCGCGTGCGGGCCGAACGGCAGGCGCGCCACAGCGAGACCCCGGATGGTGCCGGCGCGGCAACGCTGGCGGCAGAGGCTCTAAGATAAGCACATGAGCATCCCCTCCCGTTTCTGGATCGACCTGAGCACGCGCGACTTTGCGCAACTCGACACGGCCCGCACCATTGCCGTGCTGCCGGTGGCGGCCACTGAGCAACACGGCCCGCATCTGCCGGTGAGCGTGGACACCGATCTGGTGGACGGCGTGGTGGCCGCAACGCTGCCGCACCTGCCGGCCGAGTTGCCGGTGTTGTTCCTGCCGACGCAGGCCGTGGGCCTGAGCCCGGAGCACCAGCGTTTTCCCGGCACGCTCACGCTGTCGTCGCACACGGTCATCAGTTTGTGGACCGAGATTGGCGAGTCGGTGGCGCGTGCCGGCATCAAGAAGCTGGTGCTGCTCAATTCGCATGGCGGCCAAGTCAGCGTGATGGACATCGTGGCGCGCGATCTGCGCGCCCGGCTCGAGATGCTGGTCTATAGCGTGAGCTGGTTCAACCTGCCGCTGGGGCCGGAGGTGGAGCAGCAGTTCACGGCCGAAGAACACCGCTTTGGCATTCACGCCGGCCAGATCGAGACCGCCATGATGCTGGCGCTCAAGCCCGAGCGGGTGGCCATGGCGCAGGCACAGAACTTCGCTTCCGCCTCGCAACAGCGGGCGCAGAATTTCCCTCTCCTCGGCAACGGCAAGAGTGCCAAACTGGGTTGGCAGATGCAGGACTACAACCGGGCCGGCGCTGTCGGCCATGCCGCTGCGGCCACCGCCGCACAGGGGCAGTCCGTGCTGCAGGCCAGTGGCCGGGCGCTGGCGCAATTGCTGGGCGAAATCGATCGCCTGCCACCCGATACCCTGGTTAATACCTAGTCGAAATCCCGGTTTGACAGCCTGGGTGTGCAGGGCTACCGTGAGCACGTCTCCCGCTTCAGGAGTTGCTCATGAACACGACCACCGAACGTCGCCAATTCTGGCGCTCCGGCTTCGATGCACCGGCGCTGGTATCCGTTGCCGGCCGCAACCATGCGGCGCGCTTGATCGATGTTTCGCTCAAAGGCGCGCTGATCGAGCATGACGACACCTGGTCTGCCATGACAGGCCAACCCTGTCACCTGCGCCTTGAGCTGGCGCCCGGGGCGGTGATTGTGATGGATGCCACGGTGGCCCATGTGGATGGCCGCCATATCGGCCTGCACTGCGACCGCATCGACCTCGACAGCATCACTCACCTGCGCCAGCTGGTCGAGTTCAATGCCGGCAATCACAACGTGCTGGAACGTGACCTGGCCAAACTGATGGCCCAGGACGCCAGCCAACGTCATTGAGGGGCTGAGTGGCTACCCGGCGGTCGGTTCGGGCGGCCTGGACGCTGCTTACTTCAGGATCAGTTCCACCGGCACGTTGCCGCGCAGCGCATTGGAGTAGGGGCAGACCTGGTGGGTGGCTTCCATCAGGGCCTGCGCTTCTTCGCGCGGCAGGTCGGGAATGGTGACCTCCAGCGTGACGGCCAGGCCAAAACCGCCCTTGTCATTCGGGCCGATGCCGACGGTGGCATCCACCTGGGTGCCTTGCAGCTTGATCTTGCGCTGGCCGGCGACAAACGCCAGGGCCGAGTCGAAGCAGGCGGCATAACCCGCGGCAAACATCTGCTCCGGGTTGGTGAGCGCGCCGCCAGGGCCGCCCATTTCCTTCGGAATGGCCAGGCGCAGATCGAGCATGCCGTCTTGCGAGACGACATGGCCATTGCGGCCGCCGGTAGCGCTGGCACGGGTTTGGTACAGGGTTTTCATAAATAACTCCTTAAAGATTAAATCGTGTGCGATGTATTGTCGGAGATTTGTGGAAACCCTGCTGTTGGCAGGGGATTTGTCAGCCTGCAGCGGCTTGCAGATGAGACAGCAGGCTGTCGAGCTGCTTCTTGAGTTTCAGCGCGTCCTGGCTGGAATAGCCCATGCGCTCGAGCAACTGGGTCGGGATGCAGGCGCACTTCTGCTGGAGGGAACGCCCGGCCGGGGTGAGGCTGATATTGACCACGCGTTCGTCCTCGCTGGAGCGCACGCGCTGCACCAGTCCCGTCTGCTCCAGGCGCTTGAGCAACGGCGTCAGCGTGTTGCTCGCAAGCTGGGCCCGCTCGCCGATGTGGGAGACAGCGCAGGGTGCGTCCTCCCACAGGATCATCAGCACGATGTACTGCGGGTAGGTCAGCCCGAGCGGCTCCAGCAGGGGCTGGTAGAGCCGGGTCAGCAGCCGCGAGGCCGCGTAGAGCGGAAAGCAGAGCTGTTGATCGAGCAGCAGGTCGTTGGAGGAGGGGGGCATGGACGGATGGGTGAAAGCTGCGATTCTGCCGCTATTGTTTCAGGATTGGCGACCGCTGGAACAAGCGGCTGGCATAAACATTGCAGCAGATGGGGCATGCGTGCCACTCCGTTCGAAGTCCGGAACCCTTTGCCCGCCAGCGACGATCCGCTGTGGCAGCATCAGCTCGAGCTGCTGCTGGAGTCCACCGGCGAGGGTGTCTTCGGCATCGACCTGGACGGCCACTGCACCTTCATCAACCGGGCCGGCGCCCGCATGCTGGGCTGGGCGGCTGACGAGGTGCTGGGTCGGAACATGCACGAGCTCACCCACCACTCGCACGCCGACGGCAGCATCTACCCGGCGCAGGACTGCCCGATCTTCAACGCCTTCCGCCAGGGTCTGCCCTGTCGCATCGATGCCGAGGTGTTCTGGCGCCGCGACCAGCAGCCTTTTCCGGTTGAGTACTCCAGCTACCCGTTGTTGGATGGGCCGCAAGTGCGCGGTGCGGTGGTCACCTTTGTTGACATCACCGAACGCCGGCGCGCCGCCGAGGCGCTGCAGCAGGCCAACGCCGAGCTGGCACGCGCCAATGACGAACTGGAGACCCGTGTGGCGGCGCGTACGCGCGAGTTGTCGGTGGCGCTTGGCCAGCTGCGTGAACTGGCCGCTTATTCGGAAAAAGTGCGCGAGGACGAGCGCACCCGCATCGCGCGCGAGGTGCACGACGAACTCGGCAGCCTGCTGGTGGCGCTGAAGATGGACGTCAACTGGATGGACAAGCGCCTGGGCGAGCAGCAACAGCGCACGGCGCACGAGGCCGAAGCCATGCGCACGCGGCTGCGTTGCAAGTGCCAGAACATGAGCCGCCTGATTGAGACCGCGGTCGACAACGTCGGGCGCATCATCACCGACCTGCGTCCCAGCATCCTCGACCATCAGGGGCTGTGGGCGGCGCTCGAATGGCAGGCACAGGAATTCGCCCAGTCGGCCGAGCTGGCGCTGAACTGGAGCATGCAGGGCAGCGAGGGCGTTCAACTGCCCGAAGCAATGGCGATGGCGGTGTTTCGCATCTTCCAGGAAATGCTCAGCAACGTCGGCCGCCATGCGCGTGCCAGTGCGCTGGACGTGCGCATCCGCATCGAAAGTGCCGTGTTGACGATCACGGTGCAGGACAACGGCTGCGGCGCGGCGGCGCAGGCTTTCGAGGCGCCCACCGCCTACGGCGTGCTGGGCATGCGCGAACGGGCGCGCCACTTTGGCGGTCAACTCGAGATTTCAAGCCAAATTGGCCGTGGGACCTTGTTCTGCCTGCTCGTGCCGCTACGGAATGCATAGCATGATCCGCGTACTCATCGGCGACGACCACCGCATCGTGCGCGAAGGACTCAAGCAGGTGTTGGCCGATGCACCAGATGTGTGCGTTGTGGCCGAGGCGCCCAGCGGCCCGGAGGTGCTGGACCAGGTGCAGATGCAAGGCGGTGCCGGCGGATTGAACCTGGTGCTGCTCGACATCGCCTTGCCCGGCCTGGATGGCCTGGAAGTGCTGCAGGCATTGCGGCGCGAGCACCCGGCGCTGCCGGTGCTGATGCTCAGCACCTACCCGGAAAGCCAGTACGCGGTGCGCTGCATCAAGCTCGGCGCCGGCGGTTACCTCAACAAAAGCGCCGACCCCGACGACATGCTGGCCGCTGTGCGCAAGGTGGCGGCCGGCGGCCGTTACGTGACGCCGGCCACAGCCGAGGCGCTGGCGGCGGCCATCGGGGCGGCTGCCACAGGTGCCGGCGGGCTGGAGGCGCTGTCGCACCGCGAGCACCAGGTGTTCCGGCTGCTCACCGCCGGGCAGAGCGTGAGCGAAATTGGTGCGCAGCTCAAGCTGGCGCCCAACACGGTCAGCACCTACCGCGCCCGCATCCTGGAAAAAACCGGCGCCAAGAACGATGTGGAGCTGGCACTGTTTGCTGAACGGCATGGCCGCCGGCCATCGGCAAGTTGAATCTTGCGGGGTCGTGTAGGGCTGGCCCTACATGGCGTCGTCGCAGCAGGCACGAACTGCGGTCTGGTGGGGCGGCTGGCCACAAACTGGCCCGACCTTTGCGTAAGACATGGCATCCCAACCCAGAAGGTGATGCCATGACCCAGTACTTCGATCCCTATGACGCCGACCGCCCCCTGATGCTCAAGTGCAGCTGCGGCCGTGAGCACAGCGTGGCCGAGCACCAGCAGGAACTGGCGGCCGAGCAGGCCGTGACCGAACTCAAGCGCCGCAGCCTGACCTCCGAGTTCGAGGCCTACAGCAACGAATTCATCGAAGCCACCCTGGTCAAGGCGATCTTCCCGCAGGACGCAGTGCGCCGTCGCTTCCTGCGCGCGGTGGGGAAGGGCACGGCCATGGCCGCCATTGCCAGCGTGCTGCCGGTGGCCAGCCTGCAGGCCATGGCGCAGGAGAAAGGTTCACTGGAGAAGAAGGACCTGAAGATCGGCTTCATCCCGATCACCTGCGCCACGCCGTTGATCATGGCGCACCCGCTGGGTTTCTACAAACAGCAGGGCTTGAATGTGGAGGTGACCAAGACTGCCGGCTGGGCGCTGATCCGCGACAAGATGATCAACAAGGAGTACGACGCCACGCACTTCCTGAGCCCCATGCCGCTGGCGATTTCCATGGGCCTGGGCTCCAACGCCACGCCGATGAACGTGGCCACGATCCAGAACATCAACGGCCAGGCCATCACGCTGGCGCTCAAGCACAAGAACAACCGCGACCCGAAGAACTGGAAGGGATTCAAGTTCGCCATTCCCTTCGAGTTCAGCATGCACAACTTCTTGCTGCGCTACTACCTTGCCGAAGCCGGCATCAACCCCGACACCGATGTGCAGATCCGCGTCGTGCCGCCGGCCGAGATGGTGGCCAACCTGCGCGCCGGCAACATCGACGGCTTCCTCGGCCCCGATCCGTTCAACCAGCGCGCGGTGTACGAGGAAGTTGGTTTCATCCACCTGCTGACCAAGGACTTGTGGAACGGCCACCCCTGCTGCGCCTTCGGCACCAGCACCGAGTTCATCCAGAAGAACCCCAACACCTTCGCCGCGCTCTACCGCGCCGTGCTGACCTCGGCCGCCATGGCGCGCGACCCGAAGAACCGCGAGCTGATCGCCAAGGTGATCGCGCCGGCGCAGTACCTCAACCAGCCCGAGGTGGTGCTCAACCAGGTGCTGACCGGCAAGTTCGCCGACGGCCTGGGCAACATCCAGAACGTGCCCGACCGTGCCGACTTCGATCCCATGCCCTGGCAGAGCATGGCAGTGTGGATGCTCACGCAGATGCAGCGCTGGGGTTACATCAAGGGCGAGGTCAACTACAAGCAGATCGCCGAGAAGGTGTTCCTGCTGACCGACGCCAAGAAGCACATGAAGGCGCTGGAGCAGAAGGTGCCCGACGGCGCCTACCCGAAGTTCAAGATCATGGGCCGCGAGTTCGACGCCGCCAAGGCGGCCGAGTACGCCAAGAGCTTCCCGATCAGGAAGGTCGTGTGACATGAACAGCGCACGTTCCCTTCAACTCAAGGCGGCCCTGCTGTCGGTGCTGATCCTGCTCTTGGTGCTGGGCATCTGGTACGTGGCTACCGCGTCCTCGGGCGCGGGCGGGGCGGCGGCCGGCTTGACGTCTGAGCAGATCGAGTACGCCAAGATGATGGGCAAGGAGGTCGGCACGGCCAAAAGCAGCGGCTTCCCGACGCTGGGCCAGATGGGCAGCACGGTCTGGGGCCATCTGGCCAACCCGTTCTACGACAACGGCCCCAACGACAAGGGCATCGCCATCCAGCTGGGGTATTCGCTGGGCCGGGTCGGGCTGGGCTTCGGGCTGGCCTGCCTGGTGGCGATTCCGCTCGGTTTCATCATCGGCATGTCGCCGCTGCTGCGCCGCGCCTTCGATCCCTTCATCCAGGTGCTCAAGCCCATCAGCCCGCTGGCCTGGATGCCGCTGGCGCTCTACACCATCAAGGACTCTTCGGTGTCGGGCATCTTCGTCATCTTCATCTGCTCGGTCTGGCCGATGCTGGTGAACACCGCCTTCGGCGTGGCCTCGGTCAAGCGCGACTGGCTCAACGTGGCCAGCACGCTGGAGGTCAACCCACTGCGCAAGGCTTTCCTCGTCATCCTGCCGGCGGCGGCGCCCACCATCCTGACCGGCATGCGCATCAGCATGGGCATTGCCTGGCTGGTGATCGTGGCGGCCGAGATGCTGGTCGGCGGCACGGGCGTCGGCTACTTCGTCTGGAACGAGTGGAACAACCTGTCGCTCACCAACGTGATCTTTGCCATCCTGGTGATCGGTGTGGTCGGCATGCTGCTCGACCTGGCGTTCGGCCAATTGCAGAAGGCGGTGACCTATGTGGAGTGAAGTTCCCTCGCGCGTCGCCACACCTGTGGCCATTGCACCTACCTCGCCGCAACGAAAGGTTCCCACCGTGGACGGTTTCCTCAGAATCGAACAGCTCAGCAAGGCCTACCAGTCCGACAAGCCGGTGTTTGCCGACGTCTCGTTCACGCTCGAGCGCGGCGAGTTCGTCTGCATCATCGGCCATTCCGGCTGCGGCAAGACCACCATCCTTAACGTGCTGGCCGGGCTCGACACCGCCAGCAGCGGCCACGTCTTCATGGACGGGCGCGAGGTGGCCGGCCCCAGCCTGGAGCGCGGTGTGGTGTTCCAGGGCCATGCGCTCATGCCCTGGCTCACGGTGCGCCAGAACATCGCCTTTGCCGTCAAGTCGCGCTGGCCCGAATGGCCGGCGGCCAAGATCAACGTGCAGGTGGAGAAGTTCGTTGCCATGGTGGGGCTGTCGCATGCCATCGACAAGAAGCCCAGCCAGCTCTCGGGTGGCATGAAGCAGCGCGTCGGCATTGCACGCGCCTTCTCCATCCAACCCAAGATGCTGCTGCTCGACGAGCCTTTCGGCGCGCTCGATGCGCTGACGCGCGGCACCATCCAGGACGAGTTGATGACCATCGTGCGGCAGACGCAGCAGACCGTCTTCATGATCACGCACGACGTGGACGAAGCCATCCTGCTGGCCGACCGCATCCTGCTCATGAGCAACGGCAGCGAGACCGCCACTGGCTACGTGCCCGGCGGTATCGCCGAAGTGGTGGTCAACCCGCTGCCGCGCGAACGCACGCGCGCCGGCCTGCACCATCTGGACGGCTACTACGAACTGCGCAACCACATCGTCGACTTCCTGGTCACGCGCGCCGTGGCGCACTGAGATCCATCCTTTCAACCTTTTACTCAACAACGGAGCCAACATGAACCGCAACGACGTTACCGAAAAAATCATCGCCACCAAAGTGTCCAAGGGCCTGAAGTGGGAAGACGTGGCCAAAAAGGTCGGCCTCTCCAAGGAGTGGGTCACCGCCGGCTGCCTGGGCCAGATGACCTTTGACGAGAAACAGTCCAAGATCCTGGGCAAGATCTTCGGCCTCAACGCCGAGGAACAGAAGTGGCTGCAGGTCGTGCCCTACAAGGGCTCGCTGCCCACGCCGGTGCCGACTGACCCGCTGATCTACCGCTGGTACGAAATCGTCAGCGTCTACGGCTCCACCATCAAGGAGCTGATCCACGAGGAGTTTGGCGACGGCATCATGAGCGCCATCGACTTCAGCATGGACATCGTGCGCCAGCCCGACCCCAAGGGGGACCGCGTCAACGTCGTGCTGTCGGGCAAGTTCCTGCCCTACAAGCAGTACTGAGCAGTACACCCTGGCAGGGCTTGGCCCTCCCGCCTTGGCCAGGTTGCCACGCTGCTCAGTGCGGCGTGCTTTTGGCCGCCGATGTGCGTTGGGTGGCGCTGGTCTGCAGTGACTTCAGGATGCGTTCCAGCGACTGCAGCGCCGCATCGGGTGCCTGGTCGAACTGGGCCCGGATGATGGCGCCGTCCACCGCGAGCGCGATGGCCTGGGCGTCCCGGTCGCGCTGTTTCGACGGGGGCAGCAGCGTCGTTATGGCGGCCAGCATGTCCTGCTTGTGGCGTTGCGAGATCGCGATCACCTCGGGCAGCGTGCTGCCCAGCTCGCCAACGCTGTTGATGAAGGCGCAGCCGCGGAAGTCCTCCGCCCCGAACCACTCGGCGAGTGCCGGCACCAGCGCCTTCAGGCCTTTGCCCTTGCGCTGCAAGGCGTCGGTGAACCAGGCCATCCAACGCTGATGCCGGTATTCCAGGAACGCGAGGATGAGGTCGTTCTTGCTCGGGAAGTGCCGGTAGAAGGTGACCTTCGTGACGCCGGATGCCGCGATCACACGGTCGATGCCCGTCGCCCGGATGCCTTCGCGGTAGAACAGGTCATGCGCGGTCAGCAGGATGCGCTCGCGGGCGGAGAGGTTCTGGATGTCGGTGGGCTCGGTCAGGTGCATGGGGGGATTGTAGACAGGTCTGTCTACTTTGGGTAGACTGCAGTATGTAGACAGATCTGTCTACATCAACACACCAAGGAATCAAACATGGAAACCAAACCGCCGCTGCCACCCTTTACGCTTGAGACCGCTGCGCAAAAAGTGCGCCTGGCCGAGGACGCCTGGAACTCGCGCGACCCCGCCCGGGTGGTGCAGGTCTATACCGAAGACACGCGCTGGCGCAACCGCGCCGAGTTCCCGGTCGGGCGCGAGCAGGTGCGCCAGTTCCTGGAGCGCAAGTGGGTGCGTGAGCTGGACTACCGGCTGATCAAGGAGTTGTGGGCCTGCAGTGGCAACCGCATTGCGGTGCGTTTTGCCTACGAGTGGCGCGACGACGCCGGCCAGTGGTTCCGTTCCTACGGCAACGAGAACTGGGAGTTCAACGAGCAGGGTTTCATGCAGCGGCGCTTTGCCAGCATCAACGACCTGCCGATCAAAGCCGAAGAGCGCAAGTTCTTCTGGCCCTTGGGGCGCCGCCCGGACGACCATCCGGGCCTGAGCGATCTGAGACTGTGAGACCAGCTTGAAAAACCAAAGGCCTGGCGGCACCTCGGCTTCTACAAGCGGGGTGCCCCAGGCCTTGACCTTGGTGAGCGCTGGCTCAGCGTGCCGGCGGGCGGCGCGGCGCCATGGCGGGGCCGCGGCCTTCCAGGTGGCGGAACTTGATGCGGCCCTTGCTCAGGTCATAGGGCGACAGCTCGAGCGACACCTTGTCGCCGGCCAGGATGCGGATGTGGTTCTTGCGCATCTTGCCGGCGGAATAGGCGATCAGCTCATGGCCGTTTTCCAGCACCACGCGAAAACGCGTGTCGGGCAGGACTTCCGTGACGACGCCGGCCATCTCAATCAATTCTTCCTTTGCCATGTTGGTACTCCTGTGTCAGTTGGGTTGATGGGCCGGGGCGCGCGTCGTGTCGCGCACCCCGTTCAGGCCTTGCCCGATCGCGTCGTGTGCGGCGGCCTGGTCAGTGGGGAAATCGGGAATGAAGCGCATCACCCGGCATGGGCCGAGCATGATGGGCGAAGCATGAGAAACCGTGTTGTGTTGAACCATGAGCAAACAAACCGGTCCGGGCGCTGAGCGCTCAGCGGACGAATAAGCAGTTGGCACGCACCTGTGCCGGTGGGGTCCGACTGATCACCCTGTGGACCTGCGCTGAAGCACTGGTACAGGGCACGCGTCACAGCAGGGACGACGTGTAGAGCAGCAGGGAATCAAAACCTGCCGAATCGAGAGAAGGGTGGCAGGGGCGCTCAGGCGGGGCTGGACTGGCGGCCCCTCTGCCGGGGCGCACGCGTCGTGCCTGAAAGCATGGACGCACACAGTCGCTTGAAACGTTGAATAACTGTAACACGTTTACCCCCAACAGGGCCGGCCCGTGTCAGTAGTGCGGCGGCAGCTCATCGCGCAGATTGCGCTGCCCGACCTGGCCGCCTTCGGGCTGTTGCCGGCGCAGCTCGACCACTTCGCGCAGCAGCAGATCCAGCTGTTGTTGTTGGCGAAAGACGGTCTGGTTCAGCTGGTCCAGCAGGTCTTCGGCGTAGCTGGCCTTGATCTCCAGTTCGGTCAGGCGGGCATCGGTGTCGTGCGCTTGGTTCATGCCCGTATTGGACCCGAAAACCAGGCGCAGGGCATCAATGCAGCGTCAGCGGCAATGACGTTGTCTTGACGCGCACCATGGCCGGCCGGTTTTCATACGGCAGCGGCGCGCGGCCACAGATGTCGGCGGCAATGGTGCGGGCCTGGCGCGCGATGGGTTCGATGTAGCGGCTGGCCTGGCCCCCGATGGTGATGCAGTCGCCCAGGGCGTGGATGTGCGGGTCGCTGGTGCGCAGCGTGTCGGGCGCCACAGCAATGCCGTTTTGCCAAGCCAGGCCGGCGCCCTGCGCCAGCCGGCCGGGTGTCTGCAGGCCGGTGGCGGCAATCACCTGGTCGGCGGCAAAGCGCTGGCCACATTCGGTCGTCACGCGATAGCGCCCTTGCAGCTTTTCCACGCTGGCCACGCACACGCCGCCGACAAAACGGAGCGGCAAGTCCTGCCAGGCCTGCAGCACCTGCGCGCCGGCCTGCTCGGCGTGCCAGCGCGCCAGCGGCTCAGTCTGCACGTCCAGCAGCGTGACGCGGTGGCCGCCCAGCGCCAGGTCGTTGGCCAGCTCGCTGCCCACCAGACCGGCGCCGACGATCAGCACGTCCTTCGGTGTGTCGCCGAGCGCGGCGCGCAGTTGCAAGTAGGCCCCGAGGTGGTTGACGCGCCAGCACAGTGCGGCCGGCAGGCTGGGCGGCAGCGCCGGCTGTGCGCCGTGCGCCAGCACCAACTGGTCGTAGCGCAGCGTGCCGCGTGTGGTGCGCAGTTGCTGCGTGTCGGCGCAGATGCGGATGGCATGGGTGTGCGCCAGCAGGCGCACGTTCAGACGCTGTGCCGCGGCGACCCCGGTCTCACGCACCAGCTTCTGCGTTTCCAACTGCCGTGCCACCGCCACCGACAGCAGTGGCTTGTCGTACACGTCACCGGCGCAGGCCGTCACCAGGGTGATGGGCAGCGCGGCATCCAGGGCGCGCAGCGTTTCGGCCAGCTGCCAGCCGGCGCGGCCGGCACCGACGATGACCACGCCCGGCGTCTGGCGCGCGGCGATGGTTGACGTGGGTGCACAGCGGGCCTGCGCCTGCAGCGCGGCCAGGTCCGGCGGGGTGTAGGGCGCGAAGTCGGCCTTGGTCACACCGCACAGCGGGCAGGCCCAGTCGTCCGGGATGTCATTGAAGCGTGTGCCGGCGGGCAGGCCGCTGTCGGGGTCGCCGTCGGCCTCGTTGTAGATGTAGCCGCAGGCGTTGCAGATGTACTGCTGCCATGGCGCGAGGCTTTGAATGGCCTCGGCAATCGGGGTGAGCGTGGTCATGCCGGCAGCTCCTCGGCGCTCAGGCGCGCCATTTCCTTGCGCAGGTGTTTGATGGCCGGCGTGACGATGGCCACGAAGTGTGACTCGCGCACGCGGCGCTGCACGTCCGAGCTCATCAGGTAACCACGTGCGCCCTGGTGCATCAGGGCCGATTGCGCGGCGCGCAGGCAGAGTTCGGCACCGTGCGCGCGGGCATCGAGCACGTCGATGAAGAATTCGGTCGATGGCTCGAACGGCGTCTCGGCCAGCTTCATCACGCGCGCCGTTAGCGCATCGAGCTCGGCCTGCAGCGTGGCGGGGCGGTCTTCCAGGAACTGGTTGACGTGGCCCAGCTGCGGCTCCACCGCCCACATGGAGTCGATGGCGCCTTGCGTGATGCCCACCGCCATGCCGCACTGGAGCATGACGAAGGCGGCGCGAATGCGTGCGATATAGGGTTTGGCCGGGTCGGCCATGATCTCGTCGGCACCGATGAACAGGTCCTTCACGCGCACGGCGTAGGTGCCGGTGCCTTCCATGGCCGAGAAGCTGGGGCACTCGCGCAGCTCCACGCCAGGGGCGTCGCAGCGCAGCAGGAACATCACCTCTTTGTTCAACGGCTGCTGTGCTTCGTCCATCACCGCGGCAATGGCGCCGAAGTAATGGTCCGGCCCCAGGTTGCTGACCCAGGGCAGCGTGCCGTTGACCAGGTAGCCGCCCGCCACCGGGGTGGCTTTGAGCAGCAGGCTTTCGATCTGCGCATAGCTTTTCATTGGGTTGGACAGTGCGGTGCCGCCCAAGCCGACGCCGTTGGCGTGTTCCATCAGCGCCTCGCCCATCAGCGCCGGGTTGCCCGACTGCTGCATGTACAGGCCGCACACCGCCTGGCACCACATCATGAAGCCGGTGGCGCCGCACACACGCGACACCTCGGCCATGGCCTGGATCGCCAGCGCGTAGCTGCCTGGGCCGGCGTGAGCGTCCAGGTGCGCGCTCATGGCGCCCAGTGCTGCGAGCTGCTGCAGCACCGCAGCCGGATAGTGGCCTTGGCGGTCGATGGCCTCCACCTGCTGCTGCAGCGGCCCCTGCGCCACCGCGCGCACGGCGGCCAGCAGGGCGTCGCCGGACAGCGGCGGCAGGCTGGTGACTTCACGGGGCAGGTCGGCGGCATTCATGCAGGACTCCTCAGTTGGCAGCAGGTGGAATTCGGGGCGGGCGTTCAGTCAGCCAGGCCGATGGTGAACGGGATCGGGTTGCGCATCGTGTTGGCCACCGGCGAGTAGTAGTTGGCGTGCTGCACGATCTCGTCCAGCACCTCGCGCGGCGCATCGCCTTCCACCAGCACCTTGACGCGGATGGCCTGGAAGCCCATTTCCGGCGGCGTCTTCTGCAGTGCGCCGTCGGCACCCCAGGCCGCCGGGTTGCCGATGTCGCCCTCCAAAAACACCTCCAGCTTGGTCAGCTTCACGCGTTTCCAGGTGGCCACGGCCGTGATGCCCACCGCCAGGCAGCCACCCAGACCCGAGAGCACGATCTCGCCCGGCGCCGGCGCAGTGTCCTGGCCGAACAGGTGCAGCGGCTCGTCCACCACCACCGGCGCGTGCTTGCCCACGTAGCTGAGCGAACGGTACTGGCCCTCCATCACGGTGTGGACCTTGTTGGTGCCGCGGCTGGTCGGGTTGTTGCGGCCTTTCTCGGCAAAGGCCATCAGGCCGTCGCGGTCGATCGGGCGCAGGTAGGCCTTGACGGTGGTGACGGGGGCTGTGGGTTCGAGCAGGTCGGTGGAGGACATGAAATTTTCCTAAGTTGAAAGAGGGTTGAAAAAAGCAGTGACAGCAATGAGAGAAACAGGTTGCTCGGGGGACTCAGGCCGCCAGCGCGAGCGAAGGCTGCGTCCAGCTGGGCTTGACCATGGGCAGGCCGGTCTCGATCGGCAGCGCATCGTCGCGCGACCACTCGTTCCACGAGCCGAAGTACATGCGCACGTCCTTGAAGCCGGCCTGCTTGAGTGCCAGGAAGGTGTTGGAAGCGCGTGCGCCCTTGAAGCAATACAGATACACCGTGTCGTCCGGGCTGATGCCTTGCGTGGCGCACTCGGCGCGCACTTCGTCGGGCGACTTGAACACCGGACCCTGGCTTGAGGGCTTCATGAAGCGGTACCACTCCACCCACTTGGCACCCGGCAGGCGGCCCTTGCGCGGTGCGAAGTCCTTGCCATAGGGAGAAGAGCTGTCGCCGATCCACTCGTCCACGTCGCGCACGTCCAACAGCACGGTGTCGGTGCCCAGGGCGGCAGCCACGTCTTCCTTGGTCAGCATCACATCGGCTTGCTTCAGGTTGGCGGGGAAGGTGGCCGGCACCGGCGTTACGGCTGCAATGGAGACCGGCAGGCCGGCCGCCTTCCAAGCCGAGAAACCGCCGTTGAGCACCTTCACCTTCGGGTAACCCAGCCAGGTCAGCAGGTAGTAGCCGCGGCACGACTGGCCGTAGCCGCTGTTCATGGCGTCCTCGTAAAACACCGCCGTCTCCTTGCCGGAGAGACCCACCGCACCAAGATGCGCGGCAAAAGTGCTCTTGAGTTCCTTCAGCCCTTCGGGCGTGGAGGTGGCGAGGTAAGTGAAGGTTTCGCGCAGGTTGACGGCGCCCGGGATGTGGCCCAGGGCATAGGTGTCGGCATCGCGCGTGTCGATGAGGACCACCGGCTCGCTGGCCTGCAGGGCCTGCAGTTGGGTGGGAGAAATCAGAACGGTGGAATCCGCAGTGGGGGCTGTGCTCATGGTGTCTTCTCCTGGGGTTGAAGGCAGATGCCTGCAGGACTTATTGCAACCCCTGTGCCAGACCGCAAGGTGCGCTGACAATTTATGGGGAAAGTGCCTGTAACCCTTGTGAAATATGCGCTACAAGCTATCAAAAAGGGAGTAAATTGGGTAGCGCGTGTGAGCGCTGGCGCAGGGCTGTGTCGACAATGTCAGTCGAATGTCGACATTTCGTCGAGCGGTGTCGCCACTGCTGCCGCGCTAATATCCCTGGGACCTGCTCACCCTCCCCTGCTTCGCATGCCTGCCCAACTCATCGCCCAACTGCAGCAAACGCCCGCCGCCTTCTCGCATGCGGTGCCGGGCATCGAGTGCATCGAGACGCACATCTCCTGGGTGCTGCTGGCCGGCGAGCACGTCTACAAGTTCAAGAAGCCGCTGACGCTGGACTTTCTCGACTACAGCACCTTGGCGCTGCGCCGCGCCGCCTGCGAGGAAGAGCTGCGCATCAACCGCCGCACTGCGCCCGGCATCTACCTCGATGTGGTGGCCGTCACCGGCACGTTGCAGGCGCCGCGTCTCGTGCCGCTGCAAGCGCTGGAGGAAGGCGCACCGGTGCTGGAGTGGGCCG
This sequence comes from Curvibacter sp. PD_MW3, assembly GCA_002633085.1. Classification (GTDB taxonomy): domain Bacteria; phylum Pseudomonadota; class Gammaproteobacteria; order Burkholderiales; family Burkholderiaceae_C; genus Hylemonella. The sequence continues at coordinate 54,228 of NSIV01000011.1, forward strand.
TGCATATGCGCCGTTTCGCGCAAGACGACCTGCTGAGCCACCTGGCGGCGCAGAGCCAGTTGCAGCCGGCGCACATCGACCAGCTGGCGCAGCACATTGCCGCCTTCCATGCCCGTGCCGCCGTGGCCGGCACCGACAGCCCCTGGGGCCGGGCCAAGACGATGCGCGAAACAGTGGCGCACAACTTCCCCGATGTATTGGCGGTGGTGGCAGGCACGGCGTTGCAGCCCGCACTGCAGGCGGTGCAGCGCTGGAGCACGCAGCAGGGCGAAGTGCTCGCACCGTTGATGGCACAGCGCCGCGCGCAGGGTTGGGTGCGCGAGTGCCACGGTGATCTGCATCTGAACAACCTGGTGCTGATTGACGGCACCCCGCAATTGTTCGACGCCATCGAGTTCAACCCCGCCTTCCGCTGGACCGACGTGCTGGCCGACCTCGCCTTTGTGCTGATGGACCTGCAGGCCCATGGCCGGGCCGACTATGCATGGCGCCTGCTCAATGCCTACCTGGAGCAGACCGGCGACTACAGCGCGTTGCGCCTGTTGCCCTATTACCAGTGCTACCGCGCCATGGTGCGCGCCAAGGTGGCGGCGCTGCGCTGGGTGCAATTGCAGGGGCAGGCTGACGCGCAAGCGGCCGCACAGCAGGAGGTGGTGCGTTACCTGCAACTGGCGGCGCAACTCATTGCGCCGCGCCCGCTGGCGCTGTGGTTTGTCAGCGGTGTCTCCGGTTCCGGCAAGAGCAGGCATAGCCAAGTGCTGATCGAACGGCTGGGCATCGTGCGCGTGAAGGCTGACGTGGAGCGCAAGCGCCTGTTTGGTTTGCCAGCATTGGCTAAAAGTGCGGACGTAGTGCCCGGCGGTATCTACACACCCGAGGCCAGCCAGCGCACCTACGCTCGCTTGGCTGAACTGGCACACGCCATCTTGCACGCTGGCCTGCCGGTGCTGGTGGACGCCACCTGTCTGAAGGTGGCGCAGCGCCAGCTCTTCATGACGCTGGCACAAGAACTCGGTGTGCCCTGCCGCATCCTGGCGCTGGACGCGCCGGTGGACGTGCTGCGCCAGCGGGTGCTGCAGCGCGCAGCGAAAGGGCGTGACCCTTCAGAGGCCGATGTAGCGGTGCTGGAAGGGCAGTTCAAGGGACGTGAGCCGTTGACGACGCAGGAGCTGGCGCGTGCGCTGCAGGTGGATACCAGTCAGCCGGTGGATTGGGACGCCGTGTTGCCAGCGGATTGGAAGTAGACCGAGTCGCGGCGTCGTTCAAATTCGCGCTAGTGTCGGCTTTCAATGCCAAGGCCCTCGGGCTCAGCAGACCTCAGGTGAACGCCGGCAAGCTGATGATCAACGTCGTGCTGTCCGTGGCGTCCGACGCATTCAGCTCCACATCCCCACCCTGAGCGCGGGCCAACACCCGGGCTGAGTAGATGCCCAGACCCGTCTTGCCGTTCTGGCCGGGTTCAAGGCGGTCGAAGAAATGCTCGCGCAGCGCGGGCGGTACGGCGCCGGGGTTGCGGATTTCAATCCGCAGCCCGGCCTGTTCGCGCACGGTGATCTCGACGCGCGAGCCGGCCGGCGAAGCCTCGCAGGCATTGCGCAGCAGGTTCTCGAAGATGGAGTAACACAGCGTGGCGTCGCCGCGCGCCAGCAGCGGGGCGCGGCCCGGGGTGTCATCGGCCAGCACGGCCACGGTGAGTCGTTTGTCGGCGTAACTCACGCGGTCGATCTCGGCAATGCGGCGCAGCAGGTCGACGATGGGGACCGGTTTGGAGTCGAGCACAAAGCGGCCGGTCTCGATCTTGAACAGTTCGGACGAGAGGTTGATGAGGTTCATTGCATGCAGGCTGCCCTGCTCGATGGCACGCAACGTGGCTAGTTGGCGGTGGGTGAGGTCGCGGTCCTGTAGCAGGCCCTGCAACTGCTCCACCACGCCGGACAGGGGGGACTTGATGTCGTGGCGGATGATGTGCTCCACATCGTCCTGCAGCTTGGCGGTTTCCAGCAGCCGGTCGTAGTGCTCCTGCAGGCCATGACGCAACTGCAGGCTGTGCAGCAGGTTGCGCATGCGCAGGCCCAGCAGGCGCGGGGCCGCGGCGCGTTCCACGACATCCACGGTTCCCAGCGGCTCCAGGCGGGTCACATCCAGCGCGTGCGCGCTGTCTTCGAGCAACACCACCGGCACGTCCTCGGTGCCCGGAAGGGCGCGCAGCTTCTGCACCAGCGCATAGGGGTCCAGCCCGTGGGTGGTGCAGTCCAGCACCACCAGGTTCGGGTGCTGCTCTGACGCTGCCGCTGTGAGTGCCTGGGCCTCGGTGGTGGTGTGGCTGACCCGGTAGTCCTGTGCTGACAGTAGGGGTGGCCAGTCGGCCTTGGCGTCTGCCAGTACCAGCACGCGGGGCAACGGGTAGGCGGGGGTGGCTGGTGTCATGGGTGTCGCTGCAGCAGATCCCAAGGCCTTCGCCGCGGCGAGCTTGTGGGTGGATGGTGCGGGCGGGGTCCAGGTCAGGGCGCGTGTCACCCGTGTTTCCAGCAGCGCCTGGGAGTAGGGCTTGACCAGCAGTGACGTCACGCCGGCGGCGATGACTTCGTCCACCCGGTCTCGCTCGGCGGACGACGTGATCATGATCACAGGCAGTTTGCGCAGCTTCGCATCCGCCCGGATGGCCTTGAGCAGCTCCAGGCCATCCATCAGCGGCATGTGCAGGTCAGCCAGCACCATGTCGACCTTGTGTTGGTGCAACAGCTTCAAGCCTTCAAGGCCATTGTGGGCGGCCAGGATCTTGCCGGCACCCAGCAGGCGCAATTGGTTGACGGTGATGTGGCGCATGGTTTCCAGGTCATCGACCACAAGAAAGACCAGGTCATCAATCGGGCGTGCAGGCGGCATGAAAAATCAACTCAGTGGTGAAGGCAGTGAGGGCGGACAGCGTGAGATGCACCACGGCAACAGATCGAGGAGGTCCTCCTCCGGTGCCGGTGCCTCTGTATTCTGCGTCAGTTTTCCGCCGCAGTTGCCGCCCTTGTTAACGCCTTGCCAGCCAGTCTCACAACGCCTGCATCTCCGGCCGCTGCGGTCTGGCGTGGCATGACAAGGCAGATGGCCCGTCATGTCACGCCGCCGCGGGTAGCCAGACCGTCGTGTGACCGTCCGGGGTTAGCGGGCGATCAACCTGCCGCTGTCGTCGGACAGGACGACTTCGACTCGCCGGTTCATCTGCCGTCCCGCAGCGGTGTCATTGCTGCCCACGGGCGAGGTTTCGCCGTAGCCGCGCGCCGTCACGCGCTCCATGCCGATGCCTTGGCGCGCGAGCGCCATGCGTACAGCGTCGGCGCGCTGACCGGAGAGGGTATGGTTGTAGGCATCGCTGCCGGTGCTGTCGGTGAAACCCTCGACCAGCGCGTTGCGCTGCGGGAACTCCTTGAGCACCGCCGCCAGCTGGTCAACCATGCGCAAGCCGCTGGGTTTGAGCTCGGCGCGGTTCACGTCGAACAGCACATCGCCCAGTGTGATGACCATGCCGCGCGGGGTGGCCTGGGCATTGAGCTCCCCGAGCCGGGCTTCGAGTTGCCGGTTGCGCTCTAACGTCATTTGGGCCAGGCGTTGTGCTTCGGCCGATTCGCTGCGTGCTGTATCGACTTCCTGGGTGCGCGCTGCGAGCTGAACCTTGTTGCGTTCAGCGCCAGCGCTGGCCACCATGGCTTCGGACGTCTTCATGTCCATGGTTTCGCGCACGATGGCGACGCGTTGCGAGGCCAGGTAGGCCAGGTGGTCAACCTGGGCCACATCCTCGTCTCGGCCCCAGGCTGCGTTGGCCTTGCCCATGGCGTCGCTCGCCAGCTGCATTTCGGCGCCGGCCTGGTTTTGCGCGCGCGGATCGGCCTGCACGGTGCGGTAATCACTGCGTGCCTGTTCCAGCCGGGCATTGTTGTTGGGAACGCTGCTGCAACCAGCCAGGACGGCTGCGGCCACGATGGTCAGGGAAAGCAAGTCGAAATTTTTCATGGTGATCTTTCAGTGGAGATTTACTTGGCACCGCGTTCGATTTCCTGGCGCAGCACCCGGTTGCTTTCGCGCAGTTCGGTGGCCGCTTTGCCGGCCTGGATGTTGCGTGCTTTGGCCTCGGCCAGCAGGGCGTCCACCTGGGCAGCTTCGGCCAGCATCAGGGCGCGTTGGTCCTTGCCGTCGGTCATGGCGGCTTTGGCCTGGGCCAGTTTGTCGCGGGCGATGGCCATCTCGGTTGGCGCCAGTTCGGTGGCGCCGGCGCGTGCGGCACTGTCGACCGCGGCGGTGGATACCGCCATCTGCTCAGCGGGTGGCGGCGTGCCCGCGTAGGCCGACTGCAGGAAAGCGCTCATCAGGACGATCGCCGGCAGCCAGTGCCTGGACTTGCTTTGCGGGGCGCTGTTGTTCATGCGCGGTTTGAAAACGGTGTTCATCGTGGGTCCCTTTATGGCCATCAATCAAAAGGAAGGGATTCGGTCGCGATGGCCCGCTGCATCAAGAAAACCCTGTGGCCACAGACGCATGCCTGGAACTCACAAGCGCACTTTGCGCTGCGGCTGCTTTCCTGTCGGTGCCCTAACGCACAGACACCCGACGTTCCCTTGCCTAGAGTGACAACGTGGTGAAAGTTTTATTCACCCGAACCAAGGAATCAGCATGAACTGGGATCGCATTCAAGGTAATTGGAAACAAGTCAAGGGTCAGGCCCAACAGCAATGGGGCAAGCTCACCGACGACGACCTGCAAGTCGTCGCAGGGCACCGTGATCAGATGGCTGGCAAGATCCAGGAGCGCTACGGCATTGCCAAGGACGTTGCTGAAAAGCAGCTCAAGGCCTGGCAAGATGGGGCGACGGAAGCCTGGTTTGTGGTGGCCAGCGAGCCGGCACCTGCCAGTGTGAAACCCGCCGCTGTGTGAGCGTGGGCGTGCCCGGCGGGCTGTACCGGCCCGGCCCGCTGGGCACGTTTGCGGCAAGCCTGGTTAGATGGCCTCTTTGCAAGGCAGTAGCCGGTCGTATTCTTTTCGAACCACCGCATAACATTCGCAGGTGCGTTGCTCCAGGCCAGGGCGGTCCAGCACGCTGATGTGCCCCCGTGCGTAGCGGATCAGGCAGGCTTTTTGCAGCTTGAGCGCCGCCTCGGTCACGCCTTCCCGTCGTACGCCCAGCATGTTGGCGATCAGTTCCTGTGTCATCACCAAGTCGTTGCCTTGCAGCCGGTCCAGGCTCAGCAACAGCCAGCGGCACAGCTGCTGGTCCAGCGAGTGGTGGCGGTTGCAGACTGCCGTCTGTGCCATCTGGGTGATCAGCGCCTGGGTGTAGCGCAGCAACAGGTGCATCACCGGGCTGGAACGGTCAAACTCCTGTTTGATGGCATCCGAGCGCAGTCTGAACCCCGCGCCCGCACTTTGCACCACGGCCCGGCTGGGTGTGGAGCCGCCGCCCATGAAGATGGCAATGCCGACCACCCCTTCGAATCCCACCACGGCGATTTCAGCCGAGGCACCGTTTTCCAGTACATGGAGCAAGGACACGATCGCGCTGGTGGGGAAGTAGACATAGGCCATCTTGGCACCCGACTCGTACAGCACCTGTCCCAGTGCCAGTGTCACCGGCTCCAGCTGAGGCAGCCAGCGCAGCCATTCCGCCTCGGGCAGCGCGGCCAGCAGTTGATTGGTTCTGGGGTCGCTCGGTGAGTTCATGTGCAGTTCCTGCCGTTGAGTGCGGATCGAGGCGGGTCGAAGCGATGCAAGAGGGAGCTCCATCGCACATTGGGTTCATCGTACACCGGCGTGCCACGCCTGCTTCAGTCGTGCCGGCGCGGCAGGATCTCCACCCCGAAGCCCCGATAGCCGATGAAGGTGCACTTCGAGTCGAACATCGGTGTGCCACTCACCCGGTACTGCTGGGTGACGCCATTGGCATGAACCCGGTTCAGCACCACATCCAGAAACGGGCTGTGGGACGCAATGCGGGCCTGCAAGGCCTGTCGCTCGCTCTCGTTCCAGCCTTCTTCGGCCGGCTCCACTGTGCTGCTTGCCAGCGTGTCGACTCGCAGTCCCAGCATCTCCAGCACCGGGCCCGATACCTTGGTGAAATGACCTTCGCTGTCCTGTTCCCAATACCAGTCGGTGGCCAACTCGGTCAAGCCACGGTAGCGCGCTTCGCTTTCGCGGAGCTCGGCGGTGCGTTCCTGTACCTGTCGTTCCAGCAACTGGTTGTGCCGGGCCAGCTGCTGGTAGAGCAGGCGCACCTCGATCAGGTTGTGGATACGCGTCTTGACTTCGACCAGATCGAACGGCTTGCTGACGAAATCCTTGGCGCCGGCCTGCAGGGCACGTAGCTTGTGGCCCGGCTGGGCGGTAATGACCAGCACGGGCAGGTAGTCGTCGACAGCGTTGGCCTTGAGGCCGTCCAACACCTGAAAGCCGTCCATCACAGGCATCTGCAGGTCGAGCAGGATCAGGTCGAACGCAAGCTTGCGGTGCAGAGCACACACGGTTTGAGGATCCATGGTGGCCGATACCTGGCTGTAGCCGGCTTCGCGCAACATTTCTTCGAGCAGACTGCAGTTGGCCTGCTGATCGTCCACGATCAAAATGCGGGCGTTGAGAATGTCCTGTGCGGAGATTGTCATGCGGGTTCCTTGTGGGCGGACGAGGTGCGGGCCGTTTTCGAGAACAGCAGGGCCGCGTCCAGCGCGTCCATGAGCTGGTCGACCCGGATGGGTTTGGTGATGTAGTTGAAGAACCCCGCTTCCGTGCCTCTCAGAATGTCATGTGGCGCGGCGTTGGCGCTCAGCGCGATGATGGGAATGTGGGCCGTGGTGGGTTCGGCGCGCAGAATTTTCATCGCTTCAATGCCGCTGATGCCGGGCAGGTTGATGTCCATCAGAATCACCGCAGGCAGGTACACCCGCGCAAACTCGATGCCCAGGCTGGCGTCCGCTGCGCCCAGCATCCGCAGGTCGCTGCGGCGTGCAATGATCTGCTCGACCAGCTCCAGGTTGGCCGGGTTGTCTTCCACATACAGCAGGGTCTGCAGCGGTGTCGCCAGCGGGGCGTCGGTTCGTGGGAGTGTCGCCAACGCCTCGTCCTGGACGACGAGTTGTGGTGCATCGGTCAGCGTCAGCTCAACCCAGAACACACTGCCCACTTCCGGGGTGCTGTCGACCCCGATCTTGCCGTGCATCAGATGCACCAGCCGCTGCGTCACCACCAGACCGATGCCGGTGCCTTCTTCCGCCCCGGACTCCCGCCCCAGCCGGTTGAACGGCTGAAACAACTGGGCCAGTTGCGCGGGCGTCAGCCCGGCGCCGGTGTCGCGCACGCTGATGCGAATGGTCTGTGGCGGACTGAGCGTGCACTCCACGGTCACATGGCCGCCCGGCTGGTTGTATTTGATGGCGTTGAACAGCAGGTTGATCATCACCTGTTTGAGCCGCGTGCGATCCGCCTTGACATAACGCGGCATTTCCAGCCGCGTGAAGATCAGGCCGATGCCGCGCTGCTGGGCCTGTGGCTCCACCATGGCGCGGCACTCCAGCAGCACTTCCGAGAGCGAGACCGGCTCACTCGACAGGCTGAGTGCGCCGGACTCGATCAGCGCCAAGTCCAGGATTTCGTTGATCAGGTCGAGCAGATACCAGCCCGCCTTGAGGATCTGGTCGATGCTGCGCTTCTGGGTTGGCGTGGGGGTGGGCGTGCCCGACTCCACCAACTGAGCAAAACCCAGAATGGCATTGAGCGGGGTGCGCAGCTCGTGGCTCATGCTGGAGATGAAATCGGTCTTGGCGCGGTTGGCGCTCTCTGCTGCAGCCACCGCCTCGTTGAGTTGCTGCTCCACCCGCTTTCGCGCCGAGTTGTCGGTGCCGATCAGCAGGTAGCCGATGAGCGCGTCGTCGTCGTCGCGAAGCGCGGTGATCGACACGAGGGCCGGAAAGGAACTGCCGTCCTTGCAGATGTAGGTCAGCTCGTAGATGTCCTCGATGCCGCGTGAGGCCTTGAAGGCCAGGGCCTCAAAGCCTGGTGCAATGGGGGTGTTGAGTTCTGCGCTCAGTACCTGTGCCCGTGCCCGCACTTCCTGCGGGTCGTGCATGTCGCTCGGGCGGGTTCGGTTGATGACCTCATCGGCCCGATAGCCCAGCATGCGCTCAGCACCCACATTGAAGAGTTGGATGATGCCTTTTTCGTCGGTGGCAATGATCGAGAAATTGGCGCTGGTGAGGATCGCGTTTTGCAGCGCCCCCGCCTTCAGCAGCGCGTTACGACGTCCCGGTGTCTCTTCGGACTTGGGCGGGACATTGGTGTCATGGGGGGGCTTGTTTTCTTTGACCATCGAGGTTCCAGGTGAACACCGCAAACCGGTGTGGGTGGCCAAACAGGAAGCCCGGCGACGGCAGGGCCAGCGTCTGCGCGTTCACGAACAAGCTTCAGGGCTTGCGCGAAGACAGAACCGGATAGTTTTTCTCAGAGTGGGCGGCGGCCACTGATGATGCGCATCAAAACGACCACAACGGCAATGACCAACAAGACATGAATGAATCCGCCCATGGTGGTGGACGTGACCAGACCCAGCAGCCACAGGATGAGAAGCACAACGGCAATGGTGTAAAGCATGGTTTTCCTTGGTTTCAGGGGGGCGATGGCGGGTCAGGCGCGGGTCAATCGAGTGTGGGAATCACACCACCCCCGACCGACGCCGTGCCAAGTCGATGGCATTTGCCGGTGTCGGTGCGTCAGCGACCTGCGCCACCGTGCCGGCTGACCAAGGCCACCAAACCCATGAGCGCAGCGCCCACGGCAGCGGCCACCAGAACGGACTTGACGGGCGCGTCCTGGATGTAGGTGGCGGTGGCATCTTTCACATGCAGCGACTTTTCGCGCAGCTGATGTACGCCTTCACGCACGGCCTCCAAACCATCCTTGGCAGCGCGTTGGGACGAGCGGATGGTCTGGTCGGCCGTTTGTGCAGCCGTTTGTGCGACTGTATGGACGAGCGTTGCGGCGTCATCGCCCAGGGTTTTGATTGGGTCGTTCATGGCGGGCGCTTGCGCTCACTTGACCTGGTTGCCGATGATGCCGCCGATGGCGGCACCACCCAGGGTGCCGGCGGTACTGCCGCCGGTCAGCACGGAGCCGCCGATGGCGCCAGCACCCGCGCCGATGGCGGTGTTCTGGTCTTTGCGCGACATGTTGCTGCAGGCGCCTAGGCCGACAAGCAGGACGAGGGTGCCGGCCAGCGCGAGCTGGCGGGGAGCGGTGCGGGTGAATGTATTCATGGTGTTTGCTCTAAAAATTTCGTGAAGGGAGCCGCGCCGGGATTACTTGAGCCGCATGTCGTTCTTGACCGATTTCACGCCGCCGACGCCCTGTGTGATGGCAATGGCTTTCTGGATGTCAGCCTGGGTGCTGACAAATCCGCTCAGCTGGACTGCGCCCTTGAAGGTCTCGACATTGATCTCTGCCGATTTCAAGGTGGGTTCATTGAAGATGGCGGCTTTCACCTTGGTGGTGATCGCGGTGTCATCCACGTACTGGCCGGTACTTTCCTGCGTGGGGGTCGATGAGCAAGCCACGATGGAGGTCAGGGCCGCTGCAGCCAGCAAAAGGGTGAAGAAACGTTGGGTGGTTTTCATGAGGATTTTCCTGTGAAAGGGTTGAACTGGCCGTGCAACAAGGGGCGGCACCGCATGGCGAACCGGTTCAATACCCTGCGCCAATGGGGTCACGATAAGACGTGCCGGCGGCCCCGTCTGTGCGCTGGCGCACCCAACCCCGCGAAATGCCCGCGTTGCCTCAAATTCGAGGCGAGATGCTGTGAATGACGTGCTTGCCCTGAACGCGCACCGCGTCAACGGACCTGCTAGCCAGACGCAAAAGACAGCACCTCCAGCCGCGTTATGAGCGGCTGGAGGTGAACGCGGTGAACCCGCGCTTGCTGATGTGGGCTCAGTCGGCCTTGAAGCCGGTGGCTGCCACGGCCTTGCCCCAGGTGATGGTGTCGGCGGCGATGATGCGCGCAAACTCATCCGCGTTGGTGCCGGTGACGCGGAAGCCCGCTTCCTCCAGTTTGGCCCGGGTGTCGGGCGACTTCACCGCCTTCTGCACATCGGCGCTGAGCTTGGCCAGCACGTCGGCCGGGGTGCGCGCCGGCGCCACGATGCCGAACCAGGAGCTGAACTCCAGGGTGGGGTAACCCTGCTCCTTGATGGTGGGCACGTCAGGCAGCGCCGGGGTGCGGGTGGCACCCGTGGTGCCCAGCGCCACCAGCTTGCCGGCCTTGACGTTAGGTGCGGCCAGTCCCACGCTGGCAAAGACACCCTGCACGTCGCCGCTGAACAGGCCGCCCAGCGCGTCAGCCGTGCTCTTGTAGTGCACCGCTTCCGGCTTGAGCTTGACCGCTTCGCCGAACATGAAGGCGCCGAAGTGGCCCGGCGTGCCGGCACCGAAAGTGGCCATGAACAGGCCCTTTTGCTGCTGCGTCCAGCTCACGAATTCCTTCACGTTCTTGGCCGGCACCTTCTGCGGGTTGACCAGCAGCGCGAAGTCCGCGCTCACCACCTGGCTCACAGGGGCGAAGTCCTTGGTCGGGTTGTAGGGCAGCTTGTTGTAGCTGCTGGGGGCAATGCTGAGCTGGCCGGTCTCGCCCAGCATCAGGGTGTAGCCGTCGGGCGTGGCGCGTGCGGCTTCGCTGGCAGCGATCAGGCCTCCGGCGCCGGGTTTGTTGTCCACGATCACGCCCAGGTTGCCCCAGCCCTCTGAGAGCTTTTGCGCCAGCAGGCGGGCCACGATGTCGGGGCCGGTGCCGGCCGGGAAACCGACAATGATGCGCACCGGACGCGACGGGTAAGCCGCTTGTGCCTGCACGGTGGGTGCAGCAACGCAGGCCAACAGAGTGGCTGCAGCGAGTACGGCACGGCGGGTGGTGAGGGTTGTCTTCATGGGTGGTGTCTCCTGCTTTGTTATGAAAAGGGGTGGTGCTGGAATGGCGAGTCCGGGCTCACGCCACGGCAAACAGCTTCATCTCGACGCGGTCCGGGTGCCGCGCGCCGGTGCCGATGAACAGGCGTTCGCTGATCCAGCCGAGCGTGGGTGAGGCGGTTTCGAAACTCGGGCTGCAGCGGAAATAGATCAGTTGCGGGTCCACCGGCTCGCCGCGGATGAGCCGGGCGGTGAGCTCCGGCGGCGCCACGCGCACGGCCCGGTTCTGCACATAGATCAGGTCGCCGGCATCGGTCTCCAGCACGTAGCGGGCGTCGAGTTCGGCCAGGCGTGGGGTGACGATCAACTGGAAGTCGGCGCCGCCGGGCAGCACGCGCGCCGTCCAGCCCTGGCCTTGCGCCTGGCCGCCCAGGATCGGAATCAGGCGGCGCATGCCGTGCACGGTCTGTCCGACCTCCTGCGGTTTGTCCACCGTGACAGACAGATCGGCAAAAAATTCCAGGGTGGGTTGGGGCAGGTTCAGCATGGCGCCAGCTTAAGGCGGGTCGACGTGAAGGGTTGTCATCCCTTAAGATGACAAAAAAGAGCGAGACAAGCGATGAGGAAATGGACACCTGCGGTCAGCACCAGCAGCACGGGCCGCTACGCGCACGTGCTGGCGGACCTGATCGGCCAGTTGGGTCAGCCGCGCTTCACGTCGGCCTTGCTGGAAGGGTTGAACCCGGTGGTGCCGGCCGCGTCGTTCTCGATCTACCAGACCGGCCACAGCTGCGTGCCGCAGCTTTTCATGTCGGGCAGCTTCGGCGTGCCGGACACCACGCGTGACTGCTGGCGCGCCTACCTCTCCGGCCCCTATCTGAGCGACCAGACCCTGGTGTCCGAGCGCGCTGGCGACAGCACACCCCTGCTGTGCCACATCACGGCGCAAGAGGTGCCGGTGCAGCACCGGGCTCGGGTGTACGAGGCGCACGGTGTGGCGGAACGGGTGTCGGTGGTGCAGCAGACCGGGGCGTCGCTGTTGGCGCTGAACTTCTACCGCCACCAGCACCAACGGCCGTTCAGCGACCAGCAGGTGGCCGGCTTTGCCGATATGGCGCCGGCGTTGCTGGCCCTGGCCAAGAAGCACATAGCCTTGTCGAGCCCGCCGCAGGCCGCCGACCCGATCGCGGCCTGGCAACAGCGCCTGCGCCAGCTCAACCCGGCGCTGACACCGCGTGAACTGGATGTTTGCGCCCGGCTGCTGACCGGCATGACGCAGGACGGCATTGCGAACGACCTGGGCTTAAGCCTGCCCAGCGTCAAGACCTACCGCAACCGCGCCTTTGCCCGTCTGGGCATTCATTTCCGCAACGAGCTGTTTGCCATGCTGTTGCGCACGCCCGCTGTGCCACCGGCAAACTAACGCGTAGGAGCAGGAGGGGCGCCGGTGTTTTATTGCCCACGCTGCGCTTTCTTCAGCCGGTAGCCGAACTGCCGCACCGTCAGCCCCAGGGCCTGCGCGGCGCGCGACTGGTTGCCGCGGTGCAGGGCCAGCATTTGCTGCAACTCGTCCAGCGGGTGCGAATCGGCCGGCAGGTAAGCGCGCACCAGCGGGGCGCCGCTGCCGGCCGCCATGGTGGGGGCATGCGGCGGCAACGCGGGCGGTGGGTTGGCGTCTGCCTTGCCGCGTGGCAGAAAGCGCTCCAGTTCGGCGGGTGAGACCTGGGTGCTGTCGGTCAGCAGCACCAGCCGTTCGATGACGTTGCCCAGCTCGCGGATGTTGCCGGGCCAGGGGTGGGCTTCCAGCCGGGCGAGCGCGGCCGGCGTGAGGTGCACGTTGCGCTGGTTGGCCTGGTTGGCACGGTTGACGAAGTGCAGCGCCAGTGTGCGGATGTCCTCGCGCCGCTCGCGCAAGGATGGCAGGCGGATCGGCACCACACTGATGCGGTAGTACAGGTCTTGTCGGAAGTTGCCGCGGGCCACTTCGGCTTCCAGGTCGCGGTGGGTGGCGGTGACCAGCCGCACGTCGACCCGGGTTTCGCGCTTGCCGCCCAGCCGCACCACCGTGCCCTCCTGCAGCGTGCGCAGCAGCTTGGTCTGCATGGCCAGCGGCATGTCGCCGATCTCGTCCAGAAAGATGGTGCCGCCGTCGGCCTGTTCGAACCAGCCGGCGCGCGCGCTGGCCGCACCCGTGAAGGCACCGCGCTCGTAGCCAAACAGCTCGGACTCCAGCAGCGAGTCCGGAATGGCCGCGCAGTTGACCTTGATGAAAGGCGCATCGCGCCGCTGGCTGGAGAGGTGCAGGGCACGCGCGAACAGTTCCTTGCCGGTGCCCGATTCGCCCAGCAGCAGCACGCTGGCCTGCGAGTGCGAGACACGTTCCAGTTCATGCAGTGCCTGCAGCAGCGCCGAGGCGTTGCCGATGATGCCGTAGCGCACGGCCGCGGCATCGAGCGCGTGCGCCAGCAAGGCGTTGCGTGCTTCGAGGTCGCGGGTTTTTTCCTGCAGCAGGCTGTGGAGTTGCAGGATCTGCCCGACCAGCGTGGCCAGGATTTGCAGCAGCGCCATGTCGTCGTTCAGGTGGCGCCGCCGGCTGCGGATGCGATGGCAGGCCAGCACGCCCACTGTTTGGTGGTTGACCTCGATCGGCAGTGCCATGAAGGCCACGGTGTCGGGCGGCAGCTGCGCGCGCTGCACGCTGCGCGCTAGAAACAGCGGTTCGGCGTCGATGTCCTGCACCAGAATGGGTTGGCCGGTGGCCAGTACGCGGCCGGTGACGCCCTCGCCCACGGCATAAACGCCGCGCGCCACCTCGGCCTGGGTCAGGCCGTAGGCGTGGCGGATGCGGGCCGTGGGGGGCTCGGCGTCGGCATCGAGCAGCACGATGCGGCCGCGGTTCAGGCCCAGCAGCTCCGACATCAGGTGCAGCATTTCACGCAGCACCACGCCGGGCGCCAGGCTTTTGCCGATCAGGCGCATGACTTCGCGCATCAGCAGCAGTTCCTGGGCGCGCCATTGCACCTCGGGCGCAGCGCCGGGGTCGCTTGGAGGGGTAAGAGCGGTCAGGGGCGGGGGCATGTGCGGATACAAGCAAGAAGCTGGCCTGCCTCGCCGCCAAGCAGGCCGGGCAGGTACAGCCGCATGGTATGGTCTGCATTAATCGCTCTGCGTTGTTCAAGCCCCATGTGGAAATTCTGGAAGAAACCCGTCGTTGCCAAGCCCGTTGAGCCTGTCGAGGTGCTGCCGGTGCTGGCCCGGCCGCTGGCTTACCGACGCTTTCTGCGCATGGTCTTCCAGGCGCCGGCCCGGCTCAACCTGAGTGGGCGCATGCGTGAGGTGCAACTGCTCGACGTCTCGCTCAAAGGGGCGCTGGTGGACATGGGCGCGGCGTTGCGCTGCCCGGTGGGCACGCACGGCCGCCTGCGTCTGATGCTGTCGTCGACTACCTTCATCGCCATGGACATCGTGGTGGCGCGCGTGCAGGGCAGCCAGCTGGGGCTGCAATGCACGCACATCGACCTCGACAGCGTGACACATCTGCGCCAACTCATCGAGCGCAATGCGCAGGACCCGGCGTTGCTGGGCCGTGAGCTGGCGATGCTGATCGGCAGCGCTTAGGCGTAGGTAACCCAGTCCGCCAGCTCTGGCTGGTCCAGGTGTGGCAGCGTGTTGTAGCTCAGCAGCGTGTGGCGCTTCGGGTTGAAGATGAACTCGGTTACTGCGCTGTTGCGGATGCGCATATTGAGCTCGATGGTGGTCTCGGGCGTGGTGCCCAGCACATGGCCCACGGCGGTGGCAATCGGCCCGCCGCTGGAGACGATCAGCACATTGCCCTCGAAGTTCTGTCGCACATGGTCGAGTGCGCCGGTGACGCCGGCCAGGAAGTCGTCGTAGCTCGGCATGCCCTTGGGGCTGACCACGCCGTTCATCCACTGCGTCAGGCCGTCGCGCAGCAGGCGGAAGTGGTGGCGGTACAGCTCGGGGGTGTCCGGCTTTTGCAATTTGTGTGGGTGGATGGTGGCGATCACCGCTTCGCTGTCGTACTCGTTCAGGCCAGGCCACAGCAAGGCGGTGCCAGCATGGGTCGCGGCGTCCTGCGGCTGGGCCAGCCCCAGGCCCTCGGCAATGCCGGCCCAGGTCTGCGCATGGCGCCGCAACGTGCCGGTGATGACCGCGTCGAACGTCATGCCGCGTTCACGCCAGTACTGCCCCAGGCGCACGCTCTGCTTGTGGCCGAGTTCGCTCAGGCGGTCATAGTCCTGTTCGCCAAATGAGGCCTGGCCGTGGCGTACGAGGTAAAGGGTTCCCATGCGGGAAATTGTGGCAAAAAACGGCCATGGCCCTTGTCGCTCGTGCGACGTCAGCTATCAAATCAGGAGTGATTGGGCCGGTGTCGAAGCGCTTGCAGACTCACAGTTGCACACGACCGTCAATGCAGGTCACCACCTGGCCGCCAACCCAGACCTGGCCGCTGGCGTCACGTTCCAGTTGCACGCGCCCGGCACGGCCCAGGCAAGTGCCTTGCGAAGCCAAATAACGCTCGGGCAGGTGGCCTTCGGCCATCAACCACTGCGCCAGGCTGGCGTTGAGGCTGCCGGTGACCGGGTCTTCGGGGATGCCCACGGGCGCGGCGAAGGCGCGCACCTCCAGGTCGGGCGTGGCCTGCTGCGGTGCATCGGCCGCATGCTCGGCAAAGGCGCGCGCTTCGCGGCTTGATTTCGCTATTAAATTAATAGCTGTTGGCGCCGATTCGACGGCGCAAACTCCCACTTTTTGCTTCAAGTCCTTGAGCGCCTGGTGGTTCGGCTCCAGCGCCAGTACGGTGTCGGTGCTGTCCAGCAGCAGGCCCAGCCATTGCGGGCCGTTGTCCAGCTGCTGGGCGGCGCGGATCTGCGTCACGCTGATGCCCAGCGCCTGCGCCACGCTGGCCAGCAGTTCGGGCGCGGGCGTGCTGCGCTTGAGTGGCGGCGCGGCAAAGGCGAGGAGATGGCCGGCGCGACGGATCGACACCAGGCCTACCGCGCATTCCTGCACGATCACACCGGCCTGCTTCGGGGTGCCCCCCGCTTCCAGCCAGGCGTGACACGTGCCCAGCGTCGGGTGGCCGGCAAAGGGCAGCTCGGTGCCCGGCGTGAAGATGCGCACGCGGTAGTCGGCACCCGGCTGCGTGGGCGGCAGCACAAAAGTGGTTTCCGACAGGTTGGTCCAGCGCGCGAAGCGCTGCATCTCGTCATCGCTCAGGCCAGAGCCGTCGAGCACCACGGCCAACGGGTTGCCGAAGTAAGGTGTGGCGGTGAAGACGTCGACCTGCTTGAAGGGGCGTTGGCGGTGTGTGGCGCTCATGGCATGTTCTCCCGGATGACAGTGGCAAGGGCGGTCACGCCCTGCTGGATCTCCTGCTCGCTGGCGGTGACGAAAGACAGACGCAGCGTGCGGACATCGGCGTGGTCGGCATAAAACGCGGCGCCCGGCACGAAGGCCACACCTCGGTCCACGGCGCGGGGCAGCAGCGCTGCCGTGTCCATGCCTTGCGGCAGGCGGGCCCAGAGGAACATGCCGCCGTCAGGCTGGTTCCATGTCACGCCAGGCGGCATGTGCTGCGCGAGCGCGGCCAGCATCACGTCGCGTTGTGTTTTGTAGAGCGCGCGGATGCGCGGCACGTGGCGGTCGAGGAAACCGTCTTTCATGACCTCGGCCACCACGCGCTGGTTGAAGCCGGGGCTGTGCAAGTCGGCCGCCTGCTTGGCCTGCAGCAGCTTGGGGAAGAGGGTCTTGGGTGCCACCACGAAACCCAGGCGCAGGCTGGGCGCCAACACCTTGGAAAACGAGCCGAGGTAGAGGCAGCCCTCCGGGTTGCGCGCGGTCAGCGGTGCCGGCGGCGGGCTGTCGAACCAGAGTTCGCCATAGGGGTTGTCCTCGATCAGCGGCAGGCCCAGTTCGGCCGCGCAGGTGGAGAGTGCCGCACGCCGGGTTTCGCTCATGGTGCGGCCGGTCGGGTTCTGGAAGTTGGGCAGCACGTACAAAAAACGTGCCGGCGTCCCGGCGGCCTGTACGCGGCGCAGATCGGCGATGTCCACGCCTTCCTCGTCGCTGGCCACACTCTGCACCAGCGGCTCCATCGGCGCGAAGGCCTGCAGGGCGCCAAGGTAGGTCGGCGTTTCCACCAGGATGCGGCTGCCCTGGTCGATCAGCACCTTGGCCACCAAGTCCAGGCCCTGCTGCGAGCCGGTGGTGATGAGCACCTGCGCCGGCTCCACCGGCCACGGCAGCGATGCGGCCACCATCTCGCGCAGAGGGCCGTAGCCTTCGCTGGCGGCGTACTGCAGGGCAGCGGCGGCATCGTCGCGCAACACCTTGGCGCAGGCGGCGGCAAATTCATCGACCGGGAAGGTCTTGGGCGAGGGCAGCCCGCCGGCAAAGCTGATGATGCCCGGGCGCTCGGTGACCTTGAGCAGTTCGCGCAGCACCGAGGGGTTCATTTTTTCGGCACGTGCGGCCAGCACCCAGGGCGATGGGGCGTGCGGGTCACTGGGATTCATGGTGCGGTTCCTTCAGGGGCGAGAGATTTCTATCGGGCGGTGGAAACGGGCATTTTGCGGCCAGCAAATACCACCGCCATCACGACCAGACCGATGCCGACCATCCGGACGTTGAGCGCAAAGATGGCGACACCCTGCAGGCTGAGCCAGAGGTCTTGGCGGGTGCTGCTTGCAAGGGTTGGCGGGCGGGGCATGGGACTTACTCTACCGTGCTTTCACCCAGCGGCCACGACCGCCGGTGCTGTGGCCAGGAAAGCCCGGCGGCCGGCTCAGGCCAGCAGGCCGCGTGCGGGGCGCGCCAACATGGCAGACAAGGTCCGCAGCAGGGCGCGGTTGACTTCTTCCATGTCGATCTGGTGCTCGTGGCACAAGGTGTGGGTGGCACGGGTGTTGGGAGACTCCAGCGCCGCAGCAATAGCGAGGTAAGGCGCGTAGGGGCCGTCGTTTTGCAACAGCGCAGCTTGGATCCGCTCGGGGAGTGGCAGGCGCTCCAGCGAGGTGGCCAGCGGCTCGCCCAGCAGCACGTCGATTTGGGACAGCAGGCCGCACAGGTAGACCTCGCGCCGCAAGTCGTCTTCATCGCCAGCATCCAGCAGATGCTCCATCAGGTGGGCACGCGTGACCAGCGTGGTGCGGACCGGCTGCAGGTTCAAGTCGCTGGCGGCGTGTGGCAGTTGTTCCAGCAACCAAGCCTTGAGCACCGAGTAGCCCAGCACCATCAGGCCGCGGCGGATGGACTCGACTTCGTTGCGCAGGCCCAGGCCGGCCGAGTTGACGTAACGCAGAAAGAGGTAGGCCAGCACCGGCTCTTCGCTCAGGATGAGTTCAATGGTGTCGAGCGCAACGTCAGCGTCGATGGCTTCGACCAGACGCACGATGGCGGTCTGGCCTGGCTGGATCAGTTGTTGCCGGTAACCGTGCAACACATCTTCCACCGGCCAGCCGGTCAGGGCCCAGGCGCCTTGCTGGTCCAGGCAATGCTCGGCCAGCGCGCGGTTGCCGATGGCCTCATAGATCTGGCCGGGCACGACCGGGCTGTTGAGTGGCGCCGCGCTGTCCTGGTCATCGTGTTTTTGCAGCGAAGCGCGCAGGCCCAGCAGGGCTTCCTCGGCTGTGAGGTTGATGATGCTTTTGTGAAAGATCTCGCTGATGGCCGGTTCCGGACGCTGACCGGGTGCACCGCACCAGACCAGCTTGAGGCCTCTGTGATGGGCCTGATGCACGCGTTGTGCCAGGGCTGCATCGCTCACCAGCCAGGCTTCGGGCACCTGCACCCAAGGGTCGCTGGCGGTGCCGTGTTCCAGGATGTCGTTCAGCAGCGAGACTGAGTGGATTTCAAGCAGCAGGACCGGCGCCTGTTCCGGCCACTGCTCGCGCAAGGCGGCCAGCAGGTGCTGGGCGTCCACCGGCACCGCGGCATCGGCGTCGACAAAGAGCCGCACGGCCGCGGGCTGGCGCAACTGGTTCCATAACAGTTGATAGCCCAGGAAGATGTTGCCAAGAACGGTTTGGGCCATGGCGAGGCGGGTGTTCTTACCCCAGGTAGTTGAACAGGGACAGGCGTTGAACCTGTGCGTAGGTCTTCAGTGCCGCATCGTAACCGGTCTGTTGGTTCTGGAAGTCCGAAATGCCTTTGATCATGTCCATGTCTTCGGCGCGTGAACGGTCGGTCTCGAGCTGGTTGGACTTGGTCTGCTGGTTGCTGTCAATGCTGTCGGCACGGTTGAGCATGTCGCCGGCCAGGCCGCGGGCAGACTGGATGCGGTTCATGCCGGTATCGAGTTCGGCCAGCGCCTTGGTGAAAGCCTGGCTCAGCGTATTGCTGTTGTTGGCGTTGTTGATGCCGGCAATGGCCTTGTCGATCACCTTGAAGACGTTGGTGGTGGTGCTGGGCGCGACCTGCAGGGTGTCGCCATTGGCCGGCACGCCTTCGACACGGAAAGCCATGCCGCCAAACTGGATGTTCTGGCCGCTGGTGTAGGGCTGGCCAGTTGCGATCGTGGCGGTGGTGGTGGTGTCCACCACGTTATAGGTGGTGACGCCTGCCACCACACTGAAGGTCACGGCGTAGTTGTCCCCGGTCACGGCGGAGGGGTTGACGACCTGGCCGGCATCGGTCCAGGCGGTGCCGGTGTTGGCAGCGCCAAGCGACACGTCGAACACGCCATTGCCGGAGGGTACATTCATCCAGACGGCCTGGCCATCCATGGCGCTGGGAATCGCCACGGTCGAACTGGCGCCCTGCCCGGCAACGCCGTTGAAGGTCACGCCGGCGGCGGCATCGGTGAAGGGCGAGCTGGCGCTGCCCAGCCCGCCGAAGAGCGGCACGCCGTTGCTGTCGGTTTTGTTGGCATAACCGAACAATTGATCGCGCAACGCCGAAATTTGCTGCGCAATGCTGGTCCGGTTGACGCTGGTGTAGCCGGCGTTGCCGGCACTGACCACCAAGTCGCGGATGTTTTGCAGCGTTTCGGTGGCACTGCCCAACGTGGACTCGGCCATGGCCATGGAGTTTTTCTGGACGTTGAGTGCGCGCTGTTCGACCTCGATGCGGCTGATCCGGGTCATCGCCCGCTCGGCCTGGGCCGCGCCGGTGGGGTCGTCGCTGGGGCGCAGGACCTTCTTGCCGGCGGTCAGTTTTTCCTGCAGCTCGGACAGGCTGACCTGGTGGCTGCCCAGTTTTGCCAGGGAGTTGTCGTAGGCGTTGGCGCTACCCAGTCGCATGCTCATGTTTCAATCCTCGTCCTGTCTTTCCTCAACGGCCCAGGCTCTGCAGCAGGGAGTCAAAGATATTCTGGGCCAGTTGCATCATCTTGCCGGAGGCCTGGTAGGCCTGCTGGTACTGCAGCATCTTGGCCGCCTCTTCGTCCAGGTTGACGCCGGAGACGCTGCTGCGCTGCTGCTCAATGTTGCTGGCAATGTTGTTGGAAACGGTGCTCGCCGATTTGGCGCTCTGCACCTGAATGCCGATTTCCGCCATCAGGCCGGCGTAGCCGTCGGTCAACGGACCGCCGTCGAACATGGCCTCATCGCGCAGGCTCAGCATTGCCTGTGCATTGCCGGCATTGAGGGCCGGATAGGGGTTCACATCCACCTTGAAGGTGTCGCCGGGCTGCGGCGTTCCCTTGAGGGTGAGTGACCAGCCCGCCAGCGGCGGGGCCGTGCTGTATTCGATCGGCTGACCCGGCGTGTAGGTGTAAACCGTGGCACCGGTGTCGGAGCGCGTATAGGTGCTGGTGCTGGTGAAGTTCAGCGTGACGGCCGGGGGAACCGGGACGGAACGCGTGGTGAGACCGCCCACCGTCAGGGTGCCGGTGTTGGCCGTACCGGCGGTGGCCGTGACCGGGCTGGCCATGGCCAGCCCGCGCGGTGACGAAAAGGCGGTGGCAATCGAGCCGGCGGCGGTGCTGAAAGGCTTGAGCAGGAAGTGGTCGCCGGCGGTGGCCGGTGTGGCGCTTTGCTGGATGTCGAGGCCGTCGATCTTGACCGGATTGGTCATCGCGAAATCAAACGCCGTGGCTTTGCCGTCCGACGTGCGAACAATGGTTCCTGCGGTACCCGAGGTGAAGGTCACCTCGTAATCAGAGGCCGCAAACTGGGAGGTGCCAGACGGGTTGGACTGGACGCTCATGCTCAGCGTCGTGCCCGGCAGGGCGTTGGTGTCGGCCGGGTAACCGTTGGGCAGGGCGCTGAGCTTGAACAGGGCCGTGCCGGCGCTGCCACTGAGGTCCAGGCCCAGGGCCTGCTGCTCGTTCATGCGCGTGCCGATGGCGAGTGCCATGCGACCCAGCATGTTGCCGGCATTGACCAGGTCTTCGTTCTTGAAGCGCAGCAGTCCTGCGACTTCGCCGCCACCCAGCATGGAGGTGCTGATCGGGTATTTGGTGCCGCCCGCATTGTTGATCAGCAGCTGGCTCTGGTTGGGATCACCTGAGTAATTGGTGGGGGCCACTTCCAGTTTCGAGACCGTGGTGCCGAGCACCAGGGCCTGGCTGCCGCCCACGAAGACGCCGACGGTTCCGTCTGACGAGGGGATCGAGGTGGTCTGGATGTATTTGTTCAGCTCACTGATCAGCTGATCGCGCTGGTCCAGCAGGTCATTGGGCAGGTGCCCGCTGCCCGTGGCGCGTGCGATTTCCTGGTTCGACTTGGCGATCTGGTCAGCCAGGTTGTTGATGGTCGTGACGTTGGTTTGCAGCTCTTGCGAGACGCCCAGCCGGAGTTGATAGAGCTGGTTGGAGGCGGTCTGGAAACGTGCGGCCATTTCATCCGCGCTGGTCAGTGCCACCGCGCGCGCCGTCAGGTCGGAAGGGGCGCTGACAATGTCGGAAAACGAATTGAGCAAGTCGCTGACCGAGGCGCCGAGGCCGTCGGTACCGCCGGAGAACACGCTCTCCAGTTGCTGCAGCTTGTCGTAACGCGTCGCGTCGCTGGCGGCGACGGACTTCATCAGCGTGGCCTGTTTGGTCAGGAAGTCGCTGTAGTTGCGCTGGACCGTGGTGATGTCAACACCGTTGCCGTAGTAGCCGCCACCGGTGAACTGGCCTTCCACGTTCTGGACGATGACCGTCTGGCGCGAGTAGCCCGGCGTGTTGACGTTGGCGATGTTGTTGCCGACGGTCTCAAGAATCTTCTGGTTGACCAGCAAGGAGCGTGCGCCAACGTTCAGGATGTTGCCCATGCGTCTTTCCTTTAGGCGGTAGCGCGTTGCAGCCGCAACGTGGTGTTGATGGCGCGGCTCAGCTTGTTGGCGTAATCCGGGTCGGTGGCATAGCCGGCGCGCTGCAAGCCGCTGGCATAGGCCTGGACCGAGCCGGTCTGCTGACGCACCTGGGCGTAGCGCGGGCTGTCCGAAATCAGCCGTGCATAGTCGCGGAACGACTCTTCGTAAGAGTTGTAGGCGCGGAACTTGGCCACGGTCTTTTGCGGCACGCCGTTGACGTATTCGGTGGTGGTGACCTCCGCCACCTTGCCCTTCCAGCCGGCACCGGCCTTGATGCCGAACAGGTTGAAAGAGGTCGAGCCGTCGGCGTTGGTGATTTCGCGCCGGCCCCAGCCGGTCTCATGCCCCGCCTGGCCGATCATGAAGCTGGCGGGAATGCCGCTGCTTTGTTCTACCTTGGCGGCCACGCCATTGAAGCGTTGCACAAAACTGGTCTGGCTGACGGTGGGCGTGGTGTTGCCCTGACCGGCCGCCGGCTGGATGGCCTGCTTGCCGGCCGCGCGCGTGCTGGCTTGTCCTTGTGCATCCGCCGCACCCATCTGGCGCGAGAGCTGCTGGGCGATGATGTCCGACAGTCCGCCGGGCCGGCCCGACATCTGAACTGCCAGCTGCTGGTCGAGCAGGTCGGTGCCGAGGTCGCCCTGGGCGCTTTCCAGCATGCCGGATTTCATGGTGGCTTCGCGCATGCTCTTGATCAGCTCGCGCATGAAGAGCGACTCGAACTGCTTGGCGGCTTCCTTGATGGCCGCCGGCGAGTCCTGGCCGGCTTGCAGCTTCAGGCTATTGAGCGAGCGCGCATCGGCCGCCAGGGCATTGGAGTTGTGGGTCAGGTTGCCGACACCCATGTCAGATCACCTCAAGCTCCGCATTCAGTGCGCCGGCTGCCTTGATGGCCTGCAGAATGGCCAGCAGATCCTGCGGGGTGGCGCCCAGTGCGTTCAGGGCGCGCACCACTTCCGACAATTGGGGTGAGGCCGGCACCTGGATCAGTACGCCCGGTTCCTGTTTGATCTGGATATTGGCTTTTTCTGTCACCACGGTCTGACCGCTGGACAGGGGACCGGGCTGGCTGACCACCGGGGTCGAGCTGATGCTGACCGACAGATTGCCGTGCGCAATGGCGCAGGGGCCCAGCGTCACAGCCTGGTTGAGCACCACCGAGCCGGTGCGCGAATTGATCACGACCTTGGCGGCGCGAATGGAGTTTTCCAGCGGCAACTCTTCCATCTCGGCGATGAAGGTGATGCGCGCATTGGGGTCGACCGGGGCCTGGACGTCGACGGTACGCCCATCCATGGCGCGGGCAATGCCATCGCCGAAACGGCGGTTGATGGCTTCGGCGACACGACGCGCGGTCTGGAAGTCGTAGGCATCCAGGCCAAGCCGGATGCTGTTGCCTTCGAGCAGCGGTGTCGGCACGGCGCGCTCGATCTGGGCGCCGCCCGGAATGCGGCCGGCGCTCAGGTGGTTGATCTGGACCTTGCTGCCGCCTGCGGCTGCGCCGGCCCCGGCGATCACCAGGCTGCCTTGCGCCAAGGCGTAAATCTCACCGTCGGCGCCTTTGAGCGGCGTGGAAATCAGGGTGCCGCCCTTGAGTGACTTGGCATTGCCCATCGATGAGACGGTCACATCGACCATCTGGCCCGGGCGGGCAAAGGCGGGCAGTTGCGCTGTCACCAGCACGGCGGCCACATTCTTGAATTGCAGCCGCGAGATGACGTCAGACGGCAGGGTGATGCCGAGCTGCTGCAGGTAGTTGTTCATGCCCTGGGTGGTGTAGGGCATCTGGGTGGTCTGGTCGCCGGTGCCGTCCAGGCCGATGACCAGGCCGAAACCGGTCAGCTGGTTGCTGCGCACGCCTTCGATGGCGGCAATTTCCTTGATGCGGCCCGCCATGGCGCTGCCGCCCGCCAGCATGCAGGCTGCCACCAGCAGCGTGGCCAGCTGGCGGAGCCGGTTCAGCGAGGGGCAAAGCGTGCAGGCATTCATGGCGTAGGACTCAAGTATTGGCGAAATGGGCCGATAAAGACGAAATCAGACAATCCAATTCTGTATCGGCTCAGAACGGCAAAACGCTGAAAAAGAACCGCATTAACCAGCCAACTGTTTGCGCTTCGTTCTGGGCGCCACGGCCCTTGGATTCGACGCGGACATTGGCCACCTGGCTGGAGTTCACAATGCTGCCCGGCAGGACAGAGCGCGGATCGACCGTGCCGGAGAAGCGCAACACGTCGACGTTCTGGTTCACGCCGATCTGTTTTTCCCCCACCACCACCAGATGCCCATTGGGCAGGACCTCGGCCACCGTGGTGGTGATCGAGCCGGAGAAGGTGTTGGCGCTTTCCGTGCCGCCTTTGCCGGAGAAGTCGTTGGCCGAGGTGCCGGCGATACGGGTCTGATTTTCCGCGGCGGTGGCCGGGAAGTTAAAGCCCGGAACGGCGGTAACGGACGAGTTGGCGCTGCTGGTGCGATTGGCCGTGGAGGTCGACTTCTGGCTGGCCGTGACGTTCTCCACGATCACGACCGTCAGGGTGTCGCCGACCACGCGGGCACGCCGGTCTTCGAAGGAGGGGCGATAGCCGACCGTCTGGAACAGGCTGCCGGTGACGGGCCGGGCGGATGGGCTGGGGATAGCCGTGGGTTTGGGTTCGGCGAAGTCGACCTTCGGCGCGGTGGTTTCGCAGCCGGCGCACAGTCCGGCAATCACCACCACCCAGCCCAAGCGTTGCAGCGAAGAGTAAACCATCGTGTTCATCACAATTGCCCCAGTTTCTGCAGCATCTGATCGGAGGTCTGGATGGCCTTCGAGTTCATTTCGTAGGCGCGCTGGGTCTGGATCATGGTCACCAGTTCCTGCACCACGTTGACGTTGGAGGTTTCCAGATAACCCTGCATCAGGCTGCCCATGCCATTGAGGCCCGGCGTGCCGGTATTGGGCTGCCCCGAAGCGGCGGTTTCGATGTACATGTTCTGCCCGCGCGGCTCCAAGCCGGCCGGGTTGATGAAGCTGGCCAGGGCGATGGTGCCGATCTGGCGATCGACCATCTTGCCGTTTTCCTTGATCGAGGCGGTGACATTGCCGTCCGCGCTGATGACCAGGTTCTCTGCATTGCTGGGCACCGTGATGCCGTTGGCCACAGCGAAGCCGTTGTTGGTCACCACCTGGCCTTGGGCGTTGATCTTGAACGAGCCGTCACGGGTGTAGCCCATGGTGCCATCGGGCATGGTCACCTGGAAAAAACCGTTGCCCTGAATCGCCACGTCGAGGTTGTTGCTCGACTGCTGCACATTGCCTTGGGTGAACTGGCGCGCCGTACCGACCACGCGCACACCGGTGCCGAGCTGCAGGCCGGTCGGCAGTTGCGACTGTTCGGAAGTGGCGGAGCCGACCTGGCGCAGGTTCTGGTACATCAGGTCTTCGAACGCCACATTGGAGCGCTTGAAGCCGGTGGTGGAGACGTTGGCCAGGTTGTTGGAGATGGTGTCCAGCTGCATCTGCTGGGCTTCCATGCCGGTTTTCGAGATCCACAGGGAGTTGATCATGATGAGTTCCTAGGGCTTGTACGAGGGCGAATCTGTGGGCCTTAGCCTTGCAGGTTCAACAGCTGACCGGCCGAGCGGTCGTTGGATTCAGCGGTCTGGAGCAGGCGCATCTGCACTTCAAACTGGCGTGCGGTCTGGATCATGCCGACCATGTTTTCAATGGCGTTGACGTTGGAGCCTTCCAGCGTGCCGGGCATCAGGCGGGCGGTGGCGTTGTTGGGCAGGGCATCACCGGCCGTCGCACGGAACAGACCATCAGTGCCGCGCTTGATGGGTTCATCCGCTGTCGGGGTGACCATCTTGAGGCGCCCAACGGTGGCCGGTTGCTGGCCGTTGACCTTGGCCGTGATCGTGCCGTCGGCGCCGATGCTGACCGTGGCGCCGGCAGGAATGTCGATGGGGGCGCCACCGTCAGACAGCACGGGGAGGCCGGTGTTGGTCTGCAGGGTGCCCGCGGGCGAAATTTGCATGGAGCCGTTGCGCGTATAGGCCTCGGTGCCATCCAGGCCCTGCACGGCAAACCAGGCATTGCCCTGGGCCATGACGTCCAGGTCGCGCCCGGTATGTTGCGAGGGGCCGGGCGTGTCCAGGTGGCCGGTGGTGGTCTCCAGCGCGAAGACGCGGGTGGTGGCGCCGTCGCCGCGCAGGGGCACGGCACGGTAGGCCGCCAACTCGGCGCGAAACCCGTTGGTCGACACATTGGCCAGGTTGTTCGACAACACAGCCTGGCGGTGGGCGGCCGCATTGGCGCCCGTCATCGCGGTGTAAATCAGTTTGTCCATGGCGAAATGTGCTCAGTACAGGTTCAGGGCAGGGCTTAGCGTAGGCTGGTCAGAGCCGACAGCGCCTGGTCCTGCGTCTTGATGGTCTGCACGTTCGCCTGGTAGGCGCGCTGGGCGGTCATCATGTTGACGAGTTCGGCGGTCAGATCGACGTTCGAGTCTTCCAGCGCCCCGGAGCGGACGGATCCCAGGCTCAGGGTGCCGGGTGTGCCGGGGGTGGCCACACCCGATGAGTTGGTTGCCACCCAGTTGCCGCCGCCGACCGGCTGCAGGCCCTGGTTGTTGCGGAACGAGGCCAGCTGGATCTGGCAGGCGTCCATGCTCTTGCCGTTGGAGTAGCGGGCGGTGATGACGCCGGATTCGGAGATCTTGATGCCCGTGAAGGAGCCGTCGGGATTGCCGTTCTGGCTCAGCGTGGTCACGCCAAAAGAAGAAGCGAACTGGGTTGAATTGGTGAAGGAGGCCTGGGCGTTAAACGTGCCATTCTTCGTCGTGAAGGGCAGGGTGAACGGTCCCGGGTTCAGCAGCTTGCCGTTGCTGTCGAACTGCAGGGTGGCGACGTTGGAGGTCGTGGCGGTGGCGGCGCTGGTCGGGTCGGTGAAAACCTCCCAGTTGTTGACCAGCGGGGTCGGAAGCGGGCCGCCGGTGTCTGCAACCCGACGCATGTAAACCTTGACGTCCTGAGCAATACCCTGGGTGTCGTAGGCGGTGATGGAGGTGCCGTAGGTCGTCAGCGGCGTGGTGGGTGTCGGTGTATTCCAGACAACGGCGCGAGCGTCCAGATTGAACTGCATGCCAATCGTGGTCGTCTGTGCCGGTGCATTGCTGGTGCTGGTGTCGATCCTCAGCGGGCCGAGGGTCTGTCCACCGCTGAGGTCGTAATTGATGCCGTACAGTTTCTCGCCGTTGTTGTTGACGACATAACCGTCCTGGTCCAGCTTGAAAATGCCGGAGCGGCTGTACAGCGAAGGTTTGTCCTTGTCCTGGCCGGTCGCGTTGTAGGGGATCAGGGGGAAGAAACCGTCGCCGTTGATGGCCAGATCCAGCGTGTTGCCGGTCACGGAAATATTGCCTTGCGAGAATTCCTGGGAAACGGCGGACACTTCAACGCCGATACCCGCCTGGCCACCCGAGCCGCCGGCGCCGATGGTGGAGGCAATCACTTCAGCGAATTCGGCGCGCGACTTTTTGGCGCCTGCGGTGCCGGCATTCGCGATGTTGTTGCCGATGACGTCGAGGTTTTTGCTGGCGGCATTCAAGCCGGAGAGGCCGGTCTGGAAACTCATGATCTAGGTTCCTTTATGGAAGATGTCGGGCGGTGAAATGGATCGATGAACAGGTCGGGTCAATAAATGGCCGCGACGTCGGTGTAGGAAACGCTGGCGCCATTGGCCAAGTTCAGCTTCAGCGTGCCGCTCTCGTTGCTGACCGACTGGATGGTGTCGACGGCCATCGGTGTGGCCGACACGCTCTTGCCACCCATGCTGGCTTTGACGGCGATCTTGACGGTCTGCCCCTGGTAGGCCGAGGCATCCCAGGTGAATTCGTGGCGGCCGGCATTCTTGGCACCCAGGTTGAAGGTGTCGAGCACCTGGCCGCCGGGGGTTTGGATCTCGACGCTCACGGAGTCGGCGCTGGCACCGACGTCCACGGCGCCAGCAGCAACGCCTTTGCTCACGCTCAGGGTGTTGCTGGGCAGCAGAACGTTGTGTCCGACCATGGAGGCGCTTTGCAGGATCTGCGTCGACAGCAGCTGCGAGACCATGCTGGACATGGTCTCGTTGAGCTTGTTGATGCCAGTGACGGTGTTGATCTGCGCCATCTGACTGGTCATCTGCGCGTTGTCCATGGGATTCATCGGATCCTGGTTGTTCAGCTGCGCCACGAGCAGCTTGAGGAAGCGGTCCTGGGCGGCGGTTGCGTCGCTCACGGTGCCGGAGCCGGTGGTCAGGTTGTTGAGGGCAGCCGTGCTGCTGTTCACAGACGAGGTGGTGGTCATGGTCTTGGTCCTTCTGGCTTATTGGCCAAGTTGGAGGGTTTTGAGCAGCAGCGTCTTGGCGGTGTTCATGACTTCGACGTTGTTCTGGTACGAGCGGGACGCGGAAATCATGTTGACCATTTCCTCGACCGGATTGACGTTGGATTGCGTGATGAACCCTTCGGCGTCAGCCATGGGGTGACTCGGGTTGTGCGTGCGCTTGCCGGGTTCCTGGTTTTCGCTGATGGTGCTGACCTTGACGCCAGCGGACGCCTGGGAGTCCATCAGAACGGTTTCGAAAACGACCTGACGGCCTTTGTAGATCTTGCCGTCCGGACCGGCCACGGCATCCGCGTTGGCCAGATTACTGGCCACCACGTTGAGTCGTTGCGACTGCGCACTGACAGCGCTGCCAGAGACGCCAAAGATGGAAAACATGGACATGGTGAGTTTCCTGGTCCTGTTGAAAGTTACTGGCCTTGGATCGCGCTCAAGATTGTCTTGGCGTGGCCGTTAATAAAGCGAAGGGTGGACTCGTAGCGCACCGCGTTGTCGACGAAGTTGCTGCGTTCGCGGTCGAGGTCAACGCTGTTGCCGTCCATGCTCGGTTGCGTTTGCGGGGCGTAAGCCAGAGGGTTGCCGCCGAGTTCGCCCGTGCTGCTGGTCAGCGGGATGTGTTTGCTGTTGGATGTGCTGCTGCTCATGCGGGAGGCAACGGGCGATGTGCTGTTGCCGGTGGCATTGGCCATGGCTTCACGGAAGTTCACGTCGCGTGCCACATAACCCGGCGTGTCGGCGTTGGCAATGTTGCTCGCAATGACGCGCTGGCGTTCGGCGCGCACGACCAGGGCCTTCGAATGGAAGTCCAGACTGTTGGTCATTTGTGCAAACATGAATTACCTCAACTTTCGGTCTTGCAACGCCACAGGCCGGTGCCCGGGCTTTCGACGTCTGGCAATTATGGAAATAACTTAAATTTTCGAGACCTTGAAGTAAGGGGAAAACACCCTGTATTTGCCGGATTCGCGCAGGGGCGTCTGTTCGTATAGTTCCCAGCGTGGGGTAGCGGCCGAAGACCGTTCTGGGCCCCGCGTTCGGAAAGGATTCCCGTCATGAATGAAAAAATGGATCAGGTTTTGCCGTGGCGTTCGCTGCGGATGATCTTTTTCTGGGTGTTTGCCTCCCTGATGGCCACAGTTGCCCAGGCGCAGACCCAGCCGGCCGAATCGGAGTTTCTGGGGGCGACGCGCCATTGGCTGGACCAGGCCGTCGCCGGCATTCAGTCGTCCGGGGCCGTGCCTTTGCGCATGGAGGTATCGGTGGGTACGCTGGACAGCCGGTTGCGCCTGGCCAGCTGCTCCCGGGTTGAGCCCTATATTCCTGTTGGAACCCGTCTGTGGGGGCGAACCCGTCTGGGCTTACGTTGTATTGAGGGCATGGGGAAGTGGAACGTCTTTCTGCCCGTCACCATCAAGGCCATTGGGCGTGCTTGGGTCATGCGACGCGACGTGGTTCCCGGTACGGTGCTGGGCGAGGCCGACGTGATGGAGGCGGAGGTCGACTGGGCAGAAGAACCCAGTCCGATCATTGCGGATCCGGCGCTCTGGGTTGGCCAGGTGGCGGTCCGGAATCTGATGACCGGCCAGGCCTTGCGCCAGAATATGGTGCGTCCGGCCCAGGTGTTTCAGGCCGGTGCCCAGGTTCGTATCGTGGCCCAAGGCACTGGTTTTCAGATCCATTCCGATGGCCAAGCGCTGTCGCCCGGTGTGGTTGGGCAACTGGCCAAGGTCCGCATGGACAATGGCCGCGTGATGTCCGGCATGGTACTGGATGCCCGAACAGTGAAGTTGGAAATGTAAGACAGGTTTTTCCGAAAGGATGCGGAAAAACCTAAAGTAAGTCATGATCGTGCCGATATCTATCGTACAAGGCTACTTCCACGGTAGTTCTGGAGAACGCGATGAAAATAGGTCAGCCATCAGATTTGCCAATTACTTCGACACCGCCTGCGGCGTCGGGGGCCTCGTCCGCGTCCGCCAAGGCGGCTTCGCAGGGCGCTGCCGCGACTGCTTCGCGCAACGCCAGTTCGGCGAGCGTGTCGGTCACGGTTTCGGCGCAGGTACGTACCTTGACGCAAGCCGATCAATCCGAGTCCGCCGATGTGGACATGGACAAGGTGAACGCCGTGCGCAGTGAGATTGAACAGGGTACCTATGTGGTCAACCCCGAGGCCATTGCCGACAAGTTGTTGGCCAATGCCAAGGAAATGCTTGACCGTACCCGAAGCTGATTTTCCTTATTGAGGGTGTCTTGCCATGTTGTCCGCACAGATTGAAGAGCAGTTGTCCGAGATCGAGCAGCAATGCGCGGTACTGACTGCAGCTGTGGACAGTGGTGAGCCGGTTGCTCTGGAGGCGGCCAGCACCCAGTTGCGGCAGTTGGCCGTCGACTTATCCCGTTCGCAGGAAGTCGCTCACCTGGATGCTCAAGCTACGCAAGCGTTCAAGACCCGTTTGCAGAAGGTCGTCGGAGGGATTGCGGCGCAGCGCGGCAGTTTGGCGCGCCGTGCGGCGGTGGTCGAACGTGGCTTGAACGCCATGGTGCCTGCCACGCGCGAGTCGACTTACGGGCAGGCAGCCGGCCCCTATGGCGCCGCGGCAAAACAAAGCGGCGCTTTCAAGTTGCTCACCGCCTGAGTGCTGTCAAACAAGATTAAAAAAAGGGCTGCCATCGCAGCCCTTTTTTTAATGTGCGCGCATCTTGGCGCGCAAGCGGGCAATCGACTGGCTGTGCAGTTGACAAACGCGTGATTCGGTAATGCCCAGAACCGCCGCGATTTCCTTGAGATTCATGTCCTTCTCGTAGTACATGCTCATGATGTACTGCTCGCGCTCGGGCAGATTTTTGATGGCCTCAACCAGGGACTTGCGGATACGCTGGTCGCGCAGCAGCTCCATGGGGTCGGCCTCGGTGTCGACCATATGGCGGTCGAGAAAGCTGTCTTCGCCTTCGCCGCCAGCCATGTCCTCAAGGTAAACCAGCTGCGTGCCCTGCACCTTGCCCAGCAGCGTCTGGTAGTCGGCCAGGCTCATGCCCAATTCGCCGGCAATCTCGGACTCCGTCGGGCTGCGACCCAGCCGGTGTTCCAGGCGGCGCAGAGCGACTTCGATTTCTTTCTGGCTCTTGCGTGAGCCACGCGACATCCAGTCGTTTTCCCGCAGTTCGTCGATCATGGCGCCACGGATGCGCTGGGTCGCGAAGGTCTCAAACTGGACGCCCTGGGTGGCTTCAAAACGGTTCAGAGCTTCGGACAAGCCAATCAGACCGACCTGGATCAGATCGTCCACCTGAACGC
The DNA here is from genome assembly GCA_002633085.1 of Curvibacter sp. PD_MW3. GTDB lineage: Bacteria > Pseudomonadota > Gammaproteobacteria > Burkholderiales > Burkholderiaceae_C > Hylemonella. The sequence continues at coordinate 86,071 of NSIV01000011.1, forward strand.
TGGGCGGCAGCTTGGCCATCATGTGATGGGCCAGGCGGCGGACCAGGGGGGAATACTGCCGGATCAGGGCATTACGGTCGAGTTGACCTTTGGCGGTGTACATCAATGACTCCTCTTCCCAATGTCATTGTCGTTCATGGCCTGCTGCCAGGCGGACATGGTGGCATCCGGTCGGCGTGGCATTCCGTTTTCCAGCAGGCGCAGCGCCAGCCGGTTGACGTCGCGCGGCGCCTCTTCGTCGTCTTGCCGCATGTCCACGCTCAAGGTGGTGATCTGCTGGCCCAGAAAGTTCATGGCGCAGCCTTGAAGGCTTTTGTTCAGGTTGCGGGCCCAAGCCAGACTGTTCTGATCGGATGCGTCCACCATGGAAACGATGGTAGGTTGAAGTCGGCCGTTGAGCAACAGCTGTTTCATGGCCTGATAGGCCGTAAGCACGGAGCGCTCATTGGTGGAAACAGCCAGCAGGGGTTCGATGTGACTGCCCGGCAGGTTGGTGGCCAACATGCCGGCATTCGCATACAGCAGTACCACATCATAGTTCTGGAACAGCTGTTCAAGGGCCTCAAACGGCGCCGTGTCTTCCTGGCCCTGAGACGCTGCACACAGTTGGCGCAAGCCAATGGCAGCTGGGTAGATCGACCAAGCCGTATCCATGGCCTCGTGCGGCATGTCTTCAGGCCGACCACTTGGGGCGAGCAGTTGCTGCAGGCCGGGGTTGCTTGGGGATTCGCTTTGCGTGGCATCCAGTACGACGGCGAAATAGCCCAACTCGGACCAGGCCGCACACAGGCTCCACAGCAGCGGGAGCTCGCTGGGCCGATCGTCATGGCTGGCCATGACCACGAGGCGGGGTGAGGCCTGGGTGCTGAGCCCCTGCAGGCCTGCGCCCTGGGTGACACATGCATCAAGCATGGAGCATTCCCTGCGATGGAACGGCCGGCTGGCTGAAGATGAAGCCCAGATCCGAGGCCTGTGGGTCGAAAGCAGACTTGTTCGGCGTACGCATGGACAGACGCACCAGCTTGGAGGCATCGGCCGATTCCCAGTCTTCGGGAACACGTTGGCCGGTGGTGACGCCACGCAGAACCAACTGGTGCCGGATGGCGGCATCGAGTGCGGGTCCCAGCTTGACGGCTTCGTCGATCTTGGAGAGCACAGCCTGTTGTACGCCGGTCGAGCGGAAGGATGACACCACCTCGTCCAGCGTTTCGCCCTGGCCACCGGCATTGAGCACCAGCAGGCGGTTGACATTCGGCAGGTCCAGCACGTCGAGCAGTTCGCGCTTGCGCGGATCACGGGGTGCCACGCCTGTGGTGTCGATCAGGATCATCTTCTTGTTGGACAGAAGATTGAGCAAATCCTGCAGGGCAGCCTGATCGTGAGCCAAGTGAGCCACGACACCGAGCATGCGCCCGTAGGTGCGCAGCTGCTCGTGAGCACCGATGCGGTAGGTGTCCAGCGTGATCAAGCCGACGCTGGCGGGGCCGTATTGACGGGCGCACAGGCCGGCCAGCTTGGCGGTGGTTGTGGTCTTGCCGACACCAGTGGCGCCGACCAAGGCGTAGACACCACCATCTTCTGGCAGGGAGCGACCGGTATCGGTCTTGAGATTGCGTTCTAGGACGTCCATGACCCAGCGAACGGATTCGGTGGCACCCAGGCTGTCAGGCAGCTTTTCCAGCATGGCGCGAGCCAGGGCGGGCGAATAGCCAGCCCGGATGAGCTTGAGCATCAGGTTCGACTGGATCGGGTTCTGCTTGGCCTGTCCGAGCCAAGCCAGCGTGTTGAAGCGCTCCTCGATCATGTCCTTCATGGCTTGCAGTTCGTCGACGATGCCCTGGGGCATTTGGGCCGGCTGTGCCGTGACTTTAGGGGCGCTGACCGCGGGCTTGGCTCGGACAGGCCAAGCAGAACCCGATCCAGTCGAACC
>NSIV01000012.1 GCA_002633085.1 Curvibacter sp. PD_MW3
GTTTTTGGGGGGGCTTCCTTAACACCGCTGTAGGCGCTGGGGTGGGTGTGATCGCGGGAGCTGCGGTGCTGGCAGTGGTGACCGGGGGGCAACGGTTGCGCCGTTGAGTTGGTGAGGTTTTGTACGAGACCAAAAACAAACAGGCCCGGCTGAGCTGGGCCTGTTGTTTGTTCTGCAACTGAAAGGGTGTGCCTGCTCAGGCGATCGCGGCTTCCAGCTCCGGCAGTTGTACTTTGTTGTCTGTGCTGAACTGGTAGTCCTTGAAGACGTGTTCGGCGCTGAGCAACTGGTAGTTGCCGTCGTCGTGGCGCAAGGTCGTGTCCTTCAGGCGCCAAGTCAACTGGCCGCAGGTCCAGATGTCGAAATTGCGCATGTGGGTGCACAGGCAGGTCTTGTCCCACACCTTGATTTTGCGCTCGCCGGGGTGGGCCGCCACCTCGCGGTTGTAGGCCTCGATGTAGGCGCACTTGCCGTTGGCGTCGAGCAGGTAGCCGTAGGCCTCGCAGTTCGGGCGAATGCCGTCGCCAATGCCGGGGCTGCTCTTGATCATGCGCATCGGGTAGCCGGTGGGCGAGATCTCGTTGACCTCGATATCGTCTTCATTGGCCTTGAAGTACTCCTGCTTGATGTCGTCGGGTAGGCCGCATTCCTTCGTGACCGTGAAACGCGTGGCGACCTGCACGCCGGCGGCGCCCATTTCCAGAAAATGCACCGCGTCGCTGCCGGTAAAGATGCCGCCTGCGGGGATGACGGGAATGTCCAATGACTCCTGCTTCAGGTATTGCAGGATTTCGGCCACGATGGTGGCCAGGTCGTATTTGGCCCAGTCCATGCCAAAGCCCAGGTGGCCGCCGGCCAGCGGGCCTTCCACCACCACGTAGTCGGGCAGGCGGTTCAATCGGCTGTTTTTCTTCAGGAACAGTTGCAAGGCACGCAGCGACGACACGATGATGCCGAGCTTGGCATCACGGAAACGCGGGTGGCTTTCCATCAGCGCAAACGAGCCCAGGTGCAGGCCGGCCGCCAGCGTGATGCCGTCGATGCCCGCGTCCAGCGCGCTGTTGAGGCGAACGCTCAAAGTTTCCTTCGGCGCGTTCATCGTCAGCTTTTCCATGCAGTTGATGAAGATCTGGCCGCTGCCCTGCTTGCGCGTCATGGTTTTTTCCACGTGCATCCGGGTGGCCTCGGCCAGGCCGCCCAGATCGAACTTCACCGCCGACTTGTCGGCCGAGGCGACGTTGTACTGATACTGTGCCTGCTTGGCCTTGACGTACTTGGTCTTGTAGCGACGGTCGGTCACCGTCTTGATCATGGCATCGGAGATGTGTCCCACGCCGCCCAGGCGGGCCGCTTCCAGCGCCAGGTCGGCAGAGGAAATGTCCACGCCCATTCCGCCAATCATGATGGGCACCAGCTCCTGGCGGCCCATTTGCATGCGGAAGTCATCCAGACGTTTCATAGTCACTTTCGAAAGGCGGGGCCCCAACTTGGCCCCTGAATTCAGGTTTCCAGTCCGTAATTATGGACTGACTGGCTTGCGAAAACTGACAGCGAGCTTCAGCCCGTGTCCACGCCATGGCCATATGGCCGTCAGGGGTTCTGTCATGCCTGCCGTTGCCTCAGGCCATCTGGGCAATGGTCTTGCGAAACCGCATCAGCGACAGGAAAAACAGCACCGAGCCGATCAGCAGTAGCGAGACCAATGACGCCCATACCACCTCCAAGCCGGCGCCCCGGTAAAGAATGGCCTGGCTCAGTTCGGTGAAGTGCGTGGTGGGTGCCAGCGACATCAGGTACTGGATCCACAGCGGCATGCTTTCGCGCGGCGTCATGCCGCCGGAGAGCAGCTGCAGCGGCATCAGGGTCAGGATCATCAGCAGGCCGAACTGCGGCATGCTGCGCGCCACCGTGGCCATGAAGATGCCCATGGACGTGGTGGCAAACAAATGCAGGGCGGTGCCGACGAAGAACAGCGTCAGCGAGCCCTCGATCGGTACCTGCAGCACACCTTGCACCACCAGCGCCAGTGACAGGGCGGTGGCCAGCAGCACCACCAGCGCCATGGACCAGACCTTGGCCAGCATGATCTCGGTCGGGGTCACCGGCATCACCAGCAGATGCTCCACCGTGCCGTGCTCGCGCTCGCGGATCAGGGCGGCGCCGGTCAGGATGATGGACAGCATGGTGATCTGGCTGACGAGTTCCATCAGCGAGCTGAACCAGGTCGGATTCAGGCCCGGGTTGAAGCGCATGCGCGGTACCAACTCCACCGGCAGGGGCGCGGTGCCGCGATAGCGCTGCACGAATTCGCTCACCTCACCCATGACGATCTGCTGGATGGTGCCGTTGCCGGTAAACGCCTGGCTCATGCGCGTGGCGTCGACGTTGAGCTGCACCGCGGGCGCCTTGCCAGCCAGCACGTCGCGCTGGAAATTGGGCGGAATGACGAGCACAAAGGTGTAGCGGCCGGCATCCAGGCCCGGGTCAACCTCGGCCAGGCCGATGCGCACCGGCTGGATGAACTGCGGCGGGTAGAAGGCGGTGATGATGCGCGTTGACAAGGCCGAGTCGTCCTCGTCCACGATCGCGATCGAGGCCCGGTGCAGCGTCTCGGGCGTGATGGTGCCGGCGGTGTAGATCGCCACCGTGAAGGTGTAGACGATCAGGAACAGCATCATCGGATCGCGCCACAGGCTCCAGAGCTCCTTGATGCCCAGGCGGTAGATGTTGTCCAGATGGCGCAGCATGTCAGGCCTCCTGCTTCTTGAGCAGCACGATGGCCAAGCCGAGGATGACCGGTGCCGCCGCCAGCAGCGGCCAGAACTGGGCCTGCAGGTCGGCAAAGTCCAGTGCCTTGCTGAACACGCCGCGGCTGATGGTGAACATGTGGCTGGCCGGGTAGAGCTCGCCGAGGAGGCGACCGCCACCTTCCAGCGAGGACACCGGGTTGATCAGGCCGGCAAACTGTATCGCCGGGATCATGGTGCCGATCATGGTGAAGAACATGGCGGCAATCTGGCTGCGTGTGACGGTGGAGGCCAGCAGGCCCATGCCGGTGGAGCACAGGCTGAACAGCAGGGCTGCCAGCGCCAGGGTGGCAAAACTGCCGGTCATGGGCACATCAAACACGGTGACGGCAGCCAGGCACATCAGGGCAAAGTTGATCATGGCCAGCGCCACGTAGGGCAGTTGCTTGCCGAGCAGGAACTCGGTGCGCGTGGTGGGCGTGACGTAGAAATTGATGATGGAACCCAATTCCTTTTCGCGCACCACGGCCAGTGCCGTCAGCATGGACGGCAGCATCAGCAGCAGCATGGGAATGACGGCCGGCACCATGGCCGGCAGGCTTTTCACGTCCGGGTTGTAGCGGTAGCGTGTCTCCACGTTGATCAGACCGGAAGGTGTGAGGCCGGTGCGCGCGTGCATCTGCTGCGCATACCAGTGCTGGTGCATGCCCTGGGCGTAGCCGAGCACGGTTTCGGCGCGCTGCGGCATGGCGCCGTCGATCCAGGCACCGATCTGCACGCTGTTGCCGCGCTCCACATCGCGCGCGAAGCCGGGTGGAATCTCCAACGCCAGCGAGATTTCGCCGCTGCGCATGCGCCGGTCCAGCTCGGCGTAGTCGGCCATCGGCGGCCTTTCGCTGAAATAACGTGAGCCGGCCAGGTTGGCCGTGTAGTCGCGGCTGAGCGTCGTCTGGTCGCGGTCCAGCACGGCAAAGCGCAGGTCCTCTACGTCCATGCTGATGCCGTAACCGACAACGAACATCAGCAGCAGCGAGCCGAGCAGTGCCAGGGCACCGCGCACCGGGTCGCGGCGCAACTCCAGCGCTTCGCGCCACTGGAAGCTGTGGATGCGTGTCAGGCTGCGGCGCAGGCGGGCCAGCAGCCCATCGTTGGCAGCCGGCACAGAGTGGCTGGCGTCAGCGGGGACGGGGGCATCCTGGGCTGCTGGTGGGTCGGCGCTGGCGTCTTCCAGGTAGCTGATGAATGCATCGTTCAGCGTGCTGGTGCCGCGCTTGGCGATCAGCTTGGCCGGTGCATCGCTGTCCAGCACGCGGCCGGCGTGCATCAGCGAGATGCGGTCGCAGCGCTCGGCCTCGTTCATGAAGTGGGTCGAGATGAAGATGGTCACCTTGTCGCTGCGGGCCAGCTCGATCATCAGGCGCCAGAAGTTGTCGCGTGCGATCGGGTCCACACCGGACGTAGGTTCGTCCAGGATCAGCAGCTCGGGCCGGTGCACCATGGCCACGGCCAGCGACAGGCGCTGGCGGATGCCCAGTGGCAGTTGCGCCGGCAGCACGTCCTGCACGTCCTGCAGGTCAAAGCGCTGGATCATCTCGGCCACGCGGGCCGGCAGTTCGGCCGGCCGCACGTGGAACAGGCGTGCATGCAACGCCAGGTTCTGCTGCACGGTCAGCTCACCATAGAGCGAGAACGATTGCGACATGTAGCCCACACGCCGGCGCGTGGCCATGTCGCGCGGATCCACCGTTTTGCCAAACAGCTGGGCCTGGCCCTCGCTGGCCGGCAGCAGGCCGGTCAGCATCTTCATGGTGGTGGTCTTGCCGCAGCCGTTGGAGCCCAGGAAGCCGAAGATCTCGCCGCGCTGGATGCGAAAGCTCACATGGTCGACGGCCACGAAGTCGCCGAAACGCATCGTCAAGTCCTGCGCTTCGATGGCAACGTCGGCCTGCGCGTCCAGTGCCAGGGGTTCAATGACAACTTGGCGGTGGGTGCGCCGTTTTTCCTCCGGCAGCAGGGCGATGAAGGCTGATTCGAGCGAGTGGTGTTCCGTGCGTTCGAGCAACTCGGTCGGCGTGCCCGTGGCCAGCACCCGGCCATCGTCCATGGCCACCAGCCAGTCGAAACGCTGCGCTTCTTCCATGTAGGCGGTGGCCACCAGCACGCTCATGCCGGGGCGGTTGGCGCGGATGCGGGCGATCAGCTCCCAGAACTGCGCCCGCGCCAGGGGGTCGACACCGGTGGTCGGTTCGTCCAGGATCAGCAGGTCCGGGTCGTGGATGAGGGCACAGCACAAACCGAGCTTTTGTTTCATGCCGCCCGAGAGCTTGCCGGCCGGGCGCGCCAGAAAGGGGTGCAGGCCGGTGCTGCGTGTCAGCGCATCAATACGGCGCCGGCGTTCCCCGGCATCATGGCCGAACAGGCGCGCGAAGAACTGCAGGTTTTCCTCCACTGACAGGGTGGGGTAGAGGTTCTTACCCAAGCCCTGCGGCATGTAGGCAATACGCGGGCACACCGCCTGCCGGTGCCGGCGCCGCGCCATGTCACCGCCCAGCACCTCGATGCGTCCCTGTTGGATGGCGCGAGCGCCGGACACCAGGGCCATCAAGCTGGATTTGCCCACGCCGTCCGGGCCGATCAGTCCCACCATGCAGCCGGCGGGGATGTCCAGGGTGATGTTCTCGAGTGCAGTGGTCTTCTTGTAGTGCAGCGACACGCCTTGCAGGCGAGCCACAGGAGGGGCTTCGTTCGCCGGTGTCACTTCTCAACCTTGACCGCCAGGTGGGCCGGCCATTGGGCATTGGGGTCGACCTTGAGCCAGGCCACGCCGGGCAGGCCGGTCTTGACCTGTTCCAGGTGCTTGAGCAGCAGCTCGCGGTCGATCTGCGCCCGCACCCGGAACATGAGCTTCTGCCGTTCGCTTTCGGTCTCCACGGTCTTGGGCGTGAACTGCGCCGCGCTGGCCACAAACGACACCTTGGCCGGAATCACATACTGGGGTGCGGCGTCGAGCACGATGCGGACCTCGCTGCCCAGCGCCACCCGGCCGGCCACGGTTTCGGGCAGGAAGAAGGTCATGTAGACGTCGGACAGGTCGATCAGGTTGAGCACGCGCCCGCCGGCACCCACCACCTCGCCGGTGCGCGCCACCAGGAACTGCACGCGGCCGTCGCGCGGGGCCTTGAGTTCGCTGTCGGCCAGCTCGACGTCAATGCGCTCCAGCGTGGCCTCCAGGGCCTTGACGTTGGCTTGCGCTCCGGTGACCTGGGTGCGGGCGGCGGCAATGCCGGCCTGCGCGGCGTGCGCCTGGGCGCGGGCTGCCGACAAGGCGGCCTGCAGGCTGCGCACACGGGCGCGGTCGTCGTCCAGCAACTGGCCGGAGAAGAAGCCTTCCTTCGCCAGTTTCTCCGAGCGCGGCAGTCGGCGCTGCGCAGCGTCGAGTTCGCTCTCACGCTGGGCCACCACAGCCAGCGCTGCCTGGTGGTCGCTCTGGCGCAAGGCCACCTGGAGCTCGGCCCCGCTGACAGATTCCTGCGCCTGCTGCAGCCGAGCCAGGGCTTCTTCGCGCTGCGCCTGCAGGCTCTCGATCTCCATGTGGGCCAGCGGCTGACCGGCTTTGACGAACTGGCCTTCCGCCACCAGGATGTCTTTCACGCGCCCGGCCAGCTTGGTGGCCACAGAAATTTCGGTGGCTTCAATACGGCCATTGCCGCTGGTGAAACCATCCCCCAAACCCTGGTCGTGCCACAGTTGCCAGCCGATACCGCCGCCGGCAGCGGCAGCCAGGACAAGGCCAGCGACGAGGGCGGTCTTCCAATTCGTTTTCATCTGCATCGTGTCTGCGCCATCGTTCGATGGCTCGGTGGGTTGGCTGGTGTGTCGGCGCTTGCGCTGGCGTTGGCACCATGGGGAACCACGACGGGCCGTTGTGCGACACGGCCGGTCAGTCTGTTGTTAATGGTAGCCCATGCCACCGCGATGCTGCGTCTTGCCAATGCCTTCTCAGTGCGCCAGAGGCAGGGCGCCCAACGGTATGCGCCATCTCTCTCGCTGCGCGTTCGGGCGGGTGAGGGGGCGGGTGACCCATTGGGGTGGTGCCGATGTGTCAGGCGCATGACATGTTCTTGTGCTGCTATCAAATGCATAGCTGATGGCGCATATGTCATAAGGGCCAGGACCCCAAAACACCCATCAATTCATATGCGGCCGGTGTCACAGGCGCCACTTCAGGGTAGTCCCTAGCTTTACCGACCTTTCTGCCCCGCACTTGACCTGCATCAAAAAAGTTCGAGCACCGCTGCCTATTCTGCGATTTCCGGTGCCAGCGGCGTTCGGACGTGTTTGGACTCTCGGCAGCGGTTTACCACACACCCACAGGGAGGAGTTGCACATGCAAGCTAGCAAAGAGAAATTGCTCTGGATGTACGAGAAGATGGTCGAGATCCGGCACTACGAGGAGACCATGGCCACGGTTTACCTCGAAGGCAAGCTACCGCCCAACATTCAGAAAGGCCTGGCCTTTGACATCGGCTCCGGCCCGGTACCCGGTGAGATGCACCTGGCGGCTGGCCAGGAGCCGGTGGCAGTGGGCATCTGCGCCCACCTGAAGCAGGAAGACACGGTGGTCGGCACGCACCGGCCGCACCACTTCGCCATTGCCAAGGGTGTGCCCTTGAACCCGATGACGGCTGAGATGTTCGGCAAGGTCACCGGCTTGGGCAAAGGCAAGGGCGGCCACATGCACCTGTTCGACCCGGCGCACAAGTTCAGCTGCAGCGGCATCATCGGTGCCAGTCTGCCGCCGGCCTGCGGCGCGGGTCTTGCGGCCAAGAAGATGGGCCGTGACTGGGTGGCAGTGGCTTTCTTCGGCGAAGGTGCGGCCAACCAGGGTTCGGTGCACGAGTCGCTGAATCTGGCGGCGCTGTGGAACCTGCCGGTGATCTTTGTTTGTGAAGACAACAAGTGGGCGATCTCGGTGCCCAAGGATCACGCCACGTCCATCGACTGGGTGGCCGACCGTGCGCCCGCCTATGGCATGCCCGGCATCAAGGTGGCCCACAACGACGCGCTGGAGGTGTACGAGGCAGTCGCGCCCGCCATTGCCCGCGCGCGTGCCGGGCAGGGCCCCAGCCTGATCGAAGTCAAGACCGACCGTTACCTGGGCCACTTCCAGGGTGACCCCGAGATCTACCGGCCCAAGGACGAGGTGGCCAACCTGCGCAAGAACGACCCGATTCCGAAGCTGGCCGCACAGCTCAAGAAGGGCGGCCAAATGAGCGAGGCCGAAGATGCTGCCATCGTTGCTCGCGCCAAACAGCGCGTGGCGGACGCCTTTGCCTTTGCGCGCGAGAGTGCCTACCCGGCGCCGCAGGATGCCCTGCAGAACGTTTTCGCCTGAACCGGACCAGAGGAGGAACACGATATGAGTACCACCCGCAAACTCACCATGGCGCAGGCGATTGCCGAAGGCATCGGCCAGGAAATGGAACGCGACAAGACGGTCTTCGTCATGGGCGAGGACATTGGCAAGTACGGTGGCATCTTCGGTGCCACCGGCGGCCTGCTCGACAAGTTCGGTCCGGAGCGCATCATGGACACGCCGATCTCCGAGACCGCCTTCATCGGCACCGCCACCGGTGCGGCAGCAGCCGGCATGCGCCCTATTGCTGAGTTGATGTTCGTCGACTTCTTCGGTGTCTGCATGGACCAGATCTACAACCACCTGGCCAAGAACACCTACATGGCCGGCGGCCACATCAAGCTGCCGGTGGTGTTGACCACCGCCATCGGCGGCGGCTACAGCGACGCGGCGCAGCACTCGCAGTGCCTGTATGCCACCTTTGCCCATATGCCGGGCCTCAAGGTGGTGGTGCCTTCCAATGCCTATGACGCCAAAGGCTTGATGATCCAGGCCATTCGCGACGACAACCCAGTCGTGTTCATGTACCACAAGGGCATCATGGGCCTGCCGTGGATGGCGTTTTTTGAGGGCAGCAGCAACGAGGTGCCTGAAGCGGCCTACACCATCCCATTTGGCCAGGCCAAGGTGGTTCGCGAGGGTTCTGACCTCACCATCGTCACCCTGAGCCAGATGGTGCAGAAGAGCCTGTTGGCCGCGGAAGAGCTGGCCAAGCAGGGCATCAGCGCCGAGGTGATCGACCTGCGCACCCTGGTACCGCTGGACCGTGCGGCCGTGCTCAAGTCGGTGGGCAAGACCGGTCGCCTGCTGGTGGCCGACGAGGACTACCTGGGCTTTGGCCTCACCGGTGAGATCGCCGCCATCGTGGCCGAGAACCTGGACACCGTGGCTTTGAAGGCGCCCATCAAACGGCTGGCCGTGCCCAATGTGCCGATTCCCTACAGCCGGCCGCTGGAACAGTTCGTTATTCCGCAGGTCAAAGGCATTGTGGAAGCGTCGCAGGCGCTGATGAAGGGCCGAGTGGCGGAAGGGGTTGCGGCATGACAGAGGTGACGCTGAAGCCCGAAGCCTGGGAAGGCGTTGATGCCACCGTTGAAGCGCTGGTTGACAAGTGGCTGGTGCAGGCCGGTGATACCGTGCAGGCCGGTCAACCTTTGGCCAACGTGGTGCTGGTGAAGTCCAACCTGGAAATCACCGCACCGGCCAGCGGCCGCATCCAGATTCTGGTGCCGGCCGGCAGCACCTTTGCACGCGGCAAGCCCATCGCTGTGCTGGAGTAGTGCCCATCATCAGCGTTGCCGCCGAAGAACAGGCCTGGAACCGTGACCAGCTCGCGCAGCCGGTGACGGCACCGCAATGGCGCCTTTGGACCTACGATCAGCCCACCATCGTGCTGGGCTGCTCGCAGCGCGCCGTCTACGAACGCCTGTTGGCCACATCCGTCGGTCCGCCCGTGGAGGTGCTGCTGCGCGAATCCGGTGGCGGCGCCGTGCTCACCGGCCCGTGGATGCTGGGCTTGTCCCTTGCGCTGCCCATCGGCCACCCGTGGCTCGGGCAGGGCCTGCTGGAAAGTTACCGTCATCTGGGGCAGTTGTTTGTGCAAGTGCTGGCTGCTCAGGGCGTGCCAGCCCGCGCCCTGCCACCGGCCGAACTGCCCGCACAGCAGGCCGCCCTCATCGCGCGTGATCTGCCCGTGCTGGACTGGGCCTGCTTCGGCAACCTGTCGCCGTGGGAAGTGGTGGATGCGCAGGGGCGCAAGCTCGTGGGCTTGGCGCAGCGCCGACGGCAGACAGGCGTGCTGTTGGTGGCCGGGCTGCTGCTGACCGAGCCGCCGTGGGCGCTGTTGTGTGAGGCACTGCAGCGCGGTGAGGATGAGGCGGTGCTGCGGCAGCGGACGGTGAATTGCAAGGTGTTGGTGTCAAGCACCGTGGCCACACAAGCTTTCGCGGACACCGTGAAGTCCAAGTTGAGCGAGGTGATGGGCTAGATATTTTCGTTTTGGATGGCTGATATCGGCCAGATGCTGACGTTGGCGAGTGACCGGTCTAGTGCTGTTCGTTCACGCGGGCCGTAGTGTGCCCATGACGCATACTTCAAACAGGCGCGTAGGGGCCGGTGCCCCCCGGCCAAACTGTAAGGACTTCATACCCTGAGGGTGTAACAGCTACCATATGCTCGAACTGGGCGGACAGAGACCTGTCCTTGGTCACAACCGTCCATCCATCGGCAAGTTGTTTGGTTTCCCGTCTACCTGCGTTCAGCATAGGTTCGATGGTGAAAACCATCCCGGGCTCAAGTTTGAGCCCTTGCCCGCGCTGCCCATAGTGCAGCACTTGCGGTTCATCGTGGTAGATCTGGCCAATGCCATGCCCGCCGTATTCACGCACCACGCTGAAATTCGCTGCATGAGCTACCGACTGAATGGCATGGCCAATGTCGCCCAATGTCGCGCCCGGCTTGACCTGTTGAATGCCAGCACACAAAGCCTCGTACGTTGTCTCTACCAAGCGTCGCGCCAAAACATTGGGGGCTCCGACGAAGTACATACGACTGGTATCACCAAACCATCCATCCTTGTTGACTGCAACATCGATGTTGACGATGTCACCCATCTTCAGAATTTTGTCGGGCGACGGGATGCCATGACAAACCACCTGATTGACAGAGGTTAGGATTGTCTTGGGATACCCTTGGTACCCCAAGTTGGCGGGAATGGCACCCTGAGTGTTCACGATGTAGTCGTGACAGATGCGGTCCAGCGTCTCCGTGCTCACCCCTGGTACTACGTGGGTCTCGATCATGCCTAGAACCTCTGCGGCAAGCCTTGCAGCACGGCGAGCCATCACGAGTTCCTCTGCGGAACGGATAGGAACGTCGTGCGCCATCAGTGCTTCTTCGGTGAAGATGTGCCAGGTTTGACAAGTTGATTGGTCGCCGCCCCCACGATGTCCAGTCCCCCGGAGAGTTCTGCCTGTATCAACAGTTGGCAGATTTCCCGGTAGTCCAGGTCCGGGTGCATTTCGGTCAGCATGCCGACTCGCATCCAGTGCTCTGCCTGCGCATTGATGGAGCGGCTAAGCGCATTCCCTGCGACGCGAAGGTTCTCATGCATTTGTTCTGAAATTTTGACGATACCCATAATCACCATCTATACGAAATATATTCGTATCATATACGTTCTGTATGGTTACGCGTTTTCGAATGCCGTGCCCAACATGGCTCTTTCTATCGCACATATCGGTGAGTGAGAGCTATGTTCGAGCGCTTCTGAATGTCCGTTTTAGGGCACTGAAATTGATCCAACGGAATGCCGCTTTGGGTCGATTTGCGTCATTGATCGAGCAGTTGAGTCTGCAACTCGAGACGGTTTTTTCTTGTCGAACGTACCGTCCGCGCACGCCCCTCGCGTCACGCGTCAAACACGCGCGATTCACCGGTCTTGCGGAAGACGACCTCGCCGCTGGGGATATGGACCACTCGAATTTCGCCGCCGGGTGGCGAGGTCAGGCTCTTGGCGGCCAGGGCGACGGCCAGTTCGCGGTTGGCCAGTGTCGCACCGCTGCGGATGCCGCCGCGCAGCAGCGTGGAGACGATGGGCTGAGAGCTTTCGATCTTGTAGGCCGACGTGTTCATGATCTTCTCCCTGGGAAACCCACTGTTGAGGAGAATAGTCTGCACGCCAAGTTTTACAAGCGTGTGGCAGCCATGCAAAAAAATGTATCGATCTGCTCACAATGTTGCACGGCGTATATGACGCGCCACATGAATGAGCGGGGTGCGCCAACCCATCAGGAGAAAAGCCGATGTACGTGGTGATATTTCGTGCCCGGGTGAGGGCGCTGGATGACGAGTATTCGCGGGTGGCCGCGCGCATGCGCGAGCTGGCGCTGTCCTACTGGCCGAGTGAGGAGGCCATCCGGGCCTGGAAGTCGCACCCTGAGCATGTGCTGGCCCAGCAGGCCGGCCGCGAACGCTGGTATGCGTCTTATTCCGTGGAGGTGGCGCAGATCACGCGCGAGTACCGCGTGGCGTGCTGACGCCGCGCTGCCGGTGCCGGCGGTAGAAGAGGTGTTTGAGCCCTTCGGCGCTGGCCACATACAGCAGCACCAGCAGCGCCATCAGCCCCAGAAATTCCAGCGGCAGTGGAACAAAGCCGAACAGCGGACCCAGCGGGGTGTAGGGCAGGGCCACCGTGCAGGTGACGATGGCCAGGGTGGCCAGGGTCAGGGTTAGTGAAGGGCGGCTGCGCCAGAATGGCCCACGGGTGCGGATGACGAGCACCACCAGCGAGGCCGAGACGACGGACTCCACGAACCAGCCGCTACGAAACAGTGCGGGCGATGCGTGCAACAGGTAATAGAGCACGCCGAAGGTGAGGAAGTCGAACACCGAACTCAGCAGGCCGAAGTACAGCATGAAGTTGCGGATGAAGCCCACGTCCCAGTGGCGCGGGCGCTCCAGTGCGCTGGCATCCACCCGATCGGTCGCAATCGCCATCTCGGGCAGATCGGTCAGCAGGTTGGTGAGCAGGATCTGTTTGGGCAGCAACGGCAAAAAGGGCAGCAGCAGCGAGGCGGCCGCCATGCTGATCATGTTGCCGAAATTGGCGCTGGAGGCCATGAACACGTACTTGAGGGTGTTGGCAAAGGTGGTGCGCCCCTCGCGGATGCCGCTGGCCAGCACCGCCAGGTCGCGCTCCAGCAGCACGATGTCGGCCGCGTCCTTGGCCACATCGGCCGCCCCCTGCACCGAGATGCCCACGTCGGCGGCATGCAGCGCGGGGGCATCGTTGATGCCGTCGCCCATGTAACCCACCACATGGCCGGCCTTGCGCAGGGCGCGGATGATGCGTTCCTTCTGCGTGGGTTCCACCTCGGCAAAGACATGGGTCTTGCTCGCCAGTTGTGGCAGTGCTTCGTCGCTCACGCTGCGTAGCTCGGGGCCGCTGACGATGTGCACGTCGCGCAGGCCAATCTGCTGGGCCACTTCCCGCGCAACCAGCACGTTGTCGCCGGTGATGACCTTGAGCGCCACGCCCAGACCCTGCAGTTGCCGGATGGTGTCGGCAATACCCGCCTTGGGCGGGTCGGCAAAAACCAGGAAGCCGAGAAACACAAGACCGGTTTCATCCTCGTTCTTGACACTGTGCCGCCCCGGCAGGGGCTTGCAGGCCAGACCCAGCGTGCGCAGGCCGCGGGCACTGAAGGCTGCGTGCTGTTCATGCAAGCGTGCTGCCTGCTCTGCCAAAGGGCGCACGTCACCGTTCGGTAGCTCCACCGTGTTGCAGGCCTCCAGCACCTGGCTCAGTGCCCCTTTGGTGATCAGCAGAGGCTGGCCGTCTACGGTGGCCAGAATGCTGAGGCGCTTGCGTGTGAAGTCGTAAGGCAACTCATCCAGACGCAGCACATCGGTCGCCAGCGGCTGGGCGGCGGCAGTGATGGCCAGGTCGATCGGGTTGCGATAACCGGTCTGGAAGGTTGCATTGATGGCGGCCAGGCGCAGAGCCCGTTCGCTGGGCGCGCCTTCAATGTCGAGCGCACCGCTCAGGTGAACCTGGCCTTCGGTCAGCGTGCCGGTCTTGTCGGAGCACAGCACGTTCATGCTGCCGAAATCCTCGATCGACACCAGGCGTTTAACGATGACTTTCTGCGCGGCCATGCGCCGTGCACCGCTGGCCAGGTTCACGCTGATGATGGCGGGCAACAGTTCCGGCGTCAGGCCCACGGCCAGCGCCAGCGCAAAGAGGAAGGAGTCGAGCACCGGCCGCTGCAGTGCCACGTTGAAGGCGAAGATCAGTATCACCAGCAGCAGTGTGATGCGCAGCAGCAGGTTGCCAAAGGCGCGCACGCCGAGCTCGAAGTCGGTTTTTTCGGGACGAATGCGCAGGCGCTGCGCAATGGCGCCGAACTCGGTGGCGTTGCCTGTGCGCAGCACCAGCGCACGTCCAGTGCCGCTCACCACATGCGTGCCCTGGAACAGTGCATTGCTGCGGTGCGCCAACGGGGTGTCGACCGGCAGTTCGCCTACGTTCTTTTCCACCGGAAAGGTCTCGCCAGTCAGTGTGGCTTCGTCGGTGAACAGGTCACGTTCTTCCAACAGGCGGCAATCGGCCGGCACGCTGGCGCCGGCCGAGAGCAGCACCACATCGCCCGGCACCACCTGCGCCACCGGTATCGTGATGGCTTGGCCGTCACGCAACACCTCGGCACGGACTTCCACCATGCTTTGCAGGTCTGCCACGGCGGTGACAGCACGGTATTCCTGCCAAAAACCGAGCAGGCTGCTCAGCGTCACGATGGCAAGAATGATGACGCCATCGG
Organism: Curvibacter sp. PD_MW3; assembly: GCA_002633085.1. GTDB lineage: Bacteria > Pseudomonadota > Gammaproteobacteria > Burkholderiales > Burkholderiaceae_C > Hylemonella. The sequence goes on from NSIV01000012.1 coordinate 14,484, forward strand.
TGGGGTCGCGCATGGCGAACGACAGCAGCGCTGCCGCAATCAGGATCAGAACAATGGGCGAGGCGAGCTGACGCAGCAGCAGACTCAACACCGTCTGGGTCTGCCGACCCTGCAGCACATTGGGGCCGTGGCGCTGCAGACGCTGGGCAGCTTCCAATGAGCTCAGGCCTTCAGGGCTGGCCTGCAGGGCGCGCAAGGTGTCGACCAGCGACGGGCTCCACCAGGCGGGGTCGAGTTCAGCGCGGTTGGTCATGGTGTGGTTGGAGCTGTGTCAGGGGGCCAGTTTCTGCACCCGTTGGCCATCCTGCAGCGAACTGGGCGGGAAGAGAACGACCTCGGTGCCAGGGGTCAGGTCGCTCTTGATCCAGGCCTCGCTGCCGTTGCGCGCGAGTACCTCCACCTCATGCTGGCGGGCACGTCCGCCATCCATCGCGTAGAGGGCAGCCCGGGCGCCGGCGGGGAAGAGGGCGCTGACTGGAACCTTGAGCGCGTCCGCCACGGTCTGCACCACGATGCGCACGTCGGCCTTGAAGCCGTCACCCAGAGCACTCCACTGCTCGGGTGGCGAGGTGATGTCGAGTACCACGTTGACGCGCTGTTCTTCCACGCCCAGGGCCGAGACTTTGGTGTAGGCGGCAGGCTCCACCAAACGTACACGCGCCTGCAGCAACTGCGGGCCACCCCAGTTGGCCAGCGTGGCCGGGGTGCCGGGGCGCACCTGGGCCGCGTCTTCGGTCAGCAGGTCCACCACCACTTCCAGATTGGCGGGGTCGCCCAGTTCCAGCAGGGGTGAACCGGCCTGCACCAGGCCTTCGCTTTCCTGGGTGAGCTTGAGCACCTTGCCGGCGATCGGTGACTTGATGGCCCAGGAGCGTTGTGTGGTGCTGCCCTGGCCGAAGGTGCGGATGGCGATGCGCGCCTGTTCCAGTTCGTGTTGAGCGGCATGTTCTTCCAGGTGGGTGCTGTCCAGTTCCTTCTGGCGCAGGCGCACGGTGAGTCGGCCACTCTCGTTTTGCGTCGGTGAGACGAAGCCCTGTTGCGCCAGCATCTCGCTGCGCTTGAGGTCGGCGATGGCTTGGTCCAGCGAGGCCTTGGCACGTTCCACGTTGGCCGTGGCACGGCGCACTGCGGCCTCCAGCGCACCAATGCGCTGATCCTGTTCCTGGCGTGTGCGTTCATCCAGCAGGCCGGGCATCACCGGCCACAGGGTCGCCAGCACCGCATCGCGTTCCACCGCATCGCCCTGCTTGAGGGTGACGCGCTGCACGCGGCCCGTCAGCGGCGTGGAGACCACGTAGCGCTCGCGCAGGCGGGTCTTGCCGTCTTCCTGCACGCTGCGCTCGAACTTGCCACGGCTGATGGTGCCCACCTCGACTTCCGTCGGGCGGGGCCAGAACGCCCAGACCAGCAGCAACACGGCCAGCGTCACGCCACCGGCCATCCATAGCTTCTTTTTTGTGATCATCATCTGTCTCTGCCTTGAAGATTTCTATTCTCGTGTTTTCAGTACGCCCACCAAATCCAACTGGTCAATGCGCCGACGCACGATCAGCGCACTGGCCAGGCCCGCCGCCACCACCGTGACCGCGGCGTAGGCGTAGGTGGAGGCATGGATCACAAGCGGGAAAAAGAACTCGTCGGTTTTGATCAACTGCACAATGCCGGCGGCCAGCCAGTAACCGGCGGTGAGACCGAGCGGGATGGCCAGCAAAATCTCCAGCGCCAGCTCGCCCAGCAAGAAGGCCGACACCTCGCCGCGCGTGAAACCCAGCACGCGCAGGCTGGCCAGTTCCCAGGCGCGCTCGGCCAAGGCGATGCGGGCATGGTTGTAGACCACGCCCACCGCGATGATGCTGGCGAACACGGTGAGGATGCCGCTGAAAACCAGCACGTTGCGGGCGGTGATCTCCTCGATGTTGCGCAGCATCACCCCCTTGCTGAAGGCAGCCACCACGCGCGGCAGGCTCTTCAGGCGCTCCAGCAATGCGGCCTCATGGCCGGGCTCCACCAGCAGCGCGGCGCTGTTCACCAGGTCACCTTCCTGCAGCAGGTGGTTGAGGCTGCGGCGTTCGATGTAGGCGCCCATGCCCATCATCTCCTGCACCGTGCCCGTCACTGGCAGCTCCAGCACCTGGCGCCGGCCTTCGAGCAGTTCCACGCGCACGGTCTGGCCGGGCCGGATGTGCAGCTTCTCGGCCAGGCGGTCGGTGAGCAGCAGGCCATCGGGCGGCGGCGTATGGGTGCGCAGTTCCGTGTCCACGATGCGCTGCAACTCGGGCTGCGCGCTGCGGCCCTGCACGCTGCCGCGCCAGTGGTGCTGGCCATGCACCAGCCGGGCGCTGACGCTGCGCACACCTTCCACTGCGGTGACATGCGGCAGGCGGGCCATCTCGTAGGTGACGCGGGCCGGTGTCGCTTCCACCAGGCTGACGATGACGTCACCGCGCAGCACGAGGCGGAACTGCGTGTGCAGCAGCATGTCCATGGTGTCGCGCCAGAAGGTGCCGCTGATGACGATGGCCATGGAGGCAGCGATGCCGGCAATGGTGAGCAGCGTGCGCAGCGGGCGGCGCTGCATGGTGCGCATCACCATGCGGGCGGCAGGGCTGAACCAGTCGCGCAGGCCCCAGGCTTCGATGAAGGTCGGGCGGTAGCGGCCTGGCGCCGGCGGGCGCATGGCCTCGGCCGGTGCCAGATGGACGGTGGCCGATATCGCTTGCCAGGTGGCGCCCAGGGCCGCAAGCAGCGTGAGCCCGGCTGCGGCCAGCACAAGATCGACGCGGACCCGGTAGCGCATCTCGGGGAAGCGGAAGACGTCGGCATACAGGCCCATGAATCCGTGGCCCAGCCAGGCGCCCAAGCCCAGCCCCAGCAGCATGCCGAGCGTGACGATGAGCAGCACCAGCTTGAGGTAGTGCAGGGCAATGCTCCAGTTGTCGTAGCCCAGTGCCTTGAGCGCGGCAATCTGCTCGCGCTGGGTGGCGATCTGGCGGCTCAGCACCACGTTGAGCAGAAAGGCGGCCACCGCCAGGAAGATGCTGGGCAGCACGGTGCCGAAGACGCGCTGCTCCTTGATCTCGGAGCTCAGCAGCTTGTCGGACATCTGCTCATCGCGGCCGTAGGCCCGGGCGCCGCCATAGGGCGCGAGCAGCTGGTCCAGCGCATCGATCACTTGGCCCTCGCTCGCGCCGGGCGCCAGGCGCACGGCCACCTGGTTGAAGGCGCCTTCCATGTTGTAGGCCGCGGCCAGGGCCTTGCGGTCCATCCAGAACACGCCGAAGCCGCGCAGATCGGGCGAGCCGCCCATGCCAGCGAAGACGAATTCGGGTGATAGCGCGATGCCGACGATCTGCAGTTCCTCGCGCTTGCCATTGACCAGCGCCCGGATCTTGTCGCCCGGCTTGAGTTGCCGCGCGATGGCAAAGCCCTCCGATACCAGCACCTCCAGCGTGCGGTCGCGCCGCGCTGTGATCATGCGGCCTTCGCGCAGGTGCAGGCGGTTGAGCTGCGGCGACCGTTGCGGGTCGATGCCGATGAGGCGGCCGATGACGGGGTCGGACACGTTGGGGATGTCCACCTGCACGACTTCGCTGACCGAGGTCTCCACATGCGCTGCGCCAGGCAGGGCGGCAAGCTGACGCTCCAGCGCCAGCGGCGCGCGCTTGAGCGAGGCAAAGACATCGGCAAAGCGCGACTCGGTGTAATAGACCTCGCGCGACCAGGATAGCCCGTCGTAGGCGCTGAAGGTGGCAATGAAACCAGCCACGCCGCTGGCCACCACCAGCGCGATGGTGATGGCCTGGCTCCACATCAGGCGCAGGTCGCGCAGCAGCTTGCGGTCCAGGGCTTTCATGGTTTGTGGCTTGATGCCTCGCTACCAGGACAGTTCGGACGGGCTGATCTTGTGCGTGTTGACGTCCACGCTCTGGATGCGCCCGCCGCCCAGGTGCAGTACGCGGTCGGCCATGCCGGCGATGGCTGCGTTGTGCGTGATCACGATGGCGGTGGTGCCGAGCTCGCGGTTGATGCGCTCGATGACTTCGAGCACCAGCTTGCCGGTCACGTAGTCGAGCGCGCCGGTGGGCTCGTCGCACAGCAGCACTTCGGGCCGCTTGACGATGGCACGCGCAATCGCCACGCGCTGTTGTTCGCCGCCGGAGAGTTGCGAGGGGAAGTGGTCCATGCGCTCTTCCAGGCCCACTAGGCGCAGCGCTTCGCTGGCCGGCATCGGATCGTGTGAGATATCGGTGACCAGCTCCACGTTCTCACGCACCGTCAGGCTGGGGATCAGGTTGTAGAACTGGAAAACGAAGCCGACGTGTTCGCGCCGGTAGCGGGTAAGGTCGGCATCGCTGGCGCCAGTGAGTTCATGCTCGGCAAAGCGTGCGCTGCCGCTGCTCGGGCGGTCCAGGCCACCCAGGATGTTGAGCAAGGTGGATTTGCCGCTGCCCGAGGGACCGAGCAGCACGATGAATTCGCCTCGGTAGATGGTGAGGTTGACGTCCTGCAGCGCACGCACCTGGACCTCACCCATCTGGTAGGTCTTGCTCAAGTCCTTGGCGATGAAAACCGCCGCAGCTGAATTGGGTTCAGCGTCTTCCCTGATGGCGTTCATGTCCTGCTGGGCATTGTTATTGTGGCAATGCAGCATGATATTCTCGTTCGACCATGACCGACATCCTGACCGTGACCATGAACCCTTGCGTCGATGTCTCGACATCGACTGCCAGGGTGGAGCCCGAGCACAAGCTGCGCTGCGAAGCGCCGCGGCGCGAACCGGGTGGCGGTGGCATCAATGTGGCGCGTGTCGTGCAGCGGCTGGGGGGCTCCTGTGCCGCCTTGTTTCCAGTTGGCGGCAGCAGTGGCGCCCAGTTGCTGCGCCTGCTGGCCGCCGAGCAGGTGCCCGCAGTGCCCGTTCCGATTGCCGGCGATACGCGTGAAAGTCTGCATGTCCGTGATCGATCTGTTGCCGAGGACTACCGTTTTGTCATGCCCGGGCCTGAATTGGCAGCATCGGAATGGCAAGCCTGTCTGCAGCGCCTGACGAACTTGGCCGAGGCGCCACGCTACCTGGTACTCAGCGGCAGTCTGCCGCCCGGCGTGCCGGTTGATTTTTATGCGCAGTTGGTACGGCTGATGCGTGAGCGCGGTAGCCGTCTGGTCCTCGACGCTTCCGGGCCAGCCTTGGCGGCTGCGCTGAAGGCAGGGGTCTACCTTGTGAAACCCAGCCTGCGCGAGTTGCGCGAACTCTCTGGCCAAGTCTTGGAGAGTGAAGTGCAATGGCGCGGGGCAGCACAACAACTGGTTGAGACGGGCCAGGCTGAGGTGGTGGTGCTGTCACTGGGCGCCCAGGGGGCTTTGATGGTGTCGCAACAGGAAACGGTGTTTGCTCCAGCCCTGTCAGTGCCCGTGTCGACGACCGTGGGGGCGGGCGACAGCTTCGTGGGCGGCATGATCCATGCAATGGCCGCTGGCGCTTCGTTGCGTGATGCGTTTGGCCGTGGCGTGGCGGCGGCTTCGGCGGCCTTGCTCGGTTCGGGGACCGGTCTCTGCCAAGCGGTTGATGTCGATCGACTGCACCGCGAGGTGATCTTGCAGGTTTGCTGAGCGCGCCGTTGCTTGGGCGCGAGTTGTAACAAACCCACTTTCTGGGTATTGAATAAAATATAAGCTGTTTTCGATATTATTTTCCGTGTCTGCCTCCTGGCGGTCCAGGAGTGCAAGCGCGTATGCAAGAGAACCAGTCCGAATTAATCGATGTCAGTCAGCTGCGAATAGGCATGTTCGTAGAGCTGGACATCGAGTGGATGGCGCACCCTTTCCTCAAGGGTAATTTCAAGATTTCTTCGGAGAAACAGATCGAGGCCATCTGCAGTCTCGGCCTGGAGCAGATCCGCTATGTGCCGGCACGCAGTGCGCCAGCCGTGGCCAAAATGCTGGAGGTCACGCCGTCCAAATACCCGACCTTGAGTCCGGAAGACTTGCTGGCGTTGGAGGCGTCCAGGGCGGAGGCTTTGCGCCAGCGCAAGCTGCGTATCGAGGCGATTGCCAATCAGCAGCGTAGCCTGCTCGCCTGTGAGCGACGTTTTGCCGATGCGGTGCGGCACTACCGGTATGCGGCGGAGCAGGTCGTGGCACAGCCCAAGGCTGTGGCCGAAAAATGCCATGGCCTCATTCACAACTTTGTCTCGGATATGCTCTGCAATGGTGATACGGCCATTCGCCTGCTTTCCGAAGGAATGGGCGACCGCATCGCAATGCATCCGGTCAACGTCACCATCCTGTCCTTGCTGCTCGGCAAGGCGATGGGGCTACAGCAAAAGGACATGATCGACCTTGGGATGGCGGCCTTTTTGCATGACATCGGCAAATTGGAGTTGCCGGAGCGCGTTCGATTTTTCGATGAGAGTTTCTCCACCGTCGAATACAAGCTGTACCAGGAGCACGTGGCCGAAGGGGTTCAGTTGGCCAAGCGCATGGAGCTTTCCCCGGCGGTGCTGCTCGCCATAGCGCAACATCACGAAATGGTGGATGGCAGTGGCTTTCCGTCGCATTGCAAAGGTGAAAGCCAGCCCTTGTCGTCCAAGATCATGGCACTGGTCAACCGCTACGATGACCTGTGCAATCCCGGGCGGCTCGGTTCGGTTGCCATGACACCGCACGAGGCCTTGTCATTCATTTTTGCGCAGTTGAAGAGCCGCTATGACAGCATGGTGCTCAGTGCGTTCATCCGCATGATGGGGGTCTATCCACCGGGCTCGATCATCCAACTGGTGGATGGTCGTTATGCGATGGTGGTGTCGGTAAATTCTTCGCGTCCACTCAAACCCCGAGTGTTGATCCATGACCCCGCAGTCGCCCGCCAAGAGGCCCTGATCCTGGATCTGGAGCAGGCGCCTGAGATCGGTATCCGGCGCAGCCTGAAGCCCGGCAACCTGCCGTCCGAGGCGCTGGACTACCTGATGCCGCGCCAGCGTATCTGCTACTTCTTCGAACAGGCCGGGGTTCTTGCGGATCCGCAACAGCCGATCTGATGACGATACCCGCGCCAGCCGGCGCGGGTAAGAACTGCATCAGATGACGCGCGCGGCTTTCAGATCAGCGATCTGCTCGGCGCTGTAACCCATTTGCGCCATCACTTCAGTGGTGTGCTCGCCCAGCAAGGGAGAGCGGGTCACTTCGGTGGGGCTGTCTGACAGCTTGATGGGATTGCCCACAGACAGGTATTTGCCGCGTACTGGATGGTCCACCTCCACGATGGTGCCGGTCTCGCGCAGCGACTGGTCCTCGGCGATTTCCTTCATCGACAGGATGGGGCCGCAGGGGATATCGAATTCGTTGAGGATGTCCATGGCCTCGAACTTGGTCTTGGTCTTGGTCCATTCCTCGATGCGGTCGAAGATCATTTTCTGGTGCGGCAGGCGTGCCTCGGGTGTGGCGAAGTGCGGGTTGGTGATCCAGTCCTCTTCGCCGATGATCTTGCAGATGGCGCCCCATACGGCGGCCTGCGTGATGAAGTAGATGTAGGCGTTGGGGTCCTTCTGCCAGCCCTTGCACTTGAGCACGGCACCCGGCTGGCCACCACCGGAGGCGTTGCCCGCGCGCGGCACGGCCTCACCGAACTCGATTTCAGGGTACTGCGGGTACTCCTTGAGCACGTGGGTGCGTTCCAGGCGCTGCTGGTCGCGCAGCTTGACGCGGCACAGGTTGAGCACGGAGTCCTGCATGGCGGCCAACACCTTCTGGCCGCGACCGGTCTTCTCGCGCTGGAACAAGGCGGTCACGATGCCCAGAGCCAGGTGCAGGCCGGTGCCGCTGTCACCGATCTGCGCGCCGGTCACCATGGGCACGCCGTCCGGGTCACCGGTGGTGGAGGCGGCGCCGCCCGTGCACTGGGCCACGTTCTCGTACACCTTGCAGTCCACGTAGGGGCCGGGGCCGAAGCCCTTGACCGAGGCCAGGATGATGCGCGGATTGATCTCCTGGATCTTCTCCCACGGAAACCCCATGCGATCCAGCGCGCCGGGGGCGAAGTTTTCCACCATCACGTCGCATTGCTTGATCAGGTTGACCAGCACTTCCTTGCCTTTGGGGTCCTTGGTGTTGAGCGTGATGGAGCGCTTGTTGTGGTTCAGCATGGTGAAGTACAAGCTGTCCGCGTCCGGAATGTCGCGCAACTGGCCGCGCGTGGCGTCGCCTTCACCTGCTTTTTCCACCTTGATCACGTCCGCGCCGAACCACGCCAGCAATTGCGTGCAGGTGGGCCCCGACTGCACATGCGTGAAGTCGAGAATCCGGACGCCGTCGAGTGCCTTGCTCATACCAATCTCCTGATTTCAATGATAAAAATTTCTTATGAATAGACCGGACGGGTCTTGTATATGACTTGCATTTTATAGAGTTTGCCTGCGTCGAAGCATTGCTGTTTTTTATGCAGCTCAAGGTCGTGACTGATAGGTGCGCGCGGGCTGGCGTGACGGCTGCCAAGGTTGCGCGTGACCGTGTTCAGAAGAGCCCCGGCAGGAAAAAAAGCGGCGCCCTAGGGCGCCGCATAGATCCTTCAGAGGAAGTGGAACTCAGACCGCTTTTTTCGCATGCATGGCTGCGATCTGGTCCTTGCTGTAACCCAATTCGGCCAGCACCTCGTCGGTGTGCTCACCCAGCAGCGGGGAGGCCTTGATTTCGGGCTTGAGGTCGGAAAACTTGATCGGGCTGCCAATGGTCCAGTAGCTGCCACGCACCTTGTGCGGCACTTCCACGATGGAGCCGCTCTTGCGCAGCGACTCGTCGCGCAGCAGTTCCTTCATGGACAGCACCGGAGCGCAAGGAATGTCGAACTTGCGGAAGATGTCGACCGCTTCGAACTTGGTCTTGTCCTTGATGAAGTCCTCGATCGTGGCGAAGATGTCCATGATGTGCGGCTGGCGACCCTTGGGCGTGTTGTAGGCCGGATCGGTTTTCCACTCGGGTTTGCCCAGTGCGTCACAGATCGGCTCCCAGGCGTGGCCCTGCACCGTGAAATAGATGTAGGCATTGGGGTCGGTTTCCCAGCCCTTGCACTTCAGGATCCAGCCCGGTTGGCCGCCACCGCCGGCATTGCCGCCGCGCGGTGTTACCTTGTCCTTGAACGCATCCATCTCGTGCGGGTACTGGGGATACTCTTCCAGGTAGCCAACCTTCTCCAGGCGCTGCTGGTCGCGCATCTTGACGCGGCACAGGTTGAGCACGGCGTCCTGCATGGCCACAGCCACCTTCTGGCCCTTGCCGGTCTGCTGGCGGCCGATGATGGCCGTCAGGATACCGATGGCCAAGTGCATGCCGGTGTTGGTGTCACCCAAGGCAGCAGCGGAGATGGTGGGCTGGGAGTTCTCGCCCTTCCACCAGCCGGTGGTGGAGGCGGCACCGCCAGCGCACTGCGCCACGTTTTCGTAGACCTTCAGGTCTTCGTAGTGGTGGCCTTCGCTGAAGCCCTTGACCGAAGCCAGGATCATCTTGGGGTTGAGCTTCTGGATGTACTCCCAGGTGAAGCCCATGCGGTCCAGTGCACCGGGGCCGAAGTTCTCGACCATGACGTCGGACGTCTTGATCAACTTCTCGAGCACTTCCTTGCCCTCGGCGGTCTTGGTGTCCAGGGTCAGACCGCGCTTGTTGCTGTTGAGCATGGTGAAGTACAGCGCATCGGCGTCGGGCATGTCGCGCAGCTGGCTGCGGGTGACGTCACCGGAGCCCGGACGCTCGACCTTGATCACATCAGCGCCGAACCAGGCCAGCAGCTGGGTACAGGCCGGGCCGGCTTGCACGTGCGTGAAGTCGATGATCTTGATGCCGCTAAGCGGTTTGTTTCCAGACATGTTCATATCTCCTTTTGGGTTGCTCTCGTTAACTTACTTCTTCTTCGCCGCGCTGGTCGGGTTCAGACTGGTGATGCGGCCGCTCTCGGTACCAGCGCCTTCGTCGATGACGGCGTTGATCAAGGTGGGCTTGCGCGACTTGATGGCATCTTCCATCGCGCGGCGCAGTTCGGCCGGGGTGGTGGCTTGCACGCCCACGCCACCGAAGGCTTCCATCAGCTTGTCGTAGCGGGCGCCTTTGACGAACACCAGCGGCGAGGGATCCTTGGAGCCGCCGCGTGCCAGTTCGTCACCGCGGTAGACACCGTTGTTGTTCATGATCACGATGCAGACTGGCAGGTTGTAGCGGCAGATGGTCTCGACTTCCATGCCGGAAAAACCGAAGGCACTGTCACCCTCGATGGCGATGACCGGCTGGCCCGACTCCACGGCTGCGGCCACGGCAAAGCCCATGCCGATGCCCATCACCCCCCAGGTGCCGACGTCCAGGCGTTTGCGCGGCTTGTACATGTCGACGATGGAGCGGGTGAAGTCCAGCGCGTTGGCACCTTCGTTGACCAGGATGGCATCCGGGTTGGCCTTGATGATGTCGCGCACCACGTTCAGCGAGCTGTGGTAGTTCATCGGCGAGGGATCTTTGGCCAGGGTCTCGGCCATCTTGGCCACGTTCTTGTTCTTGCGCTCAGCCACGGCGCTGGTCCATTCGGTCGGGGGCTTGGCCCAGCTGGAACCCATGCCGGCGAGCAGGGCGGACACGCAAGAACCGATGTCACCGACCAGCGGCGCGTCGATGGCCACGTTGCTGTCGGCTTCGGTGGGGGAAATGTCGATCTGGATGAACTTCTGGCCACCCGGGTTCTTGTGGTCCTTGCCACCCCAGGTCTTGCCCTTGCCGTGCGAGAGCAACCAGTTCAGGCGCGCGCCCACCAGCAGAACCACGTCGGCTTCCGGCAGCACGAAGGAGCGGGCGGCCGAGGCGCACTGCTCATGGGTGTCGGGCAGGATGCCCTTGGCCATGGACATGGGCAGGTAGGGGATGCCGGACTTCTCGACCAGGGTCTTGATGTCGGCATCGGCCTGGGCGTAGGCAGCACCCTTGCCCAACAGGATCAGGGGCTTCTTGGCACTCTTGAGCAGGTCCAGCGCGCGCTTGACGGCGTCCGGCGCCGGGATCTGGCGTGGTGCGGGATCAACCACCTTGATCAGCGACGCCTTGCCGGCGGCGGCGTCCATGGCCTGGCCGAACAGCTTGGCCGGCAGGTCCAGGTACACGCCTCCCGGGCGACCGGAAACGGCGGAGCGGATGGCTCGGGCAATGCCCACGCCGATGTCTTCGGCATTGAGCACGCGGAAGGCGGCCTTGCACAGGGGTTTGGCAATGGCCAGCTGGTCCATTTCCTCGTAGTCGCCTTGCTGCAGGTCCACGATCTCGCGCTCGCTGGAGCCGCTGATCAGGATCATCGGGAAGCAGTTGGTGGTGGCATTGGCCAGCGCGGTCAGACCGTTGAGAAAGCCGGGGGCCGACACCGTCAGGCAGACACCGGGCTTGCCGGTCATGAAGCCGGCGATGGCGGCGGCGTTGCCGGCGTTCTGCTCATGGCGGAACGAAATCACGCGCATGCCTTCTTCCTGCATCATGCGGGTCAGGTCCGTGACCGGAATGCCCGGCAGGCCGTAGATGTTGGTGATGCCGTTGAGTTTCAGGGCCTCGATGACCAGATGAAAGCCGTCGGTGAGTTCAGAAGCTTGTGAGTCGTTTGTCATGATGAAATGTCTCTTCGTTTGACTTTGATGAAGGGCACGCAATGCGCTTGGGTTGGACGGTTTCAGAAAAAGTGACCAAAGGGGCGTTCAATCAAGTTCGGCGATGGTGTTTCCCTGTCTTGCGGATGTGCTGGTTCGGGGCGTTTTTCATCGTCGAGGTATCATAGAAAAGCGATTTGGATTCCTCCATTGACCACGGTCAATTTTCGAGACATTTCTTTTGGTCCGATGAGTCGGGCACTGTGCAGTGCGTTACGCTTTTTCCCATGTCGTCCATCGAAAATCATCCAGAAAAAAACATCATCCGGGTTCAGCTCAGGCAAAACGTCGTTCTCAAGGAGCTGAGCGAGACTGCCAACGCCGAGCTGGAGCCGTTGTTGTCGGTGGTGGAGTGCAACAAGGGTGACTACCTGCTGCACCAAGGCGTGCACGAGATGGAGCAGTATTTCATCCTCGATGGGGTTCTCAAACGCGTGGTGACCAATAGCCAGGCCAAGGAGATGATCCTGCGCTTTGCCGCCGAGCGCGACATGGAAACGAGTTATGCCGCCTGGTGCCTGAAAACCCCGACGCCTTACAGCATCGTGTCGGTGACCAAGGCGCGGGTGGCCAAGCTGCCGATGCCGCAGTGGATTGCCTTCATGGAGCAGCATCCGGAGGTGAAGAAACCCTTCGAGTACTACGTGATGAATCTGATGAGCGAAATCATGGCGCACACCATCACGCTGCATTTGCTCGATGCGCCGGGGCGGGTGCATCGCTTCGTTCGCAAACACGCGGAACTGTTCGACCGCATTCCCAAGAAGGAACTCGCGGCCTACCTGAACCTGTCGGCCGAGACGCTCAGCCGCCTCAAGCAGCGCGGCAAGATCTGAAAAGAAAAAAGCCCTGGTGCTGCACTGCAGAACCAGGGCTTGAGGCATCTGACCGTCAGGTCTTGGAGTAGGTGAAGCTGCGCGATGGCGACATCAGGCGCAGCTTGCTGTCCACGCCGCTGACCCCCGCCACCTGAGCGGCAATTTGCTCGACTTCATTTTTTTCAGCCGGGTTGAGCACAATACCGCTCAGCAGGATGCGCCCGTTGCGTGCCTCGATGGTGATGTTCACCTCCTGCGTCGGCTCATGGGTCTTGAGCGCGGCACGCACGCGTGCTGCCAGCGTCATGTTGCCCAGCAGCTTGCGCGACTCTTCTGACTCCTGGAACTCCGGGCGGGTGGTGAGCTGGCGGATCTGCTCGACACAGCTGTGAACCGAGAGCCGGTCGGTGTTGAGGACCAGGTCGTAGAGCACCGGGTCACCCCAGGTGACGCCGAACTGCTGGTGCATGCGGCTGGCGTGTGCGTGGTCGCTGCGTCGGATTTCGTTCTCGGCAAATTCGCGATCGTCCGTTTCCAGGTTGTTCATCAACCATTCGACGCGCTTGCCGAACGAGCGCGTGATGCGCACGCACACGACATGCTGCACCGGGCGCAGCAGGCAGGTGGCACCCCAGCCGCGCAGAACAACATTGCCTTTGTTGGCCAACTCGAACATTTCTTCGGCACTGTAGAGGGCCACGCGCTCGGCGTCAGTGGTGACGCGCTCGATGATGCCGGCCTTGCCTTCGCGCAAGCGGTTGATCAGGCTGGTGGAGACATGCATCTTTCCAGCCACATGGTCCACCACTTCGTGGCGCATCACAGCCAGGTTCATGCTGGCTGCCAGCTCCATGGCGACATCTTTGGAGAGGGAACCCATTTCCTGGGTCATTGCGATAACGGGCATGGTCTGTTTCTCCTTCAATCCACAGGCCGCTCGGCGGCAAATTCATCCTGCTTCGGCGGCTTGACCAGTGCGATCAGCTTGGAAATCAGCGGCCACAGCAGCAGCACCAGAGCCAGGGTCGTGATCGAGCCGACCAGCGGGTTGGAGAACATGATCGACAACTCGCCTTGCGACACCAGCATGGCCTGACGGAACGAGTCTTCCGCCTTGTCTCCCAGAACCAGCGCCAGCACCAGTGGGGCGAGCGGGTAGTCGAGCTTCTTGAAGACGTAGCCGATCACGCCGAACAGCAGCATGAACCAGATGTCGAGCATGGCGTTGTGCACGGTGTAGGCGCCAATCGCGCAGATCACGATGATCACCGGGGCGATGATCGAGAACGGGATGCGCAGGATGGACGCGAACAGTGGCACCGTGGTCAGCACCACCAGCAGGCCGACCAGGTTGCCCAGGTACATGGAGGCGATCAGACCCCAGACGAAGTCTTTCTGTTCGACGAACAGCAGCGGACCGGGCTGCAGGCCCCAGATCAGCAGACCACCCAGCAGAACGGCAGCCGTCGGCGAGCCGGGGATGCCGAGTGCCAGCATGGGCAGCAGGGCGCTGGTGCCGGCGGCGTGCGCCGCCGTCTCGGGCGCCACCACGCCTTCGAGCTGGCCGGTGCCGAACTTGGCGCCGTCCTTGGACATCTTCTTGGCAATGCCGTAGCTCATGAAGGAGGCTGGTGTGGCACCGCCGGGGGTGATGCCCATCCAGATGCCAATCAGCGAGGCGCGGATCGAGGTGGCCCAGTACTGGGGCAGTTTCTTCCAGGTCTGCAAAACGACCTTGGGATCGATCTTGGCGCTCTTGCCGGAGAAAGCCAGGCCTTCTTCCATGGACATCAGGATTTCGCCGATACCGAACAGGCCAATCACGGCAATCAGGAAGTCGAAGCCGCGCATCAGTTCATGCCAGCCGAAGGTCAGACGCAGCTGGCCCGTGACGGTGTCCATGCCGACGGCAGCAAGACCAAAGCCGATGCACATGGATGCCAGGATCTTGAACGGGGAGCCTTTGCCCATGCCGACAAAGCTGCAGAAGGTCAGCAGGTAGACCGAGAAGAATTCGGGTGGACCGAACTTCAGCGCGAACTTGGCCACCAGCGGCGCCAGGAACGTGATCATGACCACGGCCACGAAGGCGCCGACGAAGGAGGATGTGAAGGCACCGGTCAGTGCTTCACCCGCTCGACCCTGTTGCGCCATCGGATAGCCATCGAACGTGGTGGCCACCGACCATGGTTCTCCGGGGATGTTGAACAGCACCGAGGTGATGGCGCCGCCGAAGAGGGCGCCCCAATAGATGCAGGACAGCATGATGATGGCCGAGGTCGGGTTCATGCTGAAGGTCAGTGGCAGCAGGATGGCCACGCCGTTGGCGCCGCCCAGTCCCGGCAGCACGCCGATCAGCACACCGAGCACGATGCCCACCACCATCAGAAGAAAGTTCATGGGCGTCATGACGACGGCGAAACCATGAAACAGTGCGTTGAGTTCTTCCATTTTTTTTAAGTCTCCGTAGTACCGGACATGTCCGTGCTCAATAACCCAGGAAGCTGAGCAGGTCGTAGGCACCCTTGAACAGCGGCACTTTGAACCAGACTTCAAACATCATGAAAAACACGACGTTGACGACGAGTGCTGCCGTCACGCTCTTGATCCAGCTGAACTTGCCAAGGATGATCATGAACAGCGCGATGTAGATGGCCGATGCGACGTAGATGCCGATCACCTGGATGGCTCCGACATAAACGGCGGCAGGAATCAGCACCGAAAAGACGCGGCCCAGCTGCTCGCGATCAACAAAGATCTCCGTGTTTTTCTGCTTGCCGGCCAGTGACTGGTACAGGATGCCCAGTGCCGCGATCACCAGGATCAGGCCGATATAAAAGGGAAAGTAGCCCGAGCCTGGGCCATCGCTCGTCCATTCGGATCCGAGCTGGCGGCTGCCGTAGATGATCACGCCGCCGAGGATCAGCACAAGAATGGCGACGACTGCGTCAACGATATTGGTGGCAACCCCTGTGCGGCTGTCTTCGTGTGAGTTCATGTTCGGGTCCATGACGAAAGTTTTGCAAAACGATACTTGAGGGCGGCACCTGTCCAGGAATGGCGGTCAGCGTGAACTGGCGCTCATTCCAAGCAGGTCGTTGTCGGGGAAAACAGGCCCGGGTGGTGCCGGGCCGCCGGTTTACTTGGCGAGGAAGCCCGCTTCCTTCATGAGGCTGCGGTGGTTTTCTTCGGCAGTGGTGAGCCACTTGCTGAAGTCAGCGCCACTCATGGTGGTCTGGTTGAAGGCACCTTTTTCCATGTACTCCTTCCAGTCAGGTGTCTCACGGACTTTCTTGAGCAGGTTCACGTAGTAGGCGAGCTGGTCAGCCGAGATGCCGGGGGCCGCGAAGATGCCGCGCAGCATGACGTAGTCGGTCGGAACACCGGCTTCCTTGCAGGTCGGGATGTCGTTCCACGACTGGGTGTCGGTCACCTTGGCCTTGTAGGGCATGCGGGTGTCGTCGAACACGCACATGGCACGCAGCTTGCCGGCGCGCCACTGGGCCACGGCTTCCGCCGGGTTGTTCACGCTGGAGTCGATGTGGCCACCGACCAGCTGTACCGCCACTTCGCCGCCGCCCTTGAAGGGCACGTAGATGAATTTGGTGCCGGTAGCCTTTTCAATGCCGACAGTCAGGATCTGGTCTTCCTGCTTGGAGCCGGTGCCGCCCATCTTCATCTTGCTCGGGCCGGCAGCCTTGACGGCATCCAGATATTCCTTGGCTGTTTTGTACGGCTTCTCAGCATTGGTCCACAGCACGAACTGGTCAAGCGCCATCATGCTCACGGGGGTCATGTCCTTCCAGTTGAAGGGCACACCGGTTGCCAGCGGCGTGGTGAACAGGTTGGAGAGGGTGATGATGATCTTGTGCGGGTCGCCCTTGGCCTCTTTGACGGAGAGGAAGCCTTCTGCGCCGGCGCCGCCGGATTTGTTCACGACGATCAGCGACTGGTTCATCAGCTTGTGCTTGACGATGATGCCCTGCATCAGGCGAGCCATCTGGTCAGCGCCGCCACCGGTGCCTGCAGGCACGACAAATTCAACCGGCTTGGTGGGCTCCCAAGCGGCGCTTGCTGCTGTGGTGGCTGCCAGTGCCGCAATGGCAATCAACCCTGTGGCCGCCTTGACCAAGCTCGAACTCAACCGCGTATGTATGGCTTTGACCATGATGTCTCCTCGTTTAGTTAATACTGTCAGGTATCCATCTGTCTGTTGATTCTCTTGCTGGAATCTTGTGCATGCAGATGGTCGAATTATTCGGAATAAATTCTCTTGATGGTGGTCAACTTTTCAGAAATTTGTATCCAACCTAGGGTTTCCGTGAATGGGGGTAATGCTTACGTGCCAACGCAGTGTGCCTTGTTAGCGCCAATAAGGTGAAAGGGCGCTTGCGTGAGGGGATGCACAAGAGTCAGGCATGACGTGCGCAGTGAAAGATCGGCATTCTTTAGACGCTCGGCGACGTCCCAGCCGAGGCGTGTGCTTTCTGCATCGTGCTGACCAGCAGCGTCGAAGTGTGGTGTCGGTGTGTTGGTCAATCGGCTGAGCTCAATCACGGTACCCGCTAGGGCATTGGTCTCAGGTGCATGTTCCACAGTCACGTTCTGCCACATCGAGGTCTTGTGGGTGTCGACCTTCTTGGCGCCGGCAATGGGCTTTTCTGACGTGCTGCGGACAAACACATGGCCCGCAGGTCCAAAACGTCCCCCGTGTTGTGCGGGCCCGGGGTCTGCGGTGTTCGTCTCCATCATCGTCCTGTTTTTTTGATTCATCGCACACCGGCAGCGGCGCGGTGTGGTTCGAATCGTAAAAAAGGAGATGGCTTATGTACAGTCAATAAATCTGACTGTAATCATCATCTGGCTCTTATGTGTCTGATGATGTGGCCGTCGCTGCCAGTTGGCGTTCGCGGGCAAAGTCTGCCGCGCTCATCTTCTTGCCGCCGTCAGGACGCAGCTTGAGCACTTCGATCTGGCCCCCCTGGGCATTGATGAAGATCGACGTCTCCGTGATTCGCACGATCTCACCCGGTTTGCCGCTGACGTCGGCAAAGCGCCGGGTCAGGTGCTTGCGGCAGTCGAAGATCGAAACCCGGGTGCCTGCCAGTTCGGTCCAGGCGCCGGGCGCCGGGTTGCAGGCACGGATCAGGTTGTAGACCTGGTCTACGTGGTTGGCCCAGTTGATGCGGGCTTCCTCGGCCTTGAACCAACCTTCGTAACTGGCCTGGCTTTCATCCTGTGCGACTTCCTGGTGCTTGCCGGCCATGACCAGATCGGCGGCCTCCAGCAAGGCGGCCACACCCAGCGGGAACAGGGAATTGAAATAGACCTCGCCCAGGGTGGCGTCGGGGCCGATGGGGCAGGTCTTTTGCAGGATGACCGGGCCTTCGTCCAGGCCATCGGTGGGGCGGAAGATGGTCAGGCCGGTCTCGCGGTCGCCGCGGGCGATCGGCCAGTTGATGGAGGAGGGGCCGCGGTACTTGGGCAGCAGCGAGGGATGGTACTGGATGGTGCCGTGCGTCGGGATATTGGCAAACGATTGCGGCACGAACTGCAGCACAAAGGCCATGATGCCGATGTCGGCCCGCAACTCACGCATGGCCTGCTCGGCCTCGGAGCTCTTGAGGCTGGCGAACTGGAACACCTTCAGGCCCAGTGCCTCGGCGGCGGCGCGCAGCGCGTCCGGCTTCTCGCCCGGCTTTTCCGGTTTGCAGAACACGCCGGCAATCTCGTCGCCGCGTGCCACAAAGGCTTCCAGCGCAGCCTTGCCAAAGTCCTGCTGACCGATGAATGCGACTCTCATGAAGCTTGTCCCCTCTTGAAATTCTGTGGCGCCTTGATGCTGAACGCGCCGATTATCAACGCATCAGGAAGTAGGCGGCCAGCAAGTAGAGCACCACGGCGAAGGCACGTTTGAGCGGGCGGATGTCCATGCTGTGCGCGGTGCGTGCGCCCAGCGGGGCGGTGCTGATGCTGGCCGTGGCGATCACCAGCAGGCCGGGCACATAGACGTAGCCGAAGGCGCCGGGTGGCATGTCGGGCAGGGACTGGCCCGCCAGGATGTAGCCCAGCGTGCCGGCCAGGGCGATGGGAAAGCCCAGGGCGGCCGAGGTGGCCACCGCCTGGTGGATCTTGATGTTGCACCAGGTCATGAACGGGACCGAGACGAAGGCGCCGCCGGCACCCACCACCGAAGACAGCAGGCCGATCACGCTGCCCATGCCGAACATGCCGATCGGCCCGGGCAGGGTGCGCGTGGGCTTGGGTTTGCGGTCGAGGAACATCTGCGTGGCCGAGAAGGCGATGAAGAGCGAGAACACTGCGCCCAGGATCTTGGTCGGCAGCGCCACCGCGATCTGTGCCCCGATGAGCGAGCCGACCAGGATGCCGGGTGCCAGCACGCGCGCCACCGGCCAGAGCACGGCGCCGCGCTTGTGGTGCGCGCGCACCGAAGAGAGGGAGGTGAAGCAGATCGTGGCCAGCGAGGTGGCTACCGCCATCTTGACCACGTAGTCCGCCGGGAAGCCCTGGGACTCCAGGATGATGGTCATGAACGGCACCAAGATCATGCCGCCGCCGATGCCCAGCAGACCGGCCAGAAACCCGGCGCAGATGCCCATCAGGGCCAGTTCGATGATCAGTTGTGGTTCAAGAAACATCATGCGGTACGGACGGCTAGCGTTCGGTACGGGCAAGAGCAACCGCGCGCAGTCGGGCTCAGGCACCCCGGCCCGGGACGTGTTGAGGGACTGGGAAAACGAAGCGTAAAGGTGTCTGCAAGTGCCACCGGACCGGCATCCTGAACCGGGGTTCAGGTGGGCGAGGTCAGCGTTGGCTTTGGGTTCATCTGACGCGAGACGATCACGCTAGCCAGGCGATATTCCAAGCCCGGGCTCAATGAGCATTGGTTCAAGGAAATATAAAGCCCGGCGGCATTGCAGACAGGTGGATTGTAGGCGCTGGTGCGCCAGTCTGCAGGGGAAAATTCGCCGTTGGTCTGATGACCTCTGCTTGTCTCAGATCAGTCGGCCATCTTCGCCCAGCACCGCGTCGAGGCGTTGCAACAACATGGCGATGGCGTCGTCCGGGTGGGCGGCCGGTAAGGTCGTGGCGGTGGCAGCAGGGGCGGGAGCCGCTGTGGCCGTGTTGGTGCTGGGCGCCACGGGCGCGCTGGCGCGTTCCGACAGGTCGAACGCCAGGTTCAGCGATGCCAGCACGGCAATGCGGTCACGTGCCTTGACCTTGCCGCTGTCGCGGATCTTGCACATGGCGCTGTCAACGCGCTCGACGGCATCAAGCAGACGGGTTTCGCCGCCTTCGGGGCAACCGAGCAGATAGCTCTGCCCCATGATCTGGACTTCGAGTTGTTTCATGCCGTGTTCTTGTTCGAATCGGTGCCGACGGTCTCCGGCAGACGTTCCAGCAGGGCGTCCACACGGGCGCGTGCAGCGCTCAGGCGCGACTTGAGCGAGTCGCGTTCACTGGTGAGGGCGTCGACCTGTGCGGCCAGCAGGGCGTTGGTGCGTTGCAATTCCTCGTGGCGCACCAGCAGGCGCTCCACGCGCTCGATCAGTTGCTCGATTTGGGGCGGGTTCGACATAGATCAAGGGATTGTAGGCTTAGCGCAAGCAGCCTGACGTAAAATCCAGCCCGTTGGTGCTCGCGGTGTGGTTCACACGCCGCAGTTCAACGGGAAGCAGGAGGGAGAGCCGGTCACGGCAAACCTAACCTGCGCTGCCCCCGCAACGGTAAGTGGACGAATCGCTCGCGATTCCGCTTTCATCAAACAGCCACTGGACATGTGAATCAAGTGTCCGGGAAGGCGATGAAGGTTGTTTCCATCAGCCCGGATACCGGCCAATACGGTGGTTGTGCGCCTGGCGCGCGGCCGTGACGTCCATGCCCTGGCGGGGAAGCCGGGGAGGGCATCCATGTGTTCTTTCCTCATGAAAACTTGTCTTTCTGCGAAGCGGCTGATCCAGCTGATGCTGGCTGCGCTCGCGTCTTTTCCTTCTCTCAACGCCCATTCCCAAACCCTGACCACCGTCGCACTGGCCGAAACCGTGGTCACCGCCACCCGCACCGAGCAGCCGCTGCAAGACCTGGTGGCCGACGTCACCGTGGTCGACCGTGACGAGATCGAGCGCAGCGGCGCCACCAGCCTGGCCGATGTGCTGGTGCGCATGCCCGGCATCGAGATGGCGCGCAATGGCGGCCCCGGCACCTCCACCAGCCTGTACCTGCGCGGTTCCGAGACCCGCTTCACGGCGGTCTACATCGACGGCGTGCGGGTGGACTCCCAGTCCACCGGCGGCGCCCCATGGGAGGCGATCCCACTGGCGCAGATCGACCGCGTGGAAATCCTGCGCGGTCCGGCAGGTGCGGTCTACGGCTCGGATGCGCTGGGCGGTGTGATCCAGATCTTCACGCGCAAGGGCCAGGGCGGATTTTCGCCGTATGCCGGTGTCGGCCTGGGAACCTACGGCACCCGCAAATGGGAGACCGGCTTCAGCGGCGCCAGCGAATCGTTTGACTACTCGCTTGGCGTGGCACGGGAGGCCAGCAGTGGCTTCAACACCCGCCCGGTGACGGGCTACAACCCGGACGACGATGGTTACGCGGTCGAGTCGCTCAGCGGCCGTCTGGGCTGGCAACTGAACCGGGCGCACCGGCTGGAGGCCACGGTACTGGCCAGCAGCATGGACGCCCAATACGACGCGTCGAACAAGAGCCCAGCATCGACCAAGGACGATCACGCTTTGAACCTGTTGCAGACCAAGGGCCTGAGCTGGCGTGGCCAGTGGAGCGACAGCTACAGCACCTTGCTGAGCGCCACCGAGTCGCGTGTGCAGTACGAGACCAAACCCTCGGCCTACCTGACGATGACGCGCTTGAACGGCTACCTGTTCCAGAACGAGCTGCGCCTGGGGGCGCACCAGCTGACGGCGGCCCTGGAGCGCAAGGTCGACCATCTGGAAAACAGCCCGATCAACCGTGACCGTTCTCAGGACGCCGTGGCCCTGGGCTACGGCTGGCGCGAGCGGCAGCATTCGCTGCAGGTCAATTGGCGGCATGACCAGGACAGCGAATTCGGTGGCCAGGACAGCGGCAGCGCCGCCTATGGTTTTGCGCTGACCCCGTTGTGGCGTGCCACGGCCTCGGCCGGCACAGCCTTCCGCGCGCCGACGCTGTACCAGCGTTTCAGCAGTTATGGCGTCTCGACCTTGCAGCCGGAAAGCAGCACCAACCAGGAGCTGGGGCTGCGTTATGCGCAGGGCAGCAGCCAGTTCGGCATCGTGGTGTACCGCAGCCAGGTCAGCAACCTGATCACCTATTCCACCACTGCCACCGGATGCGTCAACAGCCCGAACGGTTGTTATGGCAACACGGCGCAGGCCGAGTACACCGGGTTGACCGTGTCAGGCCAGTACCGTTATGCCGAGGTCAACCTGAAGGCTTCGCTGGATCTGCAGAATCCGCGGGATACGCAGACCGACAAACTGCTGGCACGGCGTGCCAGCCATCACGCCAACCTGTCGGCCGACACCCGCCTGGGCCGTTGGCTGGTCGGCGGTGGTGTTCAGCTCTCCGGTGCCCGCTACGACACGGCCGACAACACGACCGTGCTGCCGGGTTACGCCGTGGCGAACCTGCATGCCAGTACCAAGATTGACAAGGACTGGTCCGTGCTGGCGCGCATCGACAACCTGACCGACAGCGCCTACCAGCTCGCCAGCGGCTACGCCACGAGTGGGCGCAGCCTGTACGTCGCGCTGAAGTGGGCGCCGTTGCGCTAGTCATCCCATGAACCTGCCTGCGAATACCATACACCGCACCATGACCCATCCCGCCGCATCCGTTTCCTGCCCCGCCATCCTTGTTGCGGCCCCGGCCTCCGGCCAGGGCAAGACCACGGTGACCGCGGCGCTGGCGCGCCTGCATGCGCGCCAGGGGCGGCGCGTGCGCGTGTTCAAGTGCGGGCCGGACTTCCTCGACCCGTTCTGGCACACCCTGGCCAGCGGCGCGCCGGTGCACCAGCTCGACCTGTGGATGACCGGCGAGGCCGACTGCCGCGCCCGTCTGTACGCAGCAGCGCAAGAGGCCGACCTGATCATCGTCGAAGGCGTCATGGGCCTGTTCGATGGCGAGCCCAGCGCGGCCGACCTGGCACAGCGCTTTGGCCTGCCCATCCTGGCGGTGGTCGATGCCTCGTCCATGGCCGGCACCTTCGGCGCGCTGGCCTATGGCCTGCAGCATTACCGCGCTGGCCTGCGCATGGCCGGCGTGCTGGCCAACCGCGTGGCCAGTGAGCGCCATGCCGGCATGCTGCAGACCAGCCTGAAAGAGCCGGACCAGTGGCTCGGCGCGCTGATGCGCAACCCGGCGCTCACCTTGCCCGAGCGTCATCTGGGCCTGGTGGCCGCGACCGAACTCAGCGATGCGATGGAGCGGCTCGATGCCGCTGCCGATGCGTTGCTCGACACGCCGCTGGGCCGCATGGGCACGGCCGAGCTGCAGCGCTGGGCGGTGAGCTTTCCCGCGGCCGATGCCGTGTTGCGCAGCCAGCCGCTGCTGGGCAAGACCGTGGCGGTGGCGCAGGACGCCGCGTTCTGCTTCATCTACGCTGCCAACATCGAATGCCTGCAGGCGCTCGGCGCCACGGTGACGTATTTCTCGCCGCTGGCCGACCGCGCCTTGCCGCCCTGCGATGCGGTTTGGCTGCCCGGCGGCTACCCCGAACTGCATGCCCAGCGCCTGAGTGCCAACCACGCGCTGCGCGACAGCCTGCGCGCCCATGTGGCGCAGAACAAGCCGGTGTGGGCCGAGTGCGGCGGCATGATGGTGCTCTTTGATGAACTGGTGGACAAGGAAGGGCAGGGCCACGCCATGTGGGGCCTGCTGCCGGGCAAGGTCACCATGCAAAAACGGCTGGCCGGCCTGGGGTCGCAACAGTTGCTGATCGACGGCGAGCAACTGCGCGGCCACACTTTTCATTACTCCACCAGCGACACGCCGTTGCCGCCGCTGGCGCGCACCTCGCGGCCCGAAGGCAATGCCACGGCGCAGGATGGCGAGGCGGTTTATGTGCAGGGGCCGGTGGGCGCGAGTTACTTCCACGCCTGGTTCCCGTCCAGCCCGGCGCTGGTGGCGCGTCTGTTCAGCCAGGGCTTACAGCCCGTCACGCAGGCGCAGATAGCATGAACCCGATGGACGCCCGCACGCTCGGCCCGCAACGCATCGTCTGCCTGACGGAGGAGACGACGGAGTGGCTCTACCTGCTGGGCGAGGAGCGACGCATCGTCGGCATCTCCGGCTACACCGTGCGGCCGCGCCGCGCGCGCGAGGAAAAGCCCAAGGTCAGTGCCTTCCTGAACGCCAGGATCGAATCCATCGTGGCGCTCAAGCCCGATTGCGTGTTCGGCTTTTCCGACCTGCAGGCCGACATTGCCGCCGAGCTGATCCGCCGCGGTATCCAAATCACGGTGTTCAACCAGCGCAGCGTGGCCGAGATCTTCTCCATGCTGTACCAGGTGGCGGCCATGGTTGGGGCGGCCGAGCGCGGCTTGCAATTGATCAACGAGATGCAGACGAAGCTGGACGCCATTCAGCAAGCAGCGACCCAGTTGCCACGTCGCCCGCGCATCTACTTCGAGGAATGGGACGAGCCGCACATCAGTGCCATCCGCTGGGTGTCGGAACTCATGGGCCTGGCCGGTGGCGACGACATCTTTCCGGAGCTGGCAGCCGAGCCGATGGGCAAGCAGCGCATCATTGCCGATGGCGCCGAGATCGTGCGCCGCAACCCCGACATCATCATCGGCTCCTGGTGTGGCAAGAAATTCCGCGCCGAGAAGGTGGCAGCACGTGCCGGCTGGCAGGACGTCAGCGCGGTGAAGCATGGCCAGCTGTTCGAGATCAAGTCGGCCGACATCCTGCAGCCCGGCCCGGCTGCGCTGACCGACGGCGTGGCGCAGCTGCACCGCATCGTGATGGACTGGAGCAAGCTGTATGGCTGATGTGCTGACCCTGAGCAAAAGCGAACTCATCCTCGGCGGCCAGAAGAGCGGCAAGTCGCGTCGCGCCGAATGGCTGGCGAAGACGTGGTTGGCGGCATCGCCGCAGCACAAGGCCACGCTGATCGCCACTGGCCAGGCCTGGGACGAGGAGATGCGCCACCGCATTGCACGCCACCAGCGCGAACGTGCCGAGCGCGTGCCCGGCCTGCTGACGGTGGAAGAACCACGCTTACTGGCCGAGGCGATTGCCGCGTACAGCCGCCCCGACACCTTGCTGGTGGTGGACTGCCTGACGCTGTGGCTGACCAACTGGCTGATGCCGTTCAAGCCCACGGCGGAGGATTCTGAAAAAAATCGACCTCAAGCCCCCGATGTATCTGCGCCCATAGCTATGCTTTTAGGAGCAATCCGGAATGCCACGGGGCCGCTGGTGCTGGTGGGCAACGAGATCGGCTTGGGCGTGATTCCGCTCGGGCGCGAGGTGCGCGCTTTTGTTGATGCGCTGGGCCGCCTGAACCAGGACGTGGCGCAGGCCTGCGAACGTGTCACGCTGATGGCGGCCGGCCTGCCGCTGACGTTGAAGGGGACGGCATGAAACGCGCGTTCTTCTGCTGGCTGATCTGCCTTGGGCTGCCGGCACAGGCGCTGCAGATCACCGACGACCGCGGCACCCAGGTCACGCTGCCGAAGCCGCCGCAGCGCATCGTCAGCCTGCTGCCGTCGTTGACCGAGACCGTCTGCGAGCTCGGCCAGTGCCAGCGCCTGGTGGGGGTGGACCGCTATTCCAACCACCCGGCCAGCGTGCGCGCCTTGCCGCAGGTCGGTGGTGGGCTTGACCCGAACATCGAGGCCATCGTGGCACTCAAGCCCGACCTGGTGCTGATGTCGGTGTCCTCGCGCGCCAGCGAGCGGCTGGAAGCGCTGGGCCTGAAGGTGGCGGCGTTGGAGACCAAGAGCCATGCCGACGTGCAGCGCGTGCTGGAGCGGGTGGGGGCCTTGCTGGCCGTCAACGATGCGCAGCGCGTCTGGCGCCATATCGATGCCGGCGTGTCGGCGGCCGCACAGTCGCTGCCGGTCCAGGCGAAAAACCTGCGCATCTACTTCGAGGTCAACCGCGGCCCTTATGCGGCCGGCGAATCGTCCTTCATCGGCGAGACACTGACGCGCCTGGGCGTGAAGAACATCGTGCCGACCAGCCTGGGGCCGTTTCCCAAACTCAACCCCGAGTACGTGGTGCGCGCCAACCCCGATGTGATCATGATCAGCCAGCGCAATGTTCCTGGCTTGCCGCAGCGCCCCGGCTGGGCCGGCATCCGCGCCGTGCGCGAGCAGCGCATCTGCATCTTTCCCACCGAACAGGCCGACGTGCTGATCCGCCCCGGCCCGCGCATGGCCGAGGCCGCGCGCCTGATGGCCCAGTGCCTGGCCGACAAGGGAGGGCGACGATGAGCGGACCCTCACTACAGGAACGCCGCGCCACCTTGTGGGCCCTGGCCCTGGCGTTGCTGGCCGCGGCCGGTGTGCTGCTCGGCGCCGGTGTCGGCAGCACCGGTTTCGAGAGCGTGTTCAAGGTGCTGGACGATCCGGTGGCCTGGCAGATCGTCTGGGACATCCGGCTGCCGCGCACGCTCGGCGCCTGGCTGGCTGGCGCGCTGCTGGGTCTGGCTGGCGCGGTGGCGCAAGGGTTGTTCCGCAACCCGCTGGCTGACCCTTATCTGCTGGGCAGCGCCTCCGGCGCCTCGCTCGGTGTGGCCATCGCACTGGCCTTGTTCGGTGTCTCGCCGCTGGCCACGCACTGGCTGGTGCGCCTGGGCCTGACCGGTGCTGCCTTCGTCGGTGCCGTGGCGGCCGTGTTGCTCACGCTGGTGCTGGCGCGCGGCGTGCAGCACACCTTGCGCCTGCTGCTGGCCGGTGTCATCGTCGGTGTGGTGCTGGGCGCCTTGAGTTCGCTCACCATGCTGCTGGTGCCCGAGGTGCTGCAGGCCATGCAGGCCTTTCTGCTCGGCAGCACCGGTTATGTGGGGTGGAGTGCCTGCGTGTTGATGGCCGTCGTCTGGGGCCTGTGCATGTTGGCGGCCTGGAGCCTAAGCCGCGTGCTCGACGGCCTGACGCTGGGCGAGGCCACCGCCGCCAGCCTGGGGCTCTCGCTGGCACCGCTGCGCGCCGCGCTGATTGCGGTGATGGCGCTGGCCACCGGCACTGCCGTGGCGCAGACCGGTCTGATTGCCTTCGTTGGCCTGGCCGCGCCGCACCTGGTGCGCTCGCTGGTCAAGACCACGCACGGCCGCCTCACCTTCCTGGCCAGCCTGATGGGCGGCGTGCTGCTGATGGTGGCCGACCTGCTGGCGCGTTGGTTGATTGCGCCGGCCGAGTTGCCGGTGGGCGTGCTGACCGCCGTGCTCGGCGGCGGTTACCTGCTGTGGCTGATGCACCGGCAAAACCAGCGGGGGCGGATGTTATGAACCAGAGTGCCATTTGCGCGCAAGCCATCCGCGCCAGCCTGGGCAACGTCGAGGTGCTGCATGGCATCGACCTGGACTTGCCTGTGGGCCGCTGGACCAGCATCGTCGGCCCCAACGGCGCCGGCAAGTCCACCTTGCTCAAGGCCCTGGCCGGGCTGCTGCCGCATGACGGTGATGTGTCGCTGCTGGGCTGCCCGCCCGGCCATTTCCGTGGCCGCCAGAAAGCCCGGCACCTGGCCTGGCTGGGCCAGAACGAAAGCAGCGCCGACGACCTGACCGCTTACGACGTCGCGCTGCTGGGTCGCCTGCCGCACCAGCCCTGGCTGGCACCACCCAGCGCGGTCGACCACGCGGCCGTGGAACAGGCGCTGCGTGCCACCCAGGCCTGGGACTGGCGCGAGCGCCCCCTGAGCCATCTCTCCGGCGGCGAGCGCCAGCGTGTGCTGCTGGCGCGTGCGCTGGCGGTGCAGGCCGAGGTGCTGCTGATGGACGAACCGCTGGCCAACCTCGACCCGCCGCACCAGGTGGACTGGCTGCTGCTGGTGCGCGAACTGGTCAAAAACGGCAAGACCGTGGTCAGCGTGCTGCACGAGTTGTCGCTGGCGCTGCAGGCCGACGAGCTGGTCATCATGGCCGCCGGCCGCGTGACGCACCACGGCGCCTGCGCTGACGCCGCCACCCACCGTGCGCTGGAGCAGGTGTTCGACAACCGTATTCACATCCAACAGGTGGCAGGGCAATGGCTCTCGCTGCCCAAACTCTCATAACCGGACACTCCATGGAAATCGAAGCTCCCCCGACTGAAAAGCGCTACGAGAAACCCGAGGGCGAACGCCGCGGCCTCGTCATCGTCAACACTGGCGACGGCAAAGGCAAGAGCACGGCCGCCTTCGGCCTGGCACTGCGCGCGCACGGCCGCGGCAAGGCGGTCAAGATTTACCAGTTCATGAAAGTGCCGAGTGCGCGCTTTGGCGAACACCGCATGTTCGAGCAGCTTGGCATCCCGATCGAAGGGCTGGGCGACGGCTTTTCCTGGAAGAGTCAGGACCTGGAGCACTCGGCCCAACTGGCGCGCGACGGCTGGGCGCGCGCCAAGGCCAGCATCCTGAGCGGCGAGTTTTTTATGGTCACGCTCGACGAGATCACCTACCCGCTGATCTACGGCTGGCTGCCGCTCGATGACGTGCTGCAGACGTTGCGCGATCGTCCCAAGCACGTGCACGTGGTGCTGACCGGCCGCCGCTGCCCGCCCGAGATCATTGAACTGGCCGACACCGTGACCGAGATGACGCTCATCAAGCACGCGTTCAAGGCCGGCATCCCGGCACAACGCGGCATCGAAGACTGACCCCCCATGTCACGCGACCCCGCCACCCTGGTACCGGCCGAACCGTTCAGCGCAGCTGATGCGGCGGCGGTGTACCGGGCCATCTTCGAGCGGCGCGACATGCGCCACTTCGCCGGTGGCAGCGTGGCGCCCGAGGTGCTGCGGCGTTTGCTGCAGGCGGCGCACCATGCGCCCAGCGTCGGTTTCATGCAGCCGTGGCGCTTCATCCGCATCACGCAGCCCGCCTTGCGCCAGCAACTGCACGCACTGGTGGAGCAGGAGCGGGTGCAGACCGCGCGCGCCTTGGGCGAGCGGGAAGACGCGTTCATGAAGCTCAAGGTGGAAGGCTTGCTGGAAGCGGCCGAGGTGTTTGCCGTGGCACTGGCCGACGGGCGTGAGCGTCATGTCTTCGGCCGTCGCACGCTACCGCAGATGGACCTGGCTTCCGCCGCCTGCGCCATCCAGAACCTGTGGCTGGCCGCGCGCGCCGAAGGACTGGGCATGGGCTGGGTCTCGCTGTTCGAGCCGCAGGCAGTGGCGCAACTGCTGGGTCTGCCGTCCGGGGCCGAGCCGATTGCGCTGTTGTGCCTGGGTCCTGTGCAGGGCTATTACAGCGAACCGATGCTGAGCCAGGACAAGTGGGCGCAGCGCGAGGCGCTGGCCGGGCTGGTGTTCGATGACCGCTGGGGCCAGGGTGCGAGCCTGTTTGCAGAAGAGGCGCCGTGATGCTGGCCGACCTGTCTCATGCCCCGTTGCTGATCGTCGGCGCCTTGTGGCTGGCGCTGGCCATTGATCGCTTACTGGGCGAGCCCGCCGCGCGCTGGCACCCGGTGGTGTGGATGGGGCATTACCTGGGCTGGGTCGGCGCCTTCATCGCGCCGCAGCGCACGCAGACAGGTGCTGCCGATTACCAGCGTTTCGGGCTCGGTGCTCTGGCCTGGATTGCGGGTGCTGCTCTGGTTTTGATCGTAAGCGCAGCCCTGCAGCAAGCGGTTCAGCAACTGCCGGCGCTGCTTGGTCTGGTGCTGCTGGGTTTGCTGCTCAAGCCACTGCTGGCCTGGCGCATGCTGCGTGGCGAGGTGCTGGCGGTGGAGGCGGCCTTGGCCGAATCGCTGCCGGCTGGACGCGCGCGCCTGGCCTGGCTGGTCAGCCGCGATGTGCAGGCCTTGAGCGAAGCCGAGGTGCGTGAGAGCGCCATCGAGTCGCTGGCCGAGAATCTGAACGACTCGGTGGTGGCGCCGATTTTCTGGTTCGTGCTGCTGGGCCTGCCCGGTGCGGCGCTCTACCGTTTTGCCAATACGGCTGATGCCATGTGGGGTTACCGCGGCGCCTACAACGGGCGCGACTGGGCCTGGGCCGGCAAGTGGGCGGCGCGCGCCGACGATGTGCTGTCCTGGCTGCCGGCGCGCTTGACGGCCCTGCTGCTGGCGCTGGTGAACGGCGGCCTGTCGCTGCGCGCCTTGCGTCGGGAAGCCGGCCGTACGCCGTCGCCCAACAGCGGCTGGCCGATGGCGGCCATGGCGCTGGCGCTGGGTGTCAGCCTGCACAAGCCCGGCGTCTATGCGCTGCACAGCCAGGGCCGTGCACTGCTGGCCAGCGACACGGCACGTGCGGCGGATTTGGGGTCAAAAATGCTTATTTCCCTTGCCATCATTGCGACAGCAGCTATTGTTTTCATAGCGTTTTCAGCGCAGGAGGTGCAGCCATGAGTGTGCTGCGTATCCACGGCGGCCCGGATGCCCAAGGCGTGCCGCTGCATGACTTCTCCACCAACAGTAATGCCTGTGGTCCGTGCCCGCTGGCGCTGGCGGCCGTGCAGGGCGCCGATGCCACACGCTACCCGGATGCCACCTACACCGAGCTGCGCGCGCAGCTGGCAGCCCGGCACGGCGTGGCGCCCGAGCGTGTGCTGCTGGCCGGCAGTGCCAGTGAGTTCATCTTCCGCATCAGTGCCTGGGTTGCACAACAAGCTGACGGTTCGGGTAGCTGCAACGTCTGGCTGCCGCCACAGCACTATGGTGATTACGCCGCTGCCGCGCAGGCCTGGGGCCTGACCCGCGTGGCGCAGCCGCAGGGCGCGTCACTGGCCTGGGCCTGCGATCCGTCCAGCCCGCTGGGGCAGGCGCAAGGCGGCCTGGCCGAACTGGTGGCGACGGCCCCCGTGGTGGTGCTGGACCGCGCCTATGAGCCGCTGCGCCTGAGTGCTGCGCTGGCCCTGACGCAGGAGCAACTGCTGCGCGTCTGGCAGTTGTGGACACCAAACAAGGCGCTCGGCCTGACTGGTGTGCGCGCCGCCTATGTTATTGCACCGCTCGGTGCGCTGGAGGCAGTGGCGCAACTGGAGCGTCTGGCGCCGTCCTGGCTGGTGGGCGCGCACGGCGTGGCGCTGCTGCGGGCTTGGCTGCTCCCCGAGGTGCAAGCCTGGCTGCAGCAAAGCCTGACCACGCTGCGTGAATGGAAGGCCCGCCAGCTGGCCGTGTGCGAAGCGCTGGGCTGGACTTGCCTGCCCAGCAACGCCAACTACTTCTGCGCCCGCCCCGATGTGCAAGGCGAGGCGCTGACGCAGGCCCTGGCGACCTTGCGGGCACAGGGTATCAAGCTGCGCGATGCGACCTCGTTTGGTTTGCCCGGCCACGTGCGCCTGGGTGTGCTGGCACCGCAGGTGCAGGACGCACTGCAGCAGGCCTGGGTGAGCCTGCGCGCACAGGAAAGGACAAGCCTATGAGTGCCAAAGCAGTGATGGTGCTGGGCACCACCAGCGGTGCCGGCAAGAGTTGGCTCACCACGGCTTTGTGTCGTTACTACGCGCGCCAGGGCCTGAAGGTCGCGCCGTTCAAGGCGCAGAACATGAGCAACAACGCGCGGGTGGTTACCGGCGGTGAAATCGGTTCCGCCCAGTACTTCCAGGCCCTGGCCGCGCGTGCCGAGCCCGAGGTACGCATGAACCCGCTGCTGCTCAAGCCCGAGCGCGACACGCACAGCCAAGTGGTGCTGCTCGGCCAGGTGGACGAGGCGTTGACGCGCATGGACTGGCGTGGCCGCAGTGAGCACGTGTGGCCCACGGTGGCGCGTGCGCTGGACGAGTTGATGGCCGAGAACGACGTGGTGGTGATCGAAGGTGCCGGCTCGCCGGCCGAGATCAATCTCAGTGGCAGCGACATCGTCAACCTGCGCGTGGCACGCCATGCCAATGCCCAGTGCCTGCTGGTGACCGACATCGACCGCGGCGGCGCCTTCGCCCACCTCTACGGCACCTGGGCGCTGATGCCAGAAGATGACCGGGCACTGATCAAGGGTTTCGTTCTCAACAAGTTCCGTGGTGACGCTGCGCTGCTGGCGCCGGCGCCGCAGATGCTGCAGGAGAAAACGAACGTGCCCACAGTGGCCACACTGCCGATGTGGTACCAGCACGGCCTGCCGGAAGAAGACGGTGTCTTTGACGACCGTCACAGCGCGAGCGGAGTCATCACCACGACCATCGCTGTCGTGGTCTACCCGCGCATCAGCAACCTCGACGAATTCCAGCCGCTCAAGAACATCCCCGGCGTGCATCTCAAATGGGTGCGCAGCGCGGCCGAAGTGCAGGGCGCCGATTGGGTCATCCTGCCCGGCTCCAAGCACACCAGCGGCGACCTGGCCTGGCTGCGCGCGCAGGGTCTGGACCGCGCCATTGCCGCCCATGCGCAGCGGGGTGGGGCGGTGCTGGGCGTCTGCGGCGGGCTGCAGATGCTGGGCGAAGCGCTGATCGATTCGCACGGCATCGACGGCAACGCACCGGGCCTGGGCCTGCTGCCGCTGGTCACCGCCTTCGAGCCGACCAAGACGGTGCAGCGCACGCGCGCCACTTTTTCAACCGTCATCGGGCCGTGGGCAGCGCTGTCGGGCATTACGGTGCAAGGTTACGAGATCCACCATGGCCAGACCGCGCAGCACCCGGCCATGGCGGCCAAAGGTGATGTGGCGCACCGGCTGATCCCCAGACTGGCCTGGCAGAACGTGGCGGGCAATGTGCTCGGCCTCTACCTGCACGGCCTGTTCGAAGACCCGGCGGCGCTGCAGGCGCTGTTCGGCCAGCACGGGGCCCAGGTGCCGACGCTAGACGCCGTGTTCGAGCGAATGGCTGACTTCATTGACGAGCATTTTGAGTCGGGCGTGCTGGACGCGCTGATTCACGACTGAGACTTTTGCAACGAGAACGACATGACCTTCACCCTCCCGAACATCCCCGATATCACCGACGCTGCCCTGGCGCAGCGCCTGCAGCACAAGATCGACAACAAGACCAAGCCGCTGGGGTCCCTGGGCCGCCTCGAAACACTGGCGTTGCAGCTTGGCCTGATTCTGGGCACCGAGGCGCCCGAGTTGCAAGCACCGCAGATGGTGGTGTTCGCCGGCGACCACGGCCTGGCCGCGCGTGGCGTCTCGGCCTACCCGAGCGACGTGACCTGGCAGATGGTGGAGAACTTCCTCGCCGGCGGCGCGTGTGTGAGCGTGCTGGCGCGCCAGCACGGCATGGCGCTGACCGTGGTGGACTGCGGCGTGCGCCACGACTTCGCGCCGCGTGCATCGCTCGTGATTCGCAAGGTCGCCCCCGGCACGGCCGATTCGGCGGCTGGCCCGGCCATGACGCCGGAGCAATGCGCGCAGGCGCTGGCCAACGGTGTTGAACTCGTGAAGGGTTTGCCAGGTAATGCACTGCTGCTGGGCGAGATGGGCATCGGCAATACCTCGGCCGCCTCGCTGCTGCTGTCGCGCCTGGCCGGGCTGGAGATCACCGACTGCACCGGTGCCGGCACCGGGCTGGACGATGCGGCAATTGCGCGCAAGGTCACGGTGCTGCGCGAGGTGTTGCTCAAGCACCCCGAGGCGCACGCCCCGCTGGAGGTGCTGGCGGCTTTCGGTGGCTTCGAGATCGCCACCATGGTGGGCTCGGTGCTGCAGGCGGCGGCCGAGCGGCGCGTGATCGTGGTCGACGGCTTCATCGCCAGTTCGGCCGTGCTGGTGGCCAGCAAGCTGGCGCCGCACGTGCTGCAGCGTTGTGTGTTCGCGCACCGCTCCGGCGAGCGCGGTCATGCGCTGATGCTGGCGCAACTGGGCGCCAATGCGGCACAGCAGCCGCTGCTCGACTTCGGCCTGCGCCTAGGCGAAGGCTCGGGCGCGGCATTGGCCTGGCCGCTGCTGACATCCGCCTGCGTCATGTTGCGCGATATGGCCAGCTTTGAATCGGCTGGCGTGTCGGAAAAATCGGCTTGAGTTACAACACGCGCATGAGCTTCATTCGCCACTACCTGCTGGCCATCCAGTTCTTCACCCGCATCCCGGTCACGGGGCGGCTGGCGGCCTGGGTCGGCTACAGCCCGGCCATGCTGCGCGAGAGCGCAGCGCATTTCCCCGGCATCGGCTGGCTGGTGGGGGCGGTGGCGGCGCTCGGCTACGCCGCGGTGCTGCTGCTGTTGCCTGACGTGGCCGCGACCCCGCTGGTGGCGGCCGCGCTCAGTACGGTGTTGACGGTGCTGCTGACCGGCGCCTTCCATGAGGACGGTCTGTCCGACGTGGCCGACGGCCTGGGTGGTGCCTACGAGCGTGAGCGGGCGCTGGACATCATGAAGGACTCGCGCGTCGGCGCCTTCGGCGTGCTGGCGCTGGTGCTGGCGCTGCTGTCCAAGGTGTCGTTGTTGACCCTGCTGGGCGAGGTCGATCTGGAGCTGGCCTGTGCCGGCCTGTTTGTCGCGCATGTGGTGTCGCGTTTCCTGCCGCTGCTGTTGATCCGGCTGCTGCCGCATGTGGGTGACACGGCGCGCTCCAAGTCCAAGCCGCTGGCCGAGCAGATCAGTGGCGCCAGTCTGTTGGTGGCCTCGGTATGGTTGCTGGCCGCCCTGGCCCTGGTTTTTTGGTTTTATCCGGACGTCAACTGGCTCGTGCCGGTGCTGACGGCCGTGCTGGCCTGGCTCTGGATGTGGCGCCTGTTTTCGCGCCGCCTGCAGGGCTTTACCGGCGACTGCCTGGGCGCCACGCAGCAGGTGTGCGAGCTGGCGTTTTACTTCGGGCTGGCACTGACGCTATGAAGCTTTGGCTGGTGCGCCATGCGCAACCGCTGGTGGCGGCGGGCGTCTGCTACGGCGCCAGCGATCTGCCGGCCGATGACGCCGCCACGCGGGCCTGCGCCGCGCAACTGGCGCCGCAGTTGCCGCAGGGCGTGGCGCTCATCACCTCGCCGCTACAAAGATGTGAGCATTTGGCGCAGCAAATACAAGGCCTGAGGCCCGATT
Source organism: Curvibacter sp. PD_MW3 (assembly GCA_002633085.1). Lineage (GTDB taxonomy): Bacteria > Pseudomonadota > Gammaproteobacteria > Burkholderiales > Burkholderiaceae_C > Hylemonella. The sequence goes on from NSIV01000012.1 coordinate 49,031, forward strand.
TGGTGCTGAAACGCGATGCGCGTCTGGCCGAGATGGACTTCGGCTGCTGGGAAGGCCAGCGCTGGGACACCATTCCGAAGAGTGCTTTCGATGCCTGGACGGCCGACTTCGGTGCGCACCCGTTCGGCGGCCGCGAAAGCGTGGACCAGTTGCTGCAGCGCGTGGCCGTCGCCCGCGCCGAGGCGCAGCAGCAGGGGAGGGATGCGGTGTGGGTCACGCATGCCGGCGTGATCCGCGCCATGACCTTGCTGGCACAAGGCATCAAGCGCCTCGAACATGCTGAGCAGTGGCCGCAGTTCGCGCCGGGTTTTGGCGAGTGGCAGCAGCTGCCGCTCTAGCCCCGCGGATGTTTCAGGCCGACTCGACCCGGTTGCGGCCCTTGTCCTTGGCATGGCACAGCGCCTTGTCGGCGCGCGCCAGCAGCGTGTCCAGCGTGTCGTGGTCGAGCCGGTTGGTGGTGACGCCGATGCTGACACTGCTGTGTGGCACCGCGCCCGGCTGATCCACCAGCGCGCGGATGCGCTCGGCCACCAGCAGGGCTTCGTTCAGCGGGGTTTCCGGCAGCAGCAGCATGAACGCCTCGCTGTCAAAGCGGCCCAACAGATCCGGTTGGCGCAGCAGCGCCTTGGTGTGGGTCACGAAGTCGGCCAGCGCCTGGGCGCTGCGTTGAGGACCGTAGGTCTTGGGGTTGGGCTCGACGTGATCGAGGTCGATCAGCAGCAGTGCCATGGTGTGGCCCTGGCGTTTGCTGCGCGCCAGTTCCTGCTGGCAGGCCTCGTTCATGTGGCGCTGGGTGTAGGCGCCGGTTTGCGCATCGTGCGCGGACAGGTTTTGCGATTCGGCGCGCAGCCGCTCGGAAACCATTAGCACGAAGCTCACGCTCATCAGCAGGGTGATCAGCACATAGACCATGAGGAAGACGGGGTGCGGCGTGGTCGGATCGAACGCGGTGTGCTGCGCGGGCAGGAGCCCGATGATGACGATGCGCAGGAGCTGGTTCAGGGCGCCGCACACCAGCGCTGCCAACAGCAGCAGGCGGGCAAAACTCCGGCTGGCATGGCGGTAGATCAAGTACGCGTGCAGCGCAAACAGCAGGCCCAACGGCGGCGACACGACCAGCAGCCGGGTGCGGAAATCCGGTTCGATGAGACTGAACCACAGCACCGGCACCGACATCAAGGCGATGAAGGCACTCCAGGGCCGTACCGCCGTGGGCTGGTTCAGAAAGCGTTGGCTGCCGAGGTAGGCCAGGTACAAGCCGACGAACAGCAGCATGTTGGGAATGGCAATGGTCAGCAGATCCGGCAGGTCGCCGCGCAAGGCACCCAGCAGGGTGGTGGAACACAGGGCCAGCGGTGCGGCGGTCCAGTTGCCCAGGCCGCGGATGGCATCCGGAAAGTTGCGCCATTGGAAAAACAGCACCATGGCCATCAACGCAGTCATGATGCTGGCCAATAGAACCACGGTTCTCGGATCAACGATAGTCATGCGTATTCCACCCTGTTGCGCTCATTGTGGCCGATTTGTGCTGCGGCTCAAGCGCTTGTCGTGCTCGTCGAAAGTGTTCAGGGGGCTTCGGTTTTAGGCGTGAAGTCGCAATACGCGGCCACGCCGCACTGCCAGCACTGCGGCTTGCGCGCCTGGCAGACATAACGACCGTGCAGGATGAGCCAGTGGTGCGCGTCGATCAAGTATTCGGCCGGCACCCGCTTGAGCAGCTGCATCTCCACCTCGTACGGCGTCTTGCCCGGCGCCAGGCCGGTGCGGTTGCCAACGCGAAAGATGTGCGTGTCTACCGCCATGGTGGGTTCGCCGAAGGCCGAGTTCAGCACCACGTTGGCGGTCTTGCGGCCCACGCCGGGCAGGGCTTCCAGCGCTTCGCGGCTGCGCGGCACCTGGCCGCCGTGCTTGTCCACCAGGATGCGGCAGGTCTGCATCAGATGTTTGGCCTTGCTGCGGTACAGGCCAATGGTCTTGATGTAGCTCTCCAGCCCGTCCAGCCCGAGGGCCAGGATCTTCTTCGGCGTGTTGGCCACCGGAAACAGTTTGCGCGTGGCCTTGTTCACGCCAACGTCGGTGGCCTGGGCCGACAGCAGCACGGCGGTGAGCAGCTCGAACACCGAGGTGTATTCGAGTTCGGTGACGGGTTGCGGGTTGGCGGCCTTGAGCGTGGCAAAAAAGGCGGCAATGGCGGGCGGTTTCATGAGGCGCGTGACAGTGAACGTGGGCGCCCGGATGGCCTGCCCCTGAGAGCGATCTTACAGGGACGTGATGTCGAGAAAGCTGTCGGGCTGCGGCATGTGCTTGTGCATCCAGTCCAGGTCGAGGTCGAGCTTGGCGATCACCGCGCTTGGCAGCGCGTCCAGCACCTCGGGCTCGGTAAATGCCATGTCGGCCAGCCAGCCGGCCAGGTGCACCACGCCGCCCAGTGGGCAGAAGGGCACGGCGGTCAGCGGGTCGGAGGCGCTGTCCAGCCCCTGCACGATGCCGGCCGGAAAACGCCAGCGCCGCGCCAGTTCGGCTGTGACCTGGGCCTCGGTGAAGCCCAGTACGCGCTGCTCGCGCTTCCAGCGGTCGCCGGGAATCTGGGGTTGCCGCTCGATTTCGGGCAGGGTGTCGGGTGCGGTCTGCACGATGATCAGCTCGCCCAGCCGCACCATCATGCCGGCGAGCCAGGCTTGCTGCCAGTCAACGCCGGCGGCCGGGGCCAGCCACTGGGCATAACCGGCACAGGCCATGCTGTTCATCCAGAACTCGGTCCGGTTCAGGCCCGGCGCCACCGGGAAAGCCACATTCATGCAGGCGGTCAGCGCCAGCGTGCGCACCTGCGCCATGCCGATCATTGAAATGGCAGCATCCAGCGTGCCGACCTCGCGCCGCAGGCCGATGGCGGCGCTGTTGGCCGCACGCAGCACCTTGGCCGTGAGGGTTGGGTCCTTGGCAACGATGTTGCGCACATCGCCCAGCACAATGTCCTCTTCGTGCAGCGTGCGGATGAGGGCGTGTGCCACCTCGGGCATCACCGGCAGCTTGACGGACTGAAAGAAGGCGGACAAATCAGACATGAAGATTCCAGTAGGGGCTATCGCTGGCGCTTCCAGGGCAACCGTCGCAGCGCACAAGAGCAGGGCAGGCCGGCATCGGTTGCAAGTGCATATTCTGGCCTACAAAAACGGCACTTTTCAGCAGTGTCAAACCTTTCTTTGAAAGCATTTGTTTTCATGGGATGATCTCCGTCAATCTGTCAGCTACCGCCACCATGAAACCCGCGTTCTCCCGCTATTTTTCGCATCCCCTGCGTTTGTCCCTGGCCCTGCTGCTGGCCGCCGTGCTGGCCGGTTGCGCCTCGGCCCCGGCCCCCGAACCCAAGCCGAAGCTGCTGGTGTTCCTGGTGGTGGACGGCTTGCCGCAGCGCCAGATCACCGGCTACCGCGACCAGTTGGCGCCTGACGGGCTGGCCCGTTTCCTGGAGCGCGGCGCCTGGTTCTCCGAGGCCCACTACGGCCATGCCTTCACCGTCACCGGTGCCGGCCACGCCACCGTGCTGAGCGGCGCCTACACCCACCGCAACGGCATCATCGGCAATGAATGGCGCGACGCCCAGACCGGCGAGCGCGAGTACTGCACCGGCGACACCACAGCCACCTACATCGGCCACAAAACCCAGCCGCTGGACGGCACCAGCCCGAAGAACCTGCGGGTGGAAACCGTGGGCGACGTGCTGCGCGCCGCCGACCCGCGCGCCAAGGTGATTGCCGTCTCCGGCAAGGACCGCGGCGCCATCCTGCCCGCCGGCAAGCGCGGCACCGCCTACATGTACATGGCGCAAAGCGGCCAGTTCGCCTCCAGCACTTACTACATGCAGCAGCACCCGGCCTGGGTCAACAGCTTCAACGGCCGCAAACTGGCCGACGGTTATTTCAAGACGCAGTGGAAGCCGCTCTTGGAAGAGGCCGCCTACGCCCGCTCGCTGCCAGACAACCAGCGCTGGTACGGCCCGCGCGGCGGCGCATTGCCCATGCTGATGGGCTCGCCCAATGACGACGCCCCCGGCCCGGCCTTCTACAGCCAGCTGCTGCGCAGCCCGTTTGCCGATGCGCTGACGCTGGAGTTCGCGCGTGCCGCCATCACCGGCGAGAGCCTGGGCCAGGACGAGGTGCCCGACATCCTGTCCATCAGCCTGTCTGGCCACGACTACGTCAACCACCAGTACAGCGCCGAGTCGCGCCTCTCGCACGACCACCTGCTGCAGCTCGACCGCCTGTTGCAGGCCTTCTTTGCCGACCTCGACGCCAAGGTGGGCCGCGACAACTACATCGCCATGCTCACCGCCGACCACGGCTTCATGCCGGCGCCGGAGTACAGCCAGGCGCAGGGGCGCGATGCCGGCCGCGTCAACGGCGGCCAGGTGCTGACGCGTGTGAACGACGGCCTGGAAAAACGCTTCGGCCCCGGCAACTGGGTCAGCTACTCCGGCTCCTCGCTGCTGTTCAACAGGCAACTGCTGGCGCAAACCAAGGTGGACGCCAATGCCTTGGCCGAAGAAGCCCGCGCGCTGCTCTTGGCCGAACCCGGTTTCGCCGCCGCCTACACCCGCCGCGAGCTGGAGAGCGGCAGCGCCGCTGGCCGGCCGTTTTTCGAGCCCATGCGCAAGTCCTGGCACCCGCTGGTGTCGGGCGACGTGCAATACATCCTCAAGCCGTACTGGATGTTCGGCACGGGCACGGCCACCCACGGCTCGCCCTATGAGTACGACACCCATGTGCCCATCCTGGCCTGGGGCCCGCGCTGGGTGAAGCCCGGGCGCGTGGACAGCCGGGTCGGGGTGGTGGACATTGCCCCCACCGTGGCACGCTGGCTGGGAGTGGCGGCGCCGTCGTCTGCCGAAGGCCAGCCGCTGCCGCTGCCGAATTGATGCCAAATTGGCCTCTAGGCCTCATGAAATAAGCGCCAACCGCTATTGAAATAGTAGCGTTTGAGGCGCCTTGTTCCCTACCTGCCGGCTTTGGCTACCATTGGTGCCAGACCCTTGTTTCGTAATTGAAGAAAACCATGCAATTCGCCGACCGCCTGAACAACGTTGAAACCTCCGCCATCCGCGAACTCTTCAAGCTGCTGGGCAAGCCCGGCATCATCTCGTTTGCCGGCGGTTTCCCCGACAGCGCCATGTTCGACGTCGACGGCATCCGCGAAGCCGTCAACCTGGCCCTGACCGAAGAAGCCGGCGGCGCGCTGCAGTACGGCGCCACCGAGGGTTACGACCCGCTGCGCCAGCAATTGGCCGCCTTCATGGCCAGCAAGGGTGCCAAGGACGTGGCGGCCAACGGCCTGATCGTCACCACCGGCAGCCAGCAGGCGCTGGACCTGATCGGCAAGACCCTCATCAACCCCGGCGACAAGGTCATCGTCGAAGGCCCGACCTTCCTCGCCACCATCCAGTGCTTCCGCCTCTATGGCGCAGAGGTCATTGCCGCACCCATTGACGCGCATGGCGTGAAGGCCGATGAACTGGAAAAGCTGGTGGCCGAGCACAAGCCCAAATTCGTCTACCTCATTCCCACCTTTGGCAACCCGAGCGGTGCCACGCTGAGCTTGGCGCGCCGCAAGCAGGTGCTGGAGATGGCGGTGCGCACGCAGACGGTGGTGATTGAGGATGACCCCTATGGCGACCTCTACTTCGGCGAAGCCCCGCCGCCCAGCCTGCTGGCTCTGAGCGCCCAAGTGCCCGGCAGCCGCGACTGGCTGGTGCATTGCGGTTCATTGAGCAAGGTGCTCAGCCCCGGCCTGCGGGTGGGCTGGATGATTGCCCCGCCCGAGCTGCTGGCCAAAGCCACCATGTGCAAACAGTTCAGTGACGCCCACACCAGCACCTTTGCTCAGGCCACCGCCGCGCAATACCTGAAAGCCGGCCGCATGCCCGCCACCCTGGCCCATGTGCGTCAGGTCTATGCCGAGCGCGCCCGTGTGATGGGCGAGAGCCTGAAGCGCGAACTGGGCGACGCGATTGAATTCACCCAACCCGGCGGCGGCCTGTTCTTCTGGGCCCGCTTGACGGGTGCGAATGGCAAGCTGAAAGATGCCGGCGAACTGGCCAAGCGCGCCATCGACAAGGGCGTGGCCTTTGTGCCCGGCGCACCGTTTTTTGCCAGCAACCCGGATCACGCGACCTTGCGTCTGAGCTTTGCGACTGCGGATGTGGCGAAAATTGAGGAGGGGGTGGGGCGGTTGGGGCAGGCGATTTAATCGATGATTTAGATGTTGTTGAATTGGCTTCGCCCTAGACGTTTGTGGCTGGAGGTTGGAGGCAAATCAAGACGGTAATGGGCGCCCTTGTGGCGCCCATTTTGTTTTTGCTCCCCCATTTGGGTGATGACAAGCAGTAGTTGCAGCCCTACGATGCTAACTTTGCATTTGCAGTCCAGGGTTACATAGACTGCACCTTCAGCATCGCCTTGGTCGGTCTGTTGCTGACAGCTTGCGCAACAGAGGAGTGACTAAGTGGCGACACCCAACCCGAAAATGCGAGTCTCCCATTACTTCGGGCTTGATCGCGATCAGACTACTCTGGATTTCGTTGATGTTCCTATAGGAAATGACACGCCGGTGTTCCTTGATCCCAGCCGGCTTAGAACCATGCAAAGTGCTTGGGCATCAGAATGTAATTCGCTCTTACAGCACTTCTTTGAGACGTTGTTACGGCACTTAAAGACGAACAACGAAGCTGCTGGCATTCATATGCTCGAGGCCTTAACCGAGAAAAACGAATTCCATTTGGGATTTTCACGAGGCTTATCTGATGGACGAGCTTTTGGTAAAGGCTACGCCCACAAGGTTTGGATGGCTCTTGCGAAAAGCCAAGCAGGATCCACGGGCTTGCTCCAAGACATTGAGGATGCCTGCTTATTCATTGAAGGAATTGGGCCTGATCGAATTTCGGATGCAGTCTGCAATATTCTTCGTGGGCCACTAATTCACTACACGCAAGATATCTGCCAGTACTACGGTATCCCGTTATCACCTAATGTCGCCTCCGGACCAATTTGGAACGTCCACTCGGAAGTATGGGAGGACTCGTTGGTGCCCTTGCCTGTAACCCCGTATGGGAAGCTGCTTTTGGTCCCCAAATTAGTGGTTCGTCATCGGTTTGTTTACGACTAGTCCACATACTTCATTCATCATCTTCTTCCTGCAATGCAGGAGTCAGAGAAACAGTTGAACACAGGACTCGTGCATACCTTAAAAGATGGTCGCAAGCGTGTGACCAAAAAAAGTCTGAAAGAAAAATACGGAGCGGACAAACTAACTATTGCGCGCGAAACACTACGGCATCCTGGTGCGTTGGATGAATACCGGGAAGCAGCTCAGAGATCCTCTCGCCCGATGACACATGATCAGCTTGCTGAAATTGAGAATATTGCACTGCCCAATTTCGCTGGTCTCATGTCAGCCGTAGCAGCCATACCGACTGGGCGGGACGACGCAGGTAATTACGAGGATGCAATTGAGAAACTTCTCAGTGCACTATTCTTTCCTTCACTATCTTCCCCAACAAAACAACTCAAAATTCATGAAGGAAGAAAGCGAATCGACATTACCTATGTCAATAATCCAATGAACGGATTTTTTAAGTGGGTACTACAGCATTACCCAAGTTCGCATATTTTTGTTGAATGCAAAAATTATGGAAAAGAAATAGGAAATCCAGAGGTTGATCAACTGTCGGGGCGTTTTTCTCCCAGTCGCGGTCAAGTCGGGTTGCTCGTCTGTCGATCCATTGAAAGCCAGATAAAGATAGACGCGAGCTGCAGAGACACTGCTAATGACAAAAGAGGTTACATCCTTGTGCTGACAGACTCAGACTTGGCGCAACTTGTGGAAAATTATCAGTCTTCTAACGGAAGCTCTGAGTACCCGCTTTTGATGAAAAAATTTAAAAGTTTGATCATGTAGCAAGTACTTGAACTATTGAATTAGCGGTGAGAACTCCACCACCCAGCTTTTATCTTCGACATAATTGGGAAGCCATTCGGGTTTGAGAAAACCGATATTTGACGAGTTGAGTTCATCAACCTACTAATGAAAATAATAGCCAGCACATTCATCGCCTGTACCTTACTAGGCTTCGCAGGTATCGCATTCGCCAAATCCCCTGATTGTTCCGTTCCCGCCATCGTCCAAGCCCGCAAGCTGCTCAGTTTCCATGCCGACGGTGACGACCGCATCGAGATCGACAAGGCCGTGAAAGAGCTGCCTTCCCTCAAGAACCCGGCCAATGAGCAGCAGCGCTTCCAGGTGCTGGAGGTCTGGGGCTACATCTACAAGGCGCGCTACCGCATGCGCTTGATCTACGCGCCCATGGGTGGCAGTTGCACGCTGATGGGGCAAGAAGTTCTGGAGTATGCGAAGCTCTGACCTGTAGCGGTCACGGCCTTCCGTCGCGCACGGTGTTGAAGCTGACGCGCGCCTAGGGCCTGTTCACACGGGTTCGACGTCATTTTTCGGAGACTCTTTCATGGCAATCGGTTGGCTCACGGTGCTGCAAAGCGTTCCCTGGTCGGACGTGATCAGCAATGCGCCCAAGGTGGCGGAAGGCGCCAAGAAGCTGTGGAACATGGTGGGCAGGAAATCCGTGCCGCCAGATTCTTCTGAGATGAGCACGCAGCCGGCCGGCTTGTCGGAAGCGCAAACCCTGGCCGCCTTGTCGGACCGTACCGCGGCCCTGGAGGCGGCGGTGGCCGACCTGCACGACCAGATGCTGGCCTCGTCCGAACTGATCAAGGCACTGGCCGAGCAGAATGCCCAACTGATCCAGCGCATTGAAGCCAACCGGGTGCGTGTGCGCTGGATCGGTGCCGCCGTCGTGGCGCTGGTCATGGCTGCCCTGCTGAGCCTGCTGCTGGTGTTGCGCTAAGGGGCAGAGGCCTCAACCTTGATCATTTGCTACGAACCGTTTCATGACCCTCATCGTTAACACGCCGCAATCCGGCCAAGCCCTGTACCCCCATCTGCTGGCCCCGCTGGACCTGGGTTTTACCCAACTCAAGAACCGCGTGCTGATGGGCTCCATGCACACCGGACTGGAGGACGGGCGCGACCTGAGCAAGCTGGCGGCCTACTGCCGCGAGCGCGCCGAAGGCGACGTGGGTCTGATCGTCACCGGTGGTTTTGCCCCCAACATCGCCGGTTGGGCCAAGCCCTTTGCCGGCACGCTGGCCACCTCAGGTGCGGCACGGCGCCACCAGGTGGTGACGCGTGCGGTGCACGAGGCCGGCGGCAAGATTGCGCTGCAGATCCTGCACACGGGGCGCTACGCCTACCACCCGCTGGCCGTGGCTCCGTCGGCGTTGAAGTCGCCCATCTCGCCCTTCAAGCCGTTTGAGTTGTCCGCCCGTGGCGTGGAGCGGCAGATTCGTGCCTTCGTCAACTGCGCGGTCAAGGCCCGCGAGGCCGGCTACGACGGCGTGGAGATCATGGGCAGCGAGGGTTATTTCATCAACCAATTCCTCGCCGCACACACCAACCAGCGCGACGACGAATGGGGCGGCGACTACAGCCACCGCATGCGCCTGCCCATCGAAATCCTGGCGCGCACGCGCGAGGCGGTGGGGCCGGACTTCATTCTGATCTACCGCCTCTCGATGATCGACCTGGTGCCCGGCGGCAGCGCGTGGGACGAGATCGTGACGCTGGGCAAGGCGGTGGCGCAGGGCGGTGCCAGCATCGTCAACACCGGCATCGGCTGGCACGAAGCGCGGGTGCCGACCATTGCCACCAGCGTGCCGCGTGCCGCCTTTGCCTGGGTGACGAAGAAGATGAAGGCCGAGTTTGCGGCGGCCGGCATCAGCACGCCGCTGGTCACTTCCAACCGCATCAATACGCCCGAGGTGGCCGAACAGGTATTGGCCGAGGGCTGTGCCGACATGGTGTCAATGGCACGCCCGCTGCTGGCCGATGCGTTTTTTGTGCAGAAGGCGGCGCAGGGCAGGGCCGAAGACATCAACACCTGCATCGCCTGCAACCAGGCCTGCCTGGACCACATCTTCAAGAACCAGCTCACCAGCTGCCTGGTGAACCCGCGCGCCTGCCACGAGACCGAGCTGGTGTACCGCCCCGCGCCGCAGCGCAAACGCATTGCCGTGGTGGGTGCCGGCCCGGCCGGCCTGACGGCCGCCACCGTGGCCGCCGAGCGCGGCCATGAGGTGCACCTGTTTGACGCCGCGGCCGAGATCGGCGGCCAGCTCAACATGGCCAAGGTGGTGCCGGGGAAGGAAGAGTTCCACGAGATGCTGCGTTACTTGGCGCGGCGCGTGCAGACCACCGGTGTGGCGCTGCATCTGAACCAGCCGGTGCAGGCGCAAGACCTGGCCGGCTTTGACGAGGTGGTGGTGGCCACTGGCGTGACACCGCGCGACCCGAAGATCCCGGGGCAGGAGAGCCCCAAGGTGCTGAGCTATATCGACGTGCTCAAGCACAAGAAGCCGGTGGGCCAACGCGTGGCCATCATCGGTGCCGGTGGCATTGGTTTTGATGTGGCCGAGTTTCTGGTGGCCGACGGCCATTCCACCACGCTCGACCTGCCGGCCTGGCAGGCCGAGTGGGGCGTGACCGACCCGGCCCAGGCCCGCGGTGGCCTGCGCTCGGAAGGCCCGCAGGTGAGCCCGCCAGCGCGCCAGGTGACGCTGCTGCAGCGCAAGGCCGGTAAGCTGGGCGATGGCCTGGGCAAGACCACCGGCTGGATTCACCGCGCCGCGCTGAAGATGAAGCAGGTGAAGATGATCGGCGGTGTGAACTACGAACGCATTGGTGACGAAGGGCTGCTCATCAGCTACGGCAAGGAGCGCGAGAACCCGACCTGGCTGCCGTGCGACACCGTGGTGCTGTGCGCTGGCCAGTTGCCGCTGCGCACGCTGGCGGATGCGCTGCAAACGCAAGGCAAGACCGTGCACCTGATCGGTGGCGCACAGGAAGCTGGCGAGCTGGATGCCAAGCGCGCCATTGACCAAGCGGCACGACTGGCGGCACGACTCTAGTCGTCGAGTTTCCGCAGATCATTGGCCAGGTTGTTGGCGTTCGCCGCTGGGTGGCGACAGGTCTCATGCCTGCCGCCCTGGTTCCTCACTTGCCGAACAGCCCTTTCAGTTGGTCTTTCAACTGCTGTTCGATCTGGCCCTTTTGCGTATCGACCTGCTTCTGCACTTCGGCTTCGACTTTGCCTTTGACCAGATCGCCCACCAGATTGCCAAAGTCGATCTCCCAGCGGATGGCATTGAAGGGGCCGGACAGTTTGACCGGCACCGTCAGGCCCTTGAGCTGCTGCAACTCGGGCCCGCCCTGGCCTTGCAGGGTGGAGACCACGGTGGCCTTGACGGTGTAGTCAAGCCGGTCCTCGCCGAGGTTGATGTCGCCGTTGCCGCCAATGCGCAGCAGTGGCGTTTTGGCGGACAGGTCGTCGTTGTGAGCAACGCCGTTGGCAATTTTGAAGCTGCCGCTGAGTTCGGTGAAGTCGGTTTTTTCTTGCGTGGATGCGGCGCCCTGCTGGGGCGCCGGCTGACCTTGCAGCATGCCGATTTTGGCCTTGGCGTTGCGTATCGTAGCGGCCAGGTTGATGCCGTTGATGGCACCGTCTTGCAACGCGAGGCGCGCCGTGCCGTTGATTGCTCGCTTGAGTTGCGACACCGTGGCGCCGGCGGTGCTGATGTCGATCGTCACGTCGCCTTTGCCGTCGACCGGGTTCTTGTCCAAGGCATCTTTGAGCAGCGGCCCGATGTTGATGTTGCGCAAGGTCTGTTGCGCCGCAAAGTGCGGCGTTTTGCTGGCGCTGGCCGACAGCGAGCCAGCCAGGCTGCCGCCATACAAGGAGGCCGTCATGGGGTTGATGTTGACCTTGCCGTTGGCGGCATGCAGTTCAAGCCGGACGTTGCTGGTTCGGATGTTGGCGAACTTGAACGATGCCACTTTGAGCGTGCCTCGGGCGTCCAGCGATTGGAGTGCTGAGAGGTCAAACGGGCTCTCGGGTGCAGGACTCTCTGGCGCCGCGCTTGATCCCGAGGCCTTGGTGGGGGTCGGTCCCGTCTTGGCTGCGGGTGTGCTCTTGGCCATGTAGCGGTCGGCGTCCAGATCGTCCAGGGCCATGTCAAAGCTGTAGGCGGGCGGGGAAAATCGCGTCAGCCCGACCTGCGCCTCCACGCGCATGCCGTCGAGCTTGCCGGAGAGGCTGGCTTGCACGGCTTCATGGGGAAGGTTGACCGAAGCTTTGCCCTTGGCGCTGATTGCCAGTGTGCCGCCGGCCGGGTTGGGCAGTGCCGCCTCAAGGCTCAGATTGCTAAGTTCAAATCGTTGCGCCGAGAGGTCGCCAGTCAATGCGCCGCCCAGCTTGGCAGTGGTGCTGCGTGTGCCTTGGGTGATGGTGGCCTCCAGCGCCAGTGCCGGCGCCTTGAGCGATTGGGGCGACAGCTCAAAGGACGGCGCTGACAGCGTCATCTGCAATTGGGGGATATCCGCCGCTGCACCCTTGAGGCTGGCGCTGAAGCCGTCGAACACATGGCGCTGCTGCGCCAAGTCGAGGGTGAAATTGCTTTTCGCGTTGACGGTCAGGGCGAGGGAGGGCTTGTCGCCTTTGACCTCGGCGCTGAGTTCGAAGTTGCTTTTTTTGCCCTGGGCGATGGGGCCGGTGCGCAGGTTCAGTTTGGAGACTGCCAGCGTGCTGTTCTTGGCCTCGTCCGTCAAACCTAGGCTGGCATTGGTGAGGGAAATGCCGCCGACGTCGAACTGCACCGCATGTGCTTCCTCTGGCGTGGAGGTGGCCGTTGATGGCTGGGCGTTGCCATCCCCCTTGGGGAGCAGATCGTCGTAGTTGGTGGTGTGGTCCTTGTAGCGGTGCAGATTGACAACCAGCCCGTCAACGAGGATCTGATCGATGATGAATTGCTTGGAGAAAACCGGCAGCAGTGCCACGGCCACTTGGGCATGCTCGGCTGAAGCAAACACCCGTGCGTTCTGGCGCTCACTGATCGCCACCTTGCCCAGGTCGGCACCGATCCGGGGGAAGAACGTGAGCTTGATGTCGCCGGGAATGGACAGCGTGCGTTGGGTCTTGTCCTGTACCAGTTGGATGAGGGTGGGCTTGTAGTCGTTGGGGTTGAAGGTGGCGGCGACGATGATCGCCGCCAGCACCAGCAGGGCGACGAGGCCGGCCAGCGCAAGGAGCAGGTATTTCAGGACTTTCGGCATCACACACTCCTTGAAAATCGGTGGGCAGAAAGATGAGGGTCTGGGGGCATTCTCCCCCTCAGGCTGGCGCCGGGTGATTTTTCCGCTGGCCACGTCCCTTCAAACGTGCCTGCACCGCTTCGCTGGTGAGCTCGCGCAACGCATCGGCGGCGATCCAGCGTGCCGGGCGTGAGCCTTGTCGCTGAATGCGGTCTGCTGCGGCGATGGCTGCCTCGTTGAGTGCCGGGTTGCGCTTGCCGATGTTGCGCAGCGCCCAGTTCACGGCCTTTTTCACGAAGTTGCGTTCGTCGTCGGCAGCGGCCTCAATCAGGGACAGTGCTGCGACAAAGTCTTCATCGCTGGCCTGTTTGTCATGCACCGCCAAAGTGGCCAGCAGGGCAAAGGCGGCGCGGCGCACGAACTCATCGCGGTGGCTGGCCCAGGCCTGCACCTTGCGCCAGGCCAGCGGCGAGGCCAGAAAGGCGCTGCCGCAGACCTGGTCGCACACGTCCCAGGAAGCAAACCCTTTGGCCCAGGCGTCCATCTGGCGCGAACTCAGTTGTGCCGGCTCGGCCACCAGGCCGGCGACGATGCGGGCTTCGGGAATGCCGGTGTCCCACAGCGCTTGCGCCAGGGTGTGGTCGCGCCCCAGGGTGCGGGCGACGCGGCGGATCTCGGGCATGGACAGGCCCAGGCGCTTGTCGCCGGTGATACCGAAGCGCGCCAGGCCTTCCAGCGCCTCGGGGTGGGCGTTTTGCTGCAGCAGGGCGAGGGCGGACGCCAGGCGATGGGTGTCAGCGGCTGGCATGGGTTCCGTCCTCAGAAGCGCAAGGCCAAGCTCAGGGCCAGTCGCTGAACGGGAACGGCACGTCTTCGGTGGCGAAGCCCACAAACTCGGCAATCTGACGCAGGTACTGCCCCAGGCTGCGGCCGAATTGGCTCAGACGGACGTTGGGTGTGCTGACCAGCGCCAGAACGAACTGCACAACGGCCAGCACGCCCAACAGGGTGGCGGCCAGCTGGAAGCCGATGCCCATCAGAAGCATCAACAAGGCGCGTAGCCAGATGTTGCGTTGGGGCGCGGTGCTCGGTATGTCGCTCATGCGGTCCTCCCTTGGGTCATGGTTTGATGGGTCAGGGCGAGCGGTGCAGGCGCGGCGCCGAGAGCAAGGCCAGGTTCTCGGTGATGGCCACATCCACGTCGGGCCAGCGGCCGGTGACCTTGGCCGCGGTGATGCTGTTCTGCAGTTGCTTGAGGTCTTTCACGCTTGGCGCCACCTTGATCTGCGCGATGGCCGCCGCTGTGTTGCCCACCTTGAGCAGCGTCATCACCTTGCCTGCCCATTCGCTCGTTTTTGCGTTTGCCCGCGTCGCCATACGTTTCACCTGTCTTGCATTGAGGACCCCACTGTACACAACCACGCGTGGCCGTGGTACCCCCGTGGTCCCCGCCTAGAACGCGGTTAAGCTTGGTGCCTTCATGAGTTACAACCTGACCCTGTTTGATGCCGATGGCGCCACTGAGACGCAACGCCGCGCGGCCGAGCAACGCTTTCGCCAAGTGCTGGAAGAGTCGCTGGGCGACGCCAGCCTGGTGGGGCCGGTTTATAGCGCCTACCTGCGCATCGTGGCCACCTATGGCGAAGCGCCGTCACCCGATGTGCTGACCGATGCCGAGCGTGAGATCGTCGAGCAATGGCAGGCGGCCGAAACAGCGGCGGTGGTGGCGGTGTTCGGGCCGCACCGCTACATGGGTGATGCGATGTACGAGATCCGCGTCTAGCCGGCCACCGAACGAGCGCTTCAGCCCAGCCCCAGCGCGTGGAACACGCGGATGGCGGCCCAGGCGTCGTTGGCGGCGTACATCAGTTGCGCCTCGGTCAGGCGCGGGTTGGCCCAGTTGGAGGTGGTGGCCTTTTTCGACTTGATGAAGCGCCGGTTGAACAGCACTGCCACAGCCCCCTTGACCCCCATTTCCTTGCGGTAACCCTGTTGGCGGAACACGGTGTTGAGCTCCAGCACATCGGCCGGTTCCACACCCAGCTTGGATGTGATGCGCTTGCGGTCATCGCCCAGGCCGAAGCCGGCTTTCGTGACGCCGCGCAGGGCCAGCAGCTCGGCCACCATGGCGCGGCAGGTGGCATCGTGCAACTGGAACACCCAGGCCTTGTCCAGCGTGGCGAGCTGCACGATGTGCGGCCCGTCGGATGCTTCGTCTTTACGGAAGGTGGGCTTGGACTCGGTGTCAAAGCCCCAGTGGGCGCTGGCAGC
Organism: Curvibacter sp. PD_MW3; assembly: GCA_002633085.1. Taxonomy (GTDB): domain Bacteria; phylum Pseudomonadota; class Gammaproteobacteria; order Burkholderiales; family Burkholderiaceae_C; genus Hylemonella. The sequence continues at coordinate 64,511 of NSIV01000012.1, forward strand.
CAGTTCTTCACAGGCTTTTCCAGCCTGTGCCGGCGAGTGGATCAACGCAATGCGGTCCAGACCAATGCGTTCGAACGGGTCCAGCAGGGCGATCTGTTCTTTGTCGGGAATCGGTGGGGTACTGTGCATGTGCTTAGTGTGAGGCCTTATCCACGCCGATGTCTTCGTTCCACAGCTCGGGCTTGCTCGCGATGAAGCCGCGCATCAGCGCAATGCAGGCTGCGTCCTGTACCACCTCCACCTGCACGCCGCGCGAGCGCAGCAGGGCTTCTTCGCCCAGAAAGGTCTGGTTCTCGCCAATGATGACTTTCGGGATGCCATAGAGCAGGATGGCGCCGCTGCACATGGCGCAGGGCGACAGCGTGGTGTAGAGCACGGACTCACGGTAGACGCTGGCTGGCTGGCGGCCGGCGCTTTCAAAGGCGTCCATCTCGCCGTGCAGGATGGCGCTGCCACGCTGCACGCGCCGGTTGTGGCCGCGGCCGATGATCTGGCCCTGGTGCACGATGACCGAGCCGATCGGGATACCGCCTTCGGTCAGGCCGAGCCGGGCCTCATCGATCGCGGCTTGCATGAAAGGATCTGTTTTCATAGGTCTTTGGATTAAAGAGTCATGGGCGCGGGCACCTGGGAATGGCTCTCTGGGGTGGGCTGGTAACCCTTTTCCTGGAAAAGTCTGACGGCCGCTTCGACGACCGCCGGATCGAACAACGTTCCCTTGCCTTTTTCCACCTCGACCAATGCGGCTGGAATACCCAGATGCGGATGATTCTGGCTCTGATAGGCGATGGCCACAATCGTGTCTGCGACTGCGATGATTCTGGCTTCCAGCAGGATCTGGTCTCCCGAGAGGCCATTCGGATAGCCTGATCCATTCATCCGCTCGTGGTGCTGCAACACGGTTTGCGCCAGTGGCCAGGGCAGATCAAGCTTGCTCAAGATGTCGTAGCCAGCCTGGGGGTGACTCTTGATCTGTGCATATTCGTCCGGAGTCAGTTCGCCGATTTTGCGGAGAATGTCTTGCGGAACGTGGATTTCCCCCACGTCGTGCACGATGCCGGCAAGGCGAACGCCGTAGGCCTGCGCATGGGTAAGCCCCATTTCCATGGCAATGGCCATTCCGATCTCGCCAACCAGGCGCTGATTGGGGGCACCGTAATCACTGCGCGCTTCAATGGCGGTTTCCAGCGCAACAATGATTTTTTCAAGATGGGCTTTCGATTGTCCAAAGCTTTGCGTGGTGGGCAGCAAGCCGGTTTTGTGATCGGGACCGCTGTGAAGCTCGGTGATGCTGAAGGCAACGCTCGCGCTCAATATTTCAAGTGCATCGATTTCTTCGTCTGAAAAGGCGGAGGGCTCGTCGGAATAGAAAGTCATGCCACCCCACACCGTCTCGTCTTGGAAGAGCGGCAGGCTGACTGCGGAGGCCAGGTGGTTCTTGGCCGCAAAGCGACGGAAGATGCTGAACTTCGAATCGTGCATCAAATCCTGCACGACACACGTCTTGCCGGTGCTGATGGCCACCCCCGTGGGTGTGCGGCTGTCTCCGGTGTCGTCCCACGTTGAATCGGGCAATTGCCCGGGGTCTTGAGAGTGCCCCTGAAATGCGAGCGGGCGCAGCGTTTTCTTGTCATCCTGCTCAGCGCGGCCTATCCATACCGCACGGTACAAGCCGCTGTTGACGGCCACTTTGCATAAGGTGTGCAGCATTTGCGGTTCGTTGTTTTCTTTCAGCATTTCGCGAATGCAGTTCGCGACGACTTTCAGTGATAAGCGGACTCTGCGGATCGACTTCTCTGCCTGCTTGACCAGGGTCACTTCCTGAAGGGTGTGCAGGGTGTGGCGGTACTCGTTGTTTTCGCTGTAGATTGGATAATTCTTGGATATAAAAACCTCGCCCGTGGGCAAGCGGACTTCACTGTCGGCGATGTCTCGTCCTGCGTTTTGAGGCGGGTCGATGATCGGTCTGCCCAGCTTGGGGAAAACATCAAAGTAAGGCTTGCCCATGATCTCTTTCATGGTCGCGCCTGCGCGTTCGAGGTAGGCCCGATTGGCGCGGATCAGGTGGTATGAGCGGTCGTAGACAAAAACTGGAATAGTGATGGCGTCAAAGGTCGCTTGCCAGTCTTTCAGCGTCTGGATGATCCGCTGTTCCTCGTCTCTCAGGTACTGCAATGCAGTCACCACGGAAACGCCATGTCTTCCTGAACGGATCAGCGCTTGACGGGTGGCCCGTTCACTGTCCGTCATGCCGATCTCGGACTCTGGGGGGGCGTGCTGCAGCCGTTGTATCTGTTTATCGAGCAGCTCCAGCCCCATCTTGCGTTCACGAAAAATGGAGACGCCAGAGATGACGGCGGCCAACATGAGGACCGATGTGCCTAAACGCAGGGCGTCGATGAAGATATGGTTGGTAAAAAGTCCTGCCGAGATGCCGCTGTGTTCAAGGTACTGCTCGAAACTGGCAATCGCCAACAAGAGAATGCCGGCGGCGAGGTATATCCAGGTATTTGTCTTGCCAGACAGGCGGATGAGCTGCAATGCCAATATGGCTGCTATGACAACAACAATGATGCTGGTTGAATGCAGAACGATTTCTGTCACGTGCATCGCATCCCCCTTCTCCTGAGTCTGTGCGACGAGATGCACGCGTGATGTGCATGACGCCGCAAAAGTCGTCCTTCTTTGATGAGAGAGACGATCAAGGAACTCTTATAGCATCTGCCGCACCCTGCGGCGCTGAGGTGTGCTCCCCCATTTGGGGGATGGTAATCGGTTTTGATCGGCCTACCATGCCCAATGTGAGTGTTGTGCGCTGTGAAGATGAACCAGGGACTGCAGCGCATGCTGTTGCCGAGGGGCCGCTCTTGCCGTCTCGGAGCTAACGCGATTTGATCATTGGAGGTGATGCCATGCATGGGGGCCAGTCAGATCGACATCAAGTCATCAGGGAACTGTTCGAGCTCTTCGTCACGGTTCAGCAAATGGGGCAAGTCTTTGCCAACACATCACATGGCGCTGCGCACAACAACGCACGCGAACTGAACGAACTTTTGCATCAGGTACGGCTGAAGATCGAGGAAATCCATGCGGAGTTGCCTGCCATCGGCCGGTTCGGTGATGTTGATGAAACGGCGATCGTGGCGCGATTGACGACGCGGTTTGAGGCGCGAGGTGCTGGACGATAAAAATCGTGCTCCAATCGAGGTTTCCTGCCAACAGCCGGCGCACGAATCTCGATGTCTTCACTAGCGATTACCACCGACACCTACAAGCTTTTCCCCTCGCCACGCAACGTGCATCGCGTGGTCTTTGAGCATGAGGTCTTCGTTCCGTACCCTTATGCCCTGATCGACTTGCCCAGCATGCACCTCAAGGGCCGCTACAGCCTGTTTGCGGCCTGCCGTCTGAGCGACATGAAGCAGGGGCAACTGGTGACCTTCGAGAACGAAGCCGACGTGGCCATCTTCAACACCAAGTTCGTGCCGGACTGAGGGGATGAAGAACCATCCCAGCACCGGTGGCCTGGTGTATTCCACCGACAGCGGGCGCATGTGCCCGGAATGCCGCCAGCCGGTGGCCCAATGCGTGTGCCATCTCAAGAAGGCCGTTTCCGCCGGGGATGGCATTGTGCGCGTGTCGCGTCAGACCAAGGGCCGCGGCGGCAAGGCGGTGACGGTGGTCACCGGGGTGGCGCTGGATGCACCGGCGCTCACCGAGTTGGGCAAGAAGCTCAAGGCGACCTGTGGTTCCGGCGGTACGGTCAAAGATGGCGTGATCGAGGTGCAGGGCGACCATTGCGACAAGGTCGTGGCCACGCTGCAGGCGCAAGGCTGGACGGTCAAGCGGGCGGGGGGCTGAACATGGACGTTCATCAGCTACAGCGCCTGGTGACGACGCAGATGCCCTACGGCAAATACAAAGGCCACCTGATTGCTGACCTGCCCGGCAACTACCTCAACTGGTTTGCACGCGAAGGGTTTCCATCGGGTGATCTCGGCCGCCTGTTGGCGTTGATGCACGAGATTGACCACAATGGCCTGTCTTCGTTGCTTGCGCCGCTGCGCAAATAGAATCCGCTTATGAGCCTTTTTGTCGATCCCAGTACCGTGATCCACGGCATCCAGTTGGCCGTGGCCCCCGTGTTTTTGTTGACCGCGGTGTCGGGCATGATCGGCGCCGTGGCCGGCCGCTTGGCGCGCATCATCGACCGTGCCCGGGTGCTGGAGGAGCGGCTCAAGTCGTCCTCCGATGCCGAATTCGTTCGCGAGGCGCGCTGGGAGCTGGCCCGCTTGCGCACGCGCGGCCTGCTGGCCAACGGCACCATCGGCTGTCTCACGCTGTGTGCCTTCATGATCGGCCTGACCATCATCCTGCTGTTTCTGGGTGAGACCACGGCCTTTCAGGGCGAGAGTGGGGCGATCGTGAGTTTTCTTTTTGGCGTGTTCTGCTTCATGCTGGCGCTCTCCTGTTTCATGGCTGAAACCTGGATGGCCACACGCATTCTCAATTTCGGCCGGCCCAAGGGCTGAGGTCGGCACGGTCAGCGTCGGTCTTGGCTCAGTCCTGACGCAATTTGCCCTCGCGCGCCAAGCGCAGGGCCAGTTGACTCAAGGCCCGGTAGGCTTCACCCGCAGTGGGGTCCCAGGCGCTCACGGCCTGTTCCTGACGTTGTACCAAGGCGGTGTCGCCCCGGGCGGCCGGGCCGGTGAGGGCGCCCGCCGGGCCGAGTGCCAGCACGTTGTCCACCGCATTGCGCAGCAGCGATGCGCGCAGCCGGGGCAGCAGCTCGGGCGGGACGCCACTGTCGCGCCACAAGTCTTCTGCCAAGGCTTGCAGTACCGGCAGGAAGTTGGTGTCGAACACGGCGGCAGCGTGGTAGAGCACCTTCTTGTCGGCTGCCACATCAAAGCATTCCGCGCCAATGGCGGCAAAGACTGGCCGCAGTTCATGCAGGGCTGCGGCATCCCCTTCGAGCCCGCAAGGCGTGCCGGCAAACTGCTGCACGGCCGTTGCCGGCGTGGCAAAGCTCAGGATGCAATGCGCACTGGCGACGTGCCAGCCGCGTTCGCGCAGGGGTGCCAGTACAGCCGATCCGAGCGCCCCGCTGGCATGAAATGCCATGGCGGGGGGCCGGCTGGCCAAGGTCTGCGCCATCGCGCGGGCGCTCTCATGGATCTGCCGGTCTGGCACGGCGATCAGCCAGAGGTCGGCTAGTCGCATGGCAGACAGGTCGTTCACGGCGCGACCGGCACCGATGAAATCCACCGCTGCCTGCGCGCTGGCGGCCGAGGTGGTCAGCACGTCCTGCACCTGCAGCACGCCTTGCGTGTGCCACAGCCGCCCCAGCGTACGCCCCACGCGTCCGCAGCCAATGAGGTTGAGTGTTTTCATGCAGTCAGAGGAGGCCGAACCAGCCCAGCAGGCCGCCAGCGGCCAGCAGCCACAGCAGGTGCAGCCGCGTGCGCCAGACGATGAGCGTGGTGACGACGGTGGTCAGCCACAGCGGCCAGTCGCGTGCCGGCTCGCCATGTGCGCTGGCCAGGATCCAGCCGGTGGCAATCAGCAGCGCGATCACGATCGGGGCCATGCCTTGCTTGAATGCCCGGACGGAGCGCAGTTCGCGGTTGGCATGGCTCCAGCGTGAAGCGAAGTAGGTCAGGGAGGAGCTGGGCAGCATGATGCCCAGCATCGATACCAAAACGCCGAACAAGGCTTGCAGCAGGCCGCCAGCATTGAGGCCGACGTTCCAGCCCATCAGCGCGACGAACAGCACGTTGGGGCCGGGCGCGGCCTGCGCAATGGCGATGGAGGCGTTGAACTGGCCGTCGCTCAACCAGCCTTGCTGGTCGACCAGAAAACGGTGCATGTCCGGCGCGGTGGTGATGGCGCCGCCCACGGCCAGCAGGGAGAGTGAAACGAAGTGGAGGAACAGCTGGAGCCAGTCGGCCCAGGCCAGGTGCAGGACGTCACTCATGGGGCCAGCCTGCGATAGGTCAGGACGCAGGCGATCGATCCGAGTCCGAGCAGCACATAGGCCAGCGGCCAGCGCAGCAGGGCAACCGCCACAAAGCACAGCGCAGACAGTGCCAGGCAGGTGCCCAAGCCCAGTGCGTTCTTACGCAGTGCCGGCAACAGCTTGAGCCCGGTGGCCGCAATCAGGCCGGCCGCCACCGCGCCCATGCCGCGCAGCGCGCCAACCACGCCAGGATGGTTGGCATATTGGGCATAGATGAGCGCCAGCAACAAGACAATGAGCATCGGTGCGAGCAACATGCCGGCCAGTGCGGCCAGGGCGCCGCGCAGGCCGAAGTAGCGCCCACCGATCATGATGCACAGATTGATCACATTGGGGCCGGGCATGATCTGGGCCACGGCCCATTCTTCGACGAATTCTTCATTCGTCATCCAGCGCTTGCGCTCCACCAGTTCACGCTGCGCCACGGCCAGCACGCCGCCAAAGCCCTGGAGGGCCAGCACAGTGAAGGAGACAAACAGGTCGCTCAGGGATTGGGGTTGCGTTCGTGGCGTTGCCGAAGGATGTTCCATGGGGCGATTATCAGGTGGCGTCTGCCTGGCTGCAGCGCGGCGCAGCCAGAGCTGGCGGTATTCAGCTCAGACCAGTTTCTTCAGGATGCGGATCATGTTGTCGGCCAACTTGCCATAGGGCGGTTGCAACAGCCGGGCGCCCGAGAAGCGCGATTGCGCGAACACTGGTTTGTCCTTGGAGAAGAGGTGAAAACCGGTTTCCCCGTGGTAAGCGCCGCTGCCGCTGGGGCCCACGCCGCCGAATGGCAGGTTTTCCTGGGCCACGTGGTAAAGCGTGTCGTTCAGAGTGACGCCGCCCGAGATGGTCTCGCGTAGCACCTGGTCGCGGTGCGCGGTGTTGTGACCGAACCAGTACAGGGCCAGCGGGCGCGGGTGGGCATTGACGTAGCCGATGGCTTCTTCCAAGTTCTGGTAGGGGCGAAGCGGCAGCACCGGGCCGAAGATCTCCTCCTGCATCACGCTCATCTCATCCGTCACGCCGAGCAGCAGCACCGGCGTCATCTTGCGCGTTGTCGCCAGCCCTTCTTCGGCGGCATGGGTGGGCAGGACGCGGGCGCCGCGCGCTTGCGCATCCTCGACCAGGCCCTGTAACCGTGCCTGGTGGCGCGGGTTGATGATGCTGGTGTAGTCGTCGTTGTCCGCCAGGGTGGGGTAGAGTCGGCGCGCGGCGCGCACCAAGGCCTGTGCAAAGGCATCGAGCCGGTCGGCCGGTACCAGGGCGTAGTCAGGAGCAATGCAGGTCTGGCCGGCATTGAGCAGTTTGCCGGCGGCGATCTTGCAGGCCGCATCTTCCAGATCGCAATCGGAGTCGATGATCACCGGCGATTTGCCGCCCAACTCCAGCGTGACCGGCGTCAGGTTGGCGGCGGCGGCCACACCGACCTGACGGCCGACCGCGGTGGAGCCGGTGAAGAACAGGTGATCGAAAGGCAGGCGCACGAATTCGCGAGCCAGGTCGGCATCGCCGGTGACGACAGCGCATTCGTCGGCGGCAAAGTGCTGGCCGATCAGCTGAGCCAGCAGTTCGGAGAAGTGGGGCGTGAGTTCGCTCGGCTTGATCAGGACCCGGTTGCCGGCAGCCAGGGCCTCGACGGCAGGCGCCAGAGCCAGTTGCAGCGGGTAGTTCCAGGGGCTGACGATACCGACCACCCCCAGCGGTTGCGGTGTGATCCAGCTCGAACCCGGCAGCGAATGAAACGAGGTGGCCACACGGCGCGTGGCCATCCAGCGTTTGAGGTGCTTGCGCGTGTGGGCGATTCCTCCCAGCACAATGAACACTTCCGCGATCGCGGTTTCGTGCCGCGAGCGGTTGCCAAAGTCGGCCGAGATCGCCGTGGCGATACGTTCCTCGTTCTGCGTCAGCAGGCGCCGCAGTTTTTCCAGACGATCCAGCCGGACGGCCAGACTGGGGAGGCGGTCGCGCGCAAAGGCGGCCTGCTGCGCCTGGAACAGTGTTGACAGCTCGGCACGGGGTTGGTCTGACATGGGGTGGCGTTCCTGAAATGGGCTGAAGCGATTCGATTCTAGGTGGCAGCCAAGGGATTGGCACAGAGAAGCCCTCAGAGCGATGCTGACAAGCGTAAAACCTTACACTAGCCGGTTATCCCGAGGTTTCATGAACGCCCCCGTCGACGTCTCCTTTTTTCCGCGTGCTGCCAAGCCGCTGACCAGCTACCGCAAGTACTGGGCGGCGCGTTTTGGCACGGCCCCATTTTTGCCGATGAGCCGCGCCGAGATGGAGCAGCTTGGCTGGGACAGCTGCGACATCGTCCTGGTGACGGGCGATGCCTATGTGGATCACCCAAGCTTCGGCATGGCCGTGATCGGCCGTGTGCTCGAAGCGCAGGGTTTCCGTGTTGGCATCATCGCCCAGCCGGACTGGCAGAGTGCCGAACCGTTCAAAGCCCTGGGCAAACCGAATCTGTTCTGGGGCGTGACCGCCGGCAACATGGATTCGATGATCAACCGCTACACGGCGGACCGCAAGATCCGCAGCGACGACGCCTACACCCCGGGCGACGTCGGTGGCAAACGGCCGGACCGTGCGGCTATCGTGTACAGCCAGCGCTGCCGCGAGGCCTACAACGACGTGCCGATCGTCCTGGGCGGCATTGAAGGTTCGTTGCGCCGTATCGCGCACTACGATTACTGGAGCGACAAGGTGCGCCGCTCCATCGTGGTGGACAGCAAATGCGACCTGCTGCTCTACGGCAACGCTGAACGCGCCTTGGTGGAAGTGGCGCACCGGCTGGCTGCCAAGGTGCCGGTGCAGGAGATCACCGATGTACGCGGCACGGCTTTTGTGCGGCGCGAGTCGCCCCATGGGGCCGACACCGAATGGTTCGAGATTGACTCGACCGAGGTCGACACCCCGGGCCACGTTGAAGACCACATCAACCCCTACCTGACCACATCCGAGCAGGCGGCTGTCAAAGGCGGCACGTGCGCGAAGGAAGAGGGCGAAGCGCCGGCGGCCAATCCGTCCATCCAGCCGCTGACTTTTGTCGCCAACCCGGCATTGCAGGGCAAAACCCGGCGCCCACCGCGCGAGCGCACGGTGATCCGCCTGCCGAGCTACGAGCAGGTCAAGTCCGACCCGGTGCTCTACGCCCACGCCAATCGCGTGCTGCACCTGGAGACCAATCCCGGCAATGCGCGCGCGCTGGTGCAGGCGCATGGCGAAGGCAGCACGGCGCGCGACGTCTGGCTCAATCCGCCGCCGATCCCGCTGACCACCGCTGAGATGGACTACGTGTTCGACCTGCCGTATGCGCGCAGCCCGCACCCGGCCTATGCCGACGAGAACGGCAGCCATGATGGCGCCACCAAGATTCCGGCCTGGGAGATGATCCGTTTCTCGGTCAACATCATGCGCGGCTGCTTCGGTGGCTGCACCTTCTGCTCCATCACCGAGCACGAAGGCCGCATCATCCAGAGCCGCTCCGAGGACTCGGTCATTCACGAGTTGGAAGAGATCCGCGACAAGGTGAAAGGCTTCACCGGCGTCATCTCCGACCTGGGCGGCCCGACCGCCAACATGTACCGCCTGGGCTGCCGCTCACCCGAGATCGAGGCCGCCTGCCGCAAGCCGAGCTGCGTCTATCCCGGCATCTGTCAGAACCTGCACACCGACCACAGCCCGCTGGTCCACATGTACCGGCGTGCCCGTGGGCTCAAGGGCATCAAGAAGATCCTGATCGGCTCCGGCCTGCGTTATGACCTGGCGGTGAAGTCGCCCGAGTACGTGAAGGAGCTGGTGCAGCACCACGTGGGCGGCTACCTGAAGATCGCGCCCGAACACACGGAGCAGGGCCCGCTGTCCAAGATGATGAAGCCGGGCATCGGCAGCTACGACCGCTTCAAGCAGATGTTCGAGAAGTTCAGTGCTGAAGCGGGCAAGAAGCAGTTCCTGATTCCGTACTTCATTGCGGCCCACCCGGGCACTCGCGACGAAGACATGATGAACCTCGCCCTGTGGCTGAAGAAGAACGGTTTCCGTGCCGACCAGGTGCAGACCTTCTACCCCAGCCCGATGGCCACGGCCACGGCGATGTACCACACCGGCCTGAACACGCTCAAGGGTGTGCACCGGGACGAGCGGGGAGAGCGTGTGGACATCGTGCGGGGTGAAAAGCGCCGCCGCCTGCACAAGGCCTTCCTGCGCTACCACGACCCGAACAACTGGCCGCTGCTGCGCGAGGCGCTCAAGACCATGGGCCGGGCCGATCTGATCGGCAACGGCAAGCATCACCTGATTCCGACCTTCCAGCCGCTGACCGACGGCAGCTACCAGAGTGCGCGACGCAAGAACAGTACGCCGGTGGCGGCCAAGTCATCCGACGCCAGCCAGGCAAAAGCTCCGGTCAAGGGCCGTCTTTTGACCCAGCACACGGGCCTGCCGCCGCGCGAGACCGGTAGTCCGGCACGCCCTGGCAAGCCGGCACGCAAGCCACGCTGAACTGGCAGCCTTGTCGATTCAAGAGCAAATCGGCCTCCAGCCCTTGTTGATTCTGCGCGATCAGCTATTGTTTTGATAGCGTGTGCAGAGGAATGTCCTGCGCCTGTGCCAGCCGGTCAAGCTGCCGGCGGGTTTGTGTGAGCAGGAAGGCGGCAATCTTTTTCTGTGTGGCGGGCGCCAGCATGCTGCGCATGTCGCTGTTGGTCACGCCGGCCGCCTGGCACAGCGCGGCTGCGAAATGCGGCTCGAGTGCGGCCACCGCCACCCGGCCATCCTTGCAGGGGTAGACGCGGTAGCCCGCATGCGCGCCGCCCACCGCGCCGGTGGTTTGCGTCAGGCCCCAACGCCGCGGCGCGGCCAGCCAGGCGGCGGCATCCGACAAGGCCACTTCCAGAAAAATGCCTTTGCCGTGGCGCTGCTGATGCATGACCGCCCGCAGCACAGCTTCGCTGGCCAGCAGGGAGCCGCCCATGTCCGAGTACAGCGTGGCGGGCAAGTCCAGACCGGTGACCAGGTCATGCTCAGCCAGGTAGGTGAGGTCGTGGCCAGGTTCCTCTGCGCGCGCACCAGCTGCACCGACGATGGCGACCTGGCTGAGGCTAGGGTAGAGCTTGTGCAGTTTTTTCCAGTCCAGGCCGAGCTTGCTGAGGGCGGAGGGGCGAAACGAGGTGAGCAATACATCGCTTTTGGCCAGCTCCTGGTGCAGGGTTTTTTGACCGGCTTCAGTTTTGAGGTCAGCGCTCAGAACGCGAATCCCTTGATGCAGATCGTCATAGGCCGCGCGCTGGTAGTGGCGCATGGGGTCGCCGGATGGCGGCTCCAGTTTGACGCAATGGGCACCCATTTGGCGGCAGCGCAACAAGGCCGCCGGGCCTGGCAGATTCAGGCACAGGCTCAAAACACGGAGTCCCTTGAGAGGCATTATTTTTTTCATTTTTTCACTCTTTAATTGATAAATATGATTAAAATATCGCTAATGATTTCGGATTTGCAACCCAATACCCTCATGCAAACCTTGCGCGCGACCACTATAGCTCTGGTGCGGGCATCACAAGGCGCCTTCGTATGACGACTCTCAGCGGTCCAATCCCTCAATTTGGCAAGCCTCAGACACTGGCCTTTGCCGATCCTTTTGCTGCGATGGCGCAGTTGCAGCGTTACGCCGACGACCTGAAATACGTCATGCACGAAAAGGAAAGTGCATTGAAGCAGATCGAAAAGGCGCACCTTCATTCGCTGACGGTACTGGCACGTGCAGCCGAGTATCGGGATGACGATACAGGCGTTCACATGGATCGGGTCGGCGGCTTTTCGGGGCTGCTCGCCAAGCTGATCGGACGCTCGGACGAGGAGGCGAAGATGCTGTCGCTGGTGGCACCCATGCACGATATCGGCAAGATCGCCATCCCGGATTCCGTGCTTAAAAAGCCGGGTGAATACACCTTGGCCGAGCGCGCCATCATGAACAACCACGCGGTGATCGGGGCGGAGATCATCGGTGAGTCCGACATCCCGCTGTTCGCCATGGCGGCCCAGGTGGCACTGACGCATCATGAAAATTGGGACGGTTCGGGTTACCCCTTCGGCATTGCCGGAACGCAAATTGCCTGGTGTGGCCGGGTGGTGGCCATCATCGATTTTTTTGATGCGCTGACCATGCACCGCGTCTATCGCAAGGCATTCAGCGACGAGCGGGCGCTGGAGATGATGAAGATACAGCGTGGCAGGAAATTCGACCCTGAGATGCTCGACGTCTTTATTGAACATCTGGACGAGTTCGTGCGGATGCGCGAACAAATCAACAGCAGCTCCAAGAACCGCTAAGCGGTGTGCGATAGCGCTTCCGCGCGTTGGCGACCGTCTCGGCTGTTGCAGCGTTGCGACTGTTTCACGTGTTCTATCTTGCGCTTAACATGTTTTCGGGGTAGCCAGTAGGCGATTGGATACAATCGCGCCAGTCACTTGAAGACTAAAAACACCAAATATGCGAAAAACACCGGCCAATGATGACCTGATGACAACCCGCGAGGCTGGCGAAGCCTTGGGCGTGGCTGTCAGGACGGTTCAGTTGTGGGTTGAGTCTGGGGTGCTGCCGGCTTGGCGCACTGCAGGGGGACACCGCCGCATTGCACGCAGCGCAGTGGACAAACTCATGGCCGAGCGGTCCCATGTGATTTCTCAACCGGCCGTCAAGAATGAAGCCTCTGCTTCTCAGGCCCGGGCGTTGAAGTTGCTGGTGGTGGAAGATGATGCCGATCTGCTGAATCTGTTCACCATGGTGGTCGATGGTTGGGATTTCCCGGTGGAACTCTCAACCGCAGTCAATGGGTTTGAAGGTCTGGTTCGTATCGGACAAGTGCGTCCCGATATGGTCGTGACCGATCTCAACATGCCGGGCATGGATGGGCTGCAGATGGTGCGCTCTCTCAAGCGACCAGATTCCGGTTATGAAGATCTGGTCCTGATCGTCGTCACCGCCTTGAGCAAGGGCGATATTGCTGACCGCGGTGGCCTGCCGGAGGGCACGCTGGTGTTTCAGAAACCTGTGCCGTTCCAGGAAATCGAAGCCATCGCCCGCAGTCTGCAGCCGAAGGCCTCGGCACCAGCCTGATTCCTCTTCCACTCTCGCGACGGCCATGCCGTCGCACACCTTCAGATCGTATAAATATCAGCCGTGCCGGCTTCATCGGCCATGGGCGTTGCCTCCGATAGCGGGAGCCACAGCCGTGCGGTCGTACCCAGCCCAAATTCGCTGGCGAGCTCGATATGGCCGCTGTGCAGATCGGCGATTTCCTTGACCAGACTCAGGCCCAGCCCGGTGCCGGGAATGTTGCCGGTGGTATCGGCCCTGAAGAAGCGCTCGAAGGCACGCTCCAACTGCTCCGGCTTCATGCCGATGCCTTGGTCCTGGACTTCCAGCACGGCATAGGGTGTCCGATCCCGCATCTGGATCTCTACCGTGAGCGAGACCTGGCCGCCTTGCGGGGAGTACTTGAAGGAGTTGCCCAGCAGATTGTTGAGCGCGAGCTGCATCTTCTCAGGATCGATCAGCACGCGGACATCAGGGACATGCCCCAGGCTGACCTGGCGGTCCGTCTCTTGACGCATCAGCCCTTTGATGCTGCTGTCCACCAGTTCACGCAAGGAATGCGCGCGAATTTGAAGGTCCAGGCCACGGCGTGATTCGATGCGTGCGAGATCGAGCAGTTCGTTGATCATGTTGACGAGCAGGCCCGACTGGCGATGGATGGTTTGCAGCATGTCGGTCTGGCGTTCCTCCGCAAACCGTCGCTTGAGCAGCAGCTCCGTGAACCCGAAGATGCTGACCATGGGCGTGCGCAACTCATGCGCGGCCGAGGCCAGAAACTCGCTCTTCATGCGATCGACTTCATCCTCGTGCGTGACATCGCGGAAATAAAGAATGGTTTCTCTGCGGCCGGCCATGTTGCGGCGTGATTGCGCCTGTAGCACCCGGGGCTGCGGGTGCAGCAGTTGCAGCTTGGCTTGCCGGGGCTCGGCTTCATCGTCCGTGGTTTGCCGCGGCGGCAAGCCATGGCCAACGGCGCACAGGTTGTTCAGTGTCTTCTCGAACTCATCCAGGGTCATGCTTTCCGGGCTGGTGTTCATCCACGGGATGCCCGTCATGCGCTCAAAGGCCGGATTGGCAAATACCATGCGCTCGTCCGTGTCGAAGAGAACAAACCCATCCGGGCTGAGGCTGAAGATGGCGTCGAGCTGTGCACTGCGATCGGCCATGGCCTGCTCGGCCTGGACTCGGGCCGTGACATCCGACGCGATGCCCACAAAATGGGTCAGCACCCCTTGCGAGGACAGCACAGGGGAGAGGGAGACTTCGGCGATCAGGGCGTCGCCGTTCTCTCGGCGCCGCCGCAACATCACATTGGCATTGCGTTGCTGGCGCAGCGCCCGGTCGAGCTCCAACAGGCCGGGGTCATGTGGGTTGTCGCCTTGAAACAGATTCAGATTGCGACCGAGTATCTTATGGGGCGGCAGGTCGGTGATTTTCTGGAAGGCTTCATTGATGTAGACAATGGGCTGGTTTTCCTGCCTGGCATGGGTGATGAACACGGCGTTGTGGCTGCCGGCCAGCGCACGCTCATAGAGATCGGACGTTTCCTGCGCGGCGCGCTCATCGGTGACATCACGCACGATGCAGGCGTAGCGCAGTTCGTCGTTCTGCAAGACTTCACCGAGTGAAATTTCCACCGGAAACAAGGTGCCGTCGGCACGTGTTCCGAAGAAGTCATGCCGGACGATACGTCGAGGGCGCCCGAGAAGATCCGGTGCGTCGCCAAACATCTCCCGCACCAGCTCGATGCTGAGGCCGGGCACACACTGCTCAAGCGGGCGGCCCGCAAGAGCTTCCTGTGGTCGCCCGAAGATGCTCGTGGCTGCAGGGTTGGTCGAGATCACCCGGCCGTTGACATCCAGACCAATGATGGCATCGGCTGCCGTGTTCACGATGGCCTGTACCCGTGCAATTTGCTGAACCATGCCGCGGCTGACCTGATTCAGTGCTGCCGCCAACTGCTCGGCTTCCTGGCAGGTGGATGCAATAGCGATTTGCTGGCCGAGGTGACTGCTCATGGTTTCGGCAAACTGTGAGAGCGAACGTATTGGTCGCAGGGCCCATCCGAGGATGAAATGCAGGCTGATCAGCACCAGCACAACGATCAAGGCCGTACCCGTCAAGTATTCGTGCCACAGCCGCTCCAGCTCTTCTCGGCGGCGATCGAGATTGAACTGGACCCGCACCCAGGCCAAGGGTGTGGCGCCGCCAAGGTCCACGGCGTCCCATGCTTCGTAGGCGTGTTGTGTCACGCGTGCCGAAACGGTTTTCGTGCTGGACGCGGGCGGGCTGATCCGCTCCTTGCCGCCAATTTCTGAGGTGAGTTGCCCCTCTGTCTTGCGGACATGAATCCATATCCGTCCATCGCCATGAAAGAGAGCGACGTCATCAATGCCCTGCAGCACAACCAGTTGCTGGATGGCAGAAAGCGCCGCTGCATTGTCCTCCAGTATCAGCGCATTGGCACTGCTGCTTGCGGCCAGCTTGGCGACCGATTGGGTCCAACGCCCGGCGGACGCCATGGTTTTGCTGGCCATGCGGTTGTAGGCGACGACGCTGTAGAGCCCGGCGCACAGCAGAACTGCCATCGATATCGCCAGCAAGATGACCGTACGCAGACTGTAGGGCGGGGCATACCAGGCGCCCTGACGACGTGGTTTACTCATGTCTGTGTGTGGGGCGTTGTCTGCGATCTGCCGTGACGGGCTGTCCTTTAGCGGGCGACCAGCCGGTCCACCGTGTCAAGCAGCTCAATCGGACTGAAGGGCTTGACCAGGTAGGCATCGCAGCCAACAGACTGGCCCCGTTCGACATCGGTGCGCTGGCCGCGCGCTGTCAGCAGAACCACCTTGGTGGTGCTCTTCAGCGCTTCATCTGACTTGATCTTCTCGCAGACCTGGTAGCCGTCCAGTCCGCCGGGCATCATGACGTCGAGCAGGACGACTGCCGGGCGCAGATTCTGAGCCAGTCGCAAGGCATCAACGCCGTTGTCGGTCTCATGCAACGCGAAGTCCTCCGACTCCATGGTCATGAGGATGAGTTTGCGGATATCGGGTTGATCATCGACGATTAATATGTTGCGTTTCATGTTTTCTCCTTTTTGCGTCGTGACATGAGCTGTGCCAGATCCTGGGCATAACGTTGGGCTTGGGCTACGCTGAGTTCAGCCTGGCCGCGTTGCGGCGCCCCGGTGGGAAATTCCATGAGCACCTGGACCGTGTCCTGTTCGGTGGTGCTCAGCCGCATCTGGCCGCCGTGCAAGCCCACAATGCGCTGCACCAATGGCAGGCCAAGTCGTGTGACGGGTTCAGCCGCACTTCCTTTGGGGGGCGCTGTGAAGGGATGCAGGGTGTCATTGCCGGCCACTTTCAGCGTCGTCGCGCCCCGGTTGCGAACCCCGACGAGCACATGCTCGCCCGACAGCGTGAAGCGGATCTCCACACTCAAAGCCTGGCCGCCGGTGACTTCCTTGCGAGAGTGGATCAGCGCGTTGTCCAGGCACTCATAGAGGGCGCGGCGGATCAGCTTCTCGTTACCGTAGATCGGGGGCAGGGTTTGTTCCGGTGTCTGCAGGTCGATGCTGACGCCCATGTTGGCGGCTCTTTCGGACAGCTCACGACGAACGGCAGCAAAAACCGGGAGCAGTTCGATGCGGTCATGGGTGAGCATGATCTCGTCGCCGAAGACCGTGATCACATCGGCCAGCCTCTGCAGCCGGCGGCTGAGCGCTTCGGCGGCCTTTTCCAGGACTGTGTTGTCCGGACTCGGCGGCAGGGCCTTCAGTTGTCCGTTGAGGTGGTTCAGGGGCGGGCTGACCTCGTCACGCAGCAACTCGATGATGTTCTTGAGTTGCATCTGTCTGGCGCTGGAGTTGGTTTCCAGTTGTGCGCCAGCTTCATGTCTGGCCAGAAAGGCGACGTCCAGCCCTGCAGGGCCGGGCATGAACTGGCCGTTGATGCGATGCCCATCGGCCAGCTCGATCTCGGTGCTGTAAGGCAGTTTGAGTTTCCCCAGCGTGGCATCTGCGACCAAGGATTTGATGACGGCTTGGCCACTCATCGCCTCCACAGGACGTCCTGGATGGTTTTTTGCGGCGCTGTTGGCGTAGGTCACCAAGCCACTGACCGCAAAGGTCAGTAGCGGGACTGGCATCGCGTCGAACAAGGCGTAAACCGATGCTTGGTGGAATTGAGCCGCCATACTTGCTATTCAGGTGCTATTTGGTTGTATCAAATATATCAAATATTTCATAAAGATCAAAATACACCATGGAATCCATACCGCAAGGGTGGGAATAGACATAAAAAAACCCTGGCCTAGGCCAGGGTTCCGATGGGGGGATGAAAGCCTTAGTGGCCAAAGTCCAGTGGTAGCCCTACATAGTTTTCGGCCACCGAGCGGGCGCCGGCTTCCGAATGGATGATGTAGTCCAACTCGGCTTCCTGGAGCTTCTGGCCAATGGCGCCGTTCTCGGGGAAGTTGTGCATCAGGCTGGTGAACCACCAGGAGAAGCGCTCGGCACGCCAGATGCGTTTGAGGCAGCGCTCGGAATAGCTGTCGATGCCAGACTCGCTCTTGTCCTGATAGAACTCGATGATCGCGTTAGACAGGTATTTGACGTCAGTAGCCGCCAGGTTAAGTCCTTTTGCGCCGGTTGGCGGCACGATGTGGCCGGCATCGCCAGCCAGGAACATGCGGCCAAAACGCAGCGGTTCGGTGACGAAGCTGCGCAAGGGGGCGATGCTCTTTTCGATCGAGGGGCCAGTGACCAGCTTGGCACGGGCTTCGGGGTCCAGGCGCAGCTTCAGTTCATCCCAGAACGCCTGGTCAGACCATTGCTCCACTTTGTCTGTCAGCGGGACCTGCAGGTAGTAGCGGCTGCGGGTTTCGCTGCGCTGCGAACAGAGGGCGAAACCCCGTGGGCTGTTCACATAGATGAGCTCTTCATGGACGGGGGGGGTGTCCGACAGCACGCCAAGCCAGCCGAAGGGATAGACCTTCTCGAACTCCTTGATGGCGCTGCGCGGCGCGCTGGCGCGGCAAACGCCGTGAAAGCCATCGCAGCCGGCAATGAAATCACAGGTGATTTCATGTTGCTTGCCGTCTTTTTCGTAGGTCACACGGGGCTTGGCGCTGTCGAAGTCGTGCACGGCCACATTGGCTGCTTCATAGATGGTGGTCAGGCCGGCGGTGGCTCGGGCGTCCATCAGGTCGCGCGTCACCTCGGTCTGGCCATAAACCATGACATTCTTGCCGCCGGTGAGTTTGTTCATGTCGATGCGGTGGCGCTCGCCCTTGAACAGCATGTCAAAGCCGCCGTGGACCAGGCCTTCCTGGTGCATGCGCTGGCCGACACCTGCCTCATCCAGCAGATCGATGGTGACTTGTTCCAGCACGCCGGCACGGATACGACCGAGGACATAGTCGCCGGTCTGGCGCTCGAGGATGACGGCGTCGATGCCGGCTTTATGAAGCAACTGACCGAGCAGCAGGCCGGACGGGCCTGCACCAATGATGGCGACTTGGGTGCGCATGGGGATCTCCTAAACAGCGGTTCGTGAAGCTTAGGTGACAGGGCGCGAAAAATCTTTCTTGCTTCAAGTCAATTGTGCGATCATCGCCTTCATTGCGCGACAATCGCGCAAATGGTGAGCGCTGCAGGCGCACGCCAACCCGACAACCCCCTGGAAGAACGACAGCCATGATTGCGAAAGCCGATCTCATCGAAGGCATGGTCAAGGGCATGGCCGTGCTGGAAAGTTTCGACACCGAGCGCCAACGCCTCAATGCCACCCTGGCGGCACAAAAGGCCGGCATCACGCGTGCGGCGGCCAGGCGGCACCTGCTGACGCTGGCGCACCTGGGTTACCTGGAAAGCGACGGGCGTTACTTCTGGCTTTCCAGCAAGGTGCTGCGCTTTTCCGGCAGCTACCTGGCCTCGGCCCGGTTGCCGCGCGTGTTGCAGCCCACGCTGGAGCGGTTGGCGGCGCAGACACACGAGTCCTTTTCTGCCGTGGTGCTCAATGGCGACGAGGTGGTCATCGTGGCGCGCAGCGGCAATATCCGGCAAGCCGGCGGCGAGGGGCTGGCGCCGGTGCTGGCGTACGGCTTGCACCTGGGCGCGCGTTTGCCGGTGCATGCCACCTCCACCGGGCGCGTCCTGCTGGCGGCCATGCCCAAGCTCGCCTTCAATGACTGGTTGAAACAGCACCCGCTGGCGCGGCTGACGGTGCACACCGTTACCGCCGGGCCGCAGCTGCGGCGCGTGATTGAGCAGGTGCGGCGCGACGACTATTGCCTGAGCAGCGAGGAGCACGAACTGGGGGTGCATGCGCTGGCTGTGCCCTTGCGCAATCTGCAGGGGCAGACGGTGGCGGCGCTGAACGTCGTGTCGTCCACAGCACGGTTGGCCCCTGACACCATGCGGCGGGACTTGCTGCCCTTGATGCTGGAAGCAGCACGCGAGTTGCGGCTGATTCTGTGAAGCAAATGGCAGAAACCAAAAATTTAGGTACTTTTTAGGCAAAAGTGCTGAACGATGTGGCGGCGGCAGATGAGGGCTTGTGAGGGCCTTACCCCGGGGGGCACTCGGTAGAATTCTTCTTTTTGCAGGCGCAGACCTGTGGTTCGAGGCCGAATTGCCGATATGGCAAAGATGGACTGGACGATGAAGGGCCGCGACAGTTGGCCTCGTCCCCTTGGGCGACAAGGCCCGCCAGGTGCAGCAACCCGGCGGCCGCATTTTGGAGACTTCACAGATGGAACATCAGACACAGGTTGCGGCCAAGGCGGCAGCGACGCAAGGCGTGATCACGTCAATCCGCGAGTTTTTGGCTTTCAAGCTGGGTAGCGAGGAATACGGTATCGACATCCTGCGCGTGCAGGAAATCCGTTCCTACGAAGAGCCAACCCGGATGGCCAACGCGCCGGCGTTCATCAAAGGCGTCATCAATCTGCGTGGTGTGATCGTGCCGATCGTCGACATGCGGATCAAGTTTGGCCTGAGCGAGCTCAAGTACGACAACTTCACCGTGGTCATCGTGCTCAACATCGGCTCACAGGTGGTGGGGATGGTGGTTGACGGTGTGTCGGACGTCATCACCCTGACACCCGAGCAGCTGCGGCCGGTGCCCGAAATCACGTCCGCCATTGGCAGCGACCATCTTTTGGCCATCGGTTCGCTGGAAAACCGTATGTTGATCCTGCTCGACATCGAGAAGCTGATGAGCAGCGCCGACATGGGGCTGATCAGCCAGACCGTTCAATAACCATAAAAGAGACAACACCGCATGAACAACCTCAAGATTTCCACCCGGCTCAATCTGGGCTTTGCCGTCATCATCCTGGTTTTCCTGTTGCTGGCAGCGCTGACGTTCTGGCGTGCCGAGAAGGTTTCCGAGGCCAGCGGCCGCATGGCGTTGCAGTCGGAGTTGTTGTCTTTGGCGGGGCAGTGGCAGGGTGACGTACGGCAGAACTCGGCACGGTCATTGGCGGTCGGCTACTCGGATGGCGGTGCCATGCTGGACTTCTTCAAGGAGGCCATGGCCGCTACCTCGCGCGGTACGACGGTCATTCAGAAAAGTTTTCTGGAGAAGGTTCAGGACGAGGCGACCCGCAAGCGCGCCGACAACGTGGGTGAGGTTCGCAAGACCTGGTTGGCGACGCGCGACCAGGTCAATGCCTTGAAGGCGGCGGGTGACGAAGCTGGCGCCCGCGAGCTGGTGAAGAGCAAGTTCGTGCCGGTGACCGATGAATACATCCGTGCGGGTCAGCAGCTGCTGGATGGCCTGGTGGCTGACTCGACGGCCACGAACAAAGAGATCGAGCAGTTGTTTCACCAGCTCTACCTGCTCGCCGGGCTGATGCTGTTGGCTGTGATGGTGTTTGCGGCCCTGGTGAGCTGGAATCTCTCGCGCAGCATTTCGCGTGGTGTGGAGGCCGCCCGTGCTGCGGCCCAGCGCATTGGTGATGGCGACCTGAGCCAGCGTCTGACGGTATCCAGCAAGGATGAAATTGGACAACTGGTGCAGGCCTTGTCGACCATGCAGTCCAATCTGGCCCAGGTGGTGACCCGCGTGCGCCAAGGCAGCGAATCGGTAGCCACCGCCTCCAGCGAGATTGCCCAAGGCA
>NSIV01000001.1 GCA_002633085.1 Curvibacter sp. PD_MW3
ACCCCCACCCCCACCATCGCGGCGCTGCCCTTGGCGTTGACGGGTGAAACTGTCGGCACCGATGTAGCCAAATGACGTCTTCATGGGGTCTGGCTGGGCATCTCCACTTGGGCGATCGCCACGTTCCTTGCGACCTTGGGATTTGCGCGCGGCAGGATTGCTTGCACCCGCACCTTGACCACGCGGCCCGTTGCCGTTGTTGCCGCGTCGCTTGTTGCGACCGCCGCCGCCCGGTTTGCCTGCCGGCTGGGGACGCCCAGCGCGCTCCCCCTCGGCCGTATCGACCGCATGGTTGCCCGACTCACCCCGACGGTCTGCAGCGCGCATCAAAGCCTTGATATCGCCCTCATCGAGCTCCATCCAGGCGCCGCGCTTGAGGCCGCGCGGCAGCAGCATGGCCCCGTAACGGATACGGATCAGGCGGCTCACCGCATGGCCGACGGCTTCCAGCATACGACGCACTTCGCGATTGCGCCCCTCGGAAATGGTCACGCGATACCAGCAATTCGAGCCTTCGCCGCCACCTTCCTCGATGGACCCGAACTGGGCCGTACCATCGTCAAGTTGGACACCGTCGAGCAGGCGCTGCTTCTCTTCCTTGCTCAGGGCACCAAGTACGCGCACAGCATATTCACGCTCCAAGCCAAAACGCGGATGCATCAGTTTGTTCGCTAACTCGCCAGAATTGGTGAACAGCAACAAGCCCTCGGTATTGAGGTCCAGGCGACCGACCGATTGCCACTTGCCTTGGGCCAGCTTGGGCAAGCGACGAAAGACAGTGGGACGGTTTTGCGGGTCGTCATGCGTCACCACCTCGCCCACGGGCTTGTGATACGCGATGACGCGCGCCGGCGGCGGCTCGATGCGAAAACGCACCGGCTTGCCGTTGACCTTGATATGGTCGCCAAACTGGATACGCTGGCCGATATGGGCAGGCTCATTGTTAACCGAGATGCGCCCCTCCATGATGAGCTGCTCCATCTCCAGCCGCGATCCCATGCCGGCCTGGGCCAGCACCTTGTGCAGCTTCGGTGTTTCGACCTGCGGCGCCAGCACCCGCTTGAGCGGCAATGCCACCTCAGGCGAGGCCTCATCAGCATCAAACTGCCCGGATACCACATCTTCAAAACGGTAGCTTGCATCGGCTAGCCGGTCGTTTTTGGCACTGTTTTTGACTGCGTTGGACGGCATCGCGGCAGAAGAGTCCTCAGCGACATCGCCTGCCACACCCGCCTTCTCAGGCAGCCGTTTTGCCTCCTGGGTGGCAGCTTCATCAGGCCCGTCAACCGGTGCCGGCAAGGGGTCTGAAGGGTTTTGATCGCTCATGGTTGATTTCCGCTCAATACGAAGAGTTCATCTGAAGTTCCAGCAGGCTCTGCCTGCTCGGGCTCTGGCTCGGCCACCGCCTCCGACACCTCCATTGGCAAAGACTCCTGAGCCGCACCCAGCATGTCGAGCATGCCAGCCTGCTGCGCCGGCGTCTCCATCAGGGGAAGCTGGTCGAGCGATTCAAGCCCCAAGTCGTCAAGGAAATGCTTGGTCGTTGCATACAACGCCGGCCGGCCGGCCGCTTCGCGGTGACCAATCACCTCGATCCAGCCGCGGTCTTCAAGCTGTTTGAGGAGCAGCGAATTGATGGTCACGCCCCGAATATCTTCCATATCACCGCGCGTCACAGGTTGACGGTAAGCAATGATGGCCAGCGTCTCAAGCGTCGCGCGCGAATAACGCGGCGGTTTTTCCGGATGCAGGCGGTCCAGGTATTCACGCATGTCAGGCCGGCTCTGAAAGCGCCAGCCGGTGGCGACGCACACCAGCTCGACGCCACGCAAGGTCCACTCCTGCTGAAGTTCGAACAGCAATTGTTTGATTGTGTCCACCCCCAGCTCGTCGTTGAACAGGGTACGCATGTCCCGCACCTGCAAAGGTTGCTGCGAGCAGATCAGGGCTGTTTCCAGCACACGCTTGGCATCCGCCGTATTCATGGTCTTGCGAGTCCAGAAAAAAGCATCTTGAGGATGCGAATATCAGGGTGGTTAGCGAGGTGCGACCCGCGGACTGGTGCGTCCTATGGCCGAAGGCGCCCCGACAAGGGCCGGGCCGGAGGTAAGCCTTCAAGGGTCTTCCTGACTGGCATTGTAGCCCAGCCCCCAGGCCTGCAGGGCCTGTTGCAGATCATCCGGCAATGGCGCCCTAAACACCATGTTTTGCCCCGTCACCGGATGGACGAACGACAGGCGCAAGGCATGCAAAGCCTGCCGCTGCATGCCTGCCGCTGCGGCCCCACCATAAAGCTCGTCAGCCACCAAGGGGTGACCGATCGATGCCATGTGAACCCGGATCTGGTGCGTCCGCCCGGTATGCAAAGTACATCGCACCAAACAGCCCTGCTCACAATTGGCAAGGAGTTCGATGCTGGTTTTCGCCGACTTGCCAGCCTGGCGCGCCAGGTCAACAACCGACATGCGCAAGCGATTGCGCGGATCGCGCCCAATCGGCGCATCCACGTCTCGACGAACCGGGCCACGCCAAGCTTGATGCGCCAAGGCCACATATTGACGGCTCACCTCACGTTGGGCAATCAGTCGCACCAGCGCGTCCATCGTCGCCCGACTGCGAGCCACAACCATCAGCCCGCTGGTATCCTTGTCCAACCGGTGGACGATACCTGCCCGCGGCAATTGCGCTGCTTGCACATCGTGAGCGAGCAGGCCATTGAGCAAGGTACCTGACCAGTTGCCCGGCGCCGGATGGACCACCAAGCCGGCCGGCTTGTTGATCACCAACAGGTGCGAGTCCTCGAACACGATCTGTAGCGGCATCACCTCCGGCTTGAAGGCCTGACTCTGGGGGGTGGGCCGCAACTCGATGACGCCTTGCTCTCCCGCCCGGACCTTGAGCGCCGGCTTGCACAGAGGGGCTCCGTTCTGCGTCACCGCCCCGGCCTCGATCAACTGCTGCAGGTAGCTTCGGGAAAATTCCGGAATCAGCTCCGCCAGCGCACGATCCAGGCGTGTGCCGTGCTGGGCCTCGCCCACAACCCATTCACGCAGCTCGGCTTCGACCGGACTATCTGCGCTGTCGTCAAGCTCCTCGTCAACAGGGGGGCTCGATATAATCAAACTAGATTCTTTCAAGAGAGTGTGGCCTTAATGCTTCGTACCAAATTATCGGTTGTCAGTACCCTGCTCCTGGCAGCCGGAGCCGTACTGATCGCCGGATGCTCATCCAAGCCTGTCGACAAGACGGCCAGTATGAGTCCGAACAAGATCTATGCCGAAGCCAAGGACGAACTCAGTGCTGGAGCTTACGACAAGGCCATTCCCCTGTTCGAGAAACTAGAAGGCCGTGCTGCAGGCACCCCGCTGGCGCAGCAGGCGCAACTCGACAAGGCTTATGCCCACTACAAGTACCAGGAACCGGCCCAGGCACTTGCCACCTTGGATCGCTTCATCAAGCTGCACCCTGCCAGCCCGGCCTTGGACTATGCGCTCTACCTCAAAGGCATCATCAATTTCAACGATGACCTGGGCCTGTTCTCCTCGATCACGCGCCAGGATTTGTCCGAACGCGACCAGAAAGCCGCCAAGGAGTCTTTTGGATCCTTCAAGGAACTGGTCACACGGTTTCCCGAATCCCGCTACACCCCCGACGCACGACTGCGCATGAGTTACATCGTTAACTCACTGGCCTTGTATGAAGTGCACGTGGCGCGTTACTACTACTCGCGCGGCGCTTATCTGGCTGCCATCAACCGCGCTCAGCTGGCTCTCACCGACTACCAGGGGGCCCCGGCCCTGGAAGAGGCTCTGTTCATTCTTGTGAAGTCCTACGAGGCGCTCGACATGCCGCAACTGCGTGACGACAGCAAACGGGTGCTTGAGAAAAACTATCCTCAGAGCGAATACCTGAGCCAAGGATTCAAGTCGAGCTCAGATCCGTGGTGGAAGCTCTGGTAAACGACACCAGGAATTCCTGTGCCTCTTCCTCGGTCTTGAGTCTGCACATGGGCGGCAAGGCCGCCAACAGGCGACGCCCATAGCCCATGCTCAGCAAACGGGTGTCGCACAGAACCAGCAGACCCCGATCCGTCTCACGCCGAATGAGACGCCCCGCCCCCTGTTTGAGCGCCACGGCAGCTTCCGGCACAAAATAGTCATTGAAGGGGCTGCGCCGGGCCTCCTCCAGGCGTTTGGCACGCGCCTGCACCAACGGATCATTTGGCGGCGGAAATGGCAGCTTGTCGATCACCACCAATTGAAGTGCTTCGCCGGGAATATCGACCCCCTCCCAGAACGAGGCTGAAGCCACCAGAATGCAGCCCGATTGCCCGGCTTCGGCGCCTTGCCGAAAACGTGTCATCAATTCGCGCTTGGGCAATTGCCCTTGAGCAAGAACCTGCAGACCAGACTCCGGCGGCAAATGGTCCGACAAAGCTTCGCTGATGGCACGCAAAGCACGCAAGGTCGTTGTCAGAACCAGGGTACGTCCGCCCAGCAGGGGCGCCATGCGGGCCACCAAGGCAGCCACCTGCTCGCTGTGGGCCGGATCCGCCGGCTTGGGGAGATTCGCGGGGACATACAAAGCCGCCTGCTGTGGATAGTCGAACGGGCTTTCCACCTGCAGAATTTCGGCCTGCGTCAGGCCACAGGGTTCGGTGAACCAGCTCAGTGCAGCATCGTCGCCCAGGGTGGCAGAAGTGAAAATCCAGGACTTCCCGGTTTCCGCCGTCTCTGGCGGCGACAGCAGCCGGCTCTGCACTGCGGCAGCGATATCCAATGGCGACTCCACCAAGCGCAACTGGCCGCCGACATCCAGCCAACGTACTGAGCCAGCTTCACAATCGCGAGTGAAAAAGTCGGTCAAAGCGGTCAACGCTTCAGCCCGCTCCTGTAAACGCACGAAATCTGGTGAAATTTCGCTGACCGTCGACAAGGCGGCCATTGCCTCAAGGCAGGCCTGATGCAGGGCCGACAAGGCATCGCGCCATGCCTGTGGCTCTATCTCTCCGGGTGCCGCCCCTGTCCACCCCAGCTTGGTGCCTGGATAGGCTCGACCGACGCACAAGCGCAAGTCTCGCGCAGCTCGCTCCAGAAGTGACGCACGCTGCGACCAGTCAGCCAGCCCTCGGGCCTGCTGCAGACCGCAGGCCAGCATGTCTCGGGCAAAGTCCAGCAACTGCCCGGTGGAGAGTTGCCGGCCGAGGAACTGCACGCCGGTTTCATTGAGCTGGTGCGCCTCGTCAAAAATGACCGTCCTGACCGTCGGCAGCAATTCGGCCATGCCGGACTCGCGCACTGCCAGGTCGGCAAAAAAAAGATGGTGATTGATAACCACGACATCCGCCGCCAGCGCCTCACGGCGCGCCATATTGACGTGGCATTCACGAAATTTCGGGCACTGGCTCCCCAGGCAGTTCTCTCGCGTGGAGGTCACCAGCGGGATGACAGGTGACCGCTCATCCAACCCGGGCAATTCGGCCAGATCACCGGTCCGGGTTTGCTGCGCCCAAATCTCGATCCGAGCCAACGCCCGGGTGACCATGGGCTCAGGTGCGGAAACACCATGACGCGCCAGCTCCATGCGATGCAGACACAGATAGCTGCTGCGTCCCTTGAGCAAGGCAGTCCGCACAGGCAGCCCCAAAGCGGTGATCAGGCGCGGCAAATCGCGCGCGTACAGCTGGTCTTGCAGCGTCTTGGTGGCGGTGGACAACAAAATCCGTTCGCCACTCAGCAATGCGGGCACCAGGTAGGAGAAGGTCTTGCCAACCCCGGTGCCTGCTTCTACAACCAATGCGCCGCCCTGCTCGATGGTTCGAGCTACAGCAAGCGCCATTTCGGTTTGCCCCGGACGCAGCCGAAACTCCTCCACCGTACACGCCAGCACATTGCCAGGCGCAAATGCCTCTAAAACCAGATTCTGCAAACTCATGCGTCAGGCTGGCTCGTTGGGCGTGAGGCTACGTTCAAGGCGACTGATTTCGTCGCGCAGGACCAAGCGCCTTTTCTTGAGCCGTCGGATCAGCAACTCGTCGAGCGGCAAGACCTGACTGAGGCGGTCGATCGTGGCATCAAGATCGGCGTGCTCGATGCGCAACTCGATCAGATGACGTTCTGGGGAATGAAGATTGGAGTCCAAGAGTCGCAGCAAAAAGACAAACTGGGGAAGCAAACATCCTCATCTTCCCGCTTGCTTCGATAATACGTCTTTCATACCGACTTATCGAGGACTTTGTCCTTCAGACTGCGAACATGAGCAAAGGTTACCGACTTACCGCTTCAACCGGCATTCACAAGGGCGACCGTGAATACCAGCAGGATCAGGTGGCGCTCTTGAACCACCCTCGCGTTCACGGCTGCGTATTGGCAGTTGTGGCCGACGGCATGGGTGGCCGCAGCGGGGGGCGTACTGCCTCCGATCAGGTCATGATGACCGCGAAACAACTGTTCGACCGCTACGCCCCGGAAACTGACGATGCGCCAACGCTGCTCAAGCAACTGGTGCAGGAAGCCAACCTGGTCATCAAACTCAGCGCCATTTCTTCCGAGCAGGAACCCCACAGCACGCTGGCCGCCTTTCTGATCAACCCGGGGGGCGATTGCCACTGGATCCATGCCGGTGACTCGCGCGTCTACCACTACCATGAGGACCGTCTGATCAAGCGCACACTGGATCATTCGTACGTCCAGACCTTGGTCGACAACGGCAGCATCACGGAAGAGGAAGCCAACGTCCATCCTCAATCCAACATCCTGATGGGCTGCCTGGGCACTGAAAACGATCCCCCGATGGACATGCACTTCATCCCGCAGCTGGCGCCTGGCGACACCCTGATGGCCTGCAGCGATGGCGTCTGGCACTACTTCAACAACACAGAACTTGGTGCAGCCTTGTCCAAGCTGTCAGCCCGTGAAGCCAGCGAGTTTCTGATCGAGAAGGCACGCTCACGTGCCCGTGGCAGTGGCGACAACCTCTCGCTGGTCATCGTCAAGCTCGAACCCCTGGATTGATTGAACAGCGCTTAGGGAGGCGTGGGCAAGGGCTTGGCCGGAGGCTTGCCGACCTTGTCAACCAAAGCTTTGTCACGCCGCGCCCGGCTCTCCTGCGCCTGACGCTGCTTCTCTTCGTATTCCTGCTTGTCAGCAGCCCGACTTTCCGCGGTCGGCCGGTCACTGCTTTTATCGCGTTCCGTACGGGGCGTGGGCGAAAGCCGGTCCTGTTCAGCCTGCTGCTTGTCGATTTTTTTCTGCTCCGCCCGCTCCAGCCGCTCTTTGTGCTCCTGAATGGCTGCTTCACGCCGTTCAGCCGCTTCCTGCTGATTCTGAAGCGAAGATTTCTCTTCCAGCCGTTGAATCTCTTCCACACCTTTTTGGCGGCGTTGTACATCATTGACCGCGATTTCCTGCCGTCGCAGGTCCTCCATCGTCAATCGGCGGCGGACCCGAACATCACGCAGACAATCATTCACCGCAAAGCGCTGGTAACAAGCCGCTTCCTCTTTGGCGTAGCGAGCCTCCTGGTACCCGCGCTCAGTCTGAATGCGGTCCAACTCCAACTGGAAGGGATCAGGGGCAGACGTTGTCTGCTCAGACGATGGCTGCGCCTGCAACGCACAGGTCGCGAGCCCGATGAGCAGAAAGACAAGCCAGTTTTTCATGTGAGTCGAGTATCGACCACGCGTCGCTCCAAGGACAGAAACTCTTGCGATTGCATTTCGTTGAGTCGCGATACCGTGCGTGGAAATTCGTGAACCAGGGGGCCGTCGGTGTACAGCGCTTCCGGCAACACCGCCGCCGACATGATCAGTTTAACGCGCCGGTCATACAGCACGTCCACCAACCAGGTAAAGCGCCGCGCCTCGGAGGCCATGCGCACCGGCATGTGCGGCACGTCGCTCAGGAACACGGTATGGAACTGGGTTGCGATTTCCAGGTAGTCATTTTGCGATCGCGGGCCACCGCACAAAGTCCTGAAATCGAACCAGACCACGCCACCCGCCTTGCGCCGAGCCCGAATCTCCCGTGCCTCGATATGCAGCACCGGGTCTTCATCCTGTGTTTCCGCCAGACGATTGAAGGCATCGGTCATGGCCGCATCGGCGTCGGCGCCCAGCGGCGTGTGGTACAGCTTGACGTGCTCCAGGGTACGCCGGCGGTAATCGGTGCCGTTGTCCACATTCACCACTTCCAGCTGCTGGTTGAGCAAGGCAATGGCCGGCAGAATGCGCTCGCGATGCAAGCCGTTCGGGTAAAGCTCATCCGGCCGGAAATTGGAAGTTGCCACCAGACCGACACCATTGTCAAACAATGCCGCCAGCAGGCGATGCAGAATCATGGCATCGGTGATATCGGCCACGTGAAACTCATCGAAGCAGATGAGCTTGTACTTCTTGGCAATGCGCTCTGCCAGCGCGTTGAGCGGATTGACCGTACCTTGCAGCTCGGCCAGCTCGCGGTGCACCTCACGCATGAACTCGTGAAAGTGCAGCCGGGTCTTGCGCTTGAGCGGCACGGCATTGAAGAAGCAATCCATCAGGAAGCTCTTGCCGCGCCCCACCCCGCCGTGCATGTACACCCCTTTCGGGATGTCAGGGCGGTTGATGAGCTTCTTCAATGCGTTAGAACGCTTTTCCTTGTAGCCAGCCCATTCTGTCGCGCAACGCTCCAGCGCAGCAACCGCGTGCAACTGCGCGGGGTCACTGGTGTAACCCCGCGTTTTCAGCTCCGCCTGATAAGCCTTGAGTACGGACGTCAATCCAGTCGACCTGCGCTCAGAAGTTCAGCGTACGCTTGTCCACCGCCAGCGCGGCTTCCTTGGTCGCCTCACTCAGCGACGGGTGGGCATGACAGATGCGCGCGATATCCTCGGCGCTGGCCTTGAACTCCATGGCCACCACGGCTTCGGAGATCAGCTCGCTGGCCATGGGGCCGACGATGTGAACGCCCAGGATTTCATCGGTCTTGGCATCGGCCAGGAACTTCACCATGCCGGTGGTATCACCCAGCGCGCGCGCGCGGCCGTTGGCCAGGAAAGGGAAGGTCCCCGCCTTGTAGGCCACGCCGTCTGCCTTGAGCTGCTGCTCGGTACGGCCGACCCAGGCAATCTCAGGGCTGGTGTAGATCACCCAAGGAATGGTGTTGAAATTCACATGGCCATGTTGACCGGCAATGCGCTCAGCGACTGCCACGCCCTCTTCCTCGGCCTTGTGCGCCAGCATGGGGCCACGCACCACGTCGCCCACCGCCCAGACGCCCGGCAGGCTGGTACGGCAGTCAGCGTCCACCACAATGGCGCCCCGCTCATCGAGCTTCAGGCCCACGGCTTCAGCATTCAGGCCGATGGTATTGGGAACACGACCAATCGAGACGATCAGCTTGTCTACATCCAGCGTCTGCGCCTCACCCTTGGCGTTGGTGTAGGCAATGCTCACACCCTTCTTGCCAGACTTGATCTCGCCGACCTTCACGCCGAGCTCGATCTTCAGGCCCTGCTTGTCGAAAGCCTTCTTGGCCTCCTTGGCAATCTGCTCATCAACGGCACCGAGGAACGTCGGCAGGCCTTCGAGAATGGTCACCTCGGCACCCAGACGGCGCCAGACCGAGCCCATTTCCAGGCCGATCACACCGGAGCCGATCAGGCCCAGCTTCTTCGGCGTGGCACCGATACGCAGCGCGCCGTCGTTGGACAGGATGTTTTCCTCGTCAAACGGCGTACCCGGCAACGCGCGGGCATTGGAGCCTGTGGCCACGATGACCTGCTTGGCCACCAAGGTCTCTTCGGCAGCGCCAGCCACCTTGATCTCATAGCCACCCTCGGCCGCTTTCACAAAGGAGCCCCGGCCATGGAAGAACGACACCTTGTTCTTCTTGAACAGGTACAGGATGCCGTCGTTGTTCTGCTTCACCACGGCGTCCTTGCGCGCCACCATGCGCCCCACATCCATGGACACACCCTTCACATCGATGCCGTGCTCGGCAAAGTGCTTGTTGGCGTGCTCGAAGTGCTCAGACGACTGCAACAGCGCCTTGCTTGGGATGCAGCCGACGTTGGTGCAGGTACCGCCCGGTGCCGGGCCGCCCTTCTCGTTCTTCCACTCGTCGATACAGGCCACGTTCATGCCCAGCTGGGCCGCACGGATGGCAGCGATGTAGCCGCCAGGGCCGCCACCGATGACGACCACGTCGAATTGTTTGCTCATAGTATTTCTCGCTTCAATTGCAGACCGCGCTACGCATGAGGTGTCTTCATCGCGAAACACCGCGGAACCGGCTTGGACGGGCCGCTGGTGTTGCCCCCTGCAAGGGGGGTGGCGAAGCGACACGCAGTGCGCGCAGCCTGGGGGTGTGCATCAGATGTCAAACAGCAAGCGAGCCGGATCTTCCAGCGCTTCTTTCATCGCCACCAGACCCAGCACGGCTTCGCGGCCGTCGATGATGCGGTGGTCATAGCTCATGGCCAGGTAGTTCATCGGCCGGATCACGATCTGGCCGTTCTCCACCACCGCCCGGTCCTTGGTGGCGTGCACGCCCAGAATGGCCGACTGCGGCGGGTTGATGATGGGAGTGGACAGCATGGAGCCGAACACACCGCCATTGGAGATCGAGAAAGTACCGCCGGTCATCTCTTCAATGCCCAGCTTGCCGTCACGCGCCTTGGCGCCATACTCGGCAATCTTCTTCTCAATGTCGGCAAAGCTCATCTGGTCGGCATTGCGCAGGATCGGCACCACCAGACCGCGGGGCGAACCGACCGCGATACCGATATCGAAATAGCCGTGGTAGACGATGTCGTTGCCGTCGACCGAGGCATTGAGCACCGGGTACTTCTTGAGGGCGTGCACGGCAGCTTTCACGAAGAAGCTCATGAAGCCGATCTTGACGCCGTGCTCTTTCTCGAACTTGTCCTGGAAGCGCTTGCGCATTTCCATCACCGGCGCCATGTTGACCTCGTTGAAGGTGGTCAGGATGGCGTTGGTGGACTGCGACTGCAGCAGACGCTCGGCCACACGGGCACGCAGGCGGCTCATCGGCACGCGCTGCTCAGGGCGTTGGCCCAGATCAACGGAAGGTGCCGCCACCTGAGGCAGGGCCTTGGTCGGCACACCGGTCGGAATGGCAGCCGGAGCCGGCTTGGCGCCACCGGCCACGGCGGCCAGCACATCACCCTTGGTGACGCGGCCATCCTTGCCCGTGCCGGCCACGGAACCCGCAGCGAGCTGGTTGTCGGCCATCAGCTTGGCAGCAGCCGGCATGGCCACGCCGGCCTTGGAGGCCGATGCCTGGGCTGCAGCTGCGACAGGAGCGGCAGCAGCTGGTGCCGCTGCGGGCGCGGCTGCCGGTGCAGCGGCACCGGCCTTGGCTTCGGTGTCGATACGAGCAATCAGCTGCTCGGCCACCACCGTGCCGCCATCTCCCACCAGGATTTCAGCCAGTACGCCGGCAGCAGGTGCCGGCACTTCCAGCACCACCTTGTCGGTTTCGATCTCGATCAGGATCTCGTCGGCGGCGACGGCCTCACCGGCTTTTTTCTTCCACTGCAACATCGTGGCTTCCGCCACGGACTCGGACAGTTGCGGCACTTTGACTTCTACGATAGCCATTTGAATTCTTTCCGTATCTTTTTAGGTTCACGGGACAGGCCGTCAGGCCCGCCCCAAACTGATGAAGAAACTAGCGACCTTATTTGCTCAGAACAAAACCCTTGAGCTTGCCAAAGGCGCCGTCAACCAACGCCTTCTGCTGCTCCTGGTGCAGGTGCGAGTAGCCGACTGCCGGGGACGCCGAGGCGGCACGGCCGGAGTAACCTAGCTTCTGGCCTTCGCTCATGTTCTCGTGAATGTTGTGCTGGATGAAGAACCAGGCGCCCTGGTTCTGCGGCTCATCCTGGCACCACACGATGTCGCTGACATTCGGGTACTTCTTGAGCTCGGCGGCAAAGGCCTTGTGCGGGAAGGGATAGAGCTGCTCGACGCGGATGATGGCCACGTCGTCGGAGCCCTTCTCCTCGCGCTTCTTGACCAGGTCGTAATAGACCTTGCCGGAACAGGCGATGACACGTTTGACCTTGTCGGCCTTGATGTCCTTCTGCTCGGGAATGACGGTCTGGAACGAGCCCTTGGTGAACTCGGACAGCGGCGAGGTTGCATCCTTGTTGCGCAGCAGTGACTTGGGCGTCATGATGATCAACGGCTTGCGCAGGTTGCGAACCATCTGGCGGCGCAGCACGTGGAAGATCTGGCTGGCCGTGGTCGGCTGCACCACTTGCATGTTGGTGTCCGCTGCCAACTGCATGAAGCGCTCCAGACGCGCCGAGCTGTGCTCCGGGCCCTGGCCTTCGTAGCCGTGCGGCAGCATCAGCGTGATGCCGTTGACGCGACCCCATTTCACTTCACCGGAGGCGATGAACTGGTCGATCACCACCTGGGCGCCGTTGGCGAAGTCGCCGAACTGTGCTTCCCAGATCACCAGGGTGTTGGGGTCGTTGGAGGCGTAGCCGTATTCGAAGCCCAGCACCGCCTCTTCCGACAGGATGGAGTCGATCACGACGAACGGTGCCTGGTTCTCGGCCACGTTCTGCAAGGGCACGTAGGTACCGGTGTCCCACTTCTCGCGGTTCTGGTCGTGAATCACGGCGTGGCGGTGCGTAAACGTACCGCGGCCGCAGTCCTCGCCCGACAGGCGCACCGGGTAGCCGCTGGCCACCAGCGAGGCAAAGGCCATGTGCTCGCCCATGCCCCAGTCCACCGGAATGTCACCCCGGCCCATGGCTGCACGGTCGTCATACACCTTCTTCACCAGTTGGTGCGGCGTGATGCCGGCCGGAATGGTGGTCAGCTTCTCGGACAGTCGTTTCCACTCGGTCAGGGGAATGGCCGTGTCGCCGACATCGGTCCACTTCTTGTCGAGGAACGGTGACCAGTCAACCGCGTACTTGCTCTTGAAGTTGGTCAGCACCGGGTCGACCGTGTGCTTGCCCGCATCCATGGCGGCGCGGTAGGCCTTGACCATGTCGTCACCCAGCGACTCGCCCAGACCCTGGGCTGCCAGCTTGTCGGCGTAGAGCTTGCGCGTGCCGGGGTGGGCCGCAATTTTCTTGTACATCAGCGGCTGCGTCAGCGCCGGCGTGTCCTGCTCGTTGTGGCCGAGCTTGCGGAAGCAGGTGATGTCCACCACCACGTCCTGGCGGAACTCCATGCGGAACTCCAGCGCCAGTTGCGTGGCCAGCACCACAGCCTCAGGATCGTCGCCATTGACGTGCAGCACCGGTGCTTCGACCATCTTGACGATGTCGGTGCAATACACGGTCGAGCGCATGTCGCGCGGGTCAGAGGTGGTGAAACCGATCTGGTTGTTGATGATGATGTGCACCGTGCCGCCCGTGGAGTAACCACGGGTCTGGGCCAATGCCAGGGTTTCCTGGTTGACGCCCTGACCACCGAAAGCCGCGTCGCCATGCACCAGCACCGGCAGCACCTGCTTGCCGAGTGGGTCGCCACGACGGTCCATGCGAGCGCGGACCGAGCCTTCCACCACCGGGTTCACGATTTCCAGGTGCGAGGGATTGAAAGCCAGGCTCAGGTGAACCGGGCCGCCAGGGGTGGACACGTCGGAACTGAAGCCCTGGTGGTACTTCACATCACCGGCCGGCAGATCTTCCGGCGCCGTGTGGTCGAACTCGGCGAACAGGTCGCCCGGCATCTTGCCCAGCGAGTTCACCAGCACGTTCAGGCGACCGCGGTGGGCCATGCCGATCACGATTTCCTGCACGCCCTTGGCGCCGGCCGACTGGATCAACTCGTCCATGGCGGCAATGAAGCTCTCGCCGCCTTCGAGCGAGAAACGCTTCTGGCCGACGTACTTGGTATGCAGGTAGCGTTCCAGGCCTTCGGCGGCGGTCAGGCGGTCAAGAATCTGTTTCTTGCGCTCTGCCCCGAAGCTGGGCTTGCTGCGCACACTCTCCAGCTTTTGCTGCCACCAGCGCTTTTGCGTCTGGTCGGTGGTGTGCATGAATTCGGCACCGAGAGTACCGCAGTAGGTTTCGCGCAGCGCATTGAGCAGCTCGCGCAGCGGCATGGTGGTCTTGCCGAAGAAGGTGTTGCTGGTGTCGAACACCGTTTCCTGGTCTGCGTCGCTGAAGCCATAAAACGACGGCTCCAGTTCAGGAATGGCCGGGCGCTCGGTGCGCTTGAGGGGGTCCAGGTCGGCCCAACGTTGGCCCACATTGCGGTAAGCAGCAATCAGCTGTTGCGCTGCAGTGCGCTTGCGACCCAGTTCGGCATCCGCGCTGGCCACCACCACCTTGGTGCCGCCCTGCTTGGCGCGCTCGGCGAAGGCATTGATGACGGGCAGGTGGGGAATATCTTTGGCGTTGCTGCCATCAACGGCTGGCACATGCTGCAGCGCGTCGAAATAGTCACGCCAGTTGTCGGGCACGCTGCCGGGGTTGGCCAAGTAGTTCTCGTACATCTCTTCGACATACGGAGCATTCCCGCCAAACAGGTAGGTGTTGTCCTGATAGGTCTGGTAGACAGACGCTGGGTTGGAACCCTGAGAAGTGGATTCACTCATATTTCGCTGACCTCCGTTTCCCTGCGGGAAACTTTTAGTTGGTTGAGAAAACCTTCCGCGACACGGCTTAACCGGTTGGCGGATGCGACTGTGGCTGGGAAGGGCCTAGTACAAATGCGATTGTGCCACTGAATCGGCATTGTCGGGGAAAACTTATGCTTTCCCCGGCAACGACTTATGTTTTGACCGGCGAAGCGAGCTGGCTGCGGATTTGTTGCAAGGCAGCCGGGTCGTCCATGGTCGTCAGATCGCCCGGATCACGCCCCTCGGCCACCGCCTGCAGCGCCCGCCGCAGCAGCTTGCCGCTACGCGTCTTGGGCAGCAGATTGACGAAGAACACGCGCGACGGCCGCGCCACGGCGCCGAGCTGGCTGTCCACCAGCTTCATAACCTCGCCTTCAAGCTTGAGGCGGGCGGCATCGTCCGTCAGGGCGCTGGCGTCCTTGGCCACGGCAAAGGCCATGGCGACCTGGCCCTTGAGCTGGTCGGCCACGCCGACCACGGCCACCTCGGCCACATTGGGATGGCTGGCAATGCTCTCCTCGATCTCACGCGTTCCCAGGCGGTGGCCAGCCACGTTGATCACGTCGTCGGTGCGGCCGAGGATGAAGTAATAACCATCCTGGTCGCGGATGCCCCAGTCGAAGGTGCTGTAGATCAGGCGGCCAGGGATGCTCTTCCAGTAGGTGTTGACGAAACGTTCGTCGTCGCGCCACACCGTCTGCATGCAGCCAGGTGGCAGCGGGCCCTCGATGGCCACCACGCCCTTCTGGTTGGCACCGGTCAGTTCCTCACCGGTGTTCTCGTCGATCAGCTTGACGTTGTAGCCGTACATGGCCACGCCCGGGCTGCCGAACTTGCTCGGCGCTTTCTCCACGCCATTGGCAATGGTCAGGATGGGCCAGCCGGTCTCGGTCTGCCAGTAGTTGTCGATGATTGGCACGCCCAGGCCCTCGCTGATCCACTGCGCCGTGGGCTCATCCAATGGCTCGCCGGCCAGGTACAGCGCCTTGAGGCTGGACAGGTCGTATTTCTTCAGGAAGGCCGGGTCCTGTTTTTTCAACACACGCACGGCAGTCGGCGCCGAGAACATCCGGGTGACCTTGTACTTCTCGACCAGTTGCCACCAGATGCCGGCATCCGGCCGGGTCGGCAGCCCTTCGTACATGATGGTGGCCATGCCGGCGATCAGCGGGCCGTAGATGATGTAACTGTGCCCCACCACCCAGCCAATGTCGCTGGTGGAGAAATAGGTTTCGCCCGGGTTGCCCTGGTAGATGTGCTTCATGCTGGCAGCCAGCGCCACTGCGTAGCCACCCGTGTCGCGCTGCACGCCCTTGGGCTTGCCGGTGGTACCGGAGGTGTACAGCGTGTAACTGGTGTGGGTGGCATCAACCCACTCGCACGGCACCTGGGTTTGCAGGTGTTTTTCGCGCAGAGCTCCCCACAGATGGTCGCGGCCAGCTACCAAATTCATAGCAGCCAGTTGGCGATCCACCAGCAGAACGGCTTGCGGCTTGTGCTTGGACAGGTTGATCGCCTCGTCCAGCAACGGCTTGTAGGGCACCACCTTGCCGCTGCGCGAGCCGGCATCGGCGCTGACCACCACCTTGGGCTCGGCATCCTCGATACGCGAAGCCAGAGAACCGGAAGCGAAGCCGCCGAACACCACGGAGTGGATGGCACCGATGCGGACGCAGGCCAGCATGGCAAAGGCGGCCTCGGCAATCATGGGCATGTAGATCAGCACGCGGTCGCCCTTTTGCACCCCCAGCGCCAGCAGGCTGGCCGCCATGCGCTGCACCTCGGTGTGCAATTCACGGAAGGTGTAGACGCGCTCTTCGTTGGTCTCGGTGCTGACGAAAATCAGCGCCGGCTGCTCGGCCCGGTCTTTGAGATGCCGGTCGACGGCGTTATGGCACAGGTTGGTGGTACCGCCAACATACCAGCGCGCAAACGGCGGGTTGCTGTAATCGCAAATCTGCTGCGGCGGTGTCTGCCACTCGATGAGCTGCGCCTGCTCGGCCCAGAAAGCGTCGCGCTGGTCAATGGAACGGCGCTGAAACTCGGCGTAGCGGGTCATTCTGGATCTCCTTCGGGCTCTTGAAATAAGTAACTGAATTCATAATTATGGATAACGGGCTTGCAGAAAACTGACGCAGTCACCCGCTCAGCGCCCCACAGCAGCCATTTTGAGACGCGGCGCCAGCCACGGCAAATGCAACAGCAGCCAGGTCAGAACGCTTCCCAGCACGGCACCGGCCAAGACATCGCCAGGGTAATGCAGGCCCAGGTAGACACGGCTCAGCGCCACCAACAATGCCAAGCCATACCAAAGAGGCCACAGGCCGCGCCGCAGCAAGGCCGCCAGCAGCGTCGCCAACATGAAGGCATTGGCCGCGTGGCCGGATGGAAAAGAACTGTTGGGCCGGATCGCCTGCACCTCATCCGCCGACACCCGCAACTCGGCCCCCAGTGCCACGAAGGGCCGTGGGCGCAGCACCTCGTACTTGATGGCGTTGTAGGCCCCCGCCACCACACCGTAAACCAGCGCCAGGCAAAGACAAGCCACCGCCACAGCCCGCCAGGTGCACTGGTGCCGCCGCATCCGCCAGCCCATCACCACGATCACCCCGGCAACCGCATAGGCACTCCCCAGATAGGTGAGCCAGGGCATCAGCGCGTCCAGCAGAGGGCAGGCCCAGGCCTGGTTCACCCAGAGCAAAAGTGCCCGGTCCCACGGCAGCCAGTCCATCAAGCGTCCTCCTGAGAATCAGAGCATCTCAAAACGCTATCTTATTGATAGCGTTTGGCGCATATTCCATAAGGCAGAGAAGCCAAAATGGCACCCCCTGCCAACTAACCCTGTTTCACCAGAGCCAGCACGTCCTTGAACGCCGGGTGCTCCGCCGAGCGCAGCCACTCAAAGGCCACCATCTCGGTCGTCACCAGCTCCGCCCCCGCGCCGGCCAGGCGGTCGAAGGCGGCGTCGCGGTTACGCTCGGTGCGCGAGCCGCAGGCGTCCGTCACCACCCAGACGTCGAACTCGTCTTCCAGCAGATCCAGCGAGGTCTGCAGCAGGCAAACATGGGCTTCGCAACCGGCAATCACCACCGTGTTGCGCGAGGCCGGCCCAGCCGCCGGCTTCTGCAGGTGCTTGGGCAGGCTGCGCGCATTGCCCTGCGGCGCGCGTGCCGGCGGGCGCAGCATCTCGCCTAGCCCCTCCTCCACCGCGCTGAACTGCATCTTGGCCAGCGTCTTGCCGCCGGCCTGTTCGATCAAGGTCTTCAGTTCCGGCACGTTGGGGCCGAGCGCCGACGGGTTTTCCTCCGTAGCCCACAGCGGCACCTGCAGCAGGCGCGCCATCTTTGCCAGGCGCTGGGCATTGGCCAGCACGGCGGCACCCTCATGGATGGCCGGCATCAGGCGGGTCTGGTAATCCACCAGCACCAGTTGGGAATCTTCAAGTTCAAGCAGCATGTCAGTCTTCTCGTTGGATCAATCAAGTGTTCAATACAAACCCAATACAGGCGCGCCTATCAGGCCGCCACACGCACCACCACGCGGCCGCGCACCTGGCCGGCCATCAGTTGCTGCGCCTTGGCGATCGCGTCTTCAAGCGGCACTTCCTCGATCATGCGTTCGAGCAAGGCCGGGTCCAGGTCACGCGCCAGGCGGTCCCAGGCACGCTGACGTTTGGCCAATGGTGCCATGACCGAATCGATGCCAGCCAACGTCACGCCACGCAAAATGAAAGGCGCCACCGAGCCCGGCAAGTCCATGCCCTGGGCCAAGCCGCAGGCTGCCACCACGCCGCCGTAGCGCGTCTGCGCCAAGGCATTGACCAGGGTGTGCGAACCCACGGCATCCACCACCGCAGCCCAGCGCTCCTTTTGCAGCGGCTTGCCGGCGCTGGCCAGCTCGGCGCGGTCAATGATGGCGCTGGCGCCCAAGGCCTTGAGGTAGTCTGCCTCGGCCGCCTTGCCGGTGGCAGCTACCACCTGGTAGCCGAGTTGGCCCAGCAAGGCGATGGCCACGCTGCCCACGCCACCGGTGGCGCCGGTCACCAAGACCTCGCCGCTGCCGGGCTTCACGCCATGGTCTTCCAGCGCCAGCACGCACAGCATGGCGGTGTAGCCAGCGGTGCCGATGGCCATGGCCTGACGCGGCGTGAAAGCTGGGGGCAGCTTCACCAGCCAGTCGCCTTTCAGGCGCGCCTTCTCGGCCAGACAGCCCCAATGGGTTTCGCCCACGCCCCAGCCGTTGTGCACAAAGGCGTCGCCCGCCCTCCAGGCCGGGTGACTGGACTCCAGCACCGTGCCGGCGCCATCAATGCCAGCCACCATGGGCCAGTTGCGCACCACCGGTCCCTTGTTGCAAATGGCCAAGCCGTCCTTGAAATTAAGCGTGGAGTACTGCACTGCCACCGTGACATCACCAACCGGCAGACGGGACTCATCCACTTGCTCTAGCGAAGCCGTGAAACCATTGGCGTTATCCAGCAGAAGCGCTTTGAACATGAAAACCTCTTAAATTCAATATGAATCAATGTGTTAGAAAGTTTTTCAGGAAAAAACTTTAACTTGACATTCCGTACAC
The DNA here is from genome assembly GCA_002633085.1 of Curvibacter sp. PD_MW3. Classification (GTDB taxonomy): domain Bacteria; phylum Pseudomonadota; class Gammaproteobacteria; order Burkholderiales; family Burkholderiaceae_C; genus Hylemonella. The sequence continues at coordinate 19,170 of NSIV01000001.1, forward strand.
CAAGCCGCTATGCTACCCGTCATGCGGATCTCCGTCCTCCTCCTCACTCTGTTGCTGGCCTTCAGTGCGCATGCCAATCCGGCAGGCCAGGGCGACGATATGGATCATTTCCTGGCGGAAAAAGGCCTGCTGGGCAAAATCGGGCAGATGGGCCAAAACGTCGGCAGCAAGGCGTCTGAACTGGTCGTAACAGCCATGGGCGCCCTGGGCGTTCCGTACCGCCGCGGTGGCAACAACTACGAAACCGGTTTCGATTGCAGTGGCTTCGTGCGCACCATGTACGAACAGACCCTGGGCCTGATGCTGCCGCGCCGCGCCGAGCAACAGGCCGCCGCCACCGAGAAGATTGATCGCTCCGAACTGCAACCTGGTGACCTGGTGTTTTTCAATACCATGCGCCGCGCTTTCAGCCATGTCGGCATCTACGTCGGCGACAACAAGTTCATCCACTCCCCCAAGCCAGGCGCCGAGGTGCGGGTGGAAGACATGCGCATTTCCTACTGGAGCCGTCGTTTCGACGGCGCTCGCCGCGTGCCGGATCAATCGGCTCTCGCCCAGACCGAGTAACCCTCCGGTCTGACTGGCGACGCGACTGCCCACCCCTGAAGCTGCTGGCCCAGCACGCTGGCCTGATGCTCCGCTAGACGTACCGCCCTCAGTCGCTCACTTTTTCATAGCTGCCAGCGCATTCCCCTGAAGGGCTGGAGACCAATTTTGCCTCGAACCATCAGGCGCACGCGGTAGTCTGGTAGGCGCCCGACCACGGCAGCCGCCGAAGCAGGGCCACACGGTCATGAACGACCGGGCGAGAGGTCCACCTCCACGCCTTGCCCGCGGTCCAGCGATTCACCGGCCGCCTTGCCCGGCGCGTTGCGGGTCACGGTCAACGGCCGCGGTGCACCACCCGCTGCCACGGCAGCCCCGCCGGAGCCACCTCCAGAACCACCGCCGCTCGCGCCGCCCGAACTGGAGCCGTTGCTTCCGTTGGAAGTCGACGAGCCCGACCCGGACCCCGACGAGCCGCCACCGGACTCACCCGAGCTGCTACCGGATGCCGTCGACCCGTTGCCACCACCCGAGGACGATGCACCGGTGCCATTACCGGAGCCACCGGAACTGCCGCTGCCGCCGGTTGCGGCGGGAGACGTTCCGCCGCTAGTACCGCCTGCGCTACCAGACCCGCCTGCCGCCGTCGCTGGCTGTGACGACAGCCCAACGCTGCTCGTCGGCATCACCGGAGCCGGTGCCTGCGTGGTCACCACGAACGTCGGCGGCGGCGGGGGCAGCACAATGATCGGCGGCCGGACGATCACCACCGACGCCGGCACCGTGTCCTCATCGCGTTGCGGCACGCCGTTGATGAAGGTTGTGCCCGTCCCCTTGCCCTCAACCGCCGGAAAACTGCCACTGAAATAACTTTGCTTGGCCTCCACCACTACGTTGCCGGCGCGGCCACTAAGGTCGGCACGACCGCCGGCGTTCAGGTTGGCGCTGATCACATTGAGGGCCAGGTTCATCGTGGTGTCAGCGCGGGCCGTCAAGGTTCCCGCCGTCACGCTGCCGCGGATCTCACGCCCATTCAAGGTGGCGCCGCCGCCGGCCGTCACGGCCGCATCCAGCACCTGCTGGGCGGTAGCTGTCACCGACGAACCGCTGATGGTCCCACTGACGTTGCGGCCGCTCACCGTGGCAGCGCCACCGGCTGTGACATTGGCGGCCACATTGCCATCACTGTTGAGCACCACGGCACCCGCGCTCGTCGTGGAGCCGGTCACGTTGCCACCGGCCGTCAGTGAACTGGTCACGCCGGCCGCCGTGGCTTTGAGCGTGCTGTTGCTCAGGGCCACATCACCCCTGGCATCAATCGCATAACCGCGCACCCAGAGGGTGTTGTCCAAGGTGAAGTTCCTGGCCGTCACGTTGAGCTGCCCCAGCGCATTGCCATCGGCGCCGCCGCTGCGCAGCGTCACGTCACCGCGGGTGTTACCGTTACCGGCATTGGTGGCCAGCGTCAGGCCAAAGGCGGTCGTCGCGTTGTTCTGGACCGCGCCGCGAATTGTTATGTCGCGGCCCTCGGTCGCCAGCGTGGTATCAGCCAGCAGCTTGATGCCACCATCGAACACCAGCCCGTCGGCACCGGTGGCCGTCAGCTTGCCGCCGATGCCGGAGCCAGCAGCGCCCGAGGTGAGCGACAGGCTACGTAGCGTCACGTCGTTAAAGCTCAGGTTCATCAAGCGGTCCACCGTCACCGATTCGGCGTAAGTATCGGACTTCACATCCACCTTGCCGCCCTGCACCACTGCGTTCACGCCGCCCTGGATGGTGTTGATCGGGGTCAGCACGCTACCCTGATTGTTCGCCCCTGAGGGCGTCTTGGCTACGGTCACGTGGGTGCGATTGGCGGAGCGGTAGCCCTGATCCTGCACCTTCCAGCCCTGATTCGCCGCGCTCAGATCCAGCAGATGCTGCTGCCAAGCCAAGGTGGGGGCAGCCTCCTTCGCGGCATCATTCGCATACTTGTTCAGATTGAGGTTCAGCCCCCATTCGTTGCCAACATCGCCCTCGCGGTTGTCGGCGATCTCAATACCCGCACCGCCGGTGTATTGCACCGAGATACCACTCTTGGTGTTCTCAATACGGTTGCCTGAAACTGTATTGCCTGTACCGTTGTTGCCATCGATCAGGATACCGGTACGGACATCATGAATGTTGTTGTTGCGAAGCGTGAACCCTGTCGCCCCGCTCTTCGCCCAGATGCCACGACTAACGTTGGGCCGACTGGTGGCGTAATAGTCATAGTACGGCGCATTGATCGGCCCGGCGATTTCCATGCCTTCCACGGTAACGTTGTTGGCTGTGATCGTGACGGCGTTCACCTCGCTCAGATCCGGCGCCACCAGCTTGGCACCGTTCGCGCCCTTGAGGGTCTGGTTGGCCTTGTTCATGCTTACCTGCTCGGTATAACTTCCCGCGCCAACATTGATGGTATTACCAATTGAAGCGGCGTCGACTCCACGTTGGACACTGCCACTGCTTTGCGTCACGTAGACGTTGCCAGCATTCCATGTCACCAGGCCAAGCCCGGTGGCGTCAAGTGCGTGCCCCACTCGATCCTCGATGTCGAACCCACTGGTGGCGCCAGTAAACGTGGCACGGGTGGCATCAACGTTGGTCTTAACGTTGTTCTGGCTGTTGGAACCCGAGACGATGTTCATCGAGTACGTCGGGCTGGTACCCGTGCCGGTAACCGTCCGGTCTGGCGCCCCAAACGTGGTGTTTCCTATATTGAGCGTTGAACTCAAGCCCTCCAGGAACATGCCGTGGCCAACGGTCTGGTTCAAGCGAACGTTGTTGAAGGAGACGTTGGCCATTGAGCCGTACTCGAAAATATGGATCGCATGCCCTGGGCCACCTGGATTCCAGGTGCCGGCGCTGCCGCTGGGACGAAGGAAGCTGCCCGCCAGCGTGACGTTGTCAAACACCCAGGTGCCGGCGTCTTGCACGGCGCCGGTACTCGCATTGTGGTAACCACGGAAATGGATACCAGTGTGCTCGGTCGCGCCGGTGATCGTCAGATCTTTCAGCGTCGCATTGCCGTTGTAGTAGTTGAAGTGAATGTCACCCTGGCCAAGGGACGTCGCACTGGCCGACGGGGCACCATTGCCCTCGAAAGTGCTGTTGAGCAACGACACATTCGCCAGCCCCGGAATACCGGCGGTAACCGAACCGTTGGCCGTAAAACCGAACACGCCATTGCCACGGAAATCGCTGTTCTGGACCGTGAGTTGCCCCAGCACGGTATTGCCCTCGACGCTCACGCCGGCAGTCGGTGCGTCACGGAAAGTGAAACCGTCGATGAGCACCGTTGAGTTCGCACCAATATTGCCGCTGACCGTAACGGCGTTGCCGCTGGTTGGATCGATGATGGACTGTCCGGCACCGGCGCCATCCAGCGTCAGCGCCTTGGTGATGTTGACGCTCTCCGCATACGTCCCGGCCGCCACATTGACTTGGGCGCCACTGGCGGCTTGATTGACTGCCGTGCCAATCGACATGGCCCTGCTGCCACCGCCGACAAGGTTGCCGACGCCGACCTCAAAGCTCTGCGTCATGCCGGATCCGTTCCAGTCCTGGATATAGCTGCTGCTTGTGTTGTAGCTTGGATTGACCGCCGCCAGATTGACGGCGAAATCGTAGGCCTTCTGCTTCGTTGCCTGAAGCCACGTGTATTGATTGCTACCGGTATCCGTCGCATTGCGAACTGCGTAGTCAAAACCGGCGATGTTCAAATTACCGAAGTCACGAGAAGCGGATTCGTCCTGCATGTAGACAGGATTCAACTCATTGAAATGGTTATTGCCTTCAATGGTGATGTTGTTGACCTGCTGGTTGTAGCTCTTATTGGCCTGGTACAGCGCCAGCCCGCCCCAGTTGTTGTTGCGGGTAGTCGTGTTGCGCACGGTGATGTTGGCGCTGTCGGTCAACTGCAAGCCGGCACCCTCGGTGCTGCCGGAATCATTACCAACAGGAGCGCCATTGAGCGTCACGCCGTCGATCAGCGCACCATCCACGCCGTTCAGATCCAGTTCGGCCTTGCCGGCGCCGCGGCTGGTGACGTTGCGGATGGTGAAGTTGCGCAGACGCGCATCGGCCGAGCCGCCGGGCGAGACCTTGATGCCGTAGGCCGAGGCGTAGTAAGCCGACGGCCCGTAAAAGGTGAAGTCGCGCAGCGTCACGTCATCGGCGCTGACGTTCATGCCATAGGAGCCGCTACCGGCGGTGATGCCACGCGCATCGATGGTGGTCAAAGCTTCACTGACACCAGCCAGTGTGACTGCCTTATTGACGTTCAAAGTGGATGCCAGGAAATGCGTGCCGGCCAGCACATTCACCCGGCCGCCCGCCACCACGGCATTGACTCCCCCCTGCAGACTGTCAAGCGGTGTGAGCCGACTCCCCTGATTGCTGGCCGCCCCGCCACTGGCCGCCACGTTGACCTGCGTGCGGTTGGATGAGGTGTAGCCCTGATCCTGCACCGCCCAACCATTGTTGGAAGTGCTCAGGGACAGCAGGCTCTGTTGCCAGGTCGTGGTCGGCGCTGCTGCGATCGGTGTCGAATTGCTCAGGATATTGCCGGAGCCGTCCAGATGACCGTTGAGATGCAGGTTCAGTCCCCACTCGTTACCGACCGTCCCTTCGCGGTTGTTGGCAATGCTGATGCCCGCGGCATCGGTGTATTGCACGGAGATGCCGCTCTTGGTGTTCTCGATACGGTTCGCGCTGACCGTGCCTGTGCTGTTGCGGCCATGGATCAGGATGCCGTTGCGAACATCGTGAATATTGTTGTCCCGGATCGTGAAGCCGGTGATGCCGTCGCCCACCGCAATGCCCCGGCTGATATTGGCGCGACTGGTGGCGTAGTAGTCGTAATAGGGAGAACTGACGGGCCCGGCGATCTCAACTCCCTGCACCGTAACATTGTTGGCCCCTATGGCGATGCCATTGACCTCCGTCGCATCGGGCACCACAAGCTTCGCGAGCTGCTCGCCATTACTGCCTTGCACGCCGCGCAAGGTCAGATTGGCCTTGTTCAGCGTCACCTGCTCGTTGAAGGTTCCCGCTTGCAACTCCACCGTGGCACCAGCGCCGGCCGTACCGGTCTTGGCAATCTTCACCGCATCCTGGATCGACGCCGTGTCATGAACCTTCACGGTATTGGAATTGCCCGCGATGCTGGGCGCATCAAGATCAGACCTGAGCACCACCGTATCGCCATCCACCACAATGGCGCTGCTGGCCTGCTGCACACCTTGCAGGTTGATGACACCGGACACCAGATTGGCCGCATCACCGGTGCTCAGCAGGATTCGTGCGCCTTCGAGACGCGCCCCCGCCATATTGCTGATCGTGGCATTGGTGCCATGTGCCCCGGCGGGCACAGCAAATTCGTACAGACCACCACTGAGTGACACCGTGGCCCGGTCGGCGCCAGAGAGTGCAATGCGCCCACCAGTGGCGATGATCGCCCCTTTGTTGACGACCGAGGGCGCCACCAGGGCCACCAGACCCGCGTTTTCGGCCGTGATACTGCCTTCGTTGGTGATGCTGCCGCTGATCGCATCTTCTACGGTGATCGGCCCTTCGGCCATGAACAGCGACTCGTCGATGCGACCGGTGGTCACGATCAATGACCCGACGTTGATGTTCGCCCCTTGGTGGAAATAGACGCCATTGGGGTTCTGCAGGACTACCGTGCCCGGAGCTAGGATCGATCCATAGATCTCGGACATATTGGCGCTGGCGGCCACGCGATTCAGCACCGCAGCGCTGGCATTCGGTTGAATGAACTGGACGGTCTTACCTGCGTCGATGTTGAACGATTGCCAGTCAAGCACAGCGCGTTGCGTGGACTGCGTCAGCGTCAGTTGGCTGCTCGTGAGTTGAGAGCTCACCGTACCTGCCGCCACGGTGCCTCCGGTGGGCAGACCTGCCACAGTCCCGGGATTGATGGTGTCGGCCCACAGGGGTGCACAGAAGCACAAGGCCACCGCCAACGGCAAGGTCTTGAGGGTCGGTCTGGCCGTCTCGGCACACGGCCGGCGGTGGTGTTTCGAGAACCTGCGTTGTTGACTTGTCATGTTGCTCTCCTTCCCTCACTCATTTCCACCCAACTAGAAACGAACCATCAGCGATGCCAGCAAGCGCATCGTCTTGCCGCTGTCCGGCGCGCTGCTGGCCAGCGGCTTGGTCAAAGGCCAGACCGCTTCCACCTGCGCCGTCACATTGCCAGCCATGAACAAGCGTGCCCCGACGCCTGCCGAAGCCAGGCTTTGCGTGGCCGGCGTCCCAGCCGACTGCACCACCACTTGGGTGATCTCACCGATTTCGTAGAAACCGAGCAGTTGATAGGCCGGCAGCCATGACAAGGTCGAGCTCGCCTGGTAACGCGGCTCCAGGCGCAGGGCCAAGCCACGATCGCCCACCAGTTCGGCCGACTCGTAGGCTCGTCCGATACGCCGGCCGCCCAAGGCCAGCTGTTCAGATGACAGCAAAGGGGTATCCCCGGTCCACTGGCCCAGCACGCCCAGCGTCAAGGCCCAGCGGGCGCTGAGGGGTTGGATGCGCGTGTAGTCGAAGGTCAACTTGCTGAACATGCTGTCCGCCCCTGCGCGGCTTTTCAAGGGGTCGGCCCGGGTGGTGCCACCCACGCCCTGGCTGACATCCAGCTCCAGGGTGTTCTGGCCGTCCCAGCGGTCCAGCAGCAACCAGCTCAACCCAGCACGAATGGCACGGATGCGATCCTCGGTGGTACGTGTTCCCCCGCTGCTGCCGTCGATGTCGGTGACGTCATACACCAGGCGGCTCAGCAGGCTTTGGTTGCGCGTGCGCAGCAGCGGGTACCCCAGCGAGAGCGACACACCTTCCGAGCGCCCTTGGATATTGTTGGCCTTGAGGCTGTCGCCTGGCTGCGTGCGTGCCTGCGACACCGACACCCCCACCTTCAGACCTTCGTGGTTCAGGGTCTGGCTGTAGGCCAACTGGTGGTAGGCCATCTCGGTGTCGCCGGTTCCCACACCGATGTAGCGCCACTGGTCGTTGACCCCCAGCAACTGGTTGGCCGACACCCCCACCATGGCCTGGTTCGGCCCCAGGTAGCGGGTGCCGTAGTTGTCGATCGAGGCAAAACCCTCGACGTTCTTGATCTTGGCAATCAAGGTCAGGTCAGCAGCTCCCGGCACATCGGACGGCGTCAGCACGCTGCGCAACTGCACCCCTGGGAACTCGTTGGCAATCAGCAGGTAGCGCTCCAACACCTCGGCACGCAAGGGCCGGATCGACTTGATCTCTTCCCCGATGGCGGCCAGCTCCTTGCGCACGCGCTCGTCGCCTTCGAGAAATACCTCATGGACATAGCCCTCGATCACGCGCAGCGTCAGCCGGCCATCGGTGAGCGTCTGCGGCGGCACGACCACCAGCGACAGAAAGTAGCCGGCGTTGCGGTAGTAGGCGGTCAGCGCCTGCGCCAGACCGAAGATGTCGCTGCCGGTGATTTCGCGACCGACGTAGGTGGCTGTCTGTTCGCGCAGCTGCGCCGGCGTGAAAACGGTGGCCCCATCGACCTGGATCTCGCGCAGGGTCACGCGAATGGCCTTGACGGCTTCGGGCACTTCATCGCGCACGCCAGCCTTGAGTTCCGGCAGTTGTGCCTCACGGGGTGGCGACACCGGCACGTCAAAGCGTTCACGCAGACGGCCGGGATCGACGCTCGCTGGCAGCGGCTCAGCTTGTGCGTGTGCCGCAGCGGACACGACAGCCAGCCCAAAAACACATGCCCAGCGCGCGATGCGCGAGCATGACAAGCCACCGGTAGCAGCCCACGGCCGGCCGGTGACACCTTTTCCTCTGCACTCCATCCCCTGTTCCTCCTGGGAAGACAGTTCAAGCAACAGGGGTGCTTTTTATTTTTTGATGCAGCCTTGCTATGCAGGCCGCCCCCTCCCTCAATGAACCGAGGTCATTGTAACGATATGTTTTGATGTGTGTCAGCCCTGGATTTGACCCTTATCAGAGAGGTCACTTTCCCAATGAAAAAGGGGTGCACCATGTGCACCCCTTTGTTACAAATGCCGCGTGTTACCGCTTGGCCGGCGGCACGTCCGTACAACTGCCGTGCGCCACTTCCGCCGCCATGCCAATGCTCTCGCCCAGCGTGGGGTGCGGGTGGATGGTCTTGCCGATGTCCACCGCATCGGCGCCCATCTCGATGGCCAGCGCGATCTCGCCGATCATGTCGCCCGCATGGGTGCCGACAATGCCACCGCCAACGATGCGGTGCGTTTCTTCATCGAACAGCAGTTTGGTCACGCCTTCGTCACGGCCGTTGGCAATGGCGCGGCCGGAAGCCGTCCACGGGAACAGGCCCTTCTTGACCTTGACGCCCTGCGCCTTGGCCTGGTCTTCGGTCAGGCCAACCCAGGCCACCTCGGGATCGGTGTAAGCCACGCTCGGAATGACGCGGGCGTTGAACGCCGCGCTGGCCAGTTCATGGTTGCCCTGCAGTTCGCCGGCAATCACCTCGGCCGCCACATGCGCCTCATGCACCGCCTTGTGTGCCAGCATGGGCTGGCCAACGATGTCGCCGATGGCGAAGATGTGCGGCACGTTGGTGCGCATCTGAATGTCGACATTGATGAAACCGCGCTCCGTGACGGCCACGCCAGCCTTGTCGGCAGCAATTTTCTTGCCATTGGGGCTGCGGCCCACGGCTTGCAGCACCAGGTCGTAGGTCTGCGGTGGCGGAACCGCCCCACCCGGCTCAGCACTTTCGAACGTCACCTCGATGCCGGCCGGCGTGGCTTTCGCCCCCACCGTCTTGGTCTTGAGCATGATGTTGTCGAAACGCGGCGCATTCATCTTCTGCCAGATCTTGACCAGGTCCCGGTCGGCGCCCTGCATCAGGCCATCCATCATCTCCACCACGTCCAGACGCGCACCCAGCGTGCTGTAGACCGTGCCCATCTCCAGGCCGATGATGCCGCCACCCAGGATCAGCATACGCTTCGGCACTTCTTTGAGCGCCAGCGCGCCGGTGCTGTCCACCACGCGCGGATCGTCCGGCATGAAGGGCAGACGCACGGCCGAGGAACCGGCGGCGATGATGGCCTTCTTGAATGCCACCACCTGTTTCTTGCCGGTCTTGTCCTGCGCCGTACCGGTGGTTTCCTCCACCTCGACGTGGTTGGCGCCGACGAAGGCACCGTAACCGCGCACCACCGTCACCTTGCGCATCTTGGCCATCGCGGCCAGGCCGCCGGTGAGCTTGCCGATGACTTTCTCTTTATGGCCACGCAACTTGTCGATGTTCACCACCGGCTTGCCGAAGTCCACACCGAGATCACCCAGGTGGCTGACTTCGTCCATCACCGCGGCCACGTGCAGCAGCGCCTTGGACGGAATGCAGCCGACGTTCAGGCAGACGCCGCCCAGCGTGGCGTAGCGCTCAACCAGCACCACCTTCAGGCCGAGGTCGGCAGCGCGGAAGGCGGCCGAGTAGCCGCCGGGGCCGCCGCCAAGCACCAGCACGTCGCAGTCCAGATCGGCACTGCCGGAGAAACTGGCTGCCGATGGCGCAACGGATGCTACATTTTTAGGAGCATTTGGCGCAGCAACGACGGGAGCTGAAGCCTGTTTTTCTTCAGATTTGGCAGCGGGTGCCACAGCATCGGAGGCTTCCAGCAACAGCACCACCGAACCTTCCTTGACCTTGTCGCCGAGCTTGACCTTGAGCTCCTTGACCACGCCGGCGTGGCTGGAGGGGATCTCCATCGAGGCCTTGTCGCTCTCGACCGTGATCAGGCTCTGCTCCGCCTTGATGGTGTCGCCGGCCTTGACCAGCACCTCGATCACCGCCACTTCGGCGAAGTCGCCGATGTCGGGAACCTTGACTTCCATGAGTGCCATCGTGTTCCCCTATTACAGCGTGATGCGGCGGTAGTCGCCGAGCAATTGGCCCAGGTAGGCGTTGAAGCGAGCCGCCAACGCACCGTCGATGACGCGGTGGTCGTACGACAGCGACATGGGCAGCGTCAGGCGCGGCGCGAAGGCCTTGCCGTCCCAGACCGGCTCCATGAAAGACTTGCTCAAGCCAAGAATGGCAACTTCCGGCGCATTGATGATGGGGCTGAAATAGCGCCCGCCAATGCCACCCAGCGAGGAGATGGAGAAACAGCCGCCGGTCATCTCGGCCGGTGACAGCTTGCCGTCGCGCGCCTTCTTCGACAGTTCGGCCAGGTCCTGCGAGATCTGCAGGATGCCCTTCTTGTCGGCGTCTTTCAGCACCGGCACCACCAGCCCGTTGGGCGTGTCGGCCGCGAAGCCGATGTGGAAGTACTTCTTGTAGACCAGCGCATCGCCATCGAGCGAGGCGTTGAGCTCGGGAAACTTCTTCAGCGCGGCCACGCAGGCCTTGATCACGAAGGCCAGCATGGTGACCTTGATGCCGCTCTTCTCGTTTTCCTTGTTCAACTGCACGCGCAGCGCTTCCAGGTCGGTGATGTCCGCGTTGTCGTGGTTGGTGACGTGCGGGATCATGACCCAGTTGCGGTGCAGGTTGGCGCCGCTGATCTTCTTGATGCGCGACAGCTCCTTGCGCTCAACCTCGCCGAACTTGGCGAAGTCGACCTTGGGCCAGGGCAGCAGGTCCAGCCCGACGCCCGAGCCGCCACCAGCCGGTGCCGAACCCATGGCCTGGGTACGGGCACCACCATTCATCACCGACTTGGTGAAGTTCTTCACGTCTTCGTCGGTGATGCGGCCCTTGTGGCCGGTGCCCTTGACTTCCTCCAGCGGCACACCGAGTTCGCGCGCGAACTTGCGCACCGACGGGCTGGCATGCGGCAGCTTGCCGGCCGGTGCCGAGGGCGCGTGGACCAGCACGGCGACCGGGGATGACACGCGTGCCACGGGTTCGCTGGCCAACGCCGCCACGGCAGCAGGTGCTGCGGCAGCCGGTGCCGGGGCCGATACCACAGGGGCTGAAGGAGCCGAGGGCGCGGCAACTGGCGCAGCCGCATCTCCGGCTGCCTCCAGCATCAGGACCACCGAGCCTTCTTTCACCTTGTCGCCCAGCTTGACCTTGAGCTCCTTGACCACGCCGGCGTGACTGGACGGGATCTCCATCGAGGCCTTGTCGGATTCGACCGTGATCAACGACTGCTCGGCCTTGACGGTGTCGCCCGGCTTGACCAGCAGCTCAATCACCGCCACTTCGGAAAAGTCGCCGATGTCGGGGACCTTGATTTCAACGATTGCCATGTCTGTTTCCTTGTTCGGAAGCGGGACTCTGTGGCTCCGACCCACATCGCTGCGCGATATGGGTTTTCACCGCAAGCTTGTCCCGTTTTACGCTCAGGCGTAAAGGGGATTCACTTTGTCAGCCTTGAGGCCGTACTTGGCAATCGCCTCGGCCACCTTGGCCGTCGGCACGCTGCCATCCTCGCTCAGCGCCTTGAGAGCCGCGACCACGATGTAGTGGCGATTCACCTCGAAGTGCTGACGCAGCTTGCTACGGAAGTCGCTGCGGCCAAAGCCGTCGGTGCCCAGCACCTTGTAGTTGCGGCCCTTCGGCAAGAAGGAACGAATCTGCTCGGCGTAGGACTTGATGTAGTCGGTCGACGCCACCACCGGGCCGCTGTGTTTTTCCAGCTGCTGCGCCACGAAGGGCACGCGCGGGGTTTCGGTCGGGTGCAGCAGGTTCCAGCGCTCGCAGTCCTGGCCGTCGCGTGCCAGCTCGTTGAAGCTCGGGCAGCTCCAGACGTTGGCCGCCACGCCCCACTCTTCTTCCAGCAGCTTCTTCGCTGCGATCGATTCACGCAGGATGGTGCCGGAGCCCAGCAAGTTGACGCGCGGCGTCTTCTTGGCGCCCTCTTCCAGCAGGTACATGCCCTTGATGATCTGCTCTTCGGTACCGGGTTTGAGGCCCGGCATGGCGTAGTTCTCGTTCAGCAGAGTGATGTAGTAGAAGACGTTCTCCTGCTTCTCCACCATGCGCTTCAAGCCATGCTGCATGATGACCGCCACTTCGTGTCCGAAGGTCGGGTCGTAGCTGACGCAGTTGGGAATGGTGCCGGCCAGGATGTGGCTGTGGCCGTCTTCGTGCTGCAGGCCCTCGCCATTGAGCGTGGTGCGCCCGGAGGTGCCGCCCAGCAGGAAGCCACGTGCCTGCATGTCGCCCGCTGCCCAGGCCAGGTCGCCAATGCGCTGGAAGCCGAACATCGAGTAGTACACGTAGAACGGGATCATGATCCGGTTGCTGGTGCTGTAGCTCGTGGCGGCGGCGATCCAACTGGCCATGCCGCCGGCCTCGTTGATGCCTTCCTGCAGGATCTGGCCGGCCTTGTCTTCCTTGTAGTACATCACCTGGTCCTTGTCGACCGGGGTGTACTGCTGGCCTGCCGGGTTGTAGATGCCAACCTGGCGGAACAGCCCTTCCATACCGAAGGTACGTGCCTCGTCCACCAGGATCGGCACCACGCGCGGGCCCAGCGCCTGGTCGCGCAGCAATTGCGTGAGGAAGCGCACATAAGCCTGCGTGGTCGAAATCTCGCGGCCTTCGGGCGACGGCTCCAGAATGGCCTTGAAGGTATCGAGCGAGGGCACGGTGAACTGCTCGTCAGCCTTGACGCGGCGATGCGGCAGGTAGCCACCGAGGGCCTTGCGGCGCTCGTGCAGGTACTTCATCTCGGGCGTGTCGTCAGCCGGCTTGTAGAACGGCAGGTCGGCGATCTGGCTGTCCGGGATCGGGATGTTGAAGCGGTCACGGAAGGCTTTTACGTCCTCGTCCGATAGCTTCTTGGTCTGGTGCACGGTGTTCTTGCCTTCACCGATCTTGCCCATGCCGAAGCCCTTGACGGTCTTGACCAGCAGCACCGTGGGTTCACCCTTGTGTGCATTGGCGGCATGGAAGGCTGCATAGACCTTCTCCGAATCGTGGCCGCCGCGGCGCAGGTTCCATATCTCGTCGTCGCTCATGTGGGCGACCATCTCCAGCGTGCGCGGGTCGCGGCCGAAGAAATGCTTGCGCACGTAGGCGCCGTCATTGGCCTTGAAGGCCTGGTAGTCGCCGTCGTTGCACTCCATCATGATCTTGCGCAGCGCGCCGTCCTTGTCGCGCGCCAGCAGATCGTCCCAGCCCTTGCCCCAGATCAGCTTGATCACGTTCCAGCCCGAGCCGCGGAACTCGCCTTCGAGCTCCTGGATGATCTTGCCGTTGCCGCGCACCGGGCCGTCCAGGCGCTGCAGGTTGCAGTTGATGACGAAAATCAGGTTATCCAGCTTCTCGCGCGCGGCCAGGCCGATGGCGCCCAGGCTTTCCACCTCGTCCATCTCGCCGTCACCGCAGAACACCCAGACCTTGCGGTTTTCGGTGTTGGCAATGCCACGCGCATGCAGATACTTGAGAAAACGCGCCTGGTAGATCGCCATCAGCGGCCCCAGCCCCATGGAGACGGTCGGGAACTGCCAGAACTCGGGCATGAGTTTGGGGTGCGGGTAGCTGGAGAGGCCCTTGCCGTCGACTTCTTGACGGAAGTTCAGCAGTTGCTCTTCGGTCAGACGGCCTTCGAGGTAGGCGCGTGCATAGATGCCGGGCGAGACGTGGCCCTGGATGTAGATGCAGTCACCCCCATGGTTTTCGCTCTCGGCGTGCCAGAAATGGTTGAAGCCGGCGCCGAACATGTTGGCCAGCGATGCGAAGGAGCCGATGTGGCCGCCCAGATCGCCGCCTTCGGGTGGATGGTTGCGGTTGGCCTTGACCACCATGGCCATGGCGTTCCAGCGCATGTAGGCACGCAGGCGGCCTTCAATCTGAAGATTTCCAGGGCAACGCACCTCCTGGTCTGTCTCGATGGTGTTCACATAGCCGGTGGTGGCCGAAAACGGCATGTCTATGCCTTCCTGGCGTGCTTGTTCCAGCAACTGCTCCAACAGGAAATGCGCCCGGGCGCGACCCTCGCCATGGGTGGCACCGCTGGCAATGACCGCCGACAGCGCGTCAATCCATTCACGGGTTTCCTGCCGGTCCTCGTCATTGGCGCTGGCGCCAACCAAGTTTTCAGGTAGGGCTGACATGCGTGTCTCCTTCTTTCCTTGTTTAAACGTAATTTAGTACGGGGTCTTCATTGGTGGCGCGGAGTTTCTCATATTTTTATCCATATTTCAAATCATGCCTTTTGATTTCTTAATGTGAAATTAGATGGAATCCAGACAAAACAATCCATACAACAGCACCACTACACTTGCGCCTTATGCCCCTGCGTTTGCCCCCCGCGCTGCCCTTCCTGCGCAACCTGCCCACCAACGGCCCGATACGCCAGTGGTGGCGCCGCCAGTCACCCAACCGCCAAGACCGTTACGCCATGCTGGCGCCACTGGTTGCCGTGCTCTTGTTCCTGGCAGTCATCGTGGTCGTGTTCGCCTACTTGCGGCTGGAGGAGATTGACCGCGAACAGGAGGCGCTGCGCCACGACCTTGAATACGCCCAACAGCAGCTGCGGCTGCGGCTGCTGGAACGCCAGGAACAGCTCATGCGCGTGGCGCGCGAACTGGGCAGTCGAGAAATGGATACCGAGGAGTTCAAGGTACGGGCGGAATCGCTGGTCAACCAATACCCCGAGCTCAACAGCATGAGCTGGATCGACGAGCGCCGCCGCATCAAGGCCAGCTACAGCAATCTGTCAGCCTCCCATTTCAGACTGGCCGGCGAAACGCTGACCACCGGCGAAACGGAAAATACCTACAACCTGGCGCGCGAGGTGCAGCAGCCGGTCTACTCGCAGCGCAGCCCCAGCCCGGACAGCCTCTCCTTGCTGGAGCTGCACATCCCGCTGTCCTGGCGCAACAAGTTCGCCGGCGTGTTGCTGGTCGAGTATTCGGTGGACGGCCTGTACCGCTTTGGCGTGCCGGCGGAGGTCACGGCGCGCTATGCCTTCTCGCTGCACGACGCCAAGGGCGAGCTGCTCGCCGGCACCAGCCTGCCCAAACGCAACCCGGCCACCCGCCTGCTGCCCTGGGCCAACCCGGCCAACGAATATGAAGTACCGGTGTCACCGGTAGGCAATGGGCTGGTACTGAAGGCACGTGCCTACCGCACCTCGCTGGGCGTGATCGGCAGCGGCCTGTTCTGGCTGGTCTGCACCTTGAGCGCCATGACGGCCTGGATGCTGATTGCCAACTGGCGTCACACCCGACGTCGCATGCAGGCGCAACAGGCCCTGCTGCTGGAAACCAACTTCCGCCGCGCCATGGAAAACTCCATGCCGACCGGCATGCGCGCGCTCGACCTGCAGGGCCGCATCACCTATGTCAACACCGCCTTCTGCCAAATGACCGGCTGGCGGGAAGACGAACTGGTGGGCCAGACCGCTCCCTTCCCCTACTGGCCGGAAGAGGACCAGGAACTGCTGAGAGCTCGGCTCGACGACGAACTGCAGGGTCGCGTCAGCAGCACCGGCTTTCAGATCCGCGTCAAACGCAAGAACGGCACAGTGTTCGACGCGCGCATCCACGTCTCGCCCCTGATCGACGCACGCGGCCAGCAGACCGGCTGGATGACTTCGATGACCGACATCACCGAGCCAAACCGGGTGCGTGAGCAGCTCTACGCGTCGTACGAACGCTTCACCACCGTGCTGGAAGCCCTCGATGCCTCGGTCTCGGTGGCGCCGCTGGGCACGGACGAATTGCTGTTTGCCAACAAGATGTACCGGCTCTGGTTCCATGACCAGAGCAGCGGCCATGTCCGGCTGGCCGGGCACACCAGCCAACCCATCCAGCTGTCGGGCGGCGATGCGCGCGACAGCGTGGACACCCTGGTCGGCATGCCCACCAGCAACCTGCCGGACGTGGAAACCGAAAGCGCCGAGCTCTATGTGGAAGAACTGGGCAAGTGGCTGGAGGTGCGCACACGCTACCTGACCTGGGTTGACGGCCGGCTGGCGCAGATGGTGATTGCCACCGACATCACGGCACGCCGCCTGGCAGAGGAACAGGCCGCCGCCCAGACCGAACGCGCGCAGACCGCCAGCCGCCTGATCACCATGGGTGAGATGGCCTCCAGCGTGGCACATGAACTCAACCAGCCGCTGACGGCCATCAACAACTACTGCAACGGCATGGTCTCGCGCATCAAGGCGCACCAGATATCCGAAGAAGACCTGCTGAGCGCGCTGGAAAAAACTGCCCGGCAGGCACAGCGCGCTGGCCAGATCATCCAGCGCATCCGCGCCTTCGTGAAGCGCAGCGAACCGAACCGCACACTCTCCGACATCGGCCCCATGGTGGATGAGGCGGTGGAGTTGACGGAGATTGGCCTGCGCCGTTTCAACGTACGCCTGACGCACCACGTGGCCGAACGTCTGCCCAAGCTGCTGGTGGACCCGATCCTGATCGAACAGGTGCTGGTCAACCTGCTCAAGAACGCTGCCGAATCGGTGGCGCAGGCCAACCGGCCCGCCGATCGGCGCCGCATCGAGTTGCGCGTGACGCGCGCAGAAGCCGAGGGTAAACCGGTGGTGGATTTTTCCGTGACAGACACCGGCAAAGGCATCGAGCCTGAAGTGATGGAGCGCCTGTACGAAGCCTTCTACACCACCAAGGCCGAAGGCATGGGCATCGGCCTCGGGCTGTGCCGCTCCATCGTCGAGTCACACCAGGGCCGGATGAAGGCCGAGAACCTCTACAATGGCCCCGAGGTGACAGGGTGCCGGTTTTCCTTCTGGCTCCCTCTGGCCGACACGGCGCCTGACAAGGCAGCACTTCAACCCCCAGCAGAGAAAGTCTCAGGTTAAAGCATGAGTTTGATTCCGAAAAAGGGTACGGTTTATGTGGTGGACGACGACGAGGCCGTGCGCGATTCGCTGCAATGGCTTCTCGAAGGCAAGGACTACCGGGTGCGTTGTTTCGACTCGGCCGAATCTTTCCTCAGCCGCTACGACCCGCGCGAAGTCGCCTGCCTGATCGTCGACATCCGCATGGGCGGCATGACCGGCCTGGAACTGCAGAACCGCCTGCTTGAAAGCCGCTCCCCGCTGCCCATCGTCTTCATCACCGGCCACGGCGACGTGCCGATGGCGGTCGACACCATGAAAAAGGGTGCTATGGACTTCATCCAGAAGCCCTTCAAGGAAGACCAGCTGGTCAGCTTGGTCGAGCGCATGCTGGAAACCGCACGCGAATCCTTCAGCGTGCACCAGCAGGCCGCCAGCCGCGACGCCCTGCTCTCCAAACTCACCCTGCGCGAGAGCCAAGTTCTGGAACGCATCGTGGCCGGCCGCTTGAACAAGCAGATTGCCGACGACCTGGGCATCAGCATCAAGACGGTGGAGGCGCACCGCGCCAACATCATGGAAAAACTCAGCGCCAACACCGTGGCTGACCTGCTCAAGATCGCCCTCGGGCAGGCGGCCCCCAAAACCTGATACTACTTTTTCAATAGCACCTCACGCCCGCTGCATAAGACCTAGCGGGCGTTTTTACTTACAAATCCGGGAACCACCATGACACAGACCACCGGCCGCCTGATCGACGGCAACGCCCTCTCCAAGCAACTGCGCGCCGAAGTGGCGCAACGAGCCGCCGCCCTCAAGGCCCGCGGCATCACGCCCGGGCTGGCGGTGATCCTGGTGGGCGACAACCCGGCCTCGCAAGTTTATGTGCGCAACAAGGTCAAGGCCTGTGAAGACAGCGGCCTGCACTCGGTGCTGGAGAAGTACGACGCCGGCATGACCGAAACCCAGTTGCTGGCCCGCATCGACGCGCTCAACAACGACCCCGGAATCCATGGCATTCTGGTGCAGTTGCCGCTGCCGGCACACATCGACGCCCACAAGGTGATCGAGGCCATTTCCCCGGCCAAGGACGTGGACGGCTTTCACGTCGCCAGCGCCGGTGCGCTGATGGTCGGCCAGCCCGGCTTCTGGCCTTGCACGCCCTACGGCTGCATGAAGATGCTGGAATCGATCCATTACGACCTCAAGGGCAAGCATGCCGTGGTGATCGGACGCTCCAACATCGTCGGCAAGCCCATGGCGCTGATGCTGCTGGGCCAGAACGCCACCGTCACCGTCTGCCACAGCGCCACCAAGGACCTGAAAGCCATGACGCTGCAGGCCGACGTGATCGTCGCCGCGGTTGGCAAGCGCAACGTGTTGACCGCCGACATGGTCAAGCCCGGCGCGGTGGTGATCGACGTCGGCATGAACCGCAACGACGAGGGCAAGCTGTGCGGCGATGTGGACTTCGAAGGCGTCAAGCAGGTCGCCGGCTGGATCACCCCGGTGCCCGGCGGTGTCGGCCCCATGACCATCACCATGCTGCTGGTCAACACGATGGAAGCGGCCGAACGCGTGGCCGCGGCCTGATCGACGTCATTGGAAAAATCCATGGCCGGAGGCCTTGAATCATCAAGGGCCGGCCGTAACATGTTGCACATGAGCAATCCCCTCCTCGACTTCTCCGACCTCCCGCTGTTCGACCAGATCCAGCCTGAGCATGTGGCCCCCGCCATTGACGCCCTGCTGCAGGAGTCCGACGCCGCGCTGGAGACCGTCACCGCGCCGGACTTCCCGGCCGACTGGACGGCGATCGCCAAAGTACTCGACGTCACCACCGAGAAGTTCGGCCGGGCCTGGGGCGCGGTGAGCCACCTCAACAGCGTGGCCGACACACCCGAACTGCGCGCCGCCTACAACGCCGCCCTGCCCCGCGTCACCGAGTTCTGGACCCGCTTGGGCTCCGACGAACGCCTGTATGCGAAGTACAAGGCGATCGATCCGTCCACGCTCAACCCCGAGCAGCGTCAGGCACACAAGAACGCGCTGCGCAATTTCGTGCTCGGCGGTGCCGAGTTGCAAGGTGCTGCCAAAGAGCGCTACGCACAGATCCAGGAGCGCCAGGCCGAACTGACCCAGAAGTTCAGCGAGAACGCGCTGGATGCCACCGATGCCTTCGCCTACTACGCGACCGAGGCTGAACTCGACGGCCTGCCGGAGGACGTGAAGCAGAGCGCACGCGCTGCTGCCCAGAAAGAGGAGAAGGACGGCTACAAGCTCACGCTCAAGATGCCGAGCTACCTGCCGGTGATGCAGTTCGCCAAGAGCAGCGCGCTGCGCCACACGCTTTACCGCGCCTACGTCACGCGTGCCTCCGACCAGGCCGAGGGTGAAGCGGCGAAGTTCGACAACAGTGCCCTGATCCGTGACATCCTGGCGTTGCGCCAGGAAGAAGCCCAGCTGCTGGGTTATCTGAATTTCGGCCAGGTTTCGGTCGTACCCAAGATGGCTGAATCGCCCGAGCAGGTGGTGCGCTTCCTGCGCGACCTGGCGCAAAAAGCCCGCCCCTATGCCGAGCAGGATCTGGTCGACCTGCGTACTTTCGCCCGTGAACAACTGAGCATCGCCGACCCGCAACCCTGGGACTGGCCCTATATCTCCGAAAAGCTCAAGGAGGCGCGCTACGCCTTCAGCGAGCAGGAGGTCAAGCAGTACTTCACCGCACCGCGTGTACTGGCCGGCCTGTTCAAGATCGTCGAAACGCTGTTCGAAGTGTCCATCCGGCGTGATGCTGTCCCGGTGTGGCACCCGGCCGTCGAGTTCTACCGCATCGAACGCGGCAATGAATTGGTGGGCCAGTTCTACCTCGACCAGCCAGCCCGCAACGGCAAGCGCGGCGGGGCCTGGATGGACGACGTGCGCGCGCGCTGGCTGCGCCCCGACACCGGCCGCCTGCAAACGCCGGTGGCGCACCTGGTGTGCAACTTCGCCGACGGCGTCGACGGCAAACCCGCCCTGCTGACGCACGACGACGTCATCACCCTGTTCCACGAGTTCGGCCACGGCCTGCACCACATGCTCACGCAAGTGAACGAGCGCGATGTCTCGGGCATCAGCGGTGTGGAGTGGGATGCAGTAGAACTGCCGAGCCAGTTCATGGAGAACTTCTGCTGGGAATGGGATGTGCTCAAGCACATGACGGCGCACGTCGACACCGGCGAGCCGCTGCCGCGCGGCCTGTACGACAAGATGATGGCCGCCAAGAATTTCCAGAGCGGCATGCAGACCTTGCGCCAGATCGAGTTCGCCCTGTTCGACATGCTGCTGCACACCGAACACGACCCGGCGCAGGACTTCATGCCTCTGCTCGACTTGGTGCGCTCGGAAGTGGCGGTGCTGCAGCCGCCGGCCTGGAGCCGCACCGCGCACACCTTCAGCCACATCTTCGCCGGCGGTTATGCGGCGGGTTACTACAGCTACAAGTGGGCCGAGGTGCTGAGCGCCGATGCCTATGCCGCCTTCGAGGAAACAGTTGGTAAGGACGGCTTGCCCAGCGTTCAAACCGGGCGACAATACCGCCAAGCCATCCTGGAGGCTGGCGGCAGCCGTCCGGCCATCGAGTCGTTCAAGGCCTTCCGCGGCCGCGAACCCAGCCTCGACGCCCTGCTGCGGCACCAGGGCATGGCCTGATCCATCGAAGGGAAACAAAGCACCATGAAACGGTCGATCCGCCAGCACCCGGCAACCCTTGTGGCCGCCAGTCTTTTGCTGGCCCTGACCGCTACTCTGGTTCAGGCACAAGGCATCTACCGCATCGTCGGACCGGATGGCCGCGTCACCTTCTCCGACAAACCGCCGGCTGCCAGCGACAAGGCTACCGCCCTCAGCGCCGATGGCCGCAGCGAAAGCCAGGCGGCCAGTGAGTTGCCTTATGAGCTGCGCCAACTGGCGCGCCGCTATCCGGTCACGCTCTACAGCGGCGAGAACTGCGGCCCTTGCGACAGTGGCCGTGCCTTGCTCAACAACCGTGGCATTCCCTTCACCGAGCGCACTGTCACCACGCCGCAGGACGCAGACGCCCTGCAGAAGTTCAGCGGTGACGCGTCCATTCCCATCCTGACCATTGGAGGCCAGCGCCTCAAGGGGTTCATGCAGGCCGACTGGATCCAGTACCTCGATGCCGCGGGCTACCCCAAGAGCTCGCAGCTGCCCGCCAGTTACCGCAACCCGGCGCCAACACCATTGGTGCCACCGCCACCGCCCATTCCTGCTGCAGCCAACGGCAAAGCGCCTGTGGCACCGACGGCACCCGAGGCCGCATCGCCACGCGCGCCAACGGTCAGCCCGGACAACCCCGCCGGCATCACCTTCTGAGCCGTCACCGGCTCAGCACTGAGTTCAGTGCTTAGAAGTTCAGAGTTTTGACGCCGCTGGCCGTACCCAGCAGACAGACCTGCGCTCGCTGGTGCGCGAACACGCCGACCGTCACCACGCCAGGCCACTGGTTTACTTCGGACTCGAACGCCAGCGGCTCGCTGATCTGCAGGCCAGTCACATCCAGAATGTGTTGGTCGTTATCGGTCAGCAGCGGCTCGCTGCCCTGCATGCGCACCTTGGCAGTGCCGCCGAGCGCCGCAAACTGGCGGACCAAGCGCTGCGTCGCCATCGGAATCACCTCCACCGGCAGCGGAAACTTGCCTAGGGTCTGGACCAGCTTGGACTCGTCGGCAATGCAGATGAAACGGCGCGACTGCGCCGCCACGATCTTCTCGCGCGTCAGCGCCGCACCACCACCCTTGATCATGTAGCCACGGCCATCGATCTCGTCCGCGCCGTCGATGTAAACCGACAACTCACCCACCTCATTGGCATCGAACACCGGAATGCCCAGCGCCAGCAGGCGCTCGGTACTGACCACCGAACTCGATACCGCGCCCTTGATCTGGTCCTTCATCGAGGCCAGCGCATCGATGAACTTGTTGACCGTGGAGCCGGTGCCGACACCGACGATTTCGCCGGGAACCACGTATTGCAGGGCCGCTTGGCCGACCAGGGTCTTGAGTTCGTCTTGGGTAAGCATGTCTGAAAAAGGAGTGAGTGGGTTGATCTGGGAAAATCGGGGGAATTGCAGGAATTATCCAATGTCTCTGATCCCCTACGCCCTCTCCCGCGCCGTGCTGTTCCGTATGGACCCCGAAGCCGCGCACGACGTCACCATCGACATGCTGGCCCGCACGCAGAACACACTGCTGGCCTGCGGCTACCGCCAGCACCGGGTGGACGACCCGGTCACGCTGGCCGGCCTGAGCTTCCCCAACCGCGTGGGCATGGCCGCCGGCCTGGACAAGAACGCCCGCTGCATCGACGGTCTGGGTGCCATGGGTTTCGGTTTCGTCGAGGTCGGCACCGTCACGCCGCTGGCGCAGCCGGGCAACCCCAAGCCGCGCATGTTCCGCCTGCCTGCCGCCAACGCGCTGATCAACCGCATGGGCTTCAACAACGACGGCCTGGACGCCTTCATTGCCAACGTGCAGCGTGCCACCTTCCGCAGCAAGCCCGGCATGCCGCTGCTGCTGGGCCTGAACATCGGCAAGAACGCCGCCACACCCATCGAGCACGCCACCGATGACTATCTGATCGGTCTGGCCGGCGTCTATCCACACGCCGACTACGTCACCATCAACATCTCCAGCCCCAACACCAAGAACCTGCGCGCGCTGCAAAGTGACGAGGCGCTCGATGGGCTGCTCGGCGCCATCGCCGCCAAACGTGAACAACTGGCGCAGCAACACGGTAAGCGCGTGCCCATCTTCGTGAAGATCGCCCCCGACCTGGACGAAGACCAGGTCAAGGTGATCGCCGCCACCCTGCAGCGCCACGGCATGGACGGCGTGATCGCCACCAACACCACGCTTAGCCGCGAAGCCGTACAGGGCCTGCCGCACGCCGAAGAAGCCGGCGGCCTGTCAGGCGCACCGGTGCTGGAATCCAGCAACCGCGTCATCCGCCAACTGCGCACCGCGCTCGGCAAAGGCTATCCCATCATCGGTGTCGGCGGCATCCTGAGCGCCAAGGACGCGCTGAGCAAGATCGAAGCAGGCGCCGACCTGGTGCAGATCTACACCGGCCTGATCTACCAAGGGCCGGAATTGGTGAAGCAGGCTGCGCTTGAGATCAAAAACCGGCGATAGCCCTTTGACTGATTGCGCAATCAGCTATTGTTTTTATAGCATTTCAGCAACATAGTCACCGATCGCCAACGAACTGGTCAGCCCTGGCGACTCGATGCCAAACAGATTGACCAGGCCCGGCACGCCGTGCTCGGCCGGACCATCGATGCGGAAATCCGGCGCTTTCTCGCCTGGCCCGTAAATCTTGGGCCGCACACCGCTGTAGCTGGGCTGCAGCGCCCCATCGGGCAAGGCGGGCCAATAGCGCCGCACCTCGGCATAGAAACCATCCGCGCGGCGCGGGTCCACGGTGTAATCGATGGTCTCGGGCAGCTTGGTGTCCAGCCATTCCAGGTCGGGGCCGAACTTGGCTTGCCCGCCGAGGTCCAGCGTCAGGTGAACGCCCAGCCAGGCGTCGGCCGGTGCCGGGTAGATCAGGCGCGAGAACGGCGAGCGACCAGCCAACGAATAGTAGCTGCCCTTGGCATAGGTCTCCTGCGGCACATGGCGCGCATCCAGGCCTTCGAAGCGGCGCGCCAGCGCGCAGGCATGCAGCGACGCCGAATTGACAACGAGGGACGCAGCGATCTCGCTGCCATCCGCCATCCGCAGCACGTGGGGCGCACCGCCCTGCCCCAGCACGGCCGATTCGACCGCCGAGCCCAGCGCCACCATGCCGCCCGACTTCTCCAGATCGCCCTGCAGCGCCAGCATGAAGCCGTGGGTATCCACGATGCCGGTCGTGGGCGACAGCAGCGCGGCCGTGCACTCCAGCGCGGGCTCCAGGGCCTTGGCTTGCGCCGCATCCAGCCATTGCACGGGCACGCCATTGGCCGCCGCCTTGTCCTGCAAGCCGCGCAAAGCAGCCGCTTCGGATTCGCTGGTGGCCACGACCAGCTTGCCACAGTTGCGGTGGTCCACGCCATGGCTGGCGCACAACGCGTAGAGCAGCTCCTTGCCGCGCACGCACAGCTTCGCCTTGAGCGAACCGGGCGTGTAGTACAAGCCGGCGTGGATCACCTCGCTGTTGCGCGAACTCACACCCTGGCCAATGGCAGTCTGTGCTTCCACGACGATCACCTCGCGCCCGGCCAGCGCCAAGGCACGCGCCACGGCCAACCCAACCACGCCCGCACCCACCACCACGCAATCGATTTGTTCCACGCTCAACTCCGCTTTATTTCAGAACGACCAAGAAAAAAGGACCTGGCATTTCTGCCGGGTCCTTTATTTTCGTTTGGTGGGCGATACATGGATCGAACATGTGACCCCTGCAGTGTGAATGCAGTGCTCTACCGCTGAGCTAATCGCCCTGAATCCGTTTCCCAAAATCCGCTTGCGTCTCCGGGAAAAGCAGGATTATGCCACAGATTCGGCGGTCTTTTGACTCAAGCGGCGTTGCGCCACACAGTCTTGCCGCCACTGGCCTTGTCGAGCTGGGCCAGCAGGTCTTCGTGGGCTGCCAGCTCCTGTTCGTTGGCGGCCAGCACCGGCAATTCAAAGCGGCTCAGGTCCACGCGCTCGAAGCTGCCGCTGCCATCTTCGGCATCAGCCACGTCGATCAGCAACGCATCCTGCCCGCGCGTGAGGTTGATGTAGACGTCGGCCAGCAACTCGGCATCAAGCAAGGCCCCGTGCAGCGTGCGGCCCGAGTTGTCGACACCCAGACGGTCGCACAGCGCATCGAGCGAATTGCGCTTGCCTGGGAACATCTCCTTGGCCATCACCAGCGTGTCGGTGACGCTAGCGACAAACTCGCTGAAGGCCGGCTTGCCAATGAGCTCCAGCTCCTTGTTCAGGAAACTGACGTCGAAAGCCGCGTTGTGGATGATGATGTCGGCATCCTGCAGGTAGGCCAGGATTTCCTCCGCCACCTCGACGAACTTGGGTTTGTCACGCAGGAATTCGTTGCTGATGCCGTGCACCCGCAACGCATCCTCGTGGCTGTCGCGCTCAGGGTTGAGGTAGAAGTGCAGGTTGTTGCCGGTGAGCTTGCGGTTGAGCAGCTCCACACAGCCGATTTCGATGATGCGGTCGCCGCCTTCGGCGGACAGGCCCGTGGTTTCAGTGTCAAGAACGATCTGGCGCATGGTGGCAATCATAGCCGCCCTGCCCCCTGACGAAGCCGGCTCACTGAAATGAAAACAGCCCCTTACGGGGCTGCCTGAAACCAATGAAACCAGCAATCGGTCAGTGATTTTCTTTGGCGTGGTTGATGGAGTATTTCGGTATCTCCACCACCACATCCTGTTGCGCCAGGATGGCCTGGCAGCTCAGACGTGACTGCGGCTCCAGGCCCCAGGCGCGGTCCAGCAGGTCTTCTTCGTTTTCATCGGGCTCGTTGAGCGAGTTGTACCCTTCCCGCACGATGACGTGGCAGGTGGTGCAGGCGCAACTCATGTCACAGGCGTGCTCGATCTCGATGTGGTTGTCCAGCAGTGCCTCACAGATCGAGGTGCCGGCCGGCGCGGAAATCTGCGCGCCTTGCGGGCAGTACTCGGGGTGGGGAAGGATCTTGATGATGGGCATGGTGTGTTCAGAGTGGGTGGACTCAGACCGTTTCAATGTTCTTGCCCGCCAGCGCCTTCTGGATGCCGCGGTTCATGCGCATGGCAGCAAAGGCT
This sequence comes from Curvibacter sp. PD_MW3, assembly GCA_002633085.1. Taxonomy (GTDB): domain Bacteria; phylum Pseudomonadota; class Gammaproteobacteria; order Burkholderiales; family Burkholderiaceae_C; genus Hylemonella. The sequence continues at coordinate 45,291 of NSIV01000001.1, forward strand.
TCCGTGCCCTTGGCCAGCGCCTCGGTGGCGGCATCGATAACCGCCGCGTCTTCTTCCTGGGTACGCAATGCTTCCAGCGCGGCCATCAGGCCATCAATGGCCGTGCGCTCTTCGTTCGACAGCAGGTCGCCATCGGCCGCCAGCGCACTGCGCGTGGCCAGCAACATGCGGTCGGCCTCGACACGCGCCTCCACCAGCGCGCGAGCGCGCATGTCGGACTCGGCGGTGGTGAAACTCTCTTGCAGCATCTTGGCAATCTGCTCGTCGCCCAGGCCGTAGGACGGCTTGACGTCGATGCGAGCCTCCACGCCGCTGACCTGCTCGCGCGCACTGACCTGCAACAGGCCATCGGCATCGACCGTGAAGGTGACGCGAATGCGTGCGGCGCCAGCTGCCATCGGCGGGATGCCGCGCAGTTCGAAACGTGCCAGGCTGCGGCAGTCGGCCACCAGATCGCGCTCACCCTGCACCACGTGCAGCGCCAGTGCGGTCTGACCGTCCTTGTAGGTGGTGAAATCCTGCGCCATTGCGGTCGGGATGGTCTGGTTGCGCGGCACGATGCGCTCAACCAGCCCGCCCATGGTCTCGATGCCGAGTGAGAGTGGAATCACGTCGAGCAGCAGCAGATCGCCGGCAGCATTGTTGCCGGCCAACTGGTTGGCCTGGATGGCAGCACCCAGCGCCACCACCTCGTCGGGGTTGAGGTTGGTCAGCGGCTCGTGACCGAAGAACTCGCCCACGGTACGCTGGATCACCGGCATGCGGGTCGAGCCGCCCACCATCACCACGCCCTGCACGTCGTCAACGCTCAGCTTGGCGTCGCGCAAGGCCTTGCGCACCGCGCTCATGGTGCGCGCCGTCAGCGCTGAGGTGACTTCTTCGAACTGCGAGCGTGTTACCGTCAAATCGACTTCTGCCGCCGTCAATTGGGCATGAAACGCTACAGATTCAGTAGCAGACAGGGCCTCCTTGCAAGCGCGGGCCGCCATCTTGATGGACGCTTTGTCAGCCGCGGTCACGCTGCTCAGGCCTGCCTGTTGCAGCGCCCAGGCCGCCAGCGCGGCGTCGTAGTCGTCGCCGCCCAGGGCCGAGTCGCCGCCGGTGGCGATGACCTCGAACACACCCTTGGAGAGGCGCAGGATGGAAATATCGAAGGTGCCGCCGCCCAGGTCGTACACCGCGTAGATGCCTTCGCTGGCGTTGTCCAGGCCGTAGGCAATGGCGGCAGCGGTCGGTTCGTTGATCAGGCGCAGCACGTTCAGGCCAGCCAGTTGCGCGGCATCTTTGGTGGCCTGGCGTTGGGCGTCGTCAAAGTAGGCCGGCACCGTGATGACGGCGCCATAGAGGTCGTCGTTGAAAGTATCCTCGGCGCGAAAGCGCAGCGTGGCCAGAATCTCGGCGCTCACCTCCACCGGCGACTTCTCGCCCACCACGGTCTGCAGGCCCAGCATGCCGGGGTGGTCCACCAGCTTGTATGGCAGCTTCTCGCGCCCGGCCACGTCCTGTACGCCGCGGCCCATGAAGCGCTTGACGGAGGCAATGGTGTTTTCCGGGTCTTCGGCCAGCGCGGCCAGGGCGTCGAAACCGATCTGACGCCCGCCATTGGCGAGGTAACGCACCACCGACGGCAGAATCACGCGGTCTTGCGCGTCGGGCAGGCATTCGGCCACGCCGTTGCGCACGGAGGCCACCAGCGAATGGGTGGTACCGAGGTCAATGCCCACGGCGATGCGCCGCTGGTGCGGATCGGGAGACTGACCGGGTTCGGAAATTTGCAGCAGTGCCATCGTTGTTCTATTCGGATCAAGGCCGTGTTCAGGGCCTTATTGTCGCCGGGCCGCGGTATCCATCTGGTCGTAGCGGGCTTCGATGTCGCGGCCAAAACGTTCGATGAACATCAGCGCCCGCACCTGGGCCACGGCGGCCGGGTAATCGTGTGCCACATCAAGCAGCTGCTCGCAGAGCTGGAGCGTTTCGCGCCGGCTGTGCGCAATCTGGTCGCTCAGTGCATCCAGGTCTTCGCTGCTGCCGACGTCGTCCAGCGCCTCGCGCCATTCCATCTGCTGCATCAGGAACTCGGCCGGCATGGCGGTGTTGTTCTCGGCATTCACCGGCACACCCTGCAGCTCGCACAGGTAGGCGGCACGCTTGAGCGGGTCTTTCAGGCGCTGGTAGGCCTCGTTGATGCGGACCGACCACTGCATGGCCACGCGCTGCGCCGCTGCGCCCTGGGCGGCAAACTTGTCGGGATGGGCTTCACGCTGCAGTTCTTTCCAGCGCGCGTCCAGCACCGAACGGTCCTGCGCAAACTGCTGCGCCAGACCGAACAGTTCGAAATCGTTGGATTGGAGATTCACACCCGGAACGACTCACCGCAGCCGCAGCGGTCGCGTTCGTTCGGGTTGTTGAAGCGGAAACCTTCGTTCAGCCCTTCGCGCACGTAATCAAGCTCGGTGCCGTCAATGTAGGACAGGCTCTTGGGGTCGATCAGCACCTTGACGCCATGCCCTTCGAACACGATGTCCTCAGGCGCCACGTCGTCCACGTACTCCAGCTTGTAGGCCAGGCCGGAGCAGCCGGTGGTCTTGACGCCCAGGCGCACGCCAACGCCCTTGCCGCGCTTGCTCAAGTAGCGGGTGACATGCCGGGCCGCGGCTTCAGTAAGAGTAACTGCCATTTCAGTCTTTCATGCCCCGTTTACCCACCTCTCAAGACCAGGGCACCCGTGGAACCGGCTTCGCCGGGCCACTGGGTGCGCCCCCTTGAGGGGGAGGCGCCAAAGGCGCTTCGGGGGTGAGCCATCAGTTCATGTGTTTCTTGCGGTAGTCGTCCACGGCGGCCTTGATCGCATCTTCGGCCAGGATGGAGCAGTGGATCTTGACCGGCGGCAACGCCAGTTCTTCGGCGATCTCGCTGTTCTTCAGCGCAGCCGCCTGGTCCAGCGTCTTGCCCTTGACCCACTCGGTCACCAGCGAGCTTGATGCGATGGCCGAGCCGCAGCCGTAGGTCTTGAAACGCGCGTCCTCGATGACGCCGGTCTGCGCGTTCACCTTGATCTGCAGTTTCATCACGTCACCGCAGGCGGGTGCCCCCACCATACCGGTGCCTACCGTGTCGTCGCCCTTGTCGAAGGAGCCAACGTTGCGCGGGTTTTCATAGTGGTCAACGACTTTTTCAGAATAAGCCATGGTCTTACCTCTTCAATCTTCAGTTAATGAGCAGCCCATTGGATGGTGCTCAGATCCACACCGTCCTGGAACATTTCCCAGAGCGGGCTCAACTCACGCAGCTTGGCCACGTTGAGCTTGATGGTGGAAATCGCGTAATCGATCTCTTCTTCGGTCGTGAAGCGACCGATGGTCATGCGCAGGCTGCTGTGCGCCAGCTCGTCGCTGCGACCCAGGGCGCGCAGCACGTAACTGGGCTCCAGCGAGGCCGAGGTACAGGCCGAACCGCTAGAGACCGCCAGGCCCTTGATGCCCATGATCAGCGACTCGCCTTCGACGAAGTTGAAGCTGATGTTCAGGTTCTGCGGCACGCGCTTCTCGGCGTGGCCATTGAGGAAGGTCTGCTCGACATCTTTCAGGCCATTGAGCAGGCGGTCGTGCAGCGCACGCGCCTTGGCGTTGTCTTGTGCCATTTCCAGCTTGGCGATGCGGAAGGCCTCGCCCATGCCGACGCACTGGTGCGTGGGCAGGGTGCCGGAGCGCATGCCGCGCTCATGGCCGCCGCCGTGCATCTGCGCTTCAATGCGCACGCGCGGCTTGCGGCGCACGTACAGCGCACCGATGCCCTTGGGGCCGTAGGTCTTGTGCGAAGCCAAGCTCATCAGGTCCACCGGCAGCGTGTTGAGGTCGATCTCCACCTTGCCGGTGGCTTGCGCCGCGTCAACATGGAAAATGATGCCCTTCTCACGGCACAGGGTGCCAATGGCCGGAATATCCTGGATGACACCGATCTCGTTGTTCACGAACATCACGCTGATCAGGATGGTGTCCGGACGGATGGCGGCCTTGAGCTTGTCGAGGTCGAGCAAGCCGTCTTCCTGCACGTCGAGGTAGGTCACCTCGAAGCCCTGGCGCTCCAGCTCGCGCATGGTGTCCAGCACGGCCTTGTGCTCGGTCTTCACCGTGATCAGGTGCTTGCCCTTGCCCTGGTAGAAGTGCGCGGCACCCTTGAGTGCCAGGTTGTTGGACTCGGTGGCACCGGAGGTCCAGACGATCTCACGCGGGTCGGCACCGACCAGTTCGGCCACATAGCCGCGCGCTTTCTCCACAGCCTCTTCGGCCTCCCAGCCCCAGGCGTGGCTGCGTGAAGCCGGGTTGCCGAAATGCTCGCGCAACCAGGGAATCATGGCGTCAACCACGCGCGGATCGCAAGGCGTGGTGGCACCGTAGTCCAGGTAAATCGGGAAATGAGGGGTCATGTCCATACAGGCTCGCTACGAAACTCGGTAAAAAATTCTTGAAAATCAGGATTTGGAGAAAGCATTGCCCAGCGCAAACACCGAGTTGGGCGCATTCACCCGCACCGGCTTGACCACCGGCATGGCAGAGATGGCGCGCTTGACGGTTGGCTTGTCTTCAATCGTGATGCCCTTGGCCAGCTGGTCGTCCACCAGCTTTTGCAGCGTGACGGAATCGAGAAACTCGACCATGCGCACGTTGAGCGAGGCCCACAGCTCGTGCGTCATGCAGCGGCCGGCGTCGCCCAGGCAGTTTTCCTTGCCGCCGCACTGGGTGGCATCGATCGGCTCGTCCACCGACAGAATGATGTCGGCCACGGTGATGTCAGCCGCCTTGCGGGCCAGCGTGTAGCCGCCACCGGGGCCACGGGTGGATTCCACCAGTTCGTGCCGGCGCAGCTTGCCGAACAACTGTTCAAGATAGGACAGCGAGATCTGCTGGCGTTGGCTGATGGCAGCCAGCGTCACGGGGCCGTTGCTCTGGCGCAGGGCCAGGTCAATCATTGCGGTGACCGCAAAGCGGCCTTTGGTTGTGAGGCGCATCGCAAACTCCTGTTCCGGGTTTGGCTATCGGTATTTCCCCGGGGCTGTTGGCTCCGAGGGGCTTTCCTACCCTGCCCAGTTGACTGCCTGTCGCACTGCGTGCCGACCGGCTTACCGGGCTTTCCTGACTATTTGTGTCAAGTATAGCAAGAAACCCCGTACTCTGCTCGGATAAGAGCTCGCCCACGCGGCCAGCGACAGCCAGGCATGGCCCCTGGCGTGGGCTACAGCCCGGCCGGGTGGTCGGGCACGGCAGCGCCGAAGGCGCGCGCCTTGAGCAGGTTGAGCTGGTCGCGCGTGCGGGCGGCCTGTTCGAACTCCAGGTTGCGTGCGTGCTCCAGCATCTGCTTTTCCAGCCGCTTGACCTCGCGCGCCATGTCCTTCTCGCTCATCTCCTCCACCTTGGCGCGCTGCAGGGCTTCCTGCTCCAGCCGGTCAGCTTCCCGGCCAGCCTTCTCGCTGTAGACGCCGTCAATCAGATCGCGCACCTGCTTGACGATGCTGCGCGGCGTGATGCCGTGCGCCAGGTTGTGCTCGATCTGCTTCTTGCGACGGCGCTCGGTCTCGCCAATGGCGCGGGCCATGGAGTCCGTCACCCGATCGGCATAGAGAATGGCACGGCCATGCAGATTACGCGCGGCGCGGCCAATGGTCTGGATCAGCGAACGTTCGGAGCGCAGGAAGCCTTCCTTGTCGGCGTCCAGGATCGCCACCAGCGACACCTCGGGGATGTCCAGGCCCTCGCGCAGCAGGTTGATGCCCACCAGCACGTCGAAGGCACCCAGCCGCAGGTCGCGCAAAATCTCCACCCGCTCCACCGTGTCCACGTCGCTGTGCAGGTAGCGCACCTTGACACCGTTGTCGGTCAGGTAGTCGGTCAGCTGCTCGGCCATGCGCTTGGTCAGGGTGGTAATCAGCACGCGCTCGTGCTTCTCCACCCGGATGCGGATTTCCTGCAGCACATCGTCCACCTGATGGGTGGCCGGGCGCACCTCCACCTCCGGGTCCACCAAGCCGGTCGGGCGCACCACCTGCTCCACCACGGCACCGGCATGCTCGTTTTCCCAGTTGCCGGGCGTGGCCGAGACGAAGACCGCCTGGCGCATCTTGGTCTCGAACTCCTCGAACTTCAGCGGCCGGTTGTCCAGCGCGCTCGGCAGGCGAAAGCCGTATTCCACCAGCGTGGTCTTGCGCGCGCGGTCGCCGTTGTACATGCCGCCGAACTGGCCGATCAGCACGTGACTCTCGTCCAGGAACATCAGTGCGTCCTTCGGCAGGTAATCCGTCAGCGTGGCCGGCGGCTCACCCGGCGCCGCACCGCTGAGGTGACGGGTGTAGTTCTCAATGCCCTTGCAGTGGCCTACCTCGGACAGCATTTCCAGGTCGAAACGCGTGCGCTGTTCCAGCCGCTGCGCCTCCACCAGCTTGCCCATGCCCACAAACTCCTTCAGGCGCTCGGCCAACTCCACCTTGATGGTCTCCACCGCTGCCAGCACCTGCTCGCGCGGCGTCACGTAATGGCTGCTCGGGTAGACGGTGAAACGCGGCACCTTCTGGCGGATGCGGCCGGTCAGCGGGTCAAACAGCTGCAGCGATTCGATCTCGTCGTCGAACAGCTCGATGCGCAGCGCCATCTCGCTGTGCTCGGCCGGAAACACGTCGATGGTGTCGCCGCGCACGCGGAACTTGCCGCGAGAAAATTCCATGTCGTTGCGCTGGTACTGCATGCGCACCAACTGGGCAATGATGTCGCGCTGGCCCATCTTGTCGCCGGCGCGCAGCGTCATCACCATCTGATGGTAGGCATCGGGCTGGCCGATGCCGTAGATGGCCGAGACGGTGGCCACGATCACCACGTCGCGCCGCTCCAGCACGCTCTTGGTGCAACTCAGGCGCATCTGCTCGATGTGTTCGTTGATGGCGCTGTCCTTCTCGATGAACAGGTCGCGCTGGGGTACGTAGGCCTCGGGCTGGTAGTAGTCGTAGTAGCTGACGAAGTACTCCACCGCGTTCTTGGGGAAGAACTCGCGGAACTCGCTGTAGAGCTGCGCCGCCAGCGTCTTGTTAGGGGCGAACACGATGGCCGGCCGCCCCAGGCGGGCAATGACATTGGCCATGGTGAAGGTCTTACCCGAGCCCGTCACACCCAGCAGGGTCTGGAACACCTCGCCGTCCTGCACGCCCTCGACCAGCTTGGCGATGGCCTCGGGCTGGTCGCCCGCCGGCGGATAGGGCTGGTAAAGCTCGAAAGGCGAGCCGGGGAAACTGACAAAGTGCCCCTCAGGAATGGCTGCGGGGGCGCTGTCGGCCTCGGGCGCGGGGACTGCTGAAACGTCTTGCATGGAAACCTGATGGCTAAGCCCGTAAAATTCAGGGCAACTAATAAGAATACGTCATTCCGGCGCGGCGCGCAGCCCCCTGCCGGAAGGACGGGATGAATCGACCACTTCACTACTTATCCAAGGAACCGTCATGTCCATGTTCTCCGCCGTCGAAATGGCTCCCCGCGACCCCATCCTGGGTCTGAACGAGCAGTTCAACGCCGACACCAACCCCAACAAGGTCAACCTCGGCGTGGGTGTGTATTTCGACGACAACGGCAAGCTGCCGCTGCTGCAGTGCGTCCAGACTGCTGAAAAAGCCATGATGGACAAGCCCACCGCCCGCGGCTACCTCCCCATCGACGGCATTGCCGCCTATGACGCTGCCGTCAAGAGCCTGGTGTTCGGCGCTGATTCCGAGCCCGTGAAAAGCGGCCGCGTCGCCACCGTGCAAGGCATCGGCGGCACCGGTGGCCTGAAGATCGGCGCCGACTTCCTGAAGAAGCTCAACCCGAATGCCAAGGTGCTGATCTCCGACCCGAGCTGGGAAAACCACCGCGCCCTGTTCACCAACGCCGGTTTTACAGTCGAGACCTACCGCTACTACGACGCTGCCACACGCGGTGTGGACTTCGCTGGCATGCTGGCCGACATTTCGGCTGCCGCCCCCGGCACCATCATCCTGTTGCACGCCTGCTGCCACAACCCCACCGGCTACGACATCACTGCGGCCCAGTGGGACCAGATCATTGCCGCCATCAAGGCCAAGAACCTGGTGTCCTTCCTTGACATGGCCTACCAGGGCTTCGGCAACGGCATCGCCGAGGACGGCGCCGTCATCGGCAAATTCGTCGCCGCCGGCCTGGACTTCTTCGTCTCCACCTCGTTCTCCAAGAGCTTCAGCCTCTATGGCGAGCGCGTGGGCGCCCTCTCCGTGTTGTGCGCCAGCAAGGAAGAGGCTGACCGCGTACTGTCCCAGCTCAAGATCGTGATCCGCACCAACTACAGCAACCCGCCCACCCACGGCGGCGCCGTGGTGGCCGCCGTGCTGAACAACCCCGAGCTGCGCGCCCTGTGGGAGAAGGAGCTGGGCGAGATGCGCGTGCGCATCAAGGCCATGCGCCAGAAGCTGGTGGACGGCCTGAAGGCCGCCGGCGTGAAGCAGGACATGAGCTTCATCACCCAGCAGATCGGCATGTTCAGCTACTCCGGCCTGTCCAAGGACCAGATGGTGCGCCTGCGCAGCGAGTTTGGCGTCTACGGCACCGACACCGGCCGCATGTGCGTGGCCGCGCTCAACAGCAAGAACATCGACTACGTCTGCCAGGCCATTGCCAAGGTGATGTAAGCCGGTTCTGCCTGCACCTCACAAGCCGCCTTCGGGCGGCTTTTTTCATGGGCGTCCCACTTGTTTGCACCCGGCGGTCGCCAGGCTTTTCCCACGTTGCATCAAGGGCCGAATTTAAGATTTATATTCAATAAATCTTATAATGACCTACATCAAGAACGCAGAGGGAATCGGCGCCGGCTGAGGCCGGCACATCAGGCCCGACATGCTGCGTTTTTCCGCCAGCGCCTGCCGGTCAGCCCACAGCCCACATCACCACCATGAATCAGCCGTCACCGTCCGTCGTCATCCCGATCCGAAAGCAGGCACCTGAGGCAGATCAAGACATCATGGTGTCGCTGTACGAAAAGCAGATCAAGATCTACCCGCGCTCGGTCAGCGGCTGGTATGCCCGCTGGCGCTGGCTGATGGTGTGGTTGACACAGGCGGTGTTCTACGCCCTGCCCTGGCTGCAGTGGAACGGCCGCCAGGCGGTGCTGTTCGACCTGACCGAGCGCCGCTTCTACGTGCTGGGCCTGGTGTTGCATCCGCAGGATTTCATCTACCTTGCGGCGCTGCTGGTCATCTCTGCCATGGCGCTGTTTTTCTTCACGGCCGTGGCTGGCCGCCTGTGGTGCGGTTACGCCTGCCCCCAGACCGTCTACACCGAGATCTTCCTCTGGGTCGAGCGCCGGCTGGAAGGCGATCGCACCGCCCGCATGCGGCTCGATGCCGCCCCCTGGGGGCTTGAGAAATTGGCGCGCAAGTCAGCCAAGCAGCTGGTCTGGATCACCATCGGCTTGATCACGGGTTTCACCTTCGTCGGCTACTTCACGCCGATCCGCACCCTGCTGGGCGAGGCCATGAGCCTGTCCTTCTCGCCTTGGGAGTGGTTCTGGGTTTTCTTCTATGGCTTCGCCACCTATGGCAACGCCGGCTACCTGCGCGAGCAGGTGTGCAAATACATGTGCCCTTACGCCCGTTTCCAGAGCGCCTTGATCGACATGGACTCGCTGGTCATCGCCTACGACACCGGGCGCGGCGAGGCGCGCGGTTCGCGTTCGCGCAAGGCCGATCCAAAATCGCTGGGCCTGGGCGACTGCATCGATTGCACCCTGTGCGTGCAAGTCTGCCCGACCGGCATCGATATCCGCAACGGCCTGCAGAACGAATGCATCGGCTGCGCCGCCTGCATTGACGTGTGCGACGACGTCATGGGCAAGATGGGCTATGAGACCGGGCTGATCCGGTATTCGTCCGGCAACGGCATCGTCAACGCCTGGTCGCCCAGGCAGATCCTGCGCCGCATCTGGCGGCCGCGCGTCCTGATCTATGGCGCCATCCTGCTGGCAACGAGTCTGGTTTTTGTAGTCAGCCTGTCGCTGCGCAACGGCTTCGTGGTCGATGTCATCAAGGACCGCGGCACCCTGGCGCGCGTCGTCGGCAAGGGCGTGGTCGAAAACGTCTACCGCATGCAGATCACCAACGGCGCCGAGCAAGCCGAGCAATTCAACATCAGCGTGTCCGGCCTGCCAGGGCTGAGCATCGTCACGCCCACGCTGCTGAACGTGGATGCCCTCGGTATCGGCTCCATGCCCGTCCGACTGGTGTTTTCTCCCGAGGCGGCCGAAGCCTACCGCGGGCAAGCCAACCCCATCGTCTTCGAAATCCAGACGATTCAGTCGGGCCAGACGAAGACCACGCACGTGAAGTCGACGTTTTTCGTGCCACGCTGAACACCACCACTGGCACAAGCCGCTCTCGGCTGGTGACAAAGAAAGAGCCGCCCTCGGGCGGCTCTTTCATGACATTTTTGGCCTCAAGGCCATGTATTCATTGCGCCAACAGCTATGTTTTTCATAGCAACCTGGGCGCCATCGACGCCAACTTATTCCAGCGCGAACCGCTGCCTGAAGGCGTCGCAAAACTGCGGGCTGCCGCTGAGCGACAAGGTCACCGTATGGCGTGGCGCACCCGCCGGCGTGAGTTGGCTGCTGAACTTGCCCGTCACTTCGTCGTAGGCGATGGCTTCATGGGCAGTCCACTCCTGCTGGCCTTCCAGGTTGTAGTCCCACTCGCCGCCTTCGTCCAGCGGCGCGCGCACGTCGGGGAAGGTGGCATAGGCCCAGTCCAGCACCCGTGCAATCTCGGCACGCACGGCGGCGACGTGTTGGGGCGCCGTCGAGGCCATGGCATCGAAGGTGCCAATACCCTGCTCGTCTTCGCTGTAGTCGAAGTCCAGGTAGTGCAGGCTCATGGTAGTGCCGTGCTGGTTCCCGGATTCAGCCCTGGGCCGGTTCTTCAACTGCTGCCGAGACGGGCTTGGCTTTGCGCTGGCCGTGCTTGGGCAGGATCTCGACGTAGAGGGCGACAGCGCCCTCCTTGGCGGCGACATCGAGCTGCTCGATCAGGCTGCCGAAATGGACGGGGGCGGCAGTCTCGGCACTGAGGCCCAGCTTGCAATCGAAGTCCCAGAAGTCCACGCCTTCGGGCAGGGCCGTGCGCCGTTGGCGTTTGGCGTATTTGCGGATGTCGTGCTTGACGGCGTCAAGCAAGCGGTCGCGGTTTTTGCCCTCGATGTTGAGCTGGTAGGTTTTGCGCACGATGGGCCTTTAGAAATTTCGCGGGGGCTCGATTATCGTCGCCCACGGAGGCAGCGGCTCGGGAGCGCTTAAACTGGGCGCCCTTAACGAGCATCTGTTCATGCCATTTTCTTCCCTGGGCTTGTCCCCCGCCCTGCTGCGCGCCGTCAACGCCCGGGCCTACACAACCCCCACCGCCATCCAGAGCGCCGCCATTCCGGCTGTGCTGCAAGGGCGCGATGTGCTGGGCTCGGCGCAGACCGGTTCGGGCAAGACCGCCGCCTTTGCGCTGCCGCTGTTGCAGCGCCAGGAGCTGGCCCCCAAGGACAAGCCGCGCCGTGTTCGTACCCTGGTGCTGGTGCCCACGCGTGAACTGGCAGCACAAGTGGGCGACGAGTTCCGCAACCTGGCGCAGCACCTGGCCGACCCCGTCAAAGTGACCGTGGTGTTTGGCGGCGTCTCCATCAACCCGCAGATGATGGGCCTGCGCGGCGGTACCGACATTGTGGTGGCAACACCCGGCCGCCTGCTGGACCTGATCGACCACAACGCGCTCTCGCTGGGCAGCGTCAGCACGCTGGTGCTGGATGAAGCCGACCGCCTGCTGGACCTGGGTTTTGCCGAGGAACTGGCGCGCATCCTGGCGCTGCTGCCAGCCCAGCGGCAGAACCTGTTTTTCTCGGCCACCTTCCCGCCCGATGTACAGGCGCTGGCACAAACGCTGTTGCACGAGCCGGTGCGCGTCGACGTGCTGCCCGAAACGCAAAACGAGCCCGACATCGCGCAGCGCGCGATTGCCGTCGATGCCGGCAAACGGACCCAGCTGCTACGCCAGCTGATCACACAGCACAGCTGGAGCCGGGTGCTGGTGTTCGTGGCCACCAAACATGCGGCCGAGATCGTGGCCGACAAGCTGCGCAAGGCCGGCATTGATGCCGAACCCTTCCATGGCGAACTGAGCCAGGGCAAGCGCACCCAGGTGCTGGCCGATTTCAAGGCCTCACGCATCAGCGTGATGGTGGCCACCGACGTGGCCGCGCGCGGCATCGACATTGCGCAGTTGCCGGTGGTGGTGAACTACGACCTGCCGCGCTCCACCGCCGATTACACCCACCGCATCGGTCGTACCGGCCGCGCCGGCGAGAGCGGTCTGGCGGTGAGTTTTGTCAGCGCGGCCACCGAAGCGCATTTCCGACTGATCGAGAAACGCCAGGGTCTCAAGCTGGCGCGAGAACAGGTGGCGGGCTTCGAGCCGGTGGACACCGCACCGATTGAGGCCACCGCCACCGGCGGCGTCAAGGGCAAGCGCCCGAGCAAAAAAGACAAGCTGCGTGCCGCAGCAGCCCGCAACCCATGACCACCGATCCTCACTCGCATGCCTGATTTTCTGACCTTGCTGGTGGCTGAGCCTGTCATCACCATCGCCTACGTCGTCTTCGGTCTGGTGGGCTTCGGCTCCACGCTGGTAAGCGCGCCGCTGCTGGCGCACTTGCTGCCCGTTTCCACCGTGGTGCCCACCTTGGCACTGACGGACATGATTGCATCCTGGTCCAACGGCTGGCGCCTGAGCCAGCACGTGGCACGGCATGAGCTGTACCGGCTGGTGCCGGCGCTGTTTGCCGGCAGTGCCTTGGGGGCTTGGCTGTTGTTCACCTTGCCGATCAAGCTGCTGATGCCGCTGCTGGGCGCCTTCGTGGTGCTGTACGCGCTCAACGGCTTGCGGCCGAAAGCCGCGCCCTCGCCGATCTCACCGCGCTGGGCCTGGTGGTACGGCAGCGTGGGTGGCGTGTTCAGCGCGCTGTTCGGTGCCGGTGGCTGGGTCTACTCGGTCTACCTGTTGCGCCGGCTGGACGACCCGCAGCAAATCCGCGCCACGCAAACAGCGGTGTTGATGTTCAGTTCGGTGGTGCGGGTGGCGCTGTTCCTGCTGGCTGGGCGCCTGCTGGACACGCAGCTTCTGCTGCTGGTACTGGCCCTGCTGCCGGCGGTGGGCCTGGGCCTCTTTATTGGCCACCACATCAGCCTGCGGCTGGACCGCCGGCGTTTCCTGTTGCTGCTGCACAGCGTGCTGCTGCTCACCGGCAGCAGCCTGTTGTTGCGATCGTTGATTTAATCCCAGATCACCGAGCGCATCGAGATCGATGCCCCCTGGAACTTGGCGTTGAAGAACTCCGGCGCTTCCTGGTCGTCTGCCGCACCGGCGGCGTAGAGCAGCGGCAGGTAATGGTCGTAGGTCGGGTGCGCCATCTGCGCCACCTGGCCGAGCTGCTGGAAGTTCTGCAGCTCATCCAGCTTGCCCTGCGCAATCTGCTCGCCAATGGTGCGGTCGAACTCGATGGCCCAGTCGTAAGCCTGGTCGTTCGACGCGCTGCGCTGCATGGTGCGCAGGTTGTGCACGATGTTGCCACTGCCGACGATCAGCACGCCGCGCTCACGCAGGCTTTTGAGCTGCTGGCCCAGCGCATAGTGCTCGGCCGGCGGGCGGCCGTAGTCCATGCTGAGCTGGATGACCGGGATGTCGGCCTGGGGAAACATGGGTTTGAGCACGGCCCAGCTGCCATGGTCGAAACCCCACTCGTGTTCGTCCAGGCCCAGCGGCGCATGGGTGTGAGGCTGCTGCAGGCTGGCCGCCAAAGCCTGCGCCACGGCCGGCGCACCCGGTGCCGGGTATTGCTGGTCGAACAGGGCTTGCGGGAAACCGCCGAAGTCGTGGATGGTCTTGGGCTGGGCCATGCCGGTAAGCCACCAGCCACGCGTGATCCAGTGCGCCGAGATGCACAGGATGAGCTGCGGTTTGGGCCATTTTTTGCCGAACTCACCTCCCATGGCTTCCCATTTCGGGCGGAATTCGTTGTCCTCGATCACGTTCAGCGGGCTGCCGTGGCCGACAAACAGCACCGGCATACGCGGGCTGGGCTGGAGATTCTGGAGCTGGGAGAGGCTGGCGGCCCCGGCAAAGGCGGTCATCTGGGTTCCGATCAAGGTGCTGGCGCTGCCGCTCAGGGCAGCCATAAAAGTACGACGCTGCATGTATTTTCGCTTTCTTCCCCAGAAGGAGTGGGTGCCGGGCTCTGAAGTTCCGCACCGGCTAAGGGTTTTTCTGGGGGCTAAACATCCGTGAAATTACGCAAGCAGACTTCGGTTTCTACTGATATATTGCACTGCAGCAAATCCTTTGGAAGCGAGTCCGCCATGCTTTACCAGCTCTATGAATCCCAGCGCACGCTGATGGAGCCTTTCTCCGATCTGGCACAAACCGCGGCCAAGGCCTTCAACAACCCGCTGCTGCCCCTGGGGCACATGCCCTTTGCGCAACGGATAGCGGCCGGCTACGGCCTGATGCACCGCTTGGGCAAGGACTACGAGAAACCCGAGTTCGGCATTCGCACCGTGGACGTGGATGGTGTGAACATTGCGATCCACGAGCGCGTGGAAATGAGCAAACCGTTCTGCGAGCTGCGCCGCTTCAAGCGTTTCACGGACGATCCGGCCACCCTGACCAAACTCAAGGGCCAACCGGTGGTGCTGATCGTGGCACCGCTGTCGGGCCACTACGCCACGCTGCTGCGTGACACCGTGCGCACCATGCTGAAAGACCACAAGGTCTACATCACCGACTGGAAGAATGCCCGCCTGGTGCCGCTGTCCGAGGGCGAGTTCCACTTGGACGACTACGTCAACTACGTGCAGGAATTCATCCGCTACCTGCAAAAAGCCTATGGCAACTGCCACGTGATGAGCGTGTGCCAGCCCACGGTGCCGGTGCTGGCGGCGGTCTCGCTGATGGCCAGCCGCGGCGAGAAGACGCCCTTGACCATGACCATGATGGGCGGCCCGATCGATGCGCGCAAGTCGCCCACGGCGGTCAACAACTTGGCCATGAACAAGAGCCACAGCTGGTTCGAGCACAACGTGATCTACCGCGTGCCGAGCAACTTCCCCGGCGCCGGCCGGCGCGTCTACCCCGGCTTCATGCAGCACGCCGGCTTCGTGGCCATGAACCCGGACCACCACGCCAAGAGCCACTACGACTACTTCCAGCACCTGATCAAGGGTGACGATGCCAGCGCCGAGGCGCACCGCCAGTTCTACGACGAGTACAACGCCGTGCTCGACATGGATGCCGACTACTACCTCGAGACCATCAAGACCGTGTTCCAGGACTTCAGCCTGGTGCAAGGCACCTGGGACGTGAAGAACGAACACGGCGAGCTGGAGCGCGTGAAGCCGCAGGACATCAAGACCACGGCGCTGCTGTCGGTCGAAGGCGAGCTGGACGACATCTCCGGCTCGGGTCAGACCGAGGCGGTGCACACCATCTGCCAAGGGGTGCCCAAGGCGCGTCAGCGGCACCTGGAGGCCAAGGGGGCCGGCCACTACGGCATCTTCTCGGGCCGGCGCTGGCGCGAGATCGTGTACCCGGCGGTGAAGGCCTTCATCCTGGAGCACAACAAACCGCTCGCGGACTCAGGTCCGGCGTCCAAGGCCAGCGCTAAAAAGCCGACGGCGCGCAAGGCTACAGCCAAAGCAGCGTGAGGATCGGCCGGATAATCGGCCCCATGCCTGCGACTGCCGACCAGATTCTCGACGCCCTGCCCCAGACCCAATGCACGCGTTGCGGCTACCCGGACTGCGCCGGTTATGCGCAGGCCATTGCCGCCGGCGAAGCCCCCATCAACCAGTGCCCGCCCGGTGGTGCCGAGGGCATTAAGCGGCTGGCACGGCTCACGGGCCAGCCTGAAGCACCGCTGAATCCCGCCTTCGGCCTGGAGGGCCCGCTCACCGTGGCGGTGATCGACGAAGACTGGTGCATCGGCTGCACGCTGTGCATCAAGGCCTGCCCGACCGACGCCATCCTGGGCAGCAACAAGCTGATGCACACCGTGATTGAGCCGCACTGCACTGGCTGCGAGTTGTGCATCCCCGTCTGCCCTGTGGACTGCATCCGTCTGGAAAACGTCAGCGGCGAGCGCACCGGCTGGGCCGCCTGGTCACCCGCGCAAGCGGCCACTGCCCGCAAGCGCTATGAATTTCATAGCTTCTGGCGCAAGCGGGACAAGGCCGAACACGATCAAAAGCTTGAAGAAAAAGCGAAGATGAAGCTGGCCGATCTGGGCCAGCACTCACTGCACACCGACCCGGCGGTGCTGGACAAGAAACGCGCCGTGATCGAGGCGGCGCTGGCGCGCGCCAGGGCGCGGCGCGAAGGCGGCGCCTGAGCGCGCCCGGCCGTCCGAGGCGACGCCTTAACTCGCCACCAGGTTCTTGTAGACGCCGCAGCCGATGAACATGTCGTCCACCTGCTGCACGTAGGACATCTTGGTCTGCAGCGTGCCGGTGGCCGGGTTGGTGATGTCGTACTCGACCCAGCCCGGCTCATGGCTGGCTTGCGCCACGATGGCATTGAGCAGACTCTGGCCGTCGATGCCCGGAATGTCCTGCACCCGCGTGCCGACCTTGGCCGGGTTGCCGCCGAAGGCGACATAAGCGCCGTTGCGGTCGAGCACAAAGACATACATGTCGCGGTCGTGGAAACCTTGCTGGGGATCGGTCAGCCCGCGCAGGAAGCTGTCGCGCCCGGTCTGCTGACGGAACTGGATGGCACGCTGCACCAGGGCCAGCGCTTCGTCGGCCGTGCCCTGCTGCAGGCGGAAGGCGGAGACCGCCTGCGCCAGCGTGGAGGCCCGGCTCTCCAGGTTGACCGCCTGCGTCACGGCCCGCTCCACCATCTGCGCGTTGCGCTGCGTGATCTCGTCGAGCTGGCGCACCGCTTGCGTGATCTCGGTGAGCGAGGAGCTTTGCTCAGCACTGGAGGTGGAAATATGCGACATGTTGTCGGCCACGCCACGGATGCCGGAGACGATGTCGGCAATGTGGGTGCCGGCGGTGCGGATCTGTCCCACGCTGGTGGTGACCTGTTCGCTGGAGGCGCCAATGAGCAGGCGAATCTCCTTGGCCGACTCGGCCGAGCGCTGCGCCAGCGAACGCACCTCGCTGGCGACCACGGCAAAACCGCGGCCAGCCTCACCGGCGCGTGCCGCTTCCACCGCCGCGTTGAGCGCCAGGATGTTGGTCTGGAAGGCCAGGCCATCGATGACACCGATGATCTCGTTCATGCGCTGCGCCGTGCCCTGCACCGCCTCCACCGACTTCACGGCCTCGGCCATGGCCTGGGCACCGCGGTCGGCCACGTCGCGCACGCGCGCCGCCTGGGTGTTAGCTGCCTGTGTGGTCTGGGCGTTGTCCTGCACGGTGCTGGAGAGCTCCTCCACACTGGCGGCCGTCTGCTCCAGGTTGGCCGCCTGCTGCTCGGTGCGGTCGGAGAGTTCTCGGTTGCCGGCCGCCATGCTCTGGCCGGCATTGGCCACCAGCGCCGAGTTGCTGCGGATGCTGGCCACCATCGCCGACAGGCTGCCGACCATCGCGGTCATGGACTGGCCGATCGTGGCAATTTCATCGCTGCCGCGAACCCGAACCTGGTTGCGCAGATCACCGGCCGTGGTCTTGTCCATCAACTGCATGACCTGCCGCAGATCGGACATGAAGCTGATCTGGAAGGCCACCATCAGGTACAGCAGGATCAGCAAGCCCGCGATCCCCGCTTCCACTCTGATGAAATACTCGGCCGCGACGGTTGCCACCATCACGGCCATCAGCAGTGTCAGCTTCGCTGACATCTGCAACCGGCGCATCAACCACGCGCCGGGCCCAAACAGACGCTTGATGAGTCTCATTGTGTTGTCTCGCTCTTATGCTTGTAATCGCACATCCTGCCTTCAAGCGCGCGCGCAGAAAGACGGATATGTCCCGTTTTTGCGCAGTATATGGCTCGGGAATGCGTTTGAATCTAGTAGTTGAGCCAGAAGAAAGCCCGTAAGTCCATCGTCAGTGTTCGTCCGCGTTCGCGACGACACCTAGAGGCAAGATTCAGCATAAGGAACGTCGAGGCCGGGCCCCTGAAACAGGGTTAACCCGGCCTGACAGAGCAAGAGCGTGTCAGGCCGCCAGGGCGCTGAAGGCGCTCACCACTTCGGGCGGCGCCTGGACCAGTTCGATCAACACGCCTTCGCCGGCGATCGGGAACTCCTCGCTGGCCTTGGGGTGCAGAAAGCAGATGTCAAAACCCGCCGCGCCCTTGCGGATGCCGCCGGGCGCAAAACGCACACCCCGTGCTGTCAGCCATTCGACGGCCTTGGGCAGGTCGTCGATCCACAAGCCGACGTGGTTGAGCGGCGTGGTGTGCACTGCCGGTTTCTTCTCCGGGTCGAGCGGCTGCATCAGGTCGACCTCGACCTTGAACGGGCCGCTGCCCATGGCACAGATGTCCTCGTCCACGTTCTCGCGCTCGCTCTTGAAGGTGCCGGTGATTTCCAGCCCCAGCATGTCGACCCAGAGTTTTTGCAGGCGGGTCTTGTCCGGCCCGCCGATGGCGATCTGCTGGATGCCCAGCACCTTGAAAGGACGGCTCATTACTGGAACTCCACAATCGGCTGGTCCACCACCAGGCTGTCGCCCTTGGCCGCCAGCACCTTGCCCACCACGCCGTCAGCGGCGGCGAACAACACGTTCTCCATCTTCATGGCCTCGATCACGGCCACGCGCTCGCCTGCCAGCACTTTCTGGCCCGGCTGCACCGCCACATCCACCAGCAGACCGGGCATGGGCGAGAGCACGAAACGGCTCAGATCCGGCGGTGCCTTGAACGGCATCAACTGGTGCAGCTCGGCCATGCGCGGCGAGATCACCAGCGCCTCGATGCGGGTGCCGTTGTGCTGCAGCCGCAAGGCCAGCGGGTTCTTCTGCATGCCGCGCTCGACCTGGGCAGTGAAGGCCTGGCCATTCACCGTGCCGGTGATACAGATGTCGTTCAGGCGCGAGTTGCTACGAATTTCATAGCTGGTCGCGCCGATCTTGACGCGCGCCGAGCCGGTTTCGCCCACGAACTCGTCCACATGCACCGGGGTGTAGGTGTTCTTGCCGTCGGCCGCCAGCGTGATCACCACGTAGTCCTTGCCGGCATTCACGGCATAACCCGGCAACTGGCCGGAGATCGTCGTGGCACGCTCACGCGACTTTCGGCGAACGAAAGCCGCCAGTGCCACCAGGAAATTCGGGTCTTCGTGCGGCACGTCTTCCGCGGCAAAACCCTTGCTGTAGTGCTCGGCAATGAAACCGGTGTTGAAGTCGCCGGCCACGAATTTCGGGTGTGCCAGCAAGGCGGCCTGGAACGGGATGTTGGAGCTGATGCCGCGGATAACGAAACCGTTGAGCGCTTCACGCATCTTGGCAATCGCGTCATTGCGGTCGGTCCCGTGCACGATGAGCTTGGCGATCATCGAGTCGTAGTACATCGGGATCTCGCCGCCGTCCTGCACACCGGTGTCCACGCGCACGCCGAACAGGTGCTCGGTATCGGACTGCCACATGCTCTGCGCCGGTGGCGTGAAACGCACCAGGCGGCCGGTGCTTGGCAGGAAGTTGCGGAACGGGTCTTCGGCGTTGATGCGGCATTCGATGGCCCAGCCGTTGCGCTTCACATCCTTTTGCGTCAGCGGCAGTTTCTCACCGGCAGCGACGCGGATCATCAACTCCACCAGATCCAGGCCGGTGATGCATTCCGTCACCGGGTGCTCCACCTGCAGGCGGGTGTTCATCTCCAGGAAGTAGAAGTCCTGGTCCTTGCCGACCACGAACTCCACCGTGCCGGCGCTCTGGTACTTCACGGCCCGGGCCAAAGCCACGGCCTGCTCGCCCATGGCCTTGCGCGTTGCGTCGCTGATGAAGGGCGACGGCGCCTCCTCGATCACCTTCTGGTGGCGACGCTGGATCGAACATTCGCGCTCGTTCAGGTAGATCACATTGCCGTGGCTGTCGCCCAGGATCTGGATCTCGATGTGGCGCGGCTCCTGCACGAACTTCTCGATGAAGATGCGGTCGTCGCCGAAGCTGTTGCGGGCTTCGTTCTGGCAGGCGGTGAAGCCTTCGAGCGCTTCCTTGTCGTTGAAGGCCACGCGCAGACCCTTGCCGCCACCGCCGGCCG
Source organism: Curvibacter sp. PD_MW3 (assembly GCA_002633085.1). Lineage (GTDB taxonomy): Bacteria > Pseudomonadota > Gammaproteobacteria > Burkholderiales > Burkholderiaceae_C > Hylemonella. The sequence goes on from NSIV01000001.1 coordinate 65,569, forward strand.
AGGCCTTGATCATCACCGGATAACCGATGTCCTTGGCGATCTCCACCGCACGCGCGGCGGACTCGATGGCGTCATTCCAGCCCGGAATGGTGTTGACCTTGGCTTCGTTCGCCAGCTTCTTGGAGGCGATCTTGTCGCCCATGGCCGCGATGGAGTAATGCTTGGGGCCGATGAAGGCAATGCCCTCGTCCTCGCAACGCTTGGCGAAAGCCTCGTTCTCGCTCAAAAACCCGTAGCCCGGGTGAATAGCCTCGGCACCCGTCTGCTTGGCCGCAGCGATGATCTTGTCGGCCACCAGGTAGGACTCGCGGCTGGCTGCCGGGCCCAGCAGCACGGCTTCGTCCGCCAGCAGCACGTGGCGTGCGTCGCGGTCGGCCTCGGAATACACCGCCACGGTGGCGATACCCATTTTTTTGGCGGTGGCGATGACTCGGCAGGCGATCTCGCCGCGATTCGCAATCAGGATTTTCTTGAACATGATGCTTTCCTGTTCTTACTCAATGTTGTTGGGCCAGCAGCGCCTTGCGCCGGGCCGTGAAGTTCCACCACGGCTGGCTGGGCCCGCCGTTCATAAAGTCGTGTGCGGCCAGAAAAACATCCAGCACGCAAGGGTCATGGCGTTGCCCCATGGGGCCGCGCAGTTGCTCGTAGGTCTCCAGCGGGTCCATCTCACGCACTTGCAGCGGCGTTGCAATACCCAGGCCGCGCAGATCGGCCGCCATCGACTTCCCGATGTTCGGGATGTCGGTCAGCACACGGGCTTGCTCGGCGTGGGTTGCTTTGGACATGGCAGGACTCGTAAAGCAGCTTCAGAGCGGGATGTTGCCGTGCTTGCGCCACGGGTTGTCCAGCTTCTTGTCTTTGAGCATGACCAGCGAGCGGCAGATGCGCTTGCGCGTTTCATGCGGCAGGATGACGTCGTCGATGAAGCCGCGTGCGCCAGCGACAAAGGGGTTGGCAAAACGCGCCTTGTACTCGGCTTCCTTGGCGGCCAGCTTGGCCGGATCGCCCTTGTCTTCGCGGAAAATGATCTCCACCGCACCCTTGGCGCCCATCACAGCGATTTCGGCATTGGGCCAGGCAAAGTTGACGTCGCCACGCAGATGCTTGGAGGCCATCACGTCGTAGGCGCCGCCGTAGGCCTTGCGCGTGATCACCGTGATCTTCGGCACGGTGCACTCGGCATAAGCGTAGAGCAGCTTGGCGCCGTGCTTGATGATGCCGCCGTACTCCTGGCTGGTGCCGGGCATGAAGCCGGGCACGTCGACGAAGGTCACCACCGGAATATTGAAGGCATCGCAGAAGCGAACGAAACGGGCCGCCTTGATGGAACTCTTGATGTCCAGGCAGCCGGCCAGCACCAGCGGCTGGTTGGCCACGATGCCCACGGTCTGGCCGTCCATGCGGGCGAAGCCGATCAGGATGTTCTTGGCGTACTCGGGCTGGATCTCGAAGAAGTCACCATCGTCAACCGTCTTGACGATCAGCTCCTTCATGTCGTAGGGCTTGTTGGGGTTGTCCGGCACCAGCGTGTCCAGGCTCAGCTCCATGCGGTCGCTCGGGTCGCCACTCTTGCGCACCGGCGCCTTCTCGCGGTTGTTCAGCGGCAGGTAGTTGTAGAGGCGGCGCAGCATCAGCAGCGCTTCCACATCGTTCTCGAACGCCAGATCGGCCACGCCGCTCTTGGTGGTGTGGGTGATGGCGCCGCCCAGTTCCTCGGCCGTCACTTCCTCGTGCGTCACGGTCTTCACCACCTCGGGGCCGGTGACGAACATGTAGGAGCTGTCCTTCACCATGAAGATGAAGTCGGTCATGGCCGGGCTGTACACCGCGCCGCCGGCCGACGGGCCCATGATCATGCTGATCTGCGGAATCACGCCGGAGGCCATCACATTGCGCTGGAACACATCGGCATAACCGCCCAGCGACGCCACGCCTTCCTGAATGCGCGCACCACCCGAGTCGTTCAGGCCGATCACCGGCGCACCGACCTTCATGGCCTGGTCCATGATCTTGCAGATCTTCTCGGCGTGGGCTTCAGAGAGAGCGCCGCCGAAGACGGTGAAGTCCTGGCTGAAGACAAAGACCAGGCGGCCGTTGATCATGCCGTAGCCGGTGACGACGCCGTCACCCGGGATCTTGTTGTCCTGCATGCCGAAGTCGACGCAGCGGTGCTCGACGAACATGTCCCACTCTTCGAAGGTGCCCTCGTCGAGCAGCACTTCCAGGCGTTCGCGCGCCGTCAGCTTGCCCTTGGCGTGCTGCGCAGCAATGCGTTTTTCGCCGCCCCCAAGTCGCGCAGCGGCGCGCTTTTTTTCCAGTTGTTCAAGGATGTCGTGCATGGTTCGTCCTCTGTCGGTGCTGATATGGATGACTGATCGTTACTACTGATTTGATAGCTGCTCACGCCCGTTTTTCGTAGGCCTGGAGCAGATTTCTTGCAGCCGTGGAAGCGGCCAGCCGGCCGGCCGCCACGTCGGCATGGAGTTGGGGCAAGAGCTCGCGCACCTGCGGATGGGCACGGAAAGCCTGCTTGAGGCCGGCCTCGATGCGCTCCCACATCCAGGCCTGGGCCTGGGCCTGGCGTCGCGCGGCCAGCTTGCCGTTGGCGGTTTGCAGCGCGCGGAATTCGGTCACCGCGGCCCAGAAGTGGTCCACGCCCTGCCCCAGCAGGGCGCTGAGCTGCACCACCTTCGGGTGCCAAAGCTTGTCGTCGTGGTGCGCATGCTCGGGGTTGCCGTGCAGTCCGAGCAAGCGCAAGCTGGAGGTGATCTGCGCCTGGGCGCGCGTGGCGGCAGCCGGGTCGATGTCGGCCTTGTTGATGGCCACCAGGTCGGCCAGCTCCATCACGCCTTTCTTGATGGCCTGCAGGTCGTCACCGGCGTTGGGCAGCTGCAGCAGCACGAACATGTCGGTCATGCTGGCCACCGCCGTCTCGCTCTGGCCCACGCCCACGGTCTCGACGATCACGATGTCGTAACCCGCGGCCTCGCACACCAGCATGGCCTCGCGCGTCTTTTCGGCCACGCCGCCCAGCGTGCCGCTGCTCGGGCTCGGGCGGATGTAAGCCTGCTCGTGCACCGAGAGTTTTTCCATGCGGGTCTTGTCGCCCAGGATGGAGCCACCCGAAACCGTGCTGCTGGGGTCCACCGCCAGCACCGCTACACGGTGGCCCTGGCCGATCAGGTACAGGCCCAGCGCTTCAATGAAGGTGGACTTGCCAACCCCTGGCACCCCGCTGATGCCCAGACGGAACGACTTACCGGTGTGCGGCAGCAAGGCCGTCAGCAGCTCGTCGGCCTGGGCGCGATGGTCGGCGCGCGTGGACTCCAGCAACGTGATCGCCTTGGCCATGGCGCGGCGCTGCTGGGCGGGGGTGCCCTGCAGAATGCCGTCCAGGAGAGGCAGAGGCGCCACGTCAGGCCTTGTTGGCAGCTTTGATTTGCTCCAGCACATCCTTGGCGCTGGCCGGGATCGGCGTGCCGGGGCCGTAGATGCCCTTGACACCCGCCTCGTACAGGAAGTCGTAGTCCTGGCGCGGAATCACGCCGCCGACGAAGACGATGATGTCATCGGCGCCCTGCTTCTTCAACTCGGCAATGATGGCCGGCACCAGGGTCTTGTGGCCGGCGGCCAGGGTGGAGACGCCCACCGCGTGCACGTCGTTCTCGATCGCTTGGCGCGCGCATTCCTCGGGGGTCTGGAACAGCGGCCCCATGTCGACGTCGAAGCCGAGGTCGGCAAAGGCCGTGGCCACCACCTTGGCCCCGCGGTCATGGCCGTCTTGGCCGAGCTTGGAAATCATCACGCGCGGACGCCGGCCATGGCTCTCGGCAAAGTCGGCAATTTCTTTTTTGAGGGCTTCCCAGCCTTCGGCTGAGTCATAGGCTGCTGCGTACACACCGGTCACCTTTTGCGTATCGGCGCGATGGCGCCCAAAAACCTTTTCCAGCGCATCCGACACCTCGCCCACCGTGGCGCGCAGGCGAATGGCCTTGATCGACAGATCCAGCAGGTTGCCACTGCCCTGCTCGGCGGCAGCGGTCAAGGCATCGAGCGCGGCCTGCACCGCCTTGGCATCGCGCTGGGCCTTGATGGCCTTCAGGCGCGTGATCTGGCCCTCGCGCACCTTGACATTGTCGACCTCGAGAATCTCGATCGGGTCTTCTTTTTTCAGCTTGTACTTGTTGACGCCGACGATCACGTCCTTGCCCGAATCGATGCGCGCCTGCTTCTCGGCGGCGGCGGCCTCGATCTTGAGCTTGGCCCAGCCGCTGTCCACGGCCTTGGTCATGCCGCCCATGGCCTCGACTTCCTCAATGATGGCCCAGGCGGCGTCCGCCATGTCCTGGGTCAGCTTCTCCATCATGTAGCTGCCGGCCCAGGGGTCGATCACGTTGGTGATGTGGGTTTCTTCCTGGATGATGAGCTGGGTGTTGCGGGCGATGCGGGCGCTGAACTCGGTCGGCAGCGCAATCGCCTCGTCAAAGCTGTTGGTATGCAGGCTCTGCGTGCCGCCAAAGACGGCCGCCATGGCCTCGATGGTGGTGCGCACCACGTTGTTGTACGGGTCCTGCTCGGTCAGCGACCAGCCCGAGGTCTGGCTGTGCGTGCGCAGCATCAGGCTCTTGGGGTTCTTGGCGTTGAAGCCCTTCATGATGCGGCACCACAGCAGGCGCGCCGCACGCATCTTGGCGATTTCCAGGTAGAAATTCATGCCCACCGCCCAGAAGAAGGACAGGCGGCCGGCAAAGTCGTCTACGTCCATGCCCTTGGCGATGGCGGTTTTCACATACTCCTTGCCGTCGGCCAGGGTGAAGGCCATCTCGAGTGCCTGGTTGGCCCCGGCTTCCTGCATGTGGTAACCCGAGATCGAGATCGAGTTGAACTTGGGCATGTTCTTGCTCGTGTACTCGATGATGTCGCCGATGATGCGCATGCTCGGCTCGGGCGGGTAGATGTAGGTGTTGCGGACCATGAACTCTTTCAGAATGTCGTTCTGAATCGTTCCGGACAGCTTGTCCTGGCTCACGCCCTGCTCTTCCGCTGCCACCACGTAACCGGCCAGCACCGGCAGCACGGCGCCGTTCATGGTCATGGAGACGCTGACCTTGTCCAAAGGGATCTCGTTGAACAGGACCTTCATGTCTTCCACCGAGTCGATCGCCACGCCGGCCTTGCCGACGTCGCCGGTCACGCGCGGGTGGTCGGAGTCATAACCGCGGTGGGTGGCCAGGTCAAAAGCCACGCTCACGCCCTGGCCGCCGGCGGCCAGCGCCTTGCGGTAGAAGGCATTGGACTCTTCGGCGGTGGAGAAACCGGCGTACTGGCGGATGGTCCAGGGCCGCACGGCGTACATGGTGGCCTGCGGGCCGCGCAGATAGGGCTCGAAGCCCGGCAGCGTGTCGGCGTACGGCAGGTTCTGGGTGTCGGCTGCGGTGTACAGCGGCTTGACGCTGATGCCGTCGGGCGTGACCCAGTTCAGGGCGTCAACGTTGCCGCCGGGGGCGGATTTGACGGCAGCTTTATGCCAAGCTTCGAGGCTGGCGCTCTGGAATTCGGGGTTTTTCTGGCTCATGGCGTGGCGGCGGGGCACAACAAGGCGCCCAGTGTTGCGTTGCGTGGAGTTTACATCATTCATAATTATTGATGCAAAATATTCTGCAAAGCTTACAATCGCGCCCATGTCTGCCGTATCCCTCTCCCCCCGCGCACTTTATGAGGAAGTGGCCGAACTCCTGCGCCAGCGCATCTTCAAGCGCGAGCTGGAGCCCGGCAGCTGGATTGACGAACTGAAGATTGCCGAGGACTACGGCATCAGCCGCACGCCCCTGCGCGAGGCGCTCAAGGTCTTGGCCGCCGAAGGCCTGGTGACAATGAAGGTGCGCCGCGGTGCCTACGTCACCGAGGTCAATGAGAAAGACCTGGCCGACGTCTACCACCTGCTCTCCCTGCTGGAGTCCGACGCCGCCGGCGTGGTGGCCAGCCAGGCCACGCCAGTCCAGCTGCGCGAGTTGCAGGCCCTGCATGACGAACTGGAGGCTTCGGCCCGCCCGCCCAAGCAGGACCGGGAGCGTTTCTTCGAGATCAACGAACGCTTTCACATGCGCCTGTTGGAGATCGCCGACAACCGCTGGCGCGACCAGATGGTGGCCGACCTGCGCAAGGTCATGAAGCTCAACCGCCACCATTCATTGTTCAAGTCCGGCCGCATCGAAGAGTCGCTGGCCGAGCACCGCGCCATCATGGCGGCGCTGCTGGCCCACGACGCGCCAGTCGCCACCCAGGCCATGCAGGCGCATTTCCGCAACGGGCTGGAAGCCGCCACCTGAGCCAGCCTTGAGCGCCCGGCTGTCGCACAGGCGGCCCGGCGAGCTCCTCCAGTCAGCGTATGATTCGAGGGTTTACCCTAGGCGCAGCACCCTCTCAGCAGCCTGCGCCCCAGAACCGCGCCAGCCAGGCCCAGCCCAGCCGGTGCATCCCGTCCTGAATTGTTGATTGCATGCATTCCGTCATTCCCGCTCTCGGCCGCGTCGACACGTTGCCCCAATTGCTCGCATTGCGCGTGGCCACCAGCCCCCAGCGCGAAGCCTTCCGTGAATTCGATGCCGCCAGCGGCCGCTGGATCAGCCTGAGCTGGGCCGCCACCCAGGAACGGGTAAAGCAATGGCAGCGCGCGCTGGCGGCCAGCCAGTTGCCGGTCGGCGCCCGCGTGGCCATCCTGCTGCCCAACGGCCTGAACGCCATGAGCATCGACCAGGCCACCCTGGCCCAGGGCGCCGTGCCGGTGCCCTTGCACGCCATCGACAACCCCGGCAGCATTGCCTACATCCTGGCCGATTGCGAAGCCTCGCTGCTCATGGTGACGTCCACCGAACAGTGGGAGAAGATTCGCGACGTGGGCACCCCACTGCCGGCACTGCGTACCGTGGTGGTGACCGATGTGGACAGCCCCCTGCCCGCCGCCACCGACAACCTGTCGGTGGTCGCCTTGGCCGACTGGCTGGCCCGTGGCCAGGCCGATGTCAGCCTGGCCACGCCGCCGGGCCCGGAGGATTTGGCCGCCATCGTCTACACCTCTGGCACCACCGGCAAACCCAAGGGCGTCATGCTGTCGCACCGCAACGTGGTGGCCAACGTCAAGGCCGTGCTGGCGCGTGTCACGCCCACCGAAGAAGACGTCTTCCTGTCGTTCCTCCCGCTGTCGCACACCTTCGAGCGCACGGCCGGCTACTACCTGCCGATCGCAGCCGGCAGTTGCGTGGCGTATGCGCGCTCGGTGGCGCTGCTGGCGGAAGACCTGAAGATCGTGCGCCCGACGGTGCTGATCTCGGTGCCCCGCATCTACGAGCGGGTCTATGCCAAGCTGCTGGAGAAGGTCTCCCCCTCCCCCTTCAAGATGCGCCTGTTCGAGGCGGCACAGGCCGTGGGCTGGCGCCGCTTCCGGGCCGGCCAGGGCTTGTTGCCCCCGCGGCCGGAAGAAGAACGGGCCGCCGGCCTCTGGCGCCTGTTGCCCTGGAGCCTGTTGCAGCGCCTGGTGGCCCAGCCTCTGCTGGCGCAATTCGGCGGCCGCGTGCGCGTGGCCGTCAGCGGCGGCGCCCCCCTGTCGCCGACGATCGCCCGCTGTTTCCTCGGCCTGGGCCTGCCACTGCTGCAAGGCTACGGCATGACCGAAACCTCGCCGGTGGTGGCCGTCAATACCCTGACCGACAACGACCCGGTCACGGTGGGCCGGGCACTGCCCGGGGTCGAAGTCCGGATCGGCGCCAACCGCGAACTGCTCGTGAGCGGGCCGTCTGTCATGAAGGGCTACTGGAAACGTCCCGAAGACACCGATCGCATCCTGTCGGTCGACCGCTGGCTGGCCTCGGGTGATCAGGCCGAGATCCGCGACGGCCGCATCCGCATCCTCGGGCGCATCAAGGAAATCATCGTGACCTCCACCGGCGAAAAAGTCCCGCCGGGCGACCTGGAACTGGCCATCACCTCGGACCCGCTGTTCGAGCAGGTGTTCGTGGTCGGTGAGCAGCGCCCCTTCATCGCCTGCGTGGCGGTGGTGCAGCGCGACGAATGGCGCCGCCTGGCCGAAGAACTGGGCCTCGACCCGGATGACGCCGCCAGCCTGAATCACCCGGACGCACAAAAGGCCGCGCTGGCGCGTATCGAGCAGGTGACGTCAAGCTTTGCGCGTTACGCCGTGCCGCGTGCCGTGGCCCTGACGCTGGAGCCCTGGACCATCGACAACACCTTCATGACCCCGACGCTCAAGCTCAAGCGCAACAACCTGATGGGCCACTTTGGTGAGCAAATCGAGTTGCTGTACCAGAAGCCGGGCGCTCGCTGAACGGCTGAACAGCCGAACGCCGGCCAGTGGGCCTGTGGGCAGAACCGGCCGAGGAAGCAGCGCCGATTGCTATTATTTTTATAGCTATCGGCGCAATACCTGCAAGGGGACAGCCCCGATTTCTCTCCAAACCCCGATCGTCAGGCCGCCTTCGGCGCTGCCTCGTGCGCCAGCGCCATGACCTCGCGCGGCGGCCGAGTCTTGAGCTTGTGGTCGCTCCAGACCTGGCGCCAGCGCCGTGCGCCCGGCAGCCCATGGCGCAGGCCCAGCATGTGGCGGGCGATGGCATACCAGGGCGTGCCATGCTCGGCCGCCTCGCGTTCCATGTAATCCACCATCTGCGCTTCCACCGCCTCGCGCGTCAGGCCCGACGGCGCGGCGCCGTAAAACGCTTCGTCCCATTCGGCCAGCCACCAGGGGTTGTGATAGGCCTCGCGCCCGACCATCACGCCGTCGAGCTGCGCCAGTTGCGCCGTGACCTGCGCCCCCGTGCTGATGCCGCCGTTGACGACGATGGTCAACTGCGGGAACTCGCGCTTGAGTTGGTGCACCAGCTCATAGCGCAGCGGCGGCACCTCACGGTTTTCCTTCGGCGACAGCCCCTTGAGCCAGGCATTGCGCGCATGGACGATGAACACGTCGCAGCCGGCCTCGGCGACCGCCCCCACAAAGTCGCGCACAAAGTCGTAACTCTCGGTCTTGTCGATGCCGATGCGGTGCTTGACCGTGACCGGCACCGAGACCACATCCACCATGGCCTTGACGCAATCCGCCACCAGTTGTGGCTCAGCCATCAGGCAGGCGCCGAAGGCACCGCGCTGCACGCGCTCGCTCGGGCAGCCGCAGTTCAGGTTGATCTCGTCGTAGCCCCACTCCTCACCGAGCGCGGCACAACGGGCCAAGTCGGCCGGCTCGCTCCCCCCCAACTGCAACGCCACGGGATGTTCTTCCGCGTTGAAGCGCAGATGACGCGCCACATTGCCATGCAGCAGCGCACCGGTGGTGACCATCTCGGTGTACAGCAAGGTCTGACGGGTCAGCAGACGGTGAAAATAACGGCAATGGCGGTCAGTCCAGTCCAGCATGGGTGCAACCGACATGCGCCAGCGCTCAGGGGCAACGGGCTTCTTCAAAGGCATGGCGCAGATTATCCCAGCCCGTGAACGGCCGGCTCAGACAACTTCGGTGTCACGCACCACGCAATTGCGCCCCGTCGCCTTGGCCTGGTAGAGCGCCTTGTCGGCACGCGCTACCAGGGTGAGGCTGTCCTGGCTGGCACGCGCGGCTGCCACCCCCAGGCTGACTGTGACCGGCCGGTGTGGCCAATGGGCATCCTGCACTTCCTGGCGGATGCGCTCGGCCACGCCCAGCGCCTCCGCCATGCTGGTGTCCGGCAGGACGATGGCGAACTCTTCACCGCCGTAACGGGCCACCCGGTCGTAAGCCCGTGCCTGCGCTTGCAGCACGCGGGCGAGCTGCTGCAAGGCCTCGTCGCCGCTGACATGGCCGAATTCGTCATTGAACGCCTTGAAGCCGTCAATATCAAGCAGGATCAAGGCCAGCGAGGACTGCGTGCGCGCCATGCGCGACGAATCCTCTCTCAGAATCTGATCAAAGGCCCGCCGGTTCTTGAGTCCTGTCAGCGAATCGGTCATGGTTTGCTGGGCCAATTCCAAAATCACCTGGTCCAGCCGCCTCTGGGTGGCCTCCAGTTGCTGCTGTCGCTCCTGCTGCGCTTGCGCCAGGGTTTCCAGCTCGGCCAAGGCCCGCCGCAATTCCAGCAGGCGGACGACTTGCCGCGCCAGCGCCTTGAGCGCCTTGGCCATCGGGGGCGTCAGGCGGCGCGGCACCCGGTCGATGATGCACAGCGTGCCCAGCGCGCTGCCGGACGGTGTGACCAGCGGCGCCCCGGCATAAAAACGGATTCCTGGCTCACCGGTGACCAGCGGGTTGTTGGCGAAGCGCGGGTCAAGCGTCGCATCCGGTACTTCCATGATGTCGGCCGGATTAAGGATGGCATGGGCGCAGAAGGCCTGTTCACGCGGCGTCTGCTGCACCTCAACCCCCACCTTGGCCTTGAACCACTGGCGTTCGCTGTCGATCAGGCTGATCAACGCAATCGGAACACCGCAGATATGCGAGGCCAGCGTGACGATGTCGTCGTAGGACTGCTCGGGCAGGCTGTCCAGAATCCGAAAGGATTCGAGGGACTGCAGGCGCGTCACCTCATCCGCCGGAAGCTGCGCCGAAATACCGCATGGTGAAGTCGCCATAGGGCGCCATGATAGCGCCCGCCCCTACTCCCTCAGGCGCCGGGGGTTACGCACCAAGGCGCCGTGTTGTGCACCAGCCCCATCCACAAAGCCCAGGCCGAACTGGCCGCCAGCGCCAGCCCTGCCAGCCGCACGCCCCAATCCCCAGCCCCGGGTTGGCCACGCAGACGCAGCCACAGCCAAGGGCCGGCCATCATGGAGACACTGGTACCGAGGGCGAACAGCGCCATCACGACAGCGCCCTCCACGGCATGGCTGGTCATGGCCGCCACCAGCAGGGCTGAGTACAGCAGGCCGCAGGGCAACAAGGCCCACAGCATGCCGATCACCAGCGGCGCGCCATGGCCCCGCCCGGCGGCCAGTGCGCGAGCACCAGCCCACAGCCTGCGCCCGGCGCTTTCCAGCCAGATCGGCTGCTGCGCCTTCCACAGCAGCAGCAGCCCCAGCAACAGAGCGGCCACGTGAAACAGGCTCCAGACCGGACGCAGGGCGGAAGACTGGATGGTGAGCCAGCCCAACCCCTGGATGGAGGCGGCAGCCAGCCCGCCGAGGATGGCATAGCCGATGATGCGCCCCAGCTGGAACGTCCACATGGCCGCATTCTTGTGGGCACCGGCGGCCTGGCCGATGCCGGCACAGGCGGCGCCGCACATGGCAATACAGTGGGGGCCGCCCGCCAGCCCCATGAGCAGGGCCGTGACGGCAAGTGATGTCTGCATGCGCCGAGTCTAGAGCAACTCCAGATGCATCCTCAGATGATCTTAGAGAAGCGCGCGCGGTTGCGGTCGGCCTGCAAATAGCGGTCGAACACCATGGCCACCGCCCGCACGAAGAACCAGCCGTTGGCCGTGACCTGGACGCCGCTGTCGTCCACCGTCACCAGCCCTTGCTCCACCAGGTTCTGCAAGGTTTCCATCTCGGCAGCAAAGTAGCTGCGGAAATCGATCAGGTAAGCCAACTCGATGGATTCGAACAGCACCTCACCCTGGCACATCAGGGCCATGATGACGGCACGGCGCACCAGGTCATCGCGCGACAAGGCCAAGCCCCGCACCACGGCGAAGCGCCCGTGGTCGATGGCGTCGTAATACTCTTCCAGCGTCTTGGCGTTCTGGCTGTAGGTCGCGCCAATCCGACCAATGGACGACACGCCCAGGGCAATCAGGTCGCAGTCGGGCTGGGTGCTGTAGCCCTGGAAATTGCGATGCAGGCGACCCTGCCGCTTGGCGATGGCCAAGGCATCGTTGGGCAGAGCGAAATGGTCCATGCCCACATAGACGTAGCCGGCCCCCATGAAGGTCGCCAGCGAATTCGACAGCATGGACAACTTGGCCGCGGCCCCCGGCAATTCGGTGGTGGCAATGCGACGCTGCGGCTTGAAGCGCTCCGGCAGGTGCGCATAGGCATACAGCGCAATACGGTCCGGCCGCAACTCGGTGACCTGCTTGAGCGTGCGTGTGAACGATTCGGGCGTCTGCTGCGGCAGGCCGTAGATCAGATCCACGTTAACCGATTCGAACCCCCTGGCGCGCGCGGCTTCGACCAAGGCAAACACCTGCTCGGCCGGCTGCACGCGGTGCACCGCCTTCTGCACGGCCGGGTCGAAATCCTGCACACCAAAGCTCAACCGGTTGAAACCGAGTTCGGCCAGCGTATCGAGCCGGCTGGCGTCGATAGTGCGCGGATCAACTTCGATCGAGTACTCGCCGCCGGGCGCCAGCGTGAAGCTGCGCCGCAACATGGCCATGAGTTCACGCAACTCGGCATCGCTGAGGAACGTCGGTGTGCCGCCGCCCAGGTGCAGTTGCGACACCGTCTGCCCGACGCCCAGTTGGGCGGTGTGCAGATCCACCTCGCGACTCAGGTAACGCAGATACTCGGCCGCGCGGTCATGGTGCTTGGTGATGATTTTGTTGCAGGCGCAGTAGTAGCACAGCGATTCGCAGAACGGAATGTGCACATACAGCGACAGCGGCAGCACCAAGGCTGCCGCACCCGAACGGCGCTGCTGCAGGGCTTGCACGTAATCGTTCGCCGTGAAGGCCTCGACAAAGCGGTCTGCCGTCGGATAGGAGGTGTAGCGCGGCCCGGCCACGTCATAACGACGCAACAACTCAGGAGATACGGGCTCAACGGTTTCGGCATTCATGGGGGGTCCTCGACTGATGCTCAATGTGCCTGCAAAGCGCAAATCCCATCTTGATATGCATCAAATACTGGTAAGGTATAGGTCTGAGTCAGGGGAAACCAGGAGATGCTGCGATGGCTGATGTCAAAATACAGACTATGAACCCGCAAACGATCAAAGTTGCCTGCTCGAACTGCAACCTGCGCGAACTGTGCATGCCCATGGGGCTGAGCCCCGAAGAGATTGACCGCCTGGACAACGTGGTCGCCAATCGCCGGAAAATCAAGCGTGGCACCTCGCTGTTCCGCAATGGCGAGAAGTTCAGTTCGCTCTACGCCATCCGCACCGGCTTCTTCAAGACCTGTGTCGCTTCCGAGGATGGCCGCGACCAAGTGACCGGCTTTCAGATGGCGGGCGAGATCATCGGCCTGGATGGCATCGTGAATGATCACCATACCTGCGATGCGGTGGCACTGGAAGACGCCGAGGTCTGCGTCATGCCCTTCGATCGGATTGAGGACCTGTCGCGCGAGATCAATGGCCTGCAACGCCACGTCCACAAGATCATGAGCCGCGAAATCGTGCGCGAGCACGGCGTCATGCTGCTGCTTGGGAGCATGCGTGCCGAAGAGCGTCTGGCCGCCTTCCTGCTGAATCTGGTGCAACGCCTGCACGCACGCGGCTTCTCGCAGTCCGAACTGGTCCTGCGCATGACGCGCGAGGAAATCGGCAGCTACCTGGGCCTCAAGCTGGAGACCGTGAGCCGGACGTTCTCAAAGTTTGTGGAAGATGGCATCGTCGAGGTCAAGCAGCGCCATGTGCGAATTCTTGACACCGATGCCCTGTCCCTGATCGTCAACCACCAGGAATGCCACTGAGGTCGCAGCGACCTTAGCAGCAAGTCTCCTGCTTGGGGCAGCCCTCAGGACGCTCCGTGGCCGGCAGCGGACATTGATTGACTTCAAAGGGTGACATGGCCAGCAGCGCGGTGAGTCCGCTGGAGAGCATGGTCATCACCCAGAACACAAAAAACGCCAGCGTGTAGACGCCTTGGCGCGACAAAGTCACCGGCTGGCCGAACCAGTGCAGATCCTGCGGATCGACCATGGCAAACACCAGCATCTCCAGCACACCTGCCACCAAAAAGGCTGGCCAGGCTATCCACATCATTTTTTGCATGTTCATGCTTGTCTCCTGATAGCCTGAGTGTAATCAGGGCTTGGGCGACGGCTTGGCAGCGGGCGCCACGCCTGTGGCGGCATGGTTGCGCGCCTGGATCGCCGGCGCCAGGCTGCTGGGATCGGCCTCCAGGGTTTTATTGATCTCGATGCCCTGACGGTAGTAATCCTCGCTCACCACCGGGTCGGGGGTGCGAATGGCCAGATACAAGGTGAAGAAACCGGCCACCACCACCACTGCAGGGCCAGCCAGCACCAGCCAGACGTGGCCGAACTTCCACCAGGGCTGGGCCACCAAATGGGCACTCTTGCTCATACGTACTCCTTAACGCGGCACCAGAAACACGGATTTTTCACTCACATGCGCGGGGGTATCCTGCGCTGCGATCTCGAAATGAATGGGATGCGACCCGGGAGCCGCCGCCTCGTAAGGCAGCTGGGCCCGAATCACAACCCAGCGCGCCTCGGTAGGGTCAACGGTCACCAGCGAATCTTGGTCGGAGGCCAGCTGCAGACCGGGCAAGCCCGCCACTGTGATCTTGTAATGTTGAACGGTCTCGGTCGCGTTCATGACCTGCAGACGATACACGTTCTCGATCATGCCGCCGGAGACGATGCGCGCCATCACCCCGCGGTCGCGCACCACATCCACCTTCAGTGGCGTGCGCGTTGCCAGGCTGACCAGCATCGCCAGACTGATAGCCAGAAGGATGCTGGTGTAAATCAGCACGCGGGGCCGCAGCACATGGCGCAAGGTCTGGGAACGTGTCCAGCCCAACTGAACCGAGTTCTGCGTCGTGTACTTGATGAGGCCACGTGGATAGTTCATCTTGTCCATGACGTCGTCACAGACATCGATGCACGCCGCGCAACTGATGCACTCGTATTGGAGCCCTTTGCGGATATCGATGCCGGTGGGGCACACCTGCACGCACAGGGTGCAATCGATACAGGCTCCCAGCCCCAAAGCCTGGGGGTCGGCCTTGCGCGAGCGGGCACCCCGCGGCTCACCGCGCTTCTCGTCGTAGGAGACGATCAGCGTATCCTTGTCAAACATGGCGCTCTGGAAACGAGCGTAGGGACACATGTATTTGCACACCTGCTCGCGCATGTAACCGGCGAACCCATAGGTGGCAAAACCATAGAAAAAGACCCAGAAGATTTCCCACGGCCCCAGCGTGGCATACACGAAGGACCGTCCCAACTCGTGGATGGGCGAGAAATAGCCGACAAACGTGAAGCCGGTCCACAGCGCCACCGAAATCCAGGCGATCTGCTTGGCACTCTTGATGGAGAACTTCTTGAAGGACATCGGCGCGTTGTCGAGCCGCATCCGTGCGCTGCGGTCACCTTCGATCTTGCGCTCGATCCACAGGAAGATTTCGGTGTAAACCGTCTGTGGGCAGGCGTAGCCGCACCATTGACGGCCTGCTACCGCCGTGAAAAGAAATAGCGACAGCGCTGAGATGACCAGCAGGCCGGTCAAATAAATGAAGTCCTGCGGGTACAGGACCAGACCGAAGATGTAGAACCGCCGCGCTTCGAGATCGAACAGCACCGCCTGGCGCTGTCCCCACTCCAACCACGGCAGACCGTAGAACACCAGTTGCGTCAGGAACACCATCCCCCAGCGCCAGCGTGCGAACAGGCCGGAAACACTGCGGGGATAGACTTTCTTGTGCGCCTGGTACAAAGAAACCATCTCCGCATCGTCCGCATCGGATGACGTCACCTCTTGCGAAACGATGGGAATGATTTTTCTGTCTGCGCTGTCAGGATGGTTCAAAACAACTCCGGTCGGATTTCTGCTTACTTGGCCGCCACTTTAGCGCCGTTGGACAGGCTCCAGACATACGATGTCAACACTTGGATCTGGCTTTCGCTCAGCTTGCCTTCCTGGGCCGGCATCTGGTTGACCTTGCCGTTGTTGATCATGGCAACAATGGCGTTCTCGCCATAACCATGCAGCCAGATGTCATCGGTCAGGTTGGGAGCGCCCAGAGCCTGGTTGCCCTTGCCGTCCATGCCGTGGCAGGCGGCGCAGGCCCCAAACTTGGCCTTGCCCAACGAAGCACGCAGGGAGTCATGCGGGCTGCCCGACAGGCTCAGAACGTAGTGCGCCACGTTCTTCACGTCGTCCGGCGTGCCCACGGCAGCCGCCATGGGCGGCATGTTGCCGATACGGCCCTTGGTCAAGGTTTCCTTGATCTTGTCCGGTGTGCCGCCATGCAGCCAGTCGCCATCGGTCAGGTTCGGGAAGCCCTTGCTGCCGCGTGCATCCGAGCCGTGGCACTGAGCACAGTTGTTCATGAACACGCGCTCGCCGATGCCCATGGCCTGGGGGTCCTTGGACATGTCTTCCGGCGACATGCCGGCGAACTTGGCATACAACGGTGCCACTTCCTTGGCGCCCTTGCTCATTTCAGCCTCGTACTGGCCTTGTTGAGTCCAGCCCAGCTTGCCGGCGCTCGTGCCGAGACCCGGGTACATGGCAAGGTAGACCGCGCTGAAGACAATCGTGATGACGAACAGCCACACCCACCAGCGTGGCAGGGGGTTGTTCATCTCGCGCAGATCACCGTCCCAGACGTGGCCGGTCGTGTTGTCGTTCGAGGTCATGGCCTTGGCTTTGCCGCTGAACCACAGCAGCAGCAGACAGGCGGCAATGCCCACGACAGTGATAACGGTAACGTAGACCGACCAGAAGTTGCTTGTAAAGTCGCTCATTTTTCTTCCTTTGACGGCTCGTTATTCCTGTTCGAACGGCAGCATGGCGGCCTGCTCGAAATCGGCGGCATTACGCTTGGACCACGCCCACAGCACGATGCCGATGAATGTGATGAAGCTGGCCACGGTGGCAATGGAACGAAGGGTATTGACATCCATGATGTGATCTCCCGTCTTACTTGAGGGCCGTACCCAGAACCTGCAGATAGGCGATCAGTGCTTCGACTTCCGTCTTGCCTTTGACCTCCTCCACAGACTTGGCGATTTGCTCATCGGTGTAGGGCACGCCCACCGTCCGCAGAGCCTTCATGTGCGCCGGCATGACCGAGGCATCCACCGTGTCCTTGAGCAGCCAGGGGTAAGCCGGCATGTTGGACTCGGGCACCAGATCCCGCGGGTTGTTCAGGTGAATGCGGTGCCACTCATCGCTGTAGCGGCCACCAACACGCGCCAAGTCTGGACCGGTGCGCTTGCTGCCCCACTGGAACGGGTGGTCGTAGACCGACTCGCCAGCCACCGAATAGTGGCCGTAGCGCAGGGTCTCGGCACGGAACGGGCGAATCATCTGCGAGTGGCAGTTGTAGCAGCCTTCGCGGGTGTAGATGTCGCGCCCGGCCAGTTGCAGTGCCGTGTAGGGCTGGATGCCCTTGATCGGCTCGGTGGTGGACTTCTGGAAGAACAGCGGCACGATCTCGACCAGACCGCCGACCAACAGAACCAACAAGATGAGAACGATCATCAGGAAGTTGTTGGTCTCGATTTTCTCGTGCGACATACCGCCGCTCGTGTTGTGGTTTGCCATGATGGTTTCCTTCTTCTTATGCGTGAGACGCAGCGGCCGGGATGGTGACGTTGACCGAGCGGCCGGCAGTGGCCGTCTTGATCACGTTCCAGAGCATGACCAGCATGCCACCCAGGTAGAGCAGACCACCCAGCAGACGCAGCACATAGAACGGGAAGGTGGCCTTGACCGACTCGACGAAGGTGTAGGTCAACGTACCGTCCGTGTTGATGGCGCGCCACATCAGACCCTGCATCACACCGGCAATCCACATGGCAGCGATATAGATCACGATACCGATGGTGGCGGTCCAGAAGTGAACTTCAATGGCCTTGACGCTGTACATCTGCTTCTGGCCGAACAGGCGCGGAATCAGGTAGTACATGGACCCCATGGTGACCAGACCCACCCAGCCCAAGGCGCCGGAGTGCACGTGACCCACGGTCCAGTCGGTGTAGTGGCTCAGGGCGTTGACGGTCTTGATCGACATCATCGGGCCTTCAAACGTGCTCATGCCGTAGAAGGACAGGGACACGATCAGGAAGCGCAGGATCGGGTCGTCACGCAGTTTGTGCCAAGCACCCGACAGGGTCATGATGCCGTTGATCATGCCGCCCCAGCTGGGAGCCAGCAGGATGAGCGAGAACACCATGCCGACCGACTGAGTCCAGTCCGGCAGTGCGGTGTAGTGCAGGTGGTGCGGACCCGCCCACATGTAGGTGAAGATCAGGGCCCAGAAGTGGACGATGGACAGGCGATAGCTGTACACAGGACGCTCAGCCTGCTTCGGGATGAAGTAGTACATCATGCCCAGGAAGCCGGCCGTCAGGAAGAAGCCCACCGCGTTGTGGCCGTACCACCACTGCACCATGGCATCCTGCACGCCGGCATAGGCCGAGTAGGACTTGAGGAAACCGGCCGGGATGGCTGCGCTGTTGACGAGGTGCAGCAGGGCCACGGCGATGATGAAGGCGCCGAAGAACCAGTTGGCCACATAGATGTGCTTGACCTTACGGGTGCCCACCGTGCCAAAGAACACGACGGCAAACGCGACCCAGACCAGTGTGATCAGGATGTCGATCGGCCACTCCAACTCGGCGTACTCCTTGCCGGAGGTGTAACCCAGCGGCAGGGAAATGGCGGCCAGCAGGATCACCAGTTGCCAGCCCCAGAAGGTGAAGGCAGCCAGCTTGTCACCGAACAAGCGCACCTGACAGGTTCGCTGAACCACGTAGTAGGCAGCGGCAAACAAGCCGCAACCGCCAAAGGCGAAGATCACGGCATTGGTATGCAACGGCCGCAGACGACCGTAGCTCAGCCATGAAATGCCCAGATTGAGTTCGGGCCAGGTCAGCTGGGCGGCGATGATCACGCCAACCAACATGCCCACCACCCCCCATACCACCGTCATGATGGCGAACTGTCGTACAACGGTGTCGTTGTAGACAGTGGCTTTTGTGTTTGCAAATGTCATGTGCACCTCTTTTCTTAGTTGTCCACTATCAAGTCTGTAACAAAGTTCTCGGAATCCATTTGACTCATATCAACCGCTTTCAAGAATCCCGCAAAATCCGCTCGCCTTCGGCCTCGATGTCCTCAAATTGGCCACGCTCGATGGCCCACCACAGGCCGCCGAGGATGAAAAACACCAGAATGACCGAGAGCGGAATCAGCAAATAGAGTATGTCCATCAGGTTACCTTCGTGTGACGCCAGCGACCAGCCAAGCGCAGGGCATTGAGCACCACCAACAGAGAACTCGATGCCATGCCGAGGCCCGCCAGCCAGGCGGGAAGCCAGCCGACCACTGCCAGCGGCACGCAGACGGCGTTGTAGGCCACCGCCCACCACAGATTCTGGTTCACGACCCCCATGGTGCGGCGCGCCAACTGCAGCGACTGCCCGACACTGGCCAGTCTCTCGCCCAGCACCACAAAATCGGCTTGCGCGCGGGCCAGCGGCACGGCGTGGCCGACGGCAAACGACACATGGGCGCCAGCCAGCACTGGCCCGTCGTTCAGACCGTCCCCCACCACTGCCACGTGCTTGCCATTCTGCTGCGCGATGTGAAGAAAGGCCAGCTTGTCCTGCGGCGTGCAGCCGCCACGCGCCTGCTGGATGCCGAGTTGCGATGCCACTCGAGCCACCGCCTGCTCGCCATCGCCGGACAGGATCTGCACCTCAATCCCCGAAGCCTGCAAGGCCGCCACGGTGCTGAGCGCATCGGGCCGGATGTCCTCGCCGAACTCAAACGTGGCCAGCCAGCCCTGCGCATCACTCAGACACGCGTGCGGCCCTTGCGGTACCGGCTCGTTGACACCGCAGAAACGGGAAGAACCCAACCGTACCTCGTACGCCGCCCCTGTCGACACAGGCGACACCAGCTGGCCGACCAACCCCTGGCCAGCCAGTTCGCGCACATCGCTTGACGGCTGGGCCAACAATCCCCTGCCCTGCCCGGCTGCAGCCAGGGCGCGCGACACTGGGTGCAGCGACTGTTGCGCCAACGCCATGGCCATGGCCAGCGCCTGTTCATCGGTCACGCCGGGTCGGGTCCGGATGGACTGCAGCACCATGGCGTCACGCGTCAGGGTGCCGGTCTTGTCAAACACCACCATGTCGACTTGCGCCAATGCCTCCAAGCCGCCCAGCCGGCGCACCAGCACGCCATGGCGCGCCAGCCTCCCGGCCGCAGCCAGCATGGCCGCCGGCGTCGCCAACGACAAGGCGCAGGGGCAGGTCACCACCAATACAGCCACCGCCACCATCAGCGCATGACCGGGATCGCTTACCCACCAGTAGGCCGCGGCGCCCGCGGCCGCCAGCAAAACGCCCACCAGAAACGGTTTGGCCAGGCGGTCCACCCGCTGCGCCAGCTGCGGCTTGCTGCTGGCAGCCTGCTCCATCAGTGCCACGATCTGGGCAAAACGGGTATCGGCTCCGGTGCGGTCCACCCGCACCAGCACCGACGCGGCCAAGTTGTGACTGCCGGCAATGACGGCCTCGCCCATACCCCGTGGAATCGGCCTCGACTCCCCTGTGAGCAGCGCCTCGTCGGCCAGCGTCTGCCCTTGCAGCACCGTGCCGTCCGCCGGAAAAGCCTCACCCGGCAGGATGCGCACCACATCCCCCGCCTGTAGCCGGCGCACCGCGACGCGCTCGAACACCCCGTCGGCACGCTGGCGCTCAACGCTGTCGGGCAGGCGATTCATCAAGGCATCCAGGGCACCGGCGGTGCGGTCGCGCAACCGCAACTCCAGCCAACGACCCGTTAGCAAGAAGAAAACGAACATGGTCAGGGAATCGAAGTACACCTCTTTCCCGAAAATGCCCTGCGGGTCGAAGGTGCCTGCCGTGCTGACCACAAAGGTGATGCCCATGCCCAGCGCCACGGGCAGGTCCATGCTGATGCGGCGTTGCGCCACATCGCGCAGCGCGGCAGAAAAGAAGGGACCACAGGAAAAGAGCATGACCGGCAGTGTCAGCACCCAGGAAGCCCAACGCAGCAACTGCTCCATCTCGGCCGAGAGGTCGCCCGGCAGTGCCACATAGGCCGGCCACGCGTACATCATGACCTGCATCATGCACAGCCCGGCCACCGACCAGCGCCACAGCGCCTTGCGGGTTTCCTGGCGGCGACGCTGGTTGGCGAAGGCGTCATTGGCCGGCACGGCACGGTAACCGGCCTTGAGCACGGCCTGCATCCAACCAGAAGGCTGCACGGCATCGGCCTGCCAGACCACACGGGCGCGGTGACTGCCCGCGCTGACACTGGCACTGGCCACGCCGGGAACACCAAGCAAGGCGTCCTCGACCGTCAGCGCACAGGCGGCACAGTGCATGCCTTCGATGACCAGATGGGATTCCCAGCAGTCGGCCTGGCCTTCAACCCGCCGGCTGAAAGCCGACCACTCCTGTGGATCGTCAAGCAGGCCAAGGCCGGCCGGGGCTGAGTCCACAAGCGGCTCGGCAGCTTCTGCCCTTTTGCGTTCCGGCAAGAACGTCGCGGCAAGACTTGCTGTTTGCATAGTGCTCAAGCGTATCGGGCAGCACCCGCCTCTGTCTTGATTTGGATCAAGACGATAACAGAAGTGAACGTAGTAATCTAGAATCCGTTTCGCACAACACGGAGATCACCTCATGTACCAAAGAATCCTCGTTGCCACCGATGGCTCCACCCTGTCCAAGAAAGCTGTGAGCAGCGCCATTGCCATGGCCCAGCTCA
Organism: Curvibacter sp. PD_MW3; assembly: GCA_002633085.1. GTDB lineage: Bacteria > Pseudomonadota > Gammaproteobacteria > Burkholderiales > Burkholderiaceae_C > Hylemonella. The sequence goes on from NSIV01000001.1 coordinate 87,224, forward strand.
CCGGCGCAGAATTGGTCGCCCTGAAGGTGATCCCGCGTTACCCGCAAAGCTATTTTGAAGGCGGCCTGGCCCTGCCGGCCAGCGACATCGCCCGCGTCGAAAAGCAATGGGCTGAACACGGTCAATCGATCGTGGATGCCGTGAGCAAGACTGCTCTGGGCAAGGGCGTCAAGGTCAAGGCCGTCACGGCCAAGTCGGACCTGGTGAGCGAGGCCATCATCGCCGCCGCCAAGAAACACAAATGCGACCTGATCGTCATGGCCTCGCATGGCCGCAAGGGCATCAAGCGCCTGCTGCTGGGCAGCGAGACGCAACAGGTGCTGACGCACTCGCACGTGCCGGTGCTGGTGCTGCGCTAAGCGAATCGCTCAAGCGCTGGACGCAAGACAAAGGCCCGCCCTGCAAGGGGTGGGCCTTTTTTCATGCTGCCGCAGAGGCAGCGCACCAGCTCAGTAGAACAGGTGCTTGTACTGTTCGCGCAGCAGGTTCTTCTGCACCTTGCCCATGGTGTTGCGCGGCAACTCGTCGACCACGAAGCAGCGCTTCGGGATCTTGAAATTGGCCAGCTGCGACTTGAGCTTGGCAATGATGTGATCCGGATCGAGCGCCACGCCGGACTTGCGCACCACTGCCACCACACCCACCTCACCGAAATCGGGATGCGGCACCCCGACCAAAGCGCTTTCCGCCACGCCCGGCAATTCGTTGATGTAGCCCTCGATCTCGGCCGGGTACACGTTGTAGCCGCCGCTGATGATCAGGTCCTTGCTGCGACCGACGATGGTCACGTAGCCGCGCTCGTCGATCTTGCCAACGTCGCCGGTCTTGAAGTAGCCGTCGGCGGTGAACTCTTCCTTCGTCTTCTCCGGCATGCGCCAGTAGCCCTTGAACACATTGGGGCCCTTGACCTGGATGCCACCGATCTCGCCCACCGGCACCGGTTGGCCGGCATCGTCCTGCACCCGCAGGCTGACGCCGGGCAAGGGAAATCCCACCGTGCCGCCGCGGCGCTCACCGTCCTTGGACTTGTAGGGGTTGGACGTCAGCATGATGGTTTCGCTCATGCCGTAGCGCTCCAAGATGGTGTGGCCGGTGCGCTGTTGCCAGGCGACAAAGGTCTCGATCAGCAGCGGCGCCGAACCCGCGACGAACAGACGCATGTTGCGTGTGGACTCGCGGTTCAGGCCATGCTCCGCCAACAGGCGCACATACAGCGTGGGCACGCCCATGAAGACCGTGGCTTCAGGCAGCTTCTCCAGCACGCGCTTGGGGTCGAACTTGGCCATCCAGATCATCTTGCTGCCGTTGAGCAGCGCACCATGCAGCGCCACGAACAGGCCGTGCACATGGAAAATCGGCAACACATGCATCAGCACGTCACCAGGCTGCCAGCCCCAGTAGTTCTTGAGCACCTGGGCGTTGCTCAGCAGGTTGCCGTGCGTCAGCATGGCCCCCTTGCTGCGGCCGGTAGTACCGCTGGTGTAGAGGATGGCGGCCAGGTCGTCGGCTTGGCGCGGCACCACCTGGTGGTGGTCGGAACAATGGGCAGCACGTTCCAGCAACGAGCCGGTACGGTTCTCATCCAGCGTGAACACATGCTGGGTGCCGGCCTTGAAGGCGATCTTGCTGACCCAGCCGAAGTTCTTGCTGCTGCACACCACCACCGCCGGCTCGGCGTTGCCGACGAAGTACTCGATCTCGGCACTTTGGTAGGCGGTGTTGAGCGGCAAAAACACATAACCGGCACGCAGCGTGGCCAGGTACAACATGACCGCCTCGACCGACTTCTCGACCTGCACCGCGATACGCGAGCCCTCGGGCAGATCCAGCGATTTGAGCAGGTTGGCCATCATGGCCGTGGCGCGTTCCAGGTCGCGCCAGGAGTAGTTCAGACCGTTGTCGGTCTCGATGGCGATTGCATCCAGTTTGTGCGGAAAGGCCGCACGCAAGGCGGCAAACAGATTGGCATTGGCTTGTGACATGGCTTCGCTCAAGTCTCAGAGGTTGAAAAATTGCTGGGTCGCTTCTGCAGGAAGGCGCTGATGCCTTCGCGATGCTCCGGGCTATCGGCGTAGGCATAGGCTTGGGAAAGGAGTTTTGCTATCGAATTCGAAGCTGCCGGCGCAATACCATAAAGGGCTGGCGGCAAATTCAATGCCCGAAGCGTCTGCTTGTTCAAGCGTGCGGCTTGCGGTGCCAGTGCCGTGATGCGCGCGGCGGTGGCCGCGGCCTCACTGGCACAGTGCCCAGCTGACACCACACGGCTGAGAAAGCCGCGCTGCAGCATCAACTCGGCGCTGAAGACGGCTGCTTCCAGCAGCATCTCGCGTGCCGTCAAGGCACCGGCTTCTCGCAGCACCAGCGCCGCCTCACGCGGCGCCATGGGAAACCCCAAGCGGGCGATCGGCGCGCCGAATTTGGAGGCGGCATCCGCCACGCGAATGTCGCAACAGCAGGCGATCTCCACCCCCGCGCCCATGCAATTGCCCTCGATCTGCGCCACGATCGGCACATCGCAGTCCAGCATGGCCTGCAGGCCGCCCCAGACATCGTTGTCATGAAAATCACGCAGGCCGGCCTCGTCGAAGCGAAAGTCCGGGTATTCCGAAATATCGCCACCCGCGCAGAAATGCCCGCCCTCCCCGCGCACCAGCACACAGCGCACCGCCGGTTCGGCCTGGATTGTCGTGAACACCTGGCGCAGTTCGCGCCACATGGCGCGTGACATGGCGTTGAACTTGCCTGGGTGGCTCAAGGTCACCAGCGCGAGTGCGCCCTGGCGTTCGGATCGAATGCTGCCACTCATCGCTTTGACTTCACTTCTCTCATTCGGTATCACGCGCCAGAGCCCCTGCGCGCATCAGTCCAGCTTGGCGCCCGAGAGCTTGACCACGTTGGCCCAACGCTTGACTTCCGCACTGATGAACTGGCCGAACTGCTGCGGCGTCAGGTTGCCGAACTCGGCGCCCTGGTTGGCCCAGACCGCTTTGGCCTCGTCCGTCATACCGGCCTTGCGGATGTCCTCCACCGCGCGCGCCTGCACATCGGCCGGCGTGCCCTTCGGTGCCCAGATGCCATACCAGGTGGTCACGGTGTAGTCCGGCAGCCCCAACTCGGCCGCGCACGGCACATCGGGGAACGCCGGGTTGCGCTTCGCTCCGGCCACCATCAGCGCCTTGATGCGGCCGCCCTTGATGTGCGAGGCCGAGGAGCCCAGGCCGTCGAACATCATGTCGATATTGCCGGCAATCAGGTCCTGCAGCGCCGGGCCGGCACCGCGATAGGGAATGTGGGTGATGAAAGTCTTGGTCTGCTGCTTGAACAACTCGCCCGCCAAGTGGTGGCTGCTGCCGCTGCCGGCCGAGCCGTAGTTCATCTTGCCGGGGTTCTGCCGCAGCATGGCGAGGAAGGCCTTGAAGTCGACATTGATCTTCTTCGGGTTGACCACCAGCACCTGCGGCACGTTGGCCACCAGCACCAAGGGTACGAAGTCCTTTTCCAGGTCGTAGTCCAGCTTGGGGTACATCGACGGTGCGATGGCATGGTGAGCGCCGCCCATGAACAGGGTGTAGCCATCGGGCTGCGCCTTGGCCGCGATGCTGGCGCCCAAGGTACCGCCGGCGCCGCCACGGTTGTCGATGATCAACTGCTTGCCAGTGACCCTGGCAAACTGCGCCGACAGTGGGCGGGCAAAGGCGTCGGTCCCACCACCCGCCGGAAACGGCACGATCAAGGTGACCGGCTTGGTCGGCCAGGTTGATTGGGCCTGCCCGGTCAGGGCAGTCCCGGCCAGGCCGGCTGCCGCCAGGCGCAACACATCACGTCGGCTGGAAATGACGCGGTCGATCGTAGTCATGGTTGTCTCCTCTTTTGGTAAACCAACTAACAAATGGCGCGGCTGTCAGAACGCCAGCTTGGCGATCTCGCCCGACACAGGTATTTTGCCCTGCCCCAGTTGCACCCGATGCTTGTCCAGGCGCTTGAGGTCATACAGGTAGTTGACCATCATGCCGTAAGACTGCTTCCACGCCTTGGGCGAGCCGTCACCGGCCCAGTTGAGCCGCTCCACTCGCGCACCATTGCCCAGGTGAAAGCGCGCCACCGGGTCGACCGGCTTGCCATCCTGCAACTCCTGGCCCAGGTAGTGCGCGGCGCATTGCATCAGAAGGTGGCCCAGCGGGGACGCGGCATCCAGCTCGCGCGCGTTGTCTGCCGCAGCCAGGAATAGCTCCGCCGTCAAGGCCTCGCCACCGAGCGAGCGCTGCAGTTCCGTGCGTGCGCGGCGTTCCATCCGCTCCAGCATGGCGCCGGCGTGCCGGCCCAGCCAGGTGCGAAAACCCGGAATGGGCGACAGCGTGACGAAGGTCTTGAGCTTGGAGAATTCAGCGCGCAGGGTTTCGACCACGCGCTTGATCAGCGAATCGCCAAAACTCACCCCGCGCAGGCCGGTCTGGGTGTTGCTGATGGAATAGAAAATGGCCGTCGTCGCCTTGGTCAGGTCGGATGCCGCAGCGGTTTCATCCAGCAGCGGCGCGATGCTGCCCGGCATTTCGCCCAGCAAGGCCACTTCGACAAAGATCAGCGGCTCGTCCGGCAAGCTTGGGTGAAAAAAGCCGTAGCAACGGCGGTCGCTGTCCAAGCGGTTCTTGAGGTCGGCCCAACTGCGGATGTCGTGCACCGCCTCGTACTTGATAAGTTTCTCGATCAGCGAGGCCGGCGAATCCCAGCTCATGCGCCGCAACTCCAGGAAGCCGACGTCGAACCAGGTGGAAAACAGGTTCTCCAACTCGGCATCCAGCGCCAACAGGCGTTTCTCGCCCTTGAGTTGCGGCAGCAGCTCGGCGCGCAGGTCGAGCAGAAAGCGCATGCCCTCGGGAAACGCGGAAAAACGCTGTAACAGCCGCGTGCGCGGCGACACCAACGCCTTGCGCAAGCGGATTTCAGCCTGCCCTTCCTCGGGCGTCCCGATGGCCGTGTCGTACTGGTCGCGCGCTGCCGCCACCTTCTTGGCGTCAGGGGCAAACTGCTCGCTCATCAACAACCACATGTCGCGCCGCTGCTCAGGCGTGGCCGTGGCATACCCGGCCGCCACGGTGCGTGCGCGGCGCCCGCCTTCGACCTCGCTCACCTGAGGGTCGACGATCGCCTGCAGGGTTTTGAGCATGCGGCGCTGCTCGCGCGTGAGCGCCGCATCGCGCTCAGGTTTGGCGGCGGTGGCAACCACGCCACGCAGGCGCGGACTTAGCTGCGAAACGCTGCGCGCCAACCAGGATGTTGCGACATTCATACCAGCCTCCTGCTTTTCTGTTGGCGCGCCAGTTCGCGCAATGCTTCACGTTGCCGCGTCAGGTGCGTGCGCATGGCCGCTTCCGCCCCCTCGGAGTCGCGTGCCTTGAGCGCCGCAAACACCGCCAGATGCTCGCTCAGGCTTTGCGCCAGGCGCCCCGGCGCATGCAACTGCTGCAAACGCGCCAGTTTGAGGATCTTGCGCAAATCCGCAATCACCTGCGCCAGCCAGCGGTTGTTGGCCAGCGTGATGATGGCCTCATGAATGGTGAAATTGGTCTGGTAGTAGTCGACGATGCGCTTGGCCGCCGCATGGGCCTGCAACTTCTGGTGCAGCGTCTCCAGCACGGCCAGATCGGCATCGCTGGCATTGCAGGCTGCCTCGAAGGCACAGCGCCCTTCCAGCAGGGCAATGACGGGAAAGATTTCATCCAGATCCTGCTCGGTCACTTCATTGACAAAGCAGCCGCGGCGCGGCTCGTGCCGCACCAGCCCTTCGGCCGACAGCACCTTGAGCGCCTCGCGCAGCGGTGTGCGGGAAATTTTCAAGCGCTCGCACAAGGCCACCTCGTCCACAAAACTGCCTGGCGCCAGGGTGCCGTCAAAAATCTCCTCGCGCAGCGTGGCGGCGACGCGCTCGTGCAGAGAGTTGTGGACCAGACGCATGAGAGGCTCGAATCAGGTTGAGGAACGACACGGGATGGGCCCGCTCAGAGCCCTTCCTTTTCTGTAATTTTCCATAATTACAGGTAATTATTCGATCCTGAAAAACCCTAATACCGGCTGTGCAATAGGGCACAGCGCCAAATAGCTACACTTTTTATAGCATTTGGCGCATATTTGACAAGGAATTCAGGCGAATTTCGTCTGAAGAAGCTCGCGCCTCAGGCCAAACGTGCGGCTGGCCGGCGACTCGCCCACCACCACAGTCCGATGCCGCCCACGATCATTGGCAGGCACAGCCACTGCCCCATGCTCAGGCCCAGCGACAGCAGGCCGAGAAAGTCATCCGGTTCGCGGAAGAACTCCGCCACGAAGCGCAGCACGCCGTAGCCGAACAGGAAAGCTGCCGCCACTTGGCCGGTGCGGCGCGGCTTACGGGCATACAGCCACAGCAGCACAAACAGCAGCAGGCCTTCGAGCAGGAACTGGTAGACCTGCGAAGGATGGCGCGGCACATCGCCGGCGCCGCGGAACAGCATGGCCCAGGGCAAGGATGGATCGGCCACACGGCCCCAGAGCTCGCCGTTGATGAAGTTGCCAACCCGCCCAGCCGCCAGCCCGGTGGGCACACACGGCGCCACGAAGTCGGCCACCTGCAACCAGGGTTTCTTGCGGCTGTGGGCAAACCAGAGCATGGCCCCCACCACGCCGAGCATGCCGCCATGAAAACTCATGCCGCCTTGCCAGACAAAGAAAATCTCCAGCGGATGGCTCAGGTAGTAGCCCGGCTTGTAGAACAGGCAATAACCCAGGCGGCCACCGATCACCACGCCCATGACACCGAGAAACAGGATGTCTTCCACGTCACGCCGGCTCCAGGCCTGCGTGCCACTGAGCGATGCGTACGGCTCATGCCGCAGCCGGCGCACGCCCAGGAACATGAACAAGGCAAAGGCCACCAGGTAGGTGATGCCATACCAGTGGACAGCAAGTGGCCCCAACTGCAGGGCGACCGGATTGATTTGCGGGTGGATCAGCATGGGCGCCATTGTGCCCCGGCTAGCACCCCGGGTGCCGGCTCACACGCACAAACACGACTTGGCGCCACCATGGCACCCTGCCTTGTGCTCAGCCGCCCCGGTAGCCGGCCGCCGCAACGGGCATGCCGGCAACAGGGCAACCGTCAGTCCAGCAGCGACAGGTCGCGCACCGCGCCCTTGTCGGCCGACATCACCAGCTTGGCATAGGCCTTGAGCGCAGCCGACACCTTGCGCTTGCGCGGCTGCGCCGGTTTCCAGCCCTTGGCGTCCTGCTCGGCGCGGCGCTTGGCCAGTTCCTCGTCGGACAGCAGCACGTCGATGCGACGGTTCGGGATGTCGATGCGGATGCGGTCGCCATTGCGTACCAGCCCGATCGCACCGCCGGCCGCCGCTTCAGGCGAGCAGTGGCCAATCGACAGGCCGGAGGTACCGCCAGAGAAACGGCCGTCCGTCAGCAGCGCGCAGGCTTTGCCCAGGCCCTTGGACTTGATGTACGAGGTCGGGTAAAGCATTTCCTGCATGCCGGGGCCGCCTTTGGGGCCTTCGTAGCGCACGATCACCACGTCACCGGCCTTGACCTTGTCATCCAGGATGTTGGCCACCGCCTCGTCCTGCGATTCGGTCACATGGGCCGGGCCTTCGAACACCAGCAAGGCGTCGTCCACACCGGCGGTCTTCACCACGCAACCGTTCTGCGCAATATTGCCCACCAGCACGGCCAGGCCGCCCTCTTGCGAGAAAGCATGATCGATGGAGCGGATGCAGCCTTCGGCGCGGTCGGTATCCAGGCTGGGCCAGCGTGTAGATTGGCTGAAGGCGATCTGGGTCGGCTTGCCGGCCGGCCCCGCTTTGTAGAAGGTCTGCACCTCGGGCGAGGGGTTGCGCTTGATGTCCCACTGGTCCAGCGCGTCCTTCATGGTCTTGGCATGCACGGTCGGCACGTCGGTGTGCAGCTTGCCGGCGCGGTCGAGCTCACCGAGGATGGCCATGATGCCGCCGGCGCGGTGCACGTCCTCGACGTGGTATTTGTTCGTGTTCGGTGCTACCTTGCACAGCTGCGGCACCACGCGCGACATGCGGTCGATGTCCTTCATGGTGAAGTCGATCTCGGCTTCCTGTGCAATCGCCAGCAGGTGCAGGATGGTGTTGGTCGAGCCGCCCATGGCGATGTCCAGCGCAATCGCATTCTCGAAGGCCTTGAAGCCGACCGAGCGCGGCAGCACGCTCTCGTCGTCCTGCTCGTAGTAGCGCTTGCACAGCTCCACGACCAGGCGGCCAGCGCCCTTGAACAACTGCTCGCGGTCAGCATGGGTGGCAACGATGGTGCCATTGCCGGGCAGGGCCAGACCCAGCGCCTCGGCCAGGCAGTTCATGGAGTTGGCCGTGAACATGCCGGAGCAGGAGCCGCAGGTCGGGCAGGCGGAACGCTCCACCTCGGCCACTTCCTCGTCCGACACCTTGTCATCGGCGGCCATCACCATGGCATCGATCAGGTCCAGCTTGATCACGCCCAATTTGGTCTTGCCGGCTTCCATCGGGCCGCCGGAGACGAACACCACCGGGATGTTCAGCCGCATGGCGGCCATCAGCATGCCGGGGGTGATCTTGTCGCAGTTGGAGATGCACACCAGCGCATCGGCACAGTGGGCGTTGACCATGTACTCCACCGAGTCGGCAATGATCTCGCGGCTGGGCAGCGAATACAGCATGCCGTCGTGGCCCATGGCAATGCCGTCATCCACCGCAATGGTGTTGAATTCCTTGGCGACACCACCTGCGGCCTCGATCTCGCGTGCCACCAGTTGGCCCAGATCCTTCAGGTGCACATGGCCAGGCACGAACTGGGTGAAGGAGTTGGCAATCGCGATGATGGGCTTGCTGAAGTCGCCGTCCTTCATGCCGGTGGCGCGCCAGAGTGCACGCGCACCTGCCATGTTGCGACCGGCAGTGGAAGTTTTGGAACGATAGGCTGGCATGGTGATTCTTCGAGTCAGTGGTTACAAGTGAGAAGGCCTCTGCAATTATGGCCTAGCGTGCGGTTTGCCGATGGCTGGAGGGTCCATGCCAACACCCGCCACACAGGTACCGCCAATGTGCGCATGCCAACGGCTTGACTGCATCAACCCCACTCGTACTTCAAGGCCGTTTTCTTTTGGTCCCCAGCGCAGCATGGCTGCGGTCGATGCGCGTCTGCCGGCGCTGGTCCTCCCGCGCCATAGCCTTGCGCCGGGTGTAGCCGGAAGCATCTGCCCAGGCCCACCAGGCAACGGCCAAGGCGAAAGGAACCAGCACCACCCACCAGTCCCAGGCCGCCACCGGCCCGATTTCCAAGAATTTGAGCAACAGCAAAACAATGCCAATAGCAAGCAAATACATCCTATTTCTCCAGTTTCTGCATAACCGATCGTGCGCACCGGTCAACCATAGTTATTACAATATCGTTGTTCACTTAATTTAACTCAACCCACGAGGAAATGATGAAACGTGCTCTGTTTGCCCTGGTCGCTGCTGTTTCCGTGACCGCCCCCGCCTTCGCCGACCAGGCTCTGGCCACTTCCAAGAACTGCATGGCTTGCCACGCTGTCGACAAGAAGCTGGTCGGCCCGGCCTTCAAGGAAGTTGCCGCCAAGTATGCCGGCGACAAGTCTGCCGCTGACAAGCTGGCTGCCAAGGTCATCAAGGGTGGCGCTGGCGTCTGGGGCCCGGTGCCCATGCCCGCCAACCCGCAAGTGAGCGAAGCCGAAGCCAAGAAGCTGGTTGCCTGGGTGCTCGCCGCCAAGTAATCGCCTCTCGGCACAACAAAAAAGCCCGCAATTGCGGGCTTTTTTGTTGCTGCGCGTGAACTGCCGCCCCTTGCGGGGCAGACAGGAAACACGCTCAAGACCAGCGCATCAGTAGGCTTGGCCCAACTGATCCAGGATTGCCGGGTTTTCCAGGGTGCTGGTGTCCTGGGTGATCGTCTCACCCTTGGCAATGGAGCGCAGCAGGCGGCGCATGATCTTGCCGGAACGCGTCTTGGGCAGGTTTTCGCCGAAGCGGATGTCCTTCGGTTTCGCAATCGGACCGATTTCCTTGGCCACCCAGTCACGCAGTTCCTTGGCGATCTGCTTGGCTTCGTCGCCCGTGGGGCGCGGACGCTTGAGCACCACGAAAGCACAGATGGCCTCGCCGGTCAGGTCGTCCGGACGGCCCACCACGGCCGCCTCGGCCACTAGGTCGGTCTTGGCCACCAGAGCCGATTCGATCTCCATCGTTCCCATGCGGTGACCGGAGACGTTGAGCACATCGTCAATACGACCGGTAATGCGGAAATAGCCACGGTCTTCGCTGCGCACAGCACCGTCGCCCGCCAGGTAGTAGCCCTTGAGCTCTTCAGGGAAGTAGCTCTTCTTGAAGCGCTCAGGGTCGTTCCAGATGGTGCGGATCATCGAGGGCCAGGGCTTCTTGACCACCAGGATGCCACCCGCGCCGTTGGGCATGTCGTTGCCCGCTTCGTCAACGATGGCGGCCGTGATACCCGGTAGCGGCAGCGTGCAGGAGCCCGGCACCAGCGGCGTGGCACCCGGCAGCGGCGTGATCATGTGGCCGCCGGTCTCGGTCTGCCAGAAGGTGTCGACGATCGGGCAGCGCTCGCCGCCGACGTTTTTGTAGTACCACATCCAGGCTTCGGGGTTGATCGGTTCACCCACTGAGCCCAGGATGCGCAGGCTGCTCAGGTCGGAGCGGTCCGGGTGTACGCTGGCATCCGCTTCGGCCGCCTTGATCAGCGAACGGATGGCGGTGGGTGCCGTGTAGAAGATGGTGCACTTGTGGCGCTCGATCATCTGCCAGAAGCGACCGGCGTTCGGATAGGTCGGCACGCCCTCGAAGATGATCTGCGTAGCGCCGGCGGCCAGCGGGCCATAGGCCACATAGGTGTGGCCGGTGATCCAGCCGATATCGGCCGTGCACCAGAAGATGTCGTCGGACTTCAGGTCGAACGTCCAGTCCATGGTGAGCTTGGCCCACAGCAGGTAGCCGCCGGTGGCGTGCTGGACACCCTTCGGCTTGCCAGTGGAGCCGGAGGTGTAGAGGATGAACAGCGGGTGCTCGGCCCCCACGGCCACCGGTGCGCACTCGGTGCTCTGGCCCGCCAGGGCTTCGGCAAAAGTCTTGTCGCGGCCGGCCACCATGTTGCAGGCGGTGGCGGTGCGCTGGTAGACCAGCACGGTCTTGATGGTGTCGCAGCCACCCATGGCCAGCGCTTCGTCCACGATGCCCTTCAGGGGCAGTTCCTTGCCGCCACGCATCTGGTAGTTGGCGGTGATCACGGCCACAGCGCCGGCGTCGATGATGCGCTCCTGCAGCGACTTGGCCGAGAAGCCACCGAACACCACGCTGTGGGTGGCGCCGATGCGGGCGCAGGCCTGCATGGCCACCACGCCTTCGACCGTCATGGGCATGTAGACCAGAACGCGGTCGCCCTTCTTGATGCCTTGTGCCTTGAGGGCGTTGGCAAACTGGCTCACCTTGGCCAGCAGTTCCTTGTAGGTGACCTTGGTCACCGCACCGTCGTCGGCTTCAAAGATGATGGCCGTCTTGTTCTCGACCGGGGTGCCGACATGCTTGTCCAAGCAGTTGGCCGAAGCGTTCAGTTCGCCGTCGTCGAACCACTTGTAGAACGGGGCATTCGACTCGTCCAGCGTGCGGGTGAACGGCTTGTTCCACACCACGTTTTCACGTGCCAGCTTGGCCCAGAAACCCTCGAAATCCTTTTCCGCAGCGGCACACAGGGCGTTGTAGCCGTCCATGCCGGAGATCCGGGCGGCCTTCACAACCGATTCGGCCGGAGGGAAGACCCGGTTCTCGACCAAGACAGATTGGATGGCGGACGAAGATGAACTCATGGCTTGTTTCCTCTAATAGAAATTGAATCGCCACGGAATGTCGGGTTTTGCCCTTACAAGTCACTGACTTGATTGACATCCGACCACCAATGTACCCAATCCTCGCCCGAATGGAAATGCAGCCTAAAATCTTTCGCCTAGATACAAACCCGAGATTGCCCCGATGTCGCCCCCTGAACCGTCCAAAGCCGCGCCGCTGCGTCCCCTGCCCGCTTTCATCTTTGCCAGCCGCTGGCTGCAGTTGCCGCTGTACCTGGGCCTGATTGCTGCGCAAGGTGTCTACGTCTTCCACTTCTGGGTCGAACTGGTGCACCTGCTGGAAGCCGCCTTCGGCAGCCAGACCGCGCTGCAAGCACTGGTCACCAGCATCGGCTACAAGGAAACGGTCAGTGTCACCTCGCTGAACGAAACCATCATCATGTTGGTGGTGCTGGCATTGATCGACGTGGTGATGATCTCCAACCTGCTGATCATGGTCATCGTCGGCGGCTATGAAACCTTTGTCAGCCGCATGAACCTCGAAGGCCACGCGGACCAGCCCGAATGGCTGAGCCATGTGAATGCATCCGTGCTCAAGGTCAAGCTGGCCACCGCCATCATCGGCATCAGCTCGATCCACTTGCTCAAGACCTTCATCAACGCGGCCAACTACGACGTCAAGGTCCTGATGTGGCAGACCCTCATCCACATCGTGTTCCTGATGAGCGCACTGGCGATCGCCTACACCGACAAGCTGCTCACCAGCACCCACCAGAACGATCACTGAAAATTACCCACCACGTTTAACCATCCGCCTGAACATGTCTACCACCACCATCCGTCAAGCCGACCTGATCGAGTCCATCGCCGCTGCCCTGCAGTACATCAGCTACTACCACCCGGCTGACTACATCGCCCACCTGGCCCGCGCCTACGAGCGCGAGCAAAGCCCGGCCGCCAAGGATGCGATTGCGCAGATCCTGACCAACAGCAAGATGAGCGCCACCGGCCACCGCCCGATCTGCCAGGACACCGGCATCGTCAACGTGTTCCTGAAGATCGGCATGGACGTGCGGCTCGAAGGTTTCACTGGCAGCCTGGACGACGCCATCAACGAAGGCGTGCGCCGCGGCTACAACCACCCGGACAACACGCTGCGCGCTTCCGTCGTGGCCGACCCGCAGTTCGCGCGGAAGAACACCAAGGACAACACGCCGGCGGTGATCTTCACCGAGATCGTGCCGGGCAACAAGCTCGACGTGACGGTGGCCGCCAAGGGTGGCGGCAGCGAGAACAAGAGCAAGATGGTCATGCTCAACCCGAGCGACTCCGTGGTCGACTGGGTGCTCAAGACCGTGCCGACCATGGGCGCCGGCTGGTGCCCGCCCGGCATGTTGGGCATCGGCATTGGCGGCACGGCTGAGAAGGCGGTGCTGATGGCCAAGGAAAGCCTGATGGACGACCTCGACATGTACGAGCTGCAAGCCAAGGCCGCCAAGGGCGAGAAGCTGACGCAGGTAGAAGAGTTGCGCCTGGAGCTGCACGAGAAGGTCAACGCACTGGGCATCGGCGCGCAAGGCTTGGGCGGCCTGACCACCGTGCTCGACGTCAAGATCAAGATGTACCCGACGCACGCCGCCAGCAAGCCGGTGGCCATGATCCCGAACTGCGCCGCCACCCGCCACGCGCACTTCGTCATGGACGGCTCCGGCCCGGTCTATCTGGATGCGCCGAGCCTGGACCTGTGGCCCAACGTCGACTGGACGCCTGACACCCAAAAGAGCAAGCGCGTCAACCTCGACACGCTCACCAAGGCAGAAGTGGCGAGCTGGAAGCCGGGCGACACCCTGCTGCTCAACGGCAAGATGCTGACCGGCCGCGACGCCGCGCACAAGCGCATCCAGGACATGCTGGCCAAGGGCGAGAAGCTGCCGGTCGACTTCACCAACCGCGTCATCTATTACGTCGGCCCGGTCGACCCGGTGAAGGGCGAGGCCGTCGGCCCGGCCGGCCCGACCACCGCCACCCGCATGGACAAGTTCACCGACATGATGCTCAGCCAGACCGGCCTGATCGCCATGATCGGCAAGGCCGAGCGCGGTCCGGAGGCCATCAAGGCGATCGAGAAGCACAAGAGCGCCTACCTGATGGCTGTCGGCGGTGCCGCCTACTTGGTGAGCAAGGCCATCAAGACCGCCAAGGTGGTGGGCTTTGCCGACCTCGGCATGGAAGCCATCTACGAATTCGACGTGGTCGACATGCCCGTCACCGTGGCGGTGGATTCCGGCGGCACCAGCGCCCACATCACCGGCCCGGCCGAGTGGCAAAAGCGCATTGCCAGCGGCGAGTTCAAGGGCATCTCGGTCACCAACGCTTGACCCAAGCCTCGCATCCGATCGGCGTTTTCGACAGTGGCATTGGAGGACTCAGCATCCTCCAGGCCCTGCGCGCCGAGCTGCCGGCCGAGAACTTCGTCTACGTGGCCGACAGCGGCCATGCGCCCTATGGCGAGCGTGATGCGGTTCACGTCATCGGCCGTTCGCAGACCATCACCCGCCACCTGCTGGCACAGCACCATATCAAGGCGCTGGTGGTGGCCTGCAACACGGCAACGGCCGCAGCCATCCACCTGCTGCGTCAGCAGTACCCCACGCTGCCCATCGTCGGCGTCGAGCCGGCGCTCAAACCGGCCGCACAGCTGAGCCAGACCCGGCGTGTCGGCGTCATGGCCACACGCGGCACGCTGGAGAGCGTCAAGTTCCGCGCCCTGCTTGATGCGCTGCAGGGCCAGGGCGAATTCATTCTGCAACCCTGCGATGGCCTGGCCGATGCCATCGAACGCCAGGATGCTACAAAAACAGAAGCACTTTGCGCTGATTACACAAGGGCTATTGGCCAATTTGGCCATGAACCGGGACAGATCGACACGCTGGTGCTGGGTTGCACCCACTACCCGTTCGCCATCTCCGAACTACGTGCGCTGCTGGGGCCGCAGGTGCAACTGATCGACAGCGGCGCGCCGGTGGCCCGGCAAACCCAGCGCCTGCTGAAAACGCACGACGCACTGTCCACCAGCCTGACACCGCCAAGCCTCCAGCTCTACGCCACCGGCTACCCCGAACGCCTGCAGGCGGCCGCAAGCCATTGGCTGCAGCTCATTCAGCCCGTTCATTTGCTATCAATTTGATAGCCTTTGGCGCATATTTAACGGCGCCAAGGCGATAAATCAATAAGATTTTCGGGGTGTCGCTGGAACCATAACCGTGCCACGAAGGGAAGCATAAGCGCGCCGAATAGGCGTGCTTATCCCGGGAAAGTCGGCAAAGACTGCCGCCGCTACCGGGCGATTCAATCAGTCCTGCATGGCTTGTGCAACCAGCAATGTGTCCGTGAATTGCTCGAAACTAACGATTTTTCCACCAGCAAGCCGCCACACATGCGTTGCTCGCGCCTGCATCGGCTTGTGGGTCTTTCGGTAGATGCCGGAATAGGTTCCGATGCCCACCAATTGTTCGCCCCCGTCGATGATTTGCTCCAGCGAAAAGGTGTAGTCCTTCCATTCACGGCCGAGCACGGCGAAGACATTGGCAACGACTTGATCGGGGCCGATCCAGGTGCCTGCGCACGGGAAACCAGCCATCTCGGTCCAGACCACCCCGGGGGACACTTCAGCCATCATGCCGGCAATGTCCCGGCGTGCCGATGCTGCGTAGTGGTCAGCGACGATCTGCAGATTGGTTTTCATGTGAGTCACCTGATTCAGATGGCGCAGCCATTGGCGTCGCAACCGAATGCATCGGATACGGGGGTCGCTGCAGATGAGTTTGTCTGGCTGCGCAGCCAGCTCTGAAAGTCTTGCGGACGCCCCAGGTAGCTTGCGACATTCACGTTTTTCAAGACGCCCCCGGTTTCGAGTACGAAGCTAGGGAAGCCCTGAGCGCCGACCTGAGCCATGAAAGCCCGGGTTTCATGAAAATGGGCCTGAACCGCGTCGCCAGACTGGCGATCCAGCGCTTCAGCGAAGGTGGCTGGATCGAGGCCGAGTGTTGCAGCGACTTCTATCAGGACAACCCGATCCGCAATATGGCGACCCTCGACATAGTGCGCGACTTGCAGTTGGGCGAGCATGTCCAGCCCGCGGCCAGCGATTGCTTCGGCGGCCAGCATGGCGGCAGTAGGTGGCTCGGAATCGAACACGGCATTCGTGTCGCGCAACAGGCCATCAAGATAACCCTCGCCGAAACGCTGCCCGCTCAGTTGCGCAATCCGTGCGTCATGCGGCTTCACGAATTCGCGTAGCTGCGGCGTCACCGCCTGACGGCGTGCGCCAGTCATCATGCCGCCACCGTGCGGACGCACGCGGAGGACTTCGCGCGCCGCCTTCACCAGCGGAGCCGCGCCATAGCACCAGCCGCAAAGCGGGTCGTAGATGTAATGCAGGGTTGTCGTATTCATGGTTCAGGGCCGATCAATGCTGTTGCATTAGTGAATGGGGAATGCTGTCCCCCGCACCACCGCAGGAGGCGATGCGGGAGACGGTTCAGCGCATTACCACTGCATTTCGCCCTTGCTGACCTTGGCACCGATGTCAAGCGCGATGCCCAGACCGGCTTGCGGGTAGGCCTTCTTCATGGCTTCGATCAACTCAGCACCGGTCTTGGCCTTGGCGGCTTCTACATCGAAACGCTGCAGGTAGTCACGGGTGTAGCGGATGGCGCTGGCGTCCAGGGCTGTGCCGGCGGCCATGTGGCCAGGCACGACGGAGGCCGGCTTGAGCGCTTCAATCTCATCAAGCTGGGCAAACCAGGCTTTGCGTTCGCTCGCCTTTTGCGTATCGGCTGTCCACACATGCAGGTTGCCGAAGATGGCGATGTTGCCAGCGATGGTCTTGATGGACGGAATCCACACATAGGGGCGATGGGCCAGCTCACCCGTGGTGCCACGGACCTCGATAGTTTCGCCGTCGACGCTCAGGGTCGTACCCTGCAGCAGTTCCGGCACGATCGGCTTTTGCGGTGCATTACCCCCCATCTTCGGCGACCAGAAAGCCACCTTGCCAGCCAGCTTGGCCTGGATCTTCTCGCGCACGGCCGGGGTCGTCAGCACCTGGGCTTGCGGGAAATAGCCCTTGAGCACTTCGGCACCGAAGTAGAAATCGGGGTCGGCATTGCTGATGAAGATGGTCTTCAGCGTCTTGCCGCTATCGAGCACGTTGGCAGCCACGCGCAGGGCATCGGCGCGAGTGAAACCACTGTCGATCACGATGGCTTCGGTCTTGCCGCTGACCACGACTGCATTGACGTGGAAGCTGTT
Source organism: Curvibacter sp. PD_MW3 (assembly GCA_002633085.1). Taxonomy (GTDB): domain Bacteria; phylum Pseudomonadota; class Gammaproteobacteria; order Burkholderiales; family Burkholderiaceae_C; genus Hylemonella. The sequence continues at coordinate 104,391 of NSIV01000001.1, forward strand.
TCCGTCGGCGTTGTAGACCTTCACGGCCAGCGGGGCCGGGGTTTGTGCGCCAGCGCCGCTGGAGGCAACGACGCCAAGCGTCAGGGCGGGGAAAATAAAGTGACTGACTTTTTTGAGGAAGAACATATGAGTTTCCTTGAGTGGATAAGTAATTAGTGATGGCGGAACGAACTCTATCTATTGCAGAATGATTGATAAACTACGAATTGATTGATTATTTATTGCATACATCGATTAAATGGACCGCCTGACAGCAGTACGCGTATTCGTAGAAGTGGCCGATCGCGGCAGTCTCACCCAGACCGCCGAGCATCTGGAGATGTCGGCCGCGATGGTCAGCCGCTATCTCGCTGCGGTCGAAGACTGGTTCGACGCACGTTTGCTGCACCGAACCACGAGAAAAGTCAGCCTCACGGATGCTGGCTTCGCTGCGCTCCCCTCGTGCCGGCAACTGCTTGAAATCGCGGAAGAGGCTCAGCACATTGCCGCCGAACGCAACCGTGAGCCAGCGGGCGTGCTGCGTGTCACCACTTCCAGCTCTTTTGCGGATGCCCAGCTCACGGCTGCTCTGGTCGACTTCCAGCGCCAGCACGAACAGGTGGAAATCCTGCTGTCAGTCGGCGATAAGGCAACTGATCTGGTCGCTGAGCGGGTTGATCTGGCGGTGCGCATCACGAACAATCTGGACCCGACGATGATCGCGCGGCCGCTGGCACGCTGTCGTTCAATGCTGTGCGCTTCACCCGGGTATCTGGAGCGGTACGGTGTGCCGCACTCGGCCGAGGACTTGAGTCGGCATCGCAGCATCGCACATGCTTTTGGCATCGGCAAGCAATACCGTTTCACCCGGGGCGGCGAGACGATCACGGTGCCGGTCGACTGGAATTTCCATACCAACGAAACGGCCGTGCTCCGACGCGCCGTACTCTCCGGCGCTGGCGTCGGCGTGCTACCGACCTACTATCTGGGTGATGACCTGCGCGCAGGTCGCTTGGTGCATCTGCTGCCGGATCATGAGCCGGACGTGTTGGGCATTCATGCGATCTATCTCTCGCGTCAGCACCAACCGCTGGCCCTGCGCTTGCTGGTGGATTTCCTTGCCGCGCGCTTTGCCGGTGAGCTCGCACCGTGGGATCTGGCGCTCAAGGCACAGGCCTGAATTGGAGGAGAACGACATGACCCCTTTGCTCGATATCCTTGCGCTGATGCGCCAGGGCAAATGGAACGAGGCCCACAACCTTGTCCAGCTCGATGATTCGGGGGCTGCAGCTTGGCTGCATGCCCTACTGCATGTGCAGGAGGGAGATCTCGAAGACGCCGAGTACTGGTACGAAAAATCAGGGCGCAACTTCCGTCGCCGGGGATCCCTCCGCGAAGAGTTGGATGAGTTGGAAGCCAACCTCCGAGGCTTGGTGATGTAGCTCAAGTAGGCCACCTCAAGGCAATCCAACGACATCACCGCCCTCCGCACTTCCAGACAGATACGACTTGAGTGCGAGACCATATCCGCTCGGAGAACGTGAGCAAACACGGTCGGAAGCATAAATGCTCCGCCCCTTTGTGGAAGCAAAAGCGTTCCTAGGCGGCACGGTTATGGTTCCGAGGACACCCGGATATGGTTCCGGGGACATTTCCGGGGGAGGAACACGGCCATCAGAACTGGCCTGCCCGGAGGGGATCGAACCCCCGACCCACAGCTTAGAAGGCTGTTGCTCTATCCAACTGAGCTACGGGCAGAGATCGTGAAGAGATGGTCGGGGCGGTGGGATTCGAACTCACGACCCTCTGCTCCCAAAGCTGCTGCACATTTGTTGAAAATCAACAACTTAGCGCAACTTCTTCTAACGACGAAGCTTGGATTGTGCCATGTCATCCCCTCTGAAGAGAATAGCGCGTTAGAAGATTTTTGCACGCGGCAAAAGCACTCGCCACAAACAAAAAAACCCCTCCACCCGAAGGCGGAGGGGTATGAGGTCCCGAGTCCCTGATCAAGACCCAGGCTGGTGACAACTGCAATTCAAAACAAACCGGCCGGCTGCGCCGCCAGCAGGCAAATAGCCCGGCTTAAATCTCTGCCTGGCCGGCGTAGGCGCCACGCCTGACCAGCGCGGCCGTGGCGGTGTTGCGGTGGACGTGCAACTGGGCGGCTATCTGCCCGGTGGTGGCCTGGGCTGCGCGCAAGGTGGCGGCACAGGCCACCTTGTCGGCCGACAAGATGGGGCGGCTGCCTGGCTTGCCTGCCAGGGGTTCTGCCAGGATGCCGGCGTAGGCGCCCTGCCCGCTGAGTGCGCGGTGCAGGGTCTTGCGGTCGACCTCTAGGTTGATGGCAATGTGCTTGATGAGGTGACCGGCCAGCAGCTCATTGGCGGCATAGCGCACCTGCTCGGGCGTAAGCGCCGGCGGGCAGTGCCGGCGACGGCGGCCGCCTCTCATGGCGTTGCCTCGGACGCGCGGCGCATCAGGTCGACCCGGCAGCTGGCATAGGCCAAGTTGATCTGGTCGGCCTCTGTCAGTCGCGCTTGAAGTAGTCCAGAAAGCTCTGCAGAAAGTAGCCCGCCGGCTTCGGCTCCGTCTGCTGGACGATCTGGGGCGCCGGTTGCTGGCGCTCCCTGGGGGCCACCACCACCGCACCCACGTCCGGGCTTGGCGTTGGGGTCCCACAGCTGGCCAGAAGGGCCAGCAAGAGCACGCAGGCGAGCCTGCAGGGTGGCCACGGTGTTGAGGTTCTTGGCATCTCGTTTCTCCTGTTCAGCAATTAACTCGCGGGCGCGGCGCTCAGCCTCGTTGGCGCGAGCGGTCTCAGTGGCCAACAAGGCGGCAGCCTCGCCTTTCTGGGTCTTGAGCGCTTTTTCGTAGCGATCTGTAGCGCGCTGGTCGCCAATGTCCTGCTGGTGGTCGCGCCAGCTGGTGTAGCCCGCCCAAAGCGCTGCGCACAGGGCCAGGTAAAGAAGCCATCTCATGGTATGTACCTCCCTTTGGGCTCCGGCTCGGGGTAGAGCCGCTTGTTCTGGTCACGCTCATCGATCTCGCGGATCTGGTTGGCGTGCGCCCGGTTGATGGTGGCCAGCCTCGGCTTGGTGGCTCGCTTGCGCGGGGCGCTGCGGCCCTTGTGGCGGCGGGTGGTGCTCATGCCAACCCCACAATGCCGGGCACCGTGCCGGCGTCGGTGATGGTGAGCACCCGGTTAATGGCTTTCTCAGGCGTGTGGGTGGAGACATGCACCCACTGCTTGCCTTTGACGCCCTCCAGGATGAGCTGGCCGATGCCAAGCACACTGACCAGCGGGGCCAACAAGCGGGCCAGCTCAGTGGGGGAGCCGAAGCCGGGCGCCAGGATGTCGGCCGCATGGCCCTGGGTGTGGTCTGACGACGTGCGGCCGCCCACGGCCCGGTTGACCACGTCGCACCTGTAGCCACTGGTGACGACGACAGGCACGCCCACCGTGGAGCGGATGCGCTCCAGCAGCTCGGCCGTGCGCACCAGGCGGGGCAGAATCTCTTGCGGCGGTGTATTGGCAACACCCAGGCGCTGCGCGGCGGTGCTGCGCGTCAACTCATCCAGGGTGAAATGCTCGGTGAGTTTCATGGCCTACCCCTCCTTCACACGGGTTCGAACGATCAGGACAGCAAAACCAAACAGCACGGCCGTCTCGGCCAGCGTGGGGCGCTCCAGGCGCAGCAGGTGCGTGGCGCCGCTCGGTACGCCCAAGGCAAGCAGAACAGGAGCAACAACGGCGCCGGCAGCGCCCAGGGCCAGGAAGAACCACGCTACCGCCTTGAGCCAGGCCAGCAGGCGCTCATGGGCGCTAAGCCCTGCGGCCAGCGGGCAGGTGCGCTCCGCCTTATTGAGGGCCTCCGCCAGCACTATGAAACCGGCCAGCCAGTGGATGATCTGCAGCTCGTCCATCATGGTTGCCCCTCCTGCCCGGGTTTTGCCGGCAGACTTTGCGACCCCTTCCCACTCAGGCGGCCTATCAGGAAGGTCAGCACCGGCTTGGCACCGCCGCCAACAGCGAAGGCGCCGCTCAGCATAAGTGCTTCAGGCACATTGGCAATCAGCAACGCGAGCGGGGTGAGGTAGCCCGCTGTGGCGCTGCTGGCCAGTGCCCAGGCCATGCGCCGCAGCGTGGTGCGCACCAGGTGCACCCATGTGTCACCCATGGCCGGCACGGTATTGAGCAGGATGATGGCAACCAGCGCGCCAGCAAAACCGGCCACCAGCAGGTCAACGCGCAGGCCGAGCGGCACGCCGAGAATGGTCAGCACCGGTATGGTGGCTGTTGCGGCAATGAACGTAACGCCGGCGGTGGTTGAAGCTGGTTCAGCCATGAAGCCCTCCTCGCTTCTTGTGGGGGAAAACAAAAAGCCACTCGAAGGTGGCTCGATACAGTTGCTTTTCAGCTCAAACGTGTCGTCCACCGGGGGCGAATGGATCAAGCATCCCGCGAGCCACGAAACGCGCGAAGCTGCCGCGCCAGCCGCCGTCATGCACCAGGCGCTTGAGCCGGTTGCTGAAGGTCAGCTCATCTTCGTTACGCGGCCAGTCCCAGGTGAGCAAGGCCAACTCGGTGAAGTTGAGCCAGACATCGAGCACCAGCGCTACCAGCGTGATCGGCATCAGCACGACCCACCAGCCACCGCGCTCGTACTGAACGCCGATGATGTACAGCGGCCAAAGAATGAGCAGGCTGATCATGGCTAAAAAATATCGTTGAAGGCAGACACAACGCTGGCAGGCGTAATGGCAACGATTGACTTCCAGGCCTCAAGAAAGACAGCATCGATATCAGCCTGACTCTGACAGGCACTGAGGTTGATAGCTGGTAAATCACGCAAGGCAGCCTGCACCGGAAGAATGCTGCTTGCCTTCGTCGCATCGCCCGCTGCCAAGGCTTCAGACTGAAGGCCTGCTAGTGTTGCAAAAACCGTGCGTTGAAGCTCTTTGACGCGCTGAACGGATTCAGTTTTCAGATCATTGAGCGAAGTCAACGATGAATTTAAAGAACGAATTTGTGCAGCTTCTTCATCACTGATCTGCAGAGATCCTAGCGGAAGTCTGCTCACATGATCGACGTCATCTAACCAGTGAAGTGAGTTATCGGGTGCTTTGAAAAACATTTTAATTACCTCATTTCGAGCCAGCGTGACAGAGACCAAGAATTACCTGAGAGCGTCAATAAATAGGAATGCCCTGGAGGAATAATCGCTTCAACGTTAGCTGAATATCCAGCGTTGGCTCCGTAAGCCGTCACATCATCTAAATCAACGCCATTAACCGTAAGCTTCGCCGTTGTCGATCCAGATGCTGTCGTCTTGCTACAAATCCGAACCTTAATGGGCTTGTTACTCAGGTTGTAATAAGTAACACCATCAGACCTGCTGCCAGTCAAGTTTTGCCAGGTCTGCCCAATACCGATCGTCTGCAAAGAATCAATACGAGCAAACGATAAGGCCGTTGTCCCGATGGTGATCGTTCCATCCGTCGTCAGCATCCACTCGCTGTCGTTAAGCGTTGCGCCTTCTTCGACAGCGACAATGGCCCCGCTGGTCACCTCGCTGGAATTGTCAGCATCGGGGGCACGTACCCATGCGCCTGCAGCGGCAATATAGAGAAAGTTCTCACTGCCGACGGTTTGGTCTTTTGCAAAAATCCGGTCGCCAGCAGTCAGCGGAGCGCCCCAATCTCCACCGGCTTGCGTTCCCAGCCCAGACAGGACAATGTTTCCGGTGGTAGTAAAGCGAGCGCTGGCCTTGGAGTCGTTCGCCGAACCGCCGGCGATCATGGCCTGCACTGCCTGGCTGACCAGGTTGAGATTGGTATGGTCAGGCGTGAGGCCGGCATCCACGATGAGCTTGCGCAGACTCTCCGTGATCATGTAGACCCAGTACGGCCCCGTCTTGGTGGCCTCGGTGGCGGTGCTCGGGTTCCCCGACCGGGGGTACCCCACTGCCGGGCTGGCGGGCGGGGATGGCGGCGTGGCCGAAACGTTCGATGCGTAAACGCGATCCATGAGCTGTGCTCCTTATGTGTAACTGAACAGAACAATCGTGTGCGCCGGCGCCACGCGCTCGATGACGCACTCCAGAAGGGCGTTGCCCCACCAGGCAAGGGGGTCGTCAACGGTGTCGTCAACGGTGAGTTCGTGCACGGTGTCGAGAGCGGCGTTGACTTGCCAGGCGAAGTTCCAGTCTTCGCCCATCAGCGGGTGGTCCACATCGTCGTCAACGGTGTGCTCGTGGAACTCGGTGATGGTGATGGCGTAGCCCAGCGCGGCGGCCAGGCCGATGAAGTACGCCCGAGACTGCCCCCCCAGCATGGTGAGCCTGCCCACCAGGGCTGCCCGGCGCTGGGCGCTGGTCTGCGGGCCACCAAAGGCCACGGCACAGGCGTCCGGCAGGCCGGCCGCGCGTTCCCAGTCGGAAAACAGCTCGCTGGTGGCTCGGGGGTCTGCCTCTTGCAGCAACTGGCGCGCACGGCCGTCCACGCGGGCCAGCTCGGCCGCCAGGCCAGCCAACAGCCGGGTGCTGGGGGCGTCGTCGTCTTGCGGCCAGGCGGGGCCTGGGGGCAGCAGCGCCTGCAGCTGGCGCAGGTAGTCTTCTGCGGTCAGGGCCATGACACGGTCCCCATGGTGCTCATGTTGCCCACCGTGTTGGTGACGCTGCCCGTGGGCGAGACCAACGTGTAGTCGCTCTCACCCGCTGCGGCAGAGATTGCCGCACGGATGTGGCTGAGCAGGATGGTGCCGCCCGGCTGTGCGGTACGCAGCAGCAGGTCGGCCAGCTCGGCCTCCACCGCGGCGCGCACCGTCGGCGTGTCCGGCACCAAGCCGGAAATGCTGAAGTTCAGCGGCACCGCCACCGGCGCCACCACAGTCACCTGTGCAGTGACGGGGCGCCGCGCGTCGATGTACGCCTGCACTGCAGCCACCTCACCGCTGTCGGGGATGGGGCTCACGTCGTTGTCGCGCACAAAGCGCACCACCACAGTGCCCACACCCAGCTCACCGGGGTACACCCATGCGCGGGTAACGCCCGGAACCTCCAGCGCCCAGGTGACGTAGTCGTCAGCCGCGCCGCCCTGCGGCGGCTGCTGGATGCGGCGCAACAGGCTGGCGCGCAGGGATTCGTCGGACTCTTCGTCCGCACCGCCCACCAGGGCAGCGGCCAGTGCGCCAGGCTGCACGCCAGCGATGGGTGACACCAGGGTCAATGTCTGGCCCATGGCGCGGTTGCCGGCCGCTGCCGGCACCACAGCAGCAACCGGCGCGGTGGCGCTGGTGGGGCTGCTCTCGGTGGCGTCTGCCGTGGTGACGTACTGCACGCCGTCCAGCGCCTGCAGCAGCGCGCCGGCGGGGATGACGGCACCCGCCTGCTTGGTGAAGGTAACCGAGCCGGTGGCCGCGGCTGCGGCCTCGCGCGTGATGCCCCAGATGGACGCCCAGCGCTCCAGGTACTCGCGCTCGGCGGTGTCGTAGATGAGCTGGTTGGACAGCCAGTCAATGAAGCCGTACAGCCCGTGGGTGACGGCGCCGATCACGCGGGCGTACACCTCGGCGTCAGAGCGGCGCAGCACGTCGTCTGTGCTCAGGCGGGTGAGCACATCGGTGCGTACCCGCTCGATGATCTGTGCCAGCGTGGGGCGGCTATACATGGAGGAACTCCCAAACGTCCGTGAATCGCACATTCACCGCAGGCTTGCCCACGGTCTTGAAAACCTGCACCCCCAGCGCCAGGCCGTCCACGCCCATGCGCTCGGCCTGCACCTGCACGCGGGCGGCCACGCCGTCGTCCACCAGCCACTTGAGAGCCTCTTCGGCGTACTCACGCGCGCGGGTGATGGTCTCCGGCACCTGCTTGGCGCGAGAAAGCAGCCACAGCCGCGAGCCAATGCGGTCATTGGGCACGGTGGCGTAGCTGTCGCCCCACCAGCCCATGCGCAGGTCGCCGGGCAGCTCGTCGTCTGCGTTGGCGCGGCGCCAGGTGAAGAGGCTCACCACCACGGCGCGCACCAGCGGGTCTGCGCCGTCCAGGCCGAGCGGGAACGACCGGCCGTCTATCACGACGGTCAGCGGTTGATCGTTGATCATGGTCAGGGGCCTTCAGGCGGGTTGATGGACTGCGGGACCGCCGTCACGGTGGCGCCGGTCTGCCAGGTCTTGTGCTCCCAGCTGGTGCCGCCGGTGTACTTGTAGCTCTCGCCAAAGCCAGCCACGTCCCAAGCGAAGGACTCAGTGGCGTGCAGCTTGATGTTCTTCGCCACCGCGCGCAGATCCTTTGCTGTAACAATCTCAATACCGTTGCGCGTGAGGTGCACTTTCTGGCCCTGGTCGTCATGCAGTGCCACCTCGCCGGGCTGCAAGCCCAGCAAGCGGTAGCGACGGTCTGCTACCACGATGGTGATGCCGTGGGAACGGTCGCCATCCATAAACACCGTCACGTGTTCGGCACCCGGCAGCGGGCAGCTGGTGAAGCCGAAGGGCTCGAAGTGCTCCACTCCGTCTTTGCGCTCACCGGCCAGCAGGCCCAGCTGCAGGGTCTGCATCTTGCTGGCGGCATTCACCGCCAGCACCTTGCCGCGCGCCAGCATGTTGCTCAGCCGGCGCACGTAGGGCGCCATCAGCCTTGCCAGATCATTCATATGCGTTCACCTCTTTACGTCTGCCCAAGAGGCGCCGCCGCCCTTTTCCTTGCTGGCCTTGGCCGCCTTGCTGCGGTAGCCGTCCACCGGGCCGACCTTCAGCTCGGTTCGCATGCCGGTGGCGTCCAGCACCCAGGCGCATTCGGCGATGACCATTTCGCCGTCGAACCCGATCAGAGAATCACGCACCTGCACCAGCAGGTTGGGCTGCCACAGCGCCCCGCTCTGCTGCCGCCAGCCATTGACCGTGTAGGTGGTCTGCAGCGCCTTGGCAGCGCGGTTGGCGCGCTCGTACTCGGCACGGTCGCTGCAGGTGCCCTCGTCTGCCTGGCCGGTCTGCTTGAGCACCAGCACACGGCGCCGGCGGGAGCGGCTGTCGGTGGTGGTGGCCACGCCGCCGTCTATGCCATCGTCGTCCAGAGCCTCGCCCTCTTCTTCTGCCACGTCGTCGGCAAACTGGTCGTCATTGCCGGCGCGCTGGCCTTTCACGATGTACTCGCTGAAAACTTCCTTGAAGTCCAGTTCGGTGTCGCCCGTCAGCACGTTGACGCCCAGCTCGATGGCGGTGGCCGCGCGGCCGGTGCTGCCCACGTCGATGAAGACCAGGTCGCCGGCGGCGTTGTCGGTGCTGAGCACATGGCGCAGGCGCATCATGCGGTCGATGCTCTCGAACACCTTTTCGCCTACCTGCACCTGGTGCTCGGCGATCGGGCGACCGGTGTCCACCTCGGTGACCACCCGCACGCCGTAGGGCGCGGCCAGAGCGGCGGCGATTTCCTCCAGCTTCTGGTTGCGCCACTGCGCGGCGCTGCGCGCCGGCGGGGCGATCACGCGGGCAATGTCTGGCAAGCCCACCAGGTCGCTCCACTGGGCGCTTGCGGTGGCCATGGCAACGTCTGCGCCCATGGGGCAGCAGTCCACCAGATCGGCCGTCTTGCTGCGGCCCTTGACGCCCACTGTGATGCTCTTGCCGGTGTACTTGACGGGGGTGGCGTCCACGTAGCCGGTGAGCACCAGATCTGCACCGATGTAGACCTGGCAGGCATCGAACGGTCGCACACGGCGCGGCACGTCCGTCTGCCCGGGCCAGCGGTCTGTCACCTGCAGGGTAAAGCTGCGGGCCTGGCGTTCGATGCCGGCCTCGATGCGCACCGACTTCCAGCCGCCGTACTCAACCCCACCCACCAGCAGCCGCACCTGGTTGGCTGTGTCCGGGGTGTTCATCGGGTCAGTACCTTCAGCGGAGTGGGCGGCACAAAGCCGGGGTGGCGGATGCCGTTGCGGGCGACGATGTCGCCCTCGCGGGCGGCGTCTTCATAGAAGTCATAAGCCACCACCAGCGCCGGCTCGGTGGTGGACGGGGTGATGGTGGTCAGGCGGGCGCTGTCGCGTGAGCGCTCTGTCAGGTCACGCCACACGGCTGCACGCGCGTCCATGAGCGCGGTGTAGCTGCGGTCTGAGGCGTTGAGCGCCTCGGCATCGAGCGCGGCAGACAGGCTGTTGCGCAGGCCCACCGTCTCGTCATACACCGCCGCCGGCGCCAGGCTGGCCGCGCCCACTGCCTGCGCCAACACCACCTGGCGCACCAGGGTGTTGGTGGCGCTGGCGTTGCGCCAGACCTGCTGACGCGACGGCGTGTACACCGCCGGGCTTGCTGGCGTTGCCAGGCTGCCCAGCCCGGCCAGCCGCACCAGGGCTAGCGCCAGGGGCGCCCAGCGCAGTGCGGCGCCCGTCCAGCTGCTGCTCAGGCCTGCCGCGCTGAGGTAGCCGGCAATGGTCTGCCCCAGGCTCAGCGGGCTGCCAAACTGGCTGCGCGCCAGTGCCAGGCTGCCAGCCTGCTTGCCAGAGAAGCCCAGCATGTCCAGCCCGGACACGCTGCCGCTGGATGTGAGGCTGAACGCGCGGGCAATGTCGGCGTCTGCCGTGGTAGCCACGAAGTCGGGGTAACCGGCCACGTCGAACGTGTCGGCAAAGTCGGCCACCGCGGCGTCTTCCAGGCCGGCGGCTACCAGGCGAGACTGCGCCGGCGTGGAACCGGTGACGCTGGGAAACTCCAGATCCCCAGACTCCACAAAGGGCATGGAGATCCGGGCCTGCCCCAGCTGCGTGTTGAAGTTCGCACGGGCCAGCTCCGTCAGGCTCACGGTTAGCGTTCCGAACCACGGATGCACCAGGGTGCCGGGGCCTGCCTCCTCCAGCGCGGCCAGCAGGCGGTTGGCCTGCTCCACGTAGTCCGGCCCGACCAGGAAGCCCTCGATGGTCAGCTCGCGTGGGGCGCGGCCCAGGTCTTCCACCCAGTGCTTGTCGCGCTGGGGGTAGCTGTGCACCTCGGCACGGCGGCCGACGCCGATGCCGGCGTCTTCCACATGGAAGGGCACGCCACGAAAGCTGGCCGGGCGTAGCTTGTCGGAGAGTTTGGAGGTGGCCATGGCAATAAAGAAGCCGCCTGGTGGGCGGCTTTGCGTTGTAGGTTCTACGGCATCCCCAGCGCCGCGCTGCTATAGCCGGCACTGAGGTTGATTGGCATGTCACCACCGCCCGACACCTGCTCCACACGGGAGCCGGGTGGCAGGCCGCTGATGTTGATCTTGACCTCCCCATCGACCCTTCCCCTGGACTGCGGACCGGCCAGGGGCTGCTTGGCCATCGGGTCCGCATTGAACTTGTCGTACATCCAGGTACCCAGCGAGGCCTCTTTGTCACCGCTGAGCATCTTGACGGCGGGGTTGATGACGTAGTCGTTGAGCAGGCCACCGATCTGCCAACCCGTGAAGCCGGCACCCAGCACGCCGGCCGCCGCACCCAGGCGCCCCAGCGTATTGGTGAGCGTCGTGGCCTGCAGTTCTGCGCCCTTCATGCCCAGGGTCATGGTCTGCAACGGCGCGATCGGCGCGAGCGCCTTGAGCGCAAGGCCGGCCAGATAGAGGCCGAGCCGGCCAATGGAGCCGGCCAGCGCGATCGTGGCAACGATGGCCTGAGCGTTCATCACCAGCACCAGGGCGATGAGCGCGTTCTTGGCGCCGCCCATCCAGTCCACAAAGGACTTGATGCCGTTGACGATGTCGCCAATGCCCTTGACCATGCCGGACCAGTCCACATTGGCCAGGCTCTGCGCCATATCGGCCAGGAACTTGGAGACGTTGGTGGCAATCAGCTCCCGGTTGGCCACCGCCCACATGGTGAACTTTTCCAGCAGCGGGCTGAGCACCGGGATGAGCTTGGCGCCGATGGCGTAGCTGTAGGAATTGATGACGGCGCGGTTTTCGTCCAGCTGGTCGCCAAAGGCTTCGCCGGCCTGCACGGCGTTCTCTTCGATACCCAGACCCAGTTCGCGGTAGCGATTCGTGAGGCGCTTGATGCCCTCGCTGCCGTCGCTGAGCAGCGGCGACATGGTCTGCCAGCTTTTCCCGTAGAGCGCGTTGCCCATACGGGCCTGCACGGCTGCGTTGCCGTTTTTCTGGAACAGGTCGGCCACCTCGGGCAACAGATCCATGCCACTACGCAGCTGGCCATTGGCGTCGCGCATGGAAATGCCGGCGCGGCTAAGCAGGCCAGCCAGTTCCTTGTTCTTGCCCGCCGCGGCCTCGGCAATGCGCTTGTTCAAGATGCTGAGCGAAGCGCCCATGCCATCAACGTCAGTTCCCGACATCTTGGCCATGAAGCCCATGCGCTGGAACTCGTCCGTCGCCATGCTCAAGGACTTGGACTTGTCGGATACCTGGCTAGTTGCATCCGTGAAGTCGGTGACGACTTTCTTGAGCCCGGCCACGCTCAGCGCGCCAGCGGCGCCGCTGAGCAGGCCCAGGGGCACGCCGACCTGCTGCGCCAGCTTCATGGAGCTGCTGCCCACGTCTGCCAGGTACTTGCGCGTGCTTCTGGCCGCAGTGCTGACGTTCTTGAGGACGGGGGACATTTTGTCCACCGCGCTCAAGATGGCCTTGAGCTGCCAGTTGTCATTGGCCATGATTCACTCCTGCGGGTTGTACTTTTGGGTTAGGCGAACTGCCTGGCTTTCCCAGAGCTCGAAGTCAGCCAACGAGAGGCGCAGCACTTCAGCCGGGCTGACCTGCCAGAACTGGGCGACTTCGAAGACGCGGTCGGTCAGCTCGCCGGCGTCTCTTCCTCGCCATCGCCCTGACCGAAAAAACCCATCACGATGGCCGTGCAGCGCGAGAAGTCGTTCATGCTGAGCGACTCGACCGAGCTCAAGGGAATGGCGGCCAGCTTCATGATGTAGCGGGCCACCACCTTCTGGCGTATCTCGACGCCTGCGCTCTTGCCGTCATCGCTGGGGATGATGAGCGTGGGCACGCCCAGCTCAATCACGTCCTTGGTGCCTGGATCACGCAGGGTGATCTCGCTCACCTCATCACCGTGCGCGGTGATGGGCTTGCTGAGCTTGATGGTGGTGCCGCTCATTGCCAGATGCCCTTCTTGCCACCGAATTCCAGTTCGATGGTGCCGTCTTCAGCCTTGGCAGCGGGTTCACCTTCGATGAAGGCCCCGCTGAGGGTGTAGACCTTGCCGTTGGGGAACTCTGCGGTGACGGTCATGTCGGTGCCGTTGCTCAGCTTCTCCAGGGGGAAGTCTGAAACGAAGATGGTGTTGACCTTGACGTAGGGCCGCAGCGCGGTTTCCTTTTGGCCGGCGGGGCCGGCCACGGCCATGACGGTCTCGCGTTTGACGGCCAGGATGGGGCACTCCACCCCGCCCTGCACTTCGAGCTGCTCGCCGTCGACCTTGATGTAGCAGATGCCTGCAACACGTTTTGCCATGATTTACTCCTGTGGTGTTTGTGGACGCCAGGCCGCTCAGGCGGTGGCCGGGTACTGCAGGCGGAACTGGTTGAGCACCGCGAAGATGCGCAGCTGGTTGACCAGGTCGGGCGGCAACAGGACGTTGAGGCGGCTGGGGTTGGTACCGTCGCGCTCGACGATCAGGTACTTAGCGAACAGCTCAGCGTTCTCCACCAGGCCCAGCTGCTCCATGTCTGCGTACTCGGCCAGCAGTTCGCCGCGGATGACGCTGGGCGTGACGATGGCCTGGCCGGCACCGAAGCGGGTACCGTCGTTGGCCAGCTTGTGGCGCGGGTACTTCTGGGTGATGCGGCTGCGCAGGCGGCGGGTGACTTCCGTCAGGGTGTGCAGAGTCTCGCTGTCCAGGTAGCTGGGGTCTGCCTGGTTGAAGGCGTTCTTCTGGTATGTGGTGATGGCGCGCTCCACCCGCAGCACGCCGCCAGAGACGAAGCTGGTGGCAATGCCGTAGTTGAGCAGGCTCTGGCGCTCGGTGAGCAGGAAGCGCTTGCCGGCACGCGGCGCCAGGATGTCGGTGAGCGGCAGGGTCTGGGTGGGGCGTGCGGTGTCGGCGTTGAGGCCCAAGGCATTGGCGCCACCGTAGGCGGCTGCATATTCCCAGCTGGGGTTGGGGCAATCTGCGTCGATGCCAGCAATGGTGTGGTGCGGGTCATTGCGCAGGGCGCCGGCCGTGGTGAGCGCACTGAGCGTGCCACGCAGAGCGGTGTAGCAGTGGCCATAGACCTGGCGGCTCCAGGACCAGCGGCCCACGGTGTCGTTCATCTCGGTCTGAAAGGCGTCCAGACTGGTGCTGTCGGTGTAGGGGTGGATGACGTAGTCGTACTCCTCATCCCCCATGGCGGTGATGACGGTACCCGTCAGCGTGGGGTTTGTGGCCCCGCTGGCCAGGAAGCCGCTGCCCGAATAGATGAGCGCCACGCCGGCCGGCAGCACTTCGCCGCCTGCCTGGCCGCGGAAGCTGTCTTGCACGGTGATGTCGTTGCCCGTGGTGCCTTTCCAGCGGCAGGTGAGCGTGACGGTGCTGGCCAGCACGGTACTGGTGACGGGCAGATCCGTGGCGGCATTGATGGCCGCATTGATGGCGGTGGCAATGGCCGTGGATGCGTCGGCCGCAGCCACCGGCACCAGGACCCGCTGCCCGGCGATGTACAGGCCGATGGTGCCGGCAGCAGAGGCTGGGCCGGCCACGATGATGGTGCCGGTGGCTTGAACACCGGCGCCGGCGTCAGCCACGGCAATGCACCAGACCTCGCCAAACGAGTCTTGCGCACGGTACTTGGCGTGCATGCGGGCCAGCATGGAGCCGACGCCGAAGAGTGCCTTGGCCTGGTCGGTGGTGCTCACCAGCATGGGCGTGTTGACAGCGGCCGTGCCCGTGCTGAGCATCTGGCCAACCAGCAAGGCGCGCTTGTTCTGGGTGAAGTAGCCGGCCTGGCTGTTGTCCATCTCGGCATAGAACAGCGGAACGCGCACGCCGGTGGGGATGTTGCTGAACGAAATGGCGCCCACGGCCATGACGGCCACGCCGGCACCGGGGTGGTACAGGGTGCCCAGCACCGCTGCCAGCAGCACGGCAACGGTGAAGAGGATCTGCCAGCGGTGGCGGATCATGAAGGCATGGAGCGTAGCCAGGCCGACGGGTGCGATGAAGAGGTTGCGCATGGCGGCTTACTCCTTTTTGCCTTGGGGTTTGCTGGTGGGGGCGGCGTCTGCCGCTTTTTGGGTGACGGGGGTGGACTCGACCACGTCGCCATCGTTGAGGCGGCGCTGCCAGTACTGGGTGGGCTCGACCTCGCGCCCTTCGGGCGGCAGGGTGTCGCCACGGGCCGGATCTACGACGCTTCGGCCTTCGGTGGGTTTGATGAACATGGTGGGAACTCCTGGTTACTCAAAATTGCCGGTACGCGGCACGGTGAACTTGGCCTCGATGCGGCCGTCCGGCCCGGTGCCTGGGGTGTTGGGGTCTCGCGGATCGGCGGCGTCCAGCTGCACGGTGGCGCCATCAAAATGCGGCAGGCTGGCCAGCTCCGTGGCCTGGTAGCCGTCGGAGGGGCCGATCTCCATGGCGGCACCGAACTCGAACTGGTACCAGAGCCGGGCGCGGGTGATGCGCAGCAGCTGGCCACCCTGGTAGGTGATGCCGTCGTAGTCGGCGCCCGGTTGCCAGCCCAGCAGCGCGGCCCAGAGGGCGATGCGCAGGGAGTGCACCGTGGCGGTGGCGCCCTGCCCTTTTTCGTCTGCCGTGTTACTGATGGCCACGATGACGGCAAAGCTGTCCGTCAGCGCCTGGCGGATGCTGTTGCCGCTGGTGTTGTCTTCGGGGTTGTCGTCCAGCGGTATGACGAAGGCGCTGGGCACAGCCAGGTTGGTGGACTCCTCCAGCATCTTGAACTCGGCGGCACCGGCAACCCTCTCGCCAAAGGTCGGGCACCGGGCACGCAGCGCTTGAATGATGGGATCGAGCTGCATGACTACCTCGGTACAAGTGAATCGGCAAGCTCTGCGCGGATCTCGCTGCGTATGCCATCGCGTTTATTGGTCAGTGCGTCGGCCACGAAGTTGGCGCGCGGCGCCAGGCCCGTCTTGGGGCTGCCGTGGTGGAGGAAGGCCGGGTAAAAGTCGCTGCCCTTGATGGTGCGCACGCTGACCTTGATCCACCCGCCCTTGCGACCGCGCGAGACGGTGCCAATGCCCCGCCGCAGCCGGCCGCTCTGCATGCCCGGGTATTCACCAGGCGCTGAGATGGCACGGCGCGAAACCAGGCGGCGCGATTCCTTGGTGACCACCGCCGCGCCGGAGCGCAGCGCCCGCCGCATCTTGCTACGGTCGTAGTCGATGGTCTTGTGATACTCAAGACCGACTTCGAGCAGCAGGCCGCCGGCGGCGCCTGTCGATGTCTGCTTGTCCATCACACCGTTCCCAGGTACTTGGCAGAGACGCGGGTGAATTGCCGCAGGTCGCCTACGTCGATCGAGTCCAGCACGCGGTAGCGTGTCCCGTTGTGCTCCAGCACGTGGCTGGTGGTGAAGTCCTCCGGCTTGGTGCCGGTGCCCCAGCGGAACCAGAAGAGGTCGGTCGGCAGCTCGCCGGTGTTGACGCCGGCTCGCAGCTCCAGGCTGCGCACCGGCTCCTTCTTTGCCCAGCGGGGAATGCCGGCGCTGTATGAGGCGGTGAGCCCGAAGCCAGCGTTAGCTGTATCGGTCTGCAGCCGGATCTGCACGCGGCGGTTGAGCTCGCCACTGCGCGGTAGTACAAGGCCCGCCATGGCTACAGACTCCAAACCTTGTAGCCGTCGAGCAGGCCGTCGGCAAACTTGATATCAGACACGATGACACCCTGGGCCAGCAGGTCGCGGTTGTTGAAGAGCGTGGCGGCAAACAGGGCCACCCACTGCTTGATGGTCGCCGGCACTGCCGCTGCATCGGGCCAGCCTGCCTTGTATTCGACCTCCACCGCGTTCGCCCGCCCTGCCTGGGTGGCCGGCCAGCTGGCGCCCGGTGCCAGGCACAACCTCGCAGGCTCGCTGGCGGTGTCCGGCGTGTAGCTGCTGGGGGACAGGGTCTGAAGCACGCCGTCAGGGTCGTAGTACTTGACGTGGGTAACGCTGATCAGCAGCGGGTAGTGCAAACGTATGCACGGGCCGGACGGGAAAGCGTCATCGTGCCGTCGCCAGGTGGTAGGCAAGATGGTGCGGTTCATGCGCCGCTCGGCGTCCTGTCGCGCAGCGGGGATGCAGAGGCTCTCGAAGAGCGAGTCTTCATCGCCGGTGTCAACCCGCGTCCACAGCTTGGCCTGGGCCAGCGTGATGGGCTCAACCGTTGCGTCGGTGACTTTGATGGTGGGCATGGTGGGGCGTCCGGTTGCTTGGCAAAAAGCCCTCGCGCTTTGGGGCGGGAGGGCTTTTCACGAAACAGGCCTGCGAGATCAGACCGGCGGGTTGGGCGTAGGCACGATCTGCGGATGGCCCAGGATGGCCACAGCAGCCACCAAAGCCGCGCTGGCGTTATTGGCCGGCGTAATGGTCAGACGCACATAGCGCTTGGAGCCGATGTAGCCGATCTTGCGGGTCTCGTCGTCATCACCGAAGGCGAAGCCGGCCAGAGCCTCGGTGCCCAGGAGGTCGGCATCTGCCACGGCCGTGGCATCGCTCATATTGGCGGCGGCGCCCTCTTCCACCAGGACGGCGAAGGTGACGTCGGCATCTGCCAGGGAGCCGGTGGCGATGGCGAAGGTGAGCGACTCGTAGCCCTGGCGGTCGATGATCTGGCTGACCTGGGCAGTGTTGTCAGCAACGCTGACGGGGGAGATCGCACGCATGACGTGGATCTTGTTCATGAGGTCTTTCATGGCGGTGTCCTTGAATTCGGGTTGATGGGGTCTTGGAAGCAAAACGCCGCCGGTGAAGGCCGGCGGCGTCAGGGTGTCAAGGCTTCAGGCTGATCAGTTGATGAACTTCATCAGCTTGATGGCCTCGAAGTTCTGCACACCGCCACCAAAACGGCGGCGGAAGTTGAACTTCGTCTTGCCCTTGGCCGTGAGGTTGTCGCGGATCAACACGGTGCCGCTGCGGTTGACCACCACGTAGCCCTGTTTGAAGTCGCCGTAGGCAATGGAGAAGCTGTTTGCGGCCATCGTCGGCATGTTGTCGTCGATTTCCACCGGGCTGCCCAGCAGTCGGCCACCAAAGCCAGTCAGAGGATCCGGCTGCCACAGATAGAAGTTGCCGCTTCCGTCCTTCATTTGGCGCACTTTGGACAGCGTTGCATCGCCCATGACAAACGCGGCGCCGGGGCGGTACTGCGACTTGAGCGAGTGCTGCAGGTCGATGATTGCATCGCCGGGGTTGGTGGCAGCGAAATCTGCGCTGGCGCCAGACTTGATGAAACCGATCTTGCCCCAGCTGTAGCTGCTGTTGGCAACGGTATCGTAGGCAGTGATGCCGCGGGCTTCACCAACACCGGTGCCGCGGGCAAACTCAACGCCAGCCAGTTCAGAGAAAGCAATGGCAGCTTCATCCGCCAGATCCATCTCCACATCGATGATGGCGTCTTCCAGCGTCTCGTTGAAGACCCACGGCTCGGCTTCGGCCGTGTGGGCGGTGAATTCCAACTCAGCAAACTGCGGAGTGGAGGTCTCGCCGCCGGTGGCACCAGGGCCCACGCGGCGCGCCGTCATGCCGGATTTCTTGGCCGACTTCTTGTACGTATCGGAGCCGATCGTCTTGACGGTGGCCAAGCGACCGATGGCGGAGACGACACCGACCACACGGATGATTTCGCTGTCCATCTCGGGCAGCACGAGCACTGCTCCATCGGGGATCGAGCCGCTGTTGTAAGCCTTGCGAGCCAAGCTCGCCAGATCAGATTCGCTGCCGCCCTTGCGGATGAAGTTGCCGAAGGCTTGCTTGTAGGCGATCTGCTCTTCCGTCAGGTCGTTGCCCTTGGCGTCCTTGATGGCCGGGCGGTTGGACTTTTTAGCGATGTCGACCAGGTCGGTGCCGAGTTTGGTCAGCTCGCCATTCAGTTTTTCCACGGTTGCCTGCAGATCGGCGACAGCCTTGCCCTCGGCCTTGGCAGCTAGCAGCTCGTTATTCTTGCGAGTGAATTCGCCCCAGACCTCGGCCTGCTTGTCCAGCGCGTCCTTGATCTCCTTCGCATCGATTTCGCCGCTCATGGCCATGGGCAGCATGCCCAAGCCTGCGAGGGCTTCTGGCGGGACCACGGGATGGCCGAGCAGTGCAGCGACAGCCATGACGGCGACGATGGCCAGGAAGGCCAACGTCAGAGTTTTACGAGAGAATTGCATGATGGTTCCTTTTCAGATTCGTTGAAGTAGTTCGGTGTTGTGCTTGATGGCGGCAACAATGTCGTCAAGCTCCGCACTGCCAGCGTCCTGCATGGCCTTGAGGTGCCGGAAGCCTTGGCTGATGACGATGCGGGCTTCCTTTCGTGACAACCCAGCGTCCTGCATGAGCTGCTCGAATTCGCGTTCGGTGAAGTCCATGCCAGACTTCACGCTTGAGATACGGGCCTTGCCGTTGGCTGGAAAAGTGACGAGGCTGATCTCGACCAGCTCCACCTCATGCAGCTTGCGGCGCGGCTCATCGGGCTTGGTGCCCATGGAGAACTTGCGGGGGATGTAGCCGATGGACAGGCCGGTGATGGCCGGCCGCGGTTTCATCTTCATTAGGGTGTAGGCTTCGACGCCCCGCTGAATGGGTGCCAGAACACCTTCGCTGGCCAGGCCCTTCTGGTCTTCTTCCAGCGTGTCCCAGACGCCAACCGGCATCAGGTCCTGGGCACTCATACCCCAGCCGCCGTGCTGCAACAGCATCGCAGGGTAAGTGCCGGACTTCCGAGCCTCCTTCAGCGTTTTGCTGAAAGCGCCCTCCTCGATCACGTCACCGTAGCTGTCGATGTTGCCGAAGACAGCGCCGTAGCCCTTGAAGCGCATCTCGCCTTCGGGTGCACCGTCTTTTTTCTCGATCACCAGGTCGATCAAGTTGACCCGCTTGTGCTCAATGGTGTTCATGGTCAGGCTCCAGTGCTTGCGCCGGCGGGGGCGCCGGTCGGGTCGGTGGTCATGTTGGTAGGGGTGAGCGGATCGTCTAGACCGGGCAGCGGGTCGAGATCCAGCTTTGCTCGCGCCTCATTGCGTACCATGGTCCCGCCACGAGTGAGACGGTCGAGGAAGTTGGCGGTATCGTTCATGGCACCGCGCAACAGGCCCGCTTCGACCAGCTTGGTGTAGTACCCATCGGCTCGCTCCGCGTCGGTCAACAAGTTCACGTCGGCACTTTGCTGGATGCGCTCGTACCAGGGCATCAGAGTGTGGATGACGTGCGCCAGGAACATCTGCTCGGCACTCGCGTAGGTGGCGGTCTTGTCGGCGTCGCCCAGCATGATGGGCATGACGCGCATGAAGCGGCACACCTCGCGAAGCTGCTCGCGGCGGGTTTCGAGATGCTGGGCATCGACGCCGTTCATCGTTTGCGAGATGAACTTCGCATTGCGGTCGAGGATCATGACGCTGCCCTTGCTGTCGGCAGCGACCTGCTCCCTCTCGATCCATTCCTTGAGTTTCTGGTACTTGTCGGCGTCGAGCGTCCCCTCGATCGAATAGATGCCAGAGGGCTGCACGCCATTGGCATGCAGCTTGGCATGCGACTCTTCGGTGGCGATAGCCAGGCCCAGCGCCTCGCGCGCCAGGTTGAGCATGTCCATGCCCATGAAACCGTTCAGACTAGGTCCACGCACGTGCCAGATGGCCTCCTGCGGGAATTCCTGCGTAGCGCCGGAGTCGCTGCGCACCTTGTAGGTGATGCTCCAGTCCTGATGCTGTGTCGGCGTGACGCGGGCGGAATCAATCGGGATCAACTCCGCGATGCGAGATTCATCCCTGATGGAAACTACGTTCTTGAACGCGTAGGCGTTGCCCATGGCGGCATGGATCGCCATGGTCTCCCGAAACTCAAAGCTGCTCTGCCAGCCGTTGGGCTTGCGGTACAGCAGGTCATAGCGTGGATCGCTTTTCGCCTGGATGATCTTCGGGTATCGGGAGACATCCGACGGCATCTCGCGCAACAGCTTGAAGGGCACCTGCGCGATGCCCTCGCTGATAACCCGGATGCAGCCCAGGAACGCCGACACCCGGAAGGCTGTCTCGCGGTTCACGGTCGCGCCCGCCTTGGAGCGACGGCCGCCGTTAAGGATGGCCGACAGAATGGCTGGGTATCCATCGGCAGAACCGGCGCTCTTGCGCTCAACAACGGCGCGCGCAAAGGCCCCCATCAGCGGCTCCCTTGGGCCAGCAGCCAGCCACCGACCAGCAGGAATGCACCCGCCACGATGTAGCCAGCCGGCACGCTGACCAGGTACACGCCGTAGGACACGGCACCTGCGCCTGCGACCATCAGGGCGTCTGGCGCTTGCGCGGCGATCGCATTGCCGGTTCGCACAAAAAGGTCGGTGATTTTCATGATGTTTCCCAGAAGGATTTCTCTTGCGGCCCGTCTGCGGCCAAGGCCCTGTTCATTGCCACGATCGTGGCAATTGCAGCGTCGATCTTGTTGCTGGCTCTGGCCTTGCGAGGAAATACGTTTTCGTTCCGGTCTTCCTTGACCTCGACGTTGCTGAGCATCCAGACATAGGCCGGGTTGCCATCGTGATGGAAACGCCCTGAATCAACTAGGGCGGCAATTTCCTTCATGGGGTCACTCAGGTAGCGCACCTGCTGGGGAATGTCCACCACAGTGATGCCTTCTTCTTCCAGGTTGGCGCCCATCTGGTGACCACCCCATGGGTCTTTGGCAACCTCGCGCACACTGATCTGGCGCGTAATTTCCACCACGTCTTCTTCGATCTGAGACAGTGAGATCATGTTGCCGGGCGTAGCGATCAGGTGCCCCGAATTCACCCACGCCTGATAGTGCGCGTTTTCTGGCTTCTCAAGCGCAGCCTCTGGCACATAGTTGCGCGAGATAGCTGTGTAGTCGCGCTTTTCCTCCTCGTCTGCCCAGCACAGGACCACGACGCTAGCAATGTCCTGTTTGCTGGCCAGGTCCAGGCCGATCACGCTTCCGTCCCACGGCTGAGTCTCCAGAGTGATGCTGCTGTCGCCGGCCTTCTGCAGGTTGAACAGGTTCAGCCACGGTGACGCTGCCGCCACCCAAATGTTGAGGTGCTTGGTCTTGAAGATGTTCTGCTTGCGCGGGTCTGCTATGGCATCGCGCAAGTCACCCAGAATCACATCGCGCTCGATCGACACGCCGAAGTTCGGGTTCGCCTTGATCAGCGCCGCCTCGGTCGTCCAGTCATCGTCCTCATCGACGGTGAAGATGATGCCGAAGCGCTGGTCGTTCTCGATTACGCCTTCCAGAATCTTCTGCAGCTCGACCTGGTGCAGGTAGCACGGACCGGAGATGTCCGCGCCGGCCGTAGTAATCACCAAGAGGAGCGCTTGCTTGCGGGCCATCATCCCGGTCTTCATCGTGTCGAAGAGTTCGGATGTTTTGTGCTCGTGGTATTCATCCACGATCGCGCAGCTGGGCGATGCACCGTCGCCGGGCTTGCCGATTACCGGCTCAAACTTCGAGTTGTTTTCGGCAACCGACAGATTTGAGGCATTGGCTGTAACACCGTAGGACTGCCTATACCGAGGCGTGCTGCGGGTCATCAGCAATGCAGGCTTGAACACCTCCATCGCCTGCTTTTCTGAGGTCGCGCCAGAGTACACCTCTGCACCAAACTCTCCATCGACCGCCAGCATGTAGAGGCCAATCACGGCCGCGAGCGTGGACTTCGCATTCTTGCGCGGCACGATCACATCGGCAACGCGGAAACGCCGCTTGCCGCTGTCCTTGTGCACCCAGCCGAAGATGCTTGCCAGGATGAAGATCTGCCACCGCTCCAGCTTAATCAGCTGGCCCTTCGCCGCCCAGTCACCCTTAATGTGCGGCATCAGCTCGGCGAACTTGCAGATCCGCTCAGCTGGATGGTACGGTTTGCCCTTGCTGTCCTTCAGCTCGGGATTCCACACATACGGCATCGCGCCGTTGCGCGAGCGATCAAGATCTTTTAGGTGACGCTGGCACGCCAGGCGGTGCCACTTGCAGGCTACGATCTTCCCGGCCACGACATCCTCGGCATATGCCGTGGCGATGTCGCCGAAGCTGGAGGGTTCTACAGCGCGTTCCATTCGTCCTGTGAGCCTTCCTCAAACAGGCTTCCTTGTCGGTTGTCACTGGTGGTCACCCGCGTGCGGGACGATGGCGACAGCCCGAAGAGATCCAGGTAGCGCTTGACCTCGGCAGCGGCATGTTTGCCGACCACCCAGTGATGTGAATAAGTGAAGTTTCCACCAGCCGTCTTGACCATCAGGCCGTCGCCGCCGGTGTATTCCTGGCCAGCGGCCTCAGCCTCTTTCCTTGCCCTCTCGGCAGCCTGCATAGCTCGCGTGAGCATCTGCTCGGCCCACACCATCTTGGCCCAGGCCTGGCAGTACAGAACCAGCGCAGCGCGATCGAGCTTCGAGACCAGGCCATAGCGTTCCAGCTCGACCGATATCCGCTTCCATTCCTTCTTGGCCTCCGGCCATATCCATGACGGAAATCCCGGAATCTCGACCTCCGGGCGGAACTCGTCAACCAGGGAACCTAGCGCTTTCTTGCTTGCGTTGCCGCGCAGCATATGCACGTTGCTCGGCAATGGCTTCGGACCTCGCTGCCCCATAAGAATCTCCAAAACAGAAGTGCAGACGTGTGCACCAGCCCGACGCTGAGACTGAGGGGCACCCCCCTCCCCAATACTCCCGCATGAAAAAATTTGACTAAGCGGTCGGTTTCCGCTCAAGGGCGGCCAGAGATTGCATCCCCCCCTACCCTGCCGCCCTCATGCGACCACGCAAGGCTTCCGCTAAGGTCTTCTCTTTGTGACAGTAGTCACACAACCCTTGTTCATTGGTTGAGTCGTCAGTTCCACCTTCAGCCAATGGCACCTTGTGATCTCGCTGAGTGGCAAGTCGCACACGACCGTGCCGCCTGCACTCCGCACATAGCGGATCTCTGTTGAACAGCGACTCGCGCATCGCCTGCAAACGCCGTCCAGTTACGCGCTTTGGGGCATTCGGCTGCTTCGACCAACTAGGGCGCGGATGCTTCTCGCATCGGCCTGAGCCATCACGTACCAGGGCGCCGCAGCCTGGGTAGGTGCAGGGGCGTGGTGCGGATATGGGCATGGAGGTTTCCCCATCGAGGGGATGGTCTGGGCATTTCGCAACAGAACATCGACGCTTGCTGGTACTAAGACACCAGCGCCGAGGAGCGGACCCCTCGGCGCCTTAGTCACAGAACCCATGGGCGCCACTCGGCTGGGTTGTGTATGAGGAAAGCCCCTGCAAGTAGCGGCCTGCAGGGGCTTGGGAGTTGTTAGATCAGTGCGGTGACACCAATAAACAGCATGCCTGAAATGTACACAAAACCTCTATGTCGTAAAACCCCCTGTAACTACTCGCGCGCACGTTGCGGGCGCGTACCAGGCTTTACTTTCAACACCGGCCGCTCGTTCTTGCGATCACGCGCCTCTGCCTGGGCATTGAACCAGGCCTGCAGAGCTTGGTCTGCCTGCTCCAGTTGGGCGTGGATGGTGGATACCGCGCGGGCCATCTCCTGCGCCACGCCCTTTATGCTCATGCCCTTGATGTAGTGCAGCTGCAGGGTCTTGTGCAGGTGGCCCTTGCCGAGCTTGAGCGACTCCACGGCTCGGTCCATCTTCTCCGCGTCAATGTCGTCGATCGGAAGCGGGCTGTCCCGATTGCAGTCCACATGCATGGCGAGGAAAGCCGCCTGGCGCGAGAAGCCCAGGCCACCGCTGCTGCCGCTCACCTTCCACAGCGCCCAGTTCTTCAAGCGGTATTGAATCCAGTCAATGCGCGCCATCTTGCACCTCCGCTACCGGCTGTCCAAAAATGCATACGTGTGCACAACCCCATCGCACCATCTGGGTAGCAGCCTCTTCCTGCATTCCCAGCACATTGAACGGCGTGCCCTTGACCCAGCCGCGCTCCATGGCCCAGAAACGGTTTGGCTCACCGCGCAGACCAGCGCGAACCAGGGCGAATGCCTTGCTGCCAATCTCCGCGGCCTTGGCCTGAATCGCCTTGTAGGTCTCAGGCATGTAGGCCTTGATCTCGGCAATGTCTTGCTGCACTGCCGCCTCGATCTGTTCTGCCGACTTGGTGTCCATGGTGTCCAACCTTTCTTATTGAGAGAAGCACAGGAGGGAGAGCGCACACGCGCGCGAGCACGCACACCCGCCCCCACACACACGTCATGCGCACTGGTGTCTACGGCGGGCAATGCAGCAGCTGCAACCTTCGAAACCAAGGAAGAAGCCATACACCAAGGGCTCCATGGGAACCGCTGGCCACCGTGGACACATGGACACTCCTACGTCATGGGGGCATGCGACGCGCTCCCCGTCACTGCGCCACACCGGGTGCCGCGAATCGCGCCTCCAGCAGCCGGTGTGATGCAGTGCGTATCGCGCACCAGGGCCGCCAGGGCCTTAGAACGGTGCATCGTCGCCTTCCAGATTGGTTGATGGGCCAGCTGCGCTCAGCGCCGCTGGATTGGGTTGGTTCGGAGGGGGCGGAACCGGCGTGTCTGGTGTGTAGTCACGCTTGGGCCAGTCCCTCGGGCGCGCGTACCCCCAGGCGCGCACGCCATTGATTTGCTTCTTGTCGCGAACCCAGCCCTCCTGCTTGAACCAGGCGCGGATCTGCGTCTCAAGTGCCGCACTGCTCTTGCCCGCATCCACCCCCAGCGCGTGCGTTACCTTGGCCAGGGTCACGAACTCCGTCAGCTCATTGACCTCTGCGCCTATGCCCGTATCAGATGGGCTACGGGTGAACAGGTGCTGCAGCTCGCTGATAACCGCCGTCTCGACCACGCGGCTGTCCTGCATTGGCACATACAGGCGCACCTCATCGTCGGGGGTTGGCGAGTAAGAGGCACCACTCAGATATGCCTGGTAGGCCTCGGCAAAAAGCTGGTCACGGAAGCGCTGCAGCCAGTCCAGCCGGATGCGGAACCTGACCGGGATAGGCCAGAAACGCCGGTTGCCCGTGCGGTCCCTGAGATAGGTGTCCTCGTTCGTCGTGCCGACCATCACACACTGGCGGGGGAAAGACTCCACCGTGCGGCCATAGCTCGGCCGGTAGCGGTCGACCATCATGCTCACGAACGCCTTGATCAGGTTCACCTCGGCCTTGCCCAGATTCGCCAGTTCGGCCAGCTCGTAGAGCCAGACGCCCTGCACCTGCTCCTGGCCTTCCTTGCCGCGCGTCAGGTCAAAGTGCGCATCGCTGAAAAAATCGGCGCTCCCCAACGCACGGGCCAGCGTGCTCTTGCCCAGGCCTCCCGGTCCCTCAAGCACCGGGCAATAGTCGAACTTGCACCCAGGCTCCATCACGCGGGCCACCATGGCGATCAGCCAGTAGCGGCCGACCTGGTTGAGGTACTCGAACACGTTGGGAGAAAGAGACTGCGGCGACTCGCCAATCACATGAACCAGCCACTTGTCTAGCCGCGTCGTCTCATCCCAATGCAAGCCCTGCAGGTACTCCCGCACGGGGTGGAATGGCCGGGTGTGCGCCACCGTCTCGATGGCCTCAAGAAGAGCCGCACGCGGGATGCTGGGCAGCCCGTAGGTCCGAGACAGGTATAAACCGAGCATCAGGTCGGTGCTTCCCTTGATCGGCCCCGCCTTGCCATGCATCCACGGCCAGTCGAGCCGGCCCTCGATGTTGCTGCTCAGCTCGTTGAGCCCGAGCACCTCGTTGAGGGCAGGATCTCGCTCAAGCGCCGTGATCACCAGCTTGCGTGACGTCAGCCACCGGCCCTTTTCTGAGTCCCAGTAGTACGAGAGCCAGCGCGGCACATCCCTGTTACCGCAGCGCACCAGGTCACCACCATCGTCATCATCCGCGCCATCAGTGCCAACGGGGCCGTCGATTTTTTTACCGCCATCACCCCCGCCTCCGGCTGCGGCCTTCGGTTCCGGCGCCTGTGCGTCGGCAGGCAAAGGCTGCGCCTGGCCGAAGAAGGCCAGCACCTTGTCGAAGTCCCAGCCGTCCGTCTCTATCGCATCGCGCGCGTCCCAGCCGTCCACCACATTGCCGGGCTTCGGAATGGGCAACAGGCTTACCGTGCATCCATGCGAATCACGCAAACGCGCACCAATGCCCAGCATGGCCTTCATGCCCGGCTGTTTGTCTTCGGGCAACAGCGGCTTGCCCTTCTCTGCCATCACCAGCTGAATATCGTCAGCGCAGGCCTCGCGCTCGGCCTTCTTCAGCGGTTCGTGCTTCGCGTCGCAATCCGGCCAGAGCAGCACCGTGCACCCATCAAGCCAGGACCACAACGCCTTGTCCCACGCCTTGCTGCCGCCAGGCCAGCTCACCACGCAATACACACCCGGTGCACCCGCTTCCAGCAGGGCCTGCAGAACCTCGGCCTTGATCTCACCCTCCACCACCACCACGGTGCGGTCGCCTGGATGATCCCCGCCGGGGTAGAACAGCGGCCGAGGTTCGTCCCACTGCCGCCACTGCCACTTGAATGAACCGTTACTCTCGCTCACGCACCAGGTGTGGGGCAACGTATCCTTGCCGCCATCGCTGGTACGAAATCGCACCACATAGCCCAGCACCTGCCCACCCGCCCGATACTCGGCCGTGTGCATGATGTCCGATGCACGGCGGTGGTAGTGGTTAAAGTTGGGCTTGGGCGCATCAGCCGGCACCGGCATCAGCGTGCGCCACTTTTCTTTCTCGCGTTCAGGCGCCTTGGCCTTGGGTTCAGGCGGCGGTGGTGGCGCCTTTGGCTGGTGCGCTGCGTCTCGCTGCACACCAGCCACGTCCTCCAGGCCAAGATCGCGCGCCACCTCCACGGCAGCTTTACCTTGGTCCAGTCCGTGAATGGCCGCATACAGACTCAGAAGATCGCCGCCCTTGTCTTCCTCTTCTCCAGCGAAATCAGCCCACTTCCCGTTGACAAGGTTGACTGAGCAACTAGCACCCGGCCCGCCACGCAGAGAACCACAAACCCACTCATGCCCTCGCCGCAGACCGCCTGGCAGCCAATTGGGTACTAACGTCTCTGCGCGGTCCAGGAGCGCTTTGGCGAGGGCCTCAAATTTGATTGGGGGGAGCTTTGGTCGCGTCAAGATTTATCCCACCATCTTTCGGGGTGCGTGTTCCACACCGGAGGCGCAACCACCGGGGAGATTTGCAAAGTCATCAGATGGCTACCTCGCCCAGCTCTGCATGAACATGCCCAAGACCACCGCCCCCGAATCTGCTGGCCCCTTGTCAAACAAGTCGCTCCGCTGCACGGGCGCGTATTCGGCGGCAGGCCGGTTTCGCTTGGGCACACGGAACTCGCCCACGATCTGCAGCGCGCCGGCGCGTTTGCAGTTTGAGACGCATACCCGTGCATCCCTGCGGGCTACCCCTGCCCGGGCGGCTATCTCGGCCAGCGTGGGGCCTTTTCGCCCTTCCTTGCTCGACTGGCGGATCTCCTCGATCAGATCCACTGCGGCCTGGAGGATGGCCTGCCGGATCTCGCCAGCGGGCCTCATGCCTTCACCTCGCCTGCAGGCTTGGAATTGGCGTGCACCACCTCAACAAACTCGCAGGTCCGCTGCACTGCCGCCATCAGCTCGCTGGCTTCGCGCATGAACCCATCGCGCTCGTTCGGCGTCACCTTGCCATCGGCCAGGGCCTGGCCGAAAGACGTGGCCACGTCTGACAGCTCCTTGATCATCTTGGTCATGAACTCCACACCGTCCGCCGGCGCTGAGTCCGCCATGCGGGGGATGAAGATGCCCGTGTAGCCGCACTCCTCGGTGAAGGCCTGCAATATCCGTGTATCACCCGTCAGCTTGGTGATGCGGGCCGCAGTGCGAATGCCCAGCTTTGCGCCATGCTTCTCCGCCACCTCATGACTCAGCGTTGAAGCGCCCTTGCCCAACCTCGGGGCCAGCGAAGCCGCCCCGCCTGGATAGTCGTCGACCACAGCGGTCGTAGCATCAATGACGTTCATGACAGGTGTGCCTCCTCGTTGTTAAAGACAAATCGCGTCATGGCCAGCAGACTGCAGCCATGGACAAAGCAAAAAGCACCCGCCGCCCCGGCGCACCAATGGCCGCGCACCTTCCCGCGCGCGGCCAGGGGGAGACATTCAACCGTTCGGGCGCGCCAGTTTTGGTGGCGGCGGGTGGGGAAAAGGCGGGCGCCCCAGGCGTTGGACAATGGGAGCTTCTCAATTCCACCAAAGCCAACGAAAGGGGCGCCCATGAAAGACGAGAACCTGAAGGTACTCATGCGTCAGATCCTGGAGAGGCAGCAGGTGCAGCTGATTGCTCTGCTGGCGCTGATAGCCCAGCAGCCACCCAAGCTGCGCGAATCATTCGCGTCGACTCTTCGTACCAATGTTGGCGAATACGTAGAGGCACCAATCTCTGGCCCAGGCGTCGAGACGGACGCTCTTGTGACAGGACTGCTGGCAATGTTCCTGGAGGCCGCAGGCCAACCGCCATCGCACGGCTAGCCAAGAGCGATTGGCGGCGGCGATCTGCCAGCAGGCGGGCGCTTGAGAATCTTTCACGCACTTGCGGCCTCCCCTGCTGAATTGAGCTTGACGGCCCCTTCTCCGATGAGCGCCGCTCGCATGTATTCCCAATCCACGTCTGGGCGCAAGCTCTCTGGCTTGACCGCCCCGGAGGACTCGATACCTATCCGTAAGCACAAGCCCTCACCAAGGCGCTGCTTTACTGAAACCGCTTTGCGCAGGTATCCCACGCTGCAGCCGCAACGACGGGCAAAAGCCTCTCTGTCTTCCTGTGACAGGCCGTTTAAGTACGAAAGCAATTGGTCCATGCATTCACTTTACCATTTGGTGATATCACTTGCAATACCTTTTGGTGTTTTACTTTTCGGTAATTGGTTATGAGAATCAAACCAATGAATCAGCTGGGCAACACCGAAAGCGTCACAGACACCCGCCGCACAAAGCTGCGCTCTTGGATCAGTACCCACTGCCAGGGCCTGCAATCCGAATTTCTGGTTAGCTGCGCACGCAACGGCTATGAACTAAGCCAGAGCGAACTGTCTGGCCTCCTTCGTCAGAAATCTTTTGGGGAAAAGAAGGCGCGCGCCATCGAAAAGGGCGCAGGCATGCCGATCAACTACCTGGATACGCCTGAGGTGGCTGGCCCCCTAACACTTGAGCTCCGTGAGCCATCCCCCGCGCCCTATTTGGCTTGGCCATTCAAGAAGATCCGGCCAGCGCAGTACGAGCTGCTGGATGAGGACCAGCGTGCGGACATTGAAAAATATGTTCTGCTGCAGATTAAAAGCCGCGAACCACCTACCAAAGAAAAACACACCGTGCCCGCGTCAAAATCCGCAAAGGTTCACGCAGCTTGACCTATTCAGCGGCCAAGTTTTTTGTTTTGCATCGTATAAAAACAACCGGGCGAGGTTCGTTGGGAAATAAGAAAACAGGGAGACCGAATGAATAGAAAAATCAAGTGCGCTCTGGCTTTAGTGCTGGCGGTCACCTGCGCGATCGTGGCAAGTGCCGAACCCAAATACGACACTCCACAGACCAAAGAGTTTGTTCAGAAGATTGGCGCCGATCTGAAGGCGGGCAAACTCATCGAGGTGAGCGCGGGCAAGCTGATCAGCGAGTACCAAAGCAATGAGGTTGTGGCCGACTCAAAGTTCAAGGACAAGTTCCTGTTCGTGAGTGGCACCGTCGAGTCGGTCAGCAAGAACGCAAGCGGCACTATCGTGCTGTCGATCCGGTCAGGCAGGCAATATGGCACCGCCATGGCTCGCTTTGACGCCAAGGTTCTTGTGATCAGTGGCATGGAGGGCGCCGGCCCAGCGGTCGTCACCATGAAGGGCTACCCCGTGATGGAAGCCGTGACCATGGTCAAGCGCGGCTCCAGAGTCCACGTCATTTGCCGTGGTGACGGCTTCTTCCTAGGAATCCCGCAGCTGAGAAACTGCGACGCCATAAGCCGCTGACACCCTCAAACAAATAAATTACCAAATAGTGTTGACTTGAAAATCACCATTTAGTAATATTCGCTCCTACCAGCCACCCCACGGCTGGGCAAGGAGCGAAAAGTGCAGACATCCACACAACCGCGCACCAGGCGCGGCGTGCCCCGGGGCCATAGCGCCCCGGTAGCTCTCAGCCCTGCAGCTACCAAGCTGATCCAGCAGATCGAGGCCGAAGCCCGGTCCAGGCTGCTCGAAGACCTCAGCGCCAAGGACGGCATCACCGTCCTGCATCCGCTGGACGCCGACACCAAGCGTATCCACATCGAGGGTGACGACATCCACATCCGTGACGGCCGGGGCGGCAACGTGCGCCTGTACCGCCGCCGCGAAGAACCCGAGAGCTGGCGTAACAGCCGCTACATGGCCGGCAAGTGGCACCCCGCACACTGGGCTGGCTACATAGAGCTGGTCGACGCCGCAGGCATCAAGTGGGAACGCAACCTGGGTGACATGGTCTGCGACGACTTCGGCAACCTGGTCGAGGTGCAGCGATGACCGCCCCCACCATCATCTTCAGCGCACCCCAAGGCTGGGGCAAGGGCCTGAAAAGGGCCGCCCTGCAGGTTGAGTTCGGGTGCCGCCACGTCATTGACGACTGGCACCCCAACATGGGGATCTGCCCCGGCGCGTTGCACCTCACCAGCATGCACCCCACCGATCTTGAGGGCTACGGCATTGCGCCCGAAGATATCCACCGCCGTGGCTGGCCCTGTGCGCGCGACCTGCATCGCCCCACCGCACCCCAACGCGCCCAAACCGGCAACGTGGCGCTGGCCATGCTGGCCCTCATGGGCCCGTTGCTGCTGGTGGTGCTGATCGGCTTTGCGCTCAGCGCCTCGCACCACCTGGACGCCTTCACCATCAGCGACCACAGCACAGAGGTCGCCGTCGCCCAGGATATTGAAGAAGCCCAGCGCGGTGAACAGCAACGACAGCGACTGAACGTGATGGCCCGCGCCATCTGCGGCAATGCCGAGTGGGAAGAGCTGGGCAGTGGTGCCATCCGCTGCATCCCCCGACGCGGCCTCAAGCCCTACGCCGTGCAGCTGGCAGGAGCACAGCCATGAATACCTGCCCCCCCTGCAACCACCACTGCCGCCAAGGCCGCATCTGCCCCGCCAACCGTGCGCCACAGGTGGACACACACCGCCCCATGCAACTTCACCTGCACACCCAAAACGGCGGCGCACAAGTGGACACCACCCGCCCCCACAGCGACATGCCCATCGTCGACCTGGGCGACGAGTTTTTCCGCGCTGAAGGCGCCCTTGCGCTCTGCGCCCGCTGGCTGGTGCTGGTGGTGGGCATCGTCGTCTGCATGGGCTTTGTCCTCTGGCTCATGGGCAACCCGCACCACGCAGCAGATGCCGTGCGCGAATGGGGCGCCACCTTGCTGGCTGCGCTGCCATGAGCGCCGTGCACACGTCTGCACAGGGCGCGCCGGTTATGGAATACACCGGCACCCTGCTCCACCAGGCCGAAGCCCGCACCAAGGTGCTGGACGGCCAGGGCCACACCGTGCCGGTGCTCTGCATGGACATCGAGCTCGACAACGCCCTGCACACCCCCATGCACGTCGAGCAGCCCTTCCCCGCCGCATCGCACGAACAGGCCCGCGCTGCAGCCCACCGCCTCAAGCGTGGCATGCGCGTCACCGTGCAGGCCCCACTGGTGAGCGTGCGCCTCGGCGCCACCGCCAGCCACATCCACGTCATCCCCGAAGCACAAGAGGAAGCCCCATGCCAACCGTAACCATCACCCTCACAGACACCCCCACCGGCGGCGTGGCCATCCACACCGACTTCAAGCCCGCCATCGGCGCCCCCTGCAGCGCCGCGCAGTCCGCCGCGCTGGACATCATCACCACCACCAAGCGCCAGTGGGCTACCGCTTCGGAAAAGTTTGGCGTGGAGGAAATCGCCAAGTTCTTTGAAGTGCGCATGAACCACATCAACCAGGGGGAAGCCTGACCATGAACATCCTCTGGCAAATCATCGCCCGCACCCTGGCCAGCCACCCCCGCCTGGTGGACTGGATCATCCGCCGCGCCCAGCGCACCCCGTACACCCACATCACCAGCGCGGATGGCAGCAGCGTCTACATGGGCCGTTGGTGGCTGTTCAACCCCTACGGCCGCGACGCCAATGACGAGCAGACGCCGGCCCGTATCCCATGGTTGCCCAGCGTGCGCATTCACCACATCTGCCGCGCCGACCAGGACCGCGACCTGCACGACCACCCGTGGAACGCCCGCACCATCGTGCTGCGCGGCTGGTACCGCGAAGAGCGTCCCTTCGACGAATATGCACCGCCGTCCGAGACCACCCGACTTGTGGACCGACGCCTGCGCGAGATCTACAAGCGCAACGCCGGCTACACAGGCCGCCTGCTCTTCGGGCAGTACCACCGCATCAGCGAGGTAAGCCCAGGCGGCGTCTGGACGCTTTTCATCACCGGCCGCAAGCGCGGCACATGGGGCTTCCTGGTCAAAGACAAGAAAGTGCCATGGCGCACCTACCTCGGCCTGGACAACCCCACCACACAGGAGCAGTCCCAATGACCAAGAACCCGCCCACCCAGGCCACTGGCACCCAGTTCGCAATGTTCAAGCGTGCCAACGCCGTCCGCAGCACCACCAACCCGCGCAAGACCTTCCCCGCAGATTACCTGCAGGAGCTGGCCGTCAGCGTCAAGGCCAGCGGCGTGCACCAGCCTTTGCTGCTGCGCCCCCTGCCCGCCTGGCGCGTGCCTGATACCCCCCGCAACGTCACCCACGAGATTGTCTGTGGCGAATGCCGCGACCGCGCCTGCGAGATTGGCGGCGTGGACGAATACCCCGTGATGATCAAGGACCTCACCGACGACCAGGTGCTGGAGATCCAGATCATCGAGAACCTCCAGCGCCGCGACCTGTCCGAGCTGGAGGAAGCCGAAGGCTACCAGTGCCTGATGGATCACAACAAGGAACTCAAGCCCGAAGACGTGGCCGAGAAAATCGGCAAGAGCCGCACCTACGTCTACAACCGCCTCAAGCTGCTCGACCTGGGCACCGAAGGCCGCACCGCCCTGCGCGAGGGCAAGATCGAAGCCAGCGTGGCCATGCTGGCGGCCCGCATTCCAGACGGCAAGCAACAGGCCAAGTTCCTGCAGGAAGTTCTGCGCGGCCAAGGCTACGACCGCGAACCCCTGAGCTTCCGCCGTGCCCAGCAGCTCGCGCAAAACAGCTACATGCTCAAGCTGTCAGACGCCCGCTTCAAGATCACCGTGGCAGACCTCGTGCCAGGCGTCGGCAGCTGCAAAGACTGCAGCAAGCGCACCGGCGCCAACCCCGACCTGTTCCACGACGTCAAGAGTGCCGACGTGTGCACAGACCCGCCCTGCTTTCACAAAAAGGAAGAAGCTGCCGCCAAGCTGCTCGTGAAAGAGGCCGAGGCCAAAGGCCAGACCGTCATTGCCGGCAGCGAGGCCCGCGAGCTGCAGGTGAACAACTACAAAGGCGGGTACAAGGGCTACAAACGCCTGGACAACAAGGAAGACAGCCCCACCGGCGAACCCCTGCGCAAACTCATCGGCAAGCTCATGGACGAAAAGGGCATCAAGCCTACCATGCTGGAGCACCCAACCAAAAAAGGCCTGCTGGAGGCCTGCCTGCCCAATGACGTGGCCAACACCCTGCTGAAGGAGATCCAGGCGCAGGCCAAGGCCGACAAGAAGGCCGCTCCCGCCGGCGTGCAGGATCTGCTGGACGAGAAGGCCAGCCAGGAGAAGGCCCGCCTGGATGCCAAGTTCCACCGCGAGGTGCGGGCGCAGATCATCGCCGAAACGTGGGCACTGATCCAGGCCAATGAAGGCATGGACGACGGCGCTCGCGTTGGCTTGGGCCACTTCAACATCGAAGTGCACCGCATGCTGGCCAGGCAGGCCGCCCACAGCCTGGACTCAGACGCAGCAGCAGCCGTCAGCAAAATCCTGGACGTCGGCAGCGTAGGGGCATCTCACGGCCTGGCCGAGATGGTGAAGAAGGACTCGCTGCCCGACCTGCTGCACCTGCTCTTCCTCATGCACAACCGCAGCGGCGAAGGCTTCGGCCTGGTCACCAAAGCCGTACACGGCAACAGGCTCAAGGAAGTCACCAAACGCATCGAGGCCGAGGTGAAAGACCGCGTCTACCCCAAACCGGAGAAAAAAGCGCCCACCGCGAACGCCCCTGCTGCGCAAGCTAAGGCGGGTGCGGGGGGAAAGACCGGAGCGAAAGGCAAGCCGTCGCCCGCTCCCGCTCGCGCGGCGAAGATCTCGGCCGAGGAAGCAAAGCAAGGCATCGCTGACGCGCTGCAGGGCATCGAAGGGGCAGCTTCTGCGCCCAAGGGCGCAGTGGCGCCGCCCGCTGGGCCAGGGGGCATGAAGCCGGCGTGGCCATTCCCCAAGACCGCAGATGAAAAGGCAAGCGAGGCCGCAGCCTCCAAGAAGGTCCAGCAAGCGCCTGCAAAGGCCATAGCGTTATCCGTCGGCCAGCCCGTGCGCGTCACCACCGACAAAGCCCAGCTCGACCCCATCGCCGCCAAATGGGCCGGGCGAGACGGCACCATCGGCAAAGACATGGGCGACGGCGTCTACTCCGTCAAGCTCAAGCGCGGCGGTGCCATGCCGTTTGACGCCGGTCAGCTGGAGGTGGTGGTATGAAACCGAGCGACACCACCCCCATCAAGCGCATGCATATCCTTGCTCTCAGCAAGGCGCTGGGCAATCCCACCACGGTAGAAGCCATCGGTGGCGACACTGTGGAGGACTGCCTTGTTGAAATGGCCGCAAAGAAGCTGGCTTCCGATGCCAGCCAGAACTGCATGCCGTACGGTGTGGCCCATTTGCTGCCACCATTCACGCTGTCGGCGCACCAGTTGCGTCATGTCCTGCAGCTGGCCAACCCAGACGGAGCCCAGGAACCTGATCAGCTCAACACCGACGTCTGCCTTCAATACAAGTTGCCGGGGAAGGACGTGGATGGCGAGGTTTCACCGGCAGGCCTCTACTGCTGGCTCAACGATTACCCGGAGGAAGGCAGCCTCTGCATCGATGCCCCCTGGGTCTTCGGTCCTGACGACTTTAATTTCCACCGGCATCTGTATCGGCAGCGAAGTTTCAGCGAACGCACCTTCGGCCCCGGCATGCGCACCCAGGGCGTGGTGGACCACATCCGCAAGGAACTGATCGAGGTACTGGCCAAGCCGGGCGATCTGAGCGAGTGGATCGACGTTGCCATCCTCGCCCTCGATGGCGCCTGGCGCACCGGTGCCACGCCCGAGCAGATCATCACCGCCCTGGTGGCCAAGCAAACCAAGAACGAAGGCCGCCAGTGGCCCGACTGGCACACCATGCCAGCAGACCAGGCCATCGAGCACGTTCGCACCGTCGATGCGCCGGAACTTGCCGGCCCACAGTACCCTGCCGCATTCCTGGTCAATACCGTCAACGGCCCAACCTACGCCTGCATGCAACACACGCGGGCACTGGGCGCGGTCTTCGGCCTGTTGGGTGCCGGCACTCTGCCCATGCCGCTGGACGATGACGACCAGCACGAGTGTGAAAACTGCATCAACGAGGCCACGACGCGAGGTGCAGCATGAGCCGCAGCCCCAAACCCCGCAAGGCCTACCGCCCGCGGCTGATCGCAGTCAACACGCTGGAGATCGCCTTGCACCGTGCCGCCAAGCCAGCTGCAGCAGACCGCGAAGAAGTGCTCAACATGCTGCGCCAGGCCGCCCAGGCCTTGCGTGAAGGCGTGGCCACTGAGCTGCAGTGGTCCATCATCGCCGGCGCCGTGGACGTGGCCAAGGCCATCGAGCACCAGGGCATCGTGCGCGGCCTGGCTGAGCACCTGGCCAGCGCCGAGGCCTCCCTGCAGACCATCTACGACCGTGCCATAGCCACCGGCACCTGGAAGCCTACCGCCCTGCACTACTACGAGCTGGACGCGGTGCAGACGTTTGTGGATCTGCACACCTTCCAGGTCAACCAGCTCGGCCGCGCCGAGTTCCTGGCCGCCGTCGACACAGCCCAAGCCCGCATCAATGCCAGCGGTAACAAGGCCGCCCTCGTGCGCGACCTCCAAACCCTGCAAGCCGCTTAACCATTCCCCCACCACCAACCGGAGTACACCATGAACGCACCTGAAACCCTGAAACTCACCATCCCCGCCCTTGGCCACTTGGTCGAAGGCGGCTTCTTTCACGGCATCTTGCTGATCGACGGCAAGCTGTATGGCGAAGTCACCGGCCCTGCGGCCGATTGCTTCGTCAAGGATCTCGTCTGGCTGCCGGACTACAAGGATGTGCCTGGCGCCACCAGCGAATCTGACGGCCTGGCCAATACCCTGGCCATGGCCGAAGCTGGCAGCCCCCTGGGACAAGCCGCCCTGGCCTGCCGCAGCGGCGGCTTTGATGACTGGTACGTCCCCGCCCGCGTGGGCGCGCTGCTGCAGTACGGCAACCTCAAGCCCCGGCTCGATGCGGCCGAGGCCTTCGACACCGACTACTGGCACTGGACCAGCACGCAGTACTCGCGCGACACCGCCTGGAGCCAGGGCTTCTACGACGGCTACACCCTCAGCTACGGCAAGTCCTGGTCTGGCGGTGCCGCTCGTTTCGTCCGCAGATTCCCCTTGATTCCTTGAGCCCTTGAATCCTTTACCCCGGCGCGCAGCGCCGGTCCAATTTTTTCCACAGGAGTAACCATGAGCACTGAAACCATCGATAGCCCCACCATCCAGCACATCGGCATCAAGCTGCCGCCGCTCGGCACCATGCTGCCCCACCTGGGCGGCGCCTTCTGGGCGCTGCAGCGCGCCAAGCCCGGCTCTGGCCAAGCGGACTACGCCATCATCGTGCCGACCGGCCCCGAGTTCGAGCTGCGCAATGTGGCCTGGGGCGGCTACGGTGTCGACAAGCCCGGCGCGGCCTGCCAGTGGGACGGCCAAGCCAACACCAAGGCACTGCTGGCCAATGCCGACGATCACCCCGTGGTGGCCCCATTGATGCAGGGTATCGGTGGCCTGACCGACCTGTACATCCCGTCGCTGCGCGAGATGCACAACCTGGCGGCCAACGGCTGCGACGCTTTCGACCCCGATACCTGGTACTGGACCAGCACGCAGTACTCGCGCGACTACGCCTGGGGCCAGGTCTTCAACGACGGCACCACCTACTACTACGACAAGTCCTGGTCTGGCGGTGCCGCTCGTTTCGTCCGCAGATCTTCCCTTGAGTCCTTGATCCCTTGAATCATTTACCCGGCGCGCAGCGCCGGGTCGCCGAAAAATGGCCCTGCACACCGAACTCCCCATCTACAAGCACGCCTACGGGCTGTTGCGCCTGTCGCTCGTCGGCAAGACGAACATGCGGCGGGACTTCAAGCAGTCCCTGGGCTCGCGTATCCACGACGAGTGCATCGAGATCCTGTCGCTGATCGCCGAGGCGAACGCGGCCGACGCGCATGAGCGCCCGACCGTCATCAGCGCCATGCTCAAGCGCGTGGGCAAGGTGGAATTCCTGCTGCGTGTCTGCAATGACGAGAGGCTCATCTCGCCCAAGATTTGGGCTGATGGCATCGCGCTGCTGCAGGCCGTGGGGGCACAGGGCGGGGGATGGCTCAATCACGCTCGCAAGAAGGCGGCTGCTGCATGAAGGCCAAGGTCCTCACGCCCGACCGCCAGTTGAATCTGGTCTTGCCCCTGGCCCACGAGGCCACGGACATGCGCACCACGGATACCGCCGCCCCAGGGCT
The DNA here is from genome assembly GCA_002633085.1 of Curvibacter sp. PD_MW3. GTDB lineage: Bacteria > Pseudomonadota > Gammaproteobacteria > Burkholderiales > Burkholderiaceae_C > Hylemonella. The sequence goes on from NSIV01000001.1 coordinate 143,249, forward strand.
GGCCAGGTCCGGCGCAGTTTCCCCGCCGATCGGCACCCGCCTTCGGCAGGGCGACGTGGATAGCAAGCACCGACGCAGTACTCGCGCAACAACGCCTGGAACCAGAACTTCAACAACGGCAACACCAACAACAACGACAAGTCCTGGTCTGGCGGTGCCGCTCGTTTCGTCCGCAGATTCAACCGCACCGTGTTCGTTCCAGGCCCTGGTGCAGGCCTACCTCGATTGCCGCGCAAACAAGCGCAATACCGCCAGCGCCTTGCAGTTCGAGCAGGCGCTGGAGGCCAACCTCTGGGCGCTCTACCAGCGCCTGTGCGACGGTTCGTACCGACCGGGCCGCAGCATCTGCTTTGTGGTCACCAGGCCAAAGCCGCGCGAAGTGTGGGCGGCCGAGTTCACCGATCGCATCGTCCACCATCTGCTCTACAACCATATTGCCCCGCGTTTCCACGCCGGCTTCGTGGCCACAAGCTGCGCCTGCATCCCCGGCCGTGGCACCCTGGACGCCGCCCAAAAGCTGGAGCACAGCGTGCGCTCCATCACCCAGAACTGGAGCCGCCCGGCGCACTACCTCAAGATGGATCTGGCCAACTTCTTCGTGGCCATCGACAAGCCCATCCTGCTGGCCCAGCTGGCCAGACGTGTGCACGAGCCCTGGTGGCTGGATCTGGCTCGCACCATCCTCTTTCATGACCCGCGCGCCGAAGTCGAGCTGCGCGGCAGCCCGGCCAAGCTGGCCCTGGTGCCGCCCCACAAGAGCTTGTTCAATGCGCCGGCGGTTACCGGCCTGCCCATCGGAAACCTGAGCAGCCAATTCTTTGCCAACGTCCACCTGGACGCGCTGGACCAGCACGTCAAACACCAGCTGCGCGCACGGCACTACGTGCGCTATGTGGACGACTTCATCCTGCTGCACGAGTCGCCCCAGTGGCTCAACCAGGCGCGCGCAGACATCGAGGCCTGGCTCCCCGAGCACCTGGGCGCCTGCGTCAACCCCAGCAAGACCATCCTGCAGCCCGTGGCACGCGGTATCGACTTCGTTGGCCACGTCATCAAGCCGTGGCGCCGCACCACACGGCCACGCACCCTGGCCACGGCCCTGCGCCGCCTGGAGCGCATGCCGGCTGAAGACCTGCACACCGCCGGCAACAGCTACCTGGGCCTGCTGCGCCAGGCCTCCCACAGCCACGCCGACCAGGCGCAAGTGGCCCGGCTACTGCGCCGGCGCGGGCATGCCGTTGCTGGCGATCTGACCAAGATTTACAGGAGGACCACATGAAAGCCCTCTCCATCCGCCAGCCCTGGGCCTGGCTCATCGTCAACGGCTACAAGGACGTGGAAAACCGCACCTGGCCAACCAACCTGCGCGGCACCGTGCTGATCCACGCCAGCAAGACCATGACAGACGCCGACTACGACGAGGCCCTGGCCTTCATCCGCAGCAAGCACTCGATCTCCAACCTGGCCAGCATCGTGCCCAAGCAGCACGAGCTGGAACTCGGCGGCATCGTGGGCCGGGCCAGCATCGTGAACTGCTCGCAGGCCTACCCGTCCCCCTGGTTTGTCGGCCCCCATGGCTTCGTGCTGCGCGAGGCCTGCCCCCTGCCATTCACACCCCTCAAGGGCGCCCTGGGCTTCTTCGAGGCCGGCACGTTGCCAGGCGTTGTAGACCGGGACGATGACACAGCGGATCTGTTCGGAGACTGACGTGGACATCACCCTCTCGGCCGCAGAGCTGTTCGCCATCACGGGCTATCAACGCCCGGGCGACCAGCTGGCCGAGTTGCACCTGCAGGGGTTTCACCGGGCGCGTAGATCCCGGGTCACCGGCCAGGTGATACTGGAGCGCGCGCACTACGACGCCATCTGTGCTGGCGCGCGCTCGGTGAATGTGCCAAGATTGCGCCCCAGCCTCAGAGCCGTTGCATGACCATCGACCGTAAAACCCTGCCGCCGCGCATCCACCCCAAGGGAAGGTGGTACTACCTGGTGCGCGCCGAAGGGAAGAAGCGCATCTGGGAAAAGCTCACGCGCATCAGCGCCGGCCTGCCCGAGCTGTACCGCAAGCTGGCAGATCTGGCCCAGCAGGAGGTGGTGAACGACTCCATGCCCGCCGTGGTGGCTGCCTGGCGTAAAGAGGTGGGCAGCAGGCACAGCAAGAAGACCCAGGCCAACGATCTGTACCAGACGGAAGAAATCGCCCAGCGCTTTGCAGAGTTTCGGGCTTGCGACGTTTCGCCGCCCGACGTGAAGGAGTTCCTCAAGGACTTACGCGATCGCCCACGCACCCACAACGCCTACCGCGCCATGCTGCGCGAACTGATGCGCTTTGCTGAGGAGCTGGGCTTCCGTGAGCCGGGCACCAATCCGGTGGACAGCATCCGCACCATGTCCATCAAGGCGCGCGACCGCTACATCACGGATAGCGAGCTGCGCCGCATCAAGGTGGCCGCCATGTACGGTGATGACGGCCTGCGCACCAGATCCGGCGCCATGGTCTGCGCCCTGATCGACCTGGCCTACCTCACCGGCCAGCGCATTGGGGATCTGCTGGAGCTGCGCTGGTCCCTGCGCCTGGCCATGAATGCCAAGGGCGAGATCGATGCCCCCTACATCGACAAGGACGGCATTCACTTCCAGCCGTCCAAGACTGAGAGCAGCACCGGCGCCCGCGTGCTCATTTCCTGGACGCCGCGACTGCAGGGCGTGATAGACCGCATCCGCGCCATGAAGCGCCAAAACCTGCGCTACGTCATCACCACCCAGGACAGTCAGCCCTACACCTACAGCGGTGCATCGAGCGCCTGGAGCCGGGCCAGAGAGCGTGCACACGTCAAGAACTGCCACTTCCATGACCTGCGCGCCAAGGCGCTTACAGACAAGGAAGACCGGGATGGAATGGGAGCCGCCAAGACTATGGGCGCGCACTCCACAGAGCAGCAAACGGCCACCTACGTGCGCCAGAAAAAAGCCAGGAAGATCACCGCCACGCGGTAAGTTGGAGAAACGTATGAGACAACCCCCAACAAATCAAAATGTCCCCGCATCGGTGTGGAACATGGCTGTTTCCGAGCATGAAGACTATCTTCGCCGCCATCGGAAACTGATGGAATTCGGGCTCACAGAGCAAGAGGCTGATCAATACCTCGACGCAATGGATCTAGTGAATCACAAGCTGGACTACCTCGACCCAGATGAGGAAGATTTCAAGCACGATGACTTGGCACCCACGTTTCAAGGGGTACTTGATGCGATCACACAGATGCGCCAATGCTGGGAAACTGGATGCGATCGCTACGCTGAAAACTGGCGGAAGGCCAATTCGCGTTAGAAGAAATGGCTTTGGTTAGAAAACTGCCTGTATTTTAAGCAGCGCTGATTCTGAAAAAAGTCGTTCAAAATCAATGAGTTAGGTGGTCGGGGCGGCGGGATTCGAACTCGCGACCCTCTGCTCCCAAAGCAGATGCGCTACCAGGCTGCGCTACGCCCCGACAAGCTGCGTATTCTACCGGCTCTATGACGTGATTTCCGGCTCGGCTAAAGTTATTGGATGCATTCGCACTCACCGCCCCTGCCCTGGCTTGATCCAGGCGACGACTTTCCTCCCGTCAACCAGGCTTGGGGTACCGACTCCGAAGCCCCTGGCCTGCTGGCGGCCGGCGGACAACTTGATGTGCCCACCCTGTGCCAGGCCTATGCCGAGGGCATCTTCCCCTGGTTCAGTACGGGCCAGCCGATTCTCTGGTGGAGCCCCGACCCGCGCATGGTGTTGGACGTCACCAAGTTTCGCCTGCACCGCTCGCTCAAAAAAACGCTGCAGAAATTTCTCATCACGCCCGGCTGCGAGGTCCGCATCGACTCGGCATTCGACCAGGTGATCGAAGCCTGCGCCGGGAGCGCGCGCGAAGGCCAGTCAGGTACCTGGATCGTGCCGCCCATGGTGTTGGCCTACCGCGCCCTGCACCGGGCCGGCTTCGCCCACAGCGTGGAGACCTGGATCGATGGGAAACTGATTGGCGGCTTGTACTGCGTCGCACTGGGCAAAGCCGTCTTTGGCGAATCGATGTTCACACGCGCGAGCGACGCCTCCAAGATCGCACTGGCGGCGCTGGTCTGCTTCTGTCGTCAAAACGGTATTCCTCAGATCGACTGCCAGCAAAACACCCGGCACCTGGCATCACTCGGTGCGCAAGAGATTGCGCGTGCCGCCTTTCTGGAAACCGTGCGCCAGGCGCGCCAAGAGAAGCCGCCCCACTGGCATTTCGAAGCTCTATACTGGCAACAACTCACTGCCACGCCGTCGGAGCCCACGTGACGCACCTCAAGGATCTTCCCCTGCAGACCTTGCAGTTCTATGCCACCGCACCCTATCCGTGCAGCTATCTCGACAACCGCCTGGCCCGCTCGCAAGTCGCAACCCCCAGCCATCTGATCAATAATGCCACCTACTCCGAGTTGGTGACCAAAGGCTTTCGCCGCAGCGGCATGTTCACCTACCGTCCGTATTGCGACGGCTGCCAAGCCTGCACCCCGCTGCGGGTACTGGCACAGGAGTTCCAGGCGAACCGCAGCCAGCGCCGCGCCTGGCGGCAGCACCAAACGCTGCAGGCCCGCGTGCTCAAGCTGTGTTTCATGCCCGAGCATTACCAGCTCTATCTGCGCTACCAGAATGGCCGTCATGCAGGCGGCGGCATGGACCAGGACAGCATTGACCAGTACACCCAGTTCCTGCTGCAAAGCCGGGTCAACTCCCGACTGGTCGAATTCCGCGAGTCAAACGCGGATGGCACTGCCGGCACGCTGAAGATGGTCTCCATCCTCGATGTTCTGGACGACGGCCTGTCGGCGGTCTACACGTTCTACGAACCGGAGGACCAGGCCAGCTACGGCACCTACAACATCCTCTGGCAGATCGAACAGGCGCAATCCATGGGCTTGCGCTACGTCTACCTCGGCTACTGGATCGCCGAAAGCCAGAAAATGAACTACAAGGCCCGCTTTGCGCCGAATGAGGTGCTGCTCGACGGCGCCTGGGTTGCCCTCGAATGACATCGAAATGACGGGCTGAACGCCAAGAAATCGAATTTCACGAAGTAAAATCATGGCCAGGCTCAGGAGTTGGTCATGAAAAAAACAGATCCCGATATCACTACCACGCCCACCGTGCAGGTGATTGAACGCATGTTCACCTTGATGGACGTGTTGGCCTCGCGGGAGGAGGCTGTTTCGCTCAAGGAAATCAGCGCCAAAACCGGCCTGCACCCCTCCACGGCGCATCGCATCCTCAACGATCTGGCCATTGGCCGCTATGTGGACCGCCCTCAGCCCGGCACGTACCGCCTGGGCATGCGGCTGCTGGAACTCGGCAATCTGGTGAAAGGGCGGCTCAACGTGCGTGATGCTGCCATGACACCGATGCGTGAACTGCACAAACAGATCCATCAACCCGTGAACCTGAGCATGCGCCAGGGCGACGAGATCGTCTACATCGAGCGCGCCTACAGCGAGCGCTCGGGCATGCAGGTGGTGCGCGCCATTGGCGGCCATGCGCCGCTGCACCTCACATCGGTCGGCAAGCTGTTTCTGGCGGCGGAAGACCCGCAACGCGTACGCGCCTACGCCACCCGCACGGGCCTGAGCGGCCATACCAAGAACAGCATCACGCAACTGCCGGTGCTGGAGCGCGAGCTGTCCAAGGTACGCCAATACGGCGTGGCACGCGATGACGAGGAGCTGGAACTGGGTGTGCGCTGCATGGCCGCCGGCATCTACGACGACCAGGGCAAGCTGGTGGCTGGTTTGTCGATCTCCGCGCCGACAGGGAGGCTGGATGAGGAATGGCTACCGAAGCTGCAAGCCGTGGCGGACGAAATTTCCCGCACCTTGGGTTACCAGCCGGGCACCAAGCCGCCACTGCAGTAACGATCCCCAAAATGAACGCGCCCCTCTCAAGGGGCGCGATTAGCATCAGCGGCGATGACGATCAGTTGAGCGCCAGTTTTTCGTTGGTGCCCAAGCCAGTGACTGGTCGTGCGTGCGGGGGGATCGACTCCACCCAGCGCCGGACGCGCTCGGCATCGGCAATGCGGGTGAGCTTTCCAGCGGAGTCCAGGAACACCATGATGAGCTTGCGGCCCGCCACCTGTGCCTGCATCACCAAGCACTGGCCAGCCTCGGAGATATAGCCGGTTTTTTGCAGGCCGATGTCCCATGTCGGGTTCTTCACCAGACGGTTGGTGTTGTTGTACTGCAGCACCTGCCGGCCGACGGCGACTTGATAGCCAGGCGATGTCGAGTATTCACGCAGCAGCGGGTCAGCGGAGGCCACATTGACCAGCATGGCCAAATCCTTGGCGCTCGACTGGTTCTTGCTGGACAGGCCAGTCGGCTCGACATAGCGGGTGTCGTGCATGCCGAGCATGCGGGCCTTGGCATTCATCAAGCTGACGAAGGCGGAAAGGCCACCCGGGTAGGTACGCCCGAGCGCACTGGCAGCCCGGTTCTCGCTGGACATCAAGGCCAGATGCAGCAGCTCGGCACGGCTGAGCGTGGTGCCCACGCGCAAACGCGAAGAGCTCCCCTTCTCGGTGTCAACATCATCCTGGGTGATGGTGAGCATCTCGTCCATCGGCAACTTGGCTTCGCTGATGACCAGACCGGTCATCAGCTTGGTCAGCGAGGCAATCGGCAAAACCGCCTGCTCGTTCTTGCTGAACAGCACCTCATGCGTATCCTGATCCACCACCAGCGCCACGCTGGACTTGAGATCCAGCGCATCCTGCGCCTGATGCAGGCCAGCCAGTTGGCCGAAAGAAGGCTTGGCAGGAATGACGGCTGCCCGCACAACCGGCTTGCGCTTGGCGACATAGATGGTCTTGGAAACCTTGCGTTTGACGCTCGGTTTATTGTCGGCGGCACGGACCTTGGCGGCTTGGGCGTCGGTGGCGGCAAAAACCGTCAAAACCGACATGGCACACAGGCCCCAAACCAATCGATTCAAAGAGCCTACCCAAACAACTTTGTTTTGAATCCGCATGCATTCTTCTCCGAACATAGTCAATGCCTAGGTTTATACAAAAAAAATCGCGCAAGATCAAGCACTTGCGCGATTTATCTCAACAAACTCCTGCAAATCAGGGCATCACCTAGCCTTGGGCGGCAACCCGATCGGCTTTGCTGGACAACTTGTTGAGCGCACTCAGGTAGGCCTTGGCTGAAGCGACCACGATATCGGGGTCGGCACCGACGCCATTGACCACCCGGCCGCTGTTTTGCAGCCGCACGGTCACCTCCCCCTGACTTTCGGTCGATCCGCTAATGGCATTCACCGAATAAAGCACCATTTCCGCCCCGCTTTTCACATGGGACTCAATGGCCTTGAGCGAGGCATCCACCGGACCATTGCCGTCAGATTCGCCCTTGACCTCTTTGCCGTCCACCGTGATCACGATGGACGCCTGCGGCCGCTCCCCGGTTTCACTGTGCTGCGACAGCGACACGAAGCCATAGCGCTCCTTCTCGCTGGTCACACTTTCGTCGCTGACCAGGGCCAGGATGTCCTCGTCAAAGATCTCACTCTTGCGGTCAGCCAGTTCCTTGAACTTGGCAAAGGCAGTATTGATCTCGGTTTCGCTGTCCAGCGACACGCCCAGTTCCTGCAAGCGCTGCTTGAAAGCATTGCGGCCACTGAGCTTGCCCAGCACGATCTTGTTGGCCGACCAGCCCACATCTTCGGCGCGCATGATCTCGTAGGTGTCGCGCGCCTTGAGCACGCCATCCTGGTGAATGCCGGAGGCATGGGCAAACGCATTGGCCCCCACCACCGCCTTGTTCGGCTGCACCACGAAACCGGTGGTCTGGCTGACCATGCGGCTGGCCGCCACGATGTGCTTGGTGTCGATGCCGACGTCCAGGTTGAAGTAGTCACGGCGCGTTTTGACCGCCATCACCACCTCTTCCAGACTGCAGTTGCCGGCCCGCTCACCCAAGCCGTTGATGGTGCACTCCACCTGCCGTGCGCCACCGATCTTGACGCCGGCCAACGAGTTGGCCACGGCCATGCCGAGGTCGTTGTGGCAATGCACCGACCAGATCGCCTTGTCCGCATTGGGCACACGCTCACGCAGGGTCTTGATGAAGTTGCCGTACAGCTCCGGTATGGCGTAGCCCACGGTATCCGGAATGTTGATGGTGGTGGCCCCTTCCTTGATGACGGCCTCCACCACGCGGCAGAGGAAATCCATCTCGCTGCGGTAGCCATCTTCGGCGCTGAACTCGACATCGGCCACCTGGTTGCGGGCGAAGCGCACCGCCAGTTTGGCCTGCTCCAGCACCTGCTCCGGGCTCATGCGCAACTTCTTCTCCATGTGCAGCGGCGACGTGGCGATGAAGGTGTGAATGCGTGCGCTGTTGGCGCCCTTGAGCGCTTCGGCTGCGCGCGAGATGTCGCGGTCATTGGCGCGCGACAGCGAACAGATGGTGGAATCCTTGATGGCATTGGCAATGTTCTGCACTGCCTCGAAGTCACCATTGGAACTGGCCGCAAAACCAGCCTCGATGACATCCACCTTCAGGCGCTCAAGTTGCCGGGCAATGCGCAGCTTTTCATCTTTGGTCATGGATGCGCCGGGCGACTGCTCGCCATCGCGCAAGGTGGTATCAAAAATGATCAGTTTGTCGGCCATCTCGTTCTCCTGGTTTCCTGCGATTCAAAAATGACAAAGTACAAAGCAAAAGGCCCGCTGCGAGTGCATACGGGCCTTATGGAAAATCTGCGCGTGCGCTAGCAATTCCGCCCGTGTCGGCGTAGCAGCAGTAGAGCTAGCGAAATAGATTTCATGGATTCAATGTACCACAAGATATGGCGGTGCGCATTGGCTTCTTCTATGAAGCCGATTACTGGTGCAGCCCACGCTCATCCGGCTCGTCGGTCGAGGTGCTGATCACACTGGTGGGTTTGCCCTTGGCCTTGCGCCAGCCATACACCGCATAACCGCTCAAGCCATAGACCACAAAGACGCCGAAGAGCACGACGGGCGGATGGATATTGATGACAGCAATGCCCAGCGCGATCAGAACGATCACCGCGAACGGAACGCTCTTTTTCATCTGGATGTCCTTGAAGCTGTAGAACGGCACATTGCTCACCATGGTCAACCCTGCGTACAGGGCCAGCACAAACATGGGCCAGGCCACCGTCGGCCCCGCCACACCGAGCTCGGTCATGATCCAGATGAAACCCGTGACAAGGGCCGCCGCCGCCGGTGACGGCAAGCCCTGGAAATAGCGCTTGTCCACCACCGTCGTGTTGACGTTGAAACGCGCCAGCCGCAAGGCGGCGCAAGCGCAATAGACGAAGGCCGCAACCCAGCCCCAGCGCCCCAGCCCCTTGAGAGCCCATTCGTAGGAAATCAGGGCTGGCGCCGCGCCAAAAGACACCATGTCAGAAAGGGAGTCCATCTGCTCGCCAAAGGCGCTCTGCGTGTTCGTCATGCGCGCCACACGGCCGTCCAGGCTGTCAAGCACCATGGCACAGAACACACCGATGGCCGCCAAGTCGAAGCGATCGTTCATGGCCATCACGATGGCGAAGAAACCACCAAACAAGGCGGCCAGCGTGAATAGGTTGGGAAGAATGTAGATGCCCTTGCGGCGCTTGCGCACCATCACGGCCTCACCTGCTGAAAATGCGTCGTCACCGTCGTGCATGGTCAAACCCCAGCTTTCAAAAACAGGTTGCCGAAAATCGCAGCGCCCATGCCTGTCAGGCGCAAACAGAAAGAGTTGAGGTAATCCATAGAGTTCAAGTGTAAGTCACCCTCAAGCCAGGGCGCAAACAAAAACAAAGGCCACCGAAGTGGCCTTTGTCGCAAGCACAGGGCGCTGCTTAGTTGCGGGTCTGATCCACCAGCTTGTTCTTGGCAATCCAGGGCATCATGGCGCGCAACTGGGAACCAACCTTCTCGATGGAGTGGTCGGCCGTGTTGCGGCGGCGAGCCGTCATGCTCGGGTAGTTCAGACGGCCTTCCTGGATGAACATCTTGGCGTAGTCACCGTTCTGGATGCGCTTGAGCGCATTGCGCATGGCAGCGCGCGACTGCTCGTTGATGACCTCGGGGCCCGTCACGTACTCGCCGAACTCGGCGTTGTTGGAGATCGAGTAGTTCATGTTGGCGATGCCGCCTTCATAGATCAGGTCCACGATCAGCTTGAGTTCGTGCAGGCACTCGAAATAAGCCATTTCGGGCGCATAGCCGGCCTCGACCAGGGTTTCATAACCCATCTTGATCAACTCGACCGCACCGCCGCACAGAACGGCCTGTTCGCCGAACAGGTCAGTCTCGGTCTCTTCCTTGAAGTTGGTCTCGATGATGCCGGCTTTACCGCCACCATTGGCCATGGCATAGGACAGGGCCAGGTCGCGCGCCTTGCCGCTCTTGTCCTGATGCACCGCCACCAGGTGCGGCACGCCGCCGCCTTGGGCGTAAGTGCTGCGCACGGTATGGCCGGGCGCCTTCGGTGCCACCATCCACACGTCCAGGTCGGCGCGCGGCACAACCTGGTTGTAGTGCACGTTGAAGCCGTGGGCGAAAGCCAGCGATGCACCCGACTTGATGTTGGGTGCAACGTTGTTGGTGTACACCTCGGCAATCTGCTCGTCCGGCAGAAGGATCATGACCACGTCAGCGGCCTTGACGGCGTCATTGACTTCCATCACGGTCAGGCCGGCCTTGCCGACCTTGTCCCAGGAAGCACCACCCTTGCGCAGACCGACCACGACCTTCACGCCGCTGTCGTTCAAATTCTGAGCGTGGGCATGGCCTTGGCTGCCGTAGCCAATGATGGCCACGGTCTTGCCCTTGATCAGGCTCAGGTCACAGTCTTTGTCGTAGAAAACTTTCACTTCTTTCTCCTTGGTAAAACCAGATAAAAATCAGACTCGCAAAATGCGCTCACCGCGGCCCACGCCGCTGCTACCGGTACGCACAGTTTCCAGAATGGCACTGCGGTCGATCGCCTCCAGGAAGGCATCGTTCTTGGAGTGATCACCGGTCAGTTCGATGGTGTAACTCTTGTCGGTGACGTCGATGATACGGCCACGGAAAATGTCGGCCATGCGCTTCATTTCTTCGCGCTCCTTGCCCACCGCGCGTACCTTGACCATCATGAGCTCGCGCTCGATGTAGGCACCTTCGGTCAGATCCACCACCTTGACCACTTCGATCAAGCGGTTGAGGTGCTTGGTGATCTGCTCGATGACGTCGTCCGAACCGGTGGTCTGGATCGTCATGCGCGACAGGCTGGCATCTTCCGTCGGCGCCACGGTCAGGGACTCGATGTTGTAGCCACGGGCCGAGAACAGGCCCACCACGCGGGAAAGAGCCCCCGGCTCGTTCTCCAGCAATACGGCAATGATGTGTTTCATGTCAGGATTCCTCTTTTCGCTGCCCTCCCCCGGCCGCGGTAACGGCAAGGCTTGGCAGGCAATAGATTCGTCAAAAGATAAGCCAGCTCCCAAACGGGACCCGGCCCTTGTGTTTACAGGTCCTCGCTACCCAGCAGCATCTCGGTGATGCCCTTGCCGGCCTGCACCATCGGGAATACGTTCTCGGTCGGATCGGTACGAAAGTCCATGAACACCGTGCGGTCCTTGAGTTTGCGGGCCTCGCGCAGCGCCGGCTCCACGTCCTGGGGCCGCTCGATCAGCATGCCGACGTGGCCATAAGCCTCGGCCAACTTCACGAAATTGGGCAGCGCATCCATGTAGCTGTGGCTGTAGCGGCCGGAGTACTCGATCTCCTGCCATTGGCGCACCATGCCGAGGTAGCGGTTGTTGAGCGACAGAATCTTGATCGGTGTGTTGTACTGCAAGCAGGTCGAGAGCTCCTGGATGCACATCTGCACCGAGCCTTCACCCGTCACGCAATAAACCTCGCTCTCGGGCTTGGCCAGCTTGATGCCCATGGCATAAGGAATGCCCACACCCATGGTGCCCAAGCCACCGGAGTTGATCCAGCGGCGCGGCTCGTTGAACTTGTAGTACTGGGCCGCCCACATCTGGTGCTGACCGACGTCGGACGTGATGTAGGTATCGGCATCCTTGGTCATGTTCCACAGCGTCTCGATCACGAACTGCGGCTTGATGACTTCCTTGTTGCCGCGGTCGTACTTCATGCAGTCACGCTTGCGCCAACCTTCAATCGCCTCCCACCAGCCCCCCAGGGCCTGCACATCAGGCTTGATGGCGCTTTCCTTGATCATGGCAATCATCTCGGCCAGCACATCCTTGACATCACCCACGATCGGGATGTCCACCTTGACGCGCTTGGAAATGCTCGACGGATCGATGTCGATGTGAATGATCTTGCGCTCGTTCTGGGCAAAGTGCTTGGGGTTGCCAATCACCCGGTCGTCGAAACGAGCGCCCACGGCCAGCAGCACGTCGCAATTCTGCATGGCGTTGTTGGCCTCGATCGTGCCGTGCATCCCCAGCATGCCCAGGAACTTGGGATCGGTGGCCGGGTAGGCGCCCAAACCCATCAGCGTGTTGGTGACGGGATAGCCCAGCATGTTCACCAGGGTGCGCAGTTCCGCTGTCGCATTGCCCAGCAGCACGCCACCACCGGTATAGATGTAGGGACGTTTGGCCGTCAACAGCAGTTGCAACGCCTTGCGGATCTGACCTGCATGGCCCTTGCGCACCGGGTTGTATGAACGCATCTCCACCGATTCCGGATACCCCGTGTACGCCACCTTCTTGAACGAGACGTCTTTCGGGATGTCCACCACCACCGGGCCAGGACGGCCGCTGCGGGCAATATGGAAGGCCTTTTTCATCGTCATGGCCAGATCGCGCGCGTCCTTGACCAGGAAGTTGTGCTTGACGATGGGGCGCGTGATACCCACGGTATCGCACTCCTGGAACGCATCCAGGCCGATGGCGGCCGTCGGTACCTGACCGGTCACGATCACCATCGGAATGCTGTCCATGTAGGCCGTGGCGATGCCGGTGATGGCATTCGTGACACCAGGGCCGGAAGTCACCAGTGCCACGCCGACATCGCCGGTGGCACGGGCGTAGCCGTCGGCGGCATGCACGGCAGCCTGCTCATGACGCACAAGAATGTGCTGGATGCTGTCCTGCTTGTAAAAAGCGTCGTAGATATGCAGAACGGCACCGCCGGGATAGCCCCAGACATACTTGACGTTCTCGGCCTGCAGGGCCTTGATCAGGATCTCTGCGCCCCGCAACTCTTCTGTCTGATCAGCGGCAGCGGCGGCCGAAGTGATTTCAGCTTTGGAAATTTCCATGATGAACCTTTGTGAATTTCTCTAACGAAAAACCTTGGGTGCCCCTTCGCAAACGCTTGTGGCGTCGCGTCGGGACTTAAGGTCAAAACCATGGGCGCATTGCTTGTAGCGCCGAATTGTGACCCGTTTGCTTTTTGATATGCAGTCCGCATTATCGCACTGCACCATCGAATTTGAGCAAGCCGGCCCGGAAAATATGGGCTCAATGCCATAATCGACCCCAAAGCGCGCTCCCAAGGCGCGCCAGAACATCGAGACACACCCCAACCACCCCCCGGGTTTCACGCGCTTGGCCACCGAACAAGAACTCTCAGACTTCCTGAAAAGCGTTGAAAAACGCGCGTTCAAGCGTTCGGTGTATCACGTCCGCAACGACGAAGCCGCTCTGGACATCGTGCAAGACAGCATGATGAAGCTGGTCGAACACTACGGCCATAAACCGATCGCTGAACTGCCCATGCTGTTCCAGCGCATTCTTTCGAACTGCACGCTGGATTGGTTTCGACGCCAAAAGACCCGCAACGCCCTGTTTTCGAACATGAGCGACTTCGAGGCAGATGACTCGGATGGGGATTTCGACCTTCTGGAAACTTTGAACACGACGGACAGCTCCAACCAGACCGAAAGCGCCGAGAGCCAGACGGAACGGGCCCAAGTCTTGCATGAGATCGAGAAGGAAATTCTGGAGCTGCCAGCCCGTCAACGGGAAGCCTTCCTCATGCGTTATTGGGAGGATTTGGATGTGGCCGAGACGGCTGCAGCCATGGGCTGTTCCGAGGGCAGCGTAAAAACACACTGTTCCAGGGCGGTTCAGGCCCTGAGCAAGGCTTTGAAGGCCAAGGGAATACGACTATGAAGCATTCGACATCTGCCCAAGACCTCTCTGTCCAAGACCGTTTCGGTCGGACGGTGACAGCGCGGCTGTCTGAATCTGCTGCAGCACTCCCCTACGACATTTCCGAACGTTTGCGTGCTGCCCGGATGCAGGCGCTGGGCAAGCACAGAGTCGCCCAAACCGCCCCGTCAGCCCATGTGCTGACCAATGGTGGTGCAGCCACGCTCGGTTTTGGTGAGGGAGAAGGACGCCTGTGGCACCGTCTGGCGGCATTGGTTCCCCTGCTGCTGCTGATTGCCGGGCTGATTGCCCTCAACACGCTCAACGACGATTTCCGGGCCAAGGAGTTGGCCGACATCGATTCGGCCATCCTCACGGATGACCTGCCTCCGGCCGCCTACACCGATTCCGGCTTCCTGCAGTTTCTCCAAACTCGCCGTGAGCAGCAGGACCAGTAAGTGCTCGACACCATGAAAAGAGTATTTGCGGGTTCAGCATGGATCGCCTTGGCAGCATTGAGTTGCCCGCCCGTGCACGCCCAGGGCGAGGTGACACCACCCGCTAGCGTTGTGACGGGAGGGGCGGCCAGCACGGCACCCCAGCCGGCACCCCGCAAGTCTCCAGCCGCCAAACAGGTCAACCAGCAAACCTGGCAAAAACTGACACCCGCCCAGCAGCAGGCCCTGAGCCCCCTGGCGGACAACTGGCATGAGCTGGGCGAGGATCGCAAGCGCAAATGGCTGGAGATCTCCAAGAATTACCACACCCTGCCTCCCGCCGAGCAGGCCATGATGCACAGCCGCATGAGCGAATGGGTGTCACTCAGCCAGCAGCAGCGGACACAGGCTCGTCTGAACTTCGTCGAGACCAAGAAGCTTTCCCCGCAGGAAAAGGCTGCCAAATGGCAGGCCTACCAAGAACTCAGCCCCGAGGAAAAGAAAAAGCTGGCGGCCAAAGCCACCGTCAAACCAGCCGGTGTGGCAGTCCTCAAACCGCAGACGGCTTCGGAGAAGCTGACCAAGGTGCCGGTCACTCGCCTCACCCCCAAACCGAGTAGCGAGCCCAATCATCCGCCACTCGTCCACGCCAACACCTTGCTGCCTCAACCTGTTGTGTCAACTCCATCCGCCACGACACAGCACTAGTCAGCCGGGGAACATCCCGCCCCATGATTCAGAATCCGGCAAACAACCGCGCATCTTCCGGCCAGCCCTCTGGCACCCGCCTTCCCCTTCAAGCCCCTGGCCTCTGGCGCCGCATGGCGTGCTGGCTGTATGAAGGCATGCTGCTGTTCGCCGTCGTCTTTGTCGCCGGCTACCTTTTCAGCGCACTGACCCAGACACGCCATGCGCTGGACAACCGGCATGTCCAACAGGCTTTTTTATTTGTCGTGCTGGGCATCTACTTCACGTGGTTTTGGGCGAAGGGGCAGACGCTCGCCATGAAAACCTGGCACATCCGTGTGGTGGACACCCAAGGTCGCCCGGTGACGCAAGCCCGCGCCTTGCTGCGCTACTTCTTGAGTTGGCTCTGGTTTTTGCCCGCTTTGGCAGCCATTGCCCCGTTCGGCTTGTCCGGCGCCGAATCAGCCACCATCGTGCTGGGCTGGGTCGCCGTCTGGGCGCTACTGAGCCGCTTTCATCCCCAGCAGCAGTTCTTGCACGATGCCCTGGCAGGCACCCGGCTCATCACATCCGCCCCCTTGAGCCGCTGAAGCGTCACAAAGCTGGGCGACAATCTGCGCATGACAGATTTTCAGGACAACGCCGACGTCAACCCCCAGAAATCCCGTAGCGGCTTCAACCGCATGTGGCATGCCATGGGCTACTCCATGGAAGGGCTGCGCGCCGGCTGGAAGGAAACCGCATTCCGGCAGGAAGCCATCGCTGCCATCGTCCTTCTCCCGCTCTCGCTCTGGATCGGTCGGAGTTGGGTCGAAATCGCCTTGTTGGCGGGTTCCGTTCTGATCGTGATGATTGTCGAGTTGCTCAACACCGGCATTGAAACCGCCATCGACCGCATCGGCCCCGAATGGCACGACCTCTCCAAGCGCGCCAAGGACATGGGCAGCGCGGCCGTGCTGCTGAGCCTGCTCTTGTGCATCGGCATCTGGCTCGCAGCGCTATGGGAAAGGCTTGCTCCATGACTCCCGCCTTCTCCGTCTGCGTCTACTGCGGCTCCCGTCCCGGCAGCAAACCCGGCTACGCCGAAGCGGCCCGCGCCGTAGGCACCTGGATCGGCCAGCATGGCGGTCAACTGGTCTACGGCGGCGGCAAGGCCGGGCTGATGGGCATCACCGCCGAAGCCACCTTGCAAGCCGGGGGCCGCGTGGTTGGCGTGATCCCCAAGGCGCTGGTGGAAAAGGAATGGGCCCTGCACGACTGCACGGAGCTGCATATCGTGGACACCATGCACGATCGCAAACGCATGATGGCCGAGCGCTCCGATGCGTTTCTGGCACTGCCGGGCGGTATCGGCACCTTTGAGGAGTTGTTCGAAGTCTGGACCTGGCGCCAGCTCGGCTACCACGACAAGCCCATCGGGCTGCTCAATGTCGATGGCTATTACGATGCCCTACAGGCCTTTTTGAACAAGACGGTGGAGCAGCAGTTTCTTGGCGACTGGCAGATGGAACTGATCCAGATCGGGGCCGATCCCCACGCCCTGCTGGCCAGCATCGTGCAAGATGCCGGCCTCTCTCCGGCTCCGCAACTCGACGAGATTTAGATCGCGGAGTCGTCCAGCTCGCCGGTGCGGATGCGCACCACGCGCTCGACAGCCGTGATGAAGATCTTGCCGTCACCGATCTTGCCGGTATGTGCGGCCTTGACGATGGCATCGACACAACGGTCGACATCATCACTCTTCACCACGACTTCCACCTTCACCTTGGGCAGGAAGTCCACCACATACTCGGCACCGCGATAGAGCTCGGTATGCCCCTTCTGGCGACCGAAGCCCTTGACCTCGGTCACAGTCAGACCATTCACGCCGCATTCGGCCAAGGCTTCGCGCACCTCTTCCAGTTTGAACGGCTTGATGATGGCGGTGATCTGTTTCATTTCTGAATTCCTGTCTGCTGAAGCTGTCGCTGATGTGGGATGGGGTTCCAGGGCCGATTATCAGGCCCGGAACCGGTTGGTAATAGGATAACGCCAATCCTTACCAAAGCTGCGGTGCGTCACCCGGATACCCACCGGCGCCTGGCGGCGTTTGTATTCATTGATCTTGATGAGGCGGGTCACTTTTTCTACGTCGGCACGGGCATAGCCCTGGGCCACGATCTCCTCAATACCCTCGTCGTTCTCCATATAACGCTCAACAATCGCGTCAAGCACGTCGTACGCGGGCAGGCTGTCCTGGTCCTTCTGGTCTGGTCGCAACTCGGCACTCGGGGGGCGCGTGATGATGCGCTCCGGAATGGGGCTGGCACCGCTGCCGTGCGGATCGTTGGCATTGCGCCAGTGCGCCAGACGAAACACCGTGGTCTTGGCCAAATCCTTGATGACGGCAAAACCGCCGGCCATGTCGCCATACAGCGTGCAGTAGCCAGTCGCCATTTCCGACTTGTTGCCGGTGGTCAGCACGATGCGGCCACTCTTGTTGGACAACGCCATCAGCAAGGTGCCGCGAATGCGGGCCTGGATGTTCTCCTCGGTTGCATCCTCCGCCAGACCACGGAACTCGTCGGCCAGCGAGGCCTTGAAGGCTTCGACCTCGGGCACGATGGAAATCTCGTCGTAGCGCACGCCCAACCGGGCCGCCATGTCACGCGCATCGATCCAGCTGATGTCGGCCGTGTAGGGCGACGGCATCATGACGGTACGCACGCGCTCGGGCCCCAGCGCATCGACCGCAATCGCCAGCACCAGTGCCGAATCGATGCCGCCCGAGAGGCCGATGATGGCGCCAGGAAAACCGTTCTTGCCGATGTAGTCGCGCACGCCCAGCACCAGGGCATCCCACAGATCGGCATCGGCCGATCGCTCCTCGGCCACGGTCGCTCTCAAATCAATAGCGCCTTGCGCAGTATTGACAAGGACTTCGAACATATTTTCCTCAAAACTCGGGGCACGACCAGCAAGCGAGCCATCGGCGTTGACGGCAAAGGAATGTCCTTCGAACACCACCTCGTCCTGCCCGCCCACCAGATGGGCATAAACCAGCGGCAGGCCGCAGGCCTGTGCCCGCTGGCGCATCATCTGTTCGCGCTCCAAGCCCTTGCCCACATGGAAAGGCGAGGCGTTGATCACCGCCAGCAGCTCGGCGCCGGCCTCGCGCGTCAGGCGCGCCGGCGCCTCGAACCAGGCGTCTTCACAGATCAACAAGCCGACCTTGACCCGCGCGTCAGCCGGACCGGCCTCAAAGACGCAGACCTCCTGCCCCGGCACGAAATAACGGCGCTCGTCGAACACTTGGTAATTGGGCAGCTCTCGCTTGGCGTAGCGGGCCACCACATGGCCTTCGCACAGGACACTGGCCCTATTCAGCCGGTTGGGCACCGAGACCGAACGGGTGCGAAGACCAGCCTGATCGACACTGGTGGGATGCCCCACCACCACCGTCATGTCCTTTAACCCGGCCAGCTCACGGGCCACTGTTTTCACGGCATCATCACAGGCGGCAATGAACGAGGGACGCAGAAACAGGTCTTCTGCTGCATAGCCACAAATGGACAGTTCCGGTGTCAGCAACAGACGCGCGCCAGCAGCATACGCACTGCGCGCGGCTTCGATAATTTTTTGCGCGTTGCCGGCCAAGTCGCCGACGACAAAATTGAGTTGGGCAACGCAGATGCGGAGTGTCATGGAGCGAAAGAACAGTTCGGGAACCGTGTGAGCAAAACCAATTATGTCATCCAGGTACTGGATTCCCCGCTGCTGATGGATGCAACAGCGTGGAACCGCTTGCTGGCGCAGCAAGCCCAGCCCACGCCTTTCATGCGACATGAGTACCTGGCCGCACTGCACGCCAGCGGCAGCGCCACGCCGGCCACCGGCTGGACGCCGCGCTTTGTCACGCTCTGGGAAGACGCAGCCTCGCCGGCCTTGCCGGGTACGGCACCGAAGGCGGCTCAGTTGCTTGCAGCCTGCCCGCTTTACCTCAAGGATCATTCCTACGGCGAATACGTGTTCGACTGGGCCTGGGCCAACGCCTATGCCCAGCACGGTCTCGCCTACTACCCCAAAGCGGTGGTGGCCGTTCCTTTCACGCCCGTGCCCGGGAGCCGCTTACTGGCACGCGACGCCCATGCGCGTGACGCACTCCTGCAAGCGGTACTGGAGACCTGTCAAAGCGAGCAACTCTCCTCCTTGCACCTGCTGTTCGGTGGCGACAGCGACCTCTCGGCCAGCCAACAGGCCGGCTTGATGCTACGCCACACCGTCCAGTTTCACTGGCAAAACACCCGCCCGGGTTACGCCAGCTTTGACGACTTCCTGGCCACGCTCACCCAGGAAAAACGCAAGAAAATCCGCCAGGAACGGCGCAAGGTCGCAGAAGCCGGCGTCAGCTTCCGCTGGTCACGCGGGCACGACATCACGCCGCAGGACTGGGATTTCTTCTACCGCTGCTACGAGCGCACCTACCTGGAACACGGCAACGCGCCTTACCTCAATCGTGACTTTTTTGCTCGCATGGCATCCACCCTGGCCGAACACTGGCTGCTCTTCATCGCTGAACGCGAGGGCCGGCCGATAGCGGCCAGCCTGATTGCCGTTTCCGATGAGGGCCAGGAGAAAGTGGCCTGGGGCCGCTATTGGGGCGCACTGGAACGGGTAGACTGCCTGCACTTCGAAGCCTGCTACTACCAGCCACTGGTATGGTGCATGACCCATGGCTACCAGCGCTTCGAAGGCGGGGCACAGGGCGAACACAAGCTGGCACGAGCCCTGCTCCCGGTCAAGACCAGCAGCGCACACTGGCTGGCCCATCCGGCCTTCGCCGATGCCGTAGAACGCTTTCTGGAACGCGAAGAGCAAGGCGTCGGGCATTACCTGAGCGATCTGGCCCGGCGTGTCCCCTTCAAACAAGGCTGACCACTCGCGTCGTCAGCCTTTGCGCTTGGCTTAGAACGTCTCCCAATCGCCCGCATCATCCGCATCGCTGGCCTTGGGGGCTGTCTTGGAAACCGGTTTCGGTGCCGGCACACTGGGCTTGGCGGTGGGAGCCTTGGGGGCGACCGTCGGTGTTCGTGCAACAGCCACTTGTTTCGGTGCAACGGCAGGCGGGGCCGATGCAAGTGGTGCATTGCGGTAGGCCGTCTGGCCGTCTTGCGCGCTGAGCTTGAACACAGCCACGGTCTGCACCAAGTCTTGAGCTTGACCACGCAGGCTGGAAGCTGCGGCTGCCATCTCTTCCACCAGCGCGGCGTTCTGTTGTGTGGCCTGGTCCATCTGCGTCACGGCTTCACCCACCTGGGCCACACCGGCGCTCTGCTCCGAGCTGGCGGCGCTGATCTCACCCATGATGTCGGTCACTCTTCGGATGCTGCTCACCACTTCGGTCATGGTGGTGCCGGCTCGGTCGACCAGGGCACTGCCCTGCTCCACCCGTTGTACGCTGTCGTCGATCAGGGTCTTGATTTCTTTCGCCGCTTCGGCACTACGGCCGGCCAGGCTGCGCACTTCGCTGGCGACCACGGCAAAACCGCGGCCTTGTTCGCCGGCGCGGGCGGCTTCGACCGCCGCATTCAGGGCCAGGATATTGGTCTGGAAGGCGATGCCGTCAATGACGCTGATGATGTCGGCAATGCGTTTGCTCGAATCATTGATGCCTTTCATGGTGTCGACCACTTGGGCCACGACTTCACCGCCTTGCACCGCCACGGTAGAAGCGCTTTGCGCCAGCTGGTTGGCCTGACGGGCGTTGTCGGCGTTCTGTTTGACGGTGGAGCCGAGTTCTTCCATGGAGGCGGCGGTTTCTTCCAGGGCGCTGGCCTGGCTTTCGGTGCGGGCGGAGAGGTCGGAATTGCCTTGGGCAATCTCGCTGGAGGCGGTGGCTACCGATTCGCTGCCTTGGCGCACGCGACTCACCACCTTGGCCAGCGACGCCTGCATCTCCGACAAGGCCTGCAGCACTTTGGAAACTTCGTCCTGACCGGTAATCTCGACGCGGCGCGTCAGATCGCCATGGGCCACCGCATTCGACACCTCCACCGCATTGCTGAGCGAGCGCGAAATGCCACGAACCAAGGCCAGGCCGAGCATCACCGCGAACAGCACACCGGCCACAATGGCCGCAATAGCAATGACACGGATGGTCTTGTAGCGATCCACCGCCGCTTCGTATTCGTGCTTGGCCACATCGAGCTGAAGCTTGATCAGGGCGACAACACCGTTTCGCGCATTCTCATACAGGGTGGGCAACTTCTCCATCGTGATGGATGCAGCCGTTGCAAGATCATCGGCACGCAAAGCGGCGGCGGCCGGCTTCAGACCCTCGCCCACATAACGCGCCCGATCTTCAGCAAACTTCTTGGCCAGTTGCGCCTCCTCCGCCGTCAGTGTGGTCGCCATGTAGGCATCCCACGTCTTGCTGATGGCTGCGATGTTGGCATCCAGTTCAGCCGTGTTGGTCTTCACCGACTCGGCATTGGGCTGCAGCAATGTCACGGTGATCAAAAGCCGGTTGCGCAACATCATGCGCTGAATTTCGGCCAGTTGCCCGGTCGGGACGGTCCGGTCTTCATAAACAGTCCTCAGAGCGTCATTGCTCTGTCCAATGCCGACCAGGCCGATCGCACCGATCAGCACCAGCAACGCAGACAGGATGCCGACCAGCAGAGTCAGCCGAGTGGAGATTTTGAGATTGTTCATGGCGCGCGTTTCACATTCACCGCGTTACAACAGATGCCGGCGCGGCGAGACTTGACGAAGAAGTTGAAAATATCCTTGGGTCAACCCAGCCGGGCATCAGCCGAGTGCCGAGCTGAACATGCCCATTTCAGCATTGCTCATCAAGGCATCCATGTTCATGACGATGAGCATGCGTTCGCCCACATTGGCCAGGCCGGTGATGAAGCGCGCATCGATGGCTGCCTCGAACTGGGGCGCTGGCTTGATGGCCTGGGCCGACAGTGTGACCACATCGGACACCGAGTCCACCACGGCACCGATGACCGTGCCGCGCACGTTGAGAATGATGACCACGGTGAATTCGTTGTACTCGACCTTCTCTAGGTTGAGCTTCATGCGCAGGTCCACGATCGGAACGATCACACCACGCAGGTTGACCACCCCCTTGATGTAGCTGGGCGCATTGACCATGCGGGTCGGCTCCTCGTAGGAGCGGATTTCCTGCACGCGCAGGATGTCAATGGCGTATTCCTCGTTACCGAGCCGCAAAGTCAGGTACTGCCCGGATGCGGCCACTGACTGCTCGGCACTGGGTTGGCTGTTTGCGTGTGCGGCGTTCGTTGTATTCATGGCGGGCATTCCTTCTAGGCTGGGAGAGGCAAAGTTCTGATGGATGATACACGTCAGCGCCGCGTCAAGGGGAAACGATAAGGCCTGAAATACGCCTGCAATACAGGCCTCCTCCTTGCCCGAAAAACAAAAACGCCCGCCGGAAAACTCTGGCGGGCGTCTTCATAAAAGGCATGGTTCGCCGCTACCCGTCGCGGCAAGACGTCAGGCTTTGGTCTTGTTGTAGTTGGCGATGCCGTCCATGATTTCCTTCTTGGCGGACTCCGGACCTTCCCAGCCCTGCACCTTGACCCACTTGCCAGGCTCAAGATCCTTGTAGTGTTCGAAGAAATGCTCAATGGTCTTCAGACGCATGGGGTTCAGGTCTTCCGGCTTCTGCCATTGGGTATAGAGCGAGAGGATCTTGTCGGTCGGCACGGCCAGCACCTTGCCGTCTTCACCGGCCTCGTCCGTCATCTTGAGGATACCGATCGGGCGGCAGGGCACCACCACGCCGGGGATCAGCGGCACGGGCGTGATGACGAGCACATCGACCGGGTCGCCGTCGCCGGAAATGGTTTTGGGCACGTAGCCGTAATTGGTCGGGTAGTGCATGGCCGTGCTCATGAAACGGTCCACGAAAATGGCACCGGTTTCCTTGTCCACCTCGTATTTGATGGGGTCGGCATTCATCGGAATTTCGATGACCACATTGAAGGCTTCGGGAACATTCTTACCGGGAGTCACGTTATCGAGGGACATGATTGCTCTTTGAGTTAAATCAGAAAAAGGATAAGTATTAACCCTGATTTTACTTGCTCCTCACTGACGCTTCGCCGTCAGCCCACTTTTTTCAAGTTAAAGTCCGCCCGTTGGCCAATCGTCCTGTGTGACCGAAAGTGGTTGAACGCGACGAGGAAGCAACGCATCGGTGGCTCCGCCCCTTGCGTTGCCACCCCTTCGCGATCCAACAACACAGGAGATTGATATGACAGGCAACTCAGCGCTGATTCTGGCGCTCGTCTGCGGGCTGATCGCCGTAGCCTACGGCTTCTGGGCACGCAGCTGGATTCTTTCCCAGGACGCCGGCAATGCGCGGATGCAGGAAATCGCAGCCGCCATCCAGACCGGTGCGGCCGCCTACCTGGCGCGCCAGTACAAGACCATCGGCATCGTCGGTATCGTTCTGGCCATCCTGATCGGGGTCTTCCTCGACGGCCAGACCGCCATCGGCTTCATCATCGGCGCCGTGCTCTCGGGCGCCTGCGGCTTCATCGGCATGAATGTGTCGGTGCGTGCCAACGTGCGCACGGCACAGGCCGCCACCAAGGGCATTGGCCCGGCACTGGACGTCGCCTTCCGCGGCGGCGCCATCACCGGGATGCTGGTGGTGGGCCTGGGCCTGCTGGGGGTAACGGTGTTCTACTGGTTCCTGGTGGGCAACGGCAACCTGAACGCCGGCACCAACCTGGCCAAGCTGCTCAACCCGCTGATCGGTTTTGCCTTCGGTTCTTCGCTGATCTCCATCTTCGCCCGTCTGGGCGGCGGCATCTTCACCAAGGGCGCCGACGTGGGCGCCGACCTGGTGGGCAAGGTCGAGGCCGGCATTCCGGAGGATGACCCGCGCAATCCGGCCGTGATCGCCGACAACGTGGGCGACAACGTGGGCGACTGCGCCGGCATGGCGGCTGACCTGTTCGAGACCTACGCCGTCACGCTGATCGCCACCATGGTGCTGGGTGCCCTGCTGGTGGCCGGTGCCGGCACCAGTGCGGTGGTCTACCCGCTGGCCCTGGGCGCGGTGTCCATCATCGCCTCCATCATTGGCTGCTTCTTCGTGAAGGCCAGCCCAGGCATGAAGAACGTGATGCCGGCCCTGTACAAGGGCTTGGCGGTGGCCGGCGGACTCTCGCTGGTGGCCTTCTTCTTCGTCACGATGTGGCTGATTCCGGACAACGCCATTACCGCCAGCGGCAGCCAGATGCGTCTGTTCGGTGCCTGCGCCGTCGGCCTGGTGCTGACCGCCGCCCTGGTGTGGATCACCGAGTACTACACCGGCACGCAGTACGCCCCGGTGCAGCACATCGCGCAAGCCTCCACCACCGGCCACGGCACCAACATCATTGCCGGCCTGGGCGTCTCCATGCGCTCCACCGCATGGCCTGTGATCTTCGTCTGTACTGCAATCTGGATCTCCTTCCAGTTGGCCGGCCTGTACGGTATTGCCGTTGCCGCGACCTCCATGCTGAGCATGGCGGGCATCGTGGTGGCGCTCGACGCCTACGGCCCCATCACCGACAACGCCGGCGGCATTGCCGAGATGGCCGAACTGCCGTCCAGCGTGCGCGACATCACCGACCCGCTGGACGCCGTGGGCAACACCACCAAGGCCGTGACCAAGGGTTATGCCATCGGCTCGGCCGGCCTGGCCTCGCTGGTGCTGTTCGCCGACTACACCCACAAGCTGGAATCTTTCGGCAAGGTCATCAGCTTCGACCTGAGCAACCCGATGGTCATCATCGGCCTGATCATTGGCGGCCTGATCCCCTACCTGTTCGGCGCCATGGCCATGGAAGCCGTGGGCCGCGCCGCCGGTGCGGTGGTGGTCGAAGTGCGCCGCCAGTTCCGCGACATCAAGGGCATCATGGACGGCTCGGGCAAGCCCGAATACGACACCGCGGTCGACATGCTGACCACGGCCGCCATCAAGGAAATGATGATCCCCTCGCTGCTGCCCGTGGTCGTGCCGGTCCTGGTTGGCCTGGTGCTCGGCCCGGCCGCGTTGGGGGGCCTGCTGATGGGTACCATTGTGACCGGCCTGTTTGTCGCCATCTCCATGTGCACCGGCGGCGGTGCCTGGGACAACGCCAAGAAGTACATTGAAGACGGCCACCATGGCGGCAAGGGCAGCGAGGCGCACAAGGCGGCCGTTACCGGTGACACGGTGGGCGATCCCTACAAGGACACCGCCGGCCCGGCCATCAACCCGCTGATCAAGATCATCAACATCGTGGCGCTGCTGATCGTGCCGCTGATGATGAAGTTCCACGGCGGCTAAGCCCGGCGCTTGACGCCCAGAATCCAAGCCCGCTTCGGCGGGCTTTTTATTTGCTATATTTTCAATAGCGCCTCGCGCCGAAACGACGGGGCAGAGGCCTCAAAAAGCCCCAATCTGCAGCAACCCGGCATACCATTCCGCCCGGGCGCTGACGCGGCCCCAGCGGTTCTGCCAGCCTCACGGACGCACCCCCTGTCAACCCGGAGTTGCATCCCGGACACAGCCAGGCGACCGCTGATCGCCCACGACCCCTGCGTCACTTGCCCAATGGCCGATTCCCTTACACTGGAGCCATGTCGGACAGACCCGGGGTTACATCGGGCTGAGCCAGCCAAGACACTCAGGGGAAATATTGACATGTTCGGATTTTTCGGAATCGGACGAGCCGGGCGAAAGCATCGGGACGACGCCGCGACAGATTTTGCGTCCCTGCCGTCGTCCTCATTACCGCTTAGCACCCAGCAACACACCGCCACCCACCGCGAACTGGTGCGGGTCGTGCTGCGCGACACCTTGCGCATGAATGGCATTCCGCCCGAGTGGGTGGGCTGCGAAATCCTGACCCGCGCCCGCAGCGGTGGCGATCCTGTCCTGCAGATCCAGGTGCTGATCCATCAATGGCACGATGGGCTGTTGCGCTACGCACCGTTGATCCAGCAACAACTGCTGCAGGCACTGCAGCGTTTTGACCCCGCCACCGACCATTCCCGGCACACGGTGGTCTGGCGTTTTTCCCCGGCCTGTGAGTGCCCTTACACGTCCATGCCTGAGCCCGGTTACTGGACCTCGGCCACGGCCTTGCCCAAATTCGACCTCTCCCCCTCAGACCGCGACCATCTTGACAGCGGATTTGCCCCTACCCAGCAAGGCCAATGGCGCTGAGGTGACTCTGGCAACCGCAGCGGCGCGTGATTTGACCGGCAGAGCGCCAAACTTGAGCTAACATGCCAGTTGGCACCCTGACGAATGCTGGAGAGACTGTTGAAAATTCTCGTCGTTGACGACCATGCCTTGGTTCGCGAAGGCTTGCGTCAAGTCCTCAAAGGACTTGGCGCTGACGTTGACGTTCTGGAAGCCGGGCTGTGCGGACGCGCCTTCGAACTCGCCGACCTGCACACCGACCTGGATCTGGTCCTGCTGGACTACCACCTGCCCGACATGAACGGGCTGGATGCGCTTGACGTTTTCGCCCGCAAACATCCTGAACTTCCCGTCATCGTCCTCTCCGGCTCGGTCAATCCGCGTGTCATGCGCCAGGTCATGAACAAAGGTGCCGCTGCTTTTCTCACCAAGTCGGGCATGAGCGATGAACTGCTCTCCGTGACCCGCCTGGTCCTCGCCGGCGACGTTTATGTCCCGCCGGAGGTGATGGCCGCCATGGCCGACCAACCTGAAGCTGAACTGCAAGCAGGCCAATCCGCCCCCCAATTCACACCACGCCAGGAAGAGGTGCTGTACCTGCTACTTGACGGTTATGCCAACAAGGAAATCGGACGCATGCTCAACTTGTCCGATGAAACCGTCAAGAACCACGTGACCGCCATCCTGCGCGGTTTTGGTGTGACCACGCGCACCCAGGCGGTCCTGGCGGCCAATCGTCACGGCTACGTGCGCTCGCACACCGGCGACACCGATTAAGGCGTCGACAGGACCCCTGCCCCCTACGACGTGCCCACGGTGCCGTCACCCGGCACCAACCGGCGCAACAAGGTGCGCAGCTTGGCCGGTCGCACCGGCTTGTGCAGCAGGGGGACGCCGGCATCGCGGCAAACCTGCATCAAGCTCGGATCGGTGTCGCCACTCATGAGACAGGCCGGCACAGGGCGCCCCAGTGCAGCCCGTAGCCGGGAGAGTGTGTCCACCCCCGTCGCCCTGTCGCGCAACCGGTAATCACTGAGGATGACCTGCGGCATGAACGTGGCGGAGACAGCGGATAAGGCGCCCTGCAAGTCTTCCACCGTCACCACGGTGCAGCCCCAGGAGGTCAGCAAACCCGACAGCGCCTGGGCAGAGGCGCGGTCATCCTCAATGACCAGCACTTGCAAACCATCCAGCCCACCTGCCGACAGCGCATCCGACGGCGCAGAGGTCTTGGCGGCGCGCGCAGAGGGGGCGGTGGTCGGCACCTCAATGCTGAAACGCGTGCCACGGCCGGGAACGGAGGTCAGCCGCAGCGGGTGTCCCAACAACTTCGCCGTACGGTCCACGATGTGCAGCCCCAGTCCCAGCCCCTTGCTGCGATCACGTTCAGGATTCGCAAGCTGGAAGAACTCCTTGAAGATATCCTGCTGGTGCTCGGGCGCAATACCGATGCCGCTGTCCCAGACTTCGATGCGCAGATGGTTGCCGTCGCGGCTTGGGCGGCAGGCCAACAAAACGCCGCCATGGCGCGTATAGCGCAAGGCATTGCTCACCAGATTGAGCAGGATGCGGCTGAGCAGGATCGGATCACTCAGTACCCAGGCCTCGCAGGGGCGCACGCGAAGACGCAAGCCCTTTTCTGCCGCCACAGGCGACAGACCACCGCGCAGTGGCTCCAACAGCTCCATGATCGGGAACGCCTGCAGATGAACCTTGATCGCATCGGCATCGAGCCGGGAAATGTCCAGCAGCGAGTCGAGCAAGTCCTGCATGGCACGTACCGACGCCTCCAGATTGACGATCAAGTGCCGGGTTTCCGCGTCATGCGGCAGTTGCGCCAGTCGTGCCACAAACATCCCCAAGGCATGGGTTGGCTGGCGCAAATCGTGGCTGGCTGCTGCCAGGAAACGTGACTTGGCCAGCGTGGCCGTCTCGGCCTCTTCCTTTTTCTCGCGCAAGGCCAACGTCGCCAGATCCACCCGCTGTTCCAGCTCATCACGTCCGTGCTCCAGGCGTTCGGCCATCTGGTTCAACCCCTGCTGCAGATCGCGCAAAGGATCGTTCGGCAGAACCTCTCCGCGCGCAGACAGTTCTCCGCGCCCAAGGCGTTCGATCATGTCGGACACGCGCAGGATCGGATCGATCACCCCCTGGCCGATGCGCACCGCCAGAAAGCCTCCCAACAACAAGCCGCCCAGCGTCACGGCCAGGCCGACCATCAGCATGTCGCGCTCACGGGACACCACGGTCTGGCGCGACATCTCGATCACCACATGCCCCAGTACCTGGCTCACAGCCTTGCTGACCTGGCCGCCACCGTCGAACGCATCGTCCAGCCGGACCGGCATCGCGGTCACGGGCTGGACCAGCACGTCGCGGTGGGTGGTCTCGTCATTCCACTCGCTCTCGTTGTCACCCAACAGCGGCAAGTTGACATAACCGGTCTTGCCGGCCCGTGCCAGCACATTCCCCATGACATCCTGAATCACCACCGAGCGCACGTCCGGCTCGCGCAAGGCGCCCGCCGCCACCGCTTGCAAGCTGCTGGTATTGCCGGAAAAAATGCCGTATTCGCTGGCGCTGGCCACCTGGCGCGCCAACGACCGGGCGCGTTGTCCGTGCGCCTCGTCAAGATCGCCAACCCGACCCAGCAAAAACACGGCCGAAAGCAAAAAAGCCATCAGCGTCACGGGCAGCAAGGCAGCCATCAGCACCCGGTCACGGATATCGAAGAACTTCATGACCCTCTCTCCAGACGCCTCAGGCGTTCCGTCAAAGCTTGTGGCTCCAGATTCAAGCCGAGCGAACGAGCCACATACTCATTGACACTGACGCTGAAATCCTGCGGATACTGCGGCAAACCGAGCGCTCGCCCCTGAAAAAAAGCACGCGCCATTGCGCCGGCCTGCTGCCCGATCTGGGTTGGCGTCGAATACACCGCCAGCAGGGCACCTGCGCGCACATACGCCGGGGAAAATGCCACCATCGGCACCTGGGCCCGGAACGAGGTCAGCAGGATGTTCTGGATGCTGCTGCTGTTGTAGATCTGGGGGTCGGCCAGTGCCAGCAACACGTCAGCCTCATTCAAAATTTTCTTCAAATCATTGAAGACGGGCTCCTGCGGCTCCACCCGGGCGCTCACCAGCTTCAGGCTTCGCGTTACGGCCGCCTCTTCCAACTGCGCCTGCTGCGCCAGCGACTCGCTTCCCAGCAGCACCCCCACACGGCGCGCCTGCGGCAGGGCCAGCCGGACCAGGTCGAGCTGACGGGTCAGTGGCTGGTTGAGATAAAGCGCCGTGAACTGACCGGAAACCCGGCGACCGCTGTCGCGCAGCACGCGCTCAAAACTCGCACGCGGCAACAGGGTGGCCAGCACCGGCGCCTTGACTTCGCTGCGCGCCAGTACAGTCGTCGCCTCGACCCCCAAGGCAATGAACAGGCGAGCACCCGTTACTTCTGCGGCGTTCCACTCGGCCGTCGTCATCTGGTGCACATCGCGCCGTGTCACGTTGCTGCGGGCCAGTTCGCCCAATACGGCATCGGCCGCCTCCTGGTAAGCCGTGCTGCGCTCGCTGCTCACGATCACCACGGCCCATTCCGCTGCGCGGGATGGCACCGCCGCGCAGAAGAACAGGAAAAGGAACAGCAGCGAACGCTGCAGGTACAACGTCATGGATCGGATTCAGTTTTCCAGTTTGAGCATCACGTAGGCCTGCTGGCGAAAATAGAAGCTGGGCAAGAAATCCTGGTACGACGGGCCCAGGTTCTGCACGACCAATGAGATCTCACCCCGCCGGCTTCCCAGATGCAAGGCCTTGGCCAGACGAAAATCGATACGGCTCATGGCAGGGGCCTGAGCATCGGTACCGGGGAAATGGCTGGCATCCACTTGGTAGTACATCAGGCTGGCCTCCACACCTTGGGGCAGTTTCTGCATCAGCATCAGCCCCATGCTGTGAAAGGGCCGGGGAGAATAAGTGCCACTGACCGACTGGCTGTTGTCGACCAAGGACTGATTAAAGATCAGCTGTCCGTCGCGCCAGGGCTGCCATTTGATCTGGTACTCGACCCCATGGATATTGAAGTCTTCACCATTTCTGAAATCAACCGCCTGGTTGTTGCCGCCACTGCCCGGCAAGGCATAGTTGAATGACTTGATGTAGTCCCTGACATCTTCCTCGAAAACACGCACATCGAGGTTCAGCCCCAGCCGGGGAAACTCTCCCAGATAGCCAATTTCGCGCGACAGCACCAGTTCAGGGCCGACGTTACCGCGTGCCACGGTCGTGGAGTCAAGCAGCGTGCCATTCAGGTAGTAGCGCACATTACCGGACTTCTCGTACGTACTCGGCGGTCGGATCGCCCGTGTCAGGCCGTAGCGCAGCGTATGGCCTTCGGTAAGATGCCAGTTCAGCATCACGCGCGGCGACAGATGGTCCCCGCTCACGTTGCCCCGCTCGAACATACCTCCTGCGTTGAGCACCAGATCCTTGTGCAGGCGCCACTCGGCATTGCCAAACAGGCGAACGAAATCCGTCGCAAATTCAGCATCGGTGTTGTAGAGCGGACGCGAAACAAGACTCTCGCGCCGCAGCTCGCCACCCCACACCAGACGCAAGTCGGCGCCCTTGCGCAGGGTATGTTGCAACATCAGGTTATCGTTGTTGGCACGGCCACCGAAACTGATCGTCACCCCCGCAATCGGCCGATAAGGAAACTTGTCGCTGATGGTTTCGGTGGTATGTGAAAACTGAACTGCCAGGTCTTCGTCCGGCCCCAGGCTGCGCCGCCAGTCCAGCTGAACAAAGGAGGTATCCATCGAGCGCGTCCGCACGTCGTTGCCCTCCTGATCCGAAAAGCCGACACCGGCATCGATCACCGTCTGTCCGGCGCGCAACTCGACCTGATCCGCTGGACTGGTGCGCAAGTCGGCCCTGAGATTGACACGGTTGACCCGGTCAGGACCACTGGCGCCACTCAGGCCATGATCGGCACGGCGGTCCGCCGTCAGCCGAAAACGTGCCCTGTCATCGCCCCAACCCAGGCGCACCAGTGCATCCTGGATGCCGTTCTCCCCCGACGCGACCTGGGCCTGCACGCCCTGGGTATCCACCGTGTCCCGCGTCACGATGTTGATGGTGCCGAGAAAGGCACGGGCGCCGTAGGCGGCCGAATTGGAGCCACGCAGCACCTCGATGCGCTCAATGTCCTCGATCGCCACCGTCTGCAGCCCGGTGCCGGTCCCCCCCTGCATGTAGGGGGAGTAGACCGAGCGGCCATCCACCATCACCTGCACGTGGTTGGAATAGTCGCTCAGACTGGTGTGGTAGCTGCCCTGCGGCGTATTGCTCTCGAAGGACGTGCTGACCCGGAACCCCGGCACCAGGCGCAACAGGTCGGCCACATCGCGCGCACCACTCATGCGAATCATCTGGCGGTCAAGAATGGTCACCGCGCCAGGTGCCTCATCCAGCCGCTGCGGCAGGCGTGACACCGACAGCACAATCGGCACCTCGCCGAGGTAATCCTTCTCGGACAAGGCGGCCAATTCCTGGGCGCAGGTCAACTGCGCCAGGCCCAGCATGGCGAAGAACAAGCCGTTCAAATGGATTCGACGTTTCAGGTGCATCATGGGGTTGTCTGTCAACGACTATTTTTTGCTTCCCGCCCCCCGATTCTGCACAGTCTGCAGGGCCACCCCAGACAGGCGACAATAAGGGCCATGTCCGAACGCGTCATTCCCCTGGTTGATCAGCGCATTCCCACGCTGAGCGCCCCTGCTGCAGCCTTTGAACCGGCCACCCGCATGGCAGCCAACGGCCTGCTGGCCGACCGCCTGGGCCGGCCGCTACGCGACCTGCGCATCAGCGTCACCGACCGCTGCAATTTCCGCTGCAACTACTGCATGCCGAAGGAAACCTTCGACAAGGACTACCCCTACCTGCCGCACAGCGCGCTGCTGAGCTTTGAGGAGATCACCCGAGTGGCTCGCCTCTTCGCCGCCCATGGTGTGCGCAAGATCCGCCTGACCGGTGGTGAACCGCTGCTGCGCAAGAACATCGAGATCCTGATCGAACAGCTCGCCGCCCTGCGCACCGTGGACGGCGAACCGCTGGACCTGACCCTCACCACCAACGGCTCGCTGCTGACGCGCAAGGCCCAGGCCTTGAAGGATGCCGGCCTGCGACGCATCACCGTCAGCCTGGACGGGCTGGACGATGCGGTGTTCCGTCGCATGAACGACGTCGACTTTCCGGTGGCCGACGTGCTGGCCGGCATTGAAGCGGCCAAAGCGGCGGGTCTGGGGCCGATCAAGATCAACATGGTGGTCAAGCGCGGCACCAACGAACACGAGATCCTGCCCATGGTGCGGCATTTCAAAGGCTCCGGGATGGTGTTGCGCTTCATCGAGTACATGGACGTCGGCGCCACCAATGGCTGGCGCATGGACGAGGTGCTGCCATCCAGCGAGGTGGTCAAGCTGATCCAGACCGAGATGCCGCTGGTGCAACTGGAGCCCAGCGCCCCGGGCGAGACTGCCGAGCGCTGGGGTTTTGCCGATGCCGAAGGCAAACACGACGAGGCGGCCGGCGAGATCGGCGTCATCAGCAGCGTGACCCACGCTTTCTGTGGCGACTGCAATCGGGCCCGCCTCTCCACCGAGGGCCGGCTCTATCTGTGCCTGTTTGCCACACAGGGCCACGACCTGCGCAGCCTGATCCGCGGTGAGGCCAGCGATGCGGACATCATCTCGGCCATCGGCCACATCTGGGGCGCCCGTGACGACCGCTACTCCGAGCAACGTGCCGCCCAACCACCGGACACCGGTCACGCGTCCCAGCGCCGCGTCGAGATGAGCTACATCGGAGGATAGGACTTGGCGTACCCCCAGGCTGCGCGCACTGCGTGTCGCTTCGCCACCCCCCTTGCAGGGGGCGACGCCAGCGGCCCGGCGAAGCCGGTTCCGCGGCGTCCTGCGGTTGACACCGTCTGACATTGCTACAACGGAAAAGGAATCTCACTTGATCGCTCCAGAAGAAATCACCGGCCTGATCCTGGCCGGCGGACGCGGCAGCCGCATGGGCGGCGTGGACAAGGGCTTGCAGAATCTCAACGGCATGCCCATGGCCCTGCACATCCTGCTGCGACTGCAGATGCAGACTGGCCAAGTCATGATCAACGCCAACCGCAACCTGGCGGCCTACGAGTCCTTTGGCGTACCGGTCTGGCCCGACGTGCTGGCCGATTACGCCGGACCGCTGGCCGGCTTCCTGACCGGACTGGAGCGTTGCGAGACGCCCTATCTGGCCACGGTGCCGTGCGACACACCGCGCTTCCCGCTCGATCTGGTGCCGCGCCTGGCCGAGGCGCTAGAACGCGAGGACGCCGACATTGCCATGGCGGCCGCGCCGGAGCAAGACAAGGACGGCCAGATCAAGGTGCGTACCCAGCCGGTGTTCTGCCTGTTGCGCGTGGAACTGCTGGAAAGCCTGGTTGACTTCACCCACAAGGGCGGGCGCAAGATCGACGCCTGGACGGCACTGCACAAGACGGTGGTCGTGCCTTTTGACCAGCCCGGCGACGACCCGTTGGCTTTTTCCAATGCCAATACGCTGGCGGAACTGCAGCAGCTGGAAAAATCTTGACATGAAATCCATTGAGCAGATTGCCGCCGAACTGCAGGGCTACGACCCGCAGGCTCTGAGCGCCACCGCCGTCAACGAATTCCTGAGTCGCTTGGTGACACCGGTCACCGACACCGAGGAGCTCGGCATTTTCGAAGCGCTGGACCGTGTGCTGGCGCAGGACGTGATCTCGCCGGTCAGCGTGCCGCCGCACGACAACTCGGCCATGGACGGCTACGCCTTTGACGGCAGTCAGCTGCGTACGGGCGAGACGCTGACGCTGACACCGATCGGCACGGCGCTGGCCGGCAAAGCCTGGCAAGGCACCGTGGGCGCCGGCCAGTGCGTGCGCATCATGACTGGCGCCATCATGCCCACCGGCCTGGACACCGTGGTGCCGCAGGAGTTCGTCAAGGCTGAAGGCGATGCCATCACCCTCCCCGCCGGCTTGCTGCAACCCGGCGACAACCGCCGCCTGCTGGGCGAGGACGTCATGGCCGGCCAGCCGGCGCTACAAAAAGGAGAGCGACTAACGCCCGCTGCATTGGGGCTGGCGGCCAGTTTAGGCATCAAAACCGTGCAGGTGATGCGCCGCCTCAAGGTGGCCTATTTTTCCACTGGCGACGAAATCCTGAGCCTGGGCGAGGCGCCGCGCGAAGGCGCCGTGTACGACAGCAACCGCTACACCGTGTTCGGCCTGCTGACCCGTCTGGGCTGCGAGGTGATCGACTTCGGCGTGGTACGCGACGAGCCGGCGCTGCTGGAAGCCGCCTTCCGCCGCGCCGCAGCCGAAGCGGACGCCATCATCACCAGCGGCGGCGTCAGCGTGGGCGAGGCCGACTTCACCAAGACCATGATGAAACAACTCGGCGACGTCGCCTTCTGGCGCATCGCCATGCGGCCCGGTCGACCGATGGCGGTGGGCCGTATCGGCAAATCCGTCCTGTTTGGGTTACCGGGCAACCCGGTGGCCGTGATGGTGACCTTCCTCGCCTTCGTGCGCCCCGCCCTGCTGCAGATAATGGGCAGCAGCGGCAAGGCACCGCCGTTGCTGCGTGCGCGCAGCGCGGAGGCCATTCGCAAGAAACCCGGCCGCACCGAATACCAGCGCGGCACGGTCAGCTACGGCGCCGACGGCAGCCTGCAGGTGCGCACCACCGGCAACCAGGGCTCGGGTGTACTCAGCTCCATGGTGCAGGCCAACGGCCTGATCGTGCTGCACCACGGCCAGGGCAATGTAACCGCGGGCGATGAAGTGGACGTGATGATGTTCGACGGCGTGATCTGACACTCAGATCCGGCGCGAACCCCACTTCAGCAGCTCAAACCAGAACAGACTCACCGCAGCGGCAGCCAGTGCCAGCGCCCATAGCCCGACCGGCAGCGGTGCCATGTGCAGCACCTGCGCCAGCGGCGGCAGGTACAGCGCCAACGCCAGCAGCCCCAGCGTCAGGCCGCAGACCCACCACAGGGTGCGGTTGGGCACCTTGAGCGAAGCCCAAAGACCGCTGGGCCCGGCACGGTTGGAAAAGATCAGCGCCAGATTGCCCAGCACCAGGGTGGTGAAAGCCAGCGCCCGCGCTTGGGCCTCGTCCAGATGCCCGGCACCCCAGAGCTGCGCCCCCATCACCACCGCCAGCACGCCCAGACCCTGCAACAGGGCCAGCAACAGGGTACGGCCGGCAAACAGCGGCGCATCCGGATCGCGCGGCGGGCGCTGCATGACGTCGCTGTCGGCCGGCTCGTTTTCGAACACCATGGAACAGGCCGGGTCGATCGCCAGCTCCAGCAGGGCGATGTGCATGGGGTACAGCACGATCGGCCAGCCCAGCAGCAGCGGCAGCAGCGCCATGCCGGCAATCGGCACATGCACCGCCAAGATGTAGGACATGGACTTGCGCAGGTTGTCGAAGATGCGCCGGCCCAGCCGCACGGCGCGCACGATCGAGGCAAAGTTGTCGTCCAGCAGCACGATGGCCGCCGCCTCGCGCGCCACATCGGTGCCGCGCCCGCCCATGGCCACGCCGACATGGGCGGCCTTGAGTGCCGGCGCGTCATTGACACCGTCACCGGTCATGGCCACCACCGCGCCATCGGCCTGCAGGGCCTGCACGATACGCAGTTTCTGTGACGGTGCAATGCGCGCGCAAATGCTCACGGTGCGCAGGCGTCGCTGCAGTTCGGCATCGCTGAGGCTGGCCATCTCATCGCCGCCCAGCACGACTTCTGCCGGCAAACCGGCCCGGCGGGCAATGGCCTGCGCCGTCACCGGATAGTCGCCCGTGATCATCACCACCCGGATGCCAGCGGCATGGCATTCGTGCATCGCCTGCGGGATTTCCTCGCGCAAGGGATCGGCCAGCCCGAGCAGGCCGACGAATTCGAAATTGAAGTCGTGCTCCTGCGCGGGCCAGGGCGGCCCGGCAAAACTCGCGCGCGCCACGGCCAGCACACGCAGACCGCGTGCCGCCATCGCATCGGCTGCCGTGGCGATCGCCTTCTGACGCACGGCATCCAGGTGGCACAGATCCACGATGGCCTCAGACGCCCCCTTGGCGGCCACCACATGGGCCTCGCCCTCCACCGCCTTCCAGACCCGCGCCATGGCCCGCAGTTCGGGCGTCAGGCCATACTCTTGCGCCAGCGTCCAATCGCGATGCAGATGCTCGGTCTGTGCCAGGAACTGCTGACCCAGGCGGTGAAACGCCTGCTCCATCGGATCCACGGGGTCGGTCTGACTGGCCAGGATGGCGAACTCGACCACGGCATGAAAGTTCTCGGCCAGCTCGGCGCCCTGTACCTCGTCGAGCGCCACATCGCGCCCATTGGCATACAGGTGCGCCACGCGCATGCGGTTGACGGTCAGGGTACCGGTCTTGTCCACGCACAACACCGACGTGGCACCCAGCGTCTCGATGGCCGCAATTCGGCGCGTCAGCACCTGCTCGCGTGACAGGCGCCAGGCGCCGAGCGCCGGCAGCACAGTCAGCACCACGGTGAATTCTTCCGGCAGCATGGCAATGGCCAAGGCAATACCCGCCAGCAGCGCCTGCAGCCAGTCCCCGTTCAACAGCCCCTGGATCAACACCAGCAGCAGGCTCAAGGACAGGCCGATCCAGGCCAGTCGGCGCACCAGACGGTTGGTCTGCCGGCGCAGCGGTGACTCCTCGGCCTGCACGGTCTGCAGCGCCGTGCCGATCTGCCCCATCTGGCTGCGAGCGCCGGTTGCCGTGACCCGCGCCACCCCCTGCCCTTGCACCACCAGGGTACCGGCGTAAAGCGCGGCCGACGTCTCTGCGCCGGGCGCCGTGACCGATGCGTTTGCCATGATCTGCTTGCGCACCGGCACCGATTCACCGGTGAGCAGCGATTCGTCGACCTGCAGTTCACCGCCCGACAAGAGCTCGGCATCCGCCGCCACGCGGTCCCCTTCCGCCAACAACAGGATGTCGCCACACACCAGATCGATGCCGGCAATCAGCTGCTGCTGGCCATCCCGAATGACACGCGCACGCGGGCTGGAGAGGTCTCGCAGCGCCTGGATGGCGCGTTCGGTCTTGCCCTCCTGGTACAGCGTCAGCCCCAGCACCACCAGCACCATCACCGACAGGCTCAGGCTTTCCTGCAAGTCGCCCAGAACCAGATAGAGGCAGGCGGCTGCCAACAGCAGCGCGAACATGGGCTCCCGCACGGTCTCCAGCACGATGTGGCGCCAGGTGCGGGCACCGCCGCCCGGCAAGCCATTGGGGCCGTCCGCCGTCAGGCGGCGGGCGGCCTCCGTGCTGCTCAGCCCTTGTTCGGCGCCCGCAGCCGTGATCATGCGTGGGTCGTGCCTTCCTTGGCGGACTCGGCGCCATGGGGCATCGTCTCGTCCGCCACCGCCTGCTTGTTGGCGCCTGGCGCATGCTTGCGTGCCAGCAGGGTGTACATGGTCGGCACCACGAAGATGGTGAGCAGCGTGCCCAGCGTCATGCCGCCCACGATCACCCAGCCGATCTGGATGCGGCTCTCGGCCCCGGCGCCGGTCGACAGGGCCAGCGGCACAGCACCCAGCACCATGGCACCGGTGGTCATGAGGATCGGTCGCAGACGCTGGCTGGCGGCCTTGACGACGGCCTCGAACATGTCCATGCCCTGCTCACGCATCTGGTTGGCGAACTCGACGATCAGAATGCCGTGCTTGGTGATCAGGCCAACCAGCGTGATCAGGCCGATCTGTGAATACACGTTGAGCGAACCGTTGCTCCACTGCAGTGCCAGCAAGGCGCCGATCATGGACAGCGGCACCGACAGCATGATGACAAAGGGGTCAATGAAGCTCTCGAACTGCGCGGCCAGCACCAGAAAGATGAACAGCAGCGCCAGGACGAAAACAATGGTGAGCGAGCCCTGCGAACTCTTGAACTCGCGCGAGGTACCGTTCACATCCGTCGTGTAACCGGG
Organism: Curvibacter sp. PD_MW3; assembly: GCA_002633085.1. Lineage (GTDB taxonomy): Bacteria > Pseudomonadota > Gammaproteobacteria > Burkholderiales > Burkholderiaceae_C > Hylemonella. The sequence continues at coordinate 181,787 of NSIV01000001.1, forward strand.
CTTCAAGACACGGGCACTGACCTGGTCAAGGAAGTCGAGCGCCTCGCCCAGCGAGTAGTTGGGTGCCAGATTGGCTGTGATGGTGACGGCACGACGCTGGCTGAAGTGGTTCAGTTCCCGCGGCGCCACCGCCTCGCGCACCTTCACCAGCGATGCCAGCGGGATCATGGTGTCGTTGCGGCCGCGCACGAAGATGCGCTCGATGTCGTCCGGCGTGTCGCGACCGACCGACTGGGTCTGCACGATCACGTCGTACTGGTCGCCCTCGCGCTTGTAGCGCGTGACCTGCCGGCCACCGAGCATGGTCTCCACCGCGCGCGCCACCACATCGACGCCAACGCCGAGATCGGAAGCCTTTTCGCGGTCGACGTCAATCTTGAGTTCAGGCTTGTTCAGACGCAGGTCGACGTCCGGCGTCAGGAAGCCGGGGTTCTTGCCGATTTCCTCCAGAAACTGGCGCGTCACACCACTGAGATTCTCGTAGCTGTCGGAGGTCAGGATCACGAAGTTGACCGGCCGCTCGCGGAAGCCCTGCCCCAGGGAAGGCGGTGTGATCGGAAACGCCGACACGCCCGGTAGCGCATTGATCTTGGGCTGCATCTCGCGCGCCATCTCCAGCGTCGTGCGTTTGCGCTGCTCCCAGTCGATGGCACGGAAGAACACATTGGACTGGCTCACCGTCGGGTTACCCGTGACGGTGAAAATGCGATCGAACTCCGGGTACGGCGCGCCGATGCGTTCGATCGCGTTGGCATACTTTTCGGTGTACTCCAGCGTGGCGCCGTCGGGGGCATTGATCACGTTCAGGATCACACCCCGGTCTTCCAGCGGGGCCAGCTCGCGCTTCATACCCGGCAGGATGGCCCAGATCGCCAGGCCGACGCCGGCCATCACCAGCAAGACCACCCAGCGCATCCCCAGGACGCGACGCAACAGGCGCTCATAACCGTCGCTGATGCCGGTCAGTACCTTCTCCATCCAACGATCGAAGAACCAGGGCTTGGCGTTGTGGCGCAGCAGCTGCGAACACATCATGGGCGAGAGCGTCAGGGCGATGAAACCGGAGACCACCACTGCGCCGGCCAGCGCCAGTGCGAACTCGATGAACAACCGCCCGGTACGCCCCGGCGTGAAGGCCAGTGGCGCATAGACAGCGGCCAGTGTCAGCGTCATGGCCACCACGGCAAAACCGACCTCCTTGGCGCCCTTGATGGCAGCGCTGAACGGATCGAGCCCTTCCTCGATGTGGCGGTAGATGTTCTCCAGCACCACGATGGCGTCGTCCACCACCAAGCCAATGGCCAGCACCAGTGCCAGCAGTGTCAGCGTGTTGACGGTGAAGCCGGCCAGCGCCATCAACGCGAAGGTTCCCACCAGGCTGACCGGAATGGTGACGATGGGAATGATGGACGCCCGGATGGTGCGCAGGAAGACAAAGATCACCAGCGCCACCAGCACCACCGCCTCGATGATGGTCTTGTAGACACCCTTGACCGAGCGGTCAATGAAGATCGAGTTGTCGTTGGCCACATCAATGCTAATGCCCGGCGGCAGGTCGGCCTTGAGCTTGGGGATCATCTCGCGCACGCCCTGGCTCAGCACCAGCGGGTTGGCCGTGGCCTGGCGGATCACGCCGGCCGAGATCGCTTCGCGGCCGTTGAGGCGCACGGAGGTACGCTCCTCGGCAGCCCCCTCTTCGATGCGCGCGACGTCGCGCAGCTTGACCGGAAAGCCGTTGACGGTCTTGATCACGATCTCGCCGAACTGCGCCGGCGTGCGCAAGTCGGTGTTGGACGTGACGGAAAACTCGCGCTGCCGGCTCTCGATGCGCCCGGCCGGCACTTCAAGGTTGCTGCGGCGCAGGGCATCCTCGGCATCCTGGGTCGTCAGCTTGTAGGCCGCCAGCCGGTCCGGATCGAGCCAGACGCGCATGGCGAACTTGCGCTCGCCAAAGATGCGCACGTCGGCCGCACCCGTGACCGTCTGCAGGCGCGGCTTGACGATGCGGTTCACCAGTTCGTTGATCTGCAGCGCATTGAGCGTGTCGCTGGAGAACGCCAGCCAGATCACCGGGAAGGCGTCAGCCTCGACCTTGGCAATCACCGGCTCCTCGATCGCCTGCGGCAACTTGTTGCGCACGCGGGCTGTGCGGTCGCGCACCTCGGCAGCGGCGGCATCGGCATCTTTTTCCAGACGGAAACGCACCGTGATCTGTGCCTGCTCGGCACGCGAAATCGAGGTGATGACGTCCACCGCATCGATGCCGGCAATCGAGTCTTCCAGTGGCTTGGCCACCTGCGACTCCACCACCTCGGCCGAGGCGCCGGCGTATTTGACCGAGACGGTCACCACCGGCTCGTCGATCTTGGGATACTCACGCACCGGCAGCTTGGTGAAACTGACCGCGCCAATGAGCAACACCAGCAGGGACAGCACCGTGGCGAACACCGGCCGGCGGATGGCTATTTCAGGCAATTGCATGAATCGCTCCGTGCTTCAGGCGGTCAAGGCTTGACAGCCGGGGCGCGCCCGGTGTCGATGACCTTGATCACCGTGCCATCTTTTTGCAGCCGCTGATGACCTGCCGTCACCACGGTATCACCTTCGTTCAGGCCGTCGAGAATCTCCACCCGACCCGGGCGGCGGATGCCAACCTTGACCTCCACCCGCTTCGAAGCCTGGCTGTCCTTCTCGCCGTCAACCACCTTGATCACGAACTGGCGCCCCCCCTGCGGCACGATGGCCTCCTCCGGGATGACCTTGGCCCGCTCCCGCTCGCCAAACACCGTAGTGACACGGGCGAACATGCCTGGGCGCAACACCTGCTGCCGGTTGTCGATCGTGGCACGCACGGCGATGGAGCGGCCATTGGCATCAATCAAGGGGTCAACCGCCTGGATCAGGGCGTCGAATTTGCGTCCTGGCAAGGCGTCGATTTCGACCACGGCCTTCTGGCCTTTGCTCACCTGCGTCTGGAAACGCTCGGGCAAGCGGTAATCCACATAGACCACATCGATGTCCTCGACGTTGACCATGTCGGTACCGTCCTTCAGGTAGTCGCCCACATTGACCGCCCGGATGCCGGCGATGCCGTCGAACGGCGCGACGATCTTCAGGCGTGCCGCCGTGGCCTGCGCCAGTGCCAGCTTGGCCAAGGCCACGTCCAGATTGGCAGCGCTCTCGTCGACCGTGCGCTGGCTGATGAAGTTCTGCGCCAGCAACTCCTGGTTGCGCTTGTGGTTGGCACGCGCAATCGACAACTCCGCCTCGCTTTGCTTGACCTGGGCCTGTGGCAACTGGTCGTCGAGCTGCACCAGCAGCTGGCCACGGCGCACACGTTCGCCGTCGCGGAAATTGAGCCGGGTGACGCGGCCACTGACCTCGGGCCGCAACACCACGCCCTGGCGCGAGCGCAGGCTGCCGACCGCCTGGACATCATCGACCAGCTTGCTGATTTCCACCCGCGCCACCTCGACCGTGACCGGCCGACCGGCACCTGCTGCGGCACTGGCGGGCGGCGTCGGGCCGGCGGCTGCGCCTTGCGCCGGGGTTTCGGAGGACGGGGCCCGGTTCTGATACCACCACGCGGCTCCGGAAGCCGCCACGATGCCGACAACGGCAACGACTGGATAAAGAAGTTTGGATGCCATGAACGCTGATTTCTTCTCGTGCGGGAACACTATCTGAACAATCTGCCAATGTAGCAGGCCCCAATGATCACGGCATGCGTGATGTCCCTAGCCGGTCGGCCGAAACGGGCAACTTTGCCTGCTCTTTACACACGGCTAGGCTTGCCGCATGGCCTGCTCGACGCCGCGGTTGGCCAGGTCGTCGGCCCGCTCATTGCCCGGGTCGCCGTTGTGGCCCTTGACCCAACGCCACTCGATCTTGTGGCCGCCGTTCGCCACCAAGGCGTCCAGCCGCTGCCACAGGTCGACGTTCTTCACGGGCTGCTTGGAGGCTGTTTTCCAGCCCTTGGCCTTCCAGCCCACCAGCCACTCGGTCATGCCCTTGAGCACGTACTGGCTGTCGGCGTGCAGGAACACATGGCAGGGCCGCTTGAGCGCCTCCAGGGCCATGATCACCGCCATCAGTTCCATGCGGTTGTTGGTGGTCTCACGCTCGCCGCCAAACAACTCTTTCTCGGTGGCGCCGGATTTCAGCAGCACACCCCAGCCGCCTGGACCGGGATTGCCCTTGCAGGCCCCATCGGTATAAATTTCAACGTGGTTCAATCGGTTTTCCCATTCATCGTGATCACGTGATTGTCGCTGCTGCGGTTGGCCATCGGCACCGTGGCGGTGGCCCGGCTGGGCGCTGTTTTCCAGCTGGCGCCGAGCAGGCGCACACCATGCACGCGCTTGACCGCCACCAGAAAATACACGGCACCAAAAATCGGCCACCAGCGTGCGCCCAGGCGGTCCAGTCCCTCCAGACGGCGCTGCCACTTCTCGGCACGCACCGCCGGCAGGTAGCAGCCGAAGTGGCCGTCTTCGATCTCGAAGTCGAGCAGGTGCAGCCAGTCGCGCAGACGGCGGTAACCGATCAGCTGCGGCAGCTCCGGCAAAAAAGGCTCGCCCCAGCCCAGGCGCCGGCACAGGCGGTCGCGTTGCCGGCGCAGCCCCCACAGGCTGGCCGGGTTGAAGCCGCTGATCACCACCCGTCCCTCGGGCACCAGCACACGCGCCACCTCGCGCAAGGTGGCATGCGGATCAGGATGGCTGTCCAGCGCATGCGGCAGCACCACCAGATCGAGGCTGGCAGCCGGAAACGGAAGGGCGGCGTAATCGGTCAGCAAGGCCAGGGGGCGCTGGCCAGGCGATTCCTGCCGGACCGGCATCGGCTCGCCCAGCGCCAGCCAGCGATGCGGCATGCGATTGGCTTGCAGGGCATCCAGCGCCGGCAGCCCCAGCTGCAGGGCGTGATAACCGAAGATGTCGGCCACCGCCTGCTCGAACTGGCGGTTTTCCCAGTCGAGCAGATAGCGTCCCGGCGGGGCCCCAAACCAGTCCTGCAAACCTATAATCCCATTGCTCATGGTCTTGATTCCACTTCCTGCTCTGGCCGACAACTACATCTGGATGCTGCACGACGGGCATCAGGCCCTTGTCGTCGATCCCGGAGATGCACAACCGGTGATGCAGGCACTGCAAGATCAGAACCTGCAGTTGCAGGCCATTCTAGTCACCCACCACCATGCCGATCATGTCGGCGGCGTGACGGCGCTGCGCGAGGCCACCGGCGCCACCGTCTACGGGCCGGCGGCGGAAGACATTCCCGAGCCGCTGGTTCGCCTCAGTGGCGGCGACCAGTTGCAGGCCATCGGCGTCGACTTTCAGGTGCTGGACGTGCCCGGTCACACGGCCGGCCACATCGCCTTTTATGCCGCGGACGTGGATGGCAGCCCGCTGCTGTTCTGCGGCGACACCCTGTTCTCCGGCGGCTGTGGACGCCTGTTCGAGGGCACGCCGGCGCAGATGCTGGCTTCGCTCGACCAGCTGGCAGCCCTGCCCGGCGCCACCCGTGTCTGCTGCACCCACGAATACACCCTGAGCAATCTGCGCTTCGCCCGTGCCGTGGAGCCGGACAATGCAGCGCTGGCCCGCTACACGGCCGAATGTGAAGCCCGGCGCGCGCGCCAGTTGCCCACCCTGCCCTCGTCGATCGCGCTGGAACGCGAGATCAACCCTTTTCTGCGCTCGCGCCAACCCACCGTCACGGCGGCCGTGCAGTCCTTCGATGCAGCCGCCCGTCATGAGACCGCTGTGTTTGGTGCCTTGCGTGAATGGAAGAACCAGTTCAAATGAAATTTCTCATCTCCGCGGCCCTGGCCAGCCTGCTCCTGTTGAGCGGTTGCGCCAACATGGCGCCTACCAACCCCACCGCATCGACGGATGCCGGCTCGTTCCGTAGCAGCAGCCGTGCGCCGACCCTGCCCGCCGGCACCCTGTCGCCCATCCAGGCCCGCAACACCGCCGCGCGCGGTGGTGTCGCCCCGCTGGCGGCACCGGCCGACCTGTGGGAGCGCATTCGCCTCGGCTTTGCCATGCCCGACCTGGAGAGTGATCTGGTGCGCGACCGCGAGCAGTGGTATGCCAGCCGGCCTGACTACATCTTCCGCATGACCGAGCGCTCGCGCAAATACCTGTTCCACATCGTCGAGGAACTGGAACGGCGCAACATGCCGACCGAGCTGGCCCTGCTGCCCTTCATCGAGAGCGCCTTCAACCCGCAAGCGGTGTCCAGCGCCAAGGCCGCCGGCATGTGGCAGTTCATGCCCGCCACCGGCAAGTACTTTGAACTCAAGCAGAACGTCTTCCGCGACGACCGGCGCGACGTGCTGGCCTCCACCCGCGCGGCGCTCGACTACCTGCAAAAGCTCTACGGCATGTTCGGCGACTGGCATCTGGCGCTGGCCGCCTACAACTGGGGCGAAGGCAGCGTCGGGCGCGCCATCGCCAAGAACCAGCGCGCCGGCGTCGGCACCACCTACCTCGACCTCAACATGCCGATGGAGACGCGCTTTTACGTGCCCAAGCTGCAGGCCGTGAAGAACATCGTGGCCCGTCCGCAGGACTTCAATGCACAGCTGCCGCTGATCGAGAACCACCCCTACTTCGACAGCGTCACCATCACGCGCGACATCGACGTTGCCCTGGCCGCCAAACTGGCCGAAGTGCCGCTGGAGGACTTCAAGGCACTCAACCCTTCGCTGAACAAACCGGTGATCCTGGCCGCAGGCACGCCCCAGATCCTGCTGCCCTGGGACAACGCCACCCGCTTCCAACGCAATCTGGAAGCCTACAGCTCGCGGCTGGCCAGCTGGACGGTGTGGGTCGCCCCCGCCACCATGAAGGTAGCCGATGCGGCCAAACGCGCCAACATGAGCGAGGCCGAGTTGCGCAACATCAACAACATCCCGCCACGCATGCTGATCCGCGCCGGCTCCACCCTGCTGGTGCCGCGCTATGCCCATCATGAGAACGACGTGACCGAGCGCATCGCCGACAGCGGTCAGGTGGCCTTCGCGCCCGAAGTCGTGCTGCGCCGTACTGTCGTCAAGGCTGGCAAGCACGAGTCGGTCGCCAGCATCGCCAAGCGCTACCGCCAGACCCCGGCCAGCGTGGCCGAGTGGAACAAGGTCAACGCCTCGGCCGCCTTCAAGGCCGGCCAGCAGGTGGTGCTGTTCCTGCCGGTGCAACCACACGCCGTGGCCAAAGCCAAGACCGCCACCCGGGTCGTGGCCAAGGCAGCGCCGCGCGCCAAACAACCGGCCAAAGCACCGGCCACCCGAGTGGCCCGCCGCTGATTCAAGCCAAAAATGGCTTTCGCCCTTTGACCAGGGCGTCAAAAGCTATCATTTTTATAGCAAATTAATACCACCCAAGCGGCGGCATAGGACCAGCGACACCCGGGCAGGCCGTCACTCCGGCCTCAGGCCTTGAACTTCACTTTGGCCCGCAGCGCAAACTGGTTGGTGAAGGTCTTGGCCAGATCAATTTTCTCCGGCTTGAGCGTGGCATCCAGGCTGGCCAACGCGCGCAATGCAATCTTGCCGCCGTCTTCCGGGAACATGCCGTCGACCGCAATCGACTCGCGCACCTTGTTGAAGGAAGACAGGTAGAGCCCCCGGTCACCCGCCAGGTAAGTCTCCGGCACGGTCTTGATGAGATCGCGCGGCCCCGCCGTCTGCAGCCACTTCAAGCCGTGCACGATGGCGTTGGTCAAGGCCTGGGCGGTGTTCGGGTTCTTCTTCAGGAACTCCTGCGAGGCGTACAGACAGGCCGCCGGCATCGGCCCACCAAACACCTCCTGCGTGCCTTTGAGCGTGCGCGTGTCGTAGATGATGCGCACCTCGCCCTTTTGCTCCAGCATGGTCATCACCGGGTCGATGTTGCTGATGGCATCAATCTGGCCCGAACGCAAGGCGGCAAGCGCGCCTGCTGCCGTGCCGACATCGATGAAGCTGACGTCGCTGGCCTTGATGCCGTAGCGCGACAGCGCCAGATGGGCCAGCATGCTGGTAGACGAGTCTTGCGCCATGACACCAACCCGCTTGCCCTTGAGTTCATGCACGGTCTTGAAGCCGGGCATGGTCTTCATCGACACGCCCAGTGCGACTTGCGGCGCACGGCCTTGCAGCACGAAGGCCTGGAAAAACTGCCCCTTGTTCTGCAGGTAGATGGTGTGCTCGTAGGCGCCGCTCATCACATCGGCCGCGCCCCCCAGCGCCGCCTGCTGCGCACGTGCGTCGCCGGCAAAGTCGCTGATCTCCACCTCCAGCCCCTCATCCTTGAAAAAGCCGAGTTGCTCAGAGATGGTCAATGGCAGGTAATGAAACATGGCCTTGCCACCCACGGCAATCGCGACCCTGGTTTTCTCCAGCTTGGGCTGGGCACGCACCGCCGGCGCCACCAGGGAGGCAGCCGTCAGCACAGCCCCGACACCGAAAGTGCGACGACTCAGAAGCGGATGGGGCATGGGGGTCATCATGTACTAAGGGCTGCTGGACTGGCACAGCCTACCCAGCCATGAAAAAACCCGCATCGGGAAACATCCCGAGCGGGTTTTCACTTAAGGGATAGAACCTAAGGTCAGCGCTCTAACGGTAGCCAATGAACAGGATGCCGATGTTCACCAGGAAAGCCAGTGTCCAGACCATGGAACGCACGGTGGACAGGCCTGCCACGTACATCATGATGTAGAGCAGCCGCAGGAACACGAACAGAAAGGCCAGCAGGTCCAGCCGCGCCTGGTAGGCGCCGAGCTGGTGGGCGATGATGACCGCGCCGATGAAAAAGGGCAGCGCCTCGAAGCTGTTTTGCTGCGCCCCATTGGCTCGGGCACGCCAGTCGGTCTGCTGCGCCAGCCAGGAACGCGGGTTGTCGTTGTCATAGCCACCTTCACGCCGCGGCTTGCTCGTCATGCCCCATTTGGCAATGCCGGCACAGACGATGGGCAAGACAGCGGCAATCAGCACGCACCAGTAAGCCAGGGTGAAGCGGGCAAAGGTCATGTGGATCTCGAAGTTGGCGTCGCGGGCATTATCCCTGATGAGCCGGCCCCGGCGAACGCGTCGCGGGGTATCAGCGCCGGTCCACCAGCGCATGGGCAATGGTGCCCAGGTCCACGTACTCCAGTTCGCTGCCAATCGGCACGCCACGCGCCAGGCGCGTGAAAGCAACACCGCGGCTTTTCAGCGCCTCGCCGATCACATGCGCCGTGGCCTCGCCTTCGGCCGTGAAGTTGGTGGCCAGGATCACCTCGCGCACCGTGCCGTCGCTGGCGCGCGCCAGCATCTGCTTCAAGCCAATGTCATTCGGGCCAATGCCGTCGAGCGGGCTCAGGCGGCCCATCAGCACGTAATACAGCCCCTTGTAGGCACCGGTGCGCTCCAGCGCCATCTGGTCGGCCGGCGTTTCCACCACGCAGAGTTTGCTGGTGTCGCGCGACGGATCGAGGCAGGTGGCGCAGACCTCGGCTTCGGTGAAGGTGTGGCAGCGTGCGCAATGGTGCACATGCTGCGCAGCGTCATGCAGCGCACGCGACAGCAGCAGTGCGCCCTCGCGGTCCTGCTGCAGCAGGTGAAAGGCCATGCGCGAGGCTGACTTGATGCCCACGCCCGGCAGTCGGCGCAAGGCCTGGATCAGCGCGTCAAGGGAATGGGCGTCGGACACTCAAGCGCCGTCAGAAAGGGAATTTCATGCCGCCCGGCAATCCGGGCATGCCGGCCGTCAGTTTGCCCAGCTTCTCCTGCGAGGTCTCCTCGGCCTTGCGCACTGCGGCGTTGAAGGCGGCAGCCACCAGGTCTTCCAACATGTCCTTGTCGTCAGCCAGCAGGCTGGGGTCGATGGTGATGCGCTTGACGTCATGCTTGCAGGTCATCACGACCTTCACCAGGCCGGCACCGGATTCGCCGCTGACTTCGATGAACGCGAGTTCGTCCTGCGCCTTCTTCAGGTTGTCCTGCATGGCCTGCGCCTGCTTCATGAGGCCGGCGAGTTGTCCTTTGTTGAACATGTCTGTCCTTACGAGTTTTGTGAAATGTTGGGATCGATGGGCTTGATGCTGCCAGGCACGATTTTCGCGCCAAAGTCTCGCATCATGGTCTGCACGAAGGGGTCTTCGTAAATCAGTTTCTCGGCTGCCTGCTGCCGCTCGGCCGCCGCCGCCGCATTGCGCTTGGCCGGGCTGTCGCTCACGCGGCCGATCTCCACGCTCAGGGTGGTCGCGTGGCCGGCTGCGCGCAAGGCGTTCTGCAGACGCTCGCGGCTGGTGGGCGAGTTGAGCGACTCGCGCTCCACCCGCAGCAACCAGTGCTCACCGTCACGTGCCACCAGCTGCGACTGCAAGGCCAGCTCGCGCACCAGTGCGGTCACGGCCTCGGCCGCCACCAGCTGCTGCACCGTCAGGTGCCAGAAGCCGCCTTCTTCGGTCGGCACCAGCGGCGTGCCGCTGCCGCCGTTCACGGGTGCATCGGCGCGTGATTCAGGCGCCACACGCACCGGAACCGCTACAACTTTAGGAGCATCCGGCACAGTATCAACGGTACCAGAGGCCGGATTTGATCTTGAATTCGCGGCAGACGGCATGGCCTTAGCGCCGTCCACCACCGGCAGCACTTGGCCCGGCGGCGTGTGCTCCGGCATGTTCACCGGGGCCACTGCAGGCCTCGGTGCCACAGGGGGAGCAGCAACGGGTACCGGACGTGCGGCGGCTGGAGATGCGACACCCTGCATCGGCACGGGAGGCGCTGGGGCCGGCTGAGGCGGTACTGCAGCGCGGGACGCAGCCGCCGTCGGGGCCGCGGGAGCCGTCGTAACCGGCGCTTCAGCCGATTTCAGTGTTTTTTTTTCCGCCGTGGTGACTGCACCGGGCTTGAAAGCCAGCAGGCGCAGCAGCACCATGGTCAGCGCAGCGTATTCGTCGGGCGCCAAGCCCAGTTCGCCGCGGCCGTGCAGGCACAGGCTATAGAGCAATTGCGTCTCGTCGGGCGGCAGCAGCGCGGCCAGGCGTGCCATTTCGGCGGCTTCCGGGTCCGACTCGTCGACCGAATCGGGCACTGCCTGCACCACCGCCATGCGCTGCAGCACCACCGTCATTTCTTCCAGTGTGGAGGCAGCGCTCAGGCCGTTGACACGCAGCGCTTCCGAACTCTCCACCACACTCTTCCCATCACTCTGTGCCAGAGCCTCGATCAGTTTGAACACATGCGAGCGGTCCACGCTGCCCAGCATCTGGCGCACCGTGACCACTTCGAGCTGACCGGAGCCGAAAGCAATCGCCTGGTCGGTCAGCGACAGGGCATCGCGCATGGAGCCGCGTGCCGCACGTGCCAGCAGGCGCAGCGCGGGAGGCTCGGCCGGCACGTTCTCGGCCTGCAGCACCTTGGTGAGGTGTTCCAGCACGGTCTCGGGCGCCATCGGCCGCAGGTTGAACTGCAGGCAGCGCGACAGCACCGTGACAGGCACCTTCTGCGGGTCGGTGGTGGCCAGCACGAACTTGAGGTACTCGGGCGGCTCCTCCAACGTCTTCAACATGGCGTTGAAGGCGGTGTTGGTGAGCATGTGGACTTCGTCGATCATGAAGACCTTGAAGCGCCCCTGCACCGGCTTGTAGACCGCCTGCTCCAGCAGGGACTGGACTTCGTCCACACCGCGGTTGGAGGCGGCGTCGAGCTCGGTGTAATCAACAAAACGGCCGGCATCGATGTCGGTGCAGGCCTGGCAGACGCCGCAAGGCGTGGCGGTGATGCCGCCCTGCCCGTCCGGCCCCTGGCAGTTCAGCGACTTGGCCAGAATGCGCGAGACGGTCGTCTTGCCCACGCCGCGCGTGCCGGTAAACAGGTAGGCATGGTGCAGGCGCTGGGTTTCCAGCGCATTGCTCAGCGCGCGCACCACGTGCTCCTGCCCCACCATTTCAGCAAAGCTGCGGGGGCGGTACTTGCGGGCGAGCACGAGATAGGACATGCGAGGATTCTACGGTGTGGACCGGACGACTTTTTCTTTGCCGCAGCCCTTTAACTTTCAGCCCCTGCCCTTACAATACAAAGCGACGGGCCTTCCCGCATGGTGAAGCGGCCAACCGGGTCAGGTGGGGAACCAAGCAGCCCTAACTGTGGAGTCAGTGCCGGGGTCAAGGTCCGTCACCTTACATCTTTCAAGCCCGTCTTGACGCGGACTTCCGGCCTTTTTCGACAGACCGCTCACATTCGCTGAGCGGCACCTTTCTACAGATACTTGCACACCAGCTTGAACTTGACGTCAGCCGAGGTGTCCGGAATCACCGGCGCCCAGCTACTGGGCTCTTTTTCGGTGTGGACCACCCGGCCGTCCAACATGCCCTGCCTGTAGGCCGTCAGAAGAACCGTCCGCCAGATCCCTTCCTTGCAGTCATATTCATGCTGCGCCAGGATGGACTTGTACTGGACGCCTCCCGGGGTCGACTGGTACTCGGTGTAGTCCGTCATCGTCCAGACCTTCGCCTTGGAGGCCGTTTTGCGGACCGACTTCGGATCCAGGTAGATCCGGTATCCGCCATCGGCCTCACCTTCGGACACCTTGAACCATTCGGCCAGCGCGCCGGTACTGGCGGCAACAAGCACGGTAGCAAGGCATATCTTTTTCAGGTGCATTTCTCGTCACTTCCTGGCATCCACCACACAATGGGTACGAGAGCTTATCAGCGCCCATCGGTCCGTTTCGAATAATCGCGCTGCTGCGCTCTTGCCTCCCAACCAAGCTTCCCCGGATTGACCCACCAGCCTCTTGCTATCTACTATCCATGCGGACCTGACACGCACTGAAACTATGGGGAGCTTGCATGTGGCCGTTCCGCAAGAAATTGGACCTGAACAAAATTGAAATCCATCTGCACTTCTGGGGCGGCGAAAGCGACCCCACCTACACGGTGAAGTTGTCGGTCGACAAGCTGGAAGTGCTTGAGTGCCTGGGATTCATTCAAGGCTCCGACTTCCGGCTCAGCAACATCGTCACCGTGCCCGCCTTCCGCCAAAAAGGTTTTGGCACCACGGTCATCGGCACGCTGATCGGGGCCGCCCGGGCTCGCCAATGCACCACCTTCACATTGGAAGACGTCTCACCGAGGAATACCGGCGCCATCAGCATCTACCAGCGCTTTGGTGCCGTGGCCCTGCCGCCGAACGCGTCCAACGGCCACTCCGATTACCAGATCCGGCTTTGATTTCGGTGCCTCAGTGCGAAGCGCTGGATGCCGAGGCGCCCGACCACCCGGCTGAACCTTGAGCTTGGCAAGGTCTCTCCAAATTGGCGCCCATAGACGGTGAGCGCATAACTTCATGCGACTTATTTCGTTGGGAATTTCTCGCTCTCTCGGTAAAGTTTCTCACCCCATTACCGGCCTCATGACATTCCCCCGTCATGGCGGCAGAGAGCCACTCATGAGAAACGAAGCTTTGCGCGCAGAACCCCTACACGTCACCATCGTGGGAGGTGGCTTCTCTGGCGCCAGCACCGCCATCCAGTTGATCCGCGCCAGCAAGATACCTTTGGCCATCACCCTGGTGGAATCGCAGCAGCGGGCCGGGCCGGGTCTTGCCTACTCGACACAGGACCCTGATCACCGCCTTAATGGCCCAACCTGGGGCCACTCCATCGATCCGCTGGATGCGGGCCATTTCACACGCTGGTGTGAAGCGCGGGAAATCTTCAAGCACGATCCTCAGGCACTACGCCCGGATGGCACGGCCTTTGTACGACGCCATGACTATGGCGACTACATTGAAGACACGCTTCGCGCACATGCTTTTTGGCCGGCGACAGGATCAACGATCTCCATCCTTCATGACCGGGCCGTAAGCGCCTCGCAACGTGGCGACACCCTTACGGTCTTGACAGAGGGAGGGCGAGCGCTGGAATCGAAGATGCTGATCGTGGCCACGGGCAATGCGCTGCCCAAACTGCAGGCGCCGCTGGAGGCGTCCCTGGCAAGCCATCCGGCGGTGATCGAGAACCCGCTCGATACAGCCCAGCTCCTTGACATTCCCAGCCGCGCCCGTGTGCTGCTCATTGGCAGCGGCCTGACGGCGCTGGACGTGTTGTCCACCCTGCAGCGACAAGGCCATGAGGGCCAGATCGTGGCGATTTCACGGCGCGGCTTGCGCCCGCGTCCCCAGGCAACGTTGCTCACCCCGGCGACCCCGGCATCGGGTCGCGAGAACCTGGACCGGCTTCTGGCACCCGCACCGACCTTTCTCACACAATCCGGTGTGGCGCCGACCTTGCGCAGCTGGGTGCGCGCGCTACGCTCCCGGATTCGGGAAGTCGAGCGTCAAGGAGGAAACTGGTATGCGGCTTTTGATGAGTTGCGAGATTCTGTCTGGCAACTTTGGCCCCGCCTGCCCACGGCACAAAAACGACGTTTCCTCAAAAAAATGCGGACCTGGTATGACGTGCATCGCTTCCGTGCGCCGCCGCAAAATGACGCCATCGTCTGCGCCGCAGAGGCGGCGGGACGCATCGAATTCCGTGCGACCCGACTGTTGTCAGTCCTGCCGCTTGAAGGGAAACGCACGCTGCAGATCCGATTCAAAGGGGCCGGTGGCGCCAGCGACCGCGAAGAAGAGTTCGACACCATCGTGAACTGCACCGGTCTTGACGTGGCCTCACGTCTCGCGTCGAACCCGTTCCTTCTGTCCTTGGTGAAACAGCAGTGGCTCAAACCCGATGATTGCGGCGTGGCATTCGCGGTGGACGCCAATTGCAATGCAGTGGGTGGCGATGGCGTCACGCGACCGACCATCCGGCTGATCGGCCCACTCACCGCTGGCACATTTGGGGATCCCCTGGGGGCCATGTTCATTGCGGCCCAAATCCACCGGACCCTGCCAGACATCCTGAACACCTTGGATAAAGCGGCGAAGGCCCCGGAGGCCGGGAAGAGCCCTGTTCTGAATTTCGCCTAGGGCGGATGGTCCCGGCGTTGATGGGAGGGGCTGGCCGATTACTTTTCTTCCGACACCGACGCCTCGTGTCTGGCCTCGCCCAAGGCTTTCTTCAGCTGATCGTATTCAGCACAGCCCTTCGTTCCGCACAACAGTTCCAGGTAACGCAGATTCTTGCGGGCGCCTGCAATGTCACCAACGGCGATGAAAAGCTCTCCCTGGTACTCCAGCGCAGGACGGTGTTCAGGGTCGTAGAGCAAGGCCTCCCGATACCAGTGAGCCGCCTCGTCGAAGCGCTTGAGCTGGCGCAGGCTGTAACCCAGCAGGTTGTAGACCTCGGCGTGTCTCACCGTGTCGGCAAGTGCCAGCAGCTCATTGACGGCCCTTGCAAATTCGCCGGAATAAATGCGCGCACGTACCGCCGCCAAGTCGGGCAGATCGGACGATGGCGGTGCGCCAGCGGCGTGCGCTGACAGATGCATGGCAGCGGCGCAGATCAGGAGCGCCGGCAACAGGCGTGTCCTACCCGCCTTGGCGCATCGCCGTTTCGCGTGATGGTCCATCCGACCTTGCCTTCAAGCCTCGGTCAACTCGGCCGGGGCTACCTGCTCGCCCATGCTGGCAAGAATCTCCCGCTTCAGGTGGACGAATTCAGGGCTGACGCGATCACGCGGTGTGGGCAGGTCGATGTCGAACTGCTTGACAATGCGGCCGGGCTTGGCGTTCATCACAATCACCTTGTCGCTCAGAAAGATGGCTTCGTCCACATCGTGCGTGACCAGGATCATGGTTACCCCTTCGACGCGCCAGATGCGCTGCAACTCCTCCTGCAACCGCACGCGCGTGAGCGCATCCAGCGCGCCCAAGGGCTCATCGAGCAGGAGAATCTCCGGCTTGCCAACCAGTCCGCGGGCAATGGCGCCCCGTTGCGCCATGCCACCCGACAGTTCGTGCGGATAGGCCTGCTCGAACCCCTGGAGGCCGACCAGTTCGATGTGCTCGCGGATCGTCTGGGCCTTGCTCTGTGCCGACCAGCCCGAATTGGCCAGTCCCAACCCGATGTTCTGCTCCAGCGTCAGCCAGGGCAGCAGACGGTGGTCCTGAAAGACGATGCCGCGCGACAAACTGGTTCCGGCGATGCGCTCACCGTGCAGCAGGATGTTGCCCTGGTAGTCCTGGTCGAGGCCCACGATCAGGCGCAGCAGCGTTGACTTGCCGCAGCCGCTGGGGCCGACCAGGGAAACGAAAGAACCAGGCTCGACACTGAAGCTGGCATCAACCAGCACGTCAAGGCGTGCGCGGCCAGAAACTTGATAACTCTTGGAGACCGCCTGTACTTCGAGGCGCCCGGGCTCAGCCATAGAAAATCCTGTGAATAAGGTTGATGTGCAGGCTGTGTCAGCCCTCGTAGCCCTGCTTCCAGCGCAACACACGGCGCTGCAGCAGGTACATGCCGCGATCAATGAAAAAGCCCACCAGGCCAATGATGACCATGCAGACCAGCAGTTGGTCGGTCAGCAGCAGTCCTTGCGCACGGAAAATCAGGAAGCCAAGACCTTCCAAGCCACTGAGCCCTTCGGCCACCACAACCAGCGCCCAGGCCAGGCCTGCGGCGTAGCGCAGCGAGACCATGATGTTGGGCGTGGCTGCCGGCAGGATGATCTTGCGCACCAACTGCCAGCGCGTCAGCGTCATCACCTGAGCCAGTTCGATATAGCTCTTGTCGACATTGCGGATGCCTTGCAGCGTGTTCAGGAACACGGGGAAAAACACCGACTTGGCGATCACCAGCACCTTGGCCGGCGCCCCCAGGCCCAGCCAAAGCACGATCAGCGGCAGCCAGGCGATGCCCGGAATGTGCCGTATGGTGTCGAAGGTGGGCGAGAGGAACTGCTCAAATCGACGAGAGAGCCCCGCGGCGACGCCCAACCCCACGGCCGCAACAGCGCCGTAGACAAAACCCTGCGAGACGATCTTGATGCTGGCCAGGAAATCGAGCGCCAGGTCCTGTGCCGTGAACATCGTGATGAAGGCTTGCACCACCTTCCACGGCTCAGGCAAGAAAACGGGATCAATCCAGGCTTGCGACGATGCAAGCTGCCAAAGCAGCAGGATGACGCTGGGCAAGGCAAAGCCGATCAGATTGGGATGCGGCCGCAGGTATCTCAGCTTCTCTGCAAACGAAAGGCGAACCGATCCTCGGGCCGGTTCGGTGATGACGGAGGCAAGACTGCTCATGATGGTCCAGTGCTAGGGTCTTGAACGAATGACGACGGCCCCATGCACAGGCAGGGGCCGTCACGTATCGCTTGCTCAGCGGTAGATCGAGTGCGAGCCACCCACGAAGAATCGACTGTCGACGAATGCGTCAATCTGGGCATCGCTCAGACGGCGCTCGGCCAGAATGTCGTCACCTTGGTTGATGTACCAGGACTGAAAGGTCTTGATGGAATTGCGGGCGCGGTCGGCATTCGCTTCACCGGCCATGAACTCCCACTGCCCTTTGTGCGTAATCTGGAATTTGGCCACGTCGAGGGGCAGGCGCAGTTCTTTGGCCACGATCTTGGCCGCCTCGTCAACATTGTCCAGCGCCCAGGCCATGGTGCGCTCGCGTGAAGCCAGGAAGGCCTTGACCGCATCGGGGTACTTGTTCACGAACTCGCGCTTGGCGAAGTAGGTGACCCGCCCGGCGTGGTTCACGTAAACGCCGTCATCAGGGGAGTGTCCCACCACCTTGAGCTTGCCCGAGAGCCAGGCGCCAGTGGCATTGCCCGCGGCAAGGTGAACGGTCGTGGCATCCACCGCACCCGAAATCACGCCGGCAACCGCCACCGTCGGGTTGTCGATGGATTCGTAGCGCACGCGCCCCTTCTTTTGACGCGTATCCAGCGGCAAGCCAGCGGCATTCAAGGCCTCAAACGGCGACGACCAGTAGCAGCTGATGCGGCTGCTGCCGAACTTCTTGCCATCCAGATCCGCCAGGGAATTGATCGATTTGTTGTTCGCGGCCGCCAGAATGGGCGCGCGATAGCGGTTCGACGGCTCAGAGGCCCAGACGATCACACCATCAAGCCCATTGGCGCGGTGCACGGTCGCTGGGTAGATCATTCGCTGCGCAATGGAGATCGCCCCTTTGCTGACAGCCGCTGTTTCGGCGCCCACCAGTTCGGCACCGCCCGACGCGATCAGGTTGACTTCTTTCGTGCCGACCTTGCCGAACTCTTCCTTGAACACACCTTTGGCACGCGCAATCACCGTCCACGGCGTCAGCTGCAGGTTGATGGAGGGCAGCACATCCGCCAACGCCACGGTAGCTTGCCCGCAAAGGCCCAGCGCCAGCAGCACAGAGACGCTCAGCTTGCGCAAACGATTGGCTTCTTTGGTCTTAAATTTGAATTTCATCTTGAACTCCGGTATGTCAATGGGAACGGGATGGCCCTGGAAGCTGTGCCTCAACTGGCGCCAAACCACTGTGCAACTGCAAATTGCGTCCTGGCGTGATGGCCGACAGGGGCCCATTGTTTTCTGATGCATGCCGTTCGACAACGAAGAAAATCGACAATGCTTATTCGGAAATCTTCGAGCGATCAGATCGCTTGCGCTGCATACTTTTCAGCATTCCGGGCATAGACCATTGGCACGTGCCGGTCTTCGTGCCGTTTCAAAAACGATCTCCGACAGCGAATCGAAGCACCCATGGACCACACCCCTGCAACGGCAAAAAAGCTCACCACAAGTCGACGATGGATTGGCGTCGCAGTCCTGGTCGTACTGCTGGCGGCAACCGCCTTCGCGATGAACAAACCCGCCCCGATATCCATCACCTCCTTGCGGGTGGGACTGGATGTGTCAGCCATGCCCCTTAGCAACGGCACGCGCAACTACACCGATGAAGACTTTGAAGCACGCTTTGCTGACGAACTGGCCCGGCATCTGGGTGCGGAGGTGACCTTGGTGCCGCTGTCGCGCACAGAGCAGACATCTGCGCTGTGGCAAGGAGACGTGGACGTTGTTCTGACGCGCTCGGCAAATGACGCCACCACTGCCGACAAGGTTCTCGCCTTGCCCACAGGATTCCAATCGGGGCTGAGCGTCGCCATGCGTTCGGACACCCGGGTCCGCCAATGGCGCGATCTGACGGGTCAGGTGGTGTGCGCCTCTGCAAGCAATGCACGGGCACAGGCACTGGCGTCAGCGCTTGATAGCCATCTGAAGGTTTTTCCTGCTCCGGCGCAAGTCCTGGCCCAGGTTCGCACCGGCGAATGCACGGCGGCGATTCTCGACCGCGCGCAACTCGACCCCTTGTTCCAGCGCAAGGAGTGGCTCAAGTTCTCAGCCACCCTGCCGCCGACCGAACCCAGCCGGCTGGTCGCAGAGGTCTCAGCGGATCGCACCGATCTGGCCGCAATGGTGCGCGCTGCCTTAGCCCAGATCGGAACGACGGCACGCTGGACTGAGCGGCGCGAGAAATGGGCGGCCAACGTGGCCTTTGAGGTCTACTTCGACCAGATCGGACCGGATTGCCATTGAGCCTGAACCGCCGGCTTGCATTCGTCTTCCTGCTTGCGGCCACCTGGCTAGCCTTCACGCCAATGCAAGCATTGGGGGCTACGCCCGACGCATTGGCAGACACGCCCCCACTGGCGCCAGCCAGCCATCTGCGACAAGCCTACGCAAGACCGCCTGCTCAATGGCCGCCCCCCTGGATCGATGATGGTGTGGCTTTTGTCGAACTGACCTCACCACCCCCAAGACCGTTGCCCGCCGCCACCGATCGCCTGAAGGCTGAGATCGGCGCCAAGCTTTTTTTCGACAAACGTCTGTCTGTCGATGGCAGCCTGTCCTGCGCAAGCTGCCATCGGCCAGATCAAGGGTGGTCCGTCTCAACAACGGTTGCGCTCGGGCATGCCGGGCAGCCTGGCAAGCGACATCCCCCCTCCCTTCACACCGTAGCATCCCGCAGCCAGTGGGGCTGGGACGGACGCGGCACTTCGCTGCCCGCGCGATCGCTGCTACCGCTGACCGACCCACGCGAGATGGCCAACGCCACGCTTGATGCGGTGTGGGCTCGTGTTCTGTCAGACCCAGGTTACGCGTCAGCCTTGCGCGAGATGGATGGAGATGCCCTGGTGTCGCCGCAGTTGTTGGGCGAACTACTGGCCGCGTTTCAGAAGAAACTGGACCATCCCACCCGTTTCGACCGTTTTCTTCAAGGTGACACCACCCGCCTCAATGACCAGGAAATTCAAGGGCTGCACCTGTTCCGAACCAAAGCCCGCTGCGCGAACTGTCATTTCGGGCCACTGCTGACCGATGAGAAATTTCACAACCTCGGCATCTCGTTTTTTGGTGAACGCTCGCAAGATCTGGGGCGTTACGCTGCCACCGGGCGTTGCGAGGACGTCGGCCGCTTCCGCACGGCCAGCCTGCGACACGTATCACGCACCGCCCCCTACATGCACAACGGGTTGTTCGACTCGCTGTCGGGAGTGGTGCATCTGTATGCCCGGGGCGGTGGCGAGGTGCGTGCCCGCAACGCCACCGAGGCAGCGCATCCGCTGTATGCCTGTGCCGCCAGTATGTCAAAGCACATTCAACCGCTCCGGCTGACACCGTCCGAGGTGGCGGCTCTGCTGTCGTTTCTGAAGGCGCTGTGAGGGATGCCCATGGGCGCCCCGGCCTCCAGGGACGGCATTCACGATGCCCGGTCGGATCAGTTCCCCGACAATACCGGCTGGCTCAAGCCAGGGCCTGCTCAATGGCTTGGCGGCTCAGGGTGGGCGCGAAAGACTCGATAAAGGAATAGACATAACCGCGCAGGTAGTTACCCCGGCGCACAGCCAATCGACTGAGGTTGATTCCGAACAGGGCGCCCGCCTCCAGGGCACGCAGGTCCAGATCCCGTTCGGCTTCGAACGCGATGGAGGCTACGATGCCCACCCCCAGCCCCAGGTTGACATAGGTCTTGATCACATCCGCATCCATGGCGGTGAGCACGATGTTGGGGGCCAGATGATGCTGCGCAAAGGCGTTGTCGATCAGACTGCGTCCGGTGTAGCCCGTGTCGTAGGTGATGAGCGGATATTCGGCCAGGCGCTCCAACGTCAAGGGGCCCTCCAACAATGGATGGCCCACAGGCACGATGACCGAATGCGTCCAGCGGTAGCAGGGCAAGGTCACCAGTTCCTCGTACTGCGCCAGGGCTTCTGTGGCGATGCCAACATCAGCCTCCCCTCTCAACAGCATTTCAGCCACCTGGCTCGGTGAGCCTTGATGCAGGTTGAGTTTGACATTGGAAAATTTCGCACGAAACTCCTGCACCGCCACGGGCAGCGCATAACGCGCCTGGGTATGCGTGGCGGCAATGGACAGAAAACCGTCTTCACGCGCCACAAAATCCTGACTGGCACGTCGCAGGTTTTCGCTCTCGAGCAGTATCCGCTCGATGATGGGCAACACATGCAGGCCCGGCTCCGTCATGCCCGTCAGACGCTTGCCGGCACGCCGGAACAATTCGATGCCGAGCTCCTCCTCCAGCTCCTTGAGTTGCCGGCTCACGCCGGGTTGCGAGGTAAACAAAGTGTTCGCCACATCCGTCAGGTTGTAGTTGCAACGAACGGCTTCACGCACGGATCGCAATTGCTGAAAATTCATCGAACGTCCCTAGGTTTTTCGAGAAGGGAGCCGAATGGAACGGCTGTCCATCGGCTGCCGTCAATCGACGTCTGGAGCCATCCAATAAGTGGGCTCAGAACTTGTGCTGGATTCTGCGACTCGGCACATCAAACTGGAACCACTTTTTTTCCATTTTGAAATTGCCGAAACATCTATGCCGATGGCGCTGCACTCAAGACTTCGTCGCTCATCGAAACAGGATTCAAGGCAACGCGTGCCACGCTGGTGAAGCCATGTCGTCACGCGACGGTGCTACCGGCACAGCCTCGGATAGTTCTCTTCTGAGCATATGAAAACTGAGTCGTTGTGAAAACGCAAGGCGCTCATTACGCTGACGGCCATGTCCTCGGCATTGCCACACCCCTACCTCGCACGCACCTCTTTTTTTCATTAAGCCTCCTCCTGCAAAAAACATCATGAGCCTCGACATCTTCTGGTTTCTCCCCACCTCCGGTGACACGCGTTACCTTGGCAAATCCGATTTCGGCCGCCCGGCCACCAATGCCTATATGCGGCAGATCGCAGTCACGGCCGAGAGCTTGGGCTACGACGGGTTGCTGATCCCCACCGGCAGCAGTTGCCTGGACCCGTGGGTCACGGCATCCAGCCTGATTGCGGTCACGCAACGCATCAAGCTGTTGGTGGCGCTGCGCACCTCCATTTCCGGCCCCACCGCCTCAGCGCGCCAGGCCGCCACGCTGGACCAGGCCCTGGGCGGACGCCTGCTGCTCAACGTCGTGCCCGGTGGCGATGCCACGGAACTGGCGGCCGACGGCGTCTTTCTGAGCCACGATGAACGCTATGAAGCTGCAGACGAATTCCTCACCGTGTGGCGCGATCTGCTGCAAGGCCAGAAGGTCGACTTCAAGGGGCGACATATCCAGGTGCAAGGGGCGCAGAACTTCTTCCCGCCGGTCTCGCACCCCTACCCACCGCTGTACTTCGGTGGCTCGTCGCCTGCGGCCCACGAACTGGCCGCCAAGCATGTGGACGCCTACCTGACCTGGGGTGAGCCGCCGGCTGATGTCGCCAAAAAAATCGCCGATGTGCGCGAACGCGCAGCCAGACACGGCCGCACCGTGCGCTTTGGCGTGCGGCTGCACGTCATCGTGCGCGAGACCAGCGAAGAGGCTTGGGCCGCCGCCGACCGGCTGATCAGCCACCTGGACGACGAGGACATCCAGCGCGCGCAAGCCAACTACGCCCGCATGGACTCCGAAGGCCAGCGTCGCATGGCGGCGCTGCACGGCGGCCGGCGCGACAAGCTGGTGGTTGGCCCCAACCTGTGGGCCGGCGTGGGCCTGGTGCGAGGCGGTGCCGGTACTGCACTGGTGGGCAATCCGCAGGAGGTGGCCGCGCGTCTGCAGGAATACGTGGACCTGGGCGTCGACAGCTTTGTGCTCTCCGGTTATCCGCACCTGGAAGAAGCCGTCCGTTTCGCTGAACTGGTGTTCCCGCTGCTGCCCGGCAAGAAACCCGTCACCCTGCGCGACCAGTCCCTGACCGGCGGTGCGTTTGATGTGCGTGCCACGCAGGTGGAGGCGCAAGCCGCATGAGTACCGACAAGACACAAGGCGCCAGCACCCAGGCGAGGCATGCATCCGGCCAGCGTGTCATCGACATGCGCTGCCGACCGGCCTATCTGCACGACTTCTTCGGCGCCACCCCGGGCTCGCCCGGTGCGGCCACGGCACGCTGGCTGAACCGGCGTGTCGGCACGCGTGGCGACGACGAACATTTCGCGCGCTCGCGCACCCCGGAAGGCTTTCTGGCCGAAGTACGTGAGGCGGGTCTGTCGCATGCGGTGGTGGTGGGTCGCCACACCCCCAGTCAGCACCTGCCCAACGACCTGATTCAAAGCATCACCCACGGCCACCGAGAACTCATCGGCATCGGCTCGGTCGACCCGGTGATCCAGGGCAACGCCGCGCTCGACGAAGTGGAACGCGCCATCCGCCAACTCGGTTTGGCGGGCATCGACCTGGAGCCGGGCTTCGGCGAGCCGCCACGTCACCCGGACGACCCGATCTACTTCCCGGTCTACGAGCTGTGTGCCCAACTGGGCGTGCCCGTGTTCCTGATGACAGGCCCCACCACGCCAGACCCGCGGTTCAACGATCCGGCACCACTAGCCAAGCTCGCGCAGACCTTCCCCAAGCTGCCCATCGTCGCCTACCACGGCTACTGGCCGAACGTGCAGCAGATCATCGGCGTGGCCTTCCGCTACGACAACATCCGCATCGTGCCGGACATGTACCTGTTCCTGCCCGGCAGCAGCGCTTTTGTGGAAGCGGCCAACGGCTTTCTGGCAGACCAGTTGCTGTTCGGTTCGTCCTACCCGTTCCGGCCCATCGGGCAGACCATCGAAGACTTCCTGAAGCTCGGCTTCAAGGAAAACATTCTCGACAAGTTGCTGTACCGCAACGGCGCTGAGTTGTTCGGGCTTGGCTGAGTGTGGGCCGCCGAGGCGGCCTTGCCGTTCGAGTCCGCGGGCTAGCGCCCCAAAAACCTCAGAACACCCTCCCCGGCCTTGCGGCCGCTGGCAAAGCAGGCTGTCAGCAGGTAGCCGCCGGTGGGGGCTTCCCAGTCCAGCATCTCGCCAGCACAGAACACGCCCGGCAACGCCTCGCACATCAGGTCGTCACCCAGCACCTCGAACAGCACGCCGCCGGCGCTGCTGATGGCTTCGTCGAGCGGCCGTGCCGCCACCAATTGCAGCGGCAAGGCCTTGATGGCCGCGGCCAGCTTGGCTGCGTCGTGCATCTCGTCCTTGCTCAGCAGCTCATGCAGCAGGGCGGTCTTGATGCCGTCCAGGTTCAAGCGGCTCTTGAGGTGGCTGGAGAGCGACTTCGAGCCGCGCGGGTGCGCCACCTCGGCCAGCACGCGCTCCGGCGTGAAGTCGGGCAGCAAGTCCAGGTGGAGCGTGGCGTGGCCGCTGCGGATGATCTCGTCGCGCAGCAGGTTGGAGGCAGCGTAGATCAGGCTGCCTTCCACGCCGGTGGTGGTGGCGACGAACTCACCTTTGCGCTGGAACGTCTGCCCCTGCCCGTTGGTGAACGAAATGGCCACCGTCTTGAAGGGCTGGCCGGCAAAACGGCTGGCAAAGTGCTCGCTCCAGCCCACCGTGGGTGCCGGGACCACTTGCACCGGCACGGCC
The DNA here is from genome assembly GCA_002633085.1 of Curvibacter sp. PD_MW3. Lineage (GTDB taxonomy): Bacteria > Pseudomonadota > Gammaproteobacteria > Burkholderiales > Burkholderiaceae_C > Hylemonella. The sequence goes on from NSIV01000001.1 coordinate 206,542, forward strand.
TGCCTCTCGGCCGGCCGTTGGCGCTGTACCGCCACGTCGAAGCCACAGTTGGCCGGCAGCAGCGGCGCCACCGCCACGCCGCGCGCGGCCAGCAGCGGCACCCAGGCGCCGTTGGAACCCAGACGCGCCCAGCTGCCGCCGCCCAGGGCCAGCACCACGGCATCGGCCTGGGCCGTCACCTCGCCTTGCGGTGTCTCAAAACGCAGGGTACGGCCGTCTTCGGCCCAGCCGAGCCAGCGGTGCCGCATGTGGAATTGCACGCCCGTGCCACCCTGTGCCGGGTGGCGCAGGCGGTTGAGCCAGGCGCGCAGCAGCGGTGCCGCCTTCATGTCGGCGGGAAAGACGCGGCCCGAAGTGCCCACAAAGGTCTCCACGCCCAAGCCGTGCGCCCACTCACGCAACTGCTGTGCGCCGAAACTGCGCAGCAAGGCCTCGATCTGCAAACGTCGCTCGCCATAACGCTCGGCAAAACGGTCGGCCGACTCCGAGTGCGTCAGGTTGAGCCCGCCCTTGCCGGCCAGCAGAAATTTGCGCCCTACCGAAGGCATGGCGTCATACAGGTCCACCGCCACGCCAGCATTCACCAGCACCTCGGCTGCCATCAGGCCAGCCGGACCGCCACCGATCACGATCACGCTTTTCATTCGTTTCCTTGAATTTCTTCCAGTGTGCCTGCAGCGCTCAGGAATGCTGCACGCACCGGCTCTCCGGGCGATGCAGCCTGCACGGCGGCACGGTAGCTGCGCAACTGTGCCAGCAGTTCATGACGGCCTTGCGGCTGCGTAGCCGATTTGTAGTCCAGCACCCACCATTCGCCCACATTCGTTTCCGTCTTGCGGCGCACCAGCCGGTCGATGCGGCGCACACTGCCCTGCACCGTCACCGGCACTTCATTGCCATGCCAGTCCACCACGTCGGCACGCCAGGCCCAGGCACCGTCCCCCAGCAGGATGCGCTGGGCCATGGCGGCGGCCTGCTGCGCCTGTGTGGCGTCGAGGCCGAACTCGGCGGCCGCGCGCTGTACCTGCACGGGCGTCCAGCCTTGGGCGTCCAGCGCGGCCCACTCCAGCAGGCGGTGCATCGCCTGACCGATCAGCGACTCGGGCGTGGGCTTTTCTGCAACGCCCTGAAATGCTCCTGTTTTGATAGCTATTGGCGAAGATGTGGCAAGGACGGAAGGCAGAATTGGCAACAAAACCGGGGCATCCTGCACCGGCACGACGGCGACCGGCGCAGCTGTTGCTGGCACGTCGATGGCCGCACAACCCGCCTGCAGCCGCTGCCACCAGCTCGCGCCATTGGCCTGGTGCGGTTGCACCGAGGACAACACCAGCCGCTGCTGCGCCCGCGTCATGGCCACGTACAAGGCGTTGAGTTCTTCGCGCTGGCGCGCTTGCTGCTCAATTGCCAATGCGGGCTGCACACTCGGCGGCACATTGCTCTCGCTGGCCAGGAAGACAAAACTTTGCGGTGCTTCAGCCTCGCCCGGCCAGTCAAGCAGCACACTCATGGTCTGCGTCTTCGGCGGCGGCGCATCGGTGTCGAGCAGCAGCACCAGCGACGCTTCCAGCCCCTTGGCGCCGTGCACGGTCAGCAGGCGCACCGCGTCGGCATCGGCCAGCGTGGGTGCCGGCACGCCGCCAGCCTTGAGCGCGCGCACCAGGGCATAGGGCGTGGCGTAGCGGGCACCATCCACCTGCAAGGCAGCCGCCAGCAGCGCCTGCAGATTCGACACGACGGCCTCGCGCTGCGTGACCGGCGCGGCGGCGACAAAACGCGCCAGCACATCGCCGTCGTCGAAGATCGCGTCGAGCGCATCGTGCGGCGGCAGCGTGTCGAGCCAGCCTTTCCAGCGAATCAAAACAGGCCCCACTGCCCCAAGGGACGGCGCCAGCAGCTCCTCTTTTTGTAGCAAATCGAACCAAGGCTGCTTGTGCTGACGTTGCAGCAACGCCAGTTGCACCAGCTCGTCATCGCTCAGGCTGAACAGCGGCGACTTCAGCGCCCGCGCCAGCGACAGGTCGTGCGCCGGTGATACCAAAGCATCGAGCAGGGCCACGATGTCCTGCACCTCGGGCGCCTGGCCCAGATCACGCTTCTCGGGCTGCTGCGCCGGAATGCCCAGCGCACGCAATTCCTCCTGCATCACGGCCAGGCGGTCGCGCTTGCGCGACAGCACCATGATGTCTTTCGGGTGCAGGCGACCTTCGCCGTCTTGGTGCGGGTCATCCTGAATCTGCTGCGCCAACCAGTGCGCCGCCTGACGACACTCCAGCGTGCGCAGCGTTTCCTCCGGCGTGACGCGCGGCGTGGTCAGGCTGTCGCGCCAGCCCGGCGCCGCCGCTTCGGCCACCGCCTTCTCCGGTCGCAGGATCTGCGGCAAGGTGAAGGCGCCGCCCGCCTCCTGCGATTCGGTGGTGTGGCTGCGAAAGCCCGGGTACAACCCGTCGGCCTGCGCCTGCCCCATGGCCTGGTTGACCAGCGCCAGCACCGGCGGCGCATTGCGGCGCGTGTGGTCGCAGCTCAGCAGGTCGCCACCGAGGTCACGCACGAACGCTTGTGCCGCGATGAAGACCTGCGGCTCGGCTCGGCGAAAACGGTAGATGCTCTGCTTCGGGTCGCCGACGATAAACAGGCTGGGCGCCTCGGCGCCGCCACCGGCGCCGGCATAGCCGCTGAGCCAGGCATGCAGCGCCTGCCACTGCAGCGGGTTGGTGTCCTGGAACTCGTCAATCAGCAGGTGGCGCGTGCGCGCATCGAGCCGCTCCTGCACCCAACCGCCCAGCACCGGGTCGGACAGCTGGTGCAGCGCGGCGCGTTCGACGTCATTCATGTCGACCCAGCCACGCTCGCGCTTGAGCGCCGCGAACTCGTCGATCAGCAGACGCGCCAAGCGCGTCATGCGCTGCTGGTAAAGCCAGGCCTGGTGCTGCGCCTCAGCCGCCAGCACGGCCAGCACCTGCTCCTGCACCGCACGCACCTGCTCGATGCCGGCCACCTTGTCGCCAAACTTGCGCGCGGTACCGCTCTGGGTCAGCAACGCGGCCAGCACGCCATCGGCATCATGGACCGTCAACGCCTGTTCCAGCTCACTACCCTTGGCACTGAAACTGGGCTGACTGGCCCGGCCCAGCGTCTGCGCTGCCAACACCAGTTGCTGGCGCATCGGCCCTTCGGCCAGCAGCACGGTCAGCGGCTCCGCCACGCCCGAGAACTCGGGGAAGTGTTCGCTGAAATGTGGCACCGAGGCCAGCACCGCACCCTGCGCATCGGCCAACACGAACTCCACGCGCCGCTGCAAGGCAGCTTCGAGCGCGCGCTCGGTCTGGAAGCGGCCGTGCGTGGCCACCACCGCCTCGTAGTCCTGTCGTGCCTCGGGCTCGCTCAGCAAGCGCGCATGGAACGGCCGCCACACCTGGGCCACGGCCTGTGCGTCATCCTCCAGCAGTTCGTAGGCAGCCGGCAGGCCAAGCGCCTCCAGCACCGACATCGGTGCGGTGCGCAGCAGCGCCGCGAACCAGCTGTGAAAGGTACGAATCTGCACCGGCCGGCCCTGGGCCAGCAGGGTTTGATACAAATTTCGTAGCGGCTCGCGCAATTCCCGTGCGGCCTGTGGGCCAATTCCACGTATGAGCAGTTCTTTTTCCAGTTGCTCCGGCGTGGCTTTGGCAAATTCCTCCAGCCATTCGGTCAGGCGCTGGCGCATCTCGCCGGCGGCCTTCTTGGTAAAGGTGATGGCCAGGATTTGATGTGGCGCCGCGCCTTCGAGCAGCGCGCGCAGGATACGCGAGACCAGCATCCACGTTTTGCCTGCGCCGGCGCAGGCTTCGACTGCGACGCTGTGGCGCGGGTCGCAGGCGATGGCGTAGAAGTCTTCCCTTGAGACGGGGTGGCCGTTGAGTTCGTAGGCGGGGTTGGTCACAACGGCTCCTCCTGCCCCACGCTGTCATCGGCCCAGAAATCTTTCCGGCACAAACCGCGCGCCGCACAGAATTCGCAGGCATCGCCCTCGCCCAATGCCGGCAAAGGTGCGCCCTCGGCAATGCGCTGAAGATCATGCGCAATGCCCTCGATCAACGCATCGCGCACCGCCACCACGTCCTTCTGCTCAAAGGTCTTGCTCCCCTCCTTCTCGCTGATGTTGACGTAGGCGGCACGCAAGGTGTCGTGCGGCTGCAGCGCGGCGTAGAAGGCCAGCTGCGTGTCTTCAAACGGTTCCTTGATGCGCTTGGCCGTCACGGTGGGCGACTCGGTCTTGTAGTCGATCACCATCACCTCGCCGCTGCCGGCCTGGTCAATGCGGTCGAGCCGCCCCACCAGCGTGAACGAGCCCAAGGGCTGCTCCTGCCAGCGTTCGCCCTCCTCGAAGTGCAGTCCTTCGGTCTCATGCCCGGCCAGCCACTCAAGATAGCCCTCACGCACCCGCGGCCAGGCCGCCTGGAACGGCAAAAATTCTTCTTCCGCCAAACGCATGGATTCGGTCACCTGTGTGGCGGCGGCATCGATCAGCGCGCGCCGTGCCACCACATCGGCCTGCGGCGTGGTCTTGAGTTGCTCATGGAAGGCCTGCAGCACGGCATGCAGCCAGAGGCCGAAGTCGCGCTTGTCGAGCTCAACCTCCAACTCCTCCGCCTCCTTCAAGCCAAGTTGGCGCAAAGCGAAGAAACGGTAAGGGCAGTGGCGCAGGTCGCTGTAGGCGCTGGCAGAAAGGCGTGCCACATCCAACTGCGGCGCCGCCGGCATCGGGCGCGCCACGGGCACCGGGACCACTTCGCGTTGCACGCGTGGGTCCGGTGCTTGGCCGTCGCCCACCTGCAGATGAAGCGCCTGCACCAACGGGCTGGGCAACAGGGGTTCGCCACCGTCGTCGCCGGCTCGCCAGAGCAGGTCGACCTGCGGCGTGCACAGCGCATGCTGCCAGGCGGCGCGCAGGGCTGCTTTCAGCGCTTCGCGCGCCGGAAGGCCGAGCGCGGCGCGCTGGGCCGCCGTCCACAGCCCGGGCGGCTCGGGCGAAGGATTCAGGCGCACCTCGTCACAGCCCGGCAACACCACGGCACCGAAAGGCCGGCCCAGCAACTGTGCCAGCGGCAGGATCACCACCTGCTCCTGCGGCGGGTACTCGGGTGTGAAGCTGGCCGCCTCCAGCGCCTGGTCGACCCAGCGCGTGAAGTCCGTCAACGACAGGCGGCGCTGCGCCCACAGCGCATCGGCCGGCAGTGCGATACCCGCTTCCGACAAGCGCAACGTGGCCAGCACCGTGTCGCCGGCCACGTCGTCCTGCAACAGGGCCCACTGGCCACTGCGCTGCAACAGCTCACGCAGGGCCAGCAGCCATTGCGGCAAGGTGCGCGGCCGCTGCAGGCCATCGCGCAGCGCTTCAAGGTCGGCCAGCAAGGCCGCCAGTGCCGGTTGCTCGCTGGCGCCCAGCGCCCCCGGCACGCCGCGCCACTCGCGCAGCGGCTGGCGGCGCAGTTGTGCTTCCAGTTGGCGCACGGCCGTGCTCTCGAAGGCCGGTGCGTTCTTGAGCCAGTCGAGCACAGCATCGCTAGCCACGTTCCAGGCACAGGCGCGCAGTGCGCCCATGACGTGGGCGCCAGCGCGGCTGGTGGAGAGTTTCCAGCCGGTCTCATCACGGATCTGCAGATCGCGCGAGGCCAGCATGGCACGCACGCGGCGTGTCAGCGCGCGGTCGATCGCCACCAGCGCTACCGGCGTGCGACCGGCATTGACGTGCTGCAGCACGCAGGCCGCGGCACGCTGGGCCTCGTCCTGCGCATCGCGCGTCTTGTGGAATGCCGGTGCGACACCGGCCTGTGCCAGTACGCCATCAAGGGCCATCACAGCCATGCGCTCACCCCATACCGCTTGCAAGGCCGCCGGCAGGGGGTCGGGCTGGAAACCCTGCAGCACGATCAGGCAGTCGGTCGCCTCGATCACACGCGGCTCGAACAACACGTCGCTGGCGTAGGACGAGTTGGCGGCCCAGGCCACCGCCAATTGGGCCACGGCGGCTTCCAGCGCCAGCGCGCCGACATCCATGCCGGTTGCCGCTGCGCTGCGTGCCCGAGCGCCCCAAGCGGCGCGTTCGGATGGCGGCACGGCCGCGGCCAAGGCACCGAGTTGCTGCGCCGCCTCCAGCAACAGCGGTGTGGCCGCATCGGCCTGTGCGCCCAGGCTGGTGCGCTCCAGCATGGCGCGTGCCGTCAGCACATCCAAGGCGGCATCGAAGGTGATGTCAGTGGCCGCCGGGGTGAAACCGCCCAGGCTGCGGCTCCAGTTCTGCGTGGTCTCGAAGCGTGGCGCAAAACCATCCGGGTGGGCTTGCGCCCATAGGCGTGCTGCCAACGGCATGAGCTGGGCGTAAGGCAACAGCACCACGGTGCGTGCCGGATGCGCGCCACGAGCGCGCAGGTGGGCGGCGATGCGTGCCAACCAGCCTTGCTCGGGCGCCAGCCAGCAGTCCAGCGTCGGGTAGAGGGCCGGATCGAGTACGAAGGGGAAGCGAGCGGTTAACGCTATGGTGTTCATAGCACTGGCCCGCTGTCGGGGTACTTGGTTTCTGTCACAATGCCGCAACTTTAGCTGTATTGCCAAACTGTCAAAGGAGCCCTCATGGCCAGCGACCTCATCAAACATGTTTCAGACGCCACTTTCGAAGCCGACGTGCTCCAGTCGGCCCAGCCCGTGCTGGTCGATTACTGGGCCGAGTGGTGCGGTCCCTGCAAGATGATCGCCCCCATCTTGGACGAAGTGTCCAGCACCTACGAAGGCAAGCTGCAGATCGCCAAGATGAATGTGGACGAGAACCGCGACATCCCGGCCAAGTTCGGCATCCGCGGCATCCCGACCCTGATGCTGTTCAAGGGCGGCCAGTTGGCTGCCACCAAGGTCGGTGCCATGAGCAAGGCCCAGCTGACCGCTTTCATCGACCAGCAACTGGCCTGATCCAGCCCTTCTTCAGCGACCCGGTTTAGCTGCCGGGTCGCTCCAAGGCAAAACGCGCCCCTTCGGGGGGCCGCCTTGTACGCGTAGCGACAAGCGCGAGGGCCTTGGTACTGTGGCCTTATTTCCTGTCATAATCAAACCTGAACGCCGGTTCCCTGTCTGGAGCTGGTTCGAGTTCCCGGCTGGCAAGGCCCTCTGTCTGCCCTGTCCCCACCTCCCCCGGATTTTTTGATATCTCTCTCCCCTTTGGGGCTCTATCCATGCACTTAAACGAACTCAAGGTACTGCACGTATCTGAAATCCTCAAACAGGCTGAAGAGCTTGAAATTGAGAATACTGGCCGCATGCGCAAGCAGGAGTTGATGTTTGCCATCATCAAGAAGCGCGCCAAGGGCGGTGAACAGGTGTTTGCCGACGGCGTGCTGGAAATCTTGCCCGACGGCTTCGGCTTCCTGCGCAGCCCCGACTCCAGCTACACCGCCAGCACGGACGACATCTACATCAGCCCGAGCCAGGTGCGCCGCTTCAACCTGCACACCGGCGATATGATCGAAGGCGAAGTGCGCACCCCGAAAGACGGCGAGCGCTACTTTGCCCTGAACAAGCTGGAAAAGGTCAACGGCGGCCCGCCCGAAGGCAACAAGCACAAGGTCATGTTTGAAAACCTGACCCCTCTGTTCCCCAAGGAGCAGATGAAGCTGGAGCAGGACATCCGTGGTGAGGAAAACATCACCGGCCGCGTGATCGACATCATTGCCCCCATCGGCAAAGGCCAGCGTGCCCTGATCGTGGCGCAGCCCAAGAGCGGCAAAACCGTGATGATGCAGCACATTGCGCACGCGATCTCGGCCAACTACCCCGACAGCTACCTGATGGTGCTGCTGATCGATGAGCGTCCGGAAGAAGTGACCGAGATGCAGCGCACCGTCAAGGGCGAGGTGATTGCCTCCACCTTCGACGAGCCGGCCGCCCGCCACGTGCACGTGGCCGAGATGGTGATCGAGCGCGCCAAGCGCCTGGTCGAGTTGAAGAAAGACGTGGTGATCCTGCTGGACTCCATCACCCGCCTGGCCCGCGCCTACAACAACGTGGTGCCGTCCTCCGGCAAGGTGTTGACCGGTGGTGTGGACGCCAACGCCCTGCAACGCCCCAAGCGCTTCCTGGGTGCGGCCCGCAACGTGGAAGAAGGCGGCTCGCTGACCATCATCGCCACCGCGCTGGTCGATACCGGCAGCCGCATGGACGAGGTGATCTTCGAAGAGTTCAAGGGCACCGGCAACTCCGAAATCCACCTGGACCGCCGCCTCTACGAAAAGCGCGTCTTCCCCTCCATCCAGCTCAACCGCAGCGGCACCCGCCGCGAAGAGTTGCTGCTGCAGCCTGAAATCCTGCAGAAGACCCGCATCCTGCGCCAGTTCCTCTACAACATGGACGAGATCGAGGCCATGGAGATGGTGCTCAAGCAGATGCGCGCCACGAAGAACAACAACGAGTTCTTCGACATGATGAGGCGGGGGGGGTAACCTCCCCCAGGCTACGCGACACGTTGTGCAGCTACGCCACCCCCTCCTGCTGTGCGGAGGGGGCGCACCCAGCGGCCCGGCGAAGCCGGTTCCGCGGGTGCCCACGCATTAACAGCCTCTCCGCCCACGCAAGTCATTGATTTAACTGTATAATCTGGCGTTTTGCTGCGGAAAGTAGACTGGATAGGCCAGCCCGGCTCCCGCGCCTGAAGGAAGTACCATGAAAGAAGGCATTCACCCCAATTACCGCGAAGTTTGCTTCCAGGACATGTCCAATGGTTTCAAATTCGTGACCCGTTCCTGCGCCAACACGAAGGAAATGATCAAGATGGAAGACGGCCGCGAACTGCCGCTGTTCAAGCTGGATACCACCAGCGAGTCGCACCCCTTCTACACCGGCACGCAGAAATCCGTGGACAACATGGGCGGCCGCGTTGAGAAGTTCCGCAACCGCTTCGGCAAGACCGCTGCCAAGTAAACTGGCTAGCGATTCCCGCCAAGGGCAGCCCGGGTTTCCGTGCTGCCCTTTTGTTTTCCTGACCACCCAAAGTTGACCGCGTGAACCAGCCCACCCCCGCCATCGTTGCCCAGGCCGCCGTGCGGCGGCTGCCACGTGCCGCGCTCTTGCTGTTCTGCCTGGCCTATGTGCTGCCGGGTTTTGTCTGGCGCGATCCTTGGCGCAGCGCCGACATCACGGCTTTCGGCTACATGCTGGAATTGGCCAGCAACACCACATCCTGGCTGGACCCGCGCCTCATGGGCCAGCAACCCGACGTCAATGCCCTGCTGCCCTATTGGCTGGGGGCCTGGGCCCTGAAACTCGCGCCGGGATGGATCGCGCCCGATTTCGCTGCCCGCATTCCTTTCATTGCCCTGCTGACGCTCACCCTGGCAGCCGTCTGGCAAGGCATTTACTACCTGGCACGCAGTCCGCTGGCACAACCGGTGGCCTTCGCCTTCGGTGGCGAGGCCCGGCCGGCCGACTATGCCCGTGCCATGGCCGACGGCGGCCTGCTGGCCTTCATCGCCTGCCTGGGTCTGGCCCAGCTATCGCATGAAACCACGCCTGCCGTGACCCAACTGTGCTTCAGCGCCCTCGCGTTCTACGCCGTGGCGGCCATGCCCTACCGCCGAATCGGCCCAATCCTGGCCGGTACAGCCGCCCTACTGGGCCTCACGCTCTCCGGTGCTCCGGCCATGGCCGTGCTATTCGGTGCCGGCAGCGTGGCCATCCATCTGCTCGACCGCAGCCATGCCACCCGAGAGGACGGTCCCCCCATGCACTGGGATCGGCGCTGGGCCTGGGGCATGGCGCTGCTGACACTGCTGGCCGCCGGTCTGGCAACGGCGCTTGACCTGTGGCACTGGAGTATCAAACTACCTCCCTTGAAATGGGAGACGTGGCACGGCCTGGGCAGCCTGCTTTTATGGTTCACCTGGCCGGCTTGGCCGTTGGTGCTGTGGACGCTGTGGCGCTGGCGCCACCAGTTGTTCAGCACCCACGTGCGTCGCCACCTCGCCTTGCCACTGTGGTTTGCACTGGTCACCGTCTCCGCCACGCTGGTGACACCGGCCAGCGACCGCGCCCTGCTGCTTGCCCTGCCGTCACTCGCCACGCTGGCCGCTTTCGCACTGCCAACCCTGGAACGCAACGTCTCGGCGCTGGTCGACTGGTTCACCCTGCTGTTCTTCACCGGCTGCGCCTTCATCATCTGGGTGGTCTGGATCGCCATGCAGACCGGTTTCCCGCCGCAACCGGCTGCCAATGTGGCGCGACTGGCCCCCGGGTTTGAGGCCGGCTTTACCCTCCTGCCTTTTGTGTTCGCCACCCTCGCCACGCTGGCCTGGACGTGGCTCGTCAAATGGCGCGTGGGGCGACATCGCGCCGCCATCTGGAAAAGCCTGGTGCTGCCAGCCGGCGGTGCTGCGCTGTGCTGGTTGCTGCTGACCACGCTGTGGATGCCGCTGCTCGATTTCGCACGCAGCTATGAGCCGCTGGTGCGTCGCGTGGAAGCCGTTGTCAAGCCGGCCGAATGCATCGAAACCTTCGGCCTCAAACCAGGCCTGCACACCGCGTTCCGCTTCTATTCGCCGTTGTCACTCAAGGCCGCAGGCGCACCCAAAGGCTGTTCGTGGCTGGTGATCGACAAGGATGCCTTGTTCATGCTGCCCGGCGTGGTCAATCCGGCGCAATGGCGAGAGCACCAAACCCTGGGCCATCCGCGCGAGGGAGAGGAAGACCTTGTGATCTACAGGCGCGTCGCCCGCGCCGGCTCCTGAGACCTGTGTCGGAACTCAAAACCATTTCCCGCCATGCCGGCACCGTGCTGGTCGGCCAACTCGCCACCATGGCCTTCGGCGTCACCGACACCATCGTCGCCGGGCGCTACGCCGAGGCCTCGCTGGCCGCGCTCTCTGTCGGCTCGGCCATTTACATGAGCGTCTATGTGGCACTGATGGGCGTGTTACAGGCCCTGCTGCCAGTCTGGGCCGAACTGCACGGCGCCCAAAAACCGAGGCAGCTTGGCTTCTCCTTCCGCCAATCGCTTTACCTGTGCGGGGCCTTGATGGTGTTCGGCATGGCCATCCTGCTGCAACCTGCGCTCCTGCTCGACTGGGCCGAGGTGCCGACCACCTTGCGCGGTGAGGTGCTGGATTACCTGGGTGTGCTGGCCCTGGCCCTGCCGCCGGCTCTGCTGTTTCGCCTCTACAGCACACTCAACCAGAGCCTGGGCAAACCGCTGCTGGTGACCTGGCTGCAGATCGGCTCGCTGTTCGTCAAGGTGCCGCTCTCGATCTGGTTTGCCTTCGGCGGCTTCGGACTGGCGCCGCAAGGCGTTGTCGGTTGTGCCCTGGCCACCCTGGTCGTGCAGTGCCTGATGCTGGCCTTGGCCTTGTGGCTGCTACGCACCCGCCCTCTTTACCAGCCCTACCGCCTCTGGCATCGTCTGGAAAAACCACACGGCCCCACGCTGACCGCCTTTGCCCGCGTCGGGGTGCCCAGCGGGCTGACCATTCTGGTGGAGGTGACGTCCTTCACGCTGATGGCCCTCTTTGTCGCGCGCCTGGGCACGACCGCCGCCGCCAGCCACCAGATTGCCGCCAATCTGGCTGCCGTGCTTTACATGGTGCCGCTGGCCATCGGAATCGCTACCAGTGCACGTACCAGCTACTGGCTCGGGGCGGATCAGCCACGCCAGGCTCGGCATGCGGTGGGCCTGGGCTTCATGCTGGTGCTGGCTTGTGCCGTGCTGCTGGCAGGTCTTCTGCTTGTGGTGCGTGACCCGTTGGTACGGCTGTATGCACGCAGCCCGGAGGTGATTGCATTGGCCGTCCCGCTCTTGTTCTGGATCGCCGCCTTCCACTTGTTTGATGGCCTGCAGGCACTGGGCGTCTTCGTCTTGCGCTGCTTTCGCATCACGCTCTCGCCCTTCCTGATCTACGGCGTACTGCTGTGGGGACTCGGCTTGTACGGTGGCTACCAGCTGGCCTACCATGGCCTCGGACCCTGGCCCGCCATGCAGACGCCCGCCGCCTTCTGGATTGCCGGCATGGTGGCCTTGGCACTGGCCGCGCTGATCTTCTGGCTCATGATCTGGCAGGTGCTGCGACGCGAACATCGCCCAGACTGAAAACATCCCACGGCGTTTGCGCTGAGGTGGTCTCAAACCCTCACAACCTGAAGCGTTGAACTCGCCCGACTCGCGCCTGCAAAACCAGTCATGCAGAACGCACACGGTTGGCCGGGAACACCACGGCGAAGCGTGAACCCCTGCCAAGGGTGCTTTCTATTTTCAATTCGGCGTTATGGCGCTGTGCCACGTGCTTGACGATGGCCAAACCCAGCCCGGTGCCTCCCGTGTCACGCGAACGGCTGCGGTCCACCCGGTAGAAACGCTCGGTGAGGCGCGGAATGTGCTCGGGCGCGATACCCGGACCACTGTCCTGCACAAAGAACTCACAACGCCCGTCATCATGACGCAGCCAACCAACATTGATCTGCCCGCCTGCCGGGGTATAGCGAATGGCGTTGCCGACCAGATTGGACAGGGCGCTGTGCAACTCGGTTGACGTCCCGGCAATGTCTTCCTGCGCCGTCACGTCGAAGCTCAGCACCTGCATCGGCCCCTCCGGCGGGGTCAACACCATCGACAAGGCACGTCCCTCCTGCTCCAATTGCAGCAGCAGTGAACGGACCGAGGTCCACTCGCCTGTCCCCGGCAGCGGACTCCCCTCGAGCCGTGAGAGGGTAAGCAAGTCCTTGACCAGGGTTTGCATGCGCTCCGCCTGCTGGGCCATCAGATCCAGATAGCGCGCACGTTCGGTCTCGTTGAGTGGCAAGCTCTGCAGGGTCTCGACAAAACCCGTGAGCACGGTCAGCGGCGTACGAATCTCATGCGAGACATTGGCCACAAAGTCGCGTCGCATGGCTTCGGCCTGCTCCAGCGCCGTCACATCACGCGACAGCAGTAAGCGGCGGCCATCGCCGTAGGGATGCAAGTGCACCGAGAGCCGCACCGGGCGCGAGGCGCTGTGGCCGCGCCCGGGCATGGTCACTTCGTGCAGGAAATCGCCGCCGGCCGCATAGGCGGCATAGCCAGGATCACGCACCAGATTGCCGAAGTGCTGCAGCAGATCGCGTTGTACATCCAGTCCGAAATGATCCGCCGCGGTCTGATTGAACCACTCGATGCGTCCCTCGGCATCGAGCAGCACGACGCCATTGGGCGAAGCCTGCAACGCAGCGAGGAAATCCTGCAAGCGGGCATCGCTCTCGCGGATCTGCTGTTCGCGTCCCCGTACCAGGCGGCGCGCGCGGTCTGCCACCTCACCCCATAAACCATAGTTGAGCGGCACATCGGACATATCCGCCTGACGCAACCAGTTCAGCAGCTTCAGCCCGCGTGAAAAGTCGAGCAAGACCCACAGCAAGCCAGCCACGGACATACCGGCCAAGGCACCCCGGATCTGCAAAGCATCCGGCGCCGCCCAAGCGCCCGCCAGCGCCCCAAGGCACTGAATCAGCAGGAAGGAAAAAAGCCGCAAGAACATGGCGCCGCCTCAGGGCTGTGACAACAAGACAGCGGGCCTCAGTCCCGTCCCGCCAGGCTGACAGCAGCCACCGGCTGCACCGTGAAGCGATAGCCCGCACCACGCACCGTCTCCACCATGGTCGAGGCATCACCCAGGGCTTCCCGCAAGCGCTTGACGTGGACATCCACCGTTCGCTCTTCGATGAAAACATGGTCACCCCAGACCTTGTCCAGCAATTGGCCACGGCTGTGCACGCGTTCGGCATGACTCATCAGGTACTGCAGCAGCTTGAACTCGGTAGGCCCGAGCTTGAGCGGCTGCTCCTGAAAAGTCACGCGGTGCGTGGCCGTGTCCAGTGTCAGACCACCCAACGTCACGGCACCACCGGTCTGCTCCGGCGCGCGGCGGCGCAAAACGGCACGAATGCGGGCCAGCATCTCCTTGGTGGAAAAGGGTTTGACCAGGTAGTCGTCCGCACCGGCATCCAGGCCCGCGACACGGTCGGCTTCATCACCGCGTGCCGTCAGCATGATGATCGGAACGGCCTTGGTTCGCGCATCGGCCCGCCAGCGCTTGGCCAGCGTCAGGCCACTCTCGCCAGGCAGCATCCAGTCAAGCAGGATAAGGTCGGGCAACACCGCGTCCAGTTCCCGCTGGGCGCTGTCACTGTCCATGGCCCAGGTCGGACGAAAACCGTTGTGACGCAGATTGACGGCGATGAGTTCGGCAATCGCCGGCTCGTCTTCCACGATCAGGACTGCTGGCTGATGCTTCATTTCAGGACGGATTCGATTTCTTCAATGGAGGAGTGGCGCACGTCCGCCCCCTTGACGATGTAGATGATGAGTTCGGCAATGTTCTTGGCGTGGTCGCCCACACGCTCGATCGCCTTGGCCAGGAACAGCAGGTCCAGACTCGGCGAAATCATGCGGGGGTCCTCCATCATGTACGTGATGAGCACGCGCATGAAGTTGTCGAACTCCTTGTCGATCAGGTCATCCTCTTTGAGGATGGAAACCGCCGCAACAGTGTCCAGACGCGCAAAGGCGTCCAGTGCCTTGCGCAGCAGGCCGGAGGCCAGGTCTGCAGCCACGCGCAGTTCGGAAGCCGGCAGGTTGCGCGGCGTACCGCTCTGGATGATGGAAAGTACCATGCGCGCCATCTTTTCCGCCTCATCGCCTGCCCGCTCCAGGTTGGCGGTGGACTTGGAAACGGCGATCAGCAGACGCAGATCACGCGCCGTCGGCTGGCGGCGCGCAATGATGGATGAGAGCTCACGGTCAATCTCGACTTCCATCGCGTTGACGCGCTTCTCCGTGTCGATGACCTTGTGTGCCACTTCGGCATTGAACTGCCCCAGGGCATGAATGGCCTGCTGGACCTGGGACTCGACCAGACCACCCAGCTCCATGACACGGGTTGAGACGGAGTTGAGTTCGCTGTCGAACTGGGTCGATAGGTGTTTTTCGGGCATGTTCCTTCTCCTTAGCCGAAGCGGCCGGTGATGTAATCTTCAGTTTCCTTGCGCGTGGGCTTGAAGAACATCTGCTCAGTGGAGCCGAACTCCACCAGATCGCCCAGGTACATATAAGCCGTGTAATCGCTGCAACGCGCGGCCTGTTGCATGTTGTGTGTCACGATGACCACGGTGTAATCGTCCTTGAGCTCAGTGATCAGCTCCTCGATCTTTGCCGTGGAAATCGGATCCAGCGCAGAACAGGGCTCATCGAGCAGAAGCACTTCGGGCTTGATCGCGATGCCGCGCGCAATGCACAGGCGCTGCTGCTGACCGCCCGACAGGCTGGAGCCGCTCTGCTTGACCTTGTCTTTCACCTCGTTCCACAGCGCGGCTTTGCGCAATGCCCACTCGACGCGTTCTTCCATGTCGGTAGCATTGAGGGATTCGAACAGCTTGATGCCGAAGGCAATGTTGTCGTAGATCGACATCGGAAACGGCGTCGGCTTCTGGAACACCATGCCGACCTTGGCACGCAGCAGGGCCACGTCCTGCTTGCTGGTCAGGAGGTTCTCGCCATCGAGCAATACCTGCCCTTCAGCCCGCTGGTCCGGATACAGCTCGAACATGCGGTTGAATACGCGCAACAGCGTGGACTTGCCGCAACCGGACGGGCCGATGAAAGCCGTGACTTTGTTCTGCGGGATGTCCAGGTTGATGCCCTTGAGCGCGTGGAACTTCCCGTAGAAGAAGTTCAGGTCACGAACCGAAATCTTCGCTGCGGATGTTTCGGCAGGAGTGGTGTTGTCCATAGGTTGCCTTGGGTGAAATTCGCTGACGTACATGACCTCAGTCCTTGTGGCGCGTCAGCACGCGCGCCAGGATGTTGAGCCCGAGCACGGTGATGGTGATCAACAGCACGCCGGCCCAGGCCAGCTGCTGCCAGTTTTCGTAAGGACTCATGGCGAACTTGAAGATCGTGACCGGCAGGCTGGCCATGGGATCGTTCAGGTTCGATGTCCAGAACTGGTTGTTCAAGGCGGTGAACAGCAGCGGTGCCGTTTCACCTGAAATGCGGGCAATCGCCAGCAATATGCCGGTAACCACACCAGCGCGCGCCGAACGCAGTGTGATGCTCATGATGACTTTCCACTTCGGCGTCCCGAGCGCATAAGCCGCTTCGCGCATGCCTGCTGGCACCAACTGCAGCATGTTCTCGGTGGTGCGGATCACCACGGGAATCACGATCAGCGCCAGTGCGATCACACCCGCCCAGCCGGAAAAAGACTTGAAGCGCGCCACCACCACCGCATAGACGAACAGACCAATCACGATGGACGGCGCTGACAACAGAATATCGTTGACGAAACGCGTGACCGATGCAAGCCAGCCACGCGGGTCGTATTCAGCCAGATAAATACCGGCCATGATGCCGATCGGCGTGCCCACACAGGTGGCCAGTAGCACCATCAGGAAAGATCCGTAAATGGCATTGGCAATACCGCCTGCTTCGTTGGGCGGTGGCGTCATCTGTGTCAGGGTGGCAATCGTCATGCCGCCGATACCGAGACGAAATGTCTCCCACAGGATCCAGAACAGCCAGAACAGGCCGAAGGCCATCGCCCCCAGCGACAGCGTCAGGGCGATGATGTTGACACGCTTGCGACTGGCATAACGTGCACGGCGGATGTCGTCCATGTCTGTCATGACTTGGCCCCTTCGTTTTTCTTGAGTTGGAGCAGCAGCAACTTGGAGAGGGACAGCACCACAAAGGTAATGAAAAACAGCACCAGCCCGAGGTAGATCAGAGAAGCCTGGTGTATGCCGCTGGCCGCTTCCGCGAACTCATTGGCCAAGGCCGACGTGATGCTGTTGGCGGCCTGGAACAGGCTCAAGGAGTCGAGCTGGTTCATGTTGCCGATGACGAAGGTCACAGCCATGGTTTCACCCAGGGCACGCCCCAGACCCAACATGATGCCGCCAACCACCCCGGCCTTGGTATAAGGCAGAACCACGGTGGAGACCACCTCCCAGGTTGTCGCCCCCAGGCCGTAAGCGGACTCCTTCAAGAGGGGGGGCGTGACCTCGAACACATCGCGCATGACAGAGGCGATGAACGGGATGATCATGATGGCCAGAATGATGCCGGCCGACAGGATGCCGATGCCCACCGGTGGCCCGGACACCAGGGCTCCAAGGTAAGGAATGCCGCTGAACAGCGACTGCAGCGGCGTTTGCACATATTTGGCCAAGATGGGACCAAACACCAGCAGCCCCCACATGCCGTAAACGATGGACGGAACAGCCGCCAGCAGCTCGATGGCGGTTCCCAGCGGGCGCTTGAGCCAAGCCGGGGACATTTCCGTCAGAAACAGTGCGATGCCGAAGCTCACCGGCACGGCAATCAACAAGGCGATGATGGACGTGGCCAGCGTGCCATAAATCATCACCAGACCACCAAAATTTTCCTGCACCGGATCCCAGACCGGATTGGCCAAGAAACCCAGGCCGTAGCGCTCGATGGCAGGCCAGGCGCCGACTAACAGCGACGCCAGAATGCTGATCAGCAGCGCCAGAGTCAACCAAGCCGCCCCCTTGGCAAGCCAGCCAAACAAGGCATCGGCCCAGGGTCCCGTACGAACGGAGGTGACAGACGAAGAAGAACTCATGACGCTGTGATGGTTAAAAGAAAATTACTTGAAGGAGACCGAATGACCGGAGGCGTCCTTGACCTCGCTCCAAGACTTCTCGATGGCAGTCTTCACGCCGGCAGGCATGGGCACATAGTCCATTTCGTCAGCGGTCTTGTCGCCGTTCTTGTAAGCCCAGGAGAAGAACTTGAGTGTGGCCGCTGCTTGAGCCGGCTTGTCCTGCACCTTGTGCATCAGGATGAAAGTGGCACCGGTCATGGGCCAGGAATCCTTGCCCGGTTGCTCGGTCAGGATCTGGTAGAAGCTCTTGGCCCAGTCAGCACCTGCAGCAGCAGCCTTGAAGGCCGTGTCGTCGGGCGACACGAAGTTGCCGGCCTTGTTCTGCATCTGCGCGTAGGTCATCTTGTTCTGCTTGACGTAGGCATATTCCACGTAGCCGATGGAGTTGGGCAGGCGACCGACAAAAGCGGCCACACCTTCATTACCCTTGCCACCTGCACCAGTGGGCCAGTTGACCGCCGTGCCTTCGCCGACCTTGGTCTTCCACTCGGTGTTGACCTTGCTCAGGTAGTTGGTGAAGATGAAAGTGGTACCGGAACCATCCGCGCGGCGCACCGGGGCGATGGCGGCATCAGGCAGGTTCAGGCTGGGGTTGATCGCCTTGATGGCGGGGTCGTTCCACTTGGCAATCTTGCCCAGGTAGATGTCGCCCAGCACTTGGCCGTTGAGCTTGAGTTGACCGGGCGTCACGCCCTGGATGTTCACGACCGGCACCACACCACCAATGACGGTGGGGAACTGCAACTGGCCCTTCTTGGCCAGCTCATCGTCCTTGAGCGGCATGTCGGAAGCACCGAAATCAACGGTCTTGGCATCGATCTGGCGAATGCCGGCGCCGGAGCCGACAGACTGGTAATTGATCTTGACGCCCGTGGCCTTGTTGTAGTCGGCCGCCCACTTGGAATACAGCGGGGCCGGGAAGCTGGCGCCGGCACCCGTCACGTCCTGAGCGGCGGCCATGCCGGCAGCGGTCAGCAGGGTCACGGCCGTCAGGCCCAGCATCGTGCGATTGAAAGTCGTTGTCATCAAAAGCTCCTTGAGGAATGTTGGTTGGATAACCAGCTACTAATTTAAGAAGTTTTTATGTCAGTGATGTGACACAAGATGAAAACAACATCACAAAATCTGTCGTGATTTTGTCACGAAATTGACAAACTTGATTCATCAATTCGTCACATGACATCCCTACTATCCTCGCTTCGCCTTTGCCTCGCGGCGAGGCTTCCCAGGGAGCTCGAGTCATGTCCAAGTCACTTCTGAACCGGCGCCACCTGCTAACAGGCGCCGTCGGACTCCCTTTTTTGACGGCGCAGCCAACCTGGGCACAAGCGCTCAAGCAGACGCTCACGGCACGCAACTTGAGCATTGTCCAGATCGTAGACACCTCGACAACGCAGCAAGACGTCTCGCGCGACTTCCTGATCGGCTCGCGTGCCGCCTGGCAGGACATCAATGCCCGCGGCGGCATACGCGGCAGACTTATCCAGCACTTGGTCCTCGAAGTAGATGGCAGCATGTCCAGTCTGCGCACCGCACTGGAGACCTTCAGAACGCAGCCCCAGTGCCTTGCTCTTTGCGGCACGGCAGGCGACAGAACCGCCGCACAACTGGTGCAGTTACTGCGTCAGGAGCAACTCGACATCGCCCATGCCGCCCCCTGGCTGCACAACGCAGATGGGCAGGGAGAGCGCACCTTCTGCATCTTCGCCTCCCGTCAAGAGCAGATTGCCCATGCCTTGAAATCGCTGTCGACCAACGGCGTGGCAGAACTCGGTGCGGTCTACGCCTCGGCGCAAGAAAACGCCTTGTACCGCGCCGATGTCGAGCGTGCAGCGGCAGACCTGAAGCTCCGGCTCACGAGCTATACGCTCAGTGGCTCTTTGCGACAAGCCGGCGCGAGCCTGAACAGCGACACCCCGGCCATTTTGCTGTTCCTCGGCGGCACCCCCGAACTGGCCCAGTTCACCCAAGGCATGGAAAAGCAAACTCGCCAGCGCTACGTCATCGCGCTGGCCGATGTCAATCTGCAGACCATGGCGCAGCTCGGCGCGGCCCGCAACACGCCGGTGGTGGCAACCCAGGTGGTGCCCATGGTCAATGCCGGTCTGCCCGTGGTCCGTGCTTACCGTGAAACGCTCGCGCGGTTGTTCGACGAGGCACCGACCGCCTTGAGTCTGGCCGGCTTCATCGCCGCACGCTACACGCAGGAAGTCTTGCAAACCATTGAACCAGCGCCAACCCGGCAGAACGTGCTGCAGGCCTTCCAGCGCCGCGCACCACTGGACCTGGGCGGTTTTCGCATCAGTTTCAACGGCCTGCGACGTGGCAGCCCATATGTGACGCAGAGCATGCTGAGCCTGGACGGCCGCATCGTTGGCTGAAGCGCGTCCGGGTTGGACACCAATGCTATGCTGCCCAACCAGAATGAATTGACACCATGCAAAACGGAACCCGCCTCGCTGCCGTCGACCTCGGCTCCAACAGCTTTCGACTTGAAATCGGCTACCTCGACCATGGCCAGATCCAGCGGACCGAGTACCTCAAGGAAACCGTGCGTCAAGGCAACGGCCTGGATGAAAACCGCAACCTGTCGCAGCAAGCCATGCAGCGTGGCTGGGACTGCCTGGCCCGCTTCGGCGAGCGTCTGGCAGGGTTCCGAAAGCACCAGGTACGCGCCGTGGCGACCCAGACCTTGCGCGAAGCACGCAACCGGGAGGAATTCCTGGCACGAGCCAATGAGATTCTGGGCTTTCCCATTGATGTGATCTCTGGTCACGAAGAGGCCCGACTGATCTACCAGGGGGTCGCCCACCTGCTGCCCCAATCAAACGAGCATCGACTGGTTGTGGACATCGGGGGCCGCTCGACCGAGTTGATCCTGGGACGCGCCTACGAAGCCCGCTCCATGGAATCATTTCGCGTCGGCAGCGTCGCCTGGTCAATGCGCTATTTTCCCGATGGCCTCTTCACCGCGCAGGCCTTCGAGACTGCTGAAGTGGCGGCCAAAGCCGTCCTGGACGAAGCACTCAACACATTCCGCCCTGACGCCTGGGAAGTGGCCTATGGTTCTTCCGGCACGGTCGGTGCGGTCAGCGACATCCTGATGGAAGCTGGCTGGCCGGAAGGCCGAGTGACCCGCGACGGCCTCGACTGGTTGCTGGAGCGCCTGCTCAAGGCGCAAAGCGCCGACAAAGTCCGCCTTGAAGGCATGAAAGAAGACCGTCGCGCGGTGATTGGCGGTGGAGTCAGCGTGCTGCGCGCCGTGTTCGATCTGCTGTCCATCAAGGAAATGCAAGTGGCCCAGGGTGCACTGCGGCATGGCGCCTTGTACGACCTGCTCGATCGGGAACAGGAACAGACCGACCAACGCCATGCCAGCGTCAATCGCCTGACCAGCAAATTCAATATCGATCAGCCCCAGGCACAACGTGTCAGCAAGGCGGCGCGCCACCTGTTCCGGCTGATGGCCAGTGAATTTCCCGCCAGCGTGCTGGACCGGCATCAGCGCAAGCTCAGCTGGGCAGCACAGCTGCACGAGATCGGCAGTGTGATTTCGCACAGCGACTACCACAAGCACGGCGCCTACATTCTGGACAATACCGATGCTGCCGGCTTCACCATGCCTGAATTGCACCGGCTCAGTTTGCTGGTGCTGGGACACCGCGGCAAGCTCCGCAAGCTGGACATGGACTTCGAGGATGATGTCTTCGTCAGGCAATTGTTGGCCTTGCGTCTGTCCGTCCTGTTGTGCCATGCCCGCCGCGACCCTGATTTGCAAGGCCTGATGCTTCAGTTCAACCGACCTCATCGTCTGGCGCTGAACTGCCGGCCGGGCTGGAGCGAAGCCTACCCGCAATCAGCCCACCTGCTGCACGAAGAGCTACTGGCCTGGCAGAAAACCCCCTGGACGCTGACCTTCAGCGAGCGTAACTAGGCGCGTTTTCCAACGTCTGCTCGCCGCGGACAAACAGGCCTCCGCCACTCATCTTGGCTTCATGCTTGGCCAACGCGGCAAGGGTGGCGACTTCTTCCTCGTCCCGCAAAGCATGCGCGCCCACCCGAACAGCGCCGATGGAAAGCGTCGTACACGGGAAGAATCGCATCACGCCATGCCGGTCTTCGGCATGGATGCCCCCGCACAAACGGGCGGCCTCATCGAACAGGTCACGGGCCTTGAAGGCAAACTCGCTGACGATCAGCTCGCAGCGCCGCCGCCATTCCTCGCTCTGAAACAGAATCAGGAAGTCGTCGCCACCGACATGGCCCACAAAATCACGCTGCGGATCGCAATGGGTCACGGCCAGCTGCGCCAGCAAGCGGATCATCTCATCACCACGCCAATAGCCGTAATGGTCGTTGAAAGGCTTGAAGTTGTTCATGTCGAGGTAACACGCCACAAACTCGGCCCCGCCTTCCAACAAGCGCTTGATGTGCATGCTGATCGGAATATTGCCCGGCAAGAAGGTGAGTGGGTTGGCGTGACGCGCCGCCTCCAACCGCAGCTCGGTCACAGAACGCACCAGTTGGTCACCCGTCCCCAAGCCGATGTAACGCCCGTTCTCGGTCACGATGAAACCATCCGTCAGGTAGCGCTGATCTTGCGACGTCAAAATGCCGATCAGCTCGTCAATGTCGTGGTTGCGCTCGATCAGACGCGGCGAGTGGTTCGCGTACTGCATGCAGGATTTCTTGCCAAAGATCTCCCTGAAATACAGGGTGGCATAGTGATCCATGAAATGCTGACGGTTGATGATGGCCACTGGCTGGTTGTTGTCCACCACAGCAATGGCATGCAGTTCCGGGCGTGCCATCAGAATGGCCGCCACTTCATCATTGCTGGTCTTCTGGCTGACGCAAGGTGCATGAATCAGCGACAGGTGCCGCAGGTGCCCCAGGCGGGAAATATGCCGCTGCTCGGGCATCACGGCCACCCGTGAGTCCTGCAACACATCAATCGCGTCACTGCGAATGCTGGGCAGCACCACATTGGAGGGTCGCCCCAGAAAATAGCCTTGGCCGTAGGCAATTCCCAAGTCGCGCAGCACCCGCAAGTCGTCCTCATTCTCAATGCCTTCGGCCACCAGGGCCGTGCCGAAAATCTCGGCGATCTGCATCAAGGCCTGGAGCGTCTTGAGGTTGTCGGCATGGCCGCTGATGCTGCGGCTGAAATACTTGTCGATCTTCACGATGTCCGGCTTGATCTGCGACCACAAGCGCAAGCTGGAACGGCCATCACCAAAATCATCCAACGCCAGGGACAGGCCGGTGCTGTGCAATTCCTTCACCAATTCCGCGAGCGCCGGCATGTCGGTGACGCGTTCGTGCTCGGTGATCTCCAGCACCACCATGCGCGGAGACACGCCCAGATCGCGCACACACTTGCTGAAGCAGGTGCATCCCCCTTGCTCCACCAAACTGACCAAGGCGTTGGCACTGATGTTCAGGAACAGGCGTCCAGGCTGCTTGAGCTGCCCCCATTGCTTGAGCGCCGTGAACAGACAGAAAAATTCAAGCTCATGCAACAGATCCTCGTCCTGCGCCGCCTGCAGCAAGGCGTCGGCGCTGTGCAGCGCGGATTCACGCGGCCCTCGGATCAGCGCTTCAT
The DNA here is from genome assembly GCA_002633085.1 of Curvibacter sp. PD_MW3. GTDB lineage: Bacteria > Pseudomonadota > Gammaproteobacteria > Burkholderiales > Burkholderiaceae_C > Hylemonella. The sequence continues at coordinate 229,816 of NSIV01000001.1, forward strand.
GGCCGTAGATGGCGCCATCCTTCAGGTCTGCAATCGGCTGGAAGACCGAGTGCAAGGCATCGTTGCGCATCAGTTGCGCCAACGGGCCATCTCCTCTGACGACATCTGGCAGGACCTTCCCCATCAGCAGGCAAATTGGATCGCTCATCTCGTGCTGCTCCATGGCTATAGCAACTTCTGGCCAGTCTTCCAACAGTTCTTCCACAACTTCTCCGCCGGCAACAACCAGCCCTCCTTAGCGACGCCCTACTTTGCTTGCAGAAGATGAATGTTTCATGACAGCTTCATGACGGTCGCATCAAAGCAACCGTTCTGCGCTTGCGTCCGAAAATTTAACGATATAAACTGTTTTTTCATTTTCAGAGAGGCATCACACATGGCAACCGCCACCAAAAAATCCACAGCAAGCAAGACTGTCAAAGCACCCGTCAAATCCGGCACATCGACGGCCAAAAAGACCACGCCAACTCGCAAGCCCGCGCCGGCAGCCCCGGTGAAATCGGCCCCTGTGACGCCAGAGGCCAAGATCACCAAACCGAAAAAACAGAAACTGGTGCGCGACAGCTTCACCATCCCGAAGCTTGAATATGTCGTGCTCGACGAGTTGAAACTGCGCGCAACCCAATTGGCGCATCCCGTCAAGAAGAGTGAACTGCTGCGCGCCGGCATCAAGGCACTGACCAGCATGTCGGATGCGGCCCTGCTCGCCGCCCTCAAGGCTGTACCTACCATCAAGACCGGCCGCCCCAAGAAGACCTGAACCAGACCCCCAGCAGGTGCTTTACAGCACCTCGGGGGACTGGACCGTCAGCAGCACGGTCTGGGCGCCACCGTCGCGTTGCCGGTGGCGCAACCACCAGACGGCACCTTTGCGCACTGCGCATTCGCTGGCCTGCATGCCAAGCAGTTGTGCAATCGCCTGCCCCAGCATCGGCTGGTGGCCCACGATCAAGGTTGTTCCCTTGCCCTGTGGCCACTGCACCAGTTCCAACAACTGCGCCACCGTGCCCTCAGGCGCAATTTCTTCGCGCAACTTGTATTTGCGTCCCAAGGCCAGCGCGGTCTGCTCCGTCCTGCGTGCCGGACTGACCAGCACGCGGGTGCCCTCAGGTAACTGGCGGTCAAGCCAAGTCGCCATGCGCGCGGCCTGCTTCTCGCCGCGGGGCGTGAGCGAGCGTTCCAGGTCGTTGCAGCCCGGCACCCAGTCCTGGGCTTCCGCATGGCGCCACAAGACCAGATCCATGCTCAAGTCTTTCCGCGAGCCTCGCGCGCGGCATAACGCGCCATCAAGGCGTTTTGGGCACTGATGGCTGGCCGGCTTCCAGACGGCTGCGCGCGTTCATAGTGACCGTCAGGCTGCAGATCCCAGGCGTCCAGGCTGTCGTGCAGCCCGGCCACCAGGCATTCATCCACGATACGCTGACGCAGCACCGGATCCAAGACTGGCCAGGCCAGTTCGACCCGACGCAGCATGTTGCGGTTCATCCAGTCGGCACTCGACAGGTAAAGTTCCTCGGTCTCTCTCTGCGCAAAGTAGAAGACACGCGCATGCTCCAGGAAACGGCCGATGATCGATCGGACCCGGATGTTGTCGGTTTCACCTGGTACTTGCGCTGGCAACATGCACGCCCCACGGACGATGAGGTCAATCTTGACGCCACATTTACCGGCCGCAATCAGGGCGCGGATCAGTGCCTCGTCAGTCAGTGCATTCATCTTGGCCACAATACGGGCCGGTTGACCGGCTGAGGCCGCAGCCCCCAGGCTCTCGATTTTTTCCAGCAGCTTGCGATGCAACTGGAGCGGCGCCATCCACAGGCGGTTCATGCGGGGCAGCCGGCTTTGGCCTGCCAGATGGATGAAGACATGCTCAATGTCCGAAGTCAGCGCGGTATCGGCAGTCAGGTGACTGATATCCGTGTAGAAGCGGGCCGTCACCGGGTTGTAGTTGCCCGTGGACAAATGCGCATAACGCTTGTAGTGTTTGCCTTCGCGCCGCGTGACCAGCATCATCTTGGCATGGGTCTTGAGCCCCACCACGCCGTAGACAACCTGCACACCGATGGACTCGAGCTTCTCGGCCCAGTTGATATTGACTTCCTCGTCGAAACGGGCCTTGAGCTCCAGCACGACGGTAACCTCCTTGCCGCGCCGCACCGCCTCACGCAACAACTCCATCAGCTCGGAACTCGCACCCGTGCGGTAGATGGTCTGCTTGATGGCCATGACCTGCGGGTCATCGACCGCCTCGCGCAGAAAGGCCAGCACGCCCTCGAAGCTCTCGTATGGCTGATGAATGAGCACATCACCCCGCTTGAGTTGATCGAAGATCGGCTGATCGCGCCCCAGCTGTTGAGGGTACGACGCCTTGTACGCCGGGAAACGCAGATGGGGCTCATCGACCAGGTCCACCAACTGGTTCAGACGCACCAGATTGACGGGCCCCTGAACGCGAAAGAGCGCGCCCTCGGGCAAGCCGAACTGCTTGAGCAGGAAACTGGCCAGATAGTCGGAACAACTGGCAGAGACCTCCAGTCGAACCGCCTGACCGTAATGGCGGTGCTGCAGCCCCTGGCGCAAGGCGGTACGCAGGTTCTTAACGTCTTCTTCGTCCACGGCCAGATCGGAATGGCGCGTCACACGGAACTGGGAAAACTGACTGACTTCCCGCCCCGGGAACAACTCGGCCAGATGCGCGCGGATCACACTGGACAGCGAAATGAACAGCGTGCGCTTGCCACACAACTTGTCCGGCAGGCGGATGACGCGTGGCAGCACGCGAGGCACCTTGACGATGGCCACATCGTTCTCGCGCCCGAAAGCGTCATGCCCGACCAGTCGGACAATGAAATTGAGCGACTTGTTCGCCACTTGCGGAAACGGGTGCGAGGGGTCGAGCCCGATCGGGATCAACAACGGCCGGACATCGCTCTCGAAATACTGTTTGACCCAGCGCCGCTGGGCCACATTGCGTTCACCATGCGAGAGGATCCGGATGCCCTGCTTTTCAAACGCCGGGATGAGTTCATCGTTGTACAACGCGTACTGACGGTCAACCAGTTCATGGATGGCGGCCGAAAGCCGGTCGAAAGACTCTTCCGTGTAGGGGCCTTGCTGGTCATGCCCCTGCTTGGCACTCAGGTGGGGTTCAGCACGCACCTCGAAGAATTCATCCAGGTTGGACGAGACGATGCACAGATAGCGCAAGCGCTCCAGCAAGGGCACATCGCTGCGGCAAGCCCAGTCGAAGACGCGCCGGTTGAAATCCAGAATGCTATGGTCCCTGTCCAGCAGGGTAAGCGGTTTCGACACAGCACTCGACTTGGGTTCACTGACGGGAGACAACATCGGATCCTGACGGTTTTATTACGTTTCAGTGGCGGATTCTTTACACATTTGATGACAAAGATGTGACATCTTCACGCGCCAGCCTGAAACCCGCCCTGGATTCATCTTGACTGACTGGGACCAGATGGTCAAGAAACATGCGGCTGGACTGCTCCCAGCTGAATTCCAGTGCCCGCGCCCGCGCCTCATGGCGCGGCACGGCCAGTGCCCGGTACCAAGCGCTTTTCAGGTCTGCATCCAGAATGCCGCCGGTCACTTTGCCTTCGCTGTGGCCCAGCACCTCCAGCGGGCCATCCACCGGGTAGGCCGCCACTGGCGTGCCGCTGGCCATGGCCTCCAGCATCACCAGCCCAAAGGTTTCCGATTTGCTGGGCATGACAAACAGGTCGGCTGCGGCATAAACACGCGCCAGCTCGTCACGCGGCAAGATGCCAAGCCAGCGGACATGGGGATAGCGCGCCTTCAGCGAGGCTTCCAGCGGGCCGACACCGCAAACGATCTTGGTCCCTGGTACATCGAGCTGCAAGAAGGCCTCAATGTTCTTTTCGTAAGACACACGGCCGACAAACAGCGATATCGGTCGGGCCAGCAGGCCGAGTGCCGGGTGCAGCTGCACTTCTTCATGAAACGGGAACAAGCCCATGTCCACACCATGGGTCCAGCCGCGCAGATTGCGAAAGCCGCGCTGGCCCAGCATGCGCAACACACCCTGGGTCGGCACCATCACGCCTGACGATGGCTTGTGGAAATGGCGAAACAGAGCGTATCCCCAGGCATGCGGCACCTTGAGTGCGGCGTTCAGAATCTCCGGGAACTTGGTATGAAACGCCGTGGTGAACGCCAGGCCTCGCTTGAGGCAATAGGCGCGTGCCGCCCAGCCCAGCGGCCCTTCGGTGGCGATGTGGATGGCATGCGGCGCCAGCGCATCGAGTTGCTCGCGCAGGCTTTTGGCCGGACGCACCACCAGATCGATGCCGGGATAACCAGGACAGGGACGCGTGCGGAACTGCCCCGGGTGCACCACGCTGATGTCGTGCCCGGCACGCTCGACCTCCCTGACCAGCTCCACCAGCGTGGTCACGACGCCATTGACCTGGGGTTCCCAGGCATCCGTGATCAGTGCAATTTTCATGCGGAGACCGTCCTTGTTGCGTGTGGTTGAACCGGTACGGCGTGGGTCGCGCCCCAGTGCAACAATTCCAGCCGGCCGTCCTGGTGTTCGACCAGGGCAGTGCGACTTTCGACCCAGTCGCCGTCGTTGCAGTAGAGGATGCCGTCGATATCGCGCATCTCGGCGCGGTGGATATGGCCGCACACCACGCCCTGGTGGCCCAGGCGCCGCGCCTCGTTGGCCACCGCCACCTCAAAATCGGTGACGTAGTTCAAGGCTTTCTTGACTTTGTGCTTGAGGTAGGCCGACAGTGACCAGTACGGCAAACCAAACTTGGCGCGCAAGTGGTTCAGGTAACGGTTGAGCTTGAGCGTGAACTCGTACAGGTTGTCACCCACGTAAGCCAGCCACTTGGCGCACTGGATCACGCCATCAAAGTAGTCACCGTGCATCACCCAGAGCTGACGCCCGTCGGCGGTCACGTGCACGGCATCTTCCACCACCTCGATGCCGCCAAACTGGTGTCCGATGAAGCCGCGTGCAAATTCGTCGTGGTTGCCTGGCACATAGATGATGCGGCAGCCTTTGCGCCCGCGGCGCAACAGCTTTTGCACCACGTCGTTGTGGGCTTGCGGCCAGTACCAGCGCCGGCGCAGTTGCCAGCCGTCAACGATGTCGCCCACCAGGTAAAGGTAGTCGCTCGGATGGGCTTTCAGGAAAGCCAGCAGCTCGTTCGCCTGACACCCTGGCGTGCCCAGGTGCAGGTCGGAGATGAAAATGGCACGCAGACGCCCATGACGCGGGTGTTCTTCTTCGTCGCCATCGTCCTGCCCGGCCATGCCGGCCAGCCACGGGTTCATCGGATCGAAGGTCTTCTTCATCAGGCGCCGAGGAAGTGCTTGCGATAGCGTGCCGGCAGGTCTTGCAGCCGCATCAGCATGGGCAAGTCGGCGCTGTTGAAGTCCGGGTCCCAGGCCGGCGCCCCCAGCACCTTGGTGCCCAGACGCAGATAGCCCTTGATCAGGGCCGGCGGTTCGACCTGCAGATCGCCATTGAGCTCCTCCACCGGCAGCGGCAGGCGCGGCCGCACGTGGTATTCGATCGACGCCAAATGCGTCTCCTTGAGCTGCTTCCAGATGCTGGCCGCCACATCGCCGCTGAGCACGCCGTTGTGCAGCATCGGAATGCTGGCGCAGCCGATCATGGTGTCAAGCTGGTTGCGCACCATGAACTCGCCCAGTGCGCCCCAGAGTGCCATGATCACGCCGCCGTGACGGTGCTCAGGGTGCACGCAGCTGCGGCCCAGCTCGACCATACGGTCGCGCAGCATGCGCAGGCGCGTCAGGTCGAACTCCAGATCGCTGTAGGTACTGCCGACACGCTTGGCTTGGGCCGGTGTCAGCACGCGGTAGGTGCCGATAACTTCGCGTGTGGCCTGGTCACGCACCAGCAGGTGCTCGCAATAGTCGTCGAACAGGTCGATGTCATGACCTGGCACGTCGCTATTGAGTCGTGCGCCCATCTCGCCGGCAAAGATCTGGTACCTCAATCGCTGTGCGGCTCGGACGTCGTCCTGGTGTTTGGCCCACGCCACTTCAATGCCGCCACGCCCAGCAGGCGCGACTGGCTGGCTATCAGAGCCAAGGGTTTGCTGATCAGGTCGGTGAAGTGACCCCCTGGGCATGACGGCGGGCGACAGCGGGAAAGTCGGGTTAGGAAGTTCTTTCATCATGTACTCCTTGCTTCATGGTTATCTGGTTAAAAAAAAGGCCCCGGAGGAAACGGGGCCAGTAAGTACTAGGTGCCGACGATGCCGCCATCCTTGCGGCGGATAACGACGGTTGCCGAGCGCGGCCGGCCGCCTGCCGGTCCGTCCGGCCAGTTGCTGACAGCCTGCGGTTTGCTCGGGTCGCTTCGCTCACTGGCGGTCTCGCCGGGGTGCTGCACGTTGACGAACATGAAACGGCGATCCGGTGTGAAGGCAATGCCGGTAATCTCGCAACCGGCCGGCCCCGTCAGGAAACGCTTGGTCTCGCCGCTGGCCGGGTCGGCACACAGCATCATGTTGTTGCCGATGGATTTGTAGGCGCCCTTGTTCATGACCGACGTGGAAATGTCGGTCTGAATCCAGAGCAGGCCGCTGTCGTCAAAAGCCAGGCCATCCGGGCTGCCGTACATATCGCCCTGGATGTTGCCGCGGTGCTCCGGTTTCTCGGCGTTCGGGTCGCCCGCCAGGGCAAAGTGCATCCAGCGGAATTCGGTGGCTGCCGCATCACCGCTGCCGCCACTGCCTTCGCGCCAACGGATGATGTGGCCCATGATGTTGTCGGGCCGCGGGTTGGCGGCATCGACCTCACGACCGGGCTGGCCGCGCTGGTTGTTGTTGGTCAGCGTGACGAACACCTCGCCCGTCTGCGGGTGCACGGCAATCCACTCGGGGCGGTCCATCTTGGTCGCGCCCACAACGTCGGCAGCTTGGCGCGTCTTGATCAAGACCTCGCCCTGGTCGGCAAAACCCTGCGCTGCCGTCAGGCCGTTCTCCCCATGGACCAGGGGAATCCAGCGCCCATACCCACGGGCATCGAAACGCGCCACATACAGCGTGCCGTGATCGAGCAGATCCTTGTTGGCGGCATAGCCACCGGGGCGCACCTTGTCGCGCGAGACGAATTTGTAGACATACTCGAAGCGCTCGTCGTCACCCATGTAGACCACGGCATGGCCATCCTTCGTCAAGGTGGTGGTGGCGCCCTCATGCTTGATGCGCCCCAGCGCTGTGCGCTTGATGGGGGTCTGCGTCGGGTCCATCGGATCGATCTCCACCACCCAGCCGAAGCGGTGCGGTTCGTTGGGGTGCTTGGCCGCGTCGAAGCGCTCATCGAATTCATGCCAGCGGTAGCCCCAGCCCTTGTGGCGCAGGCCGTAGCGCTGCTCGTCGGCGTTGGGCTTCTCCTGCGACGAGAAGTAGCCGTTCCAGTTCTCCTCGCAGGTCAGGTAGGTACCCCAGGGTGTGCGGCCGGCGGCACAGTTGTTGAGTGTGCCCAGCACGCGGGTGCCAGCGGGGTCAGCCGCCGTCTTGAGCAGCGCATGACCACGTGCCGGGCCGCTGACGGCCATCGGCGTGTTGCCGGTGATGCGTCGCGCATAACGCGAGCCCGGCATGACACGCCATTGGCCCTGGCGCTCGACGATCTCGATCACGCTAACACCGTGAGCGGCTTGCGACTTGCGCACCTTGTCGGCAGACCAGTTCTGCATGCCGTCCGCATGCAGCAGCCCATCGTCGGTGTACTCATGGTTGATGGCCAGCAGGCCGTGGCGCGGGTTGCCGTCAATCGGGAAGAAAGCCATGCCGTCGTGGTGCATACCGGCCTGCAGGCTCTGCTCTTCCCAGCTGTTGGAGCCATCGGTCTTGAATGCGGGCGAACCGGCCTTCATGCCCACGGCATCACCCCAGCGGTACAGCACCTGCGCCTCGTACTCGGTCGGCACCTTCAGCGAGTCCCCGGCCGACACCGGCACCCCGGTGAAGCCCAGGGGCTTGCCGCGCGAGACGGTGGCGCCCAGTGCGTGGGAGCCCACCAGCATGGCCACGGCCGCTGCCGTGCACTTGAACACCTCTCGCCGCGCAACGTCCACCCCACCAATGTGCACATTGGCGCTGTTGTTGACGCCTTCGACAGCATCGTAATTCCGACCAAACCCTTGACCCATGTTCTTCTCCTGCGTGATTCGCAATGACGTCAGTGTGGAATTCCCCTGTGACGTCTTCATGGCAGAAAAATGTCAGAAACATGACATGCGCCATGACGCTTGAGCTGGCTTGCATCGTTTCAACATTTCAACTATCATTGAAATATGAAAACCATCGCCATGCAGGAATCCGACGCCATCAAGTCACTGGCCGCCTTGGCCCAGGCGCAACGCCTGCGTGCCTTTCGCGCGCTGGTGGGTGCCGGTCTGGAGGGGCAAACGCCCGGCGCACTGGCTGAAACGCTTGGTGTGAGCCCGAGCGCCCTGTCCTTCCATCTCAAGGAGTTGGCCAACGCGGGCCTGGTCAGCAGCGAGCCCAACGGCCGCTACTTGGTCTACCGCGCCAACTTCGGGCAGATGGATGCCCTGCTGGGTTACCTCACCGAACACTGCTGCCAAGGTGCCGCGTGCGAGGTGAGCCCCAAACGCAAGAAAAAAACCGTCTGCGCCGCCTGCTGATTTCACCCTTACCCATTTTCCAAGGAGCCACCATGAAACGCTTTCACGTCCATGTCCACGTCGACAACCTGCAGCAGAACATCGCCTTCTACTCCGCCATGTTCAACCAGGCCCCGGCCCGTACCGAAGACGACTACGCCAAGTGGATGCTGCAGGACCCGCCGGTGAACTTCGCCATCTCCACCCGCGGCGACAAGCCGGGCCTCGATCACCTGGGCATCCAGGTGGAATCGAGCGAAGAACTGAACGCACTCAAGGCCCAGGCCGCCCAGGCCGACATGGCCCTGCTCGACGAAGGTGAGACCACCTGCTGCTACGCACGCAGCGACAAGTACTGGGTGACCGACCCGCAAGGCATTGCCTGGGAACAGTTCCATACCTTGGACAACATCCCAGTCTTCAGCCAAAAAAGTTCTGAGCCAAATCAGGTCCAAGCCACCGCCTGCTGTGCGCCCAAAGCTCCTAAAACTGTAGCAATTGACAAGGCCAGCAGCGGTTGCTGCGCACCAACCGCCGGCCAGGTGGCCAACGGCGCCAAGGCCTGCTGCTGATTATTCTTTTCTGACCGTTCATTTCAGACATGACCTCAACCGCCACCACCCTCAACGTGCTGTTCCTCTGCACGCACAACTCGGCGCGCAGCATCCTGGCCGAAGCCACGCTCAACCACATCGGCCAGGGCCGCTTCAAGGCCTTCTCGGCCGGCAGCAGCCCGCGCGACAAGCAGCAGCCAAACCCACTGGCCCTGCAAGTGCTGCAAAGTGCCGGCATCGCCACCGACGGCCTGCGCAGCAAGAGCTGGGACGAGTTCGCCACACCCGATGCACCGCAGATGGACCTGATCATCACCGTCTGCGACAACGCGGCCGGCGAGGTCTGCCCGATCTGGCCCGGCCACCCGGCCACCGCGCACTGGGGTTATGCCGATCCGTCTGAGGTGCAAGGCACGGACGAACAGCGGCGCGAAGCGTTCCGCCAGACCCTGCTGGCCATCCGCCGCCGGCTGGACCTGCTGGTCAATCTGCCGCCCGAGAAACTGGCCAAGCAGTTGATCCAGAACACGGCGCGTGACCTGAGCAAGGCAGACTGACCATGAGCGTTCAATGTGAAGTGACCGCCAAACAGGCGGCCGGTGCGCCCATGAGCGTGTTCGAACGTTACCTGACGCTGTGGGTCTTCCTCTGCATCGTGGCCGGCATCACGCTCGGCCAGTTGCTGCCCGGCGTGGCCCAGGCCATCGGCCGCATGGAAGTGGCGCAGGTCAACCTGCCGGTCGGCGTGCTGATCTGGGTCATGATCATCCCGATGCTGGTGAAGGTGGACTTCGGCGCTCTGCACGAGGTGCGCCAGCACGTGAAAGGCATCGGCGTCACGCTGTTCGTCAACTGGTTGGTCAAGCCGTTTTCCATGGCCTTCCTAGGCTGGCTGTTCATCCGCCAGCTGTTTGCACCGTACTTGCCCGCCGACCAATTGGACAGCTACATCGCCGGCCTGATTCTGCTGGCCGCCGCGCCCTGCACCGCCATGGTGTTCGTCTGGAGCCGCCTGACCGGCGGCAACCCGCTGTTCACACTGTCGCAGGTGGCGCTGAACGACAGCATCATGGTGGTGGCCTTCGCACCGCTGGTGGCCTTCCTGCTCGGCCTCTCCGCCATCACCGTGCCGTGGGCCACGCTGCTGACTTCGGTCGTGCTGTACATCGTGGTGCCGGTTTTCCTGGCCCAGCTGTGGCGCAAGGCGCTGCTGGCCAAGGGCCAGGCCGCCTTCGACGCCGCCATGGCCAAGATCGGCCCCTGGTCCATCACCGCCCTGCTGGCCACGCTGGTGCTGCTGTTCGCTTTCCAGGGCGAGGCCATCCTCAAGCAGCCGCTGGTGATCGCCCTGCTCGCGGTGCCGATCCTGATCCAGGTGTTCTTCAACTCGGCGCTGGCCTACTGGCTCAACCGCGCGGTCGGCGAAAAGCATGAGATTGCCTGTCCCTCGGCCCTGATCGGCGCCTCCAACTTCTTCGAGCTGGCGGTGGCCGCCGCCATCAGCCTGTTCGGCTTCAACTCGGGCGCCGCGCTGGCCACGGTGGTCGGCGTGCTGATCGAGGTGCCCGTCATGCTGCTGGTGGTGCGCATCGTCAACAACTCGAAAGGCTGGTACGAACGCGGCTGATTCTTTGCCACAATTTCACCATGACTGACATCACGATTTATCACAACCCCCAATGCGGCACCTCGCGCAACACGCTGGCCATGATCCGCAACAGCGGTGCCGAACCACAGGTCATCGAGTACCTGAAGACGCCGCCGACGCGCGAGCAACTGCTGGCCTTGATTGCCGCCAGCGGTCTGTCGGTGCGCGAGGTCATGCGCAGCAAGGAAGCCCTGTTCAGTGAACTCGGGCTCGCCGATCCGGCGCGCACTGATGCGGAGTTGATCGACGCCATGCTGGCGCACCCGATCCTGATCAACCGCCCGATCGTGGTCACGCCGCTGGGCACGCGGCTGTGCCGCCCGTCCGAGCTGATGCTGGACCTTCTGCCGCAGCCGCAGCAAGGGGCGTTCAGCAAGGAGGATGGGGAAGCAGTGATTGACGCGCACGGGCGGCGCGTTTGACGCCACGGTGCCTGACGCACTTTCATCATTGAAGCGAGTCGGTTCGATCAAATGGTTAGGTCACATTTGAAGCATTGCGTTGCAGAGAGGAATCCTAATCATGCGCGCCCGCCAATCGCGGCAAACCACGAAAAGTAGATGGCAAACAGCGCAAGCGCAAAAATCATGAATATGAGAGCAACCGTTGCGATCGCAGCGAATACATAAATCGCCAGATGTAAATACCAAGGCAACCGCTTCGGGTCAGCAGATGTGAAGTCGCCCTCATCTGACCGAGGTGCATCGAGAAACTTAAAAGCCTTGCGACCTATGAGGTAGGACTGATATGCATTGAGCAGAAAGAGTGAGAAAAAGGCTGCCAACGATGCCCAAATCAGGAACTGCCACCCATCTTTTGGAGGACCGTTGAAAATAATCGGCGGCGCAGTTGCTCTGCCGCTCTGAAGCCAGAACGTCATACTCAAAATGGCACCGCATATTAAGTAGTTTCGAACGTTGTCGAAGATGACTTTCAGTGAAAGCACCCTCTCCGGCAGCAGGAAATTTTCGAAATCGCTACGGATAGTCATCTAAGTGGTTTAACGGCTAAAAGAGACTTCCTCGCCACGACTTGCAGCAGACGGCAACGGAGTGTGCCGATGGGAAGTGTGAATTTTTCGTCAACTCAACTGGAAGTAGAAGTCGATGGCTATTGTCAGTCTTGCTATCGATCCCGCCAAGGGCTAATCAGTGGCCATTAACAATGTGGAAACCACGCAGAGCTTCGCATATCCATGAGTCGGCAGACAAAAACCGACGCAAGCCACACCTCGGAATTTGATCTCAACAGCATTTTGCCGCCACTATTGGCTATGACGAGAAATACTTAGGCCTTAAGCGTCTGCACCAAACGCTCGGCACAGGCCTGGGCCTGCGCCGCGTCCCGTGCTTCCACCATCACCCGCACCAGCGGTTCGGTGCCGCTGGCACGGATCAGCACCCGCCCGCTGTCGCCCAGCTCGGCTTCCACCGCCTTGGTCTCCTCGGCCAGCCGGGTGTTGGCCTTCCAGTCCTGCCCCGGTTGCAGGCGCACATTGATCAGCGTTTGCGGAAACAGTGTCACGTCTGAGAGCAATTGCGCCATGCTGCGCTCGCTGCGCACGCAGGTCTGCAGCACCTGCAGTGCCGACACCAAGCCGTCACCCGTGGTGTGCTTGTCCAGGGCCAGCAGGTGGCCCGAGCCTTCGCCGCCGAGCAGCCATTTGTGCTTGTGCAACTCTTCCAGCACGTAGCGGTCGCCCACCTTGGCGCGCACGAACTGAACACCGCGTTTTTTCAGCGCCACTTCCACCGCCATATTGGTCATGAGCGTGCCCACCACGCCCGGCACATGCTCGTCGCGCCCCAGACGGTCGTCCGCCATCAGGTACAGCAGCTCGTCGCCGTTGAACAGGCGACCGGAAGCGTCGACCATCATCAGGCGGTCGGCATCACCGTCCAGCGCCACGCCGTAGTCGGCATGGTTGGCCTTGACCGCTTCGACCAGCGCGTCGGTATGGGTGGCACCGACTTCGTGGTTGATGTTCAGGCCGTCCGGTGCGCAGCCGATGGCCACCACCTCGGCACCGAGCTCATGGAAGACCTTGGGTGCAATCTGATAGGCCGCGCCGTGCGCCGCGTCCACCACAATCTTCAGGCCCTTGAGCGTGAGGTCGGTGGCGAAGGTGCTCTTGCAGAACTCGATGTAACGGCCGGCGGCATCGTCCAGGCGCCGGGCCTTGCCCAGGGCGGCCGACTCCACCCACACCGGCGGCTCGTCCATGGCGGCCTCTACCGCTTGTTCCCACTCGTCGGACAGCTTGGTGCCCTGGGCGCTGAAGAACTTGATGCCGTTGTCGGGATAGGCGTTGTGGCTGGCGCTGATGACCACGCCGAGCGAGGCACGTTGGGCGCGCGTCAGGTAGGCCACACCAGGGGTCGGCAGCGGCCCCAGCAGCATGACGTCGACACCGGCCGAATTGAAACCGGACTCCAGCGCGCTCTCCAGCATGTAGCCAGAGATACGGGTGTCCTTGCCGATCAGCACCAGCGGGCGCGCCTCGCTGCGCTTGAGCACGCGGCCCACCGCGTGCGCCAGGCGCAGCACGAAGTCGGGGGTGATGGGCGACTGGCCCACGGTGCCGCGAATACCGTCGGTGCCGAAATATTTCCTGCTCATGTTCTTGGCCTTGTTTTTTTATATTGCTACTTATTTTATAGCGGCGAGCACCTGCAAGGCCTGCACCGTCGGCAGCACGTCATGCACCCGCACGATGTGGGCGCCGCGCTCGACCGCCAGCAGGGCGGCCGCCACGCTGGGCACCATGCGCTCGTGCACACCCTGCGGCAGCGAAGTGCCTAGCGGCGGGCTGGCGACAGCACCGATGGAGGACTTGCGCGACCAGCCGGCCAGCAGCGGGTGGCCGGCCGCCAGCAGCTCGGACTGGCGCGCCAGCAGCGCAAAGTTCTGCGCCACCGTCTTGCCGAAGCCGATACCGGGGTCCAGCACAATACGAGTCTTTTCGACCCCCAGCCCTTGCAGATCCTGCGCGGCATGCTCTAAAAATGAGAGCACTTGCGGCACCACGTCGCCCTCCATCGGCGCTGCCTGCATAGTCTGCGGCTCGCGGTGCATGTGCATTAGGCAGACGCCGCAGTTGGGGTGCCGCGCCACCACCTGCCGGCCGTCCAGGCCGTCAGGGGCATCACGCCAGCGCAAGGCCCAGATGTCGTTGATGATGTCGGCGCCCAGATCGAGCACCGCCTGCATGACCTGCGGCTTGTAGGTGTCAATCGACAGCGGCACACCCAACGTCACGGCCGCGCGCACCACCGGCAGCACGCGCGCCAGTTCCTGCTCCAGCGGCACCGGTGGCGCGCCCGGGCGGGTCGATTCGCCGCCGATGTCGAGGATGTCGGCGCCCTCTTTCAGCAGCAGCTCGCAGTGCGCCAGGGCGGCACGGGTGCTGGCGTGCTGGCCGCCGTCGGAAAAGGAGTCGGGCGTGACGTTGACGATGCCCATGACCTGCGGCCGGGACAGATCAATGCTGAAACGGGAGGTTAACCAGATCATGAGAACGTCAATTCAGGCGATACACAAAGCAAAACGGGGCAGCGAGCCCCGTTTGCAAACTTCCAAGTGATCTCAAGCCGCCGTAGGCGACGGATCGGTTTTCACAGCCGGGCTACCGCCTGAACCGCTGCCGCCATCGGAGTTCGGCGTGCGCGGCGTCCAGTCTTTCGGCGCACGCGGCTCCTTGCCGGCCATGATGTCGTCGAGCTGTTCGCTGTCGATGGTTTCCCACTCCAGCAAGGCCTTGGCCATGGCGTGCATCTTGTCGCTGTTGTCCTCGATCAGCTTGCGCGCCAGGGCGTATTGCTGGTCGATGATGCGACGCACTTCCGAGTCGACCTTCTGCATGGTCTGCTCGCTCATGTTGGTGGTCTTGGTGACCGAACGGCCGAGGAACACTTCGCCCTCGTTTTCGGCGTAAACCATCGGGCCCAGCGCATCGGTCATGCCGTAGCGGGTGACCATATCGCGTGCAATGTGCGTGGCACGCTCGAAGTCGTTGCTCGCGCCGGTGGTCATCTGATTCATGAACACTTCTTCAGCAATGCGGCCGCCGAACAGCATGCTGATCTGGTTCAGCATGTATTCGCTGTCGTAGCTGTAGCGGTCCTGCGCTGGCAGGCTCATGGTCACGCCCAGGGCGCGACCGCGCGGGATGATGGTGACCTTGTGCACCGGATCGCATTTGGGCAGCAACTTGCCGATCAGAGCGTGGCCGGACTCGTGATAAGCCGTGTTGCGACGCTCTTCCTCGGGCATGACCATGCTCTTGCGTTCCGGGCCCATGAGAATCTTGTCCTTGGCCTTCTCGAAGTCCTGCATCTCGACCACACGCGCATTGCGGCGCGCTGCCATCAGCGCGGCCTCGTTGCACAGGTTGGCCAGATCGGCACCGCTCATGCCGGGCGTACCGCGGGCGATGATGGCGGGCGCCACGTCCTGGCCGATCGGGATCTTGCGCATGTGCACGTTGAGGATCTGCTCGCGGCCGCGGATGTCGGGCAGCGTGACGTAGACCTGGCGGTCGAAACGGCCCGGGCGCAACAGTGCGGCGTCCAGGATGTCCGGGCGGTTGGTGGCAGCCACCACGATCACACCGAGGTTGGTTTCAAAACCGTCCATCTCGACCAGCATCTGGTTCAGGGTCTGCTCACGCTCGTCGTTGCCGCCCCCCAGGCCAGCGCCACGCTGGCGACCGACGGCGTCGATTTCATCGATGAAGATGATGCAGGGCGCGTTCTTCTTGGCGTTCTCGAACATGTCGCGCACGCGTGCGGCACCGACGCCGACGAACATCTCGACGAAGTCGGAACCCGAGATGCTGAAGAACGGCACCTTGGCCTCACCGGCAATGCCCTTGGCCAGCAAGGTCTTGCCGGTGCCCGGAGGACCAACCAGCAACAGGCCGCGCGGAATGCGGCCGCCAAGCTTCTGGAATTTCTGTGGATCCTTCAGGAAGTCCACGACTTCCTTGACCTCTTCCTTGGCCTCGTCGCAACCGGCGACGTCGGCAAAGGTGACCTGGTTGTTGTTCTCGTCGAGCATGCGCGCCTTGCTCTTGCCGAAGCTGAAGGCGCCGCCCTTGCCGCCGCCCTGCATCTGGCGCATGAAGTAGATCCAGACGCCGATCAGCAGCAGCATCGGGCCCCAACTGACCAGCAGGGTCATGAGCAGGGAGCCTTCTTCACGCGGCTTGACGTCAAACTTGACACCGTTGGCGATCAGGTCGCCGACCAAGCCGCGGTCCAGGTAGGTGGCGGTGGTCTTGACCTTGCGGTCATCGGTGGTCACGGCGACGATCTCAGTGCCGCCCTGCCCCTCCTGGATGATGGCGCTCTTGATGCGCTTGCTGCGCACTTCTTCCAAGAAGTCGGAATAAGCGAGCGAACCGGCTCCGCCAGCGCCCCGCGTATCAAACTGTTTGAAGACGGTAAAAAGCACCAAGGCAATGACGAGCCAGACGGCGACTTTCGAGAACCACTGATTATTCAAGTGCAGCTCCAATAGACAAGCTTGATGGACAAGCTTGGGGAAACCCATATCTGAGTGTCATTTTAGGCCTTTCAAGCCACAGGCCGATTGATTTTCTCTGTTTCAGCCATTGGCGCCGAATGGGATTAACGGCCGGTTCGCGGTATTTGCAGGCTTCACGCGGCGGTTTGCGCCGCGTCAGCCGCTTTCTTCAGACCGAGACCGATCAGAAAGGTTTCGGACGAACGGTCACGCGAGGCCTTGGGTTTGATCGGTTTCACGACGCGGAAAGTTGCCTTGAACTGGCTCAGCACCTGGTTGTAACCGCTGCCATGGAACACCTTGGCCACCAACGCCCCCTCGGGTTTGAGGTGATTCTGACAAAAAACGATGGCCAGCTCGATCAGGTACTCCATGCGCGCGGCATCGGCCGACTCGATGCCCGACAGGTTGGACGCCATGTCCGACACCACCAGATCGGCCTGCCGGCCCTGCATGAGTTGCTCCAGTTGTGCCAGCACCTCGGGTTCACGGAAGTCGCCCTGCAAAAACTGCACGCCCTCGATCGGCTCCATCGGCAAAAGGTCGAGCGCGATAATGGCGCCCCTGAGTTCGCCCACCGCTGCACCGCCGGGCGCCAGCCGGCGCCGCACGTACTGACTCCAGGCACCAGGCGCCGACCCCAGATCGACCACCAGATGGCCCGGCTTGATCAGGTGCAGCGTCTCGTCGATCTCCTTGAGCTTGTAAGCGGCACGGGCGCGGTAGCCCTCCTTCTGCGCCAGCTTGACGTAGGTGTCATTGACGTGGTCGTTGAGCCAGGCCTTGTTGACCTTTTTGCTCTTGGTTTTGACTTTCATGGAGATCCTTCAGAGCAGAAATCTGCCCACGGCAAAGCATTCAAACGATAATACCGGGATGGCTGCAATTCAACTGACTCCCGCCCAGCGCAAGGAATTTCGCGCTGAGGCCCACCACCTCGATCCGGTCGTGATGATCGGCGGCGACGGCCTGACGGCCGCCGTGAAAAAAGAAACCGACGCCGCGCTCAACGCCCACGGGCTGATCAAGGTGCGCGTCTTCAATGACGACCGTACCGCGCGGGAAACCATGTTCCAGACCCTGGCTGATGAACTGGGCGCGGCACCGATCCAGCACATCGGCAAGCTGCTGGTATTGTGGCGCCCCAAGCCGGAGAAAGTACGTGCCGAAGACGAGGACCGCATGCCCGGCCCGCGCGACGTCAAGGTGCTCAAGTTCAGCAAACGTGGGGGCCAGCGGCCCGAAGTCAAGATGCTGCGCGTGCTGGGCAACCAGCGCCTGACCGCCGGCGGCACCGTCAAGCGCGCCAAACCCAAAAAGCAGACCAGCGTCAAGAAACGCAGTCAGACCTGAGCACGACGGCTGGACGCCGCCAGCCGCCAGAAAGCGGCGCCGGCGCACAGCCACTGCAACAGGTACAGCCCGCTACCCACCCGGTGCCAGAGCGCCAGATTCTCGCGCGCCACGATGCGCGGAGCGACAGCGAACTCTGACAGCAGCGCCATCAGCATGCCGGCTACTATGAAAACAATAGCTGATCGCGCATGATTGGCATGGCCTTCAGCCTGATTCGGCCGCATAAACAGCAACAGCAACAGACCACAGTTCAACGACACCCAGGTCTGCGCGGTAAACAGCTTGGCCGCCATGCTCCCGGCCATGGCCGGGGTCGGCAGGTAGACAAACAGCATGGGCACCACCAGAAAACCAACGGTGCTCAGGCTGCCCCACCACAAGGCAGCCAGCCAGGCTGGCGCCAGTTCCCGCAATAGACGCAGACGCGAGTGCAGGGTCGTCATGGGAATCAGAGGTAGCTGACGGCCACGATTTCGTAGCGCTTGATGCCACCGGGGGCTTGCACCTCGGCGGTGTCGCCCTCTTCCTTGCCGATCAGGGCACGGGCAATCGGCGAGCTGATGTTGATCAGGCCGAGCTTGAGATCAGCCTCGTCCTCGCCCACGATCTGGTACTTGACGGCCTCGCCGCTCGACTCTTCTTCCAGCTCCACCGTCGCGCCGAACACCACCTTGCCGCCAGCGTCCACGGCCGACGGGTCGATGATCTGGGCGGCTGAGAGCTTGCCCTCGATTTCCTGGATGCGGCCTTCGATGAACCCCTGGCGGTCCTTGGCGGCATCGTATTCGGCGTTTTCGCTCAGATCACCCTGGGCACGCGCTTCGGCAATGGCGTTGATCACCGAAGGACGATCAACCGTCTTCAGACGATGCAGCTCGGCTTTGAGCTTCTCCGCGCCGCGGGTGGTAATCGGAATGGTGGCCATGTCTCTGATTTATCGGATTAAAAGTAAAGGGGGCAGACCGGCGCCTGACGCCAGCCTGCCCCCGGCAGGTTGCGAAGATTATGCCAGTTGCGCGTGCAGTTCCTGCACCGAATACACGTCCAGCTTGTCCAGGTACTTCATGCCCTGCACGGCTGCTTCAGCGCCGGCGATGGTGGTGAAGGTGGTCACGCGCCCCAGCAAGGCCGAGGTGCGGATGTGGCGCGAGTCGACGATGGCGTTGCGGCGTTCCTCCACCGTGTTGATGACCAGCGCGATTTCCTCGTTCTTGATCATGTCCACGACGTTGGGACGACCTTCCGTGACCTTGTTGACGACCGTGCATTCCAGGCCAGCGGCCTGGATGGCGGCAGCCGTGCCTTTGGTCGCCACGAGCGTGAAGCCCTGCGCCAACAGACCGCGCGCCACTTCGACCGCACGCGGCTTGTCGCTTTGCTTGACCGAGATGAAGGCCTTGCCTTCACGCGGCAGCTTGGTGCCAGCACCGAGCTGCGACTTGACGAAGGCTTCGCCGAAGGTCTTGCCCACGCCCATCACCTCGCCGGTGGACTTCATCTCGGGGCCGAGGATGGTATCCACGCTGGGGAACTTGACGAAGGGGAACACCGCTTCCTTGACGCTGAAGTACGGCGGCGTCACCTCCTCGGTAATGCCCTGTTGTGCCAACGTCTGGCCGGCCATGCAGCGTGCCGCCACCTTGGCCAGCTGGATGCCGGTGGCCTTGGAAACGAAGGGCACCGTGCGCGAGGCGCGCGGGTTCACTTCCAGCACGTAGATCACGTCCTGGCCGTCGATGTTCTGGATGGCGAACTGCACGTTCATCAGGCCGACCACGTTCAGCGACGCCGCCATGGCGGCAGTCTGGCGCTTGATCTCGGCCACGGTCTCAGCCTTCAGGCTGTAGGGCGGCAGCGAGCAGGCGGAGTCGCCGCTGTGCACGCCGGCCTGTTCGATGTGTTCCATCACGCCGCCGATGAAGGTCTTGCCCTCCGGGTCGCGCAGGCAGTCCACATCGCACTCGATGGCGTCGTTCAGGAAGCGGTCCAGCAGCACCGGTGAATCGTTGCTGACCTTGACCGCTTCGCGCATGTAGCGCTCCAGGTCGCGCTGCTCGTGCACGATTTCCATCGCGCGGCCGCCGAGCACGTAGCTCGGGCGCACCACCAGCGGGTAACCCAGAGTGGCCGCCTTTTCCAGCGCCTCGGCCTCGGTACGCGCCGTGGCATTGGGCGGCTGCTTCAGGTTCAGCTCGCGCAGCAGGGCCGAGAAACGCTCGCGGTCTTCGGCAGCATCGATCATGTCGGGCGAGGTGCCGATGATCGGCACGCCTTCGGCTTCCAGGCCGAGTGCGAGTTTGAGCGGCGTCTGGCCGCCGTACTGCACGATCACGCCGGTCGGTTTTTCCTTGTCGACGATCTCCAACACGTCTTCCAGCGTCAGTGGCTCGAAGTACAGGCGGTCGGAAGTGTCGTAGTCGGTCGACACGGTCTCAGGGTTGCAGTTGACCATGATGGTTTCAAAGCCGTCCTCGCGCATGGCGAGCGCAGCATGGACGCAGCAGTAGTCGAACTCGATGCCCTGGCCGATGCGGTTGGGGCCGCCACCCAGCACCATGATCTTCTTCTTGTTCGTCGGCTCGGCTTCGCACTCGTCCTCGTAGGTCGAGTACATGTAGGCGGTGTTGGTGGCGAACTCGGCGGCGCAGGTGTCGACGCGCTTGTAGACCGGACGCACCTTGAGCGCACGGCGCTGGTCGCGCACGGCCTTCTCTGTCGTCTTGAGCAGCTTGGCCAGGCGACGGTCGGAGAAGCCCTTCTTCTTGAGTGCGCGCAGCGTGACGGCGTCGAGTGCGGCCAGCGCCTGGTCGCCCTTCTCTTCGGCCAGCTTGTCCAGGTCGAGTTCGATCTTCACGATCTCCTCGATCTGCACCAGGAACCACTTGTCGATCTTGGTCAGGTCGTAGACCTCGTCCACCGACAGGCCCATGGCAAACGCGTCGCCCACGTACCAGATGCGCTCGGGACCGGGCTCGCCCAATTCCTTCTCCAGCACCTCGCGGTCCTGGGTCTTCTCGTTCATGCCGTCGACACCAACTTCCAGGCCGCGCAAGGCTTTCTGGAACGACTCCTGGAAGGTGCGGCCCATGGCCATCACCTCACCCACCGACTTCATCTGCGTGGTCAGGCGGCTGTCGGCGGTAGGGAACTTCTCGAAGGCAAAACGCGGGATCTTGGTCACCACATAGTCGATCGACGGCTCAAAGGACGCCGGGGTGGCGCCGCCAGTGATCTCGTTGCGCAACTCGTCGAGCGTATAGCCCACAGCCAGCTTGGCCGCGACCTTGGCAATCGGGAAACCGGTGGCCTTGGAAGCCAGTGCCGAGGAACGGCTGACGCGCGGGTTCATCTCGATCACGATCATGCGGCCATCCTTCGGATTGACCGAGAACTGCACGTTGGAGCCGCCGGTGTCGACACCGATTTCACGCAGCACCGCCAGCGAGGCGTTGCGCATGATCTGGTATTCCTTGTCGGTCAGCGTCTGGGCCGGCGCCACAGTGATGGAGTCACCGGTGTGAACGCCCATGGGATCGAGGTTTTCGATCGAGCAGATGATGATGCAGTTGTCGGCCTTGTCGCGCACGACTTCCATCTCGTACTCTTTCCAGCCGAGCAACGACTCTTCGATCAGCAGCTCGTTGGTGGGCGAGGCTTCCAGGCCGCGCTTGCAGATGATCTCGAACTCTTCGGCGTTGTAGGCAATGCCGCCGCCGGTGCCGCCCAGCGTGAAGCTGGGGCGGATGACGGTGGGGAAGCCGACTTGCTTCTGCACGCCCCAGGCCTCTTCCATACTGTGGGCAATGCCGGAGCGCGCGGAGCCCAGACCGATCTTGGTCATGGCGTCCTTGAACTTCAGGCGGTCTTCGGCCTTGTCGATGGCCTCAGGCGTGGCGCCGATCAGCTCGACCTTGTACTTCTCCAGCACGCCGTTGTGCCACAGGTCGAGCGCGCAGTTCAGCGCGGTCTGGCCGCCCATGGTGGGCAGGATGGCGTCCGGGCGCTCCTTGGCGATGATCTTCTCGACCGTCTGCCAGGTGATGGGCTCGATGTAGGTGACATCGGCCGTGGCCGGGTCGGTCATGATCGTGGCCGGGTTGCTGTTGATCAGGATAACCTTGTAGCCCTCTTCGCGCAGCGCCTTGCAGGCCTGCACGCCGGAGTAGTCGAACTCGCAGGCCTGGCCGATGATGATCGGGCCGGCGCCGATGATCAGGATCGATTTGATATCTGAACGCTTGGGCATTTACTTTTTCTCCATCAGCGCCGTGAAGCGGTCAAACAGGTAGGCAATATCGTGCGGGCCGGGCGAGGCTTCCGGGTGGCCCTGGAAGCAGAACGCCGGGCGGTCGGTGCGGGCCAGGCCTTGCAGCGTGCCGTCGAACAGACTGACGTGGGTGGGGCGCAGGTTGGCCGGCAGCGATTTTTCGTCCACGGCAAACCCGTGGTTCTGGCTGGTGATGCTGACGCGGCCGGTATCGAGGTCCTTCACCGGGTGGTTGGCGCCGTGGTGCCCGAACTTCATCTTGAAGGTCTTGGCGCCGGAGGCCAGCGCCATGATCTGGTGCCCCAGGCAGATGCCGAAGGTCGGGATGCCGGTCTCGATCAGTTCGCGCGCAGCGGCAATCGCGTAGTCGCACGGTTCCGGGTCGCCCGGGCCGTTGGAGAGGAAGATGCCGTCCGGTTTGTGCTTCAGCACCTCGGCCGCTGGCGTCTGCGCCGGCACCACGGTGACCTTGCAGCCGCGTTCGGCCAGCATGCGCAGGATATTCTTCTTCACGCCGAAGTCGTAGGCGACGACGTGGAACTTCGGTGCCGTCTGCGTGCCGTAGCCCGAGCCGAGTTGCCATTCGGTCTGGGTCCAATCGTAAGGCTTGGTTGCCGACACCACCTTGGCCAGATCCTGGCCGGCCATGTTCGGTGCCGCCTTGGCGGCGGCAATCGCCTGGTCGATGGCAGCTTGCGTCACGTCCTGGCCAGCCGCCAGGGCAACGATGGCGCCGTTCTGTGCGCCCTTGGTGCGCAACAGGCGGGTCAGCTTGCGGGTGTCGATGTTGGCAATGGCCACCGTCTTCTCGCGCACCAGGTATTGAGACAAGGTCTCGGTGCAGCGGAAGTTGGACGCCAGCAGCGGCAGGTCCTTGATGATGAGGCCGGCGGCATGGACCTTGTCAGCTTCGATGTCTTCACGGTTGACGCCGTAGTTGCCGATGTGCGGATACGTGAGCGTCACGATCTGCTGGCAGTAGCTCGGGTCGGTGAGGATTTCCTGGTAGCCGGTGATGGCGGTGTTGAACACCACTTCACCGACGGTGGTGCCGGTGGCACCGATCGAATTGCCGAGAAAGACCGTGCCGTCTGCGAGCGCCAGGATGGCGTGGGGGGTGGTTCCCTTGAGAGACAAAAGCACTGGGTACTCCGTTGGTTACGGGCGCGCCCACGCATCCACAAGAATCGAGTCCTGGCTGCTGCTTTTGAGAGGGGTTCGGCTTGAAATGCGCTGGGGCGGCTGGATTTCTGAACAGTTATCGATTATAGCCTAGGGCTTATGTCCCTCGACTTCGCTCCAACTTGGCGCCAGCGTCTCGTCTGCTTAAAAAACAGGCGTCAGATCGCGGTAGCCGCGACCGCACTGGCGTGCAGGCAGATCGCTGCCGCGGCCGCCACATTGAGCGATTCCTCGCCGCCGGGCTGGCCGATGCGCACCGAGAGGGCCGCACGCGCCATCAGCGCCTCGCCAACCCCCTGCCCCTCGTGCCCGAGCGCCCAGGCACAGGGCATGGGAAGGCGCTGCGCCTGGATCAAGGCCCCAAGGTGCGAACTGGTCACGATGATGGGAATGGCCAAGGCATCAAGCGCGGGCAGTTCAACGCCTTCGATCAGCTGCAGGCCGAAATGCGCGCCCATGCCGGCACGCAGCACCTTCGGGCTCCAGAGAGCGGCCGTGCCCTTGAGCGCAATCACCTGACGAAAACCGAAGGCGCCGGCACTGCGCAGGATGGAGCCGACATTGCCGGCGTCCTGCACGCGGTCCAGAATGACCGAGGCCACACCGGGCTGTAGCGCAGCCACCGCCGGCAGGTCAAAGACAAACCCCATGCCGGCCGGCGACTCCAGGCCGCTGATGCCGGAAAACAAAGCATCCGGAATCACTATGTTTTTGATAGCGGCTTGCGCAATATCGACGGGGGCCGAGGGCCAAAATGATTCAGAAAAGACGGCAATGGCCGGCTGCCAGCCCCGCACCAGCGCGGCGCGGCACAGATGGTCGCCTTCGACCCAGAAACGCCCCAGTTTGCGGTAGGCCGTGCTGTCCTCGTTCAGGCGGCGCAGCCCCTTCAGCAGGGGGTTGTCCCTGGAGGTGATCTGTTGCACGTTGGCCGACGGGTTCACCGCAACACCTCCGCCACCGGACTGAAGGACTTGCGATGCTGCGGACAAGCACCATGCGCGCGCAATGCGGCCATGTGCTCGGCCGTGCCATAGCCCTTGTGCGCGGCAAAGCCGTACTGAGGAAACTGCTCGTGGTACTGCGCACACCAGCGGTCGCGGTGCACCTTGGCCAGGATGGAGGCTGCCGAGATGGCAGGCACCTTGGTATCGCCCTTGACGATGGCCTCGGCGAGCACGTCGAGCACCGGCAGGCGGTTGCCGTCCACCAACACCTTGGTCGGTTTGAGGCGCAGGCCTTCGACCGCACGCCGCATGGCCAGCATGGTGGCCTGCAGGATATTGAGCTGGTCGATCTCCTCGACGCTGGCCTCGGCAATCGAACAGCACAACGCCTTGGCGCGGATCTCGTCGTAAAGCTTCTCGCGTCGGGCCGCCGTGAGTTTTTTCGAATCGGCCAGGCCCTGGATGGGATTCAGGTCGTCCAGGATGACGGCCGCAGCCACCACCGGACCCGCCAGCGGGCCGCGCCCGGCCTCGTCCACCCCGGCCACCAGACCTGGGGTATCCCATATCAGCGTGGCTTGCTCAGCCTTGAAGAATTTGCTCGATCGCATCGGCAGCCAGTTGGGGCGTATCGCGCTGCAGTTCCTGATGCAGCGCGGTGAATTTTTGTTGCAAGGCCGCCATTTTCTCAGGTGCGGCCAGCCACTGCAGCACGGACGCGGCAAGATTCTGCGGCGTGGCGGCATCCTGCAACAACTCGGGCACGACGAAGTCGCGGCAGAGGATGTTGGGCAGGCCGACCCAGGGCTGCAGCTGCTTGCGGCGCATGATCTGCCAGGACAGCCAGTTCATGTTGTAGGCAATCACCATCGGGCGCTTGAACAGCGCCGCCTCCAGGGTTGCCGTGCCGCTGGCAATCAGCGTCACATCGCAAGCGGCCAGCACCGTATGGGATTGCCCCACCACGATCTGCAGCTGCTCGGCCATGCCGGCCGCCTGCGCGGCCTGCACGATCCGTGCTTGCAGGCCAGGCATGGCAGGTACTACGAATTTGATAGCTGGCCGCGCCCGTTTCACAAGGGCTGCAGCCTCAAAAAACCTGGAAGCCAAATACTCGATTTCGGATTTGCGGCTACCCGGCAGGATGGCCACCACCGTGTCATCCGCCTGTAACCCGAGCGCCGCACGCGCCGCGCCGCGATCCGGCACCAATGGAATCACCTTGGCCAAAGGATGCCCGACATAGGTGGCGGCGATGCGATGCTGCGCCAGCAACTCGACCTCAAAAGGAAAGATGCACAGCACATGGTCGACGCTGCGGCGGATTTTCTCGATGCGCTCGGGCCGCCAAGCCCAGACCGAGGGGCAGACGAAATGCGCCGTCTTGATGCCGGCCGCCTTAAGGTCGCGCTCGAGGTCGAGGTTGAAATCAGGCGCATCGACACCGATGAAGATATCGGGCCGCTGCTGCAGCAGTCGTTGCTTGAGTTGCTCGCGGATACCCACGATCTCGCGGTAGTGACGCAGCACCTCGACGTAACCGCGCACGGCCAGCTTGTCGCTCGGCCACCAGGCCTCAAAACCACGGCGGCTCATCTGGGGGCCGCCGATGCCGGCTGCCGTCACGCCGGGCCAGCGCGCTTTCAGCCCATCCAGCAAAAGGCCCGCCAGCAGGTCGCCGGAAGCCTCACCGGCCACCATCGCCACGTCGGGCGAAGCAATGGCAGACGCAGCAGCCACCGAGGCGGCCGCTGGAGAAGGCACGGCAGCCATGGGTTAACGGACGATGCCGCGCTGCGGCGTGGTTTGCGCCAGGAAGGCCTGCATCATGGCGACGTCGGGGGCCGCCTCAGGGTGGCGCTGAGTCAGCGCTGCAATCTGCGCCTGGGCCTGCTCCAGCGTCAAGCCGTCACGGTACAGCGCCTTGTGCATGGCTTTCACCGCAGCAATGCGGTCGGGCGAAAAGCCGCGTCGGCGCAGCCCTTCGAAGTTCATGGAACGCGCCTGCGCGGGTTGCCCCTGACACATCACAAAGGGCGGCAGATCGGCAAACAGCAAGGAACACATGGCCGTCATGCTGTGAGCGCCGAGCTTGACGAACTGGTGCACTACGGTGAATCCACCCAGGATCACCCAGTCACTCACATGCACATGGCCGGCCAGCTGCGAGTTGTTGGCAAAGATGGTGTGGTTGCCAACCATGCAGTCGTGGGCCAGATGGACATAGGCCATGATCCAGTTGTCATTGCCGACACGCGTGACACCAACATCACCGGGCGAGCCGATGTTGAACGTGCAGAACTCGCGGATGGTGTTGCGGTCCCCAATGATCAGCTCGCACGGTTCGCCTGCGTATTTCTTGTCCTGCGGAATGGCGCCGAGTGAATTGAACTGGAAAATCTGGTTGTCACGCCCGATGGTGGTGTGGCCCTCGATCACGCAATGCGCGCCGATGGTCGTACCGGCGCCCACCTTCACATGGGGACCAATCACCGTGTAGGGCCCGACCGTGACCGAGCTGTCGAGCTCGGCCTCGGGCGCCACCACGGCCGTGGGATGGATGAGCGTCACGCTGCGACTCCCGCGCGCTTACGCAATGGTGCGCATGGTGCACATGAGCTCGGCCTCCACCGCCAGCTCTTCGCCGACGCTGGCGCGCGCCGTGAACTTGAAAATGCCGGCCTTCATGCGATCCAGTTCGACATCCAGTGTCAATTGATCACCCGGCTCGACCGGGCGCTTGAAACGCGCACCATCAATGCCGGCAAAGTAATAGACCGTCTTGTCGTCGGGGGTCGTGCCCAGCGTATCAAAAGCCAGCAATGCCGCCGCCTGCGCCAGTGCTTCAAGCATCAGCACACCCGGCATCACCGGCCGGTGCGGGAAATGCCCCGTAAAAAAAGGCTCGTTCATCGTGACATTCTTCAGTGCCTTGATGCGCTTGCCTTTTTCAATCTCCAGCACGCGATCGACCAGCAGAAACGGATAACGATGCGGCAGTTGCTTGAGAATTTGGTGGATGTCCATCATGATTGGTTCGTTTCTTTGATCTTGTTTTCCAGCACCCTGACGCGCTCGCGCATGGCGTGCAGCTGTTTGAGGGTGGCGGCATTTTTTTCCCAGGACGCATTGTCGTCGATGGGGAATATGCCGGTGTAGTGGCCCGGCTTGAGAATGGAGCGGGTCACCACCGATGCGGCCGAGACATGCACACCATCGGCCAAGGTCAGATGTCCCAGCACGACAGCACCGCCACCGATGGTACAACCGGCGCCGATGTTGGCACTGCCGGCCACACCGGCGCAGCCAGCCATGGCCGTGTTGCGCCCGATGCGCACGTTGTGACCGATCTGGATCAGGTTGTCGAGCTTGACACCATCCTCGATCACGGTGTCTTGCAGGGCACCGCGGTCGATGCAGGTGTTGGCGCCGATCTCCACGTCATTGCCGATGCGCACAGCACCGAGTTGCTCAATCTTTTCCCAGGCCGGCCCGTTTGGCGCAAAACCGAAACCATCGGCACCGATCACCACCCCGGGATGCAGAATGCAACGCTCACCCACCACGCAATCTTCACCCACCGTCACGCGCGAGGCCAGCATGGTATGTGCGCCGATACGCGCACCGCGCTCAATCACACACAAGGGGCCGATACGCGCCAGCGGATCAACCTGGGCGGCCGGGTCGATGACAGCACTGGGGTGGATGCGCGGCCCGGCATCCTGCCGATGCGTGCGACGCCACAGCTGCGTCACACGGGCGAAATACAGATAAGGCTGATCCACCACGATGCAGCAGCCACGCGCTAGGGCCTGGGTCTGCATCTGCGGACTGACAATCACGCAGGCGGCTTTTGATGCCGCCAGTTGCTGCTGATACTTGGGATGACTGAGAAAACTTAAGTGCTGTGGCGTTGCCGATTCGAGCGGCGCCAGGCCTGTAATCTGCAACTCGGGATCGCCATGCAGGTCGCCCCCGAGCGCATCAACAATGGTGCCTAGTCGCAATGCCACACGCGCTGTACCCGCAAAAGCTCACTTGGCCGAATTCAGGGCCTTGATCACCTTGTCGGTGATGTCGTGCTTGGGATTGACGTAGACGGCCTCTTGCAGAATCAGGTCGTATTTTTCAGCCTCGGCCAGCTGCTTGACCACGCGGTTGGCGCGCTCAAAGACCTGCTGCAACTCTTCATTACGGCGAGCATTCAGGTCTTCCTGGAATTCGCGGCGCTTGCGCTGGAATTCCCGGTCCTGTTCGACCAGTTGCTTCTGGCGCGAGGCGCGCTGGGTTTCCGACAAGGTCGGTGCTTCGCGCTCCAGCTTGTCGGCCGCACTCTTGATGGTGGTGCCCAGTTCCTGCAACTCCTTTTCACGCCGGGAGAACTCCTGCTCCAGCTTGGCCTGTGCGTTCTTGGCCGGACCGGCCTCACGAATGATGCGATCCAGGTTCACATAACCCAGCCGAAAGTCCTGCGCCTGCACGGAAGCCAAAGCCACAAAACCCAGCAGCAAACCCAAGCCGATTTGACGGAAAAAATGTTTCATTAGAAAGTGGTTCCGATCTGAAATTGAACGTTCTGGATTCTATCGTTATCAAACTTGCGCAAGGGGGTAGCAAATGCCAATCGTAACGGCCCCATGGGCGAAATCCAGCTGATACCGATACCGGCCGAAGACCGGAACTGGTCGAAGGTAACGCTCTCGTCTGCGCCAAAGACATTCCCCATGTCGACAAAGCCATACATGCGCAGCGTTCTGTCATTGCCGGCCCCGGGGAATGGCGCCTGGAACTCAAAATTGAGGTTCATTTTTTTGGTACCACCCAAAATCAGGCCAGAGCTGGGATCGCGCGGCCCCAAGCTGCCCGCCTCAAAGCCACGCACCGAGCCCAAGCCCCCGCCATAATAATTCTTGAAAATAGGATAGGTCTTGCC
This sequence comes from Curvibacter sp. PD_MW3, assembly GCA_002633085.1. Lineage (GTDB taxonomy): Bacteria > Pseudomonadota > Gammaproteobacteria > Burkholderiales > Burkholderiaceae_C > Hylemonella. The sequence goes on from NSIV01000001.1 coordinate 258,879, forward strand.
TTCCGTCGCCTGGCCCATGGCCAAATCACCATTGAACGCAAAGGTGTACTTTTTCGTCAGCGGAATGTAGTGCTGGTACTGATAGGAGCCGCGAATGTAGCGCACCTCCCCCCCCACACTCCATTCGGCAGTGGCGCGCTGGAAATTGCCAGAGGTCGGTACCAATGCACTATCACGGTTGTCACGTGCCCAGCCAGCCGTCAGCGGCACGCCATTGCTGGCATAACCAAACTCATTGGCGTAGTTGGCATAAGACGTAGGCAGGTAAGTGCCCGTCACGATGGTCGTGCGCTCTACCCCGGCGCCCAGATAGACGGTGTCACGTTCGGTCAGAGGGACGCCAAACCTCAGACTGGCACCCGTCGTTTCCAAAGCATAGGATGTTTCATCGTAATAAGGCCTTGCAACACGATGGTACAAGTCGATGGTTCGCGACACACCGTCCTTGGTGAAATAAGGGTTGGTCGTATTGAGAACGATCATGCGGTTGATCCGGCTGGTATTGAGCTGCATTCCCAGGGAATTGCCGGAACCAAAGGCATTTTGCTCATTGATACCGAACATCAGGCCCAAACCATCGTTACTGGAAAAACCGGCGCCCAGGGACACACTGCCGGTAGGTTTTTCTGCCACCTTGAGTGTCAGATCGACCTGGTCGGCAGAACCGGCCACTTCACTGGATTCAATGTTGACCTCGGTGAAATAACCCAGCCGGTCCACCCGGTTACGCGACAGCTTGATCTTCTCGCCGTCATACCAGGATGCTTCGAACTGGCGCAGCTCACGCCGCACCACCTCATCACGCGTGCGATTGTTACCAGACACATTGATACGCCGGACATAAACACGGCGCGACGGATCGGCCTGCAATACCAATATCACTTGGTTGTTGCTGCGATCAATATCGGGACGTGACTGCACGCGCGCAAAGGCAAAGCCAAACTTACCAAAATAATCGGTAAACGCTTTCGTCGTCTCGGCCACTTGATCGGCGTTATACGCCTGCCCCGGCAGGATCGAGACCAAGGCCTTGAACTCATCCTCACGCCCCAGGTAGTTGCCTTCCAGCTTGACGCCTGACACCACGAAGCGTTCGCCTTCAGTCACATTGATCGTAATGGAGATATCCTGTTTGTTGGGCGAGATGGCCACTTGCGTCGAGTCAACGCGGAATTCCAGATAGCCACGCGCCAAGTAATAGGACCGCAGTGTCTCAATGTCGGCATTGAGCTTGGTGCGCGAGTAGCGATCGGACTTGGTATACCAGCTCATCCAGTTACCGGTGTCGAGATCAAACTGATCACGCAAGGTTGACTCGGAAAAAGCCTTGTTGCCGACAATTCGCAGCTCACTGATCTTGGCCAATTCCCCTTCGGTGACCGTGAAGGTGAGGTTCACCCGGTTACGCTCGATCGGCGTGACTGTCGTCACCACTTCGGCGGCATACAGACTGCGGTTGATGTACTGGCGCTTGAGCTCCTGCTCGGCCCGGTCGAGCAAGGCCTTGTCGAAGGGGCGTCCGTCAGTCAGACCGACATCGCGCATCGCCTTCTTGAGCGTGTCCTTGTCAAACTCCTTGGTGCCGATGAATTCGACCTCCGCCACCGTGGGGCGTTCCTCGACGATCACCACCAGAACATCGCCACTGACTTCCAGCCGGATGTCCTTGAACAACCCCAGGCCGAACAGTGAGCGGATCGCTGCTGCGCCTTTTTCGTCACTGTAGGTGTCGCCGACCCGCACCGACATGGAGGCAAAAACCGTCCCCGGCTCGATTCGCTGCAGACCTTCAATACGAATGTCACGCACCTTGAACGGTTCGACAGCCCACGCGGCATGCGTCACATAAAACAGGGCTGCCAGAGCAGTGCTCGTACGCAGAAAAAAGCGCTTGATTTGCATTTTTTTGTCTTGAAATTGTCGGGTCTTAGCTGCCTGCCACAGGGCTCTCAGCCCCATATGCGGGCCAAGTCGTTGAACAAGGCGACTGCCATCATGATGGTCAGTATCGCAATACCGCCGCGCTGCAGTCGCTCCAGCCACACGTCAGAGATATTCCTGCCTGTCAACCCTTCCCAAAGATAATACATCAGGTGCCCCCCATCGAGGACCGGCAACGGCAGAAGATTCAACACCCCCAGACTGACGCTGATCAGCGCCAGGAAGGTCAGATATTGGGTCAATCCCAGGCTCGCCGAGCGGCCGGCGTAATCGGCGATGGTCAGCGGGCCGCTCAGATTTTTCAGCGAGGCCTCGCCGATCAGCATTCGCCCCATCATGCGCAGTGTCAGCGCAGACACCTCCCAGGTCCGAACCGTTCCCCGCCACAAACCGTCCAGCGGACCGTACTGTACCGTGACGAATTCGGGTGCAGCTCCGATGAAAGCACCAATCCGCCCCACGCGCAGATCGCCCTCCTGCCGCACCTCGGGGCGAACCAGCAGCGCCAGTTCCTGCCCATCCCGCTGGATGCGCCAGGTCGCGGCAACGGCCTCACCGCTCACGACCGAGGCCCGTATCAGGTCGCGCAACTGCGCACCATCCTGGATCACCTGCTCACCCATGCGCAACACCACGTCGCCCTGCCGCAGGCCATCGCGCTCGGCCGCACCGCCCGCCATGACCTCACCGATCACGGCTCGACCATACGGCGCCACCAGACCAATACGCCGGAACAGATCGGCATCCGCCTCCTGAGCGCCCATCCCGGCCAGCGGCAGCACCAGTTCCCGTTCAGCCCCGGTCGCGCCTGCCAAGGCCAGGCGGACATCGTGGCTTTCGAGCGCACCACGGGTCAACCACCAGCGCACATCCTCAAAGGAATCCACGCCCTGCAAGTCATCGCCCTCAAAGCCAGCCCGCATCACCCGCTCGCCGGCCTGCAAGCCGGCGCGCTCAGCCACCGAGCCGGCCACCGGGCTGCCCAGCACCGCCGCCGGCAGTTGCACGCCGCTCCAGTTGACCACCGCGTACAGCAGGACTGCCAGCAGCAAATTGGCCACCGGCCCGGCGGCCACGATCAGTGCGCGTGAACGCAAGGGTTGGGTGTTGAAGGCCAGATGCCGCTCCTCGGCTGCCACCGGAGCCTCGCGCTCGTCGAGCATGCGCACATAACCGCCCAGCGGAAAAGCGCAAATCACAAATTCGGTGGCTGAGCCGCGCGGCTGCCAGCGCAGCAGCGTGCGGCCAAACCCGATGGAAAAACGCAGTACCTTGACGCCACAGGCCACAGCCATGCGGTAGTGGCCGTACTCGTGCACGGCAATCAGCACCCCCAACGCAAGAACAAAGGCAAGCAGAGTCAGCATGCGGTCCGTCCGCTTTCAAACGCCAAGTCGAGCAATGGCCTGCTCCGCCACGACGCGCGACTCGGCATCCAGCGCCAGCAGGTCGGCCAGCGATTGCGGCACCGTTGTTGTCACCGCCGCCAGCGTCTCAACATTCACGGCATGGATCTGGTCGAAACGGATGCGCCTCTCCAGGAAAGCCGCTACCGCTACCTCATTGGCCGCATTGAGCACCGCCGTGGTGCCGACCGGCCCGTTCAGCGCATCCCAAGCCAGCCGGATGCCGGGAAACCGCTCGGGGTGCCCACGCGTCTCCAGCGACTCGAAGCTCATCTTGGCCAGGGTTCGGAAATCGAGCGCCTCGGCGCCGGAACTCATGCGCTCAGGCCAGGACAGACCATAGGCGATGGGCACCCGCATGTCAGGCGTACCCAGTTGTGCCACCACCGAATGGTCCTTGTACTGCACCATGGAGTGAATCACGCTTTGCGGATGAATCACCACCTCCAACCGATCCGGCGCCAAGCCGAACAGGTAACGCGCCTCGATCACTTCCAGCGCCTTGTTCATCATGGTGGCCGAATCGACCGAAATCTTGCGCCCCATCACCCAGTTCGGATGGGCGCAGGCTTGCTCCGGTGTGACGTCGCGCAGGGTGATCGGGTCGCGGGTTCGAAATGGTCCGCCGGACGCCGTCAGGATGATCTTGTCGACACGCCCGGCCCAGGTCAGCGGGTCCTCCGGCAACGACTGGAAGATGGCTGAATGCTCGCTGTCGATCGGCAGCAGCGTGGCGCCGCCTTCGCGCACTGCGTGCATGAAGACCTCGCCACCAACCACCAGCGCTTCCTTGTTGGCCAGCAGCAGCCGCTTACCGGCGCGCGCAGCCGCCAGGCAAGGCGCCAAGCCGGCGGCACCGACAATGGCTGCCATCACGGCATCCACCTCGTCATGCCCGGCCATCTCGGCCAGCGCCGCCTCGCCACTGAGCACCCGCGTGGTGGAACCCTGTGTGGCCAGTTGCTCCGCCAGCTCTTTGCCATGCGGCAGACTGGCCATGACGGCAAAACGCGGCTTGTACTGCAGGCATTGCTGCAGCATCAAGTCCACCTGCGTGGCGGCGGTCAGTGCAAAAACATCGAAACGCTCCGGATGACGCGCCACCACGTCCAGCGTGTTGGTCCCGATGGAGCCGGTCGAACCCAGAATCGCCAGGCGTTGCTTCATGGGGTCGAAAAAGAGATCAGCATCATGGCCAGCGGCAGCGTCGGCAGCAAGGCATCGACGCGGTCCAGCACACCACCATGGCCAGGCAGCAAGCCACTGCTGTCCTTGACGCCGGCGCTGCGCTTGATCAGCGACTCCACCAGATCGCCCACCACGCTCATGATGGCCAGGAACAGCACTGCCAACAACAGAAACCAGACGCCATGCGAGCCCAAGCGACTGTAAAGACTTGGCACATCAAGCTGCCAAGCTTGATCAGCCCAGCGCCAACCCAGCGCCAACAGGACCACGCCGGCCATGCCGCCCCAGACGCCTTCCCAACTCTTGCCCGGGCTGATCGAAGGCGCCAGTTTGCCGCGGCTGAAGCGGCCGCCAAACGCCTTGCCAGCAAAATAGGCGGCAATGTCAGCCATCCAGACCAGGACCAGGACGGAGAGCAGAAAATTGATGCCGATGACGCGCGCCTGTGCCACTGCCAGCCAGGTGGCCCACAGCGCCCCCAGCCCAGCAGCCCAACGCAAGCCAGCGGGAATGGAGGGCCAGACCGACACCCCTTTGCGCAACAGCCAGCCGCCCGCCAACACCCACAGGCCGCCCACCACCGACCAGACCATGGGCACGGAGCGGTGCAACAGACCCAGATTCCAGGTCAAGCCGCACAACAGCACACAGACCAGGGCACCCAGCAGCGACACCGTCTGGCTGCAGCTGTTGAGTCGCCCCCACTCCCAGGCACCGGCAGCAATCAGGACCAAAGCCAGGGCACTGAAGGGTTCCGGCGAGGGATAGAACAGCGCTGGCAACAAGATCAGCAGCAGAACAAGGGCAGTGATGATGCGCTGCTTGAGCATAGGTGGAGCCTTCAGGCGGCTTTCTGGTCGCCGGCGGCGACCTGGGCCGACGTCTGGCCAAAGCGCCGTTCCCGTCGGCTGAATTCGGCCATGGCACGATCCAGCTCGGCCTCATCGAATTCGGGCCAGAGCTTGTCGCTGAAAAAGAGTTCGGCATAGGCCGCCTGCCAGAGCAGGAAATTGCTCAGACGCTGCTCGCCGCCGGTACGGATGATGAGGTCGGGATCAGGGACATGCGCCAGCGCCATGGCTGCCTGCAGCTCACCCTCGGTGATCGGCTTGCCTTGGTTAGCCAGCTTAACCGCCGCCTGCGCGATGTCCCAGCGTCCGCCATAGTTGAAGCACACGTTGAGAATCAACTGCCCATTCGATGCTGTGGCCGCCTCGGCCTGCGCCAGGCCGGTACGGACCTTGTCGGACAGGCCGGCACGCTCCCCCACAAAATGCACCTGCACACCATCCTGCTGGAGTTTCGGCACTTCCTTGGCCAGCGCGGTGGCCAGCAACTCCATCAGACCGGAGACTTCGTCCGCCGGACGATTCCAGTTTTCGGAGGAAAAAGCGAAAACGGTCAGCACCGCCACGCCACGGTCCACGCAGGCGCGGATGCAGCGCCGCAGGCTCTCCATGCCCTGCCGGTGCCCGGCCAGACGCGGCATGAAGCGCTTGGCCGCCCAGCGACCGTTGCCATCCATGACGATGGCAACGTGGTGCGGAATCCCGCTGGACGATGTCATGTGAGAAGGCAAGAGGACGCCCGTCTTAAACGGCCATCACTTCCTGTTCCTTAGCGGCTACCAGCTGATCGATGGTGGCGACATGCTTGTCGGTCAATTTCTGAATATCGGCCTCGGAACGCTTCTGGTCATCTTCGGATGCCAGCTTGTCCTTGACCAGCTTCTTCACGGCCTCATTCGCATCACGACGCAGGTTGCGCACGGCGATCTTCGAGTTCTCACCTTCGTTGCGCACCAGCTTGGTCATTTCCTTGCGGCGCTCTTCGCTCATGGGCGGCATCGGCACGCGGATCAGATCCCCCATGGAGGCCGGGTTCAGACCGAGATCACTCTCGCGAATGGCTTTCTCGATCTTGGCGCCCATGCCCTTTTCCCATGGCTGCACGCTGATGGTGCGGGCATCGAGCAGGGACACATTGGCCACCTGGCTCAGCGGCATCATGGAGCCGTAGTACTCCACGTGGATCGAGTCGAGCAACGCCGGGCTGGCGCGGCCGGTACGAACCTTGGACAGATTGCTTTTGAGTGCCTCGATGGACTGGTCCATCTTGGTTTCCATGGTCTTCTTGATGTCTGCGATCGTCATTGTTCTCTCCTGTGCTGCGTCTTCAGCCCCGCTCAGGCATAGACCAGCGTACCCTCGTCCTCACCCATCACCACGCGCTTGAGCGCGCCGTGCTTGAAGATGGAAAACACCTTGATGGGCAACTTCTGGTCGCGGCACAGCGCAAAGGCCGTGGCATCCATGATGCCCAGATTCTTGTTCATCGCCTCATCGAATGACAGGCGGGTATAACGCGTTGCAGCCGGGTCCTTCTTCGGGTCGGCAGTGTAGACGCCATCCACCTTGGTGGCCTTGAGCACGACCTCGGCACCAATCTCGGCGCCGCGCAGGGCAGCCGCCGTGTCGGTAGTGAAGAAAGGGTTGCCTGTGCCGGCGGCGAAGATCACCACCTTGCCCTCTTCCAGGTACTGCAGCGCCTTGGGCCGCACATAGGGCTCAACCACCTGCTCGATGCCGATGGCCGACATGACACGTGCAGTCAAACCCGCCTTGTTCATGGTGTCGGCCAGTGCCAGCGCGTTCATCACGGTGGCCAGCATGCCCATGTAGTCGGCAGTGGCCCGGTCCATGCCGACCGAGCCGCCAGCCACGCCACGGAAGATGTTGCCGCCGCCAATGACGACGGCAACTTCTACCCCGAGGCGGGTAATTTCCGCCACCTCGTCCACCATGCGCTTGATCGTGGCATGGTTGATACCGAAGGCATCATCCCCCATGAGGGCCTCACCGGACAGCTTCAGCAGAATGCGCTTGTGGGCCGGTTTGGCGTCGGACATGGGGGACTCTCCTTGAAATGGTGACGGCGGACTTGGTGGGCAGTGCGGAATTTACAGGATTGGCGTTTAACCCGCCTGCTTGGCAGCGGCCACTTGGGCAGCCACTTCAGCAGCAAAGTCGTCCACCTTCTTCTCAATGCCTTCACCCACCACGTACAGGGTGAATGCCTTCACCGTGGTGCCGGCAGCCTTGAGCATCTGCTCGATGGTCTGCTTGTCGTTCTTCACGAAGGGCTGGTTGAACAACGACACTTCCTTCAGGTACTTCTGCACGCCACCTTCAATGCGCTTGGCCACGATGTCGGCTGGCTGGACCGGCTTGCCAGCAGCTTCAGCGGCTTTGCGGTCTTCCTCGGCCTTGCCGGCGGCAACGGCACGCTCTTTTTCGATCAGATCGGCCGGCACATCGGCGCTGGTCAAGGCGACCGGCTTCATGGCAGCCACGTGCATAGCTACATCCTTGGCGGCGGTCTCGTCACCGTCGAACTCAATCACCACACCAATGCGGGTGCCGTGCAGGTAAGACGCCAGCTTGGCGCCGGAGGCGAAGCGCTTGAAACGGCGGAAGCTCATGTTCTCGCCGATCTTGCCGATCAGGCCCTTGCGCACGTCTTCCAGGGTGGGGCCAAAGCCGTCTTGCGCATAGGCAAGTGCACCCAGGGCAGCCACGTCGGCCGGGTTGTGCTTGGCGACCAGTTCGGCGGCGGCCTTGGCCAGACCCAGGAAGCTGTCGTTCTTGGTCACGAAGTCGGTTTCGCAGTTGACTTCGATCAGGGCACCGGTGGCGCCATCAATGAAGCTGGCGACCACGCCTTCAGCGGTCACGCGCGAAGCAGCCTTGCCGGCCTTGGTGCCGAGCTTGACGCGCAGGACTTCTTCCGCCTTGGCCATGTCGCCATCGGCTTCGGTCAGTGCCTTCTTGCACTCCATCATCGGGGCATCGGTCTTGGCGCGCAGTTCAGCGACCATGCTTGCGGTAATTGCAGCCATCTTGTTTCTCCGTGTGCAGTTCAGTTCAATTCAAATAGAGACTAAAAAAAAGGGGCATGCGCCCCTTTCTTCGGGTCGTGACCAGCTTAGGCAGAAGCCTCGCTCACTTCCACAAATTCGTCACCCGCCTCGGACGACACGGCCTTGACCACGTCTTCCACCGCGTTGGCGCGGCCTTCGATGATGGCGTCAGCAATGCCACGCGCATACAGCGTCACGGCCTTGGACGAGTCATCGTTGCCGGGGATCACGTAATCAATGCCTTCAGGCGAGTGATTGGTATCGACCACACCGATCAGCGGAATGCCCAGCTTCTTGGCTTCGGCAATGGCGATCTTGTGGTAGCCGACGTCGATCACAAAGATCGCGTCCGGCAGGGTGTTCATGTCCTGAATGCCGCCGATGTCTTTCTCGAGCTTGTCGAGTTCACGGGCAAACATGAGCTGTTCTTTCTTGCTCATGGCATCCAGACCAGCTTCCTGCTGGGCCTTCATGTCTTTCAGACGCTTGATGGAGGTCTTGACCGTCTTGAAGTTGGTCAACATGCCGCCCAGCCAACGCTGATCAACAAAGGGCACGCCAGCGCGCTGGGCTTCAGCCGCAACGATTTCGCGGGCTTGGCGCTTGGTACCCACCATCAGGATGGTGCCGCGCTTGGCAGACAGTTGCTTCACAAACTTGGAAGCTTCCTGGAACATCGGCAGCGACTTTTCCAGGTTGATGATGTGGATCTTGTTGCGATGGCCGAAGATAAACGGGGCCATCTTGGGATTCCAGAAGCGGGTCTGGTGACCGAAATGGACACCGGCTTCCAGCATTTCGCGCATGGTTGCGGACATAGTTAACTCCAAAGGTTGGGTCTAAAATCCGGCCCTCTTTGCAGCAGGCGCTAAAAGCACCCGATGCAACACCTGGATGGACCGGTTTGCGATTTGTTCGCCAGCGGACCGCAATGGCCCATCAGCAAAACCCAAAGAGTATAGCACAGGCACCCTCTTCATCACATGCTTGCAGACCTCCACACCACCCGCCAGCGCCTGCTGGCCGGCCAGACCAGCGCAAGCACCGAAATCGGGCGCGCCATGGCGATCGCCCAGTCACCGCACTGCCAGCACGCCTTCCTCCAGACCAGCTTCGACCAGGCGCGCACCGACGCCATGGCGGCCGACGTCGGGCGCCAGCCGCTGGCCGGGCTGGCGGTGTCGGTCAAGGACCTGTTCGATGTGCGCGGCCAGACTAGCTGCGCCGGGTCGGTGGTGCTGGCAGATGCACCACCGGCAGACCAGGATGCCGTGGCCGTGGCCCGGCTGCGCGCCGCCGGTGCGGCGTTCATCGGTCGCACCAACATGACCGAATTCGCCTTCTCCGGCGTCGGCGTCAACCCGCACTACGGCACCCCGGCCAACGCCGCGGCCACCGATGTGCCACGCATTCCCGGCGGCTCGTCCAGTGGCGCGGCCGTCTCGGTGGCCACGGGTGCGGCCTTCATCGGGCTGGGCTCGGACACCGGCGGCTCGATCCGCATCCCGGCCGCCCTGCAGGGCCTGGTCGGCTTCAAGAACACGGCCCGGCTGGTACCGCTGGACGGCACCATTCCCCTGTCCAGCACGCTGGACACCGCCTGCGCCATGACGCGCTCGGTGCGCGACGCCATCCTGGCGCATGAGATCCTGGCGGCGCGGCGCGTCACGCGCAGTGCAGCCCCGCTCTCGGCCTATCGGCTGGCCGTCACACCAACCCTCATGCTCGACGGCGCGGATGCGACCGTGGCCCGCGCCTTCGAGCGCACGCTGCAGACCCTGCGCGCCGCCGGCGCCCGCATCGAGGAAATGGCCCTGCCCGAACTGGGCGAGCTGGCCGGCATGCAGGCCAGCGGCAGCTTTGCCGCAGCCGAGAGCTACAGCTGGCACCGCCGCCTGCTGCAGGACAAGGCGGACCAATACGATCCACGGGTCGCAAGCCGCATCCAGCGCGGCGCCGCCATGAGTGCGGCCGACTACATAGGACTGATGCAGATGCGCCGCGACTGGATCGCTCGCATCGAGCAGGCCCTGCTAGGTTTCGACGCCGTGCTCTCGCCCACCGTGCCGGTGGTGGCGCCGCCCATGGCCGAGGTGGCCCCCGGAGCGGAGCGCGATGAAGTCTTCTTCCGCATCAACGGCCTGCTGCTGCGCAACCCGAGCGTGGTTAACATGCTGGACGGCTGCGCCATCTCGCTGCCTTGCCATACGGCCGACGAACTGCCGGTCGGCCTGATGCTCTGGCATGGCGCGATGCGCGATGATGGCGTGTTGAATCTGGCGCTGCAGATCGAAGATTTGCTACAAAAACAATAGCTGATTGCGCATATGGCACAAGGGCTGAGCATTAAAAACAACAGGAATTCATGAAAATTGCAGTCATTGGCGCCGGCATCATCGGCGTCACCACCGCCTACGAACTCGCGCAGGATGGGCACGAAGTCACCGTGTTTGAGCGGCGCCTGGCCGCCGCCGAAGAAGGCAGCTTTGCCAATGCAGGCCTGGTCGCACCGGCCTACACCACGCCCTGGGCCACGCCGGGCATGCCACTCAAGATCATCAGCCACCTCCTGAGCCGCCATGCGCCGGTGCGCATCCGCTGGCCATTGTCTCGCCAGGAGCTGGGCTGGATGTGGCAAAGCTGGCGCGCCTGCCAGCCCGAGACCTTTGTTGCCAACCGCCAGCGCATGCAGCGCTTGGCCGCCTTCAGCCGTGAGCGGCTGCACCAGACCAGCGCCGACCTGCAGCTCGAGTTCGACCGCAGCGAGGGCCATCTCGTGCTGCTGCGCTCGGCCAAGGACCAGGCCCAGATGCAAGCCAGCCTGCAGGTGCTGCGCGAGGCTGGGGTGCCGTTCAAGGAAATCAGCCCGGAAGAGGCGCGCAAGATCGAGCCGGCCCTGAATCCGGACACGTCTTTTCACGGTGCCATCCACCTGCCGCAGGACGAGGTCGGCAACTGCCGCCAGTTTGCCCTGCTGCTCAAGAACGAGGCCCAGCGCCTGGGCGTCAATTTTGCGTTCAGCACCACGGTGGAATCGATCGCCCCGAGCGCCGGCGAGTCCGCCACCGGCGTCAGGCTGCATCTGGCCGGCGGGCCCGAAGCGCAACACTTCGACGCTGCCGTGCTGTGTGCCGGCGTCGACTCGGCACGCCTGCTGCGCCCGCTGGGTCTGAAGCTCCCGCTCGCCGCAGTGCATGGCTATTCGATCAGTGCTGCCGTGCGCGAACCGCTGAACGCCCCGCGCAGCGCCATCATGGACGAGCGCTACAAGGTCAACATCACACGCCTGGGCCAGCGCGTGCGCGTGGCCGGTACGGCAGAAATTGGCGGCGCCCCCGGTGACCAGCGCGCCGGCACCCTCCAAACGCTCTACAAGGTGCTGCACGACTGGTTTCCTGGCGCGGCGCAGATCAGCAGCGGCGTCCAGGTCTGGAAAGGCGCGCGCCCCATGCTGCCTGACGGCCCACCATTGCTGGGAGCCAGCGGCATCCCGGGCTTGTGGCTGAACCTGGGGCATGGCGCCAGCGGCTGGTCGCTGAGTTGCGGTTCGGCCCGGGCCCTGGCCGACCTGATGGCCGGGCGCCCACCGGAGGTCGACCTCGAAGGCCTGGACCTGCATCGGCTCAAGCGCTGAACGGGGCTATGAACGGCCCCTTGGGGCCTCTGAACGGTGCCGAAGGAGCGTCATGATTCAGGTACATTCGGCTTAACCACCGGTACACCTCTTGCTCATGAGTCCTGAACTATCCCAACGCTTGGCCCTCGCCGTGGACGAGATGCCGGCCTTCCCAAAGAGCGTGCAGAAAATCCTGGAGCTGACCCGGGATGTGGACTGCACGCCCAAGGACCTGGTGCAGGTGATCGACAAGGACCCGGTGCTCACGGTCAAGATCCTCAAAGTCGTCAACTCGGCCTACTACAGCCTGCCCAAGCAGGTTACCTCGATCAACCACGCCGTGGTCTTCATGGGTTTCAACACCATCAAGAACCTGGCCCTGGGCATTGCCGCCATCGGCATGCTGCCCAAAAGCAATGCGGCCGGCTTTGATGTGCAGCAGTACCTGCTGCACTCGCTGGCCACGGCCGGCATCGCCAAACAACTGGCCTCCGACCTGGACAATGCCGACCCGATGGACTGCTTCATCGCCGGCCTGCTGCACGATTTCGGCAAGGTGGTGTTTGCCCAGTTCATGCCCGACGAGTTCCGGCATGCGCTGGAAATCAGCCAGCGCGATGGCACCTCGCTGCACGAAGCCCTGCAGCACAGCATTGGCGCCGACCATGCCCTGGTGGGCGCCATGCTGGTGGAAAAGTGGCGCTTCTCTCCCCATCTGGTGGAAGCCATCCGCAATCAGCACGGTGCTGCACTGAAAGACAGCGACATGATCGCCTGCGTCTTTGCCGCCAACCAGATCAGCAAGAAACTGCAATTCGGCTTTGGTGGCAATACCTGCATCGAGGAGCTCACACCAGCCATGGCGCGGCGCCTGGGCGGCAATCTGGATGCCGTCATCGCCCGACTGGGCGACCTGACCACCTTGTTCGAAGAAGCCCAGATCTTTTCCCGACTCGAAGGCTGAGCATGAAAGTCAAGTTCTGGGGCGTACGCGGCTCCATCGCTTCCCCCGGACCGCACACAGTGCGCTACGGCGGCAACACCACCTGCATCGAGATCCGCACCGACAACAACGAGCTGATCATCCTGGATGCCGGCACCGGCATCTTCCCGCTGTCGCAGACCCTGCTGACCGAGTTGCCGGTGCAAGCCAATGTGCTCATCACGCATTCGCACTGGGACCATATCCAGGGCCTGCCCTTCTTCATCCCCAACTTCATTCCCGGCAACCTGCTGCGCCTGCATGGCGCCTTCGATCCGGTCTCCGGCAAGGGCGTGGAACAGGTCATGTCGGTGCAGTTGCAGTACAGCTATTTCCCGGTGCGCGAAGCCGAGATGAAGGCCCGCATCGAGTATGTGACGCTGGCACCCGAACAGCCCATCCAGATCGGCAGCGCCACCGTGACGCCCTACCTGCTCAACCACCCGGTCATCAACTTCGGTTACCGCATCGAGGCGGATGGCAAGTCGGTGTTCTTCACCGGTGACCACGAGCCGCCGTACAACATTTACGAGCCGGGCGACGTTGAATACGCCGAATACCAGACCTTTGTCGATGCAAAGCAAGCGACCATTCTGGAAGCGATCCGCGGTGTCGATGTGCTGATTGCCGACACCTCCTACACCGCGCAGGAATACCCGGCCAAGAAAGGCTGGGGCCACGGCACCTTCGAGGGCAATATCCAGGCCGCGCGCCAGGCGGGTGCACGCGTGCTCTACTGCACCCATCATGAGCCCACACGCAGCGACGACGCGCTGGAAGCCGCCTTCGCCCAGGCGCTGGCCGACAACCCGGCCCCACCGGGCGACCGGCTGGACATCCGCCTGGCGCGCGAAGGCGACAGTTACGAGTTCTGAGCCGACAGGCCACGCAGCATGGACAAGATCGACCCCCGCCTCCCTCACCCGCTGCACCAGGTCGCCACCACACGTCAACTGGAAGCCACGCTGGCGGACGGGCTGCCACCTCACACCCTGATGCAGCGCGCCGGCTTGGCCACGGCACGGCTGGCGCTGGGGCTGGCGCCCCACGCCTCCACCTTCTGGCTCGCCTGCGGACCGGGCAACAACGGCGGTGATGGCCTGGAGGCCGCCATGCACTTGCAACAGTGGGGCAAGACCGCGCTGGTGAGCTGGCTCGGCACACCGCAAGACGCACCGGCCGACGCCCGTGCCTCCTACGCGCGTGCCCAGGCCGCGGGTGTTCGCTTTCTGGATGCGCCGCCTGCCGCATGCGACTGCTGCATCGATGCCCTGCTCGGCATCGGTGTCACGCGCCCGGCCGAAGGACGGCTGGCCGAGTGGATCGCCCACATCAACACCCTGAACGTGCCGGTGTTGGCGGTGGACCTGCCTTCGGGCCTGAATGCCGACACCGGCGCCAGCGACGGCCCCAGGGTGCGTGCAACGCACACCTTGAGCCTGCTCACACTCAAACCCGGACTGTTCATCGGGCACGGACGCGACGCGGCGGGTGAGGTTTGGTTCGAATCGCTCGGCGCAGAAACCGCTGCAACCCCACCGGCACAAGCCACGTTGTCCGGCGCACCACTCCTCCATGCACGACCACACGCCTCGCACAAAGGCAGTTATGGCGATGTCGCCATCATCGGCGGCGCCCCGGGCATGACCGGCGCTGCACTGCTGGCGGCTTGCGCGGCATTGCACCAGGGTGCCGGGCGGGTCTTTGTCGGCCTGCTCGACGGCGGCAGTCTGGGTGTTGATGCCAACCATCCCGAACTGATGTTTCGCCCGCTCGAGTCGCTGGATCCGGCACAGATGACGGTGGTCTGTGGCTGCGGTGGCGGCAGTGCTGTCGCCGCCCAGCTTCCACGCCTTTTATCGGCAGCATCCCTTGCCGTCATTGACGCAGACGCTCTCAATTCAATAGCAAATGACAGTCAACTCCAGCAACTGCTGCGTGCCCGTCATGCACGCGGACGTCAAACGGTGTTGACGCCCCATCCCCTGGAAGCCGCGCGCCTGCTCGGCTCGACCACGGCCGAGGTGCAGCACGATCGGCTGGCCACTGCGCAGCAGCTCGCGCAACGCTTTTATTGCACCGTGGTGTTGAAGGGCTCAGGCACGGTGATTGCCGCACCGGACATCACACCGGTGATCAACCCGACGGGCAATGCGCTCTTGGCCACCGCCGGCACCGGCGATGTACTGGCCGGCATGATTGGCGCGCGTCTGGCCAACGGCGGGTCGGCCTTCCAGGCGGCCTGCGAATCGGTCTGGTTGCACGGACGTGCCGCTGACACTTGGCCGCACGACCGGGCCTTGACGGCCGGCGCGCTGGCGCAAGCCCTCTGTGTGAACTAACCGCGCCCGACGAAGGGCATCTTGCTCGCCATCACGGTGTGAAACAGCACGTTGGCTTCCAGCGGCAGGTTGGCCATGTAGAGCACCGACTGGCCGACGATGTTGACATCCATCAGCGGCTCCACCGCCATCTCGCCATTGGCCTGCGGCACGCCCTTGGCCATGCGTTCGGCCATCTCGGTGGCGGCATTGCCGATGTCGATCTGGCCGACCGCGATGTCGTACTGGCGGCCGTCGAGCGAGGCGGTCTTGGTCAGCCCCATCACGCCGTGTTTGGTGGCGGTGTAGGCAATCGAATTCGGCCGCGGCGCATGGGCTGAAATGGAGCCGTTGTTGATGATGCGCCCGCCACGCGGCACCTGCGCCTTCATGACGCGAAACGCCTGCTGGATACACAGGAACATACCGGTGAGGTTGATGTCCACCACGTTCTTCCACTGCTCGAACGTCAAGTCCTCCAGTGGAATGCCCGGCGCATTGACGCCGGCGTTGTTGAACAGCACGTCAACCCGGCCCCAGGCCTGCACCGTGGCATCGAACAGGGCGCGCACCGACTCCGGCTGCGACACATCCGTGGGCAGCACCAGCGCCCGTACCCCGGCCCCCGAAGCGTCTGCCACCGCCTGCAACGGCTCGCGCCGGCGCCCGGCCAGCGCCACGCAATAGCCATCGGCCAGCAAGGCCAGCGCCGCCGCCTTGCCAATGCCCGTGCCAGCGCCGGTCACGATGGCCACTTTGGACTTCTCCGTCATCTGCCTGTCTCCTACTTTCTATTTGTCGTTGTTCAGGATTTGCGTCGCGTCTTGCGGCCCTTGCTCTTGGCCACCGTCTTCTTCACCGCCGCCTTGAGCGCCTGGATCGGTGACGGCAGGGCACGGGACTGGGCGGCTGATGCCTTCTTCGCCGCGCGCTTGGCCGACGTCTTGGCAGGCGCCCTCTCCATACCGCGACCGTCGTGGACCAAGCCCTTGTCCTTCATGGCGCGCGCCATGAACTCCTCGCCCTCGCGCACCAGGCGGAAATCGATGCGCCGGCCGTCCAGATCGACCCGGCTGACCTGCACCCGCACCCGCGTGCCGATGGCATAACGGATGCCGGTGCGCTCGCCGCGCAACTCCTGACGCGCTTCGTCGAAGCGGAAGTACTCGCCACCGAGCTCGGTGATGTGCACCAGCCCCTCGACGTACATGGCATCCAGCGTGACGAAGATGCCGAAGCTGGTAGCGGCCGTCACCACGCCGCTGAACTCCTCGCCCAGGTGCTCGCGCATGTACTTACACTTAAGCCAAGCCTCGACGTCGCGACTGGCCTCGTCGGCACGGCGCTCGTTGGCGCTGCAATGCAGACCGGCGGCCTGCCAGGCCATCAGTTCGGCACTGACCTTCTTCGGCTTCTCGCCCGAGAGCTTCATCTTGGCGGCTTCACTCTTCTCGATCCGGCGCGACAGCTTGGCATGTGCCTCGCCCGGCGTCGGCAAGGCCGGCAGGTGGTAGCGCGTCTTGCCCAGGATGGCCTTGATCACGCGGTGCACCAGCAGATCGGGGTAGCGGCGGATCGGACTGGTGAAGTGGGTGTAGGACTCGAAGGCCAGGCCGAAGTGGCCGCTGTTGTGCGGTGTGTAGATCGCCTGCTGCATGGAACGCAGCAGCATGGTGTGGATCTGTTGCGCGTCCGGGCGTTCCTTGGTGGCCACGGCGATGGCCTGGAACTCTGCCGGCGAAGGGTTCTCGCTGATGGTCAGCCCCACGCCGGTGGCCTTGAGGTAGTTGCGCAGCAGTTCGTTCTTCTCCGGCGTCGGTCCTTCGTGCACGCGAAACAGGCCGGCGTGCTTGCTCTGGCCGATGAAGTCGGCGCTGCAGACGTTGGCTGCCAGCATGGCCTCCTCGATCAGACGGTGTGCCTCGTTGCGCACGCGCGGCACGATCTTCTCGATGCGGCCACTCTCGTCGCAGACGATCTGGGTCTCGGTGGTTTCGAAATCCACCGCACCGCGCTTGGCACGCGCCGCCAGCAGGGCACGGTAGACATCGTCGAGGTTCAGCAGGTCGCCCACCAGCGCCTTGCGCCGCTGCGCCTCCGGGCCGTTGGTGTTGGACAAGATGGCCGCCACCTCGGTGTAGGTGAGGCGCGCATGGCTCCACATCACCGCCGGGTAGAACTGGTAAGCCGTGATCTCACCTTCGTGGCTGATGAACATGTCGCACACCATGCACAGGCGCTCGACCTCGGGATTGAGCGAGCACAGTCCGTTGGACAGCTTTTCCGGCAGCATGGGAATCACGCGACGCGGGAAGTAGACGCTGGTGGCGCGCTCGTAGGCGTCAACATCGATCGGCGAGCCGGTCTCCACATAGTGGCTGACATCGGCAATCGCCACCAGCAGGCGCCAGCCGCGCACAGCGCTCTTGCCGCGGCCCTGGGTCGACGGCTCGCAATAGACGGCGTCGTCGAAGTCGCGCGCATCCTCGCCGTCGATAGTCACCAATGGCACATCGGTCAGGTCGACACGATTTCGCTTGTCCTGTGGCCGCACCTTGTCGGGCAGGCCACGGGCCTGGGCAATGCAAGCGTCGGTGAATTCGTGCGGCACGCTGTACTTGCGCACCGCGATTTCGATTTCCATGCCGGGGTCATCAACCTCGCCCAGCACTTCCTTGATGCGTCCCACCGGCTGACCGAACAGCGCCGGCGGCTCCACCAGTTCCACCACCACCACCTGGCCAGGTTTGGCCTGGCCGGTGGCGCTCTTGGGAATCAGGATGTCCTGACCGTAGCGCTTGTCCTCAGGCGCCACCAGCCAGACACCGCTTTCCTGCAGCAGCCGACCGATGATGGGATGTGCCGGGCGCTCGATGATCTCCAGCACGCGTCCCTCGGGACGGCCCTTGCGATCAGAACGCACGATGCGCGCCTTGACGCGGTCCTTGTGGAGCACGGCGCGCATCTCGTTGGGTGGCAAATAAATGTCCGGTTCGCCGTCGTCACGCACCACGAAACCATGGCCGTCACGATGACCTTGAACACTTCCTTCAATTTCTTCCAGCAATCCGCTGGAACGCTCAAAATTTTTGATATACTTCTCTCTTTCCTGAAATGCCCAGGTGGCGGAATTGGTAGACGCACTAGTTTCAGGTACTAGCGAGTAACATCGTGGAGGTTCGAGTCCTCTCCTGGGCACCAATATAAAGTAAAACCATGACGGTTTTACAAACAAAAAGCCGCTGATCCTTCAGCGGCTTTTTTCTTTTCTGGCTTTCGCAATTGCTCCGCCAAGCGTTGTGCAACCTGCGCCGAACAAAACCCTTGAGCCGAAAAACGCCGCGGAACCGGCTTAGCCGGGCCGCTGGCGTTGCCCCCTGCAAGGGGGGTGGCGGAGCGACACGCAGTGCGCAAAGCCTGGGGGTATTCCATCAGACCGGCAATGCGACGAGGTCGTGGCCCTGCGTGCCGACGATGCGGGCACGCGTGAACTCGCCGACCTTGAGTGTCTTGCTGATCTTCTCCGGCGGCAGCAGCTTGACCACGCCGTCGATCTCCGGTGCATCGGCATAACTGCGACCCACACCGCCCTTGCGCCCCATTGCCGGCGCCGAGTCCACCAGCACCTGCATGGTGGCACCCACACGCTGCTGCAGCTTGGCAATCGAGACTTCTTCGGCCACCGCCATGAAGCGGGCACGTCGTTCCTCACGCACTTCTTCTGGCAACATGCCCGGCAGCTCGTTGGCCGTCGCCCCCTTGACCGGGCTGTAGGCAAAACAGCCGGCACGGTCGATCTTCGCCTCGCGCATGAAATCGAGCAGATGCTCGAATTCGGCTTCCGTCTCGCCGGGGAAACCGGCGATGAAGGTACTGCGGATCACGATCTCGGGACACATCTCGCGCCAGCGCTGGATGCGCTCCAGATTCTTCTCGCCGCTGGCCGGGCGCTTCATGCGCTTGAGCACATCGGGATGGCTGTGCTGCAAGGGCACGTCGAGGTACGGCAGCACCTTGCCGCTGGCCATCAAGGGAATGATGTCATCCACATGGGGGTAGGGATAGACGTAATGCAAGCGTACCCAGGCGCCATGCGCCTCGGCCAGCTCGCCCAGCGCCTGCACCAGCTCGAACAGGCGGGTCTTGACCGGCTTGCCGTCCCAGAAACCGGTGCGGTACTTCACGTCCACGCCGTAGGCCGAGGTGTCCTGGCTGATCACCAGCAATTCCTTCACGCCGCCTTCGAACAAGGCCTTGGCCTCTTTCAGCACATCGCCGATGGGGCGCGACACCAGATCGCCGCGCATGGACGGGATGATGCAGAAGGTGCAACGGTGGTTGCAGCCCTCGCTGATCTTCAGGTAGGCGTAGTGGCGCGGCGTCAGCTTGATGCCCGCTTCGCCAAAGGCACCCGGCACCAGGTCGATGAAGGGATCGTGCGGTTTCGGCAGGTGCGCATGCACCGCGTTCATCACTTCCTGCGTGGCATGCGGGCCGGTCACGGCCAGCACGCGGGGATGGATCTGCTTGATCAGGTTGCCGCCGTCCTCGCCCGACTTGGCGCCGAGGCAGCCGGTGACGATGACTTTGCCGTTCTCAGCCAGCGCCTCGCCGATGGTGTCCAGGCTTTCCTTCACCGCGTCGTCGATGAAGCCGCAGGTGTTGACGATCACCAGGTCCGCGCCTTGGAAGGTCTTGGCGGTCTGGTAGCCCTCGGCACTCAGCTGGGTGAGGATCAGTTCGGAATCGGTCAGCGCCTTGGGACAGCCCAGGCTGACAAAGCCGATTTTCGGTGTGGCAGCGGCGGAATCGGGAGAGGTGGGGGACAAGACTTCACTCATCCCCATATTGTCCCAGTATTCGGCAACGCGTTCAGCGCTTCAGCCCGAAGGCCCCAAGCATCTGCTCGGTCTGCTTCTGCATCTGCTCCTGCATCTGCACGAACATGTTCTTGGATTGCTCCAGGTTGCTGTTCACCAGCCCCTGCATCATGGGCGCCTGCATGGCCATGAATTGCGTCCACATCTCGGGCGACACCCCCTTGGACTGCTCGGCCAGCTTGCTTTGCACGTCATGCAGGGACTGGATGTTTTTCTCCAGGTAGCCGCCCATGAAGCCCTGCATGGCATGGCCATAGAAACGGATGATGTTGGCCAGCACCGAAGCACTGAACATCGGCGTGCCACCGGCTTCTTCTTCCAGGATGATCTGCAGCAGGATGCTGCGCGTGATGTCTTCGCCGGTCTTGGCGTCGCGCACCACAAAGGGGGCGCTGGCCATCACCAGTTGCTTGATCTCGGTCAGCGTGATGTAGCTCGAGGTATTGGTGTCGTACAGCCGCCGGTTGGGGTATTTCTTGATGATCCGCTCAGCGCCTGCAGCGGCATCTTCTTTTTTCTCTTTCATGACCGAAATCTCCTCTCCTCGATCCTGTGGATCAACTCAACCTATTGCGCCGCAACACATTCTAGGAAGAGATGTGACACAAAACCCCCAAGGTTTACCCTGAGGGGGAAACGAAAAAGCCCCGGCTTCATGGGAAACCGGGGCTGCATCTTGGTAGGCGCGATTGGACTCGAACCAACGACCCCCACCATGTCAAGGTGGTGCTCTAACCAGCTGAGCTACGCGCCTAAGAGTATTCGAGAAGCGAGAGTATAGCAGCAAACCTGCACCTCGATCGGATCGGCTCACAAAAAAACGCGCCGCGGTCATCACGAAGGTGCAATGGCGTGGGACATAATTGACGTTAACGTAAACGTCAAACACCCTCATTTTTACCTCTGGAGATCGACATGCAAATTGCAGGCAAAGTATTCATCGTGACCGGCGGCGCCTCGGGCCTGGGCGAAGGCACCGCGCGCATGCTGGCAGCCAATGGCGGCAAGGTCGTCATTGCCGACATGCAGGCTGAAAAAGGCGAGGCTGTGGCCAAAGAGATCGGCGGCGCCTTCGTCAAGTGCGATGTCAGCCAGGAAGCCGATGGCCAGGCTGTGGTGGCCAAGGCGCTCTCCCTGGGCAAGCTCATGGGGCTGGTGAACTGCGCCGGCATCGCCCCGGCCGAGAAGACCGTGGGCAAGAGCGGCGCGCACGCGCTGGCCACCTTCAGCAAGACCATCACCGTCAACCTGATCGGTAGCTTCAACATGATCCGCCTGGCCGCTGACGCCATGTGCAAGAACGAACCCGAAGCCACCGGCGAGCGCGGCGTGATGATCTCCACCGCCAGCGTGGCCGCTTATGACGGCCAGATCGGCCAGGCTGCCTACAGCGCCTCCAAGGGCGGCGTGGTCGGCATGACGCTGCCGATCGCGCGCGACCTGGCACGCAACGGCATCCGCAACATGACGATTGCCCCCGGCATCTTCGGCACGCCCATGCTGTTCGGCATGCCGCAGGAAGTGCAGGACGCACTGGCCGCCAGCGTGCCCTTCCCCAGCCGCCTGGGCACGCCCGAAGACTACGCCAAGCTGGCCAAACACATCTTCGAGAACGACATGCTCAACGGCGAGGTGATCCGCCTGGACGGCGCCATTCGCCTGGCACCGCGCTGATTCGTCCCGCGCACCAAGCCGGCCGCCCTACCCGGGTCGGCCGGCTTTTTTGTGTCTGACAACAGAAGCTGTCACCAGTCTTCCTACAATCGACCGTATGGCCATCCCCCAATCCTTCATCCAGGAGCTGCTAGCGCGCGCCGACGTCGTCGAGATCGTCGGACGCTACGTGCAGCTCAAGAAGGGGGGCGCCAATTTCATGGGTTTGTGCCCGTTCCACGCCGAGAAGTCGCCCTCGTTCACGGTCAGCCCGACCAAGCAGTTCTACCACTGCTTCGGCTGCGGCAAGCACGGTGACTCCATCAACTTCCTGATGGAACACACCGGCATGAGCTTCATCGAAGCGGTGAAGGAGCTGGCCCAGCATTACGGCCTGCAGGTGCCGGAGGACGAAGCCAGCCCGCAGGACCGCGCACGCGCTGCCGAGCAGCGGCAAAAGCAAGCCACGCTGAACGATGTGCTGGACAAGGCCGGCGAGGCCTATCGCAAACATCTGAAAAGCGCGCCGCGGGCCATTGATTACCTCAAGCGCCGCGGCCTCTCCGGCGAAATCGCCAAGCAGTTCGGCCTGGGTTATGCGCCTGAAGGCTGGCGCTCGCTGGCCAGCGTCTTTCCGCAGTACGACGACCCGCTGCTGGTGGAAAGCGGCCTGGTCATCACCAACGCGGAAGAAAACAACAGCGGCGAGGAAAAACGCTACGACCGTTTCCGCGACCGCATCATGTTCCCGATCCGCAACGTCAAGGGCGAGTGCATCGGTTTTGGCGGGCGCGTACTGGGGGACGAAAAACCCAAGTACCTGAACTCGCCGGAAACGCCGGTGTTCAGCAAGGGGCGTGAACTCTACGGCCTGTTCGAGGCACGCAACGCCATCCGCGACCTCGGTTACGCGCTGGTGACCGAAGGTTATATGGACGTGGTGGCGTTGGCGCAGCTGGGTTTTCCCAATGCGGTGGCCACGCTGGGCACCGCCTGCACCACCGAACACGTACAGAAACTGTTCCGCTTCACCGACACCGTGGTCTTCAGCTTCGACGGCGACGCCGCCGGCCGCCGTGCCGCGCGCAAGGCGCTCGACGGCGCCCTGCCCTACGCCACCGATGTGCGCAGCGTCAAGTTCCTGTTCCTGCCCGCCGAACACGACCCCGACAGCTACATCCGCGAATTTGGCAAAGAGGCCTTTGCCCGCTGCGTCAGCGAGGCCGTGCCGCTGAGCCGCTTCCTGATCGAGGCGGCGCGCGAAGGCTGCGACCTCTCCAGTGCCGAAGGCCGCGCCCACCTGGCCAGCAATGCCAAGCCGCTGTGGAGCCAGTTGCCCGACGGCGCGCTCAAGCGCCAATTGCTGACTGAAATTGCCGAGCTGGTGCAGTTGAGCAGCCAGGAATTGAACGAGCTCTGGAACCCGCCGGCGCGCAGCAGCGAGCGCGAGCGCCCGCCCGCCAACCGCTCCGAAAACAATAGCACCTGGCGCAATGATGGCGAGGGCTACAGCTCGAAATTCAGTAAAAAATGGGCGCCGCGGCCACCCCGCGTGCGTGCGCAACTGGTCAACCGGGCCGACCATGCAGCCCGCCTGCTGCTGGCCCACAGCGGCATCTGGGACAGCCTCTCGAGCGAAGACCACCACCTGTTGTGCGAGTTACCCGAGCCGCACGGCCCGCTCTTGAGCTGGCTGGAAAGCCAACTGCACGAACACGGCCCGCAGCCTTGGGCGGCACTGCGCGAAGGGCTGCGCGAGCACCCGGCCGAGGCGCTGGCCGTCAAACTCATGACCGGCTCCGACCTGGCGGCCGGTGACGACCATGGCGAAACCATGGCCGAGTTGCGCAACCTGCTCAACCGCATGCTGATCGACCACCTCAAGGCCCAGGAAACCGAAGCCATCGAGGCGTCCCTCAACAACCCGGCGGCGCTGGAACGCTACCGTGAACTGCAGACGCGCCGGCGCGCGCTGGAAACCGCCTCGCCACAAAAATCGGACTAGGGCTGAGCCCTGCGGAGGCGCTGGACCGTCGGTCCGAAAAAGAAGCCCGGCCTTGGCGGCCTAGCACAAAACCACCGAAAAACCCCGCCAGAATTGAATTTCTGCCGGCCCCGGCTATAATCCCCAACTGATTTTCGGCAAGAGCGACAGCAGCACCTCCGGGCCAGGCCAACCGTAGCACCACGTGCACGACCGGCCACCTTACCGCAAGGACTGCATTCCAAATGATCGCCCTCCCATCTTGCCCTTGAGGATTCCCTCCTCTGTCCCCCAACTGCGCCGGTCGTTTTCGGTGCCTGTGTTTGTTTCTTTGTGCCAGTTTTTGATGTCCTGAGGTTGATTCATGCCCGCTCAAAAGTCCAAGAAGCCTGCAAAGCCCGCCGCAAAACCCGTCGCCAAGGCCTCGCCGAAGCCCGTTGCCAAGAAAGCTGCCGCCCCCAAGGCCGTAGCCAAACCGGCAGCCAAGGCTGCGGCCAAGCCCGCCACGAAAGTTCCATCAGTGCCCGCCTCCAAGACCCCTGCCAAAGCCGAAAAAGCCGCCAAGACCCCGGCCGCTGAAGTGAAGAAAACCGTTGCCGTTGCCACCGAAGAAGTGGTGAAGAAGAAACCGGGCCGCCCGCCGAAGGCCGCCTCCGCCGATGGCGCAGCACCCAAGACCGGCGCCAAGCGCGGCCGCAAGCCCAAGAACGCGGCAGGTGCCCAGCCGTCTGAAGACCTGGACCTGTCCGACATCGAAGCCGAGTTTGCCGAGGAACCGGCGGTTGCGCCGGGTGAGAAAGTCAAGCCGCTGCGCATGAAGATCAGCAAGGCGAAGGAACGCGCCTTGATGAAGGAATTCGGCCTGGACGAGACCGTCCTGTCCGAAGAAGACCTAGCCAAGCGCCGCCAGCGCCTCAAGCAGCTGATCAAGCTGGGCAAGACGCGCGGCTACCTGACGCACGGCGAAATCTCCGACCACCTGCCCGACAAGCTGGTTGATGCCGAGACGCTGGAAGTCGTGATCTCCATGTTGAACGACATGGGTGTGGCGGTGTACGAACAGACACCGGACGCCGAGACCCTGCTGCTCAACAATACCGGCCCGACCGCCGCCACCGAAGAAGAAGCCGAGGAAGAAGCCGAAGCCGCCCTGTCCACCGTGGACAGCGAGTTCGGCCGCACCACCGACCCGGTGCGCATGTACATGCGTGAAATGGGCACGGTCGAACTGCTCACCCGCGAGGGCGAGATCGAGATTGCCAAGCGCATCGAAGGCGGCCTGATGGCCATGATGGAGGCCATCTCGGCCTCCCCCGCCACCATCGCTGAAATCCTGCGCCTGGGCGAAGAGATTCGCGAAGGCAAGGTCGTCATCACCACCATCGTGGACGGCTTCTCCAACCCGAACGAGGCCGACGACTATGTGGCCGAAGAAGACTTCGACGAATTCGACGAAGCCGACGACGACGACGGCAAGGGTGGCTCCAAGGCGCTGACCAAGAAGCTGGAAGAACTCAAGAAGCAGGCGCTGGAGCGCTTCGACAAGCTGCGCCAGCTGTTCGAGAAGGTGCACAAGGTCTACGACAAGGAAGGCTACGGCACGCCCGCCTACATGAAGGCGCAGAAGGCGCTGAGCGAAGAGCTCATGACCATCCGCTTCACCGCCAAGGCGATCGAGAAGCTGTGCGACATGGTGCGCGGCCAGGTGGATGACGTGCGCAAGAAAGAGCGCGAACTGCGCCGCATCATCGTCGACAAGTGCGGCTACCCGCAGGACAACTTCATCGCCGACTTCAGCGGCCGCGACAAGCACGGCAACCGCGTGCCATCCAACCTGCTCAACCTCAAGTGGATCGAGAAGCAGGCTGCCGCCGGCAAGCCCTGGAGCGCCGTCATGGGCCGCAACATTCCGCCGGTGCAGGACCTGCAGCAAAAGCTGGCCGATCTGCAAGCCCGCGTGGTGGTGCCGCTCGATGAGCTCAAGGACATCAACAAGCGCATGAACGAAGGCGAAGCGTCTTCGCGCAATGCCAAGAAAGAGATGATCGAGGCCAACCTGCGCCTGGTGATCTCGATCGCCAAGAAGTACACCAACCGCGGCCTGCAGTTCCTGGATCTGATCCAGGAAGGCAACATCGGCCTGATGAAGGCGGTCGACAAGTTCGAATACCGCCGCGGCTACAAGTTCTCGACCTATGCCACCTGGTGGATCCGTCAGGCTATCACCCGCTCCATTGCGGACCAGGCCCGCACCATCCGCATCCCGGTGCACATGATCGAGACCATCAACAAGATGAACCGCATCAGCCGCCAGCACTTGCAGGAGTTCGGCTTCGAGCCCGACGCCGGCATCCTGGCCGCCAAGATGGAGATCCCGGAAGACAAGATCCGCAAGATCATGAAGATCGCCAAGGAGCCGATCTCGATGGAAACCCCCATCGGCGACGACGACGACAGCCACCTGGGCGATTTCATCGAGGACACGGCCAACACCGCGCCGATGGACGCCGCCATGCAGGCCGGTCTGCGCGAAGTGGTGAAGGACATCCTCGACAGCCTGACGCCGCGCGAAGCCAAGGTGCTGCGCATGCGCTTCGGCATCGAGATGACCAGCGACCACACGCTGGAGGAAGTGGGCAAGCAGTTCGACGTCACGCGCGAGCGCATCCGCCAGATCGAGGCGAAGGCACTGCGCAAGCTCAAGCATCCTTCGCGTTCGGACAAGCTGCGCAGCTTTACTGACAGCCTCTGATCCGGCTGTCTTGCTCGGCAACGGAAAGGCCCGCTTCTTGCGGGCTTTTTTGTGTCTACTCCCTTGTTTTTATTGCGCTGGCAGCTATTGAATTTATAGCAAATCGATTCCTTGTTGCTTGCTTGGCGGGGAGCCGTGTCGGGATGTGCGCCCGACAGCGCAGTAACTTTCTCTTGCTTGCCCAAGAGAAATTCACCAAAGAGAAAGGCAGCCGAAGTCAGGGCCGCTGCGCGGTACCTTGCGCTGCTCACATCGGGCGGGGTCGGGCTAAACTCGCTGCGCTCAAACAACGCCCGCCCTGATCCGCCCGCTGCTGCGCTGCTCAGCCCTGCCACACGGCATTGGAGTCCCAACAGCCAAGACAGAACAGCCAACAAGGACGCGCCATGGCGCGTCCTTGTTTCTTTGGTATCGGGTACCCGACTCCCCCGCCGTTATGAGGAGGCGAGTAGCGCAGGGCTGGGCGGATAAAGGCGCGCGCATGTTTGAGGCGTAGCCGAGTTTGCGCGCACCCCGCCCAGGCCGAGCAACGCAGCGTGCCCGTAGGGCCGACGAATCCGGCTCGCCTTCTCTTTGCTTACTTTCTCTTGGCGAAGCAAGAGAAAGTGAGTCGCCCGCCGGGGCGAGACCCGGCTCGCCGGCCCTGCGAAAGACCACGCAGAAACCAAAAAGAAAAAGGCGCTCACCCCTTACAGAATGAGCGCCAAATGCTATCAACAAGATAGCACGAGGTGCTGCGTTACGCCACCGGCTCCAGCGCCAGAACGCCCGTGGCCGTGTTGGAAATCGGGATGTGGTAATTGCTGTGCACCTTGCGCACACCAGCACTACCCGCGGTGAGGGCGGCACGCATGGCCAGCCACATCAGCAGCTCAACGCCCTGCGTGCCAGCATGCTCCACCAACTCCAGGTCGCTGAACTGGGTGGCCCACTCGGGGTTGGTCTCCATGCTCTGCAGGAACTGCTGGTCGAACTTCTTGTTGATGAAGCCGGCGCGCTCGCCTTCGAGCTGGTGGCTCAGGCCGCCGGTGGCCATCACAGCCACGCGCTTGTCGCTCTTCCACGAAAGAATCGCCTCGCCCACGGCCTTGCCGAGCTTGTAGACGCGCTTGGCGGTGGGCAGCGGGAACTGCACGGTGTTGATGTCGATCGGCACGATCTGCACCGGCGCCACGGCATCCTTGGGCCAGAACAGCTTGAGCGGCAAGGTGCAGGCGTGGTCCACCAGCATCTCCTGGCAGGTCACGATGTCGAACTCCTTGGCAATCAGCTCGTTGACCAGATGCCAGGACAACTCCGGGCAACCGGCCACCGGCGGCATGGTCGGAATGCCCCAGCCCTCGTCCGCATTGCGGTACTCGGCCGCGGTGCCGATGGCGAAGGTCGGCATCTTGTCGAGGAAGAAGTTCAGGCCGTGGTCGTTGTAGAACACCACCAAGACATCGGGCTTGACCTTGCCCAGCCACTCATGGATGGGCGGGAAGCCGTCGAAGAAGGGTTTCCAGTAGGGCTCCTGCTGCAGGCCCTTGGCAATGGCGCCGCCGATGGCGGGAATGTGGGATGTGGCCAGGCCACCGATGATTTGTGCCATGTTGTGCGTTCCTCGTTTTACTGGTTGTTGGCCGCGACGAGCTTGGCCCGGAATTCTTCTTTGGTCATGCCGGTCTGCTGGGCGCCGATGTCCTGCATGTCCAGCCCGAAGATGCCAGCGAACTTGGCCAGGTAATAGGCGTTGCCGCCGGCAGCCAGCAGGGCCAGCACCTGTTTGGAGCGGATGGCCGCAGCCTGCTCCTCGTTCAGGCCGTACTGCTTCATGTAGGCCTCGGGGTCGGCCACGAAGGCCTCGCGGTTGGCTTTCTCATTGAAAGAGAAGCACATCTTGTTGAGGGCATAACCCTTCTTGGCCATATCGCCGTCAAAAGGCGTGGTGCCGGGAATCTGCTTGGTCGCGCTGGTCACGGAGGTCTCCTTGGGTGACATAAGTCAAAACGGATAGGGCAAGTATTCCGAAAGCATTGACCCAGATAAAGACATGAATCATGATATGACTCATGAGCAAATTCGATCATTCGGACCTGGATGGCCACTTGCTGCAGCTTTTAGTGGCGGTAGTGGAAACCGGCTCGGTCACCG
Source organism: Curvibacter sp. PD_MW3 (assembly GCA_002633085.1). Taxonomy (GTDB): domain Bacteria; phylum Pseudomonadota; class Gammaproteobacteria; order Burkholderiales; family Burkholderiaceae_C; genus Hylemonella. The sequence goes on from NSIV01000001.1 coordinate 287,654, forward strand.
GGGCGGCGCAGCGGCTGGGTGTCACCCAGTCGGCCGTCAGCCATTTGCTGGACAAGTTGCGCGCCATCACTGGCGACCCGCTGTTCGTCAAAAGCGGCCGCGGCATCGTGGCCACGGCACGGGCCGAAGAGCTGGCCACCCAGGCACGCGGCCTGCTGCGCCAGCTGCAGCACTTTGCCCACAGCGGCGAGTTCGAGCCGGCGCGCTGGCAGACCACCTTCACCATTGCCGCCAACGACTTCCAGCGCGACCTGCTGCTGCCGCCCCTGGCCGCCCGGTTGCGCGCGCAGGCGCCAGGCGTGGCGCTGCGCGTCATCCCCTCTGGGGTGCCGCGGCTGGAAACGCTGCGCGCCGACGACTGCCAGCTCGTCATCAGCCCGCGCCCGCCCGAGGGCAGCGACATCGTGCAAAAGCGATTGTTCGAAGACCAGTACCGCGTGTTCTACGACCCGGCCGTGCGAGAGGCACCACGTGATGAAGCCGAGTACCTGGCCGCCAACCATGCCACCGTGGTCTACGAGCCGCGCCGCAGCCTGGACCTGGACCAGCACCTGGCCAACAAGGGCGTGAGCCGGCACTTTGCGGTGATGGTGCCCAGTTTCAGCGCCCTGCCCGCCTTCGTGCACGGCACGCCGCTGCTGGCCACCGTGCCCGGCCTGCTGGCTCGCCACACTCTGAGCGGCCTGGCCAGTTGCCCGCCGCCGGTGACCTGCCCCACCATGCCGATGTACCTGATCTGGCACGCCCGCTACCAGCAGGATGCCGCGCACCGCTGGCTGCGCGCGCAACTGGAAGCCGTGGTGGCACCGGCGCTGGCCGAGGCGGCACCCCACGCCGGTTTTGCGGGCTCTTCATCTATGGCCTAATATGGGTTTTCCACTCTAAAACCGAGATCAAACATGGGCAACAAGATCGTCACCGAAGCAGACCGCAAAGCCACCCCCGCACCCAAGCCGCTCCCCGGCGTGACCCTGCGTACGGCAGGCCGCGGCCAACGCGTCAGCCTGGAGCGTGGCACCGCCACCCGCAGCAAGAAGAACCCGGGCAAGCGCTCCAAAAAGGGCGGCTGATCTGCCTCGCCGGTGTGTTGCGCCATCTGTCGCGCCGCACACCGGACTTCTAGCCGGTGCTGAGCCCCTGCGCTCAGCAACGAATACACCGGCCCACTCTTTCCCTTCAAAGTCAAGACAGCGATGACCGAATCGGTCCGCGCCGTCCTTGATCGTCAGCCCGATGCCAGCACAGCTGCGGCATCACCACCATCGGCCCCGCCTGCCACTGGCGCCACCAGCGCGGCAGCCTGCTCGCGCAACGGCGGCAGCAGACGCAAGGCCAGCACCAGCTGCGCGTGCAGCACACGCTCGCCGTCAGACAAGCGGCCTTGCGCCGCACGTGCCAGCGCATCAAGCAACGCGGCCTCCCTGTGCGCGTCGGGTGTGGGCAAGGTCTGGCAGGCCTCCAGCATGCCGGCCAGCGCATCGAGCGTGCTGCGCAGCCAGTCCACGGCACGGGCGCAGTCGTCGGTCAGCACCAGCTGCAGGTTACGGTGCGCGCCCAGTGCCGACAGGTAGTTCAGCAGCGTGTGCGACAACACCAGAAAGCGCGTGCCGGCCGCCATGTGCCGACGCACGTAAATTGGCTCCTCAAACACCGCCGACATGGCGCTGGAGAGGGCCGCATCGGCGTTGTGCGCATTGCGCCGCGCCAGCCGGTAGGCCAGGTGGTCCTGCTTGCCGTGCTGGTACTGGCCGATGATCTCCTGCAGGTACACCGCCTGTGTGCGCAGGGCCTGGGCTGCCACCCGGTGCAGCTGGCGCGACTGCCAGCTCGGCAACACCAGCCACACCGCCAGCCCGGCAATCAGGCTGCCGAGCAGCGTGTCGATCAGGCGCGGCATGATCAGATCGAAGCCGTCGCCCGCCTGGTTGAACGACAGCAGCACCAGCGACGTGATGGCCGCCGTGGCCAGCGTGTAGCGGCTGTGGCGGGTGGCAAAAAACAGTGCTGCCGCTGCCACCGTGAAGGCCGACTGCACCAGCACGTCTGGAAACAGCCGCAGCAGCGCCCAGCCGACCAGCAGGCCCAGCACCGTGCCCCAGATGCGCTGCGCCAGCAGGGTCAGCGTGGCGCCGTATTGCGGCTGGCAGACGAAGACGATGGTCAGCAAGATCCAGTAGCCATGGCTGTCGCCCGTCAGCCGCCGCACGGCGTCGCCCGCCAGCAGCGCCACGCTCAGGCGGATGGCGTGGCGCATCAGTGGCGATGACAGCGTCCACTGCGCGCGCACGCGCTGCCAGGCATCGCGCAGGGAGCGCGGGTTGCGGTTCAACAGGCTGGAGTCGGCCGGCAAGCGCCCGGGCTGCGGCGCGCCGAGCGCACCGCCCAGCTCGCGCACCATGCCGAAGAGGTTGTCCGCCAGCGCGCGCAAGGCACGCAAGGGTTGCTGCGCCTGCGCCGCCTCCGGTGCGCTGCGCGGCAACGCCTGCAGATGCCGGATGGCCTGCTCCAGATCCTCGATGGCACGCGCCGTGCCCTCGTCTCGCACCCATGCCTCCTGCAACTGGATGGCCTGCGCCAGGGTCTGGCAATCGTGCCCGAGCAGGGCCACCAGGCGCTGAAAACGGTACAGCACGTCACTGTGAAAAAAAGCTTCGGCCAGCACGTCGTAGTGCTCGTGCGACGAGGTCACACGCTCATGCACATCCTGCGCCACGAAGTACAGGTGCAAGGCCTCGGGCAACCACGGGGGTGCGCGCCCTGCCCCCATGCGCAGGAACAGGCTTTCCTTCACCGCGTTCAAGGCCTCCACCACGCGCCCGTTGTGCAGTGCCAGCGCCAGGCGGCGGCGTTCCAGATCGACGTCACGCACCGGCGCAAACAAGCGCGACTTGAGCTGCAGGTACACCCCCAGCACCTCGTACAGGCCGGCCAGCTTCTGCCGCACCGGCAGCATGGGCAAGGCGGCCGCCCACAGCACGGAAATCAGCCCGTACCAGGCCGCGCCGCACAGCAGCCAGATCACGGGCCACGGTGTGGCCGGCTGCCCCACAGGTGGCTCCGTTTGCGAATGACTCGCCAGCGCGGTGTAGATCGCCATGATCAGCGTGGCCACGGCCAGCGTGCGGTAGCGCCCACCCACGGCGCCCACCATCGTGAGCCCAAACGCCGCCAGCCCCAGCACCGCCATCAGCACGCCCGGGTACGGCAGGCTGGCCTGCACTGCCAAGGCCACCCCGGCAAAGCTCAGCAAGGTGGTGGCCTGCGCCCGCACTTGGCCGCGCCAGCTGTCGTCCGACTCCGCGATGCCCCCGGCCAGCACACCCAGCAGCAGTGGAATGAGCGCCTGTGTCTGCCCCAGCCACCAGCCGCCCACCATCACGATGGCCAGCGCCAGGAAGGCACGCATGCCGCTGGCCAACGCCTCTTGCCGCCATGCCTGCTGCCAAAGCCTGCGCCACTCTTGCATCATCAAAAACACCTTTCGTACCGGTAGCCGCCGATCATGCGATCTACCCACACCCATCAAGCAAATATCGGGCCGCTCTCGTCACTCTTGTTCTTGTTATAGCGAACGTTTGTGACGCCCTTCAGTCTTGCGCACGGTGCGCCTGCCGGTAACGCTGCGGGCTCAGGCCGGTGCGGCGCTTGAAGAAACGCGAGAAATAGGCCGCGTCCTCAAAGCCCAGCTCGGCCGCCAGGTTGGCCGCCGGTGCCGCGGTGTACACCAGCCGTCGGCAGGCCTCGCGCGTGAGTCGCTCGTGCACCAGCTCCAGTGCGCTGCGCCCGCTCTCGGCGCGCACCAGGCGGTTCAACCGCTGGGTCGACAGACCCAGGCGCGAGGCATAACGCTCCAGCGGCCAGTGCGCCAGGAAGTGCTGCTCCACCAACAACAAAAAACGCGTGAAAAGTGCCTGGTGCCGGTGCGCCCGCTCGCCCTGCGCCTGCCGCCCCTGCGCGCTGGCCTGCGCCAACCGCCACACCACGGCGCGCGCCAGCCAGCCGGCCACCGGCGACTCGGCAGTGCCGGGCAGCGCGAACTCGGCCGCCAGTTCACGAAACAGGGCATCCAGCCGCGCGGCGGCGCCGTCTTCCGGCGCGAACTGCAGCACCCCGGGCGCGGTGAACAGCGCACGAAACGCCTCGCCCACCGACTGGAACTCACCTTCCACCAGCAGGCGCGCACTGAAGGTGAGCACCAGGCCATCGGTATCCGGCGCAAAACGAAAACCATGCACCACGCCCGGCGGCACCACAATGGCCGCCGGCCCCTGCGCCGCCTCGCGCCATTCGTCCAGCACCACCTCGGCACTGCCCTGCAACACCCACAGCACCTGGTACAGACCGTGGTGCACATGGGGCTCGATCTCCCAGCGGTTGAGCCGGCTGCGCGACTCCACTTCCTCAATGTGCAGCACCTCCTGCCCCGGCGTGGCGCTCTCACCGTAGAGGGCAAAGCTGGGAATGGCTGCCGCTGGCCGGCGCGACGTCTTGGCGCTGGACGGCAAGGCCGGGGCTGGCTTGGGCGGCGGTGAGCTGGTTTTCATGATCCCGTCATTTTGATCGAAAAGTACAAGCTTTAACCCTATTTTGTGCAGTGTCTTTTGGCCTCTCTCGCCCTAAAGTTCGGCCACGGCATTACTCACCGGAGACAAACCGATGTTTTCTTTCGATCCCTATTCACCCGCCATCGACGCGGACCCGTTCCCGTACTACAAGACGCTGCGCGACGAGTACCCCTGCTTCTGGAGCCCCGAGGCCCAGATGTGGATCCTCTCGCGTTATGCCGACATCGTGTCGGCCGGCCAGGACTGGCAGACCTACTCCTCGGCCAGCGGCAACCTGATGACCGAACTGCCCGGCCGCGCCGGTGCCACCCTGGGCAGCTCCGACCCACCGAAACACGACCGCCTGCGCGGCCTGATCCAGCATGCCTTCATGAAGCGCAACCTGCTGGCGCTGGAAGAACCGATCCGCGCCGTGGCGCAGCAGGTGTTCGGCCAGCTCAAGGGCGTCAAGACCTTTGACTTCAAGGACGTGTCCTCGCAGTTCACCGTCAAGGTGCTGATGGCCGCGCTCGGCCTGCCCATGGGTGACGAAGCCATCGTCGATGAAAACGAAGTGCGAGAGAACGCCGTGCTGATGGTGCAGAGCGACGCCCGCACCCGCACCAAGGGCCCGGAGCACATCGCCGCCTACAACTGGATGCAGGAGTACGCCAGCAAGGTCATCGCCATGCGCCGTGCCGAGCCGAAGAACGACCTCATCAGCCACTTCAGCTTGGCCGAGATCGAGGGCGACCGCTTGGACGAGCGCGAGGTGCTGCTCACCACCACCACCCTCATCATGGCCGGGGTCGAATCGCTCGGCGGCTTCATGATGATGTTCGGCTACAACCTCGCCACCTTTGACGACGCCCGCAAAGCCGTGGTGGCCAACCCCGAGCTGCTGCCGGATGCGATTGAAGAGAGCCTGCGCTTCAACACCTCGGCCCAGCGCTTCCGCCGCCGGCTGATGAAAGACGTGACGATCCACGGCCAGACCATGAAGGAAGGCGACTTCGTCTGCCTGGCCTACGGCTCGGGCAACCGGGACGAGCGCCAGTACCCCAACCCGGATGTGTACGACATCACGCGCAAGCCGCGCGGCCACCTGGGTTTTGGTGGCGGCTTGCATGCCTGCCTAGGCACCGCCATTGCGCGCCTGGCGGTGAAAATCGCGTTCGAGGAGTTCCACAAAGTGGTACCCGACTACAAGCGCCTGGCCGACCAGCTGCCCTGGATGCCGTCGTCCACCTTCCGCAGCCCGCTGCGCCTGGACCTCGCCGTTCAGTAATCGCTTAAGCTTGTTCCACCTCGCCGCCTGCTTCTTGCAGGCGGCCCCGTTTTTTCAGGAGACACTCTCATGGCCAACATCACCTACGTCGAGGCCTCTGGCCAGTCCACCACCATCAACCTGCCCGACGGCTGGAGCCTGATGCAAGGCGCCACCACCAACGGCATTGACGGCATCCTGGGCGAATGCGGCGGCTCCTGCGCCTGCGCCACCTGCCACTGCTATGTGGACGAATCGCGCCTGGGCGACATCGCGCCCGCCAGCGAAAACGAACTCGCCATGCTGGACAACGTGGCCGCCGAGCGCCGCCCCAACAGCCGCCTGGCCTGCCAGATCAAGGCATCCCCCAAACTCGAAGGGTTGATCATCAGTTTGCCCGCCGTGCAGGAATAAGATCGTCGGCATGACGCATCCCATCCTGATCATTGGCGCCGGCCAGGCCGGCGTGCAAACGGCCGAAGCCCTGCGCGCCGGCGGCTTCGAAGGCCCCATCACCCTGCTGGGCGACGAACCCCACGGCCCCTACCACCGCCCGCCGCTGTCCAAAGCCTGGCTGGCCGGCGAGATGGAAGCCGTGCAGCTCGTGATGCGCGCGCCCGAGATGCTGGCACGCAAGAACATCGAACTGCGCACCGATTGCCAAGTCACCGCCATCGACCGCGCCGCCAAGAGCGTGACGCTACGTGACGGCAGCACCCTGCCCTACAGCGGTCTGGTGCTGGCCACCGGCTCCACGCCGCGCACGCTGCCGCTGCCCGGCGGCAACGCCCAAGGCGTGCTGGCCTTGCGCTCGCGCGACGACGCCAGCGCCATTGCCGAGCGCATGGCCGTGTGCATCGAGCGGCAACTGCCGCTGGTGGTGATCGGCGGCGGCTTCATCGGCCTGGAAGTGGCTGCCACCGCGCGCAAGAAGGGGCTGACGGTGACGGTGCTGGAAGCCGCGCCGCGCCTGCTGGGCCGCGTGCTGGCACCCATGCTGTCGGACTGGTATGCCGAGCTGCACCGCAGCCACGGCGTGCAACTGGTGCTGGGTGCACAGATCGCCGAGATCATCACTGACCATGAAGACCAAGCCACCGGTGTGCGCATGGCAGACGGCACGCTCTACCCCGCCGGCCTGGTGGTGGTGGGCATCGGCGTCAACGCCAACGACGAACTGGCCCGCGCCGCCGGCCTGACTTGCGAGCGCGGCATCGTGGTCGACGCCTGCGGCCGCACCAGCGACCCGAGCATCGTGGCCGCCGGTGACTGCACCGCACGCCGCTTAAGTGATGGCAGCCTGCTGCGCCTGGAGTCGGTGCAAAACGCCACCGAACAAGGCAAAAGCGCCGCCGCTGCGCTGCTGGGCCAGGAACGCCCCTTCACCGCCACCCCGTGGTTCTGGAGCGACCAGTACGACAAGAAACTGCAGATGGCCGGCCTGTCCATGGGCGCCGAGCACTGGGCCGTGCGGGGTGACACTGCCAGCGGCAGCTTCACCGTCTACCACTACAAGGACGAGCAACTCTTGGCCGCCGACAGCATCAACGCCAGCAAAGACCACTTGCAGGCGCGCAAGCTGCTGGATGCCGGCGTGTCGCCCACGCCGCAGCAAGCGGGCGATGCGGGCTTTGACCTGAACAGCTTGCTGGCGAAGTAAGCTGATTTCTCAAATAAATATGGCGCTTGGCCCTTGCGGGTTAAGCGCCATTAGCTATTAAAAACGTAGCATTCAGATGCTGTGACTTGAAGTCGCAAATTGCGACCTCAAGTTCTTCATCCCGCCCTATCGTTGCGCCATACCCATCGCCTCAGTGATTCGGCAGCATGAAGCCGGCAAAGAAGGCCGCCAGGGCCTGGTGCGCGCCCAGCGGCAGAACGTGGGCGATGTACTGGTCCGGCCGCACCACCACCAGGGCGCCCTGCTCACGGTTCACGCCGCGCAGGTCAAAAATATCCGGGCCATTTTTCAGGTCTGCGCAGAAGACCTTCTCGTAGTCGCGCAGGCCGTAGCGGCCTTTCTGCGGCAAGAGCAGCGCTGGCAGGGTGTCGATGGCCACCTCGTTGTGCGGCTGCTGGAAGATGGCGCGCAGGTCGAACACGGCATCCGGGTCCTGCCCCGGGCGCGTGTACTGGCGCACCGGTGAGTCGGGCGACTCCTGCAAAAACTTGCACAGGCCCAGCAGGCCGTTGGTGGGCTTGGCCAAGTCTTGGGCGCCGGCAAAGGCGTAGAGGCGCCAGCGGCCGTCGGCCCGGTGCACGTGGCCCAGGTGCAGGGGCTTGGCGTCCGACACGCGCAGCACCGGTGCGGAATGGAAGCGCCGGCCGACCTCGAAGCCGCGGGCCAGCGCTTGGTGCGTGGTGTCGCCGCAGATCACCGAAGGACGGTACACCGTGCCCATGCCGGCTGTGAAGTGCAGATGCTTCTGGAAATAGGTCTGGAACTCTTTCGGATCCACACCGCCGCTGCCATCGTCCGCCGGCTTGTCGCTGATCATCTTGGCCCATTCGCGGTCGAAGGTGATGAGCGCATGGCCCATGAATTGGCGTTCCTCCGTGTAAGTGTGCAGCAGCGCCGGCGGGCACTGGCCGCGCAGCACGGCGGCGAGCTTCCAGCCCAGGTTGAAGGTGTCCTGCATGGAGAAGTTCATGCCTTGGCCGGCCTTGGGGCTGTGGGTGTGGCAGGCGTCGCCGGCAATGAAGACGCGCGGCAGCCGTGCGGGCACCTCGGCCACGGGCACGTCGTCGTACTTGTCGCAGATGCGGTGGCCGATCTCGTACACCGACCACCAGGCCACCTCTTTCACGTCCAGTGTGTAGGGGTGCAGGATGCGCTGCGCGGCGGCGATGAGCTTGTCCACCGTGATCTGGCGGTTGGCCACGCGTTCGTCTTCGCCCAGCTTGTCCATCTCCACGTACAGGCGCACCAGGTAGCCGCCCTCGCGCGGGATGATCAGCAGGTTGCCGCCGTTGGCGGACTGGACGGCCACCTTGTGGCGGATGTCCGGAAAGTCCGTCACCGCCAGCACGTCCATCACGCCCCAGGCCTGGTTGGCGGCATCACCCACCAGTTCACGGCCCATGGACTTGCGCACCGCGCTGCGGGCACCGTCGCAGCCCACCACGTAGCGCGCGCGCACCGTTTCGATCTGCCCCGCGTGGGCCGCATCGGTGCGCTCCATGCGCACCGTCACCGGGTAATCCTTGGCTGATGCGTCCACCGCCACATCCAGCAGCTTGCGCGAATAGTTCGGCTCCAGCCGGCTGGGCGAGTTGCGCATGGACTCGAGGTAGAAGTCATGCACGCGCGCCTGGTTCAGCACCACGTGCGGAAACTCGGACAAGCCATCCTCCGTGTCCTGCACGCGGCCGTGGCGTGTGATGTTCTGCGGCTGCTTGTCGTCCGGCTTCCAGAAGGTCACCTCGTTGATCCAGCAGGCCTCTTTCTCCACCTTGTCGGCAAAGCCGAAGGCCTCGAACATCTCCATGGTGCGGCAGGCAATGCCGTCGGCCTGGCCCAGGTGCAGCGGCACGTCCTTCTGCTCCACGATGGCCGTGCGGATGTCCGGGAAGGCCGCGAGCTGGGCTGCCAGCGTCAGGCCGGCGGGACCGCAACCGACGATGAGCACGTCGAGTTCCTGGGGCACGGCATCGGTGTGCGGGTGGGCCTGAGCGTACTCGGACGGCTCGGCGATGTAGGGGTCGCGTCCGCGGACGCCATCTAGGTAGAACTGCATGGATCTTCTCCTCGTCTTGCTGGATTGGACGGCCTCTTGAGGCACGTTGCTGCACTGGTTCCGGCCGCGCCCAAGGCATGGGTCATGCACCAGAATTTATTGATAAGTATGCTTACTATTTTACGCAGTGTCAACAGGGAATGACGCGGGTGGCATCATGGATTTCCCCTAGAGAAAATGACTGGAAGCGACTCGGATGGCTTGCGAGGGGGCGGTTCCCCGGGCTTGGCACAGGCTACCAGCCTTAGCCAGCCGCAGCGTCAGAAACCGTCAACGCCCCCAAGGCCTGCACCCCCACCGGCGGCTCGGGCAGCCAGGGCAGCACAAAGGTACGGCGGGCCAGCCCCTTGGCGATGCGCTCGGTCTGACGGAGCTCGCCGGCCAGGCGGGCTTGCAGCAGCGGGTCAGTGGTGCCGGTGGCCGCCACGCTCTTGTTGATGACCCAGGCCCAGGGCTCGATGTGGGCGCGGCGCAGGTCGTCCTGTAGCGCACTGGCCTGGCTCACCGGCGTCACCTCGGGCAGGGTCACGAGGATGACGCGCGTCATCTCTGCATCTTGCAGGCGCATGAGCGGGGTGATGATGTGATTGGCGTTGGCCGTGCCTTCAAACTGGCGCGTCATCTGCCGGTGGTAGGCGCCGGTGGCGTCCATCAACAGGAGCGAGTGGCCGGTGGGCGCGGTGTCCAGCACCACAAAGGCGCTGCGCGCTTCGTTCACCACGCGGCTGAAGGCGTGGAACACGGCCACCTCTTCAGTGCAGGGCGACTGCAGGTCTTCCAGCAGCAGCGCACGGCCCTGCTCGTCCAGTTCGCGGCCTTTGGTGGCCATGATCTTGCTGATGTAGGCGTCGGTCTCGGCCTTGGGATCGATGCGCCCGACCTTCAAGTTGGGCAGGCTGCCGTTCAGGGCACTGGCCACGTGGGCGGCCGGGTCGGTGGTGGTGAGGTGCACGCTGTGGCCGCGCTGCACCAGGCCCACGGCCAGTGCGGCGGCAATCGTTGTCTTGCCCACGCCGCCCTTGCCCATGACCATGATGAGGCCGTGGCCGACGGCGGCCAGCTCGTCGGCCAGGCGGCTCAGGGGTTCGGCGGGCAAGACCGGGGCGCTTGGTGCGTTTGTCGTTTGCGTTGCGGGTGCCGGTGCATTGCCCAAGAGCGCGCGCAGGGCCGGCAGACCCACGGTGTCAAACGCGCGCAGCGGCACTTCGTCGCGCGGCAGGCGGGCCAGTGCGTCGGGCAGCGTCTCCATGGCCTGGCGGCCCAGCGCTTCGATGGCATTGGCCACCGGGTCGTGCGGCTGGCTGGCATGGAACACGCCGTTGATGGCCAGGCGCTGGTTGGCCAAGCCCAGCGTGCTCAGTTCTTCGGCGGTGCGCGCGGCCTCGCGCATGGGCAGCGGGTCGGGCCGGGTGACCAGTACCACGGTGGTAAGCGCCGGGTTGCTCAGGGCCTGCAGTGCGGCGTTGAAGCGCGCTTCCTGCATCTTCAAGCCCGAGTGCGGGCCGAGGCAGGAGGCACCGCGGTCGTTGCCAGCCAGGAAACCGGTCCAGGCCTTGGGCAGGCTCAAGAGGCGCAGGGTGTGGCCGGTGGGCGCGGTGTCGAAGATGACGTGGTCGTAGAGCGGCGCCTCGCCCTCCCCCGCTTGCGCTTCGTTGGCCTCGTTCGCCAGCAGGGCGGCGAATTCGTCGAAGGCGGCGATCTCGGTGGTGCAGGCGCCTGAGAGCTGCTCGCGCACGGTGGCGCGTTCCTCCGGCGTGGCGCTGATCTCCATCTGCGCCAGCGCACGCTGGCGGTAGGCCTCGGCGGCGGCATCGGGGTCGATGTTGAGCAGGCTCAGACCCGGCACGCCGGGCACGGGTGTGGCGTGGTTGGAGAGCGGCACACCCAGCATTTCGTCGAGGTTGGAGGCTGCATCGGTGCTGACCAGCAGCACGCGCTCGCCCGCATCGGCCAGGGCAATGGCCGCCGCCGTGGAGAGCGAGGTCTTGCCCACCCCACCCTTGCCGGTGAAAAACAGAAAACGCGTGGGGGCCAGCAGAAAGCCCGGTGTGGCAGAAGGTGCAGTGCTCATGCGCCAAGCATCGCACATTCGGGCCGGGTGTTGCACTGATGCAGGTCAGCCACGCAGCTCCTGGGTCTCAAGGGAATGACATGTCAAATTGGCATCTAGCCCTTATGGAATAAGCGCCAACAGCTTCCAATTTGATAGCAAAAAACTCTGCAACAAGCTGACACTGCACCCGCTCAGCGCTGCAGCCAGGCCGCCAGCGCCTCGTTCACCGCTTGCGGCTGTTCCATGGTGCACATGTGGCCGCAGTGTTCGATGATGGCAAGCGTTGCGTTCGGGATGGCCGCGGCCATGGCCTCGTGCTGGGCAGGGCCGCTCCAGGCGTCTTCGCTGCCGGTCAGCACGAGTGTGGGGCACGCGATAGTGGGCAGCAGCGCTGCGGCGTCCGGCCGGGTGAGCAAGGCGTTGATCTGCGCCGCGTACTGCTCGGCGCTGCCGCGCGCCAGCATGTCCAGCACTTGTTCGAACACCGGTGTGTCCAGCCGGTCGCGGTGCACCATGCCGCGCGCCCACTGCTGGCCCATGGCGCGCATGCCCTGGGTGCGGGCGATCTGCAGCAGCGCCATGCGCCCGGCGCGCTCCTTCTCGCCCGCTTCACTCTCCGCCAGCGGGTGGGTGCCAGTGCTCAGCAGCGCCAGGCGCTCCACGCGCTGCGGTGCCAGCCGGAACACTTCCAGCGCCACACGCCCGCCCATGGAATGGCCGGCCACGCTGAAACGTTCGGTGGGCGCCTCGGCCAGCACCTGCTCGGCCATGGCGGTGAGCGAGTCGCGCAGCCCCCAGGCGGGGATGACGCAATGCGCATCTTTCAGCGCCGCCACTTGCGGCGCCCAGACGGCGGCGTCGCAATTCAGGCCGGGCAGGAGCATCAGAGTGGTCATGACTTAAAACACCTCGGTATCGACTTCGCGGTTGCTCTGCTCGCTGTAACGGTTGCCCACCACGGTGTGCTGGTTGATGACGGCTTCTGCCTTGGCCATGATCTCGGGGCTGAGCTTCACACTGGCCGCGGCCACGTTCTCGGCCAGGTGCTCCAGGCTGGTGGTGCCGAACAGCGGGATGACGTTGCTGTCCTTGTGCAGCAGCCAGGCCAGTGCCAGCTGAGCCGGGGTGCAGCCGGCCTCCTGCGCCACCGCTTCGTAGGCCGGCAGCAGCTTGAGGTTGCCGGCGTAGTTGGCCGGCTCGAAACGCGGCATGCCGTGGCGGATGTCCTTGGCATCGAGCGTGGCCACGTCCAACAACTTGCCACTGAGGAAGGCGCGCGCCACTGGGCTGAAGGCGACGAAGCTGATGCCAAGCTCGCGGCAGGTTTGCAGCACAGCAATCTCGGGGTTGCGCGTCCACAGCGAGTACTCGGTCTGCACGGCGGCCAGAGGGTGTACGGCGTGCGCGCGGCGGATGGTGGCGGCTGAGACTTCGGAGAGGCCGATGCTGCGCACCAGGCCGCGCTCCACCAGGCGCGACAGCTCGCCCACGCTGTCTTCGATCGGGACCTTCTTGTCCCAACGGTGCAGGTAGTAAAGATCGATCACGTCGGTGCCGAGACGGCGCAGGCTGTCTTCGCAGTTCTGGCGAATGGCCTCGGGCCGGCCGTCGATCACGCGCTTGATGCCGTCCGGAAACGTCACGCCGGCCATGCCGCCCTTGCTGGCCAAAACGATCTCGCTGCGGTAGGGTTTAAGCACGCGGCCCACCAGCTCTTCGTTGACGCCAAAGCCGTAGAGGGCGGCGGTGTCGAAGTGGGTGATGCCGGCGTCAAGTGCGGCCAGCAGCACGCGCTCGCCGTGCTTCGGCGTGGGCGGCACGCCGTAGGCATAGCTCAGGCTCATGCAGCCCAGGCTGAGGGCGGAGACTTCGAAGGGGCCGAGTTTTCTGTGTTGCATGGTTGGTTTCTTCGTGGAACGTGAAACGGGGTCAGAGCACATCGCCTGCGGCGAGTGATCCGACCCCGTTTCACTTTGGATCGTCACCGCATATTACTGCGGCGTTTCATCTCAGGCGTTGAGTTGTTGCTCCAGGTCGTGCAGCACCTGGTAGCACGGCAGCACCTGCGCCACGCTGGCGTTGGGTTCGCGGCCTTCGCGGATGGCGGCGAAGAATTCGCGGTCCTGCAACTCGATGCCGTTCATGGAGACGTCGACCTTGGACACGTCGATCTTCTCTTCCTTGCCGTTGAACAGGTCGTCATAACGGGCGATGTAGGTCGCGCTGTCGCCGATGTAGCGGAAGAAGGTGCCGAGCGGGCCGTCGTTGTTGAACGACAGGGAGAGCGTGCAGATAGCGCCATTGGCGGCCTTGAGCTGGATGCTCATGTCCATGGCGATGCCCAGCGTCGGGTGGATCGGGCCCTGGATGGCGTTGGCTTTCACGATCGGGCTGCCGGCCTGGTAGGCAAACAGGTCCACCGTGTGGGCCGCGTGGTGCCACAGCAGGTGGTCGGTCCAGCTGCGGGCCTGGCCCAGCGCGTTCATGTTGGTGCGGCGGAAGAAATAGGTCTGCACATCCATCTGCTGGATGTTGAACTTGCCGGCGGTGATTTCCTTGTGCACGTACTGGTGGCTGGGGTTGAAGCGGCGGGTGTGGCCGCACATGGCGACCAGGCCGGTCTTCTTCTGCAACTCCACCACTTCCTGCGCATCCTTCCAGCTGTCGGCCAGCGGAATCTCCACCTGCACGTGCTTGCCGGCCTTCAGGCAGGCAATGCTTTGCGCGGCGTGCATCTGCGTCGGTGTGCACAGGATGACGGCGTCCACTTCCTTCAAGGCCAGGCTGTCGGCCAGATCGGTGGTGACGTGCTTGATGCCGTACTTGTCGGCCACTTCCTTGGTTTTCTCCAGGTCGCGGCTGATCAGCGAGACGACTTCCACGCCGTCGATGTTCTTGATGCCGTCCAGGTGCTTGATGCCGAAGGCACCGGCGCCGGCAAGCGCTACTTTGATGGTCATAACTTGGGTCCTTTCTTCAATTCGGGGCTGCCGCGGAACCGGCTGTGCCGGGCCGCTGGCTGCGCCCCCTGAGGGGGAAGCGCCGAAGGCGCCTCGGGGGGATTAACTATTCTCCAGAATCAGGTGGCCCACAGCGGTATTCGACGCAGGCACATGGTAGAAGCGGTGCGCCACTTTCGGCGGCTTACCGCCGTCGATGTCGGCCATGGCGCCGCGGGCAATCAGCCACATGACGAGTTCGATGCCCTCGGAGCCGGCTTCACGCACGTAGTCGATGTGCGGGATGGCGGCTGCAGCGGCCGGGTCGGCGATCAGCTTGTCGAGGAAAGCGTTGTCGAATTCCTTGTTGATCAGGCCGGCGCGCGGACCCTGCAGCTGGTGGCTCATGCCGCCGGTGCCCCAGATCTGCACGTTGAGGTCCTTGTCGAAGCTCTCCACGGCTTTGCGGATGGCCTTGCCGAGGTTGAAGCAGCGCTGGCCGCTGGGCACCGGGTACTGCACCACGTTGACGGCGAACGGAATCACCGGGCAGGGCCAGGCTTGCGGCTGGCCGCACATCAGGGACAGCGGCACGGTCAGGCCATGGTCGACGTCCATCTTGTTGACGATGGTGAGGTCGAAGTCCTGCTGGATGACCGACTGCGCAATGTGCGAGGCCAGTTCTGGGTGGCCCTTCACCATGGGCACCGGGCGCGGGCCCCAGCCTTCGTCGGCCGGCGTGAACTCGGCGGCCGTACCGATGGCGAACGTGGGGATCATCTCCAGGCTGAAAGCGGTGGCATGGTCGTTGTAGACCAAGAAGATGACGTCGGGCTTGTTGTCCTTCATCCACTGCTTGGAGAACTCATAGCCCTGGAACACGGGTTGCCAGTACGGCTCCTGGGTCTTGCCCAGGTCGAGGGCCGCGCCGATGGCGGGCACGTGGGAGGTGTAAACGGATGCGGTAATTTTGGCCATGTCAGATTCTCATTTCTTGCCGGCTTTGCCCTGCGGCTGGTGATGCGCTTGCGCGTCGCCGTCTTCACCAACGACGCGGTTGCCCTCGGCGGAGCGGCCGCCCTTGATCATCATGTCGCGGTACTCTTCTTCGGTCATGCCGGTCATGGAGCCGGCCATCTGCTGGAAGCTCTTGCCATCGGTGGCACCGATCTTGGCCAGGAAGTAGATGTTGCCGCCGGCCTTGATGCAGCGGTTCAGGTCGCGCGCCAGCACGGCCTGCTTCTGCTCTTCGGTCATCGGCCACTCGTCCAGGTAGGCGCGTTCGTTGGCCTTGAAGCGCTCGCGGTTGGCGGCCTTCATCAGCGACATGCAGAACTGGTTCAGGTGGTAGCCCAGACGGGATTGCTCGGCATCGAAGATGGTCGTGCCGGGAACGTCGAGGTAGGGTTTTTCAAGTGACATGGGGGCTCCTTACTTCACTTCTTCGGGCCAATACAGGCGCATCGGATTGTCGACCAGCAGCTTCTTCTGCAGCTCGGCCGTGGGCGCAATGTGGGGGATGAAATCCACCAGCAGGCCGTCGTCGGGCATGTGGTCCTTCAGGTTGGGGTGCGGCCAGTCGGTGCCCCACAGCACGCGGTCGGGGAACTCTTCCACGATGCGCTTGGCAAACGGTACCACGTCACGGTAGGCCGCCTGCTCGCCATTCAAGGCCTTGGGGCCGGTGACCGACAAACGCTCGGGGCAGCTCACCTTGCTCCACACGTTCTTGTGTTCGCGCATGAACTTCACGAACAGCTCGAACTCGGGGCCGTCAATGGGCTTGCTCACATCGGGGCGGCCCATGTGGTCCACCACCACGGTGGTGGGCAGTGCGGTGAAGAAGTCCCACAGCTCGGGCAGGTCCACCGCCTCGAAGTAGATCACCACATGCCAGCCGAACTTGGCGATGCGGCCGGCGATTTCCATCAGCTCATCCTTGGGCGTGAAGTCCACCAGGCGCTTGACGAAATTGAAGCGCACGCCGCGCACACCGGCGTCGTGCATGGCCTGCAGCTCGGCATCGCTCACGCTGCGCTTGACAGTGGCCACGCCTCGCGCCTTGCCATTGGAGGCCACACAGGCGTCCACCATGGCACGGTTGTCGGCACCGTGGCAGGTGGCCTGCACGACCACGTTGCGCGCAAAGCCCAGGTGGTCGCGCAGGGCGAACAGCTGCGCCTTGCTGGCGTCGCACGGGGTGTACTTGCGCTCGGGCGCATAGGGAAACTCGGCACCGGGGCCGAACACGTGGCAATGCGCGTCCACGCTGCCTGCGGGCAACTGGAAACGCGGCTTGCTCGGGCCGGTGTACCAGTCCATCCAGCCGGCGGTTTTCTCAAACGGGCCTGTTGTGGTTTTGCTCATACGGTCTTGCTCTCTCGTTTTGTTTTGAATTGGGGTCAATCGGGTTTGATGTTGGCTTCGCGCACCAGCTTCTCGTAGCGCTGGCGCTCGGAGCGGATCAGGGCGCCAAACATGTCGGCACTGCCGGGAATGACTTCACCACCCACCGCCGTCATGCGCTCGCGCACTTCCTTGGTCTGCAGGGCCTTCTGCACTTCGGCATGCAGCTTGGCGACGATGGGCTTGGGCGTGGCAGCCGGGGCCACCAGGCCGTACCAGACCGAAGCCTCGAAGCCCGGGTAGCCAGACTCGGCAATGGTCGGCGTGTCAGGGTAGATGGCGGTGCGATTCGGGCTGAGCACGGCCAGCACTTTCAGCTTGCCGCTCTTCACGTGCGGCAGGACTTCCAGTGCATTCATGGCCGCCAGCGGCAACTGGCCGCCGATCACGTCGGTCAGGGCCTGTGAGCCACCGCGGTAAGGAATGTGCAGCAAGGAAATGCCGGCGGCGCGCTTGAAGAACTCCACCGCCATGTGCGGCGTGGAGCCATTACCCGGCGAAGCGAAGGAGATGCTGCCCGGCTTGGCCTTGGCGGCGGCGATCAACTGGGCGATGTTGGCGTAGGGCGCATTGGCGTTGGCGGCAATCACCACCGGCACGCGGCCGATGAGGGACACCGGCACCAGGTCGCGCTCGGCGTCGAACGGGGCCGGCTGGTACAACGCCATGTTGGCAGCCAGCGCATTGGCCGCCATCATCAGGGTGTAGCCGTCGGGCTCGGCACCGATGACGTACTTGACGGCAATGTTGGTGCCGGCGCCAGGCTTGTTCTCAATCACGAAGGACTGGCCCAGGCTGGCCGACAAGGCCTGTCCCACAGCGCGGGCCACCGCGTCCACGGCACCGCCGGCCGAGTAGCCCACCACCACCTTGACGGGCTTGGTCGGGTAGGGCTGGGCCAAAGCCCAAAGCGGCGCGGTGCACGCCACGATCGCAAGCAGCCCCAGGGCGAGCCGGCGCGAACGGTGAAGGGTTGTGCTGAACATGGTGATGTCTCCTCGTTGTAGTCGTTGTGATGCGTCGAGATTCGTTTCAAGGCGCCACGGCCGGCGCCGTGCCACGCAGCCCCGCCTGCTGCACGATGGCCTGCAGCCGCCCGCTGGCCTGGGCCTGCGCGGCGAACGCGCGTACAAAAGGCAGGCCGCGCTCACGCCCTTTCGGCACGGCAATGGCCAAATGCTCCAGCCCCCAGCGGCCGTCCAGCACACGCGCGCCGGGCAGGCCATCGGCCATTTCAAACAGAATGGCCTTGTTGGTGGCGAAGGCGTGAAGCTGGCCTTGCGTCAGCATCTCGGCACCGATCTTGAGCGAAGCCACCGGCACCACCGTGGCGGTCTTGTAAGCCTGGGTGAGCGTGCCCTGCGAGGTGCTGCCCTGGCTCACGCCGATCTTCATGCCGGGGGCGTCGACGTCGGCCAAGTTTTGCAGCCGGCTGCTCGGCAGCACCAGGTAGCCCAGTTCCAGGTCGATCAGCGGATCGGTGAAATCGACCAGCTTGGCGCGCGCGGCCGAGGCATTGGTGAAGGTGAAGTCCACCGTGCCGGCCTTCATGGCGTCGATCACTTCGGCCACGCGGCGGTATTCCACCGGCTCGAACGGCACACCGAGTTGGCGCGCCAGTTCGCGCCCGAGCTCATAGGCCACGCCGACCTTCTGGCCGGTCTTGGCATCCACCACCATCGAGGTGGGGCTGCCCGGGTAGACGCCCACGCGCAGCCGGCCGGTGGGCGCCAGCGCCTGGCGGACGTCCGGCTCGACCACCGGCGCCAGCGCGCCGCAGCCGGCCAGCAGCGAAGCCGCTGCCAGCAAGCCGACCAGCCAGGACCTGCGCAGGAGGTTCATGCCAGTCTTCAGTCGATGTACTTGAGGCCGAGCTTTTCCAGCGGCTCGCGGAACTTGTACATGTCCAGCCCCAGCACGCCAGCGGCCAGCTTGGCGCGTTTCTCACCTTCGTTGGCTTCGCGCGCTTCGGCGGCATCGGCCACCTTCTGTGCGTCAGCGGCATTAACCACGACCACGCCGTCGTCGTCGGCCACGATGGCGTCGCCCGGGTTGACGATCATGCCGGCGCACACCACGGGAACGTTGACCGAACCGAGCGTGGCCTTGATGGTGCCTTTGGCGCTGATGGCGCGGCTCCAGACCGGGAAATCCATGGCCTTGAGTTCGGCCACGTCGCGGCAACCGCCGTCGATGATCAGGCCGCGGGCGCCGCGGGCCTTGAAGCTGGTGGCCAGCAGGTCACCGAAGAAGCCGTCGGTATTGGGCGCGGAGAGTGCGGCCACGACGATGTCGCCCGGCTTGATCTGCTCGGCCACGACGTGCAGCATCCAGTTGTCACCAGGGTGCAGCAGTACGGTGACGGCGGTGCCGGAGATCTTGGCACCGGCGTAGATGGGACGCATGTAGGACTGCATCAGGCCGACTCGGCCTTGCGCCTCATGCACGGTGGCCACACCGTATTTGCCCAGTTTCTCGGTAGCAGCGGCATCGGCGCGCACGATGTTGCGCTTGACGATGCCCAGGGGTCCGTTGATGCTCATGGTGTTGTCCTTGTTGGGGTTCTTGAATTCGTGGTGAGGGCTTATTTGCCCTTGGCTTTCAGTGCGGCATCCAGGCGCGGGAAGACGCGACGGGCATTGCCCTCGTACACCTTGTAGCGGTGTTCGTCGTTCAGGATGTTCGAGGCCTGGATGTAGCGCTTGGTGTCGTCGTAGTAGTTGCCGGTCTCGGGGTCGATGCCGCGCACGGCGCCGATCATCTCCGACGCGAACAGGATGTTGTCGACCGGGATCACCTTGGTCAACAGGTCGATACCAGGCTGGTGGTAGACGCAGGTGTCGAAGAAGACGTTGTTGAGCAGGTGGTCCTTCAACAGCGGCTTTTTCATCTCCTGCGCCAGGCCGCGGAAACGGCCCCAGTGGTAGGGCACGGCGCCGCCGCCGTGCGGAATGATGAACTTCAGCGTCGGGAAGTCCTTGAACAGGTCGCCCTGGATCAGCTGCATGAAGGCGGTGGTGTCGGCGTTCAGGTAGTGCGCGCCGGTGGTGTGGAAGCAGGCGTTGCAACTGGTGGAGACGTGGATCATGGCCGGGATGTCGTACTCCACCATCTTTTCGTAGATGGGGTACCACTGCCGGTCGGTCAGCGGCGGGCTGGTCCAATGGCCGCCCGACGGATCGGGGTTGAGGTTGATGCCGACGTTGCCGTATTCCTTGACGCACTTCTCCAGCTCAGGGATGCAGGTGGCGGGATCGACGCCGGGCGACTGCGGCAGCATGGCAGCCGGCACGAAGTGGTCGGGGAACAGCTGCGAGACGCGGTAGCAGAGTTCATTGCAGATGGCGGCCCAGGTGCTCGACACATTGAAGTCGCCGATGTGGTGCGCCATGAAGCTGGCGCGCGGGCTGAAGATGGTGAGGTCGGAGCCGCGCTCTTTCATCAGGCGCAACTGGTTGGTTTCGATCGACTCGCGCAGCTCGTCGTCGCTGATCTTCAGGTCCGCCACTTTGGGCATGAGGGCCGGGTCCTTGATGCCGGCGATCTGCTGGTTGCGCCAGTTCTCCAGCGCCTTGGGCGCGGTGGTGTAGTGGCCGTGGCAGTCGATGATCATGGGGTTTTTCATAAAAGTCTCCTGGGATTCAAATTCAATTCATCAGGCCGTGGCCGGCTCCATGCCTTGGCGCAACTTGGCAGCAGCAGCTTCGGGCGTATTCATGTCGGCCAGCATGGCGCGCACGGCAGCCGCCTGCTGGCTGCCGGCGCACACGCCGGCCGAAAAGGTGGTGATGATCTGGATCGCCGGCGGCAGCGGGCCGAGCACGGTGATGCCGTCGAGGTTGATCAGTTCGCTCAGTTGCTGGAAACCCAGCTCGACTTCGCCCTTGGCCACCAGGCTGCCGACCGGGATGCCCGGCGGCGGGGTGACGATGCGGTCCTTGATCTGCTCGGCGATGCCCCAGCGCTCGAACAGTTTGCCCAGGGCCACGCCGCTGGGGCCGGTGGAATAGCTGATGTTGCGCGCAGCCAGCACGGCAGCGCGCACTGCGTCTTCGCTCGAGATGTCGGGCTTGGGTGCACCGGCACGCACGGCCACCGCCACGCCCGAGCGCACCAGGTCGACTTTGGAACCGACCTGCACGTGGCCGGAGGCGATCAGCTTGTCGATGGCGTCGGAGGCCAGGATGACGACATCGAAGGCCTCGCCGGCCTGCACGCGCTTGGCGGCATCCACCCCGCCCACCGACTCGATGGCCACACGGGTGCCGCTGCGGCGCTGAAACGCGTCCACCAGCTCGGCCAGCACCAAGCGGGTGGCCATGGAAGAGATGCCTTTGATTTCGGTCGTCATGAACACTGCCAGCTTCTAGGGAATTAACCCAGGGATTGTGGCCTTGGCAAGGGTTGGCGCCAAGGTGGAGCGGTTTCTAGCAGGTATCACAATTCGGCATAATTGCACGAAAGCTATGCCCTAAAAAAGTGGACCTCAAGCAACTTGAATACTTCGTCCGGGTGGCCGAACTCGGCAGTTTCACCCGCGCCTCCAGTGTGCTGGACATCGCCCAACCGGCGCTGAGCCGCCAGGTGCGCCTGCTGGAGGTGGAACTGCGGCAAAACCTGTTGCTGCGCAACGGCCGCGGCGTGACCACCACCGAGGCCGGCAAGCTGCTGCTGGAACACGGCCGCGGCATCCTGCACCAGGTGGAGCGCGCCCGCGAAGACCTGGGCCGGGTGCGCGGCGCCCTGGCTGGGCGTGTAGCCGTGGGCCTGCCGCCCAGCATTGCCAAGATGATGACGGTGCCGCTGACGCGCGAATTCCGCAAGCGCCTGCCCAGCGCGGCGCTGTCCATCAGCGAAGGCTTGACGATTTCCATGCAGGAGGGGCTGCTGACCGGCCGGCTGGACATTGCCCTGCTCTACAACCCCTCCCCCACCCCCGAGCTCGACACCCTGCCGCTGATGGAGGAAGAGCTGTTCCTGATCGGCCCGCGCGAGACCAAGGCCAAAGCCACGCCGATCAGCCTGAAGGAGGTGAGCGCTTTGCCGCTGGTGATTCCGAGCCGCCCGAACGCCATCCGCATGACAGTGGAGACCGAGATGGCCGGCATCGGCTGCAAACCCAACATCAGCCTGGAGATCGACGGCGTGGCCGCCATCCTCGACCTGGTGGCCGACGGCGCGGGCCACGCCATCCTGTCGAAATATGCGCTGACGACTTCAACCCAGCCCGAGGCCTACCTGGCCCGCCCCATCGTCAAGCCCAAGCTGAGCAGCAAGCTGGCGCTGGCCACGGCCGCCAGCCGCACCACCACCATGACGCAGCAGGCCATGCTGGAGCTGATCCAGGAAGTGGCTGGCCAGGTGTTCGGCCCCACCGAGCGAACGGCACAATAACGAACCCCGAGCAAGAACACCATGGCGACTGACAACACATTCATCCTGGCCGGCGTGATGGGCTGGCCGGTGGCGCACTCGCGCTCCCCCGCCATCCACAACCACTGGATCCGCCAGTACGGCCTGAACGGCAGCTACGTGCTGCTGCCGGTGCAGCCCGAGTTGATTGGCGACGCCGTGCGCGGCCTGCGCGCCCTGGGTTTTGCCGGCTGCAACATCACCATTCCGCACAAGGTGGCGGCCATGCCGCTGGTGGACCGCATCGACCCGCTGGCGGCGCGCATCGGCGCCATCAACACCGTGGTGGTGGAAGCCGACGGCACTTTGTGCGGCTACAACACCGATGCCTTCGGTTTCATCCAGAGCCTGCTCGACACCCAGCCCGACTGGCGCGCCGACGCCGGCCCGGTAACGGTGCTGGGCGCCGGCGGCGCTTCGCGTGCCATCCTGGTGGCGCTGGCCGAGCGCGGTGCCAAGGAAATCCGCCTGTGCAACCGCAGCTGGGACAAGGCACAGGCGCTGGCGCAGGAATTCGGCGCGCCGGTGAAGGCCATTCCGTGGGAACAGCGGCATGAGTCGCTGGCCGACGTGGCCCTGCTGGTCAACACCACCAGCCTGGGCATGAAGGGCCAGGACCCGCTGGAACTCTCGCTCGACCACTTGCCGAAGCAGGCGCTGGTGTCGGACATCATCTACGTGCCGCTGGAAACGCCGCTGCTGACCGCCGCACGCCAGCGCGGCAACGCCACCGTCAACGGCCTGGGCATGCTGCTGAACCAGGCGCGCCCGGCCTTCCAAGCGTGGTTCGGCATCATGCCGGCGCTCACGCCCGAACTGCGGCGCATGGTGGAAGCCACCCTGTGATGTCGCCCAGCAGCCATCGCAAATCGTGATGGCCTGATCGCGCTGGCTGATGGCGATCTGATCGTTCTTCCTGATGCCCGGACGCAGCCGGCGCGGTATGCTCGGCCGCTGTTTCATGGAAACGAGAGGCCCCCATGCACACCCTTCTGCGGCGCTTGTCCGCCACCCTTTGCGGCAGCCTGCTGCTGGCCGCCTCGGCGCTGGCGCAGGGCAACACCGAGCTGCAGTGGCTCGGCCAGGCGGCCTTCCGGCTGACCACGCCCAGCGGCAAGGTGATCGTGATCGATCCCTGGCTGCGCCTCAACCCCAAGACACCGGCCGAGTTCAAGAATCTGGACAAGCTGGGCAAGGTGGATCTCATCCTCGTCACGCACGGCCACTTCGACCACATTGCCGACGCCCCGGCGCTGGCGCTGATGCACAAGGCCCGCGTTTATGCACCGGGTGACCTGAACCAGACCCTGAATGTGCTGGGCGTGCTGCCGCCGGAGCTGGCGCCGCGCATGAACAAGAGTGGCACGGTGACGCCGTTTGCCGATGTGCCGGGCCTGAAGATCACCGCCGTCAAGGCCGAACACTCGTCCGTCTACGTCTGGAAGAACCCGGCAACCGGCAAGGACGAAACCCATGTGGGCGGCGAGCCGGTGGGCTTCATCATCGAGCTGGAGAACGGCAAGAAGATCTACCACATGGGTGACACAGGCCTGTTCATGGACATGAAGTTCATCGGCGAGTACTACAAGCCCGACGTGCTGCTGATTCCCATTGGCGGCAACTTCACCATGGATCCGGTGCAGGCCGCCTACGCCACACGCGAGTGGCTCAAGCCAAAGATTGCCATCCCCATGCACTACGGCACCAACCCGCTGAACCAGGGCACGCCGCAGCAGTACCAGCAGGCCCTCGGGCAGACGGCCACCCAGGTGGTGCCGCTGCAGCCGGGCGAGAGCCTCCGCTTCTGAAAACGTCACGATCCGATGAACACGCTCTTCACCCGCCGGCTCGTGCTGGCTGCTGCCGGCCTGTGTGCCGTGGCGCCGCTGCAGGCGCAGACCTGGCCGGCCAAACCCATTCACCTCGTGGTGCCCTTCACACCGGGCGGCAGCTCCGACATCCTGGGCCGCGCCATCGCGCAGAAGCTGCAGGAAGCCTGGAAGCAGCCGGTGGTGATCGATAACGTGCCCGGCGCCGGCGGCTCGCTCGGGGCCGAACGTGTGGCCAAGGCCGCACCTGATGGCTACACCCTGCTCATGGCACACATCGGCAACTTGGCCGTGGCCCCGGCCCTGTTCCCGAAGCTGCCCTACGACCCGGTCAAGAGCTTCGCGCCGGTGGCCTGGGTGGCCAGCGTGCCGAACGTACTGGTGGTGCATCCCTCGGTGCCGGCGAAAGATGTGAAAGAACTGGTGGCACTGGCCAAGTCCCGCCCCGGCCAGCTCAACTACGGCACCGGCGGCAACGGCAGCGCCGCGCACTTGGCCACTGAATACCTCAAGCTGCAGAGCCAGACCTTCATGGTGCACGTGCCTTACCGCGGCACCGCGCCGGCGGTGACGGACCTGCTCTCGGGCCAGCTCCAGCTGATGTTCACCGGCGCGCCGGTGCTGCTGCCTTTCATCAAGAGCGGACAACTGCGCGCCATCGCCGTCTCCAGCAGCCGACGGCTCGAGGCCCTGCCCGAGGTGCCCACCATGGCCGAGAGCGGCTACAAGGGTTTCGAGGCTGACCAGTGGTACGGCGTGGTGGCGCCGGCCGGCACGCCGCGCGAGGTGGTGCTGAAACTCAACGCACAGATCAACCAGGCGCTGTCGTCGCCGGAACTGAAGACCCGCCTGCAGTCCGAAGGCGCTGTCGCCATGCCGACGACGCCCGAGGCCTTCGGCGCGCTGATCGCGCGCGAGATCGTCCGCTGGAAGCCGGTGGTGCAGGCCGGCAACATCAGACCTGGCTGAAAATCAGGCCATAGCCCTTTTGCCACGGGCGCCAACAGCTACTTTTTCTGTAGCACCTGCTGCAGCAGGCGATCGGCGTAGTCCTGCCACGGCGCGTCCTTGCCGAGGCCATCGAACACGCCGGCACGTGACTGCTGCGCCACCCAGTCGTGCTTCTCGGCAATCGCCGCCGCCATGAAGGGCTCGAAGCCAGCTTCGCGCACGGTGTTGGCCGACTCGCGCATTTCCTCAGCGCGGCGCTTGCCGTGCTGGGCCACGCGGCTGAAGAAGTAGGCGCCCTGCTGGTTCCAGTCGATGCCGGGAAAGGTTTCGTACAGCGTGGGGATCATGTGTTCCTCCACCCCGTAGGCGCGCGCTGTGGTGTAGCTCTCGATCACCAGCGCCTCCAGGCCTTTGATCATGACGCTGCGGCACATCTTGATGGCCGAGGCCACACCGATCTTCTCGGCCACCGCCGTGGCATTCATGCCCCAGCCGTTGAGCACCTCCGCCAATTCGGCCGCCTTGTCACCACCCAGCAGCATCGGCACCTGGATGCCGTAAGGCGGCACCGAGGTCATGACGCCGGCCTCGACGTAGTGCCCGCCGGCAGCGTCGATCAGCGCCGCACATTGCGCCTTGGTACCGGGCGATGCCGAGTTGAAATCGAGGAACAGCGTGCCCGGCCGGATGCTGCGAGCCACCTCCTGCGCCACCGCCAGCGTGTTGGAGGCGGTGACGGCAGAGATGATGAGTGTGGCCTGGCCGCACAAGGTAGCGGCCGAGTCGCAGGCCTCAATGCCGTGGTCCGCGGCATGCGCGCATTCAACCATACGAGTCGCTGCGTCAGCGAACTTCAAATCCCAGGCGCCGACCCAGCGGCCGGTCTTGGCTTTCAGGCCGCGGGTGAATATCTTGCCGACTTCACCGTAACCGACCAGGCCGATATCGAATGCCATCGTGTCCCCCTGCGAAAGTTGGCAGCGCCCAGACCTTATTGCTTCGGCAGTTTGGCGCGCTCGATGACGCCGCCCCAGCGGCGAATGTCGTCGTTCAACATGGCTGCCGCCTGCTCGGGCGTGCCGGGGTGCGGGTCGAGGTTCAGGTCTTCCAGTTTCTTCTTCACCACCGGGTCTTTCAGCGCGGCCACCACGTCGCGGTTCAGGCGTGCCACCACCTCCTTCGGCGTCTTTGCTGGCACCGCCAGGCCGTTCCAGGAAGCGGCCACAAACCCGTTGACGCCGGCCTCTTTGGCGGTCGGCACCTCGGGCAGCACGCGCGAGCGCTTGTCGCCGGTAATGGCCAGCGGGTGCAAGGCACGCGCCTTGATCTGCGCCAGCAAGGGGCTCAAGATGTCGAGGCCGGCATCGATCTGGCCGCCACGCAGCGCATTGATCACCGCCGGCGTGCCGTTGAAGGGCACGATCTGCACGTCCAGGCCGGCTGCGGACTTGAACAGCTCGGCCGCCAGGTTCTGCGTGGTACCGATGTTGGGGGTGCCAATGTTGAGCTTGCCCGGGTTGGCACGCGCATAGGCCACGAGCTCACCCAGGGTCTTGAAGCGCCCGCCTTCGGGTGCCACGATCACCAGATCGAAGGTCGCCAGCAGCGCAACCGGGATGAAGTCTTTCACGGTGTCGAAAGGCAGCGACTTGAAGAGCGAGGCACTGACGGCGGTGCCGCTGGAGATCAGCAACAAAGTGTGGCCGTCGGGCGCGGCCTTGGCCACCGCTTCGCCGGCGGCCACGCCACCCGCACCGGGCTTGTTGTCGATCACCACCGGTTGGCCAAGCGTCTCGCCGAGCTTTTGCCCAACGGCGCGCGCCGTCAGGTCGGCCGCACCGCCGGGTGCGTTGGGCACCACCAGACGAATCGGTTTGCTGGGAAAGCCTTGTGCGCTGGCCTGCGTGGCCAGCAAGCCGGCCAGCAGCACGCCAGCCGCACGCCGAAACATTGTCGAAATCATGCTCTACCCCTTATCAAAAGGGCGCGAACAGCTACCCTTTTGATAGCAAGGTCAGCGTGCCACGCCCAGCAGTCGATCCAGCAGCTCGGGCTGCTCCTGCAGCGAGCTGGCGCTGCTGGCATGCACCACGGTGCCTCGGTCCAGCACCGCCGCCACATCCGAGATGGCCAGGATGGCCTGCGGATGCTGCTCCACGATGATGGCCGAGAGGCCCTCTTCGCGCGTGATGCGGCGGATGGCACGCAACAGTTCCTGCACGATGATGGGCGCCAGGCCTTCAAGCGGCTCGTCCAGCAGCAGCAGCTTGGGGTTGAGCACCAGCGCGCGGCCAACGGCCAGCATCTGCTGCTCGCCACCCGAGAGCTGGGTGCCTAGGTTGGTCTTGCGCTCGGCCAGACGCGGGAACATCTCGTACACGCGCGCCGGCGTCCAGGCGCCGGGACGGGCCACGGCGGTCAGGTTCTCATCCACCGTCAGCGACTTGAAGATGTTGCGCTCTTGCGGCACCCAGCCAATGCCGGCACCGGCACGCTCGTGCAGCGGCACCTTGTGCAGGGCCACGCCGTCGAGCGTGATGGTGCCGCCGTGCTGGCGCGTGGCGCCGGCCAGGGTATTCATAAAGGTGGTCTTGCCGGTGCCGTTGCGACCGAGCAGCGCCAGCGTGTCGCCCTGCTTCAGGGACACCGACACGTCGTGCAACACCACGGCTTCGCCGTAGCCGGCGCTCAGGTTTTCGACTTTGAGCAGATCAGCCATGAGCCAACTCCTCGCCGTGGCCGAGGTAGACCGCCTTGACCTGCGGGTCGTTGGCGATGGTGTCCGGGTCACCCTCGGTCAGCACCGTGCCGTTGACCAGCACCGTCATGCGGTTGGCAAAACTAAATACGAGATCCATGTCATGTTCAATCAGGAGCACCGACACATCGGCCGGCAGGGCCGCCACGGTCTGCAGCAATTCCTCGCGCTCGCCCGCGGGCACACCCGCCACCGGCTCGTCGAGCAGCAGCACGCGCGGCTCGCAGGCCAGCGCAATGGCGATCTCCAGCAGACGGCGTTTGCCATAGGCCAGCACATTGGTCTTCTGGTTCATCACCTCGGTCAGGTGGAACTGCTCCAGCAGTTGCTCGCAACGCTCGGCCACCTGGGTACGACGGCCCAGCGCCTGCCACCACGTGCCGCCCATCCCCTGGTGTTGCGACACCGTCAGCGCCAGGGTTTCCAGCGGCGTGAGCGTGTCAAACAACTGGTTGATCTGGAAGGTGCGGACCATGCCGCGACGCACACGCTGGTGCGGTGCCAGGTTGGTGATGTCTTCGCCTTCGAGCACGATGCGGCCTTCGGTGGGCTCGAGCACACCGGTCAGCAGGTTGATCAGCGTGGTCTTGCCGGCGCCATTGGGGCCGATCAGCGCGTGCCGCGCGCCTTTGCGTAGATCGAGGTTGACGTTGCCGGTGGCCGTGATGCCACCGAAGCGCTTGACCAGCCCTTGCGCGGACAGAACGATTTCAGGATTGCTCATTACTTCTTGCCCCCAAACCAGGTCCAGGGACGGATCAGGCGCTCACGACCCACCATCATCAGCACCACCAGGAACAGGCCGATCCAGAAGGTCCAGTACTGCGGCGTGATGGATGAAATCAGGTCCTGCATGATCTTGAACACGATGGCGCCGGCCACGCCGCCGTACAGCCAACCGGTGCCGCCGATGACCAGCAGCAACACGAGGTCAGCCGAGCGATCAAAGGCGAACACATCGATCGAGGCAAAACCGGTGGTCTGCGCCAGCAAGGCGCCGGCCGCACCGGCCACACCGGCAGCAATGGTGTAGATCACGGCCAAGCGCGAGGTCACCGGAATGCCGATGGCCATGGCGCGCAAGCGGTTGTCGCGAATGGCGGTCAGCGTGGCACCAAACGGCGAGTTCACCAGGCGCCGCACCAGGAAGAGGAACACCAGCGTGACGGAAATCGAGTACCAGGCAGCCACCTGGCCCTGCAAGTCGAATTCGAAACGACCGAGCACCGGCCCCATCAGCACGCCCTGCAGGCCGTCGGCACCGCCGGTCAGCCAGTCGAGCTTGTTGGCCAGTTCCATCAGAAGCATGCCCACACCCAGTGTCACCATCAGGCGCGTTAGGTCGGAGCCGCGCATGATGGTGAAGGAACACAGTGCGCCCAGCAGCGTGGCGACCGCAATGCCGAAGGCCAGGCCAAGCAGCGGATCGGGCATTACCAGCTTGGCAAACAGGGCCGCCGCATAAGCGCCCATGCCGAAGAAAGCGGCATGACCGAGTGAGACGATGCCGGTGTAGCCGAGGATCAGGTCCAGCGAGACGGCAAACAGCGCGACGATGGCGATCTCGTTGATGATCAGCGCGTGGCTGCCCAACACGTAGGGCAGCGCCAGGGCCAGCAACCAGAGCACTGGCTCCCAGACCTTCCAGCGGCGGCTGTTGTAGAGGGATTGCTGTGCATTCATCATGCCTTGCCTCCCTTGCGCACGAACAGGCCTTGCGGGCGCCAGATCAGGATGGCGATCATCAGCGCATAGACGATAAAGGCGCCGAAGGTCGGGATGTAGTACTTGCCAGCCACATCCGCGATACCCAGCAGCAGCGCGGCCAGCAGCGGGCCGGTGATGGACGAGGTACCACCCACGGCCACCACGATCAGAAAATAGACCATGTTTTTCAAGGGGAAACTGGGATCCATGCCCATCACTTCGGCACCCAGCGCACCACCCAGGCCAGCCAGGCCGGAGCCGACGGCGAACGTCGAGAGGAACACCACGTTGACATTGATGCCCAGGCCGGCGGCAACGCGCTGGTCGTCGACCGACGCACGCAAACGGCTGCCGAAACGGGTCTTGGCCAGGATGTACTGCAGGGCAATCGTCAGGGCAGCACAGACGGCAATGATGAACAGGCGGTAGTGACCCATGCCCAGCATCAGGGCGCCCTCACCCAGCTCGGTACGCCCCTTGAGCCACTCGGGCAACTGGACGATCTGCTGGCTGGAGGTCATGAAGTAGTCCATGGCCGCCACCGCCATGAAGGTCAGGCCGATGGAAAACAGCACCTGATCCAGGTGCGGCTTCTTGTACATCGGCCGGTACAGCGTGCGCTCCAGCACGGCGCCCAGCAGCGCCACGCCGACGAAGGCGATCGGAAGACAGAGGAGGAACGGGACATCGAAGCGCTGCATCAGCAGCACCGTGATGTAACCGCCCACCATGGCGAAGGCTCCGTGCGCCAGGTTGATGAAGTTCATCAAACCCATGGTCACGGCCAGACCGACCGCCAGGATAAACAGCAGCATGCCATAGGCAATGCCATCAAACAGAATCGTCAGCATGAACTCTTCACGTCAGGTCAAGGCAAAAAAAATCCATGGATGCCACCGGGAAGGCGACACCCATGGACGGCGTATCACTTGGACTTGCCGGGGTCCTTGACGTCCTTGATCACGTCAAATTCCACGTTGTGCAGCTCGCCGCCGACACGCTCTACCTTGCGCAGGTAGATGTTCTGGACCACGTCGCGGGTCTGCGCATCGATGAACATCGGGCCGCGCGGGCTTTCAAAGGTCTGACCCTTCATGGCTGCCAGCAGCGCATCGCCGCCGCCCTGGCCCTTGGTGGCCTTGAGCGCTTCGTAGATCACGCGCATGCCGTCATAGCCACCCACGGCCATGAAGTTGGGGCGCATGCCCTTGTTGGCCTTCTTGAAGGCTTCCACGAACTTCTTGTTCATGGCCGACGGGTGGTTGGCCGAGTAGTGGTGTGCCGTGACCACGCCCAGGGCGCCGTCGCCCATGTCGTTCAGCTGGTCGTCATCGGTGATGTCGCCGGTGCCGATCAGCTTGATGCCGGCCTTGTCCATGCCGCGCTCGAGGAACTGCTTCATGACCGCAGCGCCAGCGCCGGACGGCACGAAGACGAACAGAGCGTCGGGCTTGGCATCACGCACCTTCTGCAGGAAGGGAGCGAAGTCGGGGTTACGCATCGGCACGCGCAGGCTCTCGACGATGGTGCCACCGTTGAAAATGAAGCGGTCCTTGAAGAACTTCTCGGCATCAATGCCCGGGCCGTAGTCGCTCACCAGGGTCACCACTTTCTTCATGCCACCCTTGCTGGCAGCCCAGTCGGCCATGGAGACCGAGGCCTGCGGCAGCGTGAAGCTGGTACGCACGATGTAGGGCGAGGCCTGGGTGATGCTGGAGGTGGCAGCGGCCATCACGATAGCCGGAGTCTTGGACTGGGTAGCGATCGGCGCCGTGGCCAGGGCCGAGGGCGTGATGCCGAAGCCGGCCAGCACGTTGACCTTGTCATTGACCACCAGTTCCTGTGCCATGCGCTTGGTGACGTCGGGAATGCTGGTGTCGTCCTTGACGATCAGCTGGATCTTCTTGCCCGCCACAGTGTCGCCGTTCTGCGCCATGTACAGCTTCGCGGCAGCCTCGATCTGGCGGCCGGTCGAAGCCTGCTGTCCGGTCATGGGCAGGATCAGGCCGATCTTGAATGTGTTGTCCTGGGCCAGTACGGCGGCCGAGGACAAGGCCATGACCGCCAAGGCGGAGGCGCTGAGGAACACTCGTTTTTTCATGGGGGACTCCTAATATGAGTTATTACTTCACCCGACTGTCCAGGCTTGCGGGCCCCAAACAGCGTAATGACGAAGGCGCGTAACTGTCGCCGCAAATTTATTCATTCGCAAGTCCAATTTCAGACTGATTGATATAACAAATTGCGATAACCAGGCAGCTAACCACCGCATTCCATTCTACTGACAGGATTGCGACATGGACACCTCTGATCACTATAGTCCTCTGTGCCGCACCCCGACTGCAATCCGTACCCTGAATGTCATAATGCCGGCGGCTTACTGTTATCCCATCCAACGACCTTCCTGGAGACTTCCATGACACTACGCACCACCCCGCCCTTCCGCGCCGACCACGTCGGCAGCTTCCTGCGCCCCAAATTCCTGCTGGAAGCACGTGAGCAGAAAGCCAAAGGCGAAATCACGGCCGAGCAACTGCGCAAAGTGGAAGACAAGGCCATCACCGAGATCGTGAAGTTCCAGGAAGACGTCGGCCTGCAAAGCATCACCGATGGCGAGTTCCGCCGCACCTACTTCCACGTCGACTTCTTGGAGCAGATCGGCGGCGTGAAGTCCGACATCCCGGTCACGATCCAGAAACCCGATGGCACGCAGGAACTAGCCCCGCCAGTGATGCGCGTGGTCGACAAGGTGCGCCACGTCAAAGACATCCAGCTCGCCGATTTCCAGTACCTCAAGAGCCAGATCACCCCGGGCCGTGGCAGCGTGGCGAAGGTCACCATCCCCTCGCCCACCATGCTGCACTTCCGCGGTGGCCGTGCCGGCATCAGCAAGGAACACTACCCTGAACTGGAACCCGCGTTCTATGACGACGTAGCCCAGGCTTACGGCGACGAGCTTCGCTCATTGGCCGCAGCCGGCTGCACCTACGTGCAGATGGACGACACCAACCTGGCCTACCTGTGCGACGAGAAAATGCGTGAAGCGGCCCGCCAGCGCGGTGACGATCCGAACGAGCTGCCGCACCGCTATGCCAAGTTCATCAACAAGGTGGTGGCACAGAAGCCCGCCGGCATGACGCTGGCCATGCACCTGTGCCGCGGCAACTTCAAGAGCACGCACGCTGCATCCGGCAACTACGAGCCGGTGGCCGAGGCCCTGCTGTCGGAAATGAACCTGGACGCCTACTTCCTGGAATATGACGACGACCGCAGCGGCGACTTCCGTCCCCTGCGCTTCCTGCCCAAGGGCAAGATCGTGGTACTGGGTCTGGTGACCACCAAGTTCGGCGCCATGGAGTCCAAGGACGACCTCAAGCGTCGCATCGACGAAGCCGCCCAGTACGCCCCGCTGGAACAGCTGTGCCTGTCGCCGCAGTGCGGCTTCTCCAGCACCGTGCACGGCAACGACATCGCCGTCGAAGCCCAGCGCGCCAAGCTGCGCTTGGTGATCGAAACGGCTCAGGAAGTCTGGGGCAAGGCCTAATTGACGCTGGCAGCCGCCGCGGCCGTGCCTTTGGCGCTGCGGCTGCTGACCAGGGCAAAGGCATAGTCCATGGCCGCGGCCATGGACTGCTCGATGGCATGGCGCTCCTGCTCGGTCAGGTAGAACATCAGATCCACGTCATGCCGGACATAACGCGCCGGCAAACGGTTCAAGGCCACACAAGCCACATCCGCCAGCATGTCGGGGGTGAACCCCGGATGCCGCGGCGCACGGCGCACGACCTCCTCGAACACCAGGCGCTCGTAATGGTTGTGGACCTGCTCGAAGTTGCTGATCATGAAAGCCTCCATTCCTTCGACTGGAGACCTTAGCAGTTCACACTGCGCATGACAAGCGCTCCCGCCCCCCGAGAACGGACCGGGACCGAGGGCGCCGTCTCTTGCTTACTTCAGCCCCAGCAAACGCACCGCGTTGTCTTTCAGAATGCCGGGCATCACCTCGGGCTTGAAGCCGGCCTCTTCAAAATCCTTCATCCAGCGCTCGGGTGTGATCAGCGGGTAGTCGGAGCCGAACAGGACACGATCCTTCAGCAGCGTGTTGGCGTACTGCACCAGCTGCTTCGGAAAGTACTTCGGGCTCCAGCCGGAGAGATCGATCCAGACGTTGGGCTTGTGTGTGGCCACGCTCAGCGCCTCGTCCTGCCACGGGAAGCTCGGGTGCGCCATGACGATCTGCATGTCAGGGAAATCGATCGCTACGTCGTCCAGGTGCATCGGGTTGCTGTACTCCAGGCGCAGGCCGCCGCCGCAGCGCATGCCGCTGCCAATGCCGCTGTGGCCAGTGTGGAAGATCGCCGGCATCTTGTACTCGGCAATCACCTCGTAGATCGGCCAGGCCATCTTGTCCTGCGGGTAGCAGCCCTGCACCGTGGGGTGGAACTTGAAGCCCTTGATGCCGTGCTCTTCGATCAGGCGGCGTGCCTCGCGCGCGCCCATCTTGCCCTTGTGCGGATCGATGCTGGCGAAGGCCATCATCATGTCGCTGTTGGCCTTGGCGGCTTCGGCGATCTCCTCGTTCGGAATGCGCCGGCGTCCGAGCTGGGATTCGCTGTCGACCGTGAACATCACCAGACCGATCTTGCGTTCGCGGTAGTAGGCAATCGTCTCGGCAATGGTCGGGCGACGGCTGGAGCGGAAATACTTGTCGGCCGCGCGGTCGTACTCCTCGCCGTAGTTGTCAAACGGATTCCAGCAACTCACCTCGGCATGGGTGTGGATGTCGATGGCAATCAGGTTCTTGTGGTCCATGACCGTCTCCTTTTGTTAGCGGGCAAGCCTTAGGGTAAACACCGAGAAAAAATGGCCCCGGCGCGCTTGATATGGTTATATTTCATAACCATAATCGATTCCAGAAAGAAACGCAACCATGAGCCATCAAGACATACATTTCGAGCGCCGCGGCGAGCACCAGGAAGTCGCCATCATCCGCCTCACCCGTCCCGCCAAGCGTAACGCGCTCAACGACGGCCTGATTCTCGCCATTCGAAACCTGTTCGAAACCATGCCCGAAGGCGTGCGTGCCGCCGTCATCGACGGCGACGGCGAACACTTCTGCGCCGGCCTCGATTTGAGCGAACTGAAAGAACGCGATGCCGGCCAGGGCCTGCACCACTCGCGCATGTGGCACGCCGCGCTCGAATGCGTGCAGTACGGTCCGGTGCCGGTGATTGCCGCACTGCACGGCGCCGTGGTTGGCGGCGGTCTGGAACTCGCCAGCGCCTGCCACATCCGCGTGGCGGATGAGAGCACCTTCTACGCCCTGCCCGAAGGCTCGCGCGGCATCTTCGTCGGCGGCGGTGGCGCGGTGCGCATCCCACGCCTGATCGGTGCTTCCCGCATGACCGACATGATGCTGACCGGCCGCGTCTACAACGCGCAGGATGGTGAAAAGATCGGCTTTGCCCAGTACCTGGTACCGCAAGGCAGCGCCTTCGACAAGGCTTTCGAGCTGGCCGTGCGCGTGGCGCAGAACGCGCCGCTGACCAACTACGCGCTGATTCATGCCCTGCCCCGCATCGCTGAGCAGCCGGCTGACCAGGGCTTCCTGACCGAAGCCATGATGGCCGCGATTGCCCAGAGTGCACCGGAAGCCAAGGAACGCGTGCGTGCCTTCCTCGAAGGCAAGGCCGCCAAGGTCAGCAAAGGCTGAGCCGTCACCGGCACGGTTGCAAAGACACGGG
This sequence comes from Curvibacter sp. PD_MW3, assembly GCA_002633085.1. Taxonomy (GTDB): domain Bacteria; phylum Pseudomonadota; class Gammaproteobacteria; order Burkholderiales; family Burkholderiaceae_C; genus Hylemonella. The sequence continues at coordinate 323,001 of NSIV01000001.1, forward strand.
AACGACTGCAAAGAGAATATTCATGAGCGAGACCACCTCCACCACACCGCGCTATCGCCCGGTGAATTTCGGCGTCACACGCGTCAATGTGCGCGAAGGCGCCCCCGGCGTGCGTTACGTGCAGGCCGAACTGCCGCTGGGCGCCTTTGCCCGGCGCCTGACTGATTTCCTGGTGCACTGGGCCGAGGCCGAGCCCGATCGCACTTTCATGGCACGTCGCGCCCAGTTGGGAGACGGCCGGACCGGCGACTGGCAGCGCATCAGCTACGCCCAAGCCCTGGACAGCGCGCGCCGCATCGGCCAGGCCCTGCTGAACCGCAAGCTCTCCCCCGAGCGCCCTGTGGTGATCATGAGCGAGAACACGCTGGAACATGCCCTGCTGTCGCTCGGCTGCCTCTACGCAGGTGTGCCCTATTGCCCGGTCTCGCCGGCTTATGCCACGATCAGCCAGGACTACGACAAGCTGCGCCACGTCCTGGACACGCTGACCCCGGGTCTGGTGTTTGCCGCCGACGGCGCACGCTACGGCCGCGCCATTGCAAGCACCGTGGCGAGTGACGTGGATGTGGTGCTGGCCCAGGGCACGCTGGAAGGCCGAGCCACCACGTCGTTTGAGGCGCTCCTCAACACCACGGCCACGGCAGCAGTGGATGACGCCATGCACGCGGTGCGACCGGACACCATTGCCAAGTTCCTCTTCACCTCGGGCTCGACCAAGATGCCCAAGCCGGTGATCAACACCCATCGCATGTGGTGCGCCAACCTGCAGCAGATCACGCTGTCGATGCCGGTCGTCGCCGAAGCCCCACCGGTGTTCGTCGACTGGCTGCCCTGGAACCACACCTTTGGCGGCAACCACAACGTCGGCCTGACCTTGCAGCACGGTGGCACGCTCTACATCGACGACGGCAAGCCGACGGCAGCCCTGATTGGCGAAACACTGCGCAACCTGCGCGAAATCGCACCGACGCTTTATTTCAATGTGCCGACCGGCTTCGAGATGATCGCGCAGGCCATGAAAACCGATGCCGAGCTGCGCCGCAACCTGCTGTCACGCGTACGCATGTTCTTCTATTCCGGCGCCGGCCTGGCACAACCGGTGTGGGACAGCCTGCACGAGACGGCACAAGCCGAGATCGGCGAACGCATCGTCATGGCCACCGGCCTGGGCATGACCGAATCGGCCCCGTCGGCCATGTTCACCAACAGCCCCAATGTGAAAGCCGGTGACATCGGTGCCCCCGTGCCGGGCATGACGCTCAAGCTGGTGGATGTGGACGACAAGATCGAGGTGCGCTACCGCGGCCCCAACGTCACACCGGGTTACTGGCGCTCCGAGCAGGCCACCCGCGACGTGTTCGACGAAGAAGGCTACCTTTGCACCGGCGATGCCGTGCAATGGATCGACCCGAACGACATTCACCGCGGCCTCAAGTTCGATGGCCGCATCGCGGAAGATTTCAAGCTCTCGACCGGCACCTTTGTCAGCGTCGGACCGATGCGCGCCAAGGTCATCGTCACCGGCGCACCCTATGTGCAGGACGTCGTGCTGACCGGCCTGAACATGAAGGAAGTCGGCGCGCTGATTTTCCCCTCGCCCGCCTGCCGCACCGTCAGCGGCCTGGGCGCGGATGCGCCTTGGGAAGCCGTGCTCGCCAGCGAGCCGGTACGCCTGCGCCTGCAGGCCGTCATCAACCAGTTGGCGCGCGAATCGACCGGCAGCGCCAACCGCATCGCGCGTGCGCTGCTGCTCGCCGAACCGCCCTCCATCGACAAGGGTGAAGTCACGGACAAGGGCTCGCTCAACCAGCGTGCCGTGCTCAAGCACCGCGACGCGCTGGTGCAGGCCCTGCACGACGACAGCGCGCCCGGCATCATCAAACCGCAGGCATGAAACACCCCCGAAGCACCTTCGGCGCCTCCCCCTCAAGGGGGCGCACCCAGCGGCCCGGCGAAGCCGGTTCCGCGGGCGCCTCCGAATGGGCGCATTTCTTCCCCGCGTCACGGCAGACGCGCCACACCAAGGACCACTGACATGGATATCAAAGGACAAGCTGCACTCGTCACCGGCGGCGCTTCCGGCCTCGGCGAGGCCACCGCACGCGAACTGGCACGCCTGGGCGCCAAGGTCGCCGTGCTTGATGTCAACGCCGCGTTAGCAGAGAAGGTGGCCGCGGAAATCGGTGGCATCGCATGCCAGTGCGACATCACCAACACCAACAGTGTGATCGCCGCCATGGCCAAGGCGGCTGCCGCGCATGGCCCGGCCCGCATCCTGATGAACATTGCCGGCATCGGCACGGCCAAACGCGTTGTCGGCCGCGATGGCTCGCCGGCCCCGCTGGAAGATTTCGCACGCGTGATCAACGTCAACCTGGTCGGCAGCTACAACATCAGCCGCCTGTTCGCGGCCGAGTGCGTCAAGCTCAGCCCCCTGGAAGACGGCGAACGCGGCGTGATGATGTTCACCGCTTCGGTGGCCGCATTCGACGGCCAGGTGGGCCAGCAGGCCTACAGCGCCTCCAAGGGCGGTCTGGTCGGCATGACGCTGCCGATGGCACGCGATCTGGCGCAGCACGGCATCCGCGTCTGTACCGTGGCCCCCGGCCTGTTTGCCACGCCACTGATGAAGGAGCTGCCGGAGGCGGTGCAGGCATCGTTGGCCGCGTCCATTCCCTTCCCGTCGCGCCTGGGCAAGCCCGAGGAGTTTGCCCAACTGGCCTGTCACATCGTCACCAACGGCCACCTCAATGGCGAGGTGATCCGGCTGGACGGCGCCTTGCGCATGGCGCCACGCTGATTCTTTTCCCCGTCCCATCCACTTACAAAAGGAGACAACACCATGACAACACGTCGCAACTTCGTTCAGGCCGCTGCCGGCGCTGCCGCGCTGGGCGCACTCGCCCCCCTCTCGGCACTCGCCCAGGTGCTGGAGCAGGTCAAGATCCTCTATGGTTTCCCGCCCGGCAGCGCCGGTGACAGCGTGGCTCGTCGCGTCGCCGAAAAGATCGGCGGCACGCCGTACAGCAAGATGCCCGGCATTGTGGAAAACAAACCCGGCGCGGGTGGACGCATCGCCGTCGAGACCGTGAAGAACTCGCCTCCCGACGGCTCGATCCTGGCCCTGGCGCCGGTGTCCGCCCTGTCCGTGTATCCCCACATCTATCCCAAGCTGGCCTACAAGCCGGAAGAGGTGACCCAGGTGTCGATCGGCGCCATCATGTTCCACGGCTTGGCGGTCGGGCCGGCAGTCCCGGCAGAAGTCAAGACACTGAAGGACTTCCTCGCCTGGGCCAAGGCCAATCCGACGCAGGCCAACTACGGCTCACCGGGCGCCGGCTCCATGCCCCACCTGCTGGGAGCGCTGCTGGGCATCCGCGCTGGCGTGGAACTCAAGCATGTGCCCTACCGCGGCACGGTACCGAGCATCACCGACCTGGTCGGCGGACAAATCGCCGCCGCGATGAACCCCAGCGGCGATTATCTGCAGTACATGAAGACTGGACGCGTGCGCGTGCTGGCAACCTCGGGCCGCAAGCGCTCGCCCTACCTGCCTGATGTCCCGACCTTCACTGAACTTGGTTATCCGGACGTGACCTCGGAAGAGTGGTTCGGCTTCTACGCGCCCGCCAAGACTCCGCCAGCCACCATCGCTGCGGCCAATGCCGCCATCACGAAGGCCCTCAAGGACAAGTCCGTGATCGATGCATTGGCAATCGTCGGTCTGGTCGCCCACGGCAGCACACCGCAAGCCATGGCAGCGGACCAAAAAGCCGAGTTCGAACGCTGGGGACCGTTGGTCAAGCAAATCGGCTTCACTTCGGAGTCCTGATCGGCCATGGACTACCAACCGCGTCTTGACGACATCCAGCACATCCTGACGGCGGTGCTGGACGCTCCGGCTCAGCTGCAAGCCCTGCCGCCCTTCGCTGAAGTCGATACCGACCTCATGCAACAGGTGCAGGAAGAAGCAGGGAAATTCGTCGCCAGCGAGATTGCGCCCTTGCAGCGCATCGGCGACGAAACCGGTTGTCGTTTCGACGCGGGGGTGGTCACGACACCGCCTGGCTTCCGCCAGGCCTACCAGGCCTTCTGGCAGGGCGGCTGGCCCTCGCTGGCCTGCGCGACGGAAGACGGCGGCCAGGGCCTACCGGCCGTGCTGGAAGCCGTGCTCTATGAAATGCTGAGCGCGGCCAACCATGGCTGGACCATGGCGCCGGGCTTGCTGCATGGTGCCTATGAATGTCTCAAGCACCATGGCAGCGAGGAGCTGAAGGCACGCTACCTGGGCAAGATCGCCAGCGGCGAATGGCTGGCCACCATGTGCCTGACCGAACCGCACGCGGGCAGCGACCTCGGGCTGGTGCGCACCAAGGCGACGACGCAGGGTGACGGCTATCGCATCAACGGCACCAAGATCTTCATCTCGGGCGGCGAGCATGATCTGACCGACAACATCGTGCACCTGGTGCTGGCACGCCTGCCCGATGCACCGGCCGGCCCCAAGGGTCTGTCGCTGTTCCTGGCACCGAAGTTTCTGCCAGACGGACGCCGCAACCCGATTGTTTGCGAACGCATCGAAGAAAAAATGGGCCTGCACGGCAGCCCGACCTGCGTCATGCGCTTTGAGGACGCCACCGGCTGGCTGGTGGGCGAACCCAACCGCGGCCTGAATGCGATGTTCGTCATGATGAACGCCGCGCGCATGCATGTGGGCCTGCAAGGTATCGGCCTGCTGGAAGCCGCTTGGCAGAAGGCCAGCGCCTATGCGCAGGAACGGCGCCAGATGCGCGCACCCGGCCCCCGCAAGAGCAACGAAGCGGCGGATCTGATCTCAGAACACCCAGCCATCCAGCGCATGCTGGACACGCAACGTGCCTGGATCGACGGCGGCCGTGTGCTGGCCTACCGCACGGCGGTGGAGCTGGACATCGCCAAACACCATGCCGATGCCACACGCCGCGAAAGCGCGCAACGCTGGTGCAGCCTGGTGACACCGGTGCTCAAGTCCGCCTGGACCCACCAGGCTTTCCATGGCGGCAGCGAATGCCTGCAGGTGTTCGGCGGCCACGGTTATGTGCGCGAGTGGGGCATCGAGCAGATCGTGCGCGACGCGCGCGTGGCCATGATCTACGAAGGCACCAACGAGATCCAGGCGATCGACCTGCTGGTGCGCAAGGTGCTGCCTGACGGCGGTGCCACGCTGTCTGCCCTGCTGGACGAGCTGGCGCAAGGGATGGATGCCAGCCAGGCGGCACAGGCGGCTGTGCTGCACCGCTTCGACGCCATCCGTGAATTGGCTGCGCAGCTGTCAAAGGCGAACGCGCAGCAGGCCGAACTGGCTTACTGGGTGGCTGACGATTTCCTGCGTATGGTGGCATTGGCCCTGCTGGGCTGGGCCTGGACCCGTATCGAAGCCGCCGGCGCCGACGGCACGGTGGCGACTCGCTGGACTGCACCGGCGCGTGCCCTGCAACACTGGATCCTGCCCGAGTTTGAGATGCGTCAGCAGATCATCTGGAAACAACTGACACAGGTGGGTGCACAGACTATGCTGGCCGCATGAGCTCCACGCAAGACAAAAGCACCGCGCCCGCCGTCGACAAGGTCGACACCAGCTATCTGGAAGGCTTGGTCGGCTACAACGCGCGCCGCGCCACCCTGGTCATTGCAGAGTCCTTCCTCAAGCACATGGCCGTGTACGAACTGCGGCTGGTCGACTTCTCGGTGCTGTCGCTGATCGCGCACAACCAGGGCATCACCTCGCGCCAGTTGTGCGCCACGCTGAACATCCAGCCGCCCAATCTGGTGGGCATGGTCAATACGCTGGAAAAACGGGAGCTCATCACGCGCCGCCCCCATCCGCACGACGCCCGCGCCGTGGGACTGCACCTGACGCCCACCGGGAAAAAACTGGTGCGCCAGGCCGAACTGACGGTCACCCAGCTGGAGGAAGATGCCACCTCGCGCCTGAGTGCCGCCGAACGCAGGACCCTGATGCAACTGCTCAAAAAAATCTACACCTGAGCCGGTTTTTCCTGCCACGAAGCCTGCTGCTGTTGTATGTCAGCCATTAGCAGCTATGAAACTTGTAGCAGCCAAAAAACTACGCTATAGTCGGCGCTCGCGTCGGCCACAGCTCCGGTCTCTAGAACTGGACTTGCCAAAGGGTGACCAGCCCGGCGCCCCATTCACGCTTTGAGGAGTGCTGTTCAATGAGTTCCAAAGAAAATGCCGCCATCGGTCAGCTGCTTGGCCTGCTGGAGTCCCGCTACGCGATTCGCGTGCTGTGGGCTCTGCGCGACGGTCATGCCCAGACCTTCCGGCTGCTGCAGGACAGCGTGGGCGGCATCACCCCCAACACATTGAACACCCGTATCAAGGAATTGCGCGAAGCCGGCCTGCTGGGCCATGGCAGCGACGGCTATCTGCTCACCAGCACCGGCCTTGATCTGCTCAAGCGCCTGGGCGACCTGCAGGCGTTCGCCAGCAAATGGGCCACCAGCCAGGCGAAAAAAGCTCGCTGAGATCCGGCCCCGACACCGGGGCCTGCTGGCATAATTTGCGGTTTTCTGGATGTTGCGCCTTGTCCATCAGGCGCCACCAGCTATCAAATCAATAGCAAAAAGGACCGCATCATGATCACCACCCCTTCCGGCCTGCAGTACGAGGACACCGTCATCGGTACCGGCGCTGAAGCCACACGCGGCCAGGACGTCACCGTCCACTACACCGGCTGGCTCTACAGCAATGGCGTTCAGGGTGCCAAGTTCGACTCCAGCAAGGACCGCAACGATCCGTTCCAGTTCTCCCTGGGCGCCGGCATGGTGATCCGCGGTTGGGACGAAGGCGTGGCCGGCATGAAGATCGGCGGCAGCCGCACCCTCATCATTCCGGCCGAGCTGGGTTATGGTGCCCGTGGTGCCGGCGGCGTGATCCCGCCCAACGCCACCCTCAAGTTCGAAGTCGAACTGCTCGGCCTGTCGGGCTGAGCCGGTTGGGACCGCCCCGCGGCGGGGCCCAATGCCCCGCCAGCTTGAATTGCCGCCCCTCTTGAAACGGCCGCGACTGCCCCCATCTCCGCGCATGAACCCCGTATCCACGACTTATTCGCATGTCTGACACCACCCCTACCCCTCCCCAAGCCGGCGAACCCAACGGCGAAGACATCGTCGCTGCCCATGAGGCCGACCTGCTGAGCCAGACACAGGCCGAATTGGCCGAACTCAAGGCCAAAAGCGCTGAACTGGCCGACCAGTTCCTTCGTGCCAAGGCGGAAGCCGAAAATGCCCGCCGCCGCGCCGAGGACGAGATCTCCAAGAGCCGCAAATTTGCGGTGGAAAGTTTTGCCGACAGCCTGCTGCCCGTGGCCGACAGCCTGGAAGCAGGCCTGGCCATCAAGGACGCCACACCCCAGCAGATCCGCGAGGGTGCCGAAGCCACCCTGCGCCAACTGGTCGCTGCGCTGGAACGCAACAAGGTGATTGCCATCAACCCGGCCCCCGGCGCCAAGTTCGACCCGCACCAACACCAGGCCATCAGCGTGGTGCCGGCCGAGCAGGAGGCCAACACCGTGGTGGGCGTGCTGCAAAAGGGTTACCTGATTGCCGATCGCGTGTTGCGCCCGGCCCTGGTGACCGTGACCGCCCCCAAATAAGACCTGCCGGATACTTGAAATTGCTCAGGTTATCCACACGTTACGAATATCTGAATTTTTCAAAATACCAGGAGTAAAAACATGGGAAGAATCATCGGCATTGACTTGGGCACCACCAACTCGTGCGTCTCAGTCATGGAAGGCAACACCACCCGGGTGATCGAGAACTCGGAAGGTGCGCGCACCACGCCCTCCATCGTCGCCTACCAGGAAGACGGCGAAGTGCTGGTCGGCGCCTCGGCCAAGCGCCAGGCCGTGACCAACCCCAAGAACACCCTGTACGCCATCAAGCGCCTGATCGGCCGCAAGTTCACCGAGAAGGAAGTGCAGAAGGACATCAACCTGATGCCCTACTCCATCGTGGCGGCCGACAACGGCGACGCCTGGGTGGAAGTGCGCGGCAAGCAGATCTCGGCCCAGCAGGTCAGCGCCGACATCCTGCGCAAGATGAAGAAGACCGCTGAAGACTACCTCGGCGAGCCCGTGACCGAAGCCGTGATCACGGTGCCGGCCTACTTCAACGATGCCCAGCGCCAAGCCACCAAGGACGCCGGCCGTATTGCCGGCCTGGAAGTCAAGCGCATCATCAACGAACCGACCGCAGCGGCCCTGGCCTTCGGCCTGGACAAGTCCGAAAAGGGTGACCGCAAGATCGCCGTGTACGACCTTGGCGGCGGCACTTTCGACGTGTCCATCATCGAGATCGCCGACGTCGACGGCGAGAAACAGTTCGAAGTGCTGTCTACCAACGGCGACACCTTCCTGGGCGGCGAAGACTTCGACCAGCGCATCATCGACTTCATCATCGGCGAATTCAAGAAAGAGCAAGGCGTCGACCTGTCCAAGGACGTGCTGGCCCTGCAACGCCTGAAGGAAGCCGCCGAAAAGGCCAAGATCGAGCTCTCCAGCTCGGCCGCCACCGACATCAACCTGCCCTACATCACGGCGGATGCCTCCGGTCCGAAGCACCTGAACATCAAGCTCACCCGCGCCAAGCTGGAAAGCCTGGTGGAAGAGCTGATCGAGCGCACCATCGCCCCCTGCCGCACCGCCATCAAGGATGCCGGCGTGAGCGTGGGTGACATCCATGACGTGATCCTGGTCGGCGGCATGACCCGCATGCCCAAGGTGCAGGAAAAGGTGAAAGAGTTCTTCGGCAAGGAGCCGCGCAAGGACGTGAATCCGGACGAGGCTGTCGCTGTCGGCGCCGCCATCCAGGGCCAGGTTCTCTCCGGCGACCGCAAGGACGTGCTGTTGCTGGACGTGACCCCGCTGTCGCTGGGTATTGAAACCCTGGGCGGCGTCATGACCAAGATGATCGCCAAGAACACCACCATCCCGACCAAGTTCGCGCAGACCTTCTCGACCGCAGAAGACAACCAGCCGGCCGTGACGATCAAGGTGTTCCAGGGCGAGCGTGAAATCGCTTCCGGCAACAAGCTGCTGGGCGAATTCAACCTGGAAGGCATTCCGCCCTCGGCACGCGGCCTGCCGCAGATCGAGGTGTCGTTCGACATCGACGCCAACGGCATCCTGCACGTTGGCGCCAAGGACAAGGGCACCGGCAAGGAAAACAAGATCACCATCAAGGCCAACTCCGGCCTGAGCGAGGAAGAAATCCAGCAGATGGTGAAGGACGCCGAGCTCAATGCAGCCGACGACAAGAAGAAGCTCGAACTGGTGCAGTCCCGCAACCAGGGCGAAGCCGCCGTGCACAGCGTGCAGAAGAGCCTGACCGAGTACGGTGACAAGCTCGAAGCCGGCGAGAAGGAAAAGATCGAAGCCGCCGTCAAGGACTTGGAAGAAGCGCTCAAGGGCGACGACAAGGCCGCCATCGACGCCAAGACCGAAGCCCTGATGGCCGCCAGCCAGAAACTCGGCGAAAAGATGTATGCCGACCAGCAGGCCGCCCAAGCCGCCGCAGGTGCAGGGGCTGCCGAGGCTGCCAGCGGTGGCGCCGAATCGGCCAGCCGCCCGGCTGCGGACGACAACATCGTGGACGCCGAAGTGAAGGAAGTCAAAAAAGGCTAAGGCGCAGACGGTGTTTCACCCTGCGCGCCGCGTCCGGATGATCCGCCAGGATCATCGGCGCGGCGTTTTGCGTCACTGACTCCCGAGAATCCCAATGGCAAAAAGAGACTTTTACGAAATCCTGGGCGTGCCAAAGAATGCGTCCGAGGATGACATCAAGAAGGCCTATCGCAAGCTGGCGATGAAGCACCACCCTGACCGCAATCAGGGTGACAGCGCCAAGGTGGCGGAAGAGAAGTTCAAGGAGGCCAAAGAGGCCTACGAGATGCTGTCCGATGCGCAAAAGCGCGCCGCCTACGACCAGTACGGCCATGCCGGCGTCGACCCCAACATGCGCGGCGGCCCTGGTGAAGGTTTCTCCGGCGGATTCGCCGAAGCCTTCGGCGACATCTTCGGTGACATGTTCGGCCAGCAGCGCGGCCGCGCCGGCGGCGGACGCCAGGTCTACCGCGGCAGCGACCTGAGCTACGCGATGGAGATCACGCTGGAGGAAGCGGCGCGCGGCAAGGATGCGCAGATCCGCGTGCCGAGCTGGGACAACTGCAGCACCTGCCATGGCAGCGGCGCCAAGCCCGGCACCCAGGTCAAGACCTGCTCGACCTGCCACGGCTCCGGCTCGGTGCAGATGCGCCAGGGCTTTTTCAGCGTGCAACAGACTTGCCCACATTGCCACGGCAGCGGCAAGATCATCCCCGAACCCTGCACCAGCTGCCATGGCCAAGGCCGCATCAAGCGCCAGAAGACGCTGGAAGTGAAGATTCCGGCCGGTATCGACGATGGCATGCGCATCCGCAGCGCCGGCAACGGTGAGCCCGGCACCAACGGCGGCCCGCCGGGGGACCTCTACATCGAGATCCGCCTGCGCAAGCACGACATCTTCGAGCGCGATGGCGACGACCTGCACTGCGCGGTGCCGATCAGCATCGTGACCGCCTCACTGGGCGGCGAGATCGAGGTGCCCACGCTGGCCGGCAAAGCGGCGATCGACATCCCGGAAGGCACCCAGACCGGCAAGCAGTTCCGCCTGCGTGGCAAGGGCATCAAGGGCATCCGCTCGAGCTACCCGGGCGACCTGTACTGCCACATCACGCTGGAGACGCCGGTCAAGCTCACCGAACACCAGCGCAAGCTGCTACGCGAGCTCGACGAGTCGCTGAAAAAAGGCGGCGCCAAGCACTCGCCCAGCGAAGACAGCTGGACCGACCGGCTGAAGAGCTTTTTCAGCTGACCGTCCAACAGGTCTGCACACCCCATGAGCCGCGGAGTTTTGCCAACTCCGCGGCTTTTTTCATATCTGACGCGCTAACATGGCAGCCACAACGGAGTTCTTCTGCATGAGCGTCAACATCACCTTCCTCGGCGGTGCCGATACCGTTACCGGCTCCAAATACCTGGTCCGCCACGACAAACAGAGCCTGCTGGTGGACTGCGGCCTGTTCCAGGGCTACAAGCAACTGCGCCTGCGCAACTGGAGCCCGCTGCCGGTGGCACCCAGCCAGATCGATGCCGTGGTCCTGACCCACGCCCACCTCGACCACAGCGGCTACCTGCCGCTGCTGGCGCGCGAGGGCTTCGAAGGCCATGTCTACGCCACGCCCGGCACGCGCGACCTGTGCGGCATCCTGCTGCCCGACAGCGGCCACATTCAGGAGGAGGACGCGGCCTTCGCCAATCGCCACGGTTTCTCCAAGCACACGCCGGCACTGCCGCTGTACACGCGCCAGGACGCACTGGACTGCCTGTCGCTGATCAAGACCACCGACTTCGGCCATACCTTCCAGCCCATCCCGGGTTGGCGTGCCACCTTCTCGCGTGCCGGCCACATCCTGGGCGCGGCCAGCCTGCTGCTTGAAGTGGCAGGCCGGCGCATCCTGTTCTCGGGCGACCTCGGCCGCACCGATGACTTCCTCATGAACCCGCCCGACCGCGCGCCGGCAGCCGACACGGTGCTGATCGAATCAACCTACGGCGACCGCGAGCACCCCGACGAAGATGTGCTGGCCGAACTGGGGCCCGCCCTGCACCGCGTTGCCGCACGCGGCGGCGTGGCCGTGGTGCCGGTGTTTGCCGTCGGCCGGGCCCAAGCCATCCTGCATGCCATTGCCGAACTGAAGGCGCGGGGCGATATCCCCACTTCGCTGCCGGTGTTCCTGGACAGCCCGATGGCCATCCACAGCACGCATCTGGTCGAACACTACCCGCAGGAGCACCGGCTGAGCAACAAGCAGGTGCGTGCCTTGACGCATTGCGCCACCATGGTGAACACCCCCGACGAGTCCAAGGCGCTGGGGCGCCGCCACGGCCCGATGGTGATCCTGGCGGCCAGCGGCATGGCCACCGGCGGCCGTGTGCTGCACCACCTGGCGCTGCATGCGGGCAACCATCGCAACATGATCCTCCTCACCGGCTTCCAGGCACCCGGCACGCGCGGCGCCACCCTGGCCAGCGGCGCCAAGTCGGTCCGCATCCACGGGCAGGATGTCAGCATCAACGCCGAGGTAGTACAGCTGCAATCGGCTTCCGCCCATGCCGATGCCAGCCAGTTGATGGACTGGCTGCGCACCATGCCGGAGCGACCGGATCAGGTCTACGTCGTGCACGGCGAAATGGGGCCGGCCGACGAATTGCGCAAGCGCATCAAGCATGAACTGGGCTGGCGCGCCATGGTGCCGGAACACGGCTCGACCTGGCCCACTTGATGTCAATTGGAGGCCATTGACACCCACTGGGGCTCGTTACGGCCAGTTACGCCCAGCATTCGGAATCGGTAACAATGCAAAGCCATGACGCTCAAGCTGTTCCACATCACTGAGTTCGCAGAATCAGCCTATCTCTCGCCGGAAACCCAACGGGAGGCAATTCATCCCGTCATGGTGGTCTGTCTGGCCAGTCTCTGGCTGACCCTGGCCTGCAACGTCCCGTTGTGGCGGGAACTCTCCCTGTTGCCGCAGGAAACCACCCAACGCTGGTGGCTGGGGCTGCGCCTGGCGCTGCTTTTGGGCTCCGCACTCACGGCCTTGCTCAGCCTGCTGTGCTGGCGCAGGACCTTCAAGCCCGCAACTTTGCTGTTGCTGTTGCTGGCGGGACTCAATCTGCCGCTGATGCTGGAGCAGGCCAGCTTCCTCGACCTCAGCGCAGGCCCGTCAAACTGGGGCACACAGTTGCGCCACGCGTTCAGCTGGCAGTTGGCGGGATGGTTCCTGGCTTTGGGCCTGCTGCCCGCCTTGTGGCTCTGGCGTCTGCCGATCCGGCGCGTTCCCCTGCTGGTCACCCTGCGGCAGAACAGCGTCTTGTTGGCCCTGTCCTGCGCCGTGTTCGCGGGCACATGGTGGTTCAGCGCGCAAGACGTCTCGGCACTGATGGACGGCCAACCTCAACTGGCTAGGCGGCTGAACCCCATCAGCTCGTTCCAACCGCAAGCTTCCGAACTGCTGGCCAAGCTCTTTCCGCACTGAACGGGGCCAGCCTTGCGCTGGCCCGGCATCACACCGCGTAAGGCAGTGCCAGCAAGCGCTCACGCGCCGCGCGGTATTCACGCCGCAGCTGGGCCACGAAGTCGGCCGTGCTCTGGATCTTGCTGATGGCACCGATGCCCTGACCACAGCCCCAGATGTCCTTCCAGGCCTTCTTGGCATCCCCGCCGAAATTCATCTTGCTCGGATCGCTCTCGGGCAAGTTATCCGGGTCCAGCCCGGCAGCGCGGATGCTCGGCGCCAGGTAGTTGCCGTGCACGCCGGTGAACAGATTGCTGTAAACGATGTCATCGGAATTACCATCAACAATGGCCTGCTTGTAGGCTTCGGCCGCACGCGCCTCTTCGGTGGCGATGAAGGCCGAGCCCATGTAGGCGAAGTCAGCCCCCATGGCCTGCGCCGCCAGCACGCCGCCGCCGCTGGCGATCGAGCCACTCAGCGCCAGCGGGCCGTCGAACCACTGGCGAATTTCCTGCACCAGCGCAAACGGGCTCTTCACGCCCGCATGGCCACCGGCACCGGCCGCCACCGCGATCAGGCCGTCGGCGCCCTTCTCGATCGCCTTGTGAGCAAACTTGTTGTTGATGATGTCGTGCATCACCACCGCGCCATAACTGTGCGCCGCCTGGTTGATTTCCTCGCGCGCCCCCAGCGAGGTGATGATGACCGGCACCTTGTACTTCACGCACAGCGCCATGTCGTGCTCCAGCCGGTCGTTCGACTTGTGCACGATCTGGTTGATGGCAAAGGGTGCGGCCGGACGCTCGGGATGGGCTTTGTTGTGTGCCGCCAGCGCTTCGGTGATTTCAGCCAGCCACTCGTCGAGCTGGGAAGCCGGGCGCGCGTTGAGCGCCGGCATGGAGCCCACCACGCCGGCAATGCACTGGGCAATGACCAGCTTGGGGTTGCTGATGATGAACAGCGGCGAACCAATGATGGGCAGTGGCAGGTTCTGCAGCGTCGAAGGGAGCTTGGACATCTTGTCTCCAGTAATTGACTGAACAATATTAATAAAAAACGGCTGTAGCCCTTGTCAATCGGGCGACAGCCGCTATTCTTTTTATAGTGATTTAGAAAGCATCCAGCGCCAGCGCCGTCACGCTGGCGGCACCGTCCACGATGCTGTCGCGCACGCCCGCTGCCTTGCTCAGCATGTGGTCGGCATAGAAGCGCGCCACCGTGATCTTGGCCTGCATGAAGGCGGCATCTTCGCCTTTGGCCAGTTCCTGCTGTGCCACCAGCAAGGCGCGCGCCAGTTGCCAGCCAGCCATCAGGTTGCCGGCCAGCATCAGGTAGGGCACGCTGCCGGCATAGACGTCGTTCGGGTTGCCTTGGCCCGCCATGAAGTCGACCACATCGATGAACGCCAGGCGTGCCGCCGTCAAGCGTTTGGCCACGGCCAGTGCATCGGCACTGCCCTGCTTCTTCAACTCGGCCTCGGTGGCCTCGATCTGTTTGGCGATGGCCTTGGCCGTCTGGCCGCCATCGCGCGCGGTCTTGCGCCCCACCAGGTCGTTCGCCTGGATGGCGGTGGTGCCCTCATAAATGGTCAGGATCTTGGCGTCGCGGTAGTACTGGGCCGCGCCGGTTTCCTCAATGAAACCCATACCGCCATGCACCTGCACGCCCAACGATGTGACTTCCAGGCTCATCTCGGTGCTGTAGCCCTTGACCAGCGGCACCATGAATTCGTAGAAGGCCTGGTTCTGCTTGCGCACCTCGGCATCCGGGTGGTGGTGCGCGGCGTCATAGGCCGCCGCGGCGACAGACGCCATGGCACGGCAGCCCTCAGTGTAAGCACGCATCGTCATCAGCATGCGGCGCACATCCGGGTGATGGATGATGGGGGCGCTGGCCTTGATCGAGCCATCCACCGGGCGGCTCTGCACGCGGTCACGTGCGTAGGCCACGGCCTTCTGGTAGGCGCGCTCGGCAATTGCGATGCCCTGCATGCCCACGGCATAGCGTGCCGCGTTCATCATGATGAACATGTACTCGAGGCCGCGGTTCTCCTGGCCCACCAGATAACCGACGGCGCCGCCGTGGTCGCCATACTGCAGCACAGCGGTCGGGCTGGCCTTGATGCCCATCTTGTGCTCGATGCTGACGCAGTGCACATCGTTGCGTGCACCCAGACTGCCGTCCTTGTTCACCAGGAACTTCGGCACCACGAACAGGCTGATGCCCTTGACGCCGTCCGGCGCACCCGTCACGCGCGCCAGCACCAAGTGCACGATGTTGTCGGCCATGTCGTGCTCACCGTAGGTGATGAAGATCTTGGTACCGAAGACCTTGTAGCTGCCGTCGGGTTGCGGCTCGGCACGGCTGCGCACCAGCGCCAGATCGGAGCCGGCCTGGGGTTCGGTCAGGTTCATGGTACCGGTCCACTCGCCGCTGACCAGTTTTTCCAGGTAGGTGGCCTTGAGCTCGTCGGAGCCGGCCGTCAGCAGTGCCTCGATGGCACCGTCGGTCAGCAGCGGACAGAGCGCAAAGCTCATGTTGGCGCTGTTGCACATCTCGATGCAGGCGGCACCGATGGTCTTGGGCAAGCCCTGGCCGCCGAAGTCGGCCGGGTGCTGCAGGCCCTGCCAGCCGCCTTCGGCAAACTGATGAAACGCTTCCTTGAAGCCCGGCGTGGTCGTGACCTGGCCATCTTTCCAGCTCGACGGGTTCTTGTCGCCGTCCCAGTTGAGCGGGCTCAGGACCTGCTCATTGAACTTGGCAGCCTCTTCCAGCACGGCCTGCGCCGTGTCGAAGCCGGCATCCTCGAAACCCGGAATGCGGGCGATTTCATCAATCTGCGCGAGGTGCTTGATGTTGAACAGCATGTCCTTGACAGGCGCGACATAGCTCATGGTGGTCTCCAACCAAATTCAGAAACAAAAAGTCAAAAAAAAGGCACCGCACGCGATGCCTTTTTGTCCGGAACTCAGAGCGCTGCGACGAGCTCCGGCACCGCTGTGAAGAGGTCGGCCTCCAAGCCGTAGTCCGCCACGCTGAAGATCGGTGCTTCGGGGTCCTTGTTGATGGCCACGATCACCTTGGAATCCTTCATGCCGGCCAAGTGCTGGATGGCACCGCTGATACCGCAGGCAATGTAGAGCTGCGGCGCGACGATCTTGCCGGTCTGACCGACCTGCAGGTCGTTGGCGGCGTAACCCGCGTCCACCGCGGCACGGCTGGCGCCGATGGCAGCACCCAGCTTGTCGGCCAGCGGCGTCATCACTTCGTTGAACTTTTCGCTCGAACCCAGGGCACGGCCGCCGGAGACGATGATCTTGGCCGCGGTCAGTTCGGGGCGGTCGTTCTTGGCAATCTCGCTGCCGACGAAGGACGACTTGGCATTGGCTGCCACGGCGGCCAGCGTTTCGACGGCCGCCGAGCCACCACTGGCGGCTGCGGCGTCAAAACCGGTGGTCCGCACGGTGATGACCTTGACCGCATCGGCGCTCTGCACCGTGGCGATGGCATTGCCGGCATAGATCGGACGCTCGAAGGTGTCCGGGCTGTCGACCTTGGTGATGTCGGAGATCTGGCCGACATCGAGCTTGGCGGCGACACGCGGTGCAATGTTCTTGCCCGAGGCGGTGGCCGGGAACAGGATGTGGCTGTAGCTGCCGGCCACGGCCAGCACCTGGGCGGCCATGTTCTCGGCCAGGCCGTGGGCAAAGGCTTCGCTGTCGGCGTGCAGCACCTTGGCCACGCCGGCGATCTGGGCAGCAGCGGCAGCAGCGGCAGCAGCATTGCTGCCAGCCACCAGCACGTGGACATCACCACCACAGGCAACGGCGGCCGTCACGGTGTTGAGGGTGGCGCCCTTGATGGACGCGTTGTCGTGTTCAGCAATAACAAGTGCAGTCATCTCAGATCACCTTCGCTTCATTCTTGAGTTTCGCAACCAGGGTGGCGACGTCGGGCACCTTGATGCCGGCGCTGCGCTTCGGGGGCTCGCTGACCTTGAGGGTCTTGATGCGCGGGGCGACATCGACGCCCAGGTCTTCCGGCTTGACGGTATCAAGCTGCTTCTTCTTGGCCTTCATGATGTTGGGCAGCGTCACATAACGCGGCTCGTTCAGGCGCAGGTCGGTGGTGATGACGGCCGGCAGGGTGATGGAGAGAGTCTCCAGACCGCCGTCGACTTCACGCGTGACGCTGGCCTTGCCGTCGGCCACTTCGACCTTGGAGGCGAAGGTGGCTTGCGGCAGGTCGGCCAGCGCGGCCAGCATCTGGCCGGTCTGGTTACAGTCGTCGTCAATGGCCTGCTTGCCCAGGATCACCAGGCCGGGTTGTTCCTTGTCGACCAGGGCCTTGAGCAGCTTGGCCACGGCCAGCGGCTGCAGTTCTTCGGCGGTCTCGACCAGGATGGCACGGTCGGCACCGATGGCCATGGCGGTGCGCAGGGTTTCCTGGCACTGGGCCACGCCGCAGGAGACGGCGATGACTTCGGTCACGACGCCCTTTTCCTTCAGGCGCACGGCTTCTTCCACAGCGATCTCGTCAAACGGGTTCATGCTCATTTTGACGTTGGCGATGTCTACACCGGTGTTGTCCGACTTGACGCGGACCTTCACGTTGTAGTCCACCACGCGTTTGACGGCTACTAGGACTTTCATTTCTGCCACTCCAGCTAGTTGCAAATTCGGTTGTTGTCATTGACGTTCACGTCAATCACCTGATTCTATTCGGCACGGCCTCCGTCTCCCGGCACACGGGCGACAGAATAAAAACGAACGATCGTGCTTTTTTTGATTATAAGCGGATCGGGCACCTGCACACTGCCTTTTTTCAGAGATTTAAGAAAGGTGCCGCCGCAAAGGCGGCCCCCTCACTTGGCGCGGCTCAGGCCAAGGTAGGTCTCCACCACCTTGGGGTCGCGCGCCAACTGGTCGGCCGGGCCTTCCAGCATGACGTCGCCGGTCTCCAGCACGTAGGCGCGGTCGGCCACCTGCAGCGCGGCGCGCGCGTTCTGCTCGACCAATAAAATTGTGACGCCGGTCTGCTTGAGCTCGCGGATGATGTGAAAGATTTCCTTCACGATCAGCGGCGCCAACCCCAGGCTGGGCTCGTCGAGCATCAGCAGGCGCGGCTTGGCCATCAGGGCACGGCCAATGGCCAACATCTGCCGCTCGCCGCCCGACAGGGTGGCGGCCAGTTGCTCGCGCCGCTCCTTGAGACGGGGAAACAGCTCGAACACGGTTTCCAGCTGGTCAGCCGGGTTCGGTTCGCGCAGCCGGTAGCGGCGGTAGCTGCCCAGCAGCAGGTTGTCCAGCACGCTCATGCTGCCGAACAGTTCGCGCTTCTCCGGCACCAGCGACATGCCCAAGGCCACCCGCTTCTCCACCGGCATGCGGCTGAGCTCATGGCCCAGAAACTGGATCTGGCCGCGCGTGTTGCCGGTCAGCGGCAGCGTGCCACCCAGGGCATTGAGCAGCGTGGACTTGCCGGCGCCATTGGGGCCGATCACGGTCACGATCTCACCCACCTCGGCGCACAGATGAACGCCATGCAACGCGGCCACCTTGCCGTAACCGGCGTGCAGCTCACGCACCTCCAGCACCGTTGAAGGTGCCGCCACAGATAACGGTTCGGTGCTCATAGGCCTCCCAGATACGCTTCCAGCACCGCCGGATCTTGCTGCACCACCGATGGCACGCCTTCGGCAATCAGGGTGCCGAATTCCATCACCACCAGACGGTCGCACAGGTTCATGACGAAGTCCATGTCGTGCTCCACGATCAGGATGCTCATGCCTTCGCTGCGCAGCCGGGCCAGCAGTTCTGCCAGCGCTTCTTTCTCCTTGTAGCGCAGGCCGGCCGCCGGCTCGTCCAGCAACAGCAACGCGGGGTCACAGCACAAGGCGCGGGCGATTTCCAGAATACGCTGCTGCCCCAGCGCCAGGCTGCCCGCCGGCTCGTGCATCAAGTGAGTCAGGCCGACGCGTTCCAGTTGTCGTTGCGCCTCGGCCAGCAGCCGCGCCTCCTCGCTGCGGTTCAAACGCAGCATGCTGCGCAGCACGCCGGCCTGGCCGCGCAAATGGGCGCCCAGCGCCACGTTCTCCAGCACCGACATATTGCCCAGCAGCTTGACGTGCTGGAAGGTGCGCGCAATGCCACGGCGCACGATCTCGCGCGATGGCTGGCTCTGAATCTCTTCGCCCAGGTAGCGCACGGTGCCGCGCGTGACGTCCAGCACGCCGGTAATCAGGTTGAACATGGTGGACTTGCCGGCGCCGTTGGGCCCGATCAGGCCCACGATCTCGCCGGCCTTGACCTCGAAACGCATGTCGTTGACCGCCACCAGGCCGCCGAATTCCTTGCGTGCGCCCTCCACCACCAGCAAGTGCTCCCCCGCCTGCGGGCGTGGGCGTACCGGCAAAGCCTCTGCCTGCGCGGGCGGCTGCACCACCGCCTGGCGGCGCCAGCGGCGCGGCATCAGCTCGGCCAGATAAGGCCACAAGCCATTGCGGGCATGTTGCAGCAGTACCACCAGCAACACCCCCAGCACGATGGTCTCGAAGTTGCCGGCCTCACCGAACAGGCGCGGCAGCCAGGTCTGCAGCTGGTCCTTGAGCAGGGTCACCAGGCCGGCCCCGAAGATGGCACCCCAGACGTGGCCGGCACCGCCGATCACCGCCATGAACAGGTACTCGATACCGGCGTTCAAACCAAAAGGCGTGGGATTGACCGAGCGCTGCATGTGCGCGTACAGCCAGCCCGACAGGCTGGCCAGCACCGCCGCGAAGACAAAGCACACCAGCTTGAGCCAGACCGTGCGCGCGCCCATGGCTTCGGCCATCACCACCCCGCCCTTGAGCGCACGGATGGCGCGGCCCGGGCGCGAGTTAAGCAGGTTCTGCGTGGCCAGCACGGCCAGCACCACCACCGCCCAGATCAGGTAGAAGATTTCTTCACCTGCGCGCAGTGGGTGGCCGAACAACTCGATCGGTGGAATGCTGCTGATGCCGTCGAACTTGCCCAGAAACTCCATGTTGCCGAACAGGAAGAAGAACGACAGCCCCCAGGCGATAGTGCCCAAGGGCAGGTAGTGGCCGGACAAGCGCATGGTCAGCGCACCGAGGACGAACGCCACCGCCATGCTGACTGCCACGCCGGCCAGCAAACCAAGCCAGGGCGACATGCCCAGGGTAGTGCTGAGGTAGGACGTGGCATAAGCGCCCAGGCCGACGAAGGCCGCCTGCCCGAAGGAGGTCATGCCGCCGACGCCGGTCAGCAAGACCAGGCCGATGGCGACGATAGCGGACAGGCCGATGTAGTTAGCCTGCGTGATCCAGAACTCGGGGGTGGGCAACACCGGCAACAAAGCCAGCAGCGCGATGAAAACCAGGAAGAGCCGGTTCATGCTTCTTCCTCCTCATCATGGTGCGGTGCCGCCAGTGAGCGCCAGAGCAGCACCGGCAGGATGAGCGTGAAGACGATCACCTCCTTGTAGGCGCTGGCCCAGAACGAGGCATAGGATTCCAGCAGGCCCACCAGCAAGGAGCCAGCTGCCGCCAGCGGGTAGCTGGCCAGGCCGCCGATGATGGCGGCCACAAAACCCTTGAGGCCGATCAGGAAGCCACTGTCGTAATAAATGGTGGTGAAGGGCGCGATCAGGATGCCGCACACCGCGCCCATGGCCGCCGCCAGCAGGAACGAGGCGCGCCCGGCCTGCGTGATGCCGATGCCCACGATCTGCGCCCCCACGCGATTGACCGCCGTGGCACGCAAGGCCTTGCCCGGCAGCGTACGCTCGAAATAGACATACAGCAGCAGGATCATCAGCAGCGCGGCGACCAGCACGGCCAGGCTTTGCCCGGAAATGGACAGGGCCCCGATTTCGAAACGCAGGTCGGTGAACGGCTCGGTGCGCACACCTTCTGCGCCAAAGGCCAGCAGGCCGATGCCCGTCAGGGCGTAATGCACGCCCACCGACACGATCAACAGCACCAGGGTGGAGGCACTGGCCAGCGGCTGGTAGGCAATGCGATACACCAACGGCCCCATGGGCACCACGATGGCCAGGGTGAAGGCCACCTGCAGCAGCATGGGCCAGTTCGACAGCGGCAGCAGCTGGGCAGCCCCCCAGACCAGCACCGGCAGCAACAGGATCTGCCAGGCGGCCTGCGCCACCTCACGCAGGCTGCGGCGCTCGGGCAAGCGCGCGATCGCCACCAGCTCCATCACAAAGGCCGTGGCCCCCAGCCCCAGCAACAGCCAGGACGCCGTGGGAAACTTGCCGCCTTGCAGTGCGGCCATGGTGAACGCGCCAAACGCCACGAACTCGCCCTGCGGAATGAAGATCACGCGCGTCACTGAAAACACCAGTACCAGCGCGAGTGCCAGCAGTGCGTAGATCGCACCGGAGGTCAGGCCATCCTGCGCCAGGATGGCCGCTATCGATAAATCCATCTCGTTCCCATCTATCGCGGTCTGACAGGGATAACAAGAGGGGCGGTCACGCCGCCCCTCGGTTCATCCCGGGTTGATTGCCAACTCAAAAACTTACTTGGCGTCGCCGATCAGCTTCCAGGTACCGCCTTTGACCTCCACCATCACGCGCGCGCGCTGGTCGAAGCCGAGGTGGTCGTTCGGGGTCATGTTGATCACGCCGTGTGAGACGGTCAGATCGGTGGTTTTCTCGATGGCATCACGCAATGCAGCACGGAACTGCTTGGTGCCCGGCTGGCCCGCCTTCAGAGCCACCGGAATGGCTTTTTCGAGCACCAGGCCGCTGTCCCAGGCGTGACCGCCGAAGGTGGAGAAGCTGCCGGCACCAAAGGCCTTTTCATACTTGCCGATGTAGTCCAGCGCGACCTTGCGAATCGGGTTGGAGGCCGGTAGCTGGCTGGCCACCAGGATCGGGCCGGCCGGCAGGAAGGTGCCTTCACAGTCCTTGCCGCACACACGCAGGAAGTCCGGGTTGGCCACGCCATGCGTCTGATAGATCTTGCCCTTGTAGCCACGCTCCTTCAGCGCCTTCTGCGGCAGGGCTGCCGGTGTGCCGGAGCCGGCAATCAGCACCGCATCCGGGTTGGTGGCCATGATCTTCAGGATCTGGCCGGTGACGGAGGTATCGTTGCGCGCAAAACGCTCGCTGGCCACGATCTTGAGGCCGCGCAAGGCCGCGAACTTGACCATCTCGTCAGACCAGCCGCTGCCGTAGGCATCGTTAAAGCCGATGAAGGCGATGTTCTTGATGCCCGCGTCCGCCATGTGGCCGGTCACGGCACTCGCCATGTGGCTATCGTTCTGAGGTGTCTTGAACACCCAGCGGCGCTTGGCATCCATCGGGTCGATGATGCGGCTGGAAGCGGCCAGCGAAATCACCGGCGTCTCGGTCTCGGCCGCCACATCGATCATGGCCAGCGCATTGGGCGTGACCGAAGAGCCGATGATGACGTCGACCTTGTCTTCGGCCGTCAGCTTGCGCGCGTTCTTGACCGCGGTGGTGGTGTCGGAGGCATCGTCGAGCACGATGTACTCGACCGTCTTGCCCGCAATGGTCTTGGGCATGACGGAGAAGGTGTTCTTCTCGGGAATGCCCAGCGAGGCCGCCGGCCCGGTGGCCGAGACGGTCACCCCGACCTTGATTTGGGCCTGCGCCAAGCCGGCACTGAACAGCGCCGCCGCCAATAGCGAGAACGTGAGAGTTTTCTTCATGACGATGTCTCCTGAGTAATTAATGGTTTTAGGTCGCCGAGTTGATTATGAATTAACCGACCGATCGGTCGGTTTAGGGGTTTCCACGGGGCTACCCGGTCCGGACTTGAATTCGACAACCCGCTGCGGGTAGGGAATTTCAATGCCCGCCGCGCGCAGACCCCGCAGGATGTTGAGGTTGATTTCAGAACGCAGGCTCTGCTGCCCCTTGTCCGGATCGATGATCCAGACCGACAGCGTGAACTCCAGCCCGTCGGCGCCGAAATTGGTCAGGTGGGCCACCGGCGCCGGGTCTTTCAACACACGCTCACAGGCGGCGGCAGCGGCACACAGGATCTGCTGCACCTGATCCACATCACTGTCGTAACCGACCGACACGGTGACCGACAACGACACCTTGGGATCGGCCAGCGACAGGTTCTCGACCCGCTGCGTGATGATAAGTTCGTTGGGCACGATGGACTCGCGGCCGTTGAGCGCGCGGATCAGCGTGTAGCGCGTCTTGATGTCGGTCACCACACCCTCGAAACCGTCGACCCGCACCATGTCGCCGATGCGCAGCGAACGCTCGATCAGGATGACAAAACCACTGACATAGTTGGCCGCCAACTTCTGCAAGCCAAAGCCGAGACCGACGCCCAAGGCCCCGCCGAGCACGGACAGCGCCGTCAGGTCCACGCCGACGGCCGACAGCGCGAACAGCAGCCCCACCAGCAGCAGCACGGCGCGAATAGCGTTGGATGCGACCTTGCGCATCGACAGATCGCCCACCGCCTCGCGCAGGATGCGCCGCTCCAGCGTGGCCGAAACCCACAAAGCCAGCACCAGCACCACACCCGAGGACAGCGCGCCCTCGATCATGGTGCGCAGGCTGACCCGGCTCTTGCCGAAGGCCAGGGTGATGGACTCGAGTTCGGTCAACACGGCCGGCAGCAGGCCGGTGATCCACAGCACCGCCACGCCCCAGGCCAGCCAGGACACCAGCCGCTCGACCAGATGCACCGCCGGCGACTTGGGGAAGGAGGCGCTGAGCACCTGCACGCACAAGCGGATGACGGCCAGCGACACGAAGATGGGTTGCGCCAGCTTGAGCACCACCACCGGCTGCTGGTACTGGGCCAGGGCATAGCGCACGGCATAGATCAGCACCACCGCCAGCGCCGGGAATAACAGGCCGTCGAACGTCCGCCGCCCGAACCAGACCGACTCCGCCGCCTGACCGCGCCCGACCCGCCGTGCCACGCTGTAGGCCAGCACGATGCAGGCCGCCAGCACCAATCCTTCCACCCAGACCCTGGCCCCGCCCAGGTCATGCACGAGGTTTTGCAGTTCACCCATGGTTCACAAACTTCTTGAAGACAGCATCTGCTGCGATGAAACCATTCTCCCCGAATTGCAGCGCCCCACCACCCGCATGCCCACCTCCGGAACTTCCGGCGTTTTGGGCTACTCTACGCCCACGCATCAATCCGAAACAGGCTGTCATGTCCTCATCACCCTTGCCCCGCCGCCACCTGCTGACCGCCATGGCCGCGGCCACAGCCGGTGCCGCCACCACCGCCCAGGCCGCACCGGCCAAACCCATGCCCGCAGATGACGGCCCGCCGCACAAGATCGTCTACCAACTCAATCACTTTGAGCCTGAATACCAGGAAGCGGTGCTGAATTCGATCGGCGCGGTACTGAAGAAATACGTGGACGACGTCAGCATCGTGGTGGTGGCCTGGGGGCCGGGCATACACCTGCTGGCCAAGAAACCGAAACGGGCGGTGGCGCCCCTGCACCAGCAACGCATCCGCAGCATGAGCGAGTCGTACGGCGTGACCTTCATCGCCTGCGGCAACACCATGCACACGATCGGCTGGGAGAAGGCCGACATGCTCGACTTCGTCAAGATCGAGGCCGTCGGCGCCGCTGCCGTGATGGAACTGCAGGAAAAGGGTTACGCCTACATCGCGTGGTGAATGTGGCCCCCCCACGGTTGCTCACTGCGTGTAGCGCCCTGCCCCCCGAGGGGGCCACGATTCACCTTGGGACGGCCCGGCGGTGAAACCTGTGCGCCCCAGCCTCCTCTTCAGACGTCAGCCAAAACGCGCAAGTGCGCTTCGACGCTGCGTGCCAGTGCGCTGAGGTTGTAACCACCTTCCAGACAGGAAACGATGCGTCCCTTGCTGTAACGGCGCGCCACGTCCTTGAGGTGCTCCGTGATCCATGCGTAGTCGGACTCGACCAGGCCGAGCTGGCCCATGTCGTCCTCGCGGTGGGCATCGAAGCCGGCGCTGATGAAGATCATCTCGGGCTTGTGGGCTTCCAGGCGCGGCAACCACAGCATGTCGATCAACTCGCGCACATCCATGCCCTTGGTGTAGGCCGGCACCGGCACGTTGACCATGGTGTCGGTATCCGGCCGTGCGCCACCGTGCGGGTAGAACGGGTGCTGGTAGATGCTCACCATCAGGATGCGCGGGTCGTCGGCCACGATGTCTTCGGTGCCGTTGCCATGGTGCACGTCGAAGTCGGCAATGGCCACGCGCTTCAAGCCATGGCGCTCCACCGCGTACTTGGCAGCCAGGGCCACGTTGTTGACGAAGCAAAAGCCCATGGCCTTGTCGCGGCAGGCATGGTGGCCGGGCGGGCGGATGGCGCAGAAGGCGTTTTCCAGCTCGCCGGCCATCACGGCATCGGTGGCGGCCATCGCGGCTCCGGCGCCACGCAGGATGGCGTTCCAGGTGCTGGCGTTCATGGCCGTGTCAGGGTCCACATGCGAGTAGCGCGGGCCGCCCGCATTGACCTCCTCCAGCAGCATGTCGTGCAGACCACGCAACGCGGCCACATGCATGCGCCCGTGTGCCAACTCCATCTCCTCGACCGAAGCCGCCGGAGCCTCCAACCGCGTCAGTGCGTCGCCAACACCGGAGATCAGCAAGCGGTCTTCGATGGCATCAAGCCGCTCGGGACACTCCGGATGACCAGGCCCCATTTCATGTTTGCGGCAGTCAGGGTGGGTAAAGTAGCCAGTCTTGCTCACGGTCGGTTCCTGCCTCTGCGATTTCGGTTAAGGTCATGCCATGGATGCACAGCACAAGCTCAAGTCTTTGGTGGATCAGCTTAACACGGTGATCGTCGGCAAATCCAGTCAGGTGCAGGACAGCGTGGCCTGCCTGCTGGCAGGTGGCCACCTGCTGATCGAGGATGCCCCCGGCGTCGGCAAGACCACCTTGGCCCACGCGCTGGCCCGCACCTTCGGCCTGCAGTTCTCGCGCGTGCAGTTCACTGCCGACCTCATGCCCAGCGACCTGTCGGGCGTGTCGGTCTATGACCGCAACCAGAGCACCTTCGTCTTCCACCCCGGCCCCATCTTTGCGCAGGTGCTGCTGGCCGACGAGATCAACCGCGCCAGCCCGAAAACGCAAAGCGCCTTGCTCGAAGCCATGGAAGAGCGCCAGGTCAGCATCGAAGGCGAAACCCGCCCGCTGCCCGCGCCCTTCTTCGTCATCGCCACGCAAAACCCGCACGACCAGCTGGGCACCCACGCGCTGCCCGAGTCGCAGCTGGACCGTTTCCTCATGCGCATTTCGCTCGGTTACCCCGACCGCGCCGCCGAGCGCGAACTGCTGAGCGGCCACGACCGGCGTGCCATGGTCGAAGCCCTGCCCAGTTTGCTGACCCTGGCCGAACTACAAGCGCTGCAACAGCAAGTGCTGGCGGTCCATGCCGCACCGCCGCTGCTGGACTACCTGCAGGACCTGATAGCCGCCACGCGTTCGGGCCGCTGGTTCGTGCAAGGCCTGAGCCCGCGCGCCGGCTTGGCCGTGCTGCGTGCTGCACGGGCGCAGGCACTGCTCAACGGCCGCGACTATGTAGCGCCGGACGATATCCAGGCCATCCTGCCGCAAACCACGGCGCACCGCTTGGTGCCGGTGGGCACGGCCGGCCGCGGCGCGTTCGAGCAGGTGCGCGCCATGCTCGAAGCCGTTCCTCTGCCCTGAGCGCATTGGCCATGGATGCCACGCAAGGCCTGCCGCACCCCTTGCTGCACCCGCTGGCCCATGCGCGCGCGCGCTGGCAGCGCTGG
Source organism: Curvibacter sp. PD_MW3 (assembly GCA_002633085.1). Taxonomy (GTDB): domain Bacteria; phylum Pseudomonadota; class Gammaproteobacteria; order Burkholderiales; family Burkholderiaceae_C; genus Hylemonella. The sequence goes on from NSIV01000001.1 coordinate 349,896, forward strand.
TGGCACAACCGGCTGCCGCGCCAAGACGTACTGCTGCTGACCCAGCGCAACGTCTACATCCTGCCTACCCGCGCCGGCCTCATGCTGGCGGCCACGCTGCTGGTGCTGCTGGCGGCCTCCATCAACTACCAGCTCAACCTCGGCTACCTGTTGACCTTTTTACTGGCCGGCAGCGCCATCGTCAGCATCCCCGTTTCGCATGGCACGCTGCGCGGCCTGACCTTGAGCCTGCAGCCTCCCGAATCGCGTTTTGCCGGCAGCCCCACGCCGCTGCACATCAACCTGAACCACAGCCGCAAGAGCCCGCGCCACGGCATCGGCCTGAGCCTGCCCGGCAGCGGCCACTGGGTCTGGAGCGACGTGCCGGCGCAAGGCAGCAGCCACCTCGAACTGCTCCTGCCCGGCGGGCCGCGTGGCCGGCACCCGATCCCCACCCTCACCGCCGAAACCCACTTCCCCCTCGGCCTGTTCCGCGTCTGGACCGTGTGGCGCCCGGCCTCATCCCTGCTGACCTACCCCCAGCCCGAAGCCCACCCGCCGCCCCTGCCGGTGGGCGAACCGCACAGCACCGGCGCGGCCGTGCGGCAGACACCGAGCGGCGAATTCGACGGCCTGCGCCCTTACCGGCGTGGTGATCCGCTCAAGGCCATCGTCTGGAAGAAAGCCGCCAAGACCGATGAACTGGTGAGCCGCGACAGCCAGCAAAGCCAGGCGGTTGAACTCTGGCTTGATCTGGCGTTGGCGGGTGGTGGCTCTTTGGAGCAGCGTTTGTCGCGGCTGTGTGCCTGGGTGTTGGAGGCGGAAGAGGCTGAGGTGGATTACGGGTTGCGGCTTGGACCTCTGGAGTTGTTGCCTTCTCATGGGGAGGGGCACAAGCGGCGCTGCCTTGAGGCATTGGCTTTGTATTGATGTGCCTGACGAGGCCGGCGTGCCGGGGCGAGACCCGGCTCGCTAGCCCTGTCAGGCACCTAAGCAAGCCACCAAAATGCTATAAATTCAATAGCTACCCGCGCATGAATGACAAGGCCAAAAGCCCCATTTCATTCATAAATAATCAAAGCCTTGCCTTGATCCGCCTGCGCCATCCACCCCGCCAGCGCCGCATCCGTAGGAAAGAACTTCGCATCCTCCCCCAACTGCAATTCAGCCGCTGCCGCAACACCCGGCCCTTGACGCTGCAGCGTCAGCCGCACCCCCAGCCCACGCAGCAGTTCACCCTGCTCCGTCATCTCGCGCTGCGGCGGGAAGTCGGCCACCAGGCGCTGGATGTCGGGCGCGCGGCCGTTCACTGCCACGCGCAGGTACTTGCCGAAGCGACAACGCGCCGCCGCCAGGTCCCACACCTGGTTGACGGTGAGCTGCAGGCCGCCAGAGAAGCGGTCCGGCTGCACCTTGCCCATGACGATGACGAGTTCATCTTCCTTGAACAGGTGTTTGTTGGCGTTCATCAGCGCCTCGTCGACGCGGGCGTCGATCACGGCGCTTTTGTCGTCGAGTTTGAACAGGCCGAGCTTGCCGCGCTGGCCGTTGATGACACGGAAGTCACTGATGATGCCGGCCAGCAGTTGCGGCTCGCGTGTGTCGATCAGGTCGTCGAGCGAACGCTTGACGAAACGGCGCACTTCCAGCGTCACCTCGTCGAACAGATGGCCTGAGAGGTAGAAGCCGACCGCGGTTTTCTCGTTGGTCAGGCGCTCCTTCACGCCCCAGGGCATGGCCTCCACCAGTTCGGGCTCCTGCGTGCTGGAGCCGTGGCTGTCGTCGCCCATCATGTCGAACAGGCCGCCCTGGTTGGCATTGGCCGCCGTGGCAGCGGCAAAGTCGAAGGCGCGGTCGATCGAGGCGACCAGGGACGCGCGGTTGAGCTGCAGTGCGTCGAACGCACCGGCCTTGATCAGTGCCTCGATGGTGCGCTTGTTCAGGCGCGAGCGGTCCACGCGCACGCAGAAGTCGTACAGGCTGGTGAACGGGCCGCCCTCTTCGCGGGCTTTCACAATCGCCTCGATGGCCTGCTGGCCGGTGCCTTTGATGGCGCCCAGGCCGTAGCGGATGACCTTGTCGGAGATCGGCTCGAAACGGTAGTTGCCGCGGTTCACGTCCGGCGCTTCGAAGGTCATGCCCATCTTGAGCGCGTCTTCGAACAACACCTTCAACTTGTCGGTGTCGTCCATTTCCACCGTCATGTTGGCGCAGAAGAACTCGGCCGTGTAGTGCACCTTGAGCCAGCCGGTGTGATAGGCCAGCAGCGAGTAGGCGGCGGCGTGCGACTTGTTGAAACCGTAGCCGGCGAACTTCTCCATCAGGTCGAAGACTTCGTCGGCCTTGTCCTGCGGGATGTTGTGGGTCTTGAGCGCACCTTCGCGGAATTTCTCGCGGTGCTCGGCCATTTCCTCGGCCTTCTTCTTACCCATGGCGCGGCGCAACAGGTCGGCGCCGCCGAGCGAGTAGCCGCCCAGGATCTGCGCCGTCTGCATCACCTGCTCCTGGTAGACCATGATGCCGTAGGTCTCGGAGAGCATCTCGGCCACCGCCGGGTGCGGGTACTCCACCTCTTCGCGCCCGTGCTTGCGTGCCACGAAACTCGGGATCAGGTCCATCGGGCCCGGGCGGTACAGGGCGTTCAGCGCAATCAGGTCTTCCAGCCGCGTGGGCTTGGCGTCGCGCAACATGCCCTGCATGCCGCGGCTTTCAAACTGGAACACGGCCTCGGTCTTGCCTTCCTGGAACAGGCGGTAGGTCGCCTTGTCATCCAGCGGAATGGTCTCGAAGGCGAAGTTCTCCTGGCCCTTGTGGCGCGCCATGATGAATTCGCGCGCGATCTCCAGGATGGTCAGCGTGGCCAGACCCAAGAAGTCGAACTTCACCAGGCCGATGGCTTCCACGTCGTCCTTGTCATACTGACTCACCGCCGAGTCGCTGCCGGGCTGCTGGTAGAGCGGGCAGAAATCGGTCAGCTTGCCGGGCGCGATCAACACGCCACCGGCGTGCATGCCGATGTTGCGGGTCATGCCTTCGAGCTTTTGCGCCAGCGCCAGCAGGGTCTTGACCTCGTCTTCCTTCTCCAGCCGCTCGGCCAGAATGGGCTCGGCCTCCAGGGCACCGGCGATGGTGATGTGCTGGCCCGGCTTGTTCGGGATCAGCTTGGAGATGCCGTCGCAGAAGGTGTAGCTCATGTCGAGCACCCGGCCGACGTCACGAATGGCCGCACGTGCCGCCATGGTGCCGAAGGTGGCGATCTGGCTCACCGCCTCCTTGCCGTACTTCTCTTTCACGTAGTCAATCACGCGGTCGCGGTTGGCCTGGCAGAAGTCGATATCGAAGTCAGGCATCGAGACGCGTTCCGGGTTCAGGAAACGCTCGAACAGCAGGTTGTACTGCAGCGGGTCGAGGTCGGTGATCTTCAACGCATAGGCCACCAGGGAACCGGCACCGGAACCCCGGCCCGGCCCGACCGGGCAGCCGTGGGTCTTGGCCCACTGAATGAAGTCACCCACGATCAGGAAGTAGCCGGGGAAGCCCATCTTCAGGATGGTGTTGATCTCGAACTCCAACCGTTCCAGGTAGCGCGGGCGCTGGGCATCGCGTTCAGCATCATTCGGGTAGAGCAGTTGCAAGCGATCTTCCAGCCCCTCCAGCGAGACCTTGCGGAAGTAGTCCTCGATGCTCAGGCCGCCGGGAATCGGGAAGTTGGGCAGCTGCGGCTTGCCCAGTACCAGCGTCAGGTTGCAGCGCTTGGCGATCTCCAGCGTGTTGGCGATGGCGCTCGGCACATCGGCAAACAGCGCCTCCATCTGCGCGGTGTTCTTGAAATACTGCTCGCGCGTGAACTTGCGCACACGCCGCGGGTTGCCCAGGATTTCGCCCTCGGAAATACAGACGCGCGCCTCATGCGCTTCGTAGTCGTCAGCGGTGGCGAACTGCACCGGGTGCGTGGCCACCACCGGCAGCTTCATGCGCGCGGCCAACTGCACCGCCGCCGTCACGTGGGCCTCGTCATCGGCGCGGCCAGCGCGTTGCAGTTCGATATAGAAACGGTGCGTGAAGATGGAGCCCAGTTGCAGCGCCAGTTCGTGGGCGCGTGCGTCATCGCCCTGCACCAGGGCTTGCCCCACGGCACCGGCCTGTGCACCGGACAAGGCGATCAAGCCCTCGTTCAACTCCTTCAGCCAGTCCAGCTTGATCACGGCCTGCGCCTTGTGCACGTTCTGCGTCCAGGCGCGCGCCAGGATCTCGGACAGGTTCAGGTAACCCTGCTTGTTCTGCACCAGCAGCAGCATCTTGGAGAAGGCCGTCGGGTCCTGCCCCAGCCCCTCGAGCAGAATCTCCACGCCGATGACCGGCTTGACGCCCTTGCCGCGCCCTTCCTTGTAGAACTTGACGGCACCGAACAGGTTGTTCAGGTCGGTGATCGCCAACGCGGGCTGGCCGTCAGCCGCAGCCGCCTTGACGATGTCGTCGATGCGGTTGGTGCCGTCGACGACGGAAAATTCGGTATGGAGACGCAGGTGGGCAAACATGGGAACCATTGTAGTTTTCCCCCACCCGCCCGTCCGGCATGCCGCTCTTTTAAAATTGGGCGGTGAACGACATCCTCAACATCTCCGCCTACAAGTTCGTCCCCCTGCCCGATGCGGCTGAACTGCGCGCTCAGCTTCAGGCACTGACGCTCGATCTGGGTCTGAAAGGCACAATTTTGCTGGCCGAGGAAGGCATCAACCTGTTTCTGGCCGGCCCCGCTGACACCGTACGCGCCCTGGTGGCGCACCTGCATACGGATGCGCGTTTTGCCGACATCGTGCCGAAGGAAAGCTGGTCCGCGCACCAGCCCTTCAAAAAAATGCTGGTCAAGGTCAAGCCCGAGATCATCCGCATGAACCACCCCACCATCCGCCCTGCCGAAGGGCGCGCGCCGGCGGTGCCGGCGGCCACCGTGAAGCGCTGGCTCGACCAGGGCCATGACGACGAAGGCCGCCCGGTGGTGACGCTGGACACACGCAACGACTTCGAAGTCGACCAGGGCACGTTCGACAACGCGATCGACTGGCGCATCAGCAAGTTCTCCGAATTCCCGCAAGCGGTGCTGGCGCACAAGGCCGAACTGGAAGGCAAGACCGTGGTGAGTTTCTGCACCGGCGGCATCCGCTGCGAGAAGGCCGCCATCTTCATGCAGGAAGCCGGGCTGGACCACGTCTACCAGCTCGAGGGCGGCATCCTCAAGTACTTCGAGGAAACCGGCGGCGCGCATTACCACGGCAACTGTTTCGTGTTCGACGAACGCCGAGGCGTGGACGCCGACCTGTCGGCCGTGAAGGGCTGACACCAGCACGCGACTGTTTTCGGTTTCGCGAAGACGTCGCGGCCATCGACCTGGGCGAACTAGGCGAATTGGGTCTTAATTTCCGGCAGAATTGGTCGAATTCATAAGAATAGCTACCAATTCCCCTGACCCTGGAGACCCCAAGCATGACCGGTTTTTTCGGCCCAGCCACCGCCTTGATGGCCAAGCTGCGTTTCAGCCTCAAATTCGCCCTCTCTGGCCTGGTGGCCCTGGCCCTGTTGCTTTACATGGGCGTCTCCGAGCTGGCTTCCCAGCAAAAACGGGTCAGCATGATCGCCTCCGAGCGTGCCGCGGTCGACCTCATGGCTGATTTGGTGGAGTGGAACAAGGTGCTGATCGAAAGCCGGCGCATCACCATCACCACGGCGGCCGGTGACGAAACCGTACGCCAACGCTTCAAGCAGAATGCCACGGCCGTGGAAGCGGTGCTCAAGCGCATTGAAGACGGCGTAAAGGCCGCGGCGCCCTGGTTCGACATGGAGAAAGAAACCAAGGGCCTGCGCGACGGCTGGGTGGAACTGCAGAAGAAGGTGGAAGCCCTGCCGGTGGATGCCGACTTCCCGCAGAAAGCCTTTGCGGCCCACGCGCCGGAATACGGCCGCCTGTACGCCTTCATGCGCGACATGGGCAACAAGTCGCGCATGGCACTCGACCCGGACCTGGACCTGTTCTACCTCGGCTACCCGCTGGCCAACAACACGCCCAGCACCGCCGGCATTGCGGTGCGCATGGCAGCCTATGCCACGCTCAACGTCTCGCGCAGCGAGATCAAGCCCAACGACAAGGTGTTCTATGAAGTCACCGAAGCGCGCCTGAGCGACACCTTCGGCACGGTGGAGAACATGCTGTCGCAGGCCATGAAGGCTAACCCCGAAGTCGAGAAAAAACTCAGCAAGAACTTCACCGACCTGAAGAACAGCTCGAAGGAATTCACCACCTTCACCCGCAAGAACTTCACCACGCAGGACACGGCGGCCGTGACACAGCAGCAGGTCGGCCAGGCCGCCCAGCCCACCATTGACGCCGCCTGGGCCCTGGTGGAGCAGAACCGCAAGGTGATGGACGAGTTGCTGGTCGAACGCGCCAGTGCCGCAGCCACCCGGCGCAATGTGCTGGGCATCGTGTTGGGGGTGGGTGTGCTGCTCTCGATCTATCTCTACATGGGCATGTACCTCGGCATCTCGGGCGCCATGCAGGTGGCCAAGCAGGCCGGCCGCGCCATTGCCGCCGGCGAGCTCGGCACCGTGCCGGAGCCGACCACACGCGATGAATTCGCCGACCTGATGCAGGACCTGCGCCAGGCCGACCGCTCGCTCATGGGCATCATCGGCAACGTCAAACATGCGGCCGAGTCGATCGCCACCGCCTCGACCGAAATCGCCCAGGGCAACGCCGACCTGAGTGCACGCACCGAAACCCAGGCCGGTTCGCTGGAGCAGACCGCCTCCGCCATGGCCAGCCTGACCCATACCGTGCAGCACAGTGCCGACAACGCACGCCAGGCTTCGCAACTGGCGGCTACCGCCTCCAACGTGGCCGCACGCGGCGGCCATGCCGTGGGTGAAGTGGTCAACACCATGGCCGGCATCCAGCAGGCCTCGCAGAAGATCAACGACATCATCAGCGTGATCGACGGCATCGCCTTCCAGACCAACATCCTGGCGCTGAATGCGGCGGTGGAAGCCGCCCGCGCCGGTGAACAGGGTCGTGGTTTTGCCGTGGTGGCCGGTGAGGTGCGCAGTCTGGCCGGCCGCAGTGCCGAAGCGGCCAAGGAAATCAAGGCCCTGATCTCCGACAGCGTGGCCCAGGTGGACAACGGCTCGCGCCTGGTGGGCGATGCCGGCAGCACCATGGACGAGATCGTGGCGCAGGTCAAGCGCGTGACCGACCTGATCGGCGAGATTAGCGCCGCCACGGTGGAGCAGGCCTCGGGCATTGCCAAGGTCAACGACTCCATTGCCGGCCTGGACCAGATGACGCAACAGAACTCGGCGCTGGTGGAAGAATCTGCCGCTGCGGCTTCCAGCATGCGCGATCAGGCCGGCCGTCTCAACGAGATGGTCAGCGTCTTCCACCTGAAATCCTGAGCTGCAGCCCGGGGCACCTCATGTGCCTCGGCGCTCACGCCGACGTTCAGGCCAGAAAGCGCGTCTCGGGCAGCGGGATGAACTCGGTCTCCCCCAGCACCTGCCCCAGGCGTTGCGCCTGCCAATCGTCGGCCGCCTGAGTGATGCGTTCGCGGCGAGAGGAAACAAAGTTCCACCATATGTGACGTGGTCCATCCAGCGGCGCGCCGCCGATGACCACCAGCCGTGTGGTGTCACTGGCAGACAGAGACACCGACTCGGAGCCCAGCACCGCCATCTGCTGCGTCGGCACAGCGTGCCCATCAACCAGCAACGCACCCTGCACGACGTAGAGCGCCATTTCCGATGCCAAGGGCGGCAGGTCGAGCCGGCCATCTGCGGGGAGTTGGATATCGAGATAGAGCGTGGGTGCCAGGGTGTGCACCGGCGAGCGCTGGCCAAAGGCCTCGCCCACCAGCACGCGCACCATGGCATCGCCTACCGGCAGTTCAGGAATGGCGGCGGCCGGCGTGTGTTCGAAGGACGGCTCGGCCTCCTCGAACTCGCGCGGCAGGGCCACCCACAGCTGCAAGCCATGGTTGACGTAGGTCGTGTCACGCAGCGACTCGGGACGCCGTTCGGAATGCACGATGCCGCGCCCGGCCGTCATCCAGTTGATGGCACCCGGCTCGATCAATTGGTGCGAGTCGAGGCTGTCACGGTGCAGCATGGCGCCTTCAAAGAGATAGGTGACGGTGGCCAGGCCAATGTGCGGGTGCGGCCGCACGTCATGGTTGACGCCGGGCTCTTCGCGTGACGGACCGAAGTGGTCGAAGAAGATGAAGGGCCCGACCGAACGGCGGGCCGCGGCCGGCAACAGGCGCCGCACCAGGAAACCGCCACCCAGGTCTTTCTGGTGGCCCGCAAGCATTTGCAGTGACGGATTCATGGCAACGGCCCTCCTGGTGCCGGACTGTATCAGCCGCGCAATTTGGCAGCGACGTCGGCCACGCGCTTGCCGTAGCGGCGCGCGGTTTCGAAGTCACCATCAATCATCTCGGCCGGTGCGGCATCCGACGGGGTGTGACCCAGCAGACCGACCGAGCCGCCCAGGTTGTTGACGTCGTTGCGGCCAGAAGCCTTGGCGTTGGACGGCAGCATACCCAGACTGACCCACAGGCCGCCATGCTGTGCAGCCAGGGTGGCGAGGTACAGCAGGGTCGTGCCCTTGTCGCCGTTCAGGCTGGCGCTGTTGGTGAAGCCACCGAACACCTTGTCCTGCCAGGCGCGGGTGAACCAAGCCTTGCTGGAGGCGTCGGCGAACTTCTTGAACTGCCAGCTCACGTTGCCCATGTAGGTCGGGCTGCCCATGATGATGGCGTCGGCCGCGGCCAGCGTCTCCCAGCCGCCCTCAGGCAGATTGCCCTCAGCGTCAATCGCCACCAGCTCGGCGCCGGCGCCTTCCGCCACGGCTTGTGCCAGGCGTTGGGTATGGCCATAGCCCGAATGAAAAACAACAGCAACTTTAGACATGATGAACTTCCTTTGGAAAAAACGAACAAGAGAAAACTTGAAACTCAGGCCGAACGCTTGGCGTCCAGGCTCCAGGCACCAGCGCCATGGGCCACCAGCACGAACAGGCCGCCGACCACAGCGATGTTCTTGAAGAACAGCAACTGCTGCACAAAGGCCTGGTCAGCCGGCACGCCCCAGTAGTTGTGGAAGAAGAAGCTGGCCACCAGGGTGAACAGCGCCAGGACCAGCGCCGCCAGACGCGTGCCGAAACCGGCGATCAGCGCCAGGCTACCGACGATTTCAACCACCAGGGCCACGGCCGCGGCCACAGTGGGCAGCGGCAGGCCAACCGACGAGATGTAGCCGACCGTGCCGGCAAAGCCGGTGAGTTTGCCGATGCCGGCCGGCAGGAACAAAGCGGCCAGCAGCAGACGACCCGCGAGGGTCAGGGGGTTTTGAAGCGATGCCAACATGATGAACTCCTTGGGTGAATGGAACAAAAAAACTCAGGCCGTCAGGTCAAAAACCAGCACTTCGGCATCCTTGCCGGCTTTCAGCTCAAGCCGGCCTTCGTCCGACAGCATGGCGGCGTCACCGCCGCTCAGCCGTTGACCGTTGACGTCCAGCTCGCCGCGCACCACATGCACGTAGCTTTTGCGGGAGGGAACAAGCTCCAGCGTGGCCGTCTCGTCGCCATTGAAGAGGCCGGCGTACAGCTTGGCATCGGCGTGGATCGTGACCGAACCCTGTGCACCGTCGGGTGAAGCCACCAGGCGCAGGGCGCCGCGCTTCTCCGGCGTGGCAAAGGTTTTCTGCTCGTAGCTGGCCGGGATGCCGGTCACGTTCGGTTCGATCCAGATCTGGAAGAAATGGGTCGTGTCCTTCGGTGCGTGGTTGAACTCGCTGTGCATCACGCCGTTGCCGGCGCTCATGCGCTGCACGTCGCCCGGAGGAATGGCCCGGCCATTGCCCATGTTGTCCTTGTGGGCCAGTTCGCCCGACAGCACGTAGCTGATGATTTCCATGTCGCGGTGGCCGTGGGTGCCGAAGCCGGTGCCGGGGGCGATGCGGTCTTCGTTGATCACGCGCAGGTTGCCCCAGCCCATGAACTGCGGGTCGTAATAACCGGCAAAGGAAAAGCTGTGGAAGGACTTCAGCCAGCCATGATCGGCGTAGCCGCGGTCCTGCGATTTGCGAATGGTCAGCATGGTGGTGCTCCTTCTGGGTTGGCAGGGTTGTTCCTGCGATGAGATGAACTTTAGGCTTTCACTCGGCTTTTGCGATGCATCGGGTTTGATGGCATGATTCAAAATATTTGAAGTCAAAGAGTCAAACCATGCAAACTGCCCGCGATGTTCTGACCCCGGACGCGCTTGCCATGCTGCAGGCGATCGAGAACGCCGGCAGCTTTGCCGCCGCCGCACGCGAACTCGGCGTGGTGCCCAGCGCCCTGACCTACCGGGTGCGCCAGATCGAGGATGCGCTTGACGTACTGCTGTACGACCGCAGCTCGCGCCAGGCCAGGCTCACCGCGGCCGGTACCGAACTGCTGCGCGAAGGCGGCCGCCTGCTCAGCGAGATCGATGCCGTGGCCAACCGAGTCAAGCGCGTGGCCACCGGCTGGGAGTCACAGCTCACGCTGGCCATCGACGGCATCATTGCCCGCTCCACCGTGATGGAGCTGTGCGAGAGTTTCTTCACCCTGGGCGCGCCCACCCGCCTGAAGCTGCGCGATGAAACACTCTCCGGCACGCTGGAGGCCCTCACCAGCGGCCAGGCCGATCTGGCCATCGGCGTGGTGCTGGAGCCCACCACCAGCGCTGGCATCCAGGGCAAACCGCTCGGCTCGGTCAGCTTTGTCTATGCCGTGGCACCGCACCACCCGCTGGCCGCAGCCCCCGAACCACTGACCGACGAACTGCTGTTGCACCATCGCGCCGTGGCGGTGGCCGACTCGTCGCTGCGCGGCAACGGCCTCACCTTCGGTCTGCTGGGCGGGCAGGACGTCTTCACCGTGGCCAGCATGCCCGCCAAGCTCGATGCCCAGTTGCGTGGCCTGGGCGGCGGCTTCCTGCCTGAATGCATGGCGCACGGTTATGTGGAGGCCGGTCACCTGGTGGCGAAGAAAACCGAGCGGCCGCAGCGCGTGGTGCGCGTCAGTTACGCCTGGCGGGGTGCAACAGCCAAAGGCCAGGGCCGGGCTCTGCAGTGGTGGCTCAAGCAGCTGGAAAGCCCGGCCACGCGCGCCGCATTATTGGACCAGCAGCACAACAGGTAAAGTGTCATACATCACTCCAAGGAGACCGAGCCCATGAGCGCATCGAAACATTTCGCCATCATCGGCGCCGGCATGGCCGGCGTGGCCTGTGCCCGCACCCTGGTGCAAGCCGGCCACCGGGTGACGCTATTCGAGAAAAGCCGCGGCCCCGGCGGTCGCATGGCCACGCGCAGCACCGAGTTCGGCAGCTTCGACCATGGCACGCAGTACTTCACGGTGCGCGACGCGCGCTTTGCCAAGGCACTGGACACCGTGCCCGGTCTGTGCCGCCCCTGGAGCGCCAACGCCGTGCGCGTGCTCGACGCCTTCGGCCATGTGGTCGCAGCCGCCCTGCCGACGCGCGAATCACACTGGGTGCCGGTACCTGGCATGAATGCGCTGGTCAAGGTCTGGGCCCAGCCGCTGCTGCAGGCCGGCCGGGTGGAACTGGAAACCCGGGTGGTGCGCATCGAGCGCGATGCGCTCAACGCCCGGCAGTGGCAACTGCAGACCGAAGGGGCAGACGATGCCCGCCACGTTTACTCCGGCTTCGATGCCGTGCTGCTGGCCATTCCCGCCGCCCAGGCGCATGAATTGCTGAAAAACTCGAAGCAGGCGCAGGAGTTGGTGCAACGCATCGGCAAGGTCGAGGTGGCGCCATGCTGGACGCTGCTGGCCGCCTTCCCGCAGGCCATGCAGCCGGGCATGTCGTCACTCGGGCCGCAATGGAATGCAGCGCGCAGCACGCACCACCGCATTGCCTGGGTGGCACGCGAGTCGAGCAAGCCGCAGCGCGAAACGCTGGAACGCTGGACGGTGCAGGCCAGCCCGGTCTGGTCGCAGGAGCATCTGAACGACAACCCGCTGCGCGTGCAGGACAAATTGCTGAAAGCCTTCTCCGAGGTCACCGGCATCCGCGCCGAGCCCACCTTTGCCACCGTGCACCGCTGGCACTACGCCAAGACCACCAAGCCGCTGGGCAGCAGCCATCTGTGGGATGACAAAGCCCATATCGGTGTCTGCGGCGACTGGTGCTTGGGCCACCGCGTGGAAGATGCTTTCCTCTCCGGACTGGAACTGGCACTGAAAGTGGCTTGACGGATCAGAATTTGTACGTCGGACGATTCGCACCTTCCCCGACCGGCCCATTGCACGCCGGCTCTCTGGTCGCTGCACTGGCCAGTTGGCTCGACGCCCGTGCGCATGATGGGCGCTGGCTGGTGCGCATCGAAGACGTGGACCTGCCGCGCTGCGTGCCGGGCGCCGACCGCCTCATCCTGCAACAACTGGCCGACTGCGGCCTGCTGCCGGATGAGCCGCCGCTGTACCAGTCACAGCGCAGCGCGCTGTACCAGCAGGCGCTCGATGATCTGGTGGTGCGTGGTCTGGCCTACCCGTGTGCCTGCACACGGCGCGACATCGAGCTCGAACTGGAGCGCCTTGGCCGCTCCAAGACCCGCCATGGCGAACTGGTCTATCCCGGCACCTGCCGCAGCGGTCTGCACGGCAAGGCGGCACGCGCCTGGCGCCTGCGCACCGACCTCCCGATCGATTCAGAACCAAATCAGCCCTTCGCCCTTATTGATAATGCGCCAACAGCTATCAAATCAGGAGCGGGCCTGACCCCGCTGCAGCCCCTCCGTTGGCTTGACCGCCGCCTGGGCGCCCAGGCGCAGGATGTGGCCACTGACGTGGGCGACTTCGTGCTCAAGCGCGCCGACGGCCTTTTTGCCTACCAGTTGGCGGTGGTGGTGGACGATGCCGCCCAAGGCATCACCCACATCGTGCGCGGCGAGGACCTGGCCGACAACACGGCGCGCCAGATCCTGTTGCAGCGCGCGTTGGAACTGCCCACACCAGCCTACTTGCACACGCCGCTGGTGCTCGGCCCGAACGGCGAAAAACTGAGCAAACAAAACGGTGCCCAGGCACTCGACACGCGCGACCCGCTGGCCGCGCTCAACGCGGCGGCCGCGGTGCTCGGCCTGCAGGTGCAGGCCACCACGCTGAGCGACTGGCTGGCGGCTGCCACGACGCAATGGGCGGCCGCCTGGCGCCGCTCACGCCACCCAAGGGCCGGCCGGTAAAATCGGGGCGTGACTGACACGACCCCCACTCCCCTCCCCCAAGATTCGGCAACCCCAGCTGAGGCCGCGCCCAAAGACCGGCGCCGCCTACCGCCGCCTGGCGTGGAATTCCCCAAAACGATCAAGAGCTTCGTCAAGCGCGCCGGTCGCACCACCACCGGTCAAGCCAAGGCCTTCGAGGAATTCGGCCCGCGCTTCGTGCTGCCCTATGCGCCGGCGCCGTTCGATGCAGCCGCTGCCTTCGGGAAGGAAGCCGCTAACCATCCGCTGATCCTGGAGATCGGCTTCGGCATGGGTGACGCCACGGCGCACATTGCCGCGCTGCTGCCTTCGACCAACTTCCTCTGCTGCGAAGTGCACGAACCCGGCGTGGGCGCCTTGCTCAAGCGCATCGGCGAGCAGAGCCTGAACAACATCCGCATCCTGCAGCACGACGCGGTGGAGGTCATCGACCACATGCTGCCGCTGCAAAGCCTAGACGGCATCCACGTCTTCTTCCCCGATCCCTGGCACAAGACCAAACACCACAAGCGCCGCCTGATCCAGCAGCTGCTGGTGGCCAAGCTGGCTGCACGCCTGAAACCCGGCGGCTACCTGCACTGCGCCACCGACTGGGAGCCCTACGCGCAGCAGATGCTGGAGGTGCTGCAGGCTGAGCCGCTCTTGAAGAACACAGCCGACGGCTACGCCCCCAAGCCCGACTACCGGCCGCTGACCAAGTTTGAAAAGCGCGGCCTGCGCCTGGGCCACGGCGTGTGGGACCTGGTTTTTACCCGGGTCTGATCCCTGCCTGAGACGCGGGATTGCTCGCAACAGCGCACCACTTGCACCATGTCCCGCCCGCCGCACCGCGTCACCCCGCCCATGCTGGAAGGCGTGAGCGCCAGTTGCGTGGCGCTGCCAGCCGGGCCCTGGCCGCTCTTGGTGGACTTTCTGGCGCAGCGCCTGCCCGCCGTGTCGCAGGCCCAGTGGCAACAACGCATGGCCCAGGGCCGTGTGCTCGACGAGAACGGCCGACCGCTGCCGACCGATGCCCCGTTCCAGCCGCAAACCCGCGTTTACTACTACCGTGAGTTGAACGCCGAGCCGGTGATTCCGTTTGAAGCTGCCGTGCTCTACCAGGACGAACATCTGCTGGTGGCCGACAAGCCGCACTTCCTGCCGGTCACACCGACCGGCCGCTTCGTGCAGCAGACGTTGCTGGTGCGTCTCAAGCGCCAGTTGGGTATCGAAACCTTGAGCCCGATCCACCGCATCGACCGCGAGACCGCCGGTCTGGTGCTGTTCAGCATCCGCCCGCAGGACCGCGGCGCCTACCAGGCGCTGTTTCGCGACAAGGTGGTGGAGAAGAGCTACGAAGCAATTGCGCCGTTGCGCCCGGACCTGCCCTTGCCCGAGGTTCACCGCAGCCGCACCGAGCCCGACGAACAGTTCTTCCGCCAGCGCGAAGTGCCGGGCGAACCCAACAGCGAAACGCACATCGCATTGCTGGAAGCCCGTGGCGACCTGGCGCGCTATCGCCTCTCGCCCGTCACCGGAAAAACGCATCAGCTGCGCGTGCACATGGATGCGCTGGGCCGCCCTATTGCCGGTGACCTGTTCTACCCTGAGGTGGTGCACGGCCCCGGCCACACCGACGAAGACTACAGCCGGCCGCTGCAGCTGCTGGCGCGTTCAATCGCCTTCATCGACCCCGTCACCGGCGCACCACGCCACTTCGAGAGCCAACGCCGCCTGCAGTGGCCCTGAGTCGGCCGGTGTACAGTGGCCCGGCCCGCGCCTATCATGGCGCGCACAACCTTTCATCCCCGAGCCCGCCCATGAGCATCGAGCTGCCGCCGCCTTCCTCGCACGCGCTGTCGCAGGCGCTGGCCGACCTGATGGCGCAACGTCAGGCGGCCGGTGGCACGGCCAACCCACCAGCCCCGCAGCTCACCGACAGCCCGCCGTCTGCACCCGCGGCCTCCAGTCTGCTCGACCTGTCGGCCCAGGCACGCCTGGCCAGCGCAGCCAGCCTGTCGGCAGCGCTCACGCAAGCCACTGCCACCAACGCCACACCACTCTCGCTACCGGCCTCCGGTGTCGATGCGCCGACACAAAGCCTGCTCAACACCCTGCTACAGCAGTTGCAAGGCAGCAGTCAGCCCTTGCAGGCCAGCAGCATCCAGGCTTGGCCGACCGGCCTGCTGCAACAACTCCAGGCCGGGGCAACCGATGCCCAAGGCCAGCCGCTGGCCGAAGCCCTGCCGCCGCTGCAGACCTGGCTGGTGCAGCAAGGTACGCTGCTCACGCGCGACGGCCCGCGCAACGTCACCCTGAACCTGTATGTGCCGGCGGCCTGGCTGGGCCAACAAACCGAGACCGGCACGGGCGTGCCGATGGCAAAGCCACCCGTGCTGGCCTTACCGCCGGCGCTGGCGCAGCGGGCGGCCACCCTGCCTTCGGGTGTGTTCGCCCTGGTGCTGCAAGCCGGTGCGGCGTCGCGCACCAGCGCCCTGCTGCACATCGAGTTCGCACCGCAACAGCAGGCTGCCGTCTACGGCAAACCCGCACTCAACCCGCTGCTTGATCCCTGGCAGCAGCAGGCGGTGCTGCAGGCCAGCGAGGATCGGCCTGATGCAGCAGAGCACCCGGCTCTGCACAGCCCGCGGTGCGACACACCCCATTGCCCCTACGCCGGCGTGGCAGCCTGCCCGCAGCCCTTCTGTCCGGCACTCCATCTGGTGGCTGCTGTCACGGGGCCGACAGCGCTGCCCGGCTGACACGCAGCCCCGGCACCGAATCGCGCTACGCTATGGCATGCGCCGTGCCTGTGCACGGCACCGTTTGCCTATCTGCTGTCTTGCACATTCAGGAATAACCATGAGCCGTGATGTTTATGTTGCCGGTGTTGGCATGATCCCCTTCACCAAACCGGGCGCCAACCTGCCCTACCCTCAAATGGCGGCGCAAGCCACGCAAGCCGCATTGACGGACGCCGGCATCGGCTACGAGCACATGCAGCAGGCTTATGTAGGCTACGTCTATGGCGACTCCACCGCCGGCCAGCGCGCGCTGTACGAAGTGGGAATGACGGGCATTCCGGTCGTCAACGTCAACAACAACTGCTCCACCGGCTCCACCGCGCTGTTCCTGGCCCGGCAGGCTGTGGCCAGCGGCGCGGCCGACTGCGTGCTGGCACTGGGCTTTGAGCACATGAGCCCGGGGGCTCTGGGCGCGGTATTCACCGACCGCCCCTCGCCCTTCGACCGTTTCGATGAAGCCACCGACGTGCTGGTGGGCCACAGCGAGATTCCGCTCGCGCTGCGCTATTTCGGCGGCGCCGGCCTGGCCCACATGCAGCAGTACGGCACCAAGCTGGAGACCTTTGCCGCCATCCGCGCCAAAGCCAGCCGCCATGCGGCCAACAACCCGCTGGCACTGTTCCGCAAGGAAGTGACGACCGAAGAGGTGATGGCCTCGCCCATGCTGTGGGACGGCGTGCTGACGCGCCTGATGGCCTGCCCGCCCACCTGCGGCGCCGCAGCGGCGGTGATCTGTTCGGACGCCTTCGCGCAAAAGCATGATCTGAACCGCTCGGTGCGCATCAAGGCGCAGGCCATGACCACCGACAAACCCGTCACCTTCGAAGCGCAGGACATGCGCGAGGTGGTGGGCTTCTCCATGGCGCGTGACGCCGCGCAGCAGGTTTATGCGCAGGCCGGCATCGGCCCGCAGGACGTGGACGTGGTGGAACTGCACGACTGCTTCGCGCAGAACGAACTCATCACCTACGAAGCCCTGGGCCTGTGCCCGCTGGGCGGCGCGGAAAAGTTCGTGCTCGATGGCGACAACACCTACGGCGGTCAGGTCGTCACCAACCCGTCCGGCGGCCTGCTGAGCAAGGGCCACCCGCTGGGCGCCACCGGCTTGGCACAGTGCACCGAGCTCGTGCAGCAACTGCGCGGCCAGGCGGGTGCGCGCCAGGTGGCCGATGCCCGGCTGGCCCTGCAACACAATCTGGGCCTGGGCGGCGCTTGCGTCGTCACCCTGTACGAACGCGTCTGAAGGAATCCCCATGCTGCCCCAGCTTTACCGCCACCCATGGATGGACGCCGACATCGAGGCCTTCCGCGACCAGCTGCGCCGCTACATCAACGCCGAACTGGTGCCGCACCTGGCCGACTGGCGCCGCCAAGGCTACATCCCACGTGAAGTCTGGCGCCCGTTTGGCGAAATGGGTTTTTTGCTGCCCGAACTGCCTGAGGCTTATGGTGGCGCCGGTGCCAGCCTAGCCTACCAGCTGGTGGTGGCCGATGAACTGGCGCGCGTCGAGATTCCCGGCACGGTGGCAGTGCACACCATTGCCGCGCACTACATCATGGACTACGGCACGGAGGAACAGAAGCAACGCTGGCTGCCCAAGTTGGCCAGCGGCGAGCTGATTGCCGGCATCGCCATGACCGAGCCCGGCGCCGGCTCCGACCTCAAGGCAGTGCGCACGCGCGCGCGCCGCGAGGGCGACGAGTACGTGATCGACGGCAGCAAGGTCTTCATCACCAACGGCTACACCGCCAACCTGCTGGTGGTGGTGGTGCGCACCGGCGAGGCCGGTGCCAAGGGTGTGTCGCTCGTCGTGCTGGAGACCGAGAACCTGCCGGGCTTTCGCGCCAACATTCTGGAGAAGATCGGCCTGCATGCCTCCGACACCTGTGAGCTGTTCTTCGACGGCGTGCGCGCCCCGGTGGCCAACCTGCTGGGCGGCGTGGAAGGCCAGGGTTTTGCCCATCTCATGAGCCAGCTGCCCTTCGAGCGCATGCTGCTGGCGGTGGCGGCCGCCTCCGTCATCGAACTGGCGGTGGAACTGACAGTGGACTACACCCAGCAGCGCAAGGCCTTCGGCCAGCGCGTGGTGGACTTCCAGAACACCCGCTTCAAGCTGGCCGAGTGCGCCACGCTGGCGCACGTGGTGCGCAGTTTCGTCAACGACTGCACCCAGCGCCTGCTTGACGGCACACTCGATGTGGAAGCCGCCTACATGGCCAAGTGGTGGACCACCGAGCAGCAATGCAAGGTGACCGACGAATGCCTGCAGTTGTTCGGCGGCTATGGCTACATGGCCGAATACCCGATTGCCCGCCTCTATGCCGACGCGCGCGTGCAGAAAATCTACGGCGGCACCAACGAGATCATGAAAGACCTGATCGCGCGCAAGGTGTGCGGATAAGACACCGAAACCACGAGGGCGAGGAAAACCGGAATCTCGGCCGCCCAAGGTCCGCATAATGGGAACTCCCCCAGGCGTACGTGGCGCCGGGACAGGAGACAGGATCGCATCAGGGATGCTTGAGCTGGCGCTGCACCGCAGCCCAGAACTGGAGAAAGTCGACCTTGCCATGAAATTGTTGCGGCTGCCACGTTCGAAAGTCCAGCTTGGCGCGCCCCTGCCCTGGAACGTGCGCGATGAGCAATGTCATCTCTTGCTCTCTTGCGGCCATGTCATCGAGAGCGAAGAACAGCTCGATGCGCTGTTGCAGCGCGGCGCCTTTGTCGACGTCGAAGAAGTCAGGTCGTCGCTGCTGGTCGCGCATCCGGGGCATCAGGATGCAGTGGCCGCACCGCTCAATCTGTTTGCCTACTGGGACCAAACCACCGACGAGTTGAAAAAACTGCTGACCCGTGTCGAGAAGCAGCCGGATTTCTCAGGCCACGCGGATCAGTTCGCACGCCACCTGGTCGAACTGGTCGACCTCAACCCTGATTACGGCATCTACCGCTGCGTGCGCCAGGACCATGACCAGCATTTTTATTACGGTTATCTCCACGCCGTGCACGTGGCCACGCTGGCAATCCTGATGGCCCGTCATCTCGAATGGCCCAGGGATCGCATGATGAGTCTGGTCAAGGCGGCGCTCACCATGAACCTGTCCATTCTGGACCTGCAGGGGAAGATCGCCAGCCACGACGACCCGGTCACGGACGTGCAGCGGGCAGTGATTCGCCAGCACCCGGACGAATCGGTGGCCTTGCTGGAGAAGGCAGGCGTCAAGGACGCCGACTGGCTTGCTGCCATCACGCAGCATCACGAACGCAACGATGGCACAGGCTATCCATCGGGCTGTACGGACATCGCTGAGATGGCCGCTGCGCTGCGCGCGGCCGATGTGTTCATCGCCAAGATCAGCCCGCACACCCAGCGCCCGACGCTGACACCGCAGGAAGCGGTCCGGGACCTTTACCGGGAGGACAAGGGCGGCCCGCTCTCCACCGCCATCATCAAGGCGTTTGGCATCTACCCGCCCGGCGACTTCGTCAAGCTGGCTTCGGGCGAGTTCGGCATCGTGGTGCAAAGAACCGAGAATGCGAAAGCCCCCATCGTCGCCTCGATCACGGACACGAACGGTCACCCCGTCAGCCGGACGCTGCGGCACGACACTGGTCAAGCTGAATTTGCGATTCAAGGCCATGTCACCGACACGTCCCTGCTCAAACACCTGGCCCCGGAGCGTTTGTACGGTTTTTCCAAGGCACAGCCCATGACTTACGCACCGCTTCTGGCGTCGCAGCCCTGACGACCAGGCCACTGATTCGCGACCATGGTATGGTAGAAGGCGAGGTCAGAGCTTGCTATCAAAACGATAACACCCTCTGCAATCAGGCAAACACAATACGCCGTTGAACAGGATGCAAAACTCCTGTTCATCACGGCTGCGACCCAAGTTTGGCGGGAGTGAAGATGAAACTGGCACGGCAGAAAAAAGAAGTGCGTTTTTCGTCATACAGCTGGGCACGCGTTTGGCAGCCCCAGCCGCAAGACTGCGGGGGATATGTCTGACATGGCTGTTTTTCGCTCGACCACCATCAAATGGGTCTACCTGATCGTTGCCCTGTTCGTTGCGATCATTCTTTCTCTCGTCTTGTGGTTCGAGTTCCAGGCGAACGCCTTCATCGCGGTCCGTCTTCATACCGGCGGTCAAGGATTTTGGGCCAAGGCGCAGAAAGATGCGGTGCGCAGCCTCGAACATTACGCCCGCTCTCACGACGAAGTCGATTTCCAGGCCTATCAACGGCATATTCAGGTGCCGCTGGGCGACCAGCAAGCACGGCTGGAATTGCAAAAACCGCATCCCGATCTGGATGTCGTGCGCGCGGGTTATCTCCAAGGGCGCAACCACCCGGAAGACATCGAATACGCCATCCCCTTCTTTCTTCGTTTTCAGCATAACGCCCATGTAGCCCGTGTGATCGGGCACTGGGAGGAAGCCGATCGCCTGATTGCAGAGTTGAACCGGGTGGCCGAAAGATTCCACGAGGCGCAGTCCTCCGGGCGCGCACCACCAGAGACGGCCCGCGTTTTTCTTGCCGAGCTTGCGGAGATGGACCGGCGACTTTCGGCAGAGGAGGAGTTATTTGCCTCCTCGCTGGCGGAGGCGGCCCGCTGGTTCAACAATGCTTCAAAAAATTTTACCTACGTCATCGCCCTGTTATTCATGGCGCTCGGCCTGGGCTTGGCCAGGCTGATCATCACCCGCATACGCGTGACCGAACGAGCGCTGGCCGCCAGCGAGGAACAGTTCAGAACTATTTTTGAGCAGGTCGGCGACATCATCTACACCGTCGAGCCGGACGGAACCTTTTCGGCCATCAGCCCGTCCTGCGAGCGGATGCTGGGGTGGAAGCCGGAGGAGTGGCTCGGGCGCCCCTTTTCGCTCGTCGTTCACCCGGATGACCTCCCCCTCATGCAGGCCTTGTACCTGAAGGCGCAAGCGGGCGAAGTGACACCCATGTTCCAAGTGCGTGTTTTGACAAAAACAGGCGAGTATGTGGCGTCCGAGATTGCAATGAACCTGGTGCGTCGCGGTGACTCTTTCGTCTCGCTGGGGGTGATGCGCGACATCACCGAGCGCAAACGGGCTGAGATGGCGCTACGGGAATCGAGGGACTTGCTCCTGTCCGTTGTGGAGCATGTGCCGGCCCGCATCTTCTGGAAGGATCGCGATTTGCGTTACCTGGGCTGCAACACCCAGTTTGCAAAAGATGCCGGTCACGCCAGCCCGGACGAACTGATCGGAAAAACCGACTTTGAAATGGGATGGAAGGACCAGGCCGAGTTGTACCGCGCCGACGACATGGCAACCATGGCGTCGGGCCAGCCCAAACTGGATTACGAAGAGCCCCAGACGTCCCCGGACGGCAAAACGATCTGGCTGCGCACCTCCAAAGTGCCGCTGCGGGGTGCAGACCAGCAGGTCATCGGCCTTCTGGGTCTCTACCAGAACATCACCGAACAGAAGCACGCCGACGAGGCGATCAGAAAGAGTGAGGCGCGCTACCGTTCCTATATCGAGGTCACAAGCCAACTCGCGTGGGTCACCAACGCCGATGGCGAAGTAGAGGAGGATCTTCCGACGTGGCGGTCATTCACGGGCCACAGCGAGGAGCAGGTCAAGGGCTCGGGCTGGATCGAAGCCGTACACCCGGATGACCGCGAGCGCGCTGCACAGGCATGGCGGGAAGCGGTGGCTCGCAAGGGTACGTATGAGGTGGAATACCGCATGCGCCGGCACGACGGTGTTTACCGGGACTTTTTCACACGTGGCGTACCGGTTCTCGATGCCTCTGGCGGCGTCCTCGAATGGGTCGGCACCTCAATCGACATCACAGAGCTGAAACAAGCTGGGCAGGCCTTGCACGAGAAACAGGCCGGGCTCGACCTTGCGCTGCAGTCAGCCCGCATGGGTACATGGTACTTCGACATCGGCGAGAACCGACGGTATTTCGATGCGCAGGTCTGCCACCTGCTGGGGCTCGACCCCGCGACCTTTGCCGGTACTGCGGAGGAATTCTTCGGCGCCATCCATCCGGATGACCGGGAGAAGATCAAGACCGGGCTGGCGCGGACCATCGGACAGGATGTGCCGTACGAAGTCGACTACCGCGCCGTCTGGCCGGACGGCAGCATCCACGACATCACAGCCCGCGGCCAGCTGGTTCGCAATGGCCAAGGTCAGCCGGCGAAGGTGCGCGGCATCATCTGGGACATCACGGACAGGAAACAAGCCGATCAGGCCTTGCGCGAGCGCGAGGACATGCTCAGCAAGATGATGGGCTCGGCGCAGGACGCGATCCTCATTCTGGACAACAACGGCAATATCGCGCTTTGGAATGCTGCCGCGGAAAAGATCTTCGGCTATTCGAACCAGGAAGCCCTTGGAAAGAATCTGCACCTTTTGCTTGCACCGTCGCGTTTCCACGAGGCGCATCGGGCCGCGTTCGATCGTTTCAGATCCACCGGCGAGGGCGCGGTCGTCGGCAAGACACTGGAACTGGCGGCACTGAGAAAGGATGGCACGGAATTCCCTATGGAGCTGAGCCTCTCGGCCCTCAAGCTCAAAGACCAGTGGCATGCCGTCGGCTTCGTGCGCGATATCACCGAACGCAAGAAATCCGAAGCCGGCGTGAAGCTGTTCCAAACCCTGCTGGATCAATCGACCGATGCCATCGAGGTGCTCGATCCGGACACACTCCACTTCCTCGATGTCAATCAGGCGGCCTACCGGTCGCTGGGTTACAGCCGGGAAGAACTGCTATCGATGAGTCCCTTCGACATCGATCCCATGCTGGACCGCTCCAAGCTCACGGAAATTACACAGGAGTTGAAGAAGCTGAGGTTTTCGGTCAATGAGAGCCTCCACCGGCGCAAGGACGGGTCGGAGTTTCCGGTTGAAATCAGCATCACCTATGTCCAACTGGATCGCGACTACATGATTGCCGTGGTACGCGACATCAGCACGCGCAAGCAGGCCGAACGAGCGTTGGAACGAGCCACCCGTGCCCTGCGCACCCTCAGCGCTTGTAACGAAGCCCTCGTGCGCGATGAGAACGAAGCCGAGCTGCTGGCGTCCATTTGCCGGTTGATTGTGGATCCGGGCGGCTACCGCATGGCGTGGGTTGGCTTCCCCGAGCAGGACCCGGCCAAGACGGTGCGCCCGGTGGCCCACTCTGGTGATGAAAGAGGTTACCTGACCTCGATGAAGTTCAGCTGGGCTGACAATGAATTCGGGCATGGTCCTACCGGCATGGCCATTCGGACCAGCACGGTCCAGATCAACCGGAATTTCCAGACTAACTTGGCGCTGGCACCGTGGCGGGAAGCGGCACAACAGCACGGTTATCTCGCCAGCATTGCGCTACCGCTCCTCAGTTCTGTGGGCACGCTGGGTGTACTGACCATCTATGCATCGGAGCCCGAGGCCTTTGATGAGGCCGAGGTCAAGCTACTGCAGGAACTGGCGGGCGACCTGGCCTTCGGCCTCGAGACCCTGCGCATGCGCGCTGAGCACGACCGCAGCGCCGACGAGAACCTTCACCACAGTGAGACTCTGCGGCAGAGCCTGGAAGACTCCATCAAAGCCATTGCCAGCACCGTGGAAATGCGCGACCCCTACACGGCCGGCCACCAGCGACGCGTTGGCCAACTGGCTGCCGCCATTGCGAGGGAACTTGGATTACCGGAAAACACCATTCGAGGCCTGGAGCTTGCCGCGAGCATTCACGACCTGGGGAAAATCAGCGTTCCGGCGGAAATTCTTGCCAAACCCAGCAAGCTCACGACCATCGAGACCATGCTGTTGAAGAATCATGCCCAGGCCGGTTATGACATCCTCAAGGACATCAAATTCCCGTGGCCCATTGCCACCATGGTGTGGCAGCATCACGAAAGAATGGACGGCTCGGGTTATCCGCAGGGCCTCAAAGGTGATGCCATCCTCCTGGAATCTCGAATCCTGGCCGTGGCGGACGTGGTCGAGGCGATGGCCTCGCATCGCCCTTACCGGGCAGCGCTGGGCGTCGATACGGCGCTGAAGGAACTGGAACAAGGCCGGAGCACCATTTACGATGCGACGGTTGTCGACGCCTGCCTCCGGCTTTTTTCGCAAGCGCAGTTTGAATTTTCAACCTGATTCGTTCCCCGCACGGGATAAAGCGAAAAACCTACACCAGTTGCCCCGCCAGCAAGTGCACCATGTGCAGAGGCAGCCATCCCATTTTTGCTTTTTCCCTGGCAGCGTGGGCAGAATAGCTGCGACCGCCCCGCCCCAAAGTGCTCGCCTCAAGAAAGCGCCCTCATGCAAGAACTCACCGCACTGCTGGGCATTGCCACAGCCATTTCAATCGGCGCTGCCAGCCCCGGCCCGAGCTTCGTCATGGTGGCGCGTACAGCAGCAGCCTCGCGATCTGATGGCCTTGGCGCCGCCTTAGGGATGGGGTTGGGTGGTCCGGTCTTGCACTGGCTTCCCTGCTCGGGCTCCACGGCCTGTTGCTGGCGGCCCCGTCGTTCTTCTGGATGCTTCAGGTGGCAGGTGGCCTGTACCTGGCCTACCTGGGCATTCGCATCTGGCGTGGGGCCAAGACGCCGCTCGCAACAGCCCCGGTTCAATCCAAGTCTGGCAGCGCGACAGCCGTGAGGTCCTTGGCGCTGGGCTTGGCCACTCAGCTGAGCAATCCGAAAACGGCCATCGTGTACGCAAGTGTCTTTGCCGCTTTTCTACCCACTACGACGTCACTGCTCTTCAATGTGGCCATTGCCGGTTTGGTTTTTGTCATCGAGGCCGGCTGGTATGTCCTGGTGGCACTTGTGCTGTCCTCGATCGGTCCACGCACGCGCTATTTACGGCACAAGACCTGGATGGACCGTACTGCCGGTGGCGTCATGGTGGCTTTGGGTGTGAAGCTGGTGTTTTTCGCCCATCACCCTTGAGCCGACACATGCTTCATGTTGCGCACGGTCAGGGCGCCAGCCCCTGACTGCGCAGGATCGCAGCGTGCAAGCCTTTCAAGGTGGTTTTCAACGTCTCGGCCAGTGACGCAGAGGTATTGTCCGGGTCGATCGGCAAGCGGTTGTAGACCACCGCCCAAGTCAGGCCATCGGTGCGCCGCTCCAGAAAAGAATGGGTACCGGTCGTCAGTGCGCCAGAATGGTTCCAACCACTCGGGTCGACCACCCAGCCGAGCCCGCCGTTGGCATTCGGGATCTTCGGGTCTTTGGTGCCCATCAGCGCCACGGTGGCAGGCTGCAACAGGCGCGGCACACCCGAACGTCCATCAATGGCATCGGCAAAGCGCACCATGTCGGCAGAGGTCATGACCCAGCCGCCATGCGCGTCCATCGCAGCAAAATGAAAGCCGTTGTAGGCCTCTGGGCCGCTGCCGCGTCCGGTTTGTGAAGGTACCGGGGGCCAGCGCGGGTCATCGGAATAGACCACCTCGCCGGGCCGGCGCTCGGCCAGCGTATCGCCGCCAATGCGGGGGCTCTGGCTGCCGATCGGATCGAACACCAGCCGGCGCATGGCCTCGTCATACGGCAAGCCGGTCTTTTGCTCCAGCACCCGCCCCAGGATGTTGTAGCCAAAATTGCTGTAGCTGAAATATGTGCCCGGCTCCCGTTGCAGCTCACGGAACTTCAGCATGTACTCGACTACATCAGCGGCACTGGCCGGGGCCGGCCGCTTCAGCGCCTCGGCAATCTGGACCAGATCGTATTGCGGCTCATAGACGTTCGAATCCCAGCCATTCGTGTGCTGCAGCAAATCACGCAGCGTGATCTTCAACACGCGCGCATCCTTAACTTGTGCATAACGCGAACCGGTGAGCAGACCACCTGGGCCGAAGACCGGACGATCCAGCGCCGCCGGCAGTTCAGCCTCAAAAGCCTTGAGCACCGCCACCGCCGTCATTGGCTTGGACACACTGGCAATGCGAAACATAGACTCGGGCTGCACAGCCTCGCGAGTCTCTCGGTTGGCCCAGCCAAAACCCCGCTGGTAGATGATCTTGCCGTTGCGCGCCACTGTCAGGCTGGCACCGGGAATGTCCATGGTTTCAAGGATGTCGACCATCGTCTCATCCACGTTACGCATGGAAGCGACGGTGTTGCCGCTGACAGGCAGATGGACGTCCGCCTTGCGCTGAAACCAGCTGCATCCAGCCAGCATCACCAGCGGCAAGCTCCAGGCCAGTCTACGCACCCAACCCGATTGCCCCCATGCTCGCTTCATGCCCGCGTCTCCCCGTCAAAGATGAACATCAAGTGCATGGCATAGACAGCCGGCCTCTCGGAAGCGCACAGCCCCGAGCACACCGCAGGGCTCAAAAGGTTTCCCAATCGTTCTGGCTGGTCTTCGCCAGAACCTGCCCCTGGGGCCCCGCCGGCTTGGCAGCTTGCACCGTCGGCGGCAGCTTCGTCACGACCGGTGTCGCCACCTCGCGGTTGGCAAGAACGCCTGCACTGTCTCCCAGTTTGAATTGGGCCACGGTGCTGACCAGCTCCTGTGCCTGACTGCGCAGGCTGGAAGCGGCGGCTGCCATCTCTTCCACCAGCGCGGCGTTCTGTTGCGTGGCCTGGTCCATCTGCGTCACGGCTTCACCCACCTGGGCCACACCGGCGCTCTGCTCCGAGCTGGCGGCGCTGATCTCACCCATGATGTCGGTCACTCTTCGGATGCTGCTCACCACTTCGGTCATGGTGGTGCCGGCTCGGTCGACCAGGGCACTGCCCTGCTCCACCCGTTGTACGCTGTCGTCGATCAGGGTCTTGATTTCTTTCGCCGCTTCGGCACTACGGCCGGCCAGGCTGCGCACTTCGCTGGCGACCACGGCAAAACCGCGGCCTTGTTCGCCGGCGCGGGCGGCTTCGACCGCCGCATTCAGGGCCAGGATATTGGTCTGGAAGGCGATGCCGTCAATGACGCTGATGATGTCGGCAATGCGTTTGCTCGAATCATTGATGCCTTTCATGGTGTCGACCACTTGGGCCACGACTTCACCGCCTTGCACCGCCACGGTAGAAGCGCTTTGCGCCAGCTGGTTGGCCTGACGGGCGTTGTCGGCGTTCTGTTTGACGGTGGAGCCGAGTTCTTCCATGGAGGCGGCGGTTTCTTCTAGCGCGCTGGCCTGGCTTTCGGTGCGGGCGGAGAGGTCGGAGTTGCCCGAAGCAATTTCTGCACTGGCGGTCGAGACCGCCTCTGAACCCTGACGCACAGTGCTCACCGTGCGACGCAGCGACTCCTGCATCCGCTTGACCGAGGCCATGATGCTGCTTGAATCTCCCGCCCGCAAGGGGATGGCTTGCGTCAGGTCGCCTTGTGCAACATGCCCCACCGCGTCGGCCACGTCGGCCGGTTCTGCACCCAACTGGCGCGTCAAGCCGCGCGCGATGGCCCAGGCCACGAACAAGCCGGCCACAATCGCCAGCACACTGATGCTCAAGATCAGGTTACTGCTGCTGTCAACCCGCTGGTTGGCCTGCTCCCCAATCTCGGCAGCCGATGCGTTCTGAATGGCCAGCGAGTCCTCGACCGCCTTGAAGAGGATGTCCTGCTTCGCCGCGACCTCTCCATTCAGGAGACTGCTGGCCGCCTTGAAGTCGTCCGGATTACCCGACATGCCCAGCTGCATGGCCTGGTCCAGGTCTTTGCTGTAGCTGCCTCGCGTTTCGTGAATGACCTTGAGCAGCGCCACGCCTTCGGGCGAGGTCACCGTCTTATCCAGTTCAGCAAAGATCTCCGCATTGCTGGCACGAAGCGGCTTGATTTTCTCAACCAAGGGCGTTGCGGCCGCCGCGTCGTTGAGCAACACCGCACTGCGGGTGATCGAGGCGACCGTCTGCAGGTTGTCCTTCAGCTTGTTGAAGACTTGGACCTTGCGCAGGCGGTTTTCCCGCAGGTCATGCAGGTCGCGATTGATCGCATTCAGTTGAACCAGCGCAACGGCACTGATGACCACGAGCGCGGCAATCAACAGACCAAAACCGCTGAGAAGTCGGGTGCCGACCCGCATTTTGTTGAATGTGTTCATGAGGCCTCTTTGGAATCGGACTGGTCAGTCAAAAGCATACCGCTACCGGCATGCAAGCAATGTTAACGCAGCCCCCAAGCCAGGCCAGCACAAGATGGGCCCCGCCCACTGGACACGGGCCGCCCCCGCCGGGGAGTCATTGTCCCTCTTGGGATAGACTGCAAAAAATAATTGATACCAATCTTTGGTGGGAGCCAACTATTCTTGCCGTAGCAATGCATGTCATCCAAGCGATTCGAAACACTGCCCATCGAGCAACTACGCAAACTGGCAGGTGGCAACCTCTTCATCCGGCCGGAGCCTGACGCCCAGTACCATCTGGGGCAACGTTATGCCCTGGGAACGGGCGTTGAAAAAAACGACCAGGAAGCCGCCTATTGGTTTCGCCGTGCTGCAGACTGTGGCCATGCCGAGGCCCAGCGCAACCTTGCGTTTGCGTATTTGCACGGCCGGGGCGTTCCGAAGAATGAGGCCGAAGGCATTCGCAGGCTGCGTATCGCCGCCGAATGGAGCGATGCTCCCGCGCGGCGTCAACTCGGCTACCACTATGCGACCGGCTCGGGCGTCCCCAAGGATGAAAACGAGGCCGTGCACTGGTTTCGCCTGGCGGCTGACCAGGGCGACTGCTTTGCCCAGTACAACCTGGCCTTTGCCTATGCCAACGGCCGTGGCGTGTCCGCCAGCCCGCAGGACGCCGTGCGCTGGTACCAGCTGGCCGCCGACCAGGGCATGCCGGAAGCCCAATGTGAACTGGGACTGATCTATGAGCAAGGACTCGGCGTGCCGGTGGACTATGCCAAAAGCGTCTACTGGAACCAGCTTGCCGCAGAGAAAAAGTATGCCGAGGCGTGCAGCAACTTGGGCTGGCTTTATGAGAACGGCCTGGGTGTCCCCCAGGATCTGGAACAGGCGCAGCACTGGTACGAAGAAGCCGTACGGCAAGAGTTTGCGGAAGCGAAAGAACGTTTGTCCCGGCTGCGAGAGCGGCGCACGCGTTTGCAGCCCATTCCCGAACACAACCAGCGCGCCGACGACTCCATTGCCGGGTACCTCGAATCCGCCTTCGCCGACTTCGTCGGGCTGGACGTGGTCCGGCAGGAGGTCTTTCGCCAGGCCAGCTACATCCAGGTTCAGAAGCTGCGCGCACAGCAAGGCCTGCGCGTCCCCAACTGGCCGTCACGCCATCTGGTGTTCCTGGGCAACCCGGGAACCGGCAAGACGACGATTGCCCGCATCATCGCCGGCCTCTACCAGCGGCTGGGCATCCTGAAGACCGACAAGGTCGTCGAAACCGATCGTTCCGGGCTGGTGGCAGCCTACATCGGCCAGACAGCGATCAAGACCCGGGCCGTGGTGGAGTCGGCCCTGGGCGGCGTGCTGTTCATCGACGAGGCTTATGCCCTGGCCCGCGAAGGCAGTCAGGACTTCGGACGGGAAGCCATTGAAACGCTGCTCAAGATGATGGAAGACCATCGCGATGATCTGGTGGTGATTGTGGCCGGCTACACCGAGGAGATGGAGAACTTCATCAACGCCAATCCGGGCCTCGCTTCGCGCTTCAACCGCTACATCAATTTCCCCGACTACACCCCGGCCGAACTGCTGAAGATTTTTTTGAACTTTTGCAGCAAACACTCCTACGTGCTGAGTGCTTCGACGCATCACGGCTTGCAGACCATCTTCAACCGGGAAATTCAGGTTCAGCGCGAGCGCTTCAGCAATGCGCGTTACGTGCGCAACCTGTTCGAAAAAGTCATCGAGGCACAGGCGCAGCGCGTATTCGCCATGCCCAATGCCTTGAAATCGGACTTGCAGGCCATTCTTCCGGCGGATGTGGAACACGGGCTGGGCGAGCCCCTGCCGGCTGACGACGGCATGTCATCCAACTACGAGGACGTGCTGAAAAAACTCAATGGCTTGGTCGGACTGAGAAATGTCAAAAAACAGGTGCAGCGTCTCTTCGCCTTTGTCCGCCTGCAGCGCGCACGCGCCAAGGCCGGAAGCAAGGTGCCAACCGGGTTCTCGCAGCACCTGGTGTTCACCGGCAACCCCGGCACCGGCAAGACCGCGGTGGCGCGCATCGTCGCCGATCTGTACTGCAGCCTCGGGATCATTCCCTCCAACCACATCGTCGAGGTCGATCGCTCAGGGCTGGTCGCGGGTTATGTCGGCCAGTCCGCCATCAAGACCCTGGAGGTGCTGGAGTCGGCCTTGGGCGGCGTGCTGTTCATCGACGAAGCCTATTCGCTGGCCCACGGCGACAGCGGCAGTGACTTCGGCAAGGAAGTGATCGACACCTTGCTGAAATTCATGGAAGACCATCGCGATCAGTTGGTGGTGATCGTGGCGGGTTATCCGGAGCCCATGAAGCGGTTCATCGACAGCAACCCGGGCTTGCGCTCGCGCTTCAACCACTACATCGATTTCGATGACTATGCGCCAGCCGAACTGCTCGGCATCTTTGACGCCTTCTGCCATCAATCCGAATACACACTCGACGAGCCTGCGCGCGCCTTGCTGCTGGCCAACCTGACCACCTTGTACGAGGCGGGCCAGACCACCGACAACGGCCGCCTGGTACGCAACCTCTTCGAGCGCTGCATCGAAGTACAGGCCGAACGGCTGGCGTATCTGGGTGAAAACTCAGGCGCGAACTTGAACGCGTTGACGGACGACGACGTGTCGGACGCGCTGGAGGAAGTGCTCGCCGAGCTGAGCGGCACGCAGCACGGTACTGCAGCCGGCGCAGCACCGCCATCGCCCTCTCCGACCTCGGTGGCAGCCGATGCCGCGCTGGGGCGGCCGTCACCGCAACCCGACTGAAGACCCAACCCGACCCCGCCTCACGAGGCGGAGGCAAGGCACACCCTCTTGCATGGTTTTGATATTGCCCCGCAGCCTTGGTGATCGGGCCGGAGACTTACCAGCCACTCAAACCCGTAGGCCGATGTCCGCATCGTCATCGCAAAGGAGCCTAGCGGCCCCTGCGCTGGAAGCCTCGCGCAACGGCCGATTCCCTAGCTTAAATGCCCCGCCAACAATTTCGCCACATGCACCGCCTCGCGCTGTGCGCCGTCGGCGATCTGGTGCCGGCAGCTGGTGCCGTCGGCCACCACAATCGCGTCTGCTTTCGCGCGCACGGCGGGCAGCAGCGCCGCTTCGGCCATCTGCATGGACACCTCGTAGTGCTCGGCCTCATAGCCGAAGCTGCCGGCCATGCCGCAGCAGCTGGACTCAATCAGCTCCGGCTTGGCGCCGGGGATCAAGGACAGCACGTCCATCACGGGCGTGACGGCGGCGAAGGCCTTCTGGTGGCAGTGCCCGTGCAGCAGCACGGGCTGGCTCACGGGTTTGAGTTTGGCCTTGAAGTCTTCCAGCTTGCCGGCCTTGGCTTCGCGCGCCAGGAACTCTTCAAACAAGAGGGCATGTTTCGCAGTCTCCTGCGCGGGCTGGCCCAGGCCCATGACCAGCAGTTCGTCGCGCAGCGTCAGCAGGCAAGACGGCTCCAGGCCGACGATGGCGATGCCTTTCTCGGCAAACGGCAGCAAGCTGTCCACCACCTCGCGCGCCTTGGCCTTGGCCTGTTCCACCATGCCGGCAGACAGGTAGGTGCGACCACAGCAGAGGTGTTTGCCATCTGCTCCTGTTTTTGTAGCTACATGCGCAGTGTAGCCGGCGGCTTGCAGCACTTTTAATGCTGCATGTGCGTTGTCGGGCTCGAAAAAGCCGTTGAAGGTGTCCACGAACAGCACCACCGGTTTGGCAGCGGCCAGCACCTGTTCGCGTGTGGCACTCTGCACCGGCGTGTTGAAGAAATGCTCGCGCTGCCACTGCGGCAGGCTGCGTTGGGCCGAGAAACCAAACAGCTTTTCGCTCAAGCGCGCCATCAGCGGCACCTTGTCGCGCAGGTTGAGCACGGGAGCAATCTTCGCCGCGTGGCGCGCGTAGTCCGGCAGCTGGCCGACCAGCTTGTCCTTCAGCGTGTGGCCGTGCTTCGCCTTGTAATGCTGCAGGAACTCGACCTTGAGCTTGGCCATGTCGACGCCGGTGGGGCAGTCGCGCTTGCAGCCCTTGCAGCTGACGCAGAGATCCATGACTTCGCGTACTTCTTCGCTGGCCAGCGCGTCCTTGCCGTCCAGCCCCTCAATCTGGCCGGAGAGTGCCAGGCGCAGGGTATTGGCACGGCCGCGTGTCAGGTGCTGCTCGTCGCGCGTGACGCGGTAGCTCGGGCACATGGTGCCGGCGTCGAACTTGCGGCAGTGGCCGTTGTTGTTGCACATCTCCACGTGCATGGCCAGGCCCTGCGCCGGGTCGCCGCCGGTGCCGGGGGCGGTGGTCTCTTCCGTGACCGGGTTGTTCTGCACGTTCCAGGCACTCCAATCGAGCGCGGGCTGGATCGGTACCACGCGCTGTTTGTGGCCAGGCGGGTAGCGCATCAGCGTGGTGTCGTCCATCTTTGGCGGCTCGATCATGCGCTGGGGGCTCAGCAGCTTGGCCGGGTCGAGCTGTTGTTTGATCTGCGTGAAGGCTTCGGTGAGCTTCGGGCCGAACTGCCACTCGATCCACTCGCCGCGGCACAGGCCGTCGCCGTGCTCGCCGCTGTAGGCGCCCTTGTACTTGCGCACCAGCTCGCTGGCTTCTTCGGCGATGGCGCGCATCTTGGCCGCGCCATCGCGTCGCATGTCCAGGATGGGCCGCACGTGCAGCGTGCCCACCGAGGCGTGCGCGTACCAGGTGCCGCGGCTACCGTATTTGCGGAACACCTGCGTCAGCGCATCGGTGTACTCGGCCAGGTGCACCAGCGGCACGGCACAGTCCTCGATGAAGCTCACCGGCTTGCCATCACCGCGCAGGCTCATCATGATGTTGAGACCGGCCTTGCGCACTTCCCACAGGTTCTTCTGCGGCGCGTCGTCGATCATCTCCACCACGCTGCCGGGCAGGCCGAGCTCACCCATCAACTCCACCAACTCCTTGATCTTGGGCGCGATGTCGGCTTTGGATGCGCCGGAGAATTCCACCAGCAGCACGGCTTCCGGCTTGCCACCGTTGATGGCTGGCGCCAGCGCGGTGCGGATGGTGGGCGCAAAGGCCGGGTTCTGCAGCGAGAGCTCGATCATGGTGCGATCCACCAGCTCCACTGCCGTCAGTGCCCCGCCCTGCATGTTGTGGCCCAGCTTGACGATGTGCTGGGCACTGTCCATGGCCTGGAAGAAGGTCGGGAAGTTCACCACGCCCAGCACCTTGGCGCGCGGCAGCTCGCTCAAGCGCAGGTCAAGCGAGCGCGTCAGCGCCAGCGTGCCTTCGCTGCCCACCAGCAGGTGCGCAAGGTTGACCGAGCCGTCTTGCGTATAGGGCTTCTCGTTCTGGTTGTGGAAGATGTCCAGGTTGTAGCCGGCCACACGGCGCAGCACCTTGGGCCAGCGCGCCTCGATCTCGGCGCGCTGTTCGGCCGCCAGGCCACGCACGAAGTCGCCAATCTGCTTCACGCGGCCGGTGGCGGCGTCGAAACGGCCGAAGTCCAGCAGCTCGCCGTCGGCCAGCCAGGCCTGCGCCCCCAGCACGTTGTGCACCATGTTGCCGTAGGCAATGGAGCGGCTGCCGCAGGAGTTGTTGCCGGCCATGCCACCCAGCGTGGCCTGCGCGCTGGTGGACACGTCCACCGGGTACCAGAGGTTGTGCTTCTTGAGCGCCGCGTTCAGATGGTCCAGCACCAGGCCGGGCTCCACGCGCGCGGTGCGCTGCTCGACGTTGACATCGAGGATGTTGCGCATGTATTTCGAGTAGTCGATCACCAGACCGGTACCGACCGTCTGGCCGCACTGGCTGGTGCCGCCACCGCGCGGCACGAGGGGCACACCCAGGTCGCGGCAGATGTCCAACGCCAGGCGCACGTCGGCCGCCTCGCGCGGCACGAACACGCCCACCGGCATCACCTGGTAGATGGAAGCATCGGTGGCATAACGGCCGCGGTCGGAGGGAGAGAACAACACCTCACCGCGGGTTTCTGCGCGCAGGCGCGCGGCCAGGCGACCGGCGACCTCATTGCTGATGCGGGACACCGCTTCGTAGGTGGCGGCGGACGTTGGCTGCGTCACGTTCAAAGGCAGAGGGGCGTTCATGCTGGCTCGTTTCTAGGCAGAGGTCTGGCTGCTGGCGGCGGCAGCACGCAGTTGTTCGGCGACGACGTCGCGCTTGTGCCCGAGGTGGGCCACCAGCACGGCGCGCAGGGCAGCGCCGTCGCGCGCTTCCAGTGCCGCCACCATCTGGTCGTGCTCCGCCATGGCGCGCGCCCATTTCTCGCCATCCTGGTTGGAGCGGAAACGCAGCGCCTGCAAGCGGGCATTGACCTGGTTGTAGGTGGCGGTGAGCACCGGGTTGTTGGCTGCTTCGTTGATGGCGCGGTGGATGGCCGCGTTGAGACGGTAGTAATTGGAGAGGTCGCGCCGCGTGTAGGCCGCTTTCATCTCGAAATGCATGGCCTTGATCTCGTTGAGCGCATCCTCGCCGATGCGTTGCGCTGCCAGTTCGCCCGACAGGCCCTCCAGCCCGGCCATGACCTCGAAGGTGTTGAGAATGTCGGCCTCGCCCAGCTGCAGGGCGATGGCGCCGCGGTTCGGCAGCAACTCCACCAGGCCTTCGGCGGCCAGCGTTTTGATGGCCTCGCGCAAGGGCGTGCGCGAGACGCTGAGCTCCTCGCACAACTCGCGCTCGTTGAGCTTGGCGCCAGGTGCGATGCGCCCTTCCACCAGCATCTGGCGCAGGCGGTGCGTCACCTGCTCATGCAGCGCTGCACGCGGGATGGCAATGATTTCAGCAGCCATGGGTGTATTTTGTATTCAAAATATTGGTCTTATTTAGTAATTTTAGGCTAAATACGATTGACAAATCAATTTTGTATGCAAAAAATGAAGTTGTTAGAAGAAAGGTGTTTTCCCATGTTGACGACTGATTTCCATCCCACCGGCCGCCATTTCCTGCAGATTCCGGGCCCCTCACCGGTGCCGGACCGCGTGCTGCGTGCCATGAGTCTGCCTACCATTGACCACCGCGGCCCCGAGTTCGCAGCCCTGGGCCTGAAGGTACTGGCCGACATACAGAAGATCTTCCAGACCCGGCACCCGGTCATGATCTACCCGGCCTCCGGCACCGGTGCCTGGGAAGCGGCGCTGGTCAATACCCTGAGCCCCGGCGACCACGTGCTGATGTACGAGACCGGCCATTTCGCCTTCCTGTGGAACAAGCTTGCCACCCGTCTGGGACTCAAGACCGAGGTCATCGCCCATCCGGGCACGGACAACGGCATCCCAGCCAGCTGGCGCCGCGGCGTGCAGGCCGACCTGATCGAGCAGCGCCTGAAGGCCGACACCGGTCACGCCATCAAGGCGGTGTGTGTGGTGCACAACGAAACCTCCACCGGCGTCACCAGCAACATCGCCGCCGTGCGCCGCGCCATCGATGCGGCCAAGCACCCCGCCCTGCTGCTGGTGGACACGATCTCGGGCCTGGCCTCGGCCGACTACCGCCACGATGAATGGGGCGTGGACGTCTCCATCAGCGGCTCGCAAAAAGGCCTGATGCTGCCGCCCGGCATCAGCTTCAACGCCTTGTCGCCCCGCGCCATCGAGGCCAGCAAGACGGCCCGTCTGCCCAAGGCCTTTTGGGCCTGGGACGAGATGATCGAGATGAACAAGACCGGCTACTGGCCTTCCACCCCCAACACCAACCTGCTGTACGGCCTGAGCGAGGCCTGCGACATGATCCTCGGCCAGGGCCTGGACGCCGTGTTCGCACGGCACCTGCGCTGGGCCGAAGGCGTGCGCGCCGCCGTCCGTGCCTGGGGCCTGCCGATCCAGTGCGCCGACGCGTCGGTCTACTCCCCCATCCTGACCGGCGTGATGATGCCCGAGGGCGTGGATGCCGATGCCGTACGCAAGACCATCTACGAGCGCTTCGACTGCTCGCTCGGCACCGGCCTGGGCAAGATCAAGGGCCGCATGTTCCGCATCGGCCACCTGGGCGACAGCAACGACCTGACGCTGGTGGCCACCGTGGCCGGCTGCGAGATGGGACTCAAGCTCGCCGGCGTGAAGCTCGCCGGCCCCGGCGTGCAGGCCATCATGGACTACTACGCCAGCCACCCGGCCACGGTGCAGCTGAGCAAGGCCGCCTGAGCCCGAAACGATAACAACCAGAGGAGACAAGCATGAAACGCAGGGCTTTTGTTAGCGGCACAGCGGCCACGCTGGCCGCACCCATGATCAAGGCGCAGACCTTGCCTACGGGCACCATCCGCATCGTGGTGGGCTTTCCGCCCGGCGGCGGCACCGATGCGCTGGCGCGCGTGGTGGCGCAAAAGCTGCAGGTGATGTGGAACACCGCGATCGTGATCGAGAACAAGGCCGGCGCCGCCGGTGTGATCGCGGCCGACTACGTGGCCAAACAACCCAGCGACGGCACCACCCTGCTGATGGCCCACATCAACAGCCACGCGCTGGCACCAAGCCTGCAGCCCAAGCTGGGGTATGTGGTGGAGCGCGACTTCGTGCCGATCTGCCTGGTAGGCGTCACGCCCAACCTGCTGATCTGCAACGAAGCGCAGCCGGCCAAGACCGTCAAGGATCTGGTGGCACTGTGCAAGGCCAACCCCGGCAAGATCAGTTTTGCTTCGGCCGGCGGCGGCTCGGCCCAGCACCTGGCGCTGGAAATGTTCAAGCTGCGCGCCGGCATCGATGCCTTGCACATCCCCTACAGGGGCTCCGGTCCGGCCTTGACCGATCTGATCGGCGGCCAGGTGAATTACTGCTTCGAAACCATGACATCGGCCACACCGCACGTCAAGAGCGGCAAGGCCATCGCCATGGCACAGACCCGCGTCAAACGCGCCAAGGGCCACCCCACCGTGCCAACGATGGACGAACAAGGCTTCCCCGGCTTCGACGCCACCACCTGGTACGGCCTGGTGGGTCCAGGCAAGCTGCCAGCCGCAATGGCACGACGCATGAACGAGGACGTGAACAAGGTGCTGGCGATGTCCGACGTACAGGAAAAGCTGGAGCAGTACGGCGCCGAGGACGGCGGCGGCAGCGCCAAGCGCTTTGCCGACTTCATCCACAGCGAGCAGCAGAAGTGGGCCAAGGTCATCAAGGACGCCAAGGTGTCAGTCGACGCCTGAGCCGGCACCGCTTGCGGCAAAAAAACAGGCACCGTGTGGTGCCTGTTTTTTCATCGACGGAGATATCAGACCTTGATCTCGCGCGCCGTGATCTGGTACTTGAAGGCGTCGGGCGCGTAGGAGTCGAGGCGCTCCTCGGCCGTCTCACACACCGGGTACATCAGGAAGCCCAGCTTCGGCCCCTTGGCACCAGGCAATGCCACGTCGTGCGCCATGTTCCAGGCCAGCCAGTTGCCCTCCCAGCCGCCGAACAGCACCTTGTTGACCGGCGCCACCACGGGGTGGCGGGTGTCCTTGATCCACTCTGCCGTCTCCAGGCGCATGACCTTGGCCACGTCGGCCGGGTCCATGGCCACCCAGCCGTAGTCCTTGAGGAACACTTCGGCGCGGCAATGCTGCGCGCCCTTCAGGCTGGCCGGGTTGCCACTCAACTCCTTGTAGCCGAAGGCGGACGGCACCAAGCGCAGGCCGTACACATCACGCGCCGGCAGGCCGACCGCACGGCACAGGCCGACGAAGATGGCATTGAGGTCGGCGCACTTGCCACCCAGGTTGCCGGTCTCCAGCATGGTCTTGATATCACCCTCGCCGCAGCCGCGCGTTTTGGGTTCGCGATAGGTGTTGGCCACCACCCAATCGTAGATGGCACGCGCCTTCTCGACATCGGTCTTGGCGCCGCGCGTGGCTTCCAGCGCGGTCTTGCGCACGATGCCGTCGGTCGGCAGCAGCGCGGTGGGCTGGGTCCAGAACTTCAGGCTGGCGGCGTCTTCCTGCACCGGCTTTTTGGCCGTCCAGTCGACTGCACGATTGCGCGTCTGGATGCGGCTGGTGAGCTCGACCCAAGGCTTTTTCTCACCGGCGGCGAACTCCACGGCCAACAGCTTGGCACCGTAGTGCGCGTCGCTGCCCATGCGGGCCTGGCCGTTGCTGCTGTAGGCGTTGTCCAGCGAGTGCTGCCAGTCGCTGTCGACCGACGGCACCGGCAGCCAGACGCGCGTGGTGCCCTCGGGGGCAAGGATGTCGACACGGGTGGTCACCTCGAAGGTGCGCCAGGCACCCGGCTGGGGATTGAACTGGCGCTGCGTCGGAGCCGACTGGGCAAAGCCCATGACAGGCAGCGTGTAGGCGGCGGACAGGGTTGCCGCGTTCTTGAGGAATGTGCGACGCACGGTGGTCATAAAAGGACTCCGGATTGGTAGTGAAAACGCTGCCGGCGCAGATGAAGAGGCCCCGGAACCGCGTGCGACGAGCCCATTCGGGCGCCGCGGGAGGATTATCGCCGCGGATCCCTCTGTGTAATCCCCAACCTTGACCCCATATTTCCTAGGGTATATTGAGCGAAAAGTTATGAGAATGCGGTTGGAGACCTATCACTCGATGATGCAAACGATGCCATTGCCGGCGCACGCTGGCAGTGGCATCGTGCTGCGCGCACCGGAAAACACCCACGCCAACAACATCAGGCAGACCGCCCTGGAACAACTCGGCGTCGCTGATCTGACCAGCTTGGTGCACGCCGAGCGGGGGCAGGACGGCGAAGGCGCCTGGGTTCGGCTGTGGCTGGATCAGGCCACCGCCCAGGCTTGGGCACCCGGACTGGATACACTGCAGCTCGCGCCGACCTTGCAACTGGACACGCTGAACTGCGATGCCGACCTGATGCGCGAGATCGTGGTGGCCATGCTCATGGGGCCGATACCTTTTGAGTTCCCCAGCATTGACGAACTGGTTTCGGCGGTGCGCATCCGCCGCAACATCGTGCAGGCGGCGCGCAAGACCACACTGGCCTTCGACACCGCCGCCGCGGAACGCCCCGAAGGCTACTGGACCTACGACAAGGCCACCGGCTTCACCATCCTCCCGGGCGTCTCGCTGATCGATGCCTTGACGCTCGCCACCCAGCCGGATGTCTCGGGCTCGCTGTATTCCTTCTCGTGCTACCGCGCCACCGAATACGTGACCCTGTTGGGCATTGCGCAGGAGCTGGCGCACAGCAATCCGCCTTTGTTCGAGCAACTGCAGAAGCAATGGACCCAGCGCGCCATCATGTCGGGCGAATTCCATGAAGTGTTCCTGCGCGAGCAGGGCTCGATGGAGCAGCCGCTGCCACCCAGCTACTACGTCCCCGGCGATCGGACCTGGTTCCGCAACCCCGACGAAGCCTCCGCCAACGCCTCGGGCTTCGAAGGCTCCTGGGTCATGTACCTGGGTGGTGGCCTGTTCACCAACTTCTGGAAACGCAACCAGCCCTACACCCTGACCAGCAAGTGCGTCGAGATCTACCACTGGCGCCACGGCCTGTATCAGGACGACCAGGGTGAACACCGCATCGACGAGGCTCACATCGAGCCGATGATCGAAGCTGCCCTCAACACCCCGTCCGAGCTGGCGCGCATCATGGCCCTGATGACGCGCTACCGCGAACCGCGCGGCATCTACACCGAAGCCGGCGGCGGCATCGACACCACGCGAGAGTTCGCACGCTGGGTTCGCCCCGGCACGGCCGACCTGCTGCTGCCGAGCGAATAAAATTCGGGGATGCAGTCCCGGCAAACTCATATCGATGCGCTCAAGCTCATCGGCTCGCAACTGATCGTGCTGCATCACTTTGCCGCCTACGGCCCCCTGGCCGATGCCATGAGCCATGCCGCCCCCCACCTGTCCGCCTGGCTGTACGACTACGCCCGCATGGCGGTGCAGGTGTTCCTGGTGCTGGGCGGCTACCTGGCCGCACGCAACCTGGCGCCCGAAGGGCAGATTCGCATCGGCTCGCCCTGGCGCACACTGTGGCGGCGCTACCAGCGCTTGGTGTTGCCCTTTGTCGCCGCCCTGCTACTGGCGGTGGCCGCGGCCATGCTGGCGCGCCATTGGCTGAGCGACGACTTCATCCCCGCCGCCCCGACCCTGGGCCAGACCCTGTCGCACGCCCTGCTGCTGCACGGCGTGCTGGGCCAGGAATCGCTCTCGGCCGGCGTCTGGTACGTGGCCATCGATTTCCAGCTCTTCGCTCTCATGACGCTGTTGCTGTGGCTGGGGCAACGCCGCCTCTGGGCCGTGCTCCTGGTGCTGGGCCTGGTGCTGGCCTCGCTGTTCTTCTTCAATCGCCATGAAGACTGGGACAACTGGGCGATCTACTTCTTCGGCGCCTACGGCATGGGCGCCCTGGCCTATTGGGTTGGCAGTTCGCGCCATCCCGGCAAATTGATCGGGCTGCTGGCATTGGCCGGCCTGCTGGCGCTGGTACTGGATTTCCGCGGCCGCATCGCGCTGGCCTTGGTAGTGGCCCTGCTGCTGGCGCTGGTGCAGTGGCGCGATCACACACGCCTGCTCCAGTCGGCCATGCCGGCGCCGCTGGCGCGCGCTGTCGGCCTGCTGGGTCAGAGCTCCTATGCACTGTTCCTGATTCATTTCCCGGTGCTGATGCTGGGCAATGCACTGTTTGCTCACCTGCAGCTCAGCAACTCCGTCGCGGCCATGGGGGTGTTGCTGGCCAGCTGGGCCATCTGCCTGGCGCTGGCGCTGCTGTTCCAGCGCTGGGTGGAAGCACCGCTCTCGCGCCTGGTCGGCTACCGGCGCAAGTCAGCGACGTAAAAAATCAGCGTCGCAGCAAAGGCTCGACCAGCGCCGCCGCTTCGCGCCCGGTCCAGTCCACCTCACCACGCACGCGCTGGCGCGGCCGGCCTTCGGCGTCGATCAGGATGGTGGTGGGAAACACATTGGCGCCCCACTGTTTGGCGATGTCGCCACTCTGATCGAGCAGCACCGGCAGGCTCATGCCCGTAGCCTGCACGTACTGGTTGATGCGGCGCGGCCCTTCCTTGAAGTTGATCGCCAGCACCACCAGTTTCTCGGGGCCATAGATCTCGGCCAGTTGCTGCAGCGTCGGCATCTCGGCGCGACAGGGTTCGCACCAGCTGGCCCAGAAGTTCAGCAGCACGGCACGGCCGCGCAGATCGGCCAGCTTCCAGGTCTTGCCTTGCAAGTCCATGGCCTGCAGCGGCGGCACCGCCAAGCTGGGCGGCCAGCGTGTCAAATCAAAACTGGCGGCCTGGGCCGTTGGCAACAGGCTGGCCGCGCCCGCCCAGACGGCCAGTCGCTTGAGCGCCTGGCGGCGCAGGCCTGTGGCAGAGATTTCCGGATGCTCGCGATTTGGCATTAAATCAGGCTCCAGCCCTTGTCTGATAAGCGAAAAAAGCTATCAAACTTATAGCGATCAGAGCTTGTCCGCCACCCAGCCTTGCACGCTGGCCAGCGCCGCGCCGAGCTTGCTGGCATCGGTGCCGCCGGCCATGGCCATGTCGGGCTTGCCGCCGCCCTTGCCACCCACTTGCTGGGCGACGAAGTTGACCAGCTCGCCGGCCTTGACCTTGCCCACGCTGTCGGCGGTGACACCGGCCGCCAGCTGCACCTTGTCGCCGTCCACCGCCGCCAGCACGATGGCCGCAGTCTTGAGCTTGTTCTTGAGCTGGTCCAGCGTATCGCGCAGGGTCTTGGCATCAGCACCGTCGAGCTTGGCGGACAGCACCTTGATGCCCTTCACGTCCACCGCCTGCGTCACCAGATCGTCGCCCTGGCTGGAAGCCAGCTTGCCCTTGAGCGCGGCGATTTCCTTCTCCAGTGCCTTGACCTGATCCAGCACCTGACCCAGACGGGTGTTGAGTTCGGCGGCCGGCGTCTTGAGCGTGCCGGCGACCTGCGTCACGGTGTCTTCCAGCTGCTGCAGGTAAGCCAGTGCGCCTGCGCCAGTCACCGCCTCGATGCGGCGCACGCCAGCGGCCACGCCACTCTCGCCCACCACCTTGAACAGGCCGATGTCGCCGGTGCGCTGCACGTGGGTGCCGCCGCACAGTTCGCGGCTGCTGCCGATGTCGAGCACGCGCACGCTGTCGCCGTACTTTTCGCCGAACAGCATCATGGCGCCGGTCTTCTGCGCCGACTCGATGTCCATCACACGCGCTTGCGTGGCTTCGTTGTCCAGAATCTCGCTGTTGACCTTGGCCTCGATTTCTCGAATCTGCGCTTCGGTCACCGGTGCGTTGTGCGCGAAGTCGAAGCGCGTGCGCTCGGCATTCACCAGCGAACCCTTCTGCTGCACATGACTGCCCAACACTTCGCGCAAGGCCTTGTGCATCAGGTGCGTGACCGAGTGGTTGCGCTCGGTGGCGGCACGTGTTTCCATGTTCACCAACGCAGTCACCTGGTCACCCACATTGAGCGTGCCCTGGGCCACGATGCCATGGTGGCCAAAGACATCGGCCTTGATCTTCTGCGTGTCGCCCACGTCGAAGCGGGCCGAGCCGGCCAGCAGCAGGCCCTCGTCGCCGACCTGGCCGCCGCTTTCGGCGTAGAAAGGCGTGGTGTCCAGCACCACCACCCCGTTTTGCCCAGCTTTCAGGGCTGCAACCGGCGTTCCATCTGCGTAAAGCGCTACGATTTTTGCAGCAGCTTCAAGCGTCTCGTAACCGACGAACTCGTTGCCGGCACCGCTGTACTCCAGCGCCTTGTCCATCTTGAACTTGCCGGCGGCGCGGGCTTGGCTCTTCTGCTTCTCCATGGCGGCAGCGAAGCCGGCTTCGTCCACGCTCAGGCCACGCTCACGGCAGACGTCGGCCGACAGGTCGAGCGGGAAGCCATAGGTGTCGTGCAGCTTGAAGGCCACCTCACCCGGCAGCACCTTGGCACCGCCGGCCAGGGCGGCATCCAGGATCTCCATGCCGTTTTCCAGCGTCTCGAAGAAACGCTCCTCCTCGGCCTTCAGCACCTCGGTGATGCGCTGTTCCTGCTCCTTCAAGCGCGGGTAGGCGTCACCCATCAGGTGCACCAGTTCGGCCACCAGCTTGTGGAAGAAGGGTTTCTTCTGGCCCAGCTTGTAGCCGTGGCGGATGGCACGGCGCACGATGCGGCGCTGCACATAGCCGCGGCCTTCGTTGCTCGGGATCACGCCATCGCTGACCAGGAAGGCAGTGGCGCGGATGTGGTCCGCGATCACGCGCAGCGAAGGGTTGCTCAGGTCCTGGGTGCCCACTTCACGCGCCGCCGCCTTGATCAGCGCATCGAACAGGTCGATCTCGTAGTTGCTGTGCACATGCTGCAGGATGGCGGCCAGGCGCTCCAGGCCCATGCCGGTGTCGACGCAGGGCGCCGGCAGCGGCGTGACGGCGCCGGTCTCGTCCATGTCGAACTGCATGAACACGTTGTTCCAGATTTCGATGTAACGGTCACCGTCCTCGTCCGGGCTGCCCGGGGGGCCGCCGGGGATGTGGTCGCCGTGGTCGTAGAAGATCTCCGAGCAGGGGCCACAAGGGCCGGTGTCGGCCATCATCCAGAAGTTGTCGGACTTGTAGCGCCCGCCCTTGTTGTCGCCGATGCGGATCACGCGCTCGGGCGGCAGGCCGATCTCCTTGGTCCAGATGTCGTAGGCCTCGTCGTCCTCGGCGTACACCGTGGCCAGCAGGCGTTCGGGCGGCAGCTTGTAGACCTCGGTCAGCAGCTCCCAGGCCCACTTGAGCGACTCGCGCTTGAAGTAGTCACCAAAGCTCCAATTGCCCAGCATCTCGAAGAAGGTGTGGTGGCGCGCGGTGTAGCCCACGTTCTCCAAGTCGTTGTGCTTGCCGCCGGCACGCAGGCAGGCCTGCACCGAGGTGGCGCGCACGTAGGAGCGCTTGTCGGTGCCGAGGAACACGTCCTTGAACTGCACCATGCCAGAGTTGGTGAACATCAGGGTCGGGTCGTTGCCCGGCACCAGCGGGCTGGAGGCGACAACGGTGTGGCCCTTGGCGGCAAAGAAGTCCAGAAAGGTCTTGCGGATGTCGGCAACGGAAAAAGCGGGTTGGCTCATGGTGTGTAGGTGGCCGCGCCGCCGATCCGACAAGAATCGCTGCGGGCACGTAACTGCTTGATTTATTTGAACTATCGATTATAGATTTTGGCGCTCAACCCGCCTGCATCCAGGCAAATTCCGGCTCGCCTCAGCCAAGAGTGACTCCTGGCGCAGGCTGGCAGAGAATACCCTCAATCATCGTACGATTGACCCAAATTGCGCTGTTAACCTGTAAGATCACCTCATGCGATCGCTGACTGCCCTGCAGGTGATGCAGGACGCCCCCGTCATCCCCGTCATCGTGCTCGACCATGTGCAGGACGCCGTGCCGCTGGCGCGTGCACTGGTCGCCGGCGGCCTTCGCATGCTTGAGATCACACTGCGCACACCGCAGGCCTTGGCCTGTATTGAAGCCATCGCACGCGAGGTGCCGCAAGCCGTACCTGGTGCCGGCACGGTGCGCAACAGCGCCGACGTTCAGGCGGCCCAGCAGGCCGGCGCATGTTTTCTGGTGAGCCCGGGCTATACCAGCACCCTCGGCCAAGCCGCGCGCACCTATGGTCTGCCGCTGCTACCGGGCGTCGCCACGGGCAGCGAGATCATGACCGCGCTGGACGACGGCCACACCGTACTGAAATTCTTCCCGGCCCTCGCCGCTGGCGGAACAGCCCTGCTCAAGGCCTGGAGTGGCCCGTTTGCCGATGTGCGCTTCTGTCCCACCGGTGGCATCAGCCCGCAGAACGCGCGGGACTTTCTGGCGCTACCCAACGTGACCTGTGTCGGTGGCTCCTGGCTGACGCCGGCGCAGGCCATCGCCGAGCGGAACTGGGACGTGATCACCCGGCTGGCAGCCCAGGCGGTGCAGCTGCGCGCATGAAACATACAAGCAC
This sequence comes from Curvibacter sp. PD_MW3, assembly GCA_002633085.1. GTDB lineage: Bacteria > Pseudomonadota > Gammaproteobacteria > Burkholderiales > Burkholderiaceae_C > Hylemonella. The sequence goes on from NSIV01000001.1 coordinate 394,879, forward strand.
AACACAAGAGGAAGACAGAAAAATGCTGAATCAACTGACACCCGAGAACTGCCTGCCGACTGATGCGGCGCGCGCCACGCTGGTGGGACGCCTCTGGATCGAAGGCACAGGGCCAGTGCTGGTACAGGTGCGCCCCGATGGCGTGTACGACCTGGGCGCCGTCGCCCCGACCATGTCGGACCTCCTGGAGTGCCCCGACGCGGCCGCGGCCGTGCGCAAGAACCAGGGCACGCGCCTGGGCGACATCGCGGCCATCCTGAAGAACTCGGCGCACGACGAACGCAAGAGGGCCCTGCCCTGGTTTCTGGCGCCCAACGACCTGCAGGCGATCAAGGCCACCGGCGTCACCTTCGTGAACTCGGTGCTGGAGCGCGTGATCGAGGAGCAGGCGCGCGGCGACGCCGACAAGGCCGAGAGCGTGCGCCGCGCCGTGGTGGCCGTCATCGGCGATAACCTGGGCAGCGTCAAACCCGGCTCGCCCGAGGCGGCGAAACTGAAGGACGTGCTGGTGGCGCAGGGCGCGTGGTCGCAGTACCTGGAAGTGGCCATCGGCCCCGATGCCGAGGTCTTCACCAAATCGGCACCCATGAGCGCGGTGGGCGTCGGCGCGGAGGTGGGCATCCACCCACGCAGCCACTGGAATAACCCGGAGCCGGAAATCGTGCTGGCCGTCAACAGCCGCGCCGAAGTGATGGGCGCCACACTGGGCAACGACGTGAACCTGCGCGACTTCGAGGGCCGCAGCGCCCTGCTGCTGGGCAAGGCCAAGGACAACAACGCCTCCTGTGCCATCGGCCCCTTCATCCGCCTGTTCGATGAACACTTCAGCATGGATGACGTGCGCCGCTGCGACCTCGCCATGGAGGTGCGCGGCGCTGGTAACTTCGTGATGCGCGGCAGCAGCTCCATGAGCCAGATCAGCCGCGACCCGCTCGAGCTGGTAAAGCACGTGATCGGCCCGCACCACCAGTACCCCGACGGCGTGATGTTCTTCCTCGGCACCATGTTTGCCCCGATCCAGGACCGCCACGGCCCGGGCCAGGGTTTCACACACGAGATCGGCGACATCGCCACCGTCTCGACCCCGCAACTGGGCATGCTGGTGAACCGCGTCAACACCTCGGACAAGATCGCCCCCTGGACCTACGGCACACGCGCACTGATGCGGGACCTGGCACGTCGGCACTGAGGCCGGCTACAGGCGGTCTGTGCACGGAAGTCGCCACGACCCGGCGGCCGCTTCCGACCGTGACAGACGTTAGCCGGCGTGGAGAGCGGATGTTCAACGTTGCAGTTAGACCTCTCGACTGCTCAGTCGTCCACCGAAGGGCAAGCGCAGAAGCCCATGTAATCCTGGTTGATGTGATGAATTTTCCGCTGATGCCAGCGTGTAGCCTGGGCCTCTCGAGAATGCCCAAGGCGTATGTCCGAAAACGGCCACTACGCTTGACAGGTTTGCGTAACATGCGGTTGTGCGCAATCTCCAGACCCCGCTCGATCCAGCCGCTTGCTACCAGGCCATGCTGTCACGCGATGCGCGTTTTGACGGGCACTTCTACACGGCCGTCAAAACCACGGGCATCTACTGCCGCCCGGTGTGCAAGGTACGCGCGCCACTGGCCAGGAACTGCCTCTTCTTCGCCAGTGCCGCGCGCGCCGAGGCGGCGGGCTTTCGACCCTGCCTGCGCTGCCGCCCCGAGCTCGCCCCCGCGGCGCTGCTGCCTTGGTCCACCCAGGACGCCAGCCAGATCCTCGCCGCCCAAGCCGTGCAACTGCTCGGCAGCGCCGAAACCCTGGCCGATGCACCGCTGAGCGTGGGCGCCCTGGCCCAGCGCCTGGGCGTGAGCGAACGTCACTTGCGCCGCATCCTGACGCAGCACCTGGGCGTGACGCCATCGCAATACCGCCAGACGCGTCGCCTGCTGCTGGCCAAGCAACTCCTGTGCGACACCGGCCTGCCGATTGCCCTGGTCGCCCAGCTCAGCGGATTCGCCAGCCAGCGCCGCTTCAATACCGCCTTTGCCAGCCATTACCACCTCACACCCTCGGCCTGCCGCCGCCACGGCCAGGCCGTCAGCGACACCCGCCTGAAGCTGGCCTACCGCCCGCCGTACGACGAGGCCGCGATGTTGCAATTCCTGCACCAGCGGGCCGTGCCCGGCCTGGAGCTGTGCACCACCACCGGTGAAGGCGGCGGAGAGTTCGCACGCATCGTGCGCATGGCCGAGGGCGACTGCAGCCGCCTGGGCTGGGTGCGTCTGCAGTTCGAGCCCAGCGCGCACCGCGTGCATGTGCAGTTGAGCGACAGCCTGCTGCAGGTGTTGCCCGCCGTGCTGCAGCAGGTGCGCCGGGCCCTCGACCTGGACGCCGACCCGCTGGCCATCGAGCCCGTCCTGGGTCGCGACTTTGCACACTGCGCCGGCTGGCGCGTGCCCGGAGCCTGGAATGGATTCGAACTAGCCGTTCGCGCGGTCCTCGGCCAGCAAGTCACCGTGGCGGCGGCCCGCACCCTCACCCAGCGTCTCGTGCACGCCTTCGGCGAACCCCTGGCCACACCTTGGTCTGAACTCACCCATGCGTTTCCAGCGCCGGCGACCTTGTTGCGCGCCTCGCCAGATGCACTGGGACAACTGGGCATCGTGCGGCAACGCCAGCAGGCCATCCGCGCGCTCGCGCAGGCCGTGATGCATGACGGCCTGGACCTGGAGTCCGGACTGCAGGTCCAGACCACGATCCAGGCCCTGCTGGACCTGCCTGGCATCGGCGAGTGGACGGCACAGTACATCGCCATGCGCGCCCTGCGCTGGCCCGACGCGTTCCCCGCAGGCGACATCGTGGTCCAGCAACGCCTGGGCGTGCGTGATGGCCCGCAACCGGCGCGTGCGGCCGCCGCAAAGGCGGCCGCCTGGCAACCCTGGCGCAGCTACGCCGTCATACGACTCTGGCACGGAGGATCCCCATGAAACTCGTCTGCAAGACCATCACCACGCCACTGGGCTCCATCCTGCTGGCCGCCAGCGACGACGGCCTGGCCGGCCTCTGGTTCAAAGGGCAGCGCCACCTCCCGGACACCTCGCAGTGGCAGGTCGTGGCAACGCAGCGCTGGCTGGACCAAGCGGCCGAAGAAGTGCAGGCCTATTTCCGCGGCCAGCGCCGCGACTTTAAGACGCCGCGCAGTGCCGCCTGGGGCACGCCGTTCCAGCGCAGCGTGTGGGACGCACTGGCGCGCATTCCCTGGGGCACCACCACCACCTACGGCGTGCTGGCCACACAACTGCGCAAGCCGCAGGCGGCGCGGGCCGTGGGCGCGGCAGTGGGGCGTAATCCATGGAGCATCATGGTCCCCTGCCACCGCGTACTTGGTGCCGACGGCAGCCTGACCGGCTACGCCGGCGGGCTGGACCGCAAGCAGGAACTGCTACGACGTGAGGGAGTACTGGGGGAACCCTGAATCCGGCGCGCAAACGCGACCTCGCTGAGACGAGAGCAATGCCCCCTATCGATCAACAAGCCGAGCGTCATCTCCTGGCCGGAAACGCCCGAAAGCCAACCGCAGCTCACGAACTGAGCGGATGCCCACGCGTCTTGCCCAGAGGCGCGTGAATCGCCATCAGTTCGACCACCCAGTCGATAAAGACGCGCAGCCTGGCGCCTACATGGCGGTTGGGTGGAAAGGCCAGATACAGCGGCATCGGGGCGATGGACCAGTCCTCGAACAGCGGCACCAGTTCACCTCGCGCCAGATGTGGCGCCGCCATGTAGTGCGGCAACCAGAGCGCACCAAGACCGGCCACACCGGCCGCCAAATAGGCATTGCCGTCGTCCATCGCAATCGCGTAACGGCCCAGCACTTGCACGTGTTCTTCGCCACGCTGCAATGCGCAGGACAGGATGCGTCCGGTGCTCGACCGCAGAAAGCCCACGATCTGATGGGGCGCTGCTTCCAGATCCTTGGGATGCACAGGCCTCCCGACGCGCGCCAGATAGGCGGGTGCCGCATACAGCCCGATGGCCAGGTCACCCACATGCCTGGCCACCAGTGAGGGATCACCCGGGTCACCGCCCCGCACGACGCAGTCGACGTTTTCATCGATCAGATCGACCACCCGGTCGCTCACCCCCATGTGCACCTGGATGTCTGGGTAGCGCGCATGGAATGCCGGGAAGGCCGGTGCCAGGATCATGCGGGCCAGTGGGCTGGGAACGTCCACCCGCAGACGCCCACGCGGCACGGCGGACGCGCGCGTCAGACTGGTCTCGGCGTCGTCCATGTCCGCGAGCAGGCGTACGACTCGCTCGTAATAGGCGGCGCCGTCGGCCGTCACGTTCACCTTGCGGGTGGTACGGTTCAGCAACTTGACCCGCAGGCGCGCTTCCAGCTGCTGCACGAGCTGGGTCACGGTGGTTTTACTCATGTGCAGCGTCTGCGCTGCTTGGGTGAAGCTGCGGGTCTCCACCACGCGTGCAAACGCCAGCATGGCATCGAAACGGTCCATGGCGGTCCTGGAATCGTTGTAATTATTCAGATTATGCAAACAGTCTTGAACAGACTTTCTTGTTTATCCAAACGACCGCATTCCCTACAGTGCCTTCTTCATTCAATGAAAGGTATGTGATGACCCCACGCGACGTTGTTTTCCCCGCGGGCCGGCAGGCTCTGTATGAGAGGAACCGCTATTCACCGGCCATCCGGTCGAACGGCTTTCTTTTCGTCTCGGGCCAGGTCGGAAGCCGCGAGGATGGCTCACCCGAGCCCGAACTGGAGGCCCAGGTGCGGCGTGCCTTCGACAACCTGAACGCGGTGTTGCGTGCAGCCGGGTGCAGCTTCGATGACGTGGTCGATGTGACCGTCTTCATTGTCGATCCGGAGAAGAACTTCGAGCGGGTTTGGCAGATCGTGCCGGACTATTGGGGCAACGCCCCCCACCCTACGCTGACCGGCATCGGCGTGACCTGGCTCTATGGCTTTCAGTTCGAGATCAAGGTGATCGCCAAATTGCCGGGTTGATGCCGGGAAGCGCTACCTCAAAAGAAAAGGCCGCGGGGCTTGCCCCGCGGCCTTGGTACGTTCTGGCGTCCGCCCGGCTTACTTGCCCCCGCGCACCTTCTTCAGCTCGTCGAACACGACGTTGATGGCCTCGGTGCCGATGGAGGCGCTGTGCTTGTCGTACACCGGCTTGACCTTCTCGAACATGCGGCGCTGCTCGAACGCAGAGATCTCGTTGATCTGCATGCCCTTGGCCTTGAGCGCGGCCAGCGCCATGTCGCTCTGGTTGCGGATGGCGATGCGCTGGGCCTTCTGACCTTCGATGGCCGCCTCGCGCAGCACCGACTGCTCCTGCGGCGTGAGTTGATCCCACAACTTCTTGCTGTAGAGGATCAGGTACGGCGTGTAAGCATGGCGTGTGACGCTCAGGTACTTCTGGACCTCGTAGAACTTGGAACTGTCGATGGTCACGAAAGGATTCTCCTGGCCATCGATGGTCCGGGTTTCCAGGGCCGTGAACACCTCGCCGAAAGCCATCGGCACGGCATTGGTGCCCAAGGTCTTGAAAGTGTCGAGGAAGATGCTGTTCTGCATGACGCGCACCTTGACGCCATCGAAGTCTTCCACCTTGGCCACAGGCCGCTTGCTGTTGGTCAGGTTGCGGAAGCCGTTTTCCCAGTAGGCCAGGTTCACCAGGCCAGCGGCTTCGAGCTTCTTGCTGAAGTATTGGCCAGCCCGGCCGTCCAGCACCGCGTCGGCCTCTTTCTCGTTGGCGAAGAGGAAGGGCAGATCGAACACGCCCAGCTCCTTCACGATGCCCACCAGCGGCGAACTCGAGGTGCAGACCATCTCCTGCGTGCCGGCACGCAGGGCTTGCGTGGCCTGCAGGTCGCCACCGGCCGCGCCGCCCCAGAAGACGTTGAGCTTGATCTTGCCGCCGGTCTTGGCGTCCAGTACTTCCTGCATGCGTTTGACGCCCGCGCTCACCGGATGGTCGGCGTTCACGCCGTTCGAGAGCTTGATCGTGCGCTCAGTGAATTGGGCGTGGGCGGAGGTCGCCACAACCAGGACGGCGCCGGCCAGCACCGAGGCGAGAGTTCTGCGTTTCAACATGTATGTCTCCTTTTAGTAGTTACAGCAGAGGGTTGAAAAAACTGTCAGTGCATCCACCACTTCAGCGGGACGAGAACGATGTCGGGCACCAGCACCAGCAGGAACAGCACGGCCAGTTCAGCCAGCAGGAAAGGCAGCACGCCTCGGAAGGCCTCGCCCATGCTGATGCGGGCCACGCCGCACACCACGTTAAGCACCGTGCCCACGGGGGGCGTGATCAGGCCAATGGCGTTGTTCATGATGAACAGGACGCCGAAATACACCGGGTCGATACCCGCCGCCTTGACGACGGGCATCAGCACCGGAGTGAGGATCAGCACCGTGGGTGTGAAGTCCAGCGCAGTGCCGACGATGACGATCAGCAGCATCATCACCAGCATCAGCATCGTCTTGCTGTCCATGAAAGGCCGCAGCAGCGCGGCGACTTCGTCCGGGATGTTGGCGACGGTGATCAACCAGGCACTGACCATGGCAGCTGCCACGAGGAACATCACCACGGCCGTGGTCTTGCCGGCGGCCAGCGTGAGGCCATAGAGTTCCTTGAGTTTGAGCTCGCGGTAGCAGAACATGCCGACCGCAAAGCTGTAGACCGCCGCCACCACCGCCGCCTCGGTGGGGGTGAAAGCGCCGATCTTCATGCCGCCGATGATGACGATGGGCAAGGCCAGCGCCAAAGCCCCTTCAAAGGTGACCTTCAGGCGCTGCCCCATGGCCATGCGAGGTGCAGGCTGCACTTTTTCCTTCTTGGCGACCCACCACCAGGCCACCCCGATGGCCACCCCCATCAGGATGCCTGGAACGATACCTGCCAGGAACAGTTTGGTGATCGAGACATTGCCCGCCACGCCAAAGATGATGAAGCCGATGGAAGGCGGGATCACCGGCGCGATGATGCCCCCCGCCGAGATCAGGCCGGCTGAACGGCTGACGTCGTAACCGGCCGCGCGCATCATGGGGATCAGCAGCGCGGCCAGCGCAGCGGTATCGGCCACGGCCGAGCCGGACAACGAAGCCATGATGATGGCGGCAATCACGGTCACATAACCGAGCCCGCCGCGGAAATGTCCGACCCAGGCCATGGCGAAGTTGACGATGCGCCGGCTCAAGCCCCCCGCGTTCATGAACTCGCCGGCCAGCAGGAAGAAGGGCACGGCCAACAGTGGGAAATTGTCCGCTCCCTCGACGAAGCGCTGCGCCAGAATCTGGCTGTCGAAGCTGACCAGATTGGTGGTGGCCCCGAGGAAAGCCATCAGCGCAACACCACAGACCAGCAAGGCGTAGGCAATGGGCATGCCGATCGCCATGGCACCCAGCAAACTGAAAACGAATACAGCGACAGTCATGGCCAGACCTTAAGTTTTGACTTCCCGGAGCTGTTCCTCGGCATCGGCCAGACCTTCGGCCTCCTGCACCTGAACCAACTCGTCCACACGCAGACGGCCGCTCAGCAGTCTGTACAGCACTTGCAGATTGATCAGCCCCATGACCACGCTGACCACGTAGCCGATACCGAACACCCAGATCATGGAAATACCCAGCACGGGCGATTCATTGGTCACCTGAAGCTCGTGCATCTTCCAGGTCCCGAGCAGGAACAGGCCGTTGCAGAACAGCATGAGGCTTTCGCTCAGGAACAGGCAGGCCTTCTTGCCCAGCAGCGGCAGGTGCTTGACCAGGGTGTCCACGCCCAGGTGCCCTCCCTCCCGCATGGCGATCATGGCGCCCAGGTAGGTCAGCCAGATGAAGCAGTAGCGTGACAACTCGTCCGACACGTCGATGCCGGAGTTGAAGCCATAACGCAGCACCACGTTCCCGAACACCATCACCACCATGGCGACCATGCAGACGACGACCAGGAGTTCCAGCAGCTTGAAAAAAAGATGGATTAGCTTTTGCATCGGGCTTTTCATGGGATGTGTTTCAGACGGCCTTGAGCACTGAAGCGGGTGTGTTCAGCCGCGGCAGCCGGCGGCGCGAGGCCAGGATTTCCTCGATGTCCTCATGCGCACCGTCGATCAGGACCAGGATGGCTTTCTCGGCCTTGGCCGGGTGATGCGCAATCACCGCGTCCAGCACGGCCCGGTGCAGCGGCAGCGAACGCGCGGGACCGTCCTTCTTCTTGGTGGCCAGTTCGAAGCTGGTGTGCAGCAAGGCGCCCAGGGCCTTGCTCATCTGCATCAGCATGCGGTTGCGGCTGGCGCGCAGCAGACCTTGGTGAAAACGCAGGTCATGCGTGACGTAGTCGCCACCCTCGTTCACGGCGCGTGCCATGCCGGCGTAGGCCTCCTCCACGAACGCGATGTCTTCGGGCATGGCGCGCTGCGCCGCCAGGCGCATGGCAGCGGGCTCGACCACGCGCCGCAGGTCCATCAGGTCGCGCAGGAATTCCGGCGTCAGGCCCGCTTGGGCCTGCCAGGCAATGATGTCGGGGTCGAACCAGTTCCACTGGTCCTGAGGCAGCACGCGCGTGCCCACCTTGGGTCCCGTACTCACCAGCCCCTTGGCAATGAGCGACTTCACCGCCTCGCGCACCACGGTGCGGCTGACGCCGAGTTCTTCGCACAGCAGGGGCTCGGGTGGAATGGAGGCTCCCGGGGCATAGTGGCCGGAGACGATGGCCGCTCCGAGGTGATCAACAGTATTGCCGTGGACGTTTTTAATCATGGTTTGTACTAAGCTCTGCGTTCAATGGTATGACGATAATACGTTATTCACTCCCGGATTTACCCTATGTCGAACGCCGACCGTCCCCAGAAGAAACCCCAGGAACTCCGCAGCCAGCAATGGTTCGGCCGCCAGGACCGCGATGGTTTTGCTTACCGCAGCTGGGTCAAGGGCAAGGGCGTACCGCATGACCAGTTCGACGGCCGGCCGGTCATCGGCATCTGCAACACCTTCAGCGAGCTGACCCCCTGCAACTCGCATTTCCGCACTCTGGCCGAACAGGTCAAGATCGGCGTCTACGAGGCCGGCGGCTTCCCACTCGAGTTCCCCGTCATGTCGTTGGGTGAGACGCTGTTGCGCCCCACGGCCATGCTGTACCGCAACCTGGCCAGCATGGACGTGGAGGAAAGCATCCGCGGCAACCCGATCGACGGCGTGGTGCTGCTCATGGGCTGCGACAAGACCACGCCGTCCTTGTTGATGGGCGCGTCCAGCGTCAACCTGCCCACCATCGGCGTCTCCGGTGGCCCGATGCTCAACGGCAAGTGGCGCGGCCAGGAACTCGGCTCGGGCACCGGCGTGTGGAGCATGAGCGAGCAGGTGCGCGCCGGCACGCTCAAACTGCAGGATTTCTTCGAGGCTGAAAGCTGCATGCACCGCAGCCACGGCCACTGCATGACCATGGGCACCGCCTCCACCATGGCCAGCATGGTCGAGGCCCTGGGTATCGGCCTGCCCGGCAATGCGGCCTATCCGGCAGTGGACGGCCGGCGCAACGTGCTGGCACGCAACGCCGGCCGGCGCATCGTCGAGATGGTGCACACCGACCAGACCATCGCCAAGGTGCTCACGCGCGAAGCCTTCGAAAACGCGATCAAGACACTGGCGGCCATCGGCGGCTCGACCAATGCCGTCATCCACCTGATTGCCATTGCGGGGCGACTGGGCCTCAAGCTCACGGTGGACGACTTCGACCGCCTGGCCAGTGAACTGCCCTGCCTGGTGAATCTGCAGCCCTCGGGCCAGCACCTGATGGAAGACTTCTGTTACGCCGGCGGCCTGCCGGTGGTGATGAAGGAGATCCTGCACCTGCTGCACAAGGACATCGTCACGGCCAACGGCAAGACCGTGGCCGAGAACGTGGGCGATGCGCAGAACTACGACCCGCGCGTCATCAAGACCTTTGCAGAGCCCTTCAAGGACAAGGCCGGCATCGCCGTACTGCGTGGCAATCTGGCGCCGCGCGGCGCGGTCATCAAGCCCAGCGCGGCCACCCCCGCACTGATGGTGCACAAGGGGCGCGCTGTGGTGTTCGAGAACAGCGATGACTTCCACCGGCGTATCGACGATGACCAGCTGGACGTCGACGAAAGCTGCATCCTGGTGCTGAAGAACTGCGGGCCCAAAGGCTATCCCGGCATGGCCGAGGTCGGCAACATGCCCCTGCCGCCCAAGGTGCTGAAAAAGGGCATCACCGATATGGTGCGCATCAGCGACGCGCGCATGAGCGGCACGGCCTACGGCACCGTGGTGCTGCACACCGCGCCCGAGGCCGCCGCCGGCGGCCCGCTGGCAGTGGTACAGAACGGCGACATGATCGAACTCAACGTGCCCGAGCGCCGGCTGCAGCTGCTGATCAGCGACGAAGAGCTGCATGCCCGCCTGGCCCGCTGGAAGGCGCCGGAGCCGCCGCTCCAGTCCGGCTACTGGAAACTGTATGTGGACCATGTGCTGCAGGCCGACGAAGGTGCCGACCTGGATTTCCTGGTCGGCCAGCGCGGCGCCTTCGTTCCGAAAGACAACCACTGACATGCTCAGCGGGCTGCCCGGCTGAAGAACCATGGACAAGACACTCGACGTGGTCGCCCTGGGCGAGGCCATGCTGGAATTCAACCAGACCGAGGCCGGCCGGCCCAACTACCTGCAGGGTTTTGGCGGCGACACCAGCAATGTGGTGATCGCCGCCGCGCGTGCCGGCGCGCGCGCCGCCTACCTCAGCCGCATCGGTGCCGACCCCTTCGGCACACGCCTGCTGGAACTCTGGACCGAAGAAGGCGTGGACACCCGGGGCGTGGAGCGCGACGCGTTGGCGCCCACCGGCATCTACTTTGTCACGCATGGCCCCAACGGCCACGAATTCAGCTACTACCGCGCAGGCTCGGCCGCCAGCCGCATGACGCCGGCCTGGCTGCAGGCCGGTCCAGCCGCGCAGATCATTGCCTCGGCCCGATTCCTGCACGTCTCCGGCATCTCCCTGGCGATTTCCACCAGCGCCTGCGAGACGGTCTACAGGGCAATGCAGCTGGCGCGTGCCGCCGGCACCTGCGTGGCGTTTGATTCCAATCTACGTCTCAAGCTCTGGCCACTGAACAGGGCACGCACCTGTATTGAGCGCGCTGTGGCACTGTGCGATCTGTTCCTGCCCAGCCTGGAGGACATCACGACGCTGACCGGCCTGTGCGACCCCGACGCCATCGCCGACTGGGGCCACTCGCTAGGCGCCAGCCAGGTCGTTCTCAAAATGGGAGATCGCGGCGTGCTGACGAGCACGAACGGCGAACGCCATCATCTCCCCGCGCTGCAGGTGCCGTTGATCGATGCCACCGGCGCTGGCGACTGCTTCTGCGGAAACCTGCTGGCGCAGCTGTCGGCCGGCGCCCCGCCGCTGGAGGCCGCGCGCTATGCCAACGCCGCCGCCGCGTTGTGCGTGCAGGGGTTTGGCGCAGTTGCCCCGCTGCCTGGCCCAGCCCAAGTCGAGGTACTGCTATGAGCCCCTCCGCGCCGAGTTGCCCCGGGACAGACAGATTTCCTGCCGTCCTACAGACCTGCCCTGTCTGCGACAGACTGGCCTGAAAAATCACGCTAAAGTAGCTTATCAACTGCACAGACAGGTACACACCATGGACATGAAGACCTCTCCGCTTTCTTTGCTGAAAGACCCGACGCTGCTCAAGACCGATGCCCTGATCAACGGCCAATGGGTCAAGGGGGCGGCCGCCACGCGCTTTCACGTGAATGACCCGAGCAACGGCACCAAGCTGGTCGACGTGGCCAACCTGGGGCCGGCCGATGCCGAGCAGGCCATCAAGGCCGCCAACGCTGCCTGGCCGGCCTGGCGCGCCAAGACCGCCAAGGAGCGCAGCATCATCTTGCGCAAATGGTTCGACCTGCTGATGGCCAACCAAGAGGACCTGGGCCGCATCATGACGGCCGAGCAGGGCAAGCCCTTCCCGGAAGCCAAGGGTGAAGTGGCCTACGGCGCCAGCTTCGTCGAGTGGTTTGCCGAGGAAGCCAAGCGCGTCAACGGCGAAACCCTGCCGCCCTTCGACAACAACCGCCGCCTGATGGTGATCCGCCAGCCGATCGGCGTGTGCGCGGCCATCACGCCGTGGAACTTCCCGCTGGCCATGATCACCCGCAAGGTGGCGCCGGCCCTGGCCGCCGGCTGCCCGGTCATCATCAAGCCAGCTGAGCTGACGCCGCTGACGGCGCTGGCCGCGGCCGAGCTGGCCGTGCGCGCCGGCATCCCAGCTGGCGTGCTCAACATGATCACCGCCGACGGCGACAACTCGATCGCCGTGGGCAAGGTGTTCTGCGCCAGCGACGTGGTGCGCCACATCAGCTTCACCGGCTCCACCGAAGTCGGCCGCATCCTGATGCAGCAGAGCGCCCCGACCGTCAAGAAACTCTCGCTGGAACTCGGCGGCAATGCACCCTTCATCGTGTTTGACGATGCCGACATCGACTCGGCGGTGGAAGGCGCCATGGCCAGCAAGTACCGCAACGCCGGCCAGACCTGCGTCTGCGCCAACCGCATCTACGTGCAGGACGGCGTGTACGACGAGTTCGTGCAGAAGTTCGCTGCCAAGGTCAAGGCGATCAAGGTCGGCAACGGCTTCGAAGACGGCGTGTCGCAAGGCCCGCTGATCGAGGACGCTGCCGTGGACAAGGTGGTGCGCCATGTAGCCGACGCCGTGGCCAAGGGCGGCAAGATCCTGGCCGGCGGCAAGAAGATGCAAGGCCAGTTCTTCGAGCCGACCGTGATCGCCGAGGCCAACGCCAGCATGCTGTGTGCCACCGAAGAAACCTTCGGCCCCTTCGCCCCGGTGTTCCGCTTCAAGACCGAGCAGGAAGCCATCGACGCCGCGAACAACACCATCTTCGGCCTGGCCAGCTACTTCTACAGCCGCGACGTCGGCCGCATCTTCCGCGTCAGCGAGGCGCTGGAGTACGGCATGGTCGGCATCAACGTCGGCATCCTGGCCACCGAGCACGTACCCTTCGGCGGCGTCAAGCAGTCCGGTCTGGGCCGCGAGGGCTCCAGCCACGGCATGGAAGACTACGTGGAGATGAAGTACCTCTGCCTGGGCGACATCCTCAAGTAAAATCAACGGCATTGTGGGACAGACCGCAGCGGTTCAGCTGCAAGTCCTGTCCTCAACCGATCAAGATGCGGGTGTAGTTCAATGGTAGAACGGCAGCTTCCCAAGCTTCATACGAGGGTTCGATTCCCTTCACCCGCTCCAGAATAAAAAACGGCCCGCTGAGGGCCGTTTTTTATTCTGGAGCGTGAAGAGGCAAGCGTCCCTCAGCGCCGCGGCAGGTTCAGCGTGAAACGTGAGCCATGGCCCAACTCCGACGACACCGTCAGCGTACCGCCCATCCGCTCGGCCAGCGCACGTGACAACGCCAGGCCCAGACCGGTCCCCCCGTGGTCGTAGCTGACGCGGGCATTGCCCTGGCGGAAGCGTTCGAAGATCAGCTCCTGTTGTTCCGGTGCAATGCCCGGCCCGGTATCCACCACGTGGACGCGCACCCGGTCCGGCGTGGCATCGAGTTCGATCGCCACGCTACCGGCCTTGGTGAACTTCATTGCGTTCGACAGCAGGTTGTTGAGGATCTGCTTCAGGCGCAGGCCGTCACACATCAGCGTTGCCGGCGCATCCGGCGCGATGCGGACCGACAGGGCCAGCCCTTTTTCCGCCGCGCTGACGGCAAAAAAATCGGCGGTGGACTGCAACAATTCGGCCAGCACCTGCGGTTCAGGATGCAGGGGCATGGCGCCGGCCTCGACCTTGCTCAGGTCTAGAATTTCGGTCAGCAAGGCGTTCAGGTGCTCGGCCGCCTTGCGGATCATGCCCGCCTGCTCCCGGTACATCGGTTGTTCCAGCCGGACCTCCATCAGTTCCGAGAACCCCCGGATACTGGTCAACGGCGTGCGCAGCTCATGCGAGATGGCTGCCAGGAATTCACTCTTGGCCTGGCTGGCAGCCTGGGCCCGGGCTTCACTGATCTGCAAGGAGCGGTTCTTCGCTTCCAGTTGACGCACGCCCGCCAGGAAGAGCACCGCAGCCCCGACCACGGCGATGCTGAAGAGCGTGGTCAACACCAATGCCACCATGCGCGTGCTGCGCCATTCGTCCAGGGCCGCTTCGGTCGTGGTGGCCACCAGAACCAGAAGGGGGTAGCTGCCCACCCGACGGTGCGCCACGATGCGCTCCACCCCGTCGACTGCGCTGGCCCGGATATTGAAGCCCTCGTCAGGAACGGTACTCGTTCCGATGTAGGAGTTGGGCGCCAGCACGACCCCCAGGCCTTTGCTCTCGCCGCCGATGACGCGGGCCCGCACGCTGCGGTCGTCACCGATCAACGACACCACGCCCTGCTCGCCGAGCCGAACTTGGCGGTAGACCTGTTCGAAATAGCTGGGGTTCAGCGATGCCACGACCACACCCAGAACCCGGCCGTCTGCCGCAGTGATCTTGCGCGTGAGCTGGATGGTCCACTTGCCGGACACCTTGCCCAGCACCGGCTTGCCAATGAAAAGCCCGTTGGTCGACATCTGCCCGGCCGCTGCCTGCGCCAGTTCCGGCTGGAGGTGGGCGCGGATGTGCTCGCGTCCGGACAGGTCCACGTGGCCGGTCTTGTCGCCACCAGGATCGATGTTGCTGCCGATGAAACGCCCGTCCGCGCCAACGTAGGACAGCTGGGTCAGGATGTCGGGTACAAGGCCGGTCTCGTTGGCGAAACGGGCATAGTCCTCCGGCCGGAAGCTGCCCTCACGCACGGTGTCGCGCAAACGCAGCGTGGCCTGATCAACCGCGGCCAGCACACGCATGGTCTGCTCCTGCAGCACCAGGGCAAGGTTGGCGTTCTGCCTCACCTCGGCCTTGATGGCGTCCTGCCGTTTGCCACCCAGCTCGACGAGGATCACGCCCCAGGCCAGAGCCAAGGCCAGCACGCTGGAAATGACCACCACCCAGCGCAGGCGCTCGCCCGTCAGCCAGTGTGTCAGCCAGGAGACCTCTTGCCCGGCAGCGGTTGGTGTCGGCGGGGTCTCAGACGAAGTGGGGGGCGTGGGCACGGAGGACATGGTCAGCGCGAAAGAGGCCGAACCTTAGCACAGCCCACCTGACCTGGCCGCCCGCAGGACCATCAAAGAAGCGGAACGCCGGTCTTGGCCTGGATCTGCTCGCGCGTGACGCCCGGGGCCAGTTCCGCCAGCTTCAGGCCCTGCGGTGTGACATCCATCACACCCAGGTCGGTGATGATGCGGTCCACCACGCCCTTGCCGGTCAGCGGCAGCGTGCACTGCGGCAGGATCTTCAGGTCTTCGGTGCCATCCTTCTTCTTGGCCACGTGTTCCATCAGCACGATGACACGCGGCACGCCGGCCACCAGGTCCATGGCGCCGCCCATGCCCTTGACCATCTTGCCGGGGATCATCCAGTTGGCCAGGTCACCCTGCGCGCTCACCTGCATGGCGCCAAGAATGGACAGGTTGATCTTGCCGCCGCGGATCATGGCAAAGCTCTCATGGCTGCCGAAGATGGCCGAGCCCTTGATGGTGGTGACGGTCTGCTTGCCGGCGTTGATCAGATCGGGATCGACCTCGTCCTCGTAAGGGAAGGGGCCGATGCCCAGCATGCCGTTCTCGCTCTGCAGCCAGACCTCAATGTGGTCGGGCACGAAGTTGGCCACCAGCGTCGGGATGCCGATGCCGAGATTCACATAAAAACCGTCCTGCAGTTCCTGTGCCGCACGTGCGGCCATTTGGTCTTGGGTCCAGGGCATGGTGCTCTCCTCAAACTTTACGGTCGCGGGTGGTGCGCTTCTCGATGCGCTTCTCGGGCGTGGGGTTGTGCACGATGCGGTGCACGTAGATGCCTGGCAAATGGATGTCGTCGGGCGCCAACTCGCCGGTGGCGACGATGCGCTCCACTTCCACGATGCAAATCTTGCCAGCCATGGCAGCGGCCGGGTTGAAGTTGCGCGCCGTCAGGTTGAAGCGCAGGTTGCCGGAGCGGTCGGCAATATCGGCCTTCACCAGCGCCACGTCGGGCACCAGGGAGCGCTCCATCACGTAGGTTTCGCCGTCGAACTCGCGCAGCTCCTTACCCTCGGCCACGACGGTGCCGACACCGGTCTTGGTGAAGAAGGCCGGGATGCCCGCGCCGCCGGCGCGCAGCTTCTCGGCCAGCGTGCCCTGCGGCGTGAATTCCAGTTCCAGTTCGCCGGCCAGGTACTGGCGCTCGAACTCCTTGTTCTCGCCCACGTAGCTGGAGATCATTTTTTTGATCTGACGTGTCTGCAGCAACTTGCCCAGGCCGAAGTCGTCGACGCCGGCATTGTTGGAAATGGCGGTGAGGTTCTTCACGCCCGCATCGCGCACGGCGTCGATCAGGGCCTCGGGAATGCCGCACAGGCCGAAGCCGCCGACGGCGATGAGTTGACCATCCTGGATCACGCCTTCGAGCGCTTTGGCTGCACTCGGATAAATCTTGTTCACGCTGTTCTCCTCGGAAGAAACGATTGAAGCGACAATGCGCGTACGATACTACCTACTGAGCTACGTAGTTCCGCGTAAATTGCAACCCTGATACCCCTGATCTGCGCGCCCATGGAAATTGATTACCGCCTGGCCTTCGAACTGGCCCCCGTTGGCCTGGTGCTGTCGCGCAACCGTGTGATTGTGGACTGCAACCGCCATGTCTGTGAAATGTTCGGTACTTCGCGTGAGGATCTGGTGGGCCAATCCTTCCTGGTGCTCTACCCCAGCGCCGATGAGTTCGAACGCATCGGCGCGCGCATCATCCCCATCATGAGCCGCCAAGGCACCTATGCCGACGACCGCATCATGAAGCGGATGGACGGTCGCTTCAAGGGGGAAACCTTCTGGTGCCACGTCACCGGCCGCGCCTTCGACCCGGCCGAACCGCACGGTGCCGGCATCTGGACCTTCCAGGACCTGAGCGCGCACCGCCCGGTGAAAGCTGAGTTGACAGCACGGGAACGCGAGGTGGCGGCCCATCTGCTCGATGGCCTGACCTCCAAGGAGATCGGCAAGGCCCTGACCATCAGCCATCGCACGGTAGAGATCTACCGCGCCCGGCTGATGCGCAAGTACAAGGCCAGCACCACGGCAGACCTGGTACACAAGCTCGTGGGCGGCTGAATCCACGGCAGCACGCGCGATATCTTTCCCCTACAGCGGCCAACGATCCAACTTCACGCATGCTTCATATGGATCACTTAAATTCAGTGATGCACTCTCGCAGGCGCAGGCATCCTCGACACGCTGTCAATCCATTTACAAAGCATTCGATTCAATGAACACACGAACGAAGGTTGGCATCGATCAGCTCTGCATTGGCATGCACGTCAAGCTTGACGGCTGGGTGGGGCATCCCTTCCTCTTCAGCAGTTTCAAGATCAAGGATCAAAAGCAGCTCGACACCCTCCGGTCTCTGGGGCTGAAAGAGATCGAATACCTGCCGCAAAAGAGCGATGCCAAGCCGCTCCCGATGCCGGCCCAACCCGCAGCGCCGGCCGCGCCCGCCGTCGCAGCCACCGCGCTGAATGAGCTGATGAAGCAGAAGAAGGAGCGCATCGAGTCCTTGCGCCAGGAGATGGAGCAAATCCAGGCTGCCGAACGTAAGTACGTCAAGACGGCCAATGCCGTCAAGAACGTTATGCGCCTGGCCAACAACAACCCGGCCCAGGCTGCCGAACAGGCCAGCGAAATTGCAGCTCAGCTGAGTGAAATTTTTCTCGCCAAACAAAACCCTTTCATTCACCTGATGGGCGACAACGCGTCCGACAGCAGCTCGCACTTTCACAGCCTCAACGTGACGATGCTGGCGCTGATCCTGGCCCATGCCGTCGGCATCGAGGACGCGCAGACCCTGCGCGACATCGCGCAGGGCGCCATGCTGCACGACATCGGCAAGGCCATGGTCCCCAGCCAGGTCCTGCTCAAGGACGAGGACCTGACACCATCCGAAACCAAGCTGCTGGAAATGCACCCGGGTTACGGCATCAAGCTCATGCAGCCGGTGGAAACACTGCCACGCCGGGTCAAGGAAATCATCCTGTTCCATCACGAGACGGCCGATGGCAGCGGCTATCCCAAAGGCTTGAAGGGGGAAGAGATTGACCAGGCGGTGCGCATCGTCACCATTGCCAACACCTACGACAACCTGTGCAACCAGCGCGTCAGCGCACGCTGCAAAACACCGTCGGAAGCCTTGTCGTTCATGTACAAGACCGAAGGCGCCAAATACGACAAGACCCTGTTGTCGGCCTTCATCAAATCCATGGGCATTTACCCGCCGGGCACCATCGTCATGCTCAAAAGCGGCAAGGTTGGCATCGTGATGTCGATCGACTCCTCCGACCTGCTGCACCCCAACCTCATGCTGTACGACGCGGCCATCCCCAAAAACCAGGCGGCCATCGTCAACCTGCGCCGCGACCTGGACGACTCGGTGGACCGCACCCTGCGTCCTTCGGCGCTGCCCAAGCCGGTGTTCGACTACCTGAGCCCGCGCAAGCACATCAGCTATTTTGTGGAAAACGCCGGATCCGCCTAGGCGGTATCTGGCCACCGACGCCAGCGACCGGCGAAGTCACCCAAACGACACAAAAGGTCAACACTGGGAAACCTATAATTTCGGTACTGGTTCGAACCGGCCATGCTGACGTGGATGGCCGTTCGCCCCCAGTCGTCCGATGCCTAAAGCGCGAACTGCCACAGAAAGCAGTCCCGAATCAGCGCACTGAGCTATGCCGTATCTGTCACAGTTGCAAGATGTCCGTCCAAAGACCCTTCTTTTCAGCGGTATCTGCACATCCTCTTCAAAAAGCACGATCATGTTTCTGAACAACCTCTCGATCAGCAAGCGCCTGGCGCTGGTACTGGGCGCCATTCTTGTCCTGTTCATGGCCAGCAGCACCTTCACCATCCTGAAGCTCAGCCAGTTGGGCCATGAAATCGACACCATGGTGCAGGACAACGTCAAGGCCGAGCGCGCCGGCGCCGACTGGCTGCGCCACACCACAGCGGGCGTGCAGCGCGCTGCAGCTATTGCCAAAAGCAGTGATCCCAGCTTGATCGCCTACTTCGCACCGGCGACGGCGGAGTCGATCAAGCAGACCAACGTGCTGCAGAAGTTCATTGAGGAAAAGATGGACACGCCCGAAGAGCGCCAGCTGTTCGACAAGGCCGGCGAGCTGCGCAAGGGCTACCTGGCTGCACGCGAAGAAGTGAACAAACTCAAGCAGGCCGGCGACCTGGAAGGTGCCAACAAGGTTTTCAACGAACGCTTCGAGCCAACTTCGCGCGACTACCTGGCCAGCGTGCAGAAGATGGTGGATGCCCAGCGTGCCCAGCTCGATGAGGCCGCCAAGCGGGCCGAGGACCTGCGCTCGCAAAGCAGCACACTGCTGCTGGTCAGCAGCCTGCTCAGCCTGATCCTGGGCATTGTGCTGGCCGTGCTGCTGGCACGCAGCATCACGCAGCCGCTGCGCCATGCAGAAACCATGGCCCAGGCGATTGCCGACATGGACCTGACCGGCGCCCCGCAAAGCAGCTACGCCAGCGACGAGACCGGCAAACTGCTGCGTGCCCTGGACCAGATGCGCACTGCACTGCAAAACTCCCTGAGCCAGGTACGCCGCGTGGTCGACAATGTCTCGACCGCCAGCGTGCAGATCGCCACCGGCAACAAGGACTTGAGCGCCCGCACCGAGCAAACCGCCAGCAACCTGGAAGAAACCGCCAGCTCGATGGAAGAGCTGACCAGCACCGTGCGCCAGAGCGCCGACTCGGCACGACAGGCCAACCAGCTCGCCTCCTCCGCGGCCGAAGTGGCGCAGCGCGGCGGCCAGGTGGTCTCGCAGGTGGTGTCCACCATGGACGAGATCAACGCCAGCTCCAGGAAAATTGCGGACATCATCAGCGTGATCGACGGCATCGCCTTCCAGACCAACATCCTGGCGCTGAATGCCGCCGTGGAAGCAGCCCGTGCCGGCGAGCAGGGCCGCGGCTTTGCCGTGGTGGCCAGCGAAGTGCGTAGCCTGGCCGGCCGTTCGGCCGAAGCGGCCAAGGAAATCAAGACCCTGATCGACGCCAGCGTCAGCAGCGTGGCATCGGGCTCCCAGCAAGTGCAAGAAGCCGGCAGCACGATGAACGAGATCGTCGCCAGCGTCAGCCGCGTGACCGACATCATTGGCGAAATCAGCGCCGCCGCCTCTGAGCAGAGCCAGGGCATCAGCCAGGTCAATGTCGCCGTCAACCAGCTGGACCAGATGACGCAGCAAAACGCCGCCTTGGTCGAAGAGTCCACCGCTGCCGCAGAAAGCCTGCAGGAGCAAGCCCGTCTGCTGGCCGAGGCTGTCAGTGCCTTCAAGCTCAACACCGCCAGCAACAGCAACCTGCTTCAGCTGCGCTGAGCCAGGCCTGAAATGCTACTGATTTAGTAGCATATCGCGCAGATTCGATAAGGGTCAGATGCCAATCTGACCCTTATTTTTTGGCGTCAATCACTTCTGCTGCCGAGCGGAAGGCATCCACCGCCGTGGGCACGCCACAGTAGATGCTGGCGTGCAACAGCACTTCCTGGATTTCGGTGACCGTGGCGCCGTTGTTGAGCGCGCCGCGCACGTGGCCCTTGAGTTCGTGCTGCTTGCCCAGGGCGGTCAGCATGGCCACGGTGATGAGGCTGCGCGTCTTGCGGTCCAGCCCCTCGCGCTGCCACACGTCGCCCCAGGCGTTGCGCGTGATGTAGTGCTGCATCGGCAGCGTGAACTCGGTGGCGTTGGCAAAGGCATTGGCCACAAAGTCCTCGCCCATCACCTGTTTGCGCGTGGCAAGGCCTTTTTCGTACTCGGCGTCCATGAATGTTTCTCCTGATATGGGCTGCAAGTTGTGTGTAAAGCGCCAAGCATAATCTGCGGCAGAACAACGAGGAGATACCCATGAGCCACTACCCCCACCCCGACATCAAAGACCTGCCCGAAGACATCCGCGCCAAGATATTGGAAGTGCAGGAGAAGGCCGGTTTCGTACCCAACGTCTTCCTGGCGCTGGCGCGCCGGCCGGCCGAGTGGCGCGCCTTTTTCGCCTACCACGATGCCCTCATGCTCAAGGAAGACTCGGGCCTCACCAAGGGTGACCGCGAGATGATCGTCACCACCACCAGCGCAGCCAACCAGTGCCTGTACTGCGTGGTGGCACATGGCGCCATCCTGCGCATCTACGAGAAAAAGCCGCTGGTGGCCGACCAGGTGGCGGTGAACCACCGCAAGGCCGACATCACGCCGCGCCAGCGCGCCATGCTCGACTTCGCCATGAAGGTCTGCCTGCGTTCGCACGAGGTTGAAGAGGCCGATTTCACGGCGCTGCACGCGCACGGGTTCAACGACGAAGACATCTGGGACATCGCCGCCATCACCGCCTTCTTCGGCCTCTCGAACCGCATGGCCAGCTTCAGCAACATGATGCCGAATCCTGAGTTCTACCTGATGGGCCGGGTGCCGAAGCAGAAGTAGTACCCCGCGGGGCATGCACGGTGCACCGGCTTGCAATGCCGGCGCACCGCCACTATGCTTTGACGCCCGACCTTTCACGCGGCCATCCCGCCGCAGTCGTGCAGGAGCACCCCATGAGCCGATTCAAGTTTTTTGCCTCCCTGTTCCTCATCCTGTGCAGCCAGGCCATCTGGGCCGCTGACACCACGCCCAGCACACCGCCGCCACCCAGCGAGTTGAAAAAAGCGCGTGAGCTGATCGAGAAGAAAGACTGGACCAGCGCCGCCGACGTGCTGGGCAATTTCACCCGCAGCAACCCGTCCAACGCCGACGGCTTCAACCTGCTGGGCTACAGCTTGCGCCACCTCAAGCGCTATGACGATGCGCTGGCCGCCTACAACAAGGCCCTGACGCTGGACCCCAAGCACCGCGGCGCGCATGAGTACATCGGCGAGGCCTACATCGAGCTGGGCCAGCTCGACAAGGCCAAGCAGCACCTCGATGCACTGGACAAGATTTGCACCTTTTCCTGTGAGGAATACCGCGACCTGAAGAAGTCCTATGAGATGGCCAGCAAGGCCAAGAGCAACTGAGGCATCCGCCTCCAGTTACTTCAGGGTGCGCGGCCGGCGTTCCGGCTTCGCGCCTGAAGCCTGGCAGGCCTTGCGGTAGTCCTGAAGCGTTTTCTGGGCCCGGCCCAGCACCGTGTCGGGCGGGTAACCGCCCGCGCCCAGCTCACCGAAGGGCAAACCGGTCAGCAGCTCCATGCCCTCACTGGCCAGTTCGGCGGTGTAGATCTGGAAGCGCCCTTGCGCCACCGCCTCCACCACACGGCGGTCCAGCATCAGGTGGCGGCGGTTGCGGCGCGGAATCAGCACCCCCTGCTGCCCCGTCAACCCCATCAACTCGCAACTGCGGAAATAACCCTCGATCTTCTCGTTGATGCCGCCTACCGGCAGCATCTCGCCGCGCTGGTTCACGGCACCCGTCACGGCAATGCCCTGCTTGAGCGGCGTGTTGGCCAGTGCCGACAGCAGTGCATAGAACTCGGCGCACGAGGCCGAGTCGCCTTCCACCCCGCTGTACTCCTGCTCGAACACCACCGCCGCATTGAGCGCTAGCGGCGCGATGTGTGAGAACAATGACGACAGGTAGCTGTGCAGGATCAACACGCCCTTGTCGTGGATCGGGCCTGAGAGCTCCACCTCACGCTCGATGTTGAGCAAGCCCTCGTCGCCAGCGTGGGTGCGCGCCGTCACCCGCACCGGGAAACCAAAGCGGTAGTCGCCCAGGTCCACCACCGTCAGGCCGTTGACCTGCGCCACTTTCTCGCCCTGCAAATCCAACAGGCGTTCGCCGTCAACAATGGTTTCCTGCAGTCGCTGCTCCGGGTAGTCGTGGCGGTGGATGCGCGCCAGCCGTGCGGCTTCCACGTCCTGAGCCTCCACCAGTGCGGCACCGCGCGTACGTGCCATGGCGGCCGCCTCCATCACCAGCCCCTCGGTATGGGCGAAGATGGCGCTCTGGCGTGCCTGGTCTTCCGCTTCGCGGTGCGCTTCTTCCAGCAGGGCCGCCACGGCGGCGGCGCTGAAGTGCGGCAGCCCCATCTTGCGGCAGGTGTGCGCCACGAAGATGGCACTGGCCAGGCGCGACTCGGCGTTGGCGGCAAAACTCTCGGCAAAGTCCACCTTGCAACGGAAGCGCCGCGCGAATTCGGGGTCGCCCTCCTGCACCGCGTAGTATTCCTCCACCGAGGCAATCAGGATCAGCTTCACATCCACGTCCACCGGCTCCGGCTGCAGCGACATGGCCGCAATCGGCGAATACAGCATGCCCGGCTCCTCGATCTGCAAGCGCCCGCTGCGCAGGAAGCGACGCAGCTTCTCCCACACCGGCTCGTCGGCCAGCAGGTCGCGCAGGTGCAGCATCAGAAAGCCGCCGTGTGCCTTGAGCAGGCTGCCGGCACGGATGCGCGAGAAGTCCGTCACCAGCACGTCGTTTTCCGACTGGTATTCGATGCTGCCGAACAGCGCGCGAAACAGCGGGTTGTCTTCCACAATCACCGGTGCACCGTTGAGCCCGTGGTTGTCCACCATCAGGTTCACGTGATAGCGCGCCAGCACCTCGGCCAGCGCCTGCAGCCGCATTTCCTCGCTCTCGCGCTCGTCCATGTCGCCAACCTGGAACAGCTCCAGGTTTTCCAGCACGTCGTGCATCACCTGTTCCAGGTAGTTGCCAAGCTTGACCGAGTCCTTGATCTGTTTGCGCAGTTCGTTGCGAATCTCCTGCAGCTCGCGCTCCAGCAGCGGCTTGATGATCTGCCGCCGCAGCGCCGCCAGCGCCTCATTCATCACACGCTCCATGGCGCGCGTCTTCTCCATGAAGCGGGTGATCTCGGCGCGTAACTCCTCTTCCATGCGGTCGATCTCGACGCGCCGTTCTTTCGGCAGCGCCAGCGCCTTGCCCTCGGTCAGCGGCTCACCCTTCTCGTCGCGCAGGGTAAAGACCATGTGGCCGGACTCGCGGATCAGCGCAAAGTTGCGCGCCTCGGCAAACGCCTCCAGCTCGGCGTAGGCGCGGTCTTCCTCAGCCTTGTAGGTCTTGGCCAGGCGTTCGCGCTCGGCTTTGAAGTCGGGGCCCACCAGACGTTTTGGAATTTCGCTCTGCAGCGTCTTGATCAGCTGCGCCATCAGTTGACGCAACTGCCGCCCCTGGCCGGCAGGCATGCGCAGCGCGCGCGGGTGCTCGGGCACGTCGAAGTTGTGCAGGTAGCACAGGTCGGGCGGCACCGGCCGCTCGGCTGCCACGGCGCGCATCATCTCGCACAGCAGCGTGGTGCGCCCACTCCCCACCTCGCCCAGCACGAACAGGTTGTAGTCCGGCTGGTCCATCTGCAAGCCGAAGCGGGCAGCCTGCTCGGCACGCTCCTGCCCGATCCAGGGCAGCGGGTGGTGCAGCAGTTCGGAAGTATCGGCAAAGCCCAGCGCGTGGGGCTCAATAGCCAGGCGCAGGTCGGCGGGGATGACTGGGGTGATGGACATGGCAGCAAACGTGGTTGGCTTCTTATTTTGCGCCCATCCCGAGTGCGGTCAACTGACGATCAGGCGTATCCGGTCCGGCAGCGTCACCGCCTTTTGCTGCGGGAAGTCGACCCAGATCACGGTGGCACCGCCGGCGGCGCTGATCACGCCCGGTTGGTCGACACGTTCGATGGTATGCCAACTCTCGAAGGTGGTGCGCCCGGGGTCACTGACATAGGTCTTCACCACGATGTCGCCCGGAAATTCGAGCTGCTTGTAGAAATTGCAGAAGGCGTTGACGATCACCGGCCCCTGCCCTTGCGGATCGGGCTCGCAGCGGATGGTGCGGAACCACTCGATGCGCGCCGACTCCAGGTAACGGAAGTACACCGTGTTGTTGACGTGCCCCATGGCGTCCATGTCACCCCAGCGGATGGGCATGGCCATCTCGGCCACCAGCTTCTTGTGCTCGGGCAGTTCGATCTTCATGTCCCGAACCCATCGTCGGCGGCAATCACCGCACCGTTGATGAAATGGCTTTCGTTCGAGCACAGCATCACCAGCACCGTATCGAGGTCCTGCGGCTGGCCCACGCGCTTGCGCGGCAGCATGTTGATGAGCTTCTGCCCCTGCTCGGTCTGCCAGTGGTGGTGGTTGATCTCGGTGTCGATGTAGCCCGGGCAGATGGCGTTGACGTTGATGCCGAACTTGCCCCATTCCACGGCCATCGCCTTCGTCATGTGCACCACGGCGGCCTTGCTCATGCAGTAGATGCCGATCTGCGGCAGCACCTTGAGCCCGGCCATGGAGGCGATGTTGACGATGCGCCCGCCGGTAAAAGTGCCTGGCGCCGCGCCCTTGGCGCGCGCCAGCATGCGCTTGCCCACTTCCTGCGCCACGAAGAAGGCGCCCTTGGTGTTGGTGTCCAGCACGTAGTCGTAGTCGGCCTCGGTCACGTCCACCAGGCGCTGCGTGGTGCTCACACCCGAGTTGTTGATCAGGATGTCGATCGAACCGACCTCGGTCTCGGCGCGCGCCACGGCGGCCTTGATGGAGTCCACGTCGGTCACATCCAGCTCCACCACATGGGCATCGCCACCGGCGCCCTCGATCTCGGCGCGCAGGTCCTTGAGTTTTTCCACCCGGCGGCTGGCCAGTACCACGGCGGCGCCGGCTTGGGACAATGTGCGGGCAAACTGGGCCCCCAGACCACCGGAGGCACCGGTGATGAAGGCCACACGGCCGGAGAGATCGATGCTGTAAGCCATGAAGCTCGCCTTTCAAAAACAAAAATAGAACGACCGTTCGATTCTGCTGCCGAACCGAATTAAAATCAGTCACGCATTCGACAGGCCGGGGCCTTGTTTACCCCTAACATCCCGGCCTCATTATCAAGCGACTTCAGAAGAAAGAAGCCTCCATGACGAACGAAGAAATCCTGGCCCAGTACGGCCCCCGCGAATCGATGGAATACGACGTGGTGGTGGTTGGCGGCGGCCCTGGCGGCCTGGCCACGGCCATCCGCCTCAAGCAGTTGGCCGCAGAAAAAGGCCAGGACGTCTCGGTGGTGGTGCTGGAAAAAGGCGGCGAGCCCGGCGCGCACATCCTCTCGGGCGCCATCATGGACCCGCGCGCCCTGACCGAACTCTTCCCCAACTGGAAGGAACTCGGTGCCCCGCTGAACCAGCCGGTGACGGATGATGCCTGGAGCTTCCTGAGCGAAACTGGTGCCACCCGCACCCCCAACATGTTCCTGCCCGAGTGCGCGCAGAACCACGGCAACTACATCATCAGCCTGGGTAACCTCACGCGCTGGCTGGGCACCCAGGCCGAAGCGCTGGGCGTGGAAATCTTCCCCGGCTTCACCGCCGCCGAAGTGCTGTACAACGAGGATGGCTCCGTCAAGGGTGTGGCCACCGGCAACATGGGCGTGGGCAAGGACGGCGTGCCAACCGAGAACTTCCAGCTCGGCATGGAACTGCACGCCAAGTACACCGTGTTTGCCGAAGGCGCGCGCGGCCATCTGGGCAAGCAGCTCATCGCCAAATACAAGCTCGACGAGGGCCGCGACCCGCAGACCTACGGCATCGGCATCAAGGAGCTGTGGGAGATCGACCCCTCGCGCCATACCCCCGGCTTCGTGATGCACACCGCCGGCTGGCCAATGGACAACAGCACCTACGGCGGCGCCTTCATGTACCACCTGGAAGACAACAAGGTCGCCATCGGCTACGTGGTCGGCCTGGACTACAGCAACCCCTATCTCAGCCCGTTCGAGGAATTCCAGCGCTGGAAGACCCACCCCAACATCCGCTGGTACTTCGAGAACGACCAGGGCGAAGTCAACGCCAAGCGCCTGGCCTATGGTGCACGCGCCATCACCGCCGGCGGCCTGATGAGCCTGCCCAAGACCGTGTTCCCCGGCGGCGCGCTGGTGGGCTGCGATGCCGGCTACCTGAATGTCAGCCGCATCAAGGGCAGCCACGCCGCCATCAAGACCGGCATGCTGGCCGCTGAAGCGGCTTATGACGCCGTGGTGGCCGGCCGCTCCCACGACGAGTTGAGCGCCTACCCCGAGGCCTTCGAAGCCAGCTGGCTCTACACCGAGCTCAACAAGTCGCGCAACTTCAAGAGCTGGTTCAAGAAGGGCCTGACCGTAGCCACCATCATGAACGGCTTCGAGCAGTTCGTACTGCGCGGCCACATCCCGTGGACGCTGCGCCGCGACAAGCCCGACCACGTCTACCTCAAGCCAGCAGCCGAGTGCAAGCCCATCGTCTATCCAAAGCCGGACGGCAAGCTGACCTTCGACCGCTTGAGCAGCGTCTTCATCAGCAACACCAACCACGAGGAAAACCAGCCCGCGCACCTGACGCTGAAAGACGCCTCGGTGCCGGTCAACGTGAACCTGGCCAAGTACGCCGGCCCTGAGGCCCGCTACTGCCCGGCCGGCGTGTACGAGTTCGTGAAGAACGATGACAACACCGACCGCCTGCAGATCAACGCGCAGAACTGCGTGCACTGCAAGACCTGCGACATCAAGGACCCGACGCAGAACATCGTCTGGGTCACGCCGGAAGGTGGCGGCGGTCCGAACTACACCAGCATGTAAATCGCTGATTAAAAAAACGGGGCCAGATGGCCCCGTTTTGTTTTTAGTACTTGAGCTCTCCGGTCTGTGCAGGAGAAGTCAGTCGCTGGTGTCAGCGTGTCCGAACGCCTCAGGCGTGCAGCCGATTCAACTGCCGGGCAATGATGTCATGATTGAGCCACAGCACCGGCCCCGCAGGGGCAGACGACTCAAGGAACATCAGCGGCCCGGTGGCTTCGATGACGAGGCTGCTGAGCAGGTCGGTGATCAGGTTCTTGCTGTCCTTGTGCATCTTCTGGACTTCGTCCGATGTACCGATGGTCAGGTCGGACTGGGCCGGGCTATTGGGCATGGGCCAGGCTGCAAAGTTGCGAAAGTCCTGCATCACGTCGCTGTTTTGAAAATCGAGGACCTTCTGAAGAACATCTTCCAGCGTGACCTCGTCGCTCAAGAGCGCACGGCAGGCCTGCCATTGCGCCTCGGCCCAGACACCGCCGCCCTCCTTTTTCAGTGCGTTCAGAAGCAGGAGCAGCGGCAACTCGACGCCCGCGAAGATATCGGACGAGTTGGTTCGAATTTCCGGGCAATTGAAGACCGTTGCCTTGATGCCATTGCCCCACGCCGTCTGGGCAATGCGCTCAAGCCGCATCTTGGCCTGCCCTTGGGTGTAGTTGGTGTAGGTCTGCCACTGGTAACGATCACCAATGAGAATTTCTGTCCCGTGGTAACCGTAGGCCGAATAGCGGACTTGGCCGCCTGAGGCTTCCACGCGCGCACGGATCGCCGCACTGGCGTCAATGAGATGCTGGAACGTGTTGGCCGACACTTCATCGAAGTTCTTCAGGATCAGCTTGCCCAGATCGCTGTCCAGCAGCGTCTGGGATGACAGGAAGCGATCCCCGCGCCCTTTGTAGACGCGGTTGGCGATGGCCAGGAACACCTTGGCCTTGGGGATGCCGCCCGCCATCGTGTGGGCAAAGAAGACATTGCGGCCATCTGGGATCATGCCATCCAGAATGGCCATGACTTCGGCCACCGAATCCCTGAAACGCTTGATGCCGACTTCCCGGCATTTTTCGATATGTGCCCAGTCCAGCTTGTCGTCGACCCAGGTCTTGAGCGTCAAGCTCCCGAGCAGATCGGTGGGGGTGGGTTCACCGGCCGGCGCATCGAGGTCGAAGCCTGCCATCAACGGCACGTTGATGATTTTTCCACCCAGCCCGCGCTCAGCAGTTGCCAACTCTTCGTCGTTCAAAGGGCGCAGCGCGTTGTTTTCGTCGCGCCGCCCAACGGTGATGCCGACGATCGTCATCCCTGCCTTGCGCGCTTCATTGACAAGGCCATTGGCATAACCTCGTCCAAAAAGTTCGCCGAACAAGACGAATACATCGCCCGGGCGAAAAATGTTTTTCTGTGGCAGTTGCTGCAAAGAGATAGGTGTATTCATACCGACATTATTACTTCTCGGTGGGTCTGCTGGTACCAATGTCTGCCTTGCCGTCGGCTGTATTTCGTTCTCCCAGCAAGTGGCTACAAAGTCACAACAAGGCTTCGCTCCAGCGCGGGGAAAACCAGCTTCATGCCCACGCGTACTCAAGCTTGCGCTGCGGCGGGTCGCTCGCCGGCTACGGTGACAGCCGGGGTACATGACAGTCACCCGCGCCAACTAGAATAACTCCTAACAACGGCCCGCTACTTCAGCTCCGGCCCATCTGAACAAAAGCAAAAGCAAGAGGAATCGATGACGCGGAGCAAGACGGGTACGCGAACGACGCGTGCGAAAAGTTGGGCGCAAGCTCTACGTGTGCCGACCGTCCTTCTGCACTTTTTCCTGGCCCTGCTGCTGGGACTGACGGCCTCGGCCCAGGGGGCGGATGTGCCCGGTGCTGTGGATGCGCTGGCGCCACCGCAGCAACCGGTGGGCCAGCACATGCGCCTGCTGACCGAAACCGGTGCCCCCCTGAACCTGGCCGCCGCCCGACAAGCCTTCGCCACGCAACCACATCCATCCAGCAGCTCACCGGTCCTCGGGTTGGGCATTGGGCATCGCCCGGTGTGGGCGCATTGGGTGGTTGACAACCCCACCGACCAGCCCCTGACGCGGCAACTCGCTGTAAGCCCGAGCTGGACCGATGCACTCGATGTGCATGTGATCCACCCGGCGGGCGACATCACCAGTTGGCACACGGGCGATGCCCTGGTCAATGCGCCGTATCTGGACGATGCACTGGGTTATCTTTTCAAACACAGCTTCCCGCCCGGGCGCAGCGAGGTGCTGATCCGTTTTGCCACGCCGGACCCGATGATCGTGAACGTGCAATTGCTCACGTCGGAAACCCTGGCGCAGCAGGCCAAGTTTGAACACACCAGCTACGGGGTTCTGTACGGTTTTCTGGCCGCACTGTCCATGCTGAACCTGATCATGTATTTGGGTCTGGGCCGGCGCAACAGCCTGTATTACGCCCTGTACCTGCTGAGCTTCGTCGCCATGAACCTGTCCTACACCGGCCGTGGCATGGCCTGGTTGTGGCCCGAGGCGCCCTACTTCCAGCGTTATGTCATCCTGGGTCTCATGGTGCTCTCGGCGACCGCAGGCTTGAAGTTCGCCCGCGAGTTCCTCGAGCTGGACCAGTCCATACCGGCGCTGGGGCGAGGCATCAAATGGGCGTGTCGCGGCATCATCGCGTGGATGCTGGTGACGGTCATCTTCAACTGGCACGCCACGGCTGTCTACACGGCGTTCCTGGCAAGCGGCGTTTTCTCCGTGGCCTTGGTTCCGATTGGCGCCTTGGCCCAACGGCGCGGGCAGGCCGCCGCCGGGTATTTCCTGGCCTCGGGTATCGCCTCAGCCATCGGGTTGTGTGCCACCACTTTCTCCGTCTGGGGCCTGCTGCCCTTTACCCCCTGGACCTACCGCGGCGTGGAGATGGGCACCATGGCAGAAGCCCTGCTGCTGCAACTGGCGCTGGTGCAGTTCATGCGCGCGCAGATGCTCAAACGCCTGGACGCCGAGCGCGATGCACGTGTGGATGCCTTGACCCAGCTGGCCAACCGGCGTGGTTTTCTCGAACAGGCCGAAGTCGCCTATGGCCTGGCCGTGCGACATCAGCGGCCGCTGGCAGCGGTGATTCTGGACATCGATCTTTTCAAGGCCATCAACGACCGCCATGGCCACGCCATCGGTGATGCGGTGCTGGTCAAGGTCGGCCAGACCTTGATCCACCTCACCCGCAACGGCGACTGCGTGGCGCGTTGGGGCGGCGAAGAGTTCATCATGCTGCTGCCAGAGACCGACCTGGCGACCGCTGTCCAGTTTGCGGAGCGGATCCGTTGCGCGTTGGCAGAGATGGTGGTCGTCGCCAAGAATGAGGTGCGCGTACAGATCACGGCCAGTTTCGGTGTCGCCCAGCTGAAGCCGGGACAGTCCCTGGAGAAGCTGATCACCGCCGCGGACGATGCGCTCTACTCCGTCAAGCAATCAGGCCGTAACCGGGTAGCGCACGCCGACTGATGGCCAGAAGCAGTGTCGGCATGCCCCGCGACACTTCTTCTTTGCTCAATGGGCGATCTCAAAATCGATGAAGCCGCGCTCCACGGAAGTCGAAATCAGCTTCACGCGCAAGGGTTGCCCCACCTTGAGTTCCGGCAAATCGCCCCGGAGCCGGCCTTCGGCTGGCGGCTCGAAGATGCGCACCCAGGTGCCGCTGGGATTGATGCCGGTCACCAAGGCTTCGAAGCGCTGGCCGATGTGGGAATGCAGCAGCAGTGCCGCTTCCGACTTGCGCATCTGCCGCTCCACCTTCTGCGCCGCATCTTCCTGCGCAGTGCAGTGGGCCGCCAGTTCGGCCAATTCGGCGCCGGTGTACGGCGGCTTCTCGCCAGCCAGCGCAGCTTTCAGCAGACGCTGCGTGATGAGGTCCGGGTAGCGGCGGTTCGGCGCCGTGGAATGCATGTAGTCCTGCACGGCCAGGCCGAAGTGGCCGATCGGCTCGCCCTGCGGCCGCTCCACCACGTACTCGCCCGAGCCCATCAGCTTGACGATGACCAGTGACAGGTCAGGAAAGCGCAGCGGGTCGAGCTTGTGCTGCTTGGCGAGGAAAACTTCCAGCGCCTTGGCGTCGGGCTCGTTGGGCAGGGTCGTGCCGTAGTTTTTGGCCACCTCCACGATGCGCAGCCAGCGTTCGGGCGAACGCACCACGCGCCGCAACGAGACCTGGCCCTGCGCCACCAGAAAACGGGCGGTGCAGCCATTGGTGGCAATCATCAATTCTTCAATCAACTGGCGGGCCCGGTTCTGCGGCTGCAGTCGGATGTCGGTGATGCGCTCGCCGTCGAACTGGGCTCGCGGCTGGAAGGTCTCGAACTCCAACGACCCTTCGGCGCGCCGCAGCACGCGCAGCTTTTGCGCCAGGTCGTCCTGCAAGCGCAACTGCATGTCCATGCCTTTGATGCGGTGCGCTGCGGCCGGCAGCTCGCCCTTGGCTTCGATCCAGTCCGATACCGCGTCGTAGGCTAGTTGTGCCTTGTTGCGCACCCGGGCGCGGTAGATGCTGGAACTGGTCAGCAGGCCGTCGTTGCTGAACTCCATTTCACACACCACGGCCAGACGGTCCTGGTCGGGGTTGAGCGAAGTGAGGTCGGTGCACAGGCGCTCGGGCAGCATGGGAAAGATGCGCGCCGAGGTGTAGACCGTGGTGGTGTTGATGTGGGCATGCGCATCGATGGGCGAGCCTTTCTTCACCAGCGCGTCCACGTCGGCCACCGCCACGAACATCCGCACCCGGCCATGGGGCAAGGCTTCGCCCACGGTAAGCTGGTCGAGGTCGCGCGAGTCGTCGTTGTCGATGGAACACCAGGGCAGCGCGCTCAGGTCACGGATGCGGCTGTCTTCCTCATGCGCCGGCCCCTTGATCTGCGCCAGCTGCTGCTGCACTGCGGGCGGGAACTCGGGCTGCAGGCCCCGGCTGAACATGGCCCAAGTGGCAATGGTGGTCAGGTCGGTGCGGTGGTGAATCAAGGCTCGGCTCATGGGGCTCCCTGGTGGTTGCAGCCTGGCTGGATTGTGCACTGGCGAAAACACGCGAGGCCGGCCAACCCCAGCCATGTTGACGCACCTGAACAACCCTGCACAAAAATAACCAGCACGTTTTCTGAATGCAGCGTACAATACGCCCACTGCTGCAATTTGCTTACCTTTGCAGCACTGTTGTCTGACACACGGTCCACGGCCCCACACAAAGCCGCACACCGCATCCCTTCTGGCCGATACATCCGGCCCTCACGGCGTCAAACTCCCCCCAGCGGCGAGCTTCATCCCCGGTCTCTATTTCCCTCTTTCGACCGGACACCCCGGCAGCGGCTTTGTACCGCGACGTTCACCACCAAAAAACCGGTGAGCGGTTTCCTGAATTTACCGACATGCGGCCAACAGAGAGGCCCATGCACCCAATTGATTACGACCACATTAGAAAAAGCATTTTCGGTAGGCAAGTACCTTGTCTCACCCCTCACCCGACGCACCG
The DNA here is from genome assembly GCA_002633085.1 of Curvibacter sp. PD_MW3. GTDB lineage: Bacteria > Pseudomonadota > Gammaproteobacteria > Burkholderiales > Burkholderiaceae_C > Hylemonella. The sequence goes on from NSIV01000001.1 coordinate 428,086, forward strand.
AGTCGGGCCACTACGCAGCATCCGTTTCCATTCGCAGCGGACGCGGCAGCGGCACGCATGACCGCGTGTTCCGCTTCGTGCCGCACTTCCCCACCGAGGAAGGCGCACTGCAGTACGCCATCGCCGAAGGCCACAGCTGGCTGCAACAGCGGCACGGCGCCACTGCCTGAACCCCATTCAATTTCACACATCGCAAGGAGCACTTCATGGCCAAGGAAGAACTGATTGAAATGCAAGGCAAGGTCGAAGAGGTGCTGCCCGATTCGCGCTTTCGCGTCACGCTGGACAACGGTCACAGCCTGATCGCCTACACCGGCGGCAAGATGCGCAAGCACCACATCCGCATCCTGGCAGGTGACAAGGTGTCGCTGGAACTCTCGCCCTATGACCTGGGCAAGGGCCGCATCACCTTCCGTCACCTGGAGCCCCGCTCCGGCGGCGCCCCGTCGCAGCCGCGGCGCACATTCCGCTGAACAAATTCTTTGATGGTTTTTTAAACCAAGACCGTCATTTCCCCCGCGTTGCGCGTCTCGATGAGACCGTGAACGCTTTACTTGAAAGGTCCCAAAAATGGGCAACAAACTTTACGTCGGCAACCTCTCCTACTCGGTGCGCGACAGCGATCTGGAACAACACTTTTCCGGCTTCGGCAGCGTCCAGTCGGCCAAGGTGATGATGGACCGCGACAGCGGCCGCTCCAAGGGCTTCGGCTTTGTGGAAATGTCTTCCGACGCTGAAGCCAAGGCTGCCATCACCGGCATGCACGGCCAGAACGTCGACGGCCGCGACATGGTGGTCAATGAAGCCCGTCCGATGGAGCCGCGCACTGGCGGCTTCGGTGGTGGCGGTGGCGGCCGTCGCGAAGGCGGCGGTGGCGGCTATGGCGGTGGCAACCGTTACTGAAGTCTGAACTTCAGCTGAAAAACCGGCCTTCGGGCCGGTTTTTTTATGCCCGAAACATGTCGACGCGCCCCCGTTCTCGGGCCGGTTGAATCGGCTGGCGTACAATCGCGCCCCGTCAGGAGAGAGTTTTCAACTTGAAAACCGCCGAAGGCGCAGGACGGCTGATTGCAGCGGTCTGAACGCTCAGGCAAAAGGACTGACGAACGCCAATCGGCAGCAATGCCAACCGGCGTCTCCCCACTGGAGAGAGGCTGCATGCGATGCAGCCCACCGAAGGAGCAAACCGCAGCGCGTGCCACCCCGTGGCCCGGCCCGGTGAATCTCTCAGGTAAAGCGGACAGCGGGGGCAGCCCATGGCTTGAACACTGGTTCTGGTCGTGGTTTTTAATGCCCCTGGAGTTTTGCTTTGTCGAGCCCTGACCAGAACCTGCTTCACACCCCGCTGTACGACCTGCACCTGTCCTTGGGCGCGCGCATGGTGCCCTTTGCCGGCTACGCCATGCCGGTGCAGTACCCGGCCGGCCTCATGGCCGAACACCACCACACCCGCACAGCGGCCAGCCTGTTCGACGTCTCGCACATGGGCCAGTTGCGCCTGGTGGGCGCCGACGCCGCGGCCGCCTTTGAAACCCTGATTCCCGTTGACGTGCAAGACCTGGGCGTGGGCCGGCAGCGCTACGGCATGCTGCTCAACGACACGGGCGGCATCATCGACGACCTGATGTTCGTCAATCGTGGCACGGACATCTTCGTCATCGTCAACGGCGCCTGCAAAGTCAACGACATCGCCCTCATCCAGGCCCGCATCGGCCAGCGCTGCGAGGTCATCCCCATGCCGGAGCGCGCGCTGCTGGCGCTGCAAGGCCCGCAGGCCGTGCTCGCACTGCAGCGCCTGTGCCCGGGCGTTGAAAAGCTGGTGTTCATGAGCGGCGGGCATTTTCATGTGCACCACTCGGCGCAAGACATCGACTGCTTCATCACCCGCAGCGGCTACACCGGCGAGGACGGCTTCGAGATTTCCGTGCACGAGATGCAGGCCGAAGCGCTGGCCCACCTGCTGCTGGCCCAACCGGAGGTGAAGCCCGCCGGCCTGGGCGCGCGCAACTCGCTGCGCCTGGAAGCTGGCCTGTGCCTGTACGGCAACGACATCGACACCAGCACCACACCCATCGAAGCCGGCCTGAACTGGGCGATCCAGAAGGTGCGCCGCACCGGTGGTGCCCGTGCCGGCGGTTTCCCTGGCGCCGACACGGTGCTGGCGCAACTGGACAAGCTGGCCAGCCTCACGCGCAAGCGCGTCGGCCTGATCGGCCTGGAGCGTGTGCCGGTGCGCGAGCATGTGGAACTGCAGGACGCCAGCGGCCAGCGCGTGGGCGAGGTCTGCAGCGGCCTGCTGTCACCCACCCTCGACAAGCCGGTGTCCATGGCTTATGTGACGGCACAATGTGCGCTGGCCGGCACCCGGCTCAACGCCATCGTGCGTGGCAAACCGGTGCCGATGGAAGTGTCGGCCATGCCCTTTGTACCGAACCGCTATTACCGGGGCTGAGTTCCTGACTCACGCACCAAACTGATTTTTTGGAGAAAACAGCATGATCAAGTACACCGAAGACCACGAGTGGCTCAAGGTCGAGGGCGATACCGCCGTGGTGGGCATCACGGTCCACGCGCAGGACGCGCTGGGCGACGTGGTGTTCGTCGATCTGCCCGAAGTGGGCAAGACGCTGGCGCAGAAAGACGTGGCCGGCGTGGTGGAGTCCGTCAAGGCGGCGGCCGATGTGTACATGCCAGTCTCGGGCGAAGTGATCGAGGTGAACGAAGCGCTGCGCGCCGACCCATCGCTGGCCAACAGCGACCCGCTGGGCACCGGCTGGTTCTTCAAGGTCAAGCTGTCCGACACCTCGCAGCTGACAGCGCTGCTGGACGAGACGGCCTACACCGAGCTCACCAAGAACGCCTGACGGCTGATGCGCGGCTGTGACGCACCGCCCGACAGCCCGCTCACACCGCCCCTTCGCTTTTATTTTGAAACCAGATCGTCTCTGACGAGGGAGAACCACGACCATGTCTGCTGCACGCCCCCTGCGCGAACTCGAAAACGCCACCGAATTTCTGGCCCGCCACATCGGCATTTCGCCCGAGGACGAAGCCCGCATACTGCAGGCGGTGGGCTCGGTCTCGCGCCGCGAGTTGATCGACGGTATCGTGCCGCGTTCGATTGCGCGCCGCAGCGCCATGGACCTGCCGGCACCGGTGACGGAAGCCGCCGCGCTGGCCGAGCTGAAGGCGATTGCCGCCAAGAACCAGGTGGCCAAGAGCTTCATCGGCCAGGGCTATTACGGCACGCACCCACCGGGCGTCATCCTGCGCAACATCCTGGAGAACCCGGCCTGGTACACCGCCTACACGCCCTACCAGGCCGAGATCAGCCAGGGCCGCATGGAAGCGCTGGTGAACTTCCAGACCATGGTGTGCGACCTGACCGGCATGCCGATTGCCAACGCCTCCATGCTGGACGAGGCCACCGCTGCGGCCGAAGCCATGACGCTGGCCAAGCGCAGTGTGAAGAGCAAGAGCGATGTCTTCCTGGTCGATGCCGACTGCCACCCTCAGACCATTGAGGTGATCCGCACCCGCGCCGAGCCGCTGGGCATCACCGTGCGCGTGGGCGCGCTGGCCGAGCTGATGGCTAGCAAGGACTACTTCGCCGTGCTGGCCCAGTACCCGGGCAGCAGTGGCGCCGTGCCGGACCTGCGCCCGCTGGTGGACCAGGCCCATACGCAGCAGGCCGCGGTCTGCGTGGCGGCCGACCTGCTGGCGCTCACGCTCTTGCTGTCGCCGGGTGAATTCGGTGCCGACATCGTGCTCGGCAGCACGCAGCGTTTCGGCATGCCCATGGGCAACGGCGGCCCACACGCCGCCTACCTGGCCTGCCGCGACGACTACAAACGTTCCCTGCCCGGCCGCCTGGTGGGCGTGAGCGTGGACGTGCACGGCCGCCCCGCCTACCGCCTGGCGCTGCAGACGCGCGAGCAGCACATCCGCCGCGAGAAGGCCACCTCCAACATCTGCACCGCGCAGGTGCTGCCGGCCGTGATGGCCAGCATGTACGCCGTCTACCACGGCCCGCAGGGGTTGACACGCATCGCCGAGCGCGTGGCGACCTTCACCGCCATCCTGGCGCGCGGTCTGCAGGCCATGGGCTACACATTGGCGCACAGCACGGCCTTCGACACGCTGACGGTGGACACCGGAAACGCTACTAATTTGATAGCTAATCGCGCAGCAAAGACCGGGGCTAACCTGCGTTTTTGCTCTGAAACGTCGCTGGGTATCTCGCTCGACGAGACCACTACGCGCGACGACATCACCCTGCTCTGGTCCTTCTTCGCCCAGGACGGTAAGACCCTGCCGACGGTAGAAGCGCTGGAAAACACCGAGGCGCTGATTCCCGCCGCCCTGCGCCGCCGCAGCGCCTTCCTCACCCACCCGGTGTTCAACACGCACCACAGCGAAACCGGCATGTTGCGCTACATCCGCCGCTTGAGCGACCTGGACCTGGCGCTGGACCGCAGCATGATCCCGCTGGGCAGCTGCACCATGAAGCTCAACGCCACCAGCGAGATGATTCCCATCACCTGGCCGGAGTTCGCGCACATCCACCCCTTCGCACCCGCTGCCCAGCGCCAGGGTTATGCCGAGCTGGACGCGCAGCTGCGCGCCTGGCTGTGCCAGGCCACCGGTTACGCCGGCATCAGCCTGCAGCCCAATGCGGGCAGCCAGGGTGAATACGCCGGCCTGCTGGCCATCCGCGCCTGGCACCAGGCCCAAGGCCAGGGCCACCGCAACATCTGCCTGATTCCCTCCTCCGCCCACGGCACCAACCCGGCCAGCGCCCACATGGCGGGCCTGACGGTGGTGGTGACGGCCTGCGACGCGCAGGGCAACGTGGACCTGGCGGACCTGAAAGCCAAGTGTGAACAACACAGCGCCAACCTGGCCTGCGTGATGATCACCTACCCCAGCACGCACGGCGTGTTCGAAACCAGCGTGAAGGAGTTGTGCGCCCTGGTGCACCAGCACGGGGGCCGCGTTTACGTGGACGGTGCCAACATGAACGCACTGGTGGGCGTGGCTGCGCCGGGCGAGTTCGGCGGTGATGTGAGCCACTTGAACCTGCACAAGACTTTCTGCATTCCGCACGGCGGCGGCGGCCCCGGCGTGGGCCCGGTGTGCGTGGTGGAAGACCTGGTGCCCTACCTGCCTGGCCATGCGACCGGTGGTTTGCCGGTCAACGGTGTGGGCGCGGTATCAGCCGCACCGATGGGCAATGCCGCGGTGCTACCGATCAGCTGGATGTACTGCCGCATGATGGGCGCGGCCGGCCTGACGGCCGCCACCGAGGCCGCCATTCTGAGCGCCAACTACATCAGCGCCCGCCTGAAAGACTTCTATCCCACGCTGTACGCCAGCGAGAACGGCCACGTGGCGCACGAATGCATTCTGGACCTGCGCCCGCTGAAAGAGAGCAGCGGCATCAGCTCCGAAGACGTGGCCAAGCGACTGATGGACTACGGCTTCCACGCCCCCACGCTGAGCTTCCCGGTGCCCGGCACGCTGATGGTGGAGCCCACCGAAAGTGAGACGCTGGACGAGCTGGACCGCTTCATCGACGCCATGATCGCCATCCGCCGCGAGATTGCCAAGGTGGAACGCGGCGAGTGGCCGCAGGACGACAACCCGCTGAAGAACGCGCCACACACCGCCGCCAGTCTGCTGAAGGCCGAGTGGCCCCACGCCTACCCGCGCGAGGTGGCCGCCTTCCCGCGTGGCGAAGAACAGCACACCAAGTACTGGCCGCCGGTGGGCCGCATCGACAACGTCTGGGGCGATCGGAATCTGTTCTGCAGTTGTGTGCCGGTGAATGAGCTGGCGCAGGAGACGCCGTAAGCGAAAATGGACGCATCCTCTCCTTCGCTATGTTTGTCGCTCTTGGTCCAACGACTCATCTGCCAACGACATATCGCGGATTGTCGCGGAGGTGGAAAAGCGGACGTTTAACGTCTGGATTCATCGGCTTGCGCGGCTTGCTGCGCAGGTCCGGTGAAATGATAGGTTGGACCGTGCCACGATATCAGTTCGCTGCAGCGGTGGTTTTGGCGATGGGGGTCATGGCTTTGTGCTCTGCTAGTGCAATTATTCCGTCTCGTGACATTTGCTCAAGGACGGTTTTCAGCAGCTTGTCCACGAACTCATTATCAAATCCATTCTTCCCTGCTGGAGGGGCAACGAATGTATTTCGGAACTGTCCTGTCCATTGTCTAAGCTGTGTTCTTGGATCTATGAGGTTGGCCTGCATATTGAGCGTCGTTGTTCGTGGTGTATGAGATCCTGACACCACCTGCCCATCAAGTATTTGGAGAGTCAACAACATTGCATCCGGAGTGACGTTTGCCCACTTGATGGACTCTACCGCCTCTTTTTGCCCAAAGCCTTGGCTCTTGAAGGTTGCGTATTCAGAACCAATGTTGTTCAGGGCAAAGACAATTGGGACTCTTTCTCTGAGAAGTTCAGGTAGATCTGTGTAACCGATGTCATAAAACTGCACGCTGGTTTTACTGGTCTTTGAGACAAGACTGCTCTCCATGTATATGACATTGATTTTTTTAACCTTGGTGGCAGGCTTAATGAATGTATTTGAGTACAGCGTTGAGGTGCGTGCACAGCCCAGCAATGACAGCAAAAGGGCAAACATGACACCGACGAGACAAACTCTTCCCTTCAACACAATAAGCTCCTTTATTGATAATCGATTAAGAATTGCAAGTAGCCCAACGTAATGTGTCCCGTAGCGCCTGCGGGACACAACGCCACTGCGGCATAAGTCGGCGACTGAAACAGCGCCAAGCTGTTATTTGCAAATAGTTTTCTTGACATTGGCGAGGCAGCTAAGCCCCATAAGAACGAATAAATACCGCTTCATGTTAGCTGGCCAAACCCAGCCTGCCTATCCCCCAATAGAGGGATGAATGCCCACTTTCAGATACTTCGGCCAAGGTCAAGTCTGATCGATGTTAGGCACTCGCTCCCGCGTATCTACTTCTGCCAATACCCCGGATCCGGCAGCTCGTTGAACACCTTGCGCAACTGCTGGCCCCAGCGTTCGCGCAGTGAGGTGAAGTACGGGTCCTTGCCGTCGATCTGAGTGCGGCGCTCCACCTTCAGCGCGTCTTTCTGGTAGCACAACAGGTCCAGCGGCAGGCCGACCGAAAGGTTGGACTTGATGGTGGAATCCATCGAGATCAGGCAGCACTTGGCCACTTCGTCCAGCGACAGTTCGTTGCCGATGACGCGGTCCAGAATCGGTTTGCCGTACTTGGACTCGCCGATCTGGAAGTACGGCGTCTCGGGCGTGGCTTCGATGAAGTTGCCGGCCGAGTAGATGTTGAACAGGCGCGGTTCCTCGCCCTTGATCTGGCCGCCGAAGATCAGGCTGACGTTGAACTCGATCTTGAACTCTTTCAGCGCTTCGGCGTCGCGCTCGTAGACCTTGCGCACCGCGTCGCCCACCAGCTTGGCGGCGCTGAACATGTTGGGTGCGCTGGCCAGGCTCTTGGTTTCGCTGCCCTCACCATGGTTTTCCATCTGCACCTTCAGGCCGCTGGCGACCGACTGGCTGATGGCCAGGTTGCCGGCGGTCAGCAGCACCATGACGCGCTCGCCCGGCACCTCGTACACATGCATCTTGCGGAAGGTGCTGATCTGGTCCACCCCGGCGTTGGTGCGCGAGTCGGACAGGAAAACCAGCCCGGCTTCGTTACGGACGGCTACGCAATACGTCATGGCTTGTGTTGTCTCCTGCATGGACTTGGCAGTGTAGCGGCACGGCCAGCCCCCTTTTGTTCTGCTTATTGGTCGGCCACGGCCTCGCTGCCCTGCACTGCCACGCGCACCGACAATGCTTCGCCGCCGCCGCCGACGTGGATGCCGCGCATGGGGCTGGCGTCGGCAAAGTCGCGCCCCACGGCCAGGCGGCACAGTTCGGGGCCGGCCATGCGCTGGTGCGTCACATCAAAACCGATCCAGGCACCGGCACCACCACGGGCCTGCGGCAGCCAGGCCTCGGCCCAGGCGTGCGAGGCGGCATGGGTGGCATCGGTCAACAGGTAGCCGCTGACGTAACGCGCCGGAATGCCGCGTGCTCGGCAGCAGGCCAGGAACACGTGCGCCATGTCCTGGCACACGCCCTGCCCCTGTTGCAGCACCTCGGCCGCGGTGTGAAAAACATCGGTGACGCCCTGCACATAGGCCACGCGCTGGTAGATGGCGTCGGCCAGGGCCTGCAGCGGCTCGGGGCCGGCCAGCGCGCCCCAGGGCGTGTCGCCCAGCGCTTCGGCGGCCAAGGCTTCAATGGCGGCGTCGGCTTCGGTCAGGCTGGTGGGCAGGGCAAAAGCCAGCGGCGGCACGGCCGAGTCGTGCGGCAGCAGCACACCACGCTCGTCCGACGTTTCCACCTGACCCTGGGCTACCACGCGAATGACGTCGTGCTTGTCGGTCAATGAGGTGACGAAAACCGCATTGCCATAGGCATCGGTCTGCGCCCAGCGCCGACCCGGCGCGTCGATGCGCCAGTTGAGTACGCGCTGGCCGCCGTCGGCGCGCGGCCACAGCCGCATGTACTGCAGGCTGTAGCTGGCCGGCACAGCATAGCGGTAGAGGGTTTCGTGGCGGATGTCGAGCAGCATGGTGTTCTCCTGAATCAGCCTATCGGTAAGAGGAAGTCCTGCGCAATGCGATTGCCGAGGTCGGCGGTGCCGTCGAGGAAATCGGTCAGCACCTCGTGCAGGCCGCGCGCGACGATGTCCTCGATGCGGCTGTAGCGCAGGCGCGAGTACATGGCGCCGGCACAGCGCAGCGTTTCCTGCGAGCGCGCGTTGGCCACCTGGCCGAGGATCTGGTACACCTCTTTCATGCAGGCGTGCAGCGAGCGCGGCATGTCCTCGCGCAGGATCAACAGCTCGGCCACGCGCTGCGGCGTGATCATGTCGCGGTAGACCTTGCGGTAGATCTCGAAGGCCGACACCGAACGCAACAGCGCGCTCCACTCGTAGTACTCGCCGTCGGCACTGCTTTGCGGCGCCAGTTCGTCGAACTTCACGTCCAGCAGGCGGGCGGTGTTGTCAGCCCGTTCCAGGAAGGTACCCAGGCGGGTGAAGTGGAAGGCCACGTCCTGCAGCATGGTGCCCACCGTGACGCCGCGCGAAAGGTGTGAGCGGAACTTGACCCATTCGAAGAACTTGGTCAGCTCGCTGCCCTGGATGCTGCCCTGCGGCAACCCGGTGACCGAATCGCGCGCCTCCAGCCAGGTGGTGTTGACGGTTTCCCACACCTCGGAGGTGACGGTGCCGCGCACGGCGTGGCAGTTCTCGCGCGCGGCGCGCAGGCAGGACAGGATGGACGAGGGGTTGTCCTGGTCGACGCTCATGAAGCGCAGCACATTGCCGGCGGTGATGGCACCGTACTTGGCGCGGTAGGCCTCTTCCAGCCCGTTGATGCCGAGCGCGGCGCCCCAGTAGCCGCCCTGCACATGGGGCGTCTGCAGCGACATGCGGTAGCTCACCTCCAGCATGCGGGCGATGTTTTCGGCCCGCTCGGTGTAGCGGGACATCCAGTAGAGATGGTCGGCGGTGCGGGACAACATGATCAGGCCTCCCCTTCCAGCACCCAGGTGTCTTTGGTGCCGCCGCCTTGGGATGAATTGACGACGAGTGAGCCGGCCTTGAGCGCCACGCGCGTCAGGCCGCCGGGTGCCATGCGCACCTCGCGCCCGGAGAGCACGAAAGGTCGCAGGTCGATGTGGCGCGGGGCGATGCCAGCCTCCACGAAGGTCGGGCAGGCCGACAGCGCCAGCGTGGGCTTGGCGATGTATTTATCGGGCGCGGCCTTGACGCGGGCGCGGAAGGCTTCGACCTCGGCTTTGGTCGAAGCGGGCCCCACCAGCATGCCGTAACCGCCGGCGCCGTGGGTCTCCTTCACCACCAGTTGCTCCATATTGGCCAGCACGTAGCTCAGTTCATCTGGCTTGCGGCACTGGTAGGTGGGCACGTTGGCGATGATGGGTTCTTCCGACAGGTAGAAGCGGATCATGTCGGGCACGTAGGGGTAGATGGACTTGTCATCCGCCACGCCGGTGCCGATGGCATTGGCCAGCGTGACGCGGCCGGCACGATAGACCGACAGCAGGCCAGCCACACCGAGCGCCGAGTCGGCGCGGAAGGCCAGCGGGTCGAGAAAGTCGTCGTCGATGCGGCGGTAGATCACGTCCACCCGGCGCGGGCCCTGGGTGGTGCGCATGAACAGGGTTTCGTCGTGCACAAAGAGGTCTTTGCCTTCGACCAGCTCCACGCCCATCTGCTGCGCCAGAAAGGCGTGTTCGAAGTAGGCACTGTTGAAGGCACCGGGCGTGAGCACCACCACCGTGGGGTCGTCGATACCGGCCGGTGCCGCCTGGCGCAGGGTGTCGAGCAGCAGGTCCGGGTAATGGTCGACCGGGCGCACTTGATAACGGCCGAACAGTTCTGGGAACAGTCGCATCATCATGCGCCGGTCTTCCAGCATGTACGAGACACCCGAGGGCACACGCAGATTGTCTTCCAGCACGTAGTAGGCCGCCTCGCCGCCGGGCAGCGCGGCACGCACGATGTCGATACCGGCGATGTGAGCGTAGATGTCGTTGCGCACCGCCACGTCCTGCATCTCGGGCCGGTACTGGGCATTGCAGAACACCTGCTCGGCCGGGATCAGACCGGCCTTAACGATGCGCTGGCCGTGGTAAATGTCGTGGATGAAGGCGTTGAGCGCATTGACGCGCTGGCGCAGACCGCGTTCCAGCTGCTCCCACTCGGCCGCCGGGATGATGCGCGGAATGATGTCAAACGGGATCAAACGTTCCTTGCCGGCGTCCTGGCCGTAAACGGCGAAGGTGATGCCGGAGCGGTGAAAGGCTGAATCGGCCTCCGCACGCTTTTGGGCGATGTGCGCCGCCGGCATCAGCGACAACCAGTCCTGATAGGGGGCGTAATGCAGGCGCGTGCTCCCGTTTGGGGCATGCATTTCGTCAAAGATGTTCTTCATGGTGCATGGGCCTGTCTTGTACAGAGACAAGAGCAAGGGCCATGCCCAGTCCTGGTGGGCTGGCTATGAAATAGATTTCAATTGAGAAAAATTGTCATTGCCCGGACGGATTCCAGCGTCGCGGCTCAAAGCGGAACACCTTGGGGTCGGCCACATCCACCGTGCCCTTGACCCAACCCAGAAAGGGTGAGCCGTAGGTTTCGACACGGGTGAAGTTCTTCACCACCTCGCGCGCCGCGGCGTCGAGCAACGGCTGGTTGATCTGCTGGTGATGCGAATCGCCATGCACCAGCACCACCTGGCCGGCAAAGGCCTGCGTTTCTTCGCGCAGTTGAATGAGGAAGTCACGGTAGCCGGGTTTGAAGTTGCCAGCGCTGGCAGCCTCGAACTCCGGATTGGCCTGGATGATGACCATCACGCCGGCCAGCTTGCGCTTGCGCGCCAGCTCGAACGCCTGCGCCAGCCAGGCCCGATTGGCGGCACTGCGTTCGATGAACTCCGGCACCGGGCCGCCGCTGCGGTGCGGACCATGGTAGTTGTTGTCGCTCCCGGTCACATTCAAGCCGACGAACAACGCACCACCCGCCTCCCAGCGCACGTTCTCGCGGTAGGCGGCAAAGGCCGGGTCGCTGCTCTGGCGTTCCAGTTTCAGCGGACGTTGACCCAGCGCCGTGTCGCCGGCAAAAAACAGCTCACGCAATTTGGCCAAGCGCTCCAGCGGGTCGTAGCCACCGTTGTTCTTGCGGTGGCAGTCGGTCCACTCGTTGTCGCCGGGCACAAAGACCAGCGGGTGGAGAGAACTCTGGAACACATCGAGCATGTCGAGAAATACCTCGTCGCTGCAGACCGAACCACCACTCTTGAAATCACCATCGTGTACCACAAAGGCCAGCGGCTTGCGGTTGATCTCGTTCAGCAGGGCCGGCAACTGTTCACGCTCCCAGCGGCTGTACGGCATGTCGCCAAAAAGGCCGAACGAGACCGGCTGGGCTGCCAGCGTGCCGGCCAGCGCAGCCAGGGCACAGAAAGACAGAAAACGTTTCATGTGAACCGCCAATGACGCAAGCCAGGCTCAGGCCTGGCCGCTGGCGTCCGCCGCAATCTTGCGCAGGGCCTCCTCGAACACCGCCACCGGCTGGCCGCCGGAGATCAGGTACTGGCGGTTGATGACGATGGCCGGTACCGAGCGGATGCCAGCCTGCTGCCACTGCATTTCGTTCTCACGCACAACGTCGGCGTAGTCGTCACCAGCCAGGATGGCGCGCGCCTGCGCCGCGTCCAGTCCCACGCTGGTACAGGCATGGGCCAGCACCTCGGCATCCGACACGTTCTCGGCCCGGCCATGGTAGGCGTTGAGCAGTTCCTTCTTCAGCGCGTGCTGTTTGTCAGCGCCCTGCAGCGCGGCCCAGTGCAACAAGCGGTGCGCATCAAAGGTGTTCCAGATGCGGCCGCGCCCTTCGGGTTTGAAGGTGAAGCCGACCTCGGCGCCGCGCTGACGAATGGTCTCGCGTATCTGCGCCTGCTGCTCGGGCGTGGAGCCGTATTTCTCGGCCAGGTGCTCGCCGACGTCCTGCCCCTCAGGCCCCATGTGCGGGTTGAGCTCGAAGGGCTGGAAGTGCAGTTCGGCACTGATGTCACCTTGCACATTGGCCAGCGCCTGTTCCAGCGCACCCAAGCCGACGGCGCACCAGGGGCAGGCCACGTCGGAGACGAAATCGATTTGGAGAGAGGTAGTCATTTGGTAATCCTAGAAGATCTTGTTAAACCTCGCAGGCGAAGGACGAATCGCCTCATTCAGTGCGAATCGGACCCGTTGCGCACCCGCCCGCGCAGGGCCTTGGTCTGGGAACGCTGGCTCTTGCCTTCCAGGCGCCGCTGGCGCGAGCCGTAGGTCGGCTGGGTGGCGCGGCGCGTCTTGGGGGGGCGGGCCACGCTGTTGACCAGCTCGTGCAAGCGCGAGAAGGCATCCAGCCGGTTCAGATCCTGGCTGCGGTGCTGCTGCGCCTTGAGCACCAGCACGCCGTCTTGTGTGATGCGGCTGTCGCGCAGCGCCAGCAGGCGCTCCTTCACATCCTCGGGCAGCGACGAAGCCCGGATGTCGAAGCGCAGGTGCACCGCGCTGGAAACCTTGTTGACATTCTGGCCGCCGGCGCCTTGCGCGCGGATGGCGCTGATCTCAACCTCGGACTCGTCGATCTGGAGCAGCGCGGGCAGGGTCATGAGCGCGCGGGTGCCGAATCAACCGACCACCGGCTCCGGCGTCTCGACAACGAGGTTCACGTAGCGCGCCACGAAGGCACCCACACTGCTGGCCGGCAGCGGCAGCCAGACGGTGTGACCGGAGCCCGGCGCCACGTCGATGGCTTGCCCTTCCGCGTTTTCCATGCGGGTGATGTCGTAGTCCACATTGCCACCGGGCTGGATCAGCTCCAGCCGGTCACCCACCGAAAACTTATTCTTCACGTTGACCTGGGCCAGGCCACGTGGGGCGTCGAAGGCCACCACGTCACCGACGTACTGACTGCGGCCCGACTCGGAATAACCGCGCAGGTAGTTCTGCGTTTCCTGCGGTGTGTGGCGCTGGTAGAAGCCCGAGGTGTAGCCGCGGTTGGCCAGGCCTTCGAGCTGGCCGATCAGGGCCGGGTCCAGGCCACGGCCGGCCACGGCGTCATCAATCGCCTGGCGGTAGCTCTGCACCGTGCGCGCCACGTAGTAGGCGCTCTTGGTGCGGCCTTCGATCTTGAGCGAGTCGACGCCGATCTCCACCAGGCGCTGGATGTGCTCGATGGCCCGCAAGTCCTTGGAGTTCATGACGTAGGTGCCGTGCTCGTCTTCCTCGATCGGCATGAACTCGCCGGGACGGTTGCTTTCTTCCAGCAGGTAGGAGATCGAGTCGCGCGCCTCTTTGGGCAAGGTCTGCCCGCCGCCGCCACAACCCTGGGCCGCAGCGCGTTCCGGCGAGAGCACGTCACCACTGGCGTCGACCTGCGCGGTGTGCGTCTTGTAGTCCCAGCGGCAGGCATTGGTGCAGGTGCCCTGGTTGGCGTCGCGGTGGTTGAAGTAACCCGACAGCAGGCAGCGGCCCGAGTAGGCGATGCACAGCGCGCCGTGCACGAACACTTCGATCTCGCTGTCAGGGCAGTCCTGGCGAATCTGCTCCACCTGATCAAGCGACAACTCGCGCGACAGGATCACGCGCTTGACGCCGGCCTTGTTCCAGAAGCGCACGGCGGCAGCATTCACGGTGTTGGCTTGCACCGAAAGGTGGATCTCCATCTCGGGCCAGGTTTCGCGCACCATCATGATCAGCCCGGGGTCGGACATGATCATGGCGTCCGGCTTCAAGGCAATGACCGGTGCCATGTTGGACAGGTAGTTCTTGATCTTGTTGCCGTGTGGAAAGATGTTGGAGACCAGGAAGAACTTGCGTCCGAGTTCGTGCGCGCGATCGATGCCGCGCTTGAGCACGGCCAGGTCGCCGAAGTCGTTGTTGCGCACACGCAGCGAGTAGCGTGGCTGGCCGGCGTAGATGGCATCCGCCCCAAAGGCGAAAGCCGTCTCCAGCATGGCCAGCGAGCCGGCCGGGGCCAGGAGTTCAGGCGCCTTGCGCTTCATTTCGTTTCTGCCAATTGGGCCAGACCGGCAATGGCCAGCGCGTACCCGTTGACGCCGAACCCGGCCATCACCGCCTTGGCTGCCGGCGAAATGTAGGAGTGGTGGCGGAATTCCTCGCGCGCATGCACGTTGCTGATGTGCAGCTCGATCAGCGTCACGCCGGTGCCCTTGATGGCATCGTGCAGCGCAATGCTGGTGTGGGTGTAGGCACCGGCATTGAGGATGACACCGGCCAGTTGGCCCGCGGCCTGCAGGCGGCCGGCTTCGTGGAGCCAGTCCACCAGCTCGCCCTCTTGGTTGCTCTGGCGGAAGTCCAGCGCCAGGCCGTTGGCGGCACAGGCCCGTTCGCACAGGGCTTGCACGTCGGCCAGTGTTTGCGAGCCATAGACCGCCGGCTCGCGCGTGCCAAGCAGGTTGAGGTTGGGACCATTGAGGACGAGAACGGTTTTCATGGGGAATTCCCTAGCCAAAGGGGTGCAGATCAGCAGATGGCCAATTGTGCCACTGGGCTACCATCGACCCATCACGAGGGATAAGGAAGACATGCATGACGACGCCCCGACTCAATGAACTCGACGCCTCCCAGCTTGCGGTGCGACTGGCGCGGCGCGAGATCAAGGCCGAAGACCTGGCCATCGCCTGCCTGGAGCGCGTAGCCGAGCGTGAAGACGACGTCCATGCCTTCGCCCACCTTGATGCCGTCAATGCCCTGGCGCAGGCCCGGGCGCTTGACGCCGGGCCGGTGCGCGGCCTGCTGCACGGCCTGCCCATCGGCGTGAAAGACCTGTTCGACACCACCGACCTGCCCACCGGCTACGGCTCGGCGCTCTACGCCCACCACCGCCCGGTGGCCGATGCCGCCACCGTGGCCCTGTGCCGCGAGGCCGGCGCCGTGGTGATGGGCAAGACCGTCACCACCGAATTCGCCTACTTCCAGCCCGGCCCCACCTGCAACCCACACAACACGCAGTTCACCCCGGGCGGCTCATCCAGCGGCTCGGCCGCGGCAGTGGCCGACCACATGGTGCCGCTGGCGCTGGGCACGCAGACGGCTGGCTCCATCATCCGGCCGGCCGCCTTCTGCGGCGTGGTGGGCTACAAACCCAGCCACGGCCGCGTGGTCGGGGCCGGCGTGAAAAGCCTCTCGCCCACGCTGGATGTGATCGGTGGCTTTGGCCGCAGCGTACGCGACGTCGCCCTGCTGGGCGCCGTGCTCACCGGCGACCGGCGCCTGTTCGAATGGGGCGAGCACGGGGCGCCGCGCATCGGCCTGTTCCAGACGCCGGCCTGGCCACAAGCCGAC
This sequence comes from Curvibacter sp. PD_MW3, assembly GCA_002633085.1. Lineage (GTDB taxonomy): Bacteria > Pseudomonadota > Gammaproteobacteria > Burkholderiales > Burkholderiaceae_C > Hylemonella. The sequence goes on from NSIV01000001.1 coordinate 444,041, forward strand.
GTCGACACGCAAAACGTCTGGTCGCTGGCCACGCAGGCACTGGCCACACACACCGATGCCTGCCAGGACGTGGCCATGCCGCAGAACTTCGGCGACCTGATTCAGCTGCAAAAAGACGTGATGACCTTCGAGATGGCACGTTCGCTCAGCCACGAACGGCTGCGCCACCGCGAGGCCTTGAGCGCACAGCTGGTGGCGCTGCTCGATGCCGGCATGGCAATCAACGGTGCCACCCACGACGCCAACCTGCAGCGCACCGCCGACTGGCGCCTGCGCATCGACTCGCTGTTCGAACGACACGACGTGCTGCTGACCCCCAGCGCCATCGGTGAAGCGCCCAAAGGCCTGGAGGCCACCGGCGACCCGCTGTTTTGCCGCAGCTGGTCGCTGCTGGGCCTGCCCTGCGTGCACCTGCCTTTTGCCACCGGCGCCATGGACCTGCCGGTAGGCCTGCAACTGGTGGGTCGCTTTGGTGAAGACCACAAGCTGCTGGCCGCAGCGCACTGGGTACACGAACGGCTGACACGCTGAAGACCCAACATGACTGAGCAACAGAACACAACGCCGGACACCACCCTGGCTGCCCTGCTGGGCCGCCACTCGATTGGTCCGCGCTGGATGGTGGCCCCTGGCCCGAATGACGCGCAATTGACCCAGGCGGTGCAAGCCGCCTTGCGGGCACCCAACCATGGACGCATGAAACCCTGGCGTGTGGTCACGGTGAGCGAGGCGCAGCGCCCCGCCCTGGCCGAGCTGTTCGAACAGTTCGCCCGCGACTCTGGCAAAAGCGCCGAGGACGTGGCCATCGAACGCGAGCGCGCCTACAACGGGCCGGTGCTGGTGGCCTGGGTGGCGCGCATCGACAGTGGCGTGGCCAAGGTGCCGCCGCACGAGCAATGGATCTGCGTCGGTGGGGCCTTGAGCAATTTCATGAACGCGCTGCACCTCATGGGGTTTGGCGCCAAGATCCTGAGCGGCCGCAAATGCCAGCACCCGACGCTGGTGCAGGCCTTCTGTCAGGCTGGCGAGCAACTCGTGGGCTTCGTCTGCATTGGCACGCCCACGCGCGAACTGGAACCCCGGGAGCCGGACGACCCGCGCCCACTGCTATCGGCCTGGTCCGTGCGCTAAACCGACCGGTGGCGCAGGCGCCAAACCTGCCAGGCACACAGCGTGGCCAGCACGCCGCTGGCCAGCGCTGCCCAGAACACGCTGACCAGGCCAAAGCGCGCGCTCAAGACGCCACCGGCCAGGCCGGTCAGCACCCCCGGCAGTCCATAACCCAACACCGCGTACAGGGCCTGGCCACGGCCGCGCAGCGTGCCGGGAAAATGGTGCGACAACAGCGCAATGCAGACCGAGTGATGCGCGGCAAAGGTCAGCCCATGCAGCGCCTGCGCCAGCAACAACAGGGGCCAGACAGCGGCGCTGGAAGCGGTAACCCCCATGCGCAGTACCGCCACTGCGGCACACACAACCAGCCAGGCCGTGAGGCTAAAGCGCGGCAGCCAACGGCTTTGTGTGAAGAACCAGGCGATTTCCACGATGACCGAGACCGCCCACAACAGGCCGATCATGGTCTTGCTGTAGCCCAGGGCGTCAAGGTAGAGCGAGAAGAAGATGTAGATGCCCATGTGTGACAGCACATGGAAAAACGCCGTGGCAAAAAACCATTGCACGGAACGTTTTTTCAGAATGGGCAGCACCGGCTGCTTTTTCTCGTGTGCCGGCACCGCCTCTTTCAGGTCGGGCAACCACCAGACACTGGCCACCACCGCCAACAGCGAGAGCACGGTCCAGGCCGGGAAATGCCCCATGCCGAAATGCTCGAACCAGGCACCGGCGGCAAACACCGTGACCAGAAAACCGAGCGAGCCCCACAGGCGCACGCGGCCATAACGCTTGGCGTCGAATGCACCGCCGCTGCTGACCAGATGGGCCATGGCGGCCTCGCTCATCGGCATCATGGCGCTGGTGTGCAGGAACATCAGCCCCAGCACCGCAGCCAGCCACCAGAAGCCGCCTTCGATCCACAAGCCGCACGACACCACCAGCGCCACCGTGGCGCCGAAGCGTAGCAGCTTGACGCGCTCGCCGGTATGGTCACTCAGCCAGCCCCAGGCATAAGGTGCGACCAGGCGCGTAGCCGACTGCACGGCCGTCAGCAGGCTGATGGCAACAATGCCCAGGCCCAGGTCCTTGAGCCAGAGCGGCAGGTAGGGATTGAAAAACCCGATGTGGGCAAAGTAGCTGGCCGACAGGGCCGCAAAAGGCGCGAGATGGCGCCGGCTGTTGGGCACGAGAGGCCTGCTACTTTTTCTCGCTCCAGAGCACGCCGGCGCTGGCCCAGTCGGACTTCTTGATGTCGAACAGGATCACGTCCACCGCCTCGGGCGAGGTGCCCAGGGTCTTGACGGCAGCCTCGGTGACAGCCTTGACGAACTCCCTCTTCTGCTCGGGCGTGCGGCCCTCGAACATTTCAACGCGGATGGTAGGCATGTGAGATTCCCGAAATCGAAAGTGAACGTGATGTCCGGCTCAGACCGAGCCGGGGATGGGGCCGACCGCCAGCTTGACGTCGCCGCACTGGGCACGCTGGCGCAATGCATGCTCCATCACCACCAGGGCCAGCATGGCCTCGGCAATCGGGGTGGCACGGATGCCGACGCAGGGGTCGTGCCGGCCCTTGGTCACCACCTCGGTGCTGTGGCCTTCGACGTCGATCGACTCGCGTGGTGTGAGGATGGAGCTGGTCGGCTTGATGGCGATCGAGACTTCCAAGTCCTGCCCGGTGCTGATGCCGCCCAACACGCCGCCGGCATTATTGTTGCGAAAGCCTTGCGGGCTGAGCGCGTCGCCATGGCTGCTGCCCTTGTGAGCCACGCTGGCAAAACCGGCGCCGATCTCCACACCCTTGACCGCATTGATGCCCATCATGGCGAAGGCGATGTCGGCATCGAGCTTGTCAAACAGCGGCTCACCCAGGCCGACCGGCATCTTGCTGACCGTGACACGCAGGCGCGCGCCGCAGGAGTCGCCCGCCTTGCGCAGGGCTTCCATGTAGGCCTCCAGCGCCGACACATCGGCCACCGGAGCGAAGAAGGGATTGGCGGGCACGTGGTCCCAGGACTCGAAGGGAATGGCGATCTCACCGATCTGCGTCATGCAGCCACGGAACTCGGTGCCGTACTGGGCGCGCAGCCATTTCTTGGCCACGGCGCCGGCCGCCACCATGGGGGCGGTCAAACGGGCCGAGGAACGGCCGCCGCCGCGCGGGTCGCGGATGCCGTACTTGTGCCAGTAGGTGTAGTCAGCATGACCGGGTCGGAAGGTCTGCAGGATGTTGCCGTAGTCCTTGCTGCGCTGGTCGGTGTTCTTGATGAGCAGGCAGATCGGCGTGCCGGTGGTCTTGCCCTCGTAAACGCCGGAGAGGATTTCCACCGCATCGGGCTCGTTGCGCTGGGTGACGAATTTGGAGGTGCCGGGGCGGCGGCGATCCAAATCGGGCTGGATGTCGGCCTCGCTCAGTTCCATGCCCGGCGGGCAGCCGTCGATCACGCAGCCGATGGCCGGTCCGTGGGATTCACCGAAGTTGGTGACCGCGAAGAGGTTTCCGAAGGTATTGCCGCTCATGGGAGGGATTATCCCAGAGAGTATTCACCCCCTCTGCGCAGGCTCGCTTCAACTGTTGCTCGCCGCCTCTGGATACGGCTGCAGTCGCCCGGCCAGGGTGCTCGCGCTCAGGCGTCTTTGGCCGCCGGCTGGCCTTCTTCTTCCGGCCAGTCGCGGATGTAGGCCTTGAGCATCTTGTTCTCGAAGTTCTGAGCATCCACCACGGCCTTGGCCACGTCGTAGAAGCTGATCACACCCATGAGCATCTTCTTGTCCATCACCGGCATGTAGCGGGCGTGACGGTCCAGCATCATGCGGCGCACCTCGTCCATGTCGGTTTCCATGGTGCAGGTCAGGGGCGCGTCGTCCATGGCGGTGCGCACCAGCGTCGTGCCAATGCTGCCGCCGTTTTTCACAGCCTGCTTGATGACCTCGCGGAAGGTCAGCATGCCCACCAGGTCGCCATGGTCCATGACCACCAGCGAGCCGATGTCTTTTTCCGCCATCGCCTCGGTCGCGCGGGCCAGCGGCTCGTCGGGGGTGACGGTGTACAGGGTGTTGCCCTTGACGCGCAGGATGTCGCTGACTTTCATGGTGTGCTCCTCGTGACTCTCAAGGGCATGAAATATAGCCCATGGCATGATTGGAACCATAACGAGGCTGCCGGTCAAGCCACCCCGCGACACCGCCAGCACCCACTGAAACATCTGCGGAGTTCTTCATGCCCGGTTATTCCGACCCCGGTTTCGACACCCTGGCACTGCACGCCGGGGCGGCACCCGACCCCACCACTGGTGCGCGCGCCGTGCCGATCCACCTCACCACCTCCTTCGTCTTCGAATCAAGCGACCACGCGGCCGCGTTGTTCAACCTGGAGCGCGCCGGCCACGTCTACAGCCGCATCAGCAACCCGACCAATGCGGTGTTCGAACAGCGCATGGCGGCGCTGGAAGGCGGTATCGGTGCCATTGCCGTGACCAGCGGCCAGGCGGCATTGCACCTGAGCGTGGCCACGCTGATGGGCGCCGGCTCGCACATCGTGGCCAGCACCGCGCTGTATGGCGGCTCGCAGAACCTGCTGCACTACACGCTGCGCCGCTTCGGCATCGAGACCACCTTCGTCAAGCCGGGAGACATTGACGGCTGGCGCAAGGCAGTACGGCCCAATACCAAGCTGTTCTTCGGCGAGACCGTGGGCAACCCGGGCCTGGACGTGCTGGACATTCCGACGGTGAGCGCCATCGCCCACGAAGCCGGTGTGCCGCTGCTGGTGGACTCCACCCTCACCTCGCCCTGGCTGATCAAACCGTTCGAGCACGGCGCCGACTTGGTCTACCACTCGGCTACCAAGTTCCTGAGCGGCCACGGTACCGTGATCGGCGGTGTGGTGGTGGACGGCGGCAGCTTCGACTGGGACGCCTCGGGAAAGTTTTCCGAACTCAGCCAAGCCTACGACGGTTTCCACAACATGGTGTTCACCGAGGAGTCGACCATCGGCGCCTTCCTGCTGCGTGCGCGGCGCGAGGGCCTGCGCGACTTTGGTGCCTGCATGAGCCCGCACACCGCGTGGCTCATTCTGCAGGGCATCGAAACCTTGCCGCTGCGCATGGCGCGCCACATGAGCAACACCGAGCACGTGGTGCAGTTCCTGGCCAGCCAGCCTTTTGTCTCGCGCGTCGGCCACCCGCTACTGGAAAGCCACCCCAGCCACGCCCTGGCGAAGCAGCTGCTGCCGCGCGGTGCCGGTTCGGTGTTCAGCTTCGACATCAAAGGCAACCGCGAGCAAGGCAAGGCCTTCATCGAAACGCTCAAAGTCTTCAGCCACTTGGCCAATGTGGGCGACTGCCGCAGCCTGGTGATCCACCCGGCCAGCACCACCCACTTCCGCATGAGCGACGAGGCGTTGGCCGGTGCCGGCATCAGCCAGGGCACGATCCGCCTGTCGATCGGCCTGGAAGACCCGGACGATCTGATCGATGACCTCAAGCGCGCATTGAAAGCGGCAGAAAAGGCAGGTGCGTGATGGAACTCACCGTCAACGGCGCCAAGACCTATTGCTACACCGGCGGCAAGGCGTTTGATGCCGCCAAACCCACCGTCGTCTTCATCCACGGCGTCCTCAACGACCACAGCGTCTGGATACTGCAGAGCCGCTACCTGGCCAACCACGGCTGGAACGTGCTGGCGGTGGATTTGCCCGGCCATTGCCGCAGCGGCGGCGAAGCCCCGGAAACGGTGGAACAGGCGGCCGGCTTCATCGCCGCCCTGCTCGATGCCGCCGGCGTGTCACGCGCCGCGCTGGTCGGCCATAGCTGGGGCTCGCTGATTGCGCTGGAAGCCGCCTCTCAACTCAAGGAGCGCATCAGCCACCTGGTGCTGGTGGGCACAGCCTTCCCGATGAAGGTGTCGCCAGCGCTGCTCGATGCCGCACTCAACGAGCCGATGAAGGCGCTGACCATGATCAACGTCTTTTCGCGCAGCACGCTGGCGGCACCGCCCTCGGTGCTCGGCCCCGGCACCTGGGTCTACGGTGCCGGCATGGCGCTGGGCCGGCGTGTGCTGGCCAGCAACCGCCAAGTCAACGTGTTCCACCGCGGCTTCAAGGCCTGCGACAGCTATGCCAATGGCGAGAACGCAGTGCAGGCCATCACCTGCCCGGTGCTGTTCCTGCTGGGCGCGCAAGACCAGATGACGATGGCGAAAGCCGCCCAGGGGCTGATAACCAAGGCGCGCGAAGCGGGCAAGTCGGTGCAGGTGGTGAACCTGCCGGTGGGCCACCACCAGATGAGCGAGACACCGGAAGAGACGCTGTTCGCGATCCGCGACTTCCTGGCCCGCTGAAGCTCAGGCCGGCACCAAAGGGCGGCGGTGCCGGTCCACCCAGTAGCCCCACAGTACCAGCAGCCACTGCAGTTGCCCGACCCAGGCAATGGTCTGCGTGCTCGGCGGCGGGGCACCGAACACATTGACGGTGTAAATCACGAACAGGATGAGCACCAGGCCCAACAGCCTCCAGCGGCCAGCCCCGTCACGGGCAACGGTGTTGCGCACATAGACCCACACGCCGAGAGTAAACATCGGAATTTCCAGCGCCAGTGTCAGCGGCAGGGATGACCACAGGTGCAGGCCAGACACGGCATCACCCCAGGGCACCAACGGCAGATCCGGCCGATGCACCATGAGGTCCAGCAGCCAGTGACTCAGCACCAGTGCACCCAACACCACGGAACCGCCCCGGTCGCGCTTGCGCAGCGCGTAGAGCACACCCAGCAACACAGCCCAGCCCAGTACGGCCAGCAGGCTGTGGGAGTACGGGTAATGCTCGAACACCAGCGGCGTCACCACCGTGGCACCGGGCTCGATACGTACACGCTCAAGCCCCAACAGCAGGAAAGTCGGCCACAACAGGTCGATGAACTGGGCCGCGAGGAACAGCGCGCCGAGTGACACGCGCGGTGCGACCACTTTGGCGCCAAAGCCAAGGGCGAAATGGCCTAGGAACATGACAACTCCCTTCAGCGGAAACAGGTGCGCCGTTATCGGCCTCTATAGCGGGCTTGGACCACGGCGCATCACCGGCAGGCGACATCCACCATCCGGCTGGCGATGGTATTGGGTGTGGCGAAATTCCAGCTCATCGGGCCGTGTTCGTAGTGCTCCAGCTTGCCGGCGCCCATGGCTTGCGGATGGTCCGAGGAATACATCCGGCGGATCCGTCTGCCGGCGCAATCGACCTCGATCTGATCTCTGGACGACAAGTAGGGCCCGGCGGGGCCATGGCGCAACTCGGTGTGGTCGCGCAGGATCCAGATCATCACGTTGCTGCCCGTCTTTTTCGAGATCGGTGTGTTGATGTAGAAAACCGACTGCTCGTTGTGGGAGATCTTCACCCACTCAGCCATCACCTGGCTGCTTCCCAGCATCAGGAACACGGACATCAAGATGGTTTTCAGCATGACTTTGAGGTTGGACGACGCATCCCGCTGGGCGGCTACCGGCTTGGCACAAACCCATCCGCCTCCTGGCCGCCACGACAGGCCCTGTTCCCAGTTTGACTGGCACTATAACCTTGAGCACAGAACCGGCGCTTCAGTGCGGCGGGTTGCACGCACCCGACGCCAGCGCCTACACTGCAGCCATAAAACCAGGAGACCAGCATGAACACCACCACATCCACCGACCCCAAGGCCTTCAGCAGCTTTGCCGAGTTCTACCCGTTCTACCTGGGCGAGCACAGCAACCGCACCTGCCGCCGCCTGCACTTTGTCGGCAGCTCACTGGCCCTCGCCTGCCTGGCCATGCTGGTCGTCACCGGCAAGCCGCAGTACTTTGTGTACGGCCTGCTGTGCGGCTACGGCTTTGCCTGGCTGGGCCACTTCGGCTTCGAGAAGAACAAGCCGGCCAGCTTCAAACGCCCGCTCTACAGCTTCATGGGCGACTGGGTGATGTACAAAGACATCTGGACCGGCAAGATCAAGCTCTGAGCGGCACGCCGGGCCATCGCCCGCATCACGAAAACGCTACAAATTTTATAGCGCCTCGCGCAACATCGACGAGGACTTCATGCCATTAATGGTCATGAACGCGGTACGCGGCGACGGCATCAACAACAAACGGTCGACCAAGGGGCCCACGGACGTGCTCTCCGGGTCGGCCAACAACACGTAGCGGCCGTCGCCATCTTCCAGCCGGCCCACCCAGTCCAGCGCTACCAGGGTGCCGAGCACGGACTGCAGTTGCACCGGGTCGACGCGCAGGGCCTCGGCCAGGGCTTCGGCCGACAGACCATGGCGCCCGGCCTGGCTGCTGGCCAGCAGTTGCGACAGGGTGTCGAGCGCCAGCGTGAATTCCCAACCCGGCGTGCCGCCGCGCCGCGACACGCCCATCAGCAAGCTGGGCAGGTAGGCCGTGATGACCGCGCCCAGCAACACGATGACCCAGACCACGTAGATCCAGACCAGCAGAATGGGCACGGTGGCAAAGGCGCCATAAACGGCCGAATAGGTGGGCACCGCCTTGACATAAAGCGCCAGCACTTTCTTGGCCACCTCAATGCCAGCCGCAGCGAAGATGCCACCGGCCCAGGCGTGCCCCCACTTCACCTGCGTATTGGGCACGTAGTAGTAGGTGGCCGCCATACCGCCGGCCACCATGAAAAACTCCAGCAGATCGAGCAGGAAACGCACGCCACCCGGCATGGCGCCCACCAGGCCACGCGATGCCGAGAGCAGGTAGGACGTGATGGTCAGGCTACCCGCCAGCAACAGCGGGCCGAGCGTGATGGCCGTCCAGTAGATCAGCAGGCGTTGCCCCAGCGGGCGCGACTGGCGTACGCGCCAGATGCCGTTGAGCGTGCGGTCGATGGTGAACACCAGGCTCAGCGCGGTGGCAAACAACACCGCCAGACCAACCGTCCCCAGGCGGCTGGCCTTGCCGGCAAACTGCGTCAGGTAGCCCAGCACCTGACGCGCAATGTTGTCGGGGACCAGGCTTTCCACCAGCCACTTCTGTAGCACTTCCTGCAGCTTGCCGAACATGGGGAAGGCGGTGAACACCGCCAGCGCCACGGTGACCAGCGGCACCAGGGCAATGATGGTGGTGAAGGTCAGGCTGCTGGCGGTCAGGCCCAGGCGGTCTTCGCGAAAGCGCTCGCGCAGGGTCAGCGCGGTGGTACGCCAGGGAAAGTGCGACAGGTTTTGGAGAAAGACTTGCAGTCGGGAGGGCTCGCTCATCCCGCTATGATGCCACCTCCATGAATGCAATCGACAACCCTGTGCCCCCCCGCGTCCGCCTGAGTCGCCTGCTGGCCGTCGGCAGCCTGCTCGGCCTGATCGTGCTGGGCCTGGCCTGGGAATTGTGGCTGGCGCCGCTGCGCCCTGGTGGCTCCTGGCTGGCGCTGAAGGTGCTGCCCTTGTGCATTCCGCTGGTCGGCCTGCTGAAGAACCGCATGTACACCTACCGCTGGGTCAGCCTGGTGGTGTGGCTGTACTTCATTGAAGGCGTGGTGCGCGCCACCAGCGAGCCGGCCCCCGGTGCCTGGCTGGCCGCACTGGAAGTGCTGTTGTGCCTCACCCTGTTCACGGGCTGCACGCTGCATGTGCGCCTGCGCCTGAAGGCCGCCAAGGCCATCACCCCCCAACCTGAAACCGCGACACCATGACCGCTTCCACCCCACTGCTTGATCAACTGCGCCAGATCGTCGGCGCTGCGAATGTATTGACCGAAGGCGACCTGACCGCCTGGGAACTGGATTGGCGCCGCCGCGAGCGCGGCCATGCCCTGGCTGTGGTGCGCCCCGGCACCACGACCGAAGTGGCTGCCGTCGTGAAAGCCTGCGCCGCTGCCGGCGTGAGCATGGTGCCGCAGGGCGGCAACACCGGCATGGTGGTGGGCTCCACGCCCGATGCCAGCGGCAAGCAGGTGGTGTTGAGCCTGACGCGCCTGAACAAGGTGCGCGCGCTCGATGCCGGCAACCTGACCATCACGGTGGACGCCGGCTGCGTACTGCAAAGCCTGCAGGAGGAATGCGAAAAGGCCGGTTTCCTGTTCCCGCTCAGTCTGGCCTCGGAAGGCAGCTGCACCATCGGCGGCAACCTCGGCACCAACGCCGGCGGCACCCAGGTGGTGCGCTACGGCAACACACGCGAACTCTGCCTGGGGCTGGAAGTGGTGACGGCGCAAGGCGAAGTCTGGAACGGCCTGACCGGCCTGCGCAAGGACAACACCGGCTACGACCTGCGCCACCTCTTCATCGGCTCGGAGGGCACGCTGGGCGTGATCACCGGCGCCACCATGAAGCTGTACCCGATGCCAAAAGCGCAGCTGACCGCCTTTGCCGCCGTGCCCTCACTGGAAGATGCCGTGAAGCTGCTGGGCCTGGCGCACCAGCACCTGAGTTCGGGCCTGACCGGCTTCGAGGTCATGGGCCAGTTTGCGCTCAGCCTGGTGGCCAAGCATTTCCCGCAGCAGCGCGTGCCGTTCTGGCAGGAATCGCCCTGGTGCGTGGTGCTGGAGAACTCCGACAACGAATCGGAAGCCCATGCGCGCGAATGCTTCGAGCGCCTGCTGGAAGCCGCCATGGAGGCCGGCCACGTGACCGATGCCGTGGTGGCCGAGAGCATGGCACAGGCGCATGCGCTGTGGCACATCCGCGAGAGCATTCCGCTGGCGCAGGCCGAGGAAGGCCTGAACATCAAGCACGACATCTCGATCAATGTCTCGCGCATCCCCGAGTTCGTGAACGAAACCAATGCCCTGCTGCTGGAACGTTTCCCCGGCGCGCGCTTGGTGACCTACGGCCATCTGGGCGACGGCAACCTGCACTACAACGTGCAGGCGCCGGAGGGCGACGACCAGGCCCGCTTCCTCAATGAGGAAGAGGCACCGATGAACGAACTGGTGTACGAGGTGGTGGACCGCTACAACGGCTCGATTTCGGCCGAGCACGGCATCGGCAGCCTGAAGGCCGACAAGCTGGCGCACCACAAGTCGCCGGTGGCGCTCGGCCTGATGCGCTCGATCAAGCAGGCGCTGGACCCGCAGAACCTGATGAACCCGAACCGGGTCCTCAAGGCCTGAGCCCTTGCCCGGCCATTCAGCCCTTCACATAGCGCAGTAGCAGTGCCTTCAGATCCTCTGAAGCGCCCTTGAACTGCAGACCGATGACGAAACCACTGCGCTGGCCACTGTAGGTGCAGTGGGCAACGACGGCGGCGATCTGAACCTTGTGCATGCTGCCGTCTGACAGCAGCAGCGTGAAGGACAGGTTGCAAGAGGTGGTTGGCGCCAGGCTCACATCGACAACGAGGCTCATGCCGCCGGTACTGACATCGACGGAGCGGACTTCCATGTCCGGTTTGCCGGCCAGCGTCATGCGCACGCGCACTCTCAAAGGTTTGCGCTCAACTTGCCGGCGTTCATCGCCTGACGAGGCGGACGTAAGAATCGATGACATGAATTCCTCACCTGATATGTTGCAGTTCACATCACTGCTTTTTTCTTTGATACCACTATAAGGCAGCGCCATGACAGTCAGCACCGGGGCTGTGCCAGGTCGGCCCGACTTGTAGGAAAATGCTTTTCTTATGACCACCCGCCCCATCCGCTCCCAGTACGAAGACTTCATGCGCCACGTGTACACCACGGGCGTGACCAAGACCGACCGCACCGGCACCGGCACGCGCAGCGTGTTCGGCCACCAGATGCGTTTCGACCTCAACGAAGGCTTTCCGCTGGTGACCACCAAGAAGGTGCACCTGAAGTCCATCATCCAGGAACTGCTGTGGTTCCTCACCGGCTCCAGCAACAACAACTGGCTGAAGGAGCGCGGCGTGAGCATCTGGGACGAATGGGCCAAACCCGACGGCGACCTGGGGCCGGTCTACGGCGTGCAGTGGCGCAGCTGGCCGACGCCGGACGGCGGCCACATCGACCAGATTGCCGACGTCATCAAGACCCTCAAGAGCAACCCGGACTCGCGCCGCATCATCGTCAGCGCCTGGAACGTGGCCGAACTGAACAAGATGGCGCTGATGCCCTGTCACGCCTTCTTCCAGTTTTACGTGGCGCCATCGCAGGTGGCCGGCGAACCCGCCAGGCTCTCGTGCCAGCTCTACCAGCGCAGCGCCGACATCTTCCTCGGCGTGCCCTTCAATATCGCCAGCTACGCCCTGCTTACCCACATGGTGGCGCAGCAGTGCGACCTGGCCGTGGGCGACTTCATCTGGACTGGCGGCGACTGCCACATCTACAGCAACCACCACGAGCAGGTTGAACTGCAGCTGAGCCGCACGCCCTTTGCCTACCCCACCTTGAACATCAAGCGTCGGCCGGCCTCGATCTTCGAGTACGAGTACGAGGACTTCGAGGTGCTGGATTACCAGTGCCACGCCGCCATCAAGGCGCCGGTGGCCGTGTGATCAGCAGAAAGCAGTTGCTGGCTCTGGTGGCCCTCACACTGATGTGGGGCATCAACTGGCCGATGATGAAGCTCTCGCTGCGTGAGCTCTCGCCGATGTACTTCCGCGCCTGCACCATGACGGTCGGCGCGCTCTTCCTCTACAGCTGGTACCGCGCACGCGGCCTGCGTATGTTGCCGCAGGGCGCCGAATGGCAATCGGTGATCCGCATCGGCCTGCCGAACATGCTGGGCTGGCATACCGTGTCCATCCTGGGCGTGAAGGAGCTGGCCTCGGGCCGCGCGGCCATCCTGGGCTTCACCATGCCGATCTGGACGGTGCTGATCGGCGTGCTGTTCCTGGGCGAGCGACTCACACGCCGCGTGGCGTTGGCCGCCGTGGCAGTGGCGATCGCCATTGCCTTGCTGATCTCGCACGAATTCACCGCCCTGTCCGGCCGGCCATTGGGCATCGTCTGGATGGAGATTGCCGCCGTCTGCTGGGCCATCGGCACGCTGATGATGCGCCGCGCTCACCTCACGTTACCGGTGGAGACATTGACGGTGTGGATGATGATTCTCACGGCGGGCTGCCTGTGGCTGATCGCCGGATTGAGCGAGCCCTGGCCGAGCTGGCAGTTCAGCGGCGCCATGTGGGCCAGCCTGGCCTATGGCGCCTTCATCAACTACGGCTTTGCCCAGACCATGTGGGCCGGTCTGGCACGCAACCTGCCGCCGGCCACCAGCGCCATGAGTGTGATGGCCATCCCCCTGGTGGGCACGCTGAGCGCCACTGTCATCGTGGGCGAATGGCCGCACTGGCAGGATTTCGTGGCCATTGCGTTCGTCATGGCCGCCATTGCCGCCGTCTTGCTGCCCCCGCGTGCGCCACGTCTCCAAGGAAAAACCGCATGAAAATTCACATCATCTTCGCCCGCGCCGCCAATGGTGTGATCGGCAAGGACGGCACCATGCCCTGGCACCTGCCGGAGGATCTGGCCCACTTCAAGCGCACCACGCTGGGCTGCCCGGTGATCATGGGGCGCAAGACCTGGGAATCATTGCCGCCGCGCTTCCGGCCCCTGCCCGGCCGCATCAACGTGGTGGTCACGCGCCAGCGCGATTGGCAAGAAGCCGGCGCCAGCGTGGCGCACTCGCTGCCGGAGGCGCTGGCCCTGTGCGGTGATGTGCCGGATGCCTGGATCATCGGCGGTGCCGACATCTACGCCCAGTCGCTGCCGCTGGCCAGCACGGCCGTCGTCACCGAGATCGAGACCGACTTCGAAGGGGATGCATTTGCGCCACAATTCGGCCCCGAGTGGAAGGAAGTGGCGCGCGAGCGCCACACGGCCACCAACGGTTTGAACTTCAGTTTTGTCACTTACCAGCGCACAGAAGGAAATTGATATGTCCGGACACGGTTTTCACGTCCACGGCCCGCACGACCACGAACTGGAGCACGCCCAACAGGGCGGCCACGGCGACCATGGCAACGGCATGACCAACCAGATTGCGATGTTCACCGCCATCATCGCCACCGTGGGCGCCATCTTCGCCTACATGGGCGGCGCCACCCAGGCCAATGCCGGCCTGTACAAGAACAACGCCGCCATCAAGAAGACGGAAGCCTCCAACCAGTGGAACTACTTCCAGTCCAAGAGCACCAAGCAGTCGCTGGCCGAGGTCTCGCGCGACCTGACTTCGCGCGACGGCGAGAAGGAAAAATACCAGGCCAAGATCGACCGCTACGAGAAGGAAAAGAACGAGATCAAGGCTGTGGCCGAAAAGCTCGAAGCCGACGCCACCGAGTGGGACAAGAAGAGCGACGAGCAGATGCACCAGCACCACCGCTGGGCCCAGGCCACCACCGTGCTGCAGGTCTGCATCGCGCTGGCCGCCATTGCCCTGCTGACGCGCAAGAAGTGGCTGGAGTACGCCATGTTCGGCACCGGCGGGATCGGCATCCTTGTCGGCGCCTTGGCGGCGCTACATATTTGATAGCTACCCGCGCACACCTGACAAGGGCCAAGGCCTGAAAACATAAAAACCCATGAAGCTTTCGACCTGGGGGCAATATTGTTTGGCATAGGAAGGGGCTTCTGTGGCCGTAGGGTTCCGATCAAGCTAGCCATTTTCACGCCTGATCGGCTAGGCCAATATGGGGATGAGGCAGCGTCGAAGCCGTACGGCGTCATCTACTGTACGAAGGAGTCGTTCAATGATGCAACTGATCTCGAGGCGGCCCGCATGCGGGTCGGCAATTGGATGGCCGAGTCCGATCCGTATCAATGAACGATTCGGCACAATCAAACCTCCGCATGCTGAGCGGGGCTGTCTATTCGGAATGGCCGCAAGACGTTAAGCCTTGGACTTGCGTCAATAACTGTACTGAATACGCCCAAGACCGCAAGGTATCGTCCCAACCGTGTACGCGTCAATCAACCGATTTAGTTAACACTGCTACGGGCATCCCTGAAAATACTACTCATGCTTCAACCGCGACTTGAGACGCGGGAAAGAAAGTCACTCTCGCAATGCTCAAATCACCTTGTGCTTCCACCTGAACAGGTTCGACGCGCGTTCCTTTTGCGTGCAAACAGGTAATCCGAGGCATCCTAAGTGCGACAAGCAATGTAACCAACACATGTGTCTTCGGCCCCATCGGCACCACCACAATATGATTAGCCTGATCTAGCAGTACAACTTGTTCACACATTAACCGAAAAGCGGCCGACAAGTCCCCAAGTGGAAGCGTAAAAGTCTTTGTCGCGGCCTCGAGTATCACTGCGTTCTCGGTCAGCACTCTGACTGAGTCAGGATCGTCATCAGTTTTTTGAGCGACACAGCAATAGACACTATCCGGCTCGAGTCTGTCATAGACGGCAAGGGTCGCGTATTTGTCATAACCGAGTCCAAAGATAGCAGCTGTACTCCGAAATCCTCCCGAAATCCCCTCAAAACCAGGAAATGAGACGATCTCCGAAATGGACAGCGGTTGAAACTCACTTAGGTAACGGCCATATGAGTAGACGAAGTCAATTTCAAGTGGAGCTTGATATTCAGAGAAACGGGCCCAAGTGAGTATCGCGCCGTACCACACCCTAGTCATCACTGAATAATCCACCAGCAATCTAATTGGCTTACCGTTAGCCAGCCGAGCTAAGGCCTCAAGCTTTTCAAAGATGCAACGCTCATCCTGGCCACCAAGTGGAACCTCCACTGCGACTCCCATCGCATACTGAAAGTACTTATCGTTCTCCTCACGACTTAAAAGAGTCGCGCCATCGCGAAATCCGAGCACCACATTCGAATTAGCAGCATCATTTCCAACTAGCTTTGCTACGTGGGTTGAACGTGCCTCAAACCCAGAACTGAAGACTGCCAAGTCGTAGTATTTCGGTCCCTTGGGAAGCTCAGAAAGCATCTCAACGCTATGAAAGTGCATGCTAGATTTCCAAGACCGTTTGCTCGCGAAGCCGCCCTACATTCACCGACACCTGCGCCAAAATAAGCGGCAAACGCTGCGCCTTATTTCTTCTGGGCAGCAATCCGAATAGGGGAGCGAACAGAAATGCCAAATGGAACACACCTTCACACGGTCCATTTGCTCCATTGTGGTTATTCGTTCTGGCCGGCGTTAGTAATGACAACTGCACGGCTTGCTTTACAAAATCCTGCAAGTCACTGCCATCGTCTGCACGAATCTCAATCGACGAAATGAAATCGGACCCCAATCTTCTAGAGGCAAATGTCCTTTGCATGAAGGTTCCAATCGCCGTCATGTATTTATATGTTCGGATCCCATGCGGCGGCTCGCTCTGCACGCGACTTAGCGTATCACGCGCAATAGACTCAAGAACCTCGTTCTGAACTCCCGCGTCAAGAGGATAGCGAGTCGGCAATCCGGCGTTCGAACTAGCCACGAGATTCTTTGAAAGCGCGTTCAACAATCGCATAAGCCGACGCGCATTGCCATCCGCGCAGCGAACTATCATCGCCTCACCGCAATAAACACGGAGCTTTGCGTTCCCTATCTTCTTCGCTAATGCATCACGCAAAATTAGCCCGCCATGCATCTTTCTCAGGATTTCATTTCGAAATCGATTCCTGTCATTCGTCAATAGACGCTGCGCACGAACTATCGTAGGCTCGTTTGCGTACAAGGCCAGCAAGTCCATGAATCTCACCATCTCAGATGGCGATTCAACACTCTTCTCTTCAACAAGTGGGGAAGGACCCAGTAGTTGGTTGAGGGTCAAGGAATTTTGTTCCTGTGTGTTGAGTCGAATTCGACGTCGGAACACCTCGCGCGCAAACTGAAGAAAGTCCGAGTCATCCTGTACACCACGACTGTCTATGGGCATTTGATCGACATAGACGTATTCGAAATCATGCCCATTCCGCACAGGATCGCCAACGTTTGTTTCCAACGTGTGATGCGCAAATGGCATAGTGGCGATCTTAAAAACCAGGTTCCCCGCTGCGGTGCGCAGATGTGTGTTCAGAATTCGGTGATGCGCTGTCGTTAAGTACTCCGCTTCATCGATGCAGATCATCCATAGCGCATCTGCCGGAATTCCAATGTGAAGCGAAAGAACTTGTATCGCATATCGAATAGGAAGAAAAAGCTCACTATCAAAATAGTCGTTAAGATCTTCAAGACCTTCTTGCTTCGCTCGTCGCCGTGCTATCGAGTCGATTCGAATCATTTCCACGCGAGCTAGTAACATCCTCAATGAGTCGAGCGTTGTCACCACATCGCTGCCACGTGACCAAATTTTTGATAGTTCAGCACAGACTTCCAACTCGGCGATCTGCCTATCCAGCTGCTTCTCAAGATAATGATCAATACAACTTCTTATGATCGGTATCAGGGCTGCACAGCTATGCAGATTTAGCCGCCATTGAAAGAAAAGTTCCGCACCGAGGTCATCCTGCCAGGGCTTGTTCTTTAGGCTCCCGACCAAGCCAATGTTTGTCGGAACATAAATTCCGATCACACCTCGACTCAGCGCATCTCTAGCATAATCGTATGCATGCTCAGGTTGCTGTGCAGCCAGAACGATGTGATCGTGTGCCAACATGCGAACCCACGTCGTTTTTCCAGAACCTCTCGAACCAAGAAGAATATGGTTCTTCCCAGTCAGAAGATTGGCAAAATTCTTTGGCGGCACAAAGTACCTTACCGTCTTTTCAACGGACAGCTGCTTAGCGTTGTCAACTTCGAAGGCTTTAGAGACTATCGCAACATCCTCCGTAGCGAATGCTCTATTCACTGGCCTAGCCTGGAACGAACTGGGTCTTTCCCTTCCCCGATCTTTCCTTCCTGGCTTTGATCTTTCCATGCTCATTTGACGACTCCAGCAGCCGGCAGCAGTGCCCACATACGATCAACAGTATTTACATCTCCGTACACGCGAAGTCCCTTTGCCCGACCTATTTCGGAGAACACTTCAAATGCGACTTGGGTTTTAACATGCGCAAGGTGCGGATGCTTTGAGTTCACATCCTCCCATGTACAGGTTCCTTGTGCGCTTATGAGTTGATTGACTAGAGGCTCAACCTGAGCTTTGATTTCGGCGATGGTAGTCAGGGATCCAAACCCTTCCGTTGCATTCAGTCCGGTGTGACTGTTACTCGCACGCCAACTTCCTGACACCTCAAAATTCCAAGTCTCTACATAACCATAGACGGCATGTGTATTTGGATTTCTGCCTTCTACATTAATAATGTGGAACTGATTTTGTGTAGTCCCTGTCCACTGAGTCTCTAGTTCTGCGGAAAAACTTCCTGCCCCCAAGATTGTTAATGGATGACCGTTTGTTACCGCATGAGTGTGCTGCAAATGAGGTACATGTTTATGTCCATGTATCGCGATATCAACTCGATGCTTGGACAGCAATTCACGCAAATTCTCTGCATTGGTGAGTGCACTGTAGTCCGGAATGTTCGGCACCAGGTCTGAATACTGAATTGGGTGATGGTGCAATAAACAGATGCGTGAGTGACTGGAATCGAATGGGATGGTTGCCAAGAAAGAATCCAACTCGTTAAGAGTCTCTTGAGACACCAAGCCATTATGCTTGCCCGTCTCGGGATCCGGTGAATCGAAGGCCGCCGTATTCAATGCGATGACCAATGAATGCAGAGAATCCCAAACGATAAAGTAAGGGAGGGTGTCCCGAATTTTGTGTAAACGGGGCGAGCGTTAATTCTTGGGCATTCTCTCCTCGAACTGGATGGTAAACCGGGTCAATGCAGCCTTCCAGTCGCGCAGCGGCATCGTCCACTTTTTGCTGATGTTGGCCAGGGCCAGATAGAACAATTTCAGCAGTGCGTCATCACTGGGGAAGGAGCCCCGGTTCTTGGTGATCTTGCGCAGACTCATGTTCACCGACTCAATGGCGTTGGTCGTGTAGATGATGCGCCGTATCTCCGGCGGGTAGTCGAAGAACGGCGTGATGCGTGACCAGTTGCTGCGCCAGGATTTGACGATGGTCGGGTAGTCCACACCCCACTTGTCATCGAACTCATTGAGCCGGATGGCCGCTTCGTCCACGGTGGCGGCGGCATAGATGGTCTTCAGATCAGCGGCAATCTCCTTGCGCAGCTTCCAGCTCACGTAATTCAGGCTGTGGCGCACCATGTGCACCAGGCACAGCTGCACGGACGTCTTGGGGTACACCGCCTCGATGGCATCGGGAAAGCCCTTCAGGCCGTCCACGCAGGCAATGAAGATGTCCTGCACGCCCCGGTTCTTGAGTTCGGTGACCACCTGCAGCCAGAACTTGGCACCCTCGGTCTGCGCGACCCACAGGCCCAGGATTTCCTTTTCGCCCTCCATGCTGATGCCCAGTGCCAGGTACACCGCCTTGGCACGCACGGCCCCGGCATCACGGGTTTTGACATGGATGCAGTCCAGGTAGACGATGGGGTACAGCGCGTCCAGCGGCCGGGCCTGCCAGGCTTTGGCCTCGTCCATCACGGCATCCGTCACCGAGGAGATGAGCGTGGGCGAGACCTCGGTGCCGTACATTTCTTCCAGGTGGCTCTGGATTTCCCGCACGGTCATGCCACGGGCGTACAGCGACAGGATCTTCTCGTCAAAGCCTGCCCAGCGGGTTTGGTGTTTGGGGATGATCTGCGGCTCAAAGCTGCCGTGGCGGTCGCGCGGGATTTCTATGGGCAGCTCACCAAAGTCACCTTTGAGGGTCTTCTTGCTCTTGCCGTTGCGGGTGTTGCCAGCCGGGTTGGCCACCGTGTCATTCTTGGCGTGGCCCAGGTGTTCGGCCATCTCGGCTTGCAGGGCGCGTTCCACCAGTTTCTTGGTGAGCAGCTTGAGCAGGCCGTTCTCACCGATGAGGTCTTCAGGTTTCTTGTAGTCAGCCAGCAGGCTGTCGATCAGTTCGTTCGTGACGGTCATTTAGTTGCAATTCCATGGGAGTGCAGCAGTTTCCTGCCAATTGACCGTTTACACAAAAGTTTTTACACCCCCAAGTAAGGAGCTTTGTCAAATGCTCCAATCTTCGCATCATCAATTCGTTTACGAAAGATGAGGTCAGGTTGCATTAATGGGGCATAGCGAAAATTTTGCCAGAAACTTGTCGGCACCAGCTTCATAACTGGCCAATGCAAATCGTGATTGCCCGGAACAAAGAAAATGTTTTCGGTTGCAACGCCCATCGCATCAGCAATTTTCTGAACAACCTCACTAGCCAAATTGAACTCCGTTGGATCTGCGTAGTTGCTTATATCGCCAGTAACGAACAGCTGGTCTACGCCTCCTGCTTGTCGAAATTTTTCAGAGCCAACATGCTCGACAAACACTTTGAGAAAATCTTTCGATTTACTCAGTTTCTTTTCGTGTGGCAATTCGTGAGGACATAGGTCGAGTGCTCGAGCCTTGCTCCCGACGTGAAGGTCGCTAATCACCGCAATTCGAACAGGTTTGACCATACTTATAGATTTGATATCAAGACCTCTCGCGTACGCTCCCTGCAGGATGTATCGGCTGCAATGCTCCTCTGAACTTCAACCGTATACCCTCCCCACTTTTCGCTAAATTCTTCAACGTCGTCACAATCTGCGTAAGACAAGACGAAGAATGCACCGGCATCGTTTGCCATCTCCAACAGTTCAAAGAGTCTATTCAAGTCACCTACACCGAACTCATCCGGGCCGTATTGAAAGTCCAGAGAGTGATTTCGCTTTGCGTAAGGAGGATCGACGTATATAAAGTCCCCCTGTTTTATCGCGCCCGAAAGCGCAAGCTCGAAGTCACAATGAATCAACTCCGAATTACTCAAGATTTCGGAAGCTTCCCTCAGAACTTCGAGTGATGGTACGGATCCTGTGCGTCCCGCCCCATATGGAACGTTGAACCGCCCATTAGCATTTGTTCTATACAGTCCGTTGAAACAAAAACGATTTAGATAAATAAACCGCGCAGCTCTTTCAACGGGATCAAGGACAAGCTCATCCGTTGCGCGCAGTCGGTAGTAGAACTCCTGATCAACAGGGTACTGCTGGAGCAGCGCCACCACAGCTGAGGGATCTTCCCGGACAACCTCATAGCACTCCATCAACTCCGCATTGATGTCGACTAGCAAGGCAGAGCTTGGCTTGATGTGAAAGAAAAGAGAGGCCGAACCACAGAACGCTTCGATATAGCGACCGTTACCTCCTGCAGTTTGCGCCGCATGCCAGCAATGAGACAACGTTTCTTTGATTTGTTTTTTACTGCCGGCCCACCGGAGGAATGTCATCGCTGCGTCCCTTTCCCTACATTTTTACTTTAACCTGAATTAGGATTGAAATGGTAAGGGAAATCATGGAGCAAGCTGGCACTCCGTCTCAGCTTGTTTCACACAGTGTCAGCGCGAGCAACTGCCAAAGGGCGAAAACTGCATCACAACTTACATAGACCGGGCGAGAGATCAGCACTGAAGTGTCAAACCCAAGTGCCGGATCCATGAGGGGGGATTATCCTCCACTGCCACTGAATTTTCCTGATGTGAGCAGACCAACGATCGCATGATGGATGCGAAGCTGGATGTGTAGCTGTTTTTGTCATTTATCTTAACGTATTGATTTTAATATTTTTCTTTTATGAAGCTCGCCACCTGGAACATCAACTCGCTGAACGTGCGCCTGCCGCAGGTGCTGGACTGGCTGGCCGCCAACCCGGTCGACGTGCTGGCGCTGCAGGAGCTCAAGCTCACCGACGACAAGTTCCCGTTCGATGCCTTCACGCAGGCCGGCTACCACGCCCAGTGCTTCGGCCAGAAGACCTACAACGGCGTGGCGCTGTTGACGCGTGCGCCTGCCACCAACGTGGTGCGCAACATCCCGGGCTTTGACGACGACATGGCGCGCGTCATCAGCGCTGACGTGGGCGACCTGCGGGTGGTGGGGGCTTATTTCCCCAATGGGCAGGAGCCGGGCTCGGACAAGTTCGACTACAAGATGGCCTGGCTCAAGGGCTTGCGCGACTGGCTGCGTGGCGAGCTGGCGGCGCACCCAAAACTGGTGCTGATGGGTGACTACAACATCACCTTCGACGACGCCGATGTCTGGGACCCGGTGGGCCTGAAGGACACCATCCACTGCACCGAAGAGGAGCGCTACCAGCTGCGCGCGCTGATCGCGCTGGGCCTGCATGACGCGTTCCGGCTGTTCGAGCAGCCCGAGAAAAGCTATTCCTGGTGGGACTACCGCGACTTCGCCTTTCGCCGCAACCGCGGCCTGCGCATCGACCACATTCTGGTCAGCCAGGCACTGAAGCCGCTGGTGACGGCCTGCACCATCGACAAGGCACCGCGCAAGAACGAACGGCCGAGCGACCATGCGCCGGTCGTCGTCGAGCTTCAGACCGCCTGACGCCCGGAGGCGCAAAAGGCGCTCAGGCCGGCTGCGCTGACGCCGGCGCCCGCAGCGGCACCCGCAAGGTAAAGACCGTGCCAGCACCGGGCTGGCTGCTCACATCGACATGCCCGCCGAGCACTTCGGTCACGATGTTGTGCACGATGTGCAGCCCCAAGCCGGAGCCGCCCTGGCCGAGCCGGGTGGTGAAGAAGGGATCGAACACCCGCTTCAGGTGGTCGGCGGGAATGCCCACGCCGTTGTCGCGCACTTCAATCTGCACCTCGTCTGCATTGAGATCATGGGCATGCACCTCGATGCGGCCGCGCTGTCCATCCACAAAGGCATGGGTCATCGCGTTGTTGATCAGGTTGTCCAGAACCTGCCCGAGCGGGCCGGGATAGCTGTCCAGTTCCAGCCCGCTGGCGATGTCCATCTGCACCTCGCAGCCAGAGCGGCTGATCACCGGGCTGAGGGTGATGACGATTTCCGAGACGATGTCCTGCAGGTTGAATTGCCGGCGCTGTGAACTGGCCCGGTCCACGGCTACCTGCTTGAAGCTGCGCACCAGGTCGCCGGCACGCATCAGGTTACGCACCAGCACCTCGGTGGCAAACTGGGCATCGGCCATGCAGTGATCAAGATCCGAGCGGCGCAGCCCCACCTTGATCTGCCCTTCGAACTCCTGCAAGCGGTGCTCCAGCGTGGTGGCCACGGTCAGGCTGTTGCCAATCGGCGTATTGAGCTCATGGGCCACGCCCGCCACCAGAGCCCCCAGCGCCGCCATTTTTTCCGACCGAACCAACTCGTCCTGGGCCCGGTGCAAGGTTTCCAGCGCCTGGGCCAGTTCGGCGTTGGCCTGCTCCAGTTTGAGCGTACGCCGTTGTACCCGTTCTTCCAGTTGCTGGTTGATGTCGCGAATGGCCTGTTCCGCCGCGCGCTGGGCCGTGATGTCTTTCACGGCCAGCATCATGTATTTTTCTCCGTCGGATTCGAAGGTGCTGGCGGATACCTTGGTATAGAACTGATGCCCCTGCTTGTGCTTGAAGGTCACATCGAAGTCACGCACCTCACCTTCGCGCTGCAGGATGCCAATCAGCTGGCTACGTTGTTCAGGGATCGCCCAGATATCCAGTTCGGCGGAGGTATGGCCAATGGCCTCCTCCCGCATAAAACCGGACAAGGCCTCCCAGTTGTGATTGACTTCAATATAACGGCCATCCGCAATGCGCGTGATGGTCAAGGTGTCAGGCACCAGGTTGAACACCTTGGCAAAAATGGCGTCGCGTTTGCGCAAGGATTCTTCAGCTTCGGCGCTGAACAGGGCTTCCATCGGCACCTCTGGCGCCGTGGTCAAGGCACCACGGCGCCTGCCCAGGAAAAGCCCCAGTACCAGCCCAGCTGCCAGCAAGGCCAGTGCAACGCCTAATGTGCCCATTGAATTGTCTCCATCTCTGCCGCGCTTTCTTCATGGCATTATGGATGGACCCTGTGACAGCCGCCAAGCGGCAGGCCTATTCGAGTCCCAGTTCCTGGATCTTGCGTGTGATGGTGTTGCGGCCGATGCCGAGCTTGTGTGCCGCTTCGATGCGGCGCCCCTTGGTATTGAGCAAGGCCGTCAGAATGAGCTTGCGCTCAAAGCGACGACTCAGTTCATCCCACACATCTTCACGGCCGCTGCTCAGCAAGGCCAGCGCCTCCGCTTCCAACCCACTCTCCCAACCGTCGCCCAACAACGAAACCGTTGGCGCGGGCACTGAAGGAGTGTCCCCTGTGGCGGGGATCGCCGTTGGGGCAGGTGCAGCCGGCTGCACCGGTACAGCAGCAGCGGTATGACCGCTCTCGCCCACCATGACCTCGGGGGGCAGGTCCTTGGGTTCGATCACTTGCGCCGGCGCCATGACGGTGAGCCAGTGGCAGATGTTTTCCAACTGGCGCACATTGCCCGGGAAACCGAAACGGCTCAGCCGCTCCAACGCTGCATCAGAGATGCGCTTGGGCTCCACGCCGAGTTGACGCGCGCTTTGCTGCAGGAAGTGGCGCGCCAACATGGCCACATCTTCACGGCGCTCGCGCAGGGCCGGCAGGCGCAAGCGGATGACGTTGAGCCGATGGAACAAGTCCTCCCGGAACACGCCTTCCTTGACGCGTTGCTCCAGGTCCTGGTGCGTGGCGGCAATGACGCGCACATTGGCCTTGACCGCGCTATGGCCGCCAACGCGGTAGAAATGACCGTCTGACAACACCCGCAGCAGGCGCGTCTGCAGATCAAACGGCATGTCGCCGATTTCATCGAGGAACAGCGTACCACCCTCGGCCTGTTCGAAGCGGCCGCGGCGCATGGTCTGCGCACCGGTGAAGGCACCGCGCTCATGGCCGAACAGCTCACTTTCCAGCAAGTCCTTCGGAATGGCGGCGGTGTTGATGGCCACAAACGGACCATCGGCGCGCGGCGAGTGCTTGTGCAGTGCACGCGCCACCAATTCCTTGCCGGAGCCGGACTCACCAGTGATCAGCACCGTGACGTTGCTCTGGCTCAGACGGCCGATGGCGCGAAACACATCCTGCATGGCCGGGGCCTGGCCCAGCATCTCGGGCGCGGCACTGATGCTCTCCTGCGCCACTTCCTCGCGCTGGCTTTCTTCCACCGCGCGGTGAATCAACTCGACCGCCTTGGGCAGGTCAAACGGTTTGGGCAGGTACTCGAAGGCGCCGCCCTGGAAGGCCGAGACGGCACTGTCGAGGTCGGAGAAGGCGGTCATGATGATGACCGGCAGGCCGGGGTAACGCGCCTTGACCTTCTCCAGCAGTTCCAGGCCGGAGCCACCAGGCATGCGAATGTCGCTCACCAGGACCTGGGGGCCGTCTTCGTCATCGAGCGCGGCCAGCACGTCGCGCGGGTTGGTGAAGCTGCGTGTGGGCAGTTGCTCGCGCAACAGTGCTTTTTCCAGCACGAAGCGGATGGACTGGTCATCATCAACGATCCAAATCGGCTTCATGTCGTGGCTTACCTCAGGTCATGTTGCCGTGAACGATTCAGGGCAACGGGATCAAAATCTTGAAATCAGTCCGGCCCGGCTCGCTGTCACACTCGATCAGGCCATGGTGCTGCTGCACAAACGTCTGTGCCAACGTCAGCCCCAGGCCGGAGCCGCCCTCCCGTCCCGATACCAGCGGATAGAAGATGCGGTCCTTGATCGAGTCTGGCACGCCAGGCCCGTTATCAATCACATGCAATTCCAGTGCCAGTTTGTAGCGTTGTTTGCCAAAAGTAGTTTGACGCGCAACCCGGGTGCGGAATGTCAGTTGCGCATCACCGGCCGCCACACGCTCTGCCAGGGCATGGCAGGCGTTGTGGGCGATGTTGAGCACCGCCTGGATCAGTTGCTCGCGGTCGCCCCGGAATTCAGGAATCGAGGTGTCGTAATCGCGCACCACACGCAGACCACGAGGAAACTCGGCCAGGATCAGCGAGCGGACACGCTCGCACACCTCATGGATGTTGACGTCGCCCACCACGTGCGGGCGGCGGTGCGGGGCCAGCAGACGGTCCACCAGGGTCTGCAGCCGGTCGGCCTCATGGATGATGACACGCGTGTACTCGGTCAGCTCGCGCGATTCGATTTCCATCTCCAGCAGCTGCGCCGCACCACGGATGCCGCCCAAGGGGTTCTTGATCTCGTGCGCCAGGTTGCGGATCAGCTCCTTGTTGGCCTGGGCCTGGTCCAGCAGGCGTTCCTCGCGCTCCTGGCGCGCCTGCTGCTCCAGCGGCAGCAGTTCGACCACGATTTCGTCGGTGTGGTCGGTCTGCGTCACGATCACGTGCACGGGCAGCAGATCGCGGTTGGGGCGCTTGAGCCAGGCGTCGTAACGCAGCGCGGCAAAGTCGTTGCTCTTGACGCCGGCCAGGGCATTACGCAACACCTGCGGCTCAGTGAAGCTGTCCGCCAGATCGGTGCCGACAATCAGTCGGCGCGAGGTTCCCAGTGCGTCCTCCAGCGCGGCGTTGGCAAACAGCACCGCACCGTCACTGTGCAGCACCGCCACCAGGGTGGCGAGCAGATCGAAGGTCTGGAAACGGGAGGAGGATGAGATGGACTTTTTCAAGCCGCCTATTTTGACGCAGTTGGCGTGCTCACGCGGCCCAATTCGCGCCGAATGCCGGCGATATCGCTGTCATTGCGCTCAATATTGGCCTTGAGCTCGGCCACGCGGTCCAGGTACTTCTGGTGGTTGCGTGTCTCAGGCCCGAGTTTTTCCGGCTCGCCGTTGTTGTAGTCCTTGAGCAGTTCCTCACGCCGGAGTTCGGCCTTGCGCAATTCGGACTCCAGGATCAGCCGTGCATCGGAGTCGCGTGAACGCTGCTCAGGGGTGTCAATGCGCGAGCCGGCCTGGGCGGCAGACGCCACGCGCAGCGGCGCCGGACGCTGGTTCTGCACCACCGTGACGTTGCCGCCGTCGAGCAGCTTGCAGCGGCCTTTTTGCGACTCGGAAATCGTGTTGGTGTACTCATTGCCGCAACGGTAAATTCGGCCTTGAGCGTGACCATTTGCTACGAAAAGTGTAGCAACCAACGGGATTAATAATGCGTATTTCATGCTTTCTCTCCACGCATCGAAAGATGCAGGGGCGGTCTATCAGTATCCCTCAAAGCCCGGGAAAGTCCAACGCTGTTAACACTCTGAAAACAAAAAGGACGGCCGCAGCCGTCCTTTTTTGGCGACACACTGTGGATACCCACAGTGCCCGACACCCCGATTACAGGGAGTAGTACATGTCGTACTCGACCGGATGCACGGCCATGCGGAAGCGGGTGACTTCCTGCATCTTGAGTTCGATGTAGGCATCGAGCATGCTGTCGGTGAACACGCCGCCCTTGGTCAGGAAGGCGCGGTCCTTGTCCAGGTGCTCCAGCGCCTGGTCCAGGCTGTGGCAAACGGTCGGCACCAACTTGTCCTCTTCCGGGGGCAGGTGGTACAGGTCCTTGGAGGCAGCTTCGCCCGGATGGATCTTGTTTTCCACACCGTCCAGACCGGCCATCAGCAAGGCGGCGAAGCCGAGGTAGGGGTTCATCAGCGGATCGGGGAAGCGGGCTTCCACGCGACGGCCCTTCGGGTTGGCCACGAACGGGATACGGATCGAGGCCGAACGGTTCTTGGCCGAGTAAGCCAGCTTCACCGGGGCTTCGAAGTGCGGCACCAGGCGCTTGTAGCTGTTGGTACCGGGGTTGGTGATGGCGTTCAGGGCACGGGCGTGCTTGATGATGCCGCCGATGTAGTACAGGGCGAAATCGCTCAGGCCGGCGTAGCCGTCACCGGCAAACAGGTTCTTGCCGTCTTTCCAGACCGACTGGTGCACGTGCATGCCGCTGCCGTTGTCGCCGTGGTAGGGCTTGGGCATGAACGTCGCCGTCTTGCCGTAGGCGTTGGCGACGTTGTGGATCACGTACTTTTGCAGCATGGTCCAGTCAGCGCGCTCGACCAGGGTGCTGAACTTGGTACCGATTTCGTTCTGGCCCGCGCCCGCCACTTCGTGGTGGAACACTTCGACCGGGATGCCCAGCGATTCGAGAATCAGGGACATTTCGGCGCGCATGTCTTGCGTGCTGTCGACCGGGGGCACCGGGAAATAGCCGCCCTTGACGGTGGGACGGTGGCCGCGGTTGCCGCCTTCGAGCTTGGAGCCGGTGTTCCAGGGAGCTTCGTATTCCTCGATCTCGTAGAAGGTGTTGTGGGGCTCAGTGCTCCAGCGCACGCCGTCGAAAATGAAGAACTCGGGTTCCGGACCGAAATAGGCGGCGTCGCCGATACCGGAAGCCTTCAGGTAGGCCTCGGCACGCTTGGCGATGGAACGCGGATCGCGGTCATAGGACTTGCCATCGCTGGGCTCGACCACATCGCAGGTCAGGATGATGGTGGTTTCTTCAAAGAAGGGGTCGATGTTGGCCGAGTTCGGGTCCGGCATGAGCAACATGTCGGAGGCTTCAATGCCTTTCCAGCCGGCGATCGAAGAACCGTCGAACGCATGGCCCGACGTGAACTTGTCTTCATCAAAGTGAGAGACGGGCACCGTGGTGTGCTGCTGTTTGCCACGGGTGTCGGTGAAGCGGAAGTCAACAAACTTGACTTCGTTTTCCTTCACCATCTTCATCACGTCTGCGACGGTCTTGGCCATCAGATACTCCTGGTTGAATGGTTGGTTGAAAATTTCATGGGCATGAATGCAGTTTCTGTGCCAATCTGGTTTCTGCATGGCTGCGCCGAACCCCGCATTTTGCCTTCAGTTTGGCCTCGTTCGACACGACCCCCAGCATCAATTTCTGGATTTCACGTCAAATACGCACCATATAAGTGCAATCAATAAGCACCAAAAATGTGCATTGCTATTTGCGCACCAATTCAGGGCCTAATTTGACGCCCTGCTGGTGCAAGCCCGTCAACAACTCCGGGTAGGCCAATGCCACCCGATCGGGCGCCCCTTTGACGCCGAGTTCGATATGCCGGCCGTGCTGCGGGTGATCCACGCTGGGCAGGCTGAACACCTTGACGCCGTCAAAGCGACGCTCGAGATCTTCCATCAGTGGCGTCAAGGTGGCCTCCATCGAACCATAGACGATGACCGACTGCTCGACCCAGGCGGCCTGGCGGAACAGGTGGCGGTAATGGGTGTCCAGCACCCACTCGATCATCGGCCAGGCCATCACCGGGAAACCCGGCACGAAATGCACCGCACCGCCGTCCGCACCCTGGTAGCTGAAGCCCGGGATCTTGTTGTAGGGGTTCGGAATGATGTCGGCCCCCTGCGGAAACACGCCCATGTTGAGGCGGTGGATGTTGTCGGCCCGGTCCGGCTCGTAAGGCGTGCCCTGCTCCCGCGCCACGTCCTGCATGCGCTCACGGATCAGGCTTTCGGCTTGCGGGTGCAAGGCCAGCTCGACACCCAGGGCGCGCGCTGCACATTGGCGGGTGTGGTCGTCGGGCGTGGCACCGATGCCGCCACAGGAGAACACCACCTCGCCGGAGGTGAAAGCACGTGCCAGCGTGGCGGTGATGCGGTCCGGCGAATCGCCCACGTAGTCGGCATGCGCCAGTTGCAGGCCGCGCGCGTGCAACAGCTCGATCACCTTGGGCAGGTGTTTGTCGGCCCGCTTGCCGGAGAGGATTTCGTCGCCGATGATGATGAGACTGAATTCAGGCACGGGGCTGGTCGTCGGCATGGGTGTCGTGAGGCAAGGTGGGGTTGTCGATGGCGGCCGGCACCGGGCTGGCTGGGCTGGGCATCGGCACGGTCGATGCTGCAACAGCTTCAGACCGCAGGGCATCCAGCGCGGCCAGGCAGAAATGCGCGAACCACAGCGAGGAAAAGGCAAAAACGAAGGTGTAGATCCAGATCGCCAGCGGCACCAGCAGCGGCGCGAACACGATGGCCATGGCGCCCACCGCCCAGATCAGACCGGGCGCGGCCCCCAGGTAGCCGGTCAGGATGCCGATAGCCAGCATCCACAGACGATGGCGGCGCAACAACTCGGCGCGCTCCTCGCGGCTGGCATGCTCGGCCAGCGTGTCGTAGGCCATCACGCGGTAGGTCAGCCAGCCCCAGACCAGCGGCGGCAAGACCACCACCAGGGGTGGAATCAGCCACAAGGGCACGGACACCACCAGCGCCAGCGCCGCCAGCAAGGAGGTGCCCAAGGCAAACAGCAGGCCGCGCCAGAAGGAGCCGCCATGGCGGCGCTCCAGGCGGGGGAAACGCCGCTCCGCCACCAGCGCCACCAGCGACGGCGTCATGAACGAGGCCACTGCCAGCAACGACAGGATGATGATGACCGGCAAGGTGAGCATGAGCAGCACCAGCGGCGCCACCACGCTGCGCAGGTTGCCGGCCCCCACGCTCTCCAGCCAGCGCATCAGGCTTTCCAGCAGCGCCAACTCGCCCAGCCAAGCTTGCACGGCCTGCACCGCCGGTTCCCAGAAGAAATAGACCAGACCACCGGACAAGGCCACCATCAGCACCAGCGGCAGGAAGGACAGCGCGATGACACGCGGCCGCAGCGAATACACCAGGGCACGCCAGAAAGAGTCCAGAAACAGGTTCATGGCGCGAAGCATACCTGCGTTGGCATGACAGTGAAATGTCAGGCGCGGCCAACCAGGCGCTTGAGCCCCAGCCACTGCTGGGCCCAGAAACCCTGCCCGTAATCCCGCCCCTGTTCCACCTGGTCGCGCACGCCGGTCGGGTCGAAGCGCTGCTCGAAATTGGCGGTGCCAAAGAGCATGTCCCACCAAGGCAGCAGCACGCCAAAGTTATGCCCACCGAGCACTTTGCCTGGCGACTCGTGCCCAATGCCGATGCTGTGGTGCAGCCGGTGAAAACGCGGGCTGATCCACAGCCGCTCACCCCAACGCCCGAAGGACAGGCGCAGGTTGGCATGCTGGAAGCTTTCGCTGAGCTGGGTGAAGGCGACGATGGCAACGAACTGCCCCGGCGCCACACCGATCAGCTGGGCGACGCCGACCACGATGACGTCGCGCAGCAGGTCGTCGAGCAAGTGGTTGCGGTTGTCGCTCCACATCGTCATCTGGCGCTGCGCGTGGTGCAGCGCATGCAGGCGCCACCACCACTCGAACTGGTGCTGGCCACGGTGGATCCAGTAGTCGACAAAGTCGAACACCACCAGGTACAGCAGCAGGCTGACCAACGGCAGGTCGGTCACGCCAGGCCAGAGGTCGTCCAGATGGAACGTGACCAGTCCGGCCACGCGCAGTTCGCCGAACAAGTCGTCCAGCAGCGGCGTGAGCGAGAAGAACAGCACCAGGCGGAACAGGCCGAGGCGGTGGATCAAGGTGTAGAGCACATCGACGCGCACGGTAGCCCTGTCGGTCACGGACTCGACCGGGCGCCAACGCTGCAGTGGCCCGATGACGACCAGCAGCACGATCAGCTGCAGCAGCCCGACCAGCAACCAGCCGGTGGCGTCATAGGCATCCTCCAGCCGGTTGCCCAAGCCCAGCGAGAAGGCCAGTGGCTGCACCAGTGCTTCAAACAGCCACTCCTGCAAGTCGGCGAATGCGTTGGCCAGGGCTTCCATGGCTCAATTCTCGCGTGGACGCCGGCCGTCCATCCAGCCCCGATAGGCCGGGTGCTCGCGCAGGGTGCGGAAGCAGAAACCGCGGTCTTTCAAGCCCATGAGGAGCGGCTCCAGCACGCTGGGCGCCCACGGGTCCTTGCGCGACCAGATGCCCAGGTGCGCCATCAGAATGTCACCCGGCCGGATGTCGCGCAAGGCCTTCTTCAGCAGCGCGGCGTTGCTGTAGGTCTCGCTCGGCAACTCGTCACCGAGGAAGCCGGCCGCGGCCCAGCCCACGTGCGCATAGCCGCAGCCCTTGGCGGCCGCCAGCAGCGCCGGCGAGGTCTTGCCGCCGGGGGCGCGGAACAGGGGCAGCGCCGGCTTACCGGTGAGTTGTTGCAGCCGGTTGGACGCGGCCTGGATCTGCGTGCAGTACTGCCGCGCATCCCAGACCATCTCGCGCCCTTCGTCGGCACCGGCCGAGGGCCGCACGCGAAAACGCGGTGCCCCGCCCTCGCTGGCAACGTCAGCCCGCCAGTAAACGTGGTCCAGCGTGTGCGAGGCGAATTCATGGCCTTCGGCGGCACGGGCGCGCCACCAGGGCGCCCAGTGCTCGCCCAGGCTGCCGTCGCCGACGCGGCTGCGCTCCTGGGCGGCGAAGAAGGTCGCCCGCACCTGCTGGCGCTGCAGCACCTCGGCCACCAGTTCGGCCACGCCCATGTGGCCGGTGTCAAACGTCAGGTAGACCGGTTTCTTGCAGTCTTTTGGGGCCTCAGGCCTTGCCGTATTTGCGTCAGAAGCTATCGAAACGATAGCAACCAAAAGGCCTGACAGCAGCTTACTGGCGCGGCGCATGATCCAGCGTCCAGACGCCGTGCGGCGATTTGCCGACCCTGACCTGCCGCACGACTTCACGCGTGGTGGTGTCGATCACGCTGAGCTTCTTGGCCCAGCGTGAGGCGACAAAGATGTAGCGGCCGTCAGCCGTCAGGTCCATGCAGTCCGGGCCACTGGGTCCCGGGTACTGGTCCACCACGGTCATGCTCTGGAAGTCGATCTTGCTGATGGTGTCAGCCACGCGGTTGCTGACGAAGACATGGCGCCGGTCGCCGACGGCGCGGAAGGCATGCGCCCCCTTGCCGGTGCGGATGTAATGCGCCAGGCGCGGTGCGGGCCCGGAAACGTCATAGACCTCCACGCCTTCGCCACCGGTCAGGCCGATCAGCAGGAAGCGGTCATCGGGTGTGCCGAAGACGTCGGCCGGCAAGGGGCCGGTCTTGCGACGCCATTTGAGCGTCTGGCTGGGCAGGTCAATCGCCACCAGTTCATCGCTGTCCTGCATGGTCGCGTAAGCCGTGCTGCTCTTGCTGTCGATCCAGACGTGGCTGGGCGTCTTGCCGGTGGCAATGCGCTTGGCCAGCGTCAGGTCGCGGCCGTCCCAGCGGTAGATGTCGACGTGGTTCAGCCGGTTGCCTGCGGTGACGAACCACTTCATGTCGGGTGAGAAACGCAGCTGGTAAGGATCGATGATGCCGCGCACGGTGCGCTGCACCTCGGCCGTTTTTGGATCCACAAAGGTCAGCGAGTCGCTCAGCGCGTTGGCGATGATGAGCGACTTCTCGTCCGGCGTCAGGTACAGGTGGTGCGGCTCCTTGCCGGTGGCAATGCGTTTGACCACCTTCCAGCTGGCCGGGTCGATGACGCTGACGTCGGCATCCAGCGAGTTGAGCACGAAGATCGGCCGCAACTGCGCCCAAGCCCCAGAGGTAAAAGCACTTGCCGCCAGGAAGGCCAGCAGCACACGAGAGATTGGAATGGGTAGACGCACGGCGGGTAACGAGTTCAGACAATCTGCAAGTGTAGCGGCCGGCCTGCCTTGGAGCCGACCGGGGTGGCCAGCGGCGCCTCAGACGCGTCCATTGTTTGACCCGCCTCAAGGCAGACTGTTGTCACACAGCCTCATCCCCCGGCGGATGCAGCCCGTCAGTCGGTGATCAGCCCCAGATCGGCCTCGTGCAGCCAACGCCACTGCCCCGGCGCCAGATCAGCTGGCAGTGCAAGGCCGCCAATCTGCGAGCGGTGCAAGCCCTCCACCCGGTTGCCCACCGCCGCCAGCATGCGCTTGACCTGGTGGTACTTGCCCTCCGTCAGCGTCAAGCGCAGGTGGTGGCTGTCGACTGCTTCGCAGGCAGCGGCGCGCACCGGTTTCGGATCATCGTCCAGCACCACGCCAGCCAGCAAGCGCTGCACCTGCTTGTCATCGAGGACGTGCTTGAGCGTGACCTCGTAGACCTTGGGCACGTGGTGGCGCGGTGAACTCATGCGGTGGATGAACTTGCCGTCGTCGCTCAGCAGCAGCAGACCGGTGGTGTCCTGGTCGAGCCGGCCGATCGCCTGCACCCCCTGCACGGCTCCCTTGTTGGGCCGCAGGCGCAGCGGCGACGGCAGCAAGGTGTAGATGCTGGGCCAGGTGGAGGGCTTTTGTGAGCACTCGGTGCCCGCCGGCTTGTGCAGCATCAGATAGCCCTTCTCATGGTAGGCCCAGTCCTCACCCTGCACCCGAAAGCGCAGACCATTTGCTTCGAATTCCATAGCGGCCTGCGTACATTCGACGGGGGCAGAAGTGGCATTTCCCTCGTAAACCTGCACATGGCCCTGCTGGATCAGGCCGGCACACACGCGC
The DNA here is from genome assembly GCA_002633085.1 of Curvibacter sp. PD_MW3. GTDB lineage: Bacteria > Pseudomonadota > Gammaproteobacteria > Burkholderiales > Burkholderiaceae_C > Hylemonella. Next base: position 478,160 of record NSIV01000001.1, read on the forward strand.
CGCGTGCCGAAGCCCTGGGAGTAAAGGATGTCTTGCAATTGCATGGCGTCAAGTATCGCAAACCTGCCGCCAGGCGCAGACGCTCACGACCGGGTGTCCGGAAACTCCCGGGCGACCGTTCCCATGATGTCGACGTTGTCCAACACCCAGTCGACGATGGCGGGATCGAAATGCCGGCCGCGCTGCTGGCGCAGGTAATCCAGGATGGCCTCCAGCGGCCACGGCGCCTTGTAGCTGCGCAGGCTGGCCAGGGCATCGAACACGTCGGCCACGGCACCGATGCGACCGTAGATGTGGATCTGCTCGCCCTGCAGGCCGAGCGGATAGCCGCTGCCATCCCATTTTTCGTGGTGCTGCCCGGCCAGCACCGCGGCTGCCTGCAGGATTTCGCGCTTGGACTGGCTCAACAGGTCCTGGCCGATCTCGGCATGCTGGCGCATCACCGCCCACTCGTCTTCGTCGAGCTTGCTCGGCTTGTGCAGCACGGCATCGGGGATGCCGATCTTGCCGAAGTCGTGCAAAGGCGCGGCGACCTTCAGGATATCGGCCTCGCGGTCGGGCAGCCCCAGGCCGCGGGCGATCAGGTGGCAGTACTCCGCCACCCGCCGTACATGCTGGCCGGTTTCCCTTGAGCGGGTTTCGATCGCCTCGCCCAGCATGTAGACGATATCGCGCTGCGTGCCCTCGATCTCCTCATGCAGTAGCGTGTTTTCATAGGCGATCGAGACGTTCTGCAAAAACAGCTGGATCAAGTGGGAGTCGTCACGCGACAGCGGGTGCAGGCTCTTGAGGTAGATGACGTTTTCCTTGCCCCCGTCGGCCTGGAAGTAGCCCCAGTACTCGCCCTCGCGCAGCAGCGGCTGGCGCGTGCGCAGTACGGTGGCCACATCCTCCAGCATCTGCGCCGGCAAGCTGGCGCCAGCCGGGGTACCGATCAGTTCGACAAAGCGGCCGGTGGCCGCAGCCACCACCACCTGGCCGCTGTCGTGGCGCAAGGCCAGGCTGTCGCACTTGATGAACAAGGCATCGCGCTCCAGATACAGCAAGGCCACCAGTTGCTCCAGCACGCCTTGCACGAAGCGGCTCAGGTCGCGCGTGCGGAAGATCTCGCCGGTGGCATGGATGACGCGCCGCAGACCGGCGCGGTTGGCATTCAGCGCCATCAGATCGCGCCAGGAGCGTAGGCTGGTGAGAATGGTGCTGTAGAGCTTCTGCGCTGACAGCTCCGACTTTTCCTTGTAGTCGTTGATGTCGTACTGGCGAATCACCGCACGTTCGGGCGCCTGGCCCGGCTGCCCGGTGCGCAAAATCAGACGGATCAGGCGGTTGTGGTGCACTTCGCGGATGGTGCGCACCAGATCCAGCCCGGCGTGCTCGCGCTCCATCACCACATCGACCAACGCCACCGCGGTGTCGGGGTGGGCCCGCAGCAGCAGCTCGCCCTCGGCAGCCGAGTAAGCGCTGAGAAATTCCAGCCCGCGGCCATCGAACTCGAAACCGCTCAAGGCCAACCGGGTCACCTCATGCACGCCGGCATCGTCGTCGATGATCATGACCTTCCAACCGGGCCGAGCCGGCTGCCCGACAGGCGCCTCCTCCGACTCCTGCGCAAAGACCATTTCGCCTTCGGGAACTTCCTCGTCTCTCATTCGCCCTCCTTGCCCGGCTGCAACGGGAACCGGATATGGAACGTCGTCCCTGCCGCCCCGTCTTTCTTGACCAGATGAATCACACCACCCAGCGTGCCGGCCACCAGGTTGTAGACGATGTGCAAGCCCAACCCGCTGCCACCGGCACCGCGCCGCGTGGTGAAGAAGGGGTCAAAAATTCGGCCTTCTATGTCAGCGGCAATGCCTTTGCCGTCATCGGAGAACTCCAGCTGTACTTCGTCACCCACCTGATCGGCGGTGATGCGGATCAGGCCGGGCTGCTCCACCTCGTAAGCATGGATCAGGGCGTTGAGCAGCAGATTGCTCAGGATCTGGTAGATCGCCCCGGGATGGGTGCGGATGACCAACTGGCGCTGGCTGTCGTTGACGACCTGGACTCCGCTGCCCTTGAGCCGCGGCTTGAGACTGAGGATGATCTCGTCGATGTAGTCATGCAGGTTGAGGTGGCGCCACTCGTTGCTGGACTGGTCCACCGCCACCTGCTTGAAGCTGCGAATCAGCTCGGCCGCACGCAGCAGGTTGTTGACCAGGATGTCGCACCCGTTGAGGCCGTGCGAGATGAAACGCTCCAAGGTCGAGCGCTTGAGCGAGCCATCGGCAAACGCACGGCTCAGGAGCTTGAACTCCTCCTGCAAGGTGGTTGCGGAGGTGACGCCGATGCCGATGGGGGTGTTGATCTCATGCGAAATGCCGGCCACCAGGGCGCCAAGCGATGCCATCTTCTCCGACTGCACCAGTTGCGACTGGGCTTCGCGCAGCGTGTCGATGGTGCGGCTCAGGTTATCGTTGGCCTCGATCAGAGCCAGCTCGGCACGCTTGCGCTCGGTGATGTCGATGCCGGTTCCAATCATGTACTGGAGTCGGCCGGCCTCGTCGGTCAGCATGGCGTTGCTCCAGGAAATCAAGCGCCGTTGGCCGTCACGGTTCAGCCATTCCACTTCCAGATTACGCGGCAGGGCCGCCGGCGACATCTGGTTCTCGTATTTGGCGCGCACCTCGGCCCTGCGCTCTGGTGGAATCACGGATTCCCAGATCGGCTGGTCGCGCAACTCATCAAACCGGTAGCCCGTGAGCCGCTCGCACGCCGCGTTGAAACGCACGAAGCAGCCGCGCGTGTCGATCACAAAAATCAGTGTCTCGGCCGTATTCAGAATGGTCTCGATGAAGGCACGCTGCTGCTCAAGCTCGTTCGTGCGCTCCAGCACCCGCTGCTCCAAGGTTTCGTTCAGGCTGCGCAAGGCCTGTTCCGCCAGGGTCTGCTCGGTGATGTCCTGTATGGTGCCAATCACGCGCAACGGATTGCCCTGCGCATCGGCCTGCACTGCCGCCCGCAGCTGTACATACTTGATGCGACCATCGGCAAATCGCAGCCGAATCTGCAAGGCGTAGCTCCCCAGACTGGCCAAAGCCAGCGCACGGCTCTGCCGGTGGACCTGCAGGTCGTCGGGATGCATGAGCACGAGCAAGGTTTCACGCGACACCACCGGACAAGACGGATCCAGTTCATGGATACGCAGCGATTCGTCCGACATAACGTACTCATTGCGCGCCAGGTCGAGCTCCCAGCTGCCGACACGGGCCAGTTGCTGTGCTTCCTTCAACCTCACCTCGCTCAGACGCAGCGCAGCATCCGCCTGCTTGCGCTCCGTGATGTCGCGCTCGATCGCAATGAACTTGACCAAGCCACCCGCCTCGTCGTGCACCGGTTTGACATCGAGTGCCACCCAGTACTTGCGCCCGGCCTTGTCGTAATTGATGATTTCGGTCTCGAAACCCTCGCCGCACGCCAGTTGTTCGCGCATCATGCGACGCACGACCGGATCCGTGTCCGGCCCTTGCAACAAGCGGCCCGGATTCTTGCCTACGGCCTCGTTCAGGCTGAATCCGGAAATCCGCTCAAAGCCTTCGTTGACCCACAGGATCAAGCCTTGGGCATCGGTGATGATCACGGCGTTGTCGGTCCGCGCCGCCACCAGTGCCAGTTCGCGCGCCTGGGCATCACGCGCCTGCAGCGCCTCTTGTGCTGCCTTGCGCTCGGAAATGTCGGTGCACACCAGCAGTTGCCGGCTGACATCGCCATGCCGGAAGCTGCTCAGCACAGCTTCGCAGGTCAGACGCTGGCCGCCGCGCACGCGCAACACCACCTCCTGGCGGCCAGACCCCGACTCCGACGACAGATCGGACATCGCGCCAGACGGCAACAGCGCAGCCCCGGCGTCCTCCAACAGTTCCGTCCAGCTTGGCAAAGCGGAGAGTTCGGCTGCGGTGTAACCGCTCAGACTTTCCATGGCCTGATTGGCATAAATCACACGGCCACTCTCAATCAGCAATACGCCCTCACCGGCATTCGACTGGGCCGCCAACAACGCTTTGTAGAAATTGTTCTCGCCGAGCACTTCGTCGTAGAAAGTCAGCGCCAGCGAAGCGGCCAGCACCAGCACAGCCACCAGACTGACGAACACGCCAATGGTGTCGCCCCCCCAGCCGGTCGCGGCCACGCTACAGATCGAATCAGGGGCGAATTCGGCAGCGACCATGCCGGTGTAGTGCATGCCGGCAATCGCCAACCCCATCAGCATGGCGCTGGCAAGCCTTCGGCTCAAAGACGGACTTGTCCCCCTGCGTTCGCGAGAAAACAGAGACAAGGCGACCCAACTGGCCCCAACAGCAATCAGCAGTGACAAGACCAGCAGAGTCCTGTCATAGACGATGGGGGGGGCCATCTTCATGGCAGCCATGCCGCTGTAGTGCATGGCCACAACGCCCAAGCCCATCAACACCGAGGCCATGAAACGGCTCACGACACTGGCCTGCGGCCGGCCCAGCATCGACAGTGCAATGGCAGAAGCAAGGAGAGCTGGTAACAGCGACACGGCCGTCAGCAGCGGATCGTAGGCCACCGGTACCGGCAGATGCAGCGCCAGCATGCCCACAAAGTGCATGGTCCAGATGCCGATGCCCATGGAACATGCGCCACCAGCAATCCAGTACAGCCGCGTCGCCTGGCTGGCCCACGCCAGTCGAAAGGCCACACGCAAGGTGGTGTAGGCGGCAAAGATGGCAATGAAGACCGAGAACGCAACCAGGGCCCACTGGTAGGTAAAGGTCATGGGGACATCCAAAATCAGCGCTCTTTATGTCTTGTTCAGGCCACTATACAAGACGTGAAAGGCAAGCTGAAAAGGGAAAACCCGACCGTTACCGGCCGGGTTTGGAATTGGTGGAGCTGGGGGGATTTGAACCCCCGTCCGCAAGCCTTCTTCGCGCAGTTCTACATGTGTAGTCGTCTGATTTGTGTCTCACCCGATGCGTCGCGCAGCGACACGCTACGCATCAGACCAGTACCCTATTTTCTCGTCCATCCCCAAGGTACCCGGGGGCAGACCAGCCAATATGAATTCCCTTGCAGCCTGGAGGCTTACGCCCCCTTGCCCAGCCTATCGGCCAACTGTTGCAAGGCTCACCGGATTAAGCGGCGAGTGCGAAACGTTCGTCGTTTGCAGTTAGTTTTTTTCTGCGGTTTTACGAGGTGACAGAACCTCGACATGCCCTGCTGCGTGTCCGAACCCACGTCGAAACCAGTGCAGCCCCTGAGTTGCCTATTTTAGGCCTGCTCCAGCAATTGCAAGAGCTCGGCTGGAGAATTTATCGTGGCATGCGCGCCCCAGCTGCCTACGTCGGTTTTTTGCCCGAGGTAGCCATAGGTAGCCGCCACCGTGCCCATGCCGGCGGCGCGGCCGGCCACGATGTCACGCTCATCGTCGCCCACATAGAGACAACGCTCGGGATCCAGCCGCAAGCGCCGTGCTGCCTCGAACAGCGGCTCCGGATGCGGTTTGGCATGGGGGGTGGTGTCGCCGCTCACGATGGCGCGGGCGCTGGCAAACAGTGACATAGCCCGTGTCAACGGCTCAGTGAAACGCTGTGACTTGTTGGTGACCACACCCCAGGCCAGCAGACGTTGTTGCAACCGCTCGATCAGTTCAGTCACACCGGCAAAAGCGTAGGTACGCTGCGTCATGCAGTTCTCGTAGTTGACGAAGAACTCCTCGCGCATCAGCGAGAATTCGGGGTGCTCCGGTGTCAGGCCGAAAGCCACCTCCAGCATGCCACGCGCACCAGCACCTGCCATGGGCCGATAGACCTCGGGCGCCAGAGACGGTAAACCGCGGTCGGTCCGCATCTTGTCCGCAGCCGCCCCCAGATCAGGCGCACTGTCGATCAGGGTACCGTCCAGATCAAACAGAACGGCCTCAATACCGGAGAACACCGCCATCACGTCCCCGTTGCTGGTCTGCGTGTCGCCAACAGATAGTTGACACTGGTATCGGAACTCAGCCAGTAACGCCGGGTCAGCGGGTTGTATTCCATGCCACGGGTCTGCCCCAACTCCAGCCCCGCCTGCCGGCAGTAACGTGCCAATTCACTGGGACGGATCATCTTGGCGTACTCGTGGGTACCGCGCGGCAACAGCTTGAGCAGGTATTCAGCGCCGACGATCGCGAACAGGAATGATTTTGGATTGCGATTGAGCGTGGAAAAAAACACCCAGCCACCGGGTTTGACCAGCGTGGCGCAAGCCTGCACGACGGATGCAGGGTCCGGCACATGCTCCAGCATCTCCATACAGGTCACCACATCGAAGCTGCCCGGCTGCTCGGCCGCCAGCGCTTCGGCGCTGACCTCGCGATACTGCACATTCGTTGTCTGCGCTTCGAGCGCGTGCAATTGAGCTACTTTCAGCGCCTTGGTCGACAAGTCAATGCCCGTTACGCGGCCCCCCTTGCGCGCCATCGAATCGGATAGGATGCCCCCCCCACAACCGATGTCCAGAACCTGCTTTCCCTGCAACGGTGCCAGGCCGTTGATCCAGTCCAGCCGCAACGGATTGATCTGGTGCAAGGGACGGAATTCGCTCTCGGGATCCCACCAGCGGTGGGCCAGCTCGGAAAACTTGGCCAGCTCGGCCGGATCGGCATTCAATGTGGTCGTCATGGCAGCAATTATCGGCCAGGCAGAAGCTACAAGCCTTTGCTCAGAAACAAAAAACCCCGCCGAAGCGGGGTTCTTCACAGCAATCGAAGGATTACTTGTTGGGGCGGGTACCGACCACTTCGATTTCCACGCGACGGTTCTTGGCGCGGCCTTCTTTGGTCTTGTTGTCAGCAACAGGCTGCTTCTCGCCCTTGCCTTCGGTGTAGATACGGTTCTTTTCGATGCCCTTGGACACGAGATAGGCCTTGACAGCCTCGGAACGACGGATCGACAGCTTCTGGTTGTAAGCGTCAGTACCAACAGCGTCGGTATGGCCGACAGCGATGATCACTTCGAGGTTGATGCCCTTGACCTTCTGGGCCAGGTCATCCAGCTTGGCCTTGCCTTCGGGCTTGAGCACAGCCTTGTCGAAGTCGAAGAAAGCGTCAGCAGCGTAGGTCACCTTGCTGGCAGCGACGGCGGGAGCAGCAGCAGCCGGAGCAGCAGCAGCCGGAGCGGCAGCAGCAGCCTTCGGAGCCTCGACGATAGCGCCATCGCAGCCTTTAGCGGCGGTAGCCGGCGTCCAGTTGGCATCGCGCCAGCACAGTTCGTTGGTGCCGTTCTTCACAGCGATGCCAGAACCGCTGACCCAGTTGTCAACAGATTGAGCACCTGCAGCGGTAGCGAGAGCTGCTGTTGCAATCAACATGGCCACTTTATTCAATTTTTTCATGGTTCTCCTTTAAGCGGAAAAAGCTGCAGCAAGGCTGCGATTAATGAAGAAAAGATGGCATGCACATAGGACTACCACCCGAACGGTCTCAGCCATTGTGCCACATATGACGGGGGCTGCAATCGCCAAAACAGCGACACAGCCAGTTACAAACAAACAAGCCACTCCTCTGTTGCTATGAAGCCACAAGGCCAGCGCCTTAAAATGACAGATTGCCCATGTCCCTGACCCGAGCGCTCCATGACCCAGTTCGCCAAAGAAACCCTGCCCATCAGCCTTGAAGAGGAGATGCGGCGCAGCTACCTCGATTACGCCATGAGCGTGATCGTCGGCCGCGCCCTGCCCGATGCACGGGATGGCTTGAAGCCTGTTCACCGACGTGTGCTGTTTGCCATGCACGAGCTCAACAACGACTGGAACCGGGCTTACAAGAAGTCGGCCCGTATCGTTGGTGACGTCATCGGCAAATACCACCCACACGGGGACCAGTCGGTCTACGACACCATCGTGCGCATGGCGCAGGATTTTTCCATGCGCCACATGCTGGTGGACGGCCAGGGCAACTTCGGCTCGGTCGACGGCGACAGCGCCGCGGCCATGCGCTACACCGAAATCCGCCTGGCCAAGATCGCCCATGAAATGTTGGCGGATATCGACAAGGAAACGGTGGATTTCGGACCCAACTATGACGGCTCGGAAAAAGAGCCGCTGGTGTTGCCCAGCCGCCTGCCCAACCTGCTGGTCAACGGCTCTGGCGGCATTGCGGTGGGCATGGCCACCAACATCCCGCCGCACAACCTCAACGAGGTGGTGGATGCCTGCCTGCACTTGCTGCGCAACCCCGAGGCCTCTATCGACGAACTGATGGAGATCATCCCGGCACCCGACTTCCCTACCGCCGGCATCATCTACGGCATCAGCGGTGTCAAGGAAGGCTACCGCACCGGCCGCGGTCGCATCGTGATGCGTGCCAGGTGCCACTTTGAGGACATCGACAAGGGCCAGCGCCAGTCCATCATCGTGGACGAGCTGCCCTACCAGGTCAACAAGAAGACCTTGCTTGAGCGCATCGCCGAACTGGTGCACGAGAAGAAGATCGAAGGCATCAGCCACATCCAGGATGAGTCCGATAAGTCCGGTATGCGCGTGGTGATCGAGCTCAAGCGCGGCGAAGTGCCCGAGGTGGTGCTCAACAACCTGTACAAGCAGACCCAGTTGCAGGACACCTTCGGCATGAACATGGTGGCCCTGATCAACGGCCAACCCAAGCTGTGCAACCTGAAGGATCTGATCGAGGTCTTCCTCGACCACCGCCGCGAAGTGGTGACACGCCGTACGGTGTTCAACCTGCGCAAGGCACGCGAGCGTGGCCACGTGCTTGAAGGCCTGGCTGTGGCACTGGCCAACATCGACGACTTCATTGCCATCATCCGCAACGCCCCCACCCCCCCGGTGGCCAAGGCCGAGTTGATGGCCAAGCCCTGGGACAGCAAGCTGGTGCGCGAGATGCTCACCCGCACCCGCGCCGATGGCGGCGTGGTCAATGCGGACGACTACCGCCCGGATGGTCTGGAGAAGAATTTCGGCATGGGTCAGGATGGTCTGTACCGTCTGTCCGACACCCAAGCGCAGGAAATCCTGCAGATGCGCCTGCAACGCCTGACTGGCCTGGAACAGGACAAGATCGTGGCCGAGTACAAGGACGTCATGGCTGAGATCGAGGATCTGCTCGACATCCTGGCCAAGCCCGAGCGTGTGTCGGTCATCATCGGCGAGGAACTCGGTGCCATCAAGCAGGAGTTCGGCCAAGCCAAGGTCGGCATGCGTCGCAGCGAGGTTGAGCACAACGCCCAGGATCTGGCCACCGAAGACCTGATCACACCGACCGACATGGTGGTGACACTCAGCCACAGCGGCTACATCAAGAGCCAGCCCCTGGGCGAATACCGCGCGCAAAAGCGTGGTGGCCGAGGCAAGCAGGCCACCGCCACCAAGGAAGACGACTGGATCGACCAGCTCTTCATTGCCAACACGCACGATTACATCCTGTGCTTCTCCAACCGCGGCCGGCTGTACTGGCTCAAGGTCTGGGAAGTACCGGCTGGTTCGCGCGGCTCGCGTGGCCGCCCGATCGTCAACATGTTCCCGCTGCAGGAGGGTGAAAAGATCACCGTGGTGCTGCCGCTGACGGGTGAATCCCGCAGCTTCCCGGCCGACCACTACGTGTTCATGGGCACCTCCATGGGCACGGTCAAGAAGACGACGCTCGACGAATTCAGCAACCCGCGCAAGGCCGGCATCATTGCCGTCGACCTGGATGCCGGCGACTTCCTGATTGGCGCCGCGCTGACTGACGGTAAACATGATGTCATGCTGTTCTCCGACGGTGGCAAGGCCGTGCGTTTCGATGAAAACGACGTGCGCCCCATGGGCCGCAATGCCCGCGGCGTGCGCGGCATGATGCTCGAAGAAGGGCAAAGCGTGATCGCCATGCTGGTGGCCGAAGATGAGCAGCAAAGCGTGCTGACGGCCACGGAAAACGGCTACGGCAAACGCACCTCCATCACTGAATACACCCGCCATGGCCGTGGCACCAAGGGCATGATCGCCATCCAGCAATCCGAGCGCAATGGCAAGGTCGTGGCCGCAACGCTGGTGCATGCCGACGACGAGATCATGCTGATCACCGACCGCGGCGTGCTGGTGCGTACCCGGGTCAGCGAGATCCGTGAACTTGGTCGTGCCACCCAGGGTGTCACCCTGATCGGTCTGGATGAAGGCTCCAAGCTGAGCGGCCTGCAGCGCATCGTCGAAAACGACGCCAACCCGGCCGACGACGACAGTGAAGCCACCGGAGGAGACGAAGCCTGATGACCCGCCCCTTCAACTTCTCGGCTGGCCCGGCCACCATCGCCCCCGAGGTGTTGCAGCAAGCCGCCAGCGAGATGCTGGACTGGCATGGCAGCGGCATGGGCGTCATGGAGATGAGCCACCGCGGCAAGGAGTTCATCAGCATCTACGAACAGGCGCAGGCTGATCTGCGCGAGCTGCTGGCGGTACCAAAGAACTTCCACATCCTTTTCATGCAGGGCGGCGGCCTGGCGGAAAACGCCATCGTTCCGCTCAACCTGTCGCGCGGCGGCAAGGCGGACTTCGTGCTCACCGGGAGCTGGAGCCAAAAGTCGCTCAAGGAAGCGCGCAAGTACTGCCAAACAAATGTCGCAGCCACGGACGAAGCCAACGGCTTCACCCAGCTACCTGCGCCGGCCAACTGGCAACTCGGCGCAGATGCGAGCTACGTGCACATCTGCTCCAACGAGACCATCCATGGCGTCGAGTTTCACGAGCTGCCCGATCTGAAAGCACTGGGCTCCAGCGCCCCGCTGGTGGTCGACTTCTCCTCCCAGGTGGCGTCGCGCCCGGTGGACTGGTCGCGCGTCGGCCTGGCCTTTGGCGGCGCGCAGAAAAACATTGGCCCGGCTGGTCTGACGCTGGTGATCGTGCGCGAGGATCTGCTGGGCCATGCCCTGCCGGTCTGCCCCAGCGCCTTCGACTACAAGACTGTGGCCGATAACCAGTCCATGTTCAACACACCGCCGACCTATGCCATCTACATGGCCGGCCTGATTTTTCAGTGGCTCAAGAAGCTGGGCGGTGTGCCGGCCATCGAGGCGCGCAACATCGCCAAAGCGCAACTGCTGTATGAGGCCATCGACACCTCGCAGCTCTACGTCAACCGCGTGGCCAAGAGCTGCCGCTCGCGCATGAATGTGCCTTTCTTCCTGCGTGATGAGTCGCGCAACGAAGCCTTTCTGGCCGGCGCCCGCGAGCACGGTCTCTTGCAACTCAAGGGCCACAAATCGGTCGGTGGCATGCGTGCCAGCCTCTACAACGCCATGCCGATCGAGGGCGTGCAGGCACTCGTGTCCTACATGCAAGAATTCGAACGTACGCAAAGCTGAGTCATGGCCAAGACCCTTTCAGAACTGCGCGTAGAGATCGACGCCCTGGACCAGGAACTTCTGGCCCTGCTCAACCGCCGCGCTGCCTTAGCACATGATGTCGGCGAGATCAAAAAGGTCGATGGCTCACCGGTATTCCGCCCCGAGCGCGAAGCCCAGGTCATCGCCGGCCTGCAGACCGCCAACCCCGGACCGCTCAAGCGCGACAGCGTGGCCACCATCTGGCGCGAAATCATGTCCGCCTGCCGCGCCCTGGAAGCGCCGCAACGCGTGGCCTACCTCGGACCGGCCGGCACCTTCAGCGAACAAGCGGCAGAACAGTTTTTCGGCTCCAGCATCGAACGCATGCCCTGCGGCAGCATCGACGAGGTGTTCCGCGCCACTGCCGCCGGCAGCGCCCAGTACGGCGTGGTACCGATGGAGAACTCCACCGAGGGCATGGTGTCGCGTTCGCTCGACCTGTTCCTGACCTCGCCGCTGCACGTCATCGGCGAGACCAGCCTGCTGGTGCGCCACAACCTGCTGCGCCGCTCCGACTCGCTCGAAGGCATCGAGGCGGTCTACGCCCATCCGCAGGCCCTGGCCCAGTGTCAGAACTGGCTCAACACCCATCTGCCGCATGCCGAGCGCCATGCTGCCGCCAGCAATGCCGAAGGTGCACGCCTGGCCGCCAGCAACCCGGCCTGGGCAGGCATCGCCAGTGAGCGCGCCGGCTCCGAATTCGGTCTGCATGTGGTGGCGCACGCCATCCAGGACGATGCCTACAACCGCACCCGCTTTGCTGTGGTCTGCCTGCCGCAGACCATGCTGGCCCCCGAGGCGTCAGGCAAGGACTGCGTGAGCCTGATCGTCTCGGTTCCCAACCGCCCCGGGGCCGTGCACGACCTGCTGGTGCCACTGAAGAAACACGGCGTCTCCATGACGCGCTTCGAGTCGCGTCCGGCGCGTTCCGGCCAATGGGAGTACTACTTCTACATCGACATCCAGGGCCACCTCTCGCAACCCCATGTCATGGCGGCCCTGCAGGAACTGCAGGGGCTGTGCGCCTTCTACAAGGTACTGGGCACTTACCCGGTGTCTGAATGATGTTCGAGCAACTCGGTTTAATCGGCTGTGGCCTGATGGGCGGCTCCTTTGCGTTGGCCCTCAAGCGTGCCGGTTTGGTCAAACGCGTCGTCGGCTATAGCAAATCTCCTTCCACCACCGAACGCGCGCGGCAACTCGGCGTCATTGACGTCGAGGCACCCTCCGCGCTCCTGGCCGTCTCAGGTGCCGACATCGTGCTGATCGCGGTGCCGGTGGCTGCGACCGAGGCCACCTTCAAGGCCATTCGTCATCTTGTCTCGCCACAGATGCTGATCATGGACGTCGGCTCGACCAAGCGTGATGTCATTGATGCCGGCCGACGCGCCCTGCGCGACCACATCGGCTCCTTCGTGCCGGCCCATCCGATCGCCGGCAAGGAAGTCTCCGGCGTTGAGCACGCCGACCCCGATCTCTATGCCGGCAAGCAGGTCATCCTGACACCGATCGAACGCACCCAGCCCACCCAGTTGCAGCAAGCTGTCGATGTCTGGACGGCTCTGGGCTGCCGCGTGCAGCAGATGTCACCCGAAGCGCACGATGCGGCCTTCGCCTCGGTCAGCCACCTGCCGCACCTGCTGGCTTTTTCCCTGATGAATTCGATTGCCAGCCAACCGCAAGGCAAGGATTTCCTGTCCCTGGCCGGGCCGGGCTTCCGCGACTTCACCCGCATCGCTGCCAGCGACCCCCACGTCTGGCGCGACATCTTGATTTCCAACCGGGAAGAGTTGCTGGCGCAGTCCCAGATCTTCCAGCGACATCTGCAAGCCTTAGAACTCATGATCTCCAACGGCAACGGCGAAGCGCTTGAAGGTCTGATCGACCAGGCCAGCCGCGCGCGCGCCGGCTGGAACATGAACAAGTTCCAAAAATAATGTTTGCCACCGAGTTTCTCGATCTGCCGCCGCTGGCCGGCGCCCAGGGCCGTGTCGTGCTGCCCGGCTCCAAAAGCATTTCCAACCGTGTCCTGTTGCTGGCCGCCCTGTGCCGCGGCCGCACCACCCTGCATGACCTGCTGGACTCCGACGACACGCGTGTCATGCTGGCGGCGCTGCGCCAGCTCGGCTGTGACGTGCAACAGGACGGCACCACGGTCACCATCGACGGCCTCGACGCGAAGCTGCCCGCCACCGTCCTGAAGTTCTTCATGGGCAACGCCGGCACGGCCATGCGGCCATTGACCGCGGCCTTGGCCGTGTTGGGGGGCGACTTCGAGCTCTCAGGTATCCCGCGCATGCACGAGCGTCCGATCGGCGACTTGGTTGATGCGCTGCGCCAACTCGGCTGCCAGATCGACTACCTCGGCAACGACGGCTATCCGCCGCTGCGCATCGGTCGCCCGACTTTGAAACTCGACGCGCCCATCAAGGTGCGCGGCGATGTTTCGAGCCAGTTCCTGACGGCGCTGCTGATGGCACTGCCCCTCGTGGCGAGCAGGGATGTCCACATCGAGGTGGTGGGCGAACTGATCTCCAAACCCTACATCGAGATCACCCTCAACCTGCTGGCACGCTTCGGCATTGCCGTGCGACGCGAAGGTTGGCAGCGTTTCACCATTCCCGGCGGCAGTCGTTACCAGACGCCTGGTGTGCTGCACGTCGAGGCCGATGCGTCCTCGGCCAGCTACTTCATTGCCCTGGGCGCCATCGCCGCCAACCAGGCCACCCCTTTGCGCATCGAAGGCGTTGGAGAAAGCTCGATCCAGGGCGATATCAAGTTCGTCGACGCCGCACGCCTGATGGGAGCTCGCGTCACCAGCGGCCCGAACTGGCTGGAGATTTCAAAAGGCAGCTGGCCGCTCAAGGCCATCGATCTGGACTGCAACCACATTCCCGACGCCGCCATGACCCTGGCCGTGATGGCGCTGTATGCCGACGGCCCCACCACACTGCGCAACATCGCCAGCTGGCGCGTCAAGGAAACCGACCGCATTGCAGCCATGGCCACCGAGCTGCGCAAGCTCGGCGCCACGGTGGAGGAAGGCCCGGACTTCATCCGCATCCAGCCCCTGCCGCAGGCCACCGGCTGGAAAGCCGCCAGCATTCACACCTATGACGACCACCGTGTCGCCATGTGCTTCTCGCTGGCCGCCTTCAATCCGGCCCAGCTCCCGGTGCGCATCCTCGACCCCAAGTGCGTGGGCAAGACCTTCCCCGACTACTTTGAGGCCCTGTTCTCGGTCACAGCCCCTGTGCCCGGCACTGTGCCGGTGCTCTGTGTCGACGGCCCCACCGCCTCTGGCAAAGGCACCTTGGCTGCCCGCCTGGCACAGGCCCTGGGCTACCACTACCTGGACTCCGGTGCGCTCTACCGCGTGACCGCGCTGGCGGCCCTGCGCGCCGGCCTGACGCTGGAGCCTGCCAATGAAGCGGCCATTGCCGCCCTGGCCGAGCATTTGCCGGTGCGTTTTCTTGGCGAGCAGGTCTTGTTGGCCGGCAAGGACGTCAGCGACGCCATCCGCAGCGAGCAAGGTGGCATGAACGCATCCAAGGTCTCGACCCTGCCCTCCGTGCGCACCGCGCTGGTCGCCCTGCAACACAGTTTCCGCCAGATGCCAGGCCTGGTCGCCGATGGCCGCGACATGGGCACGGTGATCTTCCCGGAGGCCCCGCTCAAGGTATTTCTCACGGCCAGTGCCGAAAAACGTGCCGAGCGACGCTATAAGCAGTTGATTTCAAAGGGAATTTCGGCTATATTGCTAGATCTTCGTGCCGATTTGGAGGCGCGCGATGCCCGGGACACCTCCCGCGCGGTCGCGCCACTCAAGCCGGCACCAGACGCCCGGTTGCTGGACAACTCGGATCTCTCGATTGAAAAGTCGCTTGATCTGGTGCTGGACTGGTGGCAGAGCAAACAGCCTTTCAGCAAAGTCTGAACGGCTGACCGGCCCACACGGCTCCTCTCGCGCATGCATTGCGCATGGCCGTGCGGTTCAACAACGTAACCCGCGGGTCATCCGCACAAACCGCCGTCGAAAGCTATCCCCCAGCAGCAATGGTGCTGCTGTAACGCCATGGTTCTTTGCCATGGACGCCAAGACGGTCTAGGAAATTAAATGTCTGAATCTTTTGCCGCCCTGTTTGAAGAATCCCTGCAACGCACCGAAATGCGTCCGGGCGAAGTGATCACCGCTGAAGTCGTGCGCATCGAGCACGGCTTCGTTGTCGTGAACGCCGGCCTCAAGTCCGAAGCCTACGTGCCGATCGAGGAATTCAAGAACGACCAGGGCGTGCTCGAAGTCCAAGTGGGCGACTTCGTCTCCGTGGCCATCGGCTCCATCGAAAACGGCTACGGCGACACCATTCTGTCGCGCGACACCGCCAAGCGTCTGGCTTCCTGGATGAGCCTGGAAAAGGCCCTGGAATCAGGCGAATTCGTCACCGGCACCACCAGCGGCAAGGTCAAGGGTGGTCTGACCGTGCTGGTCAACGGCATCCGCGCGTTCCTGCCCGGCTCGCTGGTTGACACCCGCCCGACCAAGGATCTGTCTCCGTACGAGAACAAGACCCTGGAATTCAAGGTCATCAAGCTCGACCGCAAGCGCAACAACGTGGTGCTGAGCCGCCGCGCCGTGGTGGAAGCCTCCATGGGCGAAGAGCGCGCCAAGCTGATGCAGACCCTGAAAGAAGGCTCTGTGGTGCAGGGCGTGGTCAAGAACATCACCGAATACGGTGCGTTCGTGGACCTGGGCGGTATCGACGGCCTGCTGCACATCACCGACATGGCATGGCGCCGCGTCCGTCACCCGAGCGAAGTCGTTCAGGCTGGCCAGGAAATCTCCGCCAAGATCCTGAAGTTCGACACCGAGAAGAACCGCGTGTCCCTGGGTCTCAAGCAGATGGGCGACGATCCGTGGATGGGCGTGAACCGCCGCTACCCGCAAGGTACCCGCATGTTCGGCAAGATCACCAACATCGCCGACTACGGCGCGTTCGTGGAACTCGAACCCGGCATCGAAGGTCTGGTGCACGTGTCCGAAATGGACTGGACCAACAAGAACGTGGCTCCCTCCAAGATCGTGTCGCTGGGTGACGAAGTCGAAGTCATGGTCCTCGAGATCGACGAAGACAAGCGCCGTATCAGCCTGGGCATGAAGCAGTGCAAGGCCAACCCGTGGCAGGAATTCGCGCAGAACACCAAGCGCGGCGACCGCGTCAAGGGCCCGATCAAGTCGATCACCGACTTCGGCGTGTTCGTCGGCCTGGCTGCCGGCATCGACGGTCTGGTGCACCTGTCCGACCTGTCCTGGAACGAGCCGGGCGAAACCGCCGTGCGCAACTACAAGAAGGGCCAGGAAGTCGAAGCCATCGTGCTGGCCGTGGACGTGGACCGCGAGCGCATCTCCCTGGGCATCAAGCAGCTGGATTCCGACCCGTTCACGACCTTCGTGTCGATCAACGACAAGGGCCAGATCGTGACCGGCAAGGTCAAGACCGTGGATGCCAAGGGCGCTGAAATCGACCTCGGCGAAGACATCATCGGCTACCTGCGCGCCAGCGAAATCTCCCGCGACCGCGTGGAAGATGCCCGCAATGTGCTGAAGGAAGGCGACGAAGTGACCGCTGTGGTGGTGAACGTGGATCGCAAGACCCGCAACATCCAGCTGTCGATCAAGGCCAAGGACATGGCAGACCAGAACGAAGCCATGCAGTCCCTGAGCCAGCAGTCTGCCCGCGAAAACGCTGGTACGACCAGCCTGGGTGCCCTGCTGCGCGCCAAGCTGGACAACAACAACTAAGCTGCTGTTGCTGAACTGAACGAACGGCCGGCTGCCTGTAGGCGCCGGTCGTTTTTTCTTCGCCTTACCCTGAATTGCCATGACCCGCTCCGACCTCGTTGAAGAACTGGCCAACCGTTTCAGCCAACTGACCCACCGCGATGCCGAATTCGCGGTCAAGGCCATTCTGGACGCCATGAACGACGCCCTGGTGCGAGGTCACCGAATCGAAATCCGCGGCTTCGGCAGTTTCTCCATCAACCGTCGACCGCCCCGCATGGGACGCAACCCGCGCAGCGGCGAAAGCGTGGCCATCCCGGAAAAGCGCGTTCCCCACTTCAAGCCGGGCAAGGCCTTGCGTGAAGCCGTGGACCAGCGCACCAGCGAAATGCAGGTCCAGAGCAAAAGCTGACGGACCCAACGCAACGTTAGAATCCCCTCGTCACAGAGGAGATCAATGAAACACCTCATGTGGCTGCTCAAGTGGATACTGAAAGCAGCCATTTTTTTTACCCTGTTTGCCTTCGCCCTGAACAACCAGCAGGATGCGACGGTGCATTTCTTCTTTGGCACCACATGGCGAACACCGCTGGTGCTGGTGGTGTTGGCCGCCTTTGCCGCCGGGCTGGTCGCAGGTGTCCTGGCCATGGTGCCACGCTGGTGGAAGCACCGCAGCGCCGCCAGCCGTGCGCACACCACAGCCGCGACCGCCGCCACCCCCAGCACACCGCCCCAACCTCCCGTACCCCCACATG
Source organism: Curvibacter sp. PD_MW3 (assembly GCA_002633085.1). Taxonomy (GTDB): domain Bacteria; phylum Pseudomonadota; class Gammaproteobacteria; order Burkholderiales; family Burkholderiaceae_C; genus Hylemonella. The sequence continues at coordinate 496,054 of NSIV01000001.1, forward strand.
GAATTTGATCTGAGCTGGATCCTGCTGGGCCTGCCCCTGGCCTTCGGCCTGGGCTGGCTGGCCTCGCGCTTCGACTTGCGCCAGCTGCGCATTGAAAACCGGCAAACGCCCAAGGCCTATTTCCGCGGCCTGAACTTCCTGCTCAACGAGCAGCAGGACCAGGCCATCGATGCCTTCATCGAGGCCGTGCAACACGACCCCGACACCTCGGAACTGCACTTCGCCCTGGGCAACCTGTTCCGCCGCCGTGGCGAGTACGAGCGCGCCGTGCGCGTGCACGAGCACCTGCTGTCACGTGGCGACCTCTCCGAGGCCGACCGACAGCGTGCCCAACATGCGCTGGCGCTGGACTTCCTGAAGGCCGGCCTGCTCGACCGGGCGGAAGATGCCCTGCTCAAGCTCGAAGGCACGCCATTTGAAGCGCAGGCGCACTTGGCCCTGCTGGCCAACTACGAGCGTTCGCGCGACTGGCCGCAAGCGGCCAGCATCGCCAGCAAGCTGGACAACTCGGACAGCGGCAGCTTCAGCAGCCGTCTCGCCCACTACCTGTGCGAACAGGCCGCTGCCCATCTGGCTGCCGGTGAGGTCATTCAAGCCCGCCACCTGCTGGAGCAGGCCATGACAACGGCACCCGCCGCACCACGTCCGCGCATCGAGCTGGCCAGCCTGCTCAGCAGCCAGGGGGACCACGCCGCTGCCTGCGCCACCCTGGAAGCAACCCTCCAGGCCGCCCCGGCAGCCACCCCCTTGGTTGCAGCACCGCTGGCCAACGCGGCCATCGCCAGCGGCCGCGTCTCAACCGTGCTGCCACAACTCAAGACCAGCTACGAACAGACCCCCTCGCTTGATGTGCTGGAGGCCATCGTCGCCTTGGAGGCAACCCAGGGAAGCAGCGGTCACACGGCACGTGACTGGTACGTGCGCCACCTCGAGAACGAGCCGTCACTGGTGGCCGCCGCCAAGTGGATTGCGGGCGAGAAGCTGGAGCATGAACAATTCCATCCGCAGGTGCAGCGTGCGCTGGACCATGCCGTCAAGCCCTTGACGCGTTACCGCTGCGCCGCGTGCGGCTTCGAGGCCAAACAGCACTTCTGGCAATGCCCGGGCTGCCAGACCTGGGACAGCTATCCGGCGCGACGGGTTGAGGAGTTATGAAACACCCCCAGGCTCCGCTCCCCCGCCATTGGCCCGGCAAAGCCGGTTCCACGGCATCCCGCGGCTGGGACACTTCGCTCCACCCATCTCGTGCAGTCAGCAACACCGCTTACAAGCAAGAAGAATGAATATCTCGAAAGAACAACTGTCCAAGGCCCGCGTGCTCGTGGTCGGCGACGCCATGATCGACCGTTACTGGTACGGTGCGGTCGACCGCATCAGCCCGGAAGCGCCGGTGCCAGTGGTGCGCATCACACGCGAGGAAGAGCGCATTGGCGGCGCAGCCAACGTGGCCAGCAATGTGGTGGCGCTGGGTGCACAGGCCTCGCTGCTGACGGTCGTGGGCGAGGACGATGCCAGCCACAAGCTGGAGCAGCTGGTGGCCAAGACCGGTATCACGCCCCACTTTGACCGTGACGCCCAGCTGCAGACCACCGTCAAGCTGCGCATCATTGGCCGCCAGCAACAGCTGATCCGGCTGGACTTCGAGAACACGCCCAAGGGCGAAGTGCTGGCATCGCAGACGGCCACCTTCCGCAACCTGCTGTCCAGCCATGACGCCGTGCTGTTTTCCGACTACGGCAAGGGCGGCCTGGATCATGTGCACGACATGATCGAACATGCCAAGGCGGCCGGCAAACCAGTACTGATTGACCCCAAGGGCTCCGACTACTCGCGCTACAGCGGCGCCACCGTCATCACGCCCAACCGCGCCGAACTGCAACAGGTGGTGGGTGGCTGGCGTGACGAAGACGAGCTGCGCAGCAAGACCCAGAAACTGCGCCAACAGCTCGGCCTGCAAGCCCTGCTGCTCACACGCAGCGAAGAAGGCATGACGCTGTACGACGACGCTGGCGAGCTCAGCGTCGCCGCACAGGCACGCGAGGTGTTCGACGTCACCGGTGCTGGCGACACCGTCATTGCCACCATGGCCGCCCTGGTGGCCGCGGGCCTGAGCCTGCGCCAGGCCATGCCGCTGGCCAACCGTGCCGGTGGCATCGTGGTCGGCAAGTTCGGCACCGCCACCGTCAGCTACGACGAGCTGTTTGCCGCCAACTGAATCTGAAGGATCAAACCATGACACGCGTTGTAGTTACGGGAGCTGCGGGTTTTATCGGCAGCAACATCATCAAGGGGCTCAATGCCCGCGGCATCGACGACATCATCGCCGTCGACGACCTGAGCCAGGGCGACAAGTTCCGCAACCTGGCCGATCTTAAGATTGCCGACTACGTCGACCTGGACGACTTCTACCCCTTGTTTGACGAAGGGCACTACGGCCAGGTCGAGGCCGTGTTCCATGAGGGCGCCTGCAGCGACACCATGGAGCAGGACGGTAAGTACATGATGGACAACAACTACACGCTGTCCACCGAACTGTTCCAGGCCTGCCAGCAGCAGGGAACGCGCCTGCTCTACGCCTCGTCGGCGGCTACCTACGGCGGCTCTGACACCTTTCGCGAGGTGCCTGAGTTCGAGCGCCCGCTCAACGTCTACGGCTACTCCAAGCTGTTGTTCGACCAGCGCATGCGCCGCGAACTGGGCACCCAGTTCGAGCGCGCCAAGACCCAGGTGGTGGGCTTCCGCTACTTCAACGTCTACGGCCCGCGCGAACAGCACAAGGGCCGCATGGCCAGCGTGGCCTTCCACCAGTTCAACCAGTTCCGCTCGGAAGGCAAGGTCAAACTGTTCGGCGAGTATGGCGGCTATGCGCAAGGCGAGCAGATGCGCGACTTCGTGTTTGTGGATGATGTGGTGGCCGTGAACCTCTGGTTCTACGACAACCCGGGCAAGAACGGCGTGTTCAACCTCGGCTCCGGTCGTGCCCAACCCTTCAACGACGTGGCGGTGGGCGTGGTCAACACCCTGCGCAGCCTCCAGGGTGAGGCGGCCCTGTCGCTCGCCGACATCGTGGCCAAGGGACTGATCGAGTACATCACCTTCCCCGACGCGCTGCGCGGCAAGTACCAGTGCTACACCCAGGCCGACTTGGCCAAGCTGCGTGCTGCCGGCTGCGACCATGCCTTTGCCGATGTGCAGACCGGGGTGGCCAAGTACGTGCAGTGGCTGGCCAGCCAAACCTGATCAGGGTATTCCCGGGCAACCCGCCACGGTCCCCTGCCGTTACGCAAAGGCCGATGGGCAATAGCCCACCGGCCTTTGTTCATTCAGGGGGATCACGATGCGCCAATTCATCCTGGGCCTTGCGGCCCTGCTTTTCTGCGCTGTTTGCCTGGCTGGCGTCGATATCAATACGGCGAGCGAGGCCGAACTCGACGGCATCAAGGGCATCGGTCCGTCGCTCTCCGGCAAGATCCTGCAGGCGCGGCAACAGGGGGCGTTCAAGAACTGGGCCGACCTGATGCAACGCGTCAAGGGTATCAAGCCCAAGACCGCCCAACAGCTCTCCAACGCCGGGTTGAGTGTCAACGGTAATGGCTACAACGGGGACGGCTATCCCAGGCGGCCGCCCACCAGTTCGCAATAAGCCTGGCGCGTTTGTGGTGCCACGGCTTCAAGCAATTGGGCGTACTGGGTCTGGTGGCGCGCCAGCATGCGGGCCGAGGCGACGGCCTTCGAGCGGCAGAACCAGTGGCAGGTGTGCTGCATCAGAAACAGCTCGGCCGACATCGTGTAAGCCTTGTCGCGCAGCGACAGGTTGCGCCGGTTCTCGGCTGCAGCCGCTATGCCCTGGGCATGGATGGCCAGCGCATGGCGTACATCAAAGCTGGCTTTGGGAAACAACCTGGTCGCATACGGCAGCGCTAGCGGCAGCGTGCTAGCCAGCGTCTTCTCGCTCCAGACCTTGGCGAACTCCTCGGCGAAGAGCTGGAACTGCGTGCTCAGCTCGGTCTCGGCCGTGCCCAGCATGCTCCATATCTGTGCCCGACGCTCCGAATCGTCCTCTCCCAGCGCCCGCAGATAGCCCTGAGTCAGGTTTTCCATCAGCTTCTCGATCTGAAAGCGCGCCAGATAGCTGCCGAGCAGGGCAATCCGCTGGCGTTGCTCCTGCGCCTTGACGTAGTACACGCCAAACGCGGCCAGTAAAAAGGGGATGAAAAACTCCATGGCGGAAACACGAACCCGGAAAATCAATGAGTGTAGTGTCTCAGTTCGCCGCCCCGAAACCGCCGCCGCCGGGCGTATGAATCTCGAACACATCACCGGCTTGCATCTGCACCTGGCCGATGTGACCCAGCTCCTCTACGCGGCCATCGCTGCGCACCACGCGGTTGATGCCCAGCGCCCCCGGCTGGCCGCCGGTCATGCCGAAGGCGCCATGGCGACGGCCGTTGGAGAGAATGCTGGCCGTCATCGGTTCGAGGAACTGCACGCGGCGCACACCGCCGTCGCCACCGTGCCAGCGGCCGGCACCGCCCGAGCCCTGGCGGATCTCGTAGCTCAGCAGCCGCACCGGGAAACGGAACTCCAGCACCTCGGGATCGGTCAGGCGCGAATTGGTCATGTGGGTCTGCACGACACTGGTGCCGTCAAACCCATCCCCGGCGCCGGAACCACCCGAGATAGTTTCGTAGTACTGGACCTTTGCATTGCCGAAGGTGAAGTTGTTCATGGTGCACTGGCTGGCCGCCATCACGCCCAATGCCCCGTACAGCGCATTGGTAATGCAGCTCGAGGTTTCGACATTGCCCGCCACCACCGAGGCCGGCGGATTCGGGTTCAGCATGGACCCCGGCGGGATGATGACCTTGAGCGGTTTCAGGCAACCAGCATTGAGCGGAATGTCGTCGTCCACCAGGGTTCGAAAGACATAGAGCACCGCTGCCATGCACACTGCGGTGGGTGCGTTGAAGTTGTTGTCAAGCTGGGCACTGGTGCCGCTGAAATCGATCTCGGCGCTGCGCTGGGCCGCATCGACGCGGATCGCCACGGTGATCTGCGCGCCGTTGTCCAACGCGAGCGTGAACCGGCCGTCCTTCAGCCGCGTGATGACCCGGCGCACCGACTCCTCCGCGTTGTCCTGCACGTGGCGCATGTAGGCCTGCACCACGTGCAGGCCGAACTGGTCCACCATCTTGCGCAACTCCTGGACGCCTTTTTCGTTGGCGGCAATCTGCGCCTTGAGGTCGGCCATGTTCTGCTGCGGATTGCGCGACGGGTGCACCCCACTGCCCAACAGCGCCAGCATCTCGGCCTCGCGCAGTACGCCGCGCTCGACCAGCTTGACGTTGTTGATCTGCACGCCCTCTTCCTCGATGCGCGTGGAGAACGGCGGCATCGAACCCGGCGTGGTGCCACCGATGTCCGCATGGTGCCCTCGGGAGCCGACGTAGAACGTGGGCTCGCCACCCTCACCCAGATAGACCGGCGTGATCACCGTCACGTCCGGCAGGTGCGTGCCGCCATGGTATGGATCGTTGAGCACGTAGACGTCGCCCGGCTGCATGCGACCCGTGTTCTCACGGATCACGGTCTTGATGCTCTCGCCCATGCTGCCCAGGTGCACCGGCATGTGCGGCGCGTTGGCGATCAGGTTGCCCGCAGCGTCGAACAGCGCGCAGCTGAAGTCCAGCCGCTCCTTGATGTTGACCGAGTAAGCCGTGTTCTGCAGCTGCAGCCCCATCTGCTCGGCAATGTTCATGAACAGGTTGTTGAACACCTCCAGCAGAACCGGATCCACCGTGGTGCCGGCGGCAAACGTGATGGCCCGCGGCACACGCCGCTCCAGTACCAGGTGGTCCAGTCCGGTCAGCTCGGCTTCCCAGCCCGGCTCCACCACGGTAGTGGCATTCTTCTCGACGATGATGGCCGGCCCCGTCACCACGTCGCCAGGACGCAGGTCTTCCCGTACCACCAGCGCTGTCTCGTGCCACTGGCCGCCGGAATACACGCGCACCGTCTCGCGCTTCGGCACTTCGCGCGGCGCCTGCACCGCATGGCGCGGCTCAGCCGGCGCGTCGCCGGCCACCACCGCCTCCACCGACACCGCTTCCACCACCAGCCGCTTGCCCTGCATCAGAAAGGCAAAGCGCTGGCGGTACGCTGCCTCAAAGCCTTCGGTGATGCCTGCCAGTTCCGCCGCAGCCGAGCCGCTGCCTGCATACGACACCATCAGCGCCGAGTCACTGCCCTCGTAGCGCAGGTGTACACGGCGATGCACCCGCACCGCGCCGGCACTGACCTGCTGGCGTGCCAGTTCGGCACGGGCTGCTGCCGCCAGCTTGTCCAGCCGCGCGGTGACCTGCGGCAAAGCCTCCTCGGCCAGCGGCAGCTCCACCGCCTCCTCGCGGATCACGTTCTGGTCGGCCAGGCCCATGCCGTAGGCCGACAGCACGCCGGCCAGCGGATGCACGAAGACACGCGTCATGCCCAGGGCGTCAGCCACCAGGCAGGCGTGCTGGCCGCCGGCGCCGCCGAAACACTGCAAGGTATAGCGCGTCACGTCGTAGCCGCGCGCCACCGAGATCTTCTTGATGGCATTGGCCATCTGCTGCACCGCGATGTTGATGAAGCCCTCGGCCACTTCTTCCGCAGCACGGCCGCTGCGCTGCGCCAGTTCTGCAAAACGCTGCGCCACCGTCTCATAGCTCAGCGGCTCGTCGGCATTGGGGCCGAACACCTTGGGAAAGTAGTGCGACTGGATCTTACCCAGCATCACGTTGGCATCGGTCACAGCCAGCGGGCCGCCGCGGCGGTAGCTGGCCGGCCCCGGGTTGGCACCCGCACTCTCGGGGCCGACGCGAAAGCGTGCGCCGTCGAACTGCAGGATGGAGCCGCCGCCGGCCGCCACGGTATGGATGCTCATCATCGGCGCGCGCATGCGCACCCCGGCCACCTGAGTCTCGAACTCGCGCTCGAACTCGCCCGCATAGTGCGACACGTCGGTGGAGGTGCCGCCCATGTCGAAACCAATCACCCGCTCGTGCCCGGCGAGCGCCGCCGTGCGCGCCATGCCGACGATGCCGCCGGCCGGACCGGACAGGATGGCGTCCTTGCCCTGGAAGGCGTGGGCATCCGTCAGCCCCCCGGAGGACTGCATGAAGAACAGCTTGACGCCCGGCATCTCGCCCGCCACCTGCTCCACGTAGCGGCGCAGGATGGGCGACAGGTAGGCATCCACCACCGTGGTATCACCGCGGCTGACGAACTTCATCAGCGGGCTGGTCTCGTGCGAGGTGCTGACCTGGGTGAAACCCACCTCGCGCGCGATGCGCGCCGCCGCCTGCTCATGCGCCGTGTAGCGGTAACCGTGCAAAAATACGATCGAAACGCTACGCAATCCGCTCTGGTATTGAGCCAACAGCTCCTGTTTCAATAGCACTTCGTCCAGCGGCTCGACCAGCTCACCCTGGGCGCCAACGCGCTCGTGCGCTTCCACCACCGCGCTGTACAGCAGCTCGGGCAGCACGATATGGCGATCGAACAGGCGCGGCCGGTTCTGGTAGGCGATGCGCAGCGCATCGCGAAAGCCGCGCGTGGTCACCAGCAGTGTGGGTTCGCCCTTGCGCTCCAGCAGCGCGTTGGTGGCCACGGTGGTGCCCATCTTGACGCACGCCACCTGCGCCGGCGTGATCGGCTCCCCAGCCTGGAGTCCCAGCAGATGGCGGATACCGGCCACAGCCGCATCACGGTACTGCTCCGGGTTGTCCGACAGCAGCTTGTGCGTCACCAGCGTACCGTCCGGCCGCTTGGCCACGATGTCGGTGAACGTGCCGCCCCGGTCGATCCAGAACTGCCAGCGTTGGGAATTCAATCCGGACATACAAGAAACTCCTCAAAGTGCGCGATGCGCAACGAATGCATGGACTCCAGGCCAGGGACACCGCGGAACCGGCTCCGCCGGGCCGCTGGTGTCGCCCCCTTGAGGGGGAGGCGGCACCAGCCGCCACGGGGGTGTCTCACAGGCTCGCCGCGGACCGCGCCGCCTGGTCGTACACGCCGGAGAGCACCCGCAGCAGGCGGGCCAACTCGCCGATGTCGCGGTTCAGCCCTTCATCGGCCTTGAGGGCATTGATGAGGCAGCCCTCGCGAATCTCGCGGTAGCGCTGCACGTAGTTGCGCCCTTCGTCGGTGGCGGCATAGGTCACTTCCTTGCCGTTCTTGCTGGAGGCCACCACGCCCAGCCCCTGCAACTTCTTCAGCGAGTAGTTGATGAGGTGGGTGTCCTCGACGTTCATGATGAAGCAGATGTCGGCCAGGCGCTTGTCGCGTGCACGGTGCGTCACGTGGTGCAGCACCAGCACGTCCAGCGGCGTGAGGTCCTTCAGGCCGGCGGCCGACATGCAATGCACGATCCAGCGGTGGAAGGCGTTGCCCGCGACGATCAGGCCGAATTCGAACTCACTCATCTCGGCGCTGCGCGGCGACACCAGGTGGGCCGACGACACGATGGGCGGACTGGCCGGAGCGGCCCCGGACGCCGTGGACTTTTTCGCCATGAACAACTCTCCTGTGGGGCGGTCTCGCCCCGGTTCGGTGAGCGAATTATAGAAATCAAAAAATCATTTTGTCGACAAATTGTCGGCATTTAGGGAATATACCTATGACGATTTTTCAGTCCGCGATTTACAGTCTGCCCACCCTTCATCAACCTACGTGGAGTGCCCATGCAGCGACGTCATTTTTCCCTTGCCGGCCTGACGCTGGCCTTTTCCCTGTCTGCCGGCACCGCGCTGGCCCAGACCAAATGGGACCTGGCGGCAGCCTACCCCGCCAGCAATTTCCATTCGGAAAACCTTGTCCAGTTCGCCAATGACGTGGACAAGGCTACCGGCGGCAAGCTCAAGATCACGGTGCACGCCAACGCCTCGCTGTTCAAGGCGCCTGAAATCAAGCGCGCCGTGCAGGGCGGACAAGCCCAGGCCGGCGAAATCATCCTGGCCAACTTCCAGAACGAATGGCAGATCTACGGTGCCGACGGCCTGCCCTTCCTGGCCGACAGCTACGACGAGGCCATGAAGCTCTACCGCGCGCAGAAACCGATGATCGAGAAGAAGCTGGCCGAGCAAGGCATGGTGATGCTGTACGCCGTGGCATGGCCGCCGCAGGGCATCTACTCGAAGAAGCCAATCAACAGCGCCGCCGACCTTAAGGGCGTGAAGTGGCGCGCCTACAGCCCGGCTACCGCACGCATCGCCGACCTGGTGGGCGCCCAGCCCGTCACCGTGCAAGCGGCCGAGTTCTCGCAGGCGCTGGCCACCGGCGTGGTGGACACCACCATGACCTCCGGCGCCACCGGTGTGGACAGCAAGCTGTACGAGCACCTGAAGTACTACTACGACATGCAGGCCTGGCTGCCCAAGAACATGGTCATCGTGAACAAGCGTGCCTTCGACGCGCTGGACAAAGCCTCGCAGGAGGCCGTGCTCAAAGCCGCCGCCAGCGCTGAAACGCGCGGCCTGGCCGCCAGCCAGCGCGTCAACGCCGAGTCGAAGGAAAAACTCAAGGCCAACGGCATGCAGGTGCTGGTCCCCTCGGCCCAGCTCAAGGCCGACATGAAAAAGATTGGCGACACCATGCTGAAAGAGTGGCTGGAAAAGGCCGGCCCGGATGGCAAGGCCCTGGTCGATGCCTTCCAGCGCTAACGGTCTGTGATGAGCGACACGCGTCAAGAATCAGGCCCATCCGCAATGCGCCGCGTCCTGGAAGGCCTGTACGTCACGGGCGGCGCACTGGCCGCCCTGTGCGTGCTGGCCATCCTGGTGCTGATGATCGGCGCTTCAGTCGGCCGCTACCTGGACTGGCGCGTGTCGTGGATCAATGATGTGGTGGCCTGGCTATGCGCGGCCGCCGCCTTCCTCGGCATGGCCTACAGCTTTCGCAACGGCGACTTCGTGCGCGTCACGCTGCTGCTGGAGGCCGTCTCGCCCGCCGCCCGGCGCTGGTTGGAACTGGCCTCGCTCGCCGTGGCCAGCGTGGCCATCAGCTACCTGGGTTTCTGGGCCGCACGCTTCACCTGGCAGAGCTGGGACTTCAACGACATCGCCGGCAACATGGTGGCTATCCCGATCTGGATTCCGCAGATGAGCTTCGTGATCGGCTCAGCCATCCTGGTGATTGCCGTGCTCGACGAATGCGTCTGTGTGCTGCGCGGCGCCAAGCCCAGCTACGTCACGCGCGTCGAAGAGCGCCATGCGCGCGGTGATTTTTCCGAGGAACTGTGATGGGTCTGCTTGAAATCGGGGCCCTGCTGCTCCTGCTGATGCTGCTGATGCTGTCCGGCGGCGTCTGGATCGCCATGACGCTGGCCATCGTCGGCTGGGTCGGCCAGGCCTTCTTCACCAGCACCCAGCCCGGCATGAACCTGTTCTCCTCGTTCTGGGAAACCACTGCCAGTTGGGAGCTCGCTGCGCTGCCGCTCTTCATCTGGATGGGCGAGATCCTGTACCGCACCAAGCTGTCGGAGCAGATGTTCGACGGCCTTTCGCCTTGGCTCTCGCGCGTGCCGGGCCGTCTTATGCACACCACCGTGCTGGGCTGCGGCATCTTCGGCTCGGTGTCGGGCTCGTCGGCCGCCACCTGTGCCACCATCGCCAAGGTCGCCATGCCGGAGCTGGAGCGCCGCGGCTACGACAAGAGCCTGGCACTGGGCTCGCTGGCCGCCGCCGGTGGCCTGGGCATCCTGATTCCTCCCTCCATCACCATGGTGGTCTACGCCGTGGCGGCCGACGCCAGCGTAATCCGCCTCTTCCTCGCCGGCTTCCTGCCGGGCTTCCTGCTGATGGGCCTGTTCTCTGGCTACATCATCTGGTGGAGCCTGCGCAACCCGGACAAGGTACCGCCCGCCGAGGCGCCCTGCAGCTTCATGGAAAAGCTGCGCCGCTCCGGCAGCCTGATCCCCTGCGGCCTGCTGATCGTCTTCATCGTCTGGGTGCTGGTGGCCGGCATCGCCACCGCCACCGAATGCGCCGCCTGGGGCGTGCTGGGCTCGCTGGCCATCGCCGCCGCCAGCCGCACGCTGACCTGGCAGAACTTCTGGCAGGGTCTGGTGGGCGCCACGCGCGTGAGCTGCATGATCATGTTCATCCTGGCCGGCGCAGCCTTCCTCACCAAGACCATGGCCTTCACCGGTATCCCGCGCGAGCTGGCCGAGTTCGTGCACAGCTTGAATCTGTCCCCCTACGGCCTGATCGCCGTGCTGGTGGGCGTCTACTTGGTGCTGGGCACCGCGCTGGACGGCATCTCCATGATCGTGCTCACCAGCGCCGTGGTGTTGCCCATGGTGCAGAAGGCCGGCTTCGACCTGGTGTGGTTCGGCATCTTCATCATCATGCTGATCGAGATCGCCGAGATCACACCGCCGGTGGGCTTCAACCTGTTCGTGCTGCAGAACATGACGGGGGTGGACAGCAACCGCATCGCCCGCATCACCCTGCCCTTCTTCGCCTGCATGATCTTGGCCATCGTGCTGATCACGCTGTTCCCATCCATCGTGACCAGCGTGCCGAACTGGCTCATGGGGGTGGAACGCTGAAAGGTCCGAGGCACCGGGCTATCTGTTCGCATGTACTGCACGGCAAGCCGCTAAACTCCTGCCATGCTTTCCGTCTTTGCCATCTGTCTCGGCGCCTGCGCTGGCGCCCTCCTGCGCTGGCGGCTCGGCTTGTGGCTGAGCAGCCCGGGCGGCCTGCTCCCCTGGGGCACGCTGGCCGCCAACCTGATGGGCGGCTACCTGGTCGGGGTCTGCGTCGCGGTGTTCCAGCAGTTGCCGCAGCTCGACCCGGTCTGGCGGCTGGCGCTGGTCACCGGCTTCCTCGGGGCCCTGACCACCTTTTCCAGCTTTTCGGCCGAGGTGGTGGCCATGCTGCAGCAGCAACGCTACACGCTGGCACTGGGCACCGCCTCGGTGCACCTGTTCGGCTCCTTGCTGCTGACCGTGGCCGGCATCAAGTCTGCTACACTTTTGATAGCTACCCGCGCAATCTAATCAAGGCCTGGAGCCAGATTTCACTTTGGATTTCTGGATGAAGTCGAGCAGCTCCTTGTCAGAGCGGCGGATGTGCAGCGAAAGCCAGTCGCGCAGCACGGTCGACAACTGGGCCGCCACCGTGATGCTGCCCGCTTCGTATTTCTGACGCAGATCATTCAAGCTGTCGACAAAATGTTGGTGACCGATCTTGTGCCTAGCCAGGTTGGGAAAATGCACGGCAGCCATGCGCGCTTCCTCGCGCTGCAGATGGGCTGAGGTGTAGCCAATCAGCTCGTTCAAGATCTTGTTGACCACGTCCCGACCGCGCCCCTCGCTGGTGGCGGTGTGCAACTCATTGACCAGGTCGACCAGGTGCCGGTGGTCCGCATCGATCGGGCCATGGTCGATCACCAGATCGTCTGCCCATTCAAAGTAAGCCATGCGGTAACTCCGGTGGGTCAGGCGGGTGATGGCAGTGCCATCATGGCGCCGGGCGCGTCATGCCGTCCCAGGCGGAACACGCTCACCGCATGCACCAGCCCCTGGGCCTGGTGCTCCAGCGATTGCGCCGCCGCAGCCGCCTCTTCCACCAGCGCGGCGTTCTGCTGCGTCACCTGGTCCATCTGGCCGACAGCCTGGTTGATCTGGTCGATGCCCGATGCCTGGTCCTGGCTGGCTGTCGTGATTTCGCGCATCAGATCGGCCACACGCCGCACATGGACCACGATTTCGTCCATCGTGCTGCCGGCTTGCTCTACCAGCTTGCAGCCGTCATTGACATTGCTGACCGAGGCGCCGATCAGGTTCTTGATCTCCTTCGCCGCTTCGGCACTGCGGCCGGCCAGGTTGCGCACCTCGGCCGCCACCACGGCAAAGCCGCGCCCCTGTTCACCGGCGCGTGCCGCTTCCACCGCCGCATTGAGCGCCAGCAGGTTGGTCTGGAAAGCAATGCCGTCAATCACGCCGATGATGTCGGCAATCCGGCTAGACGAGGTATTGATGGCATCCATGGTGTGCACCACCTGCGACACCACGTCGCCGCCTTTGACGGCCACACTGGCGGCGGATTCCGCCAACTGGCTGGCATGCTTGCCACTCTCGAAGTTCTGCTTGACGTTAGAGGCCAGCTCCTGCATGGACGCCGCCGTCTGCTCCAGCGCGCTGGCCTGCTCCTCGGTACGCGAAGACAGATCGATATTGCCAGCGGCAATCTGGCTGGTGGCCGTGGCCATGGCCTCGGAGCCGCCGCGCACCTGCTGCACGATTTTGACCAGGCTGTCATTCATGTCCTGCAGCGCCTGCAGCAACTGGCCACATTCATCTTGTGTACGCACCTGGATATGACTGCCGAGATCGCCGGCGGCCACGGTCCTGGCGATCTGCACCGCCTCGCCCATGGGCCGGGTGATGGAACGGGTGATCAGGATGGAGCACAGAATGCCCGCCACCATACCGACGGCGCCCAGCAGCAGCATCAGGCTGCGCGCGGCGTGGATATCGTCGCGCATCTCGGCGCTGCTGCGCTCCACCAGCTTCTTCTGCAGGTCGGTCAAGGCATTGATCGGCTCCTGCAGCGCATCGAGCGCCGGCAGCGTCTCGCTGTTCAGGATGCGAATGGCCTCGTCCTTCTGTCCTTCATCCACCAGCTTGGCCACCTGGCTGAAAGACTTCACATACTTGACCCGCGCCTCCCCCAGGCGTGCCAGCAAGGCCCGGCCTTCAGGCAGGTAGATCAGCTGGTCCAGTGTCTTCAGCGCTTCATCGATGGTTTTCTTGTTGGCCTCGATCGCCGACTTCACGCGCTTGACCTGCTCCGGGTCGCTGGCAATCAGCAACTCCATGGTGCGGCGTGCATTGGCCCGGGTGGTGGCATTGATGGTGTGTGCCGCATCCGCCTTGACCCAGTCCTTCTCGATGATGCGGTTGTTGACTTCGCCCACTTCCGTGAAACGCTGAACACCCACCGTGACGACACACAGCAGCGTGACGATGAGCAGGCCGAAGCCCGCACCCAGGCGGGTGCCGATTTTGAGGTTGCCGATTTTCATTTGAGTCCCCTTGCCTGGGCAAGTCGCTGAACAGGTGGCGGCCATTCTCCGGGTTTCCCTGATCGGCGCCAAGCGAGGCCCTTTCATAAACGCGGCCAATTTGATATGTGTCAAATTTCAGTGACTCACGCCATCAACCGCCACCGCGTTGGGTGTAGAGATCAAAACGCTTCATGAACGCAAGGCGCTGCGCATCGTCCAGTTGGCTGAAAGCAAAGTCCAGCCGCAGGCGCGGCAAACGCATGAGGGCAATGACGCGCGGCGGCATCACCTGCCACGTCAATCGGAGTTCGCCCTCACCGATCGTCACCCGGGCCGACGTGCCGTTGATTTGGTAGGCATGCGGCCCCACCGCGCGCGGCAGCCACTGCAGCCACTCGGCCTCGGTGCAGGCCATGTCGCGCTCAAAGCGCTCAGGGTAGAAGGATTGCATCGCTGGCTTATTCCAGGGCTTCGGCAGGCTCAGCTTGAACCGGCCAGCAAGGCAGGCATGACTTGAAGAGTCCGCTCAGCCACCCGCAATCGGCGGCCAGATCGCCAGCACGTCGCCTTCGGCCAGCGTGCGGCTCAGGCGCTGCTCCGGGGTGATGTAGTGGCCGTTCACCAGCACCAGGTGCACCAGCTTGGGTGGCAGGCCGAAAGGTTCAATGATCTGGCTGATGCTGGCTTCGGGCGCCACCTCCAGTTCGATCCGGTTATCGCCGCGCGCTGCAGGCGGCAGGTAGTCGGTCAACGACGCAAACAGCTTGAAAGTAATCTTCATCGACGCTCATTCATTCCGGCACACACTTCCCTATTCATCGCCGCCGCGCATCCAACGCACCGCTCCAATGCCCTTGCGCCTGCGCGCTGGCCAGGTAGGCCGGCACCAGTTGCGTCGGGTCCTTCAGCAGCACATCCTTCCAGGCGCCCAAGCTGATCTGCCCTTCCACCAGGCCGCGCATCACGCCCACGTGCTCGGTCCAGCCCACGCTGTTGCAGCCCACCAGCACGTCGCCGTTGAACTGCAGGCTCAGATGCCGGCCCTCGGCCAGGTCGGTCAGCTCGGCATGTTCACCACCGGGTACGCCCTGCCAATTGCCGAAGCTGGTCGAGATCAGACCCAGGGTGTCGAGCACGTTGATCTGTGTGACGCCTTTGAGTTCGGTGCTCTGCCCCGCCATGTTGAGCGCCGCCACGCGCGCCTGCTCGGCCGCATTGGGCTGGATGGCGCTGACCACCGTGGTGCCGCTGACCTTGTCAAAGGCTTCGGCACAGTCGCCGGCCGCATAGATGCCGGGCACATTGGTCTGCATGTGTTCGTCGGTCAGAACGCCCTGCAGGCAGCGCACACCCGAGTTCTCCAGAAAGCCGATAGATGGCTTGACGCCGGTGGCGCTGATGACCAGATCCACGTTGAGCGTCTTGCCGTTCGACAGCCTGACGTCCAGCGTGTTGTCCTTGCCCTGCGCAATCGCCTCCACCCGCGTGCCGGTGAACACCTGCACACCCTTGGCCTCGCACCACTGGCGAATCATGCCACCGGCCACCGGGCCCATCATGCGTGGCACCATGCGGTCGCCCATCTCCACCACGCTCAAGGCCACCCCGCGCGCAGCCAACGCTTCCATGATGATGCAGCCGATGAAACCGGCACCCATCTGCAGCACGCGCGCGCCCTGGGTGGCACGTGCCTGGATGGCCCGTGCATCGGCCAGCGTCCAGCAGCTGTGCACGCCAGGCAGGTCGATGCCGGGAATCGGCGCGCGTGCCGGGTTGGAACCGGTGGCAATCAAGAGTGTGTCGAAGGCCAGCGTCTGTCCGTTGTCCAACGTCAGCCGGCGCGTCGCCGTGTCCACTTGGGTGGCACGCGCCTGCAACAGCTCAATGCCGAGGCCCTGGTAATGCGTGTCGCCCTTGCGCAGCCAGGTACCGCGCTCGTCGATGTTGCCCATCAGCAGGTAGGGGATCGCCATGCGCGAGTACGGCGTCTCGCGCTCCTCCCCCACCAGCGTGACGCGGTCGCCCGGCGCATGCTTGCGCAGGGTTTCAGCCGCAATCACGCCGGCCGGGCCGGCGCCCAGAATCACATGGTGCGCCATCGCCTACAGTCCCAGGCGCTTCTTGGTTTCTGCCGTCGGCCGGCCTTCGGTGTCCCAACCGCGCACCGCGTAGTACTTGGGCAGCATCTTGGCCAGCTCGTTGACCTTGCCCTTGGCCGGGCCCGTCTTGGCGGCTTCGGTCAGCAGGCGTTTCGGCAAAGAGTCATCTGCCTTGGTGAGGCCAGCGCGGTTGTTGAACTCGCGCTCCATGTTCCAGATGCGCTCACCGATCTTCTCCAGCTCTTCAGTGGTGTACTGCTCGCCGATGGCGCCCTGCAGTTGCGGCGCCAGGTCGGCCAGGCCCCAGGCAAAGGTGGTGAACACGCACAGCCCCGACGAATCAAAAGCGGCGGTGGCGTCCTGGAAAGCCTTCACCAGTTCGGGTTTGCCCTCGTGTTCCAGCGGATCGGTCTTGACCGGAATGCCCAGCACCTCGGAGGCGATGGTGTAACCACGCAGGTGGCAGCCGCCGCGGTTGCTGGTGGCATAGGCCAGGCCGATGCCCTGGATGCCGCGTCCGTCGTAGGCCGGAAACTCCTGCCCCTTGGAGGTCATGGACAGTTCGGGGTGGCCGTACTTGGCCGTCAGGCGCTTGGAGCCCTGGCCAATCTCCTTGCCGAAGCCGCGGCCGTGCACCGTTTCGTCCACCAGGAAAGCCAGCGCCTTGGCGGAACCGAACGGCGCCTCAATGCCGATCTGCTCCTTGGTCAGAACGCCTTTTTCATACAGCTCCATCACCGCGCCCACGGTGGCACCGAAGCTGATGGGGTCGATGCCTTCCTCGTTGCAGATCATGGTGGCGTACTGCAGGCATTCGAGGTCGTTCACGCCATTGGCCGCGCCCAGTGCCCAGGCCGCCTCGTACTCCAGGCCGCCGGAGGCGCCCCAGTACTGCGGCTTGTTGGCCACGGTGAAATGGCTCTCGTCCATCTTGCTGATGCGCCCGCAGGCGATGGTGCAGCCGAAGCAGGCTTGGTTGGTCACCAGCTGCTTCTTGCCGTCGGTCTTGCGCGGTGTGGCCATGGCCTCGGCCGAAATGTCCTTGGCACCTTCAAACTGCACGTCCTGGTGGTTGCGCGTGGGCAGCGCGCCCACCTCGTTGATGACGTTCATCAGCACCTGGGTGCCGTAGGCCGGCAGGCCCTGGCCCGTGACGGCGTTCTCGGCCAAAATCTTTTTCTTCTCGGCCACGGCCTTCATGAAGGCCTTGGGGTCGCGGATGTTGCCCACGCCCTTGGTGCCACGCACTGCGATCGCCTTCAGATTCTTGCTGCCCATCACCGTGCCCACGCCGGAGCGGCCGGCGGCGCGGTGCAGGTCGTTCACCACGGCGGCGAACAGCACGCCGTTCTCACCCGCCTTGCCGATGCTCGAGACACGCACCAGCGGGTCCTGCAGGCCCTTCTTCAGCAGTTCCTCGGTCTGCCACACGCTCTGGCCCCACAGGTGGCTGGCGTCGCGCAGTTCGGCCACGTCGTCATTCACGTACAGGTACACCGGCTTCGGGCTCTTGCCCTCGAAGATCACCATGTCCCAGCCCGCCATCTTGAACTCGGCGCCCCAATAACCGCCCGAGTTGGAGCAGGCAATGGCACCGGTCAACGGGCTCTTGGTGATGACGGTGTAACGCCCGCCGGTGGAGGCCATGGTGCCGGTCAGCGGGCCGGTGGCCCAGATGATCTTGTTGTCCGGCGAGAGCGGATCGACCTTGGCGTCAACCTCTTCCACCAGGTATTTGGAGCCCAGCCCACGCGAGCCGAGGTAGGCCTGCGCCCAATCCATGTTGAGGGGTTCGGACTTCACGGTGCCCGCAGTCAAGTTGACGCGGAGAATTTTTCCTGCCCAAGACATAGTCGTTCTCCTTAAGCGGCCGAAGGTTGATTGCCGAGCTTGTTGGCCCACTGTTCCATCCGGCCCAGGCCGGTCCAGTTGGCGTCGATGAAGGTGATGGCGCCGGTCGGGCAGGCCGTGGCGCAAGCCGGATCGCCGCCGCACAGGTCGCACTTCTGCACCTTGCCGGTTTCCTGCACGTAGTTGATGGTGCCGAACGGGCAGGCGATGGTGCAGACCTTGCAGCCCACACAGGTGCTGTCGTTCACCACCTTGGCGCCGGTGGCCTTGTCCACCGTGATGGCCTCCACCGGGCAGGCGTGCAAGCACCAGGCCTCATCGCACTGGGTGCAGGTGTAGGGCACTTTCTTGCCGGTGTGATGGAAGTCGAACACCTTGATGCGACTCTTGGCGGTGGCGAAGATGCCGTAGTTCTCGAAGGAACAGGCCATTTCGCACTGCAGACAGCCGGTGCACTTGTCTGCGTTGATGTGCAACACCTTTTGCATGGAGGTCTCCTCTGGGTAGTCGTGCGGCGGCACTTGCCTATGAAATGAAATGCATAGGAATTGTTGAAGCAGACCGCGGGCAAATCCCTAGGGAGAACCCTAGTCGGGATAGGTCGAATCCGGCAAAATTCTCAAAATGCAACACCACCCCAGGTGGCGACAGGCATCATCGCCAACCTGAACACCAGCGCACCATCCCATGTCCGTGTCCTCGTCCACACTGCCCGCCTCGCGCCTGAGCCGCATCGCCCAGGCACGGCAACTGGCCTTGCACGACGCCGCGCCCTTACCCGGTGGGTTGGTCGAGCCGTGGATCGTGCGCTCGTGGCAGCGTTGCCTGGCACAAGGCCAACGCCCGGGTGAGCGCGTGGCCTTCGAGTCCGTGTCGGCCCAGGCCATGCGCCAGACGTCGGAAGCCAACCACACGCTGGTGCAGGCGGCGCGCCCCATCCTCAAGCAGCTCGGCCACACGCTGGCCGACACGCGCTACTTCGCCGTCCTCACCAACCACGACGGCGTGGTGGTGGACGTGGACGGCCCGATCGACCGCAACGACCAGCGGGCCACGGCCATCACGCGCGTCGGGGTCGATCTGTCGGAGCGCAGCGTAGGCACCACCGCCATTGGTGCTGCCCTGCGTGAACTGCAGCCGGTGTGGCTGCATCGCGGCGAACACTTCTACAACGACACCTCGGTCTACAGCTGTGCCGGCACGCCACTGTTCGGCCCGGACGGCCGCTGCATCGGCATGCTGGACCTCACCGGCATCGAGGCACCGGAGCGCCCGGAACTCAGTCACCTGGCCCTGCACTCGGCGTACGCCATTGAAAACGCGCTGGTGCTGCAACGCCCGCACCAGCTGCTGCTGCGGCTCAACTGGTCCGGCCGACCACTGGGCGAGGACGCCGACGGCCTGCTCACGCTGGATGCCGACGGCCGCGTGACAGCGGCCAACCGCACCGCACGCCAACTTTTGCCCCAGCTCGGCCTGGCCGGTCACGATGATCTGCACAGCCGCGACCTCTTTGCCCTGCCGTTTGAAATGCTGTTTGACGCCGCGCGCCATGGCAACAGTGCCATCGAGGTGCCGCTGTGGTCCGGCCTTCGTTTGCAGGTGCAGGCCAGCCTCAACGCGCGCGGCATGCCGCCCGTGCCAAGGATGTCCATGCACATGGCATCCGCCGCGACCATGCGCCCGCTCAAGGAAGTCGAGTCCGACCTGATCCGCAAGGCGGTGGAAGAAGCGCGCGGCAACGTGGCCCAGGCGGCACGTGCCCTGGGCATCAGCCGCGCCACCGTTTACCGCAAGCTCGGTAACGGTAACGGCAAGCGGGGGTAACAACAAGCGGGGCGGAGGCGCCCCGCTTTTTTCTTAAACGTTCTTATGCCAGACCTTCGGCCTTGAGTGCCGCCTGCACCGCCGGGCGCGCGGCCACGCGGGCCAGGTAGGCCGTGAGGTGGGTCAAAGTGCTGATGTCGATCTTCACCACCTTGGTCCAGCCCACCACGGTGAACAGGTAGGCATCGGCCACGGTGAAGTCCGCACCCATCAGGTAGTCGCGGCCAGCCAGTTGTGCGTTCACCCAGGTCAGACGGCGCTCAATGTTGGCGCGCGCAGCGTCCTTCCAGTCCTGTGAAGCGGCGGGGTTGAACTGCGGGGTGAAGCTGCGGTGCAGCTCCATGCCGACAAAGGTCAGCCAGCTCTGCAACTGGTAACGCGCCAGCGTGCCGTTGGCCGGCGCCAGTTTCTTCTCGGGCTTGAGGTCGGCCAGGTACTGCACGATGGCCGGGCCTTCGGTCAACAGCGTGCCATCGTCCAGCAGCAGCGCTGGCACATAGCCTTTGGAATTGATGGCCAGGTAGTCGGCTCCCGAAGCCGTCTTTTTGCTCTTGAAGTCCACTGTCTCGGTCTCGTAGGGCAGGCCCAGTTCTTCGAGCACGATGTGGGGAGACAAGGAACAGGCGCCGGGCTTGATGAAGAGTTTCATGGTGTGTCAGTCGATGAGGGTTGATGCTCCCGCGCGCATTCCAACGCGCGGCTCCAGAGCCCCATCAGTGTAGGCAATCCGCGCCCGCCTTGCTGAGCGCCGGGCCATGGCCCCGCCCGCTCAGGCCACCAGCGTGCGGTGTTTGTCCAGCGCCTCGCGCACGATGGGGTGCACACCCTCACCGTCTTCCTCCAGCAACTGCAGAAACTCATGCCGCATGCGCGGGTCCCAGAACTTCTTGAGGTGGGTGGCAATGCCTTCCAGCGCCTCGGTGCGGTCGGGCATGGATTCGAAGAAGGTGCCAATCTGGTTGGCCATGCGGATCAGGTGTTCGCGGTTCATGGTGTTCAGTGTTCGAGGTTACGGACTTCAAGGTGGATGCGGTCGGCATGGCTGTAGACCGACAGGTCCTGTCCGCGCGCGAAACCCAGCAGCGTCACGCCGCAGCCCTGCGCGGTGTCGATGGCCAGCCCCGTCACGCCCGAGACCGCCGCCAGCAGGCTGACGCCGGCGCTGGCCGTCTTCTGCACCATCTCGTAGCTGGCGCGGCTGGTCACGGCAACAAAGCCTTCCCCCAGCGACATATTCGCGGGCAGGCCGGCACGCACGGCGGCACCCAGCAGCTTGTCGAGCGCGTTGTGGCGGCCCACGTCCTCGCGCAGCAGCGTTATCTCGCCGTCCGCCGTGCACCAAGCCGCTGCGTGCGACGCACCGGTCACGCCCAGCAGCAACTGGCGTTCACGCATGCGGGCCAGTGCCCGCGACACGGCGGCCGCCTCGAAGCACTGCATGGTCGTCAGCGGTGTCGGGCTACGTACCGCCTGCGCCAGGCTATCGGTACCGCACAGGCCGCAGCCGGTGCGCCCAGCCAGGCTGCGCCGCCGGTCCTTCAAGCGCACGAAGCAGGACGACGCCACGTCCAGCGCCAGCGTGATGCCTTGCGCCGTTTCGCTCAACTCGATGTCGTAGATCTGCGCCGGACTGTCCACAATGCCTTCGCTGCAACTGAAGCCCACGGCAAAGTCTTCCAGGTCGGAGGGCGAGGCCAGCATCACCGCGTGCGAGACGCCGTTGTAAACCAACGCCACCGGCACCTCTTCGGCCACCCAGTCGGTGGTCTCGAACACAGCACCGCCGCGCAGGCCGCTGACCGCGGTGGCGCGGGCACCGGCCACCGGCAGGTAAGGCAACTCATACATCTGCATGGTGTGCTCCTTATTTGCCCACCACCGCCGTGGATTCGGCAGGGTGCGCCGCCTGCAGCAGGTGCTGCTGTTCGTCGTTGAAGCGCTGGTAGTCCTTCTGCCACTCGCTCGGCTGCGCCACCGGCATCACCTGCACCGCCGTCACCTTGTACTCGGGGCAGTTGGTGGCCCAGTCGGAGTTGTCGGTGGTGATGACGTTGGCGCCCGACTCGGGGAAGTGGAAGGTGGTGTAGACCACGCCGGGCTGCACGCGCTCGGTCACCGTGGCGCGCAGCACGGTTTCGCCGGCCCGGCTCTGGATGCCGACCCAGTCGCCGTCCTTCACGCCGCGCTCCTCGGCGTCGTGCGGATGCATCTCCAGCCGGTCCTCGCTGTGCCACATCACGTTGTCGGTGCGCCGCGTCTGCGCCCCCACGTTGTACTGCGACAGGATGCGCCCGGTGGTCAGGATCAGCGGAAACTTGCGCGTCACCTTCTCGTCGGTCGCCACGTACTGCGTGATGATGAAGCGCCCCTTGCCGCGCACGAACTTGTCGATGTGCATGGTCTCGGTGCCCAGCTCGGCAGTGCTCTCGTTGCAGGGCCATTGCACGCTCCCAAACTGCTCGATCTTCTCGTACGTCACGCCGCGGAAGGTGGGCGTGAGCGCCGCAATCTCGGCCATGATCTCGCGTGGGTGGCTGTAGGCCATGGGGTAACCCAGGGCATTGGCCAGCTTCTGCGTGATTTCCCAGTCGGCATAACCGGCCTGGGGTGGCATGACCTTGCGCACGCGCGAGATGCGGCGTTCGGCGTTGGTGAAGGTGCCGTCCTTTTCCAGGAAGGACGAACCCGGCAGGAACACATGCGCGTACTTGGCGGTCTCGTTCAGGAACAGGTCCTGCACCACGATGCACTCCATCGCCTCCAGCGCAGCAGCCACGTGCTGCGTATCGGGGTCGGACTGCACGATGTCCTCGCCCTCGCAGTACAGTCCCATGAAGCTGCCGGCGTGCGCCGCGTCCAGCATGTTGGGAATGCGCAGGCCCGGTTCAGGGTTGAGCGACACGCCCCAGGCGCTTTCGAACTCGCTGCGCACCGTGCTGTCGGAAATATGGCGGTAGCCCGGCAGCTCGTGCGGGAAGGAGCCCATGTCGCAGGCACCCTGCACATTGTTCTGGCCGCGCAGCGGGTTCACGCCCACGCCTTCGCGCCCCACGTTGCCGGTGGCCATGGCCAGGTTGGCAATGCCCATCACCATGGTGGAGCCCTGCGCGTGCTCGGTCACACCCAGGCCATAGTAGATCGCCGCATTGCCACCGGTGGCATAAAGCCGTGCCGCCGCGCGGATGTCCGCCGCCGGCACGCCGGTGACGGTGGCCATGGCCTCGGGTGAATTGGCCGACCGGGCCACGAACTCGCGCCATTCATGGAAGGACTTGTCGTCGCAACGCTCGGTGATGTAGTCCGCCGCCAGCAGGCCTTCGGTCACCACCACGTGGGCGAGTGCGGTGATCAGCGCCACGTTGGTACCGGGCTTGAGCTGCAGGTGGTAGTCGGCCTTCACGTGCGGGCTCTTCACCAGGTCGATGCGGCGCGGGTCCACCACAATCAGCCTGGCCCCGGCGCGCAGGCGCTTTTTCATGCGCGAGCCGAACACCGGGTGGCCATCGGTCGGGTTGGCGCCGATCACCATGATCACGTCGGCCTGCTCCACCGACTTGAAGGTCTGCGTGCCGGCCGAGGTGCCGTAGGTCTGGCCCAGGCCGTAACCGGTGGGCGAGTGGCAGA
This sequence comes from Curvibacter sp. PD_MW3, assembly GCA_002633085.1. Taxonomy (GTDB): domain Bacteria; phylum Pseudomonadota; class Gammaproteobacteria; order Burkholderiales; family Burkholderiaceae_C; genus Hylemonella. The sequence continues at coordinate 519,510 of NSIV01000001.1, forward strand.
CGCGGGCACAGGTGTCGACGTTGTTGTTGCCGAAAGCCGCGCGCACCAGCTTCTGCACCAGGTAGGTTTCTTCATTGGTGCAGCGGCTGGAGGTGATGCCGCCCACCGCGTCGCGCCCGTGCTTGGCCTGGATGCGTTTGAACTCGCTGGCGGCGTAGTGGATGGCCTCGTCCCAGCTCACTTCCTGCCACGGGTCGTGAATGCTCTTGCGGATCATCGGTGTGGTGATGCGGTCCTTGTGCGTGGCGTAACCCCAGGCAAAACGGCCCTTCACGCAGGCGTGGCCCTCGTTGGCCTTGCCGTCTTTCCACGGCACCATGCGCACCACCTCGTTGCCTTTCATCTCGGCCTTGAAGCCGCAGCCCACGCCGCAGTAGGCGCAGGTGGTAATCGTGCTGTGCTCCGGCTGGCCGAGCCAGATCACGCTCTTTTCCTGCAGCGTGGCCGTGGGGCAGGCTTCCACGCAAGCGCCGCAGCTCACGCATTCGCTTTCCATGAAAGGCTGGCTCTGCCCCGGCGACACGCGGCTGTCGAAGCCGCGGCCCGAGATGGTGAGCGCAAACGTGCCCTGCGTTTCCTCGCAGGCACGCACGCAGCGGTTGCACACGATGCACTTGGAGGCGTCGTAGCTGAAGTACGGGTTTGAGGTATCAATCGGGGCTTTGGCGCCGTCCCTGAAGTGGGAGGCGCTATCAATACCATAGCGCACCTCGCGCAGACCAGTCACCCCCGCCATGTCCTGCAGCTCGCAGTTGCCGTTGGCGGAGCAGGTCAGGCAGTCCAGCGGGTGGTCGGAGATGTAGAGCTCCATCACGTTCTTGCGCAGCTCCTGCAGCTTGCTGGTCTGGGTGCGCACCTTCATGCCGGCTTCGGCCGGCGTGGTGCAGCTGGCCGGGAAACCCTTGCGCCCTTCCACTTCCACCAGGCACAGGCGGCAGGAACCGAAAGGCTCCAGGCTGTCGGTGGCGCAGAGCTTGGGCACCTTCACGCCGGCGTCCACCGCCGCGCGCATGAGCGAGGTGCCTTCCGGCACGGTGACGCTCTGGCCGTCGATCTCCAGCGTCACCTCCTTGGTGGATTCGCGTTTGGGTGTGCCGTAGTCGGTCGTCTTCAAATGTTCGAGCATGGCAATAACTCCCTTAAGCGGCCTTGCGGTCCGGGTTGGACAGGCCGAAGTCCTGCGGGTAATGGTTGAGGGCCGACAGCACCGGGAACGGCGTCATGCCGCCCATGGCGCAGAGCGAGCCGTTGACCATGGTGTCGCACAGGTCGCGCAGCAGCTTGACCTGCTGCGGCCTCTGCTGCGCATCACCCGTGGTGATGCGGTCGATCACCTCCACGCCACGGGTGGAGCCGATGCGGCAGGGTGTGCACTTGCCGCAGCTCTCCACCGCGCAGAAGTCCATGGCATAACGTGCCAATTTCGACATATCGGCCGTGTCGTCATGCACCACGATGCCGCCGTGGCCCACGGTGGCGCCCACCGCGGCCCAGGCTTCGTAGTCCATCGGCAAGTCCCACTGCGCTTCTGGCACGTAGGCACCCAGCGGGCCGCCCACCTGCACCGCCTTGATGGGCCGGCCGCTGGCCGTACCACCGCCGTAGTCGTACAGCAGCTCGCGCAGCGTGACGCCAAAAGCCTTCTCCACCAGACCGCCGTACTTGATGTTGCCGGCCAGTTGAATGGGCAGCGTGCCCTTGGAGCGGCCCACGCCGTAGTTGGCGTAGAAGGCGGCACCGCGCGCCAGGATGATGGGCACCGAGGCGAAGGTGATGACGTTGTTGATCACCGTGGGCTGGCCGAACAGGCCCTTGAGCGCGGGAATGGGCGGCTTGGCGCGCACCACGCCGCGTTTGCCCTCGATGCTCTCCAGCATGGCGGTTTCTTCGCCGCACACATAACTGCCCGCGCCCTTGCGCACCTCCAGATGGAAGACGCGGCCCGAGCCCAGAACACTGTTGCCCAGGAAGCCGGCCGCCGTGGCCTTGGCAATCGCTTCGTTCAGCGTGGTTATCGCGTGCGGGTACTCGCTGCGCACATAGATGTACCCCTGCGTGGCGCCGGTGGCCAGCGCGGCAATCGTCATGCCTTCGATCAGCACGAAGGGGTCGCCCTCCATGGTCATGCGGTCGGAGAAGGTGCCGGAGTCGCCCTCGTCCGCATTGCACACCACGTACTTCTGTGCCGCTTGCGCCGCAGCCACCGTCTTCCATTTGATGCCGGCCGGAAAGGCTGCGCCGCCGCGTCCGCGTAGGCCGGAGTCCAGAACCTGCTGCACCACTTCACCCGGCTGCAGTTGCAGTGCGCGGCGCAGGCCGGCGTAGCCCTCATGCGCCTGGTAGTCGGCCAGCGACACCGGGTCGGTGATGCCCATGCGCGCAAAGGTCAGCCGCTCTTGCTTGCGCAAGAAGTCAATGTCTGCCGTGCGCCCCTGGCTCAGCGGGTGCTGGCCGCCGGCGTGAAAACCGGCCTCGAACAGGCTGGCCACATCTTCTGGCGCCACCGGCCCGTAGGCCATGCGGCCGGCCGGGGTTTCCACTTCCACCAGCGGCTCCAGCCAGAGCAGGCCGCGCGAGCCGTTGCGCACCAGCTCGACGCTCAGGCCACGCTGGTGTGCCTGCAACGCCATCACCGCAGCCACCTCGTCGGCGCCCAGCGCCAGGGCCGCGGAGTCGCGTGGCACGTAGATCTTGATAGGGCTCATGCGGCCTCCTTCAACTGCGCCAGCAGATGGTCGAACTTGTTGGGGCTCACACGCGCATAAGGCTTGTCGTTGATGCTCATGGACGGCGCCGTGGCGCACAGGCCCAGGCAATAGACCGGCTCCAGCGTCACGTCGGCGTTCTTGGCCCTTTGGCTGGCGTGTTCCCACAGCGCATCGGAGCCGCAGGCCTGGCAGGCCTCGGCGCGGCAGACCTGCACCACGGCGCCCTTGGCCGGTTCGGAACGGAAGTGGTGGTAGTAGGTGATGACGCCATGCACCTCGGCACGCGAGAGGTTCAACGCCTCGGCAATGTCGGCCACGGCGTGGGCCGGCACATGGCCCAGCTCGTCCTGGATGGCGTGGAGGATGGGGAGCAGCGCCCCCGGCATGTGGCGCTTGTCGTTCAGCACCCGGCGGATGGTGTGCTGGGCCAGGCCCGTGGTGGTTGTCATGTCTGCCTCGCTGGTTCAGCGACGCGCTCAAGGCGAACGCGTCATGCGAGGCGGAGTTTCAGTCTCGGATCAAGGTTGGGTCAAATTGATTCGAGACATAGGTTGATTCGGTTTGCGAATGTATGCAATGGGGTGCATAGATGGTGTGCAAGGACGTGCATAGAAAGCAGTTAGATCTACGCAATCTTGCGAGGAAGCTCATTCTCAACAAGCTCGAGCAAGTGCGGCTGAAGGTTCCCACCGATCTTCACTACACCTGACATAGAGAAAGCAACCTGTCCTCTTTCCCTCCTATACACGACCTCATACAGGGCGTAGTCGACGGAATATTCCATGCCGCGAAGAAACTCCATGCGACCCAAGTCCAGACCTTCTTTACCGGCAACTTCAATCCGTGCGATCGCCTTTTGCGATGTAACAGATCCGACTCCCTTAAAGCTAACCAAGCGACATTCATCGACACTTCGAAGAAGTGCTGCATACACCGACTGCGTGAAAACAACGACTTCAGCGTAAAAGCCAAGCCCAACAGCCGCCTCCAATGCATCTAATAAGTCTTTCACCGAGCGAGGTGGATCAACCACACGAAGCCATGACACACCGAACTTTGAGAACAGCGCGAACTCACAGAGACTGACTGTGGAGACGGACTGCCTTACTGAATTTCCATCCAAATCGAGAGTCGTGATAACGATGTTAGATCGCCAGGCAAAACGGAAAGCGTGTGCTCCAGAAGCCGACACACCTGGCACAAATCCTCTCGCCTTATCCGCCGTGAAAACATCCGCCCGCAATCGCTTCAATAGGGAATCCAAGCCATTGGGAAGTCCAATCCTGTACCACTTGTAGCGAGTCATTTCGTTCCCCCAGTCTTCGGGGTGGGTGTTATTGAGCTCTTATTCAGCCTTTCGACCAACTCCTTGGCTTTGTCTTCTATAGCCCGCGAGACGGTATCGATCTCGCTCTTAGTTGGAGGTCTACGTTTTTTGCTCAGTTTCCCGTTGTCTTCGAGTTCATAGACGCCGCGCAGCAAATACGAAAAACCCGTGCATTCCTTTGGATCGGAGAACATCACCTCGACATCAAAAGCGAACCCCTTACCAAGCTGCTCAGTTGCGATCCATTCAACGCGAGAAATGTAGTAGTTCTGAACCTGAATAAGGTCACTCAGCAATTTTGACTGAGTGACTCCATTACCTTTCATCAGAACTTTTTCAACATGGGTATCAACCTCAGCCGCCTCTTCATCGGAGTCATCAGCAGCCGGGTTCGGTCGAGGCTTGTAAACGTAGACATCAGTGACATCACGTCTTACGTACCCTGGCAACTCACTCATCAGGTCATAAAAGAACTGACTTCTCGCGCTATTCGATTTAATTCCTGAGAGATTGACACTAACCCGCTCAATCGGCTTGCTGGTCTCTTTCTCCAACTGCCTTGCAAAGGCATCGCGAATCTGATCGACATAGTCACTATGCGTGCTTCGCAGCACATAGTCATTGCCCACCTTAATCAGCTCCAGGTGCCCATCCTTCTGCTGCAGTTGACTAAACTCCGACCGCTTGTAGTCGATAGTCGAGTAATGCACGTTCATGATGATGCTACCGCCCTCTTCTGAGACGTGGACAACATCACCCTCGCTCTGCAACTCCTCTCGGATTTTGTGAATTGCCCGAGTTACATCGTCTTTCTTAATGTCACCCCTGAGGTCTACTGAGGTGATTCTTTCGCGACGCGAAATCACCCCCAAGCGAAGCGATATCTCTTTGTGATCAAGATAGTCATGTGTCAGTCGGCTAAAGAAGCGAGAAAGCTCCTCCCGCGGAGTGCGCTTGGAACAAACAATGTTTCTTCTGGAAAACAGCCCCTGGACCGTGTCGTTATCAACTCGAGACTGGTTAAGTGCATCGTAGATGTTCTTATCCGATGCATAGTAAAGCGATGGACCTTGTTGTGGTTTCTTCACTTTGGAGCCCTCCAGCCGATGTATGGCGCCGAATATGTAGTCGCGACAGCCGTGACAGGCTTTACGTCAATCGCCTCCAGAACTTCTATCCGCTTGGGGTCAAAACCCCATGCTCGAGCGTATTTTTCTGTAGCCGCCTTGAAATTGCTGAGGAAGTTGGGGTGCGGATCAACATGAACAATTCGAACTCGAATGAACTCCTCATGAACAAGCATTTGATATCTTGAGAGGCTATCCAAAAAGTATTCAAATTCTTCAGGCGTTTCACCTCTGCGGTTGTAGTAGATCAAGTATCCAGATTGGATCTTCTCGCGTGCCGGGTACTTGATCATGAAGTACGGAGCGGTCAGCGCCTCGATCGTTGCCGCCTGACCCCAAACATCGCCCTGCCTCCGCCACATGACCAGATCAGGGTAATAGAAAGAGTAGTTATCGGGAAGAAGCTTCTCGTATTGCAACCGAATGATGTCGTTCGCAATGGTGAACAGCCGGGAAACGTCAGCAGGTCCGAGGAAATGGATGTAAATGTGCGGGGCGATTGGAATGCTGGAAAGATCAGTGGCCTCGACCGCCTTCTGGAAGTTACCTTCATACCCTTTGTCATGGTTATGGACAAACAGGAGCCCGCGGATGTCGAACTGATCTTCAGTTGTTGCCGAATAGATTTGCCGCCACTGTGCAGAGCCCTTGGCGCACTCAACACTCATAGCTAGCGACTCAATAGCTGCTCGAAGCTTCACTGTTCCGATTGAGTCTTTTCCGTAGCTTTTGAGATCGGTATGTAGATAAACTCGCCTTCCAAGGTACGGATCCTCATAGTAGAAGATCACATCGGCTGGGTGAGTGTCTTTCTGCTTAGGCTTGTTGCCGCCTGTGAGGTGCTCTGGATTGTTGCATTTGAAGTTCTCGTCTCTTCTCGGGTGAGTTTTCCAGAGAAAGAACTTGAAGATGTCCTCGGACAACCTATTTGCGATCTCACCAATATTGACTGTCTCAGCCACGCGCGCCTCCCTCTGTATTCTTCGCAGAATATTACCGGAGGATTGCAGGTTTCAGTCGAAAATTTGATGCAGCTACATAGCGACGTCTATCCGCCTGACCAAACTCCAAATTACCCCTCACCGGAGAGCTTTACCCCCAGGGCCACGACCATGCGGAGATGTTCTACAACAGCGTAAACATCAGAGCCCACTTCGGCCGCGCGCCTGAGCGCAGCCCCCTGTAGTATCCTGCCCCTATCCTTTCCTGCATCAAGATGCAGCAATGCCACGCATCGTCATCTGCGGCGCCGCGGGTCGTGACCTCCACAACTTCAACACGGTCTATTGCAACGATGCGGCCGTGCGCGTGGTGACCTTCACGTTCCCCTTTTCATGATGACGCTTCCGCTCCCCGGCCCTCTCAGCATCGACTGCGGCGCCTCCAACTCCGCCATGGCCTCGGTCCTGGCATACGGCGGCCAGCATTAACAGCCCCAAGGCAAGCCCACCATGGCGCAAGAACAAGCCCTGCTGCTCAAAGAACGACTGAACGCCAAGGCGCTGAACCGCAACTGACCGACGCTCAGTCCCTCTGCTTCTTGTAGTTGTGCAGAAAGCGGCCAAACGCCCGGTCCTTCTTGCGCCGTTCCTGCTGCGACAGGTCGTGAAACTCTGATTCCTTGCGCAGCTTCTCGTAGTTGCGCAGGTGCGCCTCGCTGAGTTCCTGGCGCTCGATGGCGGCACGCACCGCGCAACCCGGCTCGCTGCCATGGGTGCAGTCGGGGTAGCGGCACTGGGCGGCCAGGGCGTGGATGTCGGCAAAGGTGTCGGTGATGCCTTCACCGGCGCCCAGCAGGCCCAGCTCGCGCATGCCCGGCATGTCGATGAGCATGGCGCCGTGGGGGAGCACGATGAGCTGGCGCCGGGTGGTGGTGTGGCGCCCCTCGCCCGTGTGACTGACTTCCCCCGTGGCCAGCGCATCGCCACCGAGCAGGCGGTTGATGAGCGTGGTCTTGCCCACGCCGGATGAGCCGAGCAGGCAGCAGGTCTTGCCGGGGGCCAGGTGATGGCGTACTTCATCCACGCCGGTACCGGTGACGTTGCTGAGGCAGACAATGGGGGCGTCCACACCGATGCCGTGGATGCGCTCGATCAGGCCCTGCAACTCTGGCGGGCTGACCAGATCGGTCTTGGTGAGCAGCACCACGGGGGCTATGCCGCCGTCGCGCACCATCACCAGATAGCGCTCCAGTCGCGGGAGGTTGAAGTCGAAGTGGCAAGACTGCACGATGAAGGCCACGTCGATGTTGGCCGCGATCATCTGGAACTCCACGTCGCGACCGGCGGCCTTGCGGCGCAGGAAGGTGCGGCGCGGCAGCACGTGGTGGATGCTGGCTTGCGTGCCACCGTCGCGGACCTGCACGCATACCCAGTCGCCCACGCAGGGCAGCTCGGCAGACGATTCAGCGAGGTGGAGGAACTTGCCGGTCAGCTCAGCCGGGATCTCGCCGTCTTCGCCACGCACCAGATAACGACCACGGTCCACCGCGGTGACGCGGGCCGGGGCTAGGTCCGTGCCACAAAGTGCCGCGGCCTGCTGCGCCAACTCGCTGTCCAAGCCCAGTTCTTCAAGCTTCATGGCGTGAGTGTGGCACAGTCGCCGACGGTCACGGGGCCAAGTCCTGCACCACCGCCCCATGGCGTTGGCACGCGCATACAGTGTGAATTTTTCTCACGCGAAAGCCTGATCCACGGATTACCCCTTGCCCAGCACAGGCCAAGTTGCCGGGCGAGAATGCAGTCCATGAAAACCCTCATCCTCGGCGCCGGCGGTATCGGCGGCTATTTCGGTGCGCGGCTCATCCAGGCCGGCGCGGACGTGACCTTTCTGCTGCGCGAGAAGCGCAAGCAGCTCATCGACAGCGCGGGCCTGCAGATTGAAACGCCGCAGGGCAATTTCAGCGTGCAGCCGCGCACGGTGACGGCGGCCACCGTCAAGCCCGAGTACGACCTGATCGTGCTCGCGCCCAAGGCCTACGACCTGGACGATGCGCTGGCTTCGCTGGCCGGGGCCGACAGCCGTGGCGTGCTGCTGCCCTTCCTGAATGGCCTGGACCACCTGCGCGTGCTGGATGCGCGCTATGGCCGCGCGCGCGTGATGGGCGGCGTGGCGCACATTGCCGCCACCATCACGCCCACGGGCGCGGTGAAGCAGCTTAACGACCTGCATCGCCTGACGGTGGGCGCGCGCGATGCAGCGCACGCCGCGCTGGCGCGCGACTTTGCCGCCTTGGGCACGGGGGCCGGATTTGACAGCGTGCACAGCGATCACATCGAGCAGACGCTGTGGAACAAGTGGGTGTTCCTGGCCACCCTGGCGGGCATGACCACGGTGTGCCAGGGTTCGGTGGGCGAGATCCTGGCCACCTCGGAAGGCGACGCGCTCACGCGCCAGATGTTTGCTGAATGCTGCGCCGTGGCACAGGCCAGCGGCTTCCCGATCAACGCCGAAGAGCAAGGCAAGGCGCTGGCCATGCTGACGCAAAAGGGCTCGGCCTTCACGGCCTCCATGCTGCGCGACCTGCAAGGTGGGCAGCGCACGGAGCACGAGCACATTCTGGGTGACATGGTGCGCCGCGGCCAGAAGGCCGGCCTGCCCATGGACCTGCTGCGCCTGGCCTACACGCACATGGCCGTGCGCTCGGCTCAGGCCAGCAAAAGCTGAGCGCCACGCGCTGCGCTGGCCGCCGGCACAGCGCAAGCGTGAAGCTCAGCCCTGCTTGGCCTTTGCCCCCGCCGTTATGGTGGGCGGCGCCGCATTCAACGCCTCGATGGCAAACCCCGCCGCCTGCTTGTAGCGCGCCATGAACTCGTCGCGCTCGGCCTTGGGGATGACGTCGTCGATGTTGTCGAAGACGCCGCCGCAGCGTTCGTCCACCAAGCCCAGGATGGCAAAGGGGCCGGCACCACGGTTGCGCAGCACCAGGGCCGAGATGTCTTTGCACAACTTCTGGTCGTAGGCCTGCAGCGCCTGCGCGTTCACACCGTGCTGCACCATGGCCGCGCCCAGCACGCGCGTGTCCACAATGGCCTGGCTGGCGCCGGCCGAACCCACGGGGTACATCACGTGCGCGGCGTCGCCCAGCAGGGCCACGCGGCCGTCCACCCAGGTGAGCACGGGGTCGCGGTCGATCATGGGGTACTCGAACACTTCCTTGGCGCCGCGCAGCATGGCGGGCACGTCCAGCCAGTCGTAGTTCCAGCCCTCGAAGTGGTGGATGAAGTCCTCCACCTTCACGCGGCGGTTCCAGTCGCCCTGCGGCCAGCCGCCTGAGTTGTCCACGGTGATCTCGGCGATCCAGTTCAGGATGGACAGACCCGTGGCCGGGTCTGGCGGGGTGAGCGGGTACACCACCACGCGGTGTTTGAGCGAGCCCAGGCCGACGAAGGAAGAACCGGTGCGGCTGGCCACACCCGGCGTGGTGCCGCGCCACATGATGGCGCCGCCCCATTGGATGGGCGGCTGCGTGGGGTGCATCTGCGCGCGCACGGCGGAGTGCAGGCCGTCGGCTGCAATGAGCAGCCGACCTTGCACTTCGCGTTGCGCGCCGTTGCCCGTTTCAAGGATGGCGGTGACGCCCTGTGCCTCGTTGCGGTAGCCCGCCACGCGGTTGCCCAGTTGCACGGCGTCTGGCCCCAGGCGGCGTTTGACCTCATCCAACAACAGCATCTGCAGCTTGCCGCGGTACACCGCATATTGCGGCCACTTGTAGCCGGCCAGCAGGCCGCGCGGCTCGGCATAGACGTCGTTGCCGTTGCGGCCCACCAGGGCCCATTCCTTGGCCTGGATGCCGATGGCGTCGAGCAGGTCGGCACCGATGCCCAGGTCATACAGCTCGCGCACGGCGTTGGGTTGCAGGTTGATGCCCACGCCCAGCGGCTGCAACTCGGGCACGGCTTCAAACACCTGGCAGGGCACGCCGATCTGGTGCAGGGTGAGGGCCAGCGTCAGGCCACCGATACCGCCGCCGGCGATGAGGACGGGGTCTTGTTTGTTGTTCTGAAAAGTCATGGGAAAGTTCATGGGTTCATTGACGCCAGGCCACGGTCTGGAAAACGGCGTCCCGGGAAATGTAAGGCATCTGCAAACCGCTTCCTTTTGGCATGCGAAACCCCACGCCCTTGCGCCCTCCCCTGCCAAGGCACCTCTTGCGTAGAATGAATTGGAAACGCTTGCGGGCGTAAGGAATGACCGTGTCAAACGACTCACCAGAAAATTTGGCTCAGGCCGAGAAATACCAGTTCGAGGTATTTCCGTGGAACGAAAATTTTGCGACTGGTATTGCGCTGATTGACGAGCAGCACCAGCAACTGGTGCACCTGATCAACAAGCTGGCCTCGCATCTGTCGCGCGGCTCCAGCAATATCCAGATGGCCGAGGTGTTTGGGGAACTGGTGGCGTATGCGGACTACCACTTCAAGGCGGAAGAGCAGATCTGGCAGCCACGCTTTGATAACGACCCCTGGTACACGGCGCACAAGCGCGCCCATGACTCTTTTTTGCCCAAGGCACAAGAGATCCAGAACAAGCTGCAAGGCGCCTCTTACGAAAAGGTGCTGGAAGAGACGCTGAAGTTTCTGGTGAACTGGCTGGTGTTCCACATTCTCGACAACGACCGGCGCATGGCCAAGACCCTGCGCGCCCTGGACGAGGGGCTCGGCCTGCAGGCCGCCAAGGCACGCGCCGACGAGGAGATGACCGGGATCATGCAGACCTTCGTCGAGACGGTTCTGAACATGTACGAGAACCTGACGTCACGCAGCCTGGAACTGATTCGCGAAAAGAATGAACGGCTGAAGACGGAACGGGCGCTGGTGGTCAGCCAGATGCAGAAGCAGTCGATGGACAAGCTGCTGCAAAGCATGACGAAGACCATCGAGGCGATGGCCTCCACCGTGGAGATTCGCGCGCCCTACACCGCCGGGCATCAACGGCGCGTGGCGCAACTGGCCGAGGCCATTGCGCAGGAGCTGGGGCTGCCGGAGGACGAGACGCAAGGCGTGTACCTGGCCGCCACGGTGCACGACATCGGCGACATCCAGATTCCCGCTGAAATACTGACGCGACCGGGCAGCCTGAACAGCATCGAGCGGGAGATTGTGCAGAACCACCCGCAGGCCGGCTACGACATCCTCAAGAACATCGACTTCCCCTGGCCGATTGCAGAGATGGTCTACCAGCATCACGAGCGACTGGATGGCTCGGGCTACCCCAAGGGTCTCAAGGGCGATCAGATCCTTCTGGGGGCCAAGGTGATTGCGGTGGCGGATGTGGTGGAAGCGATGTCATCGCACCGGCCGTACCGGGCCTCGCTCGGCATCGATGCGGCCTTGGCAGAACTCGAAGCGCATCAAGGCCAGCTGTACGAGCCCACCATTGTGGCCGCCTGCATCAAGCTGATTCGGGAAAAGAAGTTCGTCTTTCAGGCCTGAGACGCCGGGCCAGAAGCCCGAGGCCTCGGGTCTGTCTACAGCAACAAGAATTCAAAGCGCTACGCCTGGACACCATGGCACAAGACAAAGAGTCCTCCCCACTGCTGAAAGAACTGCTGAATGCCAAGGCGCTGGCCCACATCGGCCGCGTGGCGGCACAGGTGCACCCGGCGTTTGACCAACGGGCCTATCTGGCCATGGCACGCGAGGGGCTGGAAGACTTGTCCATCATGCAGCGCATGAGCCGCGCGGCGGACAGCTTGCGCGCGCACCTGCCGGCCGATTACCCCCGCGCGCTCCAGGCCGTGCGCCGCATGGCGCCGCTGCTGCCCGGCGGTTTTGCCGACATGGTGTTGCCCGAGTTCGTGGGTCGGCACGGGCTGGATCACTTCGAACTCTCGCTGGAGGCGCTGCGCGAGCTCACGCCCTACAGCAGCGCCGAGTTCGCCATCCGCCCCTACATTGCGCACGACCCCGATGCGGTGCTGGCCGTGGCTGCCTGCTGGGCCGAAGACGCCAACGAGCACGTGCGCCGCCTGGCCAGCGAAGGCACACGCCCCCGCCTGCCCTGGGCCCGACGCCTGCCCTTGCTGGTGGCCGAGCCGCAGCGCACACGGCCCATCCTGGAAAAACTCAAGGCAGACCCGAGCGACTACGTGCGCCGCTCGGTGGCCAACCACCTCAATGACATCAGCAAGGACCACCCCGACTGGGTTCTGGACCTGCTGGAGGGCTGGCCCACGCAGCAGACCGAGACGAAGTGGATCGCCAAACACGCGCTGCGCAACCTCATCAAGGCCGGCCACCCGCGTGCGCTGCAGCTCGTGGGGGCGACGCTGGGTGCCAAGGTGCGGCGGGGTTCTTTTGAGGTGTCCCCCACCGCCTTGCGCCTGGGACAGGCGCTGCAGTTGAACGCGACACTCGTGTCCACAGCGCGCCAGCCGCAGCGGCTGGTAGTGGACTACGCCATCCACTACGTGAAGAAAAACGGCGACAGCAGCCGCAAGGTCTTCAAGCTGCGCACGCTGGAACTGGACGGCCGGGCGGAAGTGACGCTCAACAAGCGCCAGACCATCGCAGACTTCACGACCCGCACCCACTACGCGGGACGGCACCAGGTTGAGTTGCTGGTCAACGGCCTCACGGTGGCGCAAGGCCACTTCGACCTGAAGAAGCCTGCGGCCTAGGTATCAGGTCTGTGCGGCCTTGGCGGGCATTGCCCCACGCCCGGGGCTGCCGGCCGCGCATGAAAAAAGCCACGCTTGAAAACAAGCGTGGCTTTTCTGTTTCTGCACGGCTTACGCCGTGCTGCTCATGTGCCAAAGCACATCCGCAAGATCAATCGAGCGAAATCTTCTGGTCCTTGATCAGCTTGTGCCAGCGCACGACTTCGCTGCGCAGCAGATCCGCGTACTGCTGCGGTGTGTTGCCGACGGGCTCCACACCGAAGTCCACCAGGCGCTGCTTCACGGCGGGCTGGCTGATGGCCGTGGCCACCTGCTTTTGCAGTGCATTCACGACACTGGGTGCCGTACCGGCGGGTGCCACGATGCCAACCAGGGCAGCGGCCTCGACGCTCTTGTAACCCAGCTCGGCGAAGGTCGGCACGTCGGGCAACTGGGCCAGGCGCGTGGCGTTGGCCACGGCGAGGGGCCGGATCTTGCCGGACTTGATGAAGGCCGCGCCGGCTGCCATGTCGACCATCATGGCCGGAATCTGGCCGCCAGCCAGATCGGCCAATGCAGGTGCCGCGCCACGGTAGGGAATGTGGACCATGTGCAGGCCGGCGGTAACTTTCAGGAGTTCCATGGCCAGGTGGTGCGGGCTGCCTGCGCCGGCAGAACCGAAGCTCACCTTGCCGGGGTTGGCCTTGGCCTTGGCGATGAAGTCCTTGGCGTCCTTGGCGTCGGAATCCGGACCGACCACCAGGATCATGGGGAAGCGGCCCATCAGGGTCACGGGGGTGAGGTCTTTTTCCGGGCTGTAGGACAGCTTGGAGTACAGGGCGGAGTTGAAGACCATGGTGCCGTTGTCGGCAGACAGGATCGTGTAGCCATCGGGGGCGGAGCGGGCCGTCTCGGAGGCAGCGATGGCGGTGTTGCCACCCGGCTTGTTGTCGATCAGAACGGGCTGGCCGACTTGGGTCGACAGCTGCTGGCCGATGGTGCGCGCCAGGAAGTCAGAACCGCCACCGGCCGGGTAAGGCACCAGCCAACGGATGGGCTTGGCGGGGTAGGACTGTGCGTGGGCAACGGACGCCCCCACCAACAGAGGCAATGCCATCAGGCAGGCAGCAAGTCGAAATTTCAAGTTGAACTCCTCTATCAAGAAACGATTTATCAAAAGCCAAGGTCTGCGGCAGGTCAAAAAGCCAACCATTTCGACACCCGAAAAAGCCAAGCTTTGCGCAAGATCAATGAAAATAACTTTTGCGTAATATAGCTGCGCAAAGCGTAATACGAACCAAGGGTATTCACTGAGAGCTGTCGCACTCAGCCCTTGCGCAGGCCGCTTGCGCCTCAAGACAGTGATCTCGCGTGCTATCGTTCGCGCCATTGGAGAAAGCCGGAAAGTGACCAAGGGAAAAACCACCAAACCGCCGCTGGAACGCCGACAGCGGGTTCAATCCGCAGAGATGGGCATGGGCATCCTGAAGGCCCTGAGCCGCCTGGGAGGCACTGCCAGCCTGACGCTCGTTGCCTCAGAGGTGGGTGAGAGCACCGCCAAAGTGCACCGCTACATGGCCAGCCTGATCCAGGAAGGCGTGGTGGAGCAGGACCCGACAACGCAGCGTTATTTCCTCGGCCGCGAGGCGATCCAGATCGGGTTGGCGGCCATCCGGCAATGCGACCCGATTCGCCTGGGGGAGTCGGCCCTGGTGCGCTTGCGCGAACAACTGGAAGTGACTTGTTTTCTCGCCATCATGGGCAACAAGGGCCCGACGGTGCTGCGTTTTGAAGAGCCCGGCTTGCCCATCACCATCAACGTGCGTGCGGGCTCCACCTTGCCCTTGCTCTGGTCAGCCACGGGGCAGGTATTTCTGAGCTACCTGGACGATGCCAATGTGCGCCGCCAGGCCGACGAGGAATACAGCCGGGCAACCAAGGAGCAGCGGGCGTCGCTCTCCACCAAGCAACCGATCGACCATCTGCGCAAGACGGTTCGCACCCATGGCTGCGCCGTGGTGCATGACACCCTGCTGCGAGGCATCAGCGCGGTGGCCGCACCGGTGTTCGACTACACGGGACGCACCAGCGCCGTGCTCACGGCCCTGGGGGCAACGGGCGGTTTTGACGCCCGCGCCGATGGTGTGATTGCCAAACAGGTCATGCGCGAGGCCGCAGCCATCAGTGCCGCACTGGGCTTTGACGGCCGCTGAGCCATTGGCCTGACGAACGTGCCACGCCGGTCAATACGGCTGGCATGACCGCTTCGATTTCTTCAGGTGAACTCACCCACGCTGGGTGAGGCCACGTCTGCACCAGTGACCACCGTCACCTCTTCCTCTTCAATTGCTGTTCAGCTGCTGGCTTTCACGCTGATGCAGCAGGATGCTGCGTACCCGTCGCTGCCCTCCTCACAGCCGTGAATCTAGGGATAACCCCAATCACCCATATTACGCATTGCGTATCATAATTACGCAATACGAAGTTTGACCCAACTCAGAGAATCTGGGGCGCGGTCATGCCACAACGAGGTAAACCATGAACTCTTCCAGTGCCGCGGCCGTCAAGTCGGGCTGCCCCATTGACCACAAGGCCTTGGCCGGCTTGCAAGCGCCCAATGGCTGCCCCATCAGCCAGCGCGCGGCTGAATTCGACCCCTTCGAAGACGCCTACCAGCAGGACCCGCCCGAGTACGTGCGCTGGGCGCGGGAGCAGGAACCAATCTTCTACAGCCCCAAGCTGGGCTACTGGGTCGTGACGCGCTATGAAGACATCAAGGCGATCTTCCGCGACAACATCACGTTCAGCCCCTCGATCGCGCTGGAAAAGATCACCCCCACCAGCCAGGAGGCCAACGACGTTCTCGCGTCCTACAACTACGCGATGAACCGCACGCTGGTGAACGAAGACGAGCCAGCCCACATGGCCAGGCGCCGCGTGCTCATGGAGCCGTTCACCCCCGAAGCGCTCAAGCACCATGAGCCCATGGTGCGCCAGGTGACGCGGGAATACGTCGACCGCTTCATCAACGACGGCAAGGCCGACCTGGTCGACCAGATGCTGTGGGAGGTGCCGCTCACCATCGCCCTGCACTTCCTGGGCGTGCCCGAGGAAGACATGGACACGCTGCGGCAGTATTCGATTGCGCACACCGTCAACACCTGGGGCCGGCCGAGGCCGGAGGAGCAGATCAAGGTGGCACACGCGGTCGGCAACTTCTGGCAGCTGGCTGGCAAGATCCTCGACAAGATGCGCAAAGACCCCAGCGGCCCGGGCTGGATGCGCTATGGCATCCGCAAGCAGGCCGAGTACCCGGATGTCGTCACGGACTCGTACCTGCATTCGATGATGATGGCCGGCATCGTGGCCGCGCACGAGACCACGGCCAACGCAACGGCCAATGCCGTCAAGCTGCTGTTGCAGCACCCGAGCGCCTGGCGGGAACTCTGCGAAGACCCGGGCCTGATTCCCAATGCGGTGGAGGAGTGCATCCGCTACAACGGCTCCGTTGCCGCCTGGCGACGGATAGCCACCAAGGACACGCGGATTGGCGACATCGACATCAGCGCCGGCAGCCGGCTGCTGATCGTGATGTCGTCCGCCAACCATGATGAACGGCACTTCGAAGACCCGGACCTCTTCGACATCCGCCGCGACAACTCGAGCGAGCACCTGACCTTTGGCTACGGCTCGCACCAGTGCATGGGCAAGAACCTGGCGCGCATGGAGCTGCAGATCTTTCTGGAGGAGCTCACCAAGCGCCTGCCGCACATGCGCCTGACGGAACAGAAGTTCACCTATGTGCCCAACACCTCCTTCAGGGGCCCCGAACACCTTTGGGTGGAATGGAACCCGAAGCTGAACCCGGAGCGCGTGCAGCCCGGCATCCTGGCGCAGAATGCCGCCGTTCGCATTGGCGAGCCGTCCCGGCATGCGATCAGCCGGACCGTTGTGGTGGACGAGGTGCGCCAGGTGGCGGCTGACATCCTGCACCTGCGTCTGAAGTCGCCCGACGGCAGCGCCATGCCGCGCTGGACGCCGGGCTCGCACATCGACATCGAGTGCGGCACACCCGATCTGTCGCGCCAGTACTCGCTGTGCGGCGACCCGGCTGACAGCAGCGTGCTGGAAATCGCCGTGCTCAAGGACCCGGACAGCCGGGGCGGCTCGCGCTGGCTGCACGAGAACATCCAGCGCGGCGACAAGCTCAAGATCCGCGGCCCGCGCAACCATTTCCGGTTTGATGAAAGCACGAAGAAGGCCATCTTCATTGCGGGCGGCATCGGCATCACCCCGGTCGCCACGATGGCGCGCAGAGCCAAGGAACTCGGCATCGACTACGAACTGCACTACAGCGGACGTTCGCGCGACACCATGGCTTTTCTGGATGAACTGGCCCAGTTGCATGGCGCGCGGCTGCATGTCTACACCAAGGATGAAGGCCAGCGCAATGACTTCGGCCAGTTGCTGGGCCAGCCGCAGGACGGAACGCAGGTCTATGCCTGCGGTCCGGTACGGATGCTGGAGGCACTGGAGGCCTGCTGCGAGAAGTGGCCGGAAGATGCATTGCGGGTTGAACACTTCCAGTCCACACGCGGCTCCCTCGACCCTGAGAAAGAACACGCGTTTGAGGTCGAGCTCAAAGACTCGGGCCTGGTCGTCAAGGTGCCGGCGGGCCAAACCTTGCTGACTGCCTTGCGCTCTGCCAACATCGACATCCAGAGCGATTGCGGCGAAGGCCTGTGCGGCTCTTGCGAGGTCAAGGTGCTATCCGGCAAGGTGGACCACCGCGACGTGGTGCTGACCCGCTCCGAACGCGACGCCAACAACAAGATGATGGCCTGCTGCTCCAGGGCGGCGGGCATGAAGCTGATCCTTGAGCTCTGAGCGGTAACGTTCCGCAAGCTCCCCACAACCCCTCAGGAGAAAAACATGAAGATTAAAAAGATTCACCACGTGGCCTACCGCTGCAAGGACGCCAAGCAAACCGTCGAGTGGTACGGCAAGTACCTCGACATGGACTTCCAACTGGCTTTTGCCGAAGACCTGGTGCCATCGACCAAGGCGCATGACCCCTACATGCATATCTTCCTGGACGCCGGCGCCGGCAATGTGCTGGCCTTCTTCGAACTCCCCCTGCAACCCGAGATGGGCCGCGACACCAACACGCCGGACTGGGTGCAGCACATTGCGTTCGAGGTCGAGTCGCTGGATGTGCTGGAGCAGGTCAAGGCGCGGCTGCAGGCCGATGGCATTGCGGTGGTGGGCATCACCGACCACACGCTGTTCAAGTCGATCTATTTCTTCGACCCCAACGGCCACCGCCTGGAGCTGGCCGTGGACACCAGCACGCCCGAGCTCGTGGCCCGCGCTGCCGCCGTGAAGTGGGACATGCTCAACGAATGGAGCCAGACCAAACGTGCGCCGAAGCACGCGGCCTGGATGCACTCGCTGGAGTTCGAGGACGGCAAGGCATGATCAACGAGACGCACAAGCCGGCCCTGCGCAGCTGGGTCGCCTCGGCCAATGAGGCAGCCAGCGACTTCCCGGTCCAGAACCTGCCTTTTGCCATCTTCCGGCGCCAGGGCAACCAGGAAGCGTTTCGGGTCGGCATAGCGATTGGCGACCAGGTGCTGGACCTGGGCCAGCCTGCGGTGTGCGCGGCCCTGGGGCTGGACGCCAACGTCACGGCCGCCCTGGCGCAGCCGGCCCTGAACGGGCTGATGGCCCAGGGCCCGGCCGTCTGGTCTGCCCTGCGTCTGGCGCTGTCGCGCGCGTTGCGCGAAGGCTCATCCTTGCAAGCCACCTTGCAGGCTGCGCTGCTGCCGCAAGCGCAGGTGGAATACACCTTGCCGGCACGCATTGGCGACTACACCGACTTCTACACCTCGGTCTATCACGCCACCAACGTCGGCAAGCTGTTCCGCCCCGACAACCCGCTGCTGCCCAACTACAAGTGGGTGCCCATTGGCTACCACGGCCGCAGTTCCAGCATCGGCGTGTCGGGCCAGGCGTTTCACCGGCCCAAGGGGCAACTGATGGCACCCGGCGCCACGGCCCCGGTACTGGCGCCCAGCCAGCGCATGGACATCGAGCTGGAGCTGGGCATCTTCATCGGCCAGGGCAATGCACTGGGCGAGCCCATTCCCATGACGCAGGCCGAAGACCATGTGTTCGGCCTGTGCCTGCTCAACGACTGGTCGGCGCGCGACATCCAGGCCTGGGAATACCAGCCGCTGGGGCCGTTTCTGGCGAAGAACTTCGCCACCACCCTCTCACCCTGGGTGGTGACGCTCGAAGCGCTGGCACCGTACCGCACCGCGCCGTGCCGTCCGGCCGAAGACCCGCAGCCCCTGCCTTACCTGGACACACCGGCCAACCGCAGCAGCGGTGCGCTGGACATCCAGCTCGAGGTGCTGATCCAGACTGCCAAGATGAAGCAGGCTGGCCTGGCGCCGCACCCCCTGGTGCAGACCAGCTACCGCCACGCCTACTGGACCATCGCCCAACTGGTAACGCACCACACCGTCAACGGTTGTAACCTGCAGCCAGGCGATCTGTTTGGCAGCGGCACGCTCTCGGGCCCGACGCTGGATCAGGCCGGCGCCCTGCTGGAGCTGACCACCGGCGGCAAACATCCCATCAGCCTGCCCAATGGCGAGACGCGCACCTTCTTGCAGGACGGCGACACCGTGCAGCTGCGCGGTCACTGCAGCCAGGTCGGGGCTGCGCGCATCGGCTTTGGGGTGTGCGAAGGCACGCTGCTGCCGGCACGCGACTGAAGGCCTGCGGCGAGCGAGAAGACCGACGTCACAAACCGGTCTCTCGTCTCAAGGTGCTCAGTCCTGAAGCAGCTCGCGGGTGCCCTTGCGACAGGGCATGGGGACTGCAGCGTGATGTCAGACTTCGGGTGTCGACATCACCCGATTGCGCCCCGCGGCCTTCGCTTCGTACAAGGCCTTGTCGGCCCGTGACACCATGTCGGCCACGAGAGCAGAAGGCTCCTCGGCCGCCGCAGTTGTGTCCAGCATCGAAACGCCGAGGGAGACCGTCACACGGATGGCCTCTTGCGTCTTGGCCGGCACGCTTTGCGCCGCCACGATGCGCCGGATGCGTTCTGCCGTATCCAGCCCCGCCTGCAACGGTGTTGCAGGGAGCAGCACCACAAACTCCTCACCGCCGTAGCGCGCCACCACATCGCTGCCGCGCAGTTGTGCCTTGATCAGCCGGGCCACGTAGCCGAGCACTTCGTCACCGGCTTGATGCCCCAGCGTGTCATTGAGCTTCTTGAAGTGGTCCACGTCCAGGAACATGCAGACCAGCGGTGCGCCGCTGCGGCGCGCCGCCACCACTTCTTCCAGGCAACGCGACTCAAAATAGCGCCGGTTGTGCACACCGGTGAGGGCATCGGTCAGCCCCGCGAGCTTGAGGCGCTCGGTGGCCAAGGCACTGTCCAGGCACACGGCCACCAGCGCGGCCAGCCGCTCCAGAAAGTCGGTGCTGCTGCCTGACAGAAAACGTTGGCGGTCCTTGCTGCCCAGATTCAGGCTGCCGATGAAGCGGCCGTGGTGCACCAGGGGCAACAAGGCGAGCGAGACCACCCCCGGCACCTCGGTCTCGAAGAGGAAGGCATGGGCTTGCCCGTAGGGGGTCAGGATGGGCCGCCCCGCGTGGGCATACAGCGTCTGCAAGGGTTGATCACTGTCCAGAAAGATCAGTCCGTCCTCCGGCATGCCGGCCGCCTGGCTGGCCAGGATCTGGGCCACCTCGTATTGCGGGTCCACCAGCACGAGGGAGACCGTGTCGAGTTCGAACAGCGTCTTGTAATCCTGCAACAGCGTCCGGATCAGTTCAGCCAGACTGGCCGCACCAATCACCTTGCGCTCGAGCTGGTCGAAGCGCCGCATCTTCTCCTGGTTCAGGCGTGCTTCGTTCAGCATCGCCTCCAGCCGGGTGCGCAAGCGCTGGTTTTCCGCCTGCAGCACGGCCAGCGACAGGCGCTCACCGGATCGGCTTGAGCCCGAAGATGCCTCAGTCAAGATTCCACTCCCGCTCGCACTCTTTGGTGTTCATCACCGAATGGTACCGTGGCCGTGTGACGGCTGGGTAATCTCACGCTCCCAGCAGGCCGCTGTGGGCTGACGCATGCTGGAGCCAAGTCGGGTCCTGGGCCAGCTCCAGCGCCGCATTCAGTGCCCGCGACGGCCGGTTCATGTCGAGCACCATGAAGCCGATCGGCGTGGTGACCGTGGGGCTGAACAGCGGCAACGCTTCCAGTTCGCCGAAGCTGCGGATGGCGCCGACCAGCGCGCCGGGCAGGATGCTGCAGACCTGACCGTCCAGCACGCTCAGGGCCAGGGCCAGCACCGAATCGGTCTCCATGGCAGGCACCACTTGCGCGCCAGCTTCGGTCAGAGCCGCATCGACGATGGTGCGGTTGTGCATCTCGGGTGTCAGCAGGCACAGGGGCAGCCGCGCCGCCTCGGCCCAGCTCAATTCATTCCCCATCTGCATGCTCGCCTGGGCCGCGCCGATGGCACGGCGCAGCAGGAAGTAGTGCTCGGTGTACTGCGGGATGGTCTTGAACGGCATGTTGCGCCGGCTCAGGCGCTCCATGTAACCCAGCCCCATGTCGAGCGCGAGGTTCTCCAGCCCGGTCTCGATGTCGGGTGAACTCATTGAACGAACGATCGGCAGGATGCCGGGATAACGCGCCTGCAGCATGGCCGCAAAGCGCGCTGCGATCGGCATCACCGAAGGCACGGCCCCAATGCGCAATTGCCCTTGCGGATGTCCGTCCGTGCTCTTGAGCTCCTGCTTCAGCAACTCATGCTCGTGCAGGATGCGCTGCGCCGCCTGAAAGATCAGTTCACCTTCCGGCGTGAAGCCTTCAAACGCCCTCCCGCGCTTGACGATGGCGGTGCCGAACTCCGCTTCCAGCGCACGCAGCGCGTTGGACAGCGCCGGCTGCGAGATGTGGCAGGCCAGCGCCGCACGGCCGAAATGCCGGTGCTCGTGCAAGGCCACCACATAACGCAGCGAGGTGAACAGGTTCATGCCTCAAGCATCCCCTCTGTCACCCGCGCTTGTCGCCAGGGCTGCACGCCGGCTCACTTGCCGGCGTTGGGGAAGAACAGCTGCTCGCCGCCGATCTTGTAGGCGGCAATGGCGTTCTGGCCGGCGGGCGAAACCACCCAATCGACGAACTTCTGCGCGTCAGCCAGCTTGACTTGCGGGTGCTTGGCCGGATTGACCACCATCACGCCGTACTGGTTGAACAGGCGGTTGTCGCCTTCCACCAGCACCGTCAGATCCGCGCGGTTCTTGAAGTTGAGCCAGGTGCCGCGGTCGGCCAGCACATAGGCGCCGCTGCTGGCGGCAATGTTGAGCGCCGGGCCCATGCCGCAACCGCATTCCTTGTAGCCGCTGCCTTTTTTGTCGGCCAGCTCGGCCATCTTCCAGAAGCGCAGCTCAGCGGCGTGGGTACCGCTCTTGTCGCCGCGCGAAACAAACGAGGCATTGGCAGCGCCGATCTTCTTCAGGGCCGCCACGATGTCTTTGCCTTTGGTGCCCACGGGGTCAGCCTTCGGGCCAATGAGCACGAAGTCGTTGTACATGACGGGCAGGCGCTTGAGGCCAAAGCCATCGGCGACGAACTTCTCTTCGGCCACCTGGTCGTGCACGAACACCACGTCGGCGTCGCCGCGGCGCGCCATGTCCAGCGCCTGGCCGGTGCCCAGGGCCACGACCTTGATGTCGATGCCACTGGCCTTTTTGAATTCGGGCAGCAGGTAGGTGAAAAGGCCCGACTGCTCGGTGGAGGTGGTCGATGACATGACGATGGTCTGTGCCGACGCCGCCAGAGATGCTATCGAAATCGTAGCTGCCAGCGCATATTTGACGAGCGCGGGAGCCCTGAAAGACCATGAAGATTTGAAAGCGTTCATACCTGTTCTCCTTTGACGAATAAATGGGCGGTTGACGACACGGCACGCAGCCGCTCGATATCGAAAAATTCCTGCACTGGCAGATCGGCCTGTACCCGCCCCTGCTCCAGGTAGATGACCCGGGTGGCCAGGCGCTTGACCTGGCCCAGGTTGTGGCTGGCGAAGATCACCGTCACCGGGCGGCCATCCTGGCGCTGGGCGCCGCTGGCGAACTCCGCCATCAACTGCTCCACCTCGCGCTTGGCATGCGGGTCGAGGCTGGCGGTGGGTTCGTCGAGCATCAGCACATCGGGCTGCAAGGCCCAGGCCCGCGCCATGGCCAGGCGCTGCTGTTGGCCGCCGGACAGCGTGCGCGCCGGTCGGCCCGCCTTGTCGCTCAGTTCAACACGCTCGAGCGCCACCAGCGCCTGTTCCTTGGCGGCCTGCCAGGGCGTGCCGCGCAGCCACAAGGCCAGCGCCACGTTGTTGCGCGCCGAGGTGCGCAGCATGAAGGGGCGCTGGAACAGCATGGCCTGCCGCGCTGCCGCGTTGCAGGCACACTGGCCGGCCGTGGGCCGCTGAAGGCCGTGCAGCAGGCGCAGCAGCGTGCTCTTGCCACTGCCGTTGGCGCCTACCAGCGCCACCGACTCACCGTGCCCGATGCGCAGTGTCACGTCCGTCAGCGCATGCACCGGGCCGAACGAAACGCCGGCCGATTGCAAATCAAAGATGGAGGTCATGCCAACGCCTCCACCCGGGCCTTGATGCCATTGGCATGACCTTCGACACGTTCGCGCCAGCGCCGCACCAGGGAAATCAGGGTGTTGAGCACCAGCACCACCCCCAGCAACAAGAGACCCAGCGCCAGCGCCAGCGGCAGGTCGCCTTTGCTGGTTTCCAGCGCAATGGCGGTGGTCATGACACGGGTGAAGCCATCGATGTTGCCGCCGACGATCATGACGGCACCGACTTCCGAAATGGCACGGCCGAAGGAGGCCATCAGCATGGTCAGCAGCGCGTAGCGCTCGTCCCAGGCCAGCAGCAGGCTGCGCAGCAAGGAGCCAGCCCCGAGCGAACGCAGTTGCTCGCCATGCTGGTTTTCCGCATCCTCGATGACCTGACGCGTCAAGGCGGTGGCCATCGGCAGCACCAGCACGGCCTGCGCCAGCACCATGGCCTGGAAGTTGAACAACCAGCCCAGATGGCCCAGCGGCCCGGAACGCGACAGCAGCAGATAGACCACCAGGCCAACCACCACCGAGGGAATGGCCAGCAGGGTGTTGAGCAAGGTCAGGATGGCATTGCGCCCGGCAAAGCGGGCCACCCCGAGCCAGGCGCCCAGCACCAGGCCCGCGCCGCAAGCCAGCACGCAGGCCGTGGCGCTGACGGCAAGCGAGCGACCGACGATGGCCAACAGGACGGAATCAAGGGAGACGATGAGTTGCAGCGCTGTGACCGCGCTTTCGGTAAATGTCGACATGGCTGGGTTATCGTACGGATTCGATCAATTCCCCACGATATGAACCACCGTGCATAGGTTGCAGTTTCACTACACATTCGGCTCCCAGCCGCAGGACCGTGCGGGATTGATCCGCAACCCGCTGTTCGATCTGCTGTACGCCGTGCAGGAGTCCGGTTCGATCTCAGGCGCCGCGCGCACGCTGCAACTGTCCTACCGTCACGTCTGGGGTGAACTCAAGCGCTGGGAGAGCGAGCTCGGGCATGAGCTGATCGTGTGGGAAAAAGGCCAGTCGGCACGGCTGACCGAATTCGGCAACAAGCTGCTGTGGGCCGAACGCCAGGCCCAAGCGCGGCTGTCGCCGCAGATCGAAGCCTTGCGTGCCGACCTGGAGCGCGCCTTTGCGGTCGCCTTCGACGACTCGGTGCACGTGGTGACGCTCTACGCCAGCCACGACGATGCCTTGAGCGCCCTGCGCATGCATGCGGCCAGCCAGCACCAGCTGCATCTGGATGTGCGTTTCACCGGCAGCGTGGACGCGATTCGCGCGCTCAACGAAGGCCGCTGCGTGATGGCGGGCTTTCACACCCTGCACCAGCCGGGCCCGGGCTCGCTGGCAGAACAGACCTACAAACCTCTGCTCAAACCCGGCCTGCACAAGATCATCGGCTTCGCGAAGCGCAGCCAGGGCCTGATGGTGGCCAAAGGCAACCCGCTCGGCTTGCAGTCGTTGCACGACCTGGCGCGCAGCGGGGCGCGTTTCGTGAACCGGGCGCTGGGCACAGGCACGCGCGTGCTGTTCGACGAGCTGCTGGCCCAGGCCAGCATCAGCGCCAACAAAATCAAGGGCTACGAGCTGACCGAGCCCTCGCACACGGCCGTGGCCCAGGCCGTGGCGGCCGGCCAAGTCGACGCCGGACTCGGCATTGAAGCCGCGGCACGGGCACGCGGCCTGGATTTCGTGCCGCTGGTGGAGGAGGACTATCACCTGGTCTGCCTCAAGTCGGCGCTGGATGAACCGGCGGTGCAGGCCCTGTGCAACGTGCTGCAAAGCCAGGGCTGGCAGGAGGTGCTGCACCAGTTGCCGGGCTACCAACTCGCCGACCAGGCCGGCCAGGTGCTGTCGCTGCGACGCACGCTACCGTGGTGGAACTACCGGACCGAGAAGTCACCGTCCGGCGCCAGACCGAAGCCGGCCTCTCAGAGGGCGCAGGAGCGGAAACCGCAAAAGATGTCGTCGCGCCCTGGCAAGTAGAAGTTGCGGTACTTCGGCGACTTCAACCGGGCACGCGTTGCAAACGACGCCCCGCGCAGCACCTTGTGCGTGCCGAACCAGGGTTCGGAATAGTCGCGGTAAGGGTCTGCGGCAAAGTCGGAGTAACCGAAGAAGCTGCTGGCGGTCCACTCCCACACCATACCCCAGCGAAAACCGAGCCGCGCCGCACTGTGGGCGGCCAGCTCCCACTCCACCTCGGTCGGCAAGCGTCGGCCAGCCCAGCGGCACCAGGCATCGGCCTCCCACCAGCTCAGGTGCATGGCCGGCTGGTCACCAGCACGGCGCTGGGTCTGACCGAACAGGGTCTGCAGTACCGCGCCCTGGCCGCCGTCGCGCGCCACCCCGATCTGCTCCACATGGCGCGGCGCACGCCGGCCCTCGCGTAGCGCTTTGTCCTGCAACCAGTCCCAGCCCGCCGGCTGCCAGAATTCCGGCCGGTCGTAGCCGCCATCGGCCACGAATTCGACGTACTGCATCCAGCTGACAGGCTGGGCGTCAATCTCGAATTCCGGCACTGCCACCTCATGTGCCGACCGCTCGTTGTCAAAGGTGAAGCCGTTGCCCGCATCGAGCCCGAGGCGCCAGCGCGTGGCCGGCACCCACAAGGGCTCGCGCGACACGCCCGGCGCCGGCAAGGTCAACGCCAGCGGCAAGCCCAGCGTCTGCGCCATGTAGATGAAGGCCTCGCCATGCATGTCCTCATGGAACAGGGCCAGGCGGTAGAAATACAGGGCATCGTCCTCGTCCGGCGTCTTGGCCAGCAGATCGAGTGTGGACTCCAGCGTTGCCAGCAGGTAGGCCTTGGTGTCAGCCAGTGAGGGCAGACTCAGCGTCCAGCGGCTGTCGTGCGGCACCCGGCTGGAGTCCCACCACAGGTCGGCATAGGGCATGAGCGAGGCCAGCTGGGTGGCCTGCGGATCACAGCGCGGCCCCTGGTGCCGCTGCAGGTTGCGGCCGATCCAGCGCTCCTGGAACCAGCCAATGTGACCGAGCTCCCACAGCGGCGGGTTGAGTTCAGGCAGCAGGGGCACGGCCAAGTGGTCGGCCGCCAGCGCCTCCTCATAGTGCGAGATCAGATGCAGCGTATGGTTGCGTGCGTCCATCAAGGCCAGGGACAGCAGGTCGCGCCCGGCCTGGCGCAGATCTGCACCGTCCAGGGTAGAAAACGAGGGAACCGGCAACTCGTAGGACATGGGCCATTATTCCGCCAGGCGCGCCAGCTGTCGACCCGTTCAAACAGGCCTACGTGTTAACACGGGGAGGCGCCCGTCTTGACTCCTTTAAAATTAGAGGATTTGCCAGTTCGCGCCGACATTTGCGCACAACCCGTGCTGTTGACGGATTGGCAAACACCGGATCACCCTTCCTGGAGAGAGCATGAATGCCCTTCTAAAATTCACCAGCCTTGTGGACTGGATCAGCGACAGGCTCAGCAAACTGGCGGCCTACGCCTCACTGGCCGCGGCGCTTATCTCTGCGAGCAACGCCTTCATTCGCTACGGACTGGACATCAGCTCCAACTCCTGGCTTGAGATTCAGTGGTACCTCTTTGCGGCCACCGTGATGCTGGGTGCCCCCATCGTACTGAAGCACAACGAGCACGTGCGCGTCGACATCATTTACGGCAAGCTCAAGGGCAATGGACCGGTCTATGTGGACCTGTTCGGCTTGACGTTCTTCCTGCTGCCGGTGATGGGCCTGCTCACCTGGCTGACCTGGCCGTTCTTCTGGAACATGTACCAGACCGGCGAGATGTCGGGCAACATCGGCGGCCTGGTCCGCTGGCCGGTCGGACTCCTGCTGCCGCTCGGTTTTGCGGCCATGTTCCTGCAAGGTGTGACCGAGATCATCCGGCGCATTGCCTATCTCAAAGGTCTCATCGAGATGGATACGCATTACGAAAAGCCGCTCCAATGAGCCGCTTGACAACGCAGCCCTCCGCCCCCGTCATCGCACCAACCGCAGGATAAAAAATGCAGATGGAAAATTTCGCCCCGATCATGTTTGCGGGGCTTGTCGTGATCATGCTGATCGGCTTCCCGGTCGCCTTTTCCCTGGCCGCCCTGGGGCTGTTCTCGGGCTTCTTCGCCATCGAGATGGGCTGGTTCCCCGCCGGCTTCATGGCCAACCTGCCGCTCAACGTCTTCGGCATCCTGTCGAACGAAACCTTGCTCGCCATTCCGTTCTTCACGCTCATGGGCGCGATCCTCGAGAAATGCGGGCTGGCCGAAGACATGCTGGATTCCATGGGCCAGCTGTTCGGCCCGGTGCGCGGCGGCCTGGGTTACTCGGTCATCATCGTCGGTTTCATCCTCGGCGCCATCACCGGCACCGTGGCCGGCCAGGTGATTGCCATGGCCATGATCTCGCTGCCGATCATGATGCGCTATGGCTACAACATGCGCTATTCGACCGGCGTGCTGGCGGCTGCCGGCACCATCACGCAGCTGGTGCCACCGTCGCTGGTGCTGATTGTCATGGCCGATCAGCTGGGCACCGACGTGGGGCAGATGTACAAGGGCGCGTGGGGCCCCTCCATCCTGCAGGTCGTGATTTTCGCGGTCTACACCTTCCTGCTCAGTCGCTTCCGGCCTGACTACGTGCCCGGCCTGCCGGCCAGTTCACGCACGCTGGACGGCTGGGCGCTGTGGGGCAAATGCCTGCGCGGCATCATCCCCTCGGCCATCCTGATCTTTGCCGTGCTGGGCTCCATGGGCGGCCTGCCCTTCATGGACCATGCCATCGCCACCCCGACAGAAGCCGGCGCCATGGGCGTGGTCGGCTCCTTGATTCTGGCGGCCATCCACCGCCGGCTGAGCTGGGCACTGCTGCGCGATGCCATGGAAGGCACCATGCGCCTGACCGCCATGGTGATCTTCATCCTGATCGGTTCACGCGTGTTTTCGCTGGTGTTCCAGGGCGTCGATGGCGCCAAATGGGTCGAGCACCTGCTGTCGAACCTGCCGGGTGGCCAGCTGGGCTTCCTGATCGCCGTCAACGTGTTTGTCTTCTTCCTGGCCTTCTTCCTGGATTTCTTCGAGATCGCCTTCATCATCTTGCCGTTGCTCGGTCCCGTGGCCGCCAAGCTCGGCATCGACATGGTGTGGTTTGGCGTGCTCTTGTGCGTGAACATGCAGACGTCGTTCATGCACCCGCCGTTCGGCTTTGCGCTGTTCTACCTGCGCGGCATTGCCGACACGCTGTTCAAGAACGGCGCCCTACCCAAGAAGGTCGAATCGCGCGACATCTACCTCGGCGCCATTCCCTGGGTGGGCATGCAACTGCTGCTGGTCGCCATCGTGATTGCTTTCCCGCAGACCGTCACCGTGTTCCTGGACAAGGCCGTGGTCGTGGACGTGGACAAGGTGCAGCTCGAAATGCCGGTCGACAGCGAATCGCCCCTGCCGGAGAACGAAATCGACATGGACAACCCGTTCGGCAACCAGCCCGCATCGGCCGACGACGGCAAAGCCAAGCCCTGACGGGTCTGGCACGCACCGATGTCGAACGAAACCGATTCAGGGGCACACGCCGGCAACGTGCTCGAAAGTGCGGCCTACCCGCCCTTGCTGAGGGTGGCGACCGTGGTCGTGCTGATCGATCTGGTGGCTTTCGCCATCTGGAGCCTGCCTGCCTTGCGCGCCACAAGCTGGTCCACCGGCAGTCTGGTGCTGTTCGGGCTGGCTGGGCTCATGACGCTCTGGGTCGGCGGGTGGATCGTCTACAGCCGCACGCGGCTGGAAGGCGATCAGCTGACGCAGACCTGGCTTTGGAACAAACGGGTCCGCGTCCATGAAGTGACACAACTCAAACTGGTGCATTGGCGCTGGCTGGATCGCGTGATGGCGCCGCGCCTGCTGGTGCGCCGACGCAATGGCGCCGTCACATGGTTCCATGCGGCCGATGCACGGCTGCTGACCACCTTTGCCGAACGCGTGGCGCAGCAAATGCTGCCGCCTACATCGTCCGCACGGAACTGACCATCACCTCGTCCTGTGCCGAGACGTCGGCACCAAGTAAAAAGCCCTACCGGACTCACATCCGGCAGGGCTTTTTCTTGTGACGCGCTGCGACGTCTTACAGTTTTTGCGACTGCATGAAGCGGTCGTACGTACCTTCCGTGTAGCGGAACCAGGCGTTGACGCTGGCCAGGAACTTGGAATAGTCGCCGTACATCTTCTTCCACTCGGGGTTGGTGTCGCTCAGTTCGGCAAAAATCTTCTGGGCCGACTTGAACGCCGCCGTCATCACATCCTGCGGGAAGGGACGCAGCTTGGTGCCCGAACCGACGAGTTGCTTCAAGGCGATCGGGTTGCGAGCGTCGTACTTGGCCAGCATGGACGTATTGGCATAGGCGGACGCGGCCTGCACGATGGCCTTGTACTCGGCCGGCAATGCGTTCCAGGCCTTGTCGTTGATGTAGAAGTGCAGCTGCGGGCCGCCTTCCCACCAGCCGGGGTAGTAGTAGAAGGGCGCGACCTTGTTGAAGCCGAGCTTCTGGTCGTCGTAAGGACCCACCCACTCGAGCGCGTCGATCGTGCCCTTTTCGAGGGCCGGGTACAGGTCAGCACCCGGGATCGATTGCGGCACCACGCCGAAGGGCTCCAGCACCTTGCCGGCAAAGGGGTTGGTGCGGAACTTCAGGCCCTTGAGGTCGGCCACCGATTTGATTTCCTTGCGGAACCAGCCACCCATCTGGGCGCCAGTGTTGCCGCCGGCGAAATGCACGATGTTGTACTTGGCATAGAACTCGCGCAACAGCTTGAAGCCGTTGCCTTCGTTGGTCCAGGCGTCCATCTGGCGCGCGTTCATGCCGAACGGCACAGCGCAACCCAGGCTGAAGGTCGGGTCCTTGCCATAGAAGTAGTACGGTGCGGTATGGGCCATTTCGACCGACGCGTTTTGCACACCATCGACCACGCCGAAGGCGGGCATCAGCTCACCACCAGCATGCACGGAAATCTGGAATTTGCCGCCCGTCATGTCGCTGACTTGCTTGGCGAATACCTCGGCCGTACCAAAGATGGTGTCCAGCGCCTTCGGGAAGCTGGACGCCAGGCGCCAGCGGATGGCGGCCTGGGCATGCACAGCCGGGGCTGCACCTGCAGCCAAGATGCCGGCAATACCGGCCTGCTTGATGATGGAACGACGATCCATGGGGCGATCTCCAGATTTTGGGTTGAAAACTGACCATGCGCCTCATGAACGCATGGAGTACAGGCTGCGAAGTCTAAACCGAAACAGGTCTGTTCAGACGAATGGACGGCAATGGTTATCCCTAGGCCACGACCTTGAGCGCAGGCCGCGTCTGCGCGGCCAGTTCAGGGAAACGTTGTTCGATGCTGGCCTGAATCCCGGCGGCATCCAGTCCCTGCAGGCTCAGCAGCTTGCCCGGGTCGCCATGCTCGATGAAGACATCCGGCAGGCCCAGTTGCAGCAGTGGCTTGAGTACCCCTGCAGCCTGCAGGGCCTCACCCACTGCGCTGCCGGCGCCCCCCATGACGGCGCCCTCTTCCACGGTGACCAGCGCCTCGTGCTCGGCCGCCACCTGGAGCAGCAACTCGGTATCGAGCGGCTTGACCCAGCGCATGTTGACCACGGTGGCCCCCAGTTTTTCTGCGGCCGCCAATGCCGGGTAGAGCAAGGTGCCGAAGGCCAGAATGGCAATGCCTTTGCCCTGGCGGCGCACCTCGCCTTTGCCGTAGGGCAGGCCTTGCAGCCCGGCTTCGGTGGCGACGCCGGCACCCGCACCGCGCGGGTAGCGCACGGCCACCGGGTGGTTCTGCTCGAACGCGGTGGAGAGCAACTGGCGGCACTCGCGCTCATCGGCCGGACAGGCCACGCTGACATTCGGAATGCAGCGCAGGTAGGCAATGTCGTAGGCCCCGGCGTGGGTGGCCCCGTCAGCACCGACCAGGCCCGCGCGGTCCAGCGCAAACACCACCGGCAGGTTCTGCAGCGCCACGTCGTGGATCAACTGGTCGTAGGCGCGCTGCAGGAAGGTGGAGTAGATCGCCACCACCGGCTTGAGCCCTTCGCAGGCGAGACCAGCGGCGAACGTCACCGCATGCTGCTCGGCAATGCCGACGTCGTAGTAACGCTCCGGGAAGCGCTGGTGGAACTCCACCATGCCGGAGCCTTCGCGCATGGCCGGCGTGATGCCGACCAGGCGTGGGTCTTTCTCGGCCATGTCGCACAGCCAGTGGCCGAACACCTGGGTGAAGGTCTGCTTCGGCGGCGTGGCCGGCTTTTGCAGGCCGACCGCCGGGTCGAACTTGCCCGGGCCGTGGTAGGCCACCGGGTCGGCCTCGGCCAGCTTGTAACCCTGGCCCTTCTTGGTGACCACGTGCAGGAACTGCGGCCCCTTGAGGTGCTTGATGTTCTCCAGCGTCGGGATCAACGATTCGAGGTCGTGGCCGTCGATCGGCCCGATGTAGTTGAAGCCGAACTTCTCGAACAGGGTCGCTGGCACCACCATGCCCTTGGCATGCTCTTCGATGCGCTTGGCCAGCTCGAACAGCGGCGGCGCGCCCTTGAGCACCGTCTTGCCGACGTTCTTGGCCGCGGCATAGAACTGGCCGCTCATGAGTTGCGCCAGGTAGCGGTTGAGCGCGCCCACCGGCGGGCTGATGCTCATGTCGTTGTCGTTCAGGATGACCAGTAAGCGGCAATCTTCCACACCGCCATGATTCAGCGCCTCGAAGGCCATGCCGGCCGTCATGGCACCGTCGCCGATGATGGCAATCGCATGGCGGTCCTCGCCCTTTTGCCGTGCTGCCAGCGCCATGCCCAAGGCGGCGGAGATCGAGGTACTGGAGTGCGCAGTACCGAAGGCGTCGTACTCGCTCTCGGTACGCTGCGGGAAACCCGACAGGCCACCGAGCTGGCGTAGCGTGGACATGCGTTCGCGCCGGCCGGTCAGGATCTTGTGCGGGTAGGTCTGGTGGCCCACGTCCCACACCAGGCGGTCGTGCGGCGTGTTGAAGACATAGTGCAGCGCCACGGTGAGCTCCACCGTGCCGAGGTTGGAACTGAGGTGACCACCGGTCTTGGCCACGCTCTCCAGCAGGTAGGCACGCAATTCATCGGCCAGGGTGCGCAACTGGTGGCGGGAGAGCTTGCGCAGATCCGCCGGATCGTTGACGGTCTGCAGCAAAGGGTAAGTGGTGTTCGACATACGCTATGTTTTTGATAGCTTATTGCGCTTGATTGACAAGGCCTGAAGGCTATTTCTTCCCTTAATTGACTCGGTTGACCACCATGTCGGCCAAGGAACGCAGGGCACGCGTGTCGACCAGACCGCTGGCATCAAGCGCCGCCAGCGCTTGCGCCAGCAGTTCCTGCGCGTAAACGTGCGAGCGCTCCAGCCCGAGGATGGACACATAGGTCGGCTTGTCCTGCTCGGCATCCTTGCCTGCTGTCTTGCCCAGCGTGGCGGAGTCGGCCGTGACGTCAAGGATGTCGTCCACCACCTGGAAGGCCAGGCCGATGGCGGCACCGTAGACCGACAGGGCTTCACGCTCTGCCGCCGTCAACGCGCCGCAGCTCGCCCCCATCAGCACGCTGCCCTGCAGCAACGCGCCGGTCTTCAGGCGGTGCATCTCGCGCAGCTGCGCTTCATTCAGTTTCACGCCGACACTGGCCAGGTCAATGGCCTGGCCGCCAGCCATGCCGGCGCTGCCGGCCGCACGCGCCAGCAGCCGGCACAACACCGCCTGCATGGCCTCGGGCACGCTGCCGTCGTCGGGTGTGAGCAATTCGAACGCCAAGGCCTGCAAGGCGTCACCCGCCAGCAAGGCACGGGCTTCGCCGTACTGCACGTGCACGGTGGGCTTGCCACGGCGCAGCACGTCGTTGTCCATGCAGGGCATGTCGTCGTGCACCAGGGAATAGGCATGGATCAGTTCCACCGCACAGGCCGCGCGCAGGGCCGCCTGCCTATTGCCGCCCACCGCCTCGGCGGCAGCCAGCACGAGCAAGGGGCGCAGGCGCTTGCCGCCATCGAGCACGGCATAACGCATGGCATCCCCCAGGCCAGCCGGGGCATCGGGCGCCACCCAGGTCGAGAGCGCCTGTTCAACGCGGTCCAGCCGCTCGGCGCTCCAGGCGCGCAGATCCAATTCAGCCAGCTGAGTCACTCGGGTGTCCATGTCTTGAGCGTGCCTTCATCCAGC
Organism: Curvibacter sp. PD_MW3; assembly: GCA_002633085.1. GTDB lineage: Bacteria > Pseudomonadota > Gammaproteobacteria > Burkholderiales > Burkholderiaceae_C > Hylemonella. The sequence goes on from NSIV01000001.1 coordinate 553,107, forward strand.
ACCTTGATTTGAGCCTCCACCGCTTCGAGCTTGTCGCGGCAGTACTTGAGCAATTCCGCCCCGCGTTGGTAACCCGACAGCAACTGCTCCAGCGGCATGTCGCCGGATTCGAGCCGGCTGACCAGTTGTTCGAGTTCTGCGAGTGCGGCCTCGTAACTGGCGGGCAGGCTGGATGCGGACGAGGAAGAGAGAGCCTTGGGCATGGAAGCGTGCGAGGTGAAAACCTGCAATTTTAGGCTGCGCCCTGCCCTCCCGGGCCACCGGGCCTGCAAAAGTCCTCGAAATCCGGTAACACGTACACGGAATCAGCCCTTCGGCGCGGCATGCAACGGCCCCGGGGTACAATCCCAGGTCCTCCTCCGGCCTGCCGCATCGGCAAGGCTATTTCCGTTTTCCACGCCCGAGGGCGTACCTCCCTGTGGGGAGTCTTTAGGTCAGGTCCCCCATGTCTGATTTAAGTCTTCAACTGCAGCAGGCTCACAGCCAACTACCAGTTTCGAGCTACTTTGACGAGGCGCTGTTCCAGCGCGAGATGGCGCAGATTTTTCAGCGCGGGCCCCGCTATGTGGGGCACGCCGTCAGTGTTCCCGAGGTGGGCGACTACTACGCCCTGCCGCAGGAGAACGAGGGCCGCGCCCTGGTGCGCACGCCCGCCGGTGTGGAATTGATCTCCAACGTCTGCCGGCATCGCCAGGCGGTGATGCTCAAGGGCCGCGGTTCGCTCAACCATACCCAGCCGGGCAGTGCCGGCGGCAACATCGTGTGCCCGCTGCACCGCTGGACCTACTCGGCCCAGGGGCAGCTCATCGGTGCGCCGCACTTTGCGCACGACCCCTGCCTGAACCTGAACAACTACCAGCTGCGCGAGTGGAACGGCCTGCTGTTTGAAGACAACGGCCGTGACATCGAAGCCGACCTGGCCGGCATGGGCCCGCGCGCCGAGCTCGACTTTGCCGGCTTCACGCTGGACCGCGTTGAACTGCACGAGTGCAACTACAACTGGAAGACCTTCATCGAGGTCTATCTGGAGGACTACCACGTCGGCCCCTTCCACCCGGGCCTGGGCCACTTCGTGACCTGCGACGACCTGAACTGGGAATTCAAGGACAACTACTCGGTGCAGACCGTGGGCGTGTCCAGTGCCTTCGGTCGCCCCGGCTCCAAGGTCTACCAGCGTTGGCATGACGCGCTGCTGAAATACCGCGAAGGCAAGCTGCCCGAGCGCGGCGCCATCTGGCTGACCTACTACCCGCACATCATGGTGGAGTGGTACCCGCATGTGTTGACCGTCTCCACGCTGCACCCGCTCAGCACCAGCAAGACGCTCAACATGGTGGAGTTCTACTACCCGGAAGACATCACCGCCTTCGAGCGTGAGTTCGTCGAAGCCCAGCAGGCCGCCTACATGGAAACCTGCATCGAGGATGACGAGATCGGCGAGCGCATGGACGCCGGCCGCCGCGCGCTGTTCGACCGTGGTGACAACGAGGTCGGCCCCTACCAGAGCCCGATGGAAGATGGCATGCAGCACTTCCACGAGTGGTACCGGCGGCAAATGGGGATGTGAGTTCGTCAACGCGAGCACCCGGCATGAACGTGCTCGCCTTGTGCGGCAGCCTGCGGCAACAGTCAAGAAGCCTGGCTCTGCTCCAGGCAATACGTGCCCTGGCCCCGGGCAGCATGGACGTCACCCTCTTCGCCGGCCTGGGTGATCTGCCGCTGTTCAACCCCGATCTTGAGCCCTGTGCCCCCAAACCCGTGCAAGCCCTGTGGGACGCGGTCGCCCAGGCGGATGCGTTGGTGATCGCCAGTCCGGAATACGCCCACGGCGTCACCGGCACGATCAAGAATGCGCTCGACTGGCTGGTCGGCCTCGTCCCGTTCACCCAAAAACCCGTTGCCGTGCTCAATCCGTCGCACCGCGCCCAGCACGCCGACGACGCCCTGCGGGAAATCCTGTGCACGATGAACGCACAGCTCATCCCTGAGGCCTGCCTGCGCATTCCGGTCACGGCATGCGACCTGAACGCCGAAGCACTGGCCAGCGACCCGACCTTGTCGACCCTGATCCGGTCGGCTCTGGCCGCGCTCGATGCATTTCACGCCAACGGCCTGCCCCGGCCCGGTGAATCCTAAAATGGTGGCCGTACTGACGCCTTACACGTCAAGCAACCGCCACCGTGCGGCTGATCCACAACACGGGTGACTCCCACCCGCTTCTTCAAGATTGAGTCATGCAAGCACTCTGGATGGTCCTCGGCGCCTTTTTCTTTGCCACCATGGGCGTGGGCGTGAAGCTGGCCTCGGCCTCCTTCAACACCTTCGAACTGGTGTTCTACCGCGGCCTCATCAGCATTGCCTTCATGGCGGTGGTGCTGCGCACCGGCGGCGTCTCCCTGCGCACCCCGGTGCCTTTCATGCATGCCTGGCGCACCCTGGTCGGCGGCGCAGCCTTGACAGCCTGGTTCTACGCCATCGCCCACCTGCCACTGGCCACGGCCATGACGCTGAACTACATGAGCGGCATCTGGGTAGCAGCCTTCATCATCGGCGGCGCCCTGCTCTACGGCAAGGCCGAGCGCCAGGGTCCTCTGCTGGCCACGGTGCTGCTGGGCTTTGCCGGCGTGGTGCTGACACTGCGACCTACCATCGACCAGAACCAGCTCTTTGCCGGCCTGATCGGCCTGCTCTCGGGCATGAGCGCGGCGCTGGCCTACATGCAGGTCACGGCACTGGGCCGCGTGGGCGAACCGGTCGGGCGCACAGTGTTCTATTTCGCCATTGGCACCACGGTGGCCGGTGGTGTGGGCATTCTCTTCGCCGGCTTCACGCCTTGGCAGCAGATCACGTGGCAGTCGGCCGTCTCGCTGATCCCGATCGGCGTGCTGGCCTCGCTCGGCCAGTGGTGCATGACCCGCGCTTATGCGCACGGCCACACCCTGGTGGTGGCCAGCCTGCAGTATTCGGGCATCGTGTTTGCGGCGCTCTACAGCCTGCTGCTGTTCGGCGACCAGATTCCGCTCTCGGGCTGGCTGGGCATCGGCCTGATTGTCACCAGCGGCGTGGCTGCGACCTTCCTGCGTGAACGCGCCATTCCTGATACGCCTGCGGAAGAACACTAGAGAAGCACCCCCGACTCTCGCCCACTGCGTGTGGCTCGCATCCCCCCTCGAGGGGGCGCACCCAGTGGCCCGGCGGAGCCGGTTCCACGGGGGCCCAGGGTTGAGTCACGGGCACATCGAGATGATCGACCGTGCGCAGTACCATTTGGCATCGAACAAGGACTCGTCATGTACACCACCCTCATCACCGCCGAGCAACTTCAGCAACTGGTAGACGACCGCCAGCCGCTTATGGTGTTCGACTGCAGCTTCGAGCTGATGCAGCCCGCCGAGGGAGAACAGCAGTACCTGCGGGCGCACATCGCTGGCGCGCAGCGTGCCGACCTGGACCGCCACCTCAGCGCCAAGCATCCTGCTGACGCAGTCAATGGCGGCCGCCATCCGCTGCCCACGCGCGAAGCGTTCGCCGCCTGGCTGGCCAGCCTCGGCTTCACGGCCGACATGCAGGCCGTCGTGTATGACCGCCAGGGCGCCAACTACTGCGGCCGGCTGTGGTGGATGCTCAAGTGGGTCGGCCATGAGGCGGTAGCCGTGCTCGACGGCGGCCTGCAAGCGTGGGAAGCGGCCGGTGGTGCCGTCGAGACCGGTGTAGCTGCCTCGCGTACCGCATCGGCCTTCGCGGCCAGCACCCCCAAGGCCCAGCTCGCCACCACCGACACGGTGTTGCAGCAGCTCGGCCGCCTCAGCCAGACCCTGGTCGACGCCCGCGGCACGCCGCGCTTTCGCGGCGAGGTGGAACCGCTCGACCCGGTAGCCGGCCACATCCCGGGGGCGTTGAACCGCCCGTTCAACCTCAATCTCGGCCCGGATGGCAAGTTCAAGCCGGCCGCCGAGCTGCGGGCCGAATTCACCGAACTGCTGGCCGGGCGCGACCCGGCGAGCGTGGTGCACCACTGCGGCAGCGGTGTCAGTGCCGTGCCCAACCTGCTGGCGATGGAAATTGCCGGCCTCGGCCGTGGTGCCCTGTATGCCGGCAGCTGGAGCGAGTGGTGCAGCGATCCGGCCCGGCCGATGGCCCAGGGCTGATTCGAAAGCCTGGCCATGCAGCCTCGCATCAGCGTCATCACCCTCGGCGTCGACGATCTGGCGCGCGCACTGCGTTTTTACCGCGACGGCCTGGGCCTGCCGACCGAAGGCATCATCGGCACCGAGTTCGAACAGGGCGCCGTGGTCTTCATCGATCTGCAGCTGGGCCTGAAGCTGGCGCTCTGGCCGCGCAAGAGCCTGGCGCAGGATACCGGTCTGCCTTTGGGTGCGGCCAGCCCGACCGAACTCAGCCTCGGGCACAACGTCACCTCCCAGGCTGAGGTCGATACCGTCATGGCGCAGGCGCAGTCGGCGGGGGCCGTCATCATCAAGCCGGCGCAGGCCACCTTCTGGGGTGGTTATGCTGGCTACTTCCAGGACCCCGACGGCCATATCTGGGAGGTGGTCTTTAATCCCCAGTGGCTCGCGCAAGACGCATGATCCCAAGTTTCTTCGCCGCTAGCGACCCGACCGCCTGTGTGAACGCATCGCCCTTTTGATTTTTTGATTCCCCTCTTCACCATGTTCCGCACCTTTTCCCGTTGCCGCCTGCTGGGCACGCTCTTGAGCGCCTTGGCCAGTTGCCTGGCACTGCCCACCCTGGCCGCCCCGCCTGCGTTTGAAGACACGATCGCCCAACGCACCCTGGCCTGCACGGCTTGCCACGGTGCCCAGGGCCGTGCCGCACCCGATGGCTACTACCCCCGTATCGCAGGCAAGCCGGCGGGTTATCTGTACAACCAGCTGCTGCATTTCCGCGACGGCCGGCGCAGCTACCGCCTGATGACGCACATGGTGGAACCCTTGAGCGACAGCTACCTGCACGAAATGGCCGAGCACTTTGCAGCGCTGGACCTGCCCTACTCCGCGCCCAGCCCGGTCGCTGCCACGGCGCAAGAGCTTCAACGCGGCAAGCAACTGGCATTGCGAGGCGATGCCACCCGCCAGGTGCCGGCCTGCGTGCAATGCCACGGCACGGCCTTGACCGGCGTGCAGCCCGGCACTCCCGGCTTGCTGGGCCTGCCGCGCGACTACCTGAATTCGCAGCTGGGCGCCTGGCGCAGCGGCCAGCGTCGCGCCCATGCGCCCGACTGCATGGCCAGCATCGCCCAGCGCCTGAACGACAGCGATGTGTCGGCCGTGAGCGGCTGGCTGGCCAGCCAGCCGCTGCCGGCCAACCCGAAACCGGCCCGGGCGCTGCCTGCGCCCTTGCCCATGGAATGCGGCAGCGCTGACGCGCCATCGTCTTCCGCGGCAAAAGGGGGCCGGCCATGAACGCCCGCATGAACCGCGCCTGGCGCCAAGCACACCGGGGCCGACTGCTGCCGGTGCTGGCCTTGCTCCTGCTGTTGGGTGGCGTGCTCGCCTGGCTGAATTGGCCGTCAGCACCGATTGCCGTGAGGGCCTCGGCCACCCCGCCGGCGACCGACAGCACCACGGTTGAGCGCGGGCGCTACTTGGCCACGCTGGGCAACTGCCAGCTCTGCCACACCCCGCGCGGCGGCGTGCCTTACGCCGGCGGACGCGGCATTGCCACCCCGTTCGGCACCATTTTCAGCAGCAACCTCACGCCCAGCCCCGCCGGCCTGGGCGCTTGGAGCGCGGACGATTTCTGGCGTGCGCTGCACCACGGCCAGTCGCGCGACGGGCGCTGGCTGTACCCGGCTTTCCCCTACAACAACACCACCCACATCACGCGCCCCGACAGCGACGCGCTGTACGCCTACCTGCGCAGCCTGCCGCCGCAGGCCACGCCCACGCCCGCCCATCAGCTCGACTGGCCGTACAGCACCCAGGTCGCGCTCAAGGTCTGGCGTGCCCTGTATTTCGAGGAAGGTAGCACCACACCGACCGCTGAGCGCGACGGCGACCTGGAAGTGCAACGCGGCGCCTACCTGGTGCGCGGTCTCGGGCACTGCAGCGCCTGCCATGCGCCGCGCAATGCGCTGGGCGCCAGCAGCAACATGCTGGACCTTGCAGGCGGCCTGATCCCGGTGCAGAACTGGTATGCGCCCTCGCTGACCAACCCGGCCGAAGCCGGGGTGCAGGACTGGACGCTGGACGACATCGTGGCACTGTTCCAGAGCGGCCGTGCCGGCAACGCCCTGGTGACCGGCCCCATGGCCGAAGTGGTGCAACACAGCACGCAGCACTGGAGCGCCGCCGACCTGCGCGCCATGGCGCTGTACCTGAAGCAACTGCCGCGTACCGATACGCCGGTGGCCAGCACCACAACAGCAAGTGCGCGCCTGAAGGGAGCGGGCGAGCAGCTTTATGACAAGCGCTGTGCGCAATGCCACGGCGAGCAAGGCGAAGGCCGCCGTGGCACCGATGGCCGCTTGGCCTACCCGCCGCTGGCGGGCAACCGTGCAGTCACCATGGCCTCACCCGCCAACCTGGTGCAGATCGTGTTGAACGGCGGCTTTGCGCCGGCCACCCCGGGGCACCCGCGCCCCTTCGGCATGCCGCCCTTCGTGCTCAACCTCAGTGATGGCGATGTGGCCACCCTGCTGACCTATATCCGCACGCAATGGGGCAACCAGGCGGCACCGGTGAGTACGCTGGACGTGCAGCAACTGCGCGGCACGTCGGCACGCTGAGGTCAATAGCCCCGACGCTGCGGCGCGGCTCAGTGGTCGAGCCGGCCCGGCGAGTCGGGCGCGGAAGGCACTTGCCGGGACGCCACATCGATCACCTCTGCGTCATCGGCGCGCGCCGCGCTGCCCGGGCGATAAAAACGCGCCCACTGGGCCCGGCGAACGAGCGTGAACGCCAGCGGCTGCACGGGCTGGCCCGTCAGGCGCGCCCACAACGCGCGCACCAGCCACAACACCCCTACCAGCACGGCCGCCACCACCAGACTGGCCAGAAACACCAGCCCCATCAGCAGCAGGACGGCCCGCAGCAACAGCCTGAATAAAACTTTGATCACATGATCCACGCCTGAACTCCTCAATGCCCGCTACAGGTAAGGTCTACGGCCTTGAATGCAAGACCGGGGCCGGCCCGTGGTCCGTGCGATCGCATGGCCCACTGGACTGGCTGGGCACGTTCTCGCCGCTCGTTGCCTGGTAGAGGGTTTCATACGCCTGGGCGACCTGGCGCCAGGTCCGCACAAAAGAAGGTACCAAGGTATGACGATCCAACTGTTGTTCAATGGCCTCGGCCCAGGCATCGACCGGATCGGTCAATGCCAGCACCGCACCGGCATCCGGCTTGACATGGGCAGCGGCACCACAGTGATTCGACACCACGACCGGCACCTGGGCCGCCATGGCTTCGGCAATGACCATGCCATACGGTTCGGCTTTGGCAGGGTGCAGCAGGACGTCAAAGCGGGCGTAGTCCGGCAGCGCCCACCCCATCAGCTCGTAGCCCTCCTGCCAGTGGGTAAACAGCGGCTGCACTTCGGCTGCCACCGGCCCCAGCACCATGAAAATCAGATGGGGTCGCCACCGGCGCAGGCGCTCGACCACGGCAACCGCAAATTCCAGACCCTTGCGCTGCCACTCCTTGCCAACAAAGCCGATCACACCGCCATCGCCAGGTACGCTGTGCGGCATGCGATGCGCGTTGCTGGTAACCCCGGGCTCGATCGGTTGCGTTAACTTGTGCGCGAATTTTGGATAGTAATGCGCCAGCTGTTGCCGGTTGAGCTGTGACACCGGGACGATCCATTGGGCCCTGGCCAGCTCGCGCCACTCCATGTACAGCTGCATCGCGACCCGCAGAGACAACCAGCGGCTCCAGTGCTTCTCAAACACCGTGGCAAAGGGCTGGCCGTGGTAGGTCGTGATGTGATGACACCCCAAGCGCTCATGGCTGTGGATCAACCAGCCGGGATGCGGATGTGCCTCCAGCCACTGCGCCACCTTGTTGGCAAAGCGCCAAAGCGCCTTCCAACGCGGACGCGCCGGCGACGTTCCCAATGTATGCACGGCCATGCCATGCGGCGGTTCGGCCAGACACGTTTCGCACAGGACTTTGACCTCATGCCCCAGAAGACGCATCTCGCACGCGGTTTCCCAGACATAGCGCTCCATGCCCCCCACCGGGCCAAAACGGCGCACCACATAAATCAGTTTCATACAGGGATGAAACTTAATGGCAACAGGTTGACCGGATGCTGACCATCCGGTAAATCTTCTGTAAAGCCGTGCAACGGATGTCAGCACCCAGGTCCGTCTGCGCGGACGACAATGAGTGAGATGTCGGGTTTCGGGGTCTTTTCCGCTACGGGCGGGCTACGGTAGCGTTCAGTGCCCGTGCGCCACGCTGCTGACCAGCGTCACCAGACCGATGCCCACCAGCAGCCAGGCGATCTGGGCCAGCGTTTCACGCAGACTCAGGCGCTTTTGCAGTTGCGGAATCAGGTCAGCCAGCGCCACATAGATGAAGCTGCTGGAGGCCACCACCAGGAAGTAGGTCAGGTAGTCGTGCAACTGGTCCACCAGCCAGTAGCCAATCAAGCCGCCCAATGCCGTGATGGCGCCGGCCAGCGTGACCTTGAGCAGTGCAGCCTTGCGGTCGCCCGTGCTTTGCCGCAGCACCAGCAAATCTCCCATGTGGTGTGGCACCTCGTGCGCGAGAACGGCCAGTGCCGCAACCACACCCAGACGCAGATCGGCGATGAAGGCGGACGCAATCAGAATACCGTCGCCGAAGCAGTGCACGCTGTCGCCGGCCAGCACGGTCCAGCCACCCGAGGGGTGTGCATGACCGTGCTCATGGGGGTGAGGCACCTCGTGGTCATGGTCCGCCGCGTGGTGGTGTTCATGGCCGTGGTGCCAGAGTTCGGCCTTGTCGAGCAGGAAAAAGAACACCAGGCCGACCAGCAGCGTCATGAACAAGCGGTGCGGCGCAATCTCGCTCTCGAAGGCTTCGGGCAGCAGGTGCAAAAAGGCCGTGCCCATCAACGCGCCCGCAGCCAGGCTCAACATGTGCTGGGTGTAGCGTGACAGCACGCCGAAGCTCAGGGCGGCGGCCAGCCAGACGCTGCCGATGCCGGCGGCCAGGGTGCCGGCCAGAATTGCTATCAAAACCATAGCTGCTTGCGCTTTTTCATCAAGGGTAGGGGCCGATTTTCGCATCCAATTCGCGGCGAAGCCCGAACGTGGACAAAAAAGCCGCCCGCAGGCGGCTTTCTGCCGGTGCATGGTCTAAGACCATGCAAGACTCAGGCCACACCGTGCTGCTTGAACCAGGCCAGGCAACGCTTCCAGCCGTCCTCGGCCGCCTCCTTGCGGTAGCTGGGCCGGTAGTCGGCATGGAAAGCATGCGGCGCCTCCGGGTAGACCACGAACTGCGAAGCTTTGGCAGCGGCGTTGCCCGCGGCCAGTGCCACCTTCATCTTCTCCACGCTATCGAGCGGGATGCCGGTGTCGGCACCGCCGTACAGCCCCAGCACCGGGCCATGGAGCTGGCCGGCGATATCGATCGGGTTCTTGGGCGTCAGCTCCGTGCGGTCGCCGACGAGGCGGCCGTACCAGGCCACACCGGCCTTGATGTGCTTGCTGTGCGCGGCATAAAGCCAGGTCTGGCGGCCGCCCCAGCAGAAACCGGTGATGCCCACGCGCGCCAGGTCACCACCGTTGGCACCGACCCAGGCCACGGTGGCATCGAGGTCACCCATCACCTGGGCGTCCGGCACCTTGGAGATGACCTCGGCAATCAGCTTGGCCATCTCGCCGTAGCTTTGCGCATCACCCTGGCGCACGAACAGCTCAGGGGCGATGGCCAGGTAGCCGGCACGAGCAAAGCGGTTGGCCACGTCGGCAATGTGTTCGTGCACGCCGAAGATTTCCGACAGCACCAGCACCACCGGCAGGTTTTTCTTGCCCGCCGGCATGGCGCGGTAGGCCGGCATCTTGAAGCCCTTGACGTCGATGCTCACCTCGCCCGCGGTCAGGCCGTCGGTCGGTGTCTTGATCGCCGTCTGCGCCATGATGGGCATGACGGACGCGGCATAACCCACGCCCAGCGCCGTCTTGAGCGCGGTACGGCGCGTGGCACCTGCCTCGGTGCTCTGGCCGGGCAGCAGGGCCTTGAATTCGGTCTCGAGATCGCGGTTCATCATCGGTTGCTCCTGGTTTTGGTTTGGCGAAAGTAGCGAGTCTAGGGGCAAGGCCGAAGCGCTGCACGAGCCCGCACAAATCACCCACGGCCGGGGCACCAACCGCGAGTCCCGATAATCGGGGCATGACCACCCCCACACCAGGCAAGCCGACCAACACTGCCGCCCCCCACAAAGCCAGCTTCAGTACCCTGCCGCTGAGCCCCGCCATGCTCGACAACCTGCAACAGCTGGGCTACACCGAGATGACACCGATCCAGGCCGCCAGCCTGCCGATTGCGCTCTTGGGCCGCGATCTGATCGCGCAAGCCAAGACCGGCAGCGGCAAGACCGCCGCCTTTGCACTGGCCGTGCTGGCCAACCTGAACCCGCGCCGTTTTGCCGTGCAGGCACTGGTGCTGTGCCCGACGCGCGAGCTGGCCGACCAGGTGACCCAGGAGCTGCGCCGCCTGGCCCGCGCCCAGGACAACATCAAGATCGTCACCCTGTGCGGCGGCATGCCGATGCGCATGCAGAACGCCTCGCTGGAGCACGGCGCGCACATTGCCGTGGGCACGCCGGGCCGCATCATGGACCACCTGCAACGCGGCACGCTCGACCTGCAGGCGCTCAACACGCTGGTGCTCGACGAGGCCGACCGCATGCTCGACATGGGTTTTTTCGACGACATCGCCACCGTGGCGCGCCAGTGCCCACCCGAGCGGCAAACACTGCTGTTCTCGGCCACCTACCCCGAAGGCATCGACAAGATCGCCAAGCAGTTTCTGCGCGATCCGCAGCAGGTCAAGGTCGAAGCGCAGCACAACGCCTCGCTGATCGAACAGCGCTTCTACGAAGTCACCCGCGCCAACCGGCTGCAAGCCGTGGCGCAGATCCTGCAGCACTTCCGCCCGGTCAGCACCCTGGCCTTTTGCAACACCAAACAGCGCTGCAAGGAGCTGGTGGAGTTGCTGCAGGCACAGGGCTTCAGCGCGCTGGCGCTGTACGGCGAGCTGGAGCAGCGCGAGCGCGACCAGGTGCTGGCGCAGTTCGCCAACCGCAGCTGCTCGGTCCTGGTGGCCACCGACGTCGCCTCGCGCGGGCTCGACATCACACAACTGGAAGCGGTGATCAACGTCGACATCTCGCCCGACCCGGAAGTGCACGTACACCGCATCGGCCGCACCGGCCGTGCCGGTGAAACAGGCCTGGCCCTGAGCCTGGCCAGCATGGACGAGATGGGTCATGTGGGCAAGATCGACCAGTACCAGAAGCAGGAATCGGTCTGGCACAAGCTCGACGAGCTCACCCCGGCCAGCCAGGAGCCATTGCTGCCGCCCATGATGACGCTACAGATCCTGGGCGGGCGCAAGGAGAAGATCCGCGCCGGCGACGTGCTGGGCGCCCTGACGGGCGAGGCCGGCTACACGCGCGAGCAGATCGGCAAGATCAACGTCACCGAGTTCTGCACCTTCGTTGCGGTGGATCGCCACGTTGCCCGCGAAGCCGCGGCCCGGCTCAATGCCGGCAAGGTCAAAGGCAAGAGCGTGAAGGTGCGGCTGCTGGACGAAGCCTGACCCAGCCCCGGTCGCGAAAAAGACCAGCGCCGAGGGCGGTGACTTCCGCGCGCGAAGACGGGCTACCGTGCCCGAATGGCCGACCGACCGGTCTTCCTGGGTGCGGTCCTGGGCACAGTATTTGAAGGTTTTTTTCGGGCTGCCTGCGTAACCTCTCGCGTCACCTCGGTGGCGGGGCTCGCCGCTGCTCCACTGGGCGCCCGGCTCAAGTCGTTGTTGCCTTCCACCAGCTGGCGCAACATCGCCATGAACAGGCCGCGCTGCCCTGCGGGCAAGGGCTCCAGCATGCGCGCCTGAGCTCGCAGCATGCTGGGTTCGATCTTGCGCAGCAGTTGGGTGCCGTCAGGCGTCAAGGTCAGCAGGCGGGCGCGCCGATCATTCGGATTGGCCTGGCGCTGCATCAGCCCACGCACCTCCAGCCGGTCGATCACACTGCCGATGGTGGCAGCATCAAAGCCGATGCTGCGTGCCAGCGTGCGCTGGTCGACGCCCGGCTGACGTTGAATCGCCGCCATTGCGGCGTATTGAACAGGCGTCACACCAAAGGCTTGCGTCTCTTCCAGAAAGACAGCGACAGCAATCTGCTGCAGGCGGCGGATATGGAAGCCGGGCAGGTTTTCCAGTTCGATGTTCGAACGAGTCATCGTGACAGCGCTAGGGTTTTTACGGGGTTGATCGATTTGATTCTAAATCTACACTAATAGTAAGCATACGTACCATATGCACGCTTTCTATTCAGCCCGCTTGGACTCAAGGACTTCACCGTGACAGTTTCCAGAAAATCACCTGCCACCGTTCTCGTTGCCGGTGAAGACATGGGTGGACGGGTTGCACGGAGGGAACGTGGGCCACGCTGTCTTGCCCACGTAACAGCCACGCTCCAAGCGGTCTGAGAGTTCCTACTCAAGACAAGAAGACGACACCAGTGACCCGGCAAAACCGGCTCCGCGGTGTCCACGGCATCAGACCCCACACACACCGAACCAACTTCAGGACCTGAACATGAGCCACGAACTCGGCCGACTCGAAGACCTGCCGCAGGACTACCGCGACGATCTGATCAAACTCAACCTGGTGCCGCTGTGGCCCAGCCTGCGCGCCGTGTTGCCACCCAAGGTGCCGACACGCAAAACCAGGCCCACCTTCTGGTCCTACCAGTCGCTGCGGCCCTTGCTGCTGCGTGCAGGCGAACTGACCCCGATGGAGAAGGCCGAACGCCGTGTACTGGTGCTGGCCAACCCCGGCCATGGCCTGGAGAAGATGCAGGCCAGCGCCGCCATGTACCTGGGCATGCAATTGCTGCTGCCCGGCGAATGGGCGCCGTCCCATCGGCACACGCCGAACGCGGTGCGCATGATCGTGGAAGGCGAAGGCGCCTACACCACGGTCGACGGCGAAAAATGCCCCATGCACCGCGGTGACCTGATCCTCACGCCCACCGGCCTGTGGCACGAACATGGCCACGACGGCACGGAGCCGGTGGTCTGGCTGGATGTGCTGGACCTGCCGCTCGTCTACTACACCGAGACCTCGTACGCCATCGAAGGGCAGCGCCAGCCGGTCAAGCCCGGCCATGGCGAGCAGGCCTACCGCAGTGGCGGCGTCATGCCGACACCGGTGTTCGAGCGCAGCAACAAGGCCTATCCCATGCTGCGTTACCCGTGGGTTGACGCACGTGCGGCTCTGGTCGCGCTGGCCGCGGACCGCCCGGAGCAAGAAGCCGTGCAGGTGAGTTACGTCAACCCGGAGACGGGCCAGGATGCACAGAACATCCTGGGCTTCTACGCCCTGATGCTGCGCCCCGGCCAGACGCTGCGCCTGCCCGCGCGCTCGCCGGCCATGGTCTTCCACCAGATCGAAGGCCGGGCTGAAGCCCGGATCGAGGACAGCACCTTCACCCTGAACGAGGCAGACACCTGCTGCGCCCCCGGCTACACGGCCGTGACGCTGCGCAACCTGTCGTCTGAGCAGCCGGCTTTCCTGTTCATTGCCGACGAGACGCCTTTGCATCAAAAACTCGGTGTGTTCGAGAACCGGGGCTAAAGCCGTCGCCTTCAGCCTCATTTTGAAAAAAGACCATCCATGAATCCGACCTACCTTTGGCAGCCGCCCGCCACGCCTTCACTGCCTGTGCGCGGCAAGACCGAGCGCCTGCCCGTCAACCGCCTGTTTTTTGTCGGCCGCAACTACCATGCGCACGCCGTTGAAATGGGGCGCCCGGTGGACAAGACGAGCGCACGCCCGTTCTACTTCACCAAGGCGCCGTCCACGCTGGTGGCGTCCGGTGCAACCGTGGCCTACCCCTCGGAGACCAGCAACTACCAGTTCGAGATGGAACTGGTGCTGGCCATCGGCGCACCGGGCTTTCGCGTCAAGCCCGAAGCAGCACACCAGCTGATCTACGGTTACGCCTGTGGCCTGGACATGACACGCCGCGACCTGCAGCTGGTGGCGCGCGACCAGGGCCGTCCGTGGGATCTGGGCAAGGACGTGGAAGAGTCCTCGGTCTGCTCCGAGATCGTGCCAATGCCCGGCGTGGTGCTGGAACAAGGCGAGATCGAACTCAGCGTCAATGGGCAGCTCAAGCAGAAGTCGGACCTGAAAAAACTGATCTGGAACATCTGTGAGCTGATTGCGGATCTCTCGCTGTTCTACCACCTGCAACCCGGTGACCTGATCTACACCGGCACCCCCGAAGGCGTCGGCCCGGTCGTCAGCGGCGACCGCATCACCGGCCATGTCGAAGGTGTGGGCGAGATCGTGCTCAACGTCGGTCCGGCTGCGTAAGGAAGGCGGCCATGAAGCTCTACAACTTCTTTCGCAGCGGCACCTCGCACCGGCTGCGCATTGCGCTGAACCTCAAGGGCCTGCAGACCGAGTATGTGCCGGTGGATCTGCGCACCGAGCAGCACCTGAAGGCCGAGTTCAAGACGCTCAATCCCCAGGGCTTGGTGCCCGCCCTGGCACTGCCAGGTACCCCGGGCCAGCCCGGAGCGGTGTTGATCCAGTCCCCCGCCATCATCGAGTGGCTGGAAGAGCGTCATCCCACGCCGCCGCTGCTGCCCGCTGACCTGCACGCACGCGCGCACGTGCGTGCGCTGGCGGCCATCGTGGGCTGCGACATCCACCCCATCAACAACCGCCGCATCCTGGAATACCTGCGCAGGCAACTCGGCTGCGATGAGGCCGCCGTGAACACCTGGTGCGCCACCTGGATCAGCGCCGGCTTTGAGGCCTACGAAGCGCTGCTGGCCGCCGACAAGCACCGGGGTCGCTACAGCTTCGGTGATGCGCCCACTGTGGCCGATGTCTATCTGATCCCGCAAGTGGAAAGCGCCCGCCGCTTCAAGGTGGACCTGGCACCGTACCCGAACATCGTGGCCGTTGACCAGGCCTGCGCAGAACTGGAGGCGTTCCGGCTCGCCGCACCGCTGCTGCAGCCGGATGCGCAGCAATAAAACATCAAAGCGTTTTCAGCTGGCGGGGTAATCCTGCTCCGCCAGCCCCCGCAAGCAAGAAGGAGACAAACCATGAAACCGAAGAATTTCACGCGCCGGTCAGCCGTCCTGGCTGCCTGCACCTTGTGCCTGACATCCACCCTGGCCGTCGCGGCCGAACCCCTGAAGATCGGGCTGGTGCTGCCGATGTCAGGACCGTTCTCTTCCTATGGCAAGCACATCGAGAATGGGGCCCGCCTCTACCTGCAGCAGACGGGTGGCGTTTTCTCCGGGCGCAAGGTCGAGCTCATCATCAAGGACGACACCGGCGTAGCCCCGGAAATCAGCAAGCGTGCCGCGCAGGAATTGATCGTCAAGGACAAGGTCGATGTGCTCGCCGGCTTTGGTCTGACACCCTCGGCCTTCGCAGTCGCACCGATCGCCACCCAGGCCAAGACCCCCATGATCATCATGAACGCGGCCACGTCGTCGATCACCACCAAGTCCGAGTACATCTTGCGGGTTTCACACACCCTGCCCCAGGACACCGCCCCCATTGCCAGCTGGGCCGCCCAGAACAAGATCAAGAAGGTCTATACGCTGGTGGCCGACTTCGGGCCGGGACATGATGCCGAAGCGCAATTCAAGAAAACGTTCACGGCCGCTGGCGGCGAAGTCATCGGCGAAGTGCGCACACCGGTCAAGAACCCGGACTTCGCGCCCTTTCTGCAGCGGATCAGGGATGCCAAACCCGAGGCCGTGTTCCTGTTCCTGCCGCCCGGCGAGCAGACCATCGCCTTCATGAAGGGTTTCGAAGAGCGCGGCATGGGGAAAGCGGGCATCCGCATCATCGCCACTGGCGACCTGACCTCCGAAGACCTGATCGACGCCATGGGCAACAACGCGCTGGGCGTCGTCAATTCCTTCCACTACTCGGAAGCGCACAACTCGCCTGAAAACAAGGCCTATGTCCAAGCCTATTACAAAGCCTATCCTGGCTACCGTCCGAACTTCATGTCGGTCAGCGGCTACGACGGCATGCAGCTGATTGCCAAGACACTGGAGAAAACCGGTGGCGACGCCAGCGGCGACAAGTTCGTCGCGGCCGCCAAAGGGATGAGCTGGACCAGCCCGCGCGGCCCCATCAGCATCGACCCCCAGACCCGCGACATCATCCAGACCATCTACATCCGCAAAGTGGAAAAGGTCGGCGGCAAGCTGCAGAACGTCGAGTTTGATGAAGTGCCCAACTTCAAGGACCCTGGCAAGCAGTAAGCACGCTGCGGGTACGTGCCGCGTAAAGTCATCCGGGGCATGCTTTGCTCCGGATGACCCCAAACACGTTCAGTGTGCCTTGTCCCAGTTTGGCCCCACGCCCACCTCGGCCAGCAGCGGCACCTTGAGGTGCGCCACACCCGCCATCAGGCGCGGGACTTCATGGCGAACCCAGTCCACCTCGTTCTCGGGTACTTCGAACACCAGTTCATCGTGCACCTGCATGATGATCTTGGTACCGCGCTTTTCGGCATCCAGCACTTCCTGTACCTTGACCATGCTGAGCTTGATCAGGTCGGCCGCCGTGCCCTGCATGGGCGCGTTGATGGCGGCGCGCTCGGCACCACTGCGGCGCGGGCCGTTCGGTGAGTTGATCTCAGGCAGGTAAAGGCGGCGGCCGAACACGGTTTCCACATAACCACGGGCCTTGGCGCTGGCGCGTGTGTCGTCCATGTACTGCTTGACGCCGGAGAAACGCTGAAAGTAGCGCTCGATGTAGTTCTTGGCCGCTGTGTTGTCGATGCCCAGGCTCTTGGCCAGGCCATAGGCGCTCATGCCGTAGATTAAGCCGAAGTTGATGACCTTGGCATAACGGCGCTGCTCGCTGGAGACAGCGCTGGTCGGTATGCCGAACACCTCGGCCGCGGTGGCACGGTGCACATCCATGCCGTCGTGGAAGGCCAGCAGCAGAGCGGCATCACCGCTGATGTGGGCCATGATGCGCAGCTCAATCTGCGAGTAGTCGGCGCTGGCAATCACGCAACCGGGCGGTGCGACGAAGGCCTCGCGCACGCGTCGGCCCTCGGGCGTTCGGATCGGGATGTTCTGCAGGTTCGGGTCGTTGCTGGAGAGGCGACCGGTCACCGCCACCGCCTGCGCGTAGTGCGTGTGCACGCGGCCGGTGCGCGGGTTGGCCATCTGCGCCAGCTTGTCGGTGTAGGTGCCCTTGAGCTTGGACAGGCCGCGGTGTTCCAGGATCTTGGCCGGCAGCGGGAAATCTTCCGCCAGCTTCTCCAGCACCTCTTCGTCAGTGCTCGGCGCACCGGTGGCGGTTTTCTTGACCACCGGCAGGCCGAGCTTGGTGAAAAAGATTTCACCGATCTGTTTCGGTGAACTCAGGTTGAACGGTTGCCCGGCCAGCTCGTGCGCCTCTTTCTCCAGCTGCAGAATGCGCTGGCCCAGCTCATGGCTTTGGGCCGCCAGCGTGGGGCCGTCGATCAGCACGCCGTTGCGCTCGATGCGGTACAGCGCCTCGGAACTGGCAATCTCCAGTTCGTAGATGAAGCGCAACTTGTCGTCGGCCTGCAGCTGCGGCCACAGCACCCCGTGCACGTCCAGCGTCTGGTCGGAGTCTTCGCACGAGTATTCAGCCGCCTTGGTGATGTCGACCTGGCTGAACGGAATCTGGTGTGCACCCTTGCCGCACAGGTCTTCGTAGTTGATGCCGCTGCGCCCGAGGTGGCGCTCGGCCAGGCTGGCCAGGCCATGCGGCTTGTGCACTTCCAGCACATAACTCTGCAGCATGGTGTCGTGGGCGTAGCCCTGCACCTCGATGCCGTGGTTGGCGAACACATGGCGGTCGTACTTGATGTGCTGACCCAGCTTCTTGGCGGCCGGGTTTTCCAGCCAGGGCTTGAGTCGGGCCAGCACCTCGTCGCGCGGCAGTTGCGCCGGCACATCGGCATAGTTGTGCGCCAGCGGAATGTAGATCGCCTCCCCCGGCTGGACGCTGAAGGACAGGCCAACGATCTCCGCCACCATCTCGTCCAGCGAGGTGGTCTCGGTGTCCAGCGCCACCAGCTCGGCCGCCTCGATGCGCGCCAGCCAACGGTTGAACGCCTCCCAATCCAGAATGGTTTCGTAGGACACCGAACTGATCTTGGACGCCGTTGCGGCCACCGGCTCCTCCGGCTCGTCAAACAGGCCAGGTTCTGCGTTCTTCGCCTTGCGCGATGCCGGTGCCGGCACGTCACCGCCCAGCGCCCTGGCTAGGCCCTTGAAACCGTATTTCTCGTAAAAATCGCGCAGAGATGTCGTATCTTCTGCGCCGATAGCTATCGAATCAATAGCAGGCAGATCCGGCACCCAGCCATTGAGATCGCAGTCGGTCTTGATGGTGAGCAGTTGGCGGCCGGTCGGCAGCCAGTCCAGCGCCTTTTTCAGGTTCTCGCCCGCCACGCCCTTGATGGCATCGGCGTTGGCCACCACGCCTTCGAGCGAGCCATATTCCTGCAGCCACTTGGCGGCCGTCTTGGGGCCGACCTTGGCCACCCCCGGCACGTTGTCGATGACATCGCCCACCAGGGTCTGGAAGTCGATCATCAGGTGCGGCGGCACGCCGAACTCGGCCTCCACGCCGGCCACATCGCGTCGCTTGCCGTTCATGGTGTCGATGATGGTGATGTGTGGGTTGACCAGCTGGGCCAGGTCCTTGTCGCCGCTGCTCACGATCACCTCGATGCCCTGCTTGGCCGCCGCCACCGCCAGCGTGCCGATCACGTCGTCGGCCTCCACGCCCGGCACGTCCAGCACCTTCCAGCCCATCAGGCGCACCACCTCGTGAATGGGCTCGATCTGGGCGCGCAGGTCGTCCGGCATGGGCGAGCGGTGCGCCTTGTACTCGGGGTAGAGCGCATCGCGGAAAGTCGGCCCCTTGGCATCGAACACGCAGGCAGCGTACTCGGGGTGCACCTCCTTGCGCAGGCTTTGCAGCATGTTGATCATGCCGCGGATGGCACCGGTCGGGCTGCTGGTGGGGTCACCCGGCACCGCACGCAGGTCCGGCATGGCGTGGAAGGCGCGGTACAGGTAGCTGGAACCGTCGACCAGCAGCAGGGTTTTCTTCTCGCTCGGAATCTCGTTCATAAGGCCAATTGTGCCTGTCCCGGACGTTTTACAATGACCAGATGCGCGCCGCCCACCTCCCCCTCCTTCTGGTCTGCCTGGCCACCGGTCTGGTTCAGGCTCAAACTGCCACCCCGGCCCCCGCCGAACAGGCCGACAAGGCCGAGCGGACCGAACCGCGCGTCGAGAACATCCGCCACGAGGATGCCGGCTCGCGCATCGACGAGCTGCGCGTGGGCGGTGAGACCAAGAGCATCACCGTCAAGCCCAAGGGTGATGCCCCGGCCTATGAGGTGGGCCCGGAAAGCAACAACCGCAATCCGGCCGCAGCCGACCGCGAACGCGGCGCCGGCGGCTCGGGTGGCTGGAAAATCAAGAGTTTCTGATCCATGGCGGTCTTTACGGAAGTCTCATTCGATGAGGCCGGCGCCCTGCTGCAAACACTGAACCTGGGCCAACTGCAGGCCATGGAAGGCTGCCAGGGCGGCATCGAGAACACCAATTACTTCGTCACCACCGACCAGGGCGCCTATGTGCTGACCCTGTTCGAACGCCTGAGTTTCGAGCAACTGCCCTTCTACCTGCGCCTGATGAAGCACCTGGCGCTCAAGGGCATCCCGGTGCCCGATCCGGCCGCCGACCGCGACGGCGACATCCTGCACCAACTCAAGGACAAGCCAGCGGCGGTGGTCAACCGCCTGCGCGGCAAAAGCGAACTTAAGCCCACCCCGGCGCATTGCGCGGCCGTGGGCGACATGCTGGCGAAGATGCACCTGGCCGGGCGCGACTACGACCGTCAGCAACCCAATCTGCGCGGTCTGGCCTGGTGGAACGAGACCGTGCCGGTGGTGCTGCCGCACCTGACGCCCGAGCAGGCCACCCTGATCCGCAGCGAGCTGGCCTACCAGAACCATGTGGCAGCGCAGCCGGTGTATGGCGCCCTGCCGCGCGGCCCCATCCATGCCGACCTGTTCCGCGACAACGTGCTGTTCGACCGCGCGCCCGGCTCCGACCAGCCCGAACTGACCGGCTTCTTCGACTTCTACTTTGCCGGTGTCGACAGCTGGCTGTTCGACGTGGCGGTCTGCCTGAACGACTGGTGCATCGACCTGGCCAGCGGCGCAACCGATGCCGAACGCACTGCGGCCTTCCTGCAGGCATATGCCGCGGTGCGGCCGTTCAGCGCCGCCGAACGCGAATTGATGCCGGCCATGCTGCGTGCCGGCGCCCTGCGCTTCTGGACCTCGCGCCTGTGGGACTTCCACCTGCCGCGCGAAGCCTCCATGCTGCAGGCACACGACCCGGCGCATTTCGAACGCGTGCTGCGCCAGCGCATTCAGCAGCCAGTGCACGCGTCCGACTTTCTCGCCAGCCCGGCATTGCAAGCGGCATGAAACTCAACATCGTCCCCGCGCGTACCGGCTGGCTCTGGGTCAGGGCGGGCCTGCGCACCTTCTGGCAGCAGCCGCTGGCGCTCTCGGGCCTGTTCTTCCTGTTCATCACCGTCATGTCGGTGGCCAGCCTGGTGCCCTATCTCGGCAATGCGCTGGCCTTGGGCCTGCTGCCGGCGGCCACCCTGGGCCTGATGGCGGCCACGCGCGAGGCCAGCCAGGGTAAGTTCCCCATGCCGTCCATCCTGATCAGCGCTTTCCGCGCCGGGCGGCAACAGGCGCGCGCCATGGCAGTGCTGGGCGTGATCTATGCGCTGGGTTTCCTGGCGGTGCTCGGCATCTCGGCCCTGTTCGACGGCGGCGACTTCGCCAAGCTGTACCTGGTGGGCGGCTCGCTCACGCGCGAGATGGTCGAGAGCCCGGCCTTCCAGAATGCCATGTGGGTGGCCATGGCGCTGTACCTGCCGCTGTCGCTGCTGTTCTGGCATGCCCCGGCGCTGGTGCACTGGCATGGCGTGTCGCCGGCCAAAAGCCTGTTCTTCAGTGGGGTGGCCTGTCTGCGCAACTTCGGCGCCATGACACTCTTCCTGCTCGGCTGGCTGGGCATCTTCTCACTGGTCGGCGCCGGGCTGCTGATGCTGAGCATGGCCATGGGCCAGCCCGAACTGATGGGCATGCTGATGTTCCCGGCCTCCCTGTTGCTGGCCGCCATGTTCTTCTGCTCGATCTATTTCAGCTTCCGCGACAGCTTCGTCACCGACGATGCTGAAACCCCAACCTCCAGCACTTGAGAACGCGTCAGCGGCCAGCGCCTCAGGGCACCGGCGTCAACTTGGCCACCGACAGCGCCAGCCACTTGACGCCGTGACGCGGGAAGTTGACCTGCGCCCGCGCATCGTCACCCGCCCCTTCGAGCGTGAGCACCGTGCCCTCGCCGAACTTGGTGTGAAACACCTTCATGCCGACCTTCAGGCCGGTGCTCTCGCTGGCTTTCGACACCGGCTCGGGCGCATGTCGGCTGCTCGAAAAATCAGTGCCGAATGGGCCCTTGGCCCCCGACCATCCTGCGCGACCAGCTCCTGAATTGATAGCACCCTCAAAGCCGGAGCCAAAGCCCTGGTGCTTCGGCGTGATCCACTTGAGCGTTTCCTCCGGCAGTTCGTCGAAGAAGCGGCTACGGATGTTGTAGCGCGTCTGGCCGTGCAGCATGCGCGTCTGCGAGTGGCTCAGGTACAGGCGCTGGCGCGCACGCGTGATGGCGACGTACATCAGGCGCCGCTCCTCCTCCAGCCCGTCGAAGTCGCTCATCGAGTTCTCGTGCGGGAACAGGCCTTCCTCCAGCCCGGTGATGAAGACGCAATTGAACTCCAGCCCCTTGCTGGCGTGCACCGTCATCAGCTGCACTGCATCCTGCCCGTCCTGCGCCTGGTTGTCACCCGCCTCCAGCGCGGCGTGGGTGAGGAACGCGGCCAAGGGCGACATCACTTCGCCGGTATCGTCCGGCGCCCCAGGCTCGACAGCCACCGGTGCCGCCGTTTCCTGCGGCAGCGCCTCGGCATCGCGGCCGAAGCCTTCGAGCGAGACGAAGCTCTCGGCCGCGTTGACCAGTTCTTCCAAGTTCTCAATACGGTCAGCGCCTTCGCGCTCGGCTTGGTAGTGCTCGACCAGGCCGCTGTGCGCCAGCACCAGCTCGATGATTTCGCGCAACGTCAGGCCCTGCGTCTGCTCGCGCAGCACGTCGATCTTGGCCACGAAAGCACCGAGGTTGGCGCCGGCCTTGCCGCTGACCGTACTCACCGCATCGTGCAGCGAGCAGCCGGCCGCGCGCGCGGCGTCCTGCAACTGCTCCAGACTGCGCGCGCCGATGCCGCGCGGCGGGAAGTTGACCACGCGCAGGAAGCTGGTGTCATCCAGCGGGTTTTCCAGCAGGCGCAGGTAGGCCAGCGCGTGCTTGATTTCGGCGCGCTCGAAGAAGCGCAGGCCGCCGTACACCTTGTAGGGAATGGCGGCATTGAACAAGGCGGTCTCGATCACGCGGCTCTGCGCGTTGGAGCGGTACAGCACGGCGATCTCTTTTCTCTCCATGCCTTCGCGCACCAGCTGTTTCATCTCATCCACCATCCACTGCGCCTCGGCGAAGTCGCTGGTGGACTCATAGACCCGCACCGGCTCACCGGGCCCCTGGTCGGTACGCAGGTTCTTGCCCAGGCGGTGCTTGTTGTGGCTGATCAGCTCGTTGGCGGCGTCCAGGATGTTGCTGTAGCTGCGGTAGTTCTGCTCCAGCTTGATCTGGTGCTGCACCTTGAATTCGCGCACGAAATCGGCCATATTGCCGACGCGCGCACCACGGAAGGCGTAGATGCTCTGGTCGTCGTCACCCACCGCCAGCACCGCGCCGCCGTCCGGGCGTAGCGTGCCGCTGTCGTCCTGGCCCGCGAGCTGCTTGATCCAGGCGTACTGCAGCTTGTTGGTGTCCTGGAACTCGTCGATCAGGATGTGGCGGAAACGCCGCTGGTAGTGTTCGCGCACCGGATCGTTGTCACGCAGCAGCTCGTAGGAACGCAGCAGCAGCTCGCCGAAATCGACCACGCCTTCGCGCTGGCACTGCTCTTCATACAGCTGGTACAGCTCCACCTTCTTGCGTGTGTCCTCGTCGCGCGCCTCCACCATGTGGGGACGCAGGCCTTCTTCCTTGCAGCCGGCAATGAACCACTGCAACTGCTTCGGTGGGAAGCGTTCGTCGTCCACATTGAACTGCTTGCACAGGCGCTTGATGGCGCTGAGCTGGTCCTGCGTGTCCAGGATCTGGAAAGTCTGCGGCAGGTTGGCCGCTTTGTAGTGGGCGCGCAGCAGCCGGTTGCACAGGCCGTGGAAGGTGCCGATCCACATGCCGCGCACATTGACCGGCAGCATGCTCGAGAGGCGCGTCATCATCTCGCGCGCCGCCTTGTTGGTGAAGGTCACCGCCAGCACACCGCCGGGCGATACCTGCCCCGTCTGCAACAGCCAAGCGATGCGCGTGGTCAGCACCCGCGTCTTGCCCGAACCGGCGCCGGCCAGGATCAGCGCATGCTCGGGCGGCAGCGTGACGGCGGCACGCTGCTCCTCATTCAGACTCGCGATCAACGGGGAGTCGGTGGCGGTGGAAAACAGGGAGGGGGAGAAACCGGACGGCGGCAGAACAGAGGACATGCCGCCATTGTAGGAAGTCCGCTCCCCAACGCCTCAGATCTGCACCCGTGTCCCCAATTCGATCACGCAGTTGTTCGGCAGGCGGAAAAAGTCCGCCACGTTGCCGGCATTACGCGACATGAGGGAAAACAAGGCCTCGCGCCAGCGCGCCATACCAGCCCCCCGGGTCGGCACCACGATTTCCCGGCTGAGGAAATAGGAGGTCTCGAACAGGTTGATCGGCAAGCCCTGGGCCTGGCAGCGTTCAAGCGCCTGCGGGATGTCGGGGGTGTTCATAAAGCCGTAGTTCACCTGCACCTTCCAGAAGCCCGGCACCAGAGGTGTCACCTGCACGCGCTCCTCGTCTGCAATCCAGGGCACATCGTGGAACACCACCGTCAGGATCAGATTACGCTCGTGCAGCACCTGGTTGTGCTTGAGGTTGTGCATCAGTGCCTGCGGCACGGTGTCCGGATTGGCCACCGCATAAACGGCCGTGCGCGGCACACGGTGCACCGACTCGGCGGCCATGGTTGTAATGAAAGGCAACAGTTCCGGATCGCCCTGCCGGATGTTCTCGATCAGCAGCTCGCGGCCGCGCCGCCAGGTCGCCATGACAGCGAAGATGGCGATGCCGGTGACCAACGGAAACCAGCCCCCCTCCAGGAACTTGATCGCACAGGAGACGACCAGCGCCGCATCCAGCAGCAGGAAGCCCCCGGTGGCGGCCAGCGCCAGCGGCAAGGGGTAGCCCCAGCCTTGGCGAAGAACAAAGAAGGTCAACAGCGTGGTGATGAACATGGTCAGCGTGACCGCAATCCCATAGGCCGAGGCCAGGGCTGAAGAACTGCCGAAGCCGACCACCGCCAGCAGCACGGCCACCAGCAGCAGCCAGTTGACCTCCGGCATGTAGATCTGGCCGACCTCCTTGGCCGAGGTGTACAGCACGCGCATGCGCGGCAGCAGGCCCAGCTGGATCGCCTGTTTCGTGACCGAATAGGCACCGGAGATCACCGCCTGCGAGGCGATGATGGTGGCCAGCGTGGCCAGCACCACCGCCGGCACCAGCCAGGCCGTGGGGAACATGCGATAGAACGGGTTGTCGACAGCGGACGGGTCGCGCATGAGCAATGCGCCCTGGCCCATGTAGTTGATCGTCAGCGCCGGCAGCACATAAGTGATCCAGGCCAGCTGGACCGGGCGCTTGCCGAAGTGTCCCATGTCGGCATACAGCGCCTCGGCACCCGTGAAAGCCAGCACGATGGCGCCCACCGCCACAAACACATGCCAGCCCTGGGCACGCAGGAAAGCCAGCGCATGCAGCGGGTTCAAGGCCGCCAGGATGGCGGGTTCGCGCACGATCTCCAGCACGCCGGTGAAAGCCAACACCGCAAACCACAGCACGATGACGGGGCCGAACAGCCGGCCGACCAGGCCGGTGCCAAAACGCTGCACCATGAACAGACCGACCAGCACCGCGGCGGACGCCGGCAGCACATAGGGCTTGAGCGCCGGCGTCACCACCTCCAGGCCCTCGACCGCACTCAACACGGAGATGGCCGGCGTGATGACGCTGTCACCATAAAACAGCGCTGCCCCCGCCACGCCGGTCAGCAACAGCGCGATACGTCGCCCGGGCGTCTTGCCCGCCGCCTGGGCAGCCAGCGCCGTCAGTGCCAGGATGCCGCCTTCGCCGCGGTTGTTGGCACGCAGGATCAGCAGCACGTATTTGAGGGTGACGATGGTCAGCAGGCCCCAGACAATCACCGAGACGGCACCCATGATGTGGACCATATCCACCGGCACACCTGCGGCCCCAAAGATCTCCTTCATGGTGTACAGCGGACTGGTGCCAATGTCGCCGTACACCACACCCAAGGCACCGAGCGTAAGCACCGCGAGTTTTTCCTTGTCGTGATTCATGTCCATCAAAAGCATTCGAAGTGACGATGCCGGCACTATCCCGTGCCCGGCATCAGGAACGCATAAGGACGCGATGGCTCAGTCGCTGGCAAGCCGGTAACCAACGCCAGTCTCGGTCAGCAGATGGCGCGGCTCGGCCGGATCGCGCTCGATCTTGGTGCGCAACTGCCCCATGTAAAGCCGCAGGTAGTGGGTGTGCTCGGTGAACTCGGGGCCCCACACATCCGCCAGCAGTTGCCGGTGCGTCACCACCCGGCCGGCGCTGCGCACCAGACGCGCCAGCAGCTTGAACTCGGTGGGTGTGAGATGCACCGGCGCACCGGCGCGTTGTACCGTGTGCGCGGCGAGATCGATGCGCAGGTCGTCCAGCTCATGCACCGTCACGGCGGCGGCCAGGGCCGTGCCGCGGTGACGCAGTGCCACGCGGATGCGCGCCAGCAACTCGCCCACGCTGAAGGGTTTGGTCAGGTAGTCGTCGGCGCCGGCATCGAGCAGTTCGATCTTCTGCGCCTCCTGGTGACGTGCTGACACCACGACAATGGGCACACTCTGTAGCCGGCGCACCTCTTTCACCAACTGCAGGCCATCGCCGTCAGGCAAGCCCAGGTCCAGCACGATGACGTCGGGCGGGCTGTGGCGCAGCAGCGCCATGGCCTCGCTCAACGTCACCGCGGTCTGCACCTCAAAACCTTCGACCGAGAGCGAGGATTGCATCAGCGTGCGGATCTCGCGGTCATCCTCCACCACCAGCACGCGCAAGGTCATGACAACACCTCCGTGCAGCGCATTGCGGTGCGAGCCCCTTCGGGCGGCCGGGCGGGGCTCATGGCAGCTCCGGCATCGGTTGTGGCACATCCAGCGGCAGCACCAGACAGAAAATGCTGCCCTCGCCCGCACGGGACTGCAGCGTCAACCGGCCGCCATGCGCCTGCGCAATGGCGCGGCAGACCGCCAGCCCCAGACCGGCACCGCGCCGGCCCGAGCGGTCGCCACGCGCATAAGGTTTGAAGATGTCTTCCTGTTCGGCCAGCGCAATGCCGAGCCCGTGGTCCGCGACGCAGAGCTGGATCTGCTGCGGCTGTGCGCTGACCGTCAGATCGATGGTCCCCTCGCCATGCTTGAGCGCGTTATCCAGCAGATTGCCGACCAGCTGCGACAGCAGCACCGGATCAGCCCTCACCAGCGGCAGGCCTTTGGGCACGCTGGCGCGGATGCGATGGTCCGGGTCGTGCGGGCGCATGCGCGCCAGCACCGCACCGACGATCTCCTCCATCGACTCCCAATCGCGCCGCAACACCAGCCCGGGGCTGGCCAGTCGCACCATTTGCAAGGTGTTCTCGGTGATGGCATTGAGGTAGGACGCCTCGCTGGCAATGCTGTCCAGCAAGCGCGTCTGTTCCGTCGGGTCCAGTTTGTCGTGCTGGGTCTGCAGCGCAGACGCCGCGCCCACGATGGCGGCCAGCGGCGTGCGCAGATCATGCGAGATCGCCGCCAGAAAGGTACTCTGCAACTGCTGGCGCTGGGCCTCACCCTGTGCCGCCAGCATGGACGTTGTGAGCCTCAGGCGCCATAGCGCCTGCGCCAGCAGGGCGCACAGCGCCTGAGCGTGCTCCCGCCCCATTTCATCAGCAGCCAAGGCAGGGCGGATACAAGCAGCACCCGACACCTGCTCCCGGCCGCCCAAGGGCAGGTACCAAGCGTCCAGACCGGGCCAGCGCCCCGTGCCCGGCCCCAGCACGGCGCTCTCCTTCATGCAGCAGCGCATGCCATCGAGTACGGGGGGTGCAAGCCCCTCCGCACGCGCCAAAACCTCCACGCTGTCCGCCAGCACCAACGTATTAGGCCCTGCAAAGGCAGCATCCAGCGCGCTACGGCCCAAGGTCTGCACCTGTTGCGGTGTGGTGACACTGGACAACTCGGTCGCCAGCGCCTGCAACTGCCGTGCACGTTGCTCATTCAGTCGGGCGACCTCGGTCTCGCGCCGCAGCCCGCTGGCCAGACGGCTGATGACCAGGGCGACCACCAGCATGGTGGTCAGCGCGATGAAATGCTCCTGGCTCTCGACCTCGAACGTCCAACGCGGCGGCACGAAGAAGAAATTCAGGGCAGTGACGGCCCCCACTGCACAAACCGCTGACTCGATCCATTCCAGCTTGTAGGCGGCAAGCACCACGACCAGCACATAAATCATGGCCTGGCTGGTCAGCGATACATACGGCTCCAGCACCAGGCCGGCAATGGTGGCCAGCGAAAGCAGCCCGATGACGATGCCCCAATGCCTGCTGGAGGTGATGGCCAGAGTCCCTGATCGTTCCATGATGCTGACAGCGTAGCACTGCCTGCATCAGGATTGCATTAGGAAGAACTCAAGAGTCAATGAAACAACCCAGACGGCACACGATTGAGCATTCACGGGGAACCAGCAGCTAGGCTTCAACGGGGATGAAAATAGGGGGAGTGGCGGCAGCCCAAAAAGCCTGCCTCGTTCAGGGGTTGTCCCTCATCCGCATCAAAGTCTCAAGCTCCAGAATCGGCAGTGGGCGACTGAACAGGTAGCCCTGGTAGCTGCGGCAGCCGAGACCGGCCAAGGCTTCGCGCTGCGCTTCGGTCTCGACGCCTTCGGCAATCACCTTCAAGCCCAGGCTGTTGCCCAAGGCAACGACCATTTTGGCGATGGCGGCGTCGTTGGGGTCGACCAGAATGTCGCGCACAAAACCCTGATCGATCTTCAGCTGATCAAGCGGCAGGCGCTTGAGGTAGGCAAGCGAAGAGAAACCGGTGCCGAAGTCATCCAGCGAGAAATTCACGCCTTGCGCTCGAAGCGCCGTCATCTTCGCAATGACGTCGTCGATATTGACCGCCAGCATGCTCTCTGTAAGTTCCAGCTTGAGCTGGTTCGCCTTCGCACCGGTGCTGGCCAATGCCTCCAGGACTTGCGCCACGAAGTCGTCCTGATGGAACTGGCGTGCGCTGACATTCACGGCCATGGTCAGGCGTGCCATACCGGGCTGATCGCGCCAGCGGGCCAGTTGTGCACAGGCTGTGTGCAAGGCCCAGTTGCCCAAGGGCAGAATCAACCCGGTTTCTTCGGCCAGTGGAATGAACTCAGCCGGGGACACTAAGCCACGTTGGGGGTCCTGCCAGCGCACCAGCGCTTCGACGCCGGTGATCTCGCCCGCATCGTTCACCTGGACCTGATAGTGCAGAAGAAACTGCTGTTTTTGCAACGCCTCCCGCAGGCTGACCTCGAGTGCGGCGCGCATATTGACCATGGCCTGCATTTGCGGATCGAAGAACCGCAACGCATTGCGGCCGGCAGCTTTGGCCTGGTACATGGCCAGATCGGCCCGCTTCAGCGGATCGACCGTATTCTCCTGCTGATCGCCGAACAAGGTGATACCGATGCTGCAACTGGTGTGGTGCTCGATCTTGTTGAGTGAAAAAGGCAGGTCGAATGCAGCAAGAATCTTTTCTGCCACCTTTTCTGCTCCGGTGGCAGCCGCCTCGGGATCCGGACTGAGCTGCTCCAGCAACACCACGAATTCGTCACCGCCAATGCGCGCCACCATGTCCTCGTCGCGGACGCATACACTCAGTCGCCTGGCGACCTTTTGCAGCAGAAGATCGCCCATGTCGTGACCGAGTGTGTCGTTCAGGGTCTTGAAGTTATCCAGATCGACATACACCAATGCGCCGTACTGACGGTGGCGGACATTGGCCGCAATGGCATGCTTGAGCCGGTCCGTGAACAGCCGGCGGTTGGGCAATTCCGTCAATGCGTCCGCATAGGCGAGGTGCTCGATCTGCCGGAGGGTCTCCTTGCGGGCCGTGATGTCGTGCGTGACCGACAGGAGACAAGGCTCGCCAGCCAGACTAATCACGTTGGCAGACACCAGTGTCGTGATCAACTTGCGATCCTTGGTGACCAGTTCAGCCTCGAGGTTTTCGCAATGGCCGTCAGCTTCGATGGCACGCATCAGAACGACCCGCTCGTCCCAGTTGGGCCAGATGCCGATATCCCGCGACGTCTTGCCAATCACCTCTTCCCGTGTCCAGCCGAACAGATGCGAGAAGCCATCGTTGACATCCAGGTACTGTCCGTCGGACAGACGGGTGATGGTCAAGGCATCAGGGCTGGTCCTGAAGGCGGTTCGGTAGCGCTCCTCGCTCTCTTCCAGACCTTCCTGACGCTGCTTCAAGGCGAGCACCAGCCGATTGAAAGCGCTGATCAGCTGGCCAATCTCATCCTGTCGGGTGACGGGGAAGGAATGAAGCGGTCGATTGGTCTCGGACAGCGCAGACAAGGTCCGGACCGCCACCTGGAGCGGCTCCAGCTCGCGCCTGAGCATCCACCAGGTCAGCCCACCTGCAAGCACCGTCAGGAGCAGCGTGGCCAGCAACAATCGCTCCTGCATGGCCCGAATCGGGGCAAAAGCCACCGACGTCGGCAAGGCAATGGCCGCATACCAGCCTGCCACGGGGATGCGCTTGACCGACGCCAGCACCTGCTCGCCCAGCGGATTGATCAACACCTCCGTCCCCTCGTACCCTCGGATGAAGCGCTCCAGCATTGGATTGGCATCGGGTGGTGGAAGCGTTTCCAATATCCGGCTTTTGTCCGAGGAAGAGACAATCAGCCGATACTGCGGCGCGACCACCAGGTAGTTGCCAGTCTTGCCTAGGTGGTCTTTTTCCACTCGATCCAGAAAATTTGACTTGCCCAGGTTGATCCCTGCCGCCAAGGCGCCAATCACCTGCCCCTGGACGTCCCGGATCGGCACCGCCATGGCAATCACCGGGATTTGAAGTGTTCTGCCAACGAGCGGTCGGCTGATCGACGCCCGGCCCTCACGCAACGCGGCGGCAATGTAGTCCCGATCCGAGTAATTGACGCCCAGCCGATTCGCCGAAACGGGCAAGGAAGCCCGTGCGATGCCATCCAGCGCTGTCACAAAAATTCCGCCGTTGAACAGCTCCTGGAAAACGACCAGCTTGGCCAGCTGATCCTGCAAGTCCTCCGGACTGGCCAGCGTCTGTGGACGAATGTCCTGCGCCACTTTCTCCATCATGTGGATGCGGCTGCTCAGTTCCTGGTTGATCTCATTCGCCAACAAGGTAACGGTCGAAAACTGTTGCTCCCCCAACAGACGCTGCATGTCTTTGCGCAGGGTCTGATCGGCGTAGAAAGCCAGCGACCAGATGCTGATCAGGAAAATGCTCAGCGTGAAGAGCGTTGCCCTCGTCTTCAGCGAGTGCTTCTGCAGCCAACTCCAGTTCATGCGGTCTCCAGCTGAACGCCCTGTACCGGTCAAGAGCCAAGGCCACTCTATCTCACTCTATAGCTGGACGCAGAAAACCATTTCCATTTCAGGGCCTAACGCGTGCTTCTCAGAAAGGGGCCGTTTGCTGGCTGACGCCTCGCCACAGCTTGAGGAAGACCTGCAATTCGCGTGGCTTGACGGGCTTGAACAGGATCGGCCAGCCGCTGGCGGCCACCCGTTCGATGAACTGGCTCGACGTGTCGCCGGTCAATAGCACGGCATGAATGTCTGTTGGCGCCCTCGCCTGCAGGGATTGCAGGAAGTCCAGTCCGCTCATCCGGCCCGGCAGGCGGTAGTCGCAGAGGTAGAAGTCGGCGGTCTCAATGTCGGGAGCCGCCAGCGCATCTTCCGCCGACAGGTAATGCGCGACCCGGGCACCCTGCGCCTGTAGCCACTGGCTGAGCGCCTGCGCCACCTCCACCGTGTCTTCGAGCACAACCACCCGGGCTCCGCTCAGGTCCAACCTGCCAGCGGGTACCTCACCAGCAGCCACCACCACCTCACTCGGCTGCGTGGCCGCCGGCAAGGTGAGTTCCATCACCGTGCCCCGGCCCAACCGGGAACGACAGGTCAGGTTCAGGCCCAGCAGCAGGGAAATGCGGCGCACGATCGCCAGCCCCAGCCCCAGGCCCTTGCTGCGGTCGCGCTGCGGATTGTCCACCTGGTAATACTCTTCAAACACCTGATCAAGGTGTTCTTCCGGAATGCCGACGCCCGTGTCCCACACCTGCAACTTGAAGCCCTGGGAGACGCGCCGCACCGCCACGAGAATGCCGCCCTGCTGCGTGTACTTGATGGCATTGCCCAGCAGGTTGCGCAACACCGAGCCCAGCAGTTGCTCATCGGTCAGCACCGTCACCGCCTCCGGTGGCAAATGCAAACCGAGCCGCAGACCCTTGGCACTGGCCTGGGGCATCAACTCCTGCACCAGTTGGGCCAGCACAATATCGAGGTCGACCGATCGCATGCGGGGTTCGATAGCGCCGGCCTCCAGCTTGGAAATGTCCAGCAGCGTATTGAGCAAATCCGTGAGCGCAAGAACGGAGGACTCCATCAGGTGGACCGTCTTCTGCTGCCTGACATCGAGATTCGACTCGAACAGGCCGCCCAGCAACAGATGAATGGCCTGCAAGGGCTGGCGGATGTCATGCCCGGCATAGGCCAGGAACTTGGACTTGACCTCGTTCTGCTGGCGCAACTCCTGCGTCGTGCGCTCCAGGCTGTGCGCCAGCGTCTCCAGCTCGGTGCGCGTGCGTTCGTGGACCATCAGGATGAAACCCACCCCAGCCAACAAAATGCCCGCCGCCAGCGAGGCAATATAAAACGACTGCACCGGGGACGGCTTGAACAGGCTGGATTCAAGCCCGACTTCGCCGATCGTCAGCAAGCGCAGCAAGATGCCCGTGACAGACAAGGCCAGCGCCAGCTGGGTGACGCGTTCACCGAACGTTCCTTTGGCAAGGCGCGACAAGTGCCACAAGGCAAAGACAGAAGCACACAACAGTGAGGCAGTGACCACGGCCAGGCGCAGCGGATAGGCGTCCGCGACAAGGGCCAACAAGGCCACGACCGTGAAAAAAGCCGCTCCCGCTAGCAGCAGTGGCTGGAGGGGTGGCTGCTCGCCATAGAACCGCCGCAGACCCCGGCCGAACAGCAGCACGGCCACGATGACGAGTGTATTGGCCACCACCACCCCCAGGAAGGGGGGCACTGCCTCGCGCAGGTTCAACAGCACCACAGCCACCAGAAACGTCGCATCTGCGGCGATCCAGTCGCCCAGGCCACGGATCTGCGCCGAGACGCTGCGGCGCAGCGATACCAGGATCAGCATCATGACCAGCGCCAGAAAGGCACTCATCACGATCACCGTGCGAGGATCGAGCAAACTCACGGACGCTCACCGCCGTGACATGCATGGCACGACAACCAACTCATGCGATGACTGCAACACATCGGCCCTCCCATGACATCCTTGCTGAGGAACAGGGTGAACCTCGCCGCCGAGGTTTCAGCTCACGCCTTGCCGAATACCAACCGGCTCGCCAGTTGGTGCAAGTGCGTCCAAGGCGCCGTCAGGTCCTCCAGCACGCTGAAGTGATTTTTGCCAGGAATGGTTTCGCACACCGGCACCACCTTTTTGCCCCAGGCCTTCTGAATCAGCTGGTTGTGGCGGATAAACTCGGCGCTTTCGTCGCTACCGGCCACGGTGTACAGCACGCCCTGCTTCGGCGCGGGCAGCCGTGCCGGACTGGCCAGACGCACCTGTTCGGGCGTGAGCTTGAGCGAGTCCTTGAGGAAAGGGGTGTGCATGATCGGCTCCAGGTCGTACAGGCCTGAAATGGACATGGCGCCCTTCACCAGATCAGCCGGCAAATCCTTGGCATAAGCTGGCCAGAGGCAATTCAGCAGCATGGTCGCCAAATGGCCGCCAGCTGAGTGGCCCACCACGTAGATGCGATTCGGGTCCCCGCCGTACTTGCGGGCGTTGCGGTAGACCCAGGCCAGTGCCTTGACCATCTGCAGTGTGATCTGGGGGATGGTCACGGCCGGGCACAGCGCGTAGTTGGGCACCATCACGCAAGCCCCCTGGTTGGTGAAGGCCGGTGCGATGAAGGAATGCTCGGCCTTGTCGAGGGAGCGCCACCAGCCACCATGGATGAACACCACCACCGGTGCACCGGCAGCCGGGGCCGGCTGCGGCGCCAAGTGCGAGCGGGGAAAGACGTCGAGCGTTTCCTTCGGTCCATCGCCATAGGCCACATCGAGCTTGTGCGCATGGACTTCACGTGCATCGTCGGAGGCATCCGCCCACTGGGCGAAGTGGGCCGCATGTTCAGGCACCAAAGCCCGGTTGTTGTACATGCGGTCCAGCCATTTCTTGTCCCAAGAAGCCATTCACGATCTCCAATCTTTGTTCTGGTCATTTTCGCAGGGCTTGATCTTGTCACACTCCTGCCGCCAGACGGCGACAGGCCTGTGACAAGGGGAAACCCTGAGAAAGACAAGTCGCGGTATTCTTGTTTCATGAACCTCTACGCCAAACTTCAGCAGCGCGCCGCCGAGCAGCGGCCGGTCCGTGTCGGCCTGATCGGTGCCGGCAAATTCGGCTCCATGTACCTGGCCCAGATTCCGCGCACGCCGGGCGTGCAACTGGTGGCCATTGCCGACCTGTCGCCTGACGCGGCTCGCGCCAACCTGGCGCGTGTGGGATGGAATCCGGTCTCTATCGCCGCCACATCTGCGCAAGACGCTATCAAAACAGGAGCAACCTGGATCACCGAAGACTGGAAGGCGGTCGTCACCCACCCGCAGATCGACATCATCGTCGAATGCACCGGCAACCCCATCGCCGCGGTGGACCACATCCTGGAGGCCTTTGCCAACGGCAAACACGTGGTCAACGTCACGGTGGAAGCCGACGCCTTCTGCGGGCCGCTGCTGGCACGTCGCGCGGCCCAGGCAGGTGTGGTCTATTCGCTGGCCTTCGGCGATCAGCCCGCACTCATCTGCGATCTGGTGGACTGGGCGCGCACCTGCGGCTTCCCGGTGGTGGCGGCCGGGCGTGGCCACAAGTGGCTGCCGCACTTCAGCGAGTCGACGCCCGAGACGGTGTGGGGCAACTACGGTCTGACGCCTGAACAGGCCGCGCGCGGCGGCCTCAACCCCAAGATGTTCAACAGCTTTCTCGACGGCTCCAAACCCTCGATCGAGAGCACGGCGGTGGCCAACGCCACCGGTCTCACGGTGCCAAGCAACGGCCTGCTTTACCCGCCGGCCAGCGTGGAAGACATTCCTTTTGTGACCCGTCCCAAGAGCGAAGGCGGCGTGCTGGAGCGCAAGGGCATGGTGGAGGTGATCTCTTCGCTGGAGGCCGACGGTCGCAAGATTCCGTACGACATCCGCATGGGCGTGTGGGTCACGGTAGAGGCCGAGACCGAGTACATCAAGAACTGCTTCGAGGAATACAACGCCCACACCGACCCCAGCGGGCGCTACTTCACGCTCTACAAGCGCTGGCACCTAATCGGGCTGGAGGTCGGCGTCTCGGTGGCCAGTGTGGCCGTGCGCGGCGAGCCGACCGGCGTGGCCACCTGCTGGAACGCCGACGTGGTGGCCACCGCCAAGCGCGACCTGCAAGCGGGTGAGATGCTCGACGGCGAAGGCGGCTACACCGTCTGGGGCAAGCTGCTGCCGGCCAGCACCTCGCTGCAGCTGGGCGGCTTGCCGCTGGGCTTGGCGCACAATGTCAAACTGGTGCGTCCGGTGAGAAAAGGCCAAAGCCTGTGCTGGGACGATGTCGCCATGGATACCACCACCCATGCCTACCAGGTGCGACGCGAGATGGAACGGATATTTGAGGGAGTGACAAAACAATGAAGCTTGCCTTTTTGGGCATCGGGCTGATGGGGTTTCCCATGGCCCGCCGTCTGTGTGAAGCCGGCCATGAGGTCCACGTCTGGAACCGCAGCCGCGACAAGGCCGAACGCCTGGCAACCCTAGCCACCGTGCACGACACCGCTGCCGCGGCCGCACGCGAAGCGGAGATCGTCATCACCATGCTGGAAAACGGCGAAGTGGTGGAGCAGGTGCTGTTTGGTGCCGGCGTCGCCAACGCCATGAAACCGGGCACCGTGGTGGTCGACATGTCGTCCATCAAGCCGGCCGAGGCCCGTGCCCACGCCGAGCGTCTGGGCGACTACGCTATCACGCACCTCGATGCGCCGGTGTCCGGCGGCACCATTGGCGCCGAACAGGGCACACTGGCCATCATGGCTGGCGGCAAGCCCAGCACCTTCGCACGCGCCCAACCGGTGTTCGCGGCGCTGGGCCGGGCCACTCTGGTCGGCCCCGCTGGGGCGGGCCAATTGGCCAAACTGGCCAACCAGATGATTGTGGGCATCACCATCGGCGCTGTGGCCGAAGCGCTGCTGCTGTGCCAGAAAGGCGGCGCCATTCCGGCCAAGGTGAAGGAAGCCATCACCGGCGGCTTTGCCGACAGCCGCATCCTGCAGGTGCACGGCCAACGCATGGTGGAGCGTGACTTCGAGCCACGCGGCCGCATGACAGTGCAACTCAAGGACATGCGCAATGCGCTGGAGACCGCCAGCGGCCTGGGCTTTGATGCGCCCATCACCGGCCTGCTGGAGCAGCTCTACGCCGACGGCGTGGAGCACGGCCTGAGCAACCTGGATCAGGCCGGCCTGTTCGTTGAACTGGCACGGCGCAACGGCATGGCGTAAGCCCCGGGGTCAGGCCCTCAGCGCGTCGACCGCGCTACTCTTCAGCCAGCATGTCCGAGCCATTGCGGATACGGTGCATGCTGGCAATCGGCACCGTCCAGACAATGCCGTCACCGATCTGACCGGTGCTGCAGATCATGATGATGGTGTTGCGGATCTCTTCCACCATATCGTCATCCACCAGCACCGTGACCATCACCTTGGGGGTGTAGTCCGTCAACTCCTCCCTGACGGTACGCTTGCCCACGGCGGCCGGGGCGGTGAAACCATCAGCCTTAATCAGCGTGAGGCCGGGAAAATTGGGAATGCCTCGCAGCGCCTCTCGCAACAGCGGAAGACGGTTGGGACGGACGATGGCGCGAATTTCTTTCATAACATCTCACCTTTATTGTCTCAGGCCTCGATCTCTTTTTCCTCGAACCAACGGTACAGCACCGGCACCAGCAACAGCGTCAGACTGGTCGAGGAAAACAGGCCGCCGATCACCACCACGGCCAGCGGGCGCGTGACCTCAGAGCCGGGGCCATTGGAAAAGAGCATGGGGATGAGGGCCAGCAAGGCCACCATGGCGGTCATCATCACCGGCCGGAATCGGTGCGTACAGCCGGCCAGAATGGCCTCGTCGGTCGACATGCCCAACTCACGTTGCTGGCGGATGAAGCTCACCAGCACCACGCCGTTGAGCACGGCAATGCCCCACAGGTTGATGAAGCCCACCGCCGCCGGCACGCTCAGGTACTCGCCGCTGATGGCCAGCGCCACCAGGCCACCGATGGCCGCCAGCGGCAGCACCGTGATCACCAGCGTGGCGTAGCGCAGCGAACCGAACAGCATGAACAGCAAAAAGAAGATCGCTGCAATGGTGATCGGGATGATGATGGCCAGCGTGCCGATGGCACGCTCCATGTTCTCGAACTGGCCACCCCAGACCAGGTAATAACCCGGTTTGAGTTGAACCTGCCGCTCGATGCGCGCTTGCGCGTCCGACACGAAGCTTCCCAGGTCCCGCCCCTGCACGTTCACGCCCACCACCAGCCGGCGCTTGCCCCCCTCACGACTGATCTGCGCCGGCCCATCACCAAGCGTGATCTGCGCCACGTCCCGCAGCGGCACGATGGCGCCCGTGGGCGCGCGCAGCACCAGGTCGGCAATCGACTCAACGCTGGAGCGGCTGGACGCCGGCAGACGTACCACGGCGTCGAAGCGCCGTTCGCCCTCGTACACCTGCGTGGCCACCTTGCCTTGCACCGCAATCTCGATCAGGGCATTGACATCCTCCACATTGAGACCGAAGCGGGCAATGGCTGCGCGGTCGATGCGGATGGTCAGGTACTCCTGGCCGCTGACACGCTCCACCCGCAGGTCGGTCGCACCCGGCGTGGCCATGAGCGCCGCCGCAATCGCATCACCGGCCTTGCGCAACTCCTCCAGATCGTCGCCAAACAGCTTGACCGCCACTTGTGAGCGCACACCCGAGACCATTTCGTCCACGCGTGCCGCAATCGGCTGGCTGATGGCGATCTCCACCCCGGGCAGGAACTTGAGCTTGTCGCGGATCTCGTTGGCGATAGCCTCCTGGTCCATGCCGTCGCGCCACTGGTCACGCGGCTTGAGCACCACGATCGGATCGGACTCGTGCGGCTGCCCCGGGTCGGAGGCTGATTCCCCGCGCCCCAGGCGCGAGACCACGGTCTGCACCTCCGGAACGGTCTTGATGGCCCGCATGGCCTGGGTCTCAAGCTTGATCGACTCCTCGATCGAGATCTTGGGCACGCGCACGATCACCGGCGTGATGGAGCCCTCCTGCATGGTCGGAATGAAGGCAGTACCGAGAAACGGCACCAGCGCAAAGCTGCCCGCCAGCGCCACCAGCGCCCCCGTCAACACCTTGCGTGGCTGCGCCAGCGACCAGTGCAGCATGCGCAGGTACGGCCCCTTGAGTTGGCGCAGCAGCCAGGTGTCGTGCTCGGCCCCGCCCTTGAGGATGAAGCTGCACAGCATCGGGCTCATGGTGAAGCTCAGAATGAGCGAGATGGTGAGCGCAATGGCGATGGTCAGCGCCAGCGGCGCGAACATCTTGCCCTCCATGCCCTGCAGGCTCAACAGCGGCAGGAACACCAGGATGATGATGCCCACGCCGTAGAGCACCGGCTTGCCCACCTCGGACGCGGCCTCCAGGATCACGCGCGCGCGCGATTTACCCTCATGAGCCGGATCACCCAACCGGGCAAACGCGTTTTCCACCACCACCACGGCACCGTCGACCATCAGGCCAATGGCAATCGCCAGCCCCCCGAGCGACATCAGGTTGGCGCTCAAGCCGATGCGGTTCATCACCAGGAAGGTCAGCAAAGGCGTCAACACCAGCGTGGCCACCACGATGATGCTGGAGCGCACGTCGCCGAGAAAAACGAACAGGATCACGATGACCAGCAAAATGCCTTCGGCCAGCACCTGCGCCACGGTTTTCATGGCCGTGTTGACCAGTTCCGAACGGTCGTAGAAAGGCACGATCTGCAGGCCGTCGGGCAGCATCTGCTTCTCGTTGATCTCCTTCACACGAGTCTTGATGCGTGTCACCACCTCGCGCGCATTGCCGCCGCGAATCATCTGCACGATGCCGGCCACCGACTCAGTGTCGCCATCCTTGATGATGGCGCCCTGGCGCCCCTCGGAACCGAACGCCACGCTTGCCACGTCCTTCACATACACCGGCGTCCCCTGGAACTCCTTGAGCGCGATATGGCCCACATCTTCCAGCGAGGAGATCAGACCGACACCGCGGATCAGGTACTGTTCCGCCAGCGCCGGCAGCACACCGCCAGAAGAATTGGCGTTGTTGCGCGCAATCGCGTCATACACCTCCTGCACGCTCAAGCCGTAGTAGCGCAGGCGATCCGGGTTGACCTTGACCTGGTACTGGCGCGCAAAGCCCCCCTGGCTGTTGATGTCGGCCACACCGGCAATCGAGCGCAGCATGGGCCGCACCACCCAATCCTGCACTTCGCGCCGCTTGCGCAGTTCCTCTTCCGACAACGGCTTCAAGCGCCCATCCGGTCCGCGATCGTCGCGGCGCTCCAGTGTGTACTGGTAGACCTCGCCCAGCCCGGTGGATACCGGCCCCAGCACCGGTGTGATGCCAGCCGGCATGCGCTGGCCGACCTCCATCAGGCGCTCCAGCACCAGCTGGCGGGCAAAGTAGACATCGGTCTTGTCGGTGAACACCAAGGTCACCAGCGACACCCCATTGCGATTGAGCGAGCGCATCTCGACCAGGCCCGGCAGGCCGGTCATGGCGATCTCGATCGGTGCCGTGATGAAACGCTCCACCTCGGTCGGCGGACGCCCCGGCGCCTCGGTGGCGACTTGCACCTGCACATTTGTCACGTCAGGGAAGGCATCCACCGACAGACGCTTGACCGCAAACAGTCCAGCCAGCAGCAGCACACAACAGATCACCGCCACCAGGATACGTTCCTGCAGCGACCAGCGGATCAGGGCTGCAATCATTTGGCTTCTCCGGCCACGGCAGGCGTCTCTGTCAGCAAGCGCTGCGCACGGTCATTGTTGAGATGGAACCCGCCTTCGGTGACGATGGTTGCACCCGCATTCACTCCACTGCGCACGGGCCGCAGCTTGGCCGTCAGGGGCCCCAGCTCCACCTGGGTCAGGCGAAAGGTATTGGGCGCCACTTGCACGAACACATGGTCGCGGTCGTTCTCGCGCACCACAGCAGTCTCGGGCACCACCGGCACGTTGTGCGTGGCACCGGCAATGCGCAGCGTGGCCAACATCTGCGGCTTGAGTTCCCGCCGGGCGTTGTCGACCTGGGTGCGAATGGCCACCGTACGTGTTTCCGGCTGGATGGTGTCGCTGACGAACACCACCTTGCCACTGAACTTCTGGTCGATGGCCGGCACCTCGATTTCCACCACCTGCCCCCGTTGCACCGAGCGTGCCGCCTGCTCGGGCAGCGCGCCCACCACCCAGACGTTGGACAGGTCCGCCACCGTGAACAACTGGTCCCCCGGTTGCACCACCTGGCCCTGGCTGACCTTGCGATCGATCACCACACCAGCCTGCCGCGCCATCACGCTGGCCTCGGAATTCAGGCTGCCTTCGGTGCGCAGGCGCTCAATGGCCGCAGACGGCAGTCCGAGCAGGCGCAGTTGATCTTCGGCCGCACGCTTCTCGGCGCGCGCAATCGACAACTCGGATTCGCGCCGCTGCAATTCGGCCGAACCAATCACATCGGCCTGGATCAGCTGGCGCGCCCGTTCCACGGCGCGCTCGGCCAGCGACAAACCGGAGCTGGCACGCAGGTAAGCCAATTGAGACGTGGTGAGCTCGGGGCTGCTGACTTGGGCCAAGGTCTGGCCCGGACGCACAGCGTCTCCCAATTCGGCCAGCACTTGCGTCACGCGTCCCGTGACAGTCGCCCCGATGCGGCTGACCTGACGCTCGTTGGCTTCAATCCGCCCCGGATGCTCCTGGACAAGTGTCACATCCGCCAACACAACCGGGCCGGTCTTGTAATTGGCCGCCTGCTCCGGGCTGATGCGTACCAGTAACGGATCGCTGACCGCCGCGGTCGCAGCAGGGGCGGGAGGGGCTTCCTTGTCCTTGCATGCCGCCAAGGGCAGCAAGCCGGCCACGACAGCCAGCCCGGCCATCCAACGCGTCCCTCGCGAAGCCTGGGTATGAACGTGTTTCATGAGAAATCCTTCGGAATCAAAGCTTGTCTTCGGCATAGTCGCCGGCGAGGTATTCGAGTTCAATGCGTGCGGCCTGGACCTGGTAGCGGGCATCGAGCAGATCGGCGCGAACGGACTGCAGCACACGGCGGGCATCGAGCACATCGAGGATGCCGCGCTCGCCGAAACGGTAGGCTGCCTGTGCAACACGCAAGGCGGCCTCGGCCTCGCGCATGGCGCCCTGTCCCAAGGCCTCGACGCGCAGGCGGGCCATCTCCAGCGATTTCCACGCCTGCCGCAGTTGCTGATGCAACTCGGCCTGCCGGCCTTCGAGTTTGATGCGCATGCGCTCCTCGTCAGCCCCGGCTTCGGCAATCGGTCCGGCCCGCTGGTCGAGCAGCGGGATCTGCATCTGCACACCCAGCATGCCGTGGCGCAGTTCGACATCCGTGGTCTCGGTATAACGCAACTCCACGCCAGGCCAACGGCTGGCGCGCGCCGCCGTCACCTGGCTGCGGGCCCGCTCCAGCTGGCTTTGCAGCATCTTGAGTTCCGGGTTGTTGGCCTGGGCTCGACGCTGCATGTCGTCCAGATCACGCAAGCGGCTTTCCTCTGCCAACGCACCGCTCAAACTCCAACGCTGCGGCAACTGGCCGGCCGCCATCCGGTTCATGCCCAGCAGCACCTGTTCTGCCTGCAGTGCGGCGTTTTGCTGGCGCTGCCGCGCATTGATGATTTCGGCATCGGCCTTGATGATTTCGTAGCGCGCCGCCTCGCCACTTTCCACCCGCAGCCTGACGCGCTCGCGCACTTGCTCGAGCAAGGTCACGTCCTCGGCCGCCGCCTGCGCCTCGGCACGGCGTAACAAATATTCATAAGCGCGCAACTGAACCTGTGCCACCAATTCACTGCGCAGTGCGTCAATCTGGTGCGCACTACCGCGTTCGACCGAACGTGCCGCCTCGACCCGGGCGCCGCGTAGCGATGGGTTCTCAATGAACTGGGACAGCGCCCAGCCCTGCACCCGGCCTGGCATGGCGGAGGCAAGCCGCGCCTGAGTCTGCCCTTCACTCCATTCAAGCCGTGGATTCGCCAAGGCACCGGCCGTCTTGATGCCGGCCGCAGCCTGATCGCGTAGACGACGGGCGGCTTGCAGACCCGGGTTGTGCACCAGGATAGTGCTGATCAATTCCGGCAAGGTCAGCGAAGGCCCCTCTTGGGGTGCCTGCATGACGGCTGGTGCGGCAGCCGGTTGCGCCCAGGCAGGCATTGCTGGCCAGAGCAGCAGGCAGACCAGGGGTTTCCAATTGACAAGGTATCTCATACGCAAGGCCTCTCAGGCAAATCTCCACGGCGGCGCTCCGGCTTGGCCGGTTCGCCTCAGAACAGCAAAAACGAAAGTGGAAAAGTCAGCCCAAACCGCGTGGCGGCGGCAAGCCAGGTTGCACACCAACCTGAATCAATGGCGTCCGGGTCTCGACCGAGCGCAAGACCCGCACCACGCGCATGGCGAGGGGCACAGCCGGCAAGACATCCAGGTCAGCCCAATCGCCTGGCTCGGCATCGGTACAGGTGCCTTGCAATTGCGTGGCGCTGCAAGCGGATACAGCCGCCGCATTCCCGTGCGCAGCAGCGACAGACACGGTATCGGCCGGCGCCTGCCCAGACATGGCTGGCAAAGATTTCACGTTCACCATCAGCCCCAGCAGGCACATGAGCAAACCCGCACACACCAACCATGCCAGAGCACGCTGCAGCCAGAGCACATGGCCTGCATGGGGACTGACGGGAGATGGTGGGAGGGTGCGCATGGTGTTCTCGAAAATCAAGACATGGCCTTGATCCGCAAGAATTAGGCCAGATTTTCCTTTTCCTGAGTGTCAGGATGGAAATAGACACCGCGTCAGCATCTGCTGCAGGTCGGGCTCAAACCCCGATATAGCGATGCCACAAGCCCGGGTCGGCGGCGAGTTGTGTCGAACTGCCAGCCCAGACCACACGCCCGCGTTCGATGATGGTGTGCTGATCGGCCAGTTCGATCAGACGCTGCACGTACTTGTCGATCACCAGAATGCTTTGCCCTTGCGCGCGCAAGGCCGCCAGGCAAGACCAGATTTCCTCGCGGATCATGGGTGCCAGACCTTCCGTGGCTTCATCCAGGATCAGCAGGTGCGGATTGGTCATGAGCGCACGACCGATGGCCAGCATCTGCTGCTCACCGCCCGATAGCTGATTGCCCATGTTGCGGCTGCGCTCCTCCAGGCGTGGGAACAGGGTATAGACGCGATCCAATGTCCAGGGCTCACGGCTGGCGTTGCGATTGGCGGCGAAGGCGCGCAGGTTCTCACTCACGCTCAGGTTGGGAAAGATCTGCCGCCCTTCGGGCACCAGCGCCAGCCCCATGCGCGCAATGCGGTCCGGGCTCAGACCATTGATACGCTCACCGAGAAAGCGCACCGTGCCACTGCGCGGCGGCGTCAGGCCGAGAATAGAGCGCACGGTGGTGGTCTTGCCCATGCCGTTGCGGCCCAACAGCGTGGCCACGCCACCGCCCTGCAGCCGCAGGCTGACGCCAAACAGCACCTGGCTGGGGCCATAGGCCGCTTCGAGGTTGTCGACTTCGAGCAGCGCTGTCATGCGTCGACCTCCGTCGGTTCAAAATCGTCGCCAAGGTAGGCGCGCCGGACTTCGGGATGGACGCGAATCTGTTGTGGCGCACCACTGGCGATCACGCGCCCGGCCACCAACACCGAGATGGTGTCGGCCAGCCGGAACACAGCATCCATGTCATGCTCGACCAGCAGCAGGGTGCACTCGCCGCGCAGGCTCTGCAGCAGCGTCACCATGCGCTCCGACTCTTCCGCCCCCATGCCGGCCATGGGCTCGTCCAGCAGCAGGAGCTTCGCACCGGTGGCCAACGCAATACCGACCTCCAGTTGGCGTTGCTGACCGTGAGACAGGGCGCCGGCAATCTGTTGCAATTGCCCGTCCAGGCCAACGCGCTCGGCCACCACAGCCGCTTGTGCGTAACGCTGGACTTCCGTGCGCGCTGCG
Organism: Curvibacter sp. PD_MW3; assembly: GCA_002633085.1. GTDB lineage: Bacteria > Pseudomonadota > Gammaproteobacteria > Burkholderiales > Burkholderiaceae_C > Hylemonella. Next base: position 597,234 of record NSIV01000001.1, read on the forward strand.
CGCCAGAAGCGCAGGCTGCTACCCTGCCGCGCCTGCAAGGCCAGCGCCAGGTTATCCAGCACCGGCAGACGCTTGAAGATGCTGGTGATCTGGTAGGAGCGTGCCAAGCCGCGGTGCACCCGCTCATGCATGGACAGCGATGTGATGTCCGCGCCATCGAAAACGATGTGCCCAGCATCGGGTGCCAGCGCCCCCGAGAGCTGCTGGATCAGCGTGGTCTTGCCAGCGCCGTTGGGGCCGATCAACGCATGGATCTCGCCCTGGTGCACCGTCAGTTGCGCACGGTCGGTCGCCACCAGGCCACCAAAGCGCTTGACCAGATGATCCACCCGCAGGAGAGCGGCGCTCATGCCCGGCCCTTTCGCTGCAGCAAGCTCATCAGGCCGTTGGGCGCGACCAGCACCACCGCCAGCAGCACGGCACCGAGCAGAAATTGCCAGTAGATGGTGTAGTGGCTCAGCACCTCTTCGAGCAGCAGGAACACCACCGCACCAATGACGCCACCCCACAGATGACCGACGCCGCCCAGGATGACCATGACCATCAACAGACCCGACTGGTTCCACTGCATCATCGACGGACTGACAAAACCGCTCAGGTTGGCCAGCAGCACACCGGCCAGCCCCGCCAGCGCACCTGCCATGCTGAAAGCGATGAGTTTGAAACGGTAAACCGGGAAGCCAATGGCTTCCATGCGCGTCTCGTTCTCACGGATGGCCTGCAGTGTGTGGCCAAAACGCGCGTTGAGCAGACGCCACATCAAGACAAATGCCAGCACCACCAGAAACAAGGTGACGTAATAGAAGGTCCGGTCATCCGCCAGGTCGAGGCCGAAGCCGGCGGTCGAGCGCCCGGGCAGTGACAAGCCATCGTCACCACCATAGGCCTTGTTGGACACGGCCAGGTAATAGAGCATCTGCGCGAAGGCCAGCGTGATCATGATGAAGTACACGCCCTGCGTGCGCAGGCTGATGGCCCCGATGACCAGCGCAAAGAGTGCGGTCACGCCCATGGCAACCGGCCAGACCACCCAGGCGGAACTGATGCCGGCTTGCGCCAGCACGCCCACCGTGTAGGCCCCCACGCCGATAAAAGCCGCATGGCCAAAGCTCACCATGCCGCCAAAGCCGAGGATCAGGTTCAGGCTGCTGGCCGCCAGCGCGAAGATCAGGATGCGTGCCGCCAGCCCCAGGTAGAAATCGCCGCCGATCAGCGGCGCCAACCATGGAAACAGCAGCAGGAATGCCAGCAGGGGCAGCGACCAACGCAACGTGAGTGCATGGTCCAGCAGACTGCGTGGCACCGTAGCCGCAGACGGCGCGGCAGAGTTCAGCGGCGCATCAGCCATGGGACGGGAAGAGACCTTTCGGTTTCCAGAACAGCACGGCAGCCATCAGCACGTAGATCAGGATGGAGGCCACGGCTGGCCCGGCGTTGCTGGCCGCCTCGGCCCCCAGCAGCGCATCAAAGGCCATGGGGATCAGCGTGCGGCCGGCGGTATCGACCACCCCCACCAGCAGGGCTCCCAGCAACGCGCCACGCACCGAACCGATGCCACCGATGACGATCACCACAAATGCCAGGATCAAAATGCTTTCCCCCATGCCGACCTGAACCGCCAGCAACGGCCCGAGCATGCCGCCTGCCACGGCGCACAGTGCCGCCCCGAGGCCGAACAAGGCGGTGAACAGGACCCGCACATTGGTGCCCATGACCAGCGCCATCTCACGGTTGGAGGCACCGGCGCGCACCTGCATGCCCAAACGCGTACGCGTGATCAGCAACCAGAGCAGCAGCGCCACCGCCAGCCCGACGCCGATGATGAGGAGGCGATAAGCCGGGTAATAAAAACCGGGTAACAGCTCTACCGGGCCCGCCAGCGATTCGGGCGGGCTCAGCAGCACCGGCTGCGAACCCCAGATGAAACGCACTGCTTCGTTGCACATCAGCAAAATGGCAAAGGTGCCCAACACCTGCGACAGATGGTCCCGTTGGTAAAGACGACGCAGCACGGTGAGCTCCAGCAGCACGCCGAACAGCGCCGCACCCGCGACGCCAGCCGCCAGCCCGAGCCAGAACGAGCCCGAAGCAGCGGTGGCGGCGGCGACCAGATAGGCGCCCACCATGTAGAGCGAACCATGCGCCAGGTTGATCATGTCCATGATGCCGAACACCAGCGTCAGGCCCGCCGCCAGCAAGAACAGCATGAGCCCGAACTGCAGGCCATTCAGGGCCTGCTCCAGAATCAGAATACCGGTCATCAAAGCTCAGCCACGACTCGCTGATGTCAGTTGGCAGCCATCTTGCACTTGCCCACATAGGCATCGGCATGGTTCTTGAACACCGTGCCCAGCGTGCGATTGGTGATGCGGCCCTTGGCATCACGGGTGATGACACGCAGGTAGTAATCCTGCACCGGGAAGTGGTTGCTGTTGAACTTGAAGGCACCGCGCACCGACTCGAACTTGGCCGCTTCCAGGGCCTTGCGCACAGCGGCCTTGTCGTCCACCTTGCCTTTGGTGTCGCGCACGGCAGCCCCAATGAGTTGCGCGGCGTCGAAACCCTGCGCCGCATACAGTGTGGGCAGGCGACCGTATTCCTTCTCAAAGGCGGCCACAAATTTCTTGTTGGCGGCGTTGTCCAGATCGTGCGCCCACTGCGAGGTATTGAACATGCCCAGCATGGGCTCGCCCACGGCTTTGATCACGTCTTCATCACCCGAGAAGCCGGGACCGAACAGCGTCATGTCCTTGGACAGGCCGGCACCGACGAACTGTTTGATGAAGTTGATGCCCAGGCCGCCCGGCAAGAAGATGTAGACCGCATCCGGCTTGGCCGCACGCAGCTTGGACAGTTCAGCACCGTAGTCCAGCAGGTTCAGCGGCGTGTAGCTCTCGGACACCACCTCGCCCTTGAAAAAACGCTTGAAACCGGTGAGCGCATCCTTGCCCGCCGGGTAGTTGGGTGCGATCAGTGCCACGCGTTTGAAGCCCTTGTCGGTCACCGTCTTGCCCACCGCCTCGTGCTGGTTGTCGTTCTGGTAGGAGGCGCTGAAGAAATATGGGTTGCATTGCTCGCCGGCGTACTGCGACGGACCGGCATTGGCGCTGATGTAGAACGTCTTCGAAGCGAAAGTCGGCGCACCCACCGCCAGCATCACGTTGGAGAACACAATGCCGGTCATGAAGTCCACCTTGTCGCGCTTGACCAGGCGGTCGGCAGTCTGGCGGCCCACGTCCGGGCTGGCTTGGTCATCGGCCACCACCACCTCGGCCGGCAAGCCACCGAGCTTGCCGCCATTGAGCTTGACCGCCAGCTGGAAACCGTCACGGATGTCGATGCCCAGCCCGGCGCCCGGCCCGGACAGCGTGGACAACAGGCCGACCTTGATGTTGTCGGCTGCCAATGCCGGCGTGGTCAAGACGGCCGCAGTGGCAACGGCAATCAGGGTACGGTGCAAGATGGCGGCGGTCATCGTGTGTTTCATGGTGCTTCCTGTTGGCTTGGGTAAAGACGTCCTGGAGAATGATAACGTCTGGTATCGTGACCGCGTCCGCTTGATTTCCTTCCCAAAACAGCTACCGTTGCTGCATGGACTCATTAAGACGCAAAATTGTTCTGACGCTCCTGACCTTGACTGCCGCAGTGTGCCTTTTACGCACTGAGTCCGCTTGGACCTGAACCTGAACCTGACGCCACAGCCTCTCGTTACGCCCACGACGCCAGAGGGCTGATCACCCGCACTTATATCTATGACTCTCTGTGATCTACAGCCCCAGGTTGTACGCATTGCGCTGGAAGCGGGCACAGCCGTCATGGCTGTTTATGCCTCGATGCTGACGCCTGACGAGATTCAACACAAGACCGACGGCAGCCCGCTGACGCAGGCCGACCTCGCTGCACATCAAGTGATCGCCCGGGCCCTGGCCCGTCTGACGCCAGATATCCCCGTCGTGTCGGAAGAAGACGCTGCGTCACAGGTGCACCGCCAGCCCCAGGGACGTTTCTGGCTGGTCGACCCTGTGGACGGCACCAAGGAATTTCTGGCACGCAATGGCGAGTTCACGGTGAATATCGCCTTGGTGCAGAACGGCGTGGCCGTGCTGGGTGTGGTGGTGGCGCCGGCGCTGGGCTTGGCTTACTGGGGGGCGACCGGTCTTGGCGCCTTTCGTCAAAGCCCTCAAGGGATCGAGGCCATCCGTGTCGCATCCGAACAGGGACGATCCGGCCGCGCGCTGCGGGTGCTGGCCAGCAAAAGCCACATGAGTCACGAGACACAGGCTTTTCTGAACCGACTGGGAGCACACGAACTAATGCAGGCCGGCAGTTCGCTGAAGTTCTGCCGCATTGCCGAAGGCAGCGCCGACCTCTACCCAAGGCTGAGTCCGACCTGCGAGTGGGATACCGCTGCCGGACAAGCCGTGTTGGAGGCCGCTGGGGGCAGCGTGCTGCAGCTTGACGGGACGCCCGTTCGCTACGGCAAACCCGACGTGTTGAATTCGCACTTTGTGGCGGCGAGCACCTCTCTTTCGCAACTGACAAGTCGTTCGCGATCGGTGGCTGCGCCGTGACTGGAGCCCTGGGCAGCCTTGCGGCGGACCTCGCCGAGCTTGGCAACGCGAAGCGCTGCTGTACAGAGTCGATCAGACCACTGCGCTGCCAGTGACCCCATCCAGGCCCAGCTCGAACAAGAGCGGCACATCGTCGCTCTGCGACACCCCTTCTGCAATGACCAGCAGGCCCATGGTGTGACCGATGGTGCACAGGCCGCGCAACAGTGCCTGGGCAGTCTCTTCACGCCCCACATCCTGCACCAGGGTGCGGCTGAGCTTGATGTAATGCAGCCCCAGACCGTGCAGGCGCGCCAGGTGTCCGACGTGATGGTCGAGGTGCTCGATGCCAATCTTGCACCCCAGCGGACGCAGGCGCTCGCAAAAACAGGCAAAAGCCTGCGGGTGTTCGAAAGCGATCTCTTCACCCACATCGAACCAGAGCTGAGCCGCCTGCGTTTTACTCTGTTCCATCATGGCGATGATGCGCTGCACCAGGCCTTCGTCGCAGACCGATTCGTAGCCAAGATTGATGCAGATGTCATGCCCATGGCGCTCGACCGTAGCCAAGGTCTGCGCCAGGATTTCAAGATCGACCTGACCGACCAGGCCCTGGCGCCGTGCCCAAGGCAGGAAAGCACCGGCCACCAGTGTTTCACCGCACACGCTGGAGTGAAGCCGCGCCGGCGCCTCGGTGTGCAGGTAGCTGTTGTTGCGGCCGCGCACCGGATAAAGCGCCAATTGGAATTCGTGCTTGTGCAGTGCCACCTGCAAGATCTGCTCCCACTCGCGTGCCGAGTGCGAAGGCTGCATTCCCCCTGACACGGGCAGCGTCAGTCTTTCGGCATCAGCAGGTGCCATGCTCTGCTCGCAAGCCGACAGCAACTCGAACAGGTCACTGTGTACTTCGTAGCAAGTCGCGGCGTAGCTGAGCTGCAACAGGTTGCTGTGCTCAACCTGCAGCAGACTGGCATGGAGTTGCTGCAAGACAGCCGCGCTGTCGCCCTGACCCGGCAGCAGGATGCCGAACTCCGCCGCACTGAGGCGGCCATAATGCGCTCCCGTGTGGGCTTGCAGCGCCCGGCGCATCTGCTGCGCCATCAACCCGATCAGGCGATCGGCCTGCTGACGTCCGATCTCGCGGTTGAGCTCCTCCAGATTGACGATGCGCACCAGCAGCAGCAGGCCTTGCGGATTTGTGCTCTCTCGTTCGATTTCATCAGTCGCATTACGGCGGAAGACTTCGCCCACCATGAAACCGGTATGCGCGTCGACCTCGTGTTCTGTCTTGAGCTTGTACAAGCGTGTCGCTTCATCGTCCAGCAGAACTTTGGTTCTGTGCGCCAGCCGGTTCATGGCCTCGATGATGAGACGGAACTCCCGTGTGCGCGGCGGCGGGATTTCAAGGTAGCGACGCTCGGCCAGTGCCTCGGCCTGCTCCACCACACGTTGCAGCGGCTGAAGCACGCGCCGGATGTAGACCATGCCCAGCGCGCCAACGAGTAGGCCACCTAGCAGAAACAGTTCGGCCAGTTCCAGCGCCGAGTGCCACAAGGAGTCGTAGGCAAAGGATGGGTCGCTGCGCAGCTGGATGCTGCCCAGTTGCGTCCAGCCACTCTGGATCACGGCCGTGCCAGGTTCTGACGCGATCGGGAACAGTTGCATGAACCAGGCTGGCACGGCCGGCGGCTGGGTGGCACGCTCACGATGGGCCATGAGGCGGCCATCAGGCCCCAGGTACTCGATGCGCTGATAGTGGCCGAGGTCGAACTGCGAGCTCAGCAGCAACTCGACCGTGACCGCATCGCTGGCGCTTTGCGAAAGGGTGAGGGCCAGCGCGGTGGCGGTGTCAAGGTTCTTGACCCGGAGTTCGTTCTCCAGGTAGTGCTGGGCCGAGTGAATGTTGATGATGCCCGCGCTGAACACGGCGGCGAGAATGATCAGACCGATGACAATCCATAAACGTTTGACCAGTGACATGGTGCAGCTCCCTCAAGTCGAGTTCTATAGCGTGTGCTCCGCCTGCAGGCGCGCCAGCACATCGCGCCAGCGCGAGATGCGAACCGTGGGATCCGAGCTGGACGGGTTGGGTCCACGGAACCACAATTGGGTGGCGTTGAAGGCATAAACGGGCGTCAAATCCGGCCGTTGTGCAGCCGGTTTGATATCGGGGTCGAAGTTGTCCAGGATCAGCGGCTCGCCGGACGGGGCGGCGTAGTAGGCCAGGATCATGTGTGCCTCCGGCTCGGCATGCGGGCGTCGCTGCATGCGGACATAGGTCAGGCGCAGCTTGCTTTCGGGCACGCCCGCCAGCACCAGGCTCACGTATTTGGCAATGGCGAAGTCCTCGCAGTCACCCGCCCCCTTGGCCAGGGTTTCCAACAGCGAGGCCCAGTAGTCGTCTTGTTGCCACAACACCGCGTCTTCCGCCCAGCGGATGCGCCGGTTGAAGAAGTTGTTGATGCGTTCGAGCTTGTCCAGCTCATTCGGCGCCTGTGCCGACGGCAGCATGGCGCGCCACTCGCCCACCAGACGGGCTACCTCCGTGCCATAGCGATTCAGCGCCAGTTGCTGCAGACGATCCAGGTTGGTAGCCGCCATGCCGGCCAGAACGAGCAGGGACAAGATGCTGACCCAGACCCACTTGAACGCGCATGATCGATACCACCCAAACATGCTGGGCATCTTACGAGAGTATTCGAGTCACATGGCACGCATTTTTTGCTTCAAAGCCGCGTTCACGCCGACAATTGACCTCCAAACACCCGGGAATTCGTTTTATCGAACCGCTATCCGCACCCTATCATCACCAAGCATGAAAGCCTTCACAACCTCCCTGATGCTGGCCCTGTCGCTGGCCGGCTGCGCCAAAATGAACGATGTCGGCATGCGGCTGATCTCCTCGTCCGCGCCGGCACTGGCCGTGGTGAACGAGACGCTGCTGTCCGGCGAGGTGAAGCTCTTCACCGATCGCACCGGCACTGTGGCACTGAGCGCTGGCGGCGGTCTTCAATGCATGGGCAATATGCGCTACACCGCCAGCAAGAGCGGTGCGATCAACCTGAAATGCAGTGACAACACCGAGGTCTCCCTGAGCTTCAATGCCTTGAGTGAAACCAGCGGCTTCGCCAGCGGACGCGGCGCGCGCGGCCCGGCCAGCCTGACCTTCGGCCTGGAGCCAGCCAACGCCGTGGCCTACCTCACGCTACCACCTGGCAAACGCATCGTGACGACTGCCGAGGGCGCTTTGCGCCTGCAATGAAAAAAGCCCGCCGACGCAAGGTCAGGCGGGCTGCTTGTCAGGTCAGAACCTGATCAGCGTGCGGGACGCGGGGCGCGTTTCTTGGCAGCGTCACGCGGCACGAAGACCTTGCCGCCGCCATTGCCGGGCTTGGCAAACGCAGGCTTGGCACCGAAAGCCGGTTTACGGTCACCAAAGTCACCACGCGGAGCGCCACCATCACGGCGGCCATCGCCGGCAAAACGGTCGTTGAAACCGCCTTTGCGCTCGTAGCTGAAACCTTCGCGACGCTCGCCACCGCGGTCATCGCGCTGGGCAAAACCACCACCGAAACCGCCGGCAGGGGCGCGATCGCCGCCAAAGCCGCCGCGATCAGCACCACGGTCACCGCCAAAGCCGCCCCGGTTGCCACCGAAGCCGCCCGTGCGGGCACCGCCGCCACCGAACTTGCGGTCGCGCGAGAAGTTGTCGTTGCCACCACGGCTGTTGCGGCCACCGAAGCCGGCGTTGGAACGCGACGGCTCGGGCATGCGTTGCTTGGGCTCCATGCCCGGGATCACCTCGGCCTTGAACTTCTGCTGGCTATAGCCTTCGATGTCAAAGATCTTGCGACGATCGCGGAACTCGGCAAAGGTCACGGCCAGGCCGTCACGGCCGGCGCGACCGGTACGACCGATACGGTGGGTGTAGTCCTCGGCCTTCATCGGCAGGCCGAAGTTGAACACGTGGGTGATGGTGGGCACGTCGATGCCGCGCGCTGCCACATCGGTGGCCACCAGGATCTGCACCTGGCCTTGGCGCAAGGCCATCAGGCGGCGGTTGCGCAGGCCCTGGCTCAGGGCACCGTGCAGGGCCACGGCGGAGAAGCCGTCCTGCTGCAGGTCGTTGGCCAGGCCGTCGCACTCTACCTGGGTGCTGGCGAACACGATGGCCTGATCGATACCGGCATCGCGCAGCCAGTGGTCGAGCAGTTGGCGCTTGTGCTGGGCGTTGTCGGCCCAGAACAGCACCTGCTTGATGTTGGCGTGTTTCTCTTGCGGTGAATCGATCTGCACCTTCTTCACACCCGAGCCGTTGTCGTGCATCACGCGCATGGCGAGCTGCTGGATGCGTGGCGCAAAGGTGGCGCTGAACATCATGGTCTGGCGGCGCTGTGCCGTCAGCTGGTTGATTTCGGCCAGGTCGTCGGAGAAACCGAGGTCGAGCATGCGGTCAGCTTCGTCAACGACGAGGAACTGCACCTGGTCGAGCTTGAGTTGCATCGAGCGCTGCAGGTCCAGCAGGCGGCCGGGCGTGGCCACCACCAGGTTGGCGTTCTGCAGCTTGGCGATCTGGATCTGGTAGGGCATGCCGCCCACCACATTGGCAATGCGCAGGCCACGGCAGTGCTTGACCAGCTCGATGGCGTCGTGCGCCACCTGCTGCGCCAGCTCGCGCGTCGGGCACAGGATCAGGGCACCCGGGGTGGCGGCCTTGAAATGGCGCGGGTTGGTCGGGTCCTGGCGCTTGGGGCGCTTCGGTGCCGGTTCACCCTTGGCAGCAGCTTCGGCACAGGCGTTCTCGAAATCGGTACGCTCTTTTTCAGCAGCCTGGGCCTGTTGCTGGATCAGGGTGTGCAGCACGGGCAGCAGGAAGGCGGCGGTCTTGCCACTGCCGGTCTGGCTGGAGACCATCAGGTCGATGAAGCGGCGAGCTTCGTTGCCTTGGGCTTCAGCCGGCAGGGCCAGCGGAATGACTTCGGATTGGACCTGGGTCGGCTGGGTATAGCCGAGGTCGGCCACGGCCTGGATCAGTTCGGGTGCCAGGCCCAGTTGCACGAAACCGTTGGGCACGGCTTCAACAGCCACGCTGGTTTCAGCGGAAATAATGGATTCGACAGGCGAAAGGTCGCCCGTCACTTCAAAAGTGTCGGTCATGGATTTACTCACACGCGAGCACCGCAGGGACTGCGGTGGCTCCGTCAATGGTTAAAAAACATCAACCATCAAACGGAACCTGCGCTGGCCTGAGGCCTGCACCGGGGACTCATCTCAGCCGCGTGGCCAGGAGTCCGGTGTGTGAAGGGAGATGCACAAAATGCACTGCAATTGCAGCGCAGCCTTGAATTATGGCACAGATTCGGGTTTTCACCTAGAAATCTATGTCTGCGAAGCGGGAGGCCCCGCTTTCAGGCCAGTTTGAGGAAGTGCTCTCGGTAGTGCTGCAACTCGTCGATGGACTCGTGCACGTCGGCCAGCGCGGTGTGCTTTTGCTGCTTCTTGAAGCTGCTGTAGACCTCGGGCCGCCAGCGCCGGGCCAGTTCCTTGAAGGTGCTGACGTCGACATTGCGGTAGTGGAAGAAGGCTTCCAGCTTGGGCATGTACTTCACCAGAAAGCGCCGGTCCTGACCAATGCTGTTGCCGCACATGGGCGACTTGCCCTTGGGCACGTACTTGGACAGGAAGGCCGTCAACTCCGCCTCGGCTTCGGCCTCGCTCACGGTGGATGCCTTCACCTTGTCGATCAGGCCGCTGCGGCCATGCGTGCCCTTGTTCCAGGCGTCCATCTTGTTCAACACCTCGTCGCTCTGGTGGATCACCAGCACCGGCCCTTCGATGCGTGGCTCCAGATTCGGGCCGGTGACAACGACGGCAATTTCAATCAGCCGCTCCTGCTCGGGGTCCAGCCCGGTCATTTCGCAGTCGAGCCAGACCAGGTTGAGGTCGGATTTCGGAAGTGGGGTGTTCGTGTCAGCCATGGGCCCGATTGTCGCCGATGGCCTACACTCGCCTCCCATGTCATCAACGCTTTCCCCTTCCCTGGCCCTGACACTGGCTTTCGCCGTGGCCCTGCTGCTGGGTCTCGTTCTGAAATACTGGTTGGCCACACGCCAGATCCGCCACGTGGCAGGCCATCGCGGCGCTGTGCCGATGGCCTTTGCCGACACCATCACACTGGCCGCGCATCAGAAGGCCGCCGACTACACCCTGGCCAAGACACGCTTCGGCCTGCTGGAAACCGCCGTCGGCGCCGCTGTGCTGTTGGGCTGGACGCTGTTTGGCGGCTTGCATCTTCTGAACCAGGCGCTCATGCAATGGCTGGGCAGCGGCATGCTGCAGCAACTGGCACTGATCGCCGGCTTTGTGCTGATCGGCAGCCTGATCGAGTTGCCACTCTCGCTGTACCAGACTTTCGTCATCGAGCAGCGTTTCGGCTTCAACAAGATGAACTTCAAGCTCTGGCTGGTCGATCTTGCCAAGTCCACGGTGCTCGGCGCGCTGATCGGGTTGCCGATTGCCGCGCTCATCCTCTGGGTCATGGGTGCCACCGGTCCGATCTGGTGGCTGTGGGCCTGGTGCGTGTGGATAGGTTTCAACTTGCTGTTGCTGTTGATCTACCCGACCTTCATCGCCCCGCTGTTCAACAAGTTCCAGCCACTGGAAGACGAGGGCCTGAAGGCGCGCGTGACGGCATTGATGCAGCGCTGCGGCTTTGCCGCCAAGGGCCTGTTCGTGATGGACGGCAGCCGGCGCAGCGCGCATGCCAATGCCTATTTCACCGGCTTCGGCGCCGCCAAGCGCGTGGTGTTCTTCGACACGCTGCTGAGCAAACTCAGCCCGGGCGAAGTGGACGCCGTGCTGGCACATGAGCTGGGGCACTTCAAACACAAACACATCCTCAAGCGTATCGTCAGCCTGTTCGCCCTGAGTCTGGCCGGCTTCGCCCTGCTGGGCTGGCTCGCCACCCAAGGCTGGTTCTACACTGGCCTGGGCGTCAACCCGAACCTGAATGCGGCCAACGACGCGCTGGCGCTGCTGCTGTTCGTTCTGGTGTCGCCGGTGTTCAGCTTCTTCATCGCGCCGCTGCTGGCCCTGTTCTCGCGCAAGCATGAGTTCGAGGCCGACGCCTATGCCGCCCAGCAGACCAATGGCGCGGACCTGGGGCACGCCCTGCTCAAGCTGTACGAGGACAATGCCTCCACGCTGACGCCGGACCCGCTGTACGTGGCCTTCTATTACTCGCATCCGCCCGCCTCTGAACGGCTGGCACGGCTGGCGGCATGAACGGAGATTTGATGACAAATCAGGCTCAAGCCCTTGCCAAACGTGCGCTTAAAGCTACGGAAATCGTAGCAAACCTGGCGCAGCTGGAAGGCTGGCGGCTCAGCGGCGACGGTGCAGAGCTGGCGATCGAAAAACACTTTCCTTTCACCCACTTCGAGGCCGCCATGGCCTTTGCCAATGCCGTGGCCTTCATCGCGCAGCGGCAGAATCACCACCCCGAGCTGTCGGTGGCCTACCGCCACTGCACGGTGCGCTGGCGCAGCCATGACGCCGGCGGCATCACGCGCGCCGACTTCGATTGCGCGGCACTGGTTGACGCACTGCTGAGGTGAGGCCTTGATCAAACCGGTGGAACTCGACAACGGCCTGGTGGTGGCCACCCATGGCCGCCATGTGGTGGTGGAAACCCCGGAAGGCCGGCGTCTGATCTGCCACCCGCGCGGCAAAAAAAGCCAGGCGGTGGTGGGCGACCGCGTGCTGTGGCTGGCCACCGGCGACGAGGGCACGATCGAAAAAATCGTGGAACGGCGCAACCTGTTCTACCGGCAGGACGAGATCCGCACCAAGAGCTTTGCCGCCAATCTGGACCAGGTGCTGATCCTGATTGCGGCCGAGCCGGAGTTCTCCGAAAGCCAGCTGGCGCGCGCCCTGATCGCCGCCGAAGCCGAACGCATCACACCCATCATTGCCCTCAACAAGAGCGACCTGGCCGAGCCGTTTGCCCGCACCTGGGCCCGGCTGGAGCCGTACCGGCGCATGGGCTACACCGTGTTGTCGCTCGCACTCAAGCCCAAGGCAGAAGGGCTGGTGCCGGAACTCGACACGCTGCGTGCGCAACTCCAAGCCAAGACCACGCTGGTGCTCGGCCCCTCCGGGGCCGGGAAAAGCACCTTGATCAACCAGCTGGTGCCGGGTGCGCAGGTGCTCACCGGGGAGATTTCGACCGCGCTGAATTCGGGCAAGCACACCACCACCAGCACCAACTGGTACTGGGTCGACGCAGCGCGCAGCACCGCGTTGATCGACTCACCGGGGTTCCAGGAATTCGGCCTGCAACACATCGACCCCATGCACCTGGCCGGCCTGATGCCGGACCTGAAGATCTGGGTGAAAGACTGCAAGTTCTACAACTGCACCCATCTGCATGAGCCTGGCTGCGGCGTGATGTCTGCACTCAAATCGGAATCCGACCCGCCATCCATCAGCGCAACGCGCTATAGAATTTATAGCGAACTGTTCGCCGAACTGTCGCAGCGGCGCTATTGAGGCAGGCGCCGGGGGCCGCTAGCCCAGGAGTCGCGCCAGCGTGAGCAGTGCCAGCAGCAGCATCCACATCACCACCGAGCGCCAGACCAAGCCGACGATGCTGCGCAAATGCGCCAGCTCGGGCTCCTGTCGCGCTGTGCTGGGCGCGTCCAGGTCTTCCTCCTCCAAGCCCACTGCGGGGGCTTGGACGCCCAGGCGAACATTCACGGCACCGGCGGTGGCCGCCAGGATCACGCCGTCATTGCTGGCATCCAGTTGGGCTTCATGGCTGCGCCAGCTGTCAATGGCGTCCTCGAAGCTGCCGACCACGGCAAAACCCAGTGCGGTGATGCGCGCCGGCAACCAGTCGACCCAATGCCAGGCTTGGCTGGCGGCAGCGCGTGCCGCCTCGCTCACCGGTTGCCCCTGGCGCTGCGACACATGCGGCCAGTAACGCGCCGCGAACTCGGTCAAGCGGTAGAGCACGGCACCTGCCGGGCCCAGGCCAAAGGCCGCCAGAATCGAAAACCAGGCCAGCACGCCGAAGACATGCCGGTGCGCTGACAGCACCGATTGCTCAATGACCTGACGAACGATTTCGCGTCGCGGCAACTCGCTGACATCGGTCTGCCGCCACTGAGCCAGCAATTTGCGCGCCTGTTCCTCGTCGCCCGCATCGAGTGCGTCGCGGATGTCGGTGAAGTGGTGGCTGAACTGACGGAAACCGAGCGAGACATAGAGCACCACCACACTCCACAGCACGGCGGCCCACCAGCCCAGCAGGCTCCACAGCAGCCAGTGGATGGCCAGCGCCAGCAACGTGGGGAAGGCAACGGCAAAAAACCAGGCCAGCCAGCCATGCGGCTCGCGGCCGGCATCGAGGTTGCGAATGATCCAGCGCATCCAGCCGCGCACGCCGGCATGCACCATGTTGCCGCTGGCCAGGGGGCGTGCCTGCTCCAGCAACAATGCGACAAGAATGGCGAAAAAACTCATGTTGCCATCATAGCGGCCCGAACCGCGCCTTCACGCCGCGCGCAGTCGGAATCAGGCCGCCAGGAAGCGATAGAAGTTGCGCAGCATGCCGGCGGTAGCGCCCCAGATGAAGCGCTCCATGTCGGCATCCTGGTACGGCATGGAAAACCAGTCGCGCCGCAGGCCTTCGGCCATCAGGCTGTGGCGCCGATGGTGGGCCGGGTTCATGAGAAAGTCCAGCGGCACCTCGAACACGTCGGCCACCTCGCCTTCGTTGGGTGTGAGCGTGAAGCCGGGCCGCACCAGCGCCACCACCGGCGTGATGATGAAGGCGCTGCCGGTGGTGTAGATCGGCAGCGTGCCGAGCACCTGAATGAAGTCCGGTGTCAGCCCCACTTCCTCTTCAGCTTCGCGCAAGGCAGCGGCAATCGAATCGGCATCGGTGTCATCCACCTTGCCACCGGGAAAGGCAATCTGCCCTGAATGGTTTGCCAGGTGGCTGGTACGCTGGGTCAGCAGCACCGTGGGCCGTTCGTGCGCGACGATCGGCACCAGGACCGACGCCGGCACCGGTGCACGCTGCGTGAAGCGCGGCTCCATGCGGACCTCGGGCTGCCACGACGGCGGCGCCACGAAGCGCTGGCGTAGCGCCTCGGGTTGCAACTGCTCACGCGGCACGGCGGGCAGATGCGCGTCCACCCCGATCACCGGGATCTGGCGCGGATCGAAATTCGGCAGCTTGGACAGCGGAGTAATAGAGTCTGACGACGACACCGGCAACACCTGGGACAGGGAACGGAAGGCTTAAAACAAAAAAGCCGCCTCAAGCTCAGGCTTGTGGCGGCTTTTGGCGCAAAGACCGGCTGCTTATACGGCAGCAGTCTTCTTGGCCGGCAGCTTTTCCTTGATACGGGCCGACTTGCCGCTGCGGTCACGCAGGTAGTACAGCTTGGCGCGGCGGACATCACCACGGCGCTTGACTTCAATGCTGGCGATCAGCGGGCTGTAGGTCTGGAAGGTACGCTCCACGCCTTCGCCGCTGGAGATCTTGCGCACGGTGAAGCCGCTGTTGAGGCCACGGTTGCGCTTGGCGATCACCACGCCTTCGTAGGCCTGAACGCGCTTGCGGGCGCCTTCAACCACGTTGACGTTCACGATGACGGTGTCACCGGGGGCGAACTCGGGAATGGTCTTGCCGAGGCGAGCAATTTCTTCTTGCTCGAGAGTCTGGATCAGGTTCATGATTACCTCTAATGATCTTGTCCGCGCCAGTGTCGGGATGACACAAAAGGCTTCACCAAGATGGCAAAGCGGCCGGCCAGAGGATCTGGAAAGCCTGAAATTATAGCAGGAAGTGCCCGTTTCAGGCGTTCTGGCGCACCAAGTCAGCCAGGAAAGCCTCGTCCTGGCGGCTCAGCCGGCCGTCCGAACGGGCCTGGGCAATCAATTCCGGGCGCAACCGGGCCGTCAACGCCAAGCGCTGTTCGCGGCGCCAGCGCTCGATCTGAGCGTGATGACCGGACAACAGCGCCTCTGGGACGCCCTGCCCGTCCCAGGTCTCCGGCCGGGTGTAGTGCGGGCAATCGAGCAGACCGTCCAGCGCCGGGTTGAAGCTGTCCTGGGCATGGCTGTCGGCATCCCCCAGAACGCCGGGCTGCAACCGCGCCACGGCGTCGAGCAGCGCCATGGCGGCGATCTCGCCGCCGGACAGCACGAAGTCGCCCAGGCTGATCTGCTCGTCCACATGGGCATCGATGAAGCGCTGGTCGATGCCTTCGTAGCGGCCGCAGACCAGCACGGCGCCTTCGCTGGCGGCCCAGCGCTCCACCATGGCGTGGTTGAGTGGCTGCCCCAGGGGGGAAAACAGCACCACGGGCGCACGCGAGGAACGCTGCGACTGGGCTTGCTGCAGACAGCGCGACAATGGTTCGGCCATCATGACCATGCCGGGACCGCCGCCGAAAGGCCGGTCGTCGACGCGGCGGTAGTTACCGTCGGCAAAATCGCGCGGGTTATGCAGGTTCACCTGAACCTGGCCCGATTCGTAGGCGCGCCGCGTGATGCCGCTGCTCAGCAGTGGTGCGAACAGTTCGGGAAACAGGGTAAGGACGTCGAACCGCATGACCGGGCCCGTTCAGCGATCAGTAATCGGGCTGCCAGTCGACGCGGATGCGGCGTGCCGCCAAGTCCACATCGTCGACATAAGCGGACACGAAAGGAATCATGCGCTCGGCCGGCTTGCCATCCTGCTCGTAGCTGATGACCAGCACGGTTTGTGGCCCGGTGGACAGCAACTCGCGCACGGAGCCCAGGGCAACGCCCTCGCGGTTGACCACCTCTAGGCCGATCAGGTCGACCCAGTAGTACTCATCCTGCTCGGGGGAGGGAAAACTGGAACGCGCCACAAAAATGCGGGCGCCGCGCAGCAGTTCGGCGGCATTGCGGTCGGGCACATCCTGCGCCCAGGCCACCACGGTGTCGGAATGTTCTTTGGCTTCGCGGATGGCGAGCGTGACGGGACCGACAAAGGTCTTGGCACCTTTTTCGGCCGGCAGCAGATACCAGCGTTTGGAAGAAAACAGCGCCTCGGGATGGGCGCTGTAGGGCAGGACCTTGAACCAGCCCTTGATGCCCCAGGCATCCGCAATGCGCCCGACTTCGATGGCGTCCGCTGGCAATTCAGCGGCTTCGAGGCCGGGCAGCATGGATGTCAATTAAGCGGCGGCTTTCTTGCCAGCTTGCTTGATCAGGCGCTCCACGGTGGAGGAAGCCTGTGCGCCCACGCCGGTCCAGTAGGTCAGGCGATCCTGCGCAATGCGGATGCTTTCCTCGTTGGCGGTGGCGATCGGGTTGTAGAAACCGATACGCTCGATGAAGCGGCCATCACGACGGGTGCGTTTGTCGGCCACGACAATGTTGAAGAACGGACGAGCCTTAGAACCGCCACGAGAGAGTCGAATAACGACCATGATTTATCCTTTGGGTGGTGGATATTCCATTCAGAAGCGAATAGAACCATCCAGTACGAAATCCTTCAGTGTTTGAGACACGCGACATAGCCACCCGGCCAGCGACACACTGAAAAGCCTGTGATTATAACGTTTCTGCCGCTTATGCCTATCATCCGCCCCAGCCGCGACGAAGATATTGTCGCCATCACCTCGATTTACACCCACCACGTGCTGCACGGCACGGGCACGTTTGAGCTGGATCCTCCCTCGCCAACCGACATGCAGGCACGCCGTGCCGAGGTGCTGGCACGCGGCCTGCCCTGGCTGGTGGCCGAAGACCAGGGCCAGGTGCTGGGGTATGCCTACTGCAACTGGTTTCGCCCGCGCCCGGCTTACCGCTATGCCGCCGAAGACTCCATCTACCTGGCCCCGCAGGCCCGAGGCCTGGGTCTGGGCCGGGCACTGCTGACCGAACTGTCTGCCGCCGCCGAACGTGCCGGCATGCGCAAGCTGATTGCCGTGATCGGCGACTCGGCCAATGCGGCCTCTATCGGCCTGCATCGCAGCTGCGGTTTCACACCGGCCGGTGTGCTGACAGCCAGCGGCTGGAAGTTTGACCGTTGGCTCGATACCGTGCTGATGGAAAAACCGCTGGGCCTCGGAGACCGCACTGCGCCAGCGCATCCCTGACAATAGCGCCATGAAAAACAAGACGTTTGCCGCCTGGCTCACCTTCCTCACCGGCCCGCTGGGCCTGCACCGCTTCTACCTCTATGGCCTGGGCGACTGGCTGGGCTGGCTGCTGCCCATTCCCACCGCCCTGGGCCTGTATGGTGTCGAGCGGGTGCAAACGTTTGGCCAGGACGATCCCCTGAGCTGGGTGCTGATTCCGCTGGTGGGCTTCACCATCGCCGGCTGCGCACTCAATGCCATCGTCTACGGCCTCATGACGTGCGAAAAGTGGAATGCCCGCTTCAACCCGACGCTTGCCAGCGAACATCCGGCCGGCAGCACCAGCTGGTTGACCATCGGCGCCATCGCCTGCTCTCTGCTGATCGGCACCACCGTGTTGATGGCCAGCATCGCCTTCAGCTTCCAGCGCTACTTCGAGTACCAGATCGAGGAAGCACGCAAGATTAGCCAGTGAGAGCTGCACCCCTGAGCGGCTAACACCGCTTCCCCTCAAGGGGACAACGCCAGTGGCCCGGCCAAGCCGGTTCCACGGCGTTTCCCGCTTAGGTCTCTAAACGCGGGCGATCCGCATCAAAACAGTTTCAGGCTCGCCCAGTAGGCCACGATGGCCACAAAGGCACTGGCCGGAATGGTGAAAATCCAGGCCCAGACGATGTTGCCGGCCACGCCCCAGCGTACCGCGCTGGCACGCTGAGCCGAGCCCACACCGACGATGGCGCCCGTGATGGTGTGGGTGGTGGAGACCGGAATGCCCAGGGCGGTGGCGATGAAGAGCGTGAGCGCGCCACCGGTTTCGGCGCAGAAACCACCGACCGGCTTGAGCTTGGTGATCTTCTGCCCCATCGTCTTGACAATGCGCCAGCCGCCGAACATGGTGCCGGCACCGATGGCCATGTAACAACACACCACGGTCCAGGTCGGCGGAGAGGTGTCCACCGAGGTCATGTAGCCGGTCGCCACCAGCAGCATCCAGATGATGCCGATGGTTTTTTGCGCGTCGTTGCCGCCGTGGCCCAGGCTGTAGGCCCCCGCAGACACCAGTTGCAGGCGGCGGAACCAGCGATCCACGCGCGACGGCGTCGTGCGGCGGAACAGCCAGGCCACCAGCAGCATCATCAACGAGCCCAGCAGAAAACCGAGCAGCGGTGAGACGAAGATGAAAACCACGGTCTTGATGATGCCGGTAGAGATCAGTGCCTCGGTACCGGCCTTGCCGATCACGGCACCGACGATGCCGCCGATCAGCGCGTGCGACGAGCTGCTGGGAATGCCGTAGTACCAGGTGATCAGGTTCCAGCTGATGGCACCGATCAGCGCGCCGAACACCACGTGAACGTCGACGATGCCGGGTTGCACGATGCCCTTGCCCACCGTCGCCGCTACGCTGAGGTGAAAGATAAAGATGGCCAGGAAGTTGAAGAAGGCGGCAAACAGCACCGCCTGCCCCGGCCGCAGCACGCCGGTCGACACCACGGTGGCAATCGAGTTGGCTGCATCATGAAACCCGTTCATGAAGTCGAAGGCCAGTGCCAGGAACACCAGCAGAATGATCACCCAGAGGGCGCTCTGAACGCTTTCCATGCCGGACCCGCTCAGGCGTTTTCGAGGACGATGCCCTCGATCTGGTTGGCCACGTCCTCGCACTTGTCGGTCACGGTTTCCAGCAACTCGTAGATCGCCTTGAGCTTGATCACCTCGCGCACATCGGGTTCCTCACGGAACAGCTTGCTCATGGCGGTGCGCATGACGCGATCGGCATCGGATTCGAGCTTGTCGATCTCCTCGCAGGTCTTGAGCGCAGCTTCCGCCGTCTTGGCGTCGCCGATGTTGTCTAGCAGGTAGACCGCATCCTTGACGCGCTCGCAGCACTTCACACTGAGTTCGGTCAGCCGGATGATCTCTTCCGTCATGTGGCGCACGTCATACAGCGCCATGGTCTCGGCTGAATCCTGGATCAGGTCGGCCACATCATCCATGGTGTTGATCAGCGAGTGAATCTGTTCGCGATCGATCGGCGTGATGAAGGTCTTGTGCAAGGTCTGGTTGACCTCACGCGTGATGCGGTCAGCCGCCTGTTCGGCGGCATCGACATCGCGGTTGTACTGATCGCGCAGGTTGACGTCACTGTAATGCGCCACCAGTTGGGAGAAGGCACGGGCCGCCTCCACGATGCGATCCGCATGCTGGTTGAACATCTCAAAAAAGTTGCCATCGCGCGGCATTAATTTCCCAAACAGCATGAAGCTCTCCTAATTCTTGGCTCGTCAGTGAAATGACTGAAAACGGGGTGAAGTTTAACCGCCACGTCGGACGCCACCCGCACCTCAGGCACTGCGGAAGATGAAATACACCGCACCCACCATGCACAACGCGGCCCAGACATAGTCGAACTTGAAGGGCTCCTTCAGGTAGAGCATGGCAAAGGGCAGGAACACGCTGAGCGTCACCACCTCCTGCACGATCTTGAGCTGCGCCACCGTGAAGCCCGCCTGCTGAAAACCGATGCGGTTGGCCGGCACCTGCAGCAGGTACTCGAACAGGGCGATGCCCCAGCTCGCCAGCGCGGCGAGGTACCAGGGCGCCGTGGCCAGGTTCTTCAGGTGGCCGTACCAGGCAAAGGTCATGAACACATTGCTGCCGATCAGCAGCAGCACGGTTTGCACGGACAGGGGCAGTGAGGTGATGGCATTCATGCCGCAGATTATCGAATGGACAAGAAAAAGCCCCGCGGCGCGAGCCGGGGGGCTTTAAAAACCGGGCCGTAAACGGACCCGGTCAGGGGAGATCGCCGATCAGGCGGCCACGGTGGCGGCCACGTCCTTGTACTCCTCGATCTGGTCGAAGTTCATGTACTTGTAGATCTTGTCGCCGTTGGCGTTGATCACACCAATGTCGGCCAGGTACTCGGCCTTGGTCGGGATGCGGCCCAGCTTGGAGCAGATCGCCGACAGTTCGGCCGAACCCAGGTACACATTGGTGTTTTTGCCCAGACGGTTCGGAAAGTTGCGTGTGCTGGTAGACATCACGGTGGCACCTTCCTTCACCTGCGCCTGGTTGCCCATGCACAGCGAGCAGCCCGGCATTTCCATGCGGGCACCGGCGGCACCGAACACGCCGTAGTGGCCTTCTTCGGTCAACTGGTGGGCGTCCATCTTGGTCGGCGGGGCCATCCACAGCTTGACCGGGATGTCCTTCTTGCCTTCGAGCAGCTTGGAAGCAGCACGGAAGTGACCAATGTTGGTCATGCACGAACCGATGAACACTTCGTCGATCTTGGCGCCGGCCACGTCCGACAGCGTCTTGGCGTCATCGGGGTCGTTCGGGCAGCAGACGATCGGCTCGGTGATCTCGGCCAGGTCGATCTCGATCACGGCGGCGTACTCGGCGTCGGCATCGGGTGCCAGCAGCTCCGGCTTGGCCAACCAGGCTTCCATGGCCTTGATGCGGCGACCGATGGTGCGCGCGTCGGCATAACCCTGGGCGATCATGTTCTTCAGCAGCACGATATTGCTGTTGATGTACTCGATGATCGGTTCCTTGTTCAGGCGCACCGTGCAGCCGGCAGCAGAACGTTCGGCCGAGGCGTCGGACAGTTCGAACGCCTGCTCCACCTTCATGTCGGGCAGACCTTCGATTTCGAGGATGCGGCCCGAGAAGATGTTCTTCTTGCCCTTCTTCTCGACCGTCAGCAGGCCGGCCTTGATGGCGTACAGCGGGATGGCATGCACTAGGTCACGCAGCGTGACGCCGGGCTGCATCTTGCCCTTGAAACGCACCAGCACCGATTCCGGCATGTCCAGCGGCATGACACCAGTGGCAGCGGCAAAGGCCACCAGACCGGAGCCGGCCGGGAAGCTGATGCCGATCGGGAAACGGGTGTGGCTGTCGCCGCCGGTGCCCACGGTGTCGGGCAGCAGCATGCGGTTGAGCCAGCTGTGGATGATGCCGTCGCCGGGTTTGAGAGCGATACCACCGCGGTTGCTGATGAACTCGGGCAGCTCGTGGTGCATCTTCACATCGACCGGCTTCGGGTAGGCGGCGGTGTGGCAGAAGGACTGCATCACCAGATCGGAGCTGAAGCCCAGGCAGGCCAGGTCTTTCAGCTCGTCGCGGGTCATCGGGCCGGTGGTGTCCTGCGAGCCGACCGAGGTCATCTTCGGTTCGCAATAGGTACCGGGCAGCACGCCCTGGCCTTCCGGCAGACCGCAGGCGCGGCCGACCATCTTCTGTGCCAGCGTGAAGCCCTTGCCGTGGCTCTTGGGAACCTGCGGCAGGCGGAACAGCGTGGAAACCGGCAGGCCCAGCGCTTCGCGCGCCTTGCTGGTCAGACCACGGCCGATGATCAGCGGAATGCGGCCACCAGCGCGCACTTCGTCGAACAGCACCTCGCTCTTGACCGTGAACTCGGCAATCACCTTGCCGTCCTTCAGGGCCTTGCCTTCATAGGGGCGCAGTTCGATGGTGTCACCCATGTTCATCTGGCTCACATCGAGTTCGATCGGCAGTGCGCCGGCATCTTCCATCGTGTTGTAGAAGATCGGGGCGATTTTCGAGCCCAGGCAGACGCCACCGAAACGCTTGTTCGGCACGAAGGGGATGTCTTCGCCGGTGAACCACAGCACGGAATTGGTAGCCGACTTGCGGGAAGAACCGGTACCGACCACGTCGCCGACGTAGGCCACCAGATTGCCCTTGGCGCGCAGATCTTCGATGAACTTCACCGGGCCGCGCTTGCCGTCTTCCTCAGGCGTGATGCCGTCACGCTTGTTCTTCAGCATGGCCAGCGCGTGCAGCGGAATGTCGGGGCGGCTCCAGGCATCGGGCGCGGGCGACAGGTCGTCGGTGTTGGTCTCGCCGGTCACCTTCAGCACGGTCAAGGTGATGCTCTTGGGCACTTCAGGACGGCTGGTGAACCACTCGGCATCGGCCCAGCTTTGCAGCACGGCCTTGGCGTGGGCATTGCCCTTGTCGGCCTTTTCTTTGACGTCGTGGAACTGGTCGAACATCAGCAGGGTTTTCTTCAGGCCTTCGGCGGCCACAGCGGCCACGACGTTGTCGTCCAGCAGGTCGATTAGGGGTGTCAGGTTGTAGCCGCCGAGCATGGTGCCCAGCAGTTCGGTCGCCTTCTCGCGGCTGATCAGGGCGCACTTCTCGGTGCCATGGGCCACGGCGGCCAGGTAGCTGGCCTTGACCTTGGCAGCATCGTCCACACCAGCGGGAACGCGGTGGGTGATCAGCTCGACCAGCGTGGCTT
This sequence comes from Curvibacter sp. PD_MW3, assembly GCA_002633085.1. Lineage (GTDB taxonomy): Bacteria > Pseudomonadota > Gammaproteobacteria > Burkholderiales > Burkholderiaceae_C > Hylemonella. The sequence goes on from NSIV01000001.1 coordinate 620,186, forward strand.
CCTCGCCCTTGGGCGGGTTCTTCAGCAGTTCGATCAGTTCAGCGGTCTGCTTGGCAGACAGCGGCAGCGGGGGAATGCCGAGCGCGGCGCGTTCTGCGACATGGGCGCGGTAGGCTTGCAACATGAGAATCTCCTTCTTCAACAATCAAAAATGGTTCCAGCCCTCGTCGCTCGGGCTTCTTCTGCTATTTATTCCGCAGCATCCTGCAATGCCAGCGCATTGCGCATAGCCGGCGGCGGCGTCACCGGATCCAGCAGGGAGGGCGGCGGGTTCTTCTCCATGGCAGCAGCAACGGCCACTTGAGAGGTGTTCATGCAGGCATCCGCCAGGCGTTTACCGAGTTTGGTGCTCATCAGCATGGACTTGTTTGCCAGCTGCAGCCAGACGGCGCCGGCATGCTGGTCTTCCAGGCGCATGGCACCGGTCGAGGTCACCACCGGCGCCATGTGGAAGATTTCCTTGCCCAAACGCACATGGAAATAGCCAGCGGCCTTGGGATCCGCTTCGACGCTGACCGAGGCGCCCAGTTCACACGGCACATGCCCCACCTGCACACGTTCAGCCAGCGCCAGCTCAGCGGGCGAAAGTGGTGCGGCAGGTGCGGCAACCGGCGTAGCCGCGGCGACCGCCGTCTTGGCCGACGCTGCCTGCTTGCCATGGGCGAAATGTGTCTTGCGGGACGGCAGGTTCTGCGCCAGCAGCGACACGGGCAGGGCTGCCACCAGAACCAGGGTAATCAATGCTTTCATCATTGCGCTCCTTGTGTGATTCAACGATCTGACACTTTAACGAGTTGCGGTCTGGAAATAGGTCTGCACACTCGCGGGCAAGTGGCGCCCGGTCTGGTGCGCCCGCTCCAGCACCTGCCAGAAATAGCGGTAGCTGGCGCGGTCATGCAACTGGCCTTCAAAGCTCACGGGCGCCCATTGCGCATGCGCGGCAACTTCGATGATGGCGGCGGCACGTTCGATCTCCGAACCACTCGGCGCCAGCGCCTCCAGGATGGGGCGAATCTGGCTGGGGTGAATGCTCCACATGCGCGTGTAGCCCAACTCCCGGGCTGCTTTGGCCGCAGCCGCTTTCATGGCTTCAGTATCACTGAATTCAGTGACCACACAATGGGAAGGCACTTTGCCGTGGGCATGGCAGGCAGAGGCGATTTCCAGCTTGGCGCGCACCACCAGCGGATGGCTGAACTGGCCCAGTTCTCCGGACTGCGCGTCAGGACGGGAACTCATGGCGCTGGCAGGGATGGCGCCACCGTGGGCCGAGACAAAATCCATCAGACCGAAGCTGATGGACTGCACACGCGGATGCGCGGCAATGTCGAACGCCCGATGCACCGCAGCCGGCGACTCCAGCAGCACCTGCAGCGGCAAGGGTTCGACCCGCCCCGCAGAACGCGCGGCCGCATCAACGGCCGTCACGGCACGCTCGACATCGGCCACCGTTTCGACCTTGGGGATCATCAGGTGGCACAAGGCCTGGGCGGCACCGCCGACGATGCTTGCCACGTCGGCCTCGAACGCCGCATGGTCCACCGGGTGCACCCGCACGGCAACGCGTGGCGCCGCCGGCAAGGCCGCCTTGCGGGCGGCCTCCTGCGCCTCATTGGCCAGCGCCACCACCATCTGGGCATGGTCGCGCTCGCCACCCACCGGGGCGCCGTCTTCGCAGTCAAGTGACACGTCGAAGACGCAGGCCCCGAACTCGGCAATCATCTCGGCCTGCAGCTGCAGGCTCTTGCGCATCCGGACCTCAACGCCGCTGTAATGGTCGCAGACCGGCAAGAAGCCGGCCGCGGCCTGGGCGCCAAGGAGGATGTCGCGCGGATGAGCCATGTTTACAGCAGGTGCTTGACGCCGTCCTGCTCGCCTTGCAACTCGGCCAGGGTGATGTTGATGCGCTCTTGCGAGAAAGCGTCGATGGCCAAGCCTTCGACCACCTTATATTCGCCGTTTTCGCAGGTCACCGGGAAGCCGAACATGGTGTCCTTGGGAATGCCGTACTGGCCATCCGACGGAATGCCCATGGTGACCCACTTGCCGTTGGTGCCCAGGGCCCAGTCGCGCATGTGGTCGATGGCAGCATTGGCAGCCGAAGCAGCCGACGACAGGCCACGCGCTTCAATGATGGCAGCGCCGCGCTTGCCCACGGTGGGCAGGAACACGTTGGCATTCCATTCCTGGTCGTTGATCATCTTGGCCACGCTCTCGCCCTTGATGGTGGCGAAGCGGTAATCGGCGTACATGGTGGGCGAGTGGTTGCCCCAGACGGTGAGTTTTTCGATGTCAGCCACAGCCTTGCCGGTCTTGGCAGCGATCTGGCTGGCCGCGCGGTTGTGGTCCAGGCGCAGCATGGCAGTGAAGTTCTTGCGCGGCAGGTCCGGAGCGCTCTTCATGGCGATGTAGGCGTTGGTGTTGGCGGGGTTGCCGACCACCAGCACCTTGACGTTGCGCGAAGCCACGGCGTTGAGGGCCTTGCCCTGGGCCGTGAAGATGGCGCCATTGACGGCCAGCAGCTCGGCACGTTCCATGCCGGGACCACGCGGACGCGAACCCACCAGCAGGGCGTAGTCAACGTCCTTGAAAGCGGTCATCGGATCGCTGTGGGCTTCCATGCCGGCCAGCAGCGGGAAGGCGCAGTCGTCGAGTTCCATCATCACACCCTTGAGGGCCTTCTGGGCTTTCTCATCGGGGATTTCGAGCAATTGCAGGATGACGGGCTGGTCCTTGCCCAGCATTTCGCCGGAGGCGATGCGGAACAACAGGGCGTAACCGATTTGGCCTGCGGCGCCAGTAACAGCAACGCGGACGGGCTTTTTGCTCATGGTGAAAACTCCAGAAGTGTTGTGAACGGTAACCGGGACGTAACCAAGCCCCGGATGCACCGCGGAGTGTACCGCGAAAACCCTGATTTATCAATTTGTCTTATGTCTTATATAAGATATGATTCAGCCTGTTCTGCCTGCATGCCATCACCCCTCGTCCCATGACCCAGACGCCCTCTTTTGCTGTTGACCCTGCCGCCCCCGGCACGGAAGGTGGCGCGTCTGCGCAGCCAAGCCAGACCCCCGCCTTCAGCCCGCTGTACCAGCAGATCAAAGGACTGATTCTGCAAAGCCTGCAGTCGGGCGAATGGAAGCCCGGCGAAGCCATTCCGAGCGAAATGGACCTGGCGGCGCGCTTTCGCGTCAGCCAGGGTACGGTGCGCAAGGCGATTGATGAGCTGGCGGCCGAAAACCTGCTGCTGCGCCGTCAGGGCAAAGGCACGTTTGTCGCCACCCATGCCGAGCAGCACGTCCAGTACCGCTTTCTGCGGCTGATGCCGGACCAGGGCGACAACCAGAGCGAAGGACCGGCCGAGCGCACCATCATCGACTGCAAGCGTCTGCGCGCCAGCGCCGACGTGGCGCGCGCCCTGGCACTGCGCACCGGCGACAGCGTGCTGCAGGCACGACGGGTCCTCTCGTTTGCCGGCCGCCCCACCATTCTGGAAGACCTGTGGCTGCCGGGCACACCCTTCAAGGGCCTGACCGCCGAGCGGCTGAGCCAGTACCTCGGCCCGATGTACGCGCTGTTCGAAACCGAATTCGGCGTGCGCATGGTGCGCGCCGAGGAAAAAATCCGCGCCGTCCTGCCCGATGCCGCCCAGGCCACCTTGCTCAAGATTCCAAAAAACACGCCCCTGCTGAGCGTGGAACGCATTGCCTACACCTACAACGATGTCCCGATGGAACTGCGCCGCGGCCTGTACCTGACCGACACCCACCACTACCACAACGAACTCGGCTGAGAAACTCTGTTACCACGCGAAAACCTCATAAAGAATCACCTCACTCCCTCGTACCGTTGCTGCATTGCAATAGAATTTGCCCCGGCAACCTGCCAGAAATTACAAAGCGGTTACATCCAAAAGAGAAAGCCCAACCATGACTGAGCTTGTCACCCCCTCCCGGGCCAAACGGCCTGAGTTCCGCAACATCAACGCCATCAAGGATCTGCCGACCTACCGCCTGCCTCCCGCAGGCTGGGTGTCGATCCTGCATCGCGTCAGCGGCGCTCTCATGTTCCTCCTGCTGCCCTTCATCATCTGGCTGTTTGATGTGTCGGTGTCGTCGGAGTATTCCTTCGCCCGCTTCACGGCCCTGTTCGGTGCCGGCGTCGGCCCGGTGCCGGGCTGGTTCTTCAAGCTGGTGGCACTGGCGCTGATCTGGGCTTACCTGCACCACATCATTGCCGGCATCCGCCACCTGTGGATGGACCTCACCCACGCAGTGACCAAGGAATTCGGCCGCAGCTCGGCCATCGTCACACTGGTGCTCAGCCTCGGCCTGACCGCGGTTCTCGGCGCCAAGCTGTTTGGCCTTTACTGAAACAAGAAGGAGCGACACATGTCGGTTAACTACGGCTCCAAGCGCATCGTCGTGGGTGCGCATTACGGACTTCGCGACTGGCTGAGCCAGCGCATCACGGCCGCCCTGATGGTCCTGTTCACCCTGCTGCTGCTGGGCCAGGTCCTGCTCACTCGCGGCCCCATCGGCTACGAAACCTGGGCCGGCATCTTTGCCGCCCAATGGATGAAGGTGCTGACCTTCGTTGTCATCATCGCGCTGGCTTACCACGTCTGGGTGGGCATGCGCGACATCTGGATGGACTACATCAAGCCCATCTGGCTTCGCCTGTCGCTGCAGGTTTTCACCATCGTCTGGCTGGTCGGCTGTGCCGGCTGGGCCATCCAAGTCCTGTGGCGTCTGTGATGCCACTGCACGATTGAGGCTGTAACCCATGTCCTACTCCTTATCCAAACGCAAATTTGACGTCGTCATCATCGGGGCCGGTGGCTCCGGCATGCGCGCCTCGCTGCAACTCGCACGCGCCGGCCTGAACGTGGCCGTGCTGTCCAAGGTGTTCCCGACCCGCTCGCACACCGTGGCCGCTCAAGGTGGCGTCAGCGCCAGCCTGGGCAACATGTCAGAAGACAACTGGCACTACCACTTCTACGACACCATCAAGGGCTCTGACTGGCTGGGCGACCAGGACGCCATCGAGTTCATGTGCCGCGAAGCACCGAAGGTCGTGTACGAGCTCGAACACTTCGGCATGCCGTTCGACCGCAACCCGGACGGCACGATCTACCAGCGCCCGTTCGGCGGCCACACCGCCAACTACGGCGAGAAGCCGGTGCAGCGTGCCTGCGCCGCGGCCGACCGTACCGGCCACGCCATGCTGCACACCCTGTACCAGCAGAACGTGCAGGCCAAGACCACCTTCTTCGTCGAATGGATGGCGTTGGACCTGATCCGCGACGCTGACGGCGACGTGGTGGGCGTGACCGCACTGGAAATGGAAACCGGCGAGACCTACATCCTGGAAGCCAAGCACACGCTGCTGGCCACCGGCGGTGCCGGCCGCATCTTCGCGGCCTCCACCAACGCCTTCATCAACACCGGTGACGGCCTGGGCATGGCGGCGCGTGCCGGCATCCCGCTGCAGGACATGGAGTTCTGGCAGTTCCACCCCACCGGCGTGGCCGGTGCCGGTGTGCTGCTGACCGAAGGCTGCCGCGGCGAAGGCGCCATTCTGCTCAACAGCAATGGCGAGCGCTTCATGGAGCGTTATGCCCCGACGCTGAAGGACTTGGCACCGCGCGACTTCGTTTCGCGTTGCATGGACCAGGAAATCAAGGAAGGCCGTGGCTGCGGTCCGAACAAGGACTACGTGCTGCTCAAGCTCGACCACCTGGGCGCCGAGACCATCCACAAGCGCCTGCCCTCGGTGTACGAAATCGGCGTGAACTTCGCCAACGTCAACATCACCAAGGAACCGATCCCGGTGGTGCCCACCATCCACTACCAGATGGGCGGCATTCCGACCAACATCAACGGCCAGGTCGTCACGCCCGACGGCAGCGGCAGCCAGAAGGTCGTTAACGGCCTGTACGCAGTGGGCGAATGCGCCTGTGTCAGTGTGCACGGCGCCAACCGCCTGGGCACCAACTCGCTGCTCGACCTGCTGGTGTTCGGCCGCGCGGCCGGCAACCACATCGTCCAGGCCAGCGACAAGACCAAGACCCACAAGCCGCTGCCGGCCGATGCCGCCGACCGCACGCTGGCCCGCCTGGCCCGCCTGGATGGCTCCACCACCGGTGAATACGCCCAGGACGTCGCCAACGACATGCGCGCCACCATGCAGCAACACGCTGGCGTGTTCCGCACCCAGGCCTCCATGGACGAGGGTGTGGCCAAGATCAATGCCCTGCGCTCGCGCGTGGCCAGCATCACGCTCAAGGACAAGTCCAAGGTGTTCAACACTGCGCGCATCGAGGCGCTGGAAGTCGAAAACCTGATGGAAGCCGCCCAGGCCACCATGACCTCGGCTGCCGCCCGTCGCGAGTGCCGTGGCGCCCACACCGTGAACGACTATGAGCGTCCGGCTGACGACGCCCAGTTCCCGCTGGGCCGCAACGACGCCGAGTGGATGAAGCACACCTTGTGGGACAGCGCCACCAACAGCCTGTCGTACAAACCCGTCAACTTGAAACCGCTGACCGTGGAGTCGGTGCCGCCGAAGGTTCGCACCTTCTAAGCCCCCACATCCAGCATCCACGACGCACGGAGAAAAATACCATGGCAAAACGCACATTCCAGATCTACCGCTACGACCCGGAAAAGGACGCCAAACCCTATATGCAGACCATCGAGGTTGAACTCGACGGTCATGAGCGCATGCTGCTCGACGCCCTGATGAAACTCAAGGCGGTTGATCCGTCCATCTCGTTCCGCCGCTCCTGCCGCGAAGGCGTCTGCGGTTCGGACGCGATGAACATCAACGGCAAGAACGGCCTGGCCTGCCTGACCAACATGAACACGCTGCCGGGTGTGATCACGCTCAAGCCCCTGCCCGGCCTGCCGGTGGTGCGCGACCTGATCGTCGACATGACGCAGTTCTTCAAGCAGTACAACTCGATCAAGCCCTACCTGATCAACGACACGGTGCCGCCCGAGCGCGAGCGCCTGCAAAGCCCGGAGGAGCGCGAAGAGCTCAACGGCCTGTACGAGTGCATCCTGTGCGCCAGCTGCTCCACCAGCTGCCCGAGCTTCTGGTGGAACCCGGACAAGTTCGTCGGCCCCGCCGGTCTGCTGCAGGCCTACCGCTTCCTGGCTGACAGCCGCGACAACGCCACCGGCGAGCGCCTGGACAACCTGGAAGATCCGTACCGTCTGTTCCGTTGCCACACCATCATGAACTGTGTCGATGTCTGCCCCAAGGGTCTGAACCCGACCAAGGCCATCGGCAAGATCAAGGAAATGATGGTCGCTCGCGCGGTGTAAGCGATTCACCAGGGTTAAGCATGGACAATGAACTGATCGACGAAAGAACGCTGAGCAAGCTGAAGTGGCGCTGCCGCCGCGGCCTGCTGGAGAACGACCTCTTCATCGAGCGTTTTTTCAACAAGTTCGAGTCCACGCTGACCCTGGGCCAGGCACAGGGCCTGACGGCCCTGATGGACCTGAGCGACAACGATCTGCTCGACCTCCACCTCGGCCGCAAGCCGCTGGCCGAGGTCAGCCCCGAGTTGAACCGCGCGGACGTGCAAGAAGTTTTAGACATGTTGAGAGAAACCTGCTGAAAGGCCCCAAATGAAATTAGCTGACAACAAAGCCACCCTGTCGTTCAGTAACGGCAGCCCCAGCGTCGAGCTGCCCGTCTACCAGGGCAACATCGGCCCGGATGTGATCGACATCCGCAAGCTCTATGGCCAGACGGGCATGTTCACCTACGACCCGGGTTTCCTCTCAACGGCTTCCTGCCAGTCGGCCATCACCTACATCGATGGCGACAAGGGCGAGCTGCTGTACCGCGGCTACCCGATCGAGCAACTGGCCACTCAGTGCGACTTCCTCGAAACCTGCCACCTGCTGCTGTACGGTGACCTCCCGAACGCCGAGAAGAAGGCCGCCTTCAGCCAGCGCGTGACCATGCACACCATGGTCAACGAGCAGATGCAGTTCTTCCTGCGCGGTTTCCGCCGCGATGCCCACCCGATGGCCGTGCTGACCGGTCTGGTGGGTGCCCTGTCGGCCTTCTACCACGACAGCACCGACATCAACAACCCGGAACACAGGGAAATCGCCGCGATCCGCCTGATCGCCAAGATGCCCACGCTGGTGGCCATGGCCTACAAATACGGCGTCGGCCAGCCCTACATGTACCCGCGCAACGACCTGAGCTATGCCGGCAACTTCCTGCGCATGATGTTCGGCACGCCCTGCGAGGATTACAAGGTCAACCCGGTGCTCGAGCGCGCCATGGACCGCATCTTCATCCTGCACGCCGACCATGAGCAGAACGCGTCCACCTCGACCGTGCGCCTGTGCGGCTCGTCCGGCACCAACCCGTTCGCGGCCATCGCCGCTGGTGTGGCCTGCCTCTGGGGCCCGGCCCACGGCGGTGCCAACGAAGCCTGCCTGAACATGCTGGAAGACATCCAGGCCAATGGCGGCGTGGCCAAGGTCGGCGAGTTCATGAACCAGGTCAAGGACAAGAACTCCGGCGTGCGCCTGATGGGCTTCGGTCACCGCGTCTACAAGAACCACGACCCGCGTGCCAAGCTGATGCAGGAAACCTGCAAGGAAGTGCTGGCCGAGCTGGGCCTGGAAAACGACCCGCTGTTCAAGCTGGCCATGGCGCTGGAAAAAATTGCCTTGGAAGACGACTACTTCGTGCAGCGCAAGCTCTACCCGAACGTCGACTTCTACTCCGGCATCGTGCAGCGCGCCCTGGGCATTCCGGTCAACCTGTTCACCGGCATCTTCGCCCTGGCCCGCACCGTCGGCTGGATCGCCCAGCTCAACGAGATGATCAGCGATCCGGAATACAAGATCGGCCGTCCGCGCCAGTTGTTCACCGGCTCGGTGCGCCGTGACGTGCCGCCGATGGCCAAGCGTTAAACTGCGCCCAAACGCATGCCCGCCGCACGGCAACGTCGGCGGGCATTTTCATTGGTCGACTCACTTTGCCCTCACCATGCGACTGATCCAAAGTGCCGCTGAACTCAAGGCGCTGCTGACTGAGAACACTGGCACACAACAGGCCTGCAGCTGCAGTCTGGGCGGCTGCGCCGGCTGGGAAAGCCTGAGTGAAGACCGCTGGCCCGCAGCTCAGATGCGGCAAGTGGCCACGCTGCGCGACCCCGAACTCTACGAGCCGACCTTTGAGGAGCACCACCCGCAAGGTACGCGCTACGACTCACCCGATGCGCCGGTGGCATTGAAGTTCTTCCCCTACAACCGCTGCGAACTCTGGCGCTGCGGCCAATGCCAGCGGCACCTGCTGCGCTACACCGAGTTCGGCGGCTACTACGTCGACCACCGGGTGCGCGAGCTGTCGCCGAAGCTGGACATCATCGACTGATAAACCTTGCTGGCGTGGTCCGAATAAAATGTCGGATTGCCAAGGAAAACCCCATGGGACGCACCCTTTACGACAAGATCTGGGACGAGCACGTCGTCCACACCGAAGAAGACGGCACGGCCATCCTCTACATCGACCGCCATCTGGTGCATGAAGTCACCAGCCCGCAGGCCTTCGAGGGCCTACGCCAGGCCGGCCGCAAGGTGTGGCGCGTCAGCTCCATCGTGGCTACGGCCGACCACAACACGCCAACCACCGGCTGGGAACTGGGCTACGACGGCATTGCCGACCCGATCAGCAAGGAACAGATCACCACGCTGGACGCCAACATCAAGGAGTCCGGCGCTGCCGCCTTCTTCCCCTTCCTGTCCAAGCGTCAGGGCATCGTGCACGTGATCGGCCCGGAGAACGGCGCCACACTGCCCGGCATGACCGTGGTCTGCGGCGACTCGCACACCTCGACCCACGGCGCCTTCGGTGCGCTGGCGCACGGCATCGGCACCAGCGAGGTTGAGCACGTGATGGCCACGCAGACCCTGCTGGCCAAGAAGGCCAAGAACATGCTCGTCAAGGTGGAAGGCAGCGTGGCCCGCGGCGTCACCGCCAAGGACATCGTGCTGGCGATCATTGGCAAGATCGGTACCGCCGGCGGCACCGGCTACACCATCGAGTTCGCCGGCTCGGCCATCCGTGCCCTGAGCATGGAAGGCCGCATGACGGTGTGCAACATGGCGATCGAAGGTGGCGCGCGCGCCGGCCTGGTCGCCGTCGACGACAAGACCATCGAGTACGTCAAGGGCCGTCTGCTCTCCCCCACCGGCGTGGAGTGGGACCAGGCCGCGGCCTACTGGAAGACGCTGCATTCCGACGCCGATGCCAAGTTCGACGCCGTGGTCGAGCTCGACGCCGCGCAAATCCTGCCGCAGGTCACCTGGGGCACCTCGCCCGAGATGGTGCTGGGCATCGATGGCCGCGTGCCCGACCCCGACAAGGAAAAGGACGCCAACAAGCGTGGCGCCATCGAGCGCGCCCTGACCTACATGGGCCTGGAGCCCGGCAAGCCGCTGGCCGACATCACCATCGACAAGGTCTTCATCGGCTCCTGCACCAACAGCCGCATCGAGGACATGCGTGAAGCCGCAGCCATTGTGAAGAAGCTCGGCCAGAAAGTGGCCAAGAACGTCAAGCTGGCCATGGTGGTACCGGGCTCCGGTCTGGTCAAGGAACAAGCCGAGCGTGAAGGTCTGCACGAGATCTTCAAGGCCGCCGGCTTCGAGTGGCGCGAACCGGGCTGCTCCATGTGCCTGGCCATGAATGCCGACCGGCTGGAGCCGGGCGAGCGCTGCGCCTCCACCAGCAACCGCAACTTCGAAGGGCGCCAGGGCGCTGGCGGCCGCACCCACTTGGTGAGCCCGGCCATGGCCGCCGCTGCCGCCGTGCACGGCCATTTCGTCGACGTCCGCAAATTCGCCTGAACCATCAGCCTAGGAGATCACGATGAAAAAAATCACCCTGCTTGCCATCCTGTCCGTGACGTTCGCCCTGGTGGGCTGCAACACCGTCAAGGGTGTGGGCCAGGACATCCAGAAGGCCGGTGAGAAGATCGAAGGCGCGGCGAAAAAATAATGAAAACCTTTACCGTACACAAGGGCCTGGTGGCCCCGATGGACCGCGAGAACGTCGACACCGACGCCATCATCCCCAAGCAGTTCCTGAAATCGATCCGCAAGACCGGCTTCGGGCCCAATCTGTTTGACGAATGGCGCTACCTGGATGCCGGCTACCCGGGCCAGGACCCCGCCAGCCGTAAACCGAACCCGGATTTCGTGCTGAACCAGCCGCGTTATGCCGGCGCCTCCATCCTGCTGGCACGCAAGAACTTCGGTTGCGGTTCTTCGCGTGAACATGCGCCGTGGGCACTCGACCAGTATGGCTTTCGCACCATCATCGCCCCCAGCTTCGCCGACATCTTCTTCAACAACAGCTTCAAGAACGGCCTGCTGCCGATCCAGCTGCCGGAAGCCACGGTGGCGCAGCTGTTCGACGAATGTGCCGCCTTCCCCGGCTACCAGCTCACCATCGACCTGGAGCGCCAAGTCATCGTCAAGCCGCAGGGCGAAGAGATTCCCTTTGACGTGCAGGCCTTCCGCAAGTACTGCCTGCTCAACGGCTTCGACGACATTGGCCTGACCCTGCGCCACAAGGACAAGATTGCTGCCTTCGAAGCTCAGCGTTTGGCACAAAAACCATGGCTGGCGCACACCACCATTGCGTAAGCAGCTATCAATTTAATAGTAATCAAAAAATGAAAATCGCAGTCTTGCCGGGTGACGGCATCGGTACCGAAATCGTGGCCGAGGCCGTCAAGGTCCTGAACGTGCTCGACCTGTCCTTCGAGATGGAGTCCGCCCTGGTCGGTGGCGCCGCCTACGAGGCCCATGGCCACCCGCTGCCCGAGTCCACCCTGAACCTGGCCAAGGCAGCCGACGCCATCCTGTTCGGCGCCGTCGGCGACTGGAAATACGACAAACTGGACCGCCCGCTACGCCCCGAGCAGGCCATCCTGGGCCTGCGCAAGCACCTGGGCCTGTTCGCCAATTTCCGACCCGCCATCTGCTACGAGCAACTGGTTGGCGCGTCGAGCCTGAAGCCCGAGCTGATCGCCGGCCTGGACATCCTGATCATCCGCGAGCTGACTGGCGACATCTACTTCGGTCAGCCGCGCGGCCGCCGCATCGCGGTGGACGGCCACTTCCCCGGCGCCGAAGAAGCCTTCGACACCATGCGCTACAGCAAGCCCGAAATCGAGCGCATCGCCCACGTCGCCTTCCAGGCCGCGCGCAAGCGCAACAAGAAGGTCACCAGCGTGGACAAGGCCAATGTGCTGGAAACCTTCCAGTTCTGGAAGGATGTGGTGACCGAAGTGCACGCCCAGTACTCGGACGTGGAACTGGAGCACATGTACGTTGACAACGCCGCCATGCAGCTGGTGCGGGCGCCGAAGAAGTTCGACGTCGTCGTCACCGGCAACATGTTCGGCGACATCCTGTCCGACGAGGCCTCGATGCTGACCGGCTCCATCGGCATGCTGCCCTCGGCCAGCCTGAACAGCCAGAACCAGGGTCTGTACGAGCCCAGCCACGGCAGCGCGCCGGACATTGCCGGCAAGGGCATTGCCAACCCGCTCGCTACAATACTGTCTGCTGCCATGATGCTCCGTTTCTCACTCAACCAAGCCGCCGCCGCTGACCGTATCGAGTCCGCGGTGAAGAGCGTGCTTGCAAGCGGGCTGCGCACGGCAGACATCTGGTCGGAAGGCACCACCCGGGTCAGCACCCGTGAAATGGGCGACGCCGTCGTCGCTGCCATTACAAAAACCAAGGGCTAAACAGGCTCTCGGTTCGTCACGCCCTTCCGGCTGGACGAGCCGGGAAAACAGGATTTGATTTGAAAGGGCATGTGATGAGCAAAGTTGGCAATCTGGTGGGCCTCGTCGGTTGGCGCGGCATGGTGGGCTCGGTCCTGATGGACCGCATGCAGGCTGAAGGCGACTTCGGCCTGATCGAACCCGTGTTCTTCTCGACCTCGAATGCCGGCGGCAAGGCCCCGGCGCAAGCCAAGAACGAAACCACGCTCAAGGATGCCAACAGCATCGACGAGCTGAAGAAGTGCGACATCATCCTGACCTGCCAGGGCGGCGACTACACCAAAGAGGTGTATCCGAAGCTGCGCGCTGCCGGCTGGAACGGCCACTGGATCGACGCCGCCTCCTCGCTGCGGATGGCCGATGACGCCGTCATCGTGCTCGACCCGGTCAACCGCGACGTCATCGACAGCGCGCTGGCCAAGGGTGGCCGCAACTGGATTGGCGGCAACTGCACCGTGAGCCTGATGCTCATGGCCATGGGCGGTCTGTTCAAGGCCAACCTGATCGAGTGGGTCAGCGCCATGACCTACCAGGCCGCTTCCGGCGCCGGTGCGCAGAACATGCGCGAACTGCTGAGCCAGATGGGTGCCCTGCACGACGCCGTGAAGGCCGAGTTGGCCGACCCGGCCTCCGCCATCCTGGACATCGACCGCAAGGTGGCCGCCACCATGCGTGACGCCAGCTTCCCGACCAAGAACTTCCGCAACACGGCCCTGGCCGGCAGCCTGATCCCCTGGATCGACGTGCCGGTCGAGCACGGCCAGAGCAAGGAAGAGTGGAAGGGCGGCGCCGAATGCAACAAGATCCTGGGCAACCCGGCCTTCCGCAGCGCCGGCAGCATCCCGATTGACGGCCTGTGTGTGCGCATCGGCGCCATGCGCTGCCACTCGCAGGGTCTGACCGTCAAGCTGAAGAAGGACGTGCCGCTGGACGAGATCGAGTCCATTCTTGCTGGCGCCAATGACTGGGTGAAAGTGGTCCCTAACCAACGTGAGATCAGCGAGCGTGACCTGACCCCGGCGGCCGTGACCGGCACCCTGACCGTGCCGGTCGGCCGCCTGCACAAGCTGGCCATGGGCAACGACTACCTGGGCGCCTTCACCGTCGGCGACCAGTTGCTGTGGGGTGCGGCCGAGCCGCTGCGCCGCATGCTGCGTATCCTGCTGGCAGCCTGAGTCCGTTTTCTCCAGCCCCAACGGCTTGCGGTTCGCCGCAAGCCGTTGTCGTTTGACAACATTCAGCCCCGCTTGGGGCGACGAACGGGCAGCTCAGAAGGTTAAGCGCTTTCTCAGCTTGTCAGGCTAACATCTTGATGTTAAGGTACTTTTCCTGTTTTGAGCGTCGGTCGCCTGGCCCATCCAAGGTGCCAGGCGTAGCGGCTTGCCCGAACATCGGAGGCTATTAAATTGATTGCTAAGTCACATCGCTGGCAGAAGACTGCCCTGGCCGCTGCGGCCGCGGCGGTTCTGGGTCTGTGGGGAACCCATGCCTCGGCGCTTTCGCTGGGGCGTATTGCTGTTCTGTCGGCTCTGGGTGAGCCTCTTCGGGCTGAAATCGACATTCCTGACATCAATGCCGAGGAAGCTGCCTCGCTCAAGGCCAGCGTGGCCTCGCCGGAAGCATTCCGGGCCGCTGGCATGGACTACAACGCGAGCATGAGCGGTCTGCAGATCACGCTGCAGAAACGTCCCGACGGGCGCTCTTTCCTGCGCGTCAGCAGCGACCGCGCCATCAACGACCCTTATGTGGACCTGATCCTGGAGGCCAGTTGGTCCTCCGGCCGCATTGTGCGCGACTACACGATGCTGTTCGATCCGCCCAACCTGCGCCAACCGCAGGCCGTAACGGCCATGGTGCCGCAAGTCAGCCCCGCGCCGTCCCGTGTTGCGCCCACGCCCCGCGCCGCTGCGCCCGCGCCCGCCAGCGATGCCGGCCGTGCCGCGACCCCGCGCCCTGCCGCCAGACCAGCCCCAGAAGCACCTCCTAAGACGACAACCACCAGCCCGGCCAAACAACTGACCGTCAAGTCCGGTGACACGGCCAGCAAGCTGGTTGCCGCCAACCGCCCGGCCGGCGTGTCGCTGGACCAGATGCTGGTGGCCATGCTGCGTGCCAACCCCGATGCGTTCATCGGCGGCAACATCAACCGGCTGCGCAGCGGCGCCGTAGTGGACCTGCCTGGTGCCGAAGATGCGCAAGCCACATCGGCCGACGAAGCGCGCCAGATCGTGCTGGCGCAAAGCAAGGATTTCAACGAATTCCGCCGCAAGCTCGCCGGCAATGCGCCGGTCAGCCAGGTTGCCAGCGCCGACCGCCGTGCCAGCGGCAAGGTCGAGGCACAAGTCGAAGACAAGAAGAGCGCGGCCGGTACGCCTGACAAGCTGACCCTCTCCAAGGGCGCTGTCCAGGCCAAGGGCGGCGAGGAAAAGATTGCCCAGGAGCGCAGCGCCAAGGAAGCCGCCAGCCGCGCCGAGGAACTATCCAAGAACATTGCCGAACTGAGCAAATTGAGCGCTGCGGCGGCCCCCGCCCCCGTGGCATCAGCACCCCAGGCGGCACCCACACCGGCACCGGCCGCTTCCGAGCCGGCCGCAGCGGCCAGCGCCGCCGTACCCGCGGTCACAGCCTCGGCACCGGCAACCGAAGCCTCTGCCCCGGCGCCTGCCCCTGTGGCCTCCGCCCCCGTCAAACGGCCAGTCGCCGCGGCGCCGATGCCGGTGGAAGAGCCCAGCCTGCTGGACGAGCTGCTGGACAATCCGCTAGTCCCTGCCGCCGCGGCAGGCCTGCTCGCCTTGCTGGCCGGCTTGGGGATTTATCGCGTGCGCCAGCGCAAGCAGGCGGCCCAGATGGACAGCTCCTTCCTGGAAAGCCGGCTGCAGCCCGACTCCTTCTTCGGTGCCAGTGGCGGTCAGCGCGTCGACACCCACGACAGTGGCGCCAACGGCTCCTCCATGGTCTATTCCCCGAGTCAGCTTGAAGCGGCTGATGATGTGGACCCAGTGGCCGAAGCCGATGTCTATCTGGCCTATGGCCGCGATCTGCAGGCCGAGGAAATCCTCAAGGAAGCCCTGCGCATCCATCCCGACCGGGTGGCCATCCACCTCAAATTGCTGGAGATCTACGCCAAACGACGCGACGTCCGCAACTTTGAGAGCAGCGCAGCCGACGCCCATCGCCTGACCGGCGGCGAGGGCGCAGACTGGAACCGCGTCTGCGAACTGGGCCTGGGCATCGACCCGGGCAACACCCTCTTCCAGCCCGGTGGTCAACCGGCCTCGGCACCGTCATCGGCCGCCGTGTCAGAACCCGTTGCCAACGCGCCTCAGGCCAGCCCGCAAGTTGCCGCACCCGCCGTCGAACCTGCGGCATCCGCGATGGATCTGGACCTGGATCTGGACTTCTCGCTCGATGAAGAACCGGCAGCAACACCCGCTGCCACGGCAACGCCTGCCGCCGAGCCTGCGCCTGCATCAACAGCCCCCGATCTGGATCTGAACTTCGAGCTGCCCACCGCCTCCATCCAGGGTTCGGACAACAGCCTCGATTTCGAGCCGCCCAGCTTGCCGGAGCCGTCCACCGGCCTTGACAGCCCTGCGGCAACGTCTGGCAGCGCCCCGACAGCCGCCGCCGACACCGGTGCACTCGAATTCGATCTGGGTTCGCTCTCGCTTGATCTGGGCGAAGCCACGACCGAGCAGACCGGTGCCTCCGACGACCCGCTGGCTACCAAGCTGGCCTTGGCCGAGGAATTCAGCGCCATCGGCGACACCGATGGCGCCCGCGCCCTGATCGAGGAAATCATCGCCGAAGCCACGGGTGACATGAAAACCAAGGCCCAGGAAGCCCTGAGCAAGCTCAACTGAGTTTGCGCAAGTCCCCAGGCAATGCACGTGGACCCGACCCTGCCGTGAGGGTAGCCTTAGGCGTCAGCTACAACGGCCAGTCTTACGACGGTTGGCAAAGCCAGCCGTCGGGCCGCACAGTCCAGGACCAACTGGAAAAGGCGCTGGGCAAGTTTGCAGACCAGCGTATCTCCACCCTCTGTGCCGGCCGTACCGATGCCGGTGTGCACGGCCTGATGCAGGTGGTGCATTTCGACACCAGCGCCGAACGCGACCCTTACGCCTGGGTGCGCGGCACCAACAGCTTCCTGCCACGCGACATTGCCGTGCAGTGGGCCCATGTCATGTCGGACGAATTTCACTGCCGTGCCAGCGCCCTCTCGCGCCGTTATGCCTATTCGCTGCTGGAGTCACCGGTCCGTCCCAGCGTCGATACGGGACGCGTCGGCTGGGTCTTCCAGCCGCTGGACATGGCGGCCATGCAAGCAGCCGCAGCCCGCCTGCTGGGCGAGCACGACTTCACCTCGTTCCGCGCCTCGGCCTGCCAGGCACTGTCGCCCGTGAAGACCCTGATGCGTATCGACATCAGCCGGCGCGGCGCCTACTGGCGCTTCGAGTTTGAGGCCAATGCCTTCCTGCACCACATGATCCGCAACATCATGGGCTGCCTGATCGTCATCGGCCAGGGCAAACAGCCGCCGGAATGGATCGACGAGGTGCTGGCCGCACGCAGCCGCGACGCGGCCGCCCCGACCTTCTCGCCCGACGGGCTGTACTTCCTCGGTCCGCGCTACGACACCCGCTGGGGCCTGCCCGACCGCACACCTGCGTATGATTGGCTGCCATGAACCGCACCCGAATCAAGATCTGCGGCCTGACACGTGAACAGGACGTTGACGCGGCCGTGGCAGCCGGCGCCGATGCGGTGGGCTTTGTTCTCTATGAGAAAAGTCCACGGTACGTGACGCCCGAGCGCGCCGCCGCACTGGCGCGCCGGCTACCGCCCTTCGTTACGCCGGTGCTGCTGTTCGTCAACGAAGATGCTATAAAAATCATAGCTGCCTGCGCCGATATTCCGGGCGCCACCGTGCAATTTCATGGTGATGAAACGCCTGCCGACTGCCTGCTGGCCAGTGGCCAAGGCACTCGCCCCTTCTTGCGCGCCGCCCGCATTCCGCTGGGCGAAGCCGCTCGTGCCTTCGACCTCGTAAAATACGCTCAGGATTACTCAGCCGCCCAGGCCATCCTGCTCGACGCCCACGTCGACGGCTTCGGCGGCGGCGGCAAGGCATTCAATTGGTCACTTCTTCCTCCAAGCGTCGACGCTCACCTCGTCTTGAGTGGTGGGCTCACACCTGCAAACGTGGCCGATGGCATTCGGCAGGTACGGCCGCGCTGTAAATCGCTGGCCGTGGATGTGAGTTCCGGCGTCGAAAGTGCCAAAGGCATCAAGGACGCCGACAAGATCAATCAGTTCGTCGCGGCCGTGCGTGCCGCTGACGCACAACTTGCAGGCTGAACCATGTTTGACTACCACCAGCCCGATGTCTCGGGCCATTTCGGCATTTACGGCGGCAGCTTCGTCAGCGAGACGCTGACGCACGCCATCAACCAGCTGCGCGAGGCCTACGCCAAGTACCAGCACGACCCGGAGTTCCTGGCCGAGTTCAAGTACGAACTGGCCCACTTCGTCGGCCGGCCCTCCCCGATCTACCACGCCGCGCGCATGAGCCGCGAGCAGGGCGGCGCCCAGATCTTCCTCAAGCGAGAAGACCTCAACCACACCGGTGCGCACAAGATCAACAACACCATCGGCCAGGCCATGCTGGCGCGCCGCATGGGCAAGACACGCATCATTGCCGAGACCGGCGCCGGCCAGCACGGCGTGGCCACCGCCACCATCTGCGCGCGTTATGGCCTGGAGTGCATCGTCTACATGGGTTCCGAGGACGTCAAGCGCCAGAGCCCCAACGTCTACCGCATGAAGCTGCTGGGCGCCACTGTGGTGCCGGTGGAGTCCGGCAGCAAGACGCTGAAAGACGCGCTGAATGAAGCGATGCGCGACTGGGTGGCGAATGTGGACAACACCTTCTACATCATCGGCACCGTGGCCGGCCCGCACCCCTACCCGATGATGGTGCGCGACTTCCAGAGCGTGATCGGCGAGGAGTGCCTGGTGCAGATGCCGGAGTTGCTCCAGCGGACGGGTTGCCAATCCGGCCAACCCGACGCCGTGGTCGCCTGCGTCGGCGGCGGTTCGAACGCGATGGGCATCTTCTACCCCTACATCCCGCATGAGGCCACGCGCCTGATCGGCGTCGAAGCCGCCGGCGAAGGCATGGACAGCGGCCACCACTCGGCCTCGTTGCAACGCGGCAGCCCAGGCGTGCTGCACGGCAACCGCACCTACGTGCTGCAGGACGACAACGGCCAGGTCACCGAAACGCACAGCATCAGCGCCGGTCTGGATTACCCCGGCGTCGGCCCGGAACACGCCTACCTGAAGGACATCGGTCGTGCCGAGTACGTCGGCATCACCGACCAGGAGGCGCTGGCCGCCTTCCACTACCTGTGCCGCACCGAAGGCATCATCCCGGCGCTCGAATCCAGCCATGCCGTGGCCTACGCCATGAAGCTGGCCAAGACCATGCGGCCGGACCAGTCCATTCTGGTCAGCCTCTCGGGCCGGGGCGACAAGGACATCGGCACCGTAGCCGACCTGAGCCACGCCGACTTCTACTGCCGTCCGAGCTGCCAGGGGCAATCCGTCAAGGGCGGCGCGGCGGCCGAACACACGATCAAGGTTTCCAAATGAGCCGCATTGCACCCACCTTCGCTGCGCTCAAAGCGCACAACCGCAAGGCCCTGATTCCCTTCGTCACGGCTGGCTTCCCTTATGTCGACATCACGCCTGAGCTGATGCACGGCATGGTGGCCGCCGGGGCCGACGTGATCGAGCTGGGCGTGCCCTTCTCCGACCCGAGCGCCGACGGCCCGGTGATCCAGGCCGCGGGCGACAAGGCCCTGGCTGCCGGCATCGGCCTGCGCCAGGTGCTGGAGATGGTGCGCGACTTCCGCCAGAAAAACAGCGACACGCCCGTGGTGCTGATGGGCTACGCCAACCCGATCGAACGCTACAACCAGCTCCATCAGGCCAGCGGCGACAACGCCTTTGCCCGCGATGCGGCCGCGGCCGGCGTGGATGGCGTGCTGGTGGTGGACTATCCGCCCGAAGAGTGCGAAGCATTCGCGGCTGCGCTCAAGGCCCATGGCTTGGACCTGATCTTCCTGCTGGCCCCCACCTCGACCGCCGAACGCATGGACCAGGTGGCCCGGGTGGCCAGCGGTTACGTCTACTACGTCTCGCTCAAGGGCGTGACGGGTGCCGGCACCCTGGACACGGCGGCGGTGGAAGCCATGCTGCCCAAGATTCGGCAGCATGTCAAAATCCCGGTCGGCGTCGGTTTCGGCATCCGTGATGCGGCCAGCGCCCGGGCCGTGAGCCGGGTGGCCGACGCGGTGGTGATCGGCAGCCGCATCATCCAGCTGATCGACAACCAGCCGCGTGAACGGGTGGTTCAGGCAGCCTCGGACTTCCTGCGCGAGATCCGGGCTGCTTTGGATTCATAATCCCCCCCGACCGACCTATGAAACCGGGAACTGGGTCCTGACCCAGTTTTGACATTGAGGAATTGCACATGAGCTGGCTCGAAAAACTTCTGCCTCCCAAAATTCAGCACACCGACCCGGCCGACCGGCGCAGCGTGCCCGAAGGCCTGTGGATCAAGTGCCCCAGCTGCGAAAGCGTGCTCTACAAGACCGACCTGGAGCAGAACCAGAACGTCTGCCCGAGCTGCAGCCACCACCACCGCATTGACGCGCGCGCGCGCCTCAACGCCTTCCTCGACAACGAAGGCCGCTACGAGATCGGCCAGGAGGTGGTGCCGGTTGATGCGTTGAAGTTCAAGGACAGCCGCAAGTACCCCGAGCGCCTGAAAGAGGCGATGGAAGCCACCGGCGAGACCGACGCCCTGATCGTGATGGGCGGCGCCGTGCACGGCATCAGCCTGGTGGCGGCGTGTTTCGAGTTCGGCTTCATGGGCGGCAGCATGGGTTCGGTAGTGGGCGAGCGCTTCGTGCGCGGCGTGGAAACCGCCATCGAACAGAAAGTGCCCTTCCTGTGCTTCACCGCCACCGGTGGCGCCCGCATGCAGGAAGGTCTGCTCTCGCTCATGCAGATGGCCAAGACCAATGCGGCGCTCACGCGCCTGGCCAAGAAGGGCCTGCCTTACATCAGCGTGCTGACCGACCCGACCATGGGTGGCGTCAGCGCCGGCTTCGCCTTCCTGGGTGACGTGGTGATTGCCGAGCCCAAGGCACTGATCGGCTTTGCCGGCCCGCGCGTGATCGAATCGACCGTGCGCGTGACACTGCCGGAAGGCTTCCAGCGCGCCGAGTTCCTGCAGCAAAAAGGTGCCGTCGACTTCATCTGCGACCGCCGTGAACTGCGCAAGACCATTGCCAGCACCCTAGCCATGCTGCAGCGCCAGCCGGCCGACGCAGTGATCTGAGAAGAATTACCTCAGCATAAGCACAACACGCACCCGGGCCTAACCGGGAAACGCCGCGGAACCGGCTCTCTGCCGGACCGCTGGCGTTGCCCCCAGAAGGGGCTGAGGACCGCGGCTCCGAGCCTGCCTGCGCAGGCTCGGACAGGCCGAAGAGCCACAGCCTCTGGCGCGGGCCTGTCTGGCGGCTACGCGCAGCGAGCAAGCCTGGGGGTGTTCAATACACCAGCGCCATGCCCTGCAGGCTGCCCAGCACGATGGCAGCCACCTGGAGCAGCACCAGCAGCACCAGCGGCGACAGGTCGATGCCGCCCACCAGCGGCACGAGGCGCCGGATCGGCGCCAGCGGCGGCGCCACCAGCCGGTCGATGACATCGGTCAGCACGTTGCTGCTCTGCAGCCACGAGAGCACGGCGTAGACGATCACCAGGCCCGTCAGGCCCGAGATGGCCAAGCGCACCACACCGAAGGCGGCCAGGATCAGCACCGAGACATAGCTGGCGCCAAAACTGGTGAACGCCCACAGCAGCGAGAATTGCGCCAGTTCGATCAGGAACACCCCCGCCAGGCTAGCCGTATCCCAGCGCCCCAGGGCCGGCAGCAGGCGGCGCAGGGGCAACACCAGCCAGTCGGTCAGGGCAAAGACAAAACGGCCCAGCGGGTTGCCGGAACGCGACGACATCGGGATGCGCTGGTGCTGCATGTACAGGCGCAACAGGCAGGCCCCGCCCACGACACCGGTGACGACTTCGAGCAGCAGGGAAATGATCTGGAACAGCATGGATCTCGACGAAAAGTTCGCCAAATCATAGCGTCATTAAAATAGCGGGTTCTGGCCATGTTTCATGGCCACCTCCTACCCAGCCCTCTCATGTCTGAACACAACACCGCAGCCCCCGCCCAGGACGAAAACCAGCTGATCGCCGAACGACGCGAGAAGCTCAAGGCCATCCGCCAGCAGGAGGCCGAGGGCAAAGGGCCCGCCTTCCCCAACGACTTCAAGCCGGGCGACCGTGCTGCCGACCTCTTTGCTGCCCATGCCGGCCAGACCGCCGAAGGTCTGCAGACCCAGGGCAGTACCGCCAAGATCGCCGGCCGCATGATGCTCAAGCGCGTCATGGGCAAGGCCAGCTTCGCCACGCTGCAGGACAGCACCGGCCGCATCCAGATCTACGTCAAGCGCGACGAAGTGGGCGAAGAGACCTACGAGCAGTTCAAGCACTGGGACCTGGGCGACATCGTGGCCGCCGAGGGCACGGTCTTCAAGACCAAGACCGGCGAGCTCTCGATCCAGGCCAGCAGCGTGCGCCTGCTGACCAAGAGCCTGCGCCCGATGCCCGACAAGTTCCACGGCGTGGCCGATCAGGAAGTGAAATACCGCCAGCGTTATATCGACCTGATGACCGACGAGGAAGCGCGCAAGCGCTTCGTCGCGCGCAGCAAGGCCGTCAGCTCGATCCGCGAGTTCATGGTGTCGCACAACTTCCTGGAAGTCGAGACGCCGATGCTGCACCCGATTCCGGGCGGCGCCAATGCCAAGCCCTTCATCACGCACCACAATGCGCTCGACCAGGAAATGTTCCTGCGCATCGCGCCCGAGCTTTACCTCAAGCGCCTGATCGTCGGCGGCTTTGAGCGCGTGTTCGAGATCAATCGCAACTTCCGCAACGAAGGCATCTCGGTGCGCCACAACCCCGAGTTCACCATGATGGAGTTCTACGCGGCCTATTGGGACTACCAGGACCTCATGACCTTCACCGAAGGCCTGGTGCGCCATGCTGCCCAGCAGGCGGCAGGCACGCTGCAGCTCACCTACGGCGGCAAGCCGGTCGATCTGGCCCAGCCGTTCGAGCGCCTGACCATCCGCGAAGCCATCGTTCACCACACCGAAGCCGGCGTGAACGTTGACGACAGCGCCTGGCTGATCAATGCGCTCAAGAAGCTCGGCATGAGTGAGGCGAAGGACAAGCTCTCCACCCGCTCACTGGCCTCCTTGCAGGTGTTGTACTTCGAGGAAGTGGTGGAGGAGAAGCTCTGGCAGCCGACCTTCATCTGCGAGCATCCGGTGGAAATCTCGCCGCTGGCACGCGCCAGCGATACCCGCCCCGAGGTGACCGAGCGCTTCGAGCTCTACATCACCGGCCGCGAGTTCGGCAATGGCTTCTCCGAGCTGAACGACGCCGAGGAGCAAGCCGCACGCTTCCATAGCCAAGTGGCCGCCAAGGACAGCGGCGACGACGAGGCCATGTTCTTCGACCACGATTTCGTGCGCGCCCTGGAGTACGGCATGCCCCCCACGGGTGGCTGCGGCATCGGCATCGACCGCCTGATGATGCTGCTGACCGACAGCCCGAGCATCCGCGACGTGATCCTCTTCCCCGCGCTGCGTCGCGAGGGCTGATTCCCCATCGGCCTGCTTGCATGAAAGACACCCCATGACAGGCACGACAGCAGGCAGGCCGGGCTTGCTCAGCACCGAGCACATCGCGCTGATCACCAGCGGGGTGTCCACCATCGTCGCCTCGCACGACGCATCTGGCCGCCCCAGCCTGATGCGCGCCGTGGGGGCCACCACCACACCGGATGGCAATCACATCACGGTCTACCTGAACCGCCCCGCCTGCCCCCAGTTGCTGGCCGACCTGCAGGCCACCGGGCAGATTGCCGTGGTCTTCAGCGAGCCGTTTTCGCACCGCGCGGTCCAGGTCAAGGCCTGCCGCGTCGAGTTGCGCGCAGCCGGCCCGGACGATGCGCCGGTCCTGGCGCGTTACCTGGCCGGCATGGAGCACGAACTCGGCCGCATTGGTTTCGGCCCGGACTACACCCGCATCATGCTGGGCCACCAGCTGAACGACGTGGCCGCCGTCTCCTTCCGTCCTGAACAGGCCTTCGACCAGACGCCCGGACCGAAGGCCGGCGCCTGCCTGCAGCCCGCCGGAGGCAGTACATGACCACGCTGACCCTGGACGACATCCGGCCCTGCCTGGAAGGCATCATTCCGGCGCAGATCGCCACGTGTGCCCCCGACGGCACGCCTAACGTGGCCTACCTGTCGCAGGTCTACTACGCGGATGAGCGGCACGTCGCCCTGTCATTCCAGTTCTTCAACAAGACGCGGCAGAACATCCTGGCCAACCCATACGCCACCTTGTTGTTGCTGCACCCGCAGACCTTTGCCTTCTACCGGCTGCAGATCCGCTACCTGCATACGCAGACCGAGGGCGCCCTGTTCGAAGGCATGCGCGCCCAGCTCGCCGGCATCGCCTCCCACAGCGGCATGGCCGAGGTGTTCGAGCTCAAGGGCTCCGATATCTACGAGGTGCTCGACATCGAACGCGTGCCCGGCAACAGCCTGGAAGCGCCGTCACCGCGTTGCGGCCTGCTGGGACAGATGCGCCGCTGCAGCGAGCGACTTGCCCGCTGCACGGCACTGGATGAAGCGCTGGACATCGTGTTGGCGACGTTGACCGAGGAGCTGCGGATCAGCCACGCCATGATCCTGCTGTTCGACCCGGCCCTGCAACGCCTGTACACCGTGGCCAGCCATGGCTATGCGGCGTCAGGCGTCGGCTCGGAGATCGAACTCGGCCGTGGCGTCATCGGCATGGCCGCCCAGGCGCTGACGCCGATCCGCATCACCCACATGACCGGCGCCAGCCTCTACAGCCATGCCGTGCGCCGCACGCTGGCAGACAGCCAACCAGACATCACCCTGGACACCGACATTCCCTACCCCGGGCTGGCACAACCGCAAAGCCAGATGGCGGTGCCCATCCTGTGCACCGGCCGGCTGCTGGGGGTGGTGTTCGTCGAGAGCGCCGAGGATTTGCGCTTCAGCTTCGAAGACGAAGACGTGCTGGTGACGATGGCCGGCCATCTCGGCGCCGCCATCGACCTGCTGCGCCTGGACGGCGAGGAAGCGACACCGGCTGCGACCGTGCCCGCAACACCCACTTGTGCCACACCGGATGCCTTGCTGCAGGTGCGCCGCTACAAGAGCAACAACAGCATCTTCCTCAATGACGACTACCTCATCAAAGGCGTGGCAGGTGCGATTTTCTGGAAACTGCTGAACGACCACCAGCAGCGCGGCCGCACCGACTTCTCCAACCGCGAACTGCGACTGGATGCCAGCATTGGGCTGCCCGATGTGGTGGACAACTTGGAGGCGCGGCTGATCCTGCTGGCGCGCCGGCTGGCGGAACAGGCCCTGCCGATCCGGATCGAGAAGACTGGCCGCGGCCAGTTCAAACTCTGTGTCGGC
Source organism: Curvibacter sp. PD_MW3 (assembly GCA_002633085.1). GTDB lineage: Bacteria > Pseudomonadota > Gammaproteobacteria > Burkholderiales > Burkholderiaceae_C > Hylemonella. Next base: position 645,704 of record NSIV01000001.1, read on the forward strand.
ACCCGGCTCGAACTCACCGAATCCGACTGAGCCGCCTGCTTGCGTACCGCCTCAAGCTTGCACCAAGCCTGGAACCGGCGCCAGCTCCAGGCCGCGCGCCAGCTTGGCCCACTCGCCGGAACTCAGGTGCGGGCGCACCACGTCCAGCACGGCAGCAAATGCGGGTGCCGGTGCATGGGCCTGCATGCCTTGCAGCACTTGCAGCCGCTCGGCCGGCGTCATGGCCGGTACCATCCAGCGCATCGTGAACAGGGTTTCCTCAGGGGGAATGGTGGCCACCAGCCGGCCATGAAGCGCCAGCAGTTCCTCGTCGGTGTAGTGCACCCACAAGGCCTGGTTGTGCTCGATCTCTTCGGCCTGCATGTGCTCGAAATTGTGGGCAATGAAGAGTGCGAGCTGACGGTACAGCGCCAGCGCAGCGTGCTCGCGCTCCGGGCCGCTGCTGGTTTGCAGCTTGCCGACTGCGGCCTTGAGCGCGGCAATCGCCTGCTCGTGCTCGACATGCTCGGCGGCGATGCGCGCACTGGAGCCGGGCATGCGTGCCTCCAGCGCCACATGCACGAATTCGTTTTCATGCTCCAGGTGGGAAGTGCAGAAATCGGCAAATTGCAGCACGCGCGAGCCAATCCATTCGACCTCCGAGTCATCCGCCGGATCCATCTTGCCCACGGCCACCAGAATGTCGGCCATCAGCGCGCGCATGGCCTTGTGGATGCCCACATAGAGATCCACACGCTGGGGCAGTTCAGCCGCGAATGTCAGCTGTACCATCTCGTTCGAATCGATTTTCATGCTTGATTTCCTTGATCCCGGCGAACTGCCGGGCTAAACAGGTCCCGCGCTCACCGTGAGCAGGAACATGCAGGAAGTCTAGGAATTTGGCCCTCTTCTGACTCTTAAGAACTCGCTAGCGAATTCCTAAAAAATTACTAACGCAGCCATGACATCCAACAAGCTGGCCCGCACGGCAACCGCCCTGCCTGGGGAAACCAACCCCTTGCGCTACCTCACCGGGTACCCCGCCACGGTGCTGGAACAGGTGCGGCAGCTCCTCACCAGCGACCGGCTGGCGCCCCTGTTGCAGCAGCGATACCCGGACACCCATGACATCCGCAGCGACAAGGCGCTGTTCGACTACGTGCAGGATCTCAAGACCGCCTACCTGCGCAGTGCCGAGCCGCTGAACAAGGTCTGCTTCGACAGCAAGTTGCACGTTGTCCAGCATGCCTTGGGTACGCACACCAGCGTCTCGCGTGTGCAGGGCTCCAAACTCAAGGCCAAGCGCGAAATTCGCGTTGCCACCTTGTTCAAGAACGTGCCGCCCGAATTTCTGCGCATGATCGTGGTGCACGAACTGGCCCATCTCAAGGAAAAGGCCCACGACAAGGCCTTCTACCAGCTATGCAGCCACATGGAGCCGAACTACCACCAGTACGAGTTCGACCTGCGGCTGTACTTGACACACACCGAGGCCACCGGGCAGCGGATCTGGTCTGATCGGCCCGATGCGCCCTGAGGGTGCTGAACGCTGCTGAGCCCAGACGCGTTCAATGCCGGGAAAGTGGGATTGACCGGCAGCCCTCGTGCCGGCTGCCGGCTCAGGCCGGCAGCAACAAAGGCTGCGGGTCCCGGCTGACCACGAACATGCGCATGACGCCTGCCATGCGGTCGGCCTGCTCCTGCAGGCTGGCGGCGGCCGCGGCGGCCTCCTCGACCAGTGCCGCATTCTGCTGCGTCATCTGCTCAAGCTGCCCCATCGACTGGTTGACGCCGCCAATCCCGTTGGACTGCTCGCTGGCATCGCGGGTGATGGCCTGGATCATGTGACTGACCTCGGCCACTTGCCGCACGATCTGCGCCATGGCGCTGCCGGCATCCTGCACCAGGCGTGATCCAGTCTCAACCTGACTGCGGCTGTTCTCGATCAAGCCCTTGATCTCGCGTGCCGCCTCGGCCGAGCGCTGTGCCAGCGCACGCACCTCGCCGGCCACCACGGCAAAACCACGGCCCTGCTCGCCGGCGCGCGCCGCTTCCACCGCGGCATTGAGCGCCAGGATATTGGTCTGGAAGGCAATGCTGTCGATCACGGCCGTGATGTCGGCAATGCGGCTGCTGGAGGCCTGGATGCCGGCCATGCTGCGCACCACCTGCTGCACCAGGTCACCCCCCTGCCCGGCGGAGTTGGCGGCCGAGCTGGCGATCTGGCTGGCCGCATGGGCCGACTCGGCCATCTTGCGCACCGTCCCCGTCAGCGCATCCAGCGACGCCGCGGCCTGCTGCAGGCTGGCGGCGGCCCGTTCGGTGCGGGTGCTCAGATCGAGATTCCCATTGGCGATCTGTGAACTTGCCCCGGTGATGCTGTCCGCGGCCAGCCGCACCTCCAGCACCATGGACTGAAGCGAATCCACCATGGCGTTGAAGTCGTGCGACATGCGGCCCAGCTCATCATCCGACTGCACCACCACCGCCAGCGACAGATCGCCCGACTTGACGCGGGTGATGCCATCGGTCAGCTGGGCCAGCGGCTGGCGGATGCGCGCCAGCAGCATCAGGCCCAACAGCAAACCGCTGGCCACGGCAAACAGCATGCCCAGGATGACCAGCCAGGTCAGTTGGTTGACAGCGGAGTTGACCGCTTCACCACCATGGGTGGTGTGCACGCGGTTCTCTTCGATCGCCTTGCTGATCTGAACCTCCGCTGCCAGGGCCGACTGCACCGGCTGCTGGATCTCCTCTTCGAAGACCGCCTGGTCCAGGATTTCCTTGCGCTCGATCTTGGCCACACTGGCACCCACCTGGGCCGCGTACAGCTTCTGGTGCGCCAGACCTTCCTTGAGCATTTGCTGCAGGATCGGATCGACCTCGGCGGCAATGGCCGCCGCGAGCAAGGTTGCCACCTCGGCGGCATGTTTTTTCCATTCGGCAACGCGCTGCGGTACACGCTCCATCTTCATCAGCAGATCGATGGAGAGGTCTTTCTCGGCGCGCCGCGCCTTGAGCAGGTTTTCCTGGATGGCCGCCATGCGCACCAGTTGCGCCAGGTCAGCGTCCACCGTCTGGTGGGCCTGGGTCTGAATGCCCCGCACCGCCCAGGCGGTGAAGCCCCCGACCAACAAAAACACGCCGACCAGCAGCGCAATCGTCATGGCAATCCGCTGGACCAGCGTAAGCCTCAATCTTGTCATTCCATTTCCTCGATGTGTGGGGCCACAGGTGTGGCCCTCTGGTGATCGAGAAAAGTTTATGACCGCCGCGTTTCAGTTTCGTGACACACAGCCTTCGTTTTCGAAGGGACTCAGGGAATCAAGTCCAGCGCATGCATGTAGGAAGGGCTCACCATCAGCTCATCCCACACCGGTGCCGGCGTCACAGGCAGCAGGGCCAGGCGACGCGCTTCGCTGGCCTCGTCCAACTGCCAGCGCCCCTTGAGTTGCGCTTCGCTCAAGCCGTCGATCAGTTCATCCACCGCTTCGCCCTTGCCGAGGGACTGGTTGCACAACAGCACCAGATCGCAACCGGCATTGAGCGCCGTCACCGCCGCTTCGGTGTAGCTGACCTCGCGCCCGTCGATCAGACGCGCGCCGGCCATGCTGAGGTCGTCGCTGAAAACGACGCCGCCAAAGCGCAGGCGGCCGCGCAGGATGTCGCCCAGCCAGGTGGACGAGAAGCCGGCCGGTCGCGCATCCACCTTGGGGTAGATCACATGCGCCGGCATCACGCTGTCGAGCGTCGTGTTGAGCCAGCCGTAGGGCGCGGCATCGTCGCCCAGGATGGCCTTGAGGCTGCGTTTGTCGACCGGGATCTCGGTGTGCGAATCCGCCTTGACGAAACCGTGGCCGGGGAAATGCTTGCCGCAACTGGCCATGCCCGCCAGCCGCAGTCCGTGCATCAGGCTCTTGGCCAGCAGGGTCACCACGCGCGGATCGCGCGCAAACGAACGGTCACCGATGACACCACTCTCACCGTAGTCAAGATCGAGCACCGGCGTGAAGCTGAAGTCCACACCACAGGCGCGCAGCTCGGCGGCCAGCACATAGCCGCAGGCCGTGGCGGCATTGGTGGCTTCCATCGGGGTCTTGAGCCACTGTTCACCCAGGGCGCGCATGGGCGGCAGATGGGTGAAGCCATCGGTCTTGAAACGCTGCACACGACCACCCTCGTGGTCAACGCAGATCAGCAGATCACGGCGAACCTTCTTGATGTCACGGCACAGGCTGGCCAATTGCGCACGGTCCTGCCAGTTGCGGCCGAACAGGATGATGCCGCCGACCAGTGGGTGCTTGAGGCGGCGGCGGTCGGTCTTGCTCAGGCTCAGGCCGGCGATGTCGATGATCAGGGGTGCGTGCATGGTGACATTCCTTGAATGCTATTAATTTGATAGCTATTGGCGCTTATTTAAAAAGGGCTCAGCTCAGTTTTTCTCAACAACCACGAAACTGGCCGCATAGTCGGACTCGTCTGTCACGCTGACCTGGGCGCTCAGGCCCCGGGCCTCGAACCAGGTCTTGAGTTGACCATGCAGCACGATGACCGGTTGGCCACTGGGCAGCTTGCTGATTTCACATGAGCGCCAGGTCATCGGCATGCGCATGCCCAGACCAATCGCCTTGGAGAAGGCTTCCTTGGCGGAAAAACGTGTCGCCAGGTAGCGAATGCCGCGCTCGGGCCAGCGTGCGCTGCGCTCACGCCACGTCGCCAGCTCAGCCTCGCTCAGCACCTTTTCGGCAAAACGGTCGCCATGCCGATCCAGACTGGCACGGATGCGGCGCACGTCGCAGATGTCAGTGCCGATGCCGAAAATCATTGGAAGGCTTCGTCAATACAACGCAGGTAATCCTGCACAGTGGCGCGGTAACCCAACTCCAGCGCATCGGCAATCAGCGCATGGCCGATCGACACCTCGGCCACACCCGGCACCTGGCGCAGAAATTCGCTCAGGTTGTCGCGGTTCAGGTCATGGCCGGCGTTCACGCCCAGGCCGGCATCGAGCGCAGCCTGCGCCGCCGCCGCATAACGCTGCAGTTGCGCAGCCTGGCTGGCATGGCCCCAGGCTGCGGCATAGGGCTCAGTGTAGAGTTCGACGCGGTCGGCACCGGCCGCACGGGCCAGCGCCATCTGCTCGGGCGTCGGGTCCATGAACAGGCTGACACGCACGCCCAGGGCGCGGCATTCGGCAATCAGCGGGCGCAGGCGCTCGGCATCAGCGGGGAAGCTCCAGCCGTGGTCGCTGGTGAACTGGCCTTCGCTGTCGGGCACGAAGGTGGCCTGCTGCGGCCGCACCTGGCGGATGAAGTCCATCAGGTTGTGGAAGGGGTTGCCTTCGATGTTGAACTCGCGTCCCGGCCAGTCCTGCATCAAGGTTGCGAGATCGAACACGTCCTGGGCGCGAATGTGGCGCTCGTCCGACCGCGGATGCACCGTGATGCCGTGCGCGCCGGCCTGCAGGCACAGGGTGGCGGCACGCGTGACGCTGGGAATGCCCAGATGGCGTGTGTTGCGCACCAGGGCGACCTTGTTGACGTTGACGGAAAGCGCGGTCTTGTTTTTCATAGCGATTGGATATCCACCATCATCTGCCGGGTACGCAGTGTCGAGACCCCGCAATGGTAATTGAGCAGCGCGCGCAACTGCGGTTTGAGCTCACCCATCACCGCCGCGCTGGCGCGCAGCGTGTCGGTGAAGGGCGTGTCCGCCGCCAGCGCCTGTTGCAAGGTGCGCCACTGGGCGCCGCTCAGGCTGGCACGGTCAGCCTCGTTGCAGCTGCGCAGGCCACCTTCGGGTACCAGGCTGTAGCGTGTGGTGTCATCCAGCGGCGCCAGCGTCAGCGTCTGGTGGTCGAGTTGCGGCAGAAAACCAATCTCGCGCAGCAGCAGCAATTCGAACGTGCGCAACGCGGCCTGCAACACCTCATCGTGCTCGGAGGCCAGTACCCGCACTACGTTGGTGTAGACGTCGAACAGCGCGGGATGCGGGTCCTCGCGTGCCAGCAGTTGCATCAGCAATTCGTTGAGGTAATAACCCGACAGCAGCGCCTCGCCGGTGGGCATGACATGCCCACCCATCCACTCGGCACTCTTGAGCGTGCGGACCTCGGCATCACCGCCGAAAGCCAGTTGCAAAGGCTGCAGCGGCAGCAGGACCGGTCGGAAACTGGAACTCGGCCGCTTGGCCCCCTTGGCCACCAATGCAATGCGACCGTGATGGCGCGTGAACACGTCCAGAATCAGACTGGACTCGCTCCAGTCGTAACGATGCAGCACAAAGGCCGGCTCGTCCGAAATGCGCTTGGTTGCCATAGTTAAACATTCACGCCGCAATTACCAGCGAACGCCGCGGAATCGGCTCTGCCGGGCCGCTGGCGTTGCCCCCTGCAAGGGGGGTGGCTGCTACGCGCAGCGAGCAAGCCTGGGGGTGTGCTCATTCATACCCGAAAGAGCGCACGCGGGCCTCATCGTCCGCCCAGCCGGAACGTACCTTGACCCAGAGTTCCAGGAACACCTTGGCATCCATCAGCTTTTCGAGCTCGACCCGGGTCTCGGTGCCGATGCGCTTGATGCGTTCGCCCTTGTCGCCGATCACCATGGCCTTGTGGCCTTCGCGCTCCACCACAATGGTGGCGGCAATCCTGACCAGGCGCTTCTGGCCCTTGCGGCCGGCTTCTTCCTCGAACTTGTCGATGACCACGGTCGAGGTGTAGGGCAGCTCGTCGCCAGTGAGGCGGAACAGTTTTTCGCGCACGGTTTCCGAGGCCAGGAACTTCTCGCTGCGGTCGGTCAGCTCGTCCTCGGCATACCACCAGTCCTGCTCGGGCAGGTATTTTTCGCAAATGCCCAGCAGGCGCTCGATGTCCTTGGCATTCTTGGCCGACATCGGCACGAATTCGGCAAACGGGTGGCGCTGCTGCATCTCCTGCAGCCACGGCGCAATATCGGCGCGGCGGTTCACCGTGTCGAGCTTGTTGGCCACCAGCAGGGTGGGAATGTCCTTGTTCAACAGGGCCAGCACCTTGGCATCGGCCTGGTTGAACATGCCGGCCTCCACCACGTAGAGGATCAGGTCCACGTCGCCCACCGCGCCCATCACCGTCTTGTTGAGAGAACGGTTCAGCGCGTTGTTGTGGCGGGTCTGGAAACCCGGCGTGTCGACAAACACGAACTGGGTCGCCCCCTGGGTACGCATGCCGGTGATGCGGTGGCGCGTGGTCTGCGCCTTGCGTGAGGTGATGCTGATCTTCTGCCCCACCAGCGCATTCAGCAGGGTGGACTTGCCCACATTGGGCTTGCCGACGATGGCCACCAGGCCGCAGCGCCGCGTACCGGTTTCCGCCTTATTTCCGACTTCAGACCCCGTAGAATCTTCGCTATCAGCTATAGAATTCATAGCGTTCATACCTTGCCTTGGGTCTTAATGGTCTGCAGCATGGCCGCAGCGGCGGCCTGCTCGCCGGCCCGGCGCGAGCCGCCAATGCCACGTTCGACCAGTTGCAATTCAGTGATTTCACATTCGACATCGAAGGTCTGCTTGTGCGCCACACCCAGCGTGGCCACCACGCGGTAGAGCGGCAGTTTCATCTTGCGCCCCTGCAGCCATTCCTGCAACTCGGTCTTGGGGTCCTTGGCGCTGGCCTGCATCTGCGGGTTGATTTCCACCGCCTGGAACAGGCGCTGCACCAGCGCCTGCGCGGCCGGGTAGCCGGCATCCAGATAGACGGCGCCCAGCACCGCTTCCAGCGCATCGGCCAGGATGGAGGGGCGCTTGTGGCCGCCGGAGCGCACCTCGCCCTCGCCCAAGCGCACCACGGCCGGCAGGCCCAGATCGACGGCCAGCTGATGCAGGGTGTCCTGCTTGACCAGGTTGGCGCGGATGCGCGAGAGGTCGCCTTCGGGCAGGGAACTCAGGCGCTCGTACAGCAGGTGCGCCACCGACAGGTTGAGCACCGAGTCGCCGAGGAATTCGAGACGTTCATTGTGGTCGGCCGAGAAGCTGCGGTGCGTGACGGCACGCGTCAGCAGTGACGGATCGGAGAAGGAATGCTGCAAGCGGGCTTGCAGTGCAGAAAGGCCATCAGACACAGGCATCCATCACACTATTTGGAACGGCCGGCGTACTTGAGGGTCAGCCAGGCCGGCCCCGCCAGGTGGATCTCGCGCTGGTAGGCAAAGCTCACCATCACCTGGTCGCCCTCTTTGGTGACTTCGAGATCCTTGCCGCTGATGGACTTGATGTCGTCGATCTGGGCCGCCTTGTCGAACAGGGCACGCACCTCGGCCACGCTGTTGCCATCACGTGCCTTCTTGCTCGCCTTGGTGATGGCCTGGTACTCGATCAGCGTCGGAATGACTTGGGCCGCCACCACACCGGTCACAGCCAGAACGCCACCGACGAAAAGCAGCCCCAGAAATGAGATGCCGCGCTGCCCTGATTTGAGTTGTGTCCGCATAACTTTCCCCATGTACGACATTGCTGGTCAGTTGAATTTACCGATGCGCTTCAGATCGCTGAAGTTCATCCAGACAAAAAAGGCCTTGCCGACAATGTTCTGGTCCGGCACAAAGCCCCAGAAGCGCGAATCGAGCGAATTATCGCGATTGTCGCCCATCATGAAGTAGTGACCTTCGGGTACTTTGCACACCACACCTTCGATGCTGTAACGGCAGTTGTTGCGGTACGGGAACTCCTCCACGCCGGGGATGAACGCCGGGCGTTCGTCATCGGTCAGGATGCGGTGCTTCACCGTGCCAAGCGACTCCTCATACTGCTTGAAGTAGCGCATGACGCTCTCGTCGAAGAACTCGGGCACCGCGCTGGTCGCAACGACCTGGCCGTTGATGGTCAGACGCTTGTTCAGGTAGGCCACCTCGTCACCCGGCACCCCGACCACCCGCTTGATGTAGTCCAGGCTGGGCTTGGGCGGGTAGCGGAACACCATGATGTCGCCACGCTCGACCTTGTTGCCTTCGGTGATCTTGGTGTTGATCACCGGCAGGCGCACGCCGTAATGGAATTTGTTCACCAGGATCAGGTCGCCCACCAGCAGCGTCGGGATCATGGAGCCGGACGGGATCTTGAACGGCTCGAACAGAAAGGAGCGCAGCAGAAAGACCACCAGGATCACCGGGAACAGGCCGGCAGTCCAGTCCAGCCACCAGGGCTGCATCAGCAGTCTTTCGCGCGCCGGCGCCAGGTCGCTGGCCCCCTGGGCAATGCCCAGCTTGTTCAGGTCGGCGCTGCGCTGCAGTGCCTCAGCTTCCAGCTTGGCAGCCGCCTGCTGGCGCTGCGGCAGGAAATAAAAGCGCTCGGCCAGCCAGTACAGCCCGGTCACGACCGTGGCCAGGAACAGCAGCAAGGCAAAGTTGCCTTCAATCACGCCGAAGTACCAGGAGCCGGCATAGCCGACGAAGGCGGCCAGGATAAGGGTGGTCAAAAATTGCATCAGTCTTCCACCTGCAAAATTGCCAAGAAAGCCTCTTGGGGCACCTCGACCGAGCCAATCTGTTTCATGCGTTTCTTGCCTGCTTTTTGTTTTTCGAGAAGTTTCTTCTTACGCGTGATGTCACCGCCGTAGCATTTTGCCAGCACGTTCTTGCGCAGCGCCTTGATGGTTTCGCGCGCAATGATGTTGGCGCCAATGGCAGCCTGGATGGCCACGTCGTACATCTGGCGGCTGATGATCTCGCGCATCTTGGCTGCCACCGCACGGCCGCGGTAGGCCGCCTGGGTGCGGTGCACGATGATGGACAGCGCATCGACCTTTTCGCCGTTGAGCAGGATGTCAACCTTGACCACGTCGGAAGCCCGGTATTCCTTGAACTCGTAGTCCATGCTGGCATAACCGCGGCTGACTGATTTGAGCTTGTCAAAGAAATCGAGCACGATCTCGCCCAGCGGCATCTCGTAGGTCAGCATGACCTGGCGGCCGTGGTAGGCCATGTTGAGCTGCACGCCACGCTTCTGGTTGGCCAGCGTCATCACCGGCCCCACATAGTCCTGCGGCATGTACAGGTGCACGGTCACGATTGGTTCGCGGATTTCCTGGAGCTTGCCCTGGTCCGGCATCTTGGACGGGTTCTCGACCATGATGACCTCGCCGTCGGCCTTGAGCACCTGGTACACCACGCTTGGCGCGGTGGTGATCAGGTCCTGATCAAATTCTCGCTCCAGCCGCTCCTGCACGATCTCCATGTGCAAGAGGCCGAGGAAACCGCAGCGGAAACCGAAGCCCAGCGCCTGGCTGACTTCCGGCTCGTAGTGCAGCGAGGCGTCGTTGAGCTTGAGCTTTTCCAGCGCATCGCGCAGCGAGTCGTATTCACTGGCTTCGGTCGGGTACAGGCCGGCAAAAACCTGCGGCTGGATTTCCTTGAAACCCGGCAGCGCTTCGGTGGCGGTGAATGCCGCGCCGCCTGAGCCGCCCTTGATCAAGGTCACGGTGTCGCCCACCTTGGCCGCCTGCAGCTCCTTGATGCCGGCAATGATGTAACCCACCTCGCCCGCTTCCAGCGATTCGCGCGGCTCGTTGGCAGGCGTGAACACGCCCAGGTTGTCGGCGTTGTAGGTGGCACCGGTGGCCATCATCTTGATGCGCTCGCCCTTGGCCAAGCGGCCGTCCACCACGCGCACCAGCATCACCACGCCGACATAGCTGTCGAACCAGCTGTCGATGATCATGGCGCGCAGCGCGCCGTCCGGATTGCCCTTGGGCGCTGGCACCTTGGCGACAATCGCCTCCAGAATTTCGTCGATGCCCATGCCGGTCTTGGCCGAGCAGGGAATCGCGTCGGTCGCATCGATGCCGATCACGTCTTCGATTTCGGCCTTGGCGTTCTCCGGATCGGCGTTGGGCAGATCCATCTTGTTGAGCACCGGCACCACCTCGACGCCGAGGTCGAGCGCGGTGTAACAGTTGGCCACCGTCTGCGCTTCCACCCCCTGCGATGCATCAACCACCAGCAAGGCGCCTTCGCAGGCCGACAGCGAACGGCTCACTTCATACGAGAAGTCCACATGGCCCGGGGTGTCGATCAGGTTGAGGTTGTAAATCTGGCCGTCGCGGGCCTTGTACTGCAGCGCAGCGGTCTGCGCCTTGATGGTTATCCCACGCTCTTTCTCGATATCCATCGAGTCGAGCACCTGTGCTTCCATCTGACGTTCTTCCAGTCCACCACAACGCTGGATCAAGCGGTCTGCCAGCGTCGATTTGCCATGATCAATGTGCGCAATGATCGAAAAATTTCTGATGTGCTTCATCAACGGAAACGCTTAAGTGATTGAATTAAAACGGACGCAGAAAGAAAAAAGGGCGCGTCGACTTGTGACGCGCCCTAAACCAACAATCTATGGCAACTGCGATAGTTGGAGCTTCATTGTAGGCAAAAAGCCCAGTCCGTACAGCCCAAAAAACAGTCACCAAGGGTCGTTGCAGCGCAGCAACAAGGATTTTATACACAGCTTATTAACAATATTCGGTGGAGAGATTCTGGACAACTTGTGGGCGATCTGTGGATCACCCCTGTCCGGCTCAGCACCATCCCGCATCGTGGATCTACGGCTTTTCAATATGCAAGTAATGCCCGATCCACGGGTTCCATTCTAACCAATTTAATCAATTTGAGAAAATGAAGTTAGTAATCACAAACAAATTCGTGATCCTCTGTGGACCGAAAAAAAATCAAAAAAAAAATTTCACCACGCCAAAACAGACAAAAACCCCCAAACCCGACTCAGGGTTGGGGGTTTTGAGCGGCCAGCGCCGACCGCTTTAACGCACCGGGCGGATCACCGCGTACTGCGCCCAGTCACCACGGCGGAACAGCACGTTGACGGGTTTGCCCTTGTCGAGCCGGCCCAGCACGGCTTCGAATTCACGCACACCGCTCACCTCGATATTGGCAACCGCCAGGATAACGTCGCCTTCGCGCAAGCCGGCACGGGCGGCGGCCTCGGTGGCGGCCGCCACCAGCACACCGCCCTTGAGCTTGAACTCTTTCTTCTGGGCGTCCGTCAGGTCGGCCACGGTCAAGCCGAGCGCCTGGGCGGCACCACTCGTACGCGGTTTCTCCTCACGGTCCTTGCGGGCCACCGGCTTGTCTGCCTCGACCTCGCCGATGGTCACGCTCAGATCTTTGGTGCTGCCGCGACGGAACACCGTCAGCGTGCTGCGCGTCCCAGGCTTGATATTGCCCACCAGGCGCGGCAGATCGGTCGACTTCTCGATCGCCTTGCCGTCGAACTTGATGATGATGTCACCAGCTTCCACGCCCGCTTTCTCGGCCGGCGAGCCAGTTTCCACGCCACGCACCAGGGCGCCTTGGGGCTTGCCCAGGCCGATGGCCTCGGCCACGTCCTTGGTCACCTGGTCGATCTGCACGCCGATGCGCCCACGCGTCACGCGGCCGCTGGCACGCAGCTGATCGCTGACGCGCGTGGCCTCGTCGATCGGAATGGCAAAGGCAATCCCCATGTAGCCGCCCGAGCGCGAGTAGATCTGGCTGTTGATGCCCACCACCTCGCCGCGCATATTGATCAGCGGGCCGCCCGAGTTACCGGGGTTGATGGCCACATCGGTCTGGATGAAGGGCAGGTAGTCACCGGTGTCGCGCTGCTTGGCGCTCACGATGCCAGCCGTCACGGAGTTCTCCAGGCCGAAGGGCGAGCCGATCGCCATGACCCATTCGCCGACCTTCAAGCGGCTCACGTCGCCAATCTTCACCGCTGGCAAACCACTGGCCTCGATCTTGACCACCGCCACATCGGTACGCTTGTCGGCGCCCACCAGACGGGCCTTGAACTCGCGCTTGTCCGTCAGCGTGACGATCACCTCGTCGGCCCCCTCCACCACGTGCGCATTGGTCATGATGAAGCCGTCAGTCGACAGGATGAAGCCGGAGCCGACACCGCGCGGCTGCTCTTCCTCCTGCGGCCGGTTGGAGCGTGGCCCCTGCTGGCGGGGCACATTGGGCATCGGCAGGCCGAAGCGGCGGAAGAACTCCAGCATGTCCTCGTCCATGCCACTGCCGCTGCTGGGCCGCACCGTGACTTTCTCGATGGTGCGGATGTTGACCACTGACGGCCCGACCTGCTCCACCAGATCGGTGAAATCAGGCAGCACCCGCGTTTGGGCCGTGGCAGGCTGCACCGGCAACAGCAGCGCCGACACCGTGACCAGCGCCGCCCCCAACCAAAGGGTGGAACGCAGTTTTTGACTCGCGATACCAAACATCATCGACCTCTCATTGACAAAAAAACACCGTCCGGCGCAAGCTGCACCCAAACGTACATAAGGTTCTATTTCTTGCGCTCAAGCCCCTGGGCAAACGCTTGCAGCGTCGGCCCCGGCACCTCGCCTACCACCGTAAGCCACCAGCCCCCGTCTTGTGTCGTATTCCCGGCCGCGACCCGGCGCACCAGGGTGTGCGTCGCCCCCATGGCCATCAGACCTTCGGCGCCATGACGCCGGCGGTCAAACGGCTCGATGAACAAGGACACCGAAGCCAGCCCGTCAGAAAACACCCATTGCACCAGGTCGTCGGACGCCTCGGGCCGGGTGCCTGCGGGACGCCGGTAGCAACTCATGGGCTTGAAGCCGGGCACGGGACTCTTCAACTGCCAGCCTTCGGCGGCGGCGGTAGTCTTGATCAGTTCCGGCTTTTCCAGCTTGTAGCCTTCGGTATTGCGCATCATCTGCGTCAGCTTATCCATGCTGACCGGCGCATCCAGTTGCAACTCCGAGAAGGCGACCTGTTCGAGCACCTGGCCATCCAGATCCAGGGTTTGCAGCTTGACGACCAGACCGCTCTTCTTCTCGCTCCAGATGCGGTAGCCAAAGCGCAATTTGTCCTTGGGCGCCAGTTGCACCACGTCGGCCTCGAAACCGGCCACCCGCTCGCTGCCCTGGGCACGTGCACTGTAGAACTGGTCGATGGCGCTGTCGGGCGACTTGAGCAGATGCGGGAACAGCCCGAGCGACTCGCGCTTTTCCGTTACCGCCACCTTGCTCTGCGGCGAGAAGGTGATGACCTCGTCATTGCGACGGAAGGTGGAACGCGGCGTGCCCGAGAGCGCCTCCACGCGTTCGATCTGCTTTTCGCCATCACACACATGCCAGATGCGCGAACTGGCCATGGCGCCGCCGGACGACACCACCAGCGTGCCGATGTAGGCGCGCCGGCGCGAGGCCTCATGCAAACGCATCAGCCAGTCGGTGATGCTGCGCTCGGCCGCAACGTTGGTAGCCGCCTCGGCGGAAGCGCCGGCAGTTTGCGCCTGGCCATTCAATCCGGCCAGCAGCAGGGCGGCGGCCAGCAACAGGCGGCGCAAGGAAACAGTCGTCAGGCGAAAGGGGTTGCTCATGCCATGCAGCTTTCGGTCATTCAGCGAGCCGGCCGCTCGAACGTCGCGTTGCGCACGAAACCGGCCGGCATCTGCAGCGCAGAGGTACCGCCAAACTGCTGGTGCGCCGCCAGCAACTGGTCCAGGCGCGGATCGCGGATCATGGCCGGCGTGGCCTCAACAGCGACGGGCTGCGCCGGCACGTCCCGCTGAGCCAGCTGCGGCGCCTCAACGGCCGTGCCGTCGTTGGAGGTCACATGCCAGCCGACCACCATCACGGTCGCCAGCGAAGCCAATCCAGCCACCAGTTTCCAGCGCAGGCTGGCGTCATTGGCACTCGGATGTTCTGTACGATTCTGGCCCTCTGACCTTGATATATCTGTGCCAAACGCTACTGAATTCATAGCAATTGCAGGGCGCTCCATCGACGCCTCCTGCTGCAGGCGCTGGCGCAGGCGCGCAGCGAAGGCGGCATCACGGGCACTGCTCGCAGCCAGCTCGCCCGAGCGCAGCACATCACCCACCAGGTGATAGGCGTGCCACTGGGCACGGGCGTCCTCGCTGTGTTCGGTCAACGCCAGTGCGCGTGCGAATTCCTCACCGCGCAACTGTCCATCCGCCAGGGCGGACACCAGTTCTCGCGTCGTCGACATGTCTTGCGTCATCTTGGCACTACCTCTGTTTCGTCTTACCAGCGCTTGCCGGACTGGTGCTCCAGCAGCGGCCGCACCCGCGCCGAAATGGCCTCGCGCGCCCGAAAAATCCGGGAACGCACGGTGCCGATCGGACAGTCCATGGCCGCCGCAATATCCTCGTAGCTCAAGCCTTCGATCTCGCGCAGCGTCACCGCCTGGCGTAAATCCTCAGGCAGGGCCTCCATGGCCGCATTGACCGCCTGCGCAATTTCGCTGGCCGCCAGCACCGATTCCGGTGTTTCTTCTGTTGTTGGTTCATTTCCGGGGCGGGAAGTTTCATCTTCCTCACCATCGGGCTGCAGGGCTGTCAGCGTCACCAAGGGGTCGCGTTTGAGGTCCAGCAGGAATTTCTTGGCTGTATTTACCGCAATGCGGTACAGCCAGGTGTAGAACTGGGCGTCGCCGCGGAACTGGTGCAACGCCCGGTAGGCCCGGATGAAGGTTTCCTGGGCAATGTCCTCCACCAGGTCGCTGTCGCGCACCATGCGGCCGATCAGGCGCTGGATGCGGCGCTGGTACTTGATGACCAGCAATTCGAACGCATGCTGGTCACCCGCCAGTGTGCGTTCGACCAACAGCAGATCGCTGTTATCTGTTGCGGGCTGCGCAGACGACAACGGATCGTTCATGCGTGTCCTCGCCCGGCATCCGGCAACCCGTCAGCATGGTCCACCGCCGCGGCGGCACGCGAGACACGCGACCACAGGGCCCGACGCAGGGCATCCCAGTATGTCGGCTCGTTGGCCCGTGCCACCCAGAGCCAAGTCGGCCGGCCCGCCTGCGGCCGAAACTCCAGCACCACCCAGCGCTTCAGATCCAGTGTCGGCCGCGCCGTCCCGCTCAGGCTGTCGCGACAGGTCTGCCAGATCCACTGCTGGCCATCCCAGCGCAGACTTCCCTCTGGCGTCATCACGAGGCTGCGCAGCGCCAGCGCACCGGTCAGAAGCCCAAGCAACATGGCCAGTCCTTGCGGCCAGCCGATGCGGCCAGCGTCCCGGATCCAGAGTGCGCAGACCACCGCACCCAGCGCCCACAGCGCCAGTGTCAGGTAGGTCTGAATGTGGCAACGCCCCACCGGATATGTAACCGCTGGGGCGCTGTGCATGCTGAAAGCTCGGCGGCGCGCGTCAGATGCGCTTGAAGACCAGGGTGCCGTTGGTTCCGCCGAAACCGAAGTTGTTCTTCACGGCCACATCGATCTTCATGTCCCGCGCGGTGTTGGCGCAGTAGTCAAGATCGCACTCAGGGTCCTGGTTGAAGATGTTGATGGTCGGCGGGCTCTTCTGATGATGAATGGCCAGCACCGTGAACACCGATTCGATGCCACCAGCGCCACCGAGCAGGTGCCCGGTCATGGACTTGGTGGAGTTGACCACGGTCTTCTTGGCGTGGTCGCCCAGCGCCGCCTTGATCGCGTTGGTTTCGTTGATATCACCTAGCGGCGTGGAGGTGCCGTGCGCGTTGAGGTAATCCACCTGATCGGCATTGATGCCGGCGTTGCGCAAGGCGGCCACCATGGCGCGGCGCGGGCCGTCCATATTGGGTGCGGTCATGTGGCCAGCGTCGGCGCTCATGCCAAAACCAACCAGCTCGGCATAGATCTTGGCGCCGCGGGCCTTGGCGTGTTCGTACTCTTCCAGCACCACCACACCAGCGCCTTCGCCCAGCACGAAGCCCTCGCGGTCCTTGTCCCAGGGGCGGGACGCCGTCTTGGGATCGTCGTTGCGGGTGGAGAGTGCGCGCATGGCGGCAAAACCACCCACGCCCAGCGGGGAAACGGTGGCTTCGGAACCGCCGGCGATCATGACGTCGGCATCGCCGTATTCAATCATGCGCCCGGCATCGCCAATATTGTGCAGGCCGGTAGTACAGGCCGTCACGATGGCAAGGTTGGGGCCCTTGAAGCCGAAGCGCATCGACACATGACCCGAGATCATGTTGATGATGGATGCCGGCACAAAGAAGGGGGAAATCCGGCGCGGACCACGGTTGGTCAGCTCGGCATGAGTGTCCTCGATCAGCGGCAGGCCGCCGATGCCGGAGCCGATCATGCAGCCGATGCGACAGGCCTGCTCTTCGCCCAAGGCCTCGCCCGTGGGCAGGCCGGCATCGGCCACGGCCTGAACCGCTGCAGCAACGCCGTAATGGATGAAGGTGTCCATCGTGCGCGCTTCTTTGGAGCCGATGTACGAATCAAGATCGAAGCCCTTCACTTCACCGGCAATCTTGCAGGCGAAGTTGGTGGCATCGAACTTGGTGATCAGGTCAATGCCAGGCTGACCGGCCAGCAGATTGGACCAGGCATCGGCCACGGTATTACCCACGGGGCTGATACAGCCCAGACCTGTTACGACAACGCGACGACGGGACATAGATTTCTGTGTTGGCTACAAAAACTGGAGCCACCGTGAGCGGTACGCCCATTGGGCGCTGTGCCGCTCACAGGGCTGTGCAGTACAGCGAAAGCTGTACCGCAGGGAATGCCATCAGGCCTTCTTGTGGGTGTTGGCGTAGTCGATGGCGTTTTGCACCGTGGTGATCTTCTCGGCGTCTTCGTCCGGGATCTCGATGCCGAACTCGTCTTCGAGGGCCATCACCAGCTCGACCGTGTCGAGGGAGTCGGCACCCAGATCGGCCACGAAGGCTTTCTCATTGGTGACTTGGGACTCTTCCACACCGAGTTGTTCGGCAATGATTTTTTTGACGCGTGCTTCGATATCGCTCATGGTTCCCTCAGAGGGTTGTAAATGAATCCGTGATTTTAGCCGGCCCGGGAAGTTGTTTGCCCGGGTCGGATGGCCGTACGGATAAATCGGCTTGAACCTTACATCAACATGCCGCCATTGACGTGCAACTCCTGCCCCGTCACATAGCCCGCCTGCGGCGACGCCAGATAGGCCACCGCGTGCGCAATGTCGGCCGGTTTACCCAGATGTCCCAAGGGAATCTGGCTCAGCAGCGCCTTTTGTTGTTCGTCCGGCAGATGCGCCGTCATATCGGTTTCGATGAAACCCGGCGCCACACAATTGACCGTGATGGTACGCGAACCCAGTTCACGCGCCAGCGCGCGCGTCATGCCGGCCACGCCGGCCTTGGCGGCCGCGTAGTTGGCCTGCCCCGGGTTGCCCGAGGCACCGACCACCGAAGTGATGCTGATGATGCGGCCGTAGCGCTGCTTCATCATGGGGCGGATGACGGCACGGCTCAGGCGGAACACCGCCTTGAGGTTGGTGTCGATCACCTCATCCCACTCGCCATCCTTCATGCGCATGGCCAGGTTGTCGCGCGTGATGCCGGCATTGTTGACCAGCACGTGCAGAGCACCTTGCTCCTTGATGATGGCATCGATCAGGGCCTCGCAGCCGGCAGCATCGTTCACATTGAGCTTGACACCCTTGCAGCCATTGAACTCCGCCAGCGCCGCGCTGATCTTCTCAGCTCCTTCGTCGCTGGTAGCGGTACCAATAACCTTGAGGCCACGATGCGCCAATTCATGCGCGATCGCCGCCCCAATACCGCGCGAGGCGCCGGTAACCAGGGCCACCTGGCCGTCAAATTTCACTTCACTCATGCGAGTGCTCCTTTCACTTCCGTCAGTGTGGCCGGGTCATACAGGGCCATGCCGGTGAGTTCCGCATCAATGCGCTTGACCATGCCGGCCAGCACCTTGCCCGGGCCGCATTCCACGATGTTGCTGATGCCGTGCGCCTTGATGGCCTGCACGCACTCGACCCAACGCACCGGGCCAAAGGCCTGGCGGTACAGCGCATCGCGGATGCGGTCGGCATCGGTTTCCACCGCCACGTCAATGTTGTTGATCAGCGGCATCTGCGGTGCGCCGAACTCCACCGCTTCCAGCCTCTCGCGCAACTTCTCGGCGGCGGGTTTCATCAGGCTGGAGTGGAAGGGGGCCGACACCGGCAGCGGCAGCGCACGCTTGGCGCCATTGGCTTTCAGCACCTCACAGGCTTTTTCCACCGCGGCCTTGGAGCCGGCGATCACGGTCTGCGCCGGATCGTTGAAATTGACCGCTTCGACCACTTCAGTGGAACCGGCGCCAAAGGACTGCGTCACCTCGGCACAGCCGGCGATCACCTTGGCCGCCTCCATACCGAGAATGGCCGCCATGGCACCGGTACCCACCGGCACCGCTTCCTGCATGGCTTGGGCGCGCAGGCGCACCAGCGGCGTGGCTTGCGCCAACGTCAACACGCCGGCGGCCACCATGGCCGAATACTCACCCAGCGAATGGCCAGCCACTGCGGCAGGCGCCACGCCGGTCTCGCTCATCCAGACACGGTAGGCTGCCACCGCCGCCACCAGCATCACCGGCTGGGTGTTGGTGGTCAGGGCCAGCGCCTCCTTGGGACCTTCCTTGATCAGCTTGGCCACATCCTCGCCCAGGGCGTCGGACGCTTCCTTCAGGGTTTCGAGCACCACCGGGTGATCGCCCCAGCCGTCGAGCATGCCGACCGACTGCGAGCCCTGACCGGGAAAGACAAAGGCAAACGGTTTCATCGTGATTCGTCAGAAATAGTGGGTTGATTCAGGCTTCAGGCCTTGCTGCATGTGCGCCAGGCGCTACATCGTCAGGAGCACCGAGCCCCAGGTGAAGCCGCCGCCCACACCTTCGAGCATCACCAGCTGGCCCGGTTTGACCTGGCCGCCGCGCACCGCAGCGTCCAGCGCCAGCGGAATCGAGGCCGCAGATGTATTACCGTGCTGGTCCACGGTCACAATGACCTTGTCCATCGGCAACTTCAGCTTCTTGGCCGTGCTCTGCATGATGCGGATGTTGGCCTGGTGCGGAATCAACCAGTCGATGTCGGCGTCCTGCTTGCCAGCCTTGGCCAGCGTGGCACGGGCCGTTTCTTCCAGCACCCCGACCGCCAGCTTGAAGACGGCCTGGCCGTCCATCTTGAGCACCGGGTCGCCCAGCACATTGCCGCCCGAGACATGGCCCGGCACGCACAAAATTCCCACGTGCTTGCCATCGGCATGCAGGTCACTGGCCAGGATGCCCGGCTTGTCGGATGCCTCCAGCACCACGGCGCCGGCGCCATCACCGAACAGCACACAGGTGGTACGGTCCTTGAAATCAAGAATGCGGGAGAAGACCTCGGCCCCGATCACGAGCGCCTTGCTGGCGGCACCGGTCTGGATCATGGCATCGGCCACGGTCAGCGCGTAGATGAAACCGCTGCAGACCGCCTGCACGTCAAACGCGGGACAACCATGGGCGCCCAGCTTGTTCTGCAAAATGCAGGCAGTGGAGGGGAACACCATGTCCGGCGTGGACGTGGCGACGATGATCAGATCAATGTCCTGGGCCTGCAGGCCGGCAGCCTGCAGGGCATGGCGGGCCGCGGCTGCCGCCAGATCGCTGCTGCATTCATCGGGGGCGGCGAAATGCCGGGCACGGATGCCCGTGCGTTCGACAATCCAGTCGTCGGAGGTTTCCACCCCTTGGGTAGCCAGTTCAGCCACCAGCTGGGCATTGCTCAAACGGCGGGACGGCAGATAGCTGCCAGTACCAGTGATGCGGGAATAACGTGTCATGAGCTGTACTGTTGATTGACCCGGCACCGGCCAGACCCTGGCCAAGATAACCGGCTACTCCGCGCCGGCTACACCAGCCAGCAACGGGGCGGCATGCGCGATGCGGGCCTGGACCCGGTCGAGCAGCTTGTTACGGGCTGCATCATACGCGCGGTTCAAGGCTTGCTCAAAAGCGAAGGCGTCAGCCGAGCCATGGCTCTTGAACACCAGGCCACGCAAGCCGAGCAGTGCTGCGCCATTGTAGCGCCGGTGGTCCATCCGCTTTTTAAATACAGAAAGAACCGGATAAGCACAAATAGCAGCAAATTTTGTAAAGATATTGCGAGAAAACTCTTGCTTGAGGAAGCTGCCGATCATGGAAGCCAGGCCCTCACTGGTCTTGAGGGCCACATTGCCGACAAAACCGTCGCAGACCACGATATCGGTCGTACCCTTGAAAATATCGTTGCCTTCGACGTTTCCAAAGAAATTCAAATCACCGGAGTTAGATGCCAATCGCAGCAATTCACCCGATTTTTTGATGATTTCATTACCTTTAATGATTTCCTCACCAATGTTGAGCAAACCCACCGAAGGATTCTGGTCGTCATTGAGGACCGACACCAGGGCGGAGCCCATGACGGCGAACTGGAGCAGGTGCTCAGCCGTGCAATCCACGTTGGCCCCCAGATCGAGCACCGTGGTACCGCCCCCCTTGGCATTGGGAATTTGCGCCGCAATGGCCGGACGATCGATGCCGTCGACGGTCTTGAGAAGATAACGGGCAATGGCCATCAGTGCGCCGGTATTGCCGGCCGAAACCACGGCTTGTGCAGCACCGTCCTTGACCTGCTGGATCGCCACGCGCATGGACGAATCCTTCTTGCGGCGCAACGCCACCTCGATCGGGTCATCCATCCCCACCACTTCGGTAGCGGCCACCACACGGGCGCGCGCATGCTTCAGAGCGGTCAGGCTGTCAGGCAGCCCGACCAGCAGCAGCTCGGCATCGGGATGATGTTCAAGAAAATGGCGGCACGCAGCCAGCGTGACGCGGGGGCCGTGGTCGCCCCCCATGCAGTCAACAGCGATCGTGATCATGGGCAAGTAGCGCGAACAGGCACTTGGAAACCGGGAACGGTCGTCATCAAAACAAAGGCCCGAGGCTACTGTTTTGTAGCATCGGGCCTTGGGCAGTCAGGCTTGATCAGGCTTCAGACTTGTTCTTGAGCACCTGACGGCCGCGGTAGAAACCGTTCGGGCTGATGTGGTGGCGCAGGTGGGTTTCGCCGGTGGTGGGTTCCACAGCGGTACCGGGCACGTTCAGTGCGTTGTGCGAACGGTGCATACCGCGCTTGGAAGGAGACTTTTTGTTTTGCTGGACGGCCATGATCGGCTCCTGGTCTTATGCCATGCGGACACCGCACAGCAAGGGGTTGTTCAATAAGGTTGGTGGGTCTGCGCAGGTTGGGTCTGCGCGAAGCCTTGAATTATAGCCTAACTGATTGATTTTGCGCCAGTTTCCCTTATTCCCTCAGCTGGACTTGCCGCCTTTAAGCCCGGCCAGGGCGGCAAAGGGATTGGGCTTGCCGGCCTGCGCGGCATCAAAATCGGCATCTTGCGCGGCCAGTTTGACCGCGGTCGGGCAGACGTCATGGCGCGGCACCACCGGCAAATCCATCAGCAGCTCATCCTCAATCAGCTCGTGCAGATTGAAATCGCGACTCAAGGCCAAGACGTCTTCTTCCGCCTCCTCATCCTCGGCCTCGGCCTGCGCCTCGCTGCCAACAAAGCGGAAAGAGCGGTCGACCGACACGTCCACATCGACCGGTCCGAGACAACGCTGGCAGGTTTGCGGCAGGCTGACCTGCGCGTTCAAGTGCAACCAGACCTGGGCAAAACCACTGGCATCGGTCAGCGTTTCGCCGCGGACCTCCCACTGCACCGGGCGCTCGGCCCCCTGGCCGCCGGCTTCCTCCAGCAAACGTTCGAACTGGGACAAGGGCTCCTGACCGGTCAGGACGGCGCCAGCCTTGGCAAAGGCCTTGACGTCGAGCCGGGTAGCAACAAACTCATGTGACATGGCTGCAGTGTAAGAGAATCGAACCATGACTGACATTGCCTCCCGACAACTGGTGCTGGGCTCGACCTCGCCCTACCGGCGCGAACTGCTGGCCCGCCTGCGCCTGCCTTTCAACGTCGCCTCGCCCGAGGTCGACGAAACCCCGCTGCCCAACGAAACCCCGCACGATCTGGCCTGCCGCCTGGCGCTGGCCAAGGCCCGCGCCGTGGCCGCTCGCTTTCCGGCCGCGGTGGTGATCGGCTCCGACCAGGTGGCCGACCTCGACGGCCAACCGCTGGGCAAACCCGGCACGCACGAACGGGCCGTGGCCCAGTTGCGCCAGATGCGCGGCCGTGTTGTCGTGTTCCAGACGGCCGTGGCCGTGGTCTGCACAGAGACCGACTTTGCGCAGACCGACCTGGCGCCGGTACGCGTGCGCTTTCGCGACCTGAGCGACGCCGAGATCGAAGCCTACCTGCGTGCCGAGACGCCTTACGACTGCGCCGGCAGCGCCAAGAGCGAAGGCTTGGGCATCACCTTGCTGGAATCGATCGAGAACGACGACCCCACCGCGTTGGTCGGCCTGCCGCTGATCCGCACCAGCCGCCTGCTGCGCGCCGCCGGCCTGGCCTTGCTCCCACCGCAAAAGGCCGCCTAATGACCGCCACCACAGGAAAGCTCTACCTGGTACCGGCGCCGCTGGACTTCGGCTGTGCCACGCAAACGCCGCTGCCCGAGGTGCTGCCGCAAGGCACGCTGGCCGTAGCCGCCCGCTTGCAGCACTGGGTGTGCGAAAACGCCAAGAGCGCGCGCGCCTACCTCAAGCGTGTCAATGAGCGTCATCCCCTGCCCTGCCCCATTCAGGCGCTGCAGATCCAGGAACTCCCGCGCGAAGTGCACAAGAAAGGCGACCATGGCGGCACCTTCGATGCACGCCCGCTGCTGAGCGCCGCCCTGGCCGGCCACGACATCGGCCTGCTGAGCGAGGCCGGCATGCCGGCTGTGGCCGACCCGGGCTCTTCGGTAGTGCGTTGCGCGCACGACCTGGGCATTGAAGTTGTGCCGCTGGTCGGCCCGGTGTCCCTGCTGCTGGCCTTGGCAGCCAGTGGCCTGTCGGGCCAGAATTTCGCTTTTGTGGGTTACCTGCCGCAAGAGGCAGCCGCACGTGCGCAGCGCATCAAGGAGCTTGAAGCGCTGGCCCTGAAAACAGGACAAACCCAGCTCTTTATCGAAACGCCTTATCGCAATGCCGCCCTGCTGGATGCGCTGCTCAGAACACTGCAGCCCACCACCCGGCTGGCCGTGAGTAGCGGCCTCACGCTGGCTGGCGCACACAACCGGAGCGACAGCGTCAAGCAATGGAAGCAGCAAGCGACTGCGCTCGACAACAACACACCAGCGGTGTTCTCAATCGGACGCTAAAGACGGCCTTGATTCTGGCAAGAACCTTGGGGCCTTTGCGCCCCTGATTGCGCCGACATGGGGGTGCCATCTATACTTTTCCCCATGCGCTGCGCCACACCGTCCTCGATTGAACACCACATGGGTATACCGGCCCTTGTGGTGAAGGATGGCGCCCGTGCAAGTGGGTTGGTGCCGATGGACACCAGACAGTGTCCGCCCACCCTTGCACATTCCTGAGCCCGGCGATTCCTCCTTCGAACTTTTGCGCAACTCTCCAATCGCCGGGCCAAGCTTCAGCGCGACGACGTCCCTCACCTCAATCCGGTGACGGCGTCTTCTCCCGACAGGAGTTTTCAATGGACAGGTTTTCCCCAGTCGAGCGCACGCTCACTCAGCTTGACCACGTACGTCTCAACAAGCTGACCTCACGCTCGCAAGCCGGCGACCCTTCGCGAACACCCACGCTGGAAACCATGCAAGCGTTGCTTGACACCAGCGATCTGGTGGCGTCGCACGATGTGGCCCCGGATATCGTCACCATGTATTCCCAGGTGCTGCTGGTAGATCCGGGCAGCCAGACGCGGCAGACCCTGACCCTCTGCTACCCGGAAGATTCAGACCCTGCCGAGGGCTTCATCTCCGTGCTCTCCCCGCTGGGTGCGAGCCTGCTCGGATTACGGGTTGGCGCCCTGGCTCGCTGGCAAACACCTCATGGCACAACTGGCATTGCTGAGGTTGCGGCCATTCTTTTCCAGCCGGAAGCCAGCGGCGATTACACGACCTGACGCCTGGTCTCGCCCGGCGCCAGGGTCACATGAATCAGTGGAACGAGGGCAGCGTGCGCAAGGCCTTGACGGCACCTTCACCGATGGCGGCACCGAAGCGCTTGACCAGGCGCTCGGCCACGTTGTCGCGCCGGGTGTAGTCGACCACCTCTTCGGCCTTCACCACCTCGCGCGCCACATAGTCGAGGTTGCCAAACTGGTCAGCCAGGCCGAGCTCAACGGCCTGCTGGCCACTCCAGAACAAGCCACTGAACATCTCCGGCGTCTCCTTCAGGCGCTTGCCGCGACCTGCCTTGACCACGTCGATGAACTGCTGGTGAATCTGGTCCAGCATGGTTTGGGCAAAGAGGCGCTGCTTCTCGGTCTGCGGGCTGAAGGGGTCGAGGAAACCCTTGTTCTCGCCGGCGGTCATGAGGCGGCGCTCAATGCCCAGCTTGTCCATCAGACCGGTAAAGCCGAAGCCGTCCATCAGCACGCCAATGCTGCCGACGATGCTGGCCTTGTCGACATAGATCTTGTCGGCCGAGACAGCGATGTAATAGGCCGCCGACGCGGCGGCTTCTTCCACCACGGCGTAGACCGGTTTGTTGTGTTTGGCCTTCAGGCGGCGAATCTCGTCGTTGATGATGCCGGCCTGAACCGGGCTGCCGCCGGGCGAGTTGATCAGCAACACAATCGCCTGGGAACCATGGTCCTCGAAGGCGCTGCGGATGGACGACACCACCAGCTCGGCGCTGGCCTCGGTGCCCGAGGCGATCTCGCCCTTGATCTCCACCAGCGCCGTGTGCGGTGTGATGGTGCTTTTGGACGAGCCCCCCAGGCCGAAGCCGATGCCGACCAGAAGGACAATGAACACCAGCCAGCTGATGCGCGTGATCAAGCGGAAACGGCGCGCCGCGCGCTGCTCTTCCAAGGCGGCAAAAGCCAGCTTTTCAAGCACACTGCGCTCCCAGCCCGGCACATCGGTTGCAGCATCTTTCGCTCCGTTTTTGATAGCGCTCTGCGCATGATCGACAGGGGCTTGCGGGCTATTTGGCATGTTATCTTGGGTATCAGGAGGGCTGGAATCGTTCATATCAGAACTCGACAGGTTGCAGGTTGTAGGCAGTATGCCAGTGCACCACACCGTCATGTTCGGTGAGGGGAATTTTGGCCAGACCGCCGCGGCAAGGGCCACCGCGGCAGGCGCCGGTATCGGGCGCATAGACCGCACCGTGCGTGGCGCACATCAGCCAGCGGCCGGTCGGATCGAAAAAATGGTTGGGCTGGTAGTCCATTTCCATCGCCACGTGGGTGCAGCGATTCACATAGGCGTGCACCTGCCCTTCGAAGCGGATGGCAAAGGCGCGACAGGTCTGCCCGTGGTAGACCACATCAAAGGGCACCGCCAAGCCGCCGTCTTGCAGCTCGTCGGCATTGCACAGGGGAATCAGGACTTCGTCGCTCATGGTCTCGTGCAAGGCCCTCAGCCGTTCTGCAACAGCCAGTCGTGCAGGTCGCGCACCGAATGCGCCACGTGGCGCGGCTGCAGCACTTGAAAGGCCTCAGGCTCGTGGGCACCGTAGCTCACGCCCACGCTGGCACAGCCGGCGTTGAGCGCCATCTGCAGGTCGTGCGTGGTGTCGCCGATCATCAACGTGCGCGCCGGCTCGACGCCGAACTCGCGCATCAGTTCCTGCAGCATGCGCGGATGCGGCTTGCCGGCGGTCTCGTCGGCAGTGCGTGAACCGTTGAACATGCCCTTGAGCTCCACCGTCTGCAGCACTTCGTCCAGGCCGCGCCGGCTTTTGCCCGTGGCCACCGCCAGCCAGTGGTGCCGCGCCTTGAGATCCTCCAGCATGGCCAACACACCGCCGAACAAGCTGATGTCGTTCTGGTGCGCCATATAGTGGTGACGGTAGCGCGCGCCCAGCTCCGGGTACTTGTCGGCTGGTACGTCCGGCGCGGCATGCGCCAGCGCCTGCATCAGCGCCATGCCGATCACATAGGAAGCCTGCTCGTCGCTGGGCACGGTGCCGCCCACATCGCGCACCGCCAGCTGGATGCAGCGCGTGATGATGGCGGTGGAGTCGAACAGCGTGCCATCCCAATCGAAGGCAATCAGATCAAATTGACGGGGACGGAAAGCCATACGTTCAGGGGCAGAGTCAGGCATGGGAAGACATGGCATGCACCACAAATTGATCCAGTTCGCTCGGCAAGGGGGCCAGCAGCTCGATGCGCTCACCGCTGACCGGATGGCTGAACTGTAACCGCCACGCATGCAAAAACATCCGTTTGAGCGCCGGGCCGACCGCTGGTTTTTGCAACGCTTTGTTCAGCTCGAAGTCACCGTACTTGTCGTCCCCGACGATCGGCAGCCCCTCGGAAGCCAGGTGCACGCGGATCTGGTGCGTGCGACCGGTCTTGATGGTGACCTCCAGCAACGAATACCCCTGGGCCGCAGGCCCGGCCTGGACCGGCGAGCGCTCCCGTACCTTGACCAGCGTGACCGACTTCATGCCGTCCGGGTCGTCCTTGGCCACCACCTTGACGCGCCGCTCGCCGTCAGCCAGCAGGTACTTGTGCAGCGGCTTGTCCAATACCTTCTTGTTGGCCGGCCACTGCCCGGCCACCAGTGCCAGGTAGGTCTTGCCGGTCTCGCGTTCGCGAAACTGGTCCTGCAAGGCCTTGAGGGCGCTGCGCTTCTTGGCCACCAGCAGGATGCCGCTGGTCTCGCGGTCCAGCCGGTGCACAAGTTCCAGAAACTTGGCCTGCGGCCGCGCCATGCGCAGCTGCTCGATGACGCCAAAACTCACGCCCGAGCCGCCATGCACCGCCACGCCGGCCGGCTTGTCGATGGCCAGTACGGCCTCGTCTTCGAACAGCACGGGGAACTCACGCGCCGGCGCGCCGCGCGCCACGATGCCGGCCATGGCCTCGGCCTTTTCCGTCGCCCGCTCCGACAGCCGCACCGGCGGCACGCGCACCACATCACCGACCTCAACCCGCGTATCGGCTGCAGCGCGACCTTTGTTAACCCTCACTTCACCGCTGCGGATAATGCGGTAGACGTGGGTTTTCGGCACGCCCTTGAGCTGGCGCAGCAGGAAGTTGTCCAAGCGCTGGCCGGCCGATTCTTCGTCGACTTCCACTGATTTGACCTGGGGAGCGCTGGCGGGCAATTTGCCCCCTATAATGTGTTTCACTAGCGACGCGCTGTAAGTGGTTGATTTGTCTGGAGTTTAGTCCACATGACGCCACCAGCCTCGTTGGAAGGTCGATGTCACCGCCCGTTTTGTATGCAGACCGCAAGCCAGTTGTTTGCCGTGGCCAGTAAAACGGGAGGCGTAACCGACGCACTGAAACACTGATACGGAATACCCAAGTCTGCCAGCGAGAAGCTGGCAGACGGATCAAAGCGAAATGTTTGTGTTGATGAGTCTGATCCTCACCTGCCTGCAGCGCTGCTTCGCGCTGTTTGATGGCATGGATCGGCCATCGGTGCCCGCCACGCGGGCACAAAGAGCTGCCAACCCGGTGGCCACTCCACAATCGCTACCCCTCGCCCCCATCCACGCGCCTACACTGCGGCTCACTATTTGAGCCTGCGGTTCTCCGGCAATTCCTTTCGTTTCAAGGCGTCAGTTCAGGCATCGTTTGCCCGCTATGGGCATGTACGAACTGAAAAGAAGGAAAGCAAGCCATGAAACGCATGCTGATCAACGCCACGCAGACGGAAGAGCGCCGCCTGGCGATTGTGGATGGGCAGAAACTGCTCGACTACGAAATCGAAATTGAAGGGCGCGAACAGCGCAAGGGCAATATCTACAAGGCCGTCGTCACGCGCGTCGAACCTTCGCTGGAAGCCTGCTTCGTCGACTACGGCGAAGACCGTCACGGCTTCCTGCCGTTCAAGGAAATCTCCAAACAGTATTTCCAGCAAGGTGTCTCGGTCAGCCAGGCCCGCATCCAGGACGCCATCAAGGAAGGCCAGGAACTGCTGGTGCAGGTCGAGAAGGAAGAACGTGGCAACAAGGGCGCTGCCCTGACCACCTTCATCTCGCTGGCCGGCCGCTACGTGGTGCTGATGCCCAACAACCCGCGCGGCGGTGGCGTCTCGCGCCGCATCGAGGGTGACGACCGCGCCGAACTGAAGGAAGCGCTCGACCAGCTCGAGTACCCCAATGGAATGAGCATCATCGCGCGCACCGCCGGCATCGGCCGCAGCGCGCCCGAACTGCAGTGGGACCTGAACTACCTGCTCAAGCTGTGGAACGCCATCGACGGTGCCACCAAGGGCGCCAAGGGTGCCTTCCTGATCTATCAGGAATCGAGCCTGGTGATCCGCGCCATCCGCGACTACTTCAACAACGACATCGGCGACATCCTGATCGACACCGACGACGTGTACGACCAGGCGCAGCAGTTCATGGCGCACGTCATGCCCGAGCATGCCGCCCGCGTGAAACGCTACCGTGACGACGCGCCGCTGTTCTCGCGCTTCCAGATTGAGCACCAGATCGAGTCGGCCTACGCCCGCACCGTGACGCTGCCGTCCGGCGGCGCCATCGTGATCGACCACACCGAAGCACTGGTCTCGGTGGACGTGAACTCGGCGCGCGCCATCAAGGGTGGCGACATCGAGGAAACCGCCACCCGTACCAACCTGGAAGCCGCTGACGAAGTGGCGCGCCAGATGCGCCTGCGCGACCTGGGTGGCCTGATCGTGATCGACTTCATCGACATGGAAGAGTCGAAGAACCGCCGCGAAGTGGAAAACCGCCTGCGCGATGCGCTGCGCCAGGACCGCGCCCGCGTGCAGTTCGGCACCATCAGCAAGTTCGGCCTGATGGAGATGAGCCGCCAGCGCCTGCGCCCGGCCCTCTCCGAAGGTGCCTCCATCCCCTGCCCGCGTTGCGGCGGCTCTGGCCACATCCGCGACACTGAAAGCTCGGCGCTGCAGATCCTGCGCATCATCCAGGAAGAGGCGCAGAAGGACAACACCGCCTCGGTGCTGTGCCAGGTGCCGGTGGATGTCGCCTCCTTCCTGCTCAACGAGAAGCGCACCGAGATCGCCAAGATCGAGCTCAAGCAGCGCATCAACGTGCTGATGGTGCCCAACAAGTCGCTGGAGACACCGAACTACAAGCTCGAACGACTCAAGCACGACGACCCGCGCCTGGACAACATCGAAGCCAGCTACAAGATGGCCGAGGAAGTGGAAGACCCGACCGCGGTGACGCGTCGCTCGCAAGAGCCGACCAACAAGCAGACCCCGGTCATCAAGGGCGTGCTGCCCGATGCGCCGGCACCGATCGTGGCGCCGAAGCCTGTCGTTCAACCCCAGGCCGCCAAGCCGACCCATGCAGCCAAACCTGCCGCTGCAGCGGCCAGCACGGGCTTCTTCGGCTGGCTCAAGAACCTGTTCGGTACGGCACCGGCAGCCGAGCCCGTCAAGACGGGCGACAAGAAAGACGAACGCCGCGAAGGTCGCGGCGGCCGTGGCGGTGAAGGCCGTGGTCGTGGCGAAGGCCGTGGCGGAGAAGGTCGTAACGAGGGCCGCCCGGAAGGACGCGGCGAAGGCCGTGGACGCGGCGGTCGTGGCGGTCGTGGCGGTCGTGATGGCGAAGGCCGCGGTCGCGGCGAACGCCAGGGCCAGCGCGGTGAGACCGACAACAAGGCCATGACGGCCGAGTCGGCAGCCCAGGGCAACGAAGCCGCCAAGACCGAGCAACGCCAGGAACGCGCACCGCGCAACGGCGAGCAGCGTGGTCGCGGTGACCGTGCTGAACGTGGCGAAGGCCGCGCCGAACAGGGTGAACGCGGTGAGCGCACGGAACAGCGCGCGCCTCGTGGTGAACGCGCCGAGCGCGGTGAAAACCGTGGTGAAGGTCGAGGCGAGCGTGGCGAGGGTCGCGGCGGACGCCGCGGTGAGCGCCCACCACGTCAGGACGACACCCGTCAGCAACCGGTCGAGGAAGTTCGCCTGAACGGTGAGGGCGCAGCCACTGCACCAGCAGCGGCCCCAAACCAGCCCGCGATGGAAAACCAGGTTGTCGTTGACGTGGCGCAACAAGCTGCTGCCGAGATCGCAGCACCGGCTGAAGGCGAAGGCGGCAACGGCCAACGTGAGCGCCGCTCGCGTGACCGTTATGGCCGCGACCGCCAACGTGGCGAGCGCGGTGAGCGTCAGGAACGCGCCCCGCAAGAAGCCGCCTCGGTGGAAACGCCGGCAGCGGCACCGGCTACAGCCCCCGTGGCTGAAACCCGAGCCCAAGCACCTGCCGCAGCGCCGGCCGCCCGTAGCCTGCCACGTGTCCAGACCTACGCCCTGCCCCTGACCGAGCTGAACCAGATCGCCGATACCGCCGGTCTGCAGTGGGTCAACTCCGATGCAGACAAGGTGGCAGCCGTGCAGGCCGCCATCGCCGCAGAACCGAAACCGGTGCATGTGCCGCGCGAGCGTCCGGCACCGGTGGTGATCAACGAGGGTCCGCTGATCCTGGTTGAAACCCGCAAGGATCTGCGCGACCTGAATCTGCCGTTTGAGCAGCAGTCTGTTCAAAGCTGAGCTTCAGCTTGACTGACTGAAAAGGGCGCCTGTGGGTGCCCTTTTTCGTTTGAGAAAGTCTTTTGCTGTGCAATGGTGTCGGGATGTGCGCCCGACAGCGCAGTAACTTTCTCTTGCTTGCCCAAGAGAAATTCACCAAAGAGAAAGGCAGCCGAAGTCAGGGCCGCTGCGCGGTACCTTGCGCTGCTCACATCGGGCGGGGTCGGGCTAAACTCGCTGCGCTCAAACAACGCCCGCCCTGATCCGCCCGCTGCTGCGCTGCTCAGCCCTGCCACACGGCATTGGAGTCCCAACAGCCAAGACAGAACAGCCAACAAGGACGCGCCATGGCGCGTCCTTGTTTCTTTGGTATCGGGTACCCGACTCCCCCGCCGTTATGAGGAGGCGAGTAGCGCAGGGGCAAGCGGAATAAGAGCCGTGCATGTCTGAGCCCACAGGGCGAGTTTGCGCGGCTCCCGCTTGACCCGAGCAACGCAGCGTGCCCGTAGCGTCAGCGAAGGGCCGACGAATCCGGCTCGCCTTTTCTTTGGTGACTTTCTTTTGGCGAAGCAAAAGAAAGTTACTGCGCTGTCGGGCGCACATCCCGACACGCCAACCCGGTCAGACACTCAGACAAAACACCAAACGCTATAAATTCAGTAGCTACCCACGCAATAATCACAAGGCAAGAGCCACAAAAAAAGCCCGCAAGAAGCGGGCTTTTCCATACAGCACTTGGTCAGTCGCTCAGAAAATATCAACCGCCCCCGTACGAACCACCTCGCCAAAGAACCCACGGCGCACCAGATCCAGATGGCTGCACACCTTGTCTCGCCCATTCTTCTGCGCGTAATCGACCGCCTGCTCAGCGCGTTCCAGCGCCGTGCTGGGGGAGTCGTCTGCCAGGATGCGCGTGAAGCCGGCGCAGATGGTGACGCGACCGACCTGCGGAAAGTTGAATTTCTCGACATTGGCCCGCATGCGCTCGAAAGCGCCAAAGGCCAGCGCCTCATCGGGGCAATGGAAGAGGGCCGCGAACTGGTCACCGCCAAAACGGTAGAGTCGGTCGTGCGTCCGGAAGGTGCTGTTCATCAAACGCGCCACCAGCAGCGTGACTTCTTCCATGATGAGATGACCGTGCTTGTCGCTCAATAAGGGAAAGTTGTCGATGACGATGGTGCCCAGCCAGTAATTGGGCGGCACGCGGTGGCGCCGTTCCTTGCCCACACTGTGGGGCGCCGGCACGTCCTTGTTGCTGTCGATGACACCATCGAGTTCTTCCAGCACCGCGCTGTAGAAGGCATCGTCCAGCGATTTGCGGTTAAGCAGGCCGGTCAGCGCATCACGATCACTGTAGGCCAGCAGTGCAAACATGTTGCGGTAGATGTGATGCAACTGGCCAATGGTCGCCAGATCTTCTTCGGTCAGCGCGGTGGATGAATGGATTTCAAGCACGCCCTGCGCGTCGTCGCCCCGTGCATCGGAGAACAGCGGAAAGAAGGTGTGGCGAGGACCATTTTCACCCGCCCAGGCCACTTCGACCCGTTCGCCGGTTTGAATGCAGCGCAGCCGGTCTGAAGCATCTTCCAGCCGCGGCAGACGACTGACGTCGATGCGCAGTGGGTCCACCACCTTGCCGCCGCCACGGGCGTCGAGCGTGACGACGTCGAGCCAGCGCTTGACGCCGTCTTCGCTGGTCACACGTGCAATCAGCACACGGTCGATGGAAACCAGATCGATCAGTGCCTTTGCCAGCGTCAATTCCAGCAGGTCACGATCACGGTGATCGGTCAGCTTGATGAGGTGTTCGGTCAGGGTCGCCATGAACCCATGATAGCGGGGAACCGCCGAATCGTCACTCTTTTGCGGCGTTGCGCCAAGCCTCGGCCGCGGCCGCGGCATCTTCGCGCTGCTCGGCCAGCTGGGCCAGGGCACGCCAGGCGCTACGCCGCAGCGCCGGCTCGCGCAACTGGGCCAGCGACTGCCGCAGCAGAAGCTGCGCCTTGCCCCACAGGCTCAGGCGCATGCAGGTCACCCCTGCCAGGTACTGCAGCATGGCATCGCGCGGGTTGCCCATTTGCGCCGCCTCGATGCGGGTCAGCCAGGCGGCGTCCGGCGTACCTTCCACCTGGGCGAAACTACGCTCCAGCACCTGCACCAGCCGCATGCGCTGCTCCGGCACCAGTGCCGTATCCGGTTTGACCATCTGCTCCCAAACCGGCAGCAGCCACTGCTGGACCACACTCACCTGGCCGCCCAGGAAAAGCAGGCGCTCGGCGGCCAGGATCGCCACCTCGGGCATGCTGCGCTCGGCGGCATCCAGCTGGCCCCAGGCCTTGTTCAGTTGCGCCGGATCGTGCGCCGCCTGCACCAGCTCCATCGCCAGCCCACGCACGATGCTGCGCGCTGCCGCCTCGGAGAACGCGCGGTGCTTGGCCAGCAAACGCGCTGTCTCCAGTGCCACCTGCGTGCGCCGGGCCAGCCGCGCGACCCTGAAGCGCAGGCGCAGGGCCAAGGTCCGCCGGGCCACGCCTTGCGGCAGTTCGTCAAGGCGCTGCAGCGCCGTCTGCACATCACGATCGTCAAAAGCCCAGCGCGCCGCACGCAATTGCAGGCCTTCGCGCAATTCCTGCTCCTCGCGGCGCGAGGTATGCGGCAAGTCCAGCGCCTGGCGGACGTGCTCGTCGCGCGCCGTCTTGTCCTGCAGGGCATGGGTGCTCTCGGCCGCTAGCAGGTGCGCCACGGCCCGCAGCCGGGCGCCGTAGGGCAGGGCCTGCTCGCTGCCAGCCAGTGCTCGCTCCTGCTCCAGCACACCTTCAGCCGCCTTGCGGGCCCGGATGAAACGGCCGGCCGCCAGGTGGGACAGCGAATCGATCAGGCCGACCTGCATGGCACGTTCCTGGTGCTGGATACGCCAGCGCAGCGCCTCGCCCGGCAATGACAGCAGGACAGCCAACGCGCGCAAGGCGACATACATGACAAAGAACAACCCCACCAACGTCAGCAGCACCAGGTTGAGCGAGAGATCGATTCGATAAGGCGGCCAGAACACGGTGACCGTGCCCTGGTTGTTGCCGGCAAACAGGGCCGTCGCCACCGCAATGGCAAACAGGCCAAAAAACCAGAGGATCGCGCGCATGCTTACCTGCCTGCGGCTGCTGTTGCCAGCGCAGCCAGGGTCTCATCGACGCGGGGCAGTTCCAGCGTTTTCATCTGGCCTTGCATCTGCTGCAGCAGGCTGGATGCCGCCTGTGTCTTGCGTGAGCTGGCATCGAAATATTTGTTGAGCGTGGCCGCGGCCGAGCCCAGATCGGCACGGGCCGATTCGAGCTGGCGCGACAGCAGGCCCAGGCGGGCATTGAGCAGCTTGAGCTTGAAGTTCTCGCGCAGGAAGAAAGACTGGTCCGGCGACAACAGCGCGGCTTCCGGCTGCTCGATGCGGCTCACACGCATCAGGCTGCGCAGCTCGTCGACCACCAGTTGCAGGCTGCGCTGCCACCAGCTGGCGACACTGTCCTCGCGGCGCGGCTTCAATGCAGCCCCCCGACCGGCCGCCGCCGCCGTGGCCACGGCATTGGCCAGCGGCAGCTCATCGGCCAGGCGCACCAGCTCGTCCATCTTGACCAGCAGCGCCGGCGTATCGCTCACGGTGGTGGCCTTGATGCGTGCCACATCGCGCGCAATGGCGCGCTGCAAAGGGGTCAGGCGCGGCTGGGCGGCACGCGTCACGCGTTGTTCGGCGGTCTTGAGCGCGGCCAACAGCGGTTCGACGCTGCCGGTGAGTTGCGCCTGCTGCTGCGCCAGACGGATGGACGACTCGATGTCGACCACCAGGTTCTCGTCGCGCGAGCGCGACAGGCTTTGCATCAATTCTTCCAGCTGGGTGCGCTGCAACGCCACCTCGCTCAGGCGCGCCTCCATCACGGCCAGCCGTGCGGCCAGCTCACGCGTCTGGTCTTGCGCCTGGCGCGCCATGGTGCGCGCCTCGACCGCATGGGCCCCAGAATCAGCGCTCTGGCGTGCCAGTTGCTCCTGGGTGGCCGACAGGCGTTGCCACAGCATGATGCTGAGCAACAGGGCCAGCAAGACCGCGGCGCCCAGCGCCAGCAGCAGGGAACGCGCCACCGGTTGGGTGGCCTTCTGTGGCGCAGGCACCACCGCCGGCGTCACCGCCTCTGCGGCAGGCGCAGTGGATTCAACATTCTTCGACTCGGGGTTCATTGCAGCGATTCTATCGAGGCCTTGATATCAGCCAAGGCCGGCCGTGACTCGCGCACCACACCAAAGCCCGCCTGCCGAGCTGCCGCCGCAATACGCGGGTGGGTGGCCACGGCCCGCGCCGCGTGCCAGTCCTGCGCCGGGAGGCAAGCCTGCAGGTTGCGCACGGCTTCACTGCTGCTGAACAGCCAGACCGAACCATCGCCGGCGGCCTCGGTCGCGAGCTGCTGTTGCGCCGCATCGAACTGCGACTGGGCCCGCTGGTAGGCCACGACGAATTCGGCCCTGGCCCCCGCTTCGGCCAGGCGCTGGGCCAGCCAGTCGCGGCCGTTGCCGGAACCGCTTGCGGCACTCTGTGCATCGCCACCGCGCACGATCAGCACTTGGTGCCCCGGTTTCACCTGCGGGCCAACCACCTGCCACAGGGCTTCAGAGTCGAACTGTGCCGCCTCACTGGCCGGCGCGTCGATGCGCTCAGGTGCCACCCCCGCCTGCAGCAAGGCCTTGGCCGTGCCGGGGCCGGGCGCCCATGCTCTTGTTTTGATAGCTGATGGCGAAGCAAAGACGAGGAAAGAGGCCGAATTTGATGCAAAGAATCCAGCCACGGCATTGGCGCTGACAAACATCACACCGGCGTAGCTGCCGTCCGCCAGACGCTGCCAGACACGTGCCAGCGCCGCAGCATCAGGGGCAGGACGGATGTCGATCAGCGGCAGGGCCTGCGCCGACAGGCCGGCCTTCGCGAGTTCATGCACCCAGTCCTGCGCCTCGCGCTGCGGACGGGTCACGATGACGCGCATGGTCAGTCGGCGTCCGGAGCGCTATCAACCACCAGCGAGCCGCCGACACGCAGCACACCGGCCTTGAGATCGGCCGCCACCTGTTCGCCCAGGGACGCAGCAGCGACCAGGTCGGCTACGGCGGCGGTGGCATTGGCGTGCACCAAGGCCACACGGCCTTCCGGGTCACCCCAGGCGGCTTCAATCTGCAACTGCTCGCCCTGCAGGCGGGCATAAGCGGCCAGCGGCATGGAGCAGCTGCCGCCCATGGCGCGGCTCACGGCACGCTCGGCTGCCACGCGCAGCCAGGAGGCCTGGTGCACCAACGGTGCCAACGCCTGCTGCACATCCAGGCGGTCGCTGCGGATTTCGATCCCGAGCGCGCCTTGGCCGGCGGCCGGCAGCATCTCGCCCGGTGCGAACACGGCGCGGATGCGGCTCTCCAGCCCCAAGCGCTTCAGCCCAGCCGCTGCCAGCACGATGGCGTCGTACTGGCCGTCGTCGAGCTTGCGCAAGCGGGTGTCGAGGTTGCCGCGCAAGGGCTCGATCTTCAGGTCCGGGCGCAGCGCGCGCAGCAGCGCCACGCGACGCAGGCTGGAGGTGCCCACCACCGCGCCCTGCGGCAGCGCCGCCAGGCTGGCGTACTGGGGAGAGACAAAAGCGTCATGCGGGTCTTCGCGTTCCATGACGCAAGCCAGGGCAAAGCCTTCGGGCAGCTCCATCGGCACGTCTTTGAGCGAATGCACCGCCAAGTCGGCGCGGCCTTCTTCCAGCGCGACTTCCAGTTCCTTGACGAACAGGCCCTTGCCGCCGACCTTGCTCAGGGAACGGTCGAGGATCTGGTCGCCCTTGGTCGTCATACCCAGCAGGGCAACCTGGTGGCCGTGCTGTTCGAGCAGGGCTTTGACATGCTCGGCCTGCCACAGGGCAAGTCGGCTTTCTCGGGTGGCTATGGTCAGCTTCATCGGCTTGCTCAGGTTCGTAACCTGTCGGTAATTCATCAGGCCCTGGAAGGCCATCCATCAGTGAGCCGAGGATGCTAGCATGGCTTCGCATTCCTGCCCTCAACCCGACTGCCACCCCGTCAGATGAAAACAGAACGCGCGCCCGCCAATGCCCGAAAAACCAGAGACAACGAGCGCCCGCTGGTGGAAGACATCCGCCTGCTCGGCCGCATTCTTGGTGATGTGATTCGCGAGCAGGAAGGCGTGACCGCCTTCGAACTGATCGAGCAGATCCGCAAGCTCTCGGTTGCCTTCCGGCGCGACGCCGACCACGAGGCCGACAAGGCGTTGAAGAAACTGCTCAAG
This sequence comes from Curvibacter sp. PD_MW3, assembly GCA_002633085.1. Classification (GTDB taxonomy): domain Bacteria; phylum Pseudomonadota; class Gammaproteobacteria; order Burkholderiales; family Burkholderiaceae_C; genus Hylemonella. The sequence goes on from NSIV01000001.1 coordinate 683,352, forward strand.
GGCCTGAGCGACGATCAGACGGTGAGCGTGATCCGCGCCTTCACCTATTTCAGCCACCTGGCCAACCTGGCCGAGGACCGGCACCACATCCGTCGCCGCGCCATCCACGAGCGCGCTGGCAACTCGCAGGAAGGCAGCATCGACGTGGCGCTGTCGCGCCTGCGCTGGGCCGGCATCGGCCCCAAGACCATTGCCAACACGCTGGCGCACAGCTACCTCTCGCCAGTGCTCACTGCGCACCCAACCGAAGTGCAGCGCAAGAGCATCCTGGACGCCGAGCGCGACATCGCGCGCTTGCTGACGCAGCGCGACGAGATCAAGATGCGCGCCGTCGGTGTCGACCCGAAAAAGGACATGCTGACGCCGCGCGAACTGGCCGTCAACGAAGCGCAGCTGCGTGCCCGCGTGCTGCAGCTGTGGCAGACCCGCCTGGTGCGCAGCAGCAAGCTGACCGTGGTCGACGAGATCGACAACGCCCTGAGCTACTACGAGCCGACCTTTCTGCGCGAGATCCCGGCGCTGTATGCCGAACTGGAGCAAGCACTCGGCAACCAACCTGTGCACAGTTTCCTGCGCATGGGCCACTGGATCGGCGGCGACCGCGACGGCAACCCCAACGTCACGGCGCAGACCATGGTGCAGGCCGTGAGCCGCCAGGCCGACGTGGCGCTGCGCTTCTACCTGACCGAGGTCCATCTGCTCGGTGCCGAACTGTCGCTCTCCGGCCTGCTGGTGGGCTGCAGCCCCGAGATGCAGGCGCTGGCCGACGCCTCGCCCGACACCAGCGAGCACCGCAAAGATGAGCCCTACCGCCGCGCGCTGATCGGCATCTACGCCCGGCTGGCCGCCACCCTCACCGCGCTCACCGGTGGCGAAGCGACCCGCCATGCCGTGGCACCGCAAAACCCCTACCGCGATGCCGCCGAATTCCTGGCCGACCTGCGCACCATCGAAGCCTCGCTGCTGTCGCGCCACGGCGCCACGCTGACGCAGCAGCGCCTGCGCCCGCTGATGCGCGCGGTCGACGTGTTCGGCTTCCACCTCGCCACGCTGGACTTGCGCCAGAGCTCGGACAAGCACGAAGAAGTGATTGCCGAACTGCTGGCCACGGCGCGCATCGAATCGCAGTACGCCCGCCTGGACGAAAACGCCAAGCGCGCCCTGCTGCTGCGCCTGCTGGCCGATGCACGCCCCCTGCGCGTGGTCGGTGCCAGCTACAGCGCCCACACCCAGAGCGAACTGGCGGTGTTCGAGACGGCGCGCACGCTGCGCCAGCGCTTCGGCGCCCAGGCCATCCGCCACTACATCATCAGCCACACCGAAACGGTGAGCGACCTGCTGGAGGTGTTGCTGCTGCAGAAGGAAGTGGGCCTGCTGCACGGTACGCTGGATGAGGCTGACAGTACCAACGACCTGATCGTGGTGCCGCTGTTCGAGACCATCGAAGACCTGCGCAACGCCGCGCCCATCATGCGTGACTACTACGCCCTGCCCGGCATCCGCGCCATGGTCCAGCGCAGCGGCGGCGAGCAGGACATCATGCTCGGCTACTCCGACAGCAACAAGGACGGCGGCATCTTCACCAGCAACTGGGAGCTCTACCGCACCGAAATTGCGCTGGTCGAACTGTTCGACCAACTGGCACCGATTCAACTCAGACTGTTCCACGGCCGCGGCGGCACCGTGGGCCGCGGCGGCGGCCCGAGCTACCAGGCCATCCTGGCCCAGCCCCCCGGCACAGTGCGCGGTCAGATCCGCCTGACCGAGCAGGGCGAGGTGATTGCCTCCAAATATGCCAACCCGGAGATCGGCCGGCGCAACCTGGAAACACTGGTGGCCGCCACGCTGGAGGCCACGCTGCTGCAACCCACCAAGCCGGCGGCCAAGGCCTATCTGGAGGCGGCGGAAGCGCTGTCGCGCGCCAGCATGGCGGCTTATCGCGCGCTGGTGTACGACACCGCCGGCTTTGCCGACTATTTCTTCGGTTCCACGCCGATCCGCGAGATTGCCGAACTCAACATCGGCTCGCGCCCGGCCTCACGCAAGGCGACGCAGAAGATCGAAGACCTGCGCGCCATTCCCTGGGGCTTCAGCTGGGGCCAGTGCCGCCTGACGCTGCCGGGCTGGTACGGCTTTGGTTCGGCAGTGGAGACCTTCCTGAACGCCGACGGGCCGAAGGGCCACAAGGAGCGGCTGGCACTGCTGCAGAAAATGGCCCGCCAGTGGCCCTTCTTCAAGACCCTGCTCTCCAACATGGACATGGTGCTGGCCAAGAGCGACCTGGCGCTGGGTTCACGCTACGCCGAACTGGTGGGCGACGGCAAGCTGCGCAAAAAGGTGTTCACACAGATCGAGGCCGAATGGCAACGCACCGTGCAGGCGCTGGCGCAACTCACCGGCGAAAAGCAGCGCCTGGCCGGCAACGCCGCGCTGCAACGCTCCATCCGCCACCGCTTCCCCTACATCGACCCGCTGCACCACCTGCAGGTGGAGCTGATGCGGCGCTACCGCGCCGGCCAGAGCGACGAGCGCGTCCGCCGTGGCATTCACATTTCGATCAACGGGATTGCGGCGGGGTTGAGGAATACGGGGTGATTGCTTGGGTCGGCGTCTGCTTGCGACCCGTTGCGGACCGTCCCAGTCCAAGGCAGGCGACGGCTTTGCAGCGGAAGCAGTCGTTCGCAGAATCACCCAAATAGGGGATGTTCAGGCTTCAGCATTCACGTGAAAATCGTCCCATCGAAGGCTTAAGTCACTTGCTAGAACCTGCAGGCTCATCGGAATTTTTGTACCAGTAAAACGCTAATGAAATTAAACCGCGGAGAACCTGACCATCCTCACTGGAGGACGCCTTTCACACCCCAAGAGAAAGCTATGGCGTCGTTGGGTCTTGGCTGCTGCTCCCTGCTTCTTGCCATGGTGGATTGGGTAGACCCATCGAAACCACCTTTTACTGGCCGTTGGGGTTGGCTGAAGTCAGCAGCATACGAGGCGTTCGGTTTGCACGGAACGGCTGTCCTCTACTGCGTGACTGGGACCGTTTTTATTATTGCTGGTTGCATGAAGTGGCTTCAAGGCCGTGCGCCGCGTAGTTAACGACAGCTTTTGAACACAGCGAAAGTCCGCAATCAGCCTAGACCGGAACGTCGCTTCCGTGGGATGACCGGCTGCTCTTGGCCGAAAACTGCCCTAACTCAAGCTCTCAAGGCCGATACACGCACTTATCCCCAATCGCGTGCCGCTCCACCATCACCGCCGACAGGCCGGGAATCTTCGGCTTGAGCGCCTTCCAGATGTAGGTGCAGAGGTTCTCCAGCGTGGCCGGGCCCAGGCCTTGCACTTCGTCGAGGAAGTGGTGGTCGAGCTGCTCACGCAGGGCATTCACTTCGCGCCGGATGTAGCCCAGATCCATCACCATGCCGTTCTCGGCCGCCGGCTCGCCGCGCACGAAAACTTCGGCGTAGTAGGTATGGCCGTGCACGCGCTTGCTGCCCTCGGCCTCGATCTCGCGGCGCAGGGTGTGGGCGGCATCAAAGAAGAAACGCTGGCTGATCTCGTACATCATCGAATTCCGATCATCTTGTGCGACTGGATGCCCAGTCGCCACTGAGGGTGCTGCTGGCAATAGGCAATCGCCTGCGCCGTGTTTTGTTCGCGCTGCGGCCCGTCCATGGGCTGCAGGAAAAAATGCTCGAAGGCCAGGCCTTCAAACTTGGCCGGGTCCACGCCCGGCTGCGGGTAGACCAGCTTGAGTTCGCTGCCGGTCTTTTGCACCACCTCGGCCTGGTCCTTGGGGCTGACGCAGATCCAGTCAAGCCCCGGTGGCGCCGGCAGGGTGCCATTGGTTTCCACCGCAATGGTGAAGCCGCGCGCATGCAGGGCGCGGGTGAGCGCTTCGTCCACCTGCAGCAGCGGCTCGCCGCCGGTCAGCACCACGTAGCGGCCGGCCTGGCCCGCAGGTTCCCAGGCGCGTTCAATCGCATCGGCCAACCCATCGGCGGTGCTGAACTTGCCGCCGCCGGTACCGTCGGTGCCCACGAAGTCGGTGTCGCAGAACCGGCAGACCGCTGTGGCCCGGTCTTCCTCGCGCCCGCTCCAGAGATTGCAGCCAGCAAAGCGGCAGAACACCGCCGCCCGGCCGGACTGCGCGCCCTCGCCTTGCAGGGTGTAGAAGATCTCCTTGACCGCGTAAGTCATGCCTGGCCTTGAAACATGCAAAGCGGTGATTTTCGCAGGTTGGACTCCGGCCGGTTTGCGCTGAGACAGAAGACCCGATCGGCAATACCCCGCCGATTGGGTAGGGATTAGCTCTTGTTATTGAGAATAATTCTCATTACACTTCAATTCAACGTCACACATCCAGCCCGGAGACCTCCATGCCCCTGACCGATGATGAACTCACTGTGCCTTGTCTTGAAGCCCTGGTGGCAGGCACCTTCGCCCTCATGACCTGCTGGGCCGCGCCGGCCACCCAGGCTGCCAGCAGCCCTGCGCGGCAGCGCCTGCTGATGGCGCGCAAGATCGTCTCCAACCTGTTCTTCCTCAAGACCCATCCGCATGCCAGCCCGGCCTTGCGCCAGGTCATGGCCAATGCGCATGAGCGCTGGGTCGCCGTCTGCAATGCAGCCGGCCATGACCGGACGCCCGTCATGGCCGCCGAGCTGTGCGCCGCCATGCCGCTTGAGGCGGCCAGCCTGCTGCACTGACCGAGGAGGCAAGCCATGTGCCAAGCCAAGCCCGACCCGCTGCAATCCGCCCTGGAGGCTGCGCTGCCCTATGCACAGCCACAACGCGCACCGTCATCCCCAGCGCCACAAGGCTCGCGCCGGCGGCGGCTGTGGGAACTCGATGGCCACGCCTTCTGCCCGGTGGTCGGTGTCTGCCTGCCGATCCCGCTGCTCAGGCGCCTGGCCGAGCGCACGCTGGGCGACATGGCGGCCAGCAGCGACTACGAAGTGCACTGCACCGTGGTCACCGAATGCAAGCACCGCACGCCCATGGCCGAAGCGGTGCAGAAGGAACTGGAACGCCGCTACAGCCTGGTGGTGAGCGCTGCTGCCCAGCTCAAACACAGCGAGGCCCTGGCGGCCTGGTGGCGCAGTGCCTGCGCCAACGCCGACTGGGCTGGCGCCCTGTGGGCCACACTGACGCACCCGCGCTGCACGCCCGCACTGGAACACCGCGTGCTGGGCGAGGCGCACATGCTGCAGCACCAGGTGGGCGCTGCCACGCGCGCCGACCTGACGCGCCTGGATGCGCTGGCGCATGAAAACGGTGTGCTGACGCGCGAACTGGCTGCCGCCCAGCACCGCAGCCGCAACCAGGCCGCCGAATTCTCGTTGCGCCTGGAACAGCAGCAGGGCGAGCTGATGCGTGTGCGCGCCGAACTGCTGCGCACGGCCACCGAGTTGCAACTGCAACGCGAACAACTGGCCGCGCAGGAACAGGCTGCGCCCGGCTTGCGCGAACGCATGGCGCTCGCACAAGAGAACCGGCAACAGAACGAACAGATCCAGCAGCTGCAACGCGCGCTGCAGCAGGCACAGCAGGACGCCGAGCGTCAGCGCCAGCGTGCCGAGGAAGCCGAGGCGCAAATCGTCCAACTGCGCAGCCGCGCATGGGCCGAAGCGGCCCCTCCGGCCTGCGGCGCAGCGCCGCAACTGTGCAAGCGTTCTGTCCTGTGTGTGGGCGGCCGCACGGCCAGCGTGCCGATCTACCGCCAGGTGATTGAGCACACCGGCGCGCGTTTCCTGCACCACGACGGCGGCGAAGAAGACAACGCCAGCCAGCTCGACGCCACCCTGGCCGCGGCCGACCTGGTGATCTGCCAGAGCGGCTGCATCAGCCACAACGCCTACTGGCGCGTGAAGGACCACTGCAAGCGGACCGGCAAGCAATGCGTGTTTGTAGAGACGCCAAGTCGGGCGGCGCTGGAGCGGGCGTTGGCGGATGTCGCGTTGCCAGCGGCCTGAGCGCCGCTGGTGGACGCTGCCGCCTCAACCTCCGCCTCAAGCCCGCCCTGCGAACTCAGTGCGGGTCTTGCGTGTCGCGCGCGTACGGCTCGTTCAGGTGCACGGGATTGGCGGCCCGCTTGCGCATGCGGATGTTGAGCATCTCCACGCCCACCGAGAAGGCCATGGCAAAGTAGACGTAGCCCTTGGGCACATGATGCCCAAAACCCTCGGCGATCAGCACCACACCGACCACGACGAGGAAGGACAGCGCCAGCATCTTGATCGTGGGATGCGCCGACACGAAACGTCCGATGGCACCGGCAAACACCATCATCAGCGCCACCGAGGCGATGACGGCGGCAATCATCACCGCAACCTCGTCCACCATGCCCACGGCGGTGATGATGGAATCGAGCGAGAACACCAGGTCCACCACCATGATCTGCACGATCACGGCGCCAAACGTGGCCTTGACGGTGCTGGACACATGGCCCTCCACCCCTTCGAGCGACTGGTGGATTTCGCCCACGCTTTTCCAAAGCAGGAACAGCCCTCCGCAGATCAGGATCAGGTCGCGACCTGAGATCTCCTGTCCGAACGCCGTGAACAGCGGCGTCACGAGGCCAATGATCCAGGACAACACCAGCAGCAGGCCGATGCGCATGAACATCGCCATGAACAGGCCCAGGCGGCGCGCCAGCGCCTGTTTCTCCGGCGGCAGTTTGTCCACCAGGATGGAGATAAAGATGATGTTGTCGATGCCGAGCACCAGCTCCAGCGCGGTCAGCGTGGCCAGCGCAATCCAGGCCTGCGGGTCGGTCAGTAGCTCCAGCATGGCATCTCCTCGGTCAGAGTAGAAAAAAATCAGAGAGAGGCAATGGCCTCGCGCACCGCTGACAGTTGCCGCCGCGAGACGGAGAGCAATTCATCAATGCCATTGAGCCGCACCGCCCAGCCTTCACCCTCTTCCGGGTCGTAGTGCTTCTCCAGCGCACGCACAGCGCGCCGGGCTACCAGGGCGTTGCGGTGGATGCGCATGAACTGCGTCGGGTATTTCTCTTCCAGCTCGCTCAGGGAGCCGTCGAGGATGTAGCTCTTGGCCGCCGTGCGCACCGTGATGTATTTCAGCTCGGCCTTGAAGTACAGCACCTCGGTCAGCGGCACACGTTCGGTACGGCCGCGCTCCTGGATCACCAGGCATTCTTCAGGAAAATCAGCCCCCAGCCCTTTTCCTGATTGCGCCAGACGCTCCACTTTTTGTAGCGCCTGTTGCAAGCGCTCCAGCCGCACCGGCTTGGTCAGGTAGTCCACCGCCTCGATCTCGAAGGCCTGCACCGCATGTTCGGCATGCGCGGTGACGAAAACGATGGCCGGCGGCTGGGGCAGGGTTTGCAGGGTGCGCGCCAGTGTCAGGCCATCGGCGCCCGGCATGTGGATGTCGAGCAGCGCCACGTCGAACGCTTGCCGCCGCAGCAGCTCGATCGCCTGCGTGGCATTGGCGGCCTCGCCAGCCACGTTCACCGCCGGGCTGGTGCAATCGCCCAGCAGGGTGCGCAGCCGGGCGCGCGCCAGGGATTCGTCATCGACGATCAGGACTTGAAGTGTCATGCAGGCACCTCGATGCGGACTTGGAACACACCGTCTTTCAGCACATGGCGGAACTGGCCTTCCACGTCGTGCAGCAGGCGCAGGCGGTCGCGCACATTGTTGAGCGCCACGCCATGGCCTTGTGCACCGGGGCCGGCGGGTACGGTGTTGGTGACCTTGATCACCACGTTCGAGCCACGACGCTGGGTGGAAATGCGGATCTGCGCCCCCTCGGCGCTGGGTTCGACGCCGTGGCGCACCGCGTTCTCCAGCAGGGGCTGCAGCAGCAGCGGCGGCAGGCGGGCCGCGTCGGCCGCCGGGTCCAGCGCCCACTCCAGTCGCAGGCGTTCGCCAAAGCGCACCTGCTCGATTTCCAGGTAATGCCGCGCCAGCGCAATCTCCTCGGCCAGCGTGACGGACTCGCCCTGGTCGGCCAAGGCGTGGCGGAACAGGTCACTCAGGTCTTCCAGCAGCGCCTCGGCGCGCGCCGGCTCGGCCCGCACCAGGGCGATGGCACTGTTGAGGGTGTTGAAGAGGAAATGCGGCCGGATGCGCGACTGCAGCTCGGCCAGCCGCGCCGTGGTGGCCGCTGGCGTCTTGCCGCGTTCACGCAGCGCCAGCGCCCCCACCCCGCTGCCCGCCAGCAAGGCGCCGCTGGCAGCACTGGCCAGCCAGGGCGGTGCCTCCAGCAGGCCGGACATGACCAGCAGGCCGCAGCCGTACAGACCGGACAAGGCCCCCAGCACGATGGCGGCCACGTACTGGCCCTGTGGTGGCAAGCGCAGCAGCGGACGCCGGGCGGCGCACGCCACCACCAGCCAGATCACCGTGGCCGGCAAGGCGCCGCCGGTGTAGAGCGAGAGCCGGATCAGCCAGTCGAAGAAATTGGCCGTCCCAAACAGGGCGGCCACCGCCACCACCAGCTCGACAAAAAGCACCGCGCGCAGGGCCACCCCCACCTGACAGGCATTGAACAACGGCGCCGGCGGCGCAGCGGACGCCACCGGCTCGGGGGGCCACTCCTGGAAGGTCGATAAAATCTGGGTATCTTTCATGTCGCGGATGGCAAGACCAGCCCAAGGGATCAGGCCACAAGGGCCAAGACCCGATTATTGGTGAAGTCCGGACCTCCGCACAATCTGTATTCATCCGACGTATTCACACGACAATGGGGTCCCCGCCCCATCCACCGCACGGCCCCATGTCAAAAAACCAACTCGACAAAAAATCCGAAGCCTGGTCGGCGCTCTTCTCCGAGCCGATGAGCGACCTGGTCAAGCGTTACACCGCCAGCGTGTTTTTTGACAAGCGCCTGTGGCATGCCGACATCACCGGCAGCCTGGCGCATGCCGAGATGCTGGCAGCGCAGGGCATCATCAGCGCCGCCGACCACGCGGCCATCCAGGACGGCATGGCGCAGATCGTGGCCGAGATCGAGACCGGCAAGTTCGAGTGGAAACTCGATCTGGAAGACGTGCACCTGAATATCGAGGCGCGCCTGACCCAGCTGGTGGGCGATGCCGGCAAGCGCCTGCACACCGGCCGCAGCCGCAACGACCAGGTGGCCACCGACGTGCGCCTGTGGCTACGCACCGAAATCGACATCATCAGCGGCCTGCTGACCGACCTGCAGAAGGCCCTGCTGACGGTGGCACAACAGAACGTGGACGTGATCCTGCCCGGCTTCACCCACCTGCAGGTGGCGCAGCCGGTGAGCTTCGGCCACCACATGCTGGCCTATGTGGAGATGTTCGCGCGCGATGCCGAGCGTATGGCCGATGTACGTCGCCGCGTCAACCGCCTGCCGCTGGGTGCAGCCGCGTTGGCGGGCACCAGCTACCCGCTGGACCGCGAGCGCGTGGCCAAGACGCTGGGCATGGTGGATGTGAACGGGGCCCCCGCGGTGTGCCAGAACAGCCTGGACGCCGTGAGCGACCGCGACTTCGCCATCGAATTCACCGCCGCCGCCTCGCTGGTGATGGTGCACATCAGCCGCTTCAGCGAAGAACTCATCTTGTGGATGAGCCAGAACTTCGGCTTCATCAAGATTGCCGACCGCTTCACCACCGGCTCGTCCATCATGCCGCAGAAGAAAAACCCGGACGTGCCGGAACTGGCGCGCGGCAAGACCGGCCGCGTGGTCGGCCACCTGATGGGCCTGATCACCCTGATGAAGGGCCAGCCGCTGGCCTACAACAAGGACAACCAGGAAGACAAGGAGCCGCTGTTCGACACGGTGGACACCTTGAAGGACACGCTGCGCATCTTCGCCGAGATGGTGGGCGGCCAGCTGAATCCCGACACCGGCAAGCTCGAAGGCGGCATCACCGTGAATGCCATTGCCATGGAGCAGGCCGCGCTCAAGGGCTACGCCACCGCCACCGACCTGGCCGACTACCTGGTGAAGAAGGGCTTGCCCTTCCGCGATGCGCACGAAACCGTGGCGCACGCCGTGAAGGCCGCCATCACGCACGCCTGCGACCTGTCGGAGCTGCCGCTGACCGTGCTGCAGCAATTCAACCCGAACATCGAAAAAGACGTGTACGCCGTGCTGTCGCTGCGCGGCTCGCTCAACGCACGCCACACCCTGGGCGGCACGGCGCCGGCACAGGTTGAAGTGCAGATTGCCCGCCACCTGGCCCGTCTGGGCGACCAGGCTTGAAGGAGCACCCCATGACCACCGCCACCACACTCGTCTGGTCCCCCGAACTGGCGCTGGGCGACGCCCGCACCGACACCACGCACGAGGAATTCGTCGAGCTGGTCAACGCCACCTCGGCGGCCGCCCCCGAAGCCAAACTCGCCCTGTACCAGAAACTGCTGGCGCACACCGTGGAGCACTTCGCACAGGAAGAGCGCTGGATGACGGCCTGCGGCATCCCGGCCGACTTCTGCCACTTCGGCCAACACAACAGCGTGCTGGAGGTGATGCGCGAGGTGGAACGCCGCGCCCTGCTGGGTGAGATGGCCCTGGTCGAGAACATGCTCGAAGCCCTGGTGGAATGGTTTCCTCAGCATGCCCAGAGCATGGACGCCGGCCTGGTGGGTTATCTGGCGGAAAAAGGCTTCGACACCGTGAGCGAAACTTTCAAGAACAACACCCCCAACACGACTGAAGGAGTTCCCTCGTGCCATCCGTGATCACTAACATCGAAGACCTGCGCGTGCTGGCGCAAAAGCGCGTGCCGCGCATGTTCTACGACTACGCCGACAGCGGCTCCTGGACCGAAGGCACCTACCGCGCCAATGAAGCCGACTTCCAGAAGATCAAGCTGCGCCAGCGCGTGGCGGTGAACATGGACAACCGCAGCACGGCCGTCAAGATGATCGGCATCGACGTCAAGATGCCGGTGGCCATCGCCCCCGTGGGCCTGACCGGCATGCAGCATGCCGACGGTGAGATCCATGCCGCCCGTGCGGCCGAGAAGTTCGGCATTCCGTTCACGCTCTCGACCATGAGCATCTGCTCGATCGAGGACATCGCCGAGAACACCAGTGCGCCGTTCTGGTTTCAGCTCTACATGATGCGCGACCGCGACGCCATGGCCCGCATGATCCAGCGCGCCAAGGCGGCCAACTGCTCGGCCCTGGTCCTCACGCTGGACCTGCAGGTGATCGGCCAGCGCCACAAGGACCTGAAGAACGGCCTGACCGCGCCCCCGAAGCCCACGCTGGCCAACATCATCAACCTGATGACCAAGCCGCGCTGGTGCTTAGGCATGGCGGGCACGCGCCGCCATACCTTCCGCAACCTGGTCGGCCATGTGAAGGGCGTGAGCGACATGACCTCGCTGGCTGCCTGGACCAACGAGCAGTTCGACCCGCGTCTATCCTGGCCCGACATTGCCTGGGTGAAGGAACAGTGGGGCGGCAAGCTCATCCTCAAGGGCATCATGGACGCGGAGGACGCGAAGCTGGCCGTGGCCAGCGGGGCCGATGCCATTGTGGTCAGCAACCACGGCGGCCGTCAGTTGGACGGCGCGCCGTCCAGCATCGAAGCCCTGCCGGCCATCGTGGCCGAGGTCGGCTCCAAGATCGAGGTCTGGATGGATGGCGGCATCCGCTCCGGGCAGGACGTGCTCAAGGCCTGGGCGCTGGGCGCACGCGGCACCATGATTGGCCGCGCCATGGCCTACGGCCTGGGTGCCATGGGCGAGGCCGGCGTGACCAAGGCGCTGCAGATGATCCACAAGGAACTCGACACCACCATGGCCTTCTGCGGCCACACCCAACTCTCCAACGTGGACCGCAGCATCCTGCTGCCGGGCACCTACCCGACCGCCTGATCCCGCGGCTGGTGCAGCCGGCTCAGGCCGGTTGCACCTCCAGGTGGTACAGGCCCCAGGGGCACTGGGCAAAGCGCTCCGGCAACGGCTTGGCGGCCATGTCGGGGTAGCGGTCGGCATCGAACACGGCCCACAAGGGCCCCAGCCCGCCCAGCGCCATCGGCTGGCCGTCCAGATGGGTGGCGACGATGAAACGCTGCTGGCGCGCCCGCGCCAGGCTCAGGTTGACGGTATAGCCATCGACCGCACGCAGCACCAGCTTGGCCGGGCTGTTCACATCCACGCCGGCAGACTGCAACACCTCGGTCAGCAGCGGACCCTTGAGCGTGTGGACCTTGGCGTCGTATTCCACCGTCGGATGGATGGTCACAGCCGGCAGACGGGTCAAGGCGGCGAAATCGAACACATGCGCCTTGTCAAAGGCGATCTGCTGCTTGGCCATCATCTGGTCCAGCGCCTTGTCCAGCGGCCCGCGGTTGCCGCGGCCGATGGCGCCGGTGACGGTCAGCAGACCGGGACCGACCGGGCGCTGACGTGCTGGCGCGGCCAAAGCGGCCGAGGTGAGCGTGGCACCGGTGGCGGCCACCGCCAGGAAATGGCGTTTTTTCATCGACTTCCTCCTTCAATCAGGTTCAACGGCAGGGACGTATCATGGTGCCAAGCACTGGCAACACACAATACACCCATGCGGACTCCCGACTGATTGAGACAACAGCCCTATGCGAGCACTCAAGAAGCACCTGACCACCAGCCAATGGATCGTCACCGCCCTGAGCGCACTGGCCATCCTGCTGCTGATCCTGGGCTACTTCGACCGCGTGAGCCGCTTCGAGACCTCGCACCACGACCTGGCACGCACCACCAGCGCGGAAGTTGCCAACCAGGTAACTTTCATCCTGAGCGAACGGCAGCGCCAGGTGCAGTTGTACGCCGAAGACCATCTGCCGCTACTGCGCCAGTTGCAAGCGGCCCCGGATGACACGGCCATCCACAAACAGCTGGAGCGCAGCCTGAAGCGGGTCTTTCCCGACGTCTTCGGCTTCACCATCACCAACGACCAGGGCGTGCCCCTCACCCCCGACTTCGATGGTTATGTGGGCGATGTCTGCGTGCAGGACATCCAGACCTATGTCCTGCGTGGCTTCTATGCAGCCCGCATCCACCCGAACAACCTGGCCTATCACTACGACGTCATGGCCAACTGGCGCGGCACGGGCGACCGGCCCTTTGTGCTGATGGTCAGCTTCGCGCCCACGGAGCTGGCCCAGATGATCCACAGCATCCAGCCGCCCGGCCATCAGTTGATGCTGGTCTCGAAAGAGGTGCGGCCGATGATCGAGGTCACCGCCGAAGGCGCGCGCAACCGGACGCCGCGCGAGGACTACCACCTGACAGCGGACGAGCTGGACCGCCTGTTGGCCCGCCACCCGGTGGCGCACAGCCAGTGGCAAGTGGCCGACCTGGCGCAGCCGGACTTCTTTGCCGCCTACCAGCGGCGCACGCTGTGGGGCACCTTGCTTCTGCTGCTGGCCTTCGGACTGGTGGTCGGCACCGCGCTCTTCCTGCTGCGTCGTGAAGACCGGCGCCGCCAGGCGGCCGAACGCTCGCGCGAAGAGCTGCTCTCGGTCATCACGCACGAGATGCGCACGCCGATCTCCACCATTTCCAGCACGCTGTCGTTCCTCGACCAGGGCCAGCTGGGCGAGCTGCCGCCGCGGCTGCAGACCGGTCTGACCATGATCGGGCGCAATGCCGAGCGGCTGCTGCGCCTGATCGACGACCTGCTGGAGAGCCGGCGCATCGAGTCGGGCCGGCTCTCGCTGCAAAAATGTCCGGTTGACCTGACCCTGAATGTGCGCGACACCCTGACACAGCTGCGCGATTACGCGCAGCAAAGCGAAGTCCAGCTCGACTTCACGCCGCCGGAGCAACCGCTCTGGGTCCACGCCGATCCGGTGCGTCTGCAGCAGATTGGCAGCAACCTGGTCTCCAACGCCGCCAAGTTTTCGCCGCGCGGCGGCACCGTGCGCGTGGGCATCATGAAGACCGGCCAAGGCAAGGCACGCGTCTGCATCAGCGACGATGGGCCGGGCATTCCGGCCGACTTCGGGCCGCACGTGTTCGAAAAATTCGCCCGTGGTCCCGCCCGCCCCAACCGCCCCATTGCCAGCACCGGGCTGGGCCTGAGCATCGTCAAGGCGCTGGTCGAAGCACACGGCGGCAGCGTGGGTTTCGAGTCGGTTGAAGGCCACGGCGTCACTTTCTATTTCGAGCTGCCGGCAGTGCCGCCGCCGGCTGCAGAGACCTGACGCACCGGCCGCGTCACCTTCGGGCCACTGCGGCCCCGCCCCAACCGCCATGAGTACCTCCTCGCCCAACCGGCGCATCGCCCACCTCGACATGGACGCGTTCTACGCCTCGGTCGAGCTGCTGCGCTACCCGCAGCTCAAGGGCCTGCCGGTGGTCATCGGCGGCAGCCGGCGCCGGCCTGACGACGCACTCCTGCAACAGTACGCCGAGGTGCCGCTGTCCGAGATTCCCGTCGAAGCCTTTGCGCTGTTGAAGGACTACACCGGCCGTGGCGTCATCACCACCGCCACCTACCCGGCGCGCCAGTTCGGCGTCGGTTCGGCCATGGGTCTGATGAAGGCCGCCAAGCTGTGCCCGCAGGCCATCCTGCTGCCGGTGGACTTCGATGAATACCGCAAGTACTCGCGCCTGTTCAAGAACGTCATCACCGAGATCGCGCCGCTGATGGAAGACCGCGGCGTGGACGAGGTCTACATCGACTTCACCGAGGTGCCGGGCGGCCAGCGCGAGGGCGGGCGCACGCTGGCACGGTTGATCCAGAAAAGCATCCTGGAGGCCACCGGCCTGACCTGCTCCATCGGCGTGGCACCCAACAAGCTGCTGGCCAAGATGGCAAGCGAGTTCAACAAGCCGAATGGCATTTCCATCGTCCTGCCGGACGACCTGCAGACGCAAATCTGGCCACTGCCCTGCCGCAAGATCAACGGTGTCGGCCCCAAGACCGACGCCAAGCTGCAGGCGCACGGCATCCACACCATCGGCGAGCTGGCGGCCCGTGAACCAACCTGGCTGGTGGAACACTTCGGCAAGAGCTACGGCACCTGGTTGTTTGAGGCGGCCTGGGGCCGCGACGAGCGGCCGGTGGTGACCGAGAGCGAGCCGGTGTCGGTGAGCCGCGAAACAACGTTCGAGCGCGACCTGCACGCCGTGCGCGACAAGACCGAGCTGGGCGCCGTCTTCACCTGGCTGTGCGAGCGCGTGGCGGCCGACCTGCAACGCAAGGGTTATGTGGGCAAGACCATCGGCATCAAGTTGCGCTACGACGACTTCAAGAGCGTGACGCGTGACCAGACCATCGAGCTCTACACCAGTGATGCCAAGGCCATCCGCCAGGCCGCCGGCCAGTGCCTCAAGCGCGTGGACCTGTCGCGCCGGCTGCGCCTGCTGGGGGTGCGGGTGGGCTCGCTGCTGCGCGCGGACGAGGCGGATGCCATGCAAAAACAGGTCGAAGCCCTTGTCGGGCATGCGCCAAACGCTATGAATTCAGGAGCAAAAACCGGTTCACTGTTCTGACCCACCGGACCCTTGAAAAATCTGACATGAAACTTACAATTAAGTTTCGTGCAGGAGGTTCCCATGAAACACGCCCTCACACTGGTGGAAATCCATCGCATCAAGCGCTGGCATGTGGCACACCGAGACGAGCACCCGCTGGAGTACGAGATGTGGGACGCCATGCTCTGCCTGTGGCTGATGGGCTGGGTCGGCTGGCTGCCCGCCTTTGCGCTCGATGCCCTCTGGGCTTGGCCGCTGTGCCTGCTGGCCATGAGCGCACCGCAGATGTATGTGGCGTGGCGCCGGTACGCACACCAGACGCAACGCCTGCGATGCGACTGGCTCGGCAACGTCGGTTAAGCGGCTATTTCGCTACCTCGCCGCCCCCGGGGCGAAACGCGTCCCCTGCCTGCTGCCAGCAGAGGACGAGTGGGGAAGCTAACGGCTCACGCCACCTCGATTTCATCCTGATGGTTGGCCACGTGAAACGCGTGGGCCAGGGCGAAATCAGCCCGGCTCAGTGCCCCATAGGCAAAGTGCGGTTGAAGCGCACCGGTGTGGCTCTGGAAGCGTGTGACCGCCGCGCGCAGGCGAGCCGCACCGGGCTGCCAATCCGGCAGCTGCGCCAGTTGCGGCGCGCCGGGAATCGGTTCGGTCAGGCCGTGGCTCATGCGGCCGCGCCACTTGAAAAAGGCAAAGGCCGCGGAACCGGCGGTGGCCTGGAACAGCGCGCTCTTCGGTGCGGGAAAACCGTCCAGGCTCATCTCGATGCTTTGCGCCAGGTGGTCGAGCACGGCACGCATCGTCCACGTGTTGGTGCTGCGCACCCGGGTGGCGCGCTCAAGCCGGTCGAGCCAGCGCAGCACATCGTCCAGTGACTGGACTTTAGGAATATCGGCCATGGCACCTCCGGCGAGCAAGCTCGTTTGTAGAACAAGGTAATGTCTGCGGTTCATCTTTGGGGGACCCTGTTTCGCACAGGTGACTGTTGAAGACGGGTTCGTTCGATTACAGTTTATCCACTCTTACCCACACCGCCACCATGAACTGCTTCACGCTCACCATCACCGACCATATCGCCCACCTGGTGCTCAACCGCCCGGAAGCGATGAACACCATGCACCCGCAGTTCTGGCGCGAACTCGACGCCGTGCTGACACAGCTGCATGCCGGCAACGAGGCACGTGCGCTGGTGATCAGCAGCACCGGCCGGCACTTCAGCGCCGGCATGGCGCTGGAGACCTTCGGCGGCGCGGTGCAGCTGGACGACCGCAGCCCCGAAGGCCGCGCTGCCATCTTCGACCTGCTGACCGACATGCAGGCCACCTTCACCAAGCTGGAAACGCTGCGCATTCCGGTGATCGCGGCCATCCAGGGCGGCTGCATCGGCGGCGCGGTGGACATGGTCAGCGCCTGCTGCCTGCGCTACGCCACGAGTGATGCCTTCTTCTGCATCCAGGAGATCAACATCGGCATGGTGGCCGACGTTGGCACATTGCAGCGGCTGCCCAAGCTCATGCCACTGGGCGTGGTGAAGGAACTGGCCTACACCGGCCGCCGCCTGCCGGCCGCGCAGGCGCTCGGCTACGGCCTGGTGAACCAGGTGTTCGACACCCCCGAAGCGTTGCTGGCCGCTGCACTGCAGACGGCCAAGGAGATTGCGAGCAAACCGCCGGTGGCGATCTGGGGCACCAAACAGGCCTTGCACTATGCGCGCGACCACGGCGTGGACGACGCGCTCAAGCAGATGGGTTGGCTCCAAGGCGCGATCTGGAGCAACAAGCATGTGCTGGAGGCCGTGACGGCCATGAAAGAAAAACGCGGCGGCAACTTCCCGCCGCTGGCACCGCTGCAATCCTTCAAAGAAATCGGCCAGTAGCCCTTGCTGAATAAGCGCAAACAGCTACTTTTTTGATAGCGAATTACTGGCGCGCCGTGCGCACATTGGCCGGCAGTGCCTGCGGGTGGCTGGTGCGCCAGGGGTTGATGTCCAGCCCGCCACGCCGCGTGTAGCGCGCATAAACCGTCAGCCTGGCCGGTTTGCAGCGCGTCCACACGTCCATGAAGATGCGCTCCACGCACTGCTCGTGGAACTCGTTGTGGTTGCGAAAGCTCACGATGTACTGCAACAGACCTTCCTGGTCGATCTGCGGCCCGCTGTAGCTGATCTGCACGCTGGCCCAGTCGGGCTGACCGGTTACCAGGCAGTTGCTCTTGAGCAGGTTGCTGGTCAGCACCTCGCTCACCGGCTGCTCGTCGAAAGCGGCCGTCAGCAACTCGGGCGCCGGCGTGTACTGCGAGCACTCCACCTCCAGCCGGTCCAGGTTCAGGCCGTCGAGTTCGTGGATCGGTTCGCGGTCGAACAACTCAGGGCCGATCAGCTTGACGCCCACCGTGCCCTTGGCCTCGGAGCCGCGCCACACCGCCTCGCTGATGTCGGCACGGATGCGCGCGAGCACTTCGGCCGCATCATTGAACCGGGTGTTGTTGAAA
Organism: Curvibacter sp. PD_MW3; assembly: GCA_002633085.1. GTDB lineage: Bacteria > Pseudomonadota > Gammaproteobacteria > Burkholderiales > Burkholderiaceae_C > Hylemonella. The sequence continues at coordinate 701,257 of NSIV01000001.1, forward strand.
CTGTTGAGGTAGAGCTTGAAGGACTTGCTCTCCACGATATTGGGTGTCTCGCACGGCACCGTGATGTGCGCCAGCGCCACCTGCGGCTTGCCACGCGCATTGAGCCAGCTCAGCTCATAGGCCGTCCACAAGTCGGCGCCGAGGAAAGGCAGCGTGGCCGGCACACCGATTTCCTCGCGTTTGGCGATGCGGGCAATCGGGTACAGCAGCGCAGCGTCGTACTGGTCGACGTACGGGACGGCCTTGCCGAGCGCGGAGTTTTCGGGTGTCGTCATTCCTGCACCTTACGACGGAAGACGAGACGATCCGGCTCCGAAGTCGCGGCATCGAAGGCATAACCCTCGAGGTTGAACTTCTCCAACTGCTTCGGCGTGCTGACGTGGTGGGTGGCGGCGTAGCGCGCCATCAGGCCGCGCGCACGCTTGGCCAGGAAGCTGATGATCTTGTACTTGCCGCCCTTCCAGTCTTCGAACACGCATTCGATCACGCGCGCCTTCAAGGCCTTCTGGTCCACCGCCTTGAAGTACTCCTGTGACGCCAGATTCACCACTACCGGCGTCTTGTCGGCCTGCAAGCGCTCATTGAGGTAATCAGCAATCTGCGTGCCCCAGAACTTGTAGAGGTTGTTGCCTTTCGCGTTGGCCAGTTGGGTGCCCATCTCCAGCCGGTAAGGCTGCATCCAGTCCAGCGGCCGCAGCACGCCGTACAGGCCACTCAGGATGCAGACATGCGCCTGCGCCCAGGCCAGGTCGTCGGCCTTGAGCGTCTTGGCATCCAGGCCTTCGTAGACATCACCGTTGAAGGCCAGCACTGCCTGCTTGGAATTTTTCGCTGTGAACTTCGGGCTCCAGGCCTGATAGCGCGCCACGTTCAGGCCCGACAGCGCATCACTGAGGCTCATCAGCTCGGCAATGTCCTGCGGCGACTTCTCGCGCAGGATCTCGATCAGCTCGGCCGACTGTTTGACAAACAGCGGCTGCGTGTGCGGCACGTCACCGGCGGGTGTGTCGTAGTCGAGGGACTTGGCGGGGGATAATAAAAACAACATGCTGGAAATCCTGTATCACGACGATTATCTAGTAGCCGTGAACAAACCGCCGGGGCTGCTGGTGCACCGCACCGGGCTGGACGCAGGAGAAACGCAGTTCGCGCTGCAGCTGCTGCGCGACCAGCTTGGCCGCCCGGTCTGGCCGGCGCACCGGCTCGACAAGGGCACCAGCGGCGTGCTGCTGTTTGCGCTCGATGCAGCCACCGCCAGCCTAGTAGGCCAGACCTTCGACGTCGGCAATACCGTGAAGAAAACCTACCGCGCCGTGGTACGCGGCTGGCCAGAGGCGCAAGGCCTGATCGACCACCCACTCAAGCGCATGCCCGACGACGCCCGGGCTGGCCGAGAGGAGGTACAGGACGCGCAAACGCGCTACCGCACGCTCGAACACTACGAGTTGCCGTTGCCCTACGGCAGCTTTGCAACCATGCGCTGCGCGTTGGTGGAGCTGCAACCCCTGACCGGCCGGCGCCACCAATTGCGCCGCCACATGAAGCACCTGGCCCACCCCATCATCGGCGATGCCACGCATGGCAAGGGCCCCTTGAACCGGGCGGTGGCGGAGTTCCTGGGCCGGCAGCGTTTGTGGCTGCATGCACTGCGCCTGGCGTTGCCGCATCCGGTCAGCGGATCGATGCTCATCCTTGAAGCGGAACCCGGTGCTGAGTGGCAGTTCTGGGCGAAGCATGTTGCCACCACATAGCAACCGATTCCGCCACGAGCCGGCGTTCGCCCCGGAGCCCCCCATTCATCGGCCTTTCTTCTGCCTCTGTTTTTGCCGGCGCTGAAATGTGCGACCATTCTGGCCTCCGAAGGGAGTCCGCACACCCTGCGCCTTATCCAGAAGAAAGCTCTATCCCATGCCCCGTCTCTTGAACTTCTTGTACAACGCCCGTCGCGCACGCAACGTCACGCTGGGCATGGCGGCCATCGTGTCCGCAACCCTCCTGACGGGTTGCTCTTTGTGGCCCAAAGCCGGGACCTCCGAGCCCACGCCGGTGGCCGTGCCGGCCGAACCCGCGAAAGCGGCCGCGCTGACTGCCGCCGACGGCGAAAAACCGGCGACTGTCGCGATCCCGCAGAGTGCAGCGGCTCCCCAGCCCTTGCCCGCCAAGCCGGAAGCCACCAGCACCGCGCTGGCCGAGCCTGCCAAGGCAGAAACGCCACCGGCAAGCGCAACCCAAGCGCCGGTCAAGGCCGCGGCACCGCTGCCCACCTTGGCTGCAGCCGACCTGGCACACGGGTACTACATCAATGTGGGTTTGTTTGCCGTTCCCGGCAACGGCACAAACGCGCACCAGACGCTGGAAGGCGCGGGGTTGCCGGTGTTTTCCGACCGCTTGATGAGCAAAAAGGGGCCGCTGACCCGCGTCCGGGTGGGTCCGTTTTCCACGCGCGCCCAAGCCGACAGCGCTGCCAAAAAAATCCAGACCCTCAAGCTCGATGCCATTGTTTTCCGGCACTGAACGGCTAACGGGCTGACGCGCCACGCCCGCTGAGGCAGCGGGCCATCGGCGATTCAATCGGCCATTGAAACGAGCTACTTCAGATCCCCCGCCAGCGACGCCAGCGTTTCGGCGCAGATGGTCACATGGGCCGGGTAGTGGGTGTGGTCGCAGCCCAGCTTGACACTGGCACCGGCCTTGATGGCAGCGCGCATGGACGGCGTAAATTCGAAGCGCACGAAATGCACGGCCGAGGTCTTCTCGTCGTTCTCGCGGTCCAGGTCCTCGTCAGCAATGGCATAGACGCGCTCGTCACCTTCAACCTCAACAAACATGCGGTCTTCCACGCCGATCAGGCGCGCCAGTTCGCGCTTGCGCTCGTTGATGTCGGGGTACTCGATCAGCATCGTGGCTTTCCAGTTGCTGCCGTCCGGCACCAGCGGGGCGTAGGCCTCGATCTCCTGCAGGATGCCCTCTTCCTCGAAGATCTTCTCGATGCGCAGCATCTCCTGGATCTGGTAGCGGATGGTGATCTCGGACTCGAACTGCAGGTGGATGTGCTCGCCCAGGTGCACGCTGCGCAACTGGCGGTGCGCCATGACCTCGGCCTTGTGTTCCTTGCGCCACTTGCTGTAGGCCTCCAGCGACATCAGACTGTCGGGGGTGATCTTGCCGGTGAGTTGCATGTTCATCTTCCTCATTTCAATCCATACGCCTTGCGCACCAGGCTCAGCGGATGTTGTAGTTCCGGCGCACCCAGGCCGTTGACCTCGAAACCCTGCGCAATGTGGTGGCCGCCGAGCGGGCAGTCCGAGCTGATGTAGTCGGGTTTGGCGCCGTCCTTCATGGTGGCCATGGCCTTGAACACCGGCTTGCCGATCTTCATGGCCTGCTGGTGGTAGGCCTTCTTCACGCCGAAGGTGCCGGCATGGCCCGAACAGCGCTCAATGGTGTTGATCGTGGTGTCGGGAATCATCTTGAGCATCTCTTCGGTCTTCTTGCCGATGTTCTGCACCCGGCCATGGCAGGGAATCTGGTAGCTCACGTTGCCCAGCGGCGTACTGAACTCCGTCTTGAGCAGGCCGTCGCGCTTGCGGGCCATCAGGTACTCGAACGGGTCCCACATGGCGTCCTTGACCAATTGCACGTCCGCCTCGTCCGGGTACATCAACGGGATTTCCTGCTTGAACATCAGGGCACAGCTCGGCACCGCGGCCAGGATGGCAAAACCATCCTTGGCATAGCGGGCCAGCACCGGGATGTTGGCCTCCTTGCTGGCGTTCACGGCATCGAGGTCGCCAAGTTCCAGTTTGGGCATGCCACAGCATTTTTCCTTCTCGACGATCACGTAGGGAATGTCGTTGTGGTCCAGGATCTTCAGCAGGTCGTGGCCGATGCCGGGTTCGTTGTAGTTGATGTAGCAGGTGGCAAAAATCGCCACCTTACCCGGTGTCTTCTCGCCATCCTTCACCACGGTGGCCTGCGCTTCGGGCGGGCCGGAGCGGAACTTCCGGGTGGCCAGCGCGGGCAGCCAGGCCTCCTTGTCCACACCGGCCACGCTTTCCATCACGCTGCGCATGACCCGGGTCTTGTTCACCGCATTGGCCACCTGCACCACCACCGGAATGCCGGCGAACTGGCCATGCACGTCGGTGGAGGCGAGGAATTGCTCGGCGATGCCGACCTCCCCCTTCTTGAATTTGATGGCCTTGGCACGCAGCATGGTGTGCGGAAAATCCAGGTTCCATTCATGCGGCGGGGTGTACGGGCACTTGGTCATGTAGCACAGGTCGCACATGTAGCACTGGTTCACCACCTGCCAGTAGTCGGACTTGGCTACACCATCAACTTCCATCGTTGAACTCTCGTCCACCAGATCGAACAACGTGGGGAAGGCGCCGCACAGGCTGACGCAGCGGCGGCAGCCGTGGCAGATGTCGAAGATGCGCTCCAGCTCCTTGAAACAGGAGGCTTCGTCATAGAAGTCGGGGTTTTTCCAGTCCAGCGGATGTCGGGTCGGGGCTTCCAGGTTGCCTTCGCTTGCCATGGCCAGTCCTTTGTCTCGTTCGTTTTGGTTTGTGGATTCACAAAGAAGCCTCTGCGCAAAGCTTCTTTGCAAACCCGCCACGCCTTGCGACGTAGCGAGCGGCGGTCAAAAATCAATCGACGAGTTCTGCCAACGCCTTGGCATAGCGGTTCGCATGCGAACGCTCGGCCTTGGCCAGAGTCTCAAACCAGTCGGCGATTTCGTCAAAGCCTTCCGCGCGGGCGGTCTTGGCCATGCCGGGGTACATGTCGGTGTACTCGTGGGTCTCGCCCGCCACCGCGGACTTCAGGTTGTCGCGGGTCGGGCCGATCGGCAGGCCGGTGGCCGGGTCGCCGGATTGCTCCAGAAACTCTAGGTGGCCGTGCGCATGGCCGGTTTCGCCTTCGGCGGTGGAGCGGAACAGCGCGGCCACATCGTTCTGGCCTTCAACGTCGGCCTTGTTCGCGAAATACAGGTAACGGCGGTTCGCCTGGGATTCGCCGGCGAATGCTTCTTTGAGGCACCCTTCCGTCTTGGAACCTTTGAGTGTCGGCATGAATATCTCCTTGAAAAGTTGAAGATTTGTCTCGCTTGCCTTGAACAGTTGTGTCAAAGACCAGCACAGACTATTCCGATTCGAGCCCTCGGTCTAATAGGCTCTTTCAATTCAAAGAATTACCGCTCCCTATGAATTGTCGCTATTGAGATTCATTCTCAAAGACCATCGCCAGACCTGCTGGTCTTCCTGGATGGGCACTCTCAAAAATTACGATAAAGTAAACGAATTACGTCATGGTGAATTGATCACCATGGAGGAGACTGCATGACAAGCACTCAGAAAATAGGCCGAACGGCGCCGCCACCGGCCCCTATCCAGCAATTGCACCACTACGCCTACCGCGCCCGCGATGCCGAGGAAACGCGGCACTTCTACGAAGACATCCTGGGCCTGCCGCTGTACCACATCATCCAGAGCGACTACGTGCCCAGCACCGGCGAGTACTGCCCTTACACGCACTTTTTCTTCCGCCTGCAAGACGGCTCTTTCATCGCCTTCTTCGACCTCGGCGACGACCAGGCCGCCGCGCCCAGCCCCAACACGCCCCAGTGGGTGAACCACGTCGCCTTTCGCCTCAACTCACTGGAAGAGCTGGAAGCCATGAAAGCCCGCCTGCAAGCGCACGGCATTGAGGTAATCGGCGTGACCGACCACCACATCTTCAAGAGCATCTATTTCTTCGACCCCAACGGCGTGCGGCTCGAACTCTCGGCCCAGGTGGCCGACGAGTTCCAGATGCTCAAGGAAAGCACCACCGCCCACGCGCGCCTGGATGAGTGGAGCGCGCGCAAGGCACAGTGGCGCCGCGACCGCGCCTCCGGCAAGGTGGCCACACCTCTCAAGCCGCAGCAGAACGACCGCCCCGAAGTAGCCGCCCGCATCCAAGGGCAGAAAGGCCATGCAGCATGAACACAACTTACCGCGAAACCGCCTACACCAATGGCTACGAATTCACGCAAGGGTCGGGCTACGAACTGCCCGAATACCCTTTCGTCGCGCCGCCTGAACTCAAGAGCGGCAAGGCCCAACGCCACCCGGTGGTGATCGTCGGCGCCGGCATCACCGGCCTGACCATGGCCTGTTGCCTGGCCAAGCTGGGCATTGCGGCGGTACTGCTCGACGAAGACAACACAGTGGGTGTGAAGGGCGCTGCCTCCCGCGGCATCTGCTACACGCAAAAATCACTGGAGATCTTCCAGCGCCTGGGCGTGTACGAGCGCATCGCCGCCAAGGGCATCCAGTGGAGCGTGGGGCGCACCTTCGCCGGCAAGGACGAGGTCTATTCCTTCGACCTGCGCCAGCAGAGCAACTTCGGCCTGTCGGCCCAGCCGCCCTTCATCAACATCCAGCAGTTCTACATCGAGGGTTATCTGGTCGAGCGTATCTACGGCCTGGGCCATGTGGACATGCGCTGGAAGTCGCGCGTGACCGGATTCAAGCAGCACGATGGCTATGCCACCCTCACCGTGGAAACCCCGTCAGGCAGCTATCAACTGGAAGCCGAGCATGTGATCGACGCCAGCGGTTCGCACACCCCGTTCCATGGCTGGTGCGGCGCCACCATGACCTCGCGCCGCGGTGACGACCGCTGGTGCATTGCCGACGTGCGCTTCAAGAACCACCCGCCCAAGGAACGCCACACCTGGATCGAGGCGCCCTTCAACGGCAACCGCGCCGTCTGGCAGCACCTGATGGCCGACGATGTCTGGCGTATCGACTACCAGATGGAACCCAATGCCGACCCCGAAGTCGTGAGCCGCGAAGACGTGGTGCGTGAGCGCCTGCGCCAGCAGTTCGGACCCGATGTCGAATTTGAGATCGTCTGGGTCGGCCCCTACGCCTACCGCAGCCAGTGCCTGGACCAGTTGCGCATCGGCAGCGTGTTCTTCATGGGCGACACGGCCAAGATCGTCAGCCCCTTCGGTGCGCGCGGTGGCAACACCGGCGTGGCCGATGCCGACAACCTGGCCTGGAAACTCGCCGCCGTGCTCAAGAGCCGCGCCCCGGCCAGCCTGCTCGACAGCTACCACGACGAACGGCACGAAGCCGCAGCGCAGAACGTGCAGGTGACCAACCGCACGGCGCGTTTCCTGCGCCCGGCCGACGGCATGGAGCGCACCTTCCGCAATGCGGCCATCAGCCTGGCGCGCCAGCTCCCGTTTGCACGGCCGCTCATCAACACCGGCCGCATGGCGGTGGCCAACAGCTACACCCACTCCCGCATTTGCGACCGTACCGGCGGCCTGTCGGTACAGAACGTCACCTTCCACTGGGCGGACAACAGCCGCGGCACGGTGAACGACCTGCTTGAATGGGCCGACGGCGATCTGCTGGTGCTGGTGTTCGGCGACATCTCAGCCGCCGCCGGCCAGCGCCTGCGCCAACTGGCCAGCCAGGCCCCCATACGTTGCGTGCAGGTGATGGGCGCGGACGGCCGCGCTCAGGCACGCGAGCATGTGCGCGACCCGCAAGGTCATCTGCAGGGCGCCTGCCACGTGTTCGGCCATGCCTGGGCGCTGGTACGGCCCGACGGCTATCTGGCCGCCACCGGCGAGAGCGTGGACGCCGACCTGATCCAGGCCATTGAGCAGGCCCTTGGCCTGCAGTCTTGAGGAGCATCCCATGAAGACCACCCTGCATTTCCAGGATGCCGACACTTTCTACGAGCAACTGCTCGACGTCCACACCGGCCTGGACCGCGAACAATCGGAATTGCTGAACGCCCGGCTGATCCTGCTGCTGGCCAACCAGATCGGTAACCGCGAGGTGCTGGCGGACTGCATCCAGGCCGCGCGGCAGTTGCCGGCCTGATCAGCGGCCCGCGCTGGCCGGATCTGCCGCTGCGGCACTGGCGCGTGCGAACTGCGCCGGTGTCTGGCCACGCCAACGCCGGAAGGCCCGGACAAAGGCGTTCTCATCAGAAAAGCCCAGCTTCTCGCTCACGGCCGCGGCAGACTGGCCGCCGCGTAGCGCCTGCACCGCCATCTCATGCAGGAGCGCCTCGCGCAAGCCCTTGAATGAAATGGCTTCGGCGGCCAGCTTGCGGTTGAGATGCCGGCCACTCATGCCCAGTTGCTCGCCAATGCGCTCCTTGCCCCAGCGCGGATGTTCACGGATCAACTGCTGCACGCGCGCCGAGACGCTGCCCTGCTGCAGTGAGGCCAGCATGTCATCAGCCAGCGCCCGCAGATGGGCATGCAACTGCATGCCCGCCTGGATCAAACCGCAGTCCAGCGCGCTGGCATCCATGCCCACGCCATTGGCCGTTTGGTCAAAACGGACCGGGCAGCCCAGCAAGGTTTCGTAGGCGGCCACATCGCCACGCGGGGCATGCATGAAGAGAACCTCGCGGGGTTGGAAGCGGCCATTGGTCATCCAGCGCGCCAGGCTGATCACGCAAGCCAGTACCGCCTCCACCCGCTGCTCGCGGCAGACCGTGTAATCCGGCGTGTAACGCAGCACCACACCCTGAGCCTCTGTCACGATGTCGAAACGGGCGTTGTCGCCGATGATCGGCGCGTACTCCGTCAGCACCTCCAGGCCATCGCCCAGCGTGTCGCAGCTCAGCAGCAACATGCCCACGATGTCCAGATGGCCCGCCTGCAGGTCGCTTCCCAGGCGCAAGGCGGCCAGCGGATCGGTGGCAGCATCGGCGAACAGCGTCCACAAGGCATCTTGCTGGGCCATCGGCACGCGGCTGTGCTGCGACAGGGACGCGCGCAAGGTCTCGGGCAGGCTGACGCCCTGGCGCTGTGCGGCCTCGACGATGGCCTGGGTGAACCTGGCCGTAACACTGTGTGAGTCTTGCATGGCGGTTGATGCCGATGGGCTGCCTGTCCCGAATTGATGTCCACGTGTCCCGAATGGTGCGGGACGGCAGCGCGAGTTTGCCCTAAAGTTTCGACAAGTAAAAAAAGATCGGGGCAGCCATCACGGATGGGCCCGCGAGCCTAACAAAACGAGGAGACACATCATGGCGCCCATAGACCAGGTGCAACTGAGCTTCAACCCGCAGACCCTGACCCTGCTTAACACCGTGCTGGGACTGGTGATGTTCGGCGTGGCGCTGGAGCTGAAAGTCGACGATTTCAGGTCCGCACTGAAAACCCCCAAGGCACTGGCACTGGGCCTGTTCGGCCACCACATCCTGTTTCCGGCCATGACCTATGTGCTGGTCTGGCTCCTGAACCCCATCCCCAGCATCGCGCTGGGCATGATCCTGGTCTCGTCCTGTCCGGCCGGCCACATCTCCAACTTCCTGGTGCATTACTCGAAGGGCAACACCGCGCTGTCGGTCAGTGTGAGCGCCTTGTCCACGGCGGTGGCCCTGGTCATGACGCCGCTGAACTTTGCGTTCTGGGGCAATCTGAGCCCGGTCACCAGCGGCCTGATGAAGCAGGTGGCCATGAGCCCATGGGAGATGCTGGAAGTCATCGTGCTGCTGCTGGGTGTGCCGCTGGTGCTGGGCATGTGGGTCGCGCGCCGCTACCCGGCCTTCGCGCAGCGCATCCAGAAGCCGATGAAGGTGCTGTCCCTGCTGGTGCTGGTGGGCTTCATCGTCGGCGCGCTGGCGGCCAATTTCAAGCACTTCCTGGCCTACATCCAGTTCGTGCTGCTGGTGGTGTTCATCCACAACCTGCTGGCGCTGGTCACGGGCTACAGCCTGGCAACAGCCGTGGGGCTGCCGGAACGCGATCGCCGCGCCATCACCTTCGAGATGGGCATCCAGAATTCCGGGCTCGGCCTGATCCTGATCTTCAACTTCTTCAACGGCCTGGGCGGCATGGCCATCGTCACGGCCTGGTGGGGCATCTGGCACATCGTGGCCGGCATGACGCTGGCCACCTACTGGAAAAACCGCACACCTGACGGAGCCAAGTCATGAGCGGTCACCGTGTCCTGGTCACCGGGGCCGGCGGCTACCTGGGTCGCCAGGTGCTTGCGCGGCTGGCGCAGTTGCCCGCCTCGCAGCGGCCTGCGGTCCTGGTGGCCCACGACCTGCGCGCGCCGGCGCAAGCGCTGCCCGGCGTCGCGTACGAGGTGGGTGACATCCGTGCCCCGGCGTTGAGCGAGTTGATCAGTCGCCACCGCATCGATACGGTGGTGCACCTGGCCGCCATCGTCACGCCTGGGCGCAATAGCAACCGTGAACTCGAATACGACGTGGATGTGAACGGCACCCGCAATGTGCTGCAAGCCTGCGTGCAGCACGGCGTGCGACGCATCATCGTCTCCTCCAGCGGTGCCGCCTATGGCTATCATGCCGACAACCCGGCCTGGCTGACCGAGGAGATGCCCCTGCGCGGCAACGAGGTCTTCGCCTACTCGCACCACAAACGGCTGGTGGAGGAGATGCTGGCCGACTACCGCGCCCGCCATCCGGCGCTGGAGCAGGTGGTGCTGCGCATCGGCACCATCCTGGGAGCCACCGTTCACAACCAGATCACCGACCTGTTCGAGAAGCCCCGCCTGCTGGCGATTGCCGGCTCGGAGAGCCCCTTCGTGTTCATCTGGGACCAGGACGTGGTGGCCATCATCGTGCGCGCCATCACGGAGGGGCCGGCCGGCATCTACAACGTGGCGGGCGATGGTGCCCTGACCCTGCGCGAAATAGCAGCACGTCTGGGCAAGCGCCGGCTGGTGCTGCCAGCCTGGCTGCTGCAGGGTGCGCTGGCCGTGCTCAAGCCGCTGGGCCTGACCCAGTACGGACCGGAGCAACTGGACTTCTTGCGCTACCGGCCGGTATTGCTCAACACGCGCCTGAAGACCGTGTTCGGCTACACGCCGCGCTACACCTCGGCCGAGGTGTTCGAGCTTTACCGCCAAGCCCGGGCTGCCCAAAACCGCACAACCCCGCAACCATGACGCAGCGCAACTTCAAGGACAAGACGGTGGTCGTCACCGGCGCTGCGGGCGGACTCGGCCGCAGCCTGTGTCTGCACTTCGGCGCGGCGGGCGCCCGCATCGCCGCCCTGGACCGCGACGCGCAAGGCCTGCAGGCCCTGGCGCACGACCTGGCCGCGCAAGGCTGCGAAGTTGACACGCAACTCTGCGACGTCACCGACGCCGCCGCCTGCGCACAGGCGATGCAGGCCGTCCATGCGCGCTGGGGTGGCATCGACATCCTCGTCAACAACGCTGGCATCGCCCACCGCAGTGCCTTGGTTGCCACACGCCTCGAAGTGATCCGCCGCGTCATGGATGTGAACTTCTTCGGCGCTGTGCATTGCACACACGCCGCCCTGACCGACCTGCGCGCCGCGCGCGGTTTGGTCATCACCATCTCCAGCGTCGCCGGTTTTTCCCCGCTGATCGGCCGCACCGGCTACGCAGCGAGCAAGCATGCACTGCACGGTTTCTTCGACAGCCTGCGCGCCGAGCTGGCCGACGACGGTGTCGGCGTCCTGCTGGTCTGCCCCTCGTTCATCGACACCGGCATCGACCGGGCCGCGCTGGGTGGCGATGGGCGACCCGCTAGCCACAGCCGCCTGACAACCGGCCGCCAGGCGACGCCGGACGAGGTGGCCGAGGCCATTCTCCAGGCCGCCGCACATGGAAAAACACTGCTGCTTTTCAGCCCGACGGCACGCCTGGCCTGGTGGCTGTCGCGCTGCTGGCCGACCCTGTATGCCGCGCTCATGCGGCGGCGCCTGCAGGGCGAAATGACAGCGCAACAACAAGGAGGAGACTGACATGAAAAAATGCTTCACACACCACACAGCGAGGTCTGCCCTGGTCGCCGCCTTGACGGGCCTGCTGGCACTGGCCGGCTTGAATGCCCAGGCCCTGACGCTCAAGGTTCAGACCGAAGAGGGCCGGGCCGCCAGCCTGGTCATGGTGACGCAATCGCCGCAGCCCCCCGCGCGCATCGACGACTCGGACAATGGCTACCCGGCCTCCGGCAAACTGCAGCAGGGCGCGTTCGAGCGCACCCGCTTCACCGATGCGCAGGGTCAGGCAACGCTACCTGACATGCGCGGCGCCTTTGAGTTGCGCCTACGCAAGCCGGGTTACCAGGACTTGAAACTGTCGTCGAAAGACCTGCACGCCAATCCGGTGCTGACGCTGAAGGCTGAGAAGGATATCGCGGCACTGGCTCAGCAGCGCCCCTCCAATGCCTGGACGGCGACGCTGGAAAAAGCCGTGCCGGACGCGTCGATCCGCAAGGAGTTCCTGCTGCACTGTGGTTTCTGCCACCAGCAGGGGTCGGCCTTCCTGCACCGCGAACGCAGCGCCGAAGAATGGGAGACGACGATCAAGCGCATGGTGCGTTATGGCTCGCGCTTGTCGAGCGAAGCGCAGAAGGAATTGCCCGGGCTGCTGGAGAAGCACTGGAAATACATCGCAGCCCATCCGGAACTGGTACCGGCATCCACGCCGTGGGGTGAGCACCTGGCGCAGGCGCAGATCACCGAGTTGCCGCTGGGCGACCGCTTTTCGCAAATGCACGACTTCCTGATGCACAGCAACGGCAAGGTCTACATCGGCGACAACCTGCAGGACCGGCTGTACGAGGTGAACCCCGACACCGGCGCCTACACGGTCTACAAAATTCCGCCCGTGGCGGGCGACAAGCTGGGCGGCCTGCTGGCCGGCCGGCTGCGCGACTTTCCCAAACACGAGACCTACCAGGGCATCCACTCGTTGGCCGAGTCGCGCAAGGACGGCCATGTCTTCATCACGCCGTCCTACCAGCGCCGGCTGATCGAGTTCGACCCCGTGAACAAAACCTTCACGGCGCACGAAATGGACAGCGGCTTTTACCCGCACACCGTGCGCATCGATGCCAAGGACCACGTCTGGTTCACGCTGGCGCTGTCCAACCAGGTTGCCATGTTCGACCGCAGCACGGCGAAGTTCACGCTCTACGATCTGCCGTTTCGCAGCTTCATGGAGAAGCTCACGGTCAAGCTGACGCCCTTCTTCTTCAAGCTCATCGCCTGGGGGCTGCCCATCACCAACTGGGTCAAGGTCGACCACGTCTCCACCGGCGTGCCGCTGCCCTACGGCATCGACATCACCCCCGACGGTACCGTCTGGATCGCACGCCTGCACACTGACGAGATTGCCTCCATCGATCCGGCCAGCGGTAAGGTCACCATGATTCCCACGCCGCTGCACGGGCCGCGCCGGCTGCGCAGCGACCGCGACGGCAACCTCTGGATCGCCATGTTCAACGAATCGGCCATCCTGCGCTACGAGCCGGCCAGCGGCAAATTCACCACCTTCGACCTGCCGGTGGTGCCCAAGGGCAGCGACACCCCCTATGCGCTGAACGTGGACCGCGAGCGCCATCAGGTCTGGGTCACGGGGACCAACTCCGACTCGGCGCAGTGCCTGGACATAAGCAGCGGCACCTGGCGCTTCTACCCGCTGCCGCGCAAGGCCACCTTCACGCGCGATGTCGAGTTCGGCCGCGACGGTCGCGTCTTCCTCTCCAGCGCCAGCTTCCCGTCCTGGCACATCGAGGATGCGCAGCCGACCTTGATCCAGCTGCAGCCCGGCAATGCGAAGTGAGCTGATGCGCCGGCACATTCCATTCCTGCTGTCTTGCCTGCTGGCGTTCACCGCCGGGCACATGTTCAACTACACCGTCATCCTCTACCTGCAGGAGGCGGTGGGGTCGGACCTGCTGTCCGGGCTCGGCTTTGGCTTGGCCTTCGGCAGTTCGATCGTCTTCGGCTGGTTCGGCGGCGTGCTGTGCGACCGCATGGCACCGGGACGCGTCATCCACGGAGCCCAGGCCCTGTTCCTGCTGGGCCTGGCCTGCCTCTGGTGGGCCGACACCGGTGCTGCCGCCGACCAGCGGGCGGCCTGGGCGCTCTTGGGCGCCTTCGCCGGGGGCCTGGCCTGGTCCTTCGTCGGGCCGGCGCGCCTGACGGCGCTCGGCCAGATCGCCTCGGCCACCGAGCTGCGGCCGCTGACCATCGTCTTCAACCTGCAGGTGCTGCTGGGCTTCGGCCTCGCCCCGCTGTTGATCGGCCTGATCCGCAGCGCCCATGCCTGGCCGGCCGTGCTGGCCACTGCGGCGCTGGGTTTCGTGCTGTCGTCGGCGCTACTGCTGCGCCTGCACACCCACGCCAATCCCGTGCCGTCGTCGCAATCGGTCTGGGCCGACATCGCCGAGGGTTTCCGCACCGTCGGGTCCGCACCGCTGCTGCGCCAGTTGATGCTGGCGGCAGTGATCGGCTACGCCATGACGGGACCGCTGCAGATCCTGTTGCCGAAGCTGGCGCGCCAGCAGCTCGGCCTGACGGAAGCGCAACGCGGCGCCTACCTGGGGCTGCTGGCCATCAGCCTGATCATCGGCGGCGTGCTGGCCCTGCTACTGGCCCGGCGCCTGCACCACGGCCGCGCCATCCTGGGCGGCGTGGCGCTTGGCGGTCTTGTCTTTGCCTTGCTGGGCGCTATTTCGTCACCACTGCTCTCGGCACTGGCACTTGCCTGCGTCGGCATGCTGGGCGGCATGGTCATCAGCCTAGTGGTGGCCGGCATCCAGACGCAGGCCCCCGAGGCCCTGCGCGGGCGGGTCATGTCGATGTACGCCATCACCTCGCAGGTTCTACCGGCCGTGTCAGGGGTGGCCGCCGGGGCGCTGGTCACCCAGGTGGGCGTGGTGCCGGCCATTGCCGGGGCCGGTCTGGCGCTGGCGGGCATCGCGGCAGGGGCCGCGCTGGCCATGCCGGTCCTGCGGCGCTACGCCGGTCGGTGAACAGACCGCGGGTAGCGGCGGGCCAGGCCGGTCAATCGCATAAAATTGGCCATCTTCTCGCCCTGCCACACCAGGGGCGCCAGGCATCCTGAACCACCCGGACGGATGCCGCTTTTTCCGATCCGAGCCATCTCCATGAGCGACACCGTCCAGCAACCCGGCCTCAACAGCCTGTCCAAATCCTTCGAACCGGCCGCCCTCGAGGCGCACTGGGGTCCCGAATGGGAGCGCCGCGGCTATGCCACGGCCGGTTTCCGCGGCACCGGCGCACCAAAGGATGGCGCCCCCTCCTTCGCCATCCAGCTGCCACCGCCCAATGTGACGGGCACGCTGCACATGGGCCACGCATTCAATCAGACCATCATGGACTCGTTGACGCGCTACCACCGCATGGCGGGTGCCAACACGGTCTGGGTTCCGGGCACCGACCACGCGGGCATTGCCACCCAGATCGTGGTGGAGCGCCAGCTGCAGGAACAGAAGATCAGCCGCCACGACCTGGGCCGCAAGAACTTTGTGGCCCGCGTCTGGGAGTGGAAGGAGCAGTCCGGCAACACCATCACCACCCAGATGCGCCGTATGGGTGACAGCGTGGACTGGAGCCGCGAGTACTTCACCATGGACGACAAACTCTCGGGCGTGGTGACCGAGACCTTCGTTCGCCTGTACGAGCAGGGCCTGATCTACCGCGGCAAGCGCCTCGTGAACTGGGACCCGGTGCTGCAGTCGGCCGTGTCCGACCTGGAAGTGGAAAGCGAGGAGAAGGACGGCTCGCTCTGGCACATTGCCTACCCGCTGACTGACGGATCCGGTTCGCTGACCGTGGCCACCACCCGCCCCGAGACCATGCTGGGCGACGTGGCCGTCATGGTGCACCCGGAAGATGAGCGCTACAAGCATCTGATCGGCAAGATGGTCACCCTGCCGCTGGTGGGACGCCAGATCCCGGTGATTGCCGATGAGTACGTTGACAAGGAATTCGGCACCGGTGTGGTCAAGGTCACACCGGCGCACGATCCCAACGACTACCAGGTCGGCCAACGCCACAAGCTGGAGATGATCTGCGTGCTGACCTTGCAGGCCACTGTCAACGACAACGCGCCTGAGAAGTACCGTGGTCTGGACCGCTTCGTGGCGCGCAAGGCCATCGTGAAGGACCTGGAAGCCATCGGCGCGCTGGTGGAGACCAAGAAGCACAAGCTCATGGTGCCCATCTGCACCCGCACCGGCCAGATCGTCGAACCCATGCTCACCGACCAGTGGTTCGTCGCCATGAGCCAGGTCGGCAAGGGCGACCCGACCGGCAAGAGCATTGCGCAGAAGGCCATCGATGCGGTGGACAGCGGCGCGGTGAAGTTCGTACCCGAGAACTGGGTCAACACCTACAACCAGTGGATGAACAACATCCAGGACTGGTGCATTTCACGCCAGCTCTGGTGGGGCCACCAGATCCCGGCCTGGTACGACGAAGATGGCAACGTGATCGTGGCCCGCAACGAAGCCGAAGCCCAGGCCAAAGCGCCTGGCAAGAAACTCACGCGAGACGAGGACGTGCTCGACACCTGGTACTCCTCGGCCCTGGTGCCCTTCTCCACCATGGGCTGGCCGGAGAAGACGCAGAATTTCGACCTCTACCTGCCCTCCAGCGTACTGGTGACCGGCTACGACATCATCTTCTTCTGGGTCGCGCGCATGATCATGATGACGACCCACTTCACCGGCAAGGTGCCCTTCAAACATGTCTACATCCACGGCCTGGTGCGCGACGCGCAGGGCCAGAAGATGAGCAAGTCCGAGGGCAATGTGCTGGATCCGGTAGACCTGATCGACGGCATTGCACTGGCGCCCCTGCTGGACAAGCGCGTGGTCGGTCTGCGCAAGCCCGAGACGGCGCCGCAGGTGCGCAAGAACACCGAGAAGGAATTCCCCAACGGCATTCCGGCCTTCGGTGCTGACGCGCTGCGCTTCACTTTCGCCTCGCTGGCAACGCTCGGACGCAACATCAATTTCGACAGCAAGCGCTGCGAGGGCTACCGCAACTTCTGCAACAAGCTGTGGAATGCCACCCGCTTCGTGCTGATGAATTGCGAAGGCCACGACTGCGGCCTGAACGAGCACGGTGCCGGTGAATGTCTGCCCGGCGGCTACCTGGAGTTCAGCGCCGCCGACCGCTGGATCGTCTCGCTGTTACAGCAAGTCGAAGCCGACGTGGCCCAGGGTTTTGCCGATTACCGCTTGGACAACGTCGCCAACAGCATCTACGACTTCGTCTGGAACGAGTTCTGCGACTGGTACCTGGAAATCGCCAAAGTCCAAATCAACACCGGTGACGAGGCGCAACAACGCGCCACCCGCCGCACCCTGATCCGCACGCTGGAAACCATCCAGCGCCTGGCCCACCCGCTGATTCCTTTCATCACCGAAGAGCTGTGGCAGAAAGTGGCGCCAGTCGCCGGTCGCGCTGGTGAGTCGGTCAGCATTGCCGCCTACCCGGTGAGCCAGCCCGAGCGCATTGACACGGCAGCCATCGCACAAATCGCCAAGCTCAAGCAATTGGTGGATGCCTGCCGCAACCTGCGCGGTGAAATGAAGGTGTCCCCCGCCACCCGCCTGCCGCTGTACGCCGTCGCCGGCAATGCCGCGGAAGCCGCCTTCATCCAGCAGTCCGCACCGGTGCTGCAGGCACTGGCCAAGCTGAGCGAAGTGAAGGTGTTCGATGACGAGGCCGCCTGGGCCGCTGCAGCGCAAGCGTCACCCGTGGCGGTGGTGGGCGAAGCCCGCGTCTGCCTGCACATGGAAGTGGATGTCGCGGCCGAGAAGGTGCGACTGGGCAAGGAAGCCGAGCGTCTGCAAACTGAAATCACCAAGGCCAATGGCAAGCTTGGCAACGAGGCCTTCGTCGCCAAGGCGCCGCCGGCCGTGATCGAGCAGGAAAAGAAACGTGTCGCCGATTTCACGGCCACACTGGAAAAAGTCAAAGAGCAGCTGGCAAGGTTAAAGTAGCACCCCCGTGGCGGCTATCGCCGCCTCCCCCTCAAGGGGGCAACGCCAGTGGCCCGGCAAAGCCGGTTCCACGGCGTTTCCCGCATGAGCCACGCCGCACGCTGAAGGGAACGTTGAGAGCATGAGCCAGAACAAGGTCAAAACCGCCGTCTTCCCCGTGGCCGGTCTGGGCACCCGCTTCCTGCCGGCCACCAAGGCGGCGCCGAAGGAGATGCTGCCGGTGGTGGACAAGCCGCTGATCCAGTACGCGGTGGAAGAAGCCTATGCCGCCGGCATTCGCCACATGGTGTTCGTGACCGGACGCAACAAGCGCGCCATTGAAGACCATTTCGACACCGCCTACGAGCTGGAAAACGAACTGGAACAAAGCGGCAAGCAGGCCCTGCTCGACCTGGTGCGCTCAGTCCAGCCAGAGGACATGCTGTGCTCCTATGTGCGTCAGCCGCGCGCACTCGGCCTGGGCCATGCGGTGCTGTGTGCCGAGCACCTGACGGAAGGCGCCCCCTTTGCCGTGCTGCTGGCTGACGACCTGATGATCGGACCGCCCAGCGGCCAGCCGGTGCTGGCGCAGATGGTCGATGCCTTTGAACGATTGGGCAATTCGGTGATTGCCGTGCAGGAGGTACCGCAGGAACACGTGCGACGCTACGGCATCGTGGCCGGCACCGCCGACGGTGAACACCTGCTCAAAGTCCGCCAGATCGTCGAAAAGCCGGCACCCGAACAGGCGCCGTCACGCATGGCGGTGGCTGGCCGTTACGTTCTCACCCCCGCGGTGTTCGAGCAGATCCGTTGTCAGCCACGCGGCGCGGGTGGCGAAATCCAGTTAACGGACGGCATTGCCGGCCTGCTGGCCAGCGAAGTCGTACACGCCTACCAGTACCTGGGCAAGCGCTACGACTGTGGCAGCAAAGAAGGCTTTCTGGAGGCGACCGTCGAACTGGCCTTGGCACACCCGGAAGTCGGCCAGAACTTCCGCGACTACCTGCGGGCGCTGAAGGTCTGAGTCAGCACGCCGGCTTCAGCGGCGGCGCAGAACGTGGATGTAGTCCTGGCCTTCGGTGGCCTGCTCGACCAGATCGTTGCCGGTTTGCTTGGCAAATGCCACGAAATCACGCACCGACCCCGCGTCGGTGGCAACCACCTTGAGGATCTGGCCGCTCTGCATTTCGGCCAGTGCCTTCTTGGCCTTGAGGATGGGCAGGGGGCAGTTCAGGCCGCGGGTATCGAGTTCTCTGTCAAAGTTCATCACAATTCCTTCAATTGCTTCAATTTTAAGCAATTTCTGACCCAAGTTCAGTGCACCACGACAGGCTCGGAACCTTTGCCGGTAAAGACGATGTGGCCGGCTTCGTCTACCGAAAACACCCCGGCATCAAAGTTGCGCTGCAGGCGCCGCGCGTGCTTGCCGAACATCAGGTCAACCGTCCCCGCCACGCCCAGACCAATCTCGACCCGTGCATCGCGCACCAGCGCCAACTGCTGCTCCAGTTCGTCCTTCTCCTTGATGGAGTGAGCCCACAGCTGGACGGCATGCTGCCAGGACGCCTTGGCGCGCGGCAACATCCCTTTCGGGTCGCCATGCTGCATCAGGTGCTTGACCACCTTTTTCAGATTCTCCTGATCGGCGCTCTGTTTCTCGATGACCTGCTCCAACTCTTGGTAGCGCGCTTCCAACACAGGATTGACACCCACCTGCACACTGGTGACGCCACTGGACTCCGCACCGAGCAAAGGCGTTTGAATCAACATCATGCTGCGGGCCGAACCACCCACCAGCCGCCCGCGTTGCGGCGACTTCACACCGACCAGGATCTGGTTGAGCGCCTGCAGTTCGCTTTGCAAGACCATGTCGTCGATGGCGATCACCGTGCCGGCATGGATCTGTGAGTTTTCGACAAAACGCGCTGACACCGAACCGGAAGCCCGCACCTTGGCATGCGCGATGATGCCGGCGCCCACCAGAACGTTACCGCCGGCCTCCAGCTCACCACCTTCGACCGTGCCCGTCACCGTGATATCGCCGGTGACATGGACCTTCATGCCCGACAGGACGTCACCCTCGATCCGCGCTGAACCGTCGTAAGTGATGTTGCCGCAGTCCATGTCGACGTTGCCGAGCGCCAGCACCTGCTCCACCATCACACCGTGGTCGACATACACCGGCTGACCCTTGATCGCGGCGACCAGCACATTGGGGTCATCGCCTGCCTGGGAAACGCCACCGAGCTTGTCGGCAAAGGGATGGTCGTGGCCAGGCGTGGCTGGCAGCGTCGTGCCGCGCACATCGCGGCCCTCGACACCGGCTGTGGCCGGGACGCGCTGCATCAGGGCCGTGCCGGGCTCCACGGACGGGATGTCGCCGTGCTCACGAAAATCAATCAGGCCCTGCGCATTGACTTTGGGCGCACGATCGCGGGCCAAGTCGATCAGCTTCTTGAACTGGGCGTCTTCACCGTGCACCGGCGCCATACCCGTCGCAACCAGCACACGGGCCGGTTCAGTCGCATTGCACACCAACTGGAACGCAGCCTCGTCAATGCCGAAGATCACCCCCGCGTCCGCCAAGGCCCGTGCAATGTCATCGCGCGCCAAGGCTTTGCCGCCATGGGCAGGTACCACATTCACCCAAGCACAGGAGGCATCCTGGGCGATATCCAGCATGAAACTGCCATCGCGCCGTTCGGCCACCGTCACCTCGAATTCGGTCGGCACCGTGTTGTAACGCGCCACCAGCGTTGCCAAGGCGGCCTCCAGCACAAACCAATGACCGTAACCGGCTTGGCTCAGCAAGGCCCGCAGCGTCTGCTCATCCAGTGGTGGCCGGTCCGCCGCAGCCTGGACTTGCGCCACCAGCTTGTCGTCTTGCTCGACGAACACCAATCCTTGAAAGCCCGTCATCAGAAAATCCTTTTCCGCTAGCTTCCGGCATCTCCCTATGCCGACATCGAATCAACCCGAAAGCCATCTGCCGCGAGTGTACGAGCATCGGGCGACCACCCGACCTGTGGCTTACCCGTGGGACCAGTCGAAAAATTGCGGCGTATGGCCGCGCGACGTCAACCAGTCGGCCAGGGCCGAACCGGTGCCGCCGGGCCAGCATTTGACGGCCTCAGGCGTGAACAGCCGGTAATCCACCAGCTCTGGGGACAGGCTGACCTCGCCTTCGCAGCGGGCGTAGTAGGCGACGATGACCTGGTTCATGCGCTGAAAGTCGTAGACCCCAATCAGGTTGAGCTCCAGCGGCTCCAGGCTGGTCTCCTCGCGGATTTCGCGCGTTATGCCCTCCTGCGGCGTTTCGCCAGCCTCCATGAAGCCGGTGATGAGCGCGTACATCTTGCCGCTCCAGGCCGCATTGCGTGCCAACAGGATCTGGCCGCGGTACTCGATCACCGCCGCCAGCACCGGCGTCGGGTTGTTCCAGTGCGTGAAGCCGCAGGCAGCGCAACGCAGCCGCGCCTTCTCGCCGCCGTCTTCCAACTGCACCATTGACGCCAGCGGCGTGGCGCAGTTCGGGCAGAAACGGAATTCATGCGTCATGACGCAGCGTGGCGATCAGGCGGGAAAGACCCCGGTGGACAGGTAGCGGTCGCCGCGGTCGCAGACGACAAACACGATGGTTGCATTCTCTTCACGTTTGGCAATTTCCTGCGCCACCCAGCAGGCGCCCGCCGCAGAGATGCCGGCAAAGATGCCTTCCTCGCGCGCCAGGCGGCGGCACATCTCCTCGGCATCGGACTGGCTCACATAAACCAGTTCATCCACCAGGCTGGCGTCGTAGATCTTGGGCAGGTATTCCTGCGGCCACTTGCGGATACCTGGAATGCGCGAGCCTTCGCTTGGTTGGGCGCCGATGATCTGGATCTTGGGGTTCTTTTCCTTCAGGAAGCGCGCTACGCCGGTGATGGTGCCGGTGGTGCCCATGGCGCTGACGAAATGCGTGATGCGCCCGCCGGTCTGCGCCCACAACTCGGGGCCGGTGGTCTCGTAATGGATGCGCGGGTTGTCGGCGTTGGCAAACTGGTCCAGCACCCGGCCCTTGCCGCTTTGCTCCATCTGCGTGGCCAGGTCGCGCGCGTACTCCATGCCGCCGGACTTGGGCGTCAGGATCAGCTCGGCACCAAAGGCCTTCATGGTCTGGGCGCGTTCGACCGACAGGTCTTCCGGCATGATCAGCACCATGCGGTAGCCCTTGATGGCCGCGGCCATCGCCAGGGCAATGCCTGTGTTGCCGGAGGTCGCCTCGATCAGGGTGTCGCCCGGCTTGATGTCGCCGCGCTCCTCGGCGCGCTTGATCATGGACACGGCCGGCCGATCCTTGACCGAGCCCGCCGGGTTGTTGCCTTCGAGCTTGCCCAGAATCACGTTGCCGCGGGCGGCGTTCTCGGCGGCGCCGATGCGCTGCAGTGCCACCAGGGGGGTGTTGCCGATGGCGTCTTCAATGGTCGGATACTTCATGCCCACACTGTGCCATAATTTCGGTCTTGCCTTCCTCCCTGCCCGGGTGGTGAAATTGGTAGACGCAGGGGACTCAAAATCCCCCGCCGCAAGGCGTGCCGGTTCGATTCCGGCCCCGGGCACCATCTCTTTGAATACACGACCGGTTTGATCTCACGAACCGGCACGCCCAAGGCGGCATGTGAAGCGCACTTCGTGCGCGGGTTTCGATTCCGACCCCGGACACCACCTCCTTGAATAGCCCGTTCGTTGACGCTCGCGAACCGGCACGCCCCAAGGCGGTATGGTTGAAGCGCACTTCGTGCGCGGGTTCGACTCCAACTCCGGACACCACTTCTTGATTTTCCAATGCCTGTTCCCTTCGCGAACCGGCACGTTTCCTTTTCACTCGGCTGCCAGCAAACCCTCACGTACCGTCGGGTAATGCAGTACCACCCGCAGTTCGTTCTTGAGCCGCGTGTTGTCCATGCGGCGCGACTCACTCATGAAACTCAGCAGCATCAGCGGCAGCTTGTCCTGTGCCGTGCTGCGCGGCACGCGCGGCGGGCGCGGCAGGCCGTAGAGATCGGCCGCCAGGTCGAAGTAGTCGCCCATCTTCAGCACCGTGTCGTCGTTGACGTTGTAGACGCGCTGTGGCGCACCGCGCCACAGCGCCGCCACGCAGGCGCGCGCCAGATCGTCGGCATGGATGTGGTTGGTGTAGACGTCGTCCTCGGCCTTCAGCACCGGCGTGCCTTTGAGCAGGCGCTCGCGCGGCGTGCCGCCTTCGCGGTCCGGCGCATAGATGCCGGGAATGCGCAGCAGGCTGGTGCGGCTGCCGGCACTGCGGCCAAAGAACCGCACCGCCAGCTCAGCTGCAACACGCCGCTGGCCGCGCGGCGTGCGGGCCTGGGGCAAGCGGGTTTCCGTCACCCAATCGCCCGCGCAATCGCCATACACGCCGCTGGTGGAGCCGTAGACCAGCGCGCCGGGCAGCGAGCGGCGGCGCAAGGCTTGCAGCAAGGCCTGGGTGCGCGGATCACCCCAGCCCTCGGACGGCGGCGGTGCCAGATGCAGCACGCGCGTGGCCAGGCCAGCCAGGCGCTGCAACGTGGCCGGCTGGTCGAGGTTGCCGGCCAATGGCGTGATGCCGCGTTCGCGCAACTCAGTGTGGCGCAACACTGAAGACGTCAAGGCCAGCAGGCGCACCCGGCCCTGGAGAGCGCGGGCTGCACGCAGGCCGACATCGCCACAGCCGACGATCAACACACGCTCGCGGCGAAAGCGCGCCGGCAGCGCGCCGAGGGGGCTTTGGTTTGAGGGCAAAATTCCAACCTTTGCAGTCTGATGGATTGAAGGATAACGAAAAGATGTCGAGCAGTGATCACGCCAGCTTTCAGGTGACCGTGCAGCCCAGCGGCCGGGCCTTCAGTGCCAGCGCCGGCGAAGCCATCCTGGCCGCCGCCATCCGCTCCGGGGTCGGCCTGCCCTATGGCTGCAAGGACGGCGCCTGCGGCTCCTGCAAGTGCAAGAAACTCTCCGGCAGCGTGGTCCATGGCCCGCATCAGGACAAGGCGCTCAGCGCGGCGGAAGAAGCCGCCGGCCTGGTGCTGACCTGCTGTGCCGTGCCGCAAAGCGACGTGGTGCTGGAGTCGCGCCAGGTGACCGAAGAAGGCGCCTACCCGGTGCGCAAGATGCCGGTGCGCGTGAACCAGCTGGAAAAGAAATCCGCCGACGTGATGCTGGTCAAGCTGCAACTGCCTGCCAACGACAGCTTTGCCTTCCACGCCGGCCAGTACGTGGAGTTCCTGTTGCGCGACGGCGCCCGGCGCAGCTACTCGATGGCGAGTGCACCGCACACCCTGGCCGCGGCCAAGGAAGCCACGCCGCCGGTCGGCCCGACCATCGAACTGCACATCCGCCACATGCCAGGCGGCAAGTTCACCGACCACGTGTTCGGCACCATGAAGGAAAAGGAAATCCTGCGCGTTGAAGGGCCCTATGGCAGCTTCTTCCTGCGCGAAGACTCGGCCAAGCCCATCGTGCTGCTGGCCTCGGGCACCGGCTTCGCACCGATCAAGGCCATCCTGGAGCACATGCAGCACCAGGGCATCACGCGCCCGGTCACGCTGTACTGGGGCGGCCGCCGCCCGGCTGACCTCTACATGCACGACTGGGTGGTGCAGAAGGCCAAAGAGATGCCCAACCTGAACTATGTGCCGGTGGTGTCCGACGCACTGCCGGAAGACCACTGGCACGGCCGGACCGGCTTCGTGCACCAAGCCGTGCTGCAGGACTTGCCCGACCTCTCAGGCCACCAGGTCTATGCCTGCGGTGCCCCGATCGTGGTGGACTCGGCCCGGCGCGACTTCACGGCACAAGCCGGCCTGCCGGAAGACGAGTTTTTTGCCGACTCTTTCACCAGCGAAGCGGACAAGCACGGCGCGTAAGCGCCGTGCTTGCGGCGTAGGCTAACTTGGCGCAGCCAAGTTAAGCTGCACGGGCGGCCGTAGCCACAACTCATCGTTTGATTGGCGCGTAGCGCCACCCACCCAGGAGCACACCCATGAAACGCAGACCCCTACTTCTTGGCGCCGCACTGGCCCCGTTCGCTGGCGCCAGCTTGGCACAGACCAAGCCGATCCGTCTGATCGTGCCGTATGCCGCCGGCGGGCCGATCGACGTCACGGCGCGAGCCCTGGCCGAACGCGTGAAGGACACGCTGGGGCCAGTCATCATCGAAAACCGGCCCGGCGCTGGCGGCAACATCGGCGCCGATGCGGTGGCCAAGGCCGCGCCGGACGGCCTGACCATCGGCATCGCCGCCACCGCCACCCACGCGGTGAACCCCTGGCTCTACAGCCGCATGCCGTACAACGCCGCCACCGACTTCGCGCCCATCACGCAGATGCTGCGCGTGCCGAACGTGCTGGTGATGAATGCCGACACCGCCAAACGGCTGCACATCAACAACCTGCGCGACCTGATCGCCTACGCCAAGGCCAACCCGGGCAAGCTCAACTACGGCTCCGGTGGCAACGGCAGCGCCGGCCACCTGGCAGGCGAGATGTTCAAGGCGCAGGCCGCCATCTTTGCCGTGCACATCCCCTACAACGGCGCCAACCCGGCGCAGCTGGCGCTGCTCAGCGGCCAGGTGGACTTCAACATCGACAACCTGGCCAGTGCCGCGCCCAACATCCGTAGCGGCAAGCTCAAGGCGATTGCCGTCACCACGCTGCAACGCTCGCCCGCCCTGCCCGAGGTACCGCCGATGGCCGACACGCTCAAGGGTTTTGCCATCGACACCTGGTGGGGTCTGGTGGCACCGGCAGCCACACCGAAGGACGTGATCTCCAAACTCAACCAGGCCTTCGTCGCGGCACTCAAGGCGCCGGAGACGCACACCCGTTTCGCCGCCCTGATGGCCGAACCGGTGCCCAGCACACCCGAGGCCTTTGCTGCCTTCATGAAGGGCGAACTGGCGCGTTACGAGCGGGTGGTCAAGGCCTCGGGCGCCAAGGTCGATTGAAGCTTCAAGCTTTTTAGGCCCCTCGCGCCGTGGTGACGGCGCGAGCAGCTATCAAATTCATAGCTGAACGCCGAACTTGCGCAGCAGCGGCAACATGGCCAGGTAGCAGACGACGGTAGCGGCACTGGCCAGCCCCAGGCTGAGCCAGAAGCCCAGGCCTTGCCGCAACAACAGCGGCAGCAGCACGAACAGCGCCAGTGACGGCAGCACCAGCCAGAAGATCTGGCTCGACAGGCCGGCAATCTCGCTCGCCGGCGTGCCCTCCACATGCAGCCAGATGAAGGCCAGCAAGGACGTGAGCGGCAGCGAGGCCACCAGTGCCGCAAAACCCGAGCTGCGTTTGGCGATCTCGGTGATGGCCACAATGAGCAGGGCCGACAGCAAGACCTTGAGGGTGTAGTACAGCATGCTCAGACTGGCAACTGGTTGGAGACTTCGATCAGATTCAGGTCCGGATCGCGGAAGTAGACCGACAGGATCGGCCCCTGCGCGCCGGTGCGCTGCACCGGGCCTTCGGTGACCATCACGCCGCAGGCCAGCAGATGGCGCTGCACCTCGGCCAGCGGCACCGAAGTCAGAAAGCACAGGTCGGCCGAACCCGGCGTCGGCCGCTCGGCCTTGGGCTCGAACTCGCGCCCGGCGGGGTGCAGGTTGATCTTCTGCACACCAAAGGCCAGCGCCTTGCGGCCGGCGCCGAAAGTGACCACCGCCATGCCGAGCACGCGCTGGTAGAAGGCGCATGTGGCCTCGATGTCGGCCACGGTCAACACCAGATGATCCAGACTGTCGATCTTCATTCCGTCAAAGCTCCAGGCTGTCGGCGATGGCCTTGATGCCGGCCTTGGCGCAGGACTCATCGGCCTCGCCGCCCGGCCCGCCGGAAACGCCGATGGCCCCCACCAGCGTGCCACCGCCTTCAATCGGCAGGCCGCCGCCGGCCGCCACGACACGCGGCACATGACGGATGCCGCTCATGGCCTTGCCGGGTTGGGTATCCTTGCCGAACTCCAATGTGGAGGTCTTGAAGCTGGCGGCGGTCCAGGCCTTGTCCATGGCCACGGTCGGCGTGTGCGGGCCCGCAAAGCGGTCACGCAACAGCACCTGCACCAGCCCGTTGCGGTCGGTCACGGCCACCGCCACCTGAAAGCCCTGCTTGCGGCAGGCCTCCAGCGCCACCTGGGCCGCTTTCAGCGCGGCCTCCGGCGTCAAGGTCTTGGTCTGGAACACGGCCTCCTGCGCCAGTGCGCTGCCGGCCAGGCCGAGGGCGACAAGGGAAAGGGTGATGCGTTTCATGAGGACTCCTTCAGTCGGTGAGACAGAGGCACATCGTAGACCTCTCGCCCGGCGGTCGGCAGCAAACCTGAGTGCGCCGCTGCGCTATTCGCCCAGATAAGCCGCGCGCACCGCCGGGTCGTGCAGCAGCGTCTGCGCCGGACCGCTGAGGGTGATCAGGCCCGACTCCATGACGTAACCGCGGTCGGCCAACGCGAGGGCCCGGCTGGCGTTCTGCTCCACCAGCAGGATGGTCACGCCCTGCGCCGCCACGTCGCGGATCACCTCGAAGATCTTGTCCACCATCACCGGCGCCAAACCCATGGACGGTTCGTCCAGCAGCAACAGGCGCGGCCGGCTCATGAGGGCGCGCGCCATGGCCAGCATCTGCTGCTCGCCGCCACTGAGCGTGCCGGCCAGCTGGCCGTGGCGCTCCTTCAGGCGCGGGAACAGCGCGTACATCCGCTCGGTGTCAGCGGCGATCTGCGCCTTGTCGTCGCAGCAGTAGGCGCCCATCTGCAGGTTCTCGGCAATGCTCATGCGCGTGAACACGCCGCGCCCTTCGGGCACCATGGCCAGGCCCTGGCGCACCAGGTCCCAGGCGCCCTGGCCGGCGATCGGTCGGCCGAGGTAGCGCAGCTCGCCAGCGCTGGCCGGCAGGGTGCCGGTGATCGCTTTCATGGTGCTGGTCTTGCCGGCACCGTTGGAGCCGATCAGGCACACCAGCTCGCCGGCGCGCACGTCGAAGTCGATGCCCTTGACGGCCTGGATGCCGCCGTAGGCAACCTGCAGACCGCGGACCTGCAGCAAGGCCTCGTTGCTCATGCGGGCTTCTCCTGTGGGGTGGTGCTGGCGTTGCGACCGAGGTAGGCCTCAATCACTTGGGCATTGCGTTGCACCTCGGCCGGCGTGCCTTCGGCAATCCGCTTGCCGTAATCGAGCACGGTGACGCGGTCGCACAGACCCATCACCAGCTTGACGTCATGCTCGATCAGCAGCACGGTGCGACCATCGTTCCGGATCTGGTCGATCAGGGCCCGCAGCTGCACTTTCTCGGTGGCGTTCATGCCGGCAGCCGGCTCGTCCAGCGCCAGCAGCTGCGGCTCGGTGGCCAGGGCACGCGCGATTTCCAGCCGGCGCTGGTCGCCGTAGCTCAGCGTGCGCGCCTTGTAATCGGCCAGCTGGCCGATGCCGACGTAGGCCAGCAGTTCGTGCGCGCGCGCAGCGATGGCGGCTTCCTCGGCCTTGAAGGCGGGTGTGCGAAAAATGGCGCCCAGCAAGCCGGTGCGGGAACGGATGTGGCGCCCCACCATCACGTTTTCCAACGCCGTCATGTCGGCAAACAGGCGGATGTTCTGGAAGGTGCGCGCAATGCCGGCTTGGGCCACCTCGTGCACGGCGCTCGGCCGGTAGGGCCGACCGGCCAGCTCGAACGTGCCGCTGTCGGGCGTGTACAGGCCGGTGATGACGTTGAAGAAGGTGGTCTTGCCGGCACCGTTGGGGCCGATCAGGCCGTAGACCTGGCCACGCTCGATGCGCAGGCCAACATCATTCAAGGCTTGCAGACCGCCGAAGCGTTTACTCACACCGCTGACTTGCAACAGCACATCGCCGCTCATGCGCGCTCTCCCCTGTCCTGCAGCGACTTGCCATGCTCGGGCGCCGGCCACAGGCCGCGCGGGCGCAGCAGCATGACGCCGATCATGGCCAGCGCAATCAGCAACTGGCGCAGGATGGCGGCGTCGAGCCGGCCGCCGGTCATGGCCTGCAGGGGGCTGGCCACGTAGCGCAGCACCTCGGGCAGCGCGGCCAGCAGCACGGCACCGAGGATGACACCCGGCAGATGGCCGAGGCCACCCAGCACCACCATGGCGACGATCATCACCGACTCCATCAGGCTGAACGACTCGGGCGAGATGAAACCCTGGAAAGCGGCAAACATGGCACCCGACACGCCGCCGAAGGTGGCGCCCATGCCGAAGGCCAGCAGCTTCATGTTGCGGGTGTTGATGCCCATGGCCTTGGCAGCCACTTCGTCTTCGCGGATAGCCATCCAGGCGCGGCCGATACGCGACAGTTCCAGCCGGTGGCAGATGACGACGCTGACCACCACCAGCACCAGGAACAGGTAGTAGTAGAGCGTGACGGACGACAGGTCGAAACCGAAAACGTGGAGCTTCTTGCCGAGGTCGAAACCGAAGAACTTGATCGAGTCGATCTGGCCGATGCCCTTGGGGCCGTTGGTCAGGTTGAAGGGCTGATCCAGGTTGTTGAGGAAAACGCGGATGATCTCGCCAAACCCGAGCGTGACGATGGCCAGGTAGTCGCCGCGCAAGCGCAAGGTGGGCGCACCCAGCAGGATGCCGAACGTGCCGGCCAGCAGCGCCGCCAGCGGAATCACCAGCCACAGCGGCGTGTGCAGGCCGTTGGGGAACATGGCAGCAAACAGCGGAAAGGTATCGCTCAGGTGCGGCGAGGCCAGCAGGCCGAACATGTAGGCGCCGATGGCGAAGAAGGCGACGAAACCGAGGTCCAGCAGGCCGGCATAACCGACCACGATGTTCAGGCCCAGCGCCAGCAGCACGAACAGCAGCGCCATGTCGGCAATGCGCACCCAGGCATTGCCGAAACCCTGCAGGACGAGCGGCAGCACCAGCAGGCCGAGTGCGGCGAGCAGGATGGCGAAAAGACGGGAGGAGGATTTCATGCTCTGTCCGCTACCCGCTCACCGAGTAGCCCCGAGGGCCGCAACGTCAGCACCACGATCAGCACGATGAAGGCGAAGATGTCGGCGTAGTGGCTGCCCAGCACGCCACCGGTGAGGTCGCCGATATAACCGGCACCGATCGATTCGATCAGCCCGAGCAGGATGCCGCCGACCACAGCGCCGGCCAGGTTGCCGATGCCGCCGAACACCGCCGCCGTGAAGGCCTTGAGCCCGGGCAGGAAACCCATGCTGTGCTGCACCGTGCCGTAGTTGGCGGCCCACATCACGCCGGCCACCGCCGCCAGCACGGCGCCGATGATGAAGGTGGCCGAAATCACGCGGTCCGGTCGCACGCCCATGAGCGCCGCCACGCGCGGGTTCTCGGCGGTGGCGCGCATGGCACGGCCCAGTTTGGTCGCATGCACCAGCCACATCAGCCCGGCCAGGCAGACGGCCGTCAACGCCAGGATCAGCACCTGCGTCGGCGTGATGGTGGCCCCACCGATCGGGATGGGCTCGCTCGGCAGCAGCGCGGGGAAGGACTTGTAGTTGGGCTTCCAGATGATCATGGCCAGCGTCTGCAGCAGGATGGACATGCCGATGGCGGTGATCAGCGGCGCCAACCGGGGCGCGTTGCGCAGCGGCCGGTAGGCAATTTTCTCGATGCTGTAGTTGAGCGTGGCGGCCACCACGCAGGCGATCAGCATGGCCAGCAGCAGGACGAGCCAGCCCGGCGCACCCGGCATGGCGCCCTGCATCAGGCCGATGACGCTCCAGCTGGTCAGCGCGCCCACCATCAGCACCTCGCCGTGGGCGAAGTTGATCAGGCCGATGATGCCGTACACCATGGTGTAGCCCAGCGCCACCAGCGCGTACATGCTGCCCAGCACCAGGCCGTTGATGATTTGCTGCAGGAGGATGTCCATTTAATGCCAATCGCAAGGTCTGTGCCACCTGCGACGGGTCCCAATCATTTTTTGTTGTCGTTCAGCGCGCGCAGTGTACGCATCTTCTCGGCAATTTTGATCTCCAGACCGCGTTCCACGGGTCGGTAGAAACCCGGCTCGGCCATGCCGTCGGGCAGGTAACGCTCACCGGCAGCAAAACCGCCCTCCTCGTCATGGGCGTAGCGGTAACCCTTGCCGTAGTCGAGCTCCTTCATCAGCTTGGTCGGCGCATTGCGCAGGTGCATGGGCACCGGGCGCGTGCCGTCTTTCTTGATGAAGGCCTTGGCCTCGTTGAAGGCCTTGTAGACGGCGTTGCTCTTCGGGGCAATGGCCAGGTAGACCACGCACTCGGCCAGCGCCAGCTCGCCCTCGGGCGAGCCCAGCCGTTCGTAGACCTCGGCCGCATCGAGCGCCAGGCGCAGCGCGCGCGGGTCAGCCAGGCCGATGTCCTCGCTCGCCATGCGGACCAGGCGGCGCGCCATGTAGCGCGGGTCGGCGCCGCCGTCGAGCATACGCAGGAACCAGTAGAGCGAAGCGTCGGGGTCGGAGCCGCGCACCGACTTGTGCAGCGCGCTGATGGTGTCGTAGAACTGCTCGCCGCCCTTGTCGTAGCGGCGCATGCGCTCGCCTAAAGCTTTGAGCAGCCAGGCCTCGGTGATGGTTTCCTGCTTCTGCTGCTGGGCCGCCACGGCCAGCGTCTCCAACGTGTTGAGCAGGCGGCGTGCATCGCCGTCGGCATAGGCGATGAGCTTGTCGATTGCTACAGTTTCGATAGCTGGTACCGCATTGATTTCAAGGGCCCGAGCCACAATTTGCTTCAAATCCTCTTCCGTCAGCGACTGCAGCACATAGACTGCCGCGCGCGACAGCAAAGCGGAGTTGACCTCGAACGAGGGATTCTCGGTAGTGGCGCCGATGAAGGTGAACAGACCGCTCTCGACGTGCGGCAGGAAGGCGTCCTGCTGGCTCTTGTTGAAGCGGTGCACCTCGTCGACGAACACGATGGTGCGTTTGCCCTGGCCCAGCGCCACCTGCGCCTGCTCCACCGCCTCGCGGATGTCCTTGACGCCACCCAGCACGGCGCTGATGGTGATGAACTGCGCGTCAAAGGCATCGGCCATCAGCCGCGCGATCGTGGTCTTGCCCGTGCCTGGTGGGCCCCAGAGGATGCAGCTGTGCGGCTGGCCCGATTCAAACGCGATGCGCAACGGCATGCCTTCGCCCAGCAGATGCTGCTGACCGATCACTTCACCCAGTGTTCTCGGGCGCAGGCGCTCGGCCAGGGGCTGATGGGGCGAGGCGATAGCGCTGTTCATGCCGGGAATTCTAGGGGGAATGGCCCACTACCGGCCTGCTTGCATTGGCACTATTTAGGGCTAGGATGGGGCAACACCAATTCGCGGGACATGATGAGACACATTGAAAGACACCGAACACACCGCATCGGCTGGCTTCGGGCCGCTGTTCTGGGGGCCAATGACGGGATCGTTTCGACGGCGAGTCTGGTCCTGGGGGTTGCTGCGGCCGGTGCCGAAGCGAAAAGTATCCTGGTCGCAGGCGTCGCCGGTCTCGTGGCGGGCGCCATGTCCATGGCCGCAGGCGAGTATGTTTCCGTCAGCTCCCAAGCCGACACCGAACGCGCCGATCTGGACCGGGAACGCAAGGAACTACAGACTGATCCCGAGCACGAACTCGCGGAGTTGACGGCCATCTACGTGGCGCGTGGGCTTGACCCGACACTCGCTGCCAGCGTTGCGACGCAATTGACGGAGCACGATGCGCTGGGTGCGCACGGGCGTGACGAACTGGGGATCTCCGAGGTTCTTAACGCTCGGCCGGTTCAAGCAGCCTTGGCGTCGGCCGCCACGTTTGCCGTCGGCGCTGTGTTGCCGCTCCTGATCGTTTTCTTGGTGCCGACCTCGGCTCTTCTCTGGGCAGTTTCCGGCAGCTCACTTTTCTTCCTTGCTTTTCTGGGGGCTGTGGCGGCACGTGCCGGCGGTGCCTCCATGCTGCAAGCTGCGGCGCGGGTCGCCTTTTGGGGTGCCCTGGCCATGGCGCTGACGGCGGGTGTGGGCGCTATCTTTGGAGTCGCCGTATAAGCCCTCCGCCGCATCCGGCTGGACATCCGGCATCCCGCGGCCGTACGATGCTTCTCCGAACGACTCATCAAAGCATCGTCTATTCATCGCCTGTTGAAAGGCAAAGGGAGGAAATCACATGAACGCAAGCAGAATGGCAGCCCTCGTGCTGATCGTCGCCGGTGTACTGGGCCTGGTGTATGGCAGCTTCAGCTACACCAAGGAAACCCACGAAACCAAAATCGGACCGATTGAACTGTCGGTCAAGGAAAAGGAAACCGTCAACATCCCCGTCTGGGCCGGCATCGGCGCGATCGTGGTTGGCGGCGTACTGCTGGTTCTGGGAAGCAAAAAAGGCTAGGGCCGGCACCGGATGCCTGACAAGGCGACTCGGCGTTAGACATGGTGTGGAATGCAAGCTTGCCCCCCCCTCCGCGCCAAGCCATTCGCGGCCTGGCTTGGTGTGTCACGCTGGTGTTGGCACAGCTTCCCGTACGATAAACGCGACCTGGATCTGACGATCCGTCTGAATTACTGACATCTTGAGCAGAGACGACATGGAAAACTCCCGCGATGCCCGCTTCAAAACAATGGCTGCACAGTTGGGCCACAGTTTTGACGGTGAAACCAGCGTCGGTGGCCACTACGCACCAGTCGTGCAGCATGGCGCCGAGGTGTACATCAGTGGTCAGGTGCCGCGCGTGGGCCAGACGGTGGTCGTCACCGGCCGCGTCGGCGCGGACGTGACGCTGCCGCAGGCACAGACGGCCGCCAAGATCTGCGTCATGCGGGGTCTGGCTCTGCTGCGCCAAACCTTGGGCAGCCTGGATCAGATCGAGCGCATGCTGCGCATGACGGTCTACGTGCAGTGCAGCCCCGATTTCACCGAACTCAGTGAAGTGGCAGACGGCGCCTCCGACGTGCTGCACGCTATCCTGGGCGATGCCGGCATTCACACGCGCACCTCGGTCGGCGTGTTTCAGCTGCCGAAGAATGCGTCTGTTGAGCTGGACCTGGTGGCAGCGGCAAAAACTACTGCCGGATGACATCCACCCCTTTGGGCGGCTGAAAACGGAAGGCGTCGGCCGCCATGCGCGGGTTGACCTCGACCTTGCTGAAGGTCAGCACCGAACGCTGGCCAAAGCTGTCGAGGATGTCGAGCGCCGCCAGCTCGGGCACCTTGTCTGCCGCGCGAAAACCGACACGGATGGCTTGCAGCTGACCCTCTTTCGCTTTCGGCTTCGCCTCCACCCACTGCAGGCCGTCCTTGTCGGGCATGGCCGCCAGTGTGAAGTCGGCCTGCAGTGCACGCAGGTCGGGGGCGGCGGCAATCAGCGCCGCCGGCGTGCTGCCCAGCACCTGCGCCTGCTTGCGTGCCGTCACCTGGTTGAGGTCCACGTCGTAGAGCCAGAGCGTCTGGCCATCGGCCACGATGCTTTGCTCGAACGGTTTCCTGTAGATGAACTTGAAACGGTTGGGCCGCACGAACTCGAAGCTGCCGCTGGAGGTTTTATTGCGTGCGCTCTGCCCTTCACGCGCCGGCATGGTCACCACCTGGGTGAAGTCGGCGCGGCCGCTGCTGGCGGATTTCATGAAAACCTCCAGACTTTCCAGGCCATCCGCCCTTGCGGATATTGCGCCAGCCGCTATCAATAACAGAGCAAAAATATGTTTCAAGGTTTTCACTCCGTGCGCGATGGCACCAGGATTTCACGCTGACCGTTGCTGCTCATGGCGCTGACCAGGCCGGCCTTTTCCATGTCTTCCACCAGACGGGCGGCGCGGTTGTAGCCGATCTTGAGGTGGCGTTGCACCAGCGAGATGCTGGCCTTGCGGTTCTTCAGCACGATTTCGACCGCCTGGTCGTACATCGGGTCCTTCTCGCCGCTGCCTCCGCCCTCGCCGTTCAATCCGTCCTCGCCCTCCACCGTGCCACCTTCGAGCACGCCTTCGATGTAGTCCGGCTCACCCTGGGATTTCAGGTAGCTCACCACGCGGTGCACCTCGTCGTCGCTGACAAAGGCGCCGTGCACGCGCACTGGCAGGCCGGTGCCGCTGGCCATGTAGAGCATGTCACCCATGCCCAAGAGCGCCTCGGCGCCCATCTGGTCGAGGATGGTGCGGCTGTCGATCTTGCTGGACACCTGGAAGGCGATGCGGGTCGGGATGTTGGCCTTGATCAGGCCGGTGATCACGTCCACGCTCGGGCGCTGGGTGGCCAGGATCAGGTGGATGCCGGCAGCGCGCGCCTTCTGTGCCAAGCGGGCGATCAGCTCCTCGATCTTCTTGCCTACCACCATCATCAGATCGGCCAGCTCGTCGATGACGACCACGATGTGCGGCAAGCGCTGCAACGGCTCCGGACTCTCGGGCGTGAGGCTGAACGGGTTGTAGATGAACTCCTCGCGCGCCTTGGCTTCGTCAATCTTGTGGTTGTAGCCGGCCAGGTTGCGCACGCCCAGCTTGCTCATGAGCTTGTAGCGGCGCTCCATCTCGGCCACGCACCAGTTCAGGCCGTGGGCGGCCTGCTTCATGTCGGTCACCACCGGCGCCAGCAGGTGCGGGATGCCTTCGTAGACCGACATCTCCAGCATCTTGGGGTCGATCATCAGCAGCCGCACGTCGCGCGCCTCGGCCTTGTACAGCAGCGAGAGGATCATGGCGTTGATGCCGACCGACTTGCCGGAGCCAGTGGTACCGGCCACCAGCACGTGCGGCATCTTGGCCAGGTCGGCCACCACCGGGTTGCCCACGATGTCTTTGCCCAGGCCCATGGTCAGCATGGACTTGGCTTCGTTGTAGACCTGCGAGCCGAGGATCTCGGACAGGCGGATCGACTGGCGCTTGGCATTGGGCAGCTCCAGCGCCATGTAGTTCTTGCCGGGAATGGTCTCGACCACGCGGATTGACACCAGGCTCAAGGAGCGCGCCAGGTCCTTGGCCAGGCCAACGATCTGCGAGCCCTTCACGCCGGTGGCGGGCTCGATCTCGTAGCGCGTGACCACCGGGCCGGGCTGCGCCAGCACCACACGCACCTCGACGCCGAAGTCCTTCAACTTCTTCTCGATCATGCGGCTGGTCATCTCCAGCGTCTCGGGCGCCACGCTCTCCTGGCGCGTCGGCGCGCCGTCGAGCAGGTCGACCTGCGGCAGCTTGGAGTCCGGCAGCTCGCTGAACAGCGGCTTTTGCCGTTCCTTGGCCACGCGCTCGCTCTGCGGCACCTCCACCAGCACGGGTTCGATCAGCACCGGGGCGTGATGCTGCTCGATGATTTCCTCGCGCTCCTCCATCACCACTTCTTCGCGTTCGCGGGCCGCCTGCTGGCCCAGCGCCAGGTCTTCGGCGATCTCGCGTTTCTCGCGGCGGGACTCGATGAAGCCGTCGATCCAGCCGCCCAGGCGTTCGGCCACATGGCCCCAGGAAAAGCGGAACACCAGCGCCGAACCGATCACGCCCAGGCTGATGGCCATCAGCGCCGAGCCGGCAAAACCCAGCCAGCGCACGCTGAACGGACCGACGAAATACCCCAGCACGCCGCCGCCATGGCCTGGCAGGCGGGCTTCCAGGCTGTAGAAACGGGCCCACTCGATGGCCGCGCTGGCACACAGCAGCATGACCAAGCCCAGCCAGAACGCCGCGCGGCTGGCGGCCCAGCGGCTCAGGCGCGACGACTCATGCACGGCCGGCGCCTCTCCGTCCAGCAGCTCATGGCCGCGCAGCCAACGCGCCAGCGAGGCCAGCCAAGCCCGCACGCCGGCGGCAAAAGCCCACCAAACCGAAAAGCCGAGCAGGTAATAACTCGCATCGGCCAGCCAGGCGCCCAGGCGGCCGCCGCGGTTGTGGATGGCACCGCTCTCACCGGAGGTGGACCAGGCCGCGTCCTGCAGGGAATGGCTGGTCAGCGCCATCAGCCAGAAGGCCAACCCCACCAGACCGGCCACCAGGGCCAGTTCGTGGGCAAAACGGCTCCAGCCCGCACGGACCGGTGCCTCGCCCTGGCGGGCGCTGTTGTTCAGGGTATTGAGAGAGTAAGTCATAGGCAGGAATGGGGCCTAGCTTAACGCAGCCAGGGCCGCTTTTCCTATGGGCGCGCAACCAGCACGGCCTGATAGGTCTGCTAGGCAAAGGGGACTTGTGGCAGCGTCAGGCGACGGGCGCCATCCCTTCTTACAATCGAGCCTGCATTCCCATTGCAAAGGTTTCAGAATGTCACAGAACAAGCATGCCCAAGTCCTGATTCTTGGTTCCGGCCCGGCCGGCTACACCGCCGCCATTTACGCCGCACGCGCCAACCTCAAGCCCCTGCTGGTGACCGGCATCGCCCAGGGCGGCCAACTCATGACCACCACCGAAGTCGACAACTGGCCGGCCGACGTGGACGGCGTGCAGGGCCCGGAGTTGATGCAGCGCTTCCTGGCCCATGCCGAGCGCTTCAAGACCGAGATCGTATTCGACCATATCAACCAGGTCGATTTCAGCAAGCGCCCCTTCACCCTCACCGGCGACAGCGGCACCTACACCTGCGACTCGCTCATCATCGCCACCGGCGCCTCGGCCAAGTACCTGGGCCTGCCGTCCGAGACCGCCTTCATGGGCCGTGGTGTCTCCGGCTGCGCCACCTGCGACGGCTTCTTCTACCGCGACCAGGTCTGCTGCGTGGTCGGCGGCGGCAACACCGCCGTGGAAGAAGCGCTCTACCTCTCCAACATCGCCAGCAAGGTCTACCTGGTGCACCGCCGCGACAAGTTCAAGGCCGAGCCGATCCTGGTGGACAAGCTCATGGACAAGGTGGCGGCCGGCAAGATCGTGCTCAAGACCTTCCAGACGCTGGACGAAGTGCTGGGCGACGCCAGCGGCGTGACCGGCATCCGCCTCAAGAGCACGAAAGATGGCAGCACCGAAGACTTGGCGCTCCAGGGCTGCTTCATCGCCATTGGCCACGCGCCCAACACCGAGATCTTCCAGGGCCAGCTGGAGCTGGAAAACGGCTACATCGTCACCAAGGGCGGCCTCAAGGGTTTTGCCACCCAGACTTCGGTGCCCGGCATCTTTGCCGCCGGTGACGTTCAGGACCACGTCTACCGCCAGGCCATCACCAGCGCCGGTACCGGCTGCATGGCAGCACTGGACGCCCAGCGGTATCTGGAGCAGGAGGCGTAGCCTCCTGCCTCCCCCAGGCTGCGCTCCCTTCGTTCGCTGCGCCACCCCCCTCCTGCTGCGCGGAGGGGGCGCACCCGGCGGACTGGCCAAGCCAGATCCGCGGGTGCCTGCGAACGGGCCAGCGCTGCGCGCGGCCCTGATCAAGCGATTTGCACAGCTCACCCAAAATCCTTTATAATTCAAGGCTTTGCTGGGTTCGCCCGGCGATCATGGGTTACCGCCACCCTACTGGCGAGGTGAGGCGCTCACGTCTGTGACCGCCGTTTTGAAGAAAGCGAAGTGTCCTCATGGCACGCGTATGCGAAGTTACGGGCAAAGGCCCGATGGTCGGAAACAATGTTTCCCATGCCAACAACAAAACCAAGCGCCGGTTCCTGCCGAACCTGCAATACCGCCGTTTCTGGGTCGAGTCTGAAAACCGTTGGGTTCGCCTGCGGATTTCCAACGCTGGCCTGCGTCTGATCGACAAGAATGGCATCGACTCTGTGCTCGCCGATCTGCGCGCACGTGGCCAGGCATAAGGAGCTGAATCATGGCAACCAAAGGCGGACGCGAAAAAATCAAGCTGGAATCCACGGCCGGTACCGGTCATTTCTACACCACCAGCAAGAACAAGAAAACCATGCCCGAGAAAATGGCGATCATGAAGTTTGATCCCAAGGCTCGCAAGCACGTGGAATACAAGGAAATGAAGCTGAAGTAATTCAGTCGTTCCTCTCGCAAAAAAGCCCGCTTCATGCGGGCTTTTTTGTGGCCGGTGTCGACCCGTCGAGCTTGCACGTCCGATGGCCTGGTCCCGGAAGACGGCCCAGATGGGCCGTTTTGTCTATTCCAGGGTCAGATGTTTTGCTTGTCCGACCACCGGGCCAGCCAGTCGCCCAGCATCTGCACCAGTTGCACCAGCACGACCAGGATCACCACCGTGACCACCATCACATCGGTCTGGTAACGGTAGTAGCCAAAGCGGATCGCCAGATCGCCCACCCCACCGCCCCCCACGATACCGGCCATGGCCGAGAAGCCGATCAAACTGATCAGCGTGACGGTGAAGCCACGCAAGAAACCCGGCAAGGCCTCGGGAAACAGGACGGTAGCAATGATTCGCAACGGACTGGCGCCAAACGCCTGGGAGGCCTCGATGATGCCGGGGTCCACCTCGCACAGTGAGGCCTCGACCAGCCGGGCGTAGAACACAATCGCCGCCACCGACAGCGGCACTGCGGCGGCCGTTGGACCGATGGTGGTGCCCAGCACCCACTGCGTCAGCGGCAACAGCAGCACCAGCAGGATGACGAAGGGCACCGAGCGCACCAGATTGACCAGGAAATTACCGGCAATGTGGGCAAAACGGTTGGCCCAGAACAGCTTGCGGCTGGTGACATGCAGCAAAAAACCCAAGGGCAGGCCGATGACGATGGCCAGCGCGCTGGCGATGCCGACCATCAACAGCGTCTCGCCAAAGGCGGTGACCAGATCGGTACCCAGGGATGACCAATCAATGAGCATGGAGTACCTCGACTTGGGTTGCGTTCTCGCGGATGAATTGCACGGCGGCATCGACACGTGCGGTTGGTGATGTGGCGTAAACGGAGGTGACGAGTTCCGGCGGCACCGAGCCGATTGGCAAATCGGCCAGCCGCACCACCAGCAAACCCATTGCGCGGTCACCGATGTATTCGATCTTGCCGTGCAGGATATCGACCGAGACGCCAAAACGGATGGCCGCGGCGGAGAGCACCGAGTCCTCGGCCTTGTCGCCCAGGAACAGCACCTTCAAGACCGTGCCCGGGATGTTGTCGACCAAGTGCTCCGGAATGTCCAGGTTGAGCGTGTGGGCGACCAGCTGGCGCGTGAAATCGGCTTGTGGCGTGGCAAAGATGTCGAACGCCGAACCCTCCTCGATCACCTTGCCGCCGTCCATGACGGCAACGCGCCCGCAGATCTTCTTGATGACATTCATTTCGTGCGAGATCAGCACGATGGTGATGCCCAGACGCTCATTGATCTCTTTCAGCAGTTCCAGAATGGCGGCGGAGGTTTCCAGATCCAGCGCCGAGGTCGGCTCGTCGCACAGCAGCACGGCCGGCCGGTTGGCCACGGCACGCGCGATGCCCACGCGCTGCTTCTGGCCGCCGGAGAGCTGCGAGGGATAGGCCAGGGCCTTGTCCTCCAGCCCCACCAGTTTCAGGATCTCCGGCACGCGCTGCTGGATTTCCGCCTCACTCTTGCCAGCCACGCGCAAGGCAAAGGCGGCGTTGTCGAACACCGTGCGGTTATGCATCAGGTTGAAGTGCTGGAAGATCATGCCGATCTTGTGGCGCTCCAGTCGCAGTGCGCTGCCGGTCAGGTCGGTGATGTCCTCGCCATCCACCAGCACCCGGCCCGCGCTCGGACGCTCCAACAAATTGATGGTACGCAGCAGCGTGCTTTTGCCAGCGCCGCTGGTGCCGACAATGCCGAACACTTCGCCGCGACGGATGTGCAGCGACACCCGGTCGACCGCCTTGAACCGCGTCGCCTGTTTGCCACGCAGTTCAAATTCAACGGAAATATTTTCTAGCTTGATCATCTTGCCTGGGTCATCGGTAGAAAGCAAAACGGACCGGGCTTCAGGCTCGGTCCGTCAGACTCAACCTGTGTGGTTTATTTCTTGGCGGCCTTGGCAGGCGCGCCTGCCTTGGCGGCTTTGGCAGCCAGCCATTCCGGCTTCTGGAAGTCCTTGAAGATGTGCTTGGGGTCATCGACCGTGGCCAGGAACTCCGGCGATTCGATCACTTGCTTGATGTCTTGCACGAAAGGCTTGTCCAGATCGGCGGTTTTCACGGCCACAAGGTTCTTGATGTTCTCGTCCAGCTGCTCCAGCTTGATGGCATTCGACAGGCTCAGACCGGCGGCAATGGCGAAGTTGCCGTTGACGACCGAGGCCGTGGCGCTGTCCAACGTGCGCGGCAGCTGGGCGGCCTCCAGCGGCTTGAACACCAGGCCGCGCGGGTTCTGTTCGATATCCTTCTCCGAGGCCTTCACCGGATCAATGTCCTTCTTGAAGGTCAGCAGACCTTCCTTGGCCAGGAAGCGCAAGGCGCGCGCCAGGTTGGTCGGGTCATTGGCCAGGGTGATGACGTCACCCTTCTTCAACTGGTCCAGCGACTTGATCTTGTTCGAGTAGATACCCAGACCGGCCGTCGGCACATTGATCACCGGCGACAGTTTGAGCCCCTTGTCGGCGGAAAATTTTTCCAGATACAGACGGTGCTGGAACAGGTTGGCATCAATGCTGTTGTTGGCCAACGCCAGATTGGGTTGCACGTAGTCGCTGAACTCCTTGAGCACCACCTTGTAGCCCTTTTTTTCCAGGCCGGGCTGGATGGCAGTCTTGATCAGGTCGCCATACGGGCCGGGCGCAACGCCAAACACAATGGTCTTCGGCGTGATCTGGGCTGAGGCCGCGCCGACGCCCAGAGCCAGGACGGCCAGCACACGGGTGGCGGTGGTAAGAAGAGATTTGAAACGCATGACGGGTTTTCTCCAGTGCACAAATTAAGGCTTGATGGTAGGGCGCGGCGTGCTGAAGACCAACTACTGAATCGCTATTTGCTTATGCCTCAGCCCCACACACCGCTACGCCGGTCTTCGACCCGTTTGGCCTTGTGCGTGGCGCGCGGCAAGGTATCGGGCGCCAGGATGCGCACGTTGGCGGCCACGCCCGTGATCGATTTCAGATGGCCGTTGAAACGGGCGGCCAGTTCCGCATCGCTGCCGGTGTAGCTGGCGGCGCGCTCGACTTCGACCGTGAGCACATCCAGGTGGTTGACGCGCTCGACGATCAGCCGGTACTCGCCGCCCAGATCGTGATCCTTGCGTGCAATCGCTTCCACGTCGCTGGGAAAGAGATTGACGCCCTTGATGATGAGCATGTCGTCCAGCCGCCCATGGACACCCTGCAGGCGTATCGAGGTGCGCCCGCAACGGCAGGGCTCGGAGGTGAACGAAACGATGTCGCCGGTACGGAAGCGGATCATCGGCCGTGCCGTCTTCTTCAGCGTGGTCAACACCATTTCACCGCGCTCGCCCTCGGGCACCGGCTCACCGGTGTTCGGGCCCAGGACCTCCACCAGAATGTGGTCTTCGGCCCAGTGCAGGCCGTTTTTCTCCTCGCACATGCCGGCACAGGAGCCGAAGATGTCGGACAGGCCGTAGTAGTCGTACACCTCGGCGCCCCAAAGCGCCTCAATGCGCTGACGGGTTTCCGGGATAGAGCCGCCGGGCTCGCCCGCGACAAAAATGCGCTTGATGCTGAGATCCTTCTTCGGGTCGATGCCCTGCTTGAGCGCGGTTTCACCCAGGTACCAAGCATAAGACGGCGTGGTCCACATGGCCGTGGCCTGGAACTGGCTGATGATGGAGAGCAGGCGTTCGGACGGCACCGTGCCAGCGTGGATCGACAACGCCCCCAGCTTCTGCGCCCCCAGCACGCACGGCCCGCCCACGAACAGGGAGAAATTCAGGGAGTGGCAGTAACGGTCTTCCGGACGCAGGCCGGAGGACCAGAACTGGCGCGCCTCGTAGTCCATCCAATCTTCGAAATCCTGCGCTGTGAACGGCGACGCCGTGGGCACACCGGTGGAGCCGCTCGACGCCGAGATGTACACGATGTCGCGCTCCGGCACCGCCACCAGATCCCCCCAGGGCAAGGCCGCCAATTGCCGCTCGCGCAGGGTCTGCTTGTTGATGAAGGGAAAGCGCCGGATGTCATCCAGACTCTTGAGCTGATCAGGGTGAACACCCGCTGCATCGAAACTGGCGCGGTAATAAGGCGAGTTCTGATAGGCATGCGCCAGATGTTCTTGCAGCAGACGCAGCTTCAATGCATCCCATTCGGCGCGGGATTGGGTTTCGAGCGGCTCGTCCCAGTAGGTCTGATCGCTGGGGGGAGAAGGAAGATGCTGGACGTATGACATGGCGATGCGCGCGATTCCGGTGGTGGGAGCAACGGCTTGAACGTGGGCCGTTGAAAGAAAGACAGGCAGTCTATCGAGTCGGACTCGCATCGCAAAAGAACAAATCGTTCTTTGCTTATTCCAGCCGTAAAAAAGCCCGCTCGAAGCGGGCTTTTCAGATGCAGGGACAGCGCGGCTATCAGGCGCGTGCCGCGCGCAGCTTGCGCGAAAACTCCTGCAGCGCGGCAATGCCGCTTTCCTCGGCATGATGACACCAGGCCTGCAGATTGACCAACAACTGCTCACGCGTGAGCGAGGTGTTGAGCCAGAGCTGGCGCAGTTCTTCGCGCATGGTCACCATCTTGTCGAGCACCGGCGAAGCGGCGCGGGCCTTGGCCAACTCGGGCATGAGGGCCGCGGGTACCTTGTCGGCGTCGCGGTGCAGCCAACGGTTGGCGGCCTTGATGGCAGCGCTGTCGGCGCTGCGGGCCTTCAGGGCGGTCACTTCCTGCTGGAAGGCGCGCTGCATGCCATGGGCGTAACCAGCCATGATTTCGTAGCGGTTGGCGATCAGGGCTTCGAGCGTCTTCTCGTCTGCCACCGGCTTGATGTCGCCGAAAGCAAGTTTCGGCGGCGTCTTCTTGACCTTGGCCAGGCCGACCTTTTGCATCAGGCTGATGTAGACCCAACCGATGTCGAACTCATAGGGCTTGACCGAGAACTTGGCCGAGGTCGGGTAGGTGTGGTGGTTGTTGTGCAGTTCTTCACCGCCAATGATGATGCCCCAGGGCGTCAGATTGGTGCTGGCGTCCGGCGCTTCGAAGTTGCGGTAACCCCAGTAGTGGCCCACGCCATTGACGACGCCCGCAGCCCAGAACGGAATCCACGCCATCTGGACAGCCCACACGGCCAGGCCGGCAGCACCGAACAGGGTCAGGTCGAGGATCATCATCAAGCCGACGCCCTGCCACGAATAACGGGTGTAGAGGTTCTTCTCGATCCAGTCGTTCGGCGTGCCATGGCCATAACGGTCCATGGTTTCCTTGTTCTTGGCTTCGGCGCGATAAAGCTCGGCACCTTCCAGGAACACCTTCTTGATGCCATACACATGCGGGCTGTGCGGGTCTTCGGCCTGCTCGCACTTGGCGTGGTGCTTGCGGTGGATGGAGGCCCACTCCTTGGTCACCTGGCCGGTGGTCATCCAGAGCCAGAAGCGGAAGAAGTGCGATGCAATCGGGTGCAGGTCCAGCGCGCGGTGCGCCTGGTTGCGGTGCAGGAAGATGGTGACGCTGGCAATGGTCACGTGCGTCATGGCCAAGGTGAACAGAACGATCTGCCACCAAGCGAAATCCAACAGGCCATGGGCGAGCCACTCAATGGCCGCATTCAGCACAGCCCAGTCAGGTAACAACATAGTCAGAGACTCTCAACGAAATGAATAGTAATAAGGGCAAGCGATTGCTTACCCCCGTAGGCATGAATTTTAA
Source organism: Curvibacter sp. PD_MW3 (assembly GCA_002633085.1). Lineage (GTDB taxonomy): Bacteria > Pseudomonadota > Gammaproteobacteria > Burkholderiales > Burkholderiaceae_C > Hylemonella. The sequence continues at coordinate 745,604 of NSIV01000001.1, forward strand.
AGGTTTCGCCCCGTTTTGACCATCCCTGGGCAGTTGCAGGTGAAAAACCTTAATTCAAGTCAGATGATCACTTCTTTTGCCAAATTGCGGCAAAAAAGCCGTCCGTTTGATGCTTATGCGGCCACAGGCGCAGGTATTTCTGGCCGCTGTCGCCGCCACTGCACAGGCTGGCTGCATCGGCCACCTTCAGCTGGGCCAGCACCTCCCCGGCCTCCAGCGGCATGAACTCACTGTTGGCGGCCGAGAAGGCCTCGGCAATGGCCTCGTTTTCCTGCGGCAACACGCTGCAGGTCGCATAGACCAGCCGGCCGCCGGACTTCAGCAAGCGCGCTGCGCTTTGCAGAATGGCTGCCTGCTTGACGGTCATCTCCTGCACCGCCTGCATGTTCTGGCGCCACTTCAGGTCCGGGTTGCGCCGCAGTGTGCCAAGACCGGAGCACGGTGCATCCACCAGCACGCGGTCGAGCTTGCCGGCCAGGCGCTTGATGCGATCGTCGCGCTCATGGGCAATCGCTGCGGGGTGCACATTGGACAGGCCGCTGCGTGCCAGCCGCGGCTTCAAGGCCTCCAGCCGGTGCGCTGAGGTGTCAAAGGCATAGAGCCGGCCGGTGCTGCGCATGGCTGCGCCAATGGCCAGGGTCTTGCCACCGGCACCAGCGCAGAAATCGGCCACCATCTCGCCGCGCTTGGCCTCCAGCAGCAAGGCCAGCAACTGCGAGCCTTCGTCCTGCACCTCGATGGCGCCGCGGGTGAAGGCATCAAGCTTGTTCAGGGGCGGCTTGCCGTCGATGCGCAGGCCCCAAGGCGAGTACGGCGTCGGCACCGCCTTGATGCCAGCCACCTGCAGTTCCTTCTGGATCGCCTCGCGCTTGGCCAGTTGGGTGTTGACGCGCAGGTCCAGCCCGGCGCCCAGGTTGAGGCTGTCGACCAGCGGCCAGAAGCCGTCACCCAACTGCTCCTTGAGCGGCTGCACCAGCCAGTCGGGCAGGTTGTGGCGATGCCGGTCCATCAGCTCTTCCGGTTTGACCTGGTCGCACTGGTCGAGCCATTGTTTTTCCTGGTCGGTCAGCGCGCTCTTGAGGAAATCGCGTGGACCGTAGAAGCCGAGGATGGCCAAACGACGCTCCTTCGGGCCACTGCCCGAGAGCGCCAGCTGGTCGAACAACAGTTTCTTGCGCAAGACGGTGTAGACGGTTTCGGCCAGCGTGGCGCGCTCGCGCGGGCCGAGGCCGCGGTTGTCGCGGAAAAAGCGCGACACGATGGCGTCGGCTGGATGATCGAATTTGAGGGTGAGCCGGACGAGCTCGGTACAGACGTCCAACAGGGCTTTAGGGTGCATAGGGGAGAATTGTCCCATGCTTGAGGAAAAACTCCCCCCTTTGATCGAAACCCGGCCCGGCATCTATCGCCACTACAAGAACCTGATGTACGAGGTGCTGGGCACGGTGCGCCACAGCGAAACGCTGGAGCCAATGACGCTGTACCGTGCGCTCTATGGCGAGCGCGGCCTCTGGGTGCGGCCGGCGGTCATGTTCGAAGAAGAGGTGGTGATCGACGGTGTGCGACAGCCGCGCTTTGCCTGGGTTTCAGAACAAAATCCGCAACAAGCCCCCGATCAATCTGCGCACTAAGCTATTATTTTTGTAGCAACTCAGCCACGACGCGTGGGTAAATCAGATGCTCCTGCGTCAGCACGCGCGCAGCCAGCGTGTGCTCGTCATCGTCCGGCAGCACCGGCACCACGGCCTGGGCCAGGATCTGGCCATGGTCCAGTTCGGCCGTCACCTGGTGCACCGTGGCACCGGCGAACTTGCAGCCGGCTTCAATCGCTCGCCGGTGCGTGTACAGGCCCGGGAATGCCGGCAGCAACGAAGGATGGATATTGAGCAGCCGACCTTCGTAGTGACTGACGAAACCGGGCGTCAGGATGCGCATGAAACCGGCCAGTACCACCAGCGCAGGCTCAAAACGATCGATCGCCGCCATCAGCGCCGCATCAAACGCTTCGCGTGACGCAAAACCCTTGTGATCCAGCACCTCGGTGGCAATGCCCTTGTCGCGCGCAAAGACCAGCCCCTTGGCATCAGCCTTGTTGCTGATGACAGCCGCCACTCGCGCATCGAATTTGTCTTGCCAGCGCTCGCGCTCGGCGGCCTTGACGATGGCCGCCATATTGGAGCCGCCGCCGGAAATCAGGATGACGATGTTTTTCATTTCTTGCTTCTGAGCCAGACCGGATTGTGCACGGCCAAACACCCCGACTGCAAAAATGCAGAGCGGGGAACGCCGTGGGGCCGGCTCAGGGGAAGCCTATTTCAGGCTTGTCGCGGTTTGGACAGTGAGAGGCGAACGATCGTGCTAAAAACACAGGCTTGCGCTTGCGAAAATGAATACGCAGCCTGTTTGGAGACATCTATGGATTTGGCATTCACCCCTGACGAACAGAAATTCCGCGAGGAGATCCGCGCCTGGGTGCGCGAGAACCTGCCGGCCGACATTGCCCACAAGGTGCACAACGCCCTGCACCTGACCCGCGACGATATGCAGCGCTGGGCCAAGATCCTGGGCAAGAAGGGCTGGCTCGGCTGGGGCTGGCCCAAGCAGTTCGGCGGCCCGGGCTGGAACGCGGTGCAAAAGCACCTGTTCGAAGAAGAATGTGCCCTGGCCGGCGCGCCGCGCGTGGTGCCCTTCGGGCCGGTGATGGTGGCCCCCGTCATCATGGCTTTCGGCAGCCCGGAGCAGCAGCAGCGCTTCCTACCTGGCATCGCCAGCGGCGAAGTCTGGTGGAGCCAGGGCTACAGCGAACCGGGCTCCGGTTCCGACCTGGCCAGTGTCAAGACCCGCGCCGAACGCAAGGGCGACAAGTACATCGTCAACGGCCAGAAAACCTGGACCACCTTGGGCCAGTACGGCGAATGGATCTTCTGCCTGGTGCGCACCAGCACCGAAGGCAAGCCGCAGACCGGCATTTCCTTCCTGTTGATCGACATGAAGTCGCCCGGCGTGACGGTGCGTCCGATCAAGCTGCTCGACGGCGAGTGTGAAGTCAACGAGGTGTTCTTCGACAACGTCGAAGTGCCGGCCGAGAACCTGATCGGTGAAGAGAACAAGGGCTGGACCTATGCCAAGCACCTGCTCAGCCACGAGCGCACCAACATTGCGGATGTCAACCGTGCCAAACGCGAACTGGAACGCTTGAAGCGCATCGCCAAGGCCGAAGGCGTCTATGACGACGTGCGCTTCCGCGACGAGATCGCCAAGCTGGAAGTGGATGTGGTGGCGCTGGAGATGCTGGTGCTGCGTGTGCTCAGCGCCGAGAAGTCGGGCAAGAACTCGCTCGACATCGCCGGCCTGCTCAAGATCCGCGGCAGCGAGATCCAGCAGCGCTACGCCGAACTCATGATGCTGGCGGCCGGTCCCTACGCTGTGCCGCTGATCCGCGAGGCGATGGAAGCCGGCTGGCAGGGTGACTACCCGGGCGGCCTGCTGGCCAACGCGCCGCTAGCCTCGACCTACTTCAACATGCGCAAGACCACCATCTACGGCGGCAGCAATGAAGTGCAACGCAACATCGTCGCGCAGACGATTCTCGGCTGATCGCAGCAGGAACAGGAGAACAACATGGATTTCGATTTCACCGACGACCAGCAGCAACTGCGTGACGCCGTGCACAAATGGGTGGAGAAGGGCTACAGCTTTGAGCGCCGCCGTGCCACGGAAGCGGCCGGCGGCTTCTCGCGCGAGGCCTTCAATGAACTGGCCGAACTGGGCCTGTGCGGCCTTTACATCCCGGAAGATGACGGCGGCCTCGGCATGGGCCCGATCGAAGGCATGGTGGTGATGGAGGAGCTGGGGCGCGGTATCGTGCTCGAACCGCTGGCACATAGCTTGATCGCCGGCGGCGTGCTCGCCGGCTATGCGGGTGCCGAACTCAAGGCCGCCTGGCTGCCGCGCATCGCCTCAGGCGAGGCACTGGTGGTGCTGGCACAGCAGGAACGCCGTGCACGCTACCGCCTCGATGTGTGCGATGCCAAGGCGACCCAGGCGGCGACGGGCTGGACCGTCTCCGGCACCAAGAACGTGGTGCCGGCCGGTGACCAGGCCGATGCCTTCCTGGTGCCCGCCACCGCAAACGGCAAGATGGCCTTGTTCCTGGTCGAGCGCACGGCCACCGGTGTGGCCACCCGCGGCTACGGCACGCAGGACGGCGGCCGTGCGGCCGACGTGGTGCTGGCCAACGCGCCGGCGCAACTCGTCACATTGGACGGCCTGACGGCGCTGGAGCACGCCGTGGACATCGGCATTGCCGCCACCTGTGCCGAAGCCGTTGGCGTGATGGACCAGACCCTGGCCGTGACACTGGAATACATGAACACGCGCAAGCAGTTCGGCGTGGCGATTGCCAGCTTCCAGGCGCTGCGCCACCGCGCGGCCGACATGAAGATGCAGCTGGAACTGGCGCGGTCCATGAGCTATTACGCCAGCCTCAAGCTCAATGCCCCGGCGGAAGAGCGCCGCCGCGCCATGGCACGCGCCAAGTACCAGTTGGGTCAGTCGATGCGCTTCGTTGGCCAGCAGGCGGTGCAGCTACACGGCGGCATCGGCGTGACCGACGAGTACATCGTCAGCCACTACTTCAAGAAGCTGACACAACTGGAAATGACCTTCGGCGACAGCCTGTACCAGCTGGGCGAAGTGTCGACGCGCATGCAGGAGACGGCCGGCGTGTTTGCCTGACACACAGCTGCTCCGGCAAATAAAAAGCCCGCCAGCAACACGCTGGCGGGCTTTTTCATTTCACCAGCGGCTCAAAAGCCCAGGGTATGCGGCAGCCAGGTCGAGATGGCCGGCACAAAGGTCAACAAGACCAGCACCACGAAGTGGGCCAACAGGAACGGCGGCAACTCGCGCGTGAGTTCCGCCATCGACACCCGGGTGGACACGGCCGTGACGAACAGCAGGCCGCCAACCGGCGGCGTGATCATGCCCAGCGTGAGGTTAACGATCACCACCATGGCAAAGTGGGTCGGGTCGATGCCCAGGGTGGCGGCAATCGGCGCCAGGATTGGCACCAGGATCATCACACCTGGCAGCGGCTCCATGAAGATGCCGAAGATCAGCAGCAGGATGTTGACGGCGATCAGGAAGGTCACCGGCGACAGGTTCCAGCTCACGATGGCTTGCGACACCTGCTGCGGCACGCCTTCAACCGTCAGCACCCAGGCGAAGGCTGCCGAGGTGGCCATCACCAGCAGCACGGAGGCCGTCAGCAGTGCCGAGCGCGCGGCAATCGCCGGCAGCGCCTTCCATTCCAGCGTGCGGTAGATCCACTTGCCGCACACCAGTGCGTAGAACACCGCGACCACCGAGGCCTCCGTCGGCGTGAAGATGCCGAAACGGATGCCGACCAGGATCAGCACGATCAGCATCAGCGCCGGGATGGCCTTGATGCTGTTGACGAGCATCTCACGTGCCGAGGGGCGCGGTTGGGTGGAGCGGTAGTCGCGCTGGGTACAGACGCGCCAGTTGACAAAGGCCATGGCCAGCGCAATCAGGAGACCCGGCAGAAAACCGGCCATGAACAGCCCGCCGACCGAGACCTGCTCGTCCTGCATGGCGTAGATGATCATGCTGATGGACGGCGGGATGATGGGGCCAACGATGGCGGTGCTGGAGGTGAGCGCTGCCGCATAGGCACGCGAGTAGCCCGCCTTCTCCATCATCTTGACCATCATGGAGCCGGGGCCGGCGGCGTCGGCCAGTGCCGAGCCGGAAATGCCTGAGAACAGCGTCAGCGACAGCACGTTGGCGTAACCCAGCCCGCCGCGCAGATGGCCGACGAACTGGGCCGCAAAACGCAGCAGCACGGCGGTCAGTGCACCACCCGACATGAGTTCGGCCGCCAGGATGAAAAACGGCACCGCCATCAGCGGAAAGCTGTCGATGCCGGTGAACATCTCCTTGAAGACCACGAGTTGCGGGTAGCGTCCGCCGACAAAAACCGCCAGTGCGGCCGACATGGCCAGCGCAAAGGCCACGGGAAAACCCAGCGCCATCAGCACGACAGCGGCAATGAAAAGAGTGAGTGTCATGGAATGTCTGCCCTTGCGTATCAGAGCGAGGCCGCGGATTCGGCATCCATCTCGCCGGACTCGATGTAGCTGCCATCAGCGATGTAGCCGCGTACGACGAACAGCAGATGCACGAACATCAGCAGAAAACCCACCGGCATGGCGGCATAGATGAAGGAGATCGGGATGTCGGTGGCGGCCGTGGTCTGGAAACGCGTCGCCCAGACATAAAGAATCGAGAAATGGGTCATCACCAGACAGAAGATGCCGATGCCCACCACCACCACAGTGCGCAGCAGGCGAGCAACCGGCGTGCTCACCGCCTGGTGCAGGTTGTCGATCGCCACATGACCACCAAAGCGCAACACCAGCCCGGCGCCGAGAAAGGTGCCCCAGATCATCAGATGCCGTGCCACCTCCTCGGCCCAAACGATCGAATCACCGGTGGTGTAACGCAACACCACATTGGCAAAAACGATGCAGGCCATGGCCAGCAACAGCAGGATCAGCAGCCAGCGGTTGCTGGCCACCAGGATGCGCTCGATGCGATTCAACATAGTCAGAAACGATACCGAAAGTGTCGGTCCGTGAGGGTTTAAAACAAACGCCCGGGCAAGGCCGGGCGATGCAGGTTCAAGACTGGGGCGACCGCTTATTTGACGGCTGCGATCTGGTCCAGCGTCTTCTGGCCGTACTTGGCCGCGTACTGTTTGTAGGCCGGCGTCAGGGCGGCCTGGAAGGGGGCATTGTTCACCTGGGTCACGACCTTCACGCCGTGCGACTTGATCTCCTCCACACCCTTCTTCTCGACGTCATCAACAAACTTGCGCGAGGCCTGGGCCCCCAGCTTGGCGCCCTGGGTGAAAGCGGCCTTTTGCGCATCGGTCAGGCTGCCGAAGAAGGCGGGCGAGACGACCAGCGCGATCGGCGCATAGACGTGGCCGGTCAGCGTCAGGTTCTTCTGCACTTGCCACAACTTGGCAGAGACAAAAACCGAAAGCGGGTTTTCCTGGCCGTCGATGGTGCCCTGCTGCAGGGCACCGATCACCTCCGGCCAGGCCATGGGGGTGGGCGAGGCGCCCATGGTGCGGAAGGCCAAGATATGCACCGGGTTTTCCATGGTGCGGATCTTCAGGCCCTTGAGGTCTTCAGGCTTGTTCACCGGGTGCTTGTTGTTGCTCAGATGGCGAAAGCCCTGCTCGCCCCAGGCGAGGGCAATCAGGCCGCGTTTCTTGAACTTGGTCAGAAGGTCTTGGCCGAACTCGCCGTCGAGCACCTTGCGCGCATGCGCGGTGTCGCGGAACAGGAAGGGGATGTCGACCACGCCGACTTCCGGCACAAAGTTGCTCAGCGCACCGGTGGACACGATGATGGCCTCCACCGTGCCCAGCTGCAGGCCTTCGATCAGCTCGCGCTCGCCGCCCAGGGCGCTGGAGGGGAACTGCTTGAACTTGAAGGCATTGTTGGTCGCCTTCTCAACCGAATCAGCCCAGGCCTGGGCCGCAGCGCCGTAGTGCGAATTGATGGCCAGCGCATAGCCAATCTTTACCTCTTTGGCTTGCTGCGCAAACGCAGCACCCGTAGCAGCGGCCAGCAAGGCGGCAGCACAACTCGCAATGACGGAACGGCGAAAGGTCATGATGGGGTACTTCTTCGAAAACGTTGACGGGAATGATGAGCATGCATTGTAGTTTTCCCGCCGCAGGCGGTTCGCCACCTCAGCGACAGCCGTCCCGTCAAGGTGCGGGCTACGCGAGCAGCCGTGAGGACTTGGGCACATGCGCCATCAGGAACTCCATCTGGTCGGCCAGGATGCGGCGGTTGCGCAGAATGAAGTCTTCCCACAGGCTTGGCACGTAAGGCGCATAGAGCAGGGGCATGTTGGCCTGCTCGGGGGTGCGGTGGCTCTTGCGGTGGTTGCAGGCGCGGCAGGCGGTGACCACGTTCATCCAGTGGTCCTGCCCGTCCTGTGCGAACGGGATGATGTGCTCGCGTGTCAGTTCGACCTCATGAAAATGATCGCCACAGTAGGCGCAGACGTTACGGTCGCGCACGAACAGCTTGCTGTTGGTCAGGCTGGGCCGCAGGTTGAAGGGATTGATGTTGGGCACGCCCTTGGTGCCGATGATGCTGTTGACCGTGATGATGGACTGCTGGCCCGTGATCGCGTTGTGGCCACCGTGGAACACGGCCACCTTGCCGCCGGATTCCCAGCGCACCTCATCAGCGGCGTAATGCAAGACCGCCTCTTCGAGCGAAATCCACGACTGGGGCAGCCCTTGGGCCGACAGCTTCAAGACTTTCAAAACACGCCTCCTGACCGGTCACAAAAACCATTCATACGGAACGCTTGCGTCTGTGGCAGCCGGCCGGGCCATGCTGCCTCGCCATTGAGACACAATATACCCTGTTTTCATGACAAATTGGCGGCAGTTGCTTTAGGTTACAGCGCTGACTGCTATCAAAAAGATACTGATCCATGAAGGTCTTCCGCGGCTTCCACCACCCCGGCATCGCCCCAGCTTGTGCCATGACCATCGGCAACTTCGATGGCGTGCACCGCGGCCACCAGGCCATGCTGGCGCTCTTGCGCGGCGAAGCGCAGCAACGCGGCGTGCCAAGTTGTGTGCTGACCTTCGAGCCGCATCCGCGCGACTACTTTGCCGGTGTCGCCCACAAGCCTGAGCTGGCGCCGGCACGGGTTGGCACCCTGCGCGACAAGCTCACCGAGCTGACACGCTGCGGCGTGGACCAGACCGTGGTGCTGCCCTTCGATGCCCGGCTGGCCTCGCTCTCGCCGCAGGCCTTCATCGACCAGGTGCTGGTGCAGGGCCTGGGTGCGCGCTATGTGCTGGTGGGGGACGATTTCCGCTTCGGCGCCAAACGCGCTGGTGACTACGCCATGCTCGATGCCGCCGGCGTGAAGCAGGGCTTTGACGTGGCTCGCATGAACAGCTACGAGGTGCATGGCCTGCGGGTCTCCAGCTCGGCCGTGCGCGCGGCGCTGGGTGAAGGCCGCATGGCAGACGCAGCGCGCCTGCTGGGCCACCCGTACCACATCTCCGGCCACGTGGTGCACGGGCGCAAGCTCGGCCGCGAGCTGGGCTTCAAGACCCTCAACCTGCGTTTTGCCCACTGGAAGCCGGCCGCCAGCGGCATCTTTGCCGTGCTGGTGCACGGGCTGGACACCCAACCGCTGCCCGGCGTGGCCAATCTGGGCGTGCGCCCCTCGCTCGACCCCAACGACGTCAACGGCGGGCGCGTGCTGCTGGAGACCCATTGCCTGGACTGGCCGGCCGACCTGGGGGCCGAGGGGGCCTACGGTAAAATCATCCGCGTGGAACTGCTGCACAAACTGCATGACGAGCTCAGGTACGACAGTCTGGACACCCTGACAGCGGGGATTGCCAAGGACTGTGACGACGCGCGGGCTTTTTTTGCCTCCATGCACGCCGAAACGCACCGGCAGACGACGCGCGACCGAATTTAGACGATCTGTCTCGACCGTCGTAGCCCTTGAACCAAGCTCAGGGCCAACGGCTTACCTCTTGTAGCCCCAACCTGTGCGTTCGGGCTGAGCTTGTCAAAGCCCTCTCACAACACCATCGCCATGTCAGACACCAACAAACCGGATTACCGCAGCACCCTGAACCTGCCCGACACCCCCTTCCCCATGCGCGGCGACCTGCCCAAGCGCGAGCCGGGCTGGGTCAAGGAATGGGACGACAAGGGCCTCTACAAGAAGCTGCGCGCTTCGCGCAATGGCAAGCCCAAATTCGTGCTGCACGACGGCCCGCCCTACGCCAACGGCCAGATCCACATCGGCCACGCCGTCAACAAGGTGCTGAAGGACATGATCGTCAAGGCGCGCCAGCTTAAGGGGCTGGACGCCATCTACGTGCCGGGCTGGGACTGCCACGGCCTGCCGATCGAGAACGCGATCGAGAAACTGCATGGCCGCAACCTGCCGCGCGACGAAGTGCAGGCCAAGAGCCGCGCCTTCGCCACCGAGCAGATCGCCGGCCAGATGGCCGACTTCAAGCGCCTGGGTGTACTGGGCGAGTGGGACAACCCGTACCGCACGATGGACTTCGGCAACGAAGCCAACGAAATCCGCGCCCTGAAACGCATCATGGAACGCGGCTTCGTCTACCGCGGCTTGAAGCCCGTTTACTGGTGCTTCGACTGCGGCAGCTCACTGGCCGAATTCGAGATCGAGTACCAAGACAAGAAGAGCACCACGCTGGACGTCGGCTTTGAATGCGCCGAGCCCGACAAGCTGGCAGCGGCCTTCGGCCTGCCGAAGCTGGACCAGCCGGCCTATGCCGTGATCTGGACCACCACCGCCTGGACCATCCCCGCCAACCAGGCACTCAACCTCAACCCCGAACTCGAATACGCGCTGGTGCAGACCGAGCGCGGCCTGCTGCTGCTGGCCGCCGTGCTGGTCGACAAGTGCATGGAACGCTACCAGCTCACGGGCGCGGTGCTGGCCACCACCTTGGGCCGGAACCTCGGCCTGATCAACTTCAAGCACCCGCTGTACGACGTCGATGCGGGCTACCGCCGCTTCAGCCCGGTCTACCTGGCCGACTACGCCACGGCGGAAGACGGCACCGGCCTGGTCCACTCCTCGCCTGCCTACGGCGTGGACGACTTCAACAGCTGCGTCGCCCACGGCATGGCCTATGACGACATCCTGAACCCGGTGCAGGGCAACGGCAGTTATGCGGCCGACTTCCCGCTCTTCGGCGGCCTCAACATCTGGAAGGCAGTGCCGGTCGTCATCGAAGCGTTGCGCAACGCCGGCCGCCTGTTCGCCACCCACGACATCACCCACAGCTACCCGCACTGCTGGCGCCACAAGACGCCGGTGATCTACCGCGCCGCGGCGCAATGGTTCGTGCGCATGGACGAGGGCGAAGGCGTATTCACCAAAGACAAGGCCAACAAAACGTTGCGCCAGCTGGCGTTGGCCGCCATCGAAGAAACCAGCTTCTTCCCCGAAAACGGCAAGGCCCGCCTGCGCGACATGATCGCCGGCCGGCCCGACTGGTGCATCTCGCGCCAGCGCAACTGGGGCGTGCCCCTGCCTTTCTTCATCCACAAGGACAGCGGCGAGCTGCACCCGCGCACCATGGAGATCATGGACCAGGCGGCCAGCATGGTGGAAGCCGGTGGCATCGAGGCGTGGAGCAAGGTGACGGCCGAGGAAATCCTGGGTGCGGCCGACGCCGCGCACTACACCAAGGTCAACGACATCCTGGACGTCTGGTTCGATTCCGGCACCACGCACTTCCACGTGCTGAAGAACAGCCACAAGGACCAGTCCACCTGGCCGGCCGACCTGTATCTGGAAGGGCACGACCAGCACCGCGGCTGGTTCCATTCATCGCTCTTGACCGCCTGTGCCATGTACGACCACGCGCCCTACAAAGGCCTGCTGACGCACGGCTTCACTGTGGACGGTCAGGGCCGCAAGATGAGCAAGAGCGTGGGCAATGTGGTGGCGCCGCAGCAGATCAGCGAGAAAATGGGCGCCGAGATCATCCGCCTGTGGTGCGCCGCCACCGACTACTCGGGTGACCTCGGCATCGACGACAAGATCCTGGCGCGCGTGGTGGATGGCTACCGCCGTATCCGCAACACGCTGCGTTTCCTGCTGGCCAACGTCAGCGACTTCGATCCGGTCAAGGACGTCGTGCCGGCCGACCAGTTGCTGGAGATCGACCGCTATGCGCTGAGCCGCGCAGCCGAGCTGCAGGCCGACATCCTGGCGCACTACGAGGTCTATGAGTTCCACCCGGTGGTGGCCAAGCTGCAGGTCTACTGCTCGGAAGACCTCGGTGCCTTCTATCTGGATGTGCTGAAGGACCGCCTGTACACCACGGCACCGAAGTCGCTGGCCCGCCGCAGCGCCCAGACCGCCTTGTGGCAGATCACGCACGCCATGCTGCGCTGGATGGCGCCGTTCCTGAGCTTCACCGCGGAGGAAGCGTGGAAGGTGTTCGGCAACTCCGAATCCATCTTCATGGAAACCTACAGCGAGCTGGGCACGCCCGATGCCGCGCTCTTGGCCAAGTGGAACCGCATCCGCGAGATCCGCGATGTGGTCAACAAGGACATCGAGGCGCTGCGTGCCGACGGCCAGGTCGGCGCTTCGCTGCAGGCTGAGGTGACGCTCACCGTTGGCGCCGACGACCATGCCCTGCTGGCCAGCCTGGGCGACGACCTGAAGTTCGTGTTCATCACATCCGCTATCAAATTGGTAGCTGGCAGCGCCATATCCACGAGGGTGGAAGCCTCAAAACATGCCAAGTGCGAGCGCTGCTGGCACTACCGCGACGATGTCGGCGTTGATGCGACCCACCCGACGCTGTGCGGCCGTTGCACCAGCAACCTGTATGGTGCCGGCGAAGAAAGAAAGGTTGCCTGATGGCCAAACCGCGTTCCCACACCAGTGCCGGCATGCTGCAGTGGCTCGGCCTGGCCTTCATCCTGCTGCTGGCCGACCAGTTCACCAAGGTGCTGATCCTGGGCTACTACCACCTGGGTGAAAGCACCTACGTGACGAGCTTCTTCAATGTCGTGCGCGTGCACAACAGCGGCGCGGCCTTTTCCTTCCTGGCCAGCGGCTCGGGCTGGCAGCGCTGGTTCTTCGTCGGCATCGCGGTGGCCGCGGTGATCTTCATTCTCTTCATGCTGCGCTCGCACGCCGGCCAGCGGCTGTTCTCCTTTGCCATGGCCTGCATCCTGGGCGGTGCCATCGGCAATGTGATCGATCGCCTGCTGCACGGCTACGTGATCGACTTCCTCGACTTCCATCTGCGCAACTGGCACTTCCCGGCCTTCAACGTGGCCGACAGCGCCATCACCATCGGCGCGGCCTGCCTGATCCTGGACGAACTGCTGCGCGTACGGCGCAGCCGGTAAAACCAGCAGCACCTGAGCCGGAGCGTCCGGCCTCGCACGCAAAAACGGCCGCAAGGAGCCAATCCCTGCGGCCGTTTTCAGTCTCCCGGTCCGTTTAGCCTTTGGTGGGGTAACGGTTCGGGTAAATCTGGTTGAGTTTCTGGCTCGTCTCACCCTCAATCACATCGCCGGTGCGGCGGGCTTCCCGCAGCTCGGCATTGACTTCAGCGCGGGTCTTGCCTTGAACGACGGCCTTGGCCGGATAACGGTTGGGATAGAGCTGGTTCAGCTTCTGGCTCGTCTCGCCTTCGACGATATCGCCGGTACGGCGGGCTTCCAGCAGCTCGGCCTGGACTTGCGCGCGGGTCTTGCTTTGAACGACAGCCTTGGCCGGATAACTGTTGGGGTAGAGCTCGTTGAGCTTCTGACCGGTTCCGGCATCGACGATGTCACCCGTGCGCTGGGCTTCCAGCAGCTCGGCCTGGACTTGGGCGCGGGTTTTGCCAACAGCTTGATCGGCAGCCAGGGCATTGCCTGCAGCCAGAGCGGCGACGGCCAGAGTGATCACGGTGGTGTACTTGCGGTTCATGATGTATTTCCTTTCAAAGACGAACAATGTTTCTGGGCATGGCAGGAAATCGCTTTCTCGTCTGTCCAACCTCGATGCCTCGTTATTTGTTTCGATTCATCGATGGAATGAACTTTATGACAGCTTGATTTCAAGAAAAATAGCGTTTTCTTCAAATAATAATTGCCAGTTCAGCAATAATTACCCTGTCGCAATTGACATCTGAAAGAGGAGCCATCATGGACAGACTCCAATCCATGCGCGTTTTTCAACGCGTGGTTGAAGAAGGCAGCTTTACCGCTGCCGCCCGCGCCTTGGACATGTCGCCGGCCGTGATCACCCGGCTGGTGGCCGATCTGGAGCAGAGCCTGGGCACACGCCTGCTGCACCGAACAACACGCAAGCTCTCGCTGACCGAAGCGGGCAACGAATACGGCGCACGGCTGCACAGCATCCTGCAGGACATCGACGAAGCGGAGATGGCTGCCGCGGCCCACAGCAAGGAGCTGCAGGGCTCGGTGCGCGTGCTGAGCACACCGACCATGGCCTCCTACTTCATCGCGCCGAACATTGCGCATTGGCGTGAGCGCCACCCGAAACTGATGCTGGACCTGTCGATCGATCCACAGCCCCTGGCCCGCATTGAGGCCTTCGATCTGGCGGTCGTGGCGGCCGATGAGGACTTCGATGCCAACATCGTCGCCCGCCCTCTGGGCACCAACAACCTGATCCTGTGCGCCTCAGCCGACTATGTGCAGCGCATGGGTGAGCCCTTGGCTCCTGATGATCTGGTGCGGCACGACTACCTCAAACCCGCTTTGCTGCCAGGGCAGGACCAGAGTGGCCGCAAACTGCGGCTTGAGCTGAGCGACCCGTGCTCAGAGGCCAGCGACCCCGAGGAGGTTGTGGTGACGCCGGTGCTGCGCACGCAAAGCTTCGACGTGATGCTGCGCGCGGGCCTGAACGGCATCGGCTTTTTTGCCGTCTCCGAACTCATTGCCAGGCCGTACCTGAACTGCGGGCAGTTGATCCAGTTGCTGCCCGACTGGATGCTGGGCCGCGTGACCGCCTACGCCGCCCTGCCGACGCGCAAATTCATGCCCGCCAAGACGCGGGCCTTCCTCGACTTCCTGGTCGAGCGCGCCGGTGCCGTGAACTGAGACGACGCCGGCCCCGCGCTCACAGCGTGAGGACGGTGCAGCCGGTGGTCTTGCGCGCTTCCAGGTCGCGGTGCGCCTGCTGCACCTGCTCCAGCGGGTAGGTCTGGTCGATCTGGATCTTGACCTTGCCGCTGCTCACCATGGCGAACAGATCGTCCGCCATCGCCTGCGTGCTCTCGCGCGTGGCAATGTGGGTGAACAGCGTCGGCCGCGACACATAGAGCGAGCCCTTGGCCGCCAGCAGTCCGATGTCCAGCGGCTCGACCTTGCCCGAGGCGTTGCCGAAATTGGCCACCAGGCCGAAGGGGCGCAGGCAGTCGAGCGACTTGAGGAACGTGTCCTTGCCCACCGAGTCGTACACCACCGGCACGCCCTTGCCGCCAGTGATCTCTTTCACGCGCGCCACGAAATCCTCCTTGGCGTAATTGATGGCGAAGGCGGCACCATTGGCCTTGGCCAGGGCGCATTTTTCGTCCGAACCCGCGGTGCCGATAAGCTGCAGGCCCATGGCCCGGGCCCACTGGCAGGCAATCAGACCCACGCCGCCAGCCGCCGCATGGAACAGCACGAAGTCACCCGCCTGCAGCCCACCCTGCGGCTGAGTGCGGCGCAGCAGGTACTGCACCGTCAGCCCCTTGAGCATCATGGCGGCGCCGGTCTCGAAAGCGATGTCATCGGGCAACTTGCAGACGCACTTGGCCGGCATCACACGCACCTCGCAGTAGCTGCCGGGCGGCTGGCTGGCGTAGGCGGCGCGGTCACCCACCTTCAGGTGCGTGACGCCTTCGCCCACCGCCTCGACGATGCCCGAAGCTTCCATGCCGAGCTGCAACGGCATCGGCAACTGGTACAGGCCCGAGCGCTGGTAGGTGTCGATGAAGTTCAGGCCGACCGCCTTGTGGCGGATACGGATCTCGCCGGGGCCGGGGTCGCCCACCGTCACCTCGACGATCTTGAGCTGCTCGGGGCCGCCGTTCTGGTCGATGCGTACGGCGCGCGATGTGATGTTTGTCATGTGATGTCTCCTGCGAAATAGCGAAAAATTCTACTGTGCCGCCACCATCATGCCGCACAGTCAAAAGACCTGTGACGGCAACGCCCATGATGTCTTGCTACAGTGCAGACGATGCATGCACGCCTCACCCCAGCCACCGCCCTGCTCCTCACCATCCCGCCCCTGATGTGGGCCGGCAATGCCGTCGTCGGCCGCATGGTGGGCCCGCTGGTGCCACCGATGACGCTCAACCTGCTGCGCTGGCTGCTGGCCTTTGTCCTGCTGCTGCCACTGGCTTCCGATGTACTGCGCCGCGGCAGCGGCCTGTGGACGCATTGGCGGCGCTTCAGCGTGCTGGGCCTGCTCAGCGTTGGCGCCTACAACGCGCTGCAGTACCTGGCCCTGCACACCTCCACGCCGATCAACGTCACGCTGGTGGCGTCCAGCATCCCGGTCTGGATGCTGGTCTTCGGCCGCCTGTTCTTCAACGCACGGATCACGCGTCGTCAGTTGCTGGGCGCCGGCCTGTCCATGAGTGGTGTGCTGCTGGTGCTCAGCCGCGGCGAGCCGGGCACGCTGCTGCACCTGCGGCTGGTCCCGGGCGACTTCTATGTGCTGCTGGCTGCCATGGCCTGGGCCTGGTACAGCTGGATGCTGGTGCAGCCGGCCAAGGAGCCTGCGGACATCCGCAACAACTGGGCGGCCTTCCTGATGGCGCAGATCGTGTTCGGTCTGGTCTGGTCCGCCCTCTTCACCGCTGGTGAGTGGGCGCTGACAGACGCCCACGTCCAATGGGGCTGGCCGCTGGCTGGCGCACTGCTGTTCGTGGCCCTGGGGCCGGCCCTGCTGGCCTACCGCTGCTGGGGTACCGGCGTGCAACGCGCCGGGCCGTCGGTGGCCGGTTTCTTCTCCAACCTCACACCGCTGTTTGCTGCCGTGCTGTCCTCAGCCCTGCTGGGCGAATTGCCGCAGGCCTACCATGGCGTTGCCTTTGCGCTGATCGTGGGCGGCATCGTGGTATCTTCCCGGCGTTGAGCATTCACCATCCTTGCTGGAATTTGCCATGAAACCTGTTGCCTTCAAGTCGCTGCTGCTGTCCACCTTCATCCTGCTGGCGGGATGCGCCACCACCTCCGGCAACACTGCCGGCAATGGCTCGGGCGGTGGCACGATGAACGACCTGATCGTCAACTCCCAACTGCCGGCCGGCGCCAAGATCAACCACAGCCAGTCGCTGATCATGGGCTCGGGCGAGAACTGGGTCGGCCGCGTGGTGCTGGAACTCGACCAGAACCCTAACGCCGCCTACAACTTCTTTCTGGAACAGTACCCGCAGCAAGGCTGGACGCTGGTGAGCGCGGTGCGCGGCAAGACCAGCCTGCTGGTCTTCACCAAGGCCGACCGCAGCGCCACTGTCGAACTGAACGAAGGCGGCGTCATGGGCGGCTCGCAGGCCACGCTGACTGTCACGCCCAAGAGCACGCTGCCGCCCCCACCGGCACCGACCCCGGCGACCCAGCCGGTACGCCGCTAGGGCAACAGCGGCCGGCGCCCCAGGCCTGAGCGGCCGGCCTGGCAAGCTTCAGTAGGTGCCCGGGTAGGCACCGCCATCGGCCAGCACGTTCTGGCCGTTCATGTAGCCGGCGTGCTGGCTGCACAGAAAGGCGCAGATCGCGCCGAATTCCTCGGACGTCCCGAAGCGCTGCGCCGGAATCGTCTTCTTGCGTGCCTCGGCCACGGCATCGATGCTCTGGCCGGTTTTCTGCGAGGCGCCCACCATCGTGGCCTTCAGGCGGTCGGTGTCAAAAGCACCCGGCAGCAGGTTGTTGATGGTCACGCCCCGCGCCGCCAGCTTGGGATTGCGTGCCACACCGGCCACAAAACCCGTCAGGCCGCTGCGCGCGCCGTTGGACAGGCCCAGGATGTCGATCGGCGCCTTCACCGCGCTGGACGTGATGTTGATGATGCGGCCAAAGCCGCGCTCGGCCATGCCGTCCACCGTGGCCTTGATCAGCTCGATCGGGGTCAGCATGTTGGCATCCACCGCCTTGATCCAGGTGTCGCGGTCCCAGTCGCGGAAGTCGCCGGGCGGCGGACCGCCGGCATTGGTCACCACGATGTCGAAGTCACGGCGCTGCGCAAAGATCGCCTCACGTCCGGCGACAGTGGTGATGTCAGTGGCCACGGCCAGCACCTGCGTGCCTCGGGCTTCGGCCTTGAGTTTGTCGGCCGCGGCCTGCAGCGCCTCGGCGCCGCGCGCCACGATCAGCACATTGACGCCTTCGCGCACCAGCGCCTGCGCGCAACCAAAACCCAGCCCTTTGCTGGCGCCGCCGACCAGCGCCCACTTGCCTGCAATTCCGAGATCCATGTTGTTCTTTCCTGTCTAAAAAATTGAATGGGGACGATGATACGTTTACTGACGGTTCGCTGCCCACCTGTGGTTTTCCGCCGCCGGCCGCCAAACTCTGTCAATCCGGTGGCAAGCGTGCCGCGCGACTGAAGACGAAGATGCCGGCCACCACCAGCACGGTGCCGGCGGCGATCCAGAGCGTGAACGGCTCGCCCAGCAACCACACGCCCATCAGGATGGTGGACATCGGCCCGACCATGCCGACCTGTGCCGTCAAACCGGCACCGATGCGCTCGATCGCCATCATCACCAGCAGCACCGGCACCGCCGTACAGGCGATGGCATTGAGCAGCGAGAGCCAGATCACCGGCATTGCGACCTCGGCCGCGGCGAGCGGCCGCAGCAGGACAAACTGCAGAATGCAAAGAAGACAAGCCACGCTGGTGGCCAAACCGACCAGGCGCAGCGAGCCCAAGCGCTGCACCAGCTCGCCGCTGTAGGTCAGGTACAGCGCGTAACTGATGGCGCTGATGAACACCAGCAGCGAACCCCAGGCCACCTCACTGCCAGCCAGCGTGACCTCGCGTCCGAACACCAGCAGCGCGCCGGCGTAGCTGATCGCCATGCCCCACAGTTGCTTGCGCTGCACACGGCGGCCGAACAGCACCAGCCCCAGCAGCAGTACCAGGGTGGGCGTGAGATACAGGATCAAACGCTCCAGCGACGCCGTGATGAAGGCCAGCCCGGCAAAGTCGAGAAAACTCGCCAGGTAGTAACCGGAAAAACCCAGTCCTAGCACGCCCAGCCAGTCGCGCCGCTTCAGTGGCGGCTGACCGCGGCTCGCCCACCAAGCCATGGCAGCGAACAACGGCAGCGCAAACAGCATGCGGTACATGATGAGCGTGACCGCATCAACGCCGTGGCGGTAAGCCAGCTTGACGATGATCGCCTTGCCACTGAAAGCAATGGCACCGATGACCGCGAACAACAAACCGGACGCTACGTTTTTTGTAGCGCTTTGCGCATATTTCACAAGGGCAGAGACCGAATTTCTTGATGAATCTTGAAGCCGCGGGTCAGAAACCGGCAGCCAGTCCGTCGCGTCGCGCATCGCTGGCCGCCACATAACCCTCGACCTTCGGGTCGCCGGCGCGCCAGATGAACTGGCCGGCGCCGAAGTCCTGGTAGGAGTCGTTGATGACTTCCATGCGGTGGCCGCGTTCGGTCAGGCCCTGCACCGTGGCCTTGTCCATGTTGGCCTCGACGTTGATCTCCAGCCCGGCGTTGTAGCGCCAGCGCGGGGCATCGCAGGCCGCCTGCGGGTTCTGCCCGTAGTCGAGCATGCGCACGAGAGTCTGCATGTGGCCTTGCGGCTGCATGTTGGCGCCCATGACGCCGTAGCTCATCACTGGCTGGCCGTCCTTCGTCAGGAAGGCCGGGATGATGGTGTGGAAGGGGCGCTTACCCGGTGCCACCAGATTCGCCGGGTTGTGGCCCTGGGCATTCAGGCTGAAGCCGTGGCCGCGGTTTTGCAGGCTGATGCCGAACGTGGGCTCGACGCAGCCCGAGCCGAAGCCCATGTAGTTGCTCTGGATGAAACTGACCATCATGCCGTTCTCGTCGGCCGCCGTCAGGTAGATGGTGCCGCCCTTGACGGGGTTGCCGGCCTTGAAGTCCTGCGCCTTCTTCATGTCGATCAGCTTGGCGCGCGATGCCAGGTAGGCATCGTCCAGCATCTGCTCGGCCGTCACTTCCATCGAAGACGGTTCGGCCACATAGCGGTAGACGTCGGCAAAGGCCAGCTTCATGGCCTCGATCTGCAGGTGCTGCGAGTCGACACTGTCCACCGGCAATGAGCCCAGGTCGAATTTGTCGAGGATGCCCAGCGCGATCAACGCTGCAATGCCCTGACCATTGGGCGGAATCTCGTGCAGCGTGTAGCCGCGGTAGTTCTTGCCAATCGGTTTGACCCACTCCGGCTTGTAGGCCGCGAAATCGCTAACCTTGAGGGTGCCGCCGTGCTGGGCAGAAAACTTCTCGATCGCCTGCGCAATCTCGCCGCCGTAATAGGCCTGGCCTTTGGTTTCTGCAATGGCACGCAGGCCACGTGCGGCGGCTTTGAACTGGAACAGCTCGCCCACCTGCGGCGCCCGGCCCCAGGGCAGGAAGGACTGCGCAAAACCCGGCAGGCCTTGCAGCTCGGGCGTGGCGGCCGCCCACTTCTGCTGCACCACCACCGGCAGCAGGTAACCGCGCTCGGCAATCTCGATCGCCGGCTCCATCAGATCGGCAAACGGCAGCTTGCCGAAACGTTCGCTCATGGCCACCCAGCCGGCCACCGCACCGGGCACGGTGACGGCATCGATGCCGCGCTTGGGCGGGTTCTTCGCATCGTCACCGTACTTGCGTTTGAAATACTCCGGCGTCCAGCTCTGCGGCGCACGGCCCGAGGCGTTAAGGCCGTGCAGTTCCTTGCCGTCCCACAGGATGCAGAAGGCATCGCTGCCCAGGCCGTTGCTGACCGGCTCGGTGATGGTGATGGCCGCTGCCGCCGCAATGGCGGCATCGACCGCATTGCCGCCCTTGTAGAGCATGCGCAAACCGGCTTGTGCGGCCAGCGGGTGCGAGGTGGAGACGACGTTGCGCGCGAACACAGGCAGGCGCGTGCTGGTGTAGGGGTTGGTGTAGTTGAAGTTCATGATGTGTTCAGTGAGGTGCTCAGTCGAGCGTGATCTTGCGTTCGGCAGCAAGCTTCTTCCATTTGGCAGTTTCTGCCCTGACGGCGGCGGCAAACGCCTCAGGCGTACCGCCGACCGGCTCGGCCCCCAGGCGGGCGAAGCGGTCCTTCACCTCGGCACTGGTCAGGGCGGCATTGGCAGCCTGATTGACCTTGGCCACGATGTCAGCGGGCAGACCGCGCGGACCGTAGACACCGAACCAGTTGACCGACTCGTAGCCGGGCAGTACCTCGGCCACCGTCGGCAGCTCGGGCGCCAGGCTGGTGCGCTTCGGGCTGGTGACGGCCAGTGCGCGCACGCGGCCGTCCCTGACGTGCGGCATGCCAGAGATCAGCGAGTCGATCAACAGGTCGACCTTGCCGCTGATGAGATCGGGCATCGCCAGGCCAGTGCCGCGGTAGGGAATGTGAACCAGGAAGGTGCCGGACTGCTGCTTGAATACCTCGGTCGACAGGTTGGAGATGGTGCCGTTGCCGCTGGAGGCGTAGTTCAGGCGGCCCGGGTTCTTGCGCGCGTAGTCGATGAACTCGCGCAAGGTTTTGGCCGGCGAGCTGTTGGGCACCACCAGGAGTTGCGGCGAGCTCGCCACGTAGACGATGGGCGTGAAGTCCGCCTCGGCGTTGTAAGGAATGCGCGGGTTGATGGCCGCACCAATGCTGTGTGTGCTCGAGGTCGTCAGCAACAGGGTGTAGCCGTCCGGCACTGCCTTGGCCGCTGCCAAGGCACCAATGGTGCCCCCGGCACCGGGCTTGTTGTCCACCACCACAGGCTGACCCAGCTTGCGGCCGAGCTCGGCGGACAGCGCGCGCGACAGGATGTCGGTGGCGCCACCGGCCGGGAACGGCACGATCAGGTGCACCGGCTTGACCGGGTAGGTCTGGGCCGCGGCCGGCAGACCGATGCACAGGGCGGCCAGCAACAGACCGGACAGGGATTTAACTTTCATGGCCGTCATGCCCCACGATCCTGCGATGCAGCTTGCGCAACGACCACCAGACGGTAAAACCGACCACCGGCACTGCCAGCGCCGCCGTGGTCTCGCCCGACAGCGGCCAGCCCAGGCTGTGCGCGCCCTTGGCCAGGTAACTCACCAGGCCGACGATGTAATAGGTGATGGCCGCCACCGACAGGCCCTCCACCGTGGACTGCAGCTTGAGCTGCAGGTCCTGCCGCTGGTTCATGGTGGCCAGCAGGGCCTGGCTGCTTTGCTGCTGCTCGATCTCGACGCGTGTGCGCAGCAGGTTGCTGATGCGCGAAACGCGTTGCGACAGGGCGTCCTGCCGGCGCGTCACCCACTCGCAGGTGCTGCGTGCCGGCGACAGGCGCCGGTCCATGAATTCGCGGATGGTCTGCATGCCGACCAAGCGGGTTTCCGTGATGTCGTCGATGCGCTTGTCGACCAGCTCAAAATAGGCCGTGCTGGCGGAAAAGCGCGAATGGGTGGCGGCGTACTGGCTCTCCACCTTGCCCGCCAGCCGGGTCAGGCGATCGAGCAGACGCGGCTCGTCATTGCGCGTGGCGCTGCGGATGGCCTCGGCCAGCTCGGCCAGTTCGCGCTCGGCCGAGCCCAGCACACTGGAGGCCTCGCGTGCCGCCGGCAGGCCCAGCAGGGCCGCCATGCGGTAGGTCTCGATCTCCAGCAGGCGCTGCACCATCCGGCCCAGGCGGCGCGGCGACATGTGCAGCCCGTCCACGCTCGGCGCCCTCGCATCCTCGCTGCTGGAGGCGTCGACAAACAGCAGCATGCGCGAAAAACCGTCGGCATGGATGGCGAAATCGGTATAGACCTCACCGGCTCCCCCCGCCACGCCAGAGGCGACCAGCGAATCTTCGTGCAGCACATGGCGCACCAGACTGGTGGCATCCGCCTGATCGGGCAGCGCCCACAGGTGCAAGCTGGTCAGGCACTGGCCCGGCAAGGCGGCCACCCAGTCCTGCGGCACCACGTCGATGGCGGCCTCCGGCTCACGCTCGGCGTAGTTTGACGCCGGCAGCGTGCGCAGGAACGTCCAGGAAACGAATTCGGTGTGCAGTTCCCAACGCAGGCGGAACGGGCCGAGGTCCATGCGGAAATGCGTGGCATGGGCATCCGGCAGCGGCAGGTGGCGGTCACGCAGCAGGGCTGTCACATGCGCCCGGCTGGCCTCGCGCTGGGCGGCATCGCACACCATGACCACGTGCGAGATCGCCAGCGGCGTGCTCATGGCCTCGGGGGGGCGGGCATGAATTTCGTTGTGCAGTGTCACCCGTTGCGGGTGCTGGAGCGGGTTGTTTTTCAGTTGCATGGCGTCCTCTTGGCCCGATTGTGACGCAAGGCAGTTCCAGACCCTTGACCGTGCGGGGAGCCGCAAAAAAACGGCACCCGAAGGTGCCGTTTTCTGGCAGTCGGGCGGCCTCAGTCCTCGACGAAGGCCTCTTCGCGTTTGTTCTTGATTGCCGGCAGCATCACGATGACCAGCAGCAAGGCAGCCGCCGCCAGCAGACCGGCCGACAGCGGACGCGTGACCAGCACGCTCCAGTCCCCACGCGACAGCAGCAGGGCGCGGCGCAGGTTTTCTTCCATCATCGGGCCCAGGATGAAACCGAGCAGCAGCGGGGCTGGCTCGACCCCGAGCTTGATGAAGCCGTAGCCGATCACACCGAAGATCGCCACCATCCAGATGTCGAAGGTGTTGTTGTTGGTCGAGTACACACCGATGGCGCAGAACAGCACGATCGACGGGAACAGCCAGCGGTAAGGCACGGTCAGCAGCTTGATCCACATGCCGATCAGCGGCAGGTTCAGCACGATGAGCATCAGGTTGCCGATCCACATGGAAGCGATCAGGCCCCAGAACAGTTCGGGGTTGCTGGTCATCACCTGCGGGCCGGGCTGGATGTTGTGGATGGTCATGGCACCCACCATCAGCGCCATCACGGCGTTGGGCGGAATGCCCAGCGTCAGAAGCGGAATGAAGGAGGTCTGCGAACCGGCGTTGTTGGCCGACTCGGGCGCCGCCACACCGCGGATGTTGCCCTTGCCGAACGGCACTTCACCCGGCTTGAGCTTGGTCTTCTTCTCGATGGTGTAGGCCGCAAAAGCCGCCAGCAAGGCACCGCCGCCCGGCAGGATGCCCAGGATGGAGCCGATAGTCGTACCACGCAGGATGGCCGGGAACATGAGTTTCAGATCACGGGCCGTGGGGTAGATGTTCTTGACCTTGCCCGTGAACACCTCGCGCTTGTCTTCGGAATGCGACAGGTTGGCAATGATCTCGCCGTAACCGAACACGCCCATGGCAATGGTGATGAAGCCGATGCCGTCGGTCAGTTCCGGAATGTCGAACGAGAAGCGGGCCACGCCCGAATTCACGTCGGTACCCACCAGGCCCAGCAGCAGGCCCAGCACGATCATGGCCACGGCCTTGAGCAGCGAGCCCGAAGCCAGCACCACGGCGCCGATCAGGCCCAGCACCATGAGCGAGAAATACTCGGCCGGACCGAACTTGAAGGCCACCTCGGTCAGCGGTGCAGCGAAGGCCGCCAGAATCAGCGTGCCGACGCAGCCGGCAAAGAAGGAACCGATACCGGCCGCGGCCAGCGCCGGACCCGCACGACCCTGGCGCGCCATCTGGTAGCCGTCGATCACGGTCACCACCGAAGACGACTCACCCGGCAGATTCACCAGAATCGCGGTGGTGGAGCCACCGTACTGGGCGCCGTAGTAGATACCGGCCAGCATGATCAGTGCGGCCACCGGCGGCAACGCATAGGTGGCCGGCAGCAGCATGGCGATGGTGGCAATCGGGCCGACGCCCGGCAGCACACCGATCAGCGTACCCAGCAAACAGCCGACGAAGGCATACATCAGGTTCTGCGCGGTGAAGGCAACACCAAAACCGAGCGAGAGGTTGTTGATCAAATCCATCATGTTCTTGTTCTCCTCAGCCGACGATAAAGGTCGGCCAGACCGGGAACTGCAGTTTGAGCAGCATCACAAAGGCCAGGTAGCTACCCAGAGCAAGCACGGCCGCCAGGACCAGCACTTCCTTGAGCTTGAAGGTTTCGCCCGCCAGGCTGGCGATGATGGTCAAGGCAAAAATACCGGCAACCAGCCCCATGGGCGGCAGACCGATGCTGGGCAAGCCGCCAATCATGATGCCGAACAGCAGGTTGGCGCTGATGATGTACACCAGCGGCTTCCAGGCCCATTTGCCGATCTTCTCGCCGTCCTCGGTCTCGACGACCAGAGCCTTGAACATGATCAGCCCGCCCAAAAGGGCCAGCACGATACCCAACATCAGGGGAAAGTAACCAGGCCCCATGCGAGCGCCATTTCCCACGTTGTAATTGGCAGCACCCCAGGCAAAGCCAACGCCGACGGCGGTGAACATGAGCCCGGAGAAAAAGTCTTTTTGACTCTTGATATTCACAAACAGTCTCCTAAGAGCAACTCTCAAACCGTCGATTCTGCAACGGAAAGCCCCTGCGTCCGGATGTGGATTCCACCTACGCCTGAGGCGCATCGGGTCGCAAAACCCCGGGAATACCCTTGGTTTTCAGCGCTTACGCACTGTCTGAGTGCATTCAGACCAGCGGGGGCGTTGCACTCAGCACCTCGTCCAGCACGGTCAGGCCTTCGGCCACCCGCAAGGCGCCGGCCAGCCGCAGCGGGCGCATGCCATCACTCACGGCCTGGCGCCGCAGGGCATCGATGTTGGGCTCGTGGCTGACTCGGTCCTTGAACGCCTCGCTCACCACCAGCAATTCGTACAGGCCCATGCGCCCCAGGTAACCGGTCATGCGGCAATCGACACAGCCCACCGGTTTGTAGGGCTTGTAGCTGCCACTGAGCTGCCAGGGCTTCACCACCTCGGCCAGCGCTTCGCGTTTCGCCGTCTCGTCCAGCGCCTTGCACTGCGCGCACAGGGTGCGCACCAGCCGCTGCGCCAGCACGCCCAGCACGGTGGCGTTGATCAGGTAGGGCGGGATGCCCAGCTCCATCAGGCGCGTGATGGCTGACGGCGCGTCGTTGGTGTGCAGGGTGGAGAACACCAGGTGACCGGTGAGTGCGGCCTGCACCGCCATCTCGGCAGTTTCCAGGTCGCGGATTTCGCCCACCATGATGATGTCCGGGTCCTGCCGCATCAGGGCGCGCAGTCCCTCGGGGAAGCCGAAGTCGAGCTGCGGCTGCACCTGGGTCTGGTTGAAAGCCGGCTCGATCATCTCGATCGGGTCTTCCACCGTACTGACGTTCACCTCTTCGGTGGCCACGCGCTTCAAGGTGGAGTACAGCGTGGTGGTCTTGCCCGAACCGGTCGGGCCGGTCACCAGGATGATGCCATGCGGCCGCTTCACCAGCGCCTCCCAGCGCTGCGCGTCGTGCGGCGTGAAGCCCAGCGCATCCAAATCCTTGACGGCGGTGTCCGGGTCGAAGATCCGCATCACCATCTTTTCGCCAAACGCCGTGGGCAGAGTCGAGATCCGCATCTCGATCTCGTCGCCGCGCGGGTTGCGCGTCTTGATGCGGCCGTCCTGCGGCCGGCGTTTCTCCACCACGTCCATGCGACCCAGCAATTTGATGCGCGCCGTCATGGCGTTGAGCACGCCCATGGGCATCTGATAGACCGGGTGCAGCACGCCGTCGATGCGGAAGCGGATCACGCCCTGTTCGCGCCGCGGCTCCAGGTGGATGTCGCTGGCGCGCTGGTCGAAGGCGTATTGCCACAGCCAGTCCACCACCTGCACCACGCCCTGGTCGTTGGCATCAAGCTGCTTGTTGCTCTTGCCCAGCTCCACCAACTGCTCGAAACTGGCACCACCAGCGCCGCCTCCGGCCTTCTGGGCCGCGCGCACCGACTTGGCGAGCGCAAAGAATTCAGCCGTGAAACGATGGATGTCCTGCGGGTTGGCCACCACGCGGCGCACGCTGCGGCGCGACTGCCGCTCGACCTCGCCCACCCAATCGGTGAGAAAGGGTTCGGCCGTGGCCACCACCACCTCGGTCGGCGTCACCTGCACCGGCAGCACGCGATGCCGCTCAGCGTAGGCGGCACTCATCATGTCGGCCACCTTGCCCACATCGACCTTGAGCGGGTCGATGCGCAGGTACTCCAACCCGGCACGGCCAGCCAGCCACTGCGTCAGGGTTTCTATGTCCAGCGGTTTCTGATCGCTGACGCGGCGCATCGACACGCTGGCCAGCCGCAGCAAGGGGTGCTGTGCGCTCTCGGCCTGGGCACAACGCGCAATGGTGCGTTGTGCCTCTTCATGCGAGATCACGCCATCGGCCTGCAACCACTCCACCAGGCGACGCCAGTCGATCGGGCCGTCGTGCGGCGTTTTGGCAAGGGGTTTGGTTTTCACGTCCGCGTTCATTCGATCGGTTTGAAACCGCGCAGCCACTTGGGTGCCGGCAAGCCCCACTGAGTCTGGATGATTTCGGCGCGGGCGGCAAGCTCGGCCCGCTTCGGGCGGCTGGGCGTGCGTTGCGCCAGCACCACCGTATTGCCTTCGCGCGTCGCCTTGAAGGCCCAGATGGCATCGCGCCCGAAGGCGGCGGCAATCTTCTCCACACTGCGGTCAAAGCTCGACGAGCGGCCGAACAGGTTGACCGTCATGCTGCCTTCCTCGGTCAGCAGACGCCGGCAGTCGGCATAGAACTCCGCACTGTCGAGCACCGGTGCTGCCGCCTCGTCGTCGTACAGATCGACCTGCAAGGCATCCACAGTGCCAAACCACTGCGGCTTCTTGATCTCCTGCGCCGCATCGCCCAGGATCACCTGCAGCTTCGCGCTGTCATCCGGCAGATGGAACCAGCCGCGGCAGGCGTGCAGCACCTGCGGGTTGAGCTCGATGGCGGTGGTCTTCATGCGCAGCACCTTGGCACAGAACTTGGTGAGCGAGCCGGCGCCCAGGCCGAGCTGCACCGCCTGGCGCTTCGGCACCGTGGCCGGATCGACGAACAGCAGCCAGGCCATCATGCGCTGGACGTACTCGTGCACCAGCGCGGTCGGATCGTCCATGTCCATGGAACCCTGGATCCAGATCGTGCCCAGGTGCATGTGGCGGATGTCGCCCTCGTCGGAGAAGTGGACTTCGGGGAGAGTGGGTTGGCGTTTTTTCAAGATCGGGCCATTATCCCCAAACACATCTCACGCACCTGACACCAGGCCGGCCGCCACCATCACCGCCCGCCAGGCGGCCAGCTTGCGCTCGAAAGACCAGCTGGCATTGGCCGGGCTGGTGGAAGGCAGCTTCACCAACGGAAAATGCTCCACGCCCAGACTGCTGCGCACCAGCTTGGCATGCTTGAAGCTCTCGCCGCCGTTGTGCGCAATCATCTTCAGCTGTGGGCAAAACGCCTTCAGGCTGGCGAAGTCGTTCACCTCGGGGTTGCGGATGGCGCTGTCCAGGCTACCGCTGCGCTCGCAGCTGGCATAGACATCCCACAGGCCTAAACCCCGGTCGAGCAGCCATTTGCTACGTTTTTCATAGCTATTGGCACCCGTATCCATTGGCACAGAAGGCCAAATCGCCTGCAAAATTTTCCAGAACTGGTTGTGCGGGTGGCCGTAGTACTGCTGCGCCTGCAACGAGGCCACGCCAGGGAAACTGCCCAGGATCAGCAGGCGGGTGGTGGCCGAGACAATGGGCGGCAGGCCGAACAGCCGCTCGACGCCGGCTTGCGGAACAACAGGGGATGGCGGCTTGCGCGTCATGGCGTCACGCCGGCAGCAAGGCCTGCAGGCGCGGCAAGGCTGCCATGGCATTGCGCGTGGTCGCCGCAGCCAGCGCTTGCGGGTCGAGGCCGCGCAAGCCGGCCAGCACCTGCGCGATGCGCGGCAGCTCGCCCGGCTCGTTGCGGCCTTGCCGCGCACCGGCCGCCCGCGCTTCGGCGGTCTGGTAGAGCCAGTGCGGCGGCATGTCGGGCGCATCGGTTTCCAGCACGATGCTCTCCAGCGGCAGCATGGTCGCCAGCCGGCGCAGGTTCTCGGCACGCTCGTAGGTGAGCGCGCCACCAAAGCCGAGCTTGAGCCCCAAGGCGATGAAAGACTGCGCCTGCTGCGCGCTGCCGTTGAAGGCGTGGGCAATGCCGTGCCATTGATAACCTCCGGTGCCCACCGCACGCAGCCCCTTGAGCAGCATGTCGGCTGAACGGCGCACGTGCAGGATCACCGGCAGGCCATGCTTGCGCGCCAGCTTGAGCTGCTCGACGTAAAAGAACTCCTGCCGCGCGCGCAAGGGCGCCTCGCACAGCTCCGGCACGAAGTAGTCCAGCCCGATCTCACCCACGGCCACCAGGCGCGGGTCGTCGCGGTGCGCAGCCAGCGCCGCATCCAAGCGGGCCAGGTCCTCGTCGGCAGCGCCCTTCACGTACAGCGGATGGATGCCCAGTGCATAGCTGTCGCCGAACTCGTGCGCCAGCATCCGCACCCGCTCGAAGTCCTGCACCTGCACCGCCGGCAGCACACAGTGCGCGACGCCACGCGCCCGTGCACGTTCGCGCACGGCTGCCACGTCCGAGACAAACTCGGGCGCATCCAGATGGCAATGGGTGTCGATCCAGAATTGCATCGCCCCACCACCGTTCAGGCGCTCAACCGCCCCTGCTCCAGCCGGAGCTGACGCTGGCAACGCGCCGCCAGTGTCTCGTCGTGCGTGACCACGATGAAGGCCGTGCCCTGCTCATGTGCCAGGCGCAGCATCAGTTCGAACACGCCGTCGGCGGTGCTGCGGTCGAGGTTGCCAGTGGGCTCGTCGGCCAGCACGCAGGCCGGCTGCGTCACCAGCGCACGGGCGATGGCCACGCGCTGGCGCTCGCCGCCTGACAATTCGGCCGGACGGTGCTGCACGCGCTCGGCCAGGCCCACGGCCGCCAGCATGCGCGCCGCCGTCTGCGCTGCTTCGGCACGATCTTGACGCCGGATCCATAGCGGCATGGCCACGTTGTCCAGCGCGCTGAATTCCGGCAACAGGTGATGGAACTGGTAGACGAAGCCGAGGTGCTGGTTGCGCAACTGGCCCTGGGCCGCCGGTGACAGCGCCGACATGTCCTGCCCCATCAGCTGCACCGTGCCGCTGCTGGGCGCATCAAGCCCGCCCAGCAGGTGCAGCAGCGTGCTCTTGCCGGAACCGGAAGCGCCGACGATGGCCAGCGTCTCACCGCGCTGCACCTGCAGGTCCACGCCCTGCAGCACGGTCACATCCAGCCGGCCCTCGGTAAACCGCTTGCTCAGGCCCCAGGCCTGCAGAACAATCTCACTCATAACGCAGGGCCTCGGCGGGGTTGACGCGGCTGGCGCGCCAGCTCGGGTAGATGGTGGCCACAAAAGCCAACACCAGGGAAATGATGGCAATCGGCACGATGTCGCTGCTTTGCGGGTCGCTCGGCATGCGGCTGATCAGGTAGATGTCCTGCGGCAGGAAGCTGGCGTGGAACAAACGCTCCAACGCCGGCACGATGACGTCGATGTTGAAGGCCACACCCAAGCCCAGCAGCAGGCCGGCCAGCGTGCCGATCACGCCCACCATGGCGCCCTGCACCATGAAGACGCCCATGATGCTCTGCGGGCTGGCACCCAGCGTACGCAGGATGGCGATGTCGGCACGCTTGTCGGTCACCGTCATCACCAGCGTGCTGACCAGGTTGAAGGCGGCCACCGCCACAATCAGGGTGAGGATGATGAACATCATGCGTTTTTCCAACTGCACAGCGGCGAACCAGTTGCGGTTCTGCCGTGTCCAGTCGCGGATCAACAGATCGCCGCTCAGGCTGCGCGCCAACTGCCCCGCCACTTCGCGCGCCTGGTGCAGATCGCGGATCTTGAGACGGATGCCGGTTGGCCCTTCGAGCCGGAAAATCTTGGCCGCGTCGTCCACATGCATCATCACCAGCCCAGCGTCGTATTCGTAATGCCCGGAGTCGAAGGTGCCGACCACCGTCATCTGCTTCAGGCGCGGCACCACGCCGGCTGGCGTCACCTGGCCGCTGGGTGCCACCAGGGTCACCTTGTCGCCCTCGCGCACGCCCATGGCAC
The DNA here is from genome assembly GCA_002633085.1 of Curvibacter sp. PD_MW3. Taxonomy (GTDB): domain Bacteria; phylum Pseudomonadota; class Gammaproteobacteria; order Burkholderiales; family Burkholderiaceae_C; genus Hylemonella. Next base: position 776,419 of record NSIV01000001.1, read on the forward strand.
GCGCCAGGTCCGCCCCCAGCACGATGCCGAATTCGCCTGCCACCAGCCGCGCCAGTGCGCCGTTCTTCAGGGTCACGGCCAGGTCGGTCACCTCGGGTTCGCGCTCCGGGTCGATGCCGCGCACGATGGTGCCTTTCATGTCCTCACCACGCGCCAGCAAGGCCTGCGTGCCGATGAAGGGCGCGGCCCCGATCACCTGCGGGTTGGCACGTGCCTCGCGCAGGGTCAGGGTCACATCGGGCAGCGCCGCACCGTTGGGCGCGAAGATCTCGATGTGCGACACCACGCCCAGCATGCGGTCGCGCACCTCCTTCTGGAAGCCGTTCATCACGCTGAGCACAATGATGAGCGCAGCCACCCCCAGCGCAATGCCCAGCATGGACACGCCCGAGATGAAAGAGATGAACCCGTTGCGCCGGGTGGCGCGGCCGGCGCGGGTGTAGCGCCAGCCGAGAATGAGTTCGTAGGGGATTTGCATGTTTATTTGGGTTCCGGTCGCCATTATTCGCGATGAATGGCATCCGCAGTTCAGCCCCCCGCCGATGCGAGGCAACATTTGACCGGACAATAGCAGCATGCACCTCCTGATTCCGTTCGCTGCCAGTGACGACCCGGCCAGCCGCCAGACCTTGCGCAGCCTGCGCCTGCCCCATCTGACGCGACTGCTGGCCCGGTTGACACCGCAGCCGGCCGAGGCCGGCGCGGCCAACTCGCCCGCCCTGCCGCACGAACGCGCGTTGGCAGCGGCCATGGGACTGGACCCGCTGACGACACCCTGGGCGGCGCTGCAGGCCCATGACCTGGGCTGGGAGGGCGCACGTGAGGAAGCCTGGGCCTTCATCACCCCCAGCCACTGGCAGGTGGGGCAAGCGCAGGTGACGCTGCTGGCCCCCGAAGAACTGGCGCTGGCGGAAGACGAATCACGCACGCTGCTGGCGGCCATGCAGCCCTACTTCGCCGAAGACGGCATCACGCTGATCTATGAAAACCCGACGCGCTGGCTGGCACGCGGTGCCGCCTTTCGCGGCCTGGCCACCGCCGCACCCGAGCGCGCGGTCGGGCGCGACGTGGCGCCCTGGCTACCCGCCTCGCCCACCCTGCGCCGGCTGCAGAACGAGATGCAGATGCTGCTCTACACCCATGCCGTCAACGAGGCGCGCGCCCAGCGCCGCGCGCTGGCGGTGAACTCGTTCTGGATCAGCGGCAGCGGCACCCTGGCAGCCGCGCCCATGCCACCAGCCGAACGTCCTTTGGTGCCGCAGACGCTGATACAGGCCGCACTGCGCCAGGACTGGCCGGCCTGGGGCCAGGCCTGGGAGACACTCGATGCCACGCAGGGCGCTGCCCTGCTGGCCGCCCTGGAACAGGGCAACGCCGCGGTACGACTGACACTGTGCGGCGAGCGGCAGGCCCAGACCTTTGCCCTGGCGCCACGCAGCCTCCGCTCAAAGTTATCAAGCATTTTCGGGGCCCCGCCCTTGTCGAACATCATGGATAAGCTATGAAAATCGTAGCAAGAGAGATTCCGCCGCGTGCCGCTTGGGCGCTGGAACAAGCGGGCGTGCACCCGCTGCTGGCGCGGCTGTTTGCGGCGCGTGGCGTCGCCGCCAAGGACGAACTGGACGACGGCCTGGCACGCCTGCTGCCGCCGGCCGGCATGAAAGGCACAGCGGAAGCGGCCGTGCTGCTGGCCGATGCCATGGCGCAGAACAAGAAACTGTGCATCGTGGCCGACTACGACTGCGACGGCGCCACCGCCTGCGCCGTGGCCGTGCGCGGCCTGCGCCTGCTGGGTGCAAAGAACGTGAGCTATCTGGTCCCCGACCGCGTGGTGGACGGCTATGGCCTGACGCCGCCGATTGCGCAACGCGTCAAGGACAGCGGGGCCGACGTGCTGATCACGGTGGACAACGGCATTGCCAGCGTGGACGGCGTGCGCGTCGCCCGCGAACTGGGCCTGCAGGTGCTGGTGACCGATCACCACCTGCCAGCGGCCGAGCTGCCGCAGGCCGATGTCATCGTGAACCCGAACCAGCCCGGCTGCAGCTTCGAGAGCAAGTCGATCGCCGGCGTCGGTGTGATGTTCTATGTGCTGCTGGCGCTGCGAGCCGAATTGCGCCAGCGTGGTGTATTCGATGCGGCCAGCCAGCCGAAACTCGACGCCCTGCTGCCGCTGGTCGCCCTGGGCACCGTCGCCGACGTGGTGAAGCTCGACGCCAACAACCGCCGCCTGGTGGCACAGGGGCTGAAGCGCGTGCGCGCCGGCGCCCTGCCGCCCGGCATGAGCAGCCTGTTCGAGGTCGCCGGACGCAAGACGGCCGTGGCCACCACGTTTGACTTCGGTTTCGCCTTGGGCCCGCGCATCAATGCCGCGGGTCGTCTGTCGGACATGACGCTGGGCATCGAATGCCTGCTGAGTGATGACCCGGCGCGCGCCGAGGAACTGGCGCGCACGCTCGACGGCATCAACCGCGAACGGCGCGAGATTGAAGGCGAGATGCGCGAGCAGGCATTCGACATTGCCGAGTCATTGTTCGACGAAGGCGATGAGCCGCCGCCGGCCATCTGCGTGTTCGACCCCGACTTTCACGAAGGCGTCGTCGGCATCGTGGCCTCGCGCATCAAGGACAAGCTGCACCGCCCGAGCTTCGTTTTCGCCGCCAGCCAGGCGCCCGGCAAGGAACATGAACTGAAAGGTTCCGGACGCTCGATTCCCGGCTTTCACCTGCGCGATGCGCTCGACCTGGTGGCCAAGCGCTACCCTGGCGTGCTGCTGCGCTTCGGCGGCCACGCCATGGCCGCCGGCTGCACCATTGCCGAAGAGCATCTCGACGCCTTCGAGCAGGGCCTCAATGAAGTAGCGCAGGAATGGCTGGACGCTGCCACCCTGACGCGCCGGCTCGAGACCGATGGCCCGCTGTCGCCCGAGTACCGTCGCGCCGACATGGTGGACACGCTACACCGCGAAGTCTGGGGCCAGGGTTTTGCGCCGCCGACCTTCAGCGAAGAAGTGGAAGTGATTTCACAGCGACTGGTGGGCGAGAAGCACCTGGCGCTCAAGCTCAAGCACCAAGGCCAGCCGGTGGACGGCATCTGGTTCGGCCGCACCGAGCCGCTGCCCAGCCGCGTGCTGCTGGCCTTCCGCCTCGATGCCGATGAATGGCAAGGCGTGCGCCGGGTCAGGTTTCTCGTCGAGGGCGCGGAGCTCTGAGCCCCGCGTCCGTTGTCACGACAGTTGTGGCACGTCCCTGTAGGCGGCAGACTGGAGTGCCGGCATGGCGCCAGGCTCGCCCACATTGAAGACAGACACGACCTCGGCCAGGCGCTGCGCCTGATCACGCAGGGCAGAGGCCGCCGCCGCCGACTCCTCGACCAGCGCCGCATTCTGCTGGGTCATCTGGTCCAGATTGGCCACCGCATCGTTCACCAACGCAATGCCGTCACGTTGCTCGGCGGAAGACACCGTGATCTCACCGATCAAATCAGTGACACGCTGCACACTGCTGACAATTTCGCTCATGGTCTGCCCGGCCTGCTCCACCTGCTTGGAACCCGACTCGACCGTCTCCACCGACAGGCTGATGAGTTCCTTGATTTCCTTGGCGGCCTCAGCCGAACGCTGGGCAAGACTGCGCACTTCGGAAGCCACGACGGCAAACCCCCGCCCCTGCTCGCCGGCACGGGCGGCTTCGACGGCGGCATTGAGCGCCAGGATGTTGGTCTGGAAGGCAATGCCATCGATCGTGCCGATGATGTCGGCGATCTTGCGCGACGAATCGGTGATGTGCTGCATGCTGTTCACCACCTGCCCCACCACTTCGCCGCCGCGGCTGGCGACCTGAGCTGCCGTGGTGGCCAGCTGGTTGGCCTGACGTGCCGTATCAGCCGACTGGTTCACGGTGCTCGTCAACTCCTCCATGCTGGACGCTGTCTGCTGCAGATTGGACGCCGTCTGCTCGGTGCGAACCGACAGGTCATGGTTGCCATTGGCGATTTCGTTGGAAGCGGTGGAAACAGACTCCACACCGCTGCGCACCTCTGAAACCAAGCTGCGCAGCTTGCTCGCCATCTCGGACAAGCTCCGCGTCAACACGCCAAACTCATCTTGGCGATCATCCCGGATTTGCTGCGTCAGGTCCCCAGCGGTGATGGCTTCAGCGACAGACACCGCACGCTCCAGCGGTCGTGTGATGGAACGCACCAGCATCAGGGACAGAACGATACTCAAGGCAAACACCAGCACGGCGCTGATGACCGCCACCATCTGGACATCGTTGCGGGTCTGCAATGCCGCCTGCCGGGCCTCGTCACGCTGCTTTTCCTGCAACGCGACGTATTTGTCGATGGCACCCAGGTACTGCACCACCAGGGGGCGGAATTGCTTGTCATGAAACTCTTGTCGAGCTGCCGGATGACCGGAAGTTTTCAATTCAGCCACCTTCTCACTCACACCGCGGACTTTGACGCGTGTGCCCGCCACAACCGCCAGGGCCTCCTTGTCCGCCGATGTGGTGGCACCTTTGTTGATGCGCTCCTGCACGGGCGTGATGCGGGCCGTCAGTGCGGCCACCCGGGTGTCGAAATCCTTCTGCAGTTCCTCGTCGGTCGTAATCAGGCTCGCCATGGACATGGACACCGCCAGTTCGGCCAGCCCACGCCAGGTCACTGCATTGGTGATCGAGTCCTCGTACTTCTGCACCAGCCGTTCAGCTTCATCCGTCGTCTGCCGGGTCCGCAGTTGTGTCCACGTCGCAACGGTGAACATCAACAACAACAGCCCGAGAATGACGCTCCACAGCTTGTATGAGACGCGCAGGTTATTGAATTTCATTTTTGACTCCTTTGAAGTCAGCTTATGCCGAGCCTCCCAAAACAGAGGTCAAGCACGCGACAGGAAATCCCTGAATTTTTTATATTTTTCTATATTGATCATTTTCACCCAAAAAGATGGCTGACTCGGGCGCACCCGTTCATCAGTGGCTGCAGACTTGGGATGCGATCCTGACGGCCCCGTCAAACCACCGCAATGCAGTTACGGCCTTCGGCCTTGGCCTTGTACAAGGCCTGGTCGGCACGCGCCAGCAGCACATCGACCTCGGCATCATCAGGTTGGTTGGTCGTCACACCAATACTGGCCGTGATGGGCGGCAGTTCGGCAGCCGGCTGCGCCACTGCGGCACGAATACGCTCAGCCACAATCAGGGCCTGTTCCAGTGTGGTCTCCGGCAACACCACGACGAACTCCTCGCCACCGAAACGGCCCAATTGATCAGGCCGTCGCAACAGGAGTGTTATGCGGCTCACAACATCGACCAGGATACGATCGCCCATTTGGTGACCATGGATGTCATTGATCAGCTTGAAAAGGTCGATGTCCAGCATCAGCAGGGCCATGCTGCGCCCATGGCGGCGGCAGCGCGCCAGCTCCTGTTCGCAAGCGGTGATCAATGTCCGTCGCGACAGTGCATTGGTCAGGAAATCGTGGGAAGCGGAATGCTCAAGCAACACCCGCAACCGATCGCCGGCCATCAGAATGAGGCCGACCCCCAGTGAGACGGTGAACAGGGCATTCATCACGACGTACAGCGTCTGCACGCGCGTCGGATCGAGCAGGTGTTCGTCCGGCAACGGCAGCCAGGCCGTCAGGAAGCGCAACACCAAGGTGCCGGTATGGATCAGCAACACCACCACCGTGAAGCCGGTTGAGAACACCTCAGGCCCATGGCGCCAGATCAGCACGGCCAACTTCATCTGGATGTAGGCCCAAAGCAGGGAAACGATCAGGACCCGGGCGGTGAAGCTGGGCTCGGCAAGGGTGTACCAGGCCAGCACAGGAAGGACCGCCAGGATCAGGCCCATGCGCGACCAATAGGCCGGGGCAAGCCCGAAGAAATGTCGGGCCCCGAAATGGAACATGGCAATGCCGGTCAGCAACAGGCCATTGGCGGCAACCACAGATACCAGATCAGGAATCTGCCCACGCGCGGCAAACAGCAGGGCCGACAAGAAGCAGACCGCCGGGGCGGCGGCCCACCAGCCCAGCCCCTTGATGGATTTGGGATAGCTCAGGCGCAGGAACATCAGCACCATGGCCAGCAGCAAGCCGATGATGCCGCTCAGGACAATGATGGAGCGCAGGTCGAGCCCCATCATGACACTGCCACCTTAACCAACTGCTTCAAAAAAATCACGATCTGCCAGAAGGTCATTCGTCAGCCTAGCAAGTCCGAATCACGGCGAGGCGCGCGATCGAGGTGGTAGAGAAAGAACACCAGCAAAATGGTGGCGCCGACGATCCACAAGGGCCCAAACAGCCAGAGCAGCAAGGGCACAGTGAAGTAATAAGCCCGCATGCCGACGCGGTAGAAGATGGCGGCACGATTGAGCTCCGCCCCCACATGCGCCGGTCGCGTGCAATCAAGCGCCAGGTCTTTCTGTACATTGATCTGGTAGCCGATGTGATGGTACAGCCGCATCGACAGGCAAAAAGCGAAAAAGGCGAACAGCAGGTCAAACAGCAGGATGAGCAACTTGAACAGCCACATCTCGGCACTGTTGCTCCCCAAGACATTGAGCGCATGCCAGGTGCCCGTCAGCTTGTCGCCCTGGGCACTCAGGGTCAGCACGCCAATGATCAACAGAATGGCCGTGGAGGCCATGAAGCTCGACGTCATGGTGGAGTTGCGCAGGGTCTGTACCGCCAGGATGTCGCGGCCGTCGCGCATCACGCCCTCGACCCAGGCAACCCGTGCGGCGTTCATGCCGTACAGCGCACTGGAAGCCGGGTCGCGCTGGTTGCGCCAGCGCAGATACGCCTGATAAACGGCCACAGCCACCACGCTCAGGGCAAAACCGGCAAAGTCATAGATATGCGTCGCGATGAAATCAACCATGCGGACATTGTGCCAGCACGCAAGGCCTAAAATGAAGATGTGACATCCATCCTCAACGCCGACCTGCACTGCCATTCCGTCGTCTCCGACGGCACCCTCACACCCGAGGAACTGGCTGCACGGGCCGCTGCCAATGGCGTTGAGTTGTGGGCGCTGACCGACCACGACGAGATCGGCGGCCAGCACCGTGCCGCAGCGGCAGCCCGCGCACTGGGCATGAAGTACCTCACCGGCGCTGAAATCTCCATCACCTTCGCCGGCCAGACCGTGCACATCGTCGGCCTGGGCTTCGACCCTGACGACACACGCATGCAACAAGGCCTGTACCAGACACGAGGTGGACGTGGCCAGCGTGCCATGGGCATGTCGGACAGTCTGGCGGCAGTCGGCATCCGTGGCGCCTATGAGGGTGCGCTGAAATACGCCGGCAACCCGGAACTGATTTCGCGCACCCACTTTGCCCGCTTCCTGGTGGAAGCCGGCATCTGCCGCGATACCAATGAAGTCTTCCGCAAATACCTGACCGAAGGCAAGCCCGGCTTTGTGCCGCATCGCTGGGCCACGCTGCGCGACGCTGTGAGCTGGATCGTGGATGCCGGCGGCCAGGCGGTGATCGCCCACCCGGCGCGCTACAGCTTCAGCGCCAACGAGGAATACGCCCTGTTCAGTGAATTCAAAGCTCATGGAGGCCAGGCTGTGGAGGTGGTGACCGGCAGCCACACCGCGGCCGAGTACGTCAAATACGCCGATATGGCACGCGAGTTCGGCCTGGCCGCCTCGCGCGGCAGCGATTTCCACAGCCCCGACGAATCGCGCACCGATCTGGGCGCCCTGCCCTACCTGCCCGGCGGATTGACCCCGGTCTGGGAATTGCTGGCGGGACGGATCCAGTGAGTTGCGGCCTGACCGCCCTCAAGGCGACAGCAGCCTCCTGGGTGAGTAGCGGCCCCACGCCGTGGGCCAGCGCGGGAAAAATTTAATGCGACAGCACAACTTGGCCGGCATGTTGCTGGCGCTCTCTGCGTTGGCCTGCTTTGCCACACTGGACACCACCACCAAGTACATCACGCTCAGCCTGCCCCTGCTGTTGGCGCTGTGGTTCCGCTACGCTTTCCAGGCGGTGGCGACCACCATCGTGATGCTGCCGCAACGCGGTCGTGCGCTGCTGCACACGGAGCGCCTTTTTCTGCAGTGCCTGCGTGGTGTCCTGCTGTTCGTCACCAGCCTGTTCACGTTTCTCTGCCTCCTGTACATGCCGGTGGGCGAATTCACTGCCATCGCCATGATCACCCCGCTGGTGGTCACTCTGCTGGCAGCCACCACGCTGGGCGAAAAGGTATCGTCGCTGCGCTGGACGTTGGTGGCGGGCGGTTTTGTCGGCACGCTGATCATCATCCGGCCCGGCAGCGACCTGTTCGGCTGGACCATGCTGCTGCCGCTGGTACAGGTCGCGGCCTACTCGGCCTTCCAGATCCTGACCAGCCAGTTGGTGAAGACCGAAGACGCCGTGACCATGCACTTCTACACCGGCTGGGTTGGTGCGCTGCTGGCGTCGCTGGCGCTGCCCTTTGCCTGGGTCCTGCCGGAAACACGGAGCCAATGGGCTGGGTTGCTGCTGATGGGCGCCATGGGGACGGTCGGCCACTTCCTGCTGATCCTGGCCTACCGCCGTACGGCTGCCGCCACGCTGACGCCCCTGCTGTATGCCCAGATCGCCTTTGCCATGCTGGGTGGCTGGCTGGTCTTCTCGCATGTTCCCGATGGCTGGGCCCTGCTGGGCATGACTATGATTGCCTTTTGCGGTGCCGGCAGCGCCTGGCTGGCCGTGCGTGAGAGCCGCCTGCAGTTGGAGCCGATGGAGGTCTGATGGCACAGTATTTCGAAGTTCACCCCGACAACCCGCAGTTGCGCCTGCTCAAGCAGGCGGCTGCGTTGCTGGAGAAAGGCGGCGTGCTGGCCGTACCCACCGACTCGAGTTATGCGCTGGTCTGCCACCTCGACGACAAGGCCGCGGCCGACCGGCTGCGCAGCATTCGCGGCGTGGATGACAAACACCACCTGACCCTGCTGTGTCGCGACCTCAGCGAACTGGCCAATTACGCACGTGTCGACAACCGGCAGTACCGCTTGCTCAAGGCAGCCACGCCGGGCCCGTACACCTTCATCCTGGAAGCCACCAAGGAGGTGCCCAGGCGCCTGAGCCACCCCTCACGCAAGACCATCGGCCTGCGCGTACCGGAACACCCGGTGCTGCACGAGCTGCTGGCGCTGCACAGCGAACCCCTGCTGGCGACCACCTTGATCGCGGCCGGCGAAACCGACCCGATCAATGACGCACATGAGATCCGCGACCGCTACGAGCACCAGATTGCCGCGGTCATCGATGCTGGCGCCTGCGCGCAGGAACCCACCACCGTGGTCGACCTCACCAGCGGCGAACCGGTGGTGCTGCGCCAAGGCCGCGGCGATCTGGCCACCCTGGGCCTGTGACACCCTGCAGCGCCCCTTCATCACTCTGAGACAATTGCGACCGTGGATATTGCCCATCTGATTCAAACCGTTCTCATCTACGCCTTGCCGGTGTTGTTCGCCATTACCGTGCACGAGGCGGCCCATGGTTATGCTGCGCGCCATTTCGGCGACAACACAGCCGCCATGATGGGGCGCATCACCCTCAACCCGATCAAGCACATCGATCCGATCGGCACCATCCTGATGCCGTTGCTGCTGTACTTCGCAACCTCGGGGGCCTTTCTGTTCGGTTATGCCCGGTCGGTGCCGGTGCGCTTCGACCGCCTGCGCCATCCCAAGCGCGACATGGTGTGGGTGGCTCTGGCCGGCCCGGGGGCCAACCTGCTGCAGGCGCTGCTGTGGGCGGTGCTGATGTACGTGCTGCTCGGACTGGACGTGAACGAGCGCTTTTTCCTCGAGATGTGCAAAGCCGGCGTGCTGGTCAACGTGGTGATGTTCGCCTTCAACCTGTTCCCGCTGCCGCCGCTGGATGGCGGCCGCATCCTGATCGGCCTGCTGCCCTGGCGCTACGCTGCCCTGCTGGCGCGCATCGAGCCCTGGGGCTTTTTCGTCGTCATGGCGCTGGTGATTCTGGGCGTGGTCAGCACGCTGTGGATGCAACCCATCATGGCCCTGACCTATGGCCTGCTCGACATCCTGCTCACCCCCCTCTCTTTCCTGATTCGTTGAGACTTCCCGCCATGCGCTCCACTCGTGTTCTGACCGGCATCACCACTTCGGGCACGCCCCATCTGGGCAACTACGTCGGTGCCATCCGGCCTGCCATTGCCGCCAGCCGTGCCAGCGGAGTGGAGAGTTTCTACTTCCTGGCCGACTACCACGCGCTGATCAAGATCGACGAGCCGGCACGCATCCAGCGCTCCACGCTGGAGATCGCCGCCACCTGGATCGCCGCCGGCCTCGACCCCGAGCGCGTGACGTTCTACCGTCAGTCCGACATTCCGGAAATCCCGGAACTGACTTGGTTCCTGACCTGCGTCTGCGGCAAGGGCATGCTCAACCGCGCCCACGCCTACAAGGCCTCGGTCGACAAGAACAACGCCGCCGGTGTCGACCCGGACGCTGACGTGACCGCCGGCCTCTTCATGTACCCGGTGCTGATGGCGGCCGACATCCTGATGTTCAACGCCCACCGCGTACCGGTGGGGCGCGACCAGATCCAGCACATCGAGATGGCGCGCGACATGGCCGCCAGCTTCAACCACCGCTACGGCGAGCACTTCGTGCTGCCGGAAGCCGCCATTGAAGAATCCGTGGCCACGCTGCCCGGGCTGGACGGACGCAAGATGAGCAAGAGCTACGACAACACCATTCCGCTGTTCGCGCCGCGCGAGCAGCTGAAGAAGCTCATTGCCGGCATCAAGACCGACTCGCGGGCGCCGGGCGAACCCAAGGACACCGAAGGCTCCGCGCTGTTCCAGATCTACCAGGCTTTTGCCACACCGGATGAAACCGTCGCCCTGCGCCAGGCCTATGCCGACGGCATTGCCTGGGCCGACGCCAAGCAGGTGCTGTTCGAGCGCATCGACCACGAGATCGCACCGATGCGCGAGACCTACGAGTCCTTGATGCGGCATCCGGAACGGCTGGAAGACCTGCTGCTCGCCGGCGCCGCCAAGGCACGCGCCATCGCCACGCCATTCACGACCAAGCTGCGCCATGCTGTCGGCCTGCGCGACCTGCGGGCGCAAGGCGGTGAAAAGCAAACCAAAGTTGCCAAGGTGGCCTTGCCCACCTTCAAGCAATACCGTGAAAGCGACGGGAAGTTCTACTTCAAGCTGGTGGATGCGCAAGGCAAGCTGCTGCTGCAAAGCGCTGCTTACGCCAGCCCCAAGGACGCTGGCCAGGCCATCCGCGCCTTGCAGCAGGACGATGCGGCACTGGCTCAATTTGCACCAGTGGGCGACGTCAGCCAACAAGAGGTTGCCAAGGCCTTGCACCAACTGCGCGACGCCGCCTGAGCGCTGCTACAATAGCGATCTTTCGAGACACCCCGGAGAGGTGGCAGAGTGGTCGAATGTACCTGACTCGAAATCAGGCGTAGGGGCGACCCTACCGAGGGTTCGAATCCCTCCCTCTCCGCCAGACAGCAAGTAAAAACGGGCCTTCACGGCCCGTTTTTATTTCCATCCGACCTTAAGCCGATGTCACGGCGATCTTTTGGGCTGCAGCTCTTGCCCTGGCCAACGCATTGTTGCCTTTTGCCAGCGCGACAGCCATACGGCGGTACGGACGTGTTGTCGGCTTGCCAAAGATTCGCACGTCAATGCCGGGCTCTCTCATGGCGTCTTCCACACCCGAGTAGCTTGGATTTGTGCCATCTTGCGTTGCCAAGACGACGGCGCTGGCACCCTCGGTCGATTCGATCAACGGGATTGGCAGTCCAAGAATGGCGCGTGCGTGAAGATCAAACTCACTCAGGTTCTGGCTGATCAATGTCACCATGCCGGTGTCATGTGGGCGTGGGCTCAATTCACTGAAAATAACTTCGTCTTTGGTTACGAAGAACTCCACACCGAACAACCCTGCACCACCTAGGTCCGAAGTGACCTTTTCGGCCATCTCTTGTGCGGCTTTCAGATAGTCTGGTTTCATGGCTTGAGGTTGCCAGCTGTACTGATAGTCTCCGCGCTCCTGCACATGACCGATCGGGTCGCAGAAGATGGTTTGCCCATTCCGCTGCCGAATGGTGAGAAGGGTGATCTCAAACTCAAAATGGATGAACTCTTCGACAATCACCTTTTGTCGATCACCGCGCATGCCTTGGCAGGCATAGTCCCAGCTCGCTTGAATCTCCGAGGCGCTTCTGGCGACGCTCTGACCTTTGCCGGATGAGCTCATAACAGGCTTGATGACCACTGGGAATCCAATCGCTTGCGCCTGCTTCAGCAAGTCTTGCGCGGATTCTGCATAGCTGAATTTGGCGGTGCGAACCCCTAAACCGACGGCCACATCCCTGATCCGGTCGCGGTTCATCGTGAGGTTGGCAGCCCTTGCGCTGGGAATGACCTCAAAACCTTCTTTCTCGACTTCCAGCAGGACCTCTGTTCTGATCGCTTCAATTTCTGGAACGATCAAATCGGGTTTGTGTTGATGGATAGCAACCCTCAAAGCGGTCTCATCGAGCATGCTGAACACACCGCTTTCATCCGCCACTTGCATGGCAGGCGCGCCCGCATAGCTGTCACAGGCCACCACGTGGCAGCCCAAACGTTTGGCGCTGATCACAAATTCCTTACCAAGTTCACCGGAGCCGAGGAGCAAGATTTTTTTCATGTCTGAATGTAGAAAATACCTAAACGCCTCGGATTGTGTCCCATCTCAGGTGCTGTTCCGGCCGCAGTTTGCAGGCAGATGAGGGGGATGCGTTTTTATCCGGTCTGCGCTAGAGTGCGAAGACCATTTCATTGCAAGGCTGCCATGCGATCCATAGCCCGTCCCGCCTTCATGCTCGCCATGTCCCTGTTGACTGGGTTTTGGCTCAACACATCCCTGGCCCAAGCGCCTGCCCGGGAGAGTGTTGATGATGTGGATGTCGCCGCCATCAAGCCCCCTCCACGCGACGTCAAGGACATCTTGCGCGTTCTGGAACAGGGCAAGGTTGACCTGTCTGAGATCGAGCAGGCCAGAAAAATCCTGGCCACGCCCCGACCGGCCCCAGACGCGGACAACCCGACCTGGAACGAGTTTCACTTCAAGCGCGCCTTGGCGCAGCAAAAACTGGGGCGGATCAGCGAAGCCGTCGTCGAGATGCGCCAGGCAGCTTTCGATCGCCGCCTGAGCGACCCCAAGCTGGAAGCCAGGGACTTGATTGATTTGTCGGTACTGGAGAGTTTCGCCGGCAACACGGCCAACGCCATTGATGCGCTGGAAAAGGCCAAGAAGGTGCTGCGCAGCGTGCCTCAGGCGGGTGGTTTTCTCCTGACAGTCAACCGCCTGCTGGTCATCAACTACGCGACGGTGGGTAACTTTGAAGTCGCCAAGACGACGCTGACCGAGATGGATAACCTGCTGAACCGTCTGCGCCGCGCGCCTTCGGTGGCCGAGTACATCTCGATCTGGGAAGCCAATGTGGAGAGTGCGCGAGGCGCCCTTCTGTGGCAACAAGGTCAATGGGTCGAAAGCGAGCGCTCTCTGCGCAAAGCATTGCGCCTGCTGAACCAGAACTACCAGACAGCAAAAAACAGTGCCAACAAGGCGGATGACCTGACGAGTAGTGGCCGCACCTACAGCGATGGCACCAACAACCCCCGGATGCATCTGTCCCAGATCATCTTGCGCAATATGAACCTGGCCGATGTCCTGCTGCAGCAAAGACGACTGATCGATGCCGAGTTCTATGCCCGTGAAGCCATGATGCTGGCGCTCGACAACTTCGGACGCAACTCCACCGATGTGGGCAAGGCGCTGGCCACGATGTCGAAAGTCGTCTCGGAGCAAGGACGCTTTCCCGAAGCGGTTCTGCTGGCACGGGCCTCGCTGAAAGCCCACTCCGAGAGCGGCATCACCGATGAATCGCGCGTCATGGCCATGGCACGGAAGTTCTATGCCACGGCGCTGGTCGCCGATGGTCAGTACCAGGAAGCCGACAAGGTCTTCAACGAGATGATGGCCGGCGTGCGCAAGGACCCTGCACTTGAAAAGACCTTCCGCCCAGACGATCTGGACTGGGTTCTGGCAATGCAGAAAATCGGCAAGCAGACCGAGGCCCTCACCATGGCGGAACGCATGCTCAAACGTTCCGAAGCCCAGTCCGGCAAGAGTTCGCCGCGCACTGCCTTGATCGCCGCCTTTCATGCCGTGTCGCTTCAGAATCAGGGCAAACTGAAGGAAGCCCATGCGGCATTCAAAGAAGCCGCGCCCATCCTGGTCGACCAGACGCGCAGCGATGCCGAGAACGACACTGCCAGCATCAAGCAGCAGCAGCGCACCACCTACCTGTTCGAAAATTACGTCGCGCTGCTGGCACGGATCGCCCAGAGCGATCCGGCCCAGGCACAAGCCGCGGCTGCCGAGGCCTTCCGCGTGGCCGACCTGGCCAAGAGCAGCGGTGTGCAGCGCGCCCTGACGGCCAGCGCCGCGCGCGCCAACATCAAGGACCCGCAGCTGGCCCAACTGGCACGCAAAGAGCAGGATCTGCAACGCCGCGTCAACTCCTTGTCGGAACTCCTGACTGGCCTGCTGGCAGCCCCCCCTGAGCAGCAACTACCGGCAGTGCAGACCAAGATCCGGCAGGACATCACGACCTTCAAGGCTGAACGCGAGACGTTGAAAAAAGAGATCGAGCGTAAATACCCCGACTACGCCGAGATGGTCGAACCCAAGCCGGCGACGGTGGAGCGCACACGAAGCCTGCTACGGGCCGACGAGGTGCTGGTGTCGTGGTACTTCGCCGAGAAAGAGGCCTATGTCTGGGCCATCAGCAAGAACGACATCCCGCTGTTCAAGGCGGTTGCGCTGGGGCGCAGTGAGATGGCCAAACAGGTCAGCCACTTGCGCAAAGCACTGGACCCAGGCGTGGCTACCATTGACGACATCCCGGCGTTTGACGTGAAGGCGGCCTTCCACCTGTACCAGCAGATCCTGGCGCCGGTGCATGAGAGCCTCAAGGGCAAGAAAGTCCTGCTGGTCGTGCCACATGCCGAACTGGGGCAGTTGCCGCTGTCGGTGCTGATCACGCAGGACGTGGCACCCACTGTCGGCAAGCCAACGGTGCCGTTTGCCAGCTACAAGGATGTGCCCTGGCTGATCCGCGACATTGCCATTGCCCAGTTGCCTTCGGTCACGGCGCTCACCGCCTTGCGCAACACACCACCTGGCAACCCCAACCGCAAGAGCTTCATCGGTTTCGGCGACCCCTTCTTCAGCAGCGACCAGGCCAGGAGTGCCGACAAGGTCCAGGCCAAGACGATGCAACTGGCCACGCGCGGTCTGCCCCTGAACCTGCGCAGTGCCCCCAAGACAGCCGGTGTCAGTTCCGCGGAACTGGGCCTGTTGCCGCGCCTGCCGGATACCAAGCAGGAAATCCTCGAAATCGCCAAAGTGCTGGCCGCAGCACCTTCTGATGTCTACCTAAACCGGCTGGCAAGCGTTAAGGCTGTCATGGACGCCGATCTCTCCAACCGCAAAGTGGTGATGTTCGCCACCCACGGCCTGGTGCCGGGAGAGCTCGACGGCCTGAGCCAGCCGGCCCTGGCCCTGACCTCCCCCGATGTGACGGGCGACAAGGACGATGGTCTGCTGACCATGGACAAGGTGCTGACCCTCAAGCTGGATGCCGACTGGGTGGTGCTGTCCGCCTGCAACACGGCTTCGGGTGAAGGTGCAGGCTCGGAAGCAGTCTCTGGCCTGGGCCGCGCCTTCTTCTTTGCCGGCGCCAAGGCACTGCTGGTCTCCAACTGGCCGGTTGATTCCGTGGCGGCACGCCTGCTGATGACGGATCTGTTCCGGCGCCAGCAGACTGGCGACAAGCCCCCCGGCAAGTCCGATGCCTTGCGCCAGGCCATGCTGCAGCTGATCGACCAAGGCGGCATGAGCGATGGCAAGACAATGAAGTATTCTTATGCCCATCCCCTTTTCTGGGCACCCTTCATGGTGGTCGGTGACTAGACCCAGGCGCGACGCGCACGGGTTGCTGGGCATGATCTTTTGTGCAAGTGTTGAATGATATGGAGATAAACATGATCCGTTCTGTCCTGGCTTCGGCGCTTCTGTCTGGTCTGCTCGCTCAAGGTGCTGCTCTGGCGGCCCCCTTGATCACCGCCAAGGAGGCCGCCTTGCCTCCGGCCGCGGGCGTGCTGGCAACGCGCGGCATTTCGCGCGGCCCTGCCATCAAGATGGTGTCGCCCGAGCCCGAGGCAGCGGTCAAATCGCCGTTCAACCTCAAACTCAACTTCGAGGCCCGTGGTGGCGAGAAGATCGACCCCAATTCGGTCAAGGTGGTCTACATGAAGTCACCATTCGTGGATCTGACTTCGCGCCTGCAATCTGCCATCACCCCGACCGGCATCGACTTCCAGCAAGCCGAAGTGCCGCCGGGCGAACACATGCTGCGCGTCACCGTCAAGGACAGTGCTGGCCGTGAGACCAACAGCACGATGACCATCGTCGTCAACAAATAATGAAGTGTCCGTATTGCCTGAGTGACATCGAAGACGAGGCACTGGTCTGCAAGGTCTGCACGCGGGACCTCTATCTCCTCAAGCCGCTGCTGGAAAAGATCTCGAAACTGGAGGGACAGCTGGCAGCCGTGGCAGACCCTGCCAGTTTCGATGAGCGCATTCGTGATCTGGAGCAGCAGTTGGCCAGTGCCCATGAGCGACTCCACCCCGTTCGCACAGGGCCGCTGGCTTTCCTGTTCAACCTGACCGTCTTCATCTTGCTGCCTCTGGGCCTGCTGTTGCTGTCGCACTGGCTGATCACCATCGCGCTGGATACCAGCCTGCTGTACCTCCGCATCATCTCGATTGCCGTGCCCCTGCCCTTCGGCCTGGTGCTTTTCCTGCGCCGCCGGCGCGCGGTCCTGCCGTGGTTTGTTGGCACCGTGTTTCTGGCCATTGCCTCCGTCATCGGCATGAGCTGGATTACCAGTCTGGTGGACAACACGCCCGTGTTGCCGCAAAACGTCTTTGAATGGCGCGAATACTTGGAATATGCTGCCAGCATCTCCTTCAGCTTCCTGACCGGCATGCTGCTCGGCGGCGTACTGAATTCGCGCAGCCACCGCCCGGCTGGAAAGCTTCGTGACTCCCTGCTCAAGTCGATCATCTCCCGTCTGGTGGGCGGCAATCTGACACCGCAACAGCTCGGGACCCTGATCAAGAAACTGGAGGAATACGGCAGTTCGATCGTGGCCGTGGGCACCACGGCCGTGTCGATCTACACCGGCCTCAAGGGTGTGCTGGGAAGCTGAGAAACACCGCTTGGCCAGCAGACGACCTTTGACCTCGTAGGGCTCAGTCATCCTGAGCCCTATTCAAATCCATCCAAGGGATGGATCGCAACGCTTTGCCACTTGAACCATCCCATGCTCTCCACCCAGGACAAAACCCGCATCGACGACACCCGCATCTCGTGTGTACGTCCCCTCATGACCCCGGCCTTGCTCGAAGAGCGCCTGCCCGCCAGCGAGCAACAGCTGGCCCTGGTGGAGCGCTCGCGGCAAGACATCTCTGCCGTGCTGCAAGGGCGGGACGATCGGCTGCTGGTGGTCGTGGGTCCTTGCTCCATCCATGACCACGAGCAAGCGATGGCCTACGCCCGGCTGCTCAAGCAAGAAGCCGACAAGCATGCACAAGACCTGCTGGTGGTGATGCGCGTGTATTTCGAGAAACCCCGCACCACCGTCGGCTGGAAGGGCTACATCAACGACCCGCACCTCGATGACAGTTTTGCCATGAACGAGGGCCTGGAGATGGCGCGCAAGCTCCTGCTCGACGTGGTGGACCTGGGCCTGCCCGTGGGCACCGAGTTCCTGGACCTGCTGAGCCCGCAGTTCATCAGCGATCTCGTAAGCTGGGGCGCCATCGGGGCACGCACCACGGAAAGCCAGAGCCACCGCCAACTGGCCAGCGGCCTGTCGTGCCCGGTCGGCTTCAAGAACGGTACCGACGGCGGCGTCAAGGTGGCGGCCGATGCCGTGGTGGCCTCGCGCGCGCCGCATGCGTTCATGGGCATGACCAAGATGGGGCAGGCCGCCATCTTCGAAACCCGCGGCAACCAGGACGTGCACATCATCCTGCGCGGTGGCAAGGCCCCCAACTATGCGGCCGCCGATGTGGATGCCGCCTGCCAGGTACTGAAAGCCTCCGGCCTGCCACCGCAGGTGATGATCGATGTCTCGCACGCCAACAGCAGCAAGCAGTACCAGCGACAGATCGAAGTGGCCAAGGACGTGGCAGCCCAGATCGCCGCCGGCGACCGCCGCATCATCGGCCTGATGATCGAAAGCCACCTGCACGAAGGCCGGCAGGACCTCGCGCCGAACAAGCCGCTGGCCTACGGCGTATCCATCACCGACGCCTGCATCAGCTTCGAGCAGACCGTGCCGGTGCTGGAGACCCTGGCACACGCCGTGCGTCAGCGCCGGCAAGCCTGAGCCGCAAGTTGCCAGAAACAACCAACCCCGCACATGGCGGGGTTTGTTGTTTTTATTCCGCCTGACCGGTGAACGGCTCAGTCCTGCGCCGGCTCGTCCGTCGGGGCCTCCGGCCAGACGAACACCACGCGCGCCGGCTCCCCTTTCTTCAGCACGATACGCTGCTGCAACGGTTTTCCGTTCAGCGTCGCCTCGACCGCGTAAGTACCCGGCGCCAGCCGGAGCAGAAGAAAGGGCCCGTCGGCCTGCATCTGCAGCAGCAGCTTGCCATGTCCATCCCGCAGGCTGACCTTCGCATCCGCGGTGTAAACAGAACGCTGCCATCTCTTGGCCGAAAACAGCAAGGTCAGGGGCCACTTGCGGCTCTCGGTATCGATCGCCGTGGACTCCTCCAAGCCAATGCCACCACTCAGGTACTCGATACCGCCTTGCTGCCGCACGGCGGGCAGGTCACTGGCGTTCGCCAACGACAGCCCCCCGCAGCCCGCAAGCCAAAGCACGCCCCACATGAAGCGACGGGCCAACGATGAAGTCATGGAGCTTCTCCCTTGAATAAACGAAGACACGGTGCGCCACTTCCACGGTTCATCTTCTGAGTGCCGGCGGCACTTGCCGGCCGTCGTACCGGCTCAGGGCCGCGATGACTTGAGTTGCTTGAGGTCCGCCACGATCTCCGCTGAATGACGCGAGGTATTGACCGACAGGTAGACCTTGGCAATCTGGCCCTGCGGGTCGATGAGGAAGGTGTAGCGCTTGGCGAACTTGAACAACTTCCAGTCCGAGATCGCGCCATAACGTTGCGCCACGTCGCCTTGCGTGTCGGCCAGCAAGGGGAACGGCAGCTTGTACTTCTGGGCAAAGGCCGCGTGCGAGGCACTGTCGTCAACGCTGATGCCTACCACCTCGGCACCGAGCGCACTGAGTTGCTCCCAGTCGTCACGGAAGGTGCAGGCCTCTTCGGTGCAGCCAGGCGTGTCGTTCTTCGGGTAGAAATAAAGCACCAGCCACTTGCCACGCCAGTCAGCCAGGCGGCGCAACTTGCCGCTCTGATCTGGCAGGGTGAAGTCCGGCGCGGGTTGGCCCGCGGCCGGCACAGCGGCCTGCACACCGGCTGCGCCCAAGGGCAGCAGCAGACACAGGGCGCGCCGCAGGCGGGAGATCACGGCCGTAACTCCTTGAGGCCGCCCATATACGGCTGCAGCGCGGCAGGAATTTCCACGCTGCCGTCGGCGCGCTGGTAGTTTTCCAACACGGCCACCAGCGTGCGGCCCACCGCCAGGCCTGAACCGTTGAGCGTGTGGACCAGCTCGTTCTTGCCCTGGGCGTTCTTGAAGCGGGCCTGCAGGCGGCGCGCCTGGAAGGCCTCGCAGTTGGAGACCGAACTGATCTCGCGGTAGGTGTTCTGCGCCGGCAGCCAGACTTCGAGGTCGTAAGTCTTGGCGGCGCCGAAACCCATGTCGCCGGTGCACAGGCTCATGACGCGATACGGCAGGCCGAGCTTTTGCAGAATGGCCTCGGCATGGCGCGTCATCTCTTCCAGCGCCTCGTAGCTTTTCTCCGGGTGGACGATCTGCACCATCTCGACCTTGTCGAACTGGTGCTGGCGGATCATGCCGCGTGTGTCGCGGCCGTAGGAGCCGGCCTCGGAACGGAAGCACGGCGTGTGCGCCGTGAACTTGAGTGGCAGTTCGGCCTCGGCCACGATCTCGTCGCGCACGAAGTTGGTCAGCGGCACTTCGCTGGTGGGGATCAGGTAGAGCGCCGCGTCTTCGACCACCTCGCCTTCCTGGCCGCCCTTCTTGGCGGCGAACAGGTCGGCTTCAAACTTGGGCAGCTGGCCGGTGCCACGCAGGCTGTCGGCGTTGACGATGTAAGGCGTGTAGCACTCGGTGTAGCCGTGCTCCTGCGTCTGCACGTCGAGCATGAACTGGGCAATGACCCGGTGCAGACGGGCAATGCCGCCCTTCATGACCGTGAAGCGCGAACCGGTGAGCTTGACGCCGAGGTCAAAATCCAGACCCAGCGGCGCGCCCACGTCCACATGGTCCTTGACGGCAAAGTCCATCGCCTTCGGTGTGCCCCAAGAGCGCACCACCACGTTGCCGGTCTCGTCGCTGCCCACCGGCACGCTCTCGTGCGGCAGGTTGGGCACGGCCAGCAGCAGGGTCTGCAGCTCGGCCTGGATCTGGTCCAGCCGGGTCGCGGAGCTTTCCAGCTCGGCCTTGAGGGCGCTGACCTCGGCCATGGCGGCTTCGGCCTGGGCGTGCTCGCCCTTGCCCTTGAGCGCGCCGATCTGCTTGCTCAGGGTATTGCGCTTGGCCTGCAGTTCTTCGGTGCGGGTCTGGATGGTCTTGCGCTCAGCCTCCAACGCGCGAAAACCGTCCACGTTGAGGAAGGCTTGTGGTTTCTTGCGCGTCTCCAGACGGGCAACGACCGAATCGAGGTCTTTACGGAGCAGGGTGATGTCTAGCATGGCTGAATTGTAGGCCGGCAGGTCAATGGGGCACAGGGGGTCAGAGTTCGGTCTTCAGGCCCTTGGGCAGGGGGAATTTGACCGTTTCCTCGATGCCATCCATCTTGCGCACCGACAGTGCACCGAAAGCCTTGATCTGGTCCACCACCTGGCGAACCAAAATGCTGGGCGCGGAGGCGCCGGCCGTCAGGCCCACACGGCTCTTGCCTTCGAACCATTCGGCTTTCAGCTCGTCGGCGTTGTCCACCATGTAACTCTCGGTGCCCAGTTTTTCTGCCACTTCGCGCAGGCGGTTGCTGTTGGAGCTGGTCGGGCTGCCGACCACGATGACGATGTCCACCTGCGGGCTCAGCAGCTTGACGGCGTCCTGCCGGTTCTGCGTGGCGTAGCAGATGTCCTGCTGCTTGGGTTCGCGCACGTTCGGAAAGCGCGCCTTCACCGCCGCCAGGATGCCGGCCGCGTCGTCCATGCTCAGCGTGGTCTGCGTCACCACCGCCAGCTTGTCGGTCTGTGCCGGCTGCACGCGCGCCACATCGGCCACGTCCTCCACCAGGTGGATGCTGCCGTCATCGAGCT
This sequence comes from Curvibacter sp. PD_MW3, assembly GCA_002633085.1. Taxonomy (GTDB): domain Bacteria; phylum Pseudomonadota; class Gammaproteobacteria; order Burkholderiales; family Burkholderiaceae_C; genus Hylemonella. The sequence goes on from NSIV01000001.1 coordinate 797,990, forward strand.
GGCCCATGGTGCCTTCCACCTCGGGATGGCCCTTGTGGCCGATCATGATGAATTCGTAACCTTCCTTGTGCAGCTTGGCCACCTCGATGTGCACCTTGGTCACCAGCGGGCAGGTGGCATCAAACACATGGAAACCACGCTTGGCAGCTTCCTGCTGCACCGCCTTGCTGACACCGTGGGCCGAAAAAATCAAGGTGGCACCGGGCGGCACGTCGTCCAACTCCTCGATGAAGATCGCGCCCTTGGCCTTCAGGTCGTTCACCACATAGGTGTTGTGCACGATCTCGTGGCGCACATAGATCGGCGCGCCGAACTTGTGCAGCGCGCGCTCGACAATCTCGATGGCCCGGTCGACACCGGCGCAAAAACCGCGCGGTTCCGCCAGAATGATCTCGTCCAGCATCAGAGCACCCCCAGCAGATGCACTTCAAACGTCACCGGCTGGCCCGCCAGCGGATGATTGAAGTCGAACAGCACCGCGCCGTCTTCGCGCACCTGCAACACCACGCCGGCAAAGCGGCCCTGGCCGTCAGGCGTGGGGAACTGCACCACGTCACCCAGACTGTATTGCTCCAGCGGGTCGCCCATGTCGGTCAGCACCTTGCGCGCCAGCCACTGCTGCATGTCGGGGTTGCGCTCGCCGAAGGCCGCACCAGCCGGCAGCTCGAAAGTCTGGCGCACGCCCTCCTCCAGGCCCAGCAGGCATTGCTCCACCGCCGGCGAGAGTTCCCCCGTGCCGAGCGACAGCGTGGCCGGCTTACCCTCGAAGGTGTTGATGATGTCGCCGGCAGGACCGGCCAGGCGGTAATGCAGGGTCAGGAAGGAGCCGGCCTGGACGCGGGGAAGGGTGGAGGTCATAAAAGTCCCTATAAACTGGCCTCCATTGTAAAAACCTTGGGTCAACCAGCCTCTGATGCCGCTCAAAGACCTTCCACCCGACGCCCGCCCGCGCGAAAAGCTGCTGGCCCGCGGCCCCGGCGCCCTGAGCGACGCCGAGCTGCTGGCCCTGCTGCTGCGCACCGGACTGGCCGGCAAGGGTGTGCTGCAACTGGCGCAGGAACTGCTGGATGGGCAGACCGGTTTTGGCGGCATGTCCGGCCTGCTGCATGCCACGGCCGACGATCTGAAGCGCATCAAGGGCCTGGGGCCGGCCAAGCGGGCCGAGCTGGTGGCCGTGCTGGAGCTGGCGCGGCGCGCCATGGCCGAGCAGCTGAAGGAACGCGCTGCGCTGGACACACCGGAGGCCGTCAAGCACTACCTGCAGCTGCATCTGGGCGCCAAGAAGCATGAAGTGTTCGCCGTGCTGTTTCTCGACAGCCAACACCGCCTGCTGGCGCTGGAAGAACTGTTCCGCGGCACCTTGAGCCAGACCAGCGTCTACCCGCGCGAGGTGGTGCTGCGCGCCCTGCACCACCATGCCGCCGCCGTGGTGCTGGCGCACAACCACCCCAGCGGCACGGTATTGCCTTCGCGTGCCGACGAGGCACTGACGCAGGCACTCAAGGCCGCGCTGGCGCTGGTGGATGTGCGCGTGCTCGACCACGTGATCGTGGCACCGGGCCAAGCGCTCTCGATGGCCGAAAAAGGATTGGTCTGATGGTCACCGTCAAATCGCTCGCTGATCTGAAGCAGGTCAAGAAGGCCATCGAGGCACAGGCCAAGCTGGAAGCCGAACGCCGGGCCGAGCGCGAACGCGTCGCCCGTCAATCCACGGCCGACAAGGATCTGTTCATCAAGGCCGCTGGCGCCGTCCAGCCCTTGACTGACAAGCGCCAGGCGCTATTGAAAAAAGAGCAACCGAAACCCATCCCAGTGCAGCGTGAACGCGACGAACAGGCGGTGCTGGTGGAAGCCATCAGCGACGAATTCGACGTCAGCACCCTGCTGGATGCCGACGAGCACATGAGCTTTCGCCGCCCCGGCATCGGCCCTGACGTGACGCGCAAGCTGCGCCGCGGCGACTGGGCCATCCAGCGCGAGATCGACCTGCACGGCCTGCGCACCGACGAAGCGCGCGGCGCGCTGGGCCAGTTCATCCGCGACGCCCGCAAGCACGGCATCCGCTGTGTGCGTGTGGTGCACGGCAAGGGCCTGGGCTCGCCGGGCAAGACGCCGGTGCTGAAAAGCCGCGTGCACAGCTGGCTGGTGCAGAAGAAGGAGATCCTGGCCTTCGTGCAGGCCAAGCCCGCCGAGGGCGGTGCCGGCGCGCTGATCGTGCTGCTGCAACCCGCCGGTTAGCGCGGCGGTTAAAGCGGCGTATTACGCATCCAATCCGCCGTGCCAAAGAACGATTCACGCAGCCGCGCACGCAGCGCCTCATCAATCCCCACCTCGCCCATGGCCTGGTCCATGCAGGCCAGCCACTGGTCGCGCTCCAGGATGCCGATCTTGAACGGCATGTGCCGCGCGCGCAGGCGCGGGTGGCCGAAGCGTTCGATGTAGTGGTTGGGGCCGCCGAGCCAGCCGCAGAGGAACCAGAACAGTTTTTCGCGTGCGCTGGCCAGATCGCTGCCGTGGGCGGCGCGCAACTCCTTGTAGCCGGGCTCCAGGTCCATCAAATCGTAGAAGCGCTCCACCAGCGCCTTCACACGTTCTTCGCCGCCGATCCAGTCAAAGGCACTGGCCGGCTCCGGCTTCTCTTCTGTATTCATGGTCAAAATGGCATCCAGCCCTTGATAAATATTCGCCAACAGCTATCAAATCAATAGCAAATCAAATTCAGTTCATTGCGCCGCACGACGTAGCGTCTCAACCACCGGCCGGCGCAGCACGTCGCGCAGGCCCCACCAGCCGGCCGCCAGCGCCAGCACGGCACCGGCCAGTGCCCCGAGCAGCGGCACCCACAAGGAGACGCTCCAGTCGAATTCGAAGACAAAACGCGCCAGCGCCCAGCCCACGGCTGCAGCCACTACCGACGCTAAAAAGCCGGCCAGCAGGCCAACACCTAGCAGCTCGGCGCGCTGCACTTGGCGCAGCAGGCCGGCGCTGGCACCCACCGCGCGCATGATGGCGAACTCGCGTGCGCGATCCTCGCGCGTGGCCGTCACCGCGGCCAGCAGCACCACCAGGCCGGCGGCGAGTGTGAAGCCGAACAGGAACTCCACCGCACGGATCACCTGGTCCAGCACACGCTGCACCTGCAGCAGCGTGGTGCTCATGTCCACCACCGTGATGTTGGGGAAGTGCCGTACCAGTGCGTTGTCAAAGCCTTTGACGTCCGGCGCGCGGAAGGCCGTCATATAGGTGCTGGGCACCTCGGGCATGCGGCTGACCGGGTAGATGGCAAAGAAGTTGGCGCGCATCGAACCCCAGTCCACCTTGCGCAGCGAAGTGATGGTGGAGTCGGTCGGCACACCGGCGATGTCGAAGCGCAGGCGGTCACCCAGCTTCAGGCCCAGCGTCTTGGCAATACCTTCCTCCATGCTGATGGCGCCCTCTTCTTCTGCCGTCCACTGCCCGGCCACCACCGGGTTGTGCATGGGCAAGGCGGCGCTGTGCGACAGGTTGAACTCGCGGTCCAGCAGCCGGCGCGCGCGGTCTTCGGCGTAGTCCTCCGGCTTCACGTCGCGGCCATTCACCGCCACCAGCCGGCCGCGGATCATGGGGTACCAGTCGTAGCCGCTGACGCCGGCGTTTTTCAAGGCCTGCTGGAAGGCATCGCCCTGGTCGGGCTGAACGTTGATGACAAAACGGTTCGGCGCATCAGCCGGCGTGGCCTGACGCCAGCCGGCAATCAGGTCGGTGCGCAGCAGCACCAGCAGCACCAGCGCCAGCAGGCCCACCGCCAGGCTGCTCACCTGCACCACGGTGTAGGCCGGCCGCGCGGCGATCTGGCGCGTGGCCAGCACCAGCCAGCGCGGCGCGCTGGCCTCGTTCACCACGCGCCGCAGCAGCCACACCGCTCCCCAACTGGCGGCAGCGAACAGCGCTACTGCGGCGGCAAAACCACCGACGGCGATCAACCCCAGCTTGAGGTCGCTGCTCACCGCCAGCAGCAGCGCTGCAAAACCAGCGACGCCGAGCGCCAGCACGCCGAGCGAGGCCGGCCGCAGGTTGCCGACATCGCGCCGCAGCACGCGCAGCGCCGGCACCTGGGCAAGTTGCAGCACCGGCGGCAGGCCGAAGGCGACGAGCAGCGTCTGCCCCATGCCGAGACCGAACAGCACCGGCCAGATGCTCGGCGCTGGCAAGGCAGTTTCCACCAGGCCGGCCAGCAGCAGCACGAAGACATGATGCACCGCATAACCCAGCAGCACACCTAGCGTGCTGGCGGCCAAGCCGGCGAGCACGAACTCGAAGGTGTAGCTCCAGGCAATCGTCGCGTGGCCCAGCCCGAGCACACGCAGCATGGCGCAGTCATCGAGGTGGTTGCTGGCAAAGCCGCGCGCGGCCAGGGCCACCGCCACCGCACTGAGCAGCGCCGCCAGCAGCGCCACCAGGTTCAGGAATTTCTCGGCCCGGTCCAGCGTCTGCCCCATCTCGGGCCGCCCGCCCTGCAGCGACTCGACGCGCAGGCCACGCAGGCTGCGCTGAGCAATCTCGTCATTCGCCCATTTCACGTAGCGCGCCACAGCGCGGTCGGCACCGGCCACGGCCAGCCGGTAGCTGACGCGGCTGGCTGGCTGGATCAATCCGGTGACGGCAATATCGGCCTCGCGCATCATGGCGCGCGGCGCGAAGTTGATGAAGCCGGCACCACGGTCGGGCTCCAGCAAGATGACGCGGCTTATGCGGAAGCTGCGCTCGCCCAACAGCAGCGCGTCGCCCGCCTGCAGTCCGAGGGCTTCCAGCAGCGGGGCATCAACCCAGACTTCACCCGGCGCTGGGATCTCATCCGTCTTTTGACCCGGCACGGCTGCGTCACTGGCCACAGTCAGCTGTCCGCGCAGCGGGTAGCCGTTCTCCACCGCCTTCAGCGCCACCAGCCGGCTGCCGCCGCCTCGTTCCTCCGATGCGCGTGCCATGGTGGGGAAACTCAGCGAAGTCGACACCTTCAAGCCCAGCGCCAGCGCCTGCTTGGCAAAGGCCTCGGGGGCCGGGTTGTCGCTTGCCACCACGGCGTCGCCGCCAAGAAGTTGGCGCGCATCGCGCTGCAGGCCGCCCTTGAGTCGGTCGGCGAAGAAACCCACCGCGGTGAGCGCCGCAACAGCCAGCGTGACAGCCAGCAGCAGCAGGCGCAGTTCACCGGAGCGCAGGTCACGCCACAGGGTGCGCCAGCCGAGTTGCCAGAAAGTGATGTTCATGCCGCAAGCTTAGGGTAAGTACCACCCGTTTGCCCGACCAAGGACTTCAGGCCGCCGCGCGCAGCTTGGAGCCTGCCAGCTCCGGCTGCAGTTGCAAGCGCTGCGCGCCGGTGTAACAAAGGAAATGCTTGTTGGTGGCCCGCCCGATGGTGCACAGGCCGACCCGTTCAGCCACCGCATGCCCCATCTGCGTGATGCCGCTGCGCGACACCACAATCGGCACGCCCATCTGGGCCGACTTGATGACCATCTCGCTGGTCAGGCGACCGGTGGTGTAGAACACCTTGTCGGCCCCGCCCATCACCTCAGAGTCCTGCAGCCACATCCAGCCGGCAATGGTGTCGATGGCGTTGTGGCGGCCGACGTCTTCGACAAACAGCAGCATCTCCTCGCCACGGAACAGGGCGCAGCCGTGGACCGAGCCGGCCGACTTGTAGGTGCTCTCCTGCAGGCGGATGGCATTGACGACGCCATACAGCTGGCTCTGAGTCAGAGTGGCCTCGGGCAGCACAATGCTGTCGACCTCGTCCATCAGGTCGCCGAACACGCTGCCTTGCCCACAGCCGGTGGTAACAACCCGCTTGGACGTTCGTTCCTCCACGTTGGTTATGCCTTCACGCGTCTTGACGGCTGCGGCACCGACCTCCCAGTCCACCGTGATGGATTCGATCTCCTGCACCGAGCGCACCAGACGCTGGTTGCGCAGAAAGCCGAGCACCAGCAGTTCCGGGTTGGCACCCAGGGTCATGAGCGTGACCAGCTCGCGCTTGTCGACATAGACGGTGAGCGCACGCTCCGCCGGGATGGACACGGTGGTGGTCTCGCCGAACTCATTGACGGCCAACACCTCGCGCGTCAGCGGTGCGATGGCCCGGGTCAACTGGGGCAGAGGAAATGAAGACATGGCTGCAGACTACAACAAAAAGGGCCGGGGCTGTGCAGCCCGGGCCCATGACCACGATGCCTGACGGAGGTCAGGACTTCTTTTTCTTCTTGTCAGCGGCCACCGGTACAGCAGGTGCGGGCGCAGGTGCGGCTGCCGTCGGCGTAGCACCAGCGGGGGTGTAGACAAAAGGACCAGGGTCCGCGCACGGCGCTGTCGTCGCGGCGGCTTTGGCGTCCTTGTTGCCTTTGCGGTAGTGGGCCGCCACCTTGTCTTGCGACTTGCACAGCAGGTAGTTATCCACCTTGCCGCCATGGGCCGTCTTGGCAGCCGCCTCGGCCGCTTTGGCCTTGGCTTCGTCATTCAGCGGCGGCAGCTTGGCCAGCGCCGACAGGGAGAGGGCTGCACCCAGAACAAAAACAGCGATCGATTTCATGTGAGCCTCTTTCTCGTGCTTAGGCTTGAACAGTCGGAGCAGGCGCCGCTTCGGCGCTGCGCTGGGCCGGGATCTTGCCGGCCTTGATGTCGTCGTACCAGAGCTCATGGTGCTCCTTGGCCCAGGTCTCGTCGACGTAGCCGGTCTTCATGGCGTCGTAGGCGCCCGCCATACCGATGGTGCCCATGTAGATGTGGCCCATGAACATGGCCATCATCAGCACCGTGGCCACAGCGTGGATCATGTGGGCGACCTGCATGTCACCGCGCAGATAGCCCAGCCCCGGGATCAGCTTGTCGAGCACCAGGCCCGAGCCGACCACGATCAGGCCTAGCAGGAACACACCGCCCCAGAACAGCACCTTCTCGCCGGCGTTGAAGCGGTGCGAAGGGATTTCATGTTCGCCCAGCAGGCCACCGCCCTTGACGAGCCAGGTGATGTCTTCCTTGCGCGGCAGGTTGTCACGCACGAAGGTGATGATCACGATCACCAGCGAAACGGCAAACACCGGGCCGGCAAAGTTGTGTGCGTTCTTCAGCACGTAGGTCAGCCAGCCGAACAGGGTGCCGCCAATCACAGGGTGCAGGAAGAACTTGCCAAAAGCCATCACGATGCCAGAGACAGCCAGGATGGTGAAGGCAATCGCGTTGGCCCAGTGCGCCGAGCGCTCAAAAGGTGTGAAGCGCTCGATCTTGCGACCGGTGGCGGCACCATGCAGCTGCAAGGTGCCTTTGCGCCAGTAGAACACGCCAATGGCGCCCAGCACGATCAGCAACAAGGCACCACCGTAGGGAATGAGCCAGTTGTTGCGCACCTGGCGCCAGGCTTCGCCGGCGTTGGTGAACAGCGAACCCGGGTACTGCACAAAAGGCTGGATCAGGTTGCCGGCCTCGGGGGCTTGGTCTTTGGGCAGGCTGCTGTAGCCCGTCACACCCGAGCCCACCTGGCGCCACATGGGCGCGTTGTTGCCGGGCTGGACCTTGGCCCGCTCGGCATTGGTCTGCTTGGCGTAGTCCGGGTCCGAACTGGCATCCGGCCGGACATCCATGATGTTCTGGCTCTTGACGCCACCGGTCTCAGCGGGCGCCGTGGGTTTATCCTGCGCCAGGACCAGGTTGCCCCAGCCCAAAGCCAGCAGCAGGACAGCAGCAAGCGCTTTTTTCATGAGGGCCATCCCGTCTCAGTTGGTCTTGGTGTATTCGTTCTGGCTGTTCTGTCCGCGCGCCTTCAGGTGCGACTCCCAGCTCGCCTTGTCGCCGGGCTTCCAGCCAGCATCGACAAAAGGTTTGCCGGTGCCGCTGTAGGGCGCGGCATCCTGCTTGGCGCCACCAATCGTCTGCGGCTTTTCACCACAGGCGGCCAGCAAGGCTGCCGCGGCGATCAACATCAGCGTTGTTTTCATGACTTCGCTCCTTTGGCAGGTGCTGCGGCTTGCGGCTGGCCAGCCTGGCGCGAACCGTAGGCGGTACCCCAGCCCCAGACTTCAGCACCCTTGCCACGCTGCAGCACACGGTTGCGGAAGATGTCGGCCACCATGTCGCCGTCACCGGCGAGCAGGGCCTTGGTCGAACACATTTCAGCGCAGGCCGGCAACTTGCCTTCGGCCAGGCGGTTGCGACCGTATTTCTCGAACTCGGCCTCGCTGCCATTGGCTTCCGGGCCACCGGCGCAGAAGGTGCACTTGTCCATCTTGCCGCGCACACCAAAGGTGCCCTGCGAGGGGAACTGTGGGGCGCCGAACGGGCAGGCGTAGGAGCAGTAGCCGCAGCCGATGCAGATGTCCTTGTCGTGCAGCACCACGCCTTCGTCGGTGCGGTAGAAACAATTCACCGGGCAAACCGCCATGCAGGGTGCGTCGCTGCAGTGCATGCAGGCCACCGAGATGGATTTTTCGCCGGGAACACCGTCGTTCAACGTGACCACGCGGCGGCGGTTCACACCCCACGGCACTTCGTGCTCGTTCTTGCAGGCCGTGACGCAGCCGTTGCACTCGATACAGCGCTCGGAGTCACAAACAAATTTCATACGTGCCATTTGTGTTTCTCCTTAGGCTTTCTCGATATTGCAGATCGTGGTCTTGGTTTCTTGCATCATGGTCACGCTGTCATAGCCATAGGTGGTGGCCGTGTTGACGGCCTCACCACGCACCACCGGCGCCGCACCCTTGGGGTAGTAGGCCAGCATGTCGGCACCTTGCCACCGACCGGAAAAGTGGAACGGCATCCAGCAGGTGTCGGGGCCGACGCGCTCGGTCACCATGGCCTGCACATTCAGGCGCGCGCCCGTCGGGCTGAGCAGCCAGACACGGTCACCGTTGCGGATGCCGCGGTCAGCGGCCGCCTTCGGGTTGATCTCAACAAAGGCTTCCTGCTGCAACTCGGCCAGCCAGGGGTTGGAACGGGTTTCCTCGCCGCCGCCTTCGTACTCGACCAGACGGCCGGAAGACAGGATGAGCGGGAACTTCTCGTGCAGCTTGTCGGCGATGTTCTTCTGCTGCACCGTCTTGTACAGGGTGGGCAGGCGCCAGAAGGCCTTCTTGTCGTCGTGCGTCGGGTACTTGGCCATGAGTTCGGGCTTGGTACCGTAGAGCGGCTCGCGGTGCTGCGGCACCGGATCGGGGAAGTTCCACACCACCGCACGGGCCTTGGCATTGCCAAACGGATGGCAACCATGGTTCTTCATGGTCACACGGATGATGCCGCCCGACGAGTCGGTCTTCCAGTTCTTGCCCTCGGCCGCGGTTTTCTCGGCATCGGTCAGTTCGTCCCACCAGCCCAGCTTCTTCAGCAACACATGGTCGAACTCCGGATAACCAGTGGTGATGTCGGCGCCCAGCGAATACGAGCCGTCCTCAGCCAGCAGGCTCTTGCCTTCGCGCTCGACACCGAAGTTGGCGCGGAAGTTGCCGCCGCCGTCCATCACGTGCTTTGAGGTGTCGTACAGGTTGGGCGAACCCGGGTGCTTGAGTTCCGGCGTGCCGTAGCAGGGCCAGGGCAGGCCGAAGTAGTCACCGGTGAAGTCGTAGCCGGTTTCCTTGTCTTTGCCACCCTTGGCCTTGAGGGTCTTCACGTCGAACAAGTGCATGTTCTTCATGTGCGCCTTCAGGCGCTCCGGGCTCTGGCCGGTGTAGCCAATGGTCCAGACCGACTTGTTGATCTCACGCAGGATGTCTTCCGGCATGGGCTCGTCCATGCCCTTGACCTTCTGCATCTTGTAGTTCTTGGACAACTCTTTGGCGAAGCCGAGTTTTTCAGCGAACTGATGCATGATCATGTGATCGCTGCGGCTTTCCCACAGCGGCTCGATGACTTTCTCGCGCCACTGGAGCGAGCGGTTGGAGGCGGTACAGGAACCGCTGGTCTCGAACTGCGTGGCCGCCGGCAGCAGGTAGACCGCGCGGTTCGGGTTCAGGTCTTCCGGCTTACCCGGCATGGCAGCCATGGCGGCGGTAGCCGACGGATAGGGATCCACCACCACCAGCAGGTCCAGCTTGTCCATGGCGCGCTTCATCTCCAGACCGCGGGTCTGCGAGTTCGGCGCATGGCCCCAGTAGAAGACGCCGCGCAGGTTGGAATCCTGGTCGATCAGCTCGTTCTTCTCCAGCACACCGTCGATCCAGCGTGAGACGGTGATACCGTTCTTGCCCATCATCGCCGGCGATGCGTAACGGCCCTTGATCCATTCGAAGTCGACGCCCCAGGCCTTGGCGAAATGCTTCCAGGAACCTTCGGCCAAGCCGTAGTAACCCGGCAGCGAGTCAGGGTTGGGGCCGACGTCGGTCGCGCCCTGCACGTTGTCGTGGCCACGGAAGATGTTGGTACCGCCGCCGGACTTGCCGACGTTGCCCAGCGCCAACTGCAAAATGCAGGAAGCACGCACCATGGCATTGCCGATGGTGTGCTGGGTCTGGCCCATGCACCAGACGATGGTGCCTGGGCGGCTGTCGTTCAACATCTTGGCGACCTTGAACATCTGCTCTTCCTTGACGCCGCAGGCCTCTTCGACCTTCTCGGGCGTCCACTTGGCGAGCACGTCTTCCTTAACCTTGTCCATGCCGTAGACACGGTCGTTGATGTACTTCTTGTCTTCCCAGCCGTTCTTGAAGATGTGGTACAGAAGACCGAACAGGAAAGGAATGTCGGTGCCGGAGCGGATACGCACGTACTCGTCGGCCTTGGCCGCAGTGCGGGTGAAGCGCGGATCGACCACGATCATCTTGCAGCCGGTTTCCTTGGCATGCAGCATGTGCAACAGGCTCACCGGGTGCGCTTCGGCCGCGTTGGAGCCGATGTACAGGGCGACCTTGCTGTTCTGCATGTCGTTGTACGAGTTGGTCATGGCGCCATAACCCCAGGTATTGGCCACACCGGCCACCGTGGTGGAGTGGCAAATACGAGCCTGGTGGTCGCAGTTGTTGGAGCCCCAGAAGCTGACGAACTTGCGCAGCAGGTAAGCCTGCTCGTTGTTGTGCTTGGATGAGCCAATGAAGTACACGCTGTCCGGACCACTGGCCTTGCGCAACTCCATCATCTTGGCGCTGATCTCATTGAGCGCCTGGTCCCAGCCGATGCGCTCGTACTTGCCGTTGATCAGCTTCATCGGGTAGCGCAGACGGAACTCGCCGTGACCGTGCTCGCGCAAGGCCGCACCCTTGGCGCAATGGGCGCCGAGGTTGATCGGGGAGTCGAACACCGCCTCCTGGCGCACCCAGACACCGTTTTCGACCACGGCATCCACCGCGCAACCCACCGAGCAGTGCGTGCAGACAGTGCGTTTAACTTCGATCTTGCCGTCGCCGACCGCCACACCCTGGGCGGCATGCGCCTTCTTCACCAGTGTGAGCTGCGAAGCCGCCATACCGACGCCCAGGCCGAGGCCGGAGCGGCGCAGGAAAGCACGACGGTCCATGGTCGGCAGGGCCTGGGCCAGTCCGCGACGCAGACTGTGAACGAAGGGCGACCGGGCGGCCGTGTCGGCGGCCGTGGATTTTTTGGTCAATAGCATGGAACTCTCCAACGATCGGCGTTAAATGAGGGTCGTCTTGTAATAGCGCTTGACGTGCTCGGTCAGGCTGTAGCCGCCACCTTTGGTCGGGGCGACCTTGGGTTCTTGTCCAGCCGGTACGACCGGCTGCACGACCGGCATCAGACTGGCGACCGTGGCCACTGCGCCAACGGTGCCGGCGCCCGCAAACAGGGTGCGCCGCGACAATTTGCCCGGGGATTGACTCATGTTGTGTCTCCTGAAAATTTCTGCCTAGGAACAGAAATGCATATCAAAGCTCGTGCGAATGTATCAACCCCAGACTGTTTCAGCAAGTCAAAACAATTTGAGGAACAAGAAGCGCCTGCAAGGTCCGAGCCGGCGCTGACACGTCTTGAAATATTCTTGTGAATCGATCCAAATCACCGTCACATGGAGCGCTCTAGAGAAATCAATGACTTGCATCAATGCTGCGGCGCAATACACAACAGGATGACGTCAATCTGTCGCACATTTCAAGACAAGTTGTCGCAAACAACCCTGCTTGTCGCATCGTTCGCCGGCAACCCAAGCTTAGGAACGATGTTGCATAGGCGCGAAAAACCTCATTACCCGACTAAATGACTCAGGTGCATCGATAGAATTCATCATCAACCCGCATCGCCTACCGTGACTCACCCATCCACTTTCCCTGCACATGGCAAGACCACCGAGGGCTGGCCGTTCTGGTCCGTTCTGGTGGTCGACGACGAACCCGGCATGCGCAACTTCCTGGTCAAGACACTGACCCCGCGTTGCCAGTCCGTGCTGGAGGCCAGTAGTGCCGAAGAGGGTGCCGCGCTGCTGCGCAACCACCATGTCGACCTCATCATCCTGGACATTGCCCTGCCCGGACTGAACGGCGTGGCCTGGCTCAAGGAATTGCGCGACCAGGGCTTCTCGGGGCAGGTGATCCTGATCACCGCCTTTGCCGACCTGGACACCGCCATCGAGGCCCTGCGCGCTGGCGCCTCCGACTTCATCCTCAAGCCCTTTCGTGTGCCGCAAATCCTCAATGCGGTCCAGCACTGCCATGAGTCTGCCCGGCTGGCACGTGAGAACTTTGTGTTGCGTCACACCCTCTCCAGCAACCAGTATTCCAGCAACGGGCTGGTAGGACACTCCTCCGCCATCACCCAGTTGGCGCAAACCCTGCGGCGCGTGGCCGCCGTCAACAGCACCGTGCTGCTGCAAGGCGAATCGGGCACCGGCAAGGAGCTGGTGGCGCGGGCGTTGCACGCACAGAGCCCACGTGCTCAAGGCCCGTTCGTGCCGGTCAATTGCGCCTCCATGTCGCCTGAGCTGATCGAGCGCGAACTCTTCGGCCATGCCAAGGGCGCCTTCACCGGTGCCACCAAGGCCCGTGACGGGCTGTTCTACTACGCCCAGGGCGGCACCTTGTTCCTGGATGAGGTGGCCGAATTGCCGCTGGCGTTGCAGGCCACGCTGCTGCGCGCGCTTGAAGACCTGAAGATTCGCCCCTTGGGCAGCGAGCAGTTGCTGCCGGTGGATGTCCGCATCATCGCCGCCACCAATCGTGCCTTGCAAGAAGAAGTGGCCGCCGGGCGCTTCCGCAAAGACTTGTATTACCGGTTGCAGGTGGTGGAAATCACACTGCCACCGCTGCGCGAACACAAGGAAGACATACCGGACCTGGTGCAGCACTTTATGACCCAGCTCACCCCCGCCCTGGGTGCGAGCCCGCTGGAGATCACCTCCGCCGAGATGGCCTACCTGCTGCAGTACGACTGGCCTGGTAATGCGCGCGAACTGCGCAACCTGATCGAGCGCTCCCTCATTCTGGGTTCGCTCAACGTCTCGGCGCTTTACTCGATGGACAAGCCTGGGGCCGCAACAACTGGCCATCACGCCACGTCACCCGCTACGACCGATCTGCACACGCTGGAGAAGCAACACATCCGCACCATCCTCGATTCGGTGCAAGGTGACAAGACCCAGGCTGCCCAGTTACTGGGCATCTCACGCCGTACGCTGGAGCGCCGCTGCGCCGAGTGGGCCTTGTCGTGAAGCCTGCTGCCGCGTTGCTGGCTTGGCGGACACCGCACTGGATCAGCAGCTCGATCCGCAACAAACTGCTGGCCATGGCGCTGCTGCCACTGCTGGTGGTGCTGCCGCTGCTGGTCGCAGCGCTCGTCATCTGGGGCAACGCCGCCTACGACCGGCTGCTCATCACCAAGGTGCGCAGCGATCTGGCCGTGGCACGCGGCTACTTCGAGCAAGTGCTGGGGGAAGTGGGCTCGGGAACGCAAGGTGTCGGCGCGTCCTATGCCTTGTACCAGGCACTGACCCGCCATGACCTGCCGGCCTTGCAAGGACTGCTGGCACGCGAACGCACCCGTCTTGGCTTCGACTTCATCAACCTCTATCAGCCCGACGGCCACCTGATCACGGCGGACTGGATCACCGCGCAAACAGCGCGCGACGCTGCCGTCATCAGCCCGGTCGCAGGCACCGGCCAAGCCAGCCTGGCCCGACTTGAGGCGAATGAACTGCTGGCACTGGCGCCCCATCTGGCCGAGCGCCTGCACATCCCGCTGATCGCGACCCGCGGTGCAGTACCCACGACACGCAGCATTGAAGATCGTGCCCTGGTCATGCTATCCACCACGCCGGTCTATGGACCGGACGGCAACATCCAGGCGCTGTTGCGCGGCGGTGTACTGCTCAACCAGAACCTGCCGTTGATCGACTACATCAACCGCATCGTCTACCCAGACGGCTCACTCCCCTTTGACAGCCATGGCACGGCCACGCTGTTCATGGACGATGTGCGCATCACCACCAACGTGCGGCTGTTCCAGGACCAACGTGCCATCGGTACCCGCGTGTCGCAGGTGGTGCGCAATGCGGTGCTGGACCATGGTGAAACCTGGCTCGACCGCGCCTTCGTGGTGAACGACTGGTATGTCTCGGCCTACGAGCCCCTGCTCGACGGACGCGGCGAGCGCGTCGGCATGTTGTATGTGGGCTACCTGGAGCAGCCATTTCGCTACGTCAAATACGGCATGCTGGCGCTGATCGTCGGCATTTTCCTGGTCGTCATGGTGTTGGCGGCGCTGTTCTCGGTGCGCTGGGCACGCAGCATCTTCCGGCCACTGGAACAGATGAACCAGACCATGCAGCGCGTTGAAGACGGTGACGCCAGCGCGCGCGTCGGCCCGGTCGCGGCACGCGACGAGATCGGCGCCCTGGCCAGCCACTTCGACCAGTTGCTTGATGTCATTGACGACAAGACGCGTGCCTTGCAGCGCTGGGCCGACGAACTCGACGCCAAGGTGATCGAGCGCACGCGCGAACTGGCACAAAGCAATGCTTCGCTGCAGCAGGCACAGCAGCAGCTCGTCAAGTCGGAAAAACTGGCGGCCATCGGCCAGCTCACCGCCAGCGTGGCGCACGAGATCAATAACCCGATCGCCGTGATCCAGGGCAATCTCGACCTGATGCGCGAAACCTTGGGCTCGCAAGCCGCCCCGGTGAAGGCCGAGCTGCAGTTGCTGGACCAGCAGATTGACCGCATGCGGCTGATCGTCACCCAACTGTTGCAGTACGCACGCCCGACCGAATACGCCGGTTACGTCGAAGCCGTGGACGTGAACCGCGCATTGGAGGATTCGCTCGTGCTGGTGGCTCACCTTCTGGCACACACCCACATCGACGTCGAGCGCGATCTGCAGGCCACGGCATGGGCCGGCATCAACCGTCAGGAGTTGCAGCAGGTGGTGATCAACCTGCTGATCAATGCCATTCAGGCCATGCCCGGAGGCGGCCGGCTGCGGCTGCGCACACGCAATCGCAACGAGCTCGTCACCGATGGCCGTGCCGGCGTGCTGATCGAGATCAGCGATACCGGACCGGGCCTGAGCCCGAAGGTGCGCGAGCGCCTGTTCCGTCCCTTCTTCACCACCAAGAACGATGGTAACGGCCTGGGCCTGTGGATCAGCGTGGGGCTGGTGGAGCGTTATGGCGGCAGCATCGAAGGCCTGAACCGCGAAGAACTCGGCGATAGTGTGCAAGGCGCCACCTTCCGCGTCTGGCTGCTGAGCGAGCCGCTGTCACCTGAAACG
This sequence comes from Curvibacter sp. PD_MW3, assembly GCA_002633085.1. Taxonomy (GTDB): domain Bacteria; phylum Pseudomonadota; class Gammaproteobacteria; order Burkholderiales; family Burkholderiaceae_C; genus Hylemonella. Next base: position 813,659 of record NSIV01000001.1, read on the forward strand.
CCTGCGGCCAGCATGGAGCCTCGCCGCGCCTGAACGCTTTCTGCGGCTCAAGCCAGCATGTCGAAGCCCTGCATTTCCACGCTGAAGAACGCACGCGTGAATTCAGCCAGAGCAGCATAAAAACGCGCCTTGGGATGCTGGGCGAGGGCATCACACAGCGGGTTGATCCAGGGTTGCAGGTGCTCGGCGAAGAACTCGCGCTGACGCGTGAGATTTGCCACCGCCACGTCATCGCCTGCGATCAGGTAACGCATCACCTCGCACAGGTAGGCGATGTGGTCTTCGGTTTCTGGCATCGTCTCATCGCGCGCCAAACCAAGTGCAGCCAAGGTGTCGCGCAGCTTGGCCAGCGGCTTTTCATTCAGGAAGCCACTCAGGTAGTGAGAACCAAACAGGTAGACCTCGGGTTTGCCCACGCCGCCGAAAAGGGCGTCGTATTCCTGGCGGATGGCGGTGTCATCAAGCGCGCGGGCAGCCGCCACCAGACCACGCCAGGGCTCTTCCAGAAAACCGCCGGCCGCCGGCGCTTCCGTTGCCGCCACGCGCAATTGGGCCAGCAGCTCCGGCGCCGCTGGCGCGTAGTACAGCATGGCCAGCAGGCCATAAAGCTCGGCGCGCGCGGTTTCCTCGTCAAGCGTCGAGCTCGTCGCCAGCACAGCAGGGTTGGAATCAGAGGGGATAGTCATGGGCAGATTTCGTCGGGATACAAGTGCACAGCAATCAGAGATCGGTGATGCGTGCTTCGTTCGGGTCCGTGTAGATGTCGATCACGCGGCAATCGCCGCACATCTTGAGCCGCTCCAGCGCCGCGCCCTGGAACATGGCGTGGCCAGCCAACTTGCCGAGCATGGCTTCAATGGCCTTGAGCGTGCCAAAGGGTTTGCCGCAGCGCACGCAGGCATAGGGCTGCATTTCGTTGAGCACCACCGCTTCCTTGCGCTGCGGCGTGAGACGCAACTGAGGAATGAGCGAGAGTGCCTTTTCCGGGCAGGTCTTGACGCACAAGCCGCACTGCACACAGTTCTTTTCGATGAACTTGAGCTGTGGCGACTGCGGGTTGTCCTGCAGCGCACTGGCCGGGCAGGCGTTGACGCAACTCAGGCACAGGGTACAAGCGTCCTTGTTGATGGCCAAAGCCCCCAGGGGCGAGCCCTGCGCCGGTAGCGCAATGACCTCGGGCCGCTGTGTCGCCTGCTCCAGCAGGTGATCAAGCGCCAGCTCCAGCGTTGCGCGTTTGTCGGCCTGCACCGCAAAACCCGCCACCTTGGTCACGCCCTGCGCGGCAGGTGCCTGCAAGTCGGCATCGAGCGCGGCCAGGTCGCGTGCATCGCGCGCATGCAGGATGCGGAAGTGCTCCCCCTGATAACCCAGTCCGTTCAGGATGGCCTGCGCCACATTCATCTGCGCACGCACCGCCTCCAGATACTGCGGCGCTTCCTCGCCGGTCATCAGCACCCAGACGTTGGTGGCGCCGTACGCAACAGCAGACAGCCAGACATCGAGACCGAGCGAAGCGGTATGCCACAGCGCCATCGGCAGCACGCGCGCTGGCACGCCGCGGACGGCTGGGTCGATGCGGGCAGCACGCCCCAGGTCGCCGATCAGGCGCGCACCAGCGTCCTGGCTGTGCAGCAGCAAGGCCGGCTGCTTGCCGCCGGCGCGGGTGTAGGTGGACAGCTGCGTCTTGATCTTGCTGCCCTGGTCGCTGGCACGCGGATAGGCAAAACTCAGGGCGCCGCTGGGGCAGACCGTGGTGCAGGCGCCGCAACCGACACACAGGTTGGGATTGACCTTGATCTGCTGGCGCTCGCGCTCAGAACTGATGGCTGAGGCCGAGCAGACGTCAACGCAGGCATTGCAACCGGTCTTTTCGTTGCGGCTGTGAGCGCAGAGTTTTTGCTTGTAGACAAAAAACTTGGGCTTCTCGAACTCCCCCACCAGTCCCCGCAACGCGATCAGCGTGCGGTGGTCCGGCCCGTCGGCTCGGACGACATGGAAATAACCTTGCGGCAGTGCATGCTGGGTGAAAGCCGGCGTGGCGCGCAGGTCCAGTACCAAGTCAAAGCTTTCGCTCTCGGCCTGCGGCTCGCGCGTGAAATCGATGGCGCCGGCCAGGCCGCACACCTTGACGCAAGCACGATGGGATTTGCACAAGGCGCTATCGATTTGATAGTCGAAGCCGATCGCTCCTTCCGGACAGGCCGCGATACAGGCATTGCAGCGTGTGCACAGATCGAGGTCGATCGGGTTGTTGCGTTGCCACTTCAACTCGAAGGCGCCAAGCCAACCCGTCAAGGCTCCGATCTTTCCGGTCAACACCGGATAGCGCCGCTCCTGCATGCCCCCATCCTGGCCAGCGCCGAGGCTGAAGATCGTCACATCCAGGGTATCGGCCAGCAGCTCGGCTGTGCGCTCGGCCGCATCGAGTGCGCCAATGATGAGCAAGCGGCCCGCGCTTTTATAGGTCACCGTGGGCACCGGCTCCGGGTCGGGCAAGTGCGCGGCCGCCAGCAAGGCCGCGATTTTCGACGTGGCCTTGGCCGCGTCCTTACTCCAGCCGCCGGTTTCACGGATGTTGACGAAGCGGATCGGCACACCCGCGGCGCTTGGGGTTTGTGCCGCGATTTCGCCGAACAGACGGCTTTCCTGGGTGCAGGCCACCACGACTTCATCGCCCTGGGCCAAGGCCTGCTCGAAGGCGCCAGCCTCCCGGCGGCACAGGGTGGAATGCAGTGTCAGCGTTTCATTCAGTACGGCGCCCAGAGCCCTGGGCTCCAGCGGCATGGTCTTATTGCAGTCGCAAATCAGTGTCGGCATGATCTTTTGTGGTTGGCTGGGAACCCGTGGTCTGCCCGGCGGCGGACAACGGGACCTGGCTGGTATCGCCCTGACCAGCAGGCTGGTCTGTGAGGTGTGGTGTGCTTTCGGCCTCTGCTGCCACCGCAGGGCCAGAAGGTGCTGGCGGTGGCGATGTCTTTTCTTCCGGCTCCACCAAGTTGAGAAACTGGGCACTGGCCATCTTGCGCAGCATGGACAGCGGCAGCGGGTCCGGCTTGGAATAGTCGTCGATGTAGATGTCCAGCCCGTCCATCACATTGAAGTGCGGGTCGGCGAACAACTTCTTCATCGCCGCATTGCGCACCTGCGGATCGACATCGGTGGCCACGAAGCGCTTGAAGTCCGATTGCGGATGGAGGGCCTGCACATCGTCCAGCGTCGGTGGCGGCAAGGCCGCTTCTACCGCTGGGGTCGCCTGTGGCAATGTGCCGGCAGGCACCGCCGCGTCGGCCGGCACCGCGGCAGCCGGTGCAACCGGCTCTGTCACTACCTGGCGCTTTTCCTCCAGGGGTCGGCCTTCGCGCACATCCTGCTTGCGGCGCGACCAGCGACCGAGAAAACCGTCAGTCATGTCCGCCTCTGAATTTCTTTTCGGCGCTCACCGAAGCCGGGTTGCCGAAACGGTCCGTCAGGGGTTTGAAGCTCTCGGGCCGCTTGCGCCGTTTCGGCTCTTCCACGTAATGCTCGCGTGCGAATGCAAGCATCCACGCCACGACGTCGGGTGCGACAGGAACCTGCTCGACCATTTCCTGCGCATCGAGCCAGCGGCCCGCGTCGTGGTAGCTCAGAGACACCTCCAGAGGCCAGGCCATCGGCTCGTCACCTACGGAGGCTTCCTCCTCCATGCGCCAGTGCACAAACCAGCCAGGGGCCGGTGTGGTGGCGTTGAGGTAATAGCCCTCGGCATCGTCCTTGAACAAGGCCACGGTGAAACCGGGGTGCAACCAGCGCTCCTCGTCATCGGTCTTGTGCAGCAGCGTAGGCTGGTCACCGAAGCTGGCTTGGTTGGCGATCACTTCGTCCAAGACCCAACGCCAGGGCTGCCAGCGGCTCATGGCGCCTTCGACGCGCTCCTTGCGCATCACCACGGCAACATCAAGGGCAGGGTTGTGTGTATTCATGACAGGCGCCACTGTACAGGATAGGAAAAGCCCCGCATAACCACCCTGTTTCGCCAGCCTGATGGCACGCGGCTGAACCCACCGGGTTCAGCCGCGCTGACGTGCTCAGCCGGCCTTGCCGTAACCCGGCGCCGCGGCCGGCTTGCCACCGCGGCGGATGGCCACGGCACAGTACTTGAACTCCGGGATCTTGCCGAAGGGGTCGAGCGCTGCATTGGTCATCAGGTTGGCTGCCGCCTCGTAATAGGCGAACGGGATGAAGATCGCGCCATGCGGCGTGCCGTCGTCGCGCCGCACATGGATGGCCACGGCACCGCGGCGCGAGGCCACGGTGATCACATCGCCAGGCTGCAGGCCCAGGTCGGCCATGTCGCTGCCGCACATGGAGGCGGTCGCCATGGGCTCGATGGCGTCGAGCACTTCCGAGCGGCGCGTCATGCTGCCGGTGTGCCAGTGCTCCAGCTGACGGCCGGTGATGAGCACGAAGGGGTACTGCGCATCGGGCCGTTCGGCCGCCGGGATGATGTCGGCCGGCACCAGCGTCACGCGCCCGTCTGCCGTCGGGAAGTTGTCAATGAAGACCGTCGGCTGGCCCGGATCGTCGGCACTCAGGCAGGGGTAGGTCACGCTCGACTCGCGCTGCAAGCGCTCCCAGGTGATGCCGGAGATGGCGGCGTGCATGGCTTGGCGCATTTCCTCGTACACCGCCGCCACGCCTTCGTGTTCGCCGGCATAGTTCCAGGACAGACCCATGCGTTGGGCGATCTCCTGGATGATCCACAGATCCGGCTTGGCCTGGCCGGGCGGGTTGATCGCCTGCTGGCCGAGCTGCACCATGCGGTCGGTGTTGCTCACGGTCCCGGTCTTCTCCGGCCAGGCCGTGGCCGGCAGCACCACATCGGCCAGCCAGGCGGTCTCGGTCATGAAGATGTCCTGCACCACCAGATGTTCGAGAGAGGCCAGCGCATGGCGCGCGTGATTCAGGTCGGGGTCGCTCATGGCCGGGTTCTCACCCATGATGTACATGCCGCGCACCTTGTGCGGGTCGCTGTCGTCGGCCAGCGCCTTGTGCATGATCTCCACCACGGTGTAGCCGGGCTGGTCATCTAGCTTCATGCCCCAGAAGTCCTCGAACCACTGGTGCGCCTCCTTGTTGGTGACGCGCTGGTAGTTGGGGTACATCATGGGAATGAGGCCGGCATCGCTGGCCCCCTGCACATTGTTCTGGCCCCGCAACGGATGCAAGCCGGAGCCGGGCTTGCCGATCTGGCCGGTCACCGTGCACAGCGCGATCAGGCAACGCACGTTGTCGGTGCCGTGGATGTGCTGGCTCACCCCCATGCCCCACAGGATCATGGCGCCCTTCGCTTTGGCGAATTCGCGCGTGACCTCGCGCAATGTCTGTGCCGGCACGCCGCAGATCGGCTCCATGGCCTCGGGGCTGTAGCCCTTGACGTTGGCTTTCAAGGCCTCGAAGTTGTTGGCGCGGCTGCGCACAAAGGCCTGATCGACCAACCCCTCCTCGATCACCGTGTAGATCATGGCATTGAGCATGGCCACGTCGGTGTCGGGCTTGAACTGCATGGTGCGCCAGGCATGCTTGCCAATGTCGGTGACACGCGGGTCGGCCAGCACGATCTTGGCGCCACGCTTGGCGGCGTTCTTCATCCAGGTGGCCGCCACCGGGTGGTTGGCGGTCGGGTTGGAGCCGATCACCAGGATGAGATCGGCATGCTCGACGTCGTTGACCTGATTGCTCACCGCCCCCGAGCCCACGCCTTCGAGCAGCGCCGCCACGCTGGAGGCATGGCACAGGCGCGTGCAGTGGTCCACATTGTTGGAGCCGAAGCCGGTGCGCACCAGCTTCTGGAACAGATAGGCTTCCTCATTGCTGCCCTTGGCCGAGCCGAAGCCGGCCAGCGCCTTCTTGCCGTAGGTGTCGCGCAAGCCCTTCAGCTTGCCGGCCGCCAATGCCAATGCCTCGTCCCAGGTGGCTTCTCGGAACACGGCCGACCAGTCGGCGGTATCCCGGTTCAGTTGTTCCAGCGTTTCAGGGTCTTTGAGAATTCCTGCCTTGCGGATCAGCGGCACCGTGAGGCGCTGATCGTTGTGCGCGTAATCAAAACCAAAGCGGCCCTTGACGCACAAGCGGCTGTGGTTGGCCGGACCATCGCGGCCATCCACACTGACGATCTTGTTGTCCTTGACGTTGTAGGTCAGCAGGCAGCCGACGCCACAGAAAGGACAAACGGAGTCGACTTTTTTGTCCACCACCTGGGAGCCGATGCGGGTCTTCGGCATCAGTGCGCCGGTCGGGCAGGCCTGCACGCATTCGCCACAGGCCACACAGGTGCTGTCACCCATCGGATCGGCCAGGTCGAACACGATCTCGCTGTGGCTGCCGCGCAGCGCGTAGCCGATCACGTCGTTCACCTGCTCTTCGCGGCAGGCGCGCACGCAGCGGTTGCACTGGATGCAGGCATCCAGGTTCACGGCCATGGCCGGGTGCGACACGTCGGCCGCGGGCTGCTCACGGCGCAAGGCCTTGAGTTCCGGGCGCACAGTGACGTCCATGTGATCGGCCCACTGCGACAGTTCGCCGTGTTGCAGCGACTCATTCTGTTCATCCCATTTGTAGCCCTGGTCCGGCATGTCGGACAGCAGCATCTCCAACACCATCTTCTGACTCTTGACGGCGCGCTCGCTGGTGGCCTGCACTTCCATGCCAACGGTGGCACTGCGGCAGCAACTGGGGGCCAGCGTGCGCTCGCCCTTGATCTCGACCACGCAGGCGCGGCAGTTGCCGTCCGGGCGCATGCCTTCCTTGTAGCAAAGGTGCGGAATCTCAAGGCCGACGCGCTTGGCGACGCTCAGAATGGTTTCACCGCTGTAGGCGCTAACTTTTTTCCCATCGAGCGTGAACTCGATGGTTTGCGGCGTGACTTCGTTGAGTTTGGCAGGTGCGTTCATTGGGCCAACTCCTGAGGAAAGTATTTCTGGACACAGCGGATCGGGTTCGGTGCGGCCTGACCCAAGCCGCAGATGGAGGCATCGCCCATGACCTGGCACAGGTCTTCGAGCGTCTCGTTGTCCCACTTCGGCGCTTCCATCAGTTGGGCTGCCTTGGCGGTACCAACACGGCAGGGCGTGCACTGGCCGCAACTCTCGTGCGCGAAGAAACGCATCATGTTCACAGCAGCCTCGCGCGCGGTGTCGTGCTGGCTCAGCACGATGACTGCCGCCGAGCCGATGAAACAGCCATAGGGTTGCAGGGTGTCGAAGTCGAGCGGGATGTTGTCCATGCTGGCCGGCAGGATGCCCCCTGAAGCCCCGCCCGGCAGGTAGGCGTAGAGCTCATGGCCCTCAGGCATACCGCCGCAATACTGGTCGATGAGTTCACGGATGGTGATGCCCGCCGGCGCCAGCTTGACGCCCGGTTGCCTGACGCGGCCGCTGACGCTGAAACTACGCAGCCCCTTGCGACCATTGGCACCGAAACTGGAAAACCAGTTGGCACCCTTTTGCACGATGTCACGCACCCAGTACAGCGTCTCGAAGTTGTGTTCCAGCGTCGGCCGGCCAAACAGGCCCACCTGCGCGATGTAGGGCGGACGCATGCGCGGCTCACCGCGTTTGCCCTCAATGCTCTCGATCATGGCGGACTCTTCGCCGCAGATGTAGGCCCCAGCGCCACGGCGCAATTCGATCTTCGGCAACGGGCATGGCGGATTGGCCTGCAACGCAGCCAGTTCGCTCTCCAGCAGCGCACGGGCGCCATGGTATTCGTCACGCAGGTAGATGTAGCAGGCGTCGATGCCAACCACCTTGGCGGCAATCAGCAGGCCTTCCAGGAAGCGGTGCGGGTCGCGCTCCAGGTAGGTGCGGTCCTTGAAGGTGCCCGGCTCGCCCTCGTCGATATTGACCGCCATCACGCGCGGGGCCGGCTGGTCACGCACGATGCGCCACTTGCGGCCGGCCGGGAAACCCGCGCCACCCAGGCCGCGCAGGCCCGAGTCTTCCATCGCCTTGATGAGGCTCTCCATGTCTTGCTGGCCGCTGCTGACGGCGGCAGCCAGCGCATAACCACCCTGCGCCTGGTAGGCGGCGTAGCCGACGAAATCGGGTGAGACCTGCTGCTGCAGCGGCGAAACCGCCTTGAGCGCATGCGCAGCCGGCTCGAAGCTGGCTTTGCCGGACGACTTCGGGTGCGTCGTGGCCTCAGCCTTGACCGCCGTGGCCACGGTCTCGGGTGTGGCGCGCAGCACCGGGTTCTGGTGCACTACCGCCACCGGCGCCTGTTCGCAGCGGCCGACGCAGGGTGCAGCCACCACGCGCACGCCGTTGCCCGTGAGCGTCGCCTGCAGCTTGCTCATCAGGCTCTTGGCGCCGCCGAGTTCACAGCTCAGGCCGTCGCAGACGCGCACCGTCAGGCCGGGGGCCTGCTCATCGCCCTTCACGACCTCAAAGTGGTGATAGAAGGTGGCGACCTCGTAGACCTCGGCCATCGGGAGATTCATCTCCTTGGCCAGCGCCACCAAATGACGGTCGTACAGGCAGCGGTAAGCATCGTTGAGCTTGTGCAGGTGCTCGATCAGCAAGTCGCGCCGGTGGCCACCCTCCGGCCGCTCACCAATCAGGGCCACCACCTCGGTCAAGGACTGGGCATCAGGCTGACGCCCCTTGAGCTTGCTCTTGCGCCGAATGCGCTCCCGCAGATCATCGACGGTGGCAACCGCCACCGCCTGCACTTCGCCTTTGCGGCCCGGATGGTTCATCTTATGTCCCTCAATTCATACCTATGGGCGCAGTGTCAGCTTCTGCCACCGATGGGTCAAATTGAATCAAGACATGCAGAGATTCAAAAAGTAAATGATGCAGTGCAATAAATCGATTGCAATCGAATGACTCAGGCGTGCAACAGGCCACTGTGGGCCGCTGCATGGCGCAGCCAGGCTGCATCCTGCGCCAGCGTCAAGGCGGCATCCAGCGTGCGCGACATGCGCTCGGACGCCAACACCATGAAGCCGATCGGCGTATGCACTTCGGGGCCGGTCAGCGGGCGCACCTCCAGATCGCCATAGGCGCGCACGGCCCCCACCAGCGCCCCCGGCATGACGCTGCAGACCGCTCCACTTAAGGCGCTCAGGGCCAGGGTCAGCAGGGAATTGGTTTCCAGCACCGGACGCACCGCCACACCCGCCTTGGCAAAGGCGGCATCGACGATGTGGCGGTTGTGCATTTCAGACGTCATCAGGCACAGCGGCAGGGTGGCCGCTTCCTGCCACGTGATGGGGCCACCGAACTGGATACCCTGCGCACCCGGGCTGGCAGCCTTGCGCACCAGGAAATAGTGTTCGGAGTACTGCGCCTGCGTGCGCAGCGAACCGACGCCGGGCCGCACACGCTCGATGAAGCCCAGCCCCATGTCGAGCGAAAGCTCCTCCAGACCGGTTTCGATACCCTGCGAACTCATGGAGCGCACCACCGGGGTGATGCCCGGGAACTTGGCATGCAGCATGGCGGCAAAGCGGGCGGCGATCGGCTCCGCCGAAGGCACCACGCCGATGCTCAGGCGCCCCTGCGGCTGGCCGCTGACGCTGCTCATGTCCTGCTTGAGCAATTGCTCCTCGTGCAGCATGCGCCGGGCACTGGCCAGCAGGCGCTGCCCCTCATCTGTGAAGCCGACAAAGGTGCGACCGCGCTTGACGATGGCAACACCGAACTCCTCCTCCAGCGCCCGCAGTGCATTGGAGAGCGCCGGCTGCGTGACGAAGCAGGCCTGAGCCGCGCGCGCAAAGTGCTTGTGCTCGTCCAGAGCAACCAGGTAGCGCATCGAGACCAGCAGGTTCACGGCTCAGCCCTCGATCACGGTTTCAGGTCTCTTTCGAGATCTTGATGCTGGGGAACTTGCTGGAGAAGTCCTTGTTCTTGGCGGCAATCGCCACCGCCACCTGGCGCGCCAGCGTCTTGTAGATGCCGGCCACCTCACCGTCGGGATCAGCCACCACGGTCGGCTTGCCGTTGTCGGCCTGCAGCCGGATCTGCATGTTCAGCGGCAAAGCGCCCAGGTAGGGCATGCCGTATTCGGCCGCCATCTTCTTGCCGCCGTCGACTCCGAAGATGTGCTCGATGTGGCCGCAGTTGCTGCACACGTGCACGGCCATGTTCTCCACGATGCCAAGGATCGGCACACCGACCTTCTCGAACATCTTGATGCCTTTCTTGGCGTCCAGCAGGGCAATGTCCTGCGGGGTGGTGACGATCACCGCGCCGGTCATGGGCACGCGCTGGCTCAAGGTGAGCTGGATGTCGCCGGTGCCGGGCGGCATGTCGACGATCAGGTAATCGAGGTCTTTCCAGTTGGTCTGGCGCAGCAGTTGCTCCAGCGCCTGGGTGGCCATGGGGCCGCGCCAGATCATGGCCTCGTCCTGTCCGACCAGGAAACCGATGGACATGACCTGCACGCCGTAGTTCTCCAGTGGCTCCATGGTCTGGCCATCTTCGCTCTCGGGGCGGGCGTCAATGCCCATCATCATGGGCTGGCTCGGGCCATAGATGTCGGCATCCAGAATACCGACGCTGGCGCCTTCGGCTGCCAGGGCCAGCGCCAGGTTGACGGCCGTGGTGCTCTTGCCCACGCCGCCCTTGCCGGAAGCCACGGCCACGATGTTCTTCACACGCGGCAGCAACTGCACGCCGCGCTGCACCGCGTGGGCCACGATGTGGGTGATGACATTGACCGACACATTGGCCACACCGGCCACACCCTTGGCGGCGGCAATCAGCGCCTTGCGAAAACCTGCCACCTGACTCTTGGCCGGATAACCCAGTTCGACGTCGAACGACACATCGCCATCCTGGATGCTGAGGTTCTTGATGGCCTTGGCGGACACGAAGTCCCGCCCCGTATTAGGGTCGACCACCGCCTTGAGGGCGTCCATCAGCGCTTGTTCTGTCACCGTCATCAAATACTCCTGAAGAGTTGCGTAGTCTAGCGAAGGCCGCCTTAACCTTGCCGAACCGGGCAAATTGGTAAAAACCAGCACCTGGCCCCCCAGAACAGGGTAAATCCGGTGCTTTTCGGCGCATGGGCGCCCCATGCAGCCCACTCATAATCGACGCATGGATGCCTCGACCCGACCGCCCACCACCGGCCTGCTGCTGACCGGCGGCGGTGCGCGCGCCGCCTACCAGGTCGGCGTGCTGGAAGCACTGGCCGACCTGCGGCGGGCCAGCGGTGCACGCCATGAACACAATCCCTTTGACATCATCACCGGTACCTCGGCCGGCGCCATCAATGCCGCTGCCCTGGCCTGCGGTGCCGATGACTTCGACCTGGCGGTGCGGCGCATCGTGGGCGTCTGGCAGGATTTCGAGGCGCATCAGGTCTACCAGTCCGATGTGCTGAGCGTGATGCGCAGCGGCGCCAAATGGCTGAGTCTGCTGTCGCTCGGTTGGCTGATCGCCAAATGGCGCCGCCTCAAGCCGCGCTCGCTGCTGGACAACTCGCCACTGGAAACCCTGCTGCGCACCTTGGTGCCGCTGGAGCGCCTGCCCGGGCTGGTAGCACAAGGCCATCTGCACGCGCTCGCCGTCACGGCCTCCAGCTACAGCTCGGGCCACCATGTCACTTTTTTCGAAGGCGCCGAGCAGTTGCAGCCCTGGGTGCGTTCGCAGCGCCTGTCGGTCCGCCACCGCATCACCCACGAGCACCTGCTGGCCTCTTCGGCGATTCCCTTCATGTTCCCGGCCATGCCGCTGGACATCCACGGCCGCACGGAGTTCTTTGGCGACGGCTCCATGCGTCAGACGGCACCGGTGGCCCCCGCCATCCACCTGGGGGCCGAACGCATCCTCGTCATCGGTGCCGGTCGCATGCACGAGCCGCGCAGCGAAACCCTCGCCGCCACCACCCACAGTTACCCCTCACTGGCACAGATCGCCGGCCACGCCATGTCCAGCATCTTCCTCGACGCCCTGTCGGTGGACATCGAGCGCATGCGGCGGATCAACCAGACGCTCTCGCTGGTGCCCCCCGAGGCACGACAAGCCAGCGCGCTGCGCCCGGTCGAACTGCTGGTGATCTCGCCCTCCGAGCGGCTGGACCAGCTGGCGGCCCGGCACATCGATGCCCTGCCCGCGGCGGTACGCACCCTGCTCGGCGGCATCGGCGTGTCGTCGAGCGCGGCCGACGTCAAGGGCGGCGCACTGGCCAGCTACCTGCTGTTCGAATCGGTCTACACGCGCGAGCTCATGAAGCTGGGTTATGCCGATGCACTCCGGCAGCAGGAGGCCATCCTGCAGTTTTTCGGCTGGCCCACCCCGGCGCCAGGGGCTGACGCCGCCCCCAGTCGTATCGAGCGGCGGCGCGACCCCTTGCGCCTTTGAGCCCGCCTTTTGGCCGGGGCCGACTAAAATCCCTGGTTCCCTTTCGGAAGAACCCCATGTCACGCAAGCTCTTCGTCACCACCGCCCTGCCCTATGCCAACGGCAACTTCCATATCGGCCACATCATGGAGTACATCCAGGCCGACATCTGGGTGCGGTTGCAGCGCATGCTGGGCCATGAGGTGAACTTCGTCGGTGCCGACGACACCCACGGCGCGCCCATCATGATTGCGGCCGAGAAAGCCGGCAAGACACCGCAGCAGTTCGTGGCCGACATCGCCGCCGGCCGCAAGCCCTACCTGGACGGTTTCCACATTGCGTTCGACAACTGGAGCTCGACCGACAGCCCGGAAAACCACCAGCTCGCCAAAGCGATCTACCTCGACCTCAAGGCCGCTGGACTGATCTCCAGCAAGGTGATCGAGCAGTTCTTCGATCCCGAGAAGGCCATGTTCCTGCCGGATCGTTTCATCAAGGGCGAGTGCCCGAAGTGCGGCACGAAAGACCAGTACGGCGACAACTGCGAGTCGTGTGGCGCCGTCTACGCCCCCACCGACCTGCGCAACCCCTACTCCACCCTGTCGGGGGCCAAGCCGGTACTCAAGAGTTCCGAGCACTTCTTCTTCAAGCTGTCCGACCCGCGTTGCGTGGCCTTCCTTGAAGAGTGGACGCAGGACGGCCGCCTGCAGCCCGAGGTGGCCAACAAGGTGAAGGAATGGTTCACCGTGCGCACCAACCCGGACGGCAGCACCAGCGAAGGCCTGGGCGACTGGGACATCTCGCGCGACGCGCCCTACTTCGGCATCGAGATCCCCGATGCACCCGGCAAGTACTTCTACGTCTGGCTCGACGCCCCCGTGGGCTACCTGGCATCGCTCAAGAACCTGCTCGACCAGCGCGGCCAGAATTTCGACGCCTACATGGCCGACCCGCAGCTGGAGCAGTACCACTTCATCGGCAAGGACATCGTGACCTTCCACACGCTGTTCTGGCCCGCCATGCTGAAGTTCAGCGGCCGCAAGACGCCGGACAAGATCTTCGTGCACGGCTTCCTCACCGTGAACAACGGCGAGAAGATGAGCAAGAGCCGTGGCACCGGCCTGGACCCGCTGAAGTACCTGGGCCTGGGCATGAACCCCGAGTGGCTGCGCTACTACCTGGCCGCCAAGCTGAGCGGCCGCAACGAGGACATCGACTTCAACGCCGACGACTTCATGGCCCGCGTCAACAGCGACCTGGTTGGCAAGTACATCAACATCGCCTCGCGCGCCGCCGGCTTTCTCACCAAGCGCTTTGGCGGCAAGCTGGCCGACGTCTCGGGTGATGGCGACGCGCTGCTGGAACACCTGCGCGACGCCTCCGCCAACCTGGCCGAGTTGCTGGCTGAACGCGAGTACGGCAAGGCCCTGCGCGAGATCATGCTGCTGGCCGACCGCGTCAACGAGTACGTGGACCAGAACAAGCCCTGGGAGCTGGCGAAGCAGGAGGGCATGGACAGCCATCTGCACGATGTCTGCACCGTCTGCATCGAAGCCTTCCGCCTGCTGACCATCTACCTCAAACCGGTGCTGCCGGCGCTGGCAGCGCAGGTCGAAGCGTTCCTGCAAGTCGACCCGCTGCAATGGTCTGATGCGACCAAGGCACTGGGTGCCGGCCACGTCATCGGCGAATACAAGCACCTGATGCAGCGCGTTGACGTCAAGCAGCTTGAGGCATTGTTTGAGCCTCCAGCCCCCGTAGAACCTGCGCCAATCGCTACAGAATCCGTAGCGCCTGGCGGCGAGGAACTGGCCCCGACCATCGGCATCGACGACTTCGTCAAGATCGACCTGCGCATCGCCCAGATCGTCAACTGCGAAGCGATCGAAGGCTCGACCAAGCTGTTGCGCCTGACGCTGGATGTGGGTGAAGGCAAGACGCGCAATGTGTTCAGTGGCATTGCCAGCGCCTACAAGCCGGAAGACCTGGTGGGCAAGCTCACCGTGATGGTGGCCAACCTGGCACCGCGCAAGATGAAATTCGGCGTGTCGGAAGGCATGGTGCTGGCCGCCAGCCACGGTGACGAAAAGGCCGGCATTTACGTGCTCACCCCCTGGCCGGGCGCCCAACCAGGCATGCGGGTGCGTTAAACCAGCGCATCCAAGCCGATCCGGGCCGGTGCACCGGCCTGGGCATCAGGTCGAGACCACCTCAAAGCGGGCCCGGCCCGAGCCCTTGGTGCGGTACAGCGCCGCATCGGCACACGCCACCAGACTCTCCGGCAGCAGGTTCTGGTCAGCCACCGCGGTGGCCACCCCGATGCTGATGGTGAGCCAGGGCGCCACCGGCGAGTTGGCGTGCGGGATGGCGGCCTTGCTCAACTCGTCCATGCAGCGCTGGGCCACCACCCTCGCCGCTTCAACGTCGGCACCCGGCAAGAGCATGGCGAACTCCTCGCCGCCATAGCGGGCCACCACCTCGCCCGAGCGCTGAGCGCAATCGAACAGGATGCCGGCAATCTGGCGCAGGCAGGCGTCTCCGGTCAGGTGGCCGTAGTGGTCGTTGTAGCGCTTGAAGAAATCGACGTCGATCATCAGAAGCGAGATCGGCTGCTGGTTGCGCGCGCTGCGCATCCATTCGGTCTGCAGGCTCTGGTCGAACTGGCGCCGATTGGCCAGTCCGGTCAGGCTGTCGGTGGTGGACAGACGCGACAGCAGCTCGTTGGCACGCTCCAGTTCCAGACTTTTCTCTACCAGGTCCGTCACATCCAGCCGCACCATGATCAGGTTGCCCGAGGGCGCGCGGGTCTCGTAGTAATGCATCCAGCGCCCATCTTTGGAGCGGCGCAGCACCGGCACCTTGAGCAGGCCACGTGCGGCCAGCCGCTGGCGCAGCCACTCGTCCTCGCGTCCCAACGCCTCGGTGATGTCGCCTTGGGCCAGGCTGCGGCGCAGCAAGGCTTCGTAGGTTTGCCCGATCAACTCCCCGCCCACGCCATAGGGCGGCATGTCCACCGCCTCGCGGTTGTACATCACCAGCCGGTCCGCTTCGTCATAGATCGCCACGCCGGCCGGCATGGCGTCGATGGCTTCGTGCAGGCGCACGCGAGCGGCCTGCGCTTCAGCCCGCGCTGCACTCAGCACCTCACGCTGGTGCACCGATTCGGTCACATCCACCCGCACCGCGACAATACAACCGGAGGTGGTGCGCGCTTCATAAAGATGGGCCCAGCCGCCATCGGGCAGACGGCGCAGCTGCGGCGCGTTGCTGCGGCCCCGGCCCGCAATGCGCAGCGCGATCCATTCTTCTTCCTGGCCGACCGGCGCATCGATCAGCATGCCTTGCTGCTGGGCACGCCGCAGCAGCTCTTCATAACGCAGGCCGACGCCCTCAGTACGGGCGCTATCCGGGTACAGCTGCTCCATGCGCCGGTTGCAGATGACCAGCCGGTCCTGCGCGTCGTACAGCTCGATCGCCGCCGGCATTTCATCAATGGCTTCGCGCAGGCAGGCATACGCAGCTTGCGCTTGCTGGTGCACTGCCTCCAGCCGCGACATCCGACGCCAGACGACGAAGCCCAGCGCCAACACCAGCAGAAGCCCGGCCAGCGCCAGCCCGAGCGTGACCGGCGCCATGGCGGACCGATCAGCTTGCAGCGCGAAGGCGAACTGGGCCAGCTGGATCAGCAGCACCAGCCCAAAAACAAGAAGCCACCCAGAGGCAGCGCGGAGGTATTTCACGGACGATTTCCCGATGGCGGCGACATTCGCGGAATCCCAACACCCTGCAAGGCGCCTCAGCCTGTGGCCGGCTGAGTGCGCCTTTTGTCTCCGATGGCATGTGACAGCATGTGAACACGCTAATGTAAGCGTGGCGCCAGCTTTGAGGGTATCCCCCATTTGGGGGATACAACCCTGCGGAGTAAACTTTCTGTTTTTCGCCCTCATCGGCAGCATCTGCACCGCAGGCCACGCCACACCCCATGTCCGGATCCAAACAGCCGACGCATCCGCTTTCACACCTGCACTGGTGGACCGACATCCACCGTTCAACGGCGGCCAACCTCCGGCTGGGTGTTTCTCTGTGCTTCATCGCCGGAGCCACCAATGCCGGCGGCTTTCTTGCCGTGGGCCAATACACCTCGCACATGACGGGACTGCTGTCCTCGATTGCCGACAACCTGGTGCTGGGTCAATTCGGTCTGATCATGGCCAGTCTGGCCGCCATTGCGGCGTTTCTGGGCGGCGCCATGACGACGGCCTGGATGGTGAACTGGAGCATGCGCCGGCATTTGCGCAGCGCCTTTGCCCGCCCGCTGGTGGTCGAGGCCGGGCTGCTGCTACTGTTCGGCATGTTCGGCGCGGCCATCAACCTGTTTGCCGATTTTTTTGCGCCGCTGACCGTGCTGATCCTGTGCTTCATCATGGGTCTTCAGAACGCCGTCATCACCAAGATCTCCAATGCCGAGATCCGCACCACCCACGTGACCGGCCTGATCACCGACATCGGCATTGAGCTTGGCAAGCTGCTGTACTTCCACCGCTCCGAGTCACCGATCAAGGTCGTGGCCAATCGCCGCAAATTGAGAATCCACCTGTCTCTGACAGCGGCTTTTCTGCTGGGCGGCCTGGCAGGCGCCTTCGGCTTCAAGTTCTGGGGCTACATCACCAGCGTGCCGCTGGCCTTGTTGCTGGTCCTGCTGGTCTGGGGCCCGATCTCGCATGACCTTCGCCGCGGCATGATCGCGCCCGAGCCGCCCAAACATCAGGGCTGAGCGGGCTGCTCTGCGCCGCTGGCTACGGCTTGCGTCGCCACCGGCTTGACGGCCTTGGCCAGTTGCTCCGACAGCCGCTCGGCGTAATCACCCGCCAACAAGCGATCCAGCACGCCGTATTTCCAGAGTTTGGCCCGCACCCGTTCGTTGGCCTCGCACAGCATCACGCGAACGCCACGCTTTTGCAGCGTCTGGACCACGACATCCATCGCCTGCAAGCCGGTCGAATCGATGAAGGGCACACGGTGCAAACGCACGATCAGAACCCGCGGGTCTGAATGTGTCTTCTTGAGCGCGCTCTCGAAATTTTCGACCGCACCAAAAAAGAAGGGGCCATCGATTTCGTACACCAGCACATCGCGCGGCAATTGGGTCAGCCCCAGATCCTTCAGGTCATGCTTCAAGTCCTCGGCATCCAGGGATTGCACGTCCACCGTATCTGCCATGCGGCGCAAAAACTGCATGAACGCCAGGATCACGCCAATGCTCACCGCCGCCACCAGGTCCACCAGCACCGTGAGGGCAAACGTCACCAGCAGAATGGCCACATCCGCCCGCGGCGCGCGCGCCACGATGTGGAAGAAATGCTTGAGTTCGCTCATGTTGTAGGCCACCACGAACAGGATGGCCGCCAGGCTGGCCAATGGAATGTTGGAGGCCAAGGGTGCGAGAAACAGCAGCACCGCCACCAGGGTCAGCGTGTGCGTCACGCCCGCCAGCGGACTGGTACCGCCATTGCGGATATTGGTAGCGGTGCGCGCAATGGCACCGGTGGCGGCAAACCCGCCAAACAAGGGCGTGGCGATATTGGCCAAGCCCTGGCCCACCAGTTCCTGGTTAGGGTCGTGCTTGGTTCCGGCCATGCCATCGGCCACCGTTGCCGACAGCAGGGACTCGATCGCCCCCAGCATGGCGATGGTGAATGCCGGCCCCATGAGCTGCACGATCTGCGTCAGGGTGAAGGTCGGCATGGTGAACGCCGGCAAGCCCTGCGGAATGCCGCCAAAGGCGCTGCCGATGGTCGCCACACCCTCGAACTGGAAGCTGGCCTGCAAAACGGTCACAACCACCATCGCCGTCAGCGGCCCCGGCACGCGGCCCAGGCCGCGGATCCGGGATGAGAAGAGCACCAGCAGCAGGCTCAGAACCGCCAGCGCCGTGGTGGTCGGATGGAGTTGCGGCAAGGCTTCGATCAGCCGCAGCAGCTTCTCGTGGAAATGCTCACCGCTGATGGCCGGCAGCCCGAGAAAGTCCTTCCATTGGCCGACAAAGATGATGACGGCGATGCCGGTCGTGAACCCCACCACCACGGGGGCGGGAATGAACTTGATCACCGCCCCCATCTTGGCCAGCCCCATGGCAGCCAACATCAAGCCGGCCATCAGGGTGGCCAGTTGCAGGCCGGCAATGCCGTACTTGGCCGTCACCCCGGACAGGATGGCAATGAAGGCGCCCGTCGGCCCGGCGATCTGCACCCGGCTGCCCCCCAGCACCGACACCATGAAGCCACCGATGATGGCCGTGTAGATCCCCTGCTCCGGCTTGGCCCCGGAGGCAATGGCAAAGGCCATCGCCAGCGGCAGGGCGACGACACCGACGATGACACCGGCGACGATGTTGGGGATCAGCCGGCCTTTACCGAACAGGCCGGCCCGCTTGGCTTCCAGAATCGTGATCATCGAAACGCCCCTCCAGTCCTGCGCATACGCCAGGCACCAGTATCCACCCATTCCGCATGCCTCGGACCCGGGGCGGCTGGCACCGGTAAAATGGCTGATGCCTGTCCCGTACAGGCCCCTCAAGAGGTCTGCCCATGCATATTTTCCGCCGCCCTGATTACCAATCCGAAGCCACCCAGTTCATTGAGCAACTCAAGGCCCGTCAGCCGCAGCTCGAAGCCCAGCAACGCCAGGGGCGCGATCTGCTGTGGGACAAGTCGGTCGACCGCGATGCCTGGGCCGGTTATGCCCAGGCCCGCGTGGCGCAAAAGCCCTACGTCTACCAGACCGAAGGCAAATAAACCATCAAATCATGCATTAGCCCTTGATAAAAGGGTGCCAAAAGCTATAGATTTGATAGCAAATTCATGAACACCCCGCACGACACCACCGGTCTGGCCGCCGCCGAGGCGACGCTCACCCCGGACATGCCGGAAGTCGTCGACCACGTGGCCGTGGCACGGCTCTATGGCGAGCCGCTGTTTGCGATGCCGCAGGATCTGTACATCCCGCCGGAAGCGCTGGAGGTGTTCCTGGAGGCCTTCGAAGGCCCCCTCGACCTGCTGCTCTACCTGATCCGCAAGCAGAACTTCAACATCCTCGACATCCCGATGGCGGCCGTCACGCGCCAGTACCTGGTCTATGTCGACGACATCCGCAACCGCAATCTGGAGCTGGCCGCCGAGTACCTGCTGATGGCCGCCATGCTGATCGAGATCAAGTCGCGCATGCTGCTGCCGCCCAAGAAGACGGCCGAGGGCGAAGAAGCCGAGGACCCGCGCGCCGAGCTGGTACGCCGCCTGCTGGAGTACGAACAGATCAAGCTGGCCGCCGCTCAACTGGGCAACCTGCCGCAATATGGGCGCGACTTCCTCAAGGCACAGGTCTACATCGAACAGGCCCTGCAGCCGCGTTTTCCCGACGTGCATGTCGTCGAGCTGCAGGAGGCCTGGGCCGACATCCTCAAGCGCGCCAAGCTTGTGCAGCACCACAAGATCACGCGCGAGGAACTCTCGGTGCGCGAACACATGAGTATCGTGCTGCGTCAGCTGCAAGGCCAGAAATTCGTCGAGTTCGAGCACCTGTTCGCCCCCGAACAGGGCACGCCGGTGCTGGTGGTGACCTTCATCGCCCTGCTGGAGCTGGCCAAGGAATGCCTGATTGAAATCACCCAGGCCGAGGCTTTCGCCCCGATCTATGTCCGGCTGGCGTACTCTCCCGTCTGAGCCGGCCTGCCTGATCCCTGTTCTGAGACTCTGTCCGTGACCACTTCCCATCATTTCGACGTCCTCATCGTCGGCAGCGGCCTGGCGGGTCTGAGCGCAGCGCTGCATCTAGCCCCCACCCATCGCGTAGCGATCCTGACCAAGCGCGAGCTCAACGACGGCTCCAGCCGCTGGGCCCAGGGCGGCATTGCCGCCGTCATGGGCGAGGGCGACACGCTCGAAGCCCACGTGCAGGACACGCTGGTGGCTGGCGCCGGCCTGTGCGACCTGGCCGCGACGCGCTTCGTGGTCGAGCACGCGCCGGAAAACATCCGCTGGCTGCAGCAGCTCGGCGTGCCGTTCTCGCAGGAAGAAGGGCATCTGCACCTGACGCGCGAAGGCGGCCACAGCGAACGGCGCGTGGTGCACGTGACCGATGCCACCGGCGCGGCAGTGCAGGACACGCTGATGGCCAAGGTGCGGGCCACACCCAACATCACGCTGTTCGAGCACCACATGCTGGTGGACCTCATCACCGGCCACAAGCTCGGCCTGCCCGACCAGCGTTGCTACGGCCTGTATGCGCTGGACGAGATATCCGACCAGGTACTGACCTTCCACGCACCGCACACCATCCTGGCCACCGGCGGCGCCGGCAAGGTCTACCTCTACACCACCAACCCCGACACCGCCACCGGCGACGGCATTGCCGCGGCCTGGCGTGCTGGCTGCCGGGTCGGCAATATGGAGTTCATCCAGTTCCACCCGACCTGCCTGTACCACCCGCACGCCAAGTCCTTCCTCATCAGCGAAGCGGTGCGCGGCGAAGGCGGCAAACTGATCCTGCCGGACGGCACGCGCTTCATGCTGCAGCACGACCCGCGCGCCGAACTGGCGCCACGTGACGTGGTGGCGCGCGCCATCGACTTCGAGATGAAGAAGCACGGCCTGGACTGCGTGTACCTGGACATCTCGCACCAGCCGCTGAGCTTCCTCAAGGAACACTTCCCTAACATCTATGCACGTTGCCTGGAACTCGGCATCGACATCGCCAAGCAGCCTATTCCCGTGGTGCCGGCAGCGCACTACACCTGTGGCGGCGTCGTCACCGACCTGACCGGTCGCAGCGACCTGCCGGGCCTCTATGCGATTGGCGAAACCTCCTGCACCGGCCTGCACGGCGCCAATCGGCTGGCCAGCAACTCGCTGGTGGAATGCATGGTGTTCGCGCGTGCCGCCACCCAGGCCATCACGCAGGAAAGCGCGCCACCTTGCCCACCGCTGCCGGCCTGGGACGACAGCCGTGTGACTGATGCCGACGAAGAAGTCGTCATTTCGCATAACTGGGACGAACTGCGCCGTTTCATGTGGGACTATGTCGGCATCGTGCGCACCAACAAACGCCTGGAACGCGCGGCCCACCGCATTGCACTGCTGCAAGGTGAAATCCAGGAGTTCTACGCCCAGTTCCACGTGACGCGCGACCTGCTGGAGTTGCGCAATCTGGTGCAGGTGGCAGACCTCATCGTGCGCAGCGCGCAGGGCCGGCATGAAAGCCGCGGCCTGCACTTCAGCCGCGATTACCCTCAAACCGATGCGGTGGCCAAGCCCACCCTGCTGACCCCCACAACCCACTGACTCTCCCACAAGGAGCCGACCATGCAACGTACCCTGCTCAAGTCCAAGATTCACCGCGCCACCGTCACCGACTGCGAACTGCACTACGAAGGTTCGTGCGCCATCGACGAAGATCTGCTCGATGCCGCCAACATGATGGAGAACGAACAGGTTCACATCTGGAACATCAACAACGGCGAGCGCTTCGTCACCTACGCCATTCGCGGCGAACGCGGCACCGGCATCATCTCGGTCAACGGTTCGGCCGCACGCCGCGCCGCCGTGGGCGACCTGATCATCATTGCCGCCTTCGCCCAGGTGCCAGAAGCGCAATGCAAAGGCTTCGAGCCCAAGCTGGTCTTTGTCGATGACAACAACCGCATCAAGGAACAGCGCAGCCATATTCCGGTGCAGGAAGCCTCTCACGTGCCGGCGCACGCCGATCACCACGGTGGCGACAGCGCCTGAATCACGCCTGAGCCTCCATTGCCCGACTGAACAGACCGCAAGGAATTTGACATGAGCACCGTCCAGGAACAAACCATCACAATGCACCGCGCCCGCGCTGCCCATGCAGCAACGCCAAAGGCTGAACGCTGGAGCGTCGAAGCCATCGAGGCCTTGTTCAAGCTGCCTTTCCCGGAACTGTTGTTCCGTGCACAGACGGTGCACCGCGAACACTTCGACCCGACGCAGGTCGAGTTCGCCACCCTGCTGTCGGTCAAGACCGGTGGCTGCTCGGAAGACTGCGGCTATTGCCCGCAATCGGCTTCGTTCGACACCGGCGTGAAGGCCTCCAAGCTGATGGAGCTGGAAGAAGTTCTGTTCGCCGCCAACCGCGCCAAGGATGCTGGCGCCACCCGCTTTTGCATGGGTGCGGCCTGGCGCGAGCCGAAAGACCGCGATATCGAGAAAGTGGCTGAGCTGGTCAGCGCGGTCAAAGGTCTGGGGCTGGAGACCTGCGCCACACTCGGCATGCTGAAGGAAGGCCATGCGGAACAGCTGCGCGATGCCGGCCTCGACTACTACAACCACAACCTCGACACCTCGCCCGACTTCTATGGCGACATCATCAGCACCCGCGTCTACCAAGACCGCCTGGACACGCTGGCGCGCGTGCGCGGCGCCGGCGTCAAGGTGTGCAGCGGCGGCATCGTCGGCATGGGCGAAAGCCACCGCCAGCGCGCCGGCCTGATTGCCGAACTGGCCAACCTCGACCCCTATCCCGAATCGGTACCGATCAACAACTTGGTGCGCGTCGAAGGCACACCGCTGGCCGATCAGGCGCCGCTGGACCCGTTCGAGTTCGTTCGCACCATCGCGGTGGCCCGCATCACCATGCCGAAAGCGCGCGTGCGCCTGTCGGCCGGCCGCCAGCAGATGGGCGACGCGGTGCAGGCCCTGTGTTTCCTGGCTGGCGCCAACTCCATCTTCTATGGCGACAAGCTGCTGACCACCGGCAACCCCGACACGGATGCCGACATCGACCTGCTGAACCGTCTGGGCATGCAACGCGGCACGCCTGAAGCCTGAGCAGCCAGCCGAACTACACTCGCGCAAACTTCTGGAGCTCGCCGTGACCTCGACCTCAGCCCCGCAAAACAGCGCTTCTCCTTACGGCACGCTGCCGCCTGCGTCCGCACCGGCCACACGCAAGCCCATCAGCCTGCCACGCCTGCTGGAAATGCATGCACGCGGCGAGAAGATCACTATGCTCACCGCCTACGACGCCACCTTCGCCGCCGTGGCCGATGCCGCCGGAGTGGAGACCATCCTGGTGGGTGACTCACTGGGCATGGTGTGCCAAGGCCTCTCCAGCACCGTGGGCGTCACGCTGGAGACCATGCGTTACCACGTGGAAAGCGTGACACGCGGCGTGCGCCGCGTGCAGGGCACGGCCTGGATCATCGGCGACCTGCCCTACGGCACCTACCATGAATCAAAAGAACAGGCTTTCCGTAGCGCCGCCGTGCTGATGCAGGCTGGCGCCCACATGGTCAAGCTCGAAGGTGGCGGCTGGACCGCTGACACTGTGCGTTTCCTGGTCGAGCGCGGCATCCCGGTCTGTGCCCACCTCGGCCTGACGCCGCAAACTGTTCATGCGCTGGGCGGCTACAGGGTGCAGGGCAAGACCGAAGAATCGGCTGCCACGCTCAAGCGCCATGCGCTTGAACTGCAAGACGCTGGCGCCACCCTGCTGGTGCTGGAAATGGTGCCGGCCGCCCTGTCCGCCGAGCTCACCAAGGCACTGCCGCACTGCGCGACGATTGGCATCGGCGCTGGCGTGGACACGGCCGGCCAGGTGCTGGTGCTGCACGACATGCTGGGCATGAACCTGGGCAAGATGCCGAAGTTCGTGCACAACTTCATGGCCGACGCCGGCAGCGTGCGCGGTGCCATGGAAGCCTATGTCAAGGCAGTGAAAGAAGGCCGCTTTCCGGTGAATGCCCAACACGCTTGGTAGATAAGATTCCCCCCCTGAGCCGCCTTCGGCGTCATCCCCCGAAGGGGGACGGCTCCAGCGGCCCGGCGAAGCCGGTTCCGCGGCGCCCCGCGATCTGACATTTGCACTCGTACTCATGAAGCTGATCCACACCATTTCTGAATTGCGCGCCGAGCTCGCCAACTACCAGCGCCCGGCACTTGTGCCCACCATGGGCAATCTGCACGACGGCCATTTGGCGCTGATCAGGCAGGCCAAGCCGTTGGGCGATGTGACCGTGGCCAGCATTTTCGTCAACCGCCTGCAGTTTGCGCCGCACGAAGACTTCGACACCTACCCGCGCACGCTGGAAGCCGACTGCGCCAAGCTGGAGGCGGCTGGCTGCGACGTGGTGTTCGCCCCCAGCGAGCGCGAGCTCTACCCCGAGCCGCAGGGCTACAAGGTAATGCCGCCGCCTGAGCTGGCCGATATCCTGGAAGGCCACTTCCGCCCCGGCTTCTTCACTGGCGTCTGCACGGTGGTGCTCAAGCTCTTCAACATCGTGCAACCCTGCTTCGCCGTGTTCGGGGCCAAGGACTACCAGCAGCAGATGGTGATCCGCCGCATGGTGGCGCAGCTGGCACTGCCGATCGACATCCAGACTGGCACCACCCTGCGTGCTGAGGACGGTCTGGCGCTGTCTTCGCGCAACGGTTATCTCAGCGAGGCCGAGCGTGCCGAGGCGGTACAACTCTCGCTGACGCTCAAGGGCATGATCGCCGCGCTGCAACAAGGCGAACGTGACATCGCCAAGATCGAAGCGCAGGCGATGCAAGCCCTGACCGACCGCGGCTGGAAGCCTGACTACATGACCGTGCGCCGCCGCCATGACCTACAGGCCCCGCAAGAGGGTGACGCATTGGTGGTGCTGGGGGCAGCACGGCTAGGGACCACTCGGCTGATCGACAACATCGAGGTCTAAACCTCAATGCTGCGTCGCAGGCCAGCTATTACCCACAGGGTAGGTAATGCCGGAGACACCCGCTGGAAGCCTGAACGTCGTCCGCGCCACATGGGTTAATCTTGATGCCGATGACTTTGCTTTCGGAGTACTTCCATGCAAATCGGCGTCCCCCAGGAAATCAAGAACCACGAGTACCGCGTCGGCCTGACGCCGGCCAGTGTGCGCGAGCTCACGGCGCATGGTCACGGCGTACTGGTGCAAAGTGGCGCCGGTGCAGCCATCGGCCTGCGTGACGAGGACTACCGCGCTGCCGGTGCCACACTGGCACCGAATGCCGCCAGCGTCTTTGCGCAAGCCGAGCTGATCATCAAGGTCAAGGAACCCCAACCCGCCGAGCTGGCCCTGCTGCGCCCCGGGCAGATGCTCTACACCTACCTGCATCTGGCGCCGGACCCGGCACTGACCGCCGCCCTCGTCCAAACCGGCGCCGTCTGCATCGCCTATGAGACCATCACCGGCCCGAATCACACCCTGCCGCTGCTGGCACCCATGAGTGAGGTGGCTGGCCGCATGGCGGTGCAGGTAGGCGCGCATCATCTGGAAAAGTCACAAGGTGGCATGGGTGTACTGCTCGGTGGCGTACCCGGTGTACCGGCAGCGCATGTGGTGATCCTGGGCGCCGGCACGGTCGGTGCCAATGCAGCACAAATCGCGGTCGGCATGGGCGCGCGCGTCACCGTACTCAACCGCGGCGTGGAGCGGCTGCGCGCGCTCGATGCCCGGTATGGCAACCGCATCAGCACGCTGCAGGCCAGCACACAGAGCATTGAAGACGCAGTACTGGACGCCGATCTGGTGATCGGCAGCGCATTGGTGGCTGGTGCTACAGCACCCAAGCTGGTCAGCCGCACCCTGGTCTCTCGCATGAAGAAGGGCGCGGTGATCGTGGACGTGGCGATCGACCAAGGCGGCTGCTTCGAGACCTCGCACCCCACCACGCACGCCGACCCGACCTTTGTGGTCGACGGCGTGGTGCACTACTGCGTGGCCAACATGCCGGGCAACGTGGCACGCACCTCCACCTTCGCCCTCAACAACGCCACTCTGCCGCACGCGCTGGCACTGGCCAGCAAAGGCTGGCAACAGGCCATGCGAGACGATATCCATCTGAGAAACGGGCTGAACGTGGCACTGGGCCACGTGACACACCAAGCCGTGGCCCAACAACGGGGCTATACGTACGTACCAGCCGAACAGTTGCTCAACTAAAACGAAGCCCGCATCGCGGGCAGTGGCTTCAACCGGGAGATGCCGTGGAACCGGCTCCGCCGGGCCACTGGCATCGCCCCCTGCAAGGGGGGTGGCGAAGCGACACGCAGTGCGCGCAGCCTGGGGGGGTGCCTGCTCTACGCCGCCCCGATATTCGGCACCAGCCCACCGGTCGGCTGACCAGCCTTGAGGGCAGCGGTGAACGCCAACATGCGGTCGATCGGCACGCGGGCGCGTGGGATCAGGGTCGGATCAACATGGATCTCGTTGCTGCCGCTCTCCAACACCTGCGCCACGCCGGCCAGGCTGTTCATGGCCATCCAGGGGCAGTGCGCACAGCTCTTGCAGGTGGCGCTATTACCGGCGGTCGGGGCCTCGATGAAGGTCTTGCCGGGGTTGAGCGTGCGCAGCTTGTGCATCATGCCCTTGTCAGTCGCAACGATGAACTCAGGGGCGTCCATGTCGTGCGCGGCCTTGAGGATGCCGGAAGTGGAGCCCACGGCATCCGCCAGCGCAATGACCTCGGCCGGCGACTCCGGGTGTACCAGCACCTTGGCCTTCGGATGCTCCTTCATCAGCTCTTCCAGCTCAAAGGACTTGAACTCGTCGTGCACGATGCACGAGCCGTTCCACATCACCATGTCGGCGCCGGTTTCGCGCTGAATGTAGCCGCCCAGATGCTTGTCGGGGGCCCACAGGATTTTCTGCCCCTTGTCCTTGAGCGCCCGCACGATGTCGAGCGCACAGCTGGAAGTCACCAGCCAGTCTGAACGCGCCTTCACCGCGGCACTGGTGTTGGCATAGACCACCACGGTGCGGTCAGGATGGGCGTCGCAGAAGGCACTGAACTCATCAATCGGGCAACCGAGGTCGAGTGAACAGGTGGCATCCAGATCGGGCATGAGAATGCGCTTCTCTGGCGACAGGATCTTGGCCGTCTCACCCATGAAGCGCACACCCGAGACCACCAGCGTCTGCGCCGCGTGGTCGCGTCCGAAACGCGCCATCTCCAGCGAGTCACTAACGATGCCGCCGGTTTCCTCCGCCAGATCCTGCAGATCGGGATGCACGTAGTAGTGCGACACCATGACCGCGTTCTTCTCTTTCAACAGACGACGGATCTTGTCCTTCAGCGCGGCGCGCTCGGCTGTCCCCGGCTCCACCGGCACGCGCGCCCAGGCGTGGCGCGTGGTGCAGGCGGGCTGTTCGTATTCGACATCAATCACCGTGGCGGGGGTTGTCATCACAATTCCTCGAAGCGCATGGAAAAATCAATCGCCTTGACATCCTTGGTCAGGGCGCCAATGGAGATGCGGTCGACGCCGGTGGCGGCAATATCGCGCACGGTGGCCAGGTTCACGCCACCCGACACTTCCAGAATTGCACGGCCGGCATTCAGGCGCACGGCTTCGCGCAACATGTCCAGGCTCATGTTGTCGAGCAGCACCATGGTGGCACCGGCCTGCAGGGCCTCATCGAGTTGTGCCAGGGTTTCGACCTCGATCTCGACGAACTTGGCACTGGGCGCCACCGTGGCGGCACGCTGCAGCACAGCAGTCACGCCGCCAGCCGCGGCAATGTGGTTTTCCTTGATCAGCACGGCGTCATACAGACCGATGCGGTGGTTGGTGCCGCCGCCGGTGCACACGGCGTATTTCTGCGCCAGGCGCAGTCCCGGCAAGGTTTTGCGCGTATCGACGATCTGCGCCCGGTTGCCGGGCACGCTCTGCACGGCCTGCACGTAGGTGGCGGTGTAGGTGGCAACCGCGCTGAGCAACTGCAGGAAATTGAGCAGAGTGCGTTCGGCCGTGAGCAGGCCGCGAGCCGGCCCGTCAATCTCCAGCACCACCTGATCCGGCGCGCAGCGCTGGCCGTCACGCACATGCCAAGTCAGTTTGGCCTCGGGAACCATCTTGTGCAGTGTGGCCTCGACCCAGGGCACACCACAGATCACGGCAGATTCACGGGCCAGCACCCGGGCACGCGCCAGACGCGTGGGATCAATCAGGCCGGCGGTCAGATCGCCATGGCCGATGTCTTCCTGCAAGGCACGAGCGACATCGGACTGCGCCAGCTCACGGAGCATGGACTCGGAATAATCAAGAACGGGATTCATACAACAGGATCCAAAGGCAGGACAAGGAAAAGACAACTTACATGAAGCGGTCAAGAATCCTGCGACTGTCACGGCTCAAGGCCGACAGGTCACGAATCAGGAAATGGATGCCATGCGAGTCGGTCACCAGCAAGGTGTTGCCGGCCAGTCGGCGGATGTCCTCGTCACCGCGCAGCACGAAATTCGTTTCACCGCGGTCGGTCAGCACCTGCCAGGTACAGGGCGTCGCAAAGCTGGTCACACTCAGGATGGCCTGGATTTCAGGCATGAACTCGCGCCCGCCGAGCGCTTCGCGGATCAGCCCCTGCGCCGGTTGCGGCACATCGGCCAAGGCATCCACCCAAGCCACCTCATGCCCTTCGTTGTTAAGCAGGGAAATGCCGCGGTCGGGCGACTGGATGGGAAAGGCACGCACCGGCACCACGTCTTCATGCGTCTGGCCGTCGGGTGTGGTCAACACCAGCTTGCCGAAGCTGTTGCGACTGAGTTGAAAAGCGTTGGCCATCAGTTGGGTGTTGGAGCTGGCGTTCATTTGGCATCATCCTTCTTGTCGCCGACGGCAGAGTCCACCGCGTCGTCCATGTCCACATCCATGTTGCGCGCCTGCGCCTGGTACAAGCCGTAGTAGGCCCCCTCTTGCGCCATGAGTTCGTCGTGGGTGCCTTCTTCCACCACCTGACCGCGGTCCAGCACCACCAGCCGGTCAGCGCGCTGCAGGGTGGAGAGACGGTGTGCAATGGCGATGGTGGTGCGGCCCTGCACCAGGTTTTCCAGCGCCTTCTGAATTTCTTTTTCGGTCTCGGAATCGACCGAGGCGGTGGCCTCGTCGAGGATCAGGATGCGCGGGTCGATCAGCAGTGCGCGAGCGATCGAGATACGCTGGCGCTCGCCACCCGACAGGCCCTGGCCGCGCTCGCCCACCATGGAGTCATAACCCTGCGCCAGACGCAGGATGAACTCGTGGGCATGGGCAGCACGCGCGGCGGCAATGATTTCCTCGCGCGTGGCATCGGGCCGGCCATAGGCAATGTTGTCGGCAATGGTGCCGAAAAAGAGGAAAGGCTCCTGCAGTACCAGGCCGATGTTGCGCCGGTATTCAGCCACCGGCAGGGCCCGGATGTCCACGCCATCGACACGGATGCTGCCCTCCGACACATCGTAGAAGCGGCAGATCAGGTTGACCAGCGTGCTTTTGCCGGAGCCGCTGTGACCGACCAGACCAATCATCTGGCCGGGTTCGATGGTCAGGTTGATGCCGCGGTTGACTTCGCGGTTGCCATAGCGGAAACCGACATCGCGCACCTCGATGCGCCCCTTCACGTGGTCCAGATGCACTGGCTGCGTCGGCTCCGGCACACTGGAAACATGGTCGAGGATGTCGAAGATGCGCTTGGCCGCCGAGGCGGATTTTTCGGTCCACGACACGATGCGACTCATGGAGTCGAGCCGACCATAGAAGCGGCTGATGTAGGCAATGAAGGCCGTCAGCACACCCACCGTGATCTGCTCATGCGCCACCAGCCAGACACCGAAGGCCCAGACCACCAGCAGGCCGACCTCGGTGAGGAAGGAGACGCTCGGCGTGAACAGCGACCAGACGCGGTTGAGCTTGTCGTTGACCACCAGGTTGTGGCGGTTGGCGTCATGGAAGCGCCTGGACTCGCGTTTTTCCTGGGCAAAGGCCTTGACCACGCGGATGCCGGGAATGGTGTCGGCCAACACGCTGGTAACCTCGGACCAGACGCGGTCGATTTTCTCGAACCCGGTCTTGAGGCGATCGCGCACGGCGTGGATCATCCAGATGATGATGGGTAGCGGCAGCAGGGTCACCAGGGCCAGCCAGGGGTTGATGGAAAACAGGATGGCGGCCGTCATCGCCAGCATCAGCACGTCGGTGGCGAAGTCCAGCAGGTGCAGCGAGAGGAAGACGCAGATGCGGTCGGTCTCGCTGCCAATGCGGGCCATCAGGTCGCCGGTGCGTTTGCCACCGAAATACTCCAGCGAGAGATGCAGCAGGTGATCGTAGGTGGTGGTACGCAGGTCGGCACCGATGCGCTCGGACACCAGCGCCAGAATGTAGGTGCGCGCCCAGGTCAACACCCAGGCCAGCAAGGCCGAGCCGAACAGGCCGCCCAGATAGAGCGCCACCAGCATCGGGTCGATCTGCTGCCCGTTCTGGAACGGGATCAGCACATCGTCCATCAACGGCATGGTGAGGTAGGGCGGCACCAGGCTGGCCGCCGTTCCCAGCAGGGTCAGCACAAACCCCCAGAACAGCTGAACCCGGTAGGGCCGGGCAAAGCGCCAGAGCCGGAACAGGGTCCAGGTGGACGGTGGGGTATGAATAACCTTGGTGCAGATCGGACATTCATCCTGGTCCGGGGCCAACGGTGCCTTGCAACTGGGACAGACGTGCCCAGGAGGCTGCACCACAGGCCGGCCGCTGAGATGGCTTTCCAGCTGCAGGCGAAACTGGTCGTACAGCCGGATGGCCTGCAGGTTCTGGCCCAGTGTGAAGCGCCAGCTGGCCAACAGGCCGGAGGGGTCCACCAGGTCCAGGTGCCCCACGCCCGCATGGTCATGGTGATTCAGGGCCAAACCGGACCGATAATCCCATGTCTGCCAGCCGGCGTCCCCTGGGGTGCGACTGAACAGACGCCGGTCGGTCACCGCCACCAGTCCGCGGACGAAACGAAGTTGGGTGTCGAGGTCAACCTCCAGCACGGCTAGAACGTTTTCTCCAGGTTGGAGAAGTGACCGCGCCTCCTGACGCCAATCAGCCGGGATCTCGTTGATTGATAATTCGATAGCGGCTGAATTGTGGTGTGTCATGGAGTCCAGAGTGGTTTGTGCAGGTGGGTGGTTTGCTGCCGTGCCTGTGTCTTTTGCGATGTGCAACTGACTTGACGATATACGATGGGCGTCGTTTTTTGAAGTGATTGTTGGGATACGACTGTGCCAAGACCAGGGTCAGCTCATGCAAACCAGAATGCCGCGCGTGACGCTTGCTTGATTGCCAGACCTGCTTAGATTCATGACAACGAAAAATATTCAATTCCTGCGAGTCACCCATTTGCGTGGACCCAACATCTGGACTTACCGTCCGGTGATCGAGGCTTGGGTCGATATCGGCGAGCTGGAACACTACCCATCCAACACCATCCCTGGATTCTACGAGCGTTTGACGGCCATGCTGCCCACCCTGGCGGAACACCGCTGTGGCGTGGGGGAACCCGGCGGCTTTCTGATGCGCCTGCGCGAAGGCACCTGGGCCGCGCACATCCTCGAACACGTGGTGCTGGAGTTGCAGAACCTGGCAGGCATGCAGACCGGCTTTGGCAAGGCCCGCATGACCTCGGCCCACGGCATCTACAAACTGGCTTTCCGCACCCGGCAGGAAGACGTGGGTCGCGCCGCTCTGCAAGCCGGCCGCGACCTGGTGATGGCCGCGATCGAAGACCGGCCTTATGACGTGGCTGGCGCCGTGAATCAGTTGCGTGAGCTGTGCGACAAGGTCTGCCTGGGACCGAGCACGGCCAATATCGTCGATGCAGCCAGTGAGCGCCGCATTCCACACATCCGGCTGACCAGTGGCAACCTGGTCCAGTTGGGCTACGGCACGCGCCAGCACCGCATCTGGACCGCCGAGACCGATCAGACCAGCGCGATTGCCGAGAGCATCGCCAGCGACAAGCACATGACCAAGGGCCTGCTGCAGTCCTGTGGCGTGCCGGTGCCCGAAGGCCAGGAAGTCGACAGTGCCGAGGCAGCCTGGGAAGCCGCACAGGACATCGGCTTGCCGGTGGTCGTCAAGCCGACCGATGCCAACCATGGCCGCGGCGTGTTCACCGACCTCAACACCCGCGCCGAAATTGAAAAAGCCTACGTGGCTGCCGATGCCGAAGGCAGCGGCGTGCTGGTGGAAAAATTCATCCGTGGCGATGCCCACCGCCTGCTGGTGGTTGGCAAGCGCGTTGTCGCCGCCACCCGCGGCAAGATGCAGACCGTCGTCGGTGATGGCCGCTCCACGGTGCGCCATCTGATCGAGAGCCAGATCAACAGCGACCCGCGCTGCGGCGTCGAGGAAGAGTTCCCGCTGGAGCCACTGGTTCTGGACAAGGAGCCGATTGCGCAACTCGAACTGGAGCGCCAGGGCCTGACCGGCGAATCGGTGCCGGAAGCCGGCCGAACCATCCTGGTCAAGCGCCAGGGCGACCTGGCCTACGACGTCACCGACCAGGTACACCCCCAGGTGGCGTCGGCCGCCGCGCTGGCAGCCCGCGTGATCGGGCTGGACATTGCTGGCATCGACCTGGTGGCTGAAGACATCGGCCGCCCGCTCAAGGAGCAGGGCGGCGCCATCATCGAAGTCAATGCCGGCCCGGGCCTGCTGATGCACATCAAGCCGGCCGAAGGCCAGCCGCGTCCGGTGGGCCAGGCCATCGTCGACCATCTGTTTCCCGGTGATGACCAGGGCCGTATCCCGATCGTCGGCATCACCGGCAGCCAGCACACCACACGCATCGCGCGTCTGGTCGCCTGGCTGCTGCACATCAACGGCACTCAGGTCGGTCTGGCCTGCCAGGACGGCTTCTTCCTCGGCGCGCGCCAGGTTGATAGTGCCGACAGCGTCCACTGGGAAGCTGGCCAGCGCCTGCTGATCAACCGTTCGGTCGAAGCCGCCGTGCTCGAGCACAGCAACCGTGCCATCCTGTCCGAAGGACTGGCCTATGACCGCTGCACCGTCGGCGTCGTCACCGACCTGGGTAATCTGGACGAGCTGTCTGACTTCTACATCGACGATGCCGACCGACTCTACAACGTGGTGCGCACGCAAGTCGATGTCGTGCTGCCGCATGGCACGGTGGTGCTCAATGCCGCCAACCCCCAAGTGGTGGAAATGGCGGAGCTGTGCGACGGCAAGGTCATCTTCTACGGCCTCGATGCGGAACTCGAAGCCATCGCCGCACACCGCGCCAGCGGTGAACGCGCCGTCTTCCTGCGCGAGCGGCAGATCATCCTGGCCCAGGGCATGGACGAAGTGAGCCAGATCCCGCTGGAATCGCTGGCCCCGGCGAAAGCCGAAAAACCCGAAATGGTGATGGCTGCCGTGGCCGCCGCCTGGGCACTGGGCATCACACCCGAACTGATCGGCGCCGGCCTGCGCACCTTCAACCCGACTCCCAAGAAAAACTTCTGAGCATATGGACGTCTCACGCATCCGCGCCCTGCGCGGGCCCAATCTGTGGAGTCATCACACGGCCATTGAAGCGGTTGTGACCTGCACACCCGCCGAATGTGCCGTCAGCACACGTAACGGGTTCGAAGCCCGGCTACGTGCCCGCTTCCCCCAGATTCGCGCCTTGCGCCCCAGTGGTCACGACGAAACCGTGCCCATGGCCCATGTGTTGGAACTGGTGGCGCTCGACCTGCAGGCCCAGGCGGGCTGTCCGGTCACCTTCAGCCGCACCACCGCGACCCCCGAGGCCGGCGTCTATCAGGTGGTGGTCGAGTACTCCGAAGAGGAAGTTGGTCGCTTGGCAATGGAGCTGGCCCAAGCCCTTTGCCAGTCGGCCCAGCAGGACACGCCCTTCGACCTGGAACAGGCGCTCGACCAGTTGCGCGAACTGGATGAAGACGTGCGCCTGGGACCGAGCACCGGCTCCATTGCCGTCGCCGCCGCAGCACGCCAGATCCCCTACCGCCGCATGACGCAGGGCAGCATGATCCAGTTCGGCTGGGGCAGCAAGCAGCGCCGTATCCAGGCGGCTGAAATGGACGTCACCAGCGCAATTGCCGAAGCCATCGCACAGGACAAGCAGCTCACCAAAAAACTGCTGGCCAGCGCCGGCGTGCCGGTGCCGCTGGGCTTCGAAGTTGCATCCCCCGAAGAGGCCTGGAAGGCCGCGCGCAAGATCGGTCTGCCGGTGGTGATCAAGCCGAAGAACGGCAACCAGGGCAAGGGCGTGACGGTCAACATCACGACGCATGAGCAACTGATGGCGGCCTATGCGGCTGCGGCCGAATTCGATGACGAAATTCTGGTTGAGCGCTTCATGCCCGGCAACGACTTCCGCTTGCTGGTGGTCGGCAACAAGCTGGTGGCCGCCGCACGGCGTGACCCGCCCAGCGTGGTGGGAGACGGTCTGCACAGCGTGCGCGAGCTGGTGGAAGAGGTCAACAAGGACCCGCGCCGCGGCACTGGTCATGCCACCTCCCTGACCAAAATCCGCTTTGACGATATCGCCCTCTCTTGCCTGACGGCCCAGGGCCTGAACGCCGATTCGGTGCCTCCCAAAGGCAAACGCGTCTCGCTGCGTCACAACGCCAACCTGTCCACCGGCGGCTCAGCCACCGATGTCACCGACGACGTGCACCCCGAAGTGGCGCAGCGCGCCGTGGCGGCCGCGCAGATGGTGGGACTGGAGATCTGCGGCGTGGACGTGGTGTGCGATAGCGTCCATCAGCCACTCGAAGAACAGGGCGGCGGTGTGGTCGAGGTCAATGCTGCACCAGGCCTGCGCATGCACTTGTCACCCTCCTACGGCAAGGGCCGTCCGGTGGGCGAGGCCATCATCTCCGCCATGTTCCCCGAAGGCGAGAACGGTCGCATCCCGTTGGTGGCGGTGACCGGCACCAACGGCAAGACCACCACCGTGCGCCTGATCGCCCACCTGCTGGCCCAGAAGGGTCTGTGTGTTGGCATGACCAGCACCGACGGTGTCTACATTGATGGCGAGCGGATTGATACCGGCGATTGCAGTGGCCCCAAGAGCGCGCGCAACGTGCTGCAGCACCCCGACGTCGACGCCGCCGTGCTGGAGACCGCACGCGGCGGCATGCTGCGCGAAGGCCTGGCCTTTGACCGCTGCGATGTGGCCGTCGTCACCAATGTCGGCAGCGGCGACCACCTTGGCCTGAACTACATCACCACGGTTGAAGACCTGGCGGTGCTCAAGCGTGTGATCGTGCAGAACATCGCCGACAAGGGCATGGCCGTGCTCAACGCCACCGACCCGATTGTTGCTGGTATGGCGGCTCATTGCCGCGGTGCCGTCACCTTCTTCGGCATGGACCGCAACCATGCCGTGATGGCCACGCACCTGGCCCAGGGACGCCGTGCCATCTATGTCGAAGACGGCCAACTGATTGCCGCCGAAGGCACGGCACAGCACAGGATTGCGCTGGCTGATGTGCCGCTCACGCTGCAAGGCACCATCGGCTTCCAGGTCGAGAACGTAATGGCTGCCGTCGGCGCGGCCTGGGGTCTGGGCCTGGACTGGGCTCTGGTATGCCAGGGGTTGGCCAGTTTCGTCAACGACAGCGACAACGCACAGGGACGCTTCAACCTGTTCCACTACCGCGGCGCCACGGTGATTGCCGATTACGGCCACAACCCGGATGCCATGCTGGCCCTGGTCCGCGCGGTGGAAGCCATGCCGGCCAAGCGCCGCTCCGTTGTCATCAGCGGTGCCGGCGACCGGCGCGACGAAGACATCCGTGAACAGACCCGCATCCTGGGCGATGCTTTTGACGAAGTGGTGCTGTACCAGGATGCCTGCCAGCGCGGTCGCGCCGACGGCGAAGTGCTGGCCCTGCTGCGCGAGGGCCTGGAGGATGCCAAACGCACCCGCGACATGCAGGAAGTCCACGGCGAGTTCCTCGCGATTGATCTGGCCATGGACAAGCTATGCGAGGGTGATCTGTGCCTGATCCTGGTTGATCAGGTGGAAGAGGCACTGGCCCACATCGCTGCGCGCATTGAGCGCGACAAGGCCTGACCATCCGATCCCTCCTGGCCATTGCGGCGGCCAGGATTCCGAGGGCTCAGGCCAGCTCGCTGGCGGGGTCGCGGCCCATTAAAGTGGCCACGGCCTGTGCTGGTTGCATCTGGCCATCCAGCAGGGCCACCACAGCTTGTGCAATCGGCATGTCCACGCCTAGGCTCTGCGCCCGCTGCACCACGGTACGGGCGCAATAGACGCCTTCGGCCACATGGCCGAGCGAGGCCACGGCCTGCTGCAGAGTCTGGCCCTGGGCCAGCAGCAAACCGACCTTGCGGTTGCGGCTGAGGTCACCGGTGGCCGTGAGCACCAGATCGCCCAGGCCGGACAGGCCCATGAAGGTTTCGGCACGTGCCCCCAGCGCCAGCCCCAAGCGCGTCATTTCAGCCAGCCCGCGCGTGATGAGCGCAGCACGGGCATTGAGCCCCAGGTTCAGGCCATCGCACAGACCGGTGGCGATGGCCAGCACGTTCTTGACCGCACCGCCGACTTCGACGCCAACAATGTCCTCATTGGCATAGACCCGCAGCGTCGGACTGTGAAAGGCCTGCACCAGCAGCTCACGCACGCCGGCATGACGGCTGGCCGCCACCAGGGCGGTCGGCTGGCCGCGTGCCACCTCCTGCGCAAAACTCGGGCCGCTGAGCACCCCGGCCATCAAATCGGGGGCCACCTGCGCTTGAATTTCGTGCGCCAGCAGCCCCGAGGGGCCTGCTGCAACGGACTCGAAGCCCTTGCACAGCCAGGCCACCGGCTGCCGGCAACCCTGAATTTGCTGCAGCACCCCACGCAGGCCGGCCATGGGCGTCGCCACGATGACGAGGTCTTGCCCGGCCACCACCGCAGCCAGATCATGGGCCGGACCGTTGATCACACGCAAGGGCTCAGGCAAAGGCAGCCCCGGCAGGTAACGCGCGTTGACCCGCTCGGCCTGCATGGCGGCCGCCTGCACCGGATCGCGCGCCCACAGCGTCACCGCATGTTGCGCCAACGGGTTCTGGCTGGCACTCATGGCCAGCGCGGAGCCCCAGGCGCCAGCACCGATTACTATGATTTTCATAGCGCCTCGCGCTTATTCAACAAGGGCGGAAGGCCAATTTCTTACTGAACCTGGATTTCGCTGGCTTGCGCCTGCTGTTGCTGCTCGTACATCGACTGGAAGTTGATTTCCGCCAGATGCACCGGCGGGAAGCCGGCGCGCTGCACGAGATCGGCCACATTGCCGCGCAGGTAGGGGTAGACGATCTGCGGGCAGGCGATGCCCATGATCGGACCCATCTGGTCGTCCGGCAGGTTGCGAATCTCGAAAATGCCGGCCTGCTTGGCTTCGACCAGGAACACCGTCTTGTCCAGTACCTTGGTGTGCACAGTCGCCGTCACCACCACCTCGTACACGCCGTCGGCCACGAGGGCCGTTTCAACGCCGAGCTGAATGTCGACGGCCGGCTGTTCCTGTTGCAACAGGATGGCGGGGGAATTGGGCTGCTCCAGCGAAGCTTCCTTGAGGTAAACGCGCTGGATCTGGAAAACGGGTTCTTGCATGTCAGCCATGGCTTGCTTTCAGAGGTCAAAAATTCGGATCAAAACAACAAAGCCCGCCCGGCATCACACCGAAGCGGGCTCACGATCGGGATGGCAGGATTATGTCAGGCGTCACGCATGAAACCACCGGCCCCAGTCGCCTTGGGACGGGGCCCGGCGGCAACTCACCCGGCATCAACCGGCGTTGAGCAGCGGCACCAGGCCGCCCTGGGCATCGAGCGCCACCAAGTCATCGCAACCACCCACATGCGTGCTGCCGATGAAGATCTGCGGCACAGTGCGACGCCCGGTGATTTCCATCATGCTGTTGCGGGCCGCCGGGTCGGTGTCGATGCGGACCTCTTCAATCTGCTCGACACCCTTGGACTTGAGGATCTGCTTGGCGCGGACGCAATAGGGGCAGACCGCGGTGGTGTACATCTTCACTGCTTGCATGACTTGTTCCCATCAATCATTTGAATTACCTGGGGGCGGAACCGCCCCAAATCAAGCTTTTTCCACCGGCAGGTTGGCGGCGCGCCAGCTGGACAGACCGCCGCCCAGCGACTGCGCCTTCTGGTAGCCCAGGCCCTTGGCGATGCGCGCGGCACTGTTGGAACGCATGCCACTCTGGCAGACGAAAATCACCGGCAGCTCCTTGTTCTTCACCACACTGGGCAGCTGGTTCGCCAACTGGCCCAGCGGAATGTGCTTGGCACCGGTGACGTGGCCAGCGGCGAACTCAGCCGCTTCGCAGACATCGATCACCACCGCCTTTTCCTGGTTGATGAGTTGCACGGCACCGGTGGCCGTCAAAGAACCGCCCGCCGCACCGCGCACGGCCGGCCACAGCAGCAGGCCCCCCGAGCTCAGCGCCACGGCAATCAGCATCCAGTTGTCGAGAATGAATTTCACTTTGTTCCTTGTTTTGGCATCGTCTAAAGCCATGATTTTAGAATGGAGGGTTATTTGCTGCAGGACAGGGCGTTTTAACCCCGGCCTGCACCCCGCCAACCGCCCCTGGAATCTGCCCACACCATGTACAAACTCGTGCTCATCCGCCACGGCGAATCGACCTGGAACCTGGAAAACCGCTTCACCGGCTGGACCGATGTCGACCTCACGCCCACCGGCGTCTCCCAGGCCATGTCGGCCGGCAAGCTGCTCAAGGCCGAAGGCTATGAATTCGACCTGGCCTACACCAGCGTGCTCAAGCGCGCCATCCACACCCTGTGGTACTGCCTGGACGAGATGGACCGCACCTGGCTGCCGGTGGTGAAAAGCTGGCGCCTCAACGAACGCCACTACGGCGCGCTGCAGGGCCTGGACAAGGCCGCCATGGCCAAGCAGTACGGTGACGAGCAGGTGCTGGTCTGGCGCCGCAGCTACGACACGCCGCCGCCGGCCCTGGAGCCGACCGACCCGCGCAGCGAGCGCAGCGATCCGCGTTATGCCAGCCTACCACCGTCGGACGTGCCGTTGACCGAATGCCTGAAGGACACCGTGGCACGCGTGCTGCCGTTCTGGAACGAGACCATGGCCCCGGCCATCAAGTCGGGCAAGCGCGTCGTGGTGGCGGCGCACGGCAATTCGATCCGCGCCTTGGTCAAGTACCTGGACAACATCTCCGACCAGGACATCGTCGGCCTGAACATTCCCAACGGCATCCCGCTGGTGTACGAGCTCGACGCCAACCTCAAGCCGATTCGCCACTACTACCTGGGTGACGCCGAAGCCGCGGCCAAAGCCGCTGCCGCCGTGGCCGCCCAGGGCAAGGCCTGACCAGCCCCGCCCTTTTACCGGCGCTTGATCCGGGACCAGGTGGTCCCAAGTAAAGCGCCGGTAAAAGCAAGGTTTTTGCGCTCTGACCGCCGGGAACCCCGGCGGTCAAGTCGCGTCCAACCGTGTATATTGACCGGTGAAGGAATATTTATGGGTCAGAAACTCAAAATCGCAGGTTGGATTTCGCTGGGCGTGGTTGCCGGCGCCTTGACCACAGTCTCATTGCAGACCGTGGCGCGTAGTGCCTTGACGCCGCTACCGCTGGAGGAGCTGCAGCAGTTGGCAGCCGTCTTCGGCATGGTCAAGACCGACTACGTCGAGCCGGTGGATGAAAAGAAGCTCATCACCGATGCCATCTCCGGCATGGTGTCCAGCCTGGACCCGCATTCCCAGTATTTCGACAAGAAGTCGTTCAAGGAATTCCGTGAAGGCACGACAGGCCGCTTCGTCGGCGTCGGCATCGAGATCACACAGGAAGACGGTTTGGTCAAGGTGGTCTCGCCGATCGAAGGCTCGCCCGCCTACCGCGCCGGCCTCAAGACCAATGACCTGATCACCAAGGTGGACGACACCGCCGTGAAGGGCCTGTCGCTGAATGAAGCCGTCAAGCGCATGCGCGGCGAGCCCAACACCAAGGTCATCCTCACCATCTTCCGTAAGGATGAGAACCGCACCTTTGCCGTCACCATCACGCGCGAAGAAATCAAGACGCAATCGGTCAAGGCCAAGTTGATCGAGCCGGGTTATGCCTGGATCCGCCTGAGCCAGTTCCAGGAACGCACGGTGGACGACTTCGTGCGCAAGACCGACGAGCTGTTCAAGCAGGACCCCAGCCTCAAGGGTCTGGTGCTTGACCTGCGCAATGACCCCGGTGGCCTGCTGGACGCTGCAGTGGCCATCTCCGCCGCCTTCCTGCCGGAAAACGTGACCGTGGTCTCGACCAACGGCCAGTTGGCCGAGAGCAAGTTCACCTACCGGGCAGCACCCGAGTTCTACCAGCGCCGCAGCAACAACGATCCGCTCAAACGCCTGCCCGCGGCGCTCAAGAGCGTGCCGCTGGTGGTGCTGGTCAACGAAGGCTCAGCCTCGGCCAGCGAGATCGTGGCCGGCGCCCTGCAGGACCACAAGCGCGCCGTGGTCATGGGCAGCCAGACCTTTGGCAAAGGCTCGGTGCAGACCGTGCGTCCGCTAGGTCCCGACACGGCCCTCAAGATCACTACCGCGCGTTACTACACGCCCAGCGGCAAGTCGATCCAGGCGCGCGGCATCGTGCCCGACGTCATGATTGACGAAACCGCGGAAGGCAATGTGTTTGCCGCCCTGCGCACGCGGGAAGCCGATCTGGAGAAACACCTGTCGAACGGCCAGAGCGCCGAGCCGAAGGACCCGGCGCGCGAAAAAGCGCGTGATGAGGCCATGAAGAAGCTGGAGGAAGAGGCGAAGAAGCCCCCTCAGGATCGCAAGCTGCCCGAATTCGGCAGCGAGAAGGATTTCCAGCTGACCCAGGCCCTGAACAAGCTCAAGGGCTTGCCGGTGCTGGTCAGCAAGACCCAGACCGAGCGCAAGGAAGAAAGCAAGGAAAACTGAGCGCAAGCCAGCGACCCATGACACGGCCAAGGTCTCAGGCTCCCGTGGAACCGGCTTGGCCGGGCCACTGGGAGCGTCCCCTGGAGGGGAAGGCGCGCAGCGCCTCAGGGGTGCACCCTCTATGAACGACGACCAGTTGCTGCGCTATTCGCGCCACATCCTGCTTGAAGAAATCGGCATCGAAGGCCAGCAGCGCATCCTCGACGGCCATGCGCTGGTCATCGGCGCCGGCGGCCTGGGCTCCCCAGTGGCGCTGTACCTCGGCTCGGCCGGTGTCGGCCGCATCACCGTGGTCGACGACGACGCGGTTGATGTCACCAACCTGCAGCGCCAGGTCGCGCACACCCTGGCCCGCGTCGGCCTGCCCAAGGTGGATTCCATCGTGCAGGCGGTGGCCGCCATCAACCCCGAGGTGCATGTCACACCGGTGATGGCACGCGCCGATGCGGCGCTGCTCGATACGCTGGTGGCGCAGGCCGACGTGGTGCTGGACTGCTGCGACAACTTCGCCACCCGTCACCTCATCAATGCCGCCTGCGTCAAGCACGGCAAGCCGCTGGTGTCAGGCGCCGCCATCCGCTTCGACGGCCAGATCACGGTCTACGACCCGCGCAGCGCCACCTCGCCTTGTTATGCCTGTGTCTTTCCGCCGGACGATGCCTTCGAGGAAACCCGCTGCGCCACCATGGGCGTGTTCGCACCGCTGGTCGGCATCGTCGGCGCCGTGCAGGCGGCCGAAGCACTCAAACTGCTCAGCCATGCCGGCAGTTCGCTGGCTGGCCGGCTGCTGATGCTCGACGGCCGCCACATGGAGTGGACCGAAATGCGACTGCCACGTGCCCCGGCCTGCCCGGTGTGCGGCAGCGTGCCAGCCTGACACGCGTCCAGCAACCCGGACTGATCAACCACCTCAGTGACAGGGCCCATGCCGCTGACGAAACTGGCGCGGCATCTCGGCCGACGACTGCCACAGCCCCAGGTGCTGCACCCGTGCCCGGGCTTCCAACGATGCATAGGGCCCCGGCTGACCGCGGTAACGATGCGACCAGGCATGCCCGTGCCGCACCATCCAGCGGCTCATGTCTTGCCCCTGCACAGAAACGCGCGCCAGCAAGCGTCCGTAGTCGTCATGCCGGCGCGGCGTGACTTGCACCCAGCGCCCCGCCACCTGCTGAGCCAGTCGGTCACGTGCCACCACACCGTAGGCCTGGCAGATTTCAGGGGCATCCATGCCATCGAGGCGGATCTTGCGTGGCTTGCCGCCACGCGAAGCTTGCACCCAAAGGGTGTCGCCATCGGACACATGCGTCACCCGAGCGGCCCACGACTGTGGCCGCTCAGCGGCGTGAGCCGAACCGCCTATGCTGCAGCAGGCCAGCGCCATCCAGACCAGCCACGTTTTCCATCCGTTCATCCGCTTTCCTCCGACACGATCCCGCGCATCGATCACTCTGTTAAAACCACGCAAAGACGGGCGATTCGGCCGATTTTCCCGCTTTTTTCCAGAGCAAACCTGTTAGACTTTTCAGAGTTCATTACCGTCGCCACTCTTCGTGACATCACCCAGCCTCAATCCGATTGACCTGCGCGACCTGCGCCTGGACGACGCACGTGCGTTGCTGGAACACGGGGGCGCCATCGATCTGCCGACGCCGGAAACGGCACCAGCCGCCTTTCTGCAAGGTGTCATTGACGGACTGTGCGAGCTTTCGCTGCGTGATCCGTTGACCGGCTTGGCCAACCGCCGGCATTTCCGGGCAGTATTGGCACGTGAAATCGATGTGGTCGTGCGCTCGGGCAATCCGGCCCTGCTGCTGATGCTCGACATCGACCATTTCAAGTCAATCAACGATGCCCATGGTCACCTTGCTGGTGATCGGGTGCTGCAAGCCGTGGCCCGCTGCCTGGCGGGTTGCGTACGCCCGCAGGACACGGTAGCCCGATACGGCGGCGAAGAATTTGCCATCGTGCTGCCGGACTGCCAGCTCAACTACGGAGAGGCTGTCGCCGAGCGCATCCGCCAGACCGTGGCCAACCTCTCAATTGCTGTGTCCCCCGAACTCACGCTGCAAATTACGCTCAGTGTTGGCGGCGCCTTCGCACCGACGCAGTCCCGCTGCACGCCGGACGTATGGGTCGAGCGGGCCGACAATCAACTCTACCAAGCCAAAGCGCAGGGGCGCAATCGCGTGTACATCGATCATCAACAAGTCATTTCTGTCAGCGCAGAAGAGAAAAGTCTCCTGTTCGGCGCGCTCTCCACGGGCGAACCGGCATGGGGTGAGAGTGCTCCCGGCACCAATGAAGACAGTGCCATGCAGAAGGTCAATCCATGAGTGACGTGCTGAATCCACCGCAGGACAAACCTGCCTCCCCGCTGCAGCCAGGCAAACCGCAGGGCAAGGTGCTGGCCGTAACCAGTGGCAAAGGCGGTGTGGGCAAGACCTTTGTCTCAGCCAACCTCGCTGCCGCACTGGCCAAGCGTGGTCACCGCGTGCTGGTGATCGACGCCGACCTTGGCCTGGCCAATCTTGACGTGGTGCTGAACCTCTATTCCAAGGTCACGCTGCATGACGTGTTCACCGGCAAGGCCAAGCTGGAAGAGGCCATCATCAAGGCCCCAGGTGGTTTTTCCGTGCTGCTGGCCGGCTCCGGCATGGTCGAGTACTCACGCCTCACGGCCGAAGTGCGCGACGATTTCCTGCATGTGATCGAGACGCTGGCTTCCAAATTCGACGTGCTGTTGCTCGACACCGGCGCAGGCATTTCCGATGTCGTGCTGTTTGCCGTCTCGCAGGCGGCCGAAGTGCTGCTGGTGGCCACGCCTGAGCCGACCTCGCTGACCGATGCCTACGCCACCATCAAGGTGCTGGTGGGCCAGCAAAAGCGCCAGAACATCCGCATGATCATCAACCAGACGGCCCGTCTGGGCGATGGCCGTGCCATCACGGTGCAGTTGCAGCAGGTGCTGGACCGTTTCGTCACCGCCGAACCGGGTCGTCCGGTGCGCCTGATCCACATGGGCGACATCCCGGAAGATCCCACGGTGCGCCAGGCCATCATGCGGCGCCAACTGCTGATGCAGAACACACCGGGCTGCCCGGCGGGCATGGCAATCTCCCAGCTGGCCCTGAAGATCGAAGAAACGATCCTGAACAAAGACGCCTGAACGGCGCCGTCACGGTTCAGGCCGTGACGATCCAGCCTTCGAGCGGGTCCACGGCAGCCGGCAAGCCGTAATGTGGCGCCCCCTGCTGCCAGGCCCAGGCCGCCTGCATCAGGCACAACACGGCATCGAGCGCATCACCCCGGCCATCATCCACCAGTGCATCACGTTGCGCGTGCGTGAGCTTCAGGCGCAAGCCCAGGCGCGTCTGGCCATGTTCCAGCGCCGTGAGCAAGTCCTTGCGCGCGATCAGGCGCTCCGGTGTTTGGCGCGCCCGCTCATCACTCTTGTAGCTGCGCGCCCCCAGCACTTCACGCGCCAGCAAGCCGGGGTAACCTTCCAAGGCCACACGCCTCAGGTCACCCGCATGCAGGCCCGGCAGATGCACCCCCGCCGCCAGCAGACGGGGCACACCGGCATGCAGCATGAAGGCCACCGGCGGATTCACCCACTTCATTGACGGACTGGAGCCGGCCGGGACATCGGTGGCGCGATGGGCGAACTTGCCACCCACCGGCCGGGCCGCGCAGAAGGCGGCAAAACGTGCACGAATGTCGTCCCGGCTCAAGCTGGCGTAGTGACGGATGCAAGCTTCCCAGTCCAGCGGCCAACTCAAGGCTTGCACCAGTTCGCGCGGTAGACCGAAGGGGAAATCGAATACGCCCAGCCAGTCACCGGGCTGATTCAGCCAGTCGGCAAAGGCATCAAGGGAAAC
The DNA here is from genome assembly GCA_002633085.1 of Curvibacter sp. PD_MW3. Taxonomy (GTDB): domain Bacteria; phylum Pseudomonadota; class Gammaproteobacteria; order Burkholderiales; family Burkholderiaceae_C; genus Hylemonella. Next base: position 858,625 of record NSIV01000001.1, read on the forward strand.
CAAGCGCTCCAGTTTCGATAGCTGGACACGCCCGTTCTGCAATGCCCCTAGAGCTAAAACAATCGGTTTTTGCCGCGTCGGGCTGCTGGAAAAGTCGCAGCCCAGCAGCAGGGGCAGGACACCAGCTGCCGACGCCGTCACGGTGAAAGCAACCGCTTCAGCTGCGGCCGATGATGGCGGCGGTGGCCATCAGCTCTTCCAGCAGCGCCAGCGAAACATGCCCCGAGACCGCATAGGGGTCGAGCTCGGGTTTCTCGGAGTACTTGAGCAGAATGGAGGTGTTGATGCGCGAGAGGTTGACCTGGCCCATGGTCCAACCGCCGAAACGGCGCTCGCTGATTTCCTCGTAGTGCAGCAGCACCACGTCCTTGTGGCGCGCATCGCGCTGGATGTGACCGTAGAGCTCGCTCACGGCGTTGCGCCCACCCTCGATGGCTTGCAAGAAGATGCCACCGCCGTAGCACAGGATGCCGGTGATGCCGCAGGTCGGATTGAACTGGCGCGATTGGGCCAGGATGTTGTCGATGGCTTCGGCGCCCGAATCGACGGCGCGGCTGGCGTAAAGCAGGCGGACCAACATGATCAGCTCCTCATGGGAATCAGGGACAGGAATTCTCGGCGCAGGGTCGGGTCCTTCAGGAACACGCCGCGCATGACCGAGTTGATCATCTTGCTGTCCATGTCCTTCACGCCGCGCCAGGCCATGCAGTAGTGGCTGGCCTCCATGACGATGGCCAAGCCGTCGGGCTGGGTCTTTTGCTGGATCAGGTCGGCCAGTTGCACCACCGCCTCTTCCTGGATCTGCGGCCGGCCCATGATCCATTCCGCCAGACGCGCGTACTTGGACAGACCGATCACGTTGGTGTGCTCGTTGGGCATGACGCCGATCCAGATCTTGCCGATCACCGGGCAGAAGTGGTGCGAGCAGGCGCTGCGCACGGTGATGGGGCCGACGATCATCAACTCATTCAGATGCTCGGCATTGGGGAATTCGGTGATGGTGGGACCCGGCACGTAACGACCGCGAAACACCTCATTCACATACATCTTGGCCACACGACGCGCGGTCTTGTCGGTGTTGTGGTCACGATCCGTGTCGATCACCAGGCTGTCGAGCACCGCCTGCATCTTGATCTCGACCTCGTCGAGGAGCTTCTCCAACTCACCAGGTTCGATGAACTCGGCAATGTTGTCGTTGGCGTTGAAGCGTTTGCGCGCAGCCTGCAGGCGCTCGCGGATCTTCACGGAGACGGGCGTTCCCTCGTCGGTATGGCTTGGGTTCATGACGCTCTGGCTTTTCTTCAACATATGGCAATGGTACCAGCGATTGATGTTTGTGGTTATTAGCCACCAGGCCTTGCAGAATATGCGTCAACAGCTATCAATTCAATAGCGCTTGCCATTCAGGAAGATCATGACACGCGTCAGACCAAAGGCGATGCGATCGAGCAGACGCTGCTGCCAGGGCCGGTGGGCATAACTGGCCGGATCCACGCGTCGGCCGTCATGCTCCATGGCCTGTACCAGCCGCATGCGCAGCTCCTTGGCAAACCGTTCATCCACCACCACCACGTTGGCCTCGCGTGCCAGCAACAGGCTCAAGGGGTCGAGATTGGAGGAACCGACCGTCGCCCAGCGCCGGTCGATCACCGCCACCTTGGCGTGCAGAAAGCTCGGCTCGTACTCATGGATCTCCACCCCTGCCCTGAGCAGCACGCCGTAGACCACCCGTACGGCATGGTATTGCAGGAAATACTCGTAGCGCCCCTGCAGCAGCAGGCGTACCCGCACCCCGCGCTGCGCGGCGTGGATGAGCGCCTGGCGCAGCTTGCGCCCAGGCAGGAAGTAGGCATTGGCGATGATGATTTCCTCATGCGCTTCGCCAATGGCCTTGCGGTAGGCCCGCTCGATGCGGCTGCGATGCCGCAGGTTGTCACGTAACAGCAAGGTGGCACGGGAACTGCCATTGACTGCCAGCATGCTGGCAGCACCGCCGCCGTCACCGCTGGTGCCGTCATCACGTGTCTGCAGCGCCAGCCGCACGGCCTGCTCGAGGTCACGCCAACTGGCGGCCAGATCGATGTTCTTCACATCGCGGACCGCCTGCAGACGCCACCAGAACTGCGCAGTGACCTCATGCACCGAGCGCACCAGCGGGCCTGTCACGCGCACCGCGAAATCAAATCGCGGTGCGGGCAGGCGGGCATCATGATGGTCGACCCCGTCATCCAGCACGTTGATGCCGCCACAGAACGCCACCCGGCCATCAATCACGCACAGCTTGCGGTGCAGACGGCGCCAGCGGCTCGGGATGAACAAACCCAGCCGACCCAAAGGCTGAAAAATCCGCCACTGCACGCCGGCTTCGTCAAAACGCGTCGCCCAAACCGACGGCACGGAGGGCGTGCCGACCCCATCCATCACCAGATAGACGGCCACACCACGTTGCGCGGCCCGCACCAGCGCCTCGGCCACCTGCTCGCCAGAGGGGTCAAAATGAAAGATATAGGTTTCCAGCCGGACTTCGTGCACGCTGTGCTCGATGTCGCGTACCAGTTGGGGAAAGAAGGCCACCCCCCCCTGCAGCAATTGCACCTGGTGCGCGGCGCGAAGCGGTGGCAGTTGCTTGTCCTTCATGCCGGCATGCCGAATTCCGCGATCAGCGGCAGATGGTCGGACATGCGCCACCAGGCCCGTCCGCGCGGCACATGGACTCGCAGCGGCTGCAGACCACGGGTGTAGACGTAGTCAAGCTGCACCAGCGGCAGGCGCGCCGGAAACGTCGGGTTCGCCCCAGGCTCGAAGGTCTTCAACCCCATGCTCGCGAAGTGGCGATGCACGCGTTCGCCCCAGTCGTTGAAATCCCCCGCCACGACCAGGGGTGCCCCGGCCGGCACCTCGCGTTCGATGAAACGCTCCAGCTGCGCGGCCTGGCGCACGCGACTGGCACGGATCAGGCCCAGATGCACCACCAGCACGTGGACGAGCTGCCCGTTGACCACGACCTCGCTGTGCAGCAGACCACGCTGCTCAAAGCGGTGGTCCGACATATCCTCGTGCTGATGCCCCAGCACCGGCCAGCGCGTCAGCATGGCATTGCCATGCTCGCCATGGCGGGTGTAGGCGTTCGTCCGGTAGACCGCCTCATAACCTTCGGGTGCCAGGAAGTCCGCCTGCGGCTGTTCGGGCCAGCGCGTGAAGTACTGCGCCTCGCGCCGGTTCATTTTGCGAACTTCCTGCAGGCAGATGATGTCAGCATCGAGCTGCTCCACCGCCAACCCCAGGTTGTGGATCTCCAGCCGGCGCTGCGGCCCCAGGCCCTGCACGCCCTTGTGGATGTTGTAGGTCGCAACGCGCAAGGTCTTCATAAGACGAATTTTGGCAGCATCAGGCAGGCTTCGGCGTTGCTGGGTGAGTAACAGGCCTCGGCCGCCTCGCGCCAGGGCAACCAGCGCCAAGCCGTGTGCTCACGCGGATCGAGTCGCACCCTTGTTTCGGCCGGCACCTGCAGGCCGAACAAGTGCTCGGTGTTGCGCGTCACACCCGGCGCATAACGGTGACGCCAGCGCGGGTAAATCTCGTAGACGTTTTCCAGCCCCCAGTCGCGCAGCTGATGGCCGGCGGCCTGGGCGTCGATGCCGGTCTCTTCGGCCACCTCGCGCACCGCTGTATCGGCATAACTCTCGTCCACATGGTCCTTGGAGCCGGTGACTGACTGCCAGAAATCCTCGGCGTCGGCGCGCTTGATCAGCAACACCTCCAGTGCCGGGGTATGGATGACCACCAGCACGGACTGGGGAATCTTGTAAGGCTTGCTCATGAAAAAGGGCGCTGTGTCAGCGCCCTTTGATTCTGCCTCAAGCCTTGGAAACTCAGGCCGCCTTCATCGCGTCCGGGTTGCGCAGGCGGATGTGCAGTTCGCGCAGCTGCTTCTCGTCCACCGGGCTCGGGGCCTGCGTCAGCAGGCACTGGGCACGCTGGGTCTTGGGGAAGGCAATCACGTCGCGGATCGACTCGGCACCGGTCATCAGCGTGACGATGCGGTCCAGGCCGAAGGCCAAGCCGCCGTGCGGCGGGGCACCGTACTGCAGCGCATCGAGCAGGAAGCCGAACTTGAGCTGGGCTTCCTCCGGCGTGATCTTGAGGGCGTCGAACACCTTCTGCTGCACGTCGGCACGGTGGATACGGACCGAGCCGCCACCCATTTCCCAGCCGTTGAGCACCATGTCGTAACCCTGGGAAATACACTTCTCGGGCGCGGTCACCATCCAGTCCTCATGGCCCTCCTTGGGCGCGGTGAAGGGGTGATGCACAGCGGTGTACCGCTGGCTTTCCTCGTCGAACTCGAACATCGGGAAATCCACCACCCACATCGGGGCCCAGCGGTCTTCAAACAGGCCGTTCTTCTTGCCGAACTCGCTGTGGCCAATCTTGATGCGCAGCGCGCCGATGGCGTCGTTGACGACCTTGGCCTTGTCGGCACCGAAGAAGATCAGGTCGCCGTCCTGTGCGCCCGTGCGCTTCAGGACTTCGTTCAAGGCCGCATCGTGGATGTTCTTCACGATTGGGCTCTGCAGACCATCACGGCCCTTGGCCAGTTCATTGACCTTGATGTAGGCCAGTCCCTTGGCGCCGTAGATCTTGACGAACTCGGTATAACCGTCGATCTCGCCGCGGCTCAGGCCACCCTCTTCACGCGCGCCACCCGGCACGCGCAGGGCCACCACACGGCCGCCGACCATGTTGGCAGCACCGGAAAAGACCTTGAAGTCCACATCCTTCATCAGCTCGGTGACTTCGGTGAACTGCAGCTTGACGCGCAGGTCCGGCTTGTCGGAGCCGTAGAGGAACATGGCGTCCTGGTAGGTCATGACCGGGAACTCGCCCAGATCCACGCCAATGGTGTTCTTGAACACCGTGGTGATCATGCCCTGGAACATGTCGCGGATGTCCTGCTCGGAGAGGAAGGAGGTCTCGATATCGATCTGGGTGAACTCGGGCTGGCGGTCAGCGCGCAGGTCCTCGTCGCGGAAGCACTTGGTGATCTGGTAATAACGGTCGTAGCCGGCCACCATCAGCAGCTGCTTGAACAGCTGCGGGCTCTGCGGCAGGGCGAAGAACTGACCGTCGTGCACGCGGCTGGGCACCAGGTAGTCGCGCGCGCCTTCGGGCGTGCTCTTGGTGAGCATGGGGGTTTCGATGTCCACGAAGCCGTTGGCATCGAGGAACTTGCGCACCTCCATCGCCACCTTGTAGCGCAGCATGAGGTTGCGCTGCATGTAGGGGCGGCGCAGGTCCAGCACACGGTGCGTCAGGCGCGTGGTTTCCGACAGGTTGTCGTCGTCAAGCTGGAACGGGGGCGTGACCGAGGGGTTGAGCACCTTCAGTTCGTGGCACAGCACTTCGATCTTGCCGCTCTTGAGGCTGTCGTTGGTCGTGCCTTCCGGGCGGGCACGCACCAGGCCCTTGACCTGGATGCAGAACTCGTTGCGCAGGTCTTCAGCGGCCTTGAACATCTCGGCGCGGTCGGGATCGCACACCACCTGCACATAACCTTCGCGGTCGCGCAGGTCGACAAAGATCACGCCGCCATGGTCGCGGCGGCGGTTGACCCAGCCGCACAGGGTGACGGTTTGGCCCATCAGGGCCTCGGTCACGAGACCGCAGTAGTGGGAGCGCATGGCCATAACAATTTCTCTTTCAGCTCTTGGAGGAAAGCGGGCCACTCTCGGCCAGCTTCAGATTCGGGTTTTTCGGTCCACCGGGCACGATCACGCCCATGGAAATGACATAGGTCAGCGCCTCGTCGACGCTCATCTCGAGCTCGATACAGTCGCTTTTCTTGAGCATGATGAAGTAGCCCCCCGTGGGGTTGGGGGTGGTGGGCACGTACACACTCAGGTACTCGCCGTCGAGGTGCTTGAGCAGGTCGCCGCCCGGCGTGCCGGTGAGGAAACCGATGGTCCACATGCCCTCGCGCGGCCACTGCACCAGCAAGGCTTTGCGAAAGGCATTGCCCTTCTCGGAAAACAGGGTGTCGGACACCTGCTTCACGCCCGAATAGATCGAGCGCACCACCGGGATGCGGTGCAGCAGCGCGTGCCACCAGGTCACCAGCTTGTTGCCGACAAAATTGGACGCCATGGCACCGATGGCCAACACCACGGCCAGGGCAAAGATCACGCCCAGGCCCGGAATGTGCAGCCCCAGCAACTGGTCGGGCTGCCAGGCATTCGGCAGGATCTGCAAGGTCTTGTCCAGCGTGGACACCACCCACTCCAGCACCCAGACGGTAATGCCGAGCGGTGCCAGCACCAGCAGGCCCGAGAGCAGCCATTTGCGGAATTTGGCCATGGAAATACGGCTCAGCTGGCGTCAGTGGCACTGGCGGCGGCCGGGCAAGCCGCACAGGCTGCGCCCTCGGACGCAGCCGACGGGGCGGCGCAGCTATTGCCACCCTTGAAATCGGTCTCGTACCAGCCCGATCCCTTGAGCTGGAACCCGGCTGCGGTCAGCTGCTTCTTGAACGTGGCTTTGCCACAGGCTGGGCAATCGGTCAGAACCGGATCGGCAATTTTTTGCAGGACATCCTTGGCGAGGCCGCAGGATTCACACTTGTAGGCGTAGATTGGCATGGCTCGAAGGGTTACGGGTGTGGGGGTTGATGCAAAACCCTCAATTATAGGCAGCCAGCCGGAAATCAAGGCGCAAGCGCCCGATACGGCACCTTCAGTCCGCGCCAACCAGCTTATGGTGCCCGGCATGGCGGTTGGCAATGGCCTGCGGACCCAGCGAGCCCACCAGCATGCCCGTCAGCGAGGCCAGTACGCCCGCCAGTTGCGCCGGGAACTCGGCACCGGCCGGCGTGGCCAGGAACAGCCCCCAGGTCAGCAGGCCCAACACAATGGCGAAGATCGCGCCCTGGGTGCTGGCCTTTTTCCAGTACAGGCCGAACACCAGCGGCACGAAGGCCCCCACCAGGGTCACCTGATAGGCGCCGGAGACCATCTCGTAGATCGAGGTGCCCTGCATCTTGATGGCGTAGACCAGCACCAGGGCGCTGAATACCAGCACCGTGATGCGCATGGTCTTGAGCTCCTGCTGGTCGCCCAGGTGCGGGCGGAACTGGCGCCAGATGTTCTCCACGAAGGTCACGCTCGGCGCCAGCAGGGTGGCCGAGGCGCAGGACTTGATGGCCGACAGCAGCGCACCGAAAAACAGCACCTGCATGATGAAGGGCATCTTCTCCAGCACCAGGGTGGGCAGCACCTTCTGCGGGTCATCCTGCAGCAGCGCCTCGGCCTGCTCCGGCATGATGACCAGCGCGCTGGTCACCAGGAACATGGGCACGAAGGCAAACAGGATGTAGAAGATGCCACCGATCACCGGGCCGCGCGTGGCCGACCGGGTACTGTCGGCCGACATCACGCGCTGGAACACGTCCTGCTGCGGAATCGAGCCCAGCATCATGGTGATGGCCGCGGCGATGAAGAACACGATGTCCTTGAAATTGGGCTCGGGCAGGAAGCGGAACATGTCGCGGCTCAGCGCCAGGTTGACCACCTTGTCGGCCCCGCCGGCCATGTGGCTGGCAAACACCGCCAAGATGGCCAGGCCGCCGACCAGGATGATCATCTGGATGAAATCGGTGACCGCCACCGACCACATGCCGCCAAACAGGGTGTAGGCCAGGATCGAGACCACGCCAATCACCATGCCCATCGGAATGCTGATCGCCTGCCCCGATAGCACGTGAAACACCAGGCCGAGCGCCGTCACCTGCGCCGAGACCCAGCCCAGGTAGCTGACCATGATGATGAGCGAACACACCACCTCGACGCTGCGACCATAGCGCTCGCGGAAGTAGTCGCTGATGGTCAGCAGCGTCATGCGGTACAGCTTGGCCGCGAAGAAGAGGCCGACCAGGATCAGGCAGAAACCGGCACCGAACGGGTCTTCCACCACCGTGTGCAGGCCACCATTGACGAACTTGGCCGGGATGCCCAGCACCGTCTCCGACCCGAACCAGGTGGCGAAGGTGGTGGTGACGATCATCATCAGCGGCAGCCGCCGCCCGGCAACGGCAAAGTCCGCCGAGTTCTTGACGCGCTTGGCCGCCACCAGGCCGATGGCTATGGTGACCAGCAGATAGACGATGACCAGGGTCAGCAGCACCGCATGCTCCTTTGAAATTGGCCCGGATTATCCCGTCAGAAAAGCTGGACCCGGACCACGAGCTGCATCACGACCAGCCCCAGGGCAAAACCGATGCCGGCATAGACCAGCCCCTGCAGCAGCCGGTTGGTACGGCGCTGCTCAGCCAGCAACTCCTCGAACTCGCGGCGCTGCAAACCCGGGCGTTGCGTCAGGTAGTCATGCAGCAGGCGCGGCAGCTCTGGCAGCAGCTTGGCGTAACGCGGCGCCTGGTTCTTGAGTTCTTCCCACAGCCGACGCGGGCCGATCTGGTTGGCCATCCACTTTTCCAGGAAAGGCTTGGCCGTGCTCCACAGATCCAGTTCGGGGTCGAGCTCGCGCCCCAGGCCCTCGATGTTGAGCAAGGTCTTCTGCAACAGCACTAGCTGCGGCTGGATCTCGACCTGGAAGCGGCGCGAGGTCTGGAACAGGCGCAGTAACACCATGCCGAGCGAGATCTCTTTCAGCGGGCGATCAAAGTACGGCTCGCAGACGGCACGAATGGCCGACTCCAGCTCGTCCACCCGGGTCTGCGGCGGCACCCAGCCCGATTCGATGTGCAGCTCGGCCACGCGCTTGTAGTCGCGCCGGAAAAAAGCCGTGAAGTTTTGCGCCAGGTATTCCTTGTCGTATTCGGTGAGTGTGCCGACGATGCCGAAATCGAGCGAGATGTAGCGCCCGAAGGTGGCCGGATCGGTGCTGATGAAGATGTTGCCCGGGTGCATGTCGGCATGGAAGAAGCCGTCGCGGAACACCTGGGTGAAAAAGATGGTGACGCCGTCGCGCGCCAGCTTCTTCATGTCGATGCCGGCCTCTCGCAAGCGTGCCGTCTGGCTGATCGGGATGCCCTTCATGCGCTCCATCACGATCACATCGCTCTGGCAGTAGTCCCAGAACATCTCGGGGATCAGCACCAGGTTGAGGCCTTCCATGTTGCGGCGCAATTGGGCGGCGCTGGCGGCTTCGCGCACCAAGTCCAGCTCGTCGTGCAGGTACTTGTCGAACTCGGCCACCACCTCGCGCGGCTTCAGGCGCTTGCCGTCGGCAGAAAGCCCCTCCACCCAACTCGCCATCATGCGCATCAGGCTCAGGTCTTTTTCAATCGCCGGCCGCATGCCCGGGCGCAGCACCTTGACCGCCACCTCGCGTTCGCGGCCGTCACGGTCGCGCAGCTTGGCGAAATGCACCTGGGCGATGGAGGCACTGGCCACCGGCTCGCGCTCGAACTCGCTGAAGATCTCGGCCACCGGCTTGCGAAAAGCACGTTCGATGGTGGCCACCGCCACGTCGGAGCTGAACGGCGGCACCCGGTCCTGCAGCTTAGCCAGTTCGTCCGCGATATCGGGCGGCATCAGGTCACGCCGCGTTGACAGCACCTGGCCAAATTTCACGAAGATCGGGCCCAGGCGTTCCAGCGCCTCGCGCAGGCGCTGGCCACGCGGCGCATCTAGGTTGCGGCCAATCGACACGATGCGGGCAAGCACCCGCAGCCAGGGTTTCTGGAAACTGGTCAGGACCAGTTCATCCAGACCGTAACGCAGGGCAGTCCAGACAATGAAGGCACCTCGAAACAGGCGCCTCATGCAGCTCTCCCTGTCCCACTTGCACGGGTCAAGAACTGACGCACCGCCTCGGCCATGCGCCGTGCTGCCTGCCCCAGGGCATGCGCAGGGGCATCACCAACGATGCGGGCCAAATCCTCTTCGATATCCCAGCGCACATGGTCGACCAGCCAGTTGACCTCGGCGGCCAGTTGCACATCGCCTTCGATGCGCACCGCCGGTTTGACCCCACTGAGAGCCGACTGCACAAGAGCAACCGGAGACTCCTCCGTCACCGACAGCGTCAAGTCGGAGGGTGCCTCGGCATCCGCCAGGTCGAGCAGGCCGGCCGGTGTCAGCAGCAGCTTGAAATGAACATTGCGCCAGTGAAACAGCACCACCCGGCCCTTCTGTCGCACCAGCCGTTCTGTTGCCTCCGGTTCCTGCATCAGCACATGATTGAGCAGCAGCACGATGCGGCGCTGCGCCTCCTGTACCGCCCAAGCGGGCGGCTGCAAAGTGGTGGTGAGCTGCTGGAAAACATCTTCCAGAAAAGAAAACGGGGACTGTGTTGCCATAGTCCCCGATTATTCCCCATCCTTGGGGGATGAAGCCCAGCGCCGTGTTTACTGCAGCGCCTGCACGCCTGCCACCAGCCAGCCGCTGACGCCGGTCTTGGACTTGGTCATGTTCCAGACTTCGCGGAAGGGGCTCGGGCCGGCCGAGGGTTCCTCGCGGATCATGCCGGAGAACTCGACGCTGGCCATGTAGGTGTCACCCAGGTCTTCGATGCCAAGCAACTGGGCTTCCAGCATCACCACATCGGTCTGGTTGGCCGGGCCGCCGGTATGGGCCTCGCGCTCGGTCAGCTGCTGGCGGATTTCGGCCAGCATCTCGTCGGTCATCATGGAACGCAGCGTGCCCAGGTCGGAACGATCCCAGGCAGCCTGCAGGGTGGCGAAATTGGTCTTGGCCGCCTTGAGGAAACCCTCTGCGTCGAAACCAGCCGGAACACCCCAGGCCTGCGAGCCAGCCAAGGCGGAACCAATCACGATGCCGGGGCTGGCTTGCGCACCAGTGGCATCGAACGAGGCTGTGTTGCGCTCCCATGGACGGGCCGAGGCATCGTTGCCGACATTTTCCGGGCGGTACGCCGGGCTCGGGGTCACCGCTTCACCGGCACCCGCACCCTGAAAGGCATACGGACCTGTTGAGGAGGCCGCCGAACGGCGGTTACGCATGAACCAGCCGAAGGCCATCATGGCCAGCAGCACCACCAGACCAATCAGCATGAACTGGCCGAACGCCTCGCCCATGCCAAGCGAATGGGCCAGCCAGGCCAGACCAAGACCGGCAGCCAAGCCACCGAGCATGGCACCCCACGGCCGCTTCGGGGCCGCAGCCGGTGCGGCAGCAGGTGCCGGTTTGGGCGCTGTCGCGGCGTTTTGCGTCGGAGCCGCAGGGGCCGCGGGCGCAGCCTGGCGCTGCGTCACGTTGCTCGACTGCTTGCCGACCGAGGTACCGCCACCCAAGCGTTTGGCCTCGGCATTCACGCCCATCAGGGCCAGCGTCACGGCCAAGGCCAAAGTCCAGAGTTTCATTTTTTCGTCTCCATAAGACCCTACAGATAAGGTCACAACCCGAAATTACAACAAAACAGGTGTGTCAGCACTTGATTCCAACATGCAAGGCCACTACCCCGCCCGACATGTTGTGAAAATCCACATGACCGAATCCGGATTTGTGCATCAGGGCCTTGAGTTCTTCCTGCCCCGGATGCATGCGAATCGACTCCGCCAGGTACTGGTAGCTGTGGGCATCGCCCGCCACCAGCTGGCCCAGCTTGGGCAGCACCTTGAAGGAATACCAGTCGTAGAGTTTTTCCAGCGGCGGCGCCACCTTGGAAAACTCCAGCACCAGCAATTTGCCGCCCGGCTTGAGCACCCGGCACATCTCGGCCAGTGCCGCGTCCTTGTGCGTCATGTTGCGCAGACCGAAGGCCACGCTCACGACATCGAAATACTGGTCCGGGAAGGGCAGTTTCTCAGCATCACACACCAGCGTGGGCAGCACCACGCCGGCGTCGAGCAGGCGGTCGCGTCCGACGCGCAGCATGGCCTCGTTAATGTCGGTGTGCACCACCTGGCCGGTCTTGCCGACTTTTTTGGAAAAGGCCAAGGCCAGATCGCCGGTGCCGCCGGCAATGTCGAGCACGCAGTCACCCTCTTGGAGGTTGGCGACCGTGACGGTATAAGCCTTCCAGACGCGGTGCAACCCGACCGACATGAGGTCGTTCATCACGTCGTACTTGGAGGCGACCGAGTCGAACACGCCGCGTACGCGCTTGGCCTTCTCCGCCTCGTCGACGGTTTCAAATCCGAAATGGGTCTGTGTCATGTCGTGCGCCTCAGTGGCTTCCGCAGCTGTGACCGGCCTTCTCGGGCATCGGCGCATCGCGCTCGACGCCGGCCGCCTGCAGGCGGGCCTCGTAGTCGGCCCACAGCTGGTCCTGCTGCGAGCCAAGGAAGTAAAGAAAGTCCCAGGAAAAAATACCGCTATCGTGGCCATCGGAAAAGGTCGGCTGCACCGCGTAGTTGCCCACCGGCTCCAGCCCCACGAGTTCCACCTCGCGCTTGCCGGTCTGCAGCACCTCCTGCCCCGGGCCGTGGCCCTGCACCTCGGCCGAAGGCGAGTAAATGCGCATCAACTCGAACGGGATGCGGAAGGTCGCACCATCGGAAAAGCTCACCTCCAGCACGCGCGACTGGCCGTGTACCGTCAGATCCTGGGGAGTTGGAGCACCGGATTGCAAACCTGCCATGGGAATTACCTGCTGCTTAAAAAATGAATTATCACAAGGCTGCTGGCATGGTTGCCAGCGCGGCCTGGATGTCCCCATCCAGCACTGGCAGTTGGCGGCGCACACGCGCCAGCGCGGCCTCATCGTCCGGCCGCAGCGCCGCACCCCAGACCGGTGCCGGGAAATGGCTGTCCCAATCAAAGCGCGCAATCACATGCCAGTGCAGGTGTGGCACCACATTGCCCAGCGTGGCCAGGTTCACCTTGGTCGGCTGCAGTTGACGGCGCAACACGGTCTCGATCAGCGTGACCGCCTCCATGCACAGGAGGCGGTCGGCCGCAGAAAGATCCGAAAACTCGGCCACATGGTCGTTCCAGATCAGGCGGTAGAAGGCCGGGAAGCCCGATTCCTCGGCCCGGATGACGCGGAACTTGTCAGCACGGAAAACGGCCAGGCCACCTTCCGTCTCGCACAGCGCACAGCCGGCCCGCTTCATGACCTCAGACCAGCACGCGTTCGATGCCACCAGCATTGGCCGACTGCACATACTGCGGCAGCCAGTCCTCGCCGATGATCTGGCGCGCCATCTCGATCACGATGTAGTCGGCTTCCAGCAGACCGTTCTGCAGGTCGTTGCCGTAGCGGGTCAGGCCCTGCAGGCAGCTCGGACAGCTGGTCAGGATCTTGACGTTGTCCTTCTCGCCCACCTGGCCCGAGGCGCGCAGCGCGGCTTCGCCCTTGCGGATTTCCTCTTCCTTACGGAAGCGCACCTGGGTCGAGATGTCGGGTCGGGTCACGCCCAGCGTGCCGGACTCGCCGCAACAGCGATCGCTCTTGAGCACATTGCCGCCGGTATCGCCGGCCAGCAGCGCCTTGACCGTCTTCATCGAGTCGCCCAGCTTCATCGGGTTGTGGCAGGGCTCGTGGTACAGGTAGCCGCCTTGCGCGCCGCTTAGCTTGATGCCCTTCTCCAGCAGGTATTCGTGGATATCGATGATGCGGCAGCCCGGGAAGATGTCCTCGAACTTGTAGCCCTGCAACTGGTCGTAGCAGGTACCGCAACTCACCACCACGGTCTTGATGTCCAGGTAGTTCAGCGTGTTGGCCACACGGTGGAACAGCACCCGGTTGTCGGTGATCATCTTCTCGGCCTTGTCGAACTGGCCACTGCCGCGCTGCGGGTAGCCGCAGCACAGGTAACCCGGCGGCAACACAGTCTGCACACCGGCATGCCAGAGCATGGCTTGCGTGGCCAGCCCGACCTGGCTGAACAGGCGCTCCGAACCGCAGCCCGGGAAATAGAACACCGCTTCGGTTTCCGGATTGGTAGTCTGCGGATCGCGGATGATGGGGACGTAGTTCGGGTCCTCGATGTCCAGCAGCGCGCGTGCCGTTTTCTTCGGCAGGCCGCCGGGCATCTTCTTGTTGATGAAGTGGATCACCTGTTCCTTCACCGGCGCCGTGCCCACGGTGGCCGGCGGCTTGGCGGTCTGGCGGCGGGCCAGCGTGCGTAGCAACTGGTTGGCCAAGCGCTGCGCCCTGAAACCGATGCCCACCATGGCCGAGCGCATCAGCTTGATGGTCTCGGGGTTGGTGGCATTGAGGAAGAACATGGCCGCCGCATTGCCGGGGCGGAAGGACTTCTGCCCCATCTTGCGCAGCAGGTTGCGCATGTTCATCGACACATCGCCAAAGTCGATGTCCACCGGACACGGCGTCAGGCACTTGTGGCAGACCGTGCAGTGGTCGGCCACGTCCTCGAACTCCTGCCAATGGCGGATCGAGATGCCGCGACGGGTCTGCTCCTCGTACAGGAAGGCCTCCACCAAGAGCGAGGTGGCCAGGATCTTGTTGCGTGGGCTGTACAGCAGGTTGGCGCGCGGCACGTGGGTCGAGCACACCGGCTTGCACTTGCCACAGCGCAGGCAGTCTTTCACGCTGTCGGCAATGGCACCGATGTCGCTTTGCTGCATGATCAGCGATTCGTGCCCCATGAGGCCGAAGCTGGGCGTGTAGGCATTGGTCAAATCGGCCATCAGCCCTTGATTCTCCTGCGCCGACAACTCCTGATTTCGTAGCAGTTTGCCTTTGTTGAAGCGACCCTCGGGGTCGATGCGGCGCTTGTAGTCGGCAAACGGACGCAGTTCGTCGTCGCTCAGGAATTCGAGCTTGGTGATGCCGATGCCGTGTTCGCCCGAGATCACGCCGTCGAGCGAGCGTGCCAGCGCCATGATGCGCTTGACCGCGCCATGCGCGGCCTGCAGCATCTCGTAGTCGTCACTGTTGACCGGGATGTTGGTGTGCACATTTCCGTCGCCGGCATGCATGTGCAGCGCCACCCAGACCCGGCCCTTGAGCACGCGCTGCTGGATGGCGTTGCATTCGGCCAGCATCGCTTCAAAGGCGCGGCCGGTGAAGATGCCCTCCAGCGGCGCACGGATCTGCGTCTTCCAACTGGCACGCAGGCTGTGATCCTGCAACTGCGGAAACAGGGCGTCCACGTTCTGCAACCAACCTTGCCACTGCGCGCGCACCTCGCGCACCAGGGCCAGGGCCTGTGCCACGCGGTCCTCCAGCAGTTCGGCGAGAGGGGTTTCGTTGGCGTCGTCCTGCTTGAGATCGGCCAGCAGATGGGGCAGATTGCCCGCGCTGAAGAAAGCCTCCATCTCGTCGCACAGCTTGATCTTGTTGCGCAGGCTCAGCTCGATGTTGATGCGCTCGATGCCGTCGGTGTACTCGGCCATGCGCGGCAGCGGAATCACCACATCTTCATTGATCTTGAAGGCGTTGGTGTGCTTGGAAATCGCCGCCGTACGCTTGCGGTCCAGCCAGAACTTCTTGCGCGCCTCCGGGCTGATGGCAATGAAGCCTTCGCCGCTGCGCGAGTTGGCGATGCGCACCACTTCCGAGGTGGCACGCGCCACGGCATCCGGGTCGTCGCCGACGATGTCGCCGAACAGCGCCATCTTGGGCAGGCCGCCGCGCTTGGACTTGGTGGCGTAGCCGACCGCCTTCAGGTAGCGGTCGTCCAGGTGCTCCAGCCCCGCCAGCAAGACGCCGCTGCGCTTTTGCTCGGCGAACATGAAGTCCTTGATCTCGACGATGCTGGGCACCGCGTCCTTGGCATTGCCGAAGAATTCCAGGCAGACGGTGCGGGTGTGCGCCGGCATGCGGTGCACCACCCAGCGGCCGCTGGTGATCAGGCCGTCGCAGCCTTCCTTCTGGATGCCGGGCAGGCCGCTCAAGAACTTGTCGGTCACGTCCTTGCCCAGGCCTTCCTTGCGGAAGCTCGGGCCCGGGATGTCCAGGCGCTCGGTCTTCACCAGCGTCTTGCCGTCGGCCTCAAAGTATTTCAGCTCGAAGCTGGCCAGCTCGGCGTCGTGGATCTTGCCCAGGTTGTGGTTCAGGCGCGTGACTTCCAGCCAGCCGGCATCGGGCGTCACCATGCGCCATGAGGCCAGGTTGTCCAGTGCCGTGCCCCAGAGCACGGCCTTCTTGCCACCGGCGTTCATGGCGATGTTGCCACCCACGCAGGAGGCCTCGGCCGAGGTCGGGTCGACGGCGAAAACAAAACCGGCACGTTCGGCCGCATCGGCCACGCGCTGCGTCACCACGCCGGCCTCGGTCCAGATGGTCGGTACCGGCCGGTCCAGGCCCGGCAACTGCACCATCTCGACCTCGGTCATGGCTTCGAGCTTTTCGGTGTTGATCACCGCGCTCTTCCAGGTCAGCGGCACGGCGCCGCCGGTGTAGCCGGTGCCGCCGCCACGCGGGATGATGGTCAGGCCGAGCTCAATACAGCCTTTGACCAGATGGGCCATCTCGGCTTCGGTGTCGGGCGTCAGCACGACAAAGGGGTACTCGACACGCCAGTCGGTGGCATCGGTCACGTGCGAGACGCGGCTCAGGCCGTCGAACTTGACGTTGTCTTTCGCGGTCAGCCGGCTTAGAGTGCGCTGGGCCTTGCGGCGCAGGGCCGCGATCTCCTGGAACGCGGCGTCAAAAGAGGTGACCGCCTGGCTGGCGGCTACCAGCAACTCCCCCACCAGGGCATCGCGCTGCGGGTCGTCCTGCGGGGTGCGGCGTTTCTGCACCTCACCCAGGCGATGGTGCAAGGCGTCCACCAGCTGGGCGCGGCGCTTCGGGTTGTCCAGCAGGTCGTCCTGCAGGTAGGGGTTGCGCTGCACCACCCAGATGTCACCCAGCACCTCGTACAGCATGCGGGCCGAGCGGCCGGTACGGCGCTCCTCGCGCAGCTGGTTGAGCACCTCCCAGGCACGCATGCCGAGCAGACGGATCACGATCTCACGGTCGGAGAACGAGGTGTAGTTATAAGGAATTTCGCGGATGCGTTCGTGGCCGTGCGGCGCAACGCCGGGCGCATTCACAAGATGGTCAAGCGGAGTCGGTGCGTTCATGGGAAACCTGGAATTTCAGCCAGAACGGTAGAACCCGGCTGAGGGGTGATGTTACCGCAGCGCAGCATTCACCTGTTCGCCTCATGGTAACCCCCGATCCCCAGGGACCGACGCCCGCAGTTTAATCAAACCGTAATCAGACTGACATATCAGCCAATTAGGCTCGGCGTCTTGTCTTCAAGGAGCTCACTGATGCGTTCGAAAGCAAAACTGGCCATTGCCGCCCTCTCCGCCCTGATGCTGGTCCCCGCCCAGGCCCAGACCGAAATCCAGTGGTGGCACTCCATGGGTGGCGCCCTGGGCGAGTGGGTCAACGACCTGGCCCGCGACTTCAACGCCAGCCAGAAGGATTACAAGGTCACGCCGACCTTCAAGGGCAGCTACGACGAATCGATGACGGCGGCCATCGCTGCCTTCCGCGCCGGCAATGCCCCGCACATCCTGCAGGTGTTCGAAGTCGGCACCGCCACCATGATGGCCTCCAAAGGCGCCATCAAGCCGGTGGCCGAGGTCATGAAGGAAGGCGGCCAGAAATTCGACCAGAACGCCTATGTACCGGCTGTCGCCGGCTACTACACCGCCCCCAACGGCCAGATGCTGAGCTTCCCCTTCAACAGCTCGACCCCGGTGTTCCACTACAACAAGGACGCCTTCAAGGCCGCCGGCCTCGACCCCGAAAAGCCGCCGACCACCTGGCCCGAAGTCGCCCTGGCCGCCGCCAAGCTCAAGGCCAGCGGCCATAAGTGCCCCTTCACCACCAGTTGGATCAGCTGGACCCAGCTGGAGAGCTTCTCGGCCTGGCACAACGTGCTGTTCGCCAGCAAGAACAATGGCTTCGACGGTCTGGACACGCGCCTGGTGTTCAACTCGCCGCTGCATGTGCGCCACATCGAGAACCTGGCCAACATGGCCAAGTCCGGCCTGTTCGTCTACAAGGGCCGCGGCAATGCGGCTGATGCGACCTTTGTCTCGGGCGAATGCGCCATGGCCACCGGCTCCTCGGCGCTGTACGGCAACGTCGTGCGCAACGGCAAGTTCGGCTACGGCATCGGCACCCTGCCCTACTACCCTGATGTGCAGGGCGCGCCGCAGAACACGGTGATCGGCGGCGCCAGCCTGTGGGTGATGAACGGCAAAAAAGCCACGGACTACAAGGGTGTGGCCGCCTTCTTCAGCTACCTGTCGCAACCTGAGGTGGCCGCCAAGAGCCACCAGCGCACCGGTTACCTGCCGGTCACCAAGGCCTCCTTCGAGCTGACCGACAAGTCCGGTTTCTACAAGAAGAACCCTGGCACCGATGTGTCGGTGACGCAGATGATCCGCAAGACCACCGACAAGTCGCGCGGCGTGCGCCTGGGCAACTTCGTGCAGATCCGCACCATCATCGACGAGGAACTCGAAGGCGTGTGGGCCGGCAAGAAGGCGCCCAAGGAAGCGCTGGACCTGGCGGTCAAGCGTGGCAACGAGCAGTTGGAGCGTTTCCAGAAGGCTAACAAGTCCTGACCAGAACGCACTAGACTGATCAAACCCAGTACAAAAGGCCCGTCGGGCCTTTTGTCCATTGACAGAACCAGTCCCCATCCATGGAAAAGCGCGTCCTCTTCAAATCAGCCTGGTTGCCCTGGGTCCTGGTGGCACCCCAGATGGTCATCGTCCTGGTGTTCTTCTTCTGGCCGGCAGGCCAGGCGCTGTACCAGAGCGTGCTGCAGGAGGACGCGTTTGGCACCAGCCGGGAATTTGTCGGCTGGGAAAATTTCCAGCGTCTGTTCGACGACGCGAGCTACTTGGCCTCGTTCAAGACCACGGCCGTTTTTTCGCTGTGGGTGGCCGCATCCTCCATGTCGCTGGCGTTGCTGCTGGCGGTCATGGCCAACCGCGTTGCCCGGCTGGCCGGCTTCTACAAGACCCTGCTGATCTGGCCTTATGCGGTGGCACCGGTGGTGGCCGGCGTCCTGTGGCTGATGCTGTTTGCCTCGCCCTACGGCGTGATTGCCTACGCGCTGCAGGCAATGGGCTTGCCCTGGAACCACCTGCTCGACGCCGACCACGCCATGGCCCTGATCGTGATGGCCGCGGCCTGGAAGCAGGTGTCCTACAACTTCCTGTTCTTCCTGGCCGGGCTGCAGTCGATCCCGCAGTCCCTGATCGAGGCTGCCGCCATTGACGGCGCCTCGCCCTGGCGGCGCTTCTGGACCATTGTGTTCCCGCTGCTGGCGCCGACCACCTTCTTCCTGCTGGTCATGAACGTGATCTATGCCTGTTTCGACACCTTCGGCACGGTGGACGCGGCAACCCACGGTGGCCCGGGCAAGGACACCTCCATCCTGGTCTACAAGGTCTATTACGACGGTTTCAAGGCACTGGACATGGGCGGTTCGGCCGCGCAGTCGGTGGTGCTGATGCTCATCGTGATTGCGCTCACCGTGGTCCAGTTCCGCTTTGTCGAACGCAAGATCGAGTACTGATGCAGCCATGATGATCGAACGTCGCCCCATCCTCGATTTCTTCACCCACGTCATCCTGCTGGCAGGCGTGGTGGTGATCGCTTTTCCGGTCTACCTGGCCTTCATTGCTTCCACGCAATCGGCCGAGCAAATTGCCTCCAGCCATCCGCTGTCGCTGCTGCCCGGCAACCACGTGCTGGACACCTACCGGCTCGCCCTGTTCGGCGGCAAGACGTATGGCGGCGCCACCATTGCGGCGGGCTGGCCGATGATGTGGGTCAGCCTGGTGGTGGCGCTGACCATCACCATCGGCAAGATCGCCATCTCGCTCTTGTCGGCCTTTGCCATCGTCTACTTCCGCTTCCCCTTCAAGGGCGCCGTGTTCTGGATGATCTTCATCACGCTGATGCTGCCGGTGGAGGTGCGCATCGGACCGACCTATGAGGTCATTTCCAACCTGGGCATGCTCAACAGCTACGCCGGCCTGACCGTGCCACTGATCGCCTCCGCCACCGCCACCTTCCTGTTCCGCCAGTTCTTCCTGACCGTGCCCGACGAGCTGGTGGAGGCTGCGCGCATCGATGGCGCCGGCCCCATGCGCTTTTTCTTCGACGTGCTGTTGCCGCTGTCGAAAACGTCGATGGCCGCACTGTTCGTGATCCAGTTCATCTACGGCTGGAACCAGTACCTGTGGCCGCTGATGGTCACCACCAGCGAAGACATGTACCCGATCGTGCTGGGCATCAAGCGCGCCATCTTCGGCGAGGTTTACATCGAATGGAACGTGGTCATGGCCACGGCCATCCTGGCCATGCTGCCGCCGGCACTGGTCGTGATCCTGATGCAGAAGTGGTTTGTCAAAGGTCTGGTTGACACGGAAAAATAATGGCTGCCATCACATTCAACAACGTCATCAAGCGCTACGGCAAGGGCAAGCACGAGCTGCAGGTCATCCATGGGGTGAATGCCGAGATCAGCGACGGCGAGTTCATCGTCATCGTCGGCCCCTCGGGCTGCGGCAAGTCCACCCTGCTGCGCATGGTGGC
Organism: Curvibacter sp. PD_MW3; assembly: GCA_002633085.1. Taxonomy (GTDB): domain Bacteria; phylum Pseudomonadota; class Gammaproteobacteria; order Burkholderiales; family Burkholderiaceae_C; genus Hylemonella. Next base: position 879,067 of record NSIV01000001.1, read on the forward strand.
CGGGCTGGAGGAAATCTCCGGCGGCGACATCGCCATCGGCAACCGGGTCGTCAACACCCTGGAACCGGCCGAGCGCGACATTGCCATGGTGTTCCAGAACTACGCGCTGTACCCGCACATGAGCGTGTTCGACAACATGGCCTACGGCCTGAAGATCGCCAAGGTCCCGAAGGACGAGATCCGTGCCCGCGTGGCCAAGGCCGCCGCGATTCTGGAGCTCGGCCCCTTTCTGGAACGCAAGCCACGCCAGCTCTCCGGCGGGCAACGCCAGCGTGTCGCCATGGGCCGCGCCATCGTGCGCCAGCCGCAGGTCTTCCTGTTTGACGAGCCGCTGTCCAACCTGGACGCCAAGCTGCGCGCCCAGACCCGGCTCGAAATCCAGAAACTGCACCGCGAACTGGGCATCACCTCGCTGTTCGTCACGCACGACCAGGTCGAGGCCATGACGCTGGCGCAGCGCATGATCGTCATGAACGCCGGCCAGATGGAACAGTTCGGCACGCCGGAAGAGGTGTACCACCGGCCCGCCTCCACCTTTGTTGCCAGCTTCATCGGCTCGCCGCCCATGAACCTGCTCAGCACGGCGCCCCACGTCAAAACCGGCACCATCCTGGGCATACGGCCCGAGCACCTGCAGATCGTGCCGCAGCCCGCTGACACGGGCTGGACGGTACAGGTCGAAGCGGTGGAAATGCTGGGCGCCGAACGGCTGATCTACACGCGGCTGGACAGCGAGCAGCTGATCGTGCGCATCAACGAAGAACAGGACCTGGCACCGGCCGTCGGTGCCCGCCTGCATGTCGTGCCGCAGCCCGATCGCCTGCACTGGTTCGATGAAGCCACCGGGAAACGCTTGTGAACACGTCTGGCAGCACCGGCGCCTGGCCCTATCCGCGCTGGGTCGCCCACCGTGGCGCCGGCAAACTGGCGCCCGAAAACACGCTGGCGGCCTTTCGCACCGGTGCCGCGCACGGCTACCGCATGTTCGAATGCGATGTGAAACTCTCCAGCGACGGCGTGCCCTTCCTGCTGCACGACAGCCTGCTTGAGCGCACCACCAGCGGCCAGGGTACGGCGGGCGCGCAAAGCTGGCAGGCCCTGTCGCAACTCGACGCCGGCAGCTGGCACTCCCGCGCTTTCGCTGGCGAACCGCTGCCCACGCTGGAGGCGGTGGCCCGCTTCTGCCAGCACAACGGCTACCTGCTCAATATCGAGATCAAACCCACACCCGGCACCGAGCGCCCCACCGGCGAGGTGGTGGCCGCCACGGCGGCGCGCCTGTGGCAGGGCCAGGCTGTGCCACCGCTGCTGACCTCCTTCCAGCCCGAGGCACTGCAGGGCGCCCTGACCGCCGCGCCGCAATTGCCGCGCGGCCTGCTGCTCGACACGCTGTGGACCGGCTGGCTGGAAACTGCCCGCACGCTCGGTTGTGTGGCCGTGGTCTGCAACCAGGCCTTGTGGGACACAGCGAGTCTGACCCAGGCGAAAAGCGCGGGCCTGCGCTGTCTGAGCTACACGGTGAACGATGAATGGGCGGCGCAACGCCTGCTCGACCTGGGCGTGGACGGCATCATCACCGACCGGGTCGACCTATTTACGCCAGCCGCGTGACAACAGCCACTGGCTGGTGGCCAGCGCCAACACCAGCAGGGCATAAGCAGCCATCTTGCCGTCACGGCTCCACAGCCACAGGCTGACGAGCAGCACGGCGATGCCCACTACAAAATTAATAGCTGCCTGCACCCACCAGGCAAGCGCTGACGCTTGTTTTTTGATGAGAAAATGAGAAAGCAGAGGCAACAGCAAGGCCAACACCAGCGCTGGCGCCGCAAAGTTGAACAGGTGCAGCAGGGCATCCAGCAGGCTCATGACAGCCGGCCCGGCAGGGCAAAAAGGGGAGCAAAAGCTTGAGGCATCAGCAAATTTTATAATCGGACCATGGCAGTCTGGGCATTAGGCATCAATCACACGACCGCGCCGCTCGATCTGCGCGGCCGTTTTGCGTTCGCCCTCGACCAGATCGCCCCCACTTTGCACGGCCTTCGCGGTGCTTTACCGCGTCCGCCCGAGGCCGCCATCATCTCCACCTGCAACCGCACCGAGATCTATTGTGCCGGCGACCAGCTGGAAATTGTTCCCACCCTGGACTGGCTGGCCCACAGCGGCGGTGTCTCGCCCGCGCTCCTGCGCTCGCACACCTATGCGCTGGAAGAAGGCCAGGTGGCGCGCCATGCCTTCCGCGTGGCCAGCGGGCTCGACTCCATGGTGCTGGGCGAACCGCAGATCCTGGGTCAGATGAAGGACGCGGTGCGCGCCGCCGAAGAAGCCGGCGCCCTGGGCACCACGCTCAACCAGTTGTTCCAGCGCTCCTTTGCCGTGGCCAAGGAAGTGCGCACCTCGACCGAAATCGGCGCCCACTCCATCAGCATGGCGGCCGCCAGCGTGCGCCTGGCCGGCCAGCTGTTTGAAGATCTGGGCGACATCCGGGTGCTGTTTGTCGGTGCCGGCGAGATGATCGAGCTGGCCGCGACCCACTTTGCCGCCCGCAACCCGAAGGCGATGGTGATTGCCAATCGCTCGCTCGACCGCGGCGAAAAACTCGCCTCGCGCTTCGGCGCCGAGGTCATGCGCCTGGCCGACCTGCCCAGCCGCCTGCACGAATTCGACGCCGTGGTGAGCTGCACCGCCAGCACGCTGCCGCTGATCGGCCTGGGTGCGGTGGAACGGGCACTCAAACTGCGCCGCCACCGCCCCATGTTCATGGTCGACTTGGCCGTGCCGCGCGACATCGAACCCGAAGTCAAAGCGCTGTCCGACGTCTACCTCTACACCGTGGACGATCTGGCCGCCGTGGTGCAGACCGCGCAGGCCAACCGCCAGGCCGCAGTGGCCGAGGCCGAAGTCATCATCGACGCCGGCGTGCAGAGTTTCCTGCACTGGATGGACCAGCGCCGCAGCGTGCCGCTGATCCAGCAGCTCAACGCCCAGGCCGACGAGTGGCGCCAGGCCGAGATCGCGCGCGCGCGCCGGCAACTGGCCAAGGGCGAGGACGTGGATGCCGTACTCGAAGCCCTGTCCAAAGGCCTGACGCAAAAGCTGCTGCACGGCGCCTTGGCCGAGTTGCATGCCGGCGACGCCGCCGCGCGTGAGCGCGCCAGCGACGCCATCCAGCACTTCTTCCTGCGTAAAGAGAAGTAATGGTGCCCCCACGCTCGCTCACTGCGTGTAGCTCGCTGCCCCCCGAGGGGGCCGAACTTGCTCGGGGCGGCCCTTCGCGGCGTTAGCGACGCTCTCCCCTGTGCGCCCCGCATGGCGCGCGTTGTCGCTCAGCGGACCAGCTCCTTGTCCGGGCGGTCCGATCAGTCGCCCTTCTTTTTTACCGTGTTCTCATGAAACCCTTTCTCCGCCAACAACTCGCACGCTACGCCGACCGTCTGGCCGAGCTGGAATTCCTGCTGTCGCGCGAAGACATCATGAAGGACATGAGCCAGTTCCTGACGCTCTCGCGCGAGCACACCGAGGTGGCCGCCGTGGCCAGCCGCTGGGCCCGCTACCAGCAGCGCGAAGCCGACCTGGCCAGCGCCCGCGACATGCTGGCCGACCCGGACATGGCCGAGATGGCCCAGGAGGAAGTGGACAGCGCCAGCGCCGAGATCGCCCAACTGGAAGCCGAACTGCAGCGCATGCTGCTGCCCAAGGACCCGGACGATGCACGCAATGCCTTCGTGGAAATCCGTGCCGGCACCGGCGGCGACGAATCGGCCCTGTTTGCCGGCGACCTGCTGCGCATGTACACGCGCTATTGCGAGCGCCGTGGCTGGAAGACCGAGATCATCAGCGAGTCACCCAGCGAACTGGGCGGCTACAAGGAAGTGGTGCTACGTGTGGAGGGCGACAACGTTTACGGCGCGCTCAAGTTCGAATCCGGCGGCCACCGCGTGCAGCGTGTGCCTGCTACCGAGACGCAGGGCCGCATCCACACCAGCGCCTGCACCGTGGCCGTGCTGCCCGAGCCGGACGAGGCGCAAGCGATCCAGATCAACCCGGCCGACCTGCGTATCGACACCTATCGTGCCAGCGGCGCCGGCGGCCAGCACATCAACAAGACTGACTCGGCGGTGCGCATCACGCACATCCCGACCGGCATCGTGGCCGAGTGCCAGGACGGCCGCAGCCAGCACAGCAACAAGGCCCAGGCGCTGAAGGTGCTCACCGCCCGCATCCAGGAAAAAGACCGCTCCGAGCGCGCCGCCAAGGACGCCGCCCAGCGCAAGAGCCTGATCGGCAGCGGCGACCGCAGCGACCGCATCCGGACCTACAACTTCCCGCAAGGCCGCCTGACCGACCACCGCATCAACCTCACGCTGTACAAGCTGCTCTATGTCATGGAAGGCGAGCTCGACGACGTGGTGGAAGCGCTGCAAGCCTATGAAGCCGCGCAGCAGTTGGCCGAGCTGGAAGTAGGCGTGACCTGATTCACAAAGAATCAGCACCAAGCCCTTGCCCCCTATGCGCCAGACGCTCTCTTTTTTATAGCAAAACCACATGCAACTCAGCCAAGCCCTCGCCGCTGCCAGCGCCCTCGGCCTACCCCGGCTCGATGCCCAGCTCTTGCTGCTGCATGTCTTGGGCCGCGCCCCGAATGACCGCGCCTGGCTGCTGGCACATGACAACGACGTCTTGAGCGCCGAGGCCCAGGAGCGCTTCCTGGCACTGGCGCAGCGGCGTGCCGGTGGCGAGCCGCTCGCCTACCTGACCGGCGTCAAGGAGTTCTACGGCCTGACGCTGCAGGTGGATGCGCGCGTGCTCGACCCGCGCCCCGACACCGAAACGCTGGTCGAATGGGCGCTGGAATGCCTGACCGGACAACCGACGCCACGCGTGATCGATCTGGGCACCGGCAGCGGCGCCATCGCCCTGGCGCTCAAGCATGCCCGCCCCGATGCGCAGGTGAGTGCCGTCGATGCCAGTGCCGATGCGCTGGCGGTGGCGCGTGCCAATGCGCAACGTCTTGGACTGGACGTGACATTCCTGCTGGACAACTGGCTGGCCGGGCTGGAAGGCCGCTTTGACCTGATCGTCTCCAACCCGCCCTACATCGCCGAGGGCGACCCGCACCTCGCGGCACTCGGCCATGAGCCGCGCCAGGCGCTGACCGCCGGTCGTGACGGCCTGGATGACATCCGCACCATCGTTGCCCAAGCGCCGGCCCATCTGCAGCCCGGCGGCTGGCTGCTGCTGGAGCACGGCTGGGACCAGGCAGACGCCGTGCGCGGTTTGCTGACAAGCGCCGGGCTGCACAGCGTGCAATCGCGCGCCGATCTGGCGGGGATTGAGCGCTGCAGCGGCGCTTGCCGGCCTTGAGCCTGTTCGCACGAGTCTTGACGTAACTCAAGACATGGCCGCCGCGCGGCGATATGGTGGTGACCAAATAATTTATTCAGGAGCACCATGACGGCCGACGTCTCCATCGAGCGCATTGTCCATCCCGACATTCTGAGCTGTGCCCCGGACACGCCTTTGTCTGTGGCCGCGCAACGCATGGTGGCAGCACGTTGCAGCTCCATCCTGGTGGAGGACAAGGGCACCATCATCGGCATCTGGACCGAGCACGACGTGCTGGCGCTGGACGCCTCCGACCCGAAAACCTTCCTGGCGCCGATCTCGGAACACATGACCTCGCCGGTGAAGACCATCCCTATCACGGCCGGCCTGGGTGAAGCAGCCCTGCGTTTTCGCGAGGAAAAAGTACGCCATTTCCTGGCGGTGGACGATGCCGGCGCCTGCAAGGGCATCGTGACCCAGACCGATATCGTGCTCAACCAAGGCATCGAATACTACCTGTCCCTGCGGGAGGTCCATGCGGTGCTGAACCGTCGCGTGCCGCTGGTTGCCAGCCACCTGTCACTGGGTGAAGCCGTCCACACCATGCGCGACGCCCGTACCGATGCCATCGTCGTGGTCTACCCGGACGGCAGTCACGGCATCCTCACCGAACGTGATGTGATGCGCCTGGTCGGAGCCAGCCAGCCCGGCGCCAATGTCGGCGAACTGGCAAGCCGGCCGCTCATCACCGTGGCCGTCAATGCCAGCCTGTACCACGCACGCACGGAGTTCACCGAGCGGCACATCCGCCATCTCGGCGTGACCGGCGCCGACGGCGAGTTGCTGGGCCTGGTCACGTTTTCCGACATCCTGGCCAGCATCGAGCATGACTATGTTCATCAGCTGCGTGAAACACTGAAGGAACGTGAGCACAGCCTGGCGCTGTCAATGCAGCACCAGCGCCTGGCCACCAAGGTGTTTGAGAGCACGCTGGAAGGCATTATCGTGACCAATGCGCAGCGCATCATCGAATCGGTCAACCCGGCCTTCACCCAGATCACCGGCTACAAGGCCCACGAGGTGATCGGCCAGACGCCGGCCATGCTGTCGTCCGGCCGGCACGACGCCACCTTCTACCAGAAGATGTTCGACGAACTGGCTGCCAACGGCCACTGGCAAGGCGAGATCTGGAACCGGCGACGCAACGGGGAGGTTTATCCGGAGTGGCTCACCATCAACACCGTCAGGAATGACGAGGGCCAGATCGTCAATTACGTCGGCGTGTTCGCGGACATCACCAAACGCAAGGCGGCGGAAGAACAGATGCAGTTCCTCGCCTACCACGACGGCCTCACCGGCCTGCCCAACCGCGGCCTGTTCCTCGATCGCCTGCACCATGCGGTATCCCATGCCCATCGCAACCACACCATCGTGGCGGTGATGTTCATTGATGTCGACAACTTCAAACCGATCAACGACACCCTGGGGCATCACATCGGCGATCAGCTGCTGCAAACCGTGGCCCAGCGTCTGGTGGCCAGCGTGCGCGAGGCCGATACCGTGGCGCGGCTGGGCGGCGACGAGTTCACGATCATCCTGGAGTCAATCGCCGACCCTGGCGATGTGCCACTGGTCGCACAAAAGATCGTCGACACCGTCTCGCAGCCGATGCGGATCGACGGGCACGACATCACCACCACCGTCAGTGTCGGCCTCAGCCTCTACCCCATTGACAGCGAACACGCGGAAGATCTGATCCGGCACGCCGACATGGCGATGTACATGAGCAAAAAAGGCGGCCGCAACCACTACCGGTTTTTCACGGCGGACATGAAGCAACTGGTCGCAGAACGACCAGTTGCCACCTGACGGCCAGCTCCCCGCCAGCCATCTCGCGTGAAGCCGTCAAACGACCGTTATTTCAGCTGGACGTAGCGCCCATCCCTGATCTCGGTGAAGAAGACCTTGCGCTGGGTATCGCCGTTGACGTCAAACACGATCTGTTGCTGCAGGCCCTGGTAGGGGCCGTTCTTCAGCGCCGAGCTCTTCAGGCTCTCGCCGCGGCCGCGCTTTTTCAGCGCCGTCAACACCACGGTCGCGGCGTCATAAGCGGAAACCGAGCTGTAGCCTGGATTGCGCTGGAAACGTTTGAAGTACGCCTCGCTGAACTCCTTGAAGCGTTGCGTTTCGTCGTCGCGATTGAAGTTCTGCACAATCATCAACCCCTGCACCACATCGCCGCCGAGTTCAATCAACTGCTCCGTGGCGGCCCACTCCGAGGCACCAATTGGCAGCTTGGGGGCCTGTTTGCGGGACTGCTGGGCTAGACGTGCCACGTCGAGCGCGCCGGCAATGTAGAACAGGCTGTCCGGCTTGCTGCGCAGCATCTGGTGCACCACCGCCTCGAAATCGACATCCGGACTCGATTCGTAGGGTACTTCGCCAACGACGGAACCGCCACCAGCGCTCACCGCCTCACGGAACTCCTTGAGCCAAGATTCGGTGAAATTGCGATTGCGGGTGTCGTAGGCCACGGCGATCTGCCGCTGTCCGCGGCCAAGCATGACCCTGGCATAGTCCCGCGCATTGTCACGCGTGGTCCGGTTGATGCGGAACAGGTTGTCATCCTTGCCGTAAAAGGCCATCGACGTGATGGTCGGGCTGATCTGGAAGATGCCAGCTTCGCCGGTGATGGGCACAATCACCTCGGCCATGGCGCTGGTGAACGGACCGATCACCGCCTCCACCTTGGCGCCCACCAGTTCGGAGGCGGACTTGGCGGCGGTTTCCTTGTTCTGGGCATCATCACGCGCAATCAGCTCGACCATGCGACCATTCAGCCCGCCAGCCCGGTTGAATTGCTCTACGGCCAGAATCACGCCATTGAGCCCTGACTGCCCGTTGTCGGAATTGCGGTCACTCAAACCACCGATGAACCCGATCTGGACCGGTTGCTGAGGACCACAAGCCGTCAGCAACAGGCTGATGAGGCTGACAAACAGGAAATGACGGTTTCTCATGGGGCTCCTTGCAATCCCGGCAAATATGCAGATGTTACATATTTTATCATATTTGATATAATTGCCAATACCATCTATGCAAAACCTCACCCCTCCACCGGCCAGCCCGGATGACGTGCCGGCCGAACACGCTGTGCCGCTGCTGACGCGCTGGCGCCGGGCATGGGATGGTTCGCTGCGTTTTCGCCTGTTGGCATTGGGCTTGATGCCCTTGCTGGTGGCCTTCCCCATCGTCATTGCCGTGCTGATGGTGGTCGGCGGAGAACGTACCAACAGTCTGTTGCAGTCCAACTTGCGCGGCAATCTGGCCAGCAGCAACAACTACCTTGATCAGCTCAAGGCAGATGCACGGTTGCGGGTGACGCAACTGGCCAAGTCGGAACGGCTGACCCATCTGCTCAACACGAAGTCGGACCACCGGGAACTCAATCAACTGCTAGGGACGGCCGCCGAGGGCAGTGGACTGGATTTTCTGGTCATTGCCCTGGCGGATGGCACCGTGATCGGTTCCAGCACCGGTGTTGCCCCCGGCAGCCGGCTGCCGGATTCCTATGTGATTCGCCAGGCCCAGATCGGGGTCGCCAACGCGGCCTACGAGCGTTTCGAGGCCGACCAGCTGCGTGCGTTTTCGCCGCAATTCCCCCACCAGGCCCTTATCGCCTCAGCCTCACCGTCACCCTCAGGCCCCGCAGTTGAAACGCGCGGCCTGCTGATCAATGCGGCGGCACACTTTCCCTTGGCAGTCAACAATCCGGATGCGATTCTGGTGGGCGGCATTCTGCTCAACAAGAATGCCCCGCTGATCGAGCACATGCGGGAAATCATCTTCCCCATCGGCATGCTGCCGGGCGACGCGGAGGGGGTCACCTCCCTCTTCATTGACGGTGTGCGTATCGCCATCAGCCGGCAGCGCCACCAAGGACTGCGCGCTGTGGGAGGCCGTGCCGAAGCCGACGTCGTGGAGGCCGTGATCGGACAAGGGCATCCCTGGTTCGGCCAGCTCCAGTTTGCTGACCAGCAGCACATGGCCGGCTTTGAGGCCCTTGTGGATGGCGATGGCCGGCGCGTCGGCATGATCGGCGTGGCTTTCCCGCATGCGCCCTACCAGCGGGCCTTGCTGTTGCTGCTGAGCATGGTGGCCGGGCTGCTTGCGCTGGCCATGCTGGTTTTGTCCTTCGTGTTCCTGCGTGCCGGTCGGGAGCTCACCCAGCAGTTGCGCCTCATTGGCACCACGATGTCAGCCGTGGGACAGGGTGACCGCGCCGCCCGTGTTTGCACGCCGTCACGCAATGACGAGCTCGGTCGTCTGGCTCACCATTTCAATGGTTTGCTGGACACGATTGCCCGCCAGGACGAACGCCAACGGGCATCCCAGCAAATCATTGCAGACGAGGCCTCGCGCCGCCGCGCACTGTTCGAGCACGAGCGCGACGGCGTCGTGATCCTGAACCTGGACGGCACTGTCTTTGAGGCCAATCCGAAGTGTGCCGCCATGCTGGGCTACACCCCGTCCGAACTGCAGCAACTGCGCGTGTGTGACTGGGACAGCCGTGTCGACTCAAGTCAGGTCGGCGACCTGCTCGCCTCGGTGGGGCCGGAAGGCCAGTTCTTTGAAACCACACTGCGCCACAAGGATGGCAGCACCTTCGATGCCGAAGTGTCGCTAAGCCGTGCCCAATGGGGCGACAAGACCTTTGTCGTCGGCTTGCTGCGCGACATCACCGAGCGCAAGGCGGTCGCGGCCGAACTGGAAACCTATCGGCTGAATCTGGAAAAACTGGTGGATCAGCGCACCAAGGAATTGCATGACCGATCGGAACAGCTCGACACCCTCTTCGCCCTGAGCCCGGACGGCTTTGTGTCGTTCGACCGCAAGCACAAAGTGGTGTTTGCCAACCTGGCGTTCCTGAAAATGACCGGCCTGGACGCCGCCGAGATCATCGGGCTGGAGGAGAACGACTTCTCCGATCTGCTGGCCCGCAAATGCCTGGTCAGCAACAGTTTTCCCGGCCTGGCCGCCCTGCGTGCGGCCAGAAAAAAAGTTAGCAAATCCGGCACGGAGGCGGATCCGGGAAGCAAGCGACGGCAACTGTTCGAACTGGCAGCCCCCGCCAGCCGCGTGCTCGAAGTCGGCATCCGCATGTCGGAAACCGCCAGCGTCTCGCAAATTCTCTATTTCCGCGACGTGACCCATGAGACGGAAGTGGACCGCATGAAAAGCGAGTTCCTCTCAACTGCTGCGCATGAACTACGCACCCCGATGGCCAGCATCTACGGTTATTCCGAATTGCTTCGCATGAAGGAATTCGATACCGCGAAACGGCAGGAAATCCTGGCCACCATCTCGCGCCAGTCCGGGCTGATGTCATCCATCATCAATGAGCTGCTGGATCTGGCGCGCATCGAGTCACGGCGTGGCAAGGACTTCGTGCTCGAACAGATTGCCTTGCAGGACCTGGTGGCCGATGCCGTGTCCGGCTTCAAGCCGCCGTCCGAGCGTCCTGCCCCCCTGCTACCCCCGACGGGCGAGGCGCTTTTCGTCAATGTCGATCGCAAGAAAATGCAGCAGGCCTTGCTGAACATCCTGTCCAATGCCTACAAATACTCGCCTCAAGGTGGCGAAGTGAGCGTACGCTACTGCCTATCCGAGGGGGAAGGACGGCTGTGCCGGGTCGGTATCGAAGTGCAGGACCAAGGCATTGGCATGACTGTCGAGCAGCTCAGCCGTGTCTGTGAGCGCTTCTACCGGGCAGACGCTTCCGGCAAGATTCCAGGCACCGGACTGGGCATGAGCATCGTCAAGGAAATTGTCGAACTCCACGGTGGCGAAATCGAACTGAGCAGCGTGGTGGGTCGCGGCACCACGGTGACCTTGTGGCTGCCCCGGGCCTGAACACCCTTCGGGCAGCCTTTTCCCCCCGGAAACCCCACCGCCCGCATGCCCCGGACTGACGCCGCCGGCAGCACCCCAGCGGAAATGAAATAATCGCGTATTCGTTATCAGATTCCTACAGGACCCACGCCATGAGTGACGCACAACAACGCATTGACGACCTCGTCAAATCCAACGACATCCTGCTGTTCATGAAAGGCAGTGCCAGTTTCCCGATGTGCGGCTTCTCCGGTCGTGCCATCCAGGTTCTGAAGGCCTGCGGTGTCGATCCGAAAAGCGTGAAGACCGTCAATGTGCTGGAGGATGACGGCATCCGCCAGGGCATCAAGGAATACAGCAACTGGCCCACCATTCCCCAGCTCTACATCAAGGGCGAGTTCATCGGCGGCTCCGACATCATGATGGAGATGTACGAGTCCGGCGAGCTGCAGAAGGTGCTTGGCGCCCAGGCCTGACACTCCAGCCCCCTCGCGACAACCATTGGCCACACGCGTGGCCAGTGGTTTTTTTATGGCTGGCATCCCACGGGCCCTAGCCCGCAAACTCCCATTGGCGTCGTGCCGCCAGCACGGCATCGGGATACGGCGCCTTGCCGCGCGAACCGTTGTAGCGACCCAATGCCATGAACAGGTCACCGCGTTCACGTTCCAGGTAGTGGCGCAAGATGACGCAGCCAAAGCGCAGGTTGGTCTGCATGTGAAACAGTTTGCCGGCATCACCGTCGCCGATCACCCGGGTCCAGAACGGCATGACCTGCATGTAGCCACGTGCCCCGACACTGGAAACCGCGAACTTGCGGAAATTGCTCTCGACCTGGATCAGGCCCAGCACCAGCGAGACATCCAGGCCGGCACGCTTGCTCTCGTACCAGACCGTCTGCAGGAACTCCCGGCGTACCTGCCACTCGTGTTTTTTCTTCTTGAGCCGCTCGCTCATGGCGCCGAGCCAGCGCAAATAGTGCAACCGCGCTTCGGTGTTGGCAAACTCCGGCACCGGCGGCGCATTGTTGGCAATGGCCGCGCTCAAGGCGGTGCGCACGGCATCGGCCAGCGGCTCCTCGATCTGGGCACCGGCCTGCGCCGGCCCGTGCATCCACAGCAGACCAGCCCCGGTCAGAAGCGTGAAAAGCCGTCTGTTCACGCCCGACTGGCCGGCCGGTGTGGCCATGCTCACACGCCCAGCTTGGACGTCACGAACGCCAGGGCTTCGCTCACGGGCACCTTGGTAGCTGCCGCATCACGCCGATGCTGGTACTCCACCACACCGTCCTTGAGCGCCTTGTCGCCGATGGTGATGCGGTGCGGTACGCCGATCAGCTCCCAGTCGGCAAACATGGCGCCGGGGCGTTCGCCGCGGTCGTCCAGCAGCACGTCAACGCCAGCTGCCAGCAGCTCGGCATACAGCTGCTCGGCCGTCGTCTTCACTTCGGGGCTGCGATCCGGGTTGATCGGGCACAGCACCACGGTGAACGGGGCAATGGCATCCGGCCAGATGATGCCGCGCTCATCGTGGTTCTGCTCAATGGCCGCCGCCGGCAGGCGCGTGATGCCGATACCGTAGCAGCCCATTTCCATGAACTGCGGCTTGCCGTTCTCGTCGAGGAAAGTGGCATTCATGGCGCGGCTGTACTTGGTGCCGAGGTAGAACACATGGCCGACCTCGATGCCGCGCTCAATCGCCAGTTCGCCCTTGCCGTCCGGCGACAGATCACCGGCCACCACGTTGCGGATGTCCACTACCAGGTCGGGTTCGGGCAGATCGCGGCCCCAGTTGACACCCGTGATGTGAGCATCGACTTCGTTCGCACCACAGACCCAGTCTGCCAAGACTGCCACTTCGCGGTCGACCACGATATTCAATGGCTTTTTCAGTCCGACCGGCCCCAGGTAACCGGGCTTGCAGCCGAAGTGCGCCAGGATCTCAGCCTCGGTGGCGAAACGGAAACCGCCTTCCATGCCCGGCAGCTTGCCGACCTTGACTTCGTTCATGTCATGGTCACCACGCAGCAGCAGCAGCCAGACCGTGGTCTTGGTCACCTGCTCGTAGTCGTTGAGTTCGTCGGTCGCCAGCGCGATGGACTTGACGGTTCGTGACAGTGACAGGCCCAGCAGCTCAGCCACTTCGGGGCAACTGGTCTTGCCCGGCGTGGCAACCTTGGCCATGGCTTGGGACGCGGCCGGACGCGGGGCTTGCGGCGCCAGCGCCTCGGCCTTCTCGATGTTGGCGGCGTACTCGCTGCCCGGGCAGTAGACGATGGCGTCCTCGCCGGTAGCGGCAATCACCTGGAACTCCTCGCTCAGGTCGCCGCCGATGGCGCCGCTGTCTGCCGCCACGGCGCGGTAGGTCAGGCCGAAACGGTCAAAAATCTTGCGGTAGGCCTGCGCCATCACCTGGTAGCTGGCCTTGGCTGCGACCTGATCGCGATCGAAGCTGTAGGCGTCCTTCATGATGAACTCGCGCCCGCGCATCAGGCCGAAACGCGGACGGCGTTCGTCACGGAACTTGGTCTGGATCTGGTAGAAGTTTTTCGGCAGCTGTTTGTAGCTGCGGATTTCCTGCCGTGCGATGTCAGTGATGACTTCCTCACTGGTCGGCTGCACCACGAAGTCGCGGTCATGCCGATCCTTGATACGCAGCAACTCGGGGCCCATCTTCTCGAAACGCCCGGTCTCCTGCCATAGCTCGGCCGGCTGCACCACCGGCATGGCCAGTTCCACCGCGCCGGCGCGGTTCATCTCTTCGCGCACGATGGCCTCCACCTTGCGGATGACACGCAGCCCCATGGGCATGTAGTTGTAGATGCCAGCACCCAGCTTCTTGATCATGCCGGCGCGCATCATGAGCTTGTGGCTCACCACCTCGGCGTCGGCCGGTGCTTCCTTGAGGGTGGAGACGAGAAATTGGGAGGCTTTCATGAGCTAACTTTTCGAGGGGAAACGGGCTGCAGACCTTGATGCACGACGTCGGCCGTGCATAATGGACTCAGTTTAAAAATTTGGGGTTTGATTATGCTTGACCGGGACGGTTTTCGGCCCAACGTCGGCATCATTCTGCTCAACCAGAAAAACCAGGTTTTCTGGGGCAAACGCATACGCACCCATTCGTGGCAGTTCCCGCAGGGTGGCATTGACCGAGGCGAGACCCCGGAGCAAGCCATGTACCGCGAGTTGGGCGAGGAGGTTGGGCTCCTGCCCGACCACGTGCGCATCGTGGCCCGGACCCGGGACTGGTTGCGCTATGAGGTGCCGGACCGCTACATCCGCCGCGAGGCACGCGGCCATTACAAAGGTCAGAAACAGATCTGGTTCCTGCTCCAGTTGCTTGGGCAGGACTGGCACCTGAATCTGCGCGCCACCGACCACCCCGAGTTCGACGCTTGGCGTTGGAACGACTACTGGGTCCCGCTGGACATGGTGGTCGAGTTCAAGCGCGGCGTCTATGAGATGGCGCTGACCGAGTTGTCGCGCTTTCTGCCCCGTCACGATCATCGCAGCGGTTTCCTGCGCCAAGGCAACCGTGGGCGCGACCTGGAGCAGGTCGCTCCATCTGCCAACCCCAAAAACATGATTGAATTGCCACCCGGTGCAACCTTTGAACCCGATCCGCAAACCAGCCGAGGATCGCATGCTGGCTAAATTCAAGTATGCATTCACATTGATGGCACTGCTGACTGCAAGTGCCATCACCATGCCGGTACAGGCTGCCGACGAAGACTGGCAGGAGGCCGAGGCACCGCCCCCCCCCGCTTGGCGCAAAGAAGGCTTGATCGTGATCGAATTGCCGATCCGTAGCAGCCTGATTTTCGGGGTCGACCCCAGCACCTTGACCATTGGTCCCGACTGGGTGGTGCGCTATGTGATGGTCGCCTACAACCCGGCGGGCAGTGTTAACGCCATGTATGAAGGCTTGCGTTGCGACACCGGGGAGTTCAAGACCTATGCCCGTGCCAGTGAGCCTGGACATTGGAAGAAAGTGGAAACCCCGGTCTGGCGTGAATTGGACAACACCCAGAGCGCCACCCGGCACGCCCTCGCCCTCGCGCGGCAAGGCGCTTGTAAGAGTCACACCGTTGGCGGCCGAACGGCGGCAGAGCTGATTCAGCGACTGAAGAACCCGCGCCAGGACCCGTGACGCCTCAGCGTGCGAGCACCAGGTTGTCCCGGTGCAGCATCTCCGGCTCGGCCGTGTAACCCAGCAGTTTTTCGAATTCACCCGAAGGCTTGCGGCACAACAGCCGCGCCTCGGAGCTGGCGTAATTTGCCAGGCCGCGCGCGATCTCGGCACCGCTCTCGTCCCGCACCGCAATCACATCACCGCGCGAGAACTCGCCTTCCACCGCCGTCATGCCAATCGGCAGCAGGCTTTTGCCTTCCTCCAACAGCTTGGCCGCGGCCCCGGCATCGACCACCACGGCGCCACGCAGTTGCAGGTGATCGGCCATCCATTGCTTGCGTGCCTGGTTCTTCTGCGTTTGCGCCACCAGCAGGGTCCCAATGGCCTCGCCGCGGGCCAGCCGTAGCAGGGCATCGGGCTCACGCCCCCAGGCAATTACGGTGGAGGCACCAGAACCGGCCGCACGCTTGGCAGCCAGAATTTTGGTGATCATGCCGCCACGGCCAAGGCTGGAGCCGGCGCCCCCCGCCATGCGCTCCAACGTCGGATCGCCCGCCTGGGCCTCGTGCACGAACCGCGCCGCCGGGTCCTTGCGCGGGTCGGCCGTGTACAGGCCTTTCTGGTCGGTCAGGATGATCAGGGCATCGGCTTCGACCAGATTGGCCACCAGGGCCCCCAGCGTGTCGTTGTCACCGAACTTGATCTCGTCGGTCACCACCGTGTCGTTCTCGTTGATCACCGGCACCACGCCAAGCTTGAGCAGCGTCAGCAAGGTGGAGCGCGCATTGAGGTAGCGCTCGCGGTCGGCCAGGTCAGCATGGGTCAGCAGCACCTGAGCGCTGCCCAGCCCGTGCTCGCGCAGCCGCGTCTCGTACATCTGCGCCAGGCCCATCTGGCCCACCGCGGCGGCGGCCTGCAGTTCGTGGATTTCGTGCGGGCGGCTGCTCCAGCCCAGGCGCTTCATGCCTTCGGCAATGGCCCCACTGGAGACCATGATGACTTCGCGCCCCTCACGCACCAGCGTCGACAACTGGCGGCACCACTCACCAATGGCCACCTGGTCCAGGCCGCGACCTTCGTTGGTCACCAGACTGGAGCCGACCTTGACGACAATGCGCCGCGCATCGCGCATGACGCCTGAAGCTGTTTGATGGGTCATTTTGGCTTGCCGCCCTTGTCATCCGGGCGGGAATAGCTATGAATTAAATAGCGGATTTTAGGCGCTGGGCTCGTCCTTGAAGCGCGGATCAATCTCCACCGAGGGCTGCTCGGCCACCTGCTGCTTCTTCACCTGCTCATACACCGCCTTGACCAGCTGGTCGCAGCCTTCGTGCGTCAGCGCCGAGATCTGGAACACCGGCCCCTTGTACTTCATGCGCTTGACGAAGTCCTTGACGCGCGCTTCGCGCTCCTCTGCTGGCACCATATCAAGCTTGTTCAAGACCAGCCAGCGCGGCTTGTCGTACAGCGACTTGTCGTACTTCTTCAGTTCGGCCACGATGCCCTTGGCCTGCGCCACCGGATCGACGTTGTCGTCGAACGGCGCCATGTCCACCACATGCAGCAACAGACGGGTACGTTGCAGGTGCCGCAAGAACAGATGCCCCAGACCCGCCCCCTCGGAGGCCCCTTCGATCAGCCCCGGCAGGTCGGCCACCACGAAGCTCTGCTCCGGGCCGACGCGCACCACACCCAGGTTGGGGTGCAGCGTGGTGAAGGGGTAATCGGCAATGCGCGGGCGCGCATTGGAGATGGCGGTGATCAGCGTGGACTTGCCGGCGTTGGGCAGGCCCAGCAGGCCGACATCGGCCAGCACCTTGAGCTCCAGCTTGAGGCTTCGGCGTTCACCCGGCCAGCCCGGCGTCTTCTGCCGCGGCGCGCGGTTGATGGCGCTCTTGAATCGCAGGTTGCCGAAGCCGCCATCACCACCTTTGGCAATGGTGATGACCTCGCCCGGCTGCAGCAGCTCGAACAGCACCTCGCCGGTTTCGGCATCGGTGATGATGGTGCCCACCGGCACCTTGAGCGTGATGTCGTCACCGGCGGCACCGAACATGTCGGAACCCATGCCGTGCTGGCCGCGTTTGGCCTCGAAGCGGCGCGTGTAGCGGAAATCGACCAGCGTGTTCAGGTTCGGGTCGGCCACCGCAAAGACGTGGCCGCCGCGGCCGCCGTCGCCGCCGTTGGGGCCGCCGAACTCCTTGTACTTCTCGTGCCGGAACGAGACGCAGCCGTTGCCACCATCGCCGCCGGCGATGTCGATGAAGGCTTCGTCAACAAATTTCATGACAATAAGTTTCCAAGGTTTATAAACGAAAAACCCCGCGCTTGAGGCGCAGGGTTTCGCACGGGAGCAAGCGCTGACAGCTTAAGCTGCGGCGGTCACATTCACCGTGTGCTTGTTGAGCGCGCCTTTGACGGCAAACGACACTTGGCCATCCACTAGGGCAAACAGGGTGTGGTCCTTGCCCACGCCGACATTGGTGCCGGGGTGGAACTTGGTACCGCGCTGGCGCACGATGATGGAGCCGGCACTGATCTGCTGACCGCCGAAAGCCTTCACACCGAGCATCTTGGGCTTGGAATCGCGCCCGTTTCGCGTAGAGCCGCCGCCTTTTTTCTGTGCCATGACTGATGCCCCTTAAGCAGAAATTGCGCCGATTTGCAGCTCAGTGAACTGCTGACGGTGACCTTGACGTTTCTGATAGTGCTTACGACGGCGCATCTTGAAGATGCGAACCTTGTCGTGTTTGCCGTGAGCCACCACCGTGGCTTTGACAGTCGCGCCGGACACCAAGGGCGTACCGACCTTCAGTTCAGCGCCGTTGCCGACTGCCAGAACCTGGTCGATGACGATCTCTTGGCCTACGTCCGCAGCAATCTGTTCTACTTTAATTTTTTCGCCAGCAGCAACACGATATTGTTTGCCGCCGGTTTTTATGACCGCGTACATGTTGACCTCATCTTTGAATGATCTCTACGGACGGATTCCGCAGAGCCCGAAAGTATAGCATAGTTTGGGATTACTAACATATCCACCCATCCATCCACCCCGGCAGTGCTTCCTATAATCGGCCACCTCCTACCGGCTTTGAAGCCCTGCCACAGTGAACTCAACTCGTCCAGCCAACCCGCTCGCGCTCATCGCCGATGACATGCGCGCAGTGGATCAAGTGATCTCCCAGCGCCTGAACTCAGGCGTCCCCCTGGTCGGCCAAGTCTCACAGTACATCATCGCGGCCGGCGGCAAACGCCTGCGCCCGGCCTTGTTGCTGATGACCTGCGGCGCCCTCGGTTATCAGAGCACGCAACGCTTCAATCTGGCGGCGGTCGTGGAATTCATCCATACCGCCACCTTGCTGCACGACGATGTGGTGGACGAGTCGATTCTGCGTCGCGGCAACCCCACCGCCAACGAGACCTTCGGCAACCCCGCCAGCGTGCTGGTGGGCGATTTTCTCTATTCCCGCGCCTTCCAGATGATGGTGGAAGCACAGAACATGCGCATCATGCAGGTGCTGGCCGATGCCACCAACGTGATTGCCGAAGGCGAAGTGATGCAATTGATGAACATGCACAACGCCGGCCTTGACGAAGCGGGCTACCTGCAAGTGATCCGCTCCAAGACCGCCAAGCTGTTCGAAGCCAGCGCCCGTGTCGGCGCCATCCTGGCCGGCGCCGAGCCCGCTCTGGAGGAGGCCTGCGCCGAATACGGCCAGGCGCTGGGTACGGCCTTCCAGGTCATTGACGATGTGCTGGATTACACTGGCGATGCGGCCGTCATGGGCAAGAGCCTGGGCGATGACCTACGCGAGGGCAAAGCCACCCTGCCACTGATCGCCGCCATGCAACGCGGCAGCGACAGCCAACGCGAGCTGATTCGCCATGCCATCGAAAACGGGGCAACGGAACAACTCGAAGCGGTGATCGCCATCGTCCGGGAAACCGGCGCACTGGAGGTTTCGCGCCAGGCCGCGGCACGGGAAGCCGGACGCGCCGTGGCAGCAGCGCAACGCCTGCCCGTCGGAGCCCATGCCGACAGTCTGCTACAATTGGCGGCTCAGTTGCTGGAGCGTCAGTCTTAACAGGCCGCCGCGGCAACGATCAACATCGGAATGTAGCGCAGCCTGGTAGCGCACTTCGTTCGGGACGAAGGGGTCGGAGGTTCGAATCCTCTCATTCCGACCATTTTTCCTTCTACGGCTCAACGTAGAACATCGCCAAGCGGGGTCGAATCTCATCGCCCCGCGCCATCTCTCTCCACTTGCACCCAAGCCTGTTGCTTTGCAACGTCTGCTTGCAATTTGCCCGCACGCCTCAGATTTACATCAGGCAGGCAATCGGCGATGATCCACGGGTCTCCTTTGGCCCCTGTACATTCCCGCCTCATGGCTGCCGTCGACTTCGTCACTCAACATCAACTCTCCACCAATGCCCTTCTTGGGCTGAGCCCCGTGCCATTTCTGGCCGGCCAGCCGAGGCAGCTGATGGCCAACGATACGCACGGCAGAACAGGCATTCGGCCCCAGCAGCACAACGGAGCCATCCGCTCCATCGTGCGGCACCCCCCCAGAAATTTGTGCGCCGCATCATTCGGTTGGCACCCGATCTCTACGACAACGGCAACTGGCTAACTTCGTTTCAATGAAGTCCTGACCGTCAACAAAATAACAGACAAGAAACCCGGGGAACCGCATGGCAACAGCAAAACCCAAAGCCATTAAAGAATTTGTCTTTGAATGGGAGGGCAAGGACCGCAATGGCAAGATGATGCGCGGCGAGATGCGCGCAGGCGGAGAGAATCAGGTGCAAGCGGCCTTGCGGCGCCAAGGCGTTCTGCCGGCCAAGATCAAAAAGCGGCGCATGCGCGCGGGCAAATCCATCAAGGCCAAGGATCTTGCCATTTTCACGCGCCAGCTCGCCACCATGATGAAGGCTGGCGTCCCGCTGCTCCAGGCCTTCGACATTGTCGGGCGCGGCAATTCCAACCCCAGCGTCACCCGACTGCTCAACGATATCCGCACCGATGTGGAGACCGGCACCTCGTTGAGTACGGCTTTTCGCAAGTACCCGATGCACTTCGACAATCTCTACTGCAACCTGGTCGAAGCGGGGGAACAGGCCGGTATTCTGGACCAGCTGCTCGACCGGCTGGCGGTCTACATGGAAAAGACCGAGGCCATCAAGTCCAAGATCAAATCGGCGCTGATGTACCCGATTTCCGTCGTTGTCGTCGCTTTCGTTGTTGTCGCAGTGATCATGATCTTCGTGATTCCAGCCTTCAAGGAAGTGTTCTCGTCTTTCGGTGCGGATCTGCCGGCGCCGACCCTATTTGTGATCGGCATGAGCGAATTCTTCGTCGCTTACTGGTGGTTGATCTTCGGCAGCATTGGCGGCGGTCTCTACTTCTTCTTCCAGGCTTGGAAGCGGAACGAAAAAGTGCAAAAATTTATGGATCGTCTGCTGCTCAAAGTACCGGTCTTCGGCACCCTGATTGAAAAATCCATCATTGCACGCTGGACCCGTACCTTGTCCACCATGTTCGCCGCTGGTGTGCCGCTGGTCGAGGCCCTTGATTCGGTTGGCGGCGCCGCCGGCAACTCGATCTACCTGGAGGCCACCGAAAGAATCCAGCACGAGGTCTCCACCGGTACCAGCCTGACAGCCGCCATGACCAATGCCAACCTGTTCCCGACCATGGTGTTGCAGATGTGCTCGATCGGCGAGGAATCGGGCTCGGTTGACCACATGCTGGGCAAGGCCGCTGATTTCTACGAAGCCGAAGTCGACGACATGGTGGCCGGCCTGTCCAGCCTGATGGAGCCCATCATCATCGTGTTTCTTGGCAGCCTGATCGGCGGCATCGTGGTGTCGATGTACCTGCCCATCTTCAAGCTGGGTCAGGTGGTCTGATGCTGGTCTCTCCCATCTTCGATGTCGCCTTGGCCGGCATTCTGGGCCTGTTGATCGGCAGCTTTCTCAACGTCGTGATCTACCGTCTGCCCAAGATGATGGAGCGACAGTGGGCAGCCGAATGTGCCGAATTGAACAACCGTGAAATGCCGGAGGCAGAGCCCTTCAATCTCATGGTGCCGCGTTCGCGTTGCCAGAAGTGCGGCCACCCCATCAGCTGGTACGAAAACATCCCTGTCCTGAGCTATCTGGGACTACGCGGCAAATGCTCGGTGTGTGGCACGCCCATCAGCCTGCGTTATCCGCTGGTGGAACTCGCAACGGCCGCCCTGTTTGCCTTCAGCGTCTGGCGCTGGGGCGCCACGCCTGCCGCCTCGGCCTGGAGCGCCTTTGCGGCCGCCATCCTGGCACTCGGCCTGATCGACTGGGATACGACGCTGTTGCCCGATGACATCACCCTGCCGCTGCTCTGGGGCGGCCTGATCGCATCCGCCCTGCAATGGACCACCATACCGCTGACCACGGCACTGTGGGGGGCCGTGGCGGGCTACCTCTCTCTCTGGCTGATCTACTGGGCCTTCAAGCTGCTGACCGGCAAGGAAGGCATGGGCTACGGCGATTTCAAACTGTTCGCTGCGCTGGGCGCCTGGTTCGGCTGGCCTGCTCTGGTCCCCATCATTCTGATGGCCTCCGTCATTGGTGCCATCATCGGCATTGCCATGAAGTTCAGCAACGGACTGCGTGAGGGCGGCTACGTTCCCTTCGGCCCCTTTCTGGCCATGGCCGGCCTCACGGCCATGATTTTCGGCCCGCAAAGCATCCTGCGCTTCATCGGGCTGTAAACCATGCAGGCTGTCCTCCGTCTCGGACTTACCGGTGGCATCGGCAGCGGCAAAAGCACGGTGGCGGGCATGCTGGCACGGCATGGCGCGGCCGTGATCGATGCCGATGCCATCTCACGCCAGACCACGGCAACAGGCGGCGCGGCCATTGAAGCGATCCGTCAGACTTTCGGTCCCGAATTCATCACCACGGACGGGGCGCTGGACCGTGAGCGCATGCGTGAGCGCGTTTTCCGCGACCCGAATGCGCGCCGCCAACTGGAGCATATCGTTCACCCGCTGGTGGGCCTGGAAACAGCGCGCCAGACCGAAGCTGCGCTAGCAGAGGGTCGACGCTGCATTGTGTTTGACGTGCCGCTGCTGGTGGAATCCAGCCACTGGCGGGCCCGGCTGGACCAGGTGCTGGTGGTGGACTGCCACCCCGAACGCCAAATCGAACGCGTCATGCAACGCAACGACCTTCCCCGTGAAACCGTCATGGCCATCATGGCCAGCCAGGCCAGCCGGCAGATGCGGCTGCACGCGGCTGACCTGGTGCTCTGCAATGACGGCCTCACGCTCAATGAACTGGCCATGGAAGTCGAACAAATCGCTGTACGCTTCGGGCTATGATTCAGGGTCCGGAAATATCAGCGTGATCATCTACGAATACCCCTTCAACGAACGCATCCGCACCTACCTGCGGTTGGAGCATCTGTTCCACCGGCTGGCAGAATTGGTTTCCCGCGAAGAACCGCTGGATCACCACTACGCCTTGGCCACCATCTTTGAAGTCATGGATGTTGGCGCCCGCGCCGATCTGAAATCGGATGTACTCAAGGATCTGGACAAACAGAAACAGGCGCTGCTGGCCTACCGCGGCAACCCGGCCATCGATCAGACCGTGTTGGATGGCGTGCTGCAACAGATCGAGCGCGGGTTCACCGACCTCAACAACCTGTCCGGCAAGGCCGGTCATGCGTTGACCGAAAACGACTGGCTCATGAGCATCCGCAGCCGCATCGGCATCCCCGGTGGCACCTGCGAATTCGATCTGCCGGCCTACTATGCTTGGCAACACGAGTCTGGTGCCCATCGCCGGGCCGACTTGGAGCGTTGGTCGGCCACGCTGGCGCCGCTGGCTGACTCGATCCATCTGCTGCTCAAGTTGTTGCGCGATTCGGGCTCGCCCCAGAAAGTCATGGCCACCGGTGGCCAATACCAGCAGAATCTGCCGCAAGGTCGCACCTTCCAGCTGCTGCGCCTCGCGCTTGATCCGGCACTCGGCCTGATCCCCGAAATCAGTGGCAACCGGCTGATGGTGTCCATCCGGCTGATGCGACTCGAAACCGACGACCGGCTGCACGCCAGCAATGAAGATGCGGCCTTCGAATTGACCCTGTGTTCCTGAGCCGGAAGCATCCGGCCTTTTCTTTTCGGAACAGCATGAGCGATCCTGTCAACAACGCCCCCCGTCAGCCCAAGATCGTTGTCTGTCCGACCTGTGGCGGCGACAGCATCTACGCGCCCAGCAACCCCTACCGCCCCTTCTGCAGCGAGCGCTGCAAGCAGATCGATTTCGGCGCCTGGGCCAGCGAAGACTTCCGCATGCCGGCCGAAGCACCACCGGACGACCAGGAGTTCGGCGATCCCAAGCTCCAGTGATTCGAAGCCAAATTCGAATCCAGGCCTTTATTTATCTGCGCTAGCTGCTACCGAATGTGTAGCACCCAGAAACCCTCGTTCTTCGGCCAACCATTGCAACAGCGGCACCGTCCCGGGTAGTACGGGCACCACCTGCACCGGCAACTGCTGCCATGCGAACGACTGGTTCTCGCGCATCTGCAATTCGCCTTGCCAGTCGAACACCTTGCAGAAGTTCAACCGCACCAGGGCATGAGGGTAGTCAACGATTTCCGCCTTCCAAGGGTGCACTGCACCGATGTGAATGCCAAGCTCTTCCTCCAGCTCGCGCCGCAAGGCCTGGTCCACCGTTTCACCGGCTTCCAGTTTGCCGCCCGGGAACTCCCAGTAGCCCTCATAGACCTTACCCTGGGGGCGCGACGTCAGAAGAAAACTGCCATCGGGTTGGATCAGCACGCCAACAGCGACTTCTGTCACAGGCCGGTCTGCGCCGCCCTCGCGGGGGCGGTCGGCATCAGCCATCAACGGACGTTGCGTCATGCCTGTGCGTGCTTGCCCGCGTAGTCGCGGGCGAACTGGAAGGCCACCCGGCCACTGCGCGAGCCGCGCTCCAGCGCCCACACCAGGGCCTCGGGTTTGGCGGCTTCGATGGCGGCGGCGTCAACATTGAAAGACGAGAGCCACTGCGCCACGATGGTCAGGTACTCGTCCTGGCTGAACGGGTAGAAGCTCACCCACAGGCCAAAGCGCTCGGAGAGGGAGATCTTTTCTTCCACCACCTCACCCGGATGAATTTCGCCATCGTCACTGGGCGCATAGCTGAGGTTGTCCTTCATGTACTCCGGCAACAGATGACGTCGGTTGCTGGTGACGTAGATCAGCACATTAGGCGTGGTGGCAGCCACCGATCCGTCGAGGATGGACTTGAGCGCCTTGTAGCCCGGCTCGCCCTCCTCGAAGCTCAGGTCATCACAGAACACGATGAACTTCTCGGGCCGTTGCGACACCACCTCCACGAGGTCAGGCAGATCGACCATGTCGGCCTTGTCGACCTCGATCAGACGCAGCCCCTGATCGGCATAGGTGTGCAGGCAAGCACGGATCAGGGATGACTTGCCGGTACCGCGCGCGCCGGTCAGCAGCACGTTATTGGCCGGCAAGCCGCGCACGAACTGCTCGGTGTTACGCTGGATCTTCTCTTTCTGCTGCTCAATTTCCTTGAGCTGATCCAGGTGCATCGCACCCACATGGCGCACCGGCTCGATGACGCCATGGCCGGAGCTGCGCTTGCGGTAGCGAAAAGCAATGGAGGCCGTCCAGTCGGGCTGGGCCAAGGGCTGCGGCAAGATCGATTCGATGCGCGCCATCAGTTGTTCGGCGCGGTCGATCAGACGTTGAAACTGCTCATTCATACGAAAAGAAAAGCGAAAGGAGAAGTTAGCGGGAAACACCGCGGAACCGGCTCCGCCGGGCCGCAGGTGTTGCCCCCTTGAGGGGGGTGGCGGAGCGACACGCAGTGCGCGCAGCCTGGGGGTGTTTCACGATCTGTAATCGGCGTTGATGGACACGTAGTCGTGGCTGAGGTCGCAGGTCCAGACCGTATCCTCGGCCTGGCCGCGGCCCAGCACCACGCGCACCGTGATCTCGCTTTGTTTCATCACGCGCTGGCCATCCTCCTCGCGGTAAGACGGGTTACGCCCACCCTGCACGGCCACGTGTACATCGTCCAGGAACAGGTCAATACGGTTCTGGTCCAGGTCAGCGATGCCGGCATAACCTACCGCCGCCAGAATGCGGCCGAGATTCGGGTCGCTGGCATAAAACGCCGTCTTCACCAGCGGTGAGTGTGCAATGGCATAGGCGACTTGGCGGCATTCGTCGGCGGTCTTGCCACCCTGCACCTGGATGGCAATGAATTTGGTGGCGCCCTCGCCATCGCGCACGATGGCTTGCGCCAGTTGACGCGCCACCCCCAGCATGGCCGCCTTGAGGGCCTGGCCTTCGGGGCTGGCCAGCGACTCGATCGGCGCGTGTGCAGCCTTGTTGCTGGCAATGACGACGAAGGAATCGTTGGTGGAGGTGTCGCCGTCGACCGTGACGCGGTTGAACGAACCCTCGGCCAATTCGCGCGCCAGCTGCTGCATGACTGCCTGGCTGACACGCGCATCAGTGGCCATGAAGCCGAGCATGGTCGCCATATTGGGCCGGATCATGCCGGCCCCCTTGCTGATGCCGGTCACGCTCACCGTGACACCGCCGATCACGACCTGGGCGCCAAAGGCCTTGGGCACGGTGTCGGTGGTCATGATGCCTTCGGCAGCACGCAACCAGTTGTCTTCCCGGGCATCGGCCAGCGCCGCCGGCAGACCGGCCTCGATGCGCTCATGCGGCAGCGGCTCCATGATCACGCCGGTGGAAAACGGCAGCACCTGTTCGGCGTGCAAATTCAAATGCCGGGCCAATGCGGCGCAGGTGCTGCGCGCCCGCGCCAGACCGTCTTGTCCGGTACCGGCATTCGCATTGCCGGTGTTGATGGCCATGGCCCGGATGCCACGCCCGACGGTCTGCTGCGCCAGGTGCTCGCGGCAGATCTGCACCGGTGCGGCGCAGAAGCGGTTCTGCGTGAAAACGCCGGCCACCGAGCTGCCTTCGTCCAGCACCACCACCGTCAGATCCTTGCGGTTGGCTTTGCGTACACCGGCCTCGGTCACGCCGATGCGCACGCCGGCAATGGGCAGAAGTTCAGAAGCGTTGGGAGCAGACAGGTTGACGGGCATGGTGCAACTCGGAATTCAAAAGGTTCAATTCAGCTTGCCGTGGCAATGCTTGTATTTCTTGCCGCTGCCACAAGGGCAGGGATCGTTGCGACCAACGCGAGGCACGGCAGCCGCCTGCGTTGCAGCATCGACCGTGGTCTCCACATCGCCCGTTTCGGTCGGCGCGGTATAGGTCACGTTGGCAATATGCTCGGCGCGGCTTTCCAGCTCATCCGCGGCTTCTTCGAGCTGCTCGCCCGACTGCACTCGCACCGTCATCAGGACTCGGGTGACTTCGTTCTTCACCGAATCCAGCAACTGGCCAAACAACTCGAACGCCTCGCGCTTGTATTCCTGTTTGGGCTGCTTCTGCGCATAACCGCGCAGATGGATACCCTGACGCAGGTAATCCAAAGCGCTCAGGTGCTCGCGCCAATGGGTATCGATGCTTTGCAGCAGCACGACGCGCTCGAACTGAGTGAAGTTCTCGGCACCGACCTGGGCCAGTTTGGCGTCGAACGCAGCATTGGCGGCCGCCAGCACCTTTTCGAGAACGTCCTCGTCGGTGATGGCATTGGCGTCCTGCACCTGCTGGCGCAACGGCAGTTCAATCTGCCACTCGTCATGCAGCACCTTCTCCAGTCCGGCGAGATCCCATTGCTCTTCCACCGATTCCGGCGGTACATGCTGGTGCACGAGATCGGTGAAACAGCCCTCACGCAGTGAGGCAATCTGGGCCGACAGATCGGTGGCATCCAGAATGGCATTACGCTGTTGGTAGATCACCTTGCGCTGGTCATTGGAGACATCGTCGTATTCAAGCAGTTGCTTGCGGATGTCAAAGTTGCGCGCCTCGACCTTGCGCTGCGCGCTTTCAATGCTGCGTGTCACGATGCCGGCTTCGATGGCCTCGCCATCGGGCATCTTGAGCCGGTCCATGATGGCACGCACCCGATCGCCAGCGAAGATACGCATCAGCGCATCGTCCAGGCTCAGGTAGAAGCGTGACGAACCCGGATCACCCTGACGGCCGGAACGACCACGTAGCTGGTTGTCGATACGGCGCGACTCATGGCGTTCGGTGGCGATGATGCGCAAACCGCCCAGGGCTTTGACCTTCTCATGGTCCTGGTTCCACTGCGCACGCAGTGCCGCCACCTGCTTCGCCTTGGCCGCATCATCCAGTGCGGCGTCGGCTTCAATTGCCTCGATCGACTTCTCGATGTTGCCGCCGAGCACGATATCGGTGCCGCGACCCGCCATGTTGGTGGCAATCGTGATCACACCGGGACGGCCGGCCTGCGCAATGATGTCGGCCTCGCGTGCGTGCTGTTTGGCATTGAGCACCTGGTGCGGCAGCTTTTCCTTCTGCAGCAGTTCGGCGATGTACTCTGAATTCTCGATCGAAGTCGTGCCGACCAGCACCGGCTGGCCACGCTCGTGGCATTCACGGATGTCCTGGATGGCCGCCTGGTACTTCTCGCGTGTCGTCTTGTAGACACGGTCCAGCTGGTCGTCACGTCGGCTCGGGCGGTTCGGCGGGATGATCACGGTTTCCAGACCGTAGATCTCCTGGAACTCATAGGCTTCGGTATCGGCCGTGCCCGTCATGCCAGCCAGCTTGTTGTAAAGACGGAAGTAGTTCTGGAAAGTGATGGAAGCGAGGGTCTGGTTCTCGGCCTGAATGGCCACGCCTTCCTTGGCTTCCACCGCCTGGTGCAAGCCGTCGCTCCAGCGTCGACCCGTCATCAGGCGGCCGGTGAATTCATCAACGATGACAATCTCGCCGTTCTGCACCACGTAATGCTGGTCGCGGTGGTACAGATTGTTGGCTCGCAAGGCGGCATACAGGTGATGCATCAGCGAGATATTGGCCGGATCGTAGAGGCTGGCACCCTCAGGCAGCAAACCCGCCTGGCTGAGAATGCGCTCGGCATTTTCATGGCCTTGCTCGGTCAGGAAAACCTGATGGCTTTTCTCATCCAGCGTGAAATCACCCGGTTTGGTCACGCCCTCGCCGGTACGCGGGTCCGCTTCGCCTTCCTGGCGTGTAAGCGTGGGCACCACCTTGTTGATGGCGACGTAGAGCGCGGTGTGATCCTCGGCCTGGCCGCTGATGATGAGCGGCGTGCGCGCTTCATCGATCAGGATGGAGTCGACCTCATCGACGATGGCGTAGTTCAGGCCGCGCTGCACCCGGTCGGCTACTTCGTACACCATGTTGTCGCGCAGGTAGTCGAAGCCGTATTCGTTATTGGTACCGTACGTGATATCGGCCAGGTAGGCGGCCTGCTTGTCTTCACGCGGCATCTGCGGCAGATTGATGCCGACAGACAAGCCCAGGAAGTTGTAGAGCTTGCCCATCCACTGCGCATCGCGGTTGGCCAGGTAATCGTTGACCGTCACCACATGCACGCCCTGCCCGCCCAGCGCATTGAGATACACCGGCAGCGTGGCCGTCAGCGTCTTGCCTTCACCCGTTCGCATTTCCGCGATCTTGCCCTGGTGCAGGGCAATGCCGCCGATCAACTGGGCATCGAAATGCCGCATCTTCATGACGCGCTTGGAACCCTCGCGCACCACGGCAAAGGCTTCCGGCAGCAAGGCATCGAGCGTTTCCCCCTTGGCAACCCGGTCGCGGAACTCTTGGGTCTTGCCGCGCAGTTCGTCATCGTTCAGTTTCTCGAACTGCGGCTCCAGCGCATTGATGCGGGCCACGATGGTGCGGTACTGCTTGAGCAGCCGGTCATTGCGGCTGCCGAAAATTTTGGTGAGGATGTTGGTGACCATGAATGCCCTACCGACCCGCCAGCCCGAATAGGCCCGCAGGGCAGCGCAATCCTTTTTCAATCAAGATGGAACGAGTCCCCCCAAGGTCAGACGGCCGCTAACGCGGCCCACCAGACGGCAGGAAGACCAAGTGTCTGATTCTACCTTTGCACCGCCGCCGGCTGGGGAGCTGGCGCCACGGGTGCGGCGGCAACCGGCGCCGGTGCAGGTCGTGCCACCGGCTGTTGTGCCGGCGCAGGCGTCGGCGTCACGGCTGCAGGCTGCGCAGCCGCCCCCGCCCCCGCCGCCACGCCAGCCGGCGCCATGGCCACCTGCTGAACCGGCAGGTTGCGACCGGCCGTCAGGAATTTCTGCGGGTCCTGCGGCACACCACGCACCAGCACCTCGAAATGCAGATGTGGCCCGGTCGAACGGCCGGTATTGCCGACATCGGCAATCCGCTGCCCGCGCTTGATGAGATCGCCCTTCTTGACATAAGCCCGGGAGGTATGGGCATAACGGGTCATCAGGTCCTTGCCATGATCGACTTCGATCATGTTGCCGTATTCAGGGTGAAACTCCTGAGTCACCACCACGCCGCCAGCGGCCGCCAGGATGGGCGTGCCTGTATTGGCCTGAAAGTCCAGGCCGGTATGCAACGCAGAACGTCCTGTGAAAGGATCAATGCGCCAGCCGAAACTGGAGCCGAGGTTGCCGACCACCGGCTGCTGGGTGGGCACCATCATGGTCCGGACTTTTTGCTCGAACAGGCGCGACTCCATGACCGCCATCAGATCCGAACGCTGATCCGTCAGCCGGTCCAGATCAGCCAGCGTCGCGTTCAGCTCTTCCATGGTGAGCGGACGGCCCGACACCAACGCACCGCCTTGGCCCGGCTTGATCTTGATGTCATTCGGATTGATACCCGCCAGGCCCGAGACGCGCTCGCCCAGCGATTCGAGCTGCATCATCTTGGCCTGCATTTCGCCCAACCGCTTGGCCATCACATCCAGGTTTTCGCGCATGAATCGGTCGCGCTGCGCAAATTCGTCCTTGATCACCAGCCGGACGAGCGTCCCGACCACCGGCCAGCCTTCGCGCGCGCCCTTGAGAAAAACCCAGTGGTACAGGCCGGCGGCGACCAGCATCAAGGTGAACGACAGGGCTAGAACGGCCACCAGCAGCTTGGTTCCGCTCAGATAGATGGCTCGGCTCTTTGCCAGCCAAGCATCCGTGATAATCAAATGCATTCGTCTCTCCGCTCAACCCAACGCCATGAACCGACGCCACCATCCTGTGACCCTGCTGCAGGCCACACAGGATTCTCCCACCTTGGCCAGACTGACC
Organism: Curvibacter sp. PD_MW3; assembly: GCA_002633085.1. GTDB lineage: Bacteria > Pseudomonadota > Gammaproteobacteria > Burkholderiales > Burkholderiaceae_C > Hylemonella. The sequence continues at coordinate 909,668 of NSIV01000001.1, forward strand.
GAGTTGACCCGGGATTCGTCGGCACGGCTCAAGGCCATCGAACCATTGATCCCCGGCCCTTTGCGATCAGCCATCCAGGCAGGCCCCATCGACGGCTCGGTCTGGTGCCTGCTCGTCAGCAACAACGCGGTTGCCGCCAAACTCCGGCAGTTCCTGCCCGCACTGGAAGCCCAGTTGCGTACCAAGGGTTGGGAGATTACCTCAATTCGGCTCAAGGTCCAAATTTCCCGCGATCGCTGAGTGCGGGCGAGTCAGGGTGCGTGCACAGAAAAGATGGTGCCGATTGTCGGATTCGAACTGACGACCTACCGCTTACAAGGCGGGTGCTCTACCAACTGAGCTAAATCGGCACGGGTTTTATTCTACCGTGGTCTCGTGGCGTGATGACGCAACAAACGCTACTTGACCCGCTTGAGTGCCGGTCGATTGCCGCCCGGCGGCCGGGGGGGCTCGGGCTCATCGCTGCTGCGCGCGGAGTCGACCCGGGTCAACTGGACCGTCTTCACCTCAGGTTCACGCTCGGTTGGCAATTCTGGCGCCACCTCGCTGGCCTGCGCCGCAGGGGTACCGGCCTCTTCCAGCGGGAACGCCATGCCTTGTCCATTCTCACGGGCATAAATGGCGATGACCCGGCTGACCGGCACCATGATGTCACGCGCCGTGCCTGCGAATCGGGCCTTGAACTCGATGAACTCATTGCCCAGCTTGAGCGAGCTGGTCGCATCCATGCTGACATTGAGCACAATCTCGCCGTTCTTCACATACTCACGCGGCACCTGCACGGTCTCGTCGACCCGCACCGCCACATACGGCGTGAAGCCGTTGTCGGTGCACCATTCGTAGAGGGCACGGATCAGGTAAGGACGGGTCGACGTTGCGCTCGGAGCATTCATCATGGAACAGCGACCAGGTGTCTTACTTGCGCATCACTTTTTCAGACGGCGTCAGCGCTTCAATATAGGCCGGACGCGAGAAGATGCGCTCGGCGTACTTCAGCAGCGGCGCGGCATTCTTGCTCAGCTCGATGCCGTAGTAGTCGAGACGCCACAGCAGCGGCGCGATCGCCACGTCGAGCATGGAGAAGTTCTCGCCCAGCATGTACTTGTTCTTCAGGAACACCGGGGCCAGCTGCGTCAGACGGTCACGGATGTGGGAACGCGCTTTTTCCAAGGCCTTTTCATTGCCTTTGGAAGCACGGGACTCCAGTGTCGAGACGTGGACGAACAGCTCCTTCTCGAAATTGAGCAGGAACAGACGCACACGTGCGCGGTCCACCGGGTCACCGGGCATCAGCTGCGGATGCGGGAAGCGCTCATCGATGTACTCGTTGATGATGTTCGACTCGTACAGAATCAGGTCACGCTCCACCAGAATCGGCACCTGGCCGTAGGGGTTCATGACGTTGATGTCTTCCGGCTTGTTGTAGAGGTCCACATCGCGGATCTCGAAATCCATCCCTTTTTCGAACAGGACAAAACGGCAGCGATGGGAAAAGGGGCAGGTCGTTCCCGAATACAGCACCATCATGGTGGAGACTCCTAAAAATCAAAAAGAGTGGGATGCATTTTTGCAAACCCACTCCGCAAAACGCAAGCCACATCCGGGGGATGTGGCCCGTTGAGGCTGTTAGACGTTACTTGACGTCTTTCCAGTACGCGGCATTGAGGCGCCAGGTGATCACGGTAAACATCAACAGGAACAGCAATACCCAGACGCCTACGCGAACACGGGTGTTCTGGGCCGGCTCACCCATCCATTGCAGGAAGTTCACCAGATCGCCAATGGCCTGATCATACTGGAGCGGCGTCATGGTGCCCGGCGTGAGCTGTTCCCAGCCCTTGAAGACATGCACCTCATGGCCGTGTTCTTCCTTGGTCTCGTAGACCGGGCGACGCTTGCCCTGCAGCTCCCACAGCGCATGCGGCATGCCAACGCTCGGGAAAACCAGATTATTCCAGCCAGTGGCCTTGGCCTCATCCACGTAGAAAGTACGCAGGAAGGTGTAGAGGTAGTCGGCACCGGTGCCGCCATGGCCGGCACGCGAACGTGCAATCAGGGTCAGGTCGGGCGGATTGGCGCCGAACCACTCCTTGGCCTGCTTCGGATCAATGGCCGACTTCATGGTCTCGCCGACCTTGTCGGTCGCGAACAGCAGGTTGTCCTTGATCTGTTCATTGGTGAAACCAAGGTCCTGCAGGCGGTTGTAGCGCATGAAAGCGGCCGAATGGCAGCTCAGGCAGTAGTTGACGAACAGCTTGGCACCGTTCTGCAGCGAGGCCACGTCGCTGGTGTTGACAGGCGCCTTGTCCCAGGAAATGCCACCGCCAGTGGCCGCATGGGCACCGCTGAGCAGACCAAATGCCGTGATCAGGCTGAGAATGAGTTTCTTCATTTTTTGTTATCTCCAGCTCAGTGGGCAGCAAAGGTAACGCGGTCAGGCACAGGCTTGGTCTGACCAATACGACTCCACCACGGCATCAACAGGAAGAAGCCAAAGTAGAACAGCGTGCCGACTTGGGACACCCGCTCGCCAATCGGCGACGGCGGTTGCACGCCCAGGTAAGCCAGCACGACGAAGTTGATCACGAAGATGCCGTACAGGTACTTGTGCCAGTCCGGACGGTAGCGGATCGACTTGACCGCGCTGTTATCCAGCCAGGGCAGGAAGAACAGGATGACAACGGCACCGCCCATCACCACCACGCCCCAGAACTTGGCATCGATCGCCAGCATCAGGGCTGCCACCACCACGGCACCGCCCAGCACCACCGCCTTGAACAGCGCGGGCAGCTTGAGCTTGGTCGCGGCCAGCACGCCAGCGAGCAGCACGCAGGCAATCAGCGCATACATCATCTCGCTGGTGATGGCACGCAGCATGGAATAGAACGGCGTGAAGTACCAGACCGGGGCAATGTGCGCAGGCGTCTGCAGCGGATCAGCCGGAATGAAGTTGTTGTATTCGAGGAAGTAACCACCGAACTCGGGTGCGAAGAAGATGATGGCGGTAAACACCATCAGGAACACGCTGACACCGAAGATGTCATGCACCGTGTAGTAGGGGTGGAACGGCACGCCGTCGAGCGGGTGACCTTGGGCATCCTTCGGAGCGTTCGGGCCCTTGATTTCAATGCCGTCCGGGTTGTTGGAGCCGACATCATGCAGCGCCAGCAAGTGCGCCACGACCAGACCCAGCAGCACCAGCGGCACGGCAATCACGTGGAAGCTGAAGAAGCGGTTCAGGGTCGCGTCGCCCACCACATAGTCACCACGGATCAGCAGCGCCAGATCGGGACCGACGAAGGGAATGGCGGCAAACAGGTTCACGATCACCTGGGCGCCCCAGTAGCTCATCTGGCCCCAGGGCAGCAGGTAGCCCATGAAGGCCTCGGCCATCAGGCACAGGAAGATGGCACAGCCGAAGATCCAGACCAGCTCACGCGGCTTGCGGTAGCTGCCGTAGATCAGGCCACGGAACATGTGCAGATAGACCACCACAAAGAAGGCGGAAGCACCGGTGGAGTGCATGTAGCGGATCAGCCAGCCCCAGGGCACATCGCGCATGATGTACTCAACCGAGCCGAAGGCCAGGGCGGCATCCGGCTTGTAGTGCATGACCAGGAAAATGCCGGTCACGATCTGGATCACCAGCACCAGCATGGCCAGCGAGCCGAAGATGTACCAGAAGTTGAAGTTCTTCGGTGCGTAGTACTCCGCCATGTGAACCCGGTAAGCCGAGAACATCGTCGGGAACCGGTTCTCGAACCAGTTCGTGAGCTTGGCGCCTGCGGAGGCGTTGGGCGAGATTTCCTTGAATTCAGCCATGTTCGTCTTCCTCAAGCCTTCTTGTCTTCACCGATCAGCAGCTTGCTGTCGGACAGGTACATGTGCGGCGGCACTTCGAGGTTGTCCGGTGCCGGCTTGTTCTTGAACACGCGGCCCGCCATGTCGAAGGTGGAACCGTGGCAGGGGCAGAGGAAGCCGCCTTGCCAGTCGTCCGGCAGCGAGGGTTGGGCGCCGGTCTGGAACTTTTCGCTCGGCGAGCAGCCCAGGTGCGAGCAGATGCCAACCGCCACCAGCAACTCCGGCTTGATCGAACGGTATTGGTTGCGCGCGTATTCGGGCGTGAGTTCGGCGGGCTTGCGCTCGGACTTCGGATCCGCCAGCTGGCCTTCGGTCTTTTTCAGGCTTTCGAGCTGTTCGGGCGTGCGCTTGACGATCCACACCGGCTTGCCGCGCCACTCCACCGTGACTTTTTCGCCCGGCTTGAGTGCCGAAATGTCCACCTCGACGGCCGCGCCGGCCGCCTTGGCCTTTTCCGACGGCTGAAAGGTGCTGACGAAAGGAATGGCGGCTGCAACGCCACCCACAGTACCAGCACAACCGGTGGCAATCAGCCATGTCCGTTTGCTGGGGTCCATCTGACTTTTATCGGCAAGCGTGTCGCTCATGGGAATCCTCAATGAAACAACGGGTTTTGTTTATATGACCGTTCTGAGATCAACTGCCAATTGTAGCCGAGCCTCCAGCGCCAATTTACGTGCCACCGGCTCATCCGGCCAGCAGGTGGCGCGCCATGCGGATGGCCTCGATCAGGCTGGCGGCATCGGCCCGGCCCGTGCCGGCAATGTCAAACGCCGTGCCGTGATCGGGACTGGTACGCACCAACGGCAGCCCCAGCGTCACATTGACGCCCTTGTCCACCCCCAGGTACTTGACCGGAATCAGACCCTGGTCGTGGTACATGGCCACCACCACATCGAACTCGCCGGGCCGCCCACCTTGGGCCCGGGCACGCATGAACACCGTATCCGGCGCCAGCGGACCATGCACATCCAGCCCCTCGGCACGTGCCTGCGCCAGGGCCGGCACGATGATCTCGATCTCCTCGCGGCCAAACAGCCCCCCCTCGCCGGCATGCGGGTTCAGGCCCGCCACGCCAATGCGCGGCGCACGCCCCAACACCGGCCGCAGCGCGGCATGCGTGATGCGCAAGGTCTGCAGCACGTTGTCGTGCGTGACCGCGTCAATCGCCTGGCGCAGAGACACATGGATGCTGACCAGCACCGTGCGCAACTCGTCATTGGCCAACATCATGCGCACCGGCAGCTCGGCCACGGTCTTGCCCTGGTACGCCGCGGCTTCTGCCTGCAACAGCTCGGTATGGCCCGGGAAAACATCAAAAGGCGCCCCGGCGGCCGACAGCGCCTCCTTGTGCAAGGGCGCCGTCACCAGGCCGGCAATCTCACCACGCAACGCCGCTTGCGCCGCCCAGACGACGCAACGGCCGGCCAGCCGCCCGGCTTCGGCACTGATGCGCCCAAAGGGCACCGGTGTCGCCAGCGTCTCGACTTGCAACACCGGCACACAGTTCGGCGGTACCGCCAGCGCCTCGGCGGCACGGTCCAGCAACACCAATGGCTGGGCAAGCTCACCCTCGCGTCGGACCAGTTGAGTGGCACGACGCAACGTAGCAACATCGCCCACCACAAAGCAGCCGCACGTCACCTCCGGCGCGTCGCGGAAGGCCTTGGCGATGATTTCCGGGCCGATGCCGGCGGCATCGCCCATGGTGATGGCTAGGGGCTTGCGCATGAAATCAGGCGGGGTTGTCGATCTCGATGAACTCGTGCGCCAGTCCGAGCTGACCCGCCACGTGCGCGGCCACCGCCGGCGCACCATAACGCTCACTCGCATGGTGGCCGCAGGCGATGTATGCGACGCCGCACTCGCGCGCATAGTGCGCCTGCGGCTCGGAAATCTCGCCGGTGATGAAGGCGTCAGCGCCGGCGGCAATTGCCGCCTCGAAATAGCCCTGTGCCCCACCCGTACACCACGCTATATTTTTGATAGCTTTCTGCGCAGTATTGACAAGGGTCACTGGCCGATTTAATGCCCGTTCCACATGCGCAGCCAGATCACCTGCCGTCGCAAAGTCGCCACCCTGCGCACGCGCGCCCAGAAAGCCCAGGTCCTGCTCGCCAAAGCGTCCCTCCGACCGCAAGCCCAATTGCAAGCCCAATTGGGCGTTGTTGCCCAAGTCAGGGTGTGCATCAAGCGGCAGATGGTAGGCAAACAGATTGATGTCGTGCGCCAGCAGCAGGGCCAAACGTTGCTTCATCCAACCGGTCACCCGACCATCCTGGCCGCGCCAGAAGAGGCCATGGTGCACAAAGATGGCATCGGCCTGCGCTGTGATGGCCGCCTCGATCAGGGCGCGGCTGGCGGTGACCCCGGAAACGATTTTGCGGATCTCGGAGCGTCCTTCGACTTGCAAGCCGTTGGGGCCGTAATCGCGAAAACGCTCGGGCTGCAGCAAGGCATCGAAGGCCTGGAGGAGCTGATGGCGGTCTGTCATGGCGATGATTGTCGGTCAGATTGACGGCTGGCCGGGCTCTGCACCTCCAGCTCGCTGTCGCAGCCCTGGCCGGCGGCAATCCAGCGGCGTGCCAGCCGGCTCAGCAGCGGCGCCATGGCCGGTGTCAGCCAGCGCAGGCCCGGCGGCAGCGCCTGGCGCAACACGGCTGTCACATCCACCACGGCGCCACAACGGTATTGGTTCGCCGCCGCATCCCAGCGCACGGCGGCACAGGAGCCAACCCGCCGGTGCGACAGCAGCATCCCCAGCGGACAGGGCTCGCTCAGGCAGCAAACACCACAGCCATTGCAGGGGGTGCCGCTGGCCGGTTTGGGTGCCGCCTGGGGCTGAATATGAATGACGAACGACGGCTTCACAGCCAGCACTCTACAATTTCCCCATGAAACGATTCTGGTTGCTGTTTTCCCAGGTGGTCACGGTCCTGCTGGCCGTCTACTTCGTGGTGCTGACCCTCAAGCCGGATTGGCTGGGTAAAGCGGTCTCTCTTTCGGCTGGCGTTGCCCTGCTTGAGGCGCCCGCCAGCCCGCCGGGTGCGGTGCCGGCCGGCAGCTTCCGGGGTGCGGCGCAAAAGGCCTCGGCCGCGGTGGTGAGTATCAGCACCAGCAAGGCCCCCAAGAACAACCCGAACAGCAACGACCCCTGGTTCCGCTTCTTCTTTGGCGACCAGGACAACGAGCCGCAGGTCGGCCTGGGCAGCGGTGTCATCGTCAGCCCCAACGGTTATGTGCTGACCAACAACCATGTGATCGATGGTGCCGACGAGATCGAGGTCATCCTCAACGACAACCGCCAGGCGCGCGCCAAGGTGATCGGCACTGACCCGGACAGCGACCTGGCCGTGCTCAAGATCGAACTCGAGCGGCTACCCGTGATCGTGCTCGGCAACGCCGACAACATCCAGGTGGGCGACCAGGTGCTGGCCATCGGCAACCCCTTCGGCGTGGGCCAGACCGTGACCAGCGGCATCGTCAGCGCCCTGGGACGCAACCAGCTTGGCATCAACACCTTCGAGAACTTCATCCAGACCGATGCCGCCATCAACCCCGGCAACTCCGGCGGCGCACTGGTCGACACCAACGGCAATCTGTTGGGCATCAACACCGCCATCTACTCGCGTTCCGGCGGCAACATGGGCATCGGTTTCGCCATTCCGGTCTCGACCGCCAAGCAGGTGCTGGAAAGCATCGTCAAGGAAGGCCAGGTGACGCGCGGCTGGATCGGGGTCGAGCCGAGCGAGCTCTCGCCCGAGCTGGCCGAGACCTTCGGCATCAAGGCCAGTCAGGGCGTGATCATCACCGGTGTGTTGCAGAACGGCCCGGCAGCGCAGTCCGGCATCCGCCCCGGCGATGTGATCACCGGCGTAGCCGGCAAGCCGGTGCACAACGTTTCAGAGTTGTTGTCGAGTGTGGCCGCCCTCAAGCCGGGCACGCCTTCGAAATTCAGCTTGCTGCGCCAGAACAACCCGGTGGAACTGGATGTGGTTCCGGGGGTGCGGCCGAAACCGCGTCGCGTGCAACAGTAAGCAAAAGTCAGCCCGCAGCCGCTCAGGGCTGCGGCGCCTCAGCGTCTTCGGCAGGCGCCTGGGTGTGCTTGATGAAGATCTGTGCCGCCCACAGGCCCAACTCATACAGCAGGACCATCGGGATGGCCAGTGCCAGCTGCGACACCACGTCCGGCGGCGTCACGATGGCGGCAATGATGAAAGCCAGCACCACAAAGTAGCCGCGGAATTCCTTGAGTTTCTGCACGCTGACGATACCCATGCGCGCCAGCACGATCACCACAATCGGCACCTCGAACGCCAGGCCGAAGGCCAGGAACATGGTCATCACGAAGCTCAGATAAGCCTCGATATCCGGCGCGGCGGTGATGCTCTTGGGTGCGAAGCCCTGGATAAAAGCGAAGACCTGGCCGAACACGAAGAAGTAGCAAAAGGCCACGCCGATGAAGAACAGGATGGAGCTGGAGATCACCAGCGGCAACACCAGTTTTTTCTCATGGGTGTACAGGCCCGGCGCCACAAAGGCCCAGGCTTGGTACAGGATGACCGGCAACGCCACCAGGAAGGCCGCCATCAGCATGATCTTGAGCGGCACCATGAAGGGCGAGATCACAGACGTGGCGATCAGCGTGGCGCCCTTGGGCAGGTGCGCCACCAGCGGCGCAGCCAGAATGTCGTACAGCGCTGCCGGGCCCGGGTAGAGTGCCAGCACCGCGGTGACCACCGCCATCGCGATCATGGACTTGACCAGACGGTCGCGCAGCTCCATCAGGTGCTGCACGAACGGCTGCTCGGTCCCCGCCAACTCGTCTTCTTTGGATTGATCGTCTGCCATGCGTTGTTTGCTCGGTACTCGAACCGCCTGCCGCGATCAGCGGCTGCAGCCCGATGAATAGGGGGTCAGAGGATCGTCAGCTCAGTCTTTGTGGCCGGTAACGGGCAACCCGGGCTGCGCCGGACTGTGCCCGGGTGCGCACACCCTGCCGGGCCTTGTACCAGACCGGTGTGGCACCACGTTTCAGGCGCCAGTTCTTGCCGGGGTGCTTGTACTCGGGATAACCGATCGGCACGTCCAGGCCGCTCGATTCCAGCCCCGAAGTTGCCTCGGACCAGCTCTTTTCAAAATCGCTGCTGGTGGTCTGGATCGAGTTCTCGACATCGCGTGCCGCACCTTCGACCGTGTCCTTCATCTTCTTGAGCTCGTCGAGCTCCATCGACCGGTTGACCTCGGCCTTGACATCGGCCACATAACGTTGCGCCTTGCCCAGCAAGGTGCCAACGGTACGGGCCACGCGCGGCAGCTTCTCCGGCCCGATGACAATGAGTGCCACCGCGCCGATCAGCGCCATTTTGGAAATGCCGAGATCGATCATGTCTGCCTAAGCGGCAATCAGGATTTGGTCTTGGCTTCGACGTCGATGGTGGTCTTGTCCGCAGCCGGAGCAGACACTTGGGCGGCGGGCGCAGCCGGCTTTTCCTCAGCGGAAGTGCCGTCCTTCATGCCGTCCTTGAAACCCTTGACGGCGCCACCGAGGTCGCTACCCAGATTCTTGAGCTTCTTGGTGCCGAACACCATCACCACGATCAGCAGCACGATCAGCCAGTGCCAGATAGAAAACGAACCCATATATCACTCCTCAGGAATTTGACAATTCTAATCTTCACAGTAGGTGGCCGCACGGCCTGACCCAAATTAGCCCTTGAGCCAGGGGCGCGGTCCACCGATCACATGCACATGCAGGTGATGAACCTCCTGCCCGCCGTCCTCACCGGTGTTGCAGACGATGCGAAAGCCGCCTTCCGGGTAAGGGCGGCAGCCCTCCTGCAAGGCCAGCTTCGGTGCCAGCGCCATCATGCGCCCGAGCAATGCAGCATGTTCCGTGCCTACTTGAGCCATGGACGGAATATGCAGCTTGGGCACCATCAGGAAATGCACCGGTGCCCAGGGATGGATGTCATGGAAGGCGAAGATTTCTTCGTCCTCGTAAACCTTTTTCGAGGGAATCTGACCGGAGATGATCTTGCAGAAAATGCAGTTCGGATCGCTGTGGTGCACGGCTGTCATGCAGAAAACTCCATGGGAAGACCTTTGTTCATGTTCACCATGCCGCTGATGATGCGGTAGAGGAACCAGACCGAGATGGCGAGCCAGGCGATCCAGCCCGGCACGAAAAAGAAAAACCACAGCGGCGCCGTCAGCACATACAGTGCGGCCGCAATCAGCACGGTGCGGATGCGCCAGCGGAAATGAGAGGCATGCCAGGTGCCTTCGGCATCCGGGCGCTTGACCAGGTCGAGCACCAGCGCCACGATCAGCAGCACCGGGCTGATCTGCGCGCCCGGCACCAGGGCACCGACGGCCACGATCAGATGCAGCACGTAACTGACCGTCCCCAGCGTGGTGAGGGACTGCAGCCGTTCGGCGTCACTCCGATCCGGGTTCTGGCTCACTGCTCACCGCCCTCGCGCGCCAGCGCCTTGCGCAGCGCCTTTTCCTCGATGCCGCTGGTGCCCTCGCGGCGCTCCAGTTCGGCGATCACGTCCGCCGGCTTCAGGCCGTAATGCGCCAGGGCAATCATGGAATGGAACCAGAGATCGGCCACTTCATAGATGATTTTGTTGCGATCGCCGCCATGGTCGGCGTCCTTGGCAGCCATCACCACTTCGGTGGCTTCCTCGCCGATCTTCTTCAGGAAGGCATCCGGCCCTTTGTGCAGCAAACGAGCGACATAACTTTTGTCGGGATCACCACCGTTGGCAGGCAGGCGGCTCTCGACCACAGCCGCCAAGCGGGCCAGGGCATCGGCGGAATTCGTACGCGTATCGGACATGGTCGTTATTTGTAGATGGTTTCGGGGTCTTTCAAGACCGGGTCAACGGCCTGCCAGGCGCCATTTTTGTAAACACTGAAAAAGCAGCTGTGACGCCCGGTGTGACAAGCAATGCCGGGTTCATGGCCGAGCTGGGTCACCTTGAGCAGTACCACGTCGTTGTCGCAGTCCAGGCGGATCTCATGCACGGTCTGTACGTGCCCGGATTCTTCGCCCTTGAACCACAACTTAGCCCTAGAGCGGCTGAAATAGACGGCGCGGCCGAGCTCGGCCGTCTTCTGCAGCGCCTCGCGGTTCATCCAGGCAAACATCAGGACATCGTTGCTGCCCTGCTCCTGCGCGATCACCGGCACCAAGCCCTGCGCGTCCCATTTCACTTCGTCCAACCAGTTCATGGCGCTATTGTCGCCCGATTTGGCAGGGGAATCAGGCGGCGGGTTCGATGCGCACCGGAATGCCGGCCTCAGCCATGCGCGCCTTGGCTTGGGCGATGGTGTACTCGCCGTAGTGGAAGATGCTGGCGGCGAGCACGGCGTCGGCGCCACCGATCTTGATGCCGTCGACCAGGTGGTCGAGGTTGCCGACGCCACCGGAGGCGATCACCGGCACGCTCACTGCATCGCTGACAGCCCGCGTGAGTTCCAGGTCAAAGCCAGACTTGGTGCCATCGCGGTCCATGCTGGTCAGCAGGATCTCGCCGGCGCCATGCTCAGCCATCTGGCGCGCCCAGGCCACGGCGTCCAAGCCGGTGTTCTTGCGGCCGCCGTGGCTGTAGACGTCCCAGCCTTCGCCGCGTGCCAGCAGGTCGTCACCAAAACGGCGTTTGGCATCGATCGCCACCACGATGCACTGGGCACCGTATTTGTGCGAGGCGTCGCGGATCACTTGTGGGTTGGCAATCGCTGCCGAGTTGAAGCTGGTCTTGTCGGCGCCGGCATTGAGCAGACGGCGCACATCTTCGACCGTGCGCACGCCGCCGCCCACCGTCAGCGGAATGAAAACCTTGGAGGCCACCGCCTCGATGATGTGCAGGATCAGGTCGCGTCCGTCACTGGTGGCGGTGATGTCGAGGAAGGTCAGTTCGTCGGCACCCTGGTCGTTGTAGCGCGCTGCGATCTCCACAGGATCGCCGGCATCACGCAGTTCAACGAAGTTGACGCCCTTCACGACGCGACCACCGGTCACGTCCAAGCACGGGATGATTCTCTTGGCCAGCACGCGGTACGACCTCAGCCCGCGGCAGACAGTTCGTCGGCCCGGATCTGGGCCGCCTGGAAGTCAAGATCACCGGTGTAGACGGCGCGGCCGCAGATCACCCCCTCAATGCCCTCGTCTTCCACCGCGCACAGCGCTTCGATGTCGGCCATGTTGCTCAGGCCGCCGGAGGCGATGACGGGAATGGTCAGCGCCTGCGCCAGGCGGACCGTGGCCTCGATGTTGATGCCCGAGAGCATGCCGTCGCGGCCAATGTCGGTGTAGATGATGGATTCGACGCCGTAGTCCTCGAACTTCTTGCCCAGGTCCACCACTTCGTGGCGCGTCAGCTTGCTCCAGCCGTCGGTGGCGACCTTGCCATCCTTGGCATCCAGGCCGACGATGATGTGGCCGCCGAAGGCGGTGCAGGCGTCCTGCAGAAAGCCCGGGTTCTTGACCGCGGCGGTGCCGATGATGACGTAGCGCAGGCCGGCGTCGAGGTAGCGCTCGATGGTGTCGAGGTCGCGGATGCCACCGCCGAGCTGCACGTCGATTTCGCTGCCGACTTCCTTCAGGATGCTGCGGATCGCCTGCTCATTCTTGGGCTGCCCGGCAAAGGCGCCGTTCAGGTCCACCAGGTGCAGGCGGCGTGCACCCTTGTCCACCCAACTGCGCGCCATGAGCGCCGGATTTTCACCAAAGGTGGTGGATTGATCCATGTCGCCCTGCTTGAGGCGCACGCAATGACCGTCTTTCAAATCGATGGCAGGAATTAAAAGCATGGTGCTTCGAAAAAGAATAGGGCTAGGGATTCAGCCGGGACAAAGGGAAATGGATCAGGGCTTCCAGTGAAGGAAGTTGCGGTAAAGGGCGAGGCCGTGGGCTGCACTTTTCTCGGGGTGGAATTGGGTCGCAAAAATATTATCGCGCGCAATCGCCGCCGCGAAGCGGCTACCGTAGTCGGCTTCGCCTGCGCTGTGGCGTGCATCCGACGGTCGGGCGTAGAAACTGTGCACGAAGTAGAAGTAGCTGCCGTCCGGCACGTCGCCCCAGACCGGGTGACGCCCCTGGCCGTGGTCCATCTGGTAGACCTGATTCCAGCCCATCTGCGGCACCTTGTAGCGACTGCCGTCAGGCTGGCGCTGGTTCGCCAAGTCGAACTTGACCACCTCGCCGTGGATCAGCCCCAGGCCGGGCGTATCGCCTTCGGCGCTGTGGTCCAGCATCATCTGCATGCCGACGCAGACGCCGAACAGCGGCTTGTTCGCGGCCGCTTCCAGCACCGCGTCGCGCAGGCCGGAGTCGCGCAGCTCGCGCATGCAGTCGGGCATGGCGCCCTGGCCGGGCAGCACCACGCGCTCGGCGGCGCGCACATCGTCGGGCCGGGAGGTGATGAGCACGTGCCAGCCGCTGTCTTGCGCTGCCGCCTGCACCGCCTGCGACACCGAGCGCAGGTTGCCCATGCCGTAGTCAACCACCGCCACAGTCTTGGCAGTCGCCTGATTTGCTACTGAATTCATAGCTGATTGCGCAGAATTGACGAGGCCCATAGGCCTTTTTTGCACATGACTAGAGGGAACCTTTGGTCGACGGGATGGTGCCGGCGGCGCGCGGGTCAAGCTCCAGCGCGGCGCGCAAGGCGCGGGCGAAGGCCTTGAACACGGTCTCGGCCTGGTGGTGGGCGTTCTCGCCGCGCAGGTTGTCGATGTGCAGCGTGACGAAGGCGTGGTTGACGAAGCCCTGGAAGAACTCGTAGGCCAGCTGGCTGTCGAAGGTGCCGATCATGCCGCTCTTGAACGGCACGTGCATGACCAACCCCGGACGGCCGGAGAAGTCGACCACCACACGCGACAGCGCCTCGTCCAGCGGCACATAGGCGTGGCCGTAACGGCGGATGCCTTTCTTGTCACCCACCGCTTTGGCCACGGCCTGGCCCAGGGTGATGCCGACGTCTTCCACCGTGTGGTGGCCGTCAATGTGCAGGTCACCCTTGGCCTGGATGTCGAGATCGATCAGGCCGTGGCGCGCGATCTGGTCCAGCATGTGGTCAAAGAAGCCGATGCCGGTGGCCAGGCGCGCCTGGCCGGTGCCGTCGAGGTTGACGCGGACGGTGATCTGGGTCTCCGCGGTGTTGCGGGAAACTTCGGCAATACGTGGTGTGCTCATAGTGATTCTTTCAGCGCCGCCAGCATCTGCCGGTTCTCGTCCGGCGTACCGACCGTCAGACGCAGGCAGTTGACCAGCAGAGGGTGCAGCTTGGAGACATTCTTCACCAGCACCTTGCGCGCCCTCATGCCCTCGAAGGCCTTGGCCGCATCCGGCACGCGCACCAGGATCATGTTGGCATCGCTGTTCCAGGCCCGCACCTGCGGCCACGCCGACAACGCTTCCAAAATCATAGCACGCTGCGCTTTGATCTCAAGGGCTTGTGCCGCAAATACATCAGCATGTTCGAGCGCGAACAAGGCGCACTCGCAGTTCAGCACGCTGATGTTGTAGGGCGGCCGCACCTTGTCGATCTCGGCCACCAGGGCCTGCGGGCCGATCATGTAACCCAGCCGCACGCCGGCCAGGCCGAACTTGGAGAGCGTGCGCATCAACAGCACATGGCCGTGAGCGACCGGGTTGGCGCGGATGCGCTCCAGCCAGCTGCGTGAGGAGAAAGGCTGGTAGGCCTCGTCCATCACCACCAGACCGCCCTGCTCGCCCACGGCGGCGATGATCTTCGCGATCACCGCCTCGTCCCACAGGTTGGCGGTCGGGTTGTTCGGGTAGGCAATGTAGGTGATGGTTGGCTTGTGCTCGCGGATGGCGGCCAGCATGGCGACCTCGTCGAGCTCGAAGTCGGCGGTCAGCGGCACGCCGTGGAAGGCCAGGCCCTGCAGTTGCGCGCTCATGGCGTACATCACGAAACCGGGCAACGGTGCCAGGATGGAAGCGCCCGGCACGTCGCAGGCCAGGGCCAGCAGCGAGATCAACTCATCCGAGCCGTTGCCCAGCATCAGGTCGTAGCCGGCCGGCATGTCGGCGTAGCGCGCCAGGGCGGCACGCAGGTCGTTGACGCGGCCGTCCGGGTAGCGGTTGAGCGCCAGCCGGCCCAAGCGCTGCCCCAGTTTGGCCTGCAGCGCCGGCGGCAGGCTGTACGGGTTCTCCATGGCGTCGAGCTTGACCATGCCCACCGAATCCTGGATGGCATAGGCGTGCATGGACTGGATGTCCTGGCGGATCAAACGTTGCAGTTTGGGATCGAGTGCTGTCATTTCTTGGCGTCTTTCAAACGCATCTCGGCCGCGCGCGCGTGCGCCTGCAGCCCCTCACCATGCGCCAGCACGGAAGCGATCTGCCCCAGGGTCTGGGCCCCGGCTTCGCTGACCTCGATCAGGCTGCTGCGCTTCTGGAAGTCATACACCCCCAGCGGCGAGGAAAAGCGTGCCGTGCCGCTGGTGGGCAGCACGTGGTTCGGACCGGCACAGTAGTCGCCCAGCGACTCGCTGGTGTAGGCACCGAGGAAGATGGCGCCGGCGTGTTTCAGCAGCGGCTCCCACTTGTGCGGCTCGCGGCTCGACACTTCCAGGTGCTCCGGTGCAATGCGGTTGGAGATGGCGCAGGCCTCTTCCATGCTGCGGGTGTGGATCAGCGCGCCGCGGCCCGTGAGCGACTTGGCGATGATTTCGGCACGCGGCATGGTCGGCAACAGGCGGTCGATCTCGCGCTGCACGGCCTCGATGTAAGCGGCATCCGGGCACAGCAGGATGCTTTGCGCCAGCTCGTCGTGCTCGGCCTGGCTGAACAGATCCATGGCCACCCAGTCGGCCGGCGTCGTGCCGTCGGCCAGCACCAGAATCTCGCTCGGGCCGGCAATCATGTCGATGCCGACTGTGCCGAAGACATGCTTCTTGGCGCTGGCGACATAGGCGTTGCCGGGGCCGGTGATCTTGTCCACCTTGGGCACTGTTTGCGTGCCATACGCCAGGGCCGCTACGGCTTGGGCACCGCCGATGGTGAAGGCGCGCGTGACGCCAGCCACGTAGGCAGCCGCCAGCACCAGCTCGTTGCGCTCACCCTTGCTTGACGCGGCCTGCCCGCCCGAGCCACCGGTGGCCACGCTGCCACGCACGGGCGTGGGCACGACCATGATGATTTCCTGCACCCCCGCCACGTGGGCAGGAATGGCGTTCATCAGCAGGCTCGACGGGTACGCGGCCTTGCCGCCGGGCACATAGATGCCGACGCGATCCAGCGGCGTGACCTTCTGGCCCAACAACGTACCGTCTTCATCACGGTAGCTCCAACTCTCGCCCGAGGCCTTTTTCTGTGCTTCATGGTACTTGCGCACACGGGCTGCAGCCGATTGCAGGGCCTCACGTTGAGCCAGCGGAATGGCGTCGAACGCCGCCTTGAAGTCGGCCTGGGTCAACTCCAGCGCCGCCATGTTGGGCGCAGAGAGGCCATCGAAACGGGCGGTGTACTCGAGCACGGCGGCATCGCCGCGCTGGCGCACATCGGCCAGGATCTCGGCCACGCGCTGCTCAATCGCCGCATCGGTCTCGCCCGACCAGTGCAGACGCGCCTGGAATTTGGCCTCAAAATCGGCCTTGGACGTCGACAGACGGGCGGGAGCAGCTATCAAATTCATAGTGATTACTTCTGACCGACGACGCCGGCAAAGGCGTCGATGATGCGGCGGATCGGTTCGCGCTTGAGCTTGAGCGCGGCCTGGTTCACCACCAGGCGCGAGCTGATGTCCATGATGTGCTCGACCTCGACCAAGTGGTTGGCCTTGAGGGTGTTGCCGGTCGACACGAGGTCGACGATGGCATCAGCCAGGCCGGTCAGCGGCGCCAGCTCCATGCTGCCGTAGAGCTTGATCAGGTCCACGTGCACGCCCTTGGCGGCGAAGAACTCGCGCGCGATCGCCACGTACTTGGTGGCCACGGTCAGGCGCGAGCCCTGGCGCACGGCGGCGGCATAGTCGAAGCCCTCGCGCACTGCCACGCTGATGCGGCATTTGGCGATTTGCAGGTCCAGCGGCTGGTACAGGCCCGTGCTGCTTGCAGCGCCGCCCCATTCCATGCCGTGCTCCAGCAGCGTGTCCAGACCGGTGATGCCGAGGTCGGCCCCACCGTACTGCACATAGGTCGGCACATCGGTGGCGCGCACCAGCACCACCCGCACATCCGGTTGATTCGTGGCCAGAATGAGTTTGCGGGTCTTGTCCGGATCGTCCAGCACCTCGATGCCGGCCGCCTTGAGCAGCGGCAGGGTCTCGTCGAAGATGCGGCCTTTGGAGAGTGCGAGCGTGATCATGGGGTCATTTTCTCATGCGTGAGTGCACCGGGCCTGCCCAAGGCGCGAAGGCCGCTTGAAAAACCATTATTTGATGCGCTCGATGTCGGCACCGAGACCGGCCAGCTTGGCCTCCATGCGGTCATAACCACGGTCGAGGTGGTAGATGCGGTCGACCACGGTCTCACCCTCGGCCACCAGACCGGCAATCACCAGGCTGGCCGAGGCACGCAGGTCGGTGGCCATGACGGTGGCGCCCGACAGGCGCTCGACACCCTCGATCACCGCCACCTTGCCGTCGATCTGGATCTTGGCACCCAGGCGCACCAGCTCATTGACGTGCATGAAGCGGTTCTCGAAGATGGTTTCGGTCACCTTGGCCGCGCCTTGCGCAATGCAGTTGAGTGTCATGAACTGGGCCTGCATGTCGGTGGGAAAGCCCGGGTACTCGGTGGTGCGGAAACTCTGCGCCTGCATCCGCCCGTTCGCCTGCACGCGGATGCCATCGGCCAAGGCGGTCACGGTGGCGCCGGCCGCCTGCAGCTTCTCGATCACAGCATCCAGGTGGTCGGCGCGGCCATGCTTCAGCACCACATCGCCACCAGCAGCCGCCACGGCACAGAGGAAGGTGCCGGCTTCGATGCGGTCCGCCACCACTTGGTGGTCGCAGCCATGCAGCGCCTCCACACCCTGGATGCGGATGCGGCTGGTGCCGTGGCCTTCGATCTGGGCGCCCATCTTGATCAGCATCTCGGCCAGATCGGGAATTTCGGGCTCCTGCGCCGCGTTCTCCAGAATGGTTTCGCCTTCCGCCAAACTGGCGGCCATCAGGAAATTTTCGGTCCCGGTCACGGTGACCATGTCGGTGGTGATGCGCGCGCCCTTCAGCCGCGTGCGTCCCTTGGCCAAGGAGGCAATCATGTAGCCATGCTCCACCGCGATCTCAGCGCCCATGGCCTCCAGCCCCTTGATGTGCTGGTCCACCGGACGCGAGCCGATGGCACAGCCGCCTGGCAGCGACACCCGGGCCCGCCCGAAGCGCGCCAGCAGCGGCCCCAGCGCCAGCACCGAGGCGCGCATGGTCTTCACCAGTTCATAGGGTGCTTCCGGTGCATGGAGCGGGCCGGCATTGATGCGCACCGTACCGTCATCGCCCACCTCGGCACTCACCCCCATGTTGCGGATGAGTTTGAGCATGGTGGCCACGTCCTGCAGACGCGGCACGTTGCGCAGGGTCACGGGCTGCGCCGTCAGCAGGGCGGCACACAGTTCGGGCAGGGCGGCGTTCTTGGCGCCGGAAATCAGCACCTCGCCGCGCAGCTCGCGCCCGCCACGAATTAACAATTTATCCATGGTTCAGTTCACTCAGTGGGCCAGCGCGGCCCATTCGGCCGGCGTGTAGGTTTTCATGGACAGGGCGTGCACCTCGTCGGTGTGCATCTTCTGCCCCAGCGTGGCATAAACGCGCTGATGGCGCTGGATCGGGCGCTTGCCCTCGAATTCGCTGGACACGATGGTGGCGTACCAGTGGCGGCCATCGCCTGTGAGCTCGATGTGCTCGCACGGCAGGCCGGCGGCGATGAAGGATTGGAGTTCGTCTGCAGTCATGCTCGTTCGCTTGGTTGCTTCAGCCACGGATCTTGTACCCGGTGCGCAGCAGGTGCACAGCCAGGCCACCCACTACCAACAGCGCCACACCCACAATGCTCAAGCTCAGCCAGGGCGAGACATCGCTTTGCCCGAAGAAGCCGTAGCGAAAGCCGTCGATCATGTAGAAAAACGGGTTGAGGTGGCTCACGCCCTGCCAGAAGCTGGGCAGCGAGTGGATGGAATAGAACA
The DNA here is from genome assembly GCA_002633085.1 of Curvibacter sp. PD_MW3. Taxonomy (GTDB): domain Bacteria; phylum Pseudomonadota; class Gammaproteobacteria; order Burkholderiales; family Burkholderiaceae_C; genus Hylemonella. The sequence continues at coordinate 928,695 of NSIV01000001.1, forward strand.
CGCCGCTGAGGAAGGTCATGGGCATGATGATGAAGTTCTGGAAGGCGGCCAGTTGGTCGAACTTTTCGGCCCACAGACCGGCAATCAGCCCGAGCGCGCCGAGCAGGGCAGCCCCCATGACGGCAAATGCGATGACCCAGAGCGGCGCCACCACACTCAAGTCGGTGAACCAAAACGTCACCAGAAACACGCCTGCCCCCACCACCAGACCGCGCACCACCGAGGAGCCGACATAGGCAAAAAACCAGCTCCAGTGCGATAGGGGGGTGAGCAAGAGAAAGACAAGATTGCCCATGATCTTGCTCTGGATCAGCGAGGATGAGCTGTTGGCAAAGGCGTTCTGCAGCAGACTCATCATCACCAGACCGGGAATCAGAAAGGCGGTGTAGCTGATCTGGTCATAGACCTTGACATGGTTCTCCAGCACATGGCCGAAGATCAGCAGGTAGAGCACGGCCGTCAGCACGGGCGCGGCCACGGTCTGGAAGCTGACCTTCCAGAAGCGCAGCACCTCCTTGTAGAACAGGGTTTGCCAGCCGTTCATTTCTGAGCCCCCATCACCGCAAGGAACACATCCTCCAGATCAGCCTTGCTGATCTCGACATCATCGACGATGACGCCAGCTTCGCGCACGGCGGCCAGATAGCCTTCGATCTCACGCGCATCGTGTGCCGGGAACTGCACGATACGTCCCGTCACGCGTGCCTGCGCGGCCAGATCGGCCGGCAACTCGCCGTCGATCTTCAGCCGCAGCACATGGCTGGAAGCGGCTTTCAGCAGTTCACTGGTGCGCTCCAGCGCCACCACCTTGCCGGTTTTCAGCATGGCAATGCGGCCGCACAGGGCTTCGGCCTCTTCCAGGTAATGGGTCGTCAACAGCACAGTGTGGCCTTCGCGGTTGAGGCGCGCGATGAACTGCCACAGCGTCTGGCGCAATTCGACATCCACACCGGCGGTCGGCTCGTCCAGCACGATCACAGGCGGCTTGTGCACCAAAGCCTGCGCCACCAGCACACGCCGCTTCATGCCGCCGGACAGCTGGCGCATATTGGCATTAGCCTTGTCGGCCAAACCCAGGCTTTCAAGCAGTTCATCAATCCAGGCGTCGTTGTTCTTCACCCCGAAATAGCCGGACTGGATGCGCAGCGCCTCGCGGACATTGAAAAACGGATCAAACACCAGTTCCTGCGGCACCACGCCGAGCAGGCGTCGGGCTTGGGTGTAATCGGCCTGCACGTCATGGCCCAGCACGGAGACGTGGCCCTGGCTGGCGCGCGTCAGACCCGCAAGGATGCTGATGAGCGTCGTCTTGCCGGCGCCATTGGGGCCGAGCAGGCCAAAAAACTCGCCCTCTTCGATATTGAAGCTGACGTCATCAAGCGCCAGGAAGGTGGCGCCCTTGGGTCCCCGTGATGCCGTATAGGCCTTGGAGACGGACTGGAAGGAAATGGCTGGCATGGGAGTCCACTATTTTAAGCGGACGGCCCGAAGGCCTGCTCACGCAGGGTCAAGCCGCAGGCAGCAGCTCGTCAATGCCGTACAGGGCGGCCAGATCGGCCAGCCGCGCTGACAGGCCGCGGATCGAGAAATGCTTGCCGACCGTCAGGCATTCACGGCGGAATTCCAACAACACCGCCAAGGCGGCAGAGTCGAAATGCTGCAGGGCACCAGCGTCCACCACCACGGACGCCCCGCTGTGGGTGCGCAAACCCTGCACCAGCATCTGCAGGCAAGCCTGGGCCTGGGCGTGGGTCAGTTCCGAAGGCAGCACCAGCACGTTCAGACCTTCTTGGCGTTGGCCTTGTTGCGCTCAGTCAGTGTGGCAATCAGGCCATCCAGGCCTTTGGCACTGATCTCCTGGGCGAACTGGCTGCGGTAGGTCTCTACCAGCCAGACGCCGAGCACATTGAGGTTGTAGATCTTCCAACCCAAGCCGTCTCCGGGTGTCTTCTCCAGACGATAGTCGAGCTGAATCGGATCACCGCGACCATGCACCTCCGTACGCACCACCACCTCCTTGTCCTCCGGCGCGGCGCGCATGGGCTTGAGGGCAATGGTCTGGTCCGTCACCTGCGACAGCGCACCGGCATAGGTACGGACCAGCAAGGTCTTGAACTCTTCCTGCAGACGTTTCTTCTGCTCTGGCGTGGCTTGGCGCCAACCGGGGCCAATGGCTGAGGCCGTCATCCGCTGGAAGTTCACGTTGGGCATGATCTTGGCATCCACCAGCGTGATGATGCGATTCATGTCGCCGGCCTGAATGGCCTTGTCGGCGCGGATGCTATCGAGCACTTCAGTCGACAAGCGCTTGATCATGAGATCGGGGGCTTCGTCGGCGGCATGCGCCTGCATGTGCCCCACGAGCCCGAAGCTGCAGGCCAAAACTGCCAGACAACGATTCAAAGAACGACGCTTCATGCTTGCTTTTCCATTCATTCGTGATGATCCTGATGCCTTCAACGCGCCAGTCGCACTGATGGCCGACCCGAAGCCCAGTCCGGACTCCGGTTATTGCTCGGGCTCAGCTTCCGGCTCTTCTTCCGGAGGATTGCCATCAAACACCGCATTACGTCGCCGCTGCAGATGGGAATCCCGGAAGAAAGTGTACTTATCGAGCGCCACTTCCTCCAGCAAGTCCCCGGCCTTGAGCAGCTGGGCCCGGTTATCCACCAAGCGCAAGGTCCAGAGCGTGTTGCGCACCGGGATGTCGTCAATCTTGGTGACCGGATCGCCTACAGTCTTGTCCACCGGCAAGGCCACGGTATCACGCAAGGTCGAGGGCCCGAAGAAAGGCAACACCACATAAGGGCCCGCACCAACACCCCAGCGCCCCAGCGTCTGACCGAAGTCTTCCGGGTGGCGCTCAATCTGCATCTCGCTGGCCACATCCAGAATGCCACCCAAACCGAAGAAGGTATTGACGCTGACACGCATGATGCTGTTAGCCGCGCCCTCGCCCTTGAGCTGCAGCACGTTGTTGACAAAGGACCAGATGTCCTCGATGTTGTTGAAGAAGTTGCCGACACCGCGGCGCAGCAGATCCGGCGTTACCTCCTTGTAGGCGGTCGCCACTGGCTTGAGCACGGCGTGGTCAAGCGCATCGTTGAACTCGAACATGCTGCGATTGAACGGCTCAAGCGGATCCTTCGGGTTGGCATTCGGCCCTGTGGCACAACCGGCCAGCACCGCGCACAGCACAAGCGCTGCCAGCAGCGGCAGACGGCTCCAGCCTCCGGCAACCGGCCGGCTTACCTTGCTGTGAAACATCATTTCTTGCCCGTGCTCGATGTATTGCCTTCAGCGGTCTTGCTGTATAGGAACTGGCCGATCAGGTTTTCCAGCACCACCGCGGACTGTGTGGCGGTCACCACATCGCCAGCCGCCAATTCCTTGTCTTCCGCCCCGGCCTCGATGCCGACGTACTGATCACCCAGCAGGCCACTGGTGAGGATCTTCATCGAACTGTCCTTGGGGAAACTGTAACGGCTCTCCAGCGCCAGCGTCACCTTGGCCTGGAAGGTCTTGTCATCAAACGTGATGGACTCGACGCGACCGACCACCACGCCACCGCTGCGTACCGGCGACTTGGGTTTCAGGCCACCGATATTGTCAAAGCGTGCCTCGACGCGGTAGGTCGACTGAAAACTCAGATTCAGCAGATTGGCGGCCTGCAAGGCCAGAAACAAAATGGCCACGGCCCCGATCAGGACAAACAGGCCGACCCACACATCATTTTTTGAGCGTTGCACCACACTCTCCTCAAATCGAAAACATCATGGCGGTCAGGATGAAATCCAGACCCAGAACTGCCAGCGAAGCCATCACCACCGTCCGCGTGGTCGCCCTTGAAACCCCTTCAGGTGTTGCCTGTGACCGGTACCCCTGCAGCAACGCCACAAAGCTCACCGTGAAACCAAACACGATGCTCTTGACGACGCCGTTACCTACGTCCGCCCAGACATCGACCCCCCCTTGCATCCGACTCCAGAAAGCACCGGGGTCGACACCAATCATGAGCACACCGACCAGCCAGCCGCCCATAACACCAACCGCATTAAACACCGCAACAAGCAAGGGCAGGGTGATCACACCGCCCCAGAAACGGGGTGCCAGGATGCGACGAATCGGATCCACCGCCATCATCTCCATCGCACTGAGCTGCTCACCGGCTTTCATCAGGCCAATCTCCGCGGTGAGCGACGTGCCGGCTCGCCCGGCAAAAAGGAGGGCAGCCACCACGGGCCCGAGTTCGCGCACCAGACTCAGCGTCACCATCTGGCCCAGTGCCTCTGTCGAACCGTAGTCCACCAGAATGTAGTAACCCTGCAAGCCCAGCACAAAACCGACGAAGAGACCGGAGACCACAATGATGGCCAATGAGTGGTTGCCCAACAAGTGGATCTGGTCGCGGATCAGGCTGAAGCGCTTGAAGCTCGGGCCGGCCAACTGCACCAGCCGCATGAAGAGGCGCGCACCATAGCCCATGTCCGCCAGCTTTTGGCGTACCGCGTAGCCCACATCAGAAGGACGCCACCAGCTCATACCTGCTCCACGCCGAAATCCTGCTCCACGCTGGGGCCGGGGTAATGAAAGTGCACTGGTCCTTCGGCCTGGGCCTGGACGAACTGCTGCACCAGGGGATCGGTCGAACGCTTGACCTCCTCCGGCGTTCCTTGCGCGGCGATGCGGCCATTGGCCAGAATCACAACCTGATCGGCAATCCGGAAGGTTTCTTCCAGATCATGGGACACCACGATGCTGGTCAAGCCCATGGCATCGTTGAGACGCCGGATCAGTTGGGCCGCTGTCCCAAGAGAGATTGGATCGAGACCGGCAAAGGGCTCGTCGTACATGACCAATTCGGGATCGAGCACGATTGCGCGGGCCAGCGCCACACGTCGCGCCATGCCCCCAGATACCTCACTCGGCATCAAGCCACGGGCACCACGCAGCCCCACGGCATTCAGCTTCATCAAAACGACATCGCGTATCAGCGACTCCGACAGGTCCGTGTGCTCGCGCAGGGGGAAGGCCACATTCTCGAAGACGTCCAGATCCGCAAACAAGGCACCGAACTGGAACAGCATGCCCATGCGACGCCGTGCCGCATAAAGCTGCGTCTGATCCATGCGGGTAACGTCCTGGCCATCAAACAACAACTCGCCGCGCTGAGCACGGTTTTGTCCGCCAATCAAGCGCAAAACGGTTGTCTTACCGCCGCCAGAGGCCCCCATCAGCGCAGTCACCTTGCCACGGGGAATGCTGAGAGAAATGTCATCCAGAATGACACGCTCCCCATACCCGAAGGTCAGGTTCCGCAGTTCGACAAGAGAGTTTGCTGGGGATGAGGGCATAAAAAACAAAAGCCGGGACGATCCGGCTTTTGAATCATAAAGGATGAAACCTCTTAGCGTGGCAGATCGCTCGTGCCCATGAGGAACTCATCGACCGCCCGCGCGGCTTGCCGACCTTCACGGATGGCCCAGACCACCAGGCTTTGGCCACGTCGGATATCACCGGCAGCAAACACCTTGGACACACTGGTGGAGTAGCCACCAGAGAAGTCAGTGCTCGCTTTTGCATTGCCGCGCGCATCCTTCTCGACGCCGAAGGCATCCAGCACGGTCGCCACCGGACTGACGAAGCCCATGGCCAGCAGCACGAGGTCGGCCTTGTATTCCTTTTCGGTACCGGGAATCTCGACGAACTTGCCGTCCTTGAACTCGACGTGCACAGTCTTCAAGCCCGTGACCTTACCGTTCTTGCCGATGAATTCCTTGGTCGAAACGGCGAACTCGCGCTGGCAGCCTTCTTCGTGGCTGGAGCTGGTACGCAGCTTCAGCGGCCAGTAGGGCCAGACCAGAGGCTTGTTTTCCTGCTCGGGCGGCATGGGCATGACTTCGAACTGGGTCACGCTGGCGGCGCCGTGGCGGTTACTGGTGCCCACGCAGTCAGAACCCGTGTCGCCGCCACCGATCACGATGACGTGCTTGCCGTCGGCACGGATCTGCTCCTTGACCTTGCCACCGGCATTGATGCGGTTCTGCATCGGCAGGAACTCCATGGCAAAGTGGATGCCGTCGAGGTCGCGGCCCGGCGCTGGCAGGTCACGCGACTGCTCGGCACCACCGGTCAACAGAACGGCGTCGAATTCCTTCTTCAGCTGTTCGGCACTGACGGTGTCCTTGGCCCAGTTGGTGACCTTGGAACCTTTGGGCAATTCACCAACCAGGGTATTGGTCTTGAACACCACGCCTTCGGCTTCCATCTGCTTGACGCGACGGTCAATGTGCGACTTGTCAAACTTGAAGTCCGGGATGCCGAAGCGCAACAGGCCACCCACGGTGTCGTTCTTCTCGAACACCGTCACGGCGTGGCCGGCACGCGCCAGCTGCTGGGCTGCGGCCATGCCCGCCGGGCCAGAACCAACGACAGCGACCTTCTTGCCAGTCTTGACAGCAGCCGGTTGCGGCTTGACCCAGCCCTGCTCCCAGGCCTTGTCAATGATGGCGTGCTCGATCGACTTGATGCCCACCGCATCGTCGTTGATGTTCAGCGTGCAAGCCGCCTCGCAAGGCGCCGGGCAGACCCGTCCCGTGAAGTCGGGGAAGTTGTTGGTCGAGTGCAGCACCTCGATCGCATTCTTCCAGTCGCCCTGATAGACCAGGTCGTTGAAATCCGGAATGATGTTGTTGACAGGACAGCCGTTGTTGCAGAACGGCGTGCCACAGTCCATGCAGCGGGCGCCCTGGATCTTGGCCTGCTCGTCAGTCAGACCAATCACGAATTCCTTGTAGTTCTTGACGCGTTCGGCAACGGGCTGGTAGCCCTCCTCAAGACGCTCATACTCCATGAAGCCGGTGACTTTTCCCATGATTCTTTCCTAGTTCGTTGAGGACAGACCAGGGGTTGCTGCGCAAATCCTGGTCTGTCCCGCAAAATCAGTCGATTTACTTGGCGGCAGCGATTTCTTTTTTGCCGGCAGCCTTGGCAGGCGCAACAGCGGCCTTCTTGGCGTTGATTTCGCCCAGAGCACGCTTGTATTCGTTCGGGAACACCTTGACGAACTTGGCGCGAGCCTCGGCCCAGTTGTCCAGCAGTTCACGCGCGCGCTTGCTACCGGTCCAGCGGTGGTGGTCTTCCAGCAACTTCTTGAGCTGCGCCTCGTCGGTCTGGTCGCGATGCCAGATGGCACGGCTGATCGTGGCCTCCTGCTCAGCGGCCGGCAGCACCTTCTCCATGGACACCATGGCGGTATTGCAACGGGTCGCGAACTGGCCATCCTCGTCATAGACATAGGCCAATCCACCGCTCATGCCGGCCGCAAAGTTGCGACCGGTCTTGCCCAACACCGCCACCGTACCACCGGTCATGTACTCGCAACCGTGGTCACCGGTACCTTCCACCACGGCGGTGGCACCGGACAAGCGCACAGCAAAGCGCTCGCCGGCCACGCCGCTGAAGAAGGCCTCGCCGCTGGTGGCGCCATACATCACGGTGTTGCCCACAATGATGTTGCGGGTGGCTTCGCCGCGGAAGTCCAGGCTCGGGCGCACCACGATGCGACCACCCGACAGGCCCTTGCCGGTGTAGTCGTTGGCTTCGCCGATCAGGTACAGCGTGATGCCGCGTGCCACGAAAGCACCAAACGACTGACCGCCCGTGCCTTCGAGCTGGATGCGGATGGTGTCATCCGGCAGGCCTTCCGGGTGCACCTTGGTCAGCGCGCCGGACAGCATGGCGCCAACCGAGCGGTTGACGTTGCGCGCCACTTCCATGAACTGGACCTTTTCGCCCTTGTCGATGGCGGCGCGCGACTTGGCGATCAGCACGTTGTCGAGCGACTTCTCCAGGCCGTGATCCTGTTCTGCCACATGCCTGCGCGGCACCTCGGCCGGCGCCTGCGGTTGTGCAAACAAACGCGAGAAGTCGAGACCACGTGCCTTCCAATGCTCAACACCCTTCTTCACATCCAGAAGATCGGCACGACCGATCAGGTCGTCGAACTTGCGGATACCCAATTGCGCCATGATCTGGCGCACTTCCTCGGCGATGAAGAAGAAGAAGTTCACCACATGCTCGGGCTTGCCCGAGAACTTCTTGCGCAGCACCGGGTCTTGTGTGGCCACGCCTACCGGGCAGGTGTTGAGGTGGCACTTGCGCATCATGATGCAGCCTTCGACCACCAGCGGCGCCGTGGCGAAGCCGAACTCATCAGCACCCAGCAGTGCGCCGATGGCGACGTCGCGGCCGGTTTTCATCTGGCCGTCGGCCTGCACACGGATACGACCACGCAGGCGGTTCAGAACCAGGGTCTGCTGGGTCTCGGCCAGACCGATTTCCCACGGGCTGCCGGCGTGCTTGATGGACGACCAGGGCGAAGCGCCGGTGCCGCCGTCATGGCCAGCGATCACGACGTGATCGCTCTTGCACTTGGCAACGCCGGCGGCAATCGTGCCGACACCGATCTCGCTCACCAGCTTGACGCTGACGCTGGCGTGCGGCGCCACGTTCTTCAGGTCGTGGATCAGCTGTGCCAGGTCTTCGATCGAGTAGATGTCGTGGTGCGGCGGCGGCGAGATCAGACCCACGCCCGGCACCGAGTAACGCAACTTGCCGATGTAATCAGACACCTTGCCGCCCGGCAATTGACCGCCTTCGCCCGGCTTGGCGCCCTGCGCCATCTTGATCTGGATCTGGTCCGAGCTGGACAGGTATTCGGCCGTAACGCCGAAACGGCCGGAAGCCACCTGCTTGATCTTCGAACGCAGCGAGTCGCCGTCCTGCAGCGGCAGGTCGACTTCCACCTGGGCGTCACCGATCACACTCTTGAGGGTCTCACCCTTCTTGATCGGGATGCCCTTGAGTTCGTTGCGGTAACGCGCCGGGTCTTCACCGCCCTCACCGGTGTTGCTCTTGCCGCCAATGCGGTTCATGGCGACAGCCAGCGTGGCGTGAGCTTCGGTGGAGATCGAACCGAGCGACATGGCGCCGGTGGCGAAACGCTTGACGATCACGCTCGCCGGCTCCACCTCGTCCACCGGAATCGCCTTGGCCGGATCGATCTTGAACTCGAACAGGCCGCGCAGCGTCATGTGGCGCTTGTTCTGATCGTTGATGATCTGCGCGTATTCCTTGTAGGTGTTGAAGTTGTTGGCACGCGTGCTGTGCTGCAGCTTGGCAATCGCATCGGGCGTCCACATATGCTCTTCGCCACGGGTACGCCAGGCGTATTCACCGCCGGCATCCAGCATGGTCGCCAGCAGCGGGTCGTGACCGAAGGCGGCGCGGTGCATGCGAATGGCTTCCTCGGCGATCTCGAACACACCGATACCTTCGACCCGGCTGGGGGTCCCTGTGAAGTACTTGTCGATGGTCTCGGTGTTCAGGCCGATGGCCTCGAACAGCTGGGCACCGCAGTAGCTCATGTAGGTGGACACGCCCATCTTCGACATGATCTTGGACAGACCCTTGCCGATGGCCTTGACGTAGTTATAGATCGCCTTGTCGGCGCTCAGATCACCCGGCAGATCCTTGTGTATAGCCACCAGGGTTTCCATCGCCAGGTAGGGATGCACAGCTTCGGCACCATAGCCGGCCAGCACACCGAAGTGATGCACTTCCCGTGCCGTGCCGGTTTCGACCACCAGGCCGGCCGAGGTACGCAAGCCCTCGCGCACCAGGTGCTGGTGAATGGCGGACAACGCCAGCAACGCCGGAATGGCGACCTGCTTTGGGCTGACGCCGCGGTCGCTGATGATCAGGATGTTCTTGCCGCCCTTGATGGCATCAACCGCCTCGGCACACAGCGAGGCCAGCTTGGCTTCCACACCCTCACGGCCCCAGACCAGCGGGTAGGTGATGTCCAGCGTCTGGCTACGGAACTTGCCCTTGGTGGTGGTCTCGATATTACGCAGCTTCACCATGTCCGAGAAGTCCAGAATCGGCTGGCTCACTTCCAGGCGCATCGGCGGGTTGATCTGGTTGATATCGAGCAGATTCGGCTTAGGGCCGATGAAAGACACCAGCGACATCACGATCGCTTCGCGAATCGGGTCGATTGGCGGGTTGGTCACCTGCGCGAACAGCTGCTTGAAGTAGTTGTACAGCGGCTTGTTCTTGTCGGACAACACAGCCAGCGGGCTGTCGTTGCCCATGGAGCCGATGGCTTCCTCGCCAGCCGCAGCCATGGGGGCAATCAGGAACTTCAGGTCTTCCTGGGTGAAACCGAAGGCCTGCTGGCGGTCCAGCAGGCTGACGCCGCCTTCCGCCACGTGGTCGGCAGCGCCGGTCTCGACGTCGTCGAGCTTGATGCGCAGATTCTCGATCCACTGCTTGTAAGGCTTGCTGTTGGCGAGGTTGGCCTTGAGCTCCTCGTCGTCGATCATGCGGCCCTGCTCCAGGTCGATCAGGAACATCTTGCCGGGCTGCAGGCGCCACTTGCGCACAATCTTGTTTTCCGGCACCGGCAACACGCCGGACTCGGAACCCATGATGACGAGGTCATCATCGGTGACGCAATAACGAGCGGGACGCAGGCCATTGCGGTCCAACGTGGCACCGATCTGGCGACCGTCGGTGAACACGATGGAAGCCGGGCCGTCCCACGGCTCCAGCATGGCGGCGTGGTATTCGTAGAAAGCCTTGCGACGCTCGTCCATGGTGGTGTGCTGTTCCCACGGCTCAGGGATCATCATCATCACAGCCTGGCTGATTGGGTAGCCAGCCATGGTCAGCAACTCTAGGCAGTTGTCGAAAGTAGCGGTGTCGGACTGACCGGCGAAGCTGATCGGGTAGAGCTTCTGCAGGTCTTCGCCCAGCACCGGTGAGGACATCACGCCTTCGCGCGCCTTCATCCAGTTGTAGTTGCCCTTGACGGTATTGATCTCGCCGTTGTGTGCCACATAACGGTAGGGGTGAGCCAGTGGCCACTCCGGGAAGGTGTTGGTCGAGAAGCGCTGGTGCACCAAGCCTAGAGCCGAGACGCAACGCTTGTCCTGTAAATCCAAGTAGTAGGTACCCACTTGATCCGCCAGCAACAGGCCTTTGTAGACCACCGTGCGGCTGGACATGCTCGGCACATAGTATTCCTTGCTGTGCTTGAGCTGCAGCGCCTGGATGGCGGCGCTGGCCGTCTTGCGGATCACGTACAGCTTACGCTCCAGCGCGTCCTGCACGATGACATCACTGCCGCGACCGATGAAGATCTGGCGCAGGATGGGCTCCTTCTCGCGCACGGTGGGCGACATCGGCATCTCGCGGTTGACCGGCACATCACGCCAGCCCAGCAGCACCTGGCCCTCGGCCTTGATTGCTCGCTCCATCTCCTGCTCGCAGGCCAAGCGCGAGGCGTGCTCTTTCGGCAGGAAGATCATGCCCACGCCGTACTCGCCGGGAGGCGGCAGTTCCACGCCCTGCTTGGCCATCTCTTCGCGGTACAAGGCATCCGGCAACTGGATCAGGATACCGGCGCCGTCGCCCATCAGCTTGTCAGCACCGACAGCACCGCGGTGATCCAGGTTCTCCAGGATCTTGAGCGCGCCTTGCACGATGTCATGGGACTTGATGCCCTTGATATGCGCCACAAAACCGACACCGCAAGCGTCATGCTCGCTGGCACCAGAATACAAACCGTTTTGTTGGAGATGCTGGATCTCGGCAGCCGTTGTCATGGCGCACTCCTAAATATTTCACAGGGGTTGCAAGCATAGTGCAGCGCAACAAGAATGCCAAGCGAAATAATTAGGGTCAGATTCCAATTATTTGTTGATTTTTTCATTCAACAAATAATTGGGGACATATTAAACCAACAGCAATAGAGACACCTTCGCTACCGGAAATGACTTAAGACGCACGCTTGGAGGACGACAGCGGACGCCCTGCGGATGTCTTGCTGAGTCGGCGACTGGTCCGCTTCTGCAATTCGCCCATAAAGCCCGCCTCCCCCAAAGCCCAACCGTGCAAGGTCGATTGCGTCAGATCCATCTGCTGAGTAACGCTCACTCCCGCCTGCACCAGCCCAGCATAAGCCGCCTCGCGAGCGAAGGGGGTGTTACCGAGTTCCCAGTACAAGGGATGGGGGGTGACCAACTTGTCCATGCGCAGTCCAATGTAATGAGCATGACTCGACCAAGGGTAGTCACGTGCCTGCCCCACCAAACCGGCCCGCACAGGGTTGAGGTCGATGTAGACCATGCAAGCCAACAAGTAGCGGTCCGCCTGGATCAGGGTCGCCTTGTAGCGCCCCTCCCACAGCGTGCCGCTGCGTTGCTGCGCATTGTTGAAGTACCGCACATAACGCCGGCCGATTGCCTGCATCATCTGCGGCAACGCTGTATCCGTCTGCGGCGTGGCCAGCAGATGGAAATGGTTGCCCATCAACACGTAGGCATGGATGGCAACGCCGAACTTGCGGGCATTTTCATCCAGCAAGTCGAGAAAGAACTCGTAGTCAGCCTGCGAGGTGAAGATCGGCTGCCGGTTGTTGCCCCGCTGAATCACATGGTGCGGATAACCAGGAACCGTCAGACGGGGAAGGCGTGCCATGGTGATGCGAAGAAGTGCGTCGCGTCATCATAGTTGGAATCTGACCCCGATTATTTCTGGACAGGGTTGTTAGGCGCCTTGGCAACACGGACCTTGCCACCAGTCGTCACCAACACAACTGCATCGCCTGGCGCAAAGACTTCCGCGCCTTTGGCCTGCACCACGGCACGGCGATCGCCATTCTTTAGCTGGACCAGGATTTCAAACGCTTCTTCGCGCGTGCCCATGCGCTCGATGGCATTGCCGGCCACAACGCCAGCCACAGCGCCAAGCACGCCAATGATCTGACCGTCACGCTGGTTGCTGCCAGCACCATAGCCGGCCAGCCCACCCACCACGCCGCCCGTGGCAGCGCCGACACCCGACTGGCTCCCCTCCACCGTCACATTGCGAACCGATAGCACTGCGCCGTCTTCTACCACCGACAGGCGTTGCGCATCGCTACGCTGGATTACATCGGGGCTGCTGCTGGCGCATGCCGTCAAAGCCAGCACCACGGCCAGAACAAGAAGCTTTCTCATAGTCATACTTTCAAATCAAACATCACATGACGGGCGTCCCCAAGAAGACGCCCCGAATCCGCATCACCCTCCAACGTCGGCCCCCATGGTCGGTTGACCATCAGGCAGACGAAAGCGCACCTCCAGCAGCGAGGTGAGTCCGAACTCTTCCAAGATGGCTTGAAGCCGAAGTGCCGCCGCTCTTTTCTTCTGTCCGGTATAGCGGGCGATGATGAGTTCATTTTTCATGCTGTGCTCCCAACCCACCAGTTCGGTCACCGTTACCTGATAGCCCCAGGCCTCCAGATAGAGGCAACGCAGCACATTGGTGATCTGGCTGCCCAACTCACGGGTGTGCAAGGGGTGGCGCCAGAGTTCAGCCAGCGGCGTGCGCGACAGCGACAACGCCTTGCCTGAATTCAGTGTGCGCGCCACCTCGGCCTGGCAGCAAGGCACCAACACCATGAAGCGCGCCTGCTTTTGCAGGCCGAAGGCAATGGCATCGTCGGTGGCCGTGTCACAGGCATGCAGCGCTGTCACGACATCAATGCGAGCAGGCAGCTCATCCGAATGCGCCGACTCAGCCACACTCAGATTGAGGAACGACATGCGCTCAAAGCCCAGCCGGGCGGCCAGTTCACGTGACTTCTGCACCAGTTCGGGCCGGGTTTCGATGCCGAAGATACGGCCGTGCTGATGCTGCTTGAAGAACAGGTCGTAGATGATGAAGCCGAGGTAGGACTTGCCAGCACCATGATCAGCCAGCGTGATGCCGGGCGCATCGGCGCCGGTGCGTTCGGCCTGCAACTCCAGCAGCAGCTTCTCGATGAACTGGAACAGGTGATAGACCTGTTTGAGCTTGCGGCGCGAGTCCTGGTTGAGCTTGCCGTCCCGCGTCAGGATGTGCAGTTCCTTGAGCAGCTCGATCGACTGTTCAGGCCGGATCTCAGGTGCCAGTGACCCGGCCGGCCCGACGCTAGCCTCTGCGACGGCCTGCTTGCGCTTCTTGCCTGAAGTCATCGTGTCGCATCCTTCCCTTTGTCAGCACCTGAGGCGGGCGTGGATTCGGATTCTGGCAGGCCAGCCCCCACCTTCAAAGCCGCCCAGCCCGCGTGTCCGAGTTGCTCCAGCGTTTGCATGTTTTTTTCGAAAATCATTTCCGCTTCAGGGAAAGCCTGCACTGCGCGGTCGATACTGGCCTCGCGCAGCAGGTGCAAGGTCGGGTAGGGTGCGCGGTTGGTGTAGTTGGTGATGTCGTCCGGTGCGGTACCGGCAAACTGGAACTGCGGATGGAAACTGGCAATCTGCAAATCCCCCTCCAGACCGAGCTCATCCAAAGCTGCATCGGCTTCGGCAAGAAAATCGTTGAAGTCGAGAAAATCCTGCAGGCACAACGGTGCCATCAGCAAGGTGGTGTCGCGCAACTCGGGGTCGGCGGCATGCAAGGCCGTCAATTCACGCACCAGCTCCTCGCGCAAGGCATGAGGTTCGGTCGCCAGGCTCACGACATAGTGGACTTGGCCCTTCACATGCACGCTCTTGGCGAACGGGCAGAGATTGAGGCCGATGACGGCCCGCTCCAGCCAGGTCCTCATGTCTTGCACCACACGGGCGACCAGCGCCTGTTCGGAGAATGTACTCATCGTTGGCTCCTCGCCCCAAGTTGCCGCGCCAGCAGCAGACCGACCACCGAGCAAGTCCCTGTCACGCCCCAGGTCCAGTGCCAGCCCCCTACGCTGCCAGCCACCCAGGCCACCAGCGGCGGCCCGGCAAACTGCCCCAGTGAAGACCACTGCTGCATCCAACCCACGGTGGTGGATACCGTACGCTCGTTGGGTGCCAATTGAACCGCCAAGGAGAACAGCGTGCCGGGAATCATGCCGCCGACCATGGAGAAAAGTAACACGGCCATGAAACGGAACACCGGCGGCAGGCCCGATGCGCCGGGCACCAACGGAAAGGTGACAAAGGCCAGCAGCGTGCCCAACCCCATGGCACAAAACCCCAGATAGAGCAGAGTCTGCGGCCGCACACCCCGTGTCAGCAGGCGCCCAGAGACAATGTTGCCAACCATGTTGACGGCAGCAACCAGTGCCGTCAGCACGGCGGTGGCGCCCGCAGCAAAACCTGCTTGTGCATAGATGGTCGGCAGAAAACCAATCACAGCCAGCCATTGCCCCGAGTACATGGCAAAACTCAGCGCCACCAGCCATGGACCGGGCGCTGTCAGCGTCTGCCGCAAACGCTCTGGCCAGGCATGCGCCTGCGCTACCGCACCAGCTTTCATCTCTGGCACCGCATAGGCCGGTGCGCGCACCTGATCCGGCGGCACCACCAGCCATAACCACAGCGCCATCAAGAGCGTCAGGACGGCAAGTCCCCACCACCAAACCTGCCAACTCGCCAGCGCGATCACCAGTGGCCCGAACAGCAGGGCACTGGCCGTACCCAAGGGCATGTAGGCGCCCCACAGCCCGAGCATGGTACTCATGCGATGCGGCGCGACCAGATGACGAATCAGGCTCGGCGCCGGCATGGACACCAACAAGAAGCCAAAACCCTCGACAGCCCGCAGCAGCAGCAGGCTCTGGGCGTCTTGTGCCCAACCGCCCAGCAGCGAGGCGGCAAACAGCACCAGCAATCCACCCAGCATGCTGCGCTTGAGCCCCAGACCGTCTGCTGCCAGCCCGACAGCCAACCCGAGCGTCATGCCGGCGAGCTGTACCAAGGAAAGCAGAAATCCGGCCTGTAGCAGCGTCACCCCAAGCGCCTCACGCAACACTGGCAATGCCGGCGACAGCTTGCCGACGTGCAGCGCCGCACTGACGCCGCCGAGGATCACCACCAGCGCCGGATCAACCGCGCGAATGGAACGATGCCAGACGGCGCTCATGCCAGCAACCTCTGCCCCGTGAGGCGTTCGTGCTCGCGCCAGGCGAAACGGTCTGTCATGCCGGCAATGTAGTCAGCCACCACGCGCAGAACGGCGTGCTCCTCATCCGCACTTCCGTGCATTGCCTGCACCTGCGCGACAAAACCGGCCTGCATTTCCTGGGGTGATTCACGATAGGCTGCGAACAATTCGTGAATCGCCTGGCGCGCCTGCCCGGTGGTGTGCACCACTTGCGGATGCCGATAGAGGTTCTGAAACAGGAATGTCTTCAACGCCGTCGAACGCGCCCGCATCTCGTCACTGAAACGCAGCAGTGCCGGCAACTGACGCGCGGCATCGGCACTCATGGGCATGGCCGTACCTAGCGCCTGTTGCGTGGCTTCGATGACGTCGTACACCTGCGCACTGAGCATTCGGCGTATCGTTTCATACAACAAGCGCCGCCCCTGCGCTGCGGCCCCCAACTGAGGATGATCCTGCAGCGTCTGGCGGCGAAAGTCGTCGAACAGCGGCACCGCCTCGAGCTGCTCCAGCGTGAGCAGACCCGAACGCACCCCATCGTCAATGTCATGCGCGTTATAGGCAATCTCATCGGCCAGATTGCACAACTGCGCTTCCAGACTGGGCTGCGTGCGCGCCAGAAAGCGTTGTGCCACCCCGCCCGGCTCAGCCGCTTCCAGCAGCTCGGCGTTTTTGCGCGAACAGTGCTTGAGAATGCCCTCACGGGTTTCGAATGTGAGATTCAGACCGTCGAAAGCGGGATAACGCTCTTCCAGCTGGTCGACCACACGCAGGCTTTGCAGGTTGTGCTCGAAGCCACCGTGACCTGTCATGCATTCGTTGAGCGCATCTTGGCCGGCATGGCCAAAGGGGGTGTGCCCCAGATCGTGCGCCAGCGCAATGGCCTCCACCAGATCCTCGTTGAGCCCGAGGGCCCGCGCAATCGAACGGCCAAGCTGCGCCACCTCCAGTGAATGCGTCAGCCGCGTGCGAAACAAATCGCCCTCGTGGTTCAGGAACACCTGTGTCTTGTAGACCAAGCGGCGAAAAGCCGTGGAATGGACGATGCGGTCGCGGTCGCGCTGGTATTCAGTGCGTGTGGGTGCCGCCGCTTCAGGGTGGCGGCGACCGCGCGAATAGGCGGGATCGCAAGCGTAGACTGCAAGCGTCATGTTTTCAAGCGAAATTGGCATCCAGCCCTTGCCAGCAATGCGCAAGAAGCTATTAAATCTATAGCAAAATCAAACACAGCAAGAATCGATCACCTCGCGCACCAAGGCATCGGGAGCCCCCCGCACGGCGGCTCGCCCCGGTCCGTCGATAACAACAAAACGGATCTCGCCCGCCTCGGCTTTCTTGTCCACGCGCATGAGTTCAAGATAGCGTCCGGCGTTGTCCTGTGCCGACAACTTCGGCCCGACCACCGGTAAACCAGCCCTACCAATCAGCTTTTTCAGACGCGCCGCAAAGGCTGCATCCACCAGGCCAAGCCGGTACGACAGCTCGGCAGCCATAACCATGCCGCAACCGACTGCTTCGCCATGCAACCATGCGCCGTAGCCCAAACCCGCTTCGATGGCATGACCAAAGGTGTGGCCGAAATTGAGGATGGCGCGTAGCCCCGTTTCGCGCTCATCCTGCCCCACTACCTCGGCCTTGATCTCACAGCTGCGCTGAATGGCCCGACTCAAGGCCACCGCATCGCGCGCCATCAAGGCATCGATGTTGGACTCGATCCAGTCCAGGAACACCATGTCGGCAATGGGGCCGTACTTGATGACCTCGGCCAGACCGGCACTGAGCTCCCGCTCGGGCAAGGTCTTGAGCGTATCCAGATCACACACCACGCGCAACGGCTGGTAGAAAGCGCCGATCATGTTCTTGCCCAGCGGATGGTTGATCGCCGTCTTGCCGCCGACGGACGAATCAACCTGCGCTAACAATGTGGTGGGCACCTGAACAAAGGGCACACCGCGCATGTAGCTGGCGGCGGCAAAACCGGTCATGTCGCCGATCACACCTCCACCCAAGGCAAAAAGCACGGTCTTGCGATCGCAGGCGTGGCCCAGCAAGGCATCGAAAATCTGGTTCAGGGTTTCCCAGGTCTTGAACGCCTCGCCATCAGGGAGTTCAACGATATGGATCGCCGCGAAATGGGGCTGCAACGATGCCTTGAGCGTCACGGCATACAGCGGCGCCACCGTGGTATTGGTGACGATGAGCGCCTGGGCCGAGCGCGGCAAGCCCGCGAAGGTGGCGGGATTGCTCAACAAAGCGCTGCCGATCATGATCGGGTAACTGCGATCAGCCAGGCTGATTTGAACCTGTGCTGCCAGACGAGACGAAATGTCAGAAGAAGACTGCATAGCCCCAAGTTTAGGGCACACGCTGCAACCTGGCCGATTGAGCGGCAGTCACGGGGCCGGCGGCAGCAGTCCGGCCAGCTCCAATTGCATCACGATCATGTTGACCAGAGTACCGACCGACGGACGTCCGGTCTCGATGACGAAATGCGCAGTTTCCCGGTACAGCGGGTCACGCGTCGCATAGAGTTCGCGCAAGCGCCCCAACGGATCGGCCACCTGCAGCAGCGGCCGGTTGGTGTCGTGCCGCAAACGGCGGAACAATTCATCCGGCGAGGACTTCAGATAGACCACGTGGGTCCGTGACTTCAGGCACCCCCGATTGGCCGGCCGCAACACCGCACCGCCGCCGGTGGAAAGAATGCAAGATGGTTGCTGCGTCAACTCATCCAGCACTGCCTGCTCCATGTCACGGAAGCGCTCTTCGCCTTCACGCTCGAAGTAGGCCCGGATCGAACAGCCCAGGCGTTCTTCGAGCACATGGTCGGAGTCGACAAAGGGCAGGCGCAGGCGCCGCGCAAGCTGCCGCCCGACGGTAGATTTCCCCGAACCGGGCAGACCAATCAGACTGACTATCAACTTATCCAAGAACAAATGGGCCTGCGGCTTTAGCGCACAGCCGCCTTGTCGCTGATCATCTTGGGCGTGATGAACACCAGCATTTCCTTCTTCACGGACTTCTTGGCGCGGGACTTAAACAGATTGCCCAAGCCAGGAATGTCACCCAGAACCGGAACCTTTGACTCCTGATCCGATTCTTCCATCGTGAAAATACCGCCAATGACCACCGTACCGCCATTTTCGACCAGCACCTGGGTCTGAATGTGTTTGGTGTCGATCGCAAAGCCAGCGGGCGTGGTCTGTCCGACCGTGTCCTTAGCAATGTCCAACTCAAGAATGATGTTGCCTTCAGGCGTAATCTGCGGCGTCACTTCCAGTTTCAGATTCGCCTTGCGAAACGCGATGGAGGTCGCGCCGCTCGCCGTCGCCACTTGGTAAGGCAACTCCGTTCCCTGTTCAATCAGGGCCTTGGTCTTGTCGGCCGTGACCACGCGAGGACTAGACACCACCTTGCCCTTGTTGTCGGCCTCCAAGGCGGAGATTTCCAGGTTCAGGAACCGGGCCGCACCCTCGCTGAAGATGGAGACGGCGAAGGCGCCTGGTGAGCCCAGTGCGCCCACGCCTGAGGGAATTGCTGCCGGAAGATTGATGAAACCTCCTGGTGCAGCGCCGACAGTCGATGCGCTGTAGCTACCACCGAACTGTGCCCCGCCACGGGTAGTCGCGGCGTCAACTGGAATAGCAGAACCACCGCCCAGGCGAACGCCCAGCGCCCGACCGAAGGTGTCATCCGCTTCCACAATGCGCGCCTCAATCAGCACTTGACGCACCGCAATGTCCAACTTGGTGATCAGGCTGCGGACCTGTTCAATCTTGCTGGAAATATCGGTCACAAACAATTGATTGGTACGTGGCTCGGCAATAGCGCTGCCGCGTGTACTCAGCAGACGCGCACTGGCGCCCCCTGCAACAGGAGCCGCACCAGGAACAGCCCCACCCATCAACTGACGCGCCACATCAGCGGCCTTAGCGTAGTTCAACTGGAACGACTCGGTCCGTACCGACTCCAGCCCCTCCAACGCCACATTCGCTTCCCGTTCAAGCTTCTCCTTAGCCACGATTTCATCCTTGGGCGCAATCCACAGCACATTGCCTGCCTTGCGCATGCCCAAGCCCTTGGCCTGCAAAATGATGTCGAGCGCCTGATCCCATGGCACATCCTGCAAGCGTAGCGTCACAGCGCCTGCGACCGAGTCCGACGTCACGATATTGAAATTGGTGAAGTCGGCGATCACTTGCAACAAAGAACGCACTTCAATGTTCTGGAAGTTGAGAGACAGCTTTTGACCGTTGTAACCCGGCCCTTGCGTCAGCTTCGAGGGGTCGATCCGCTGCGGCTTGACCTCCACGACGAACTGGTCATCGCTTTGATAGGCGCTGTGCTCCCAGGCCCCCTTGGGCTCGATCACCATGCGCACCCGGTCACCCGTCTGGAAAGTCGTCACCGTCTGGACCGGTGTCCCAAAATCAGCCACATCCAGGCGACGCTTGAGCCCCTCGGGCAGACTCGTCTTCATGAACTCCACCACCAAGGTCTGACCGCGCTGGCGGATATCCACACCCACCTGGCTGCTCGGCAACGCCACGACGATGCGGCCAGCACCGTTGACGCCACGACGGAAGTCGACATCTTTCAGCGGCAGGACATCCCGGCTCCGGTTTTCAGCAAAAGCCGGCACAGCGGTAGCCTCTGGCGCCGGTGCCGCCACCGGGTCAAGCACCACAATCAATGACTTGCCTTGCAACTGCGTCTTGTAGCTGGTGGCCTGCTTCAGATTGAGCACCACCCGGCTGCGTTCACCCGCCTGCAGCACGCTGACAGATCGCAAATTGCCCTGGTTGATTTCGATGGTGGAGCGCCCGATGGCATTGGTCACACCAGGAAAATCCAACGCTATCCTCGCCGGAGACTGGATGACAAAACCCGTGGGCGCGGCCGTCAAGGCTTGCGACAAGTCAATCCGGACCACCTCGGCCCCGCCTTGCAACGAACCTGTCACAGACTCGATTGTCGTTTGTGCCAGCGCGGACATCGCCGTCACAGCCAGCGCCAGCATCACCAGAATTTTTTGCCCCGCACGCTGTGCGGCCCAACATTTTTGACTGTTCATTTCAACCTCTCCTGCAACTGCAGCGTGGCGGGGCGCTCCACCCACTCGCCCACCGCGTCTTGCGCGATTTCACGCAGCGTGACTTGCGTTTCCGTAATTTTGGTAATCCGCCCATAGTTCTGCCCAAGGTAATTCCCGGGGCGTACTTGGTAGAGCAAATTGTCAACCTTGACCAAGGCCACCGGCTTCCCCTCTTTGAGCAGACTTCCGACCATGGTCATGCTGTCGAGCGGAAAGGCTTCCAGCGGCTCCTTGCGTCGTGCCAGCTCCGGCGCGATTAGTGCGCCGCTGGCCGCCGACTGCGACGATTCGCGTTTGAGTGCCTGCGCCAACTTCTCCTTGCTGAACGGCTCCACCGCCCCTGCCTGGGCATAGGGCTCCGGCTTGAACTGCTTCGGCTCAGGAATGGGTGTCACACGCGGACGTGTCTGGCTTCTCTGTTCAGCCATCCACTGGCGCAACTCATCCTCGCTTGACGCGCCACAACCCGTCAAAACCACCAGAGAAACCGCTGCCAGAAATCCATAAGCAAGGGCTCTCATTTCTTGCCCCCTTTGGCACCACCGGTCGCCTTGCGCTGCGCGGCAACTTCATCCGCATCGAGATAGCGAAATGTTTTCGCCGTCGCATCCATGGCCAGACTACCCTCTCGCCCCGGCACGATGGTCATGTTGTTGAGCGTCACAATCCGCGAAAGATGCGCGATATCCGAAGCAAAAGCCCCGATGTCGTGGTAACGCCCTGTCACACGCACGGCAATCGGCAATTCAGCGTAGTAGTCTTTCACCAGCACTTGGCCGGGCCTGAAGAGTTCGAACTGCAGGCTACGACCCAAGCCGGCTTGGTTGATGTCCGACAGAAGCGCATCCATTTCAGCCTTGCTCGGCAGCTGTTTTTCCAGCTGATTCACGTATTGCTGAACCTGTTCACGTTGCTTTTTCAGCACTTCCAGGTTGATGGCTTTGACCAATTTGCTCTTGTAGTCTTCACGCAGCTGCGTTTCCTTCGTTCGTTCGATTTCCAGTTCCTCATCTGAACTGCTGAGCCAGACAAACCACAAGACCACGACCACCATGGCCGCCACAGCCGACATCAGCGCATAGCGCGGAATCGCCGGCCAGACAGCCGGATTTTGTGGATCAAGATTACGAAACTGGCCTTGCACCTGCTCTTTCAGAGCGGCGAGATCAAGGGAGGAAAGTCGGGGCACCATGACTCGATTCAGTTATTTGCCGGTAGGCGTTGATGCCGCGGCGGTTGGCGCGGACGCCGTCGTCATCGCAGGCAGGGCTTTCTGGGCCTCACTGGCCCTCACCAACCGAACGCGGATGGAGAAATTGGAAACCCGTCGCTGGTCGCGCGCACCCAAGGTGACATTGCCAGCCACGATCTCCACCAGTTCCGGCTTGGTAAACCACGGCGTGTTATTCGCAAGATTGCGCAAGAGTTCAGACACCCGCTCATTGGACTGTGCCACACCCTGCAGGCTAACCAGTTGGTTTTCCTGCTTCATATTGGTGATGTAGACGCCGTCAGGCAATTGTTTAACCAATTCCGACAGCAGATGCACCGGCAGGTTGCGGTCTGATTGCAAATCCTCCACCGCCTGCTGCCGTGCGCGCAGGGCGGCAATCTCGGCCTCCAAGCCGGCAATTTCCTTGATCTGCCCTTCCAGCGTGCCGATTTCCTTCTGCAAAATCATGTTCTGATCTTGCTGAGACGAGATCTGCCCTTGAAGCCACAGGTAAATGACGCATGCAATCACCGCGCCGGCCAACGCTGAAGCAACCAGGGACAGATTGAAAACGTCCTGTCGTTTTTTACGTGCCGCTTCACGATGCGGCAGCAGATTGATCAGAATCACAGGAGGAACCTCCGCAACGCCAAGCCACAGGAGGTCAAATACGAAGGCGCCTCACGCGTCATTCTTTTCAGACGAACCCCATCGCCGATTTCCATGCCATCAAAAGGATTCACCAGACTGCAAGGGAATCCCGTTTGTTGCGTCACAGCTTCCGTCAATCCCGGCAAGGCGGCCGAACCACCCGCCAGCATCACATAGTCGACCTTGTTGTGCGGTGTACTGGTGAAAAAGAACTGCAGCGCACGACCAATTTCCTGCACCATACTCTCGACGAAGGGGCGCAAGACCGTGGATTCATAATCTTCCGGCAGCTCACCGCTGCGCTTCTTGCTCTCAGCCTCTTCGAGCGAAAAACCATATTGGCGCACGATCAATTGCGTGAGTTGAGCACCGCCAAAGGCTTGATCACGTTCATAAAGCACTTCATCATCGCGAATCACTTGCATGCTGGTGGTCAGAGCCCCCACCTCGAACAGAGCCACAATGGTTCCAATCCCTTTGTCGGGCAGATTTTCAATCAGACGCCCCGCCGCCAAGCGAGAGGCATAGGACTCCACATCCACGATGACGGGCTTGAGCCCAGCGGCTTCAGCCAAGCCCTGGATGTCTTGAACTTTTTCCCGGCGCGCCGCTGCAATAAGTACATCAACATCACCCGCAGATGCCGTACTGGGACCGACCACACAAAAATCCAGGCTGACTTCGTCCAAAGGGAAGGGGATGTACTGATTAGCCTCTGCCTCGACCTGCATCTCCAACTCGACGTCATTCAAACCGCCGGGCAGCACAATTTTCTTGGTGATGACGGCCGAAGGTGGCAGCGCCATGGCCACATGACGGGTTTTGGCACCACTTTTCTTGACGAGCCGGCGAACCGCATCCGCAACCTCATCGAACTTCTCGATATTGCCGTCACTCACCCACCCCCGCTCCAGCGGCTCAATGGCGCAGCGTTCAAGCACAAGCTGGCCGGCCTTGTTCCGGCCCAGCTCAACCAGTTTGACACTGGATGAACTGACATCCAGACCCAACATGGGTTCCGGCTGACGACTGAAAAGCGCCCCCAAAGAGATCAAGCGTATCCCCTGAAATATGCCGGCTCAAAACCGGAAAAACTTAAGAATTCACTTGAATGCTAGCAGTAAGATCCTTGTCCAGCAAAGGTTTTTCCCTGTTCACCTCCCCTTAGGCGTTGTCAAAAGTTGACGCTTTGTATGCAATTGAAACAAGGCGACCAAGCCCAATCTGAGCCCGATAGCCCAGCCTTCACAATCCAGCCTGTAACCTTGATTACGGAGATCGCGTGCAGATTTTTATAATGCACGACGCGCACCAATTACTCTTTTATGCCCGCAAAACCCAAGCCGCCTGCCTCTTCAGCTGACCATGCTGGCGTGAACTCCCACAAACCTGCCATGCACTGGCTGACCCGATTAGGCTTGTGGGCTGGTGGACTGGCCTTGGCCGGGCTGCTTTCCATCCTGATGGTCGTGGCGATTGCCTTGGCCGTGGCCTTCCCCAACCTGCCAGACATCTCGGATCTTTTGGATTACCGGCCCAAGCTGCCGCTGCGCGTCTTTTCAACCGAAGGCGATCTGATCGGCGAATTTGGTGAAGAAAGGCGCAATCTCACCCCAATCAAGGACATCCCCAAGGTCATGACCGATGCCGTGTTGGCCATCGAAGATGCCCGCTTCTACCAGCACGGCGGCGTAGATTACCTCGGGGTGATTCGTGCCGGCTTGGCCAATGTGGGCCGCGTCAAAAGTCAGGGCGCCTCGACCATCACCATGCAGGTGGCCCGCAATGTCTACCTGTCATCAGAGAAGACCTTCACCCGCAAGCTCTACGAGATCCTGCTGACCTTCAAGCTGGAGCATCTGCTCACCAAGGACCAGATCCTCGAGATCTACATGAACCAGATCTTTCTGGGGAATCGGGCCTATGGTTTTGCCGCAGCCTCGGAAGCTTATTTTGGCAAGCCGCTCAAAGACATCACCATCGCTGAGGCCGCCATGCTGGCGGGCCTGCCCAAAGCACCATCCGCCTACAACCCGATCAACAACCCGAAACGGGCGCGCTCACGCCAGCTCTACATCATCGAGCGCATGCAAGAGAACGGCTTCATCACAGAAGAGCAGGCCATGGCGGCCAAGAAACAAGAACTGAAGGTCAAGCCAGCCCACCAAAATGGGCGCATCCATGCTGAGTTCGTGGCCGAAACGGTACGCCAACTCATGTATGCCCAGTATG
Source organism: Curvibacter sp. PD_MW3 (assembly GCA_002633085.1). Classification (GTDB taxonomy): domain Bacteria; phylum Pseudomonadota; class Gammaproteobacteria; order Burkholderiales; family Burkholderiaceae_C; genus Hylemonella. Next base: position 953,846 of record NSIV01000001.1, read on the forward strand.
GCGATGAAACCTACACACGCGGCCTGAACGTCTACACCACCATCCGCGCAGCTGACCAAGATACGGCTTACAAATCGCTGCGACGCGGCATCATGGACTATGAGCGGCGCCAGATCTACCGTGGCCCGGAAAAGTTCGTCAATCTACCGAGCAAACCGCAGGAACTTGAAGACGCGATTGACGATGCCCTGGATGACTTCCCGGACAACGGCGACCTGATGTCTGCGGTGGTGCTGGAGGCCGACCCGAAAAAGATCGTGGCCGTGCGACAGAACGGAGAACCGGTCGAGATCACAGGGGAGGGTCTGCGCCCGGCACAGTCCGGCTTGTCGGCCAAGGCGCCGCCACACATCAAGATCCGTCGTGGCGCGATCATCCGTGTCGTCAAGACTCCGAAGGACACCTGGGAAATCACGCAACTGCCCGAAGTCGAAGGCGCTTTTGTCGCACTGGACCCGCGTGACGGCTCCATCAAGGCCTTGGTCGGTGGTTTTGATTTCGTCAAGAACAAGTTCAACCACGTCACCCAGGCATGGCGCCAACCCGGCTCCAGCTTCAAGCCCTTCATTTACTCGGCGGCCCTGGAAAAAGGCTTCACGCCGACCACCGTGGTCAACGACGCGCCGCTGTTCTTCGACTCCGGCGTCACTGGCGGCCAGCCTTGGGAACCGAAAAACTACGACGGCAAGTTCGAGGGCCCGATGACCTTGCGCCGAGGTCTCGCCAAGTCGAAAAACATGATCTCGATCCGTGTATTGCAAGCCGTGGGGCCGCAGAACGCGCAGAACTGGATCACACACTTCGGCTTTGAAGCCGACAAGCACCCGCCTTACCTGACCATGGCCTTGGGCGCCGGCTCGGTCACGCCGATGCAGATGGCAACGGCCTATTCGGTGTTTGCCAATGGCGGCTACCGGGTCAACCCCTGGCTCATTGCCAAGGTATCGGAACAGAAAGGTGGAAAAGTGCTGGTCAGCACATCGCCACCGGTACTCGACGATTCCATGCGCGCCATCGATGCCCGCAATGCCTTCATCATGTCCAGCCTGCTGCAGGAAGTCACTCGCTCCGGCACCGCTGCCCGCGCCCAGGCCACACTCAAGCGTCCCGATCTGTATGGCAAAACCGGCACCACCAATGATTCAATGGACGCCTGGTTTGCCGGCTACCAACCCACGCTCACGGCCGTGACCTGGATCGGCTACGACACCCCCCGCAAGCTGGGTGATCGCGAAACCGGTGGCGGCTTGAGCCTGCCGGTGTGGATCAGTTTCATGGAACATGCGCTCAAAGGCGTTCCCATCACTGAAATCAGTGCCCCTGAAGGCGTGACCAATACCGGCGGCGACTGGGCCTATGATGAATACGCCAGAGGCACCGGTGTCAGCAACTTGGGACTGGAAGACAAGCCAGCCGGCGAGCCTGGGGGCACGGTTCAGGCACTACCGCCAGCCGATGAAAAGAAGAAGATTCTCGACCTGTTTAAGAATTGATCAAGCGTTCAGGCGGCAAAGCTCAGAGAGCAAGCCGCCTGTTCTGAGGCATGGGCTGACAGGTTGGCAAAAAATTCGCCATGCCCTTTGGTGTCCATCCACTGCCGGCCATCGAACTTGTAATGGAACCCACCCGCCTTAGCCGCCAGCCAGATCTCATGCAACGGTTTCTGCAGGTTCACCACGATCTGACTGCGGTTGCGAAACACCAGCGTCACCATGCCGCCAACACGCTGGGTATCGATGTCGGCGTCGCTTTCGTCGTTGATACGGTCACAGCTGGCCTCGATGGCGCGTAAGACCAATTCGGCGCGATCCATGAATTCGGTGTCGGTCATTACAATTTCGTGATGTTGCAAACAAACCAAATTCTAGTCAGGGCGCTAACCCTTATGGGTCTTGCTGTCATTGTGGCTAGCTTGACCGCCGTCCTCACCGGCTGTGGCCAGCCGGGAGCGCTGTACCTGCCGACCGAACCGGCTGCCGCACGCCGTGCCACTTTGCCCGAAACCCTGACCCCCGGCTCGCGCCAAAACAACGTCGCCACGCCCCCTGCTACACCAGCCTCTGCCCCCGCATCCAAATGACCGCTCACAAACTCCCCGGCCACCCTCATATCGCCTTCAAAGGTGATGAACTCTTCATGGAAGACGTTCGTCTGAGCGACTTGGCACGCCAGTACGGCACCCCTTTGTTTGTTTACTCCAAGGCCGCCATGCTCTCGGCCCTTGCGGCCTACCAACGTGGTTTTGCCGGCCGCAAGGTGCAAATCTGCTACGCAATGAAAGCCAACTCCTCGCTCGGTGTGCTGCAAGTCTTTGCCCAGGCCGGCTGTGGCTTCGACATCGTCTCCGGCGGGGAACTGGCGCGCGTGCTGGCCGCTGGCGGCGAGGCAAGAAAAGTGATTTTCTCCGGTGTCGGCAAAACGCGCGCTGAAATGCGCCGTGCGCTGGAAGCCGGCATCGGTTGCTTCAATGTCGAGAGCGAAGCCGAGCTCGAAGTGCTCAACGAAGTGGCTCTTGCCATGCAACAGCGCGCACCCGTCAGCATTCGCGTCAATCCCAATGTCGATCCGAAAACCCACCCTTATATTTCGACCGGTCTGAAGGGCAACAAGTTCGGCATTGCGCACGAACGCACCCTGGCCACCTACCAACGCGCTGCTTCGCTACCGGGGCTGCAGGTGGTGGGCATCGACTGCCACATCGGCTCGCAGATCACGCAGGAAGAACCGTATCTCGATGCGATGGACCGCGTGCTCGACTTGGTCGAAACCATCGAAGCCGCAGGCATCCCTCTGCAGCACATTGATTTCGGCGGTGGTCTCGGCATTGACTACAACGACGATACGCCACCCGCGGCCGATGCGTTGTGGGCCAAACTGCTGGCCAAACTTGACGCACGTGGCTTTGGCGCGCGCCAGCTCATGATCGAACCGGGGCGCTCCCTGGTGGGCAACGCCGGTGTCTGCCTGACCGAAGTGATGTATCTCAAGCCAGGTGAACAGAAGAACTTCTGCATCGTCGACGCTGCCATGAACGACCTGCCACGCCCCGCCATGTACCAGGCCTTCCATCGCATTGTTCCTTTGACGTCGAACCCGGCAACGCCGACGCTTTACGACGTGGTTGGCCCCATATGTGAAAGCGGCGACTGGATCGGACGCGACCGTAGTCTGGCCGTCACGCCTAGCGATCTGCTGGCCGTGCTGTCCGCTGGCGCCTACTGCATGAGCATGGCGAGCAACTACAACACGCGTGGCCGGGCTGCGGAGGTCTTGGTTGACTTGAATCAAGTTCATTTGATCCGCGTGCGCGAAAATCCCGCAGACACGTTCAGCCACGAACGCTTGCCTGTCTAGGCAAACATTGGTGGCTGCGGTCATCGCATCAGCGATCGACCGCCCCTCCCGGATTGACGCCCCTGCTCCAGGGGCGTCCTTACTTTGCGCTGCCATGTCACCTGTTGAGCTCTACAAAGACAAGACCCACGAGGTCTTGATGTTCACCGATCTGATCGAGGAAGACGGCCAGGCGGTGCAAGCCAACCAGTTCCTGATCTGTGATGGCGACACGGGCGCCATCATCGACCCGGGTGGCAACCTGGCCTTCAACGAGTTGTTCCTCAACATGTCGAAGCACTTCCCACCCAACAAGCTGGCCTACCTGATCGCATCACATGCCGACCCGGACATCATCGCCTCGCTGGACCGCTGGATGACCAGTACCCGGGCGACGCTGGTCATCTCCCGCATCTGGGAGCGCTTCGCCCCGCACTTCACCAAGGCAGGGAAGACCGATGACCGCGTGGTGGGCGTGCCCGATGCCGGAGGACGCCTGCCTTTGGGACAACACGAGCTCTGGCTGCTGCCGGCCCATTTCATGCATTCGGAAGGCAACTTCCATTTTTACGACCCGGTCAGCCGCATCCTCTTCACCGGCGACTTGGGCGCTTCGCTCGTCAGCGGCAAGCAGGCACGCGAACCCGTGACTGAGTTAAAGCCGCATCTTCCCAACATGGAGGGCTTCCACCGCCGCTACATGGTTTCCAACAAGATCCTGCGTCTGTGGGTTCGCATGGCGCGGGAACTGGATATTTCCATGATCGTGCCGCAGCATGGCGCACCGATCGCCGGCGCGAGCGCCATCAACGACTTCCTGGCCTGGATCGAAAATCTGCAATGCGGCATCGACCTGTTCGACAGCTCGGCCTACCGCCTGCCCAAAAATGTCATCGATCCCAGCATCACAGCCGGACATCGCTAAGCCTAGGCACGACGCACCGTCAGCCTGCGCCAAAGACGCCAAGCCAACAGAATGCCGACAATGCCGGCGTAAACCATCACCTCGGCCAAGTTGTTCTTAGAGGCACGCATCCAGAAGAAGTGCAGCACACCCAAGACCGCCACGCCATAGACCAGCCGATGCAAGACTTGCCAGCGTGAAGCCCCCAGCCAACGGATGGCACGATTGAAAGAGGTCGCCGCCAAGGGCGTGAGCAAAACAAAGGCGGCAAAGCCCACCAGGATGAAAGGCCGCTTGGTAATGTCGCGCGCCATATCCGGCAGCTCGAACCCCATGTCGAACCAGCTGTAGCACATCAGGTGCAGCAGCACATAAAAATACGCCAACAAGCCCAACATGCGACGAAAGCGCGCCAGCGAGGGCAAGCCGGTCTGCACGCGCAAGGGTGTCACTGCCAACACCAAACACAGGAAGCGCAAAGTCCAATCGCCCGTCGAGCGCACCAGGGCTTCCGCCGGATTGGCTCCGAGCTGATCAGCCGCGGCGGCATAAATCAGGGAAGCGCATGGCAACAGACATGCCGCCAGCAGCAATGGTTTGGCAAACGGGCTGAGCAAGAAACGGTTCATCCACTGGCGAGCCGCAACAGCTTCAGTAGTATTTCTTGAGGTCCATGCCGGCATACAGTTGGCCGACCTGGGCCTCGTAGCCATTGAACATCAGCGTCTTGCGCTTCTGAGAAAACAAGCCGTCTTCGCCGATGCGCCGCTCCCGCGCCTGGCTCCAGCGAGGATGGTCCACGTTCGGATTCACGTTGGAATAGAAACCGTACTCCTGCGGAGCGGCCTGGTGCCAAGCCGTCATCGGTTCCTTGTCGGTAAAGCGGATCTTCACCAGGCTCTTGCCGCTCTTGAAACCGTATTTCCACGGCACCACCAAACGCAAGGGCGCGCCGTTCTGTTTGGGCAGGATCTCGCCATACATGCCGAAAGTCAGCAGGGTCAGCGGATGCATGGCTTCGTCCATCCGCAGCCCTTCGACGTAGGGCCAATCCAGCACGTGAGTGCTGACATACGGCATGGTTTTGCGGTCGGCCAGAGTGACGAACTCGACATACTTGGCACTGCTCAGCGGCTCAACCTTTTTGATCAGTTCCGAAAGTGAGTACCCCACCCAGGGAATCACCATCGACCAACCTTCGACACAACGCAAGCGGTAGATGCGCTCTTCCTGCGCACTGAGCTTGATCAGGTCTTCGAGCGCGTAGTTGCCCGGCTTCTTCACCAGCCCCTCGATGGCCATCGTCCAGGGTGAGGTCTGCAGCGTGTGCGCGTTGCGCGCCGGATCGCTCTTGTCTGTCCCGAATTCGTAGAAGTTGTTGTAGCCGGCAGCGTCTTTGTACTCGGTGATCTTCTCCACCGTGGTGGCACCACTCACCGTGGATTTGACAGCCGCCAACGCCGTCAACTTGCCTGGCCGCGTTGTCATGGTCTGGGCCCGGGCGTCACGCATGGCCCACGTTGCCAGCGCTGCACCGGCGGCGCCTGTGGCCATGAGCCGGATCAGTTCACGGCGCTGCGTGTAGACCCCCTGCGGGGTGATCTCACTGGCGACCGGATGAATGAAGCCGTCGTTGCGCGATTTGATCAGCATGATGCGGTCCTTGTTACAACATGAGTCGTAGGAGCGCATCCATGCAGACAAAGTTCCTACAAGGCGCCGTAACTGTGCAAGCCGCTGAGGAACATGTTGACGCCGATGAAGGCAAACGTGGTCACCCCCAGGCCGGCCAACGCCCACCAGGAGGCCACCGTGCCGCGCAAGCCCTTCATCAGCCGCATGTGCAACCAGGCTGCGTAGTTAAGCCAGACAATCAGTGCCCAGGTCTCTTTCGGGTCCCAGCTCCAGTAGCCACCCCAGGCCTCGGCCGCCCACAGGGCGCCGAGCACCGTGGCAATGGTGAAGAACGCAAAACCGACCGCAATGGCCTTGTACATCACGTCGTCCAGCACCTCAAGTGTCGGCAGGCGCTCGGCAATGCGTTTGCGCCCCAGCAGGATGCCGCCCACGATCAGGGTGGCAATGATGAAATAAACCAGCCAATAGCTGCCGCCCGCCTCAGCCGTGCTTTTACGGAAAGCCAGCGGAACGAAACACAATACGATGCCGAAGATCCACAGCGGCGCCAATCGGAACCAGCGCGTTTCCTGCGTCTGACTCTTGATCAGATAGGCAAAGGCCACCATCGCAGAAAGGGAGAAGGTACCGTAGCCAATGAAGTTGGCCGGCACATGCAGCTTCATCCACCAGCTCTTGAGTGCCGGCACCAGCGGCTGGATTTCATGCGCTTCACGCACCGCCGTGTACCAGAGCAGAAAACCCACCGCCGCGCTGACCACCAGCATGACGAAAGCGCCCATGGCACGCGTCTGGTACTGGGCTTCAAAGTAGAGATAGAACAGCGCCGTCATCCAGCAGAACAACACAAACACCTCATACAGGTTGCTCACCGGGATGTGGCCGATATCGGCACCGAGCAGATAGCTCTCGTACCAGCGCACCATGGTGCCGATCAGGGCCATGGCCACAGCCAGCCAAGCCAGGCGCGAACCGATCAACTCCATCGTGCCGCCCTGCCCTTTGGCGAACATGCCAAGCCAGTAGAACAGCGTGCTCATGAAGAACACCATGCTCATCCACAGGATGGCGGACTGGCTGGACAGGAAATACTTGAGCCAGAACACGCTCTCGGCGCGCGCCAGCTGCCCTTGGTAGGACACGATACCCAGCAGGGAAAAGACTGCCACCAGCAGCATCAGGACGCGCAAGGGGCGCCAGAACCAGCCTAGGGCAATGGCCGCCGGCACAGCCGCCACCAAGATGCCTTTCTCATAGACGTCCATAGCTTGGTTGTAGGTCGAGAAGGCAAACAGCCCGCCCGCCAGCACAAGGGCGGCAAACAGCCAGTCGAAGACATTGCGCTTGGCAAAGTAGCCTTCGTTCAGGGTCAGTGTCGTGGTTGCAGTATTCATCTCTTACTCCTTGGCCCCGAGCAGCTTGTCGCGGAGCTGTGCAAATTCGCGGTCACCGTCCATCGTCTTGCGGTTGGCCGACAGCGCCATCGTGGCGTGTGCGCCGGCATCTTTCGGTGCCAGCCACACCCATAGGCGGCGTTCCCGCACATACAGCATGGCAAACACCCCGAGGATCAGCAGGGCGCAGCCCAGATAAACAATGTTCTTGCCCGGCGCACGAGCCACCTGGAACACACTGGCCTGCACCTGCTTGAAATCGACCAGTTGCAGCACCATGGGTGCCGGGTACAGGTAGGTATCGCTCAAGGCCAGCACAGCCTGCGTCATGAACGCCTGCGAAGCTTCATCCGGCACCAAGGCCTTGAGGCCGGCGCGTTCACGTGCCACCTGGGCCAGCTCGAACAGCGTGCCGTTGAGGATACGGATCAGCATTTCGCCGGCACGGTTGCGCTCGCTCTCCGGCACATTGGCTTCCATGAAATCTGCCACGGCCTGCAGACCGCCCGGTGCCGAGCTGCCTTTGACTTTTTCCAACCCGGCGAACAGGCCCAAGGCCCGCGCCGCAGATGCCGTCAGCTGCGGCAACAGATCGGGGCGCGAAGCATCCACCACCTTGGCCGCATAACGACGCACCGCCTGCTCGCGCAGTGTGGGATCGGCCAAGGCCGCACGCAGGCGGAAGAATTCGTCGCTCGAACCTTGCGCATCGGCTGGCACGCGCAGGTAGCGGAAGGGCTCGGCCGGTGTTTCGCGCATACCCAGCAGGAACACCGGCACGCCGTCGCCCAGGTCCATCGGCAGCATATAGTTATGGAACTCGCGTGCCTGGCCGGCGGCATCGCGCAGTTTGTAGCTGATGCTGGGGCCGACGTTGCGCTGGGTTTTCTTGGCATCGGCCTTGTTGGCCGCACCGAGGCGCTGGTCCAGCGATTCGCGCAGGTCGACCTTGCGCACATCCACGCCCGAAGGGCCGCTGCCTGAAAAATTTTCCACGTTGATCACCCGCAGGCCGGTGTACTCGAGTGTCAACTTCTCGCTGCCATTGGTGAGCTGTGACGCACTGCCGATCACGCCCTCGATCTGGAACGGCTTGGTGGCCGCATTCATCGGCAAGGCCTGCAGGCGCACGGTGGATCCGCCATCGTCAAAACTCGACTGGTAGATCTCGACGCCCTTGTAGCTGGCCGGGTGATTGACCTCGACGCGTGCCTCCTGCTTCTCGCCGGTCGCCTTGTCGTGGATCACGATCTCGCTGGCAAACAGCTTGGGCATGCCGGTGGAGTAGTGCTCGACGATGAACTTCTTCAACTCGATGGCAAACGGCAGTTCCTGCAGCAGGATGCCGTCGGACTGGCTCAGGATGGCCGTGCTCGATTGCGTGCCTTCAGCCACCAGCAGGTTGCCGCGGAAGGTCGGGTTGCGCTCGCTCAGGCGGTGCTCGGGGGCGACATCGGAAATCAGGCCGCCACCGTTGTAGGGTGTCTTGCCGCCCACCCACATCTGGGCACGCACGATCAGGTCGCCATCGAGCAGGCCGCCCAGGCACACCAGCACGATGGCACTGTGCGCGGCGATATAACCCAGCTTGTTGGCAGCGCCCGCCTTGGCAGCCACCATCCAGCCGGCACCGGCTGACGTTTCACGCTGCTGCAGTTTGACCTTCCAGCCGCTGCCCGCCAGCATCTGGCCGATACGTTGTGCCGCGGTCTTGGGAGCCTCGCCCAGTTCCGCCTGCGCCCGATGATGGAACGCCTGCAGGCTCTGCTCGCGGATGTTTTCCTTGTACGACTTGAGGTCAGTGATGATCTTGGGCGTGTTGCGTGCGATGCACAAGGTCGTGCTGGTCACCAGAAAGGCCAGGATCAGCAGGAACCACCAGGCGCTGTAAACCGCATAGAGGTCCAGCTTGCCAAACACCTCTGCCCAGAACGGGCCAAACTGATTGATGTAGTTGGTCAAAGGCTCGTGCTGCTTGAGAACGGTGCCGATGACCGAGGCGATGCAGATTACCGTCAGCAGCGAAATGGCAAAGCGCATCGACGACAGCAACTCCACCGCGGCGCGCAGCGAGCTGGAAGATGACTTGAGTTCAAGGCCCTGGGTGGAAACTGTCATGCGTGAATTGTGCTGTGCGCCAATAAAAAAGGCAGGTCTTCACAAAAGACCCGCCTTGGTATGGAGTGTTCGAAAGCTGCCGGGTTCCGTCAGCGGGTGCGAATCCGCCATTGTCACCCAAACATTACCCGCAACTTATCAATATCGGCATTGCCCCGGCACAAAGCCGGTGTATTCGATCAGCGCAGACCGGCAATGTAGTCGGACACGGCCTTGATTTCGCGGTCGTTCATCTTGGCCGCCACTTGCGTCATCTGGATGCTGTTCTTGCGCACGCCGTCACGGAAAGCCACCAGCTGAGCCGTCGAGTAGTCGGCATGCTGGCCGCTCAGACGCGGGTACTGGGCAGGAATGCCAGCGCCATTGGGGCTGTGGCAACCGGCACAGGCGGCAATCTGACGGTCGGCAATACCACCGCGGAAGATACGCTCGCCCAGGGCCACCAGATCCTTGTCCTTGGCAAAACCGGGTTTGGCTTTCTGCGAGGTCAGCCAGGCAGCGATGTTCTTCATGTCGTCATCGCTCAGGGTGGCGGCGAAACCGGACATCACGGCGCTGGCACGCTTACCGGACTTGAACTCCTGCAACTGCTTGACCAGGTAGGTGGGGTGTTGCTGAGCCAGCTTGGGGTTGGCCGGCGTTCCCGAGTTGCCATCGGCGCCGTGGCAGGATGCACACACCGCCGCAAACTTGGCCTCGCCTTGGGCCAGATCCGGCTTGGCCGGTGCTTTGGCCTCTTGTGCCGCATGAGAAAAAGCAGGCGCTGCCAGCGCGGCAGCCATCAACAGGTGAGCAAGCAACTTCATGGTGATTGTCTGGTTTGGTTGGAGCAAAACTGCCTGATTCTACAATGCGGATCCAGGCTTTCCAGCACACACAATGACCACCCCCTCCAAAACGCCCGTCCCGTCCCGCCCTGACCACCGTCAAGGCACGCCCGCCAAGACGGAAGCCGTCCAGGAGCTGGGCTGGCTGCACACGGCCCGTTTCCTCACCACGGCCCCGCAGCTGCAGTTTCTGCCGGCGCTGGACGTGCCGGAAATCGCCTTCGTCGGCCGCTCGAATGCCGGCAAATCCACCTGCATCAACACGCTGACGCAGCAGAAGCAGCTGGCTTTCGCCTCCAAGAAGCCTGGCCGCACCCAGCACATCAACCTGTTCGCCCTGGGCAAGCAGGGCATCACCGACGCCGTGCTGGCCGACCTGCCGGGCTACGGCTATGCGGCCGTGCCCAAGCAGGACAAGATCCGCTGGCAACAGGTCATGGCCAACTACCTGGTCACGCGCGAAAACCTCAAGGGCATCGTCCTGCTGTGCGACCCGCGCCACGGGCTGACCGAACTGGACGAGGTGCTGCTGGAAGTGATCCGGCCCCGGGTGGAGGAAGGCCTGAAATTCCTGGTCATCCTGACCAAGGCCGACAAGCTCACCCGCAGCGAAGGTGCCAAGGCCGTCTCGATCATGAAACTGCAGGCTGGCGGCGGCGAGGTGCGGCTGTTCTCCGCCACCAAACGCACCGGCATTGATGACGTGGCCCGCCTGCTGTGGCAATGGGCGCATCCCGATTCAGCTGAAGCCGCAGCAGAGGCGACATGATCGACACCTGGCTGCAGCCGCTGCCACACGGCATCACCCTGAGCTGCCGCGCCGCCGGTGAGCGCGGCCGGCCGGTGCTGATGTTCCTGCACGGTTTTCCAGAAGCGGCCTTCGTCTGGGACCCGCTGCTGGAGCACTTCGCCCGCCCCGAGAACGGTGGCTACCGTTGTGTTGCGCCGAACCTGCGCGGCTATGAGCAGTCGAGCGCACCGGGCGATGTGGCGGCCTACCGTGCCAAGCACTTGGTGCAGGACATTGCGGCCCTGATTGCCATCGAGGCGCAAGGCAGGCCGCTTGCCTGCCTGGTCGCCCACGACTGGGGCGGCGCCGTGGCCTGGAACCTGGCCAACCAGCTGCCGCAACTGCAGCACAAGCTGGTCATCATCAACTCGCCGCACCCGGGTACCTTTCTGCGTGAACTGAAAAGCAACCCGAAGCAGCAGGCCGCCAGCGCCTACATGAACTTCCTCATTCGGCCCGATGCCGAAACCCTGCTGAAGGAAGATGACTACCGCCGGCTGTGGGACTTCTTCCTCAACATGGGCGCGGGCCAGAACGCCAACGGCACCGGTTATGGCTGGCTGACCGAGGAGGTTAAGGCACGTTACCGTGCGGTCTGGGGCCGGGGCCTCACCGGCGGGCTGAATTACTACCGCGCCTCACCGCTGCGGCCGCCGCGGCCGGACGATCCGGCATCGGCGTCGATCGAGCTACCGCGCGAGATGCTGACCATCGCCTTGCCAACCTTGGTGCTGTGGGGCCTGGGCGACACCGCCCTACCGCCGGAATTGATCGAAGGCATGGACGACTACATCCCGCTGCTGACGCTGCAGCGTGTGCCGGATGCCACGCACTGGATCGTTCACGAGCAGCCGCAGCTGGTGATCACGTCGCTGCAGGCCTTTTTGCTACAAAAATAATAGCTTCTTGCGCAAGCAAATCAAGGCCAAAAGGTCATTTTGACCTCAAACCGGCTCAATAGACCTGCGTTTCGCCTGGCGGCCGGTCCTTGAAGCGCTTGTGCACCCAGTAGTACTGCCCGGGCATGGTATCGATCCAGTCCTGCAGACGTCGGTTCATGCAGGTGGTATCAGCCTCGGCATCGTCAGTCGGGAAATCATCCCAAGCCGGCATCACCTGAATCTCGTAACCCGTCTTCGTCATGCGCGTCACCACTGGCACCACCTTGGCGCGGCCCAGCTTGGCAAAGCGCGACAACGACGGCACGGTCGCCGCTGGCACGCCATAGAACGGCACGAACACCGAGTCTTCGGGGCCGAAATTCATGTCGGGCAACAGGTACAGCGGCTCGCCCACCCGCAGCGCCGCAACGATGGCTTTGACACCGTCAATACGGCCGAACAGCCGCCCTTGGCCGAAGCGCCGACGCCCGGCCAGAATCCAGGCGTCCACCACCGGGTTGGCCTGGTTGGTGTAGATGGTGGTGAAGCGGCGCGGCAGCTGCTGCGTCAACGCGGTCCAACCGGCATCCAGCCCCATGAAGTGCGGCGCAAAAATGACCGTCGGCGTCTCACGCTGCAACTCGGCGACGGCGCCCGTCAACTTCAGGCGCCGGCGCGTCACCTCGGGCGCCCCATGCCAGAGCCAGCTGCGGTCCAGCCAAGCCTGGGCAAAGCGGATGAAGACCTCGATCGACAGCGCACGGATGCGGCGCTCATCCCATTGCGGGAAACACAGCCGCAAATTGGTACGCACCACATGGCGCCGCGGTCGGACCAACAGGTACAGCACCCAGCCGAAAATCCAGCCCAACGCCCGCAGCCACGACAACGGCAAAAAGGCCAGCAGCCGCATGAAAGCGACACCGGCATGACTCAAGACATGTCCCAACTTCAACCCTGTTCTTCCCGCGGCTGCTTGTAGCGCGCATAACCCCACAGGTACTGCTGCGGGCATTCGGCAATCAACTGTTCCATAGCCTGGTTGATGACGGCGGCGGCGGCCGTCATCTCGGCCGGCAACTCGACCCCCAGGGGGCGCACGTGAATGCGAAAACCACGCCCCCATGACAGACGCTCCCCCCAGGCCACTAGCACCGCCGCCCCGGTTTGCTGTGCCAGCCGGGCCGACAGTGTCATGGTGTAAGCGGGCTGGCCGAAAAATGGTGCCCAGACCCCCAAGCCCAACGGCGGCACTTGATCCGGCAGCAAGCCGACCGATTGGCCTTGGCGTAGCGCCTTCAGCATTTGCTTGACGCCAGCCAGGGTGGTCGGCACCGTGTGCAGCCCGGGGCGGGTGCGCGCCGTGGCCACCAGCGTGCGTAACCAGGGTTGCCGCGCGGGGCGGAACAGAACCGTCATGGGCTGCTGGGCACCAAAGCGTTGAGCATAGGCCTGCGCCGTGATCTCGAAACAACCCAGATGCGGCGTCAGAAACACAATGCCGCGCCCTTGCGCCAGCGCCGCCTCGATGTGGCTTGCGCCATCCCACTGGATGGCCACCGGCCGCCCCAGCCACAGGCGCGGTAGTTCGGCCACCAGCTGGCCGGCCGGCCCAACGGCACCCCGCCACTGTCGCCCGCCATAACCAGCTTGATGCGCATTGGCCAGAAAGCGGCGACGGTACACCCCGGACAACAGGAACACCACCCAGCCCAGCAGCCAGCCGACGCCCTGCATCAACCCCAGCGGCAGGATGGACAGAAAACGGAACAGGGTGGTCATGACTCGGATAAACTACGCAGGTCGCTGAGTTATAGAACTACTTGCAGGGCGACACCGCAGGCGTCGCACCAAAAGGTGTGGCAATTGTGCCTCGTCCATCGTGACGAATCTGCTAAAGCGTTCGCCGAAGCTCCGGAGCCCAGGCAACGCGCCTGAAAACCAAACTATGGAGTTTATTCACATGGCGAACGATTATCTGTTTACATCCGAGTCCGTTTCTGAAGGCCATCCCGACAAGGTGGCGGACCAGATTTCCGACGCAATCCTGGACGCGATCTTCAAGCAGGACCCACGCTCGCGCGTGGCTGCCGAAACACTGACCAACACCGGTCTGGTGGTGCTGGCTGGCGAGATCACCACCAATGCTCACGTCGACTACATCCAGATCGCGCGCGACACCGTCAAGCGCATCGGCTACGACAACACCGAGTACGGCATCGACTACAAGGGCTGCGCCGTGCTGGTGGCCTATGACAAGCAGAGCAACGACATCGCCCAGGGCGTGGACCACGCCTCCGACGATCACCTCAACATCGGTGCCGGCGACCAGGGTCTGATGTTCGGTTACGCCTGCGATGAAACGCCCGAGCTGATGCCGGCACCGATTCACTACGCGCACCGCCTGGTGGAGCGTCAGGCCCAGTTGCGCAAGGACGGCCGTCTGCCCTTCCTGCGCCCGGACGCCAAGAGCCAGGTAACCATGCGTTATGTCGATGGCAAGCCGCACTCGATCGACACCGTGGTGTTGTCCACCCAGCACAGCCCCGACCAGAGCGAAACCCAGACCAAGATGAAGGCCTCGTTCACCGAAGCCATCATTGAAGAGATCATCAAGCCGGTGCTGCCCAAGGAGTGGCTCAAAGAGACGCGCTACCTGATCAACCCGACCGGCCGTTTCGTCATCGGCGGCCCGCAGGGCGACTGCGGCCTGACCGGCCGCAAGATCATCGTCGACACCTATGGCGGCGCCTGCCCGCACGGTGGCGGCGCCTTCTCCGGCAAAGACCCCTCCAAGGTGGACCGCTCGGCCGCCTATGCCACGCGTTATGTGGCCAAGAACATCGTGGCGGCCGGTCTGGCGAAGAAATGCCAGGTGCAGGTGGCCTACGCCATTGGCGTGGCCAAGCCCATGAACATCACGATCAACACACACGGCACTGGCGTCATTTCCGATGACAAGATCGCCGCCCTGGTGGCCGAGCTTTTCGACCTGCGTCCGAAGGGCATCATCCAGATGCTGGACCTGCTGCGCCCGATCTACGAGAAAACCGCCGCCTACGGCCACTTCGGCCGCGAAGAGCCCGAATTCACCTGGGAGCGCACCGACAAGGCCCAGGCACTGCGTGCCGCTGCCGGCCTGAAGTAAAGGCGGAGACAGCCAGGCATGAAGCTGCAGACACAACGCTGGATAGATCGCTGGGTTGGCCAGCTCCTGTGCGGCATTGTGTCGCTGTGGGCGCGGCTGATCGGTACGCGCGCACCCAGGGTGGACCGCGGCCGCGCGCCGCGCCACATCCTGGTCATCCTGCTGTCCGAGATGGGCAGCGTCGTGCTGGCCGGCCCGATGTTCGCAGCGCTGCGCCAGCGCTACCCCGGTGCCACCGTGCATGTGCTTCAGCTCAAGAAGAACCAGGAAGTTGCGCGCATGCTCGGGCTGGCAGCACCCGAGCACCTGCACGCGATCGACGACAGCTCGGGCTTCTCGCTGCTGCGCGACATTCTGCGTGCCACGCTGGCCATGCGCCGCCTTCCGCTTGATGCCGTGATCGACTGTGAGTTGTTCTCGCGCGTCAGCAGTCTGTTGTCCTACCTGACCGGCGCGCCCCGGCGCGCCGGCTTCACGCCGCACACGCAAGAAGGCCTGTACCGCGGCAGCTATATTAACTGCGCCATTCCCTACAACCCCTACCAGCACATCAGCAAGCAGTTCCTCTCGCTGGTTGATGCGCTGGAAAGCGATGGCGCCCCACGCAACAAGGCCGCACCCATCCGCGAACTGCCCGCCGAGACAGGGCTGGCCGTGCCCTTCACGTCGGAGGAATTGCAGGCCTACCGGGCCCAGGTACTGGCCGACCATCCGGTGTTGGCCGGTCGCAAGCTCGTACTCATGTACCCCGGCGGCGGCATCCTGCCCGAGCGTGCCTGGCCGGCGGCGCACTACGCCCGCGTTGCCCGCGGCCTGTGCGACCAGGGCCATGCCGTGGCCTTCATCGGTCTGAAGGACGACACTGCCCTGGCCAACGAGATCCGCGCTCAGGTCGGCAGCGAGTTGTGCGTGGCCCTGACTGGCTACACGCGCAGCCTGCGCGAGTTGCTGATGCTGTTCCACGCCAGCGACCTGCTGCTGACCAACGACGGCGGCCCGGGCCATTTCGCCAGCCTGACACCGATCCGGGTTCTGATGTTTTTCGGCCCCGAGACCGGCCGGCTCTACGGGCCGCTGCCTGGCCTGCGCCCCGCACATCGAGGCCCTCAAGCCACCGTGTACGAATCCGGCATCGCCTGCTCGCCCTGCCTCTCGGCCTACAACCACCGCCTGACTTTCTGCGACGGCGACAACCAGTGCCTCAAGCGCATCGCCCCGGACCCGGTGTTGGCCGACGCCTTGCAGGCCCTGCGCGAATTGCCGGAGCCCACCGCGGCATGAGCACGCCTTCCTTGCGCGAGCGCATCTGGCGCCTGATCGACTGGCTGCACAGCTTCCGCTACGTGCGCTTCGGTCTGGTGGGCGCCAGCGGCACGGTGGTGAATCTGGCGGTGCTCTACACCGCACACGAATTCCTGTTCAACGCCATCGAGCCGGCCGGCACCAAACCCTATTTCTCACTGGCGCTGGCCATTGCGATCGCGACGGTCAACAATTTCACCTGGAACCGCCTGTGGACCTGGTCCGACCGCCAGCACGCCACCTCGGTACAACAGGAAGACGGCTACTCCAAGCGCAGCCTGCTGGCCCAGCTGGGCCAGTACGCCACCGCGTCGTGGCTGGGCATCCTGTTGCAATACGCGCTCACGCTCTGGCTGGCGCACTTCATGCACTACCTGCTGGCCAATGTGATCGCCATCGTGATTGCCAGCGTCAGCAATTTCATCGCCAACGACCGCTGGACTTTCCGTCATCGCCGCAAGCCATAATGCCGGGCAACGCCGGGGCAAGCCCGGCATCGGAACCTTCATGCGCTTTTCCGGCTACTCCACACCGGCCTCTGCGGCTGACCACACATTCACCTGGCTGACCCTGTTGCTGCTGGCGATCGCGGTCTATGCCTTCGGCCTGGGTGGGCAGTACATCCCGAGCAATGGCGACGAGATGGTCTATACCCATATCGCGCGTAAAACAGCAGAAACCAGCCACTGGCTGCCGCTGGCCTCCGATCTGGTCGACACGCGCAACACCAAGCCGCCACTGCTGTTCTGGCAGGCCATGGTGGCGGGTGACTGGGGCCAGCACTGGAACCTGACCGCCTTGCGTGCGCCCAGCCTTGTCTACACGCTGCTGATCGCTGCCGCCATTGCCTGGAGTGTGCGCGGCATCACACACCATACGCACGATGGCCTGATCGCCGCCTGCGTCTATCTGCTTTTTCTCAGTACCTTCCGCTACGGCCGCCCCTACCTCACGAGTGCGCCCGAGACCTTCTGGTTCAGCCTGCCGCTCTTCAGCCTGCTGTGGCAGCGGCTGCGCCAGCCCGCCAAGGGCCCCGGCTGGGGCCTGCATGCCCTGTTCGGCCTGGGCCTGGGCCTGGGCCTGGCCTACAAATCGTTTGCCCTCATCGCACCCGCGGCGGCGGCTTGGTGGCTGGCCCTGGTGCTGAGTGAATCCCATCTGAGTTGGCGCAGGCTGTTGCGCCACACCCTGCGCACGGCGTTCAGCGCACTGCTGGCGCTGGGCGTGTTCGCGCTCTGGTTCGTGCTTGACCCCGATCCAGCCGCGGTCTGGCGAGAGTTCATCGTCGGCGAGAACGCCGCCAAATTTTCCGACGCGCGCGGCTACTGGCAAGAGGCGCTATCGCTCAGCGGCTCCAGCCTCTGGTCGCAACTGCTGGCCTATGCGGTCAATGCCGGCCTGCTGGCCTTTGCCGTCATTGGCTTGGCCTGGCTGGGTTTGAAACAGCTGCCACGGCTGCGTAGCAGGCTGCCCTTGCCGCCGCACCAGGCCATTCTGCTGGCCTGGGCTGCGGTCTGGCTGCTGGTGTTCCTGTTCCCGAGCCAGCGTTCGGCGCGCTACGTCATCCCGGCCATGCCGGCGGTGGCCATGCTGCTGGCGCTCTATTGGCGCGACATTGGCCGCCTCTGGTTTGTGCCGACCTTGCTGCTGTCGGGCATAGCCTTGTTGGTGCTGGGACGCATCGCCTGGGTCGGCCACACGCTGGGCCTGTCCTCGGCCACTGACATCGGCCTCGCGTTGCTGGCCGCCGGCCTGGGAGCCGGCGCGATAGCCATGGGTCTGTGGCGCACCGCCTGGACGCGCACCGGCGCCGTGCTGGCAGGCCTGCTGGTTTATGCCACGTTCGACCTGACGGTGCGCCCCATGGATGGCCCGGTCGGGCTCTATGAAGCCACCACTGCGACGCCTGCCGGGCGCATTGCCGTCCCCAATGGCTTCAACAGCCAGTTTGAGCGTTTCCAGTTCCTGCTACCGGGCCAGCATCAGTTCATCCCCTACGACACCGGGGGCCGCGCCCTGGCCCGGGTCGCACCGGGCACCACCTTGCCGATGCCGGCACAGCAGCTCCAGCAGTTGCTTGACACCCATGACGGCGTGGTGTGGATCCAGTCCGACATGGCGGAAACCGCACCGACGTGTCTGCCTCAGTGCCGAGTATTGGGGGAGCGCTGGCTGCTCACGAGCCGGCATATGCCAGGCGAAGTCACGCTGGCCAACCTGTGGCAGCCGCAGCAATGGTTGTTCAAGCGTGAATGGTTGTTGACGCGTTGATACACGTCGCCTGGCATCAGGACTGATTGCTGCGAAAGCGGCGCAGTTCACGCTGCAGCCCCTCAAGCTGCAACACGATCCACAGCCAGGGATCGAGCAAAGCGTCCCACAGGTTGCCCGTCGGCAGCCGCAACAGCACCTGCAGCAGAAGCACAGCAACGAGCAGAAACGATATGTTGCGCGCCGACGGACGTGGCCCCGCCAACAGCCAGGGCAGGCAGGCGACCAGTGCGACCACGGCCAACGCGACCGGGCTGAAACCCAGCGCATACAGTGATACAGGCCACATCGCAAAGGTATCCAGCAACAGCGACCAACCCAGCACGATGCCGCCCACGCCGAAATACCAGGGTGCCTCGCAGCGTTCTGCCGGCAGCACCGCCGGCTTGAACTGCCGCAGCAGGAACAGACCACACAGCGCCAAACTCAGCAGGCTAGGTGCCTGGAATGTCAGTCCCAGCCAATAAGTCGGCGACAGAGGTCCCGGCCACACGGCCCAGAGTGCCAGCCCGAACGGCACGGCCCAACGCCAGACCGGTTTGCCCTGCGGCACCCAGCGCTGCAGCGACCACAGCCCGAGTGCAGCCAACACCAAGGCCCAGCTCAGTACCAAGTACAGACGCACCATGCCGGGTGACGGCAAGGCTGGGACTTGCGTCGACAGCAGGCTATTGAGGTGGGAGGTCCAATCCATGGTGCGCAGTCTCAGCGTTTGTCAGCAGGGTCCAGCCGCTGCCAGGCGATGGTGCGGCGCTGGTCGGTGTAGCTCACCCACAGGCTGCCATCGGCCCAGGCCAAGGACGGGTAGGAATATTCGCTCGGCCCCTCACCCTGCGCCAGCGTCAGCAGCCGGCGCCATTGCAAGCCATCACTGGAGATGCTGAGATCCAGCACGGCGCGCGAATCAGGGCGCGGGTTGTGCGCCAGCAACATCAACCCCGGCTCCAGCGCCAGCGCGGCAATGGCGGCATCCGGGTTGTGCAGCCCCGGTTCGGGCAGATCCTGCCAATGTTGACCACCATCCAGCGTCTGCACGGTCCGCAGCTTTTTCTCCGCACTGTTGTCGCGCAGCAGGGCCAGCCAGTCGGTCTCATTGCGCATCAGCAGCGTGGGCTGCAGCAGGTAGCCGCGTTGCGACATGCGCACCATGCCACGGAATTCGCCATGGGCATCGAAGCGCAAGGCCACCGGGTATTTTTTGCCCAGCTCGAAATAGGCCGGCAGCACCATGCCCCCATCGGCCAGAGGCAGCGGCATGGCACGCACCAGATGGCTGGTATTCCACAACCAGGACAGCGGCAGTACACGCACCGGTGCGAAGGCCAGTTGCTCGAAGTTCTGTCCGCCATCGATCTGGCGCAAGTGCAGGATGCGCCCAGCCGCCCAGCCGCCCAGACCAGTGGCCACGACAAACAGGTGAATGCGTCCGTCCGCATCGCGCCAGGCCACCGGGTTGCCCAGCCGGCGCAAGCCAAAACCCAGCTGCGCGCCTGCTTCCTGGCGGTTCACCACAAAGCGCGCTGCGCTCCACTGCTGACGGCTACGGTCGAACGCCGAGGCGGCAATCTGCACATCCGGCCCGCTTTCGCGCGAACCGGCAAACCAGAAGGCCAGCAGTGACGCCGCGTTGCCTGCCGGCAGCGGCAGCAAGGTGCTGGCATGCGCGGCGGGTGTGTTGGCCGGCATCGGAATCTGGCCACCCGCTCGCGGTACCAGCGTCGTCGTCGGCATGCTGTCTGCCGGCACGGGCCACACTGCGCGGGGCTGAGCCGGTTGTGAGGCGCGTTGCCACAGATCCAACCCCACCAGGGCAGCGCACAGACTCAGCGCGCAGGCCAGCCTCATGCCGAATGAACGACCGGAAAGGGAGATCAGGGACTCAGACACGGATCAGGCTGGTGGGCAACAAGGAGCGGCAGTCATTTCCTTAACTCGCGGGAGTGTAACTTGCCCTGTCTTGAAAGCCGGCTAAAAAGCCTTATGATTAGCACTCGCTGGATTTGAGTGCTAACAGCACCATCCAACAAAGTTAATGAGCGCCAACTTATCTGTTGCTGCTTAGGATTTAACCACCCATTGTTTCAAACTCAAGGAGATTCCTGATGAAACTGCGTCCTCTGGCCGACCGCGTGATCGTGAAGCGCGTGGAAAACGAAACCAAAACCGCCTCCGGCATCGTCATCCCCGACAGCGCCGCCGAAAAGCCTGACCAAGGCGAGGTGCTGGCCGTCGGTCCCGGCAAGAAGAACGACAAGGGCGAACTCGCTCCCATGTCCGTCAAGGTGGGCGATCGTGTCCTGTTCGGCAAGTACAGCGGCCAGACCGTCAAGGTCGATGGCGATGAACTGCTGGTGATGAAGGAAGACGACCTGTTCGCAGTCGTCGAAAAATAAATCGCAGCGCGATTTATTTTCAGCGCAGGCTCACTTGGCGCAACCAAGTGAAGGGGCAGAGCCCCGGCCGAAGCCAAAAGTAAATCACGGCAATTTCCACCCCTTATTGAACTGAATTCGGAGAAATCAACATGGCAGCAAAAGACGTCATTTTCGGCGGCGAAGCCCGCGCACGCATGGTCGAGGGTGTGAACATCCTGGCCAACGCAGTCAAAGTTACCCTGGGCCCGAAAGGCCGCAACGTGGTGCTCGAGCGCTCCTTCGGCGCCCCCACCGTGACCAAGGACGGTGTGTCCGTGGCCAAGGAAATCGAACTGAAGGACAAGCTGCAGAACATGGGCGCACAGATGGTCAAGGAAGTCGCTTCCAAGACCTCTGACAACGCTGGCGACGGCACCACCACCGCCACCGTGCTGGCTCAGGCCATCGTGCGCGAAGGCATGAAGTACGTGGCCGCCGGCATGAACCCGATGGACCTGAAGCGCGGCATCGACAAGGCGGTTGCCGCCCTGATCGAGCAGCTGAAGAAGGCCACCAAGCCCACCACCACCTCCAAGGAAATCGCCCAGGTCGGCTCCATCTCCGCCAACAGCGACTCCAGCATCGGCGAGATCATCGCCAATGCCATGGACAAGGTCGGCAAGGAAGGCGTGATCACCGTGGAAGACGGCAAGTCGCTGCAGAACGAACTCGACGTGGTCGAGGGCATGCAGTTTGACCGCGGCTACCTGTCGCCCTACTTCATCAACAACCCCGAGAAGCAGGCTGCCCTGCTGGACAACCCCTTCGTGCTGCTGTACGACAAGAAGGTGTCCAACATCCGTGACCTGCTGCCCACGCTGGAGCAAGTGGCCAAGGCCGGTCGTCCGCTGCTGATCATTGCCGAAGACGTCGAAGGCGAAGCCCTGGCGACTCTGGTGGTCAACACCATCCGCGGCATCCTGAAGGTCGTGGCTGTCAAGGCCCCGGGCTTCGGCGACCGTCGCAAGGCCATGCTGGAAGACATCGCCATCCTGACCGGCGGCAAGGTCATCGCTGAAGAAGTGGGCCTGTCGCTCGAGAAAGTCACGCTGGCTGACCTCGGCCAAGCCAAGCGCATCGAAGTGGGCAAGGAAAACACCATCATCATCGACGGCAACGGCGCTGCTGCTGACATCGAAGCGCGCGTCAAGCAGATCCGCGTGCAGATCGAGGAAGCCACCTCCGACTACGACCGCGAAAAGCTGCAAGAGCGCGTGGCCAAGCTGGCCGGCGGTGTGGCCGTGATCAAGGTCGGCGCTGCCACCGAAGTCGAAATGAAGGAAAAGAAGGCCCGCGTGGAAGACGCCCTGCACGCCACCCGTGCTGCCGTGGAAGAAGGCATTGTGGCCGGCGGCGGTGTGGCTCTGCTGCGTGCCCGTCAGGCTGCTGGCGAGATCAAGGGTGACAACCATGACCAGGACGCCGGCATCAAGCTGGTGCTCAAGGCCATCGAAGCCCCTCTGCGCGAAATCGTGTTCAACGCCGGCGGCGAGCCGAGCGTGGTGGTGAACGCTGTGTTGGCCGGCAAGGGCAACTACGGCTTCAATGCTGCCAACGACACCTACGGCGACATGATCGAGATGGGCATTCTGGACCCGACCAAGGTGACCCGTACCGCACTGCAGAACGCCGCTTCCGTGGCTTCGCTGATGCTCACCACCGAATGCATGGTGGCCGAGGCGCCGAAGGACGAAGCTGCTGGCATGCCTGGCGGCATGGGCGGCGACATGGGTGGTATGGGCGGCATGGGTGGCATGGGCATGTAATGCTCCTTGCCTGAGGCTGCAGCCTTCGTTGCAAGGGTTTGCCGTAGCGCTGCTACTGTCTTCACCCTTGCGCCTAGGCCTGCAACCTCATGCTGCGTCGATGGCTGTTATGGCTCTCGACACAAAAACAAAAAAACCCGCAGCGCGCGAGCCCTGCGGGTTTTTTTGTCTAAATAAATGTGCTATCGATTCAGTAGCTTTTGGCGCAATACCAGCAAGGACCAGCGGTCTATTCGACTCTTAACTTCTTCAGCAAGCCGGCGCTGGACCCATCCAGCCCATCGGCGTTGCCGCTGTCCAGCCTCTGCTCCATGTCCTTGGCCAGCACCTTGCCCAACTCCACGCCCCATTGGTCGAAGCTGTTGATGCCCCAGAGCGAACCCGTCACGAAGACACGGTGCTCCTGCAGCGCGATGATGGCGCCCAGGCTGGCTGGCGTCAGCTCATCCAGCAGCAGGAAGGTGCTCGGCCGGTTGCCCGGCAGATGACGGTGGCCGCCGGTATCCTGCTGCCCCAGCATCAGCGCGCGCGACTGTGCCAGTGCATTAGCCAGCAGCTTGTGATGATGTTCCGGCAGGGGGTGTGCCACCTTTTTCACCGCGATGAATTCCACCGGAATCACATCACTGCCCTGGTGCAGCATCTGGAAGTAGGCGTGCTGGCCGTTGGCGGCCGGTTCGCCCCAGATCACGGGTGACGTCGCGTAGGGCAAGGCCTCGCCGTTCTCATCCACACGCTTACCGTTGCTCTCCATCTCCAACTGCTGCAGGTAGGCCTGCATGCGGCGCAGACCGCTGTGGTAAGGCGCTACGCTGCGGCTGCTGAAGCCGTGGAAGTTGCGGTACCAGACGTCAAGCAGGGCGAGGCGCACCGGCAAATTGCGTTCCAAGGGCTCGTTGCGGAAGTGCTCGTCCATGGCATGCGCACCGGCCAGCATCTCGCGAAAGCGCTCCGACCCAATGGCAATTGCAATCGGCAGGCCGATGGACGACCACATGGAATAGCGTCCACCAACCCAGTCCCAGAAATCGAACGTGGTACCGATGCCGAATTCGCGCGCCGCCTCCACATTGCTGGTCAGCGCACAGAAATGCCGTGCGATATCGCGCCCGCCCTTGGCCTCGAACCAGGCCTTGGCCGAGCGCGCATTGGTCATGGTCTCCAGGGTGGTGAAGGACTTGGAAGCGATCAGAAACAGCGTGCTCTCGGGCTGAACCTGACGTAGCACCTGGCTGAGCTCATGGCCATCCACGCTGGAGACAAAGTGGAACCGCTTGTTCTGAGCCACAAACGGGTCGAGCGCCAGCACTGCCATCTGCGGCCCCAGATCGGAGCCGCCAATGCCGATGTTGACGATATCCGTGATGCCTTCGTCATGGCGCACCATGTCGGCATAGGTCAGCATGACACTGAGAGTAGCATGCACCTGGCCCAGCTCTTTGGCGATGTTCTTCGTCGCACTCTGCGCGGTATCCGCAAGACCCGTTGCCGGATAGCGCAGCAAGAAGTGCATGACTCGGCGCTGCTCGGTCGTATTGATGACGTCACCGGTGAACATCGCATCGCGGTGTTCCGGTACGCCACACTGGCGCGCCAGCTCCAGCAACTGCACCTGAACGGCGTCATCGATCAGATTTTTTGACAGGTCCGCAAATACATAGGGCACCTGCAGGCTGAAACGATCAAAACGCTGCCCATCCGTTGCGAACGCTTGGCGCAGGTCGAAGTCACGCCCCTGGATGTCGTACAACGAGCGCAAAGCCCCCCAGGCCGGCGTCTGGTCACAACGTAAACGGCTCATGTCAGACTGCCTGCATCAGCAGTTCGAGCTTGAGGGTATCGGCCGCAAAAGCGCGGATACCCTCAGCCAATTTGTCGGTGGCCATGGCATCTTCATTGAGTGCATAGCGGAATCCCGGCTCGTCGTAGCTCACCAAGGGCAAGTCCATGGCACGCGCAGCCTGTGCATCCAACGCACGCACCACCGGCGCCTCGCTGGCCGCGAGTTGGGCCAGCAATTCAGGTGAAATCGTCAGCAGATCGCAACCGGCCAGCGCCGTGATCTGCCCGATATTTCGGAAACTCGCCCCCATGATCTCGGTGGCTATGTCAAAGCGCTTGTAATGCTGGTAGATGGCGCGTACCGAGGCCACACCAGGATCATTGGCCCCGGCGTTGGCCGCCTCATCCCAGTTGGCGCCTGCCGTCTTCTTGTACCAGTCGTAGATGCGCCCGACAAATGGCGAGATCAGCTGCACCTTGGCCTGGCCGCAGGCCACCGCCTGGCAGAAAGAGAACAGCAGGGTCAGATTGGTATGGATACCGCGCCGCTCCAGTTGCGCGGCTGCCTGAATCCCCTCCCAAGTGGAAGCAATCTTGATCAACACGCGGTCGATGTGAATGCCCTGCGCCTGGTACAACTCGATGATGCGCTCGGCCCGCGCCACGGTGGCCTGGGTATCGAAGCTCAAGCGGGCATCCACCTCGGTGGAAACACGCCCCGGGATCAACGCAAGAATCTCGCAGCCAAAGCGCACCAGCAAGCGGTCCATGATTTCGTCCAGCGGTCTCCCCCTGAATTGCGTCACCGTTTCCCTGAGCAAAGGTTGGTAGTCGGCCTTTTGCACCGCCTTGAGGATGAGCGAAGGATTGGTGGTTGCATCTTGCGGCTTGAAGGCCGCAATCTGCCTGAAGTCCCCGGTATCTGCCACCACGGTGGTGAACTGTTTGAGTGCATCGAGCTGGTTCATGGGCTTGAATTATGAGTGAAATAAAATTACGCTCGATCGCCTTTCTGTGTAACCATGACGCAGCGCCCGAAACAGGCGCGCAGGAGTCCGCATGCTGGATCGAATCAGGGCCTCGCTGCCCTCCCTGGCCCCCGCCGAACAACGCGTCGGCAAACTCGTGCTGACTGACCCGCGCGCCTTCGCCAAGCTGCCGGTCAGCGAATTGGCCGAGCGCTCCCATGTCAGCAAGCCGACGGTAGTGCGCTTTTGCCGCAGCATGGGCTATGACGGCCTCTCCGATTTCAAACTCAAGCTGGCCGGCACCGTCAGCGAAGGCGTGCCCTTCATCCACCGCAGTGTCGATGTGGATGACAAGACCAGCGATGTGGTGGTCAAGGTCATCGACAACACCGTGGCGGCCTTCCTCAAATACCGCAATGACGCCAGCACCGCGGCCATCGACAAGGCCGCCGCCGTACTGGCCGCCACCTTCAAGACCGGCAAACGCATCGAGTTCATCGGTGCCGGCAATTCCGGCATCGTGGCACTGGATGCCCAGCACAAGTTCTTCCGTCTGGGCGTCAACACCGTGGCCTACAGCGATGGCCACATGCAGGTCATGAGCGCCTCGCTCATGGGGCCGGGCGACTGCCTGGTCATCATCTCGAACTCGGGCCGTACGCGTGACCTGATGGATGCTTGCGACATCGCACGCAAGAATGGCGCCACCACCATCGTCATCACCACCAGTGGTTCGCCACTGGCCTTGGCGGGTCATATCCATCTGGCAGCGGACCACCCGGAGGGCTACGATCGTTACAGCCCCATGGTCTCGCGTCTACTGCACCTGATGATCGTGGACATTCTGGCCACCTGCGTGGCGCTGCGCATCGGCGGCAACCGCCTGCAACCGATGCTGAAGGAAATGAAGAACAACCTGCGCAACAAGCGCTACGCTTAGTTGCCTTGTGCCAACAAAGGCATCCGATGCTGCACCGCCCCGTACCAGGCACGTGTCATCGTCCGGGTGTTGTCGCTGTCAGTCATGATCGCAATGCCAACGAGAGCCCCCGGCGGTTCGCCAAAGACACGTGTGAAATCGGCCCGAATGTCGCGCTCATAATCCAGCCATTGATTGAGATTGCCTCGTCCTGATTCGACCACCAGTTTGCGAATGCGATCGGTACGCGGATTGACGATCACGCTGCCCGGTGTGCGGGTGTTGCACCAGACATACATCAGCGTTGCATAGGGCATGGGCTCGCCCGTCAGTGCATGTGCCAATTCAGACAGCATGCTGTCCTTGAACGACCACCTGGCACGGTCACCCTCAAAGGCCAGCACGATCCGCACCGGGGAATCTGCCGCGTCGCGCTGCGCCAGATCGGCCTGTGCAATTAGCGCCGGCACCTTCCATGAAAAATGGAGCGTCCCCAAATCCTGCGGCTCAATGCGCACACGCTGGCGCAACATGCTGGCCGACGCATCCGCCCTGACGGCAACAACCTCTCGCCCCTCCATCTGTCCCGGCACATAGTCTGTTGCCTGTTTGCCCGGCAACGGCCAATGCAGCCATTGCTCAAAGCCCGAGATTGTCGGTGAAGCATCAGGCACCACCGAAGCATTCGGCGAAACAGGAATCGAACATGCCGTCAAAAGCAGCAGGGCACTCAAGAACACCCCCTTCCAACGCATCACCATCACAACACCAATACTCTGAAACCTTCTGGCCATGAAAAAACCCTGCCGTTTTGCAACGACAGGGTTTGAGCTTTCAATTTAACTACTTGTTAAGCCAGCAGAAAAATTAGAAAGTGTGACGGACACCGAAGTTGGTTTCGGTCAGCTTGGTGTTGCCGTTGACAGTGGTAGCGTTGACAGATTGCGAGTTCGCAGCGGCAGTACCGTCGAACTTGTTGACCACACCGGTCTTCACGTACAGCGTGGTGCGCTTGCTCAGAGCGTAGTCGGCACCCAGGGCCCAGTCGGTACCACTGGAATCACCTGTGGTAGCAGCGACGTTGGAACTGAAGGTGTTGCGACCGATCTGAGCCAGCAGATTCACCTTACCCACCGGCACCACGGCGCCGAAGTTGTACTCGGTGCGGGTGGTGTCAAGCGAATTGGCGGTGTTCGGGTTGTACTTGGTGGTGATGTAGTTACCCAGCAGCTTGAACGAACCAAAGTCATACGCAGCGGTCAATGCAGACAGCTCAGCTTTGGTGGTCGTGCCAGCAGCAACCGCGTTGGTTGAGCCGTTGATGGTGGTGAATGTTGTGGCAGCGATAGCTGCTTGACCATTACCCACAGCTTCTTGCGTACCCCAGCCGAAACCCACGTTCAGGGGGCCGTTGGCGTAGGACAGGCTCAGGTTGTTGTTACGTGCGGTGACGTCGCTGCCAGTCGAGCTGCCGTCGGTGTTACCAACAGACAGCTTACCCACGAAGCCGCTGAAGTTGGGGGTGGTATACATGAACTGCTTGTCAACGCTGGAACCCACACCAGCAGCCAAGCCGACGGTGGTCAGACGGGTCTGACCGAAGATGTCGTTAGCAGCGATCAGCGAGAAGGTCGGGACGTAGTCACGGCCGAACGCGACGGTACCGAAGTTGCCTTCTAGGCTCACCAGGGAGGTGCGGTCGAAAGCGCCGCTGGAAGCTGCACCCAGGTTAGCTCCGGAAGAGCCGGTGTTACCGTTGGCGGTGAACACGTCTTGCTCGAGCTTGAAGCCGGCCTTCAGACCGCCGCCCAAGTCTTCCGTGCCCGTGATACCCCAGTAGCTGGAGACCGAGTTGTGGGAGTTGACGCCCAGCAGCTTGGCTTCATTAGTGGCACCGCCAGCAACTTCTTGCGTGCGAACAGAGTTGGCATAGCCAGCGTCCAGACGGCCGTACAGGGTCACGGAAGACTGGGCGAAAGCAGCGCCGGTGGCAGCCAGAGCAGCCAGGGCAATCAGGGTCTTTTTCATGTTGAAAGTTCTCCAAAGGTTAAACAAGGGCTCCGAAGGGAGTTTCGGTTCCCCGGGCCAACCTCCTCGTTAAGGAAGTTGTATGTATTGCACCAGAGCCCGGCACCTTTGGCAAAGAAAAACCAGCGCGAATCGCGTTATCGGCCCGGTTTCGTTGCACCACTGCAACAAAGTGCAACGCCAGCAAGTCAGGCCCTCTTCAAACCACAGATATCTCCATAATTATCTTTACTCATCTAAAATCAAGCCATCTTGAAAAAGCAGAAAATCAACATCACGCTGGATCCGGACGTGATTGCCTGGTTCAAGGCCCAGGCCGGCGGGCGCGGTTACCAGACATTGATGAACGCCGCTTTGCGCGAGACCATGGACCGGACCTTGCTGGAAGACACCTTGCGCCGCGTTATCCGCGAAGAGTTGCAACCGATTCCGGCAGCCCCGCCCCCAGCAACAAAGGAACCCTCATGATCGACGCCCTTCTGACCACGGCAGACACCGCCTTGCGCACCCTGTTTGCCCCGGCGCGCGCGGCCCTGCCGACACCACAGCCGCCCCACGCCGCCAAGGAACTCCCGGAAGAAGAAAAGAAACTGGCCGCCGCCCTGATGCGCGTCAACCACGTGGGCGAGGTCTGCGCCCAGGCGCTCTACACGGCCCAGGCCTTTGCCACCCGTAACGACGCACTGCGCAGCCACTTCACCAAGGCCTGCGTCGAGGAAACCGACCACCTGGCCTGGACCAAACAGCGACTGGACGAACTGGGCTCACGCCCGTCACTACTCAACCCACTGTGGTACGCCGGGGCATTCGGCATCGGCTTGCTAGCCGGCCGGCTGGGTGACCGCGTCAGTCTGGGTTTCGTTGTGGAAACCGAGCGCCAGGTGGAAGCGCACCTGATGAGCCATATGGACCGGCTGCCGGCGGGTGACACCGCTTCGCGTGCCATCGTGGCGCAAATGGCCGAAGACGAGGTGCGTCATGCGCTTGACGCCCAGAAAGCCGGCGCCATGGAACTGCCGGAGCCGGTGAAAAACGTCATGAAAGCCGCCGCCAAAGTGATGACGACGGTGGCACATCACATCTGAGGGACGGAAGACGCTACAAAAACAGTAGCTATCGGCGCAATCAAATCAAGGCCGAACGGCCAATTTCACACTGAATCAGAGATCCACCAGATCGAAGCTGGTCGTGATCTCGGCCGTCTTGCCCAGCATGATGCTGGCCGAGCAGTACTTGTCATGGCTCATGGCAATGGCGCGCTCTACCGCCGCGGCCGGAATACCCTTGCCCGTGACGGTGAAGTGCATGTGGATCTTGGTGAACACCTTGGGGTCGGTCTCGGCCCGCTCGCTGCTGAGCTTGACCGCACAGCCGCGCACGTCGTGCCGGCCGCGCTTGAGGATGAGCACCACGTCGTAGGCCGTGCAGCCGCCGGTGCCGGCCAGCACGGTTTCCATCGGGCGCGGCGCCAGGTTCTGGCCGCCGTTCTCGGGTTTGACGGCGTCGGGCGCGCCATCCATCATCAGCGTGTGACCGCTGCCGGTTTCGGCTAAAAAGCCCATGCCCGAGCGCGCGCCCGTGGCGCCGGTCCAACTCACTGTGCATTCCATAGTTTTTCTCTTGTCAAAATGGAGGGGTGGTGTAGCGCAAATTATGACTACACTGACCCCTCCCATGAAAACAGCACGCCTCAAACCCGCCGATTACTTGAAAAAAATCCTGACGGCCCGCGTCTATGACGTCGCCGTGGAGTCGGCCCTCGAACCCGCCAAATCCCTGAGCCGACGCCTGCACAACAAGGTACTGCTCAAGCGCGAAGACCAGCAGCCGGTGTTCAGCTTCAAGCTGCGCGGCGCCTACAACAAGATGGCGCACCTGACGCCCGAGCAGCTCAAGAAGGGCGTGATCTGCGCCTCGGCCGGCAACCACGCACAGGGCGTGGCCCTGAGCGCGCACAAGCTGGGCTGCCGCGCCGTGATCGTGATGCCCACCACCACGCCGCAACTGAAGGTCGACGCCGTCAAGGCGTTGGGTGGTGAAGCGGTGCTGTTTGGCGACAGCTTTTCTGACGCCTACAAGCACTCGCTCACGCTGCAGAAGAAGCAGGGGCTGACCTTCGTCCATCCCTTCGACGATCCGGACGTGATTGCCGGCCAGGGCACCATCGCCATGGAGATGCTGCGCCAGCACCAGGGACCGCTGGACGCGGTGTTCGTCGCCATTGGCGGCGGCGGCCTGATCTCCGGCGTGGCGGCCTACATCAAGGCGGTACGGCCGGAGGTCAAGGTGATCGGCGTGCAGATGAACGACTCCGACGCCATGATGCAGTCGGTCGCCGCCGGCAAACGCGTCACGCTCGACGACGTGGGCCTGTTCTCCGACGGCACCGCCGTCAAGCTGGTGGGCGAAGAAACCTTCCGCCTCACGCGCGCGCTGGTGGACGATTTCATTGCCGTTGACACCGACGCCGTGTGCGCCGCCATCAAGGACGTGTTCGTCGACACGCGCAGCATCGTCGAGCCGGCCGGCGCACTGGCGGTGGCCGCCATCAAGCAGTACGTCGCCAAACACAAGACCAAGGGCGAGACCTACGCCGCCATCCTGTGCGGCGCCAACATGAACTTCGACCGCCTGCGCTTCGTCGCCGAACGCGCCGAAGTGGGCGAGGAGCGTGAAGCGCTGTTTGCGGTAACCATTCCCGAGGAGCGCGGCAGCTTCCGCCGCTTCTGCGAATCGATCGGCAGCCTGCCGGGCGGCCAGCGCAATGTGACCGAGTTC
This sequence comes from Curvibacter sp. PD_MW3, assembly GCA_002633085.1. Taxonomy (GTDB): domain Bacteria; phylum Pseudomonadota; class Gammaproteobacteria; order Burkholderiales; family Burkholderiaceae_C; genus Hylemonella. The sequence continues at coordinate 985,107 of NSIV01000001.1, forward strand.
AACTACCGTATCAGCGACGACCGCCGCGCCCATGTGTTCGTGGGTCTGACCACCTCGACCAAGGGCGAAAGCACCAAGATCGCGGCCAGCTTCAAGCGCCAGGGTTTCGATGCCATCGACCTGACCCACGACGATCTGGCACAGGAGCACATCCGCCACATGGTGGGTGGCCACTCGGCTCTGGCGCAGGACGAACGCCTGTTGCGCTTCGTCTTCCCCGAGCGCCCCGGCGCGCTGCTCAAGTTCCTCAGCCTGATGCGTCCGAACTGGAACATCAGCCTGTTTCACTACCGCAACCAGGGCGCCGACTACGGCCGCATCCTGGTCGGGCTGCAGGTACCGAAGACCGACGACAAGGCTTTTGCCAAGTTCCTGGCTACGCTGGGTTACTCCTATGTGGAGGAAACCCGCAACCCGGCCTACCGCATGTTCTTGCAGGCCTGAGCGGCCTGCACTGTCCAACAGAAATACAGGAGACTCCATGACCTACGAACTGATCCAGGTGCGCACCGAAGCTGACAAGGTCGGCATCGTCACACTGAACCGTCCCAAGCAGCTCAATGCGCTGAACGACCAGTTGATGAACGAACTGGGCCATGCACTCAAGGCCTTCGACGCTGACCCCGGCATCGGCTGCATGGTCATCACCGGCAGCGAAAAGGCCTTTGCCGCCGGCGCCGACATCGGCGCCATGGCCAGCTACAGCTTTGCCGACGTCTACAAGGGCGACTACATCACGCGGAACTGGGAACAGATCCGCGGTATCCGCAAGCCGGTGATCGCCGCGGTGAGTGGCTTCGCTCTGGGCGGTGGCTGCGAGTTGGCGATGATGTGCGACTTCATCATCGCTGCCGACAACGCCCGCTTCGGCCAGCCCGAGATCAAGCTGGGCATCATCCCCGGCGCCGGCGGCACGCAGCGCCTGCCGCGCGCGGTGGGCAAGGCCAAGGCCATGGACATGGCGCTGACCGGCCGCATGATGGACGCCGCAGAAGCCGAGCGCGCCGGCCTGGTCAGCCGTGTGGTGGCACTGGACAAGCTGATGGACGAGACGCTGGCCGCAGCGCTGATGATCAGCGACTACTCGCAAATGGCCGTGATGGCTGCCAAGGAATCGGTCAACCGCGCCTTCGAAGGCACCTTGAGTGACGGCGTGATGTTCGAGCGCCGCCTGTTCCACGCCCTGTTCGCCACGGCGGACCAGAAAGAAGGCATGGACGCCTTCGTGGCCAAGCGCAAACCCGAATTTCGCCACCAGTGACAAACGGTCAAAGTTGACGCTATAATTTGAGGCTCTGGCGCTTTAGCTCAGTCGGTTAGAGCGATGGAATCATAATCCACAGGTCCGCGGTTCGAATCCGTGAAGCGCCACCAAACACCTGTCATGCCCCGGCCCCATTCCGAGGCGTTGACAGACAAGCCACTGTCCCGCACAGTGGCTTTTTATTTTGTACTTTCAGCCTCTGGATGAACACCATGAACCGCTGTCTGCTCCGACCCCGCCCCCTGATGGCGGCCTTGCTCGCCTTGTCTGCCGGACTGGCTTGGCTGCTTCCGCTCCCGGCCGTTGCTCAAGACACGATGCAGCGCCCCATCCCCATCGCCGCCAAACGCGGTCTGCTGGTGGTCACCCAGCCGCCCGAAGTGCTGCTTGATGGCCGACCCGATCGGCTGTCGCCAGGCACGCGCATCCGCGGCCGCAACAACCTGCTGGTGTTGTCGGCCTCGCTGGTCGGGCAGGAAGTTCTGGTGCGCTATGTACGCACCCCGGAAGGCCAGATCCATGATGTCTGGATCCTGACCGAGGCAGAAGCCCAGGCCAAACCCTGAGACGGCGCACCTGCGCCGGATTCAAAGCATTTCAGGGCATAAGCCCTCGTCTTTATTGCGCTGAAAGCTATTAATTTAATAGCAAAAGAGATTCTCCATGAGCAAAAAAGTTTTCATCAAGACCTTCGGCTGCCAGATGAACGAGTACGACTCGGACAAAATGGCCGACGTGCTGGGCGCGGCCCAAGGCTACGAGCCGACGCAGAACGTGGATGAGGCCGACTTGATTCTCTTCAACACCTGCTCGGTGCGCGAAAAAGCGCAGGAGAAGGTGTTCTCCGACCTCGGCCGCGTGCAGCACCTGAAGAAAAAGGGCGTGAAGATCGGCGTGGGCGGCTGCGTGGCGAGCCAGGAAGGCGCCGAAATCATCCGGCGTGCGCCTTATGTGGACGTGGTGTTTGGCCCGCAGACCCTGCACCGCCTGCCCGAGTTGCTGGCCGCGCGCGATGCGCAGAGGCGGCCGCAGGTGGACATCAGCTTTCCCGAGATCGAAAAGTTCGACCACTTGCCTCCCGCCAAGGTGGACGGCGCTACCGCCTTCGTCAGCATCATGGAAGGCTGCTCCAAGTACTGCAGCTACTGCGTGGTGCCCTACACACGCGGCGAGGAAGTGTCGCGCCCGTTCGAGGACGTACTGGTGGAGATTGCCGGCCTGGCTGAACAGGGCGTGAAAGAGATCAACCTGCTGGGCCAGAACGTGAACGCCTATCGCTCAACAATGGGCGGCACCGCAGAACAGGCCGACTTCGCCACCCTGATCGAGTACGTGGCCGACATCCCCGGCATCGAGCGCATCCGCTACACCACCAGCCACCCGAATGAATTCACACCAGCATTGATTGCCGCCTACGACAAGGTGCCCAAGCTGGTAAGCCACCTGCACCTGCCGGTGCAGCACGGCAGCGACCGCATCCTGATGGCCATGAAACGCGGCTACACCGCCATGGAATACAAGAGCACGGTGCGCAAGCTGCGCGCCATCCGCCCCGACATGTCACTCAGTAGCGACTTCATCGTCGGCTTCCCCGGCGAAACCGAGGACGACTTCGCCAAGATGATGAAACTGATCGACGACGTGGGCTTCGACAACTCCTTCAGCTTCATCTTCAGCCCGCGCCCCGGCACACCGGCGGCCAATCTGCACGATGACACGCCGCATGACGTGAAACTCAAGCGCCTGCAGCAATTGCAGGCCGCGATCGAGGCCAACATCAAACAGATCAGCGCCAGCCGCGTCGGCACGGTGCAGCGCATCCTGGTGGAAGGCACGTCCAAGCGTGATGCGGACGAGCTGATGGGCCGCACCGAATGCAACCGGGTCGTGAACTTCGCCGCACCCGGGCCAATGGCATCAGCCAGCCTGATCGGTCAACTGGTGGATGTGACGATCACGCAGGCCATGCACTACTCACTGCGCGGCACGGTCTGCTGAATTCTGGCGCGCCCCTGGGCGCAACGCCAGTCAGCACCTCAGTTCCTGAGCTTGTAGCCGGTCCGGAACACCCACCATACGAAAATTAGGCAGAGCACGAGGACCGCCAGGGTCATGCCGAAGCTCACGGCGATATGGACGTCGGCAATGCCGTAAAAACTCCAGCGAAAACCGCTGATCAGGTAGACGACCGGGTTGAACAGAGCAATGGTCTGCCACAGCGGTGGCAGCATGCTGATCGAGTAGAACGCCCCACCCAGAAAGGTCAGGGGTGTGACGATCAGCAATGGGACGACTTGCAGTTTCTGAAAACTGTCGGCCCACAGGCCGATGATGAAACCGAACAGGCTGAATGTGACGGCGGTCAGCAGGAGGAAGCTGGCCATCCAGACCGGGTGGGTAATCTCGTAGGGCACGAAAATGCGCGCGGTACCCAGGATCAGCAACCCGAGCATGACCGACTTGGTGGCGGCCGCGCCGACGTAGCCCAACAGCACATCGATCCACGACACCGGCGCCGAGAGCAGTTCGTAAATGGTGCCAGACCACTTGGGCATGTAGATGCCGAACGAGGCGTTGGAAATGCTTTCATTCAACAGCGACAACATGACCAGGCCGGGGATGATGAAGGCGCCGTAGCTCACACTGTCGATATCGCCCATGCGCGCGCCGATCGCCCGGCCGAAGACGATGAAATACAGCGAGGTGGTGAGCACCGGCGCAGCGATGCTTTGCATCACGGTGCGAAACGCGCGCGCCATCTCGAAGCGGTAGATGGCACGGATGCCATGCATGTTCATGCGGGTGTCTCCTTCGGGCTGTGCACCAGGCTGACAAAAATATCCTCCAGCGAGCTCTCGCTGGAACGCAAGTCCTTGAAGTCGATGCCATGCGCACCCAGCGTGCGCAGCAGTTCGGCGATGCCGGTTTCTTCCTTTTGCGTGTCGAAGGTGTAGACCAGGGCCTGGCCGTCGGCGGCAAGTTCCAGCGGCCAGGCCGCCAGTTCGGCCGGCAGGCTGGCCATGGTGCGTTGCAGGGTCAGGGTGAGCTGCTTCTTGCCGAGCTTGCGCATCAGCACATGCTTGTCTTCCACCACGATCAGCTTCCCCTGGCTGATCACGCCGATGCGATCGGCCATGTCTTCAGCCTCTTCGATGTAATGGGTGGTCAGAATGATGGTGGTGCCGCGGTCGCGTAGTTCGCGCACCATGCGCCACATGTCGTGGCGCAGCTCGACATCGACACCGGCACTGGGCTCGTCCAGAAACAATATTTTCGGCTCGTGCGCCAGCGCCTTGGCAATCAGCACCCGGCGCTTCATTCCGCCCGACAGCGTCATGATCTTGGCGTCGCGCCTGTCCCACAGCGAGAGGTCGCGCAGCACTTTCTCCAGGTAGGCGGGATCGGGCGCGTGACCGAACAGGCCACGGCTGAACGTGATGGTGGCCCAGACCGACTCGAAGGCATCGGTATGGAGCTCCTGCGGCACCAGGCCAATGGCTGCCCGCGCCGCGCGGTAGTCGCGCACGGTGTCGTGGCCGTCGGCACGGACGGTGCCTTCGGTCGCATTGACAATGCCGCAGATGATGTTGATTAGGGTGGTCTTGCCGGCCCCATTGGGCCCGAGCAAGGCAAATATCTCGCCGCGCCGGATGTCCAGATCGATGTTCTTGAGCGCCTGGAAGCCACTGGCGTAGGTCTTGCCAAGGCCACGCACACAAACGATGGGGGCGGTACGCCCGGTGGGGTCGAATGCGGCAGGGGAGGAGGTGGTCATGGAGGTAATGTCAACAGAAGACCAGAGGTATTGAGGTGGCGTCGGCGCCAGAACGTGTCAAAACGGCATCTTGGGCATGCCCTTCATGCCACCCATGCGCTTCATCATCTTCATGAGGCCGCCGCCCTTCATCTTCTTCATCATCTCCTGCATCTGCTCGAACTCCTTGAGCAGGCGGTTGACGTCCTGCACCTGCACACCGGCGCCAGCGGCGATGCGGCGCTTGCGCGTGGCCTTGATGAGCTCGGGCTTGCGCCGCTCCAGCTTGGTCATGCTGTTGATGATGCCTTCCTTGCGGCGCAGGTCCTTCTCCACACGGTCGGTATCGACCTGACCGGCCTTGGCAGCCATCTGCGCCGGCAGCTTGTCCATCAGGCTGGACAGGCCGCCCATCTGCTTCATCTGCTGGAGCTGGGCCAGGAAGTCGTTGAGGTCGAAGCCCTCGCCGCTCTTGACCTTGGCCGCCAGCTTTTGCGCCGCCGCCATGTCCACGCCGGCCGCGACCTGCTCGACCAGGGCCACGATGTCGCCCATGCCCAGCACACGGCCGGCATGGCGTTCGGCATCGAACACCTCCAGGCCATCAATCTTCTCGCTGGTACCGGCAAACTTGATCGGCACGCCGGTGACAGCGCGCACCGACAGCGCCGCGCCGCCACGTGAATCGCCGTCGGTCTTGGTCAAGATGATGCCGGTCAGCGGCAGCGCGTCCTTGAAGGCTTTGGCGGTGTTGATCGCGTCCTGGCCCTGCATGGCATCAACCACGAACAGGGTTTCGACCGGGTTGATGGCGGCATGCAGATCGCGGATCTCGCGCATCAGTGCCTCGTCGATCGCCAACCGGCCGGCGGTATCGACCAAGAGCACGTCGAAATAATGCTTGCGGGCGTAATCCAGCGCCGCATGGGCAATGTCCACCGGCTTCTGGTCTGGTGTGCTCGGGAACCACTCGGCCCCGGCCTGCGCCGTTACGGTCTTGAGCTGCTCAATGGCGGCCGGGCGGTAGACGTCGCCCGATACCGTCAGCACCTTCTTCTTGCGTTTCTCGATCAGGTGCTTGGCCAGCTTGGCAGTGGTGGTGGTCTTGCCGGCGCCCTGCAGGCCGGCCATCAGGATCACTGCCGGCGGCTGCACCGCCAGGTTGAGATCGCTGACGCCCTCGCCCATGGTGGCAGCCAGCTCGCGGTTGACGATGCCCACCAGCGCCTGCCCCGGCGTGAGCGAGCCCATCACCTCCTGGCCGAGCGCTTTTTCCTTCACACGGGCGACAAAGTCGCGCACCACCGGCAACGCCACATCGGCCTCCAGCAGGGCCATGCGCACTTCGCGCAGCATGTCCGTCACATTGGATTCGGTGATGCGGGCCTGCCCCCGGATTTCCTTGACGAGGCGGCTGAGTTTGTCGGTAAGGGCGGAGGCCATAGGGGGTATTCCGGCGAACGGAACCAAAGTTGGGTGTCAACGGCGAAGTGACACGGTGCAAAACGCTAAACTGTACCCATGATTCTAGCGAGTGCTTCCTGGCTCCCCGTAGCCCTGACCGTAGCTGCTGCCCTTGCCTATATCGCGCCGGCTACCGCCGTACGTCGCCTGGGCCCGCAAGCCTTGCGCCGCAGCATGATTGCGGCCTGGCTGCTGCATGGTCTGGTACTGGCCTTCAGTCTGCTGGGTACCAGCCCGCACTTCGGCTTTGCGCCGGCGCTGTCCGTCACCGCCTGGCTGGTCGCGGCCGTCTATGCGGTGGAAAGCCACGTCTACCCGCAACTGGAAACGCGCTGGGCCTTCTCGGCCCTGGGTGCCGTTGCGGTGGTCTTGGCGCTGTTGTTCCCGGGCCAGCCCCTGCACGCAGCGGCTTCGCCCTGGTTACCGTTGCACTGGGCACTGGGTATCGCCTCCTACGGTCTGTTCGCCGCGGCGGCAGCCCACGCCTGGCTGATGAACCGCACCGAAGAACGCATCCGCCTGGCGACCGACCCACACAGCGGCCTGCCGCTGCTGACGATCGAGCGCCTGACCTTCCGTTTTGTAGGCGCCGGCTTCGTGCTGCTGTCTGCCACCCTGCTGGTCGGCATTCTGTTTGGCGAGTCGCTTTACGGCACGGCCGGCGCCCACTGGAAGTGGGACCACAAGACCGTCTTTTCCGTGCTGTCCTGGCTGACCTTCGCCATTTTGCTGATCGGGCGCGCGCGCTTCGGCTGGCGTGGCCGGCGCGCCGCGCGCATTCTCTACATCGGCTCGGGCCTGCTGCTGCTGGCCTACGTGGGTTCGCGCTTCGTCATTGAAATCATCCTCGGTCGCAGCACATGAAATTTCTGCTGTTGCTCGTGGTTGTCGTCGCCGCCGTCTGGATGTGGCGCTCAGGCCGGCTGGCCGATGCAGCCTCAAAGCAAAAACCGTCGTCCCCACCGCCGCCGCAAGACATGGTGAGTTGCGCCCAATGCGGCGTGCATTTCCCTCAAGCAGACGCCGTCGCCGGACGCAACGGTTTGTATTGCTGCGTCGAGCACCGGCAATGCGCGGAGTCCTGAATGCAGCCGGCAGACGAGGTGCACTCCTGGTTTGGTCCCTCGCTGCTGGACACGGACCTGGAACCTGCTGACAACACACTCCCGGAACTGGAACGGCTGTGGCGCGGCTTCATGACCGCCCGCGTGACGCTGGGTCTGGTGCTGCTGCTTCTGCAGATCACCCTCTATGGGCTGGGCCAGGTCAGCAACCTTTGGCTGCTGGGCGTTTGCGTTGGCTATTTTCTCAGTGCGCTGGCGGTGCGCATTGGCTCTCGCCCACGCCGCTTGGGCCGGACATTTGACCTGCAATGGGTCGCCGTCATTGGCATCGATGTGCTGGTGTTTGCCTCTCTGCAGTTCCTACACGGCAGCAGCATCAACTACACGCCGCTGTTTGCCCTGCCGGTGCTGCTGGCCTCGGTGCTGGGTTCCCTGCTGCTGGCCATGGGCACAGCGGCCGGCGTCACGCTGATGCTGCTGCTGCATGCCGTCCGGCTGTCGCTGCAAACCCATGGTGACGTCACACCGCACCTGATCCAGGCGGCCCTCACAGGCGCGGGCAGCTTCGTGATCGCCTTCCTGTCGCACCAGCTCTCCACCCGCTTGGCCAGCGAGGAGCGGCGGGCACGCCGCAGCCAGTCAGCCGCACGGATTCAGCAGCAGGTCAACGACCTGGTAATCGAATCCTTGAGCGACGGCATTCTGGTGGTCGATGCACGCGGCACCGTGCACGCAGCCAATCCGGCCGCACGTCAACTGCTGCAATCGGACAACCAACCTCTGCAGCCGCCTCCCTTCACGCTGAACGGCGAAACAGCTTGGCAACCCTTGATTGATCTGACGCAGCAAAGCTTTGCCTACCGCGGCATCCAGCAGGCCGACGTCAACATCCAGCATGCCGGGCAAGGACCGCGGCACATCCGGGTCCGTACGCGTCTGACGGCCACGCGCGGCAGTGGCGCCAAAAACCTGTGCGTCGTGTTCCTGCAGGATCAGCGCGAGATGGAAGCCCGCATGCGCACCGAGAAACTGGCCAGCATGGGGCGCATGTCCGCTGCCGTCGCACATGAGATCCGCAACCCGCTGGCCGCCATTGCCCAGGCCAATGCACTGCTGGACGAAGACCTCAGCGACCCCAAGCTCAAGCAGTTGACCGGACTGGTCCAGCAAAATGCCCAGCGGCTCGAAAAGATTGTGGAAGACATCCTGGACATCTCGCGCGTGCACAAACGTGGCGATGGTCACGGACAGACGCCAGAAACGCTGCTGCTCGACGAAAGTGTCGCCCGCATCTGCCAGGACTGGGCGCAGCAGGTGCAGGGGCAGCATGTCCTGCACTGGAATCTGGCCACGGCCCCACTGCAAGTGGATTTTGCACAGGATCATCTGCGCCGCGTGCTAGTTAACCTACTCGACAACGCTCGGCGCTATGCCAGCGGACAGGCCGAGTCCATCCAGGTCGCCACGGAGGTGGCCGCCCGGGGGCAAGTCACCCTGTCCGTCTGGAGCGAGGCCCCGCCCATGGAGCCATCGGTCGAGCGCCATCTGTTCGAGCCCTTCTTCTCGTCGGAGAGCCGCTCCAGCGGCCTGGGCCTGTACATCTGCCGCGAATTGTGCGAACGGCACGGCGCGACCATCGCCTACCAGCGCGTCCAGCGCATGGCACGTGGCACCCGCATGGAGGGCAATGAATTTTTCGTATCCTTGCGTCGCGCACGCTCGGCCAGCAAAGCCGTCCGCGCCGTCAACTCCACCGACACCCCATGGCACTGAACACTTCCACCGCCCCCGCTCACATCCTGGTGGTCGACGATGAGCCCGACCTGCGCACGCTCTACGAACTCACCCTGCTGCGCGAGGGCTACCAGGTCGATGTGGCCGAGAATCTGGAAAGTGGCTGGCAGCAGCTGAACGAGCGGCGTTTCGATGTGCTGATCACCGACATGCGCCTGCCCGACGGACTGGGCATCGAGCTGATCCAGCGTCTGCGCGCCCAGCAGCGCAACGAGCGCTGTGTGGTCATCACGGCCTATGGTTCGGCGGAGAATGCCGTCGAGTCACTCAAAGCCGGCGCTTTCGACTACCTGACCAAACCCGTCAATCTGCGGCAATTCCGTGCCGTCATTGCCTCCGCCGTCCAGGATGCACGCGCACAGCAAGCCAATGCCGCAACCACCCGTCGCACGACCGAGACCGGCACCTCCACGCCTCAAGCAGACCTCAGCCTGCAACGCCTGGTCGGGCCGTCAGCAGTCATGCGCGCGGTCAAGGAGCGCATAACCAAGGTGGCGCGCAGCATGGCACCGGTGTTGGTCTGCGGCGAATCCGGCACCGGCAAGGAACTGGTGGCCAACGCGCTGCATGCCAATAGCCACCGCGCAAGCGGCCCCTTCGTGGCGGTCAACTGCAGCGCCATTCCGGACACCCTGCTGGAAGCCGAGTTCTTCGGTGTCAGAAAAGGCGCCTATACCGGTGCCACGCAAGACCGCGAGGGCTTCTTCCAGGCCGCCAACGGCGGCACGCTATTCTTGGATGAAATCGGCGACCTGCCCCTGGCCATGCAAGCCAAGCTGCTGCGTGCCATCCAGGAGCGCTGCGTGCGTCCGGTCGGCGCGACCCAGGAAGAGCCGGCCGATGTGCGCATTGTCAGCGCCACCCACAAGAATCTGGCGGACGAAGTGCAAGCCGGCCGCTTTCGCCAGGATCTCTATTACCGGCTCAACGTGATCGAGATCGACATCCCGCCGTTGCGGGAACGGCGGGAAGATCTGCCCGCCTTGTGCGATGCGCTGCTCAAGCGGATTGCCGCCGAATCAGGGCTGCCCGTGCCAGCGCTTACTCAGACAGCACTGACGCACTTGGCTCAGCACCCCTTCAAAGGCAATGTGCGAGAGTTGGAGAACCTGCTGCACCGTGCCGTGGCCTTGAGCGATGGCCACGAGTTGCAGATTGAATCAGCGGCACAAGCCGTGTCGCAGCCCCTCGAACCCACGACAACGTCCGCGCCGATCACAGTTGCCGAAGCAACCAGCACGCTACCAGACGACTTGCAGCGCCATCTGGACCTGCAGGAACGCGACATCCTGATCAAAGCCTTGCAGGAAACCGGCTTCAACCGCACTGCTGCCGCCGCCCGCCTGGGCTTGAGCCTGCGACAGATCCGCTACCGGATTGCCCGGCTGAACATCGACATGCCGCAAGACCATGACGCTGCCTCCGATGCCCCATAACGCCCCCCCTGCCGATACGCTGTGGAACGGCGGCTGGTATCGCTTCGCCCGCCGCTTGGCATCCCCCAACTTTGGCCCGCGCCCGTCGCAGGCCGTGGTGGACTTGATCGTCATCCACTCCATCAGCCTGCCACCCGGCCAGTATGGCGGTGACGAAGTGCAACGACTCTTCACCAACACCCTGGACTGGAACGCCCACCCTTACTTCCAAACGATCCAGGGTCTGGAAGTCTCCGCCCATTTCTACATCCGACGCAATGGCGAACTCTGGCAGTTCGTCAGCTGCGATGAACGGGCCTGGCATGCCGGCACCTCACACTACCGCGGCCGCGACAACTGCAACGATGATTCCATTGGCATTGAACTGGAAGGCCTAGAAGGCACCCCATTTGATGCCGCCCAATATGAAACCTTGGCCGGCCTGTGCGCAGCCCTGCCGCAGCGCTACCCCATCAACCACATTGCCGGTCATGAGCATATTGCCCCCGGCAGGAAAGCCGACCCCGGCACAGGCTTCGCGTGGGCCCATTTGCGGCAAAGTCTGGGCTGGCCAACTCAGTGTTTTCCCCAGGGCGTTGCATAGATGTCGCGCGGTTGAAAATATTTTTTCGCACCGGCGTGATGCGCCAGTCGCTCACGCACATCGATCGTGCATCACGCGATGTGCAAGCACCATGCGGCCATACAAGCAAAAATCCGTCGCATCGCCTGTGTTTTCTGGCTGTCTCGCAGCAACGCTTGATTTAGCTCGAGTTTCGGCCCGCTCTCGACATCCCCGGCCACCCCATTTCACCGACTTGGTGCCAGCCGTCTTTCATACGTCTGACACAGTCACGCCATCGCGACGCGATACACTACCTGTAGTGGCTTGTATTCATACAAGACCCCATATATAGTGTTTCCTGTTTGCACCACGGCTGTTGTCGGCGGTGCATGAAAAGCCGGTAAACCAGACTGAAATAACCAATAAATTTGCGAAGACGAGGAACAGATGCAAACCGCCCTGAACACATCCACGCCCCTCAACACAGGTGTCCTGAACATGCAGACTCAGGAAAATGCTGCAGCCCAACCGCTCAATCATTACCAGATCATCCGACGCAATGGCGCCGTGGTGCCGTTTGAGCCCAACAAGATTGCCGTGGCCATGATGAAGGCTTTCCTAGCGGTGCATGGCACCCAAGGCGCAGCGTCTGCCAGCGTACGCGAAGTGGTTGATGAATTGACCCAAGCCGTGGTGCGCGCCTTGATGCGCTCGCGTCCCGGCGGCGGCACCTTCCACATCGAGGATGTGCAAGACCAGGTGGAACTCGGCCTGATGCGCAGTGGTCACCATGAGATTGCCCGTGCCTATGTGCTGTACCGCGAACGCCGCACCCAAGAGCGGGCTCGCCAGACCACCGCCGAAGCACCCAAGACGCCAGAGCTGCATGTTGTTGATGGCGACCAGCGCATTGCCCTCGACCTCGGTCGCCTGCAACACCTGATCGAATCAGCCTGCGCGGGCCTGGGCGCAGACATCAAGCCCGATCCCATCATGGCCGAGACCATGCGCAACCTCTACGACGGCGTCCCCATCGACGAGGTGTACAAAGCCGCCATCCTGGCCGCGCGCACGCTGATCGAAAAAGACCCCGACTACACCTACGCCACCGCGCGCCTGCTGTTCCACACCATCGCCAAAGAGGTGCTTGGACGCGACGTGCCGCCGTCCGAAATGGCCGAAGCCTATATCGACTACTTCCCCGGCTTCATTAAGAAGGGCGTGGAAAACGATCTGTTGGACGAAAAGCTGCTGCAGTTCGACCTCAAGCGCCTGGGCGCGGCACTCAAGGCCGAACGCGACCTGCAGTTCGACTACCTCGGCCTGCAAACGCTGTACGACCGTTACTTCCTACACGTGCGCAAATCGCGCATCGAGTTGCCGCAGGCTTTCTTCATGCGCGTGGCCATGGGCCTGTCGTTGAATGAAGTGGATCGCGAAGCCCGCGCCATCGAGTTCTACGAAGTGCTGTCCTCCTTTGACTTCATGTCCAGCACGCCCACCCTGTTCAACAGCGGTACGCTGCGCTCGCAGCTTTCCAGCTGCTACCTGACCACCGTGCCGGACGATCTGGACGGCATTTACGAATCCATCAAGGAAAACGCCCTGCTGTCCAAGTTCGCCGGCGGCCTGGGCAACGACTGGACGCGCGTGCGCGCCCTGGGCTCCCACATCAAGGGTACCAACGGCGAGTCGCAGGGTGTCGTGCCCTTCCTGAAAGTTGTCAACGACACAGCCGTCGCCGTGAACCAGGGTGGCAAGCGCAAGGGCGCCGTCTGCACCTACCTGGAAACCTGGCACCTCGACATCGAGGAGTTCCTGGAGCTGCGCAAGAACACCGGCGACGACCGCCGCCGCACGCACGACATGAACACGGCCAACTGGATCCCGGACCTGTTCATGCGTCGCGTGATGGAAAAAGGCCAGTGGACACTGTTCTCCCCGTCCAACGTGCCGGACCTGCATGACAAGTTCGGCGCCGACTTCGAGAAGGCTTATGTTGCCTACGAAGAGAAAGCCGCCCGTGGCGAGATCAAGCCGACGCGCACCCTGCAGGCGACCGACTTGTGGCGCAAGATGCTGACCATGCTGTTTGAAACCGGCCACCCCTGGATCACGTTCAAGGATGCCTGCAATGTGCGCTCGCCCCAGCAGCATGCCGGCGTCGTGCACTCCTCTAACCTGTGCACCGAGATCACGCTCAACACCAGCGATACGGAAACCGCCGTCTGCAATCTGGGCTCCGTCAACCTGCGCCAGCATCTGAAGGATGGCCAGATTGACCATGCCAAACTGAAGAAGACGGTGGCCACGGCCATGCGCATGCTGGACAACGTGATCGACATCAACTACTACGCCGTCAAGAAGGCCCGCGACTCCAACCTGCGCCACCGTCCGGTCGGCCTGGGCATCATGGCCTTCCAGGATGCGCTGTATGAGCTGCGCATCCCCTACGCCAGCGACGCCGCAGTGGACTTTGCGGACAAGTCGATGGAAGCCGTCTGCTACTACGCCTATCTGGCTTCGACCGATCTCGCCAGCGAGCGCGGCCGCTATTCCAGCTACCAGGGATCGTTGTGGGACAAGGGTATCCTGCCGCCGGACACGCTGGACATGCTGGCGCAAGCACGTGGTGGCTACGTCGAAGTCGACCGTTCGGCCACCCTGGACTGGGACGCCCTGCGCAAGAAGATTGCCAAGGATGGCATGCGCAACTCCAACTGTGTGGCCATCGCCCCGACCGCCACCATCTCCAACATCATTGGCGTGGATGCCTCCATCGAGCCCTGCTTCGGCAATCTGTCGGTGAAATCCAACCTGTCGGGCGAGTTCACCGTCATCAACAGCTATCTGGTGCGTGACCTCAAGCGACTGGGCCTGTGGGACGACGTCATGGTCATGGATCTCAAGCACTTCGACGGTTCGTTGGCCCCCATCGACCGCGTGCCGCAAGAGATCAAGTCCCTGTACGCCACGGCGTTCGAAGTGGAAACCAGCTGGCTGGTCGAAGCAGCAGCGCGGCGCCAGAAATGGATTGACCAGGCGCAGTCGCTCAACATCTATATGGCGGGCGCTTCCGGCAAGAAGCTGGACGAAACCTACAAACTGGCTTGGCTGCGTGGCCTGAAAACCACTTACTACCTGCGCACCACCTCGGCCACGCAAGCCGAGAAATCCACCGTGGCAGCCGGCCGACTCAACGCAGTCTCTTCTGGTGGCGCAGCACAAGGCGGTGCCGGCATGAGCGCGCTCGAAGCCGCGGCCGCTGCAGCACAAGCACAGATGGCAACGGCCGCAACTGACATCAAGTTCTGCGCGATCGATGACCCCGGCTGCGAGGCCTGCCAGTAAATCGATGCCAGCTTCGCATGCAATGCGATGCTATTGAGCAACACAATTGAGCAGCGATGTGAATGAATACTTTTCATTTCATCTCGCTGCTCTCATAATTCGCTGATTGGAATCTCATATGTTGAACTGGGACGAAGAAGTCAAGCCCACATCGCAAATGCCTTTTGCACATGGCTCATCCAGCAGCCGTACGACCGAGCTTCCCCTGCAATCTTCTGAACTGCGCACGGCACAGGCCGTGAGCTTCACATCCACCACGACGGCTGTGCCTGCGGTTGCGCACCGCATCAAGGCGTCTGACAAACGCATCATCAACGGCCAGACTGACGTCAATCAGCTGGTGCCGTTCAAATACAAATGGGCCTGGGAAAAATACCTGGCCACCTGCGCCAACCACTGGATGCCGCAGGAAGTGAACATGACGCGTGACATCGCCTTGTGGAAAGACCCGAACGGTCTGACCGAAGACGAGCGCCGCATCGTCAAACGCAATCTGGGCTTTTTTGTCACGGCTGACTCACTGGCCGCCAACAACATCGTGTTGGGCACCTACCGCCACATCACGGCGCCTGAGTGCCGCCAGTTCCTGCTGCGTCAGGCCTTTGAAGAGGCAATTCATACCCACGCCTACCAGTACATTGTCGAGTCGCTCGGCCTGGATGAGAGCGAAATCTTCAACGCTTACAACGAAGTCCAGTCGATCCGAGACAAGGACGAATTCCTGATCCCGTTCATCAACGCGATCATGGATCCCAACTTCAAGACCGGAACCCAGGAAACCGATCAGACGCTGCTCAAGTCCCTGATCGTCTTTGCCTGCCTGATGGAAGGTCTGTTTTTCTATGTTGGCTTCACGCAAATCCTGGCACTGGGTCGCCAGAACAAGATGACCGGTGCTGCCGAGCAGTACCAGTACATCCTGCGCGATGAGTCGATGCACTGCAATTTCGGCATTGACCTGATCAATCAGCTCAAACTCGAAAATCCGCACCTCTGGACAGCCGACTTCAAGACCGAGATTCGTGGACTGTTTGAGAAGGCGGTCGAGCTCGAATACCGCTATGCCGAAGACACCATGCCGCGTGGTGTGCTTGGCATGAATGCCTCCATGTTCAAGGGTTACCTGCGCTACATCGCCAACCGGCGTGCCACGCAGATTGGCCTGGAGCCCCTGTTCCCCAATGAGGAAAACCCTTTCCCCTGGATGAGCGAAATGATTGACCTGAAGAAAGAGCGCAACTTCTTCGAAACCCGCGTGATCGAGTATCAGTCGGGTGGCGCCCTCTCTTGGGACTAAGCAAAAAATATGGCTTCCAGAATTACACATGTCACCGACCGCTCCCCAGAGAGCGGCTTTGGCGTGTGCACCCGAGTTCATGGCGTTGGGATTGATCCCAGCGCCATGAATCGCTTCATGCTCTCCAACTGGCGTGAAGTGCTCTTTGTAACTTGATCAAGGAGAAAATGATGGCAACTGCAAAAAAACCGGCCGCAAAGAAGGCCGCACCGAAGAAAGCTCCGGCAAAGAAAGTCGCAGCTAAGAAGGCTCCCGCCAAGAAGGTAGCAGCGAAGAAAGCTCCGGCCAAAAAAGCCGTAGCCAAGAAAGCGCCTGCCAAGAAGGTCGTCGCCAAAAAAGCTCCGGCCAAAAAAGCCGTAGCCAAGAAAGCGCCTGCCAAGAAGGTAGCTGCGAAGAAGGCCCCGGCTAAAAAGGCCGTCGCCAAGAAGGTCGTCGCCAAAAAAGCTCCGGCCAAAAAAGCTGTAGCTAAGAAGGCGCCTGCCAAGAAGGCCGCTGCCAAGAAAGCTGCCGCCAAGAAGCCGGCTGCGAAAAAACCCGCTGCCAAGAAAGCTGCCAAGAAGCCGGCTGCGAAGAAAGCCGCGAAAAAGCCTGCCGCCAAAGCAGCGCCTGCCCCGGCTGCCCCTGCGGCTCAGACAACTCTGAACCCGCAGGCCGCTTGGCCGTTTCCGACGGCCAGCAAGCCCTGATTCAGCGGCTTAGCCTCAAGCCCGATGACCGCAAGGCATCGGGCTTTTTCTTCGTCACACCAACGCCACCATGCCTGTTTCCAAGCTGCCTTTCCTGCGAACCGAAAAGGATGGCGCGGTCATCGTGGATATTCATGTCATGCCCAATGCACCACAGACCCAGATTCAGGGCCTGCATGACAACGCCTTGCGCGTTCGGCTGAAGGCACCACCGGTCGATGGCAAAGCCAACCTCGCCCTACAGACTTGGCTGGCGAAAACACTGGGCATACCGCGCGCGGCCATTGAACTGGTTCGCGGCGACACCGCCCGTCGCAAGCAGCTTCGCGTGGCAGCCCAACATGTTGCGGCCGCCGACTGGGAGCAGCTGACACCCCCTGCCGCTGACTGAGCGTGGATTACAAGCCAAACGCCTTGGTGTCGACCGTATAGTTCTGCGGACCACGGTGCGCAATCTTATGGGAACCCATGCGATTGCCAAGTTCGGCACAACGCGCCAACGACCAGCCCTGCTCCAAACCGTAGAGCAAGCCACCGCGGTAGGCGTCGCCGCAGCCTGTCGGATCAATCACCTCCACGGCCTTGACCGGCGGCACCAGTGTCTTCTGCCCGTCGACCCAAACCTCGCTCCCCTCATGTCCGAGCGTGATGACCAGGCCGCGGACCTGGCGTGAAATCTCGGCCGGGCTCCAGCCCGTGCGATCGCACAACATCTTGCCTTCGTAGTCGTTCACCGTCACCCAGCTGGCCTGTTCAACAAAACGCGCCAATTCCTTGCCATCAAACATGGGCAGGCCCTGGCCCGGATCGAAAACAAACGGAATATCTGCAGCCTTGAACTGCTCGGCGTGCTGGAGCATGGCGTCGCGACCATCAGGCGAAATAATGCCCAGTTTGACATCAGGATGGCGTTCGATGCGGGTCACATGGGCCTGCATCATGGCCCCCGGATGGAAAGCGGTGATCTGGTTGTTGTCCTTGTCGGTCATGATCAAGGCCTGCGCGGTGTAGGTGTCGCCCATCTCACGCACGAATTGTGTGGCGATCCCCAGTTCGCGCAAGCGCTGCAGATAGCCGGAGCCGTCGTTGCCAACGGTTGCCATCGGCAGTGGTACACCACCCAGCGCCTTGAGCGCATAAGCGATGTTACCGGCGCAACCACCGAAGTCGCGGCGCAGCGTCGGCACCAGAAAAGACACATTGAGGATGTGCAACTGATCCGGCAGGATTTGCTCAGCAAACCGGCCTTCGAAATTCATGATGGTGTCAAAAGCCAGGGAGCCGCAGATAAGAGATGCCATGGTGATGTTGAAAAGTTTCAGGGATAAAAAGCGAGAACACGATAACCGGTAATGCGCTCTGCATTGCCATTGGTCGCGATGTTCAGCGCCAGGGAAACCGGGAACTCTGAGCCGGCGGCAAGCACGGTTGAAGGCAGGCCCAAATCGCCCGCCAGAAAGACGCGCCGGATGAGCACCTGGTCCTGGGTGTCTGTCACCGACAACTCGAGCGCCGGCAACGCCACATCTCTTTCGGCCGTATTCTTGAACGTCAGGCTCAGTCGGTAGACATCCACCCGAAGCTTGCTGAAAGACGAACTGTCAATCAACACCGACTCGATCTGACGCCATGGTGCCACGCTGCATTGCATCAACACGCACACCGCCTCAACCACCGGCTTAAACCCTGGGGCAACAACTGCAATCCTGTCGCGCTCGTGGGCGAACAGCTGAACGAACAAAGTCAAACTCAAGACTGTCGCAGCGACAAGCCAGGAAATGCGCCGCCGAGGACGCACTCCAGTTTTGGTGCGATCGCGCGTCTTGTGCATGAAGGACGGGGCAATCGGTTCCGTCGAATCCGTTGTCTCAGACCGTGGCGTCGAATCCCAGACGTCCGTCAGGACCGCTGTCTCCGGTCCATCAGGGTGCCAAACCGACTCTGATGCAAGCACCGCGCTCTGCTCCGGCTCAACTGGGAAGGGCTCCGCCTCCACCGGCGGCGACCGATCTGGCGCAGCATCGGATGCAGACGCACCTTCGGTTGGCGCCGCTGTCATCTCCAGCTCGATATCGACCGGTTCCGAGGGCAGCGCCTCGACCGCCAACGGATCCTGCATGTTCGCCGAGGCATCGAAGATCTCGTCACATTGGCCGCAACGTACCCAACCTTCGGAAATACGCAACTGGTCGGGTACGACCTTGAACATCGTCCGGCAGGCTGGGCATCGGGTGATCAGGCTCATGACCTCGGGATTGTAGAGCGCTGACCCGAACCGATCAGAAGCTGGCTGTCATCAAAATCCAGCCGTCTTCCGCGTCACTCACCGTCAGCTGGCAATAGGGTGCATAGGCCAACTTCAGCTCTTCCGCCTGCCGCTCCAGAATGCCGGCCAGCACCAGCAAACCACCAGCCGCCACCCGGGCACAGAGCAAGGGCGCCAACACCTTCAACGGCGTCGCCAGAATATTGGCCAGCACGGTCCGATACTGGCCACTGACCGCATCCGGCAAGCCGGCATTCAGCGAAACCTCGTTGGCTTGAGCATTGAGAACGGTCGATGTAACAGCCGCCTCGTCAATGTCAACCGCATCAATCTCGGTCGCCCCATGCTTGGCGGCGCCAATAGCCAGAATGCCGGAACCACAACCGTAATCCAGCACACGGCCCAGCCCGCCCTGATCGGCTGCGTGGTGCGCGATCCAGCGCAGGCACATGCGGGTCGTTGGATGCGTGCCGGTGCCGAAGGCCAGGCCCGGATCGAGCCGGATGATGGTCTTGGCCTGTGCCGGTGGCTCATGCCAGGTCGGCACGATCCAGAAGTCCGGTGTGATCTCGACTGGAGAAAACTGCGACTGCGTCAGACGCACCCAATCCTGCTCGGGCACTTCAGCGATCCCCAGCAGACGGCAGCCGTCGAAAAAATCCTGCGCCTGCAACAAAGTTGCCGCCTCGCCAGCAGCCGCTTCGGTCGGGTACAGAGCCAGCACGCGCGAGCGCTGCCAGCCATCCTGGGGCGGCGGCATGCCGGGCTCGCCGAACAAGGCCTGCTCGGCCTCGGTCTGGGCATCCGCATCTTCGACGCTGACGCTCAGGGCGTCGAGCGCATCAAGCGCCTCACTCAGGACCTCGACCCGCTCCTGCGGACACAACAGACTCAGTTCATGCATAGTTGGTGCTTAGCGCGTGTGGCGCGCCATCCACTCTTCAAGATAGTGGATGTTGGTTCCACCGGCCATGAACTTGGCATCCGCCATCAGTTCACGGTGCAGCGGAATGTTGGTGCTGATGCCTTCGACCAGCGTCTCGCCCAGAGCGGTACTCATGCGCGCCATGGCCTGCTGCCGCGTGTCGCCATGGACAATGATCTTTCCAACCATCGAGTCGTAGTTCGGCGGCACGAAGTAGTTGGTGTAAACGTGCGAATCGACCCGCACCCCAGGCCCACCGGGCGCGTGCCACATGGTGATGCGGCCCGGGGATGGCGTGAACTTGTAGGGGTCCTCGGCATTGATACGGCATTCGATCGCATGACCGCGAATCTGGATGTCACGCTGCGTGAACGGCAAGCGCTCACCGGCCGCCACCATGATCTGCGTCTTCACGATGTCCACACCGGTAATCATCTCGGTCACCGGATGCTCCACCTGGACGCGCGTGTTCATCTCGATGAAGTAGAACTCACCGTCTTCATACAGGAACTCGAAAGTACCCGCGCCACGGTAGCCGATCTTCTTGCAGGCCGCCACGCAACGCTCGCCGACCTTGTCGATCAGCTTGCGTGGGATGCCTGGCGCCGGCGCTTCCTCGATGATTTTCTGGTGGCGCCGCTGCATGGAGCAGTCGCGCTCGCCGAGATACACCGCATTGCGATGTTTGTCAGCCAGGATCTGGATTTCAATATGCCGCGGGTTCTGCAGGAACTTCTCCATGTAGACCGCAGGATTGTTGAATGCTGCACCAGCCTCGGCCTTGGTCATCTGCACCGCGTTGATCAATGCCGCCTCGGTATGCACCACGCGCATGCCGCGGCCGCCGCCGCCGCCGGCCGCCTTGATGATCACAGGGTAACCAATGGCCTTGGCAATGCGACGAATCTGCACCGGATCATCCGGCAATTCACCTTCCGAGCCCGGCACACAGGGCACACCCGCCTTGATCATGGCCTGCTTGGCTGACACCTTGTCACCCATGATGCGGATGGACTCAGGTGTCGGCCCGATGAACTGAAAACCGCTTTGCTCGACACGCTCGGCAAAATTGGCGTTTTCACTCAAAAAGCCGTAACCGGGGTGAATGGCTTCGGCGTCGGTCACCTCCGCCGCCGAGATGATGGCCGGCATATTGAGATAGCTCTGCGCGGAAGGCGCCGGGCCGATACAGACCGCCTCTTCGGCCAGCTTGACGTACTTGGCTTCGCGGTCCGCCTCGGAATAAACCATCACCGCCTTGATGCCCAGCTCGCTACAGGCACGCTGGATCCGCAGGGCGATTTCGCCGCGATTGGCAACGAGAATCTTTTTGAACATGAGACGATGCGCCTTATTCGATGACGAACAGGGGCTGGCCGTATTCCACGGCCTGACCGTTCTCGCCCAGGATCTGGGTCACGGTGCCAGCCTTGTCGGCCTCGATCTCATTGAGAATCTTCATTGCCTCGATGATGCAGAGGGTCTCGCCTTCCTTGACAACGGAGCCCAGCTCCACAAACGCCTTGGCACCCGGCGAGGCAGAGCGATAGAACGTGCCGACCATGGGCGACTTGACGGTATGACCGGTGGCGACCGGCGCGGCAACAGGCGCGGGGGCTACGGGCGCCGCAGCAACCGGTGCTGCCGCCACGGGTGCCGCCATCGGGACCACTGGCATTTGATAGCCCTGAACCATCGCACCGCCGCCTTTGACGATACGCACCTTGCCTTCGGCTTCAGTGATTTCGAGTTCCGACACATTGGAGTCGGACACCAGGTCAATCAAGGTCTTGAGTTTTCGCAAATCCATGGGATCACCAACATCTTTCTAAAGATTGCTTCAATTTACTCCGAACTGAAGCGATTTCCACCCAAATTTTGGGAATTCCAAAAAAGCAAAAGGGCGGACACTTGCCGCCCGTCATCATAAAGGATGCGCTACAGACCCTACTGTAACTCACGCCAGCGTGCCAAATCGGCCGATGTGATTTTGCCGATTTTACGATCGCGAACCATTCCGTCAGCACCCAACACCACGGTAAAGGGGAGCCCGCCACTCAGATTCCCCAAGGATTTGCTGAGGCCAACGCCTTCCATACCAGCCAAAGCAATGGGGAAAGTCAGAGGCCGTTTGGCCAAGAAATCGCGCACAGGAGCCATCTTATCCACCGCCAAACCAAGAATTTGCCAACTCTTGACGGCATTTTCCTTGTAGAAGACATCCAATAAAGGCAATTCTTCAATACAAGGCGGGCACCAGGTCGCCCAAAAATTAATCAGCAAGGGGCGCCCCTGCAGACTCTGCAGTGCCAAGCGTCCACCCGTCGGGGTATCAAAAGACAGCCGCCATAAAGCGGCCATAGCATCCTCACTCACTGGCTTGGGCGAGAACTTCCACCAAGCCAGGCCAGCGCCTCCCAAGCCGGCAGCCGCCGCAACCGCGGCATACAGCCAACGTCTCCTGGCAGGACTCAGATCATTTTCCGGATTCACAAAATGCCTTAAATAAATCAAAAACTATCCAATAAGCGCCGAACAGCATCCAAATTCCCGCGAGGCGTTCTATCTTTGGCATCCCGCAACAACGCGCCGCGCAGGTCATCGAGATCATGAATCATCAAATGAACCCCTATTGACTCTCCAAGTTCCGGACAGCGCGCATGAAAACTCAGGGCCTCCACCGGCTCATGGTGAAAGCCGGTGACAGTGCGCGGCTCATAGGGAACCCCCATGTCGATCAAGGCAATTTCCGCTGATTTTTCATCATCACAGAACAACTGGAGGTAAATATCCGACAAGCGGGTCGCCGTGCCATGCCATACCGCACCGCTCAGATGCGGTCGGAATACGGCCAGCCGCTCCATCCACTGCAGCGCTAGTCGGCGCAGTGCCAGCAGTTCAGTCGGCTGGGTGTCGGCACAGAACACGGCAATGTAGTCACGCACCGCATCCTCCACTTCGTCATTGCCGGGCAGTGGCGTACGCGGCGACAGGCCGAGCTGACGCACAGCACGGCGCTTGGCCGGCCCGTACTCCAGCCCGTCTTCCACCACCATCGGTGCCGCTGCAGCGGCAATTTCCTGTTTGCTCATGCCGAGGGTATTGTGCACCTGCGCTGGATCCCCGGAAGGCCGCAAGGACACCGGCAGCCACCCCCTAGAATCGGGCGATGCATATTCATATTCTCGGTATCTGCGGCACCTTCATGGGGGGATTGGCCGCTCTTGCCCGCGAGGCAGGCCACAAGGTCACCGGCTGCGATGCCGGCGTCTACCCGCCAATGAGCGACCAGCTGCGCGCCCTCGGCATTGAGCTGATCGAGGGCTTCGGCGCCGAGCAACTGGCCCTGCAACCCGACATGTTCGTGATCGGCAACGTGGTCAGCCGCGCCCGCCAAACCGACGGTAGCCCGAAATTCCCGCTGATGGAGGCCATCATGGAAGCCGGCCTGCCCTACACCAGCGGCCCGCAGTGGCTGGCCGAACATGTGCTGCAGAGCCGCCATGTGCTGGCGGTGGCAGGCACCCACGGCAAGACCACCACCACCTCGATGCTGGCCTGGATTCTGGAGGCCGCAGGGCTGCAGCCGGGTTTTCTGGTCGGCGGCGTGCCGATGAATTTCGGTGTGTCGGCCCGTCTTGGCGCGCCAGTTCGTCCCAACGCCAAAACACCGGTCGACCAGCGCCCGCTCTTTGTCATTGAGGCTGACGAATACGACACCGCCTTTTTCGACAAGCGCAGCAAGTTTGTGCACTACCGGCCGCGCACGGCCGTGCTCAACAACCTGGAGTTCGACCACGCCGATATCTTCGACGACCTGGCCGCCATCGAGCGCCAGTTCCACCATCTGGTGCGCACCGTGCCCGGCTCGGGCCGTGTCGTGGTCAATGGCCTGGAAGAGAGCCTGGCGCGCGTACTGCACGCCGGCTGTTGGAGCGAAGTCCGTAGTTTCGGTGCGGCAGTGAGCGACTTCACCGCGCGTGGCGAGCCGCACAACTTTGACGTTTTACACCAAGGTCAGTTGGTCGCCAAGGTGGAGTGGGCGCTCACCGGCGTACACAACCAACTCAATGCGTTAGCCGCCATTGCCGCAGCCGAGCATGTGGGCGTGGCGCCTGCGGTGGCCGCCCGCGCCCTGGGCGAATTCCAGAACGTCAAGCGCCGCATGGAGGTACGCGGTAGCGCCCATGGCATCACCGTCTACGACGACTTCGCCCATCATCCGACCGCCATCCGCACCACGCTCGACGGCCTGCGCCGCAAGGTCGGACCGGACAGCCGCATCCTGGCGGTGTTCGAGCCACGCTCCAACACCATGAAGCTGGGGACCATGAAGGCGCAACTCCCCTGGAGCCTGGAGGATGCGGATCTGGCCTTCTGCCATGCCGGTGGTCTGGGCTGGGATGCGCGCGAAGCGCTGGTGCCCATGGGAGAACGCGCGCAGGTGGCCGACACGATCGATGACCTGGTACGCCAAGTGGTTGCCAGCGCGCAAGCGGGCGATCACATCCTGTGCATGAGCAACGGCGGCTTTGGCGGTGTTCACCTCAAACTATTGCAAGCACTGCAAAAGCACTAGGCATATTCTGGCCCGCGCCACGGCCAGAATATGCCGGGGAGGGGAATCCCGAACTTGCCTCCATAATGGTCCGAGCATGCCGATAAGATGAAAATGGCACCCGTTTGATTCTTTGTTTGTCGTAGAGGACAGACCATGACTTCCGACACATCACCGAAAAGCAGTACCACCCAGGTGAGGGTCACACCGTTCGCCCCGCACGGACAGGTGGATATGTGGATGGACGGCAACCTGCTGCATTACGAGTCCACCGGGCCTTTCAACAAGGAACTGGCAGATTGCTTGGCGGTGGCGCAGTCGAATTTCCTGCAGGCGCTTCAACCGAGCGGCCCCTGGGTCAGCATCTGCACCGTGCGTAAAAGCGCCTTGGCCACGCCGGACGGTCTGCAGCGCTACGCTGAACTGGTCCGTCAAGCGCCGCCGCAGTTCACCCCGGTGGCTACGGCCTATGTCATAGGCCCGGAGGTCGAGGGGGGCCAGTTCATGGCCCCCCACTTCGCGAAGATTTTCGCCGATGCCGGCCGCCCGTTCCAGACCTTCGCCACCATGGCCGAAGCCCAGAGCTGGGCTAGGGCCATGATCGACAAAGCCGGTGCGCTTTAACGCTCCCGGCGCGCCTTGACCGAACCGGACAGGACTTCCAGCACTTCCAGCGAGTCGTCCCATCCCAGGCAGGCATCGGTGATGCTCTTGCCGTACTCCAGGTTGCCGGCATCGTCCTTGCCCGGCGTGAACTTCTGTGCGCCGGCATGCAGATGGCTCTCGACCATCACGCCGAAGATGTGCCGCGAGCCGCCCGCCATCTGGGCTGCAATATCGCGTGCTACATCAAGCTGTTTCTCATGTTGCTTGCTGCTGTTGGCATGGCTGCAATCCACCATCAGGGTGGCCGGCAGCTTGGAGGCCTCCAGCTCCTTGCAGGCCGCTGCCACGCTGGCGGCGTCGTAGTTCGGCGCCTTGCCGCCGCGCAGGATGACATGGCAGTCCTTGTTGCCGTTGGTCTGCACGATGGCGACCTTGCCGTTCTTGTGCACCGACAGGAAATGGTGGCCGCGCGCCGCCGCCTGGATGGCGTCGGTGGCGATCCGGATGTTGCCGTCGGTGCCGTTCTTGAAGCCGATCGGCGCCGACAGGCCGGAGGCCAGTTCGCGGTGCACCTGGCTTTCGGTGGTGCGTGCGCCGATGGCGCCCCAGGAAATCAGGTCGCCGATGTATTGCGGCGAGATCACGTCGAGGAACTCGCTGCCAGCCGGCAGGCCCAGGCGGTTGATCTCGATCAGCAGCTGGCGTGCGATGCGCAGACCTTCGTCGATGCGATAGCTCTCGTCCAGGTAGGGGTCATTGATCAGGCCTTTCCAGCCCACCGTAGTACGCGGTTTCTCGAAGTAGACGCGCATCACGATCTCCAGCGTGTCCTTGTACTTCTCGCGCTGCGCCTTCAGACGTCGGGCGTACTCGAGCGCGGCGGCCGGGTCATGGATGGAGCATGGGCCGATGACGACCAGCAGGCGGTCATCCTTGCCGTGCATGATGTTGTGGATGGCGTGGCGGGTGTGGGAGATCAGGGTCTCCACGGGCGTTCCCTGGATCGGGAAGAAACGGATCAGATGCTCAGGCGGGGGTAACACGGTAATTTCCTTGATACGTTCATCGTCGGTACGGCTGGTCTTGTCACCGGGATGGGCATACCAGGCATCACTGCCGGCTGGATTGGCTTTGGCGTTCATCGTGTCACTCCTTGTGCGTGAGGTTCGTGTGTGATCCGGTCAAAAAAAAACCGCCGGACTTGCCGGCGGTTTGGTGGAATTCGCTACGTTTCTTGTGGGTACGTTCAGAACTCTCTTCCGCCGACGGCGCTTGAGAACCAAAAGTAGCCAAAAAAGTAAGAACGGGTCGAAACCATGGGCATCAATATAGCACACCTGAATATCAGGCCGTCCCTCCAACTGTCAGGCCATCGATACGCAACGTAGGCTGCCCCACCCCCACCGGCACACTCTGGCCTTCTTTGCCGCAGGTACCGACACCACTGTCGAGCTGCATGTCGTTGCCGATCATGGTCACGCGCGTCAAGGCATCCGGACCATTGCCGACGATGGTGGCGCCCTTGACCGGATACAGGATCTTGCCGTTTTCCACCCAGTAGGCCTCACTGGCCGAGAAGACGAACTTGCCGGAGGTGATGTCCACCTGACCACCACCGAAGTTGGTGGCATACAAGCCCTTCTTGATGCTGGCCACGATTTCATCCGGCGACTTGTCGCCGCCCAGCATGTAGGTGTTGGTCATGCGCGGCATCGGAATATGGGCGTAGCTCTCGCGCCGGCCGTTGCCGGTGGGGCGCACCTTCATCAGGCGCGCGTTCATGGCGTCCTGCATATAGCCCTTGAGGATGCCGTCCTCGATCAGCACATTGCGCTGGCTGGCATGGCCCTCGTCGTCGACGTTGAGCGAACCGCGCCGGTCAGCGATGGTGCCGTCATCGAGCACCGTCACACCCTTGGCCGCCACACGCTGGCCGATGCGGCCGGAAAACGCGCTCGATCCCTTGCGGTTGAAATCGCCTTCCAGCCCGTGGCCGATGGCCTCGTGCAGCAGCACGCCGGGCCAGCCGGGGCCGAGCACCACGGTCATCTCGCCGGCCGGGGCCGGACGGGAGTCGAGGTTGGTCAGTGCGGCATCCACGGCCTCGTCAACGTACTGGCGGATGCGGGCTTCGTCGAAATAGGCCAGGCCGAAACGACCGCCACCGCCGGAGGAACCCATCTCACGCCGGCCGGCCTGTTCAGCAATCACGGTCACACTCAGGCGCACCAATGGCCGCACATCGGCTGCCAGCGTACCGTCGGCGCGCGCCACCAGCACCACGTCGTACTCACCAGCCAGCCCCGCCATGACCTGCACCACACGCGGGTCGCGGGCGCGCGCCAGCTGCTCCACCGTTTCGAGCAGCTTGACCTTGGCCGTGCTGTCGAGCGTGGCAATCGGGTCCATGCCCGGATAGAGCGAGCGCGCCGAAGCGATCTTGGGTGTTCCAGCTTTCACGCGCGTCGACTTGGCCGCGCTCGAGATGGTGCGTACCGTATGGGCCGCATCGAGCAGGGACGCCAGTGAAATGTCGTCCGAATAGGCAAAGGCCGTTTTCTCGCCGCTGACGGCGCGCACGCCAACGCCTTGGTCAATACTGAAAGACCCCGTTTTGACAATGCCCTCCTCCAGGCTCCAACCCTCGCTGCGCGTGTACTGGAAATACAGGTCGGCGTCGTCCACCCGGTGCGCGCGGATTTCGGCCAGCGCACGTGTGAGGTGGGATTCGTCAAGCCCGAAGGGCGTGAGCAGCAGATCCCTGGCAATGGCCAGGCGCTCCAGGGTGGGTTCGCGGGAAATCATGGCCTCATTTTAGGCCGCTGCGATCTCCGTCCCCTGCGTGGGGCTTCCGCCAGCCGCGCCCGACTCAGGTCTGTACCAGGCGCTTGGATCGGGCGATCGACATCAGGATGCCCAAGCCCATGCCCAGCGTCACCATGGCCGTGCCGCCATAGCTGACAAAAGGAAGCGGCACCCCCACCACCGGCAGGATGCCGCTGACCATGCCCATGTTGACGAAGGCATAGGTGAAAAAGATCATGGTCACGCTGCCGGCCAGCAGGCGGGCGAACAGCGTGGGTGCTTCCAGTGCGATCGCCAGACCGCGCAGGACGAGGAAAATAAAACCGCTGATCAGCAACAGGTTGCCAAACAGGCCGAACTCCTCGGAGAAGGCGGCAAAGATGAAATCGGTGGTGCGCTCGGGAATGAATTCCAGATGGGTCTGCGTGCCCTGCATGAACCCCTTGCCGAAGACGCCGCCAGAGCCGATGGCGATCATGCCCTGGATGATGTGGAAGCCCTTGCCCAAGGGGTCGCGTGTCGGATCCAGCAAGGTACAGATGCGCTGTTGCTGGTAGTCGTGCAGCACCGGCCAACGCACCCCCTGCGCGCACAGTTGCGGCTCAAAAATCACCACCAGCAACAGGCCAATCACCCCCAGCAAGACCGGCGGAATGATCAGCTTCCAGCTCAAACCGGCAAAAAAGATCACCGACAGACCCGCGGCCAGCACCAGCAGGGACGTCCCCAAGTCAGGCTGCTTCATGATGAGCCCCACCGGAACGGCCAGCAAGAGCCCGGCCACCAGGAAGTCGAGCGGACGCAACTGGCCCTCGCGTTTCTGAAACCACCACGCCAGCATCAACGGCATGGCGATCTTCAGGATTTCGCTGGGCTGAATGACGATGCCGACATTGATCCAGCGCCGGGCACCTTTCTTGGTGATGCCGAACACCGCCACCGCAATCAGCAGGGTCACGCCCAGCATGTACAGCGGCACCGCCAACGTCATCAGCCGCTGCGGCGGAATCTGCGCCACCACGAACATGATGAAGCCGGCAATCAGCATGTTGCGCCCATGGTCCAGGAAGCGCGTGCCATGGTCGTACCCCGACGAGAACATGGTCAACATGCCCGCACAGGCCAGCAGAAAAATGGCAAAGGCCAGCGGGCCATCAAAGCCACTGAACCAGGGCATTGCCCGCTTGAACAGAGAAGGTCTTTCAAATACAACCGCCATGGTGTGCGATTATCCAGCACATGCCCACCACCCATCTGCTTTATCTGCACGGATTCCGCTCTTCGCCCCGCTCCACCAAGGCGCAGCTGGTGCGCCAGCGCATCGAGGCACGGTATCCCAAGGTAACGCTGTGGTGTCCGCAACTGCCGCCCTCGCCGCGCGAGGCCATGGCGCTGGTCATGCAGGGCATCGCCGACTGGCCACGCAAGCACATGGCGGCCGTGGGCTCGTCGCTCGGCGGCTTCTATGCCACCTGGGTGGCTGAGCAAACCGGCTGCCGCGCCGCCCTGCTCAACCCGGCCGTCCACCCCGCGCGCGATCTGGCCCAGTACATCGGCGAGCAAACCAGCTGGCATGACCCGCAAGAGCGCTTTTTCTTCCGTCCCGAGTTCGTGGACGAGTTGCACGCCCTCAACTGCCCGGCCATCACCCATCCCGAGCGTTACTTTGCCTTGATCGCCAAGGGTGATGAAGTGCTGGACTGGCGCGAGATGACGGGCCGCTATCCCGGCGCGCAAATCCGGTTGCTCGAAGGCAGCGACCATGCCATCAGCGAGTTTGCAGAGCATCTGGACGACGTGCTGACTTTTCTGGACCTCGCGACCTGAGAAGCCTTGCAACCATCCGTAAAACCGGCATCAAGTGCCGCCCGGGAAGCCCTGGCCCGACGGAAGGCCCCGATTTACTGGGACAATCGGCTCCATGTTTGCATTGTTTGACGAAGCCGGAAAATTCCTCGCCGGCAGGATCCTGTCCGAGGCCGAGGCCTCCATCCAGGTCGAGTTGGAGTCCGGCAAGCGCGTCAAGGTGAAAGCCGCCAACGTGCTGCTCAAGTTCGACAAGCCCAGCCCCACCGAACTGCTGGGCGCGGCCCAGACGCTGAGCCAGGGCATCGAGCTGGAACTGGCCTGGGAGTTCGCACCGGAAGAGGACTTCGGCTTCGCCGACCTCGCCAGCGTCTACTTCCAGGACCCACCCACCCTTCCCCAGCAGACCGCCGCCTTGCTGCGCCTGCAGGAGGCGCCGCACTACTTCCGCCGCGCCGGCAAAGGACGCTTCAAGAAAGCCCCGGCCGAAATCATCCAGCAGGCGCTGGCGGCGATTGAGAAAAAACGCGTGCTGCAACTGCAGATCGAGGACTGGGCCGCTGCCCTGGGCCGCGGCGAGTGTCCGCAGCCGATCCGCGAGCAGCTCTACAAGATTCTGTTCAAGCCGGACAAGAACGCGCCCGAATACAAGGCCGTGGTCGAGGCCTCGCGTGCCACCCACACCGCACCGCTGGACCTGCTGCAAAAGGCTGGCGCCATTGACTCGCCCTACCAGTTCCACTGGCGGCGCTTCCTGTTCGAGAACTTCCCCAAGGGCTACGGCTTCCCCCCCCTTGAAGCGCCCGAAATTCGCGACGAACTCCCGCTGGCCACCGTGCAGGCTTTTTCCATCGACGATTCGGCTACCACCGAGATCGACGACGCGCTGTCGGTGCAGGGCCTGGGCGAAGGCACGGTGACGGTCGGCATCCACATTGCAGCGCCAGGCCTGGCCGTGCAACGCGACAGCGCCGTCGACAACGTCGGCCGCACGCGCCTGTCCACCGTCTACATGCCGGGCTACAAGCTCACCATGCTGCCGGACGACGTGGTACAGCGCTACACCCTGCAGGAAGGACGCGACTGCCCGGCAGTCTCGCTCTACGTGGCGATCGACGAGGCCACGCTGGAGATCCGCGGCCACGAGACGCGGCTGGAGCGTGTGCCGATCGCACACAACCTGCGCCACGACCAACTCGACACGGTGGTCACGGCCGAGTGGCTGCAAAACCCCGCGCCTGAGCATCAAAATGGCACGCAGCCCTTGTCGTATCTGCGCGTGCAGCTATCATTTTTATATCGCCTAGCCCAGCATCTGAAGGCCCAGCGCGAAGTGGTGCGCGGCAAACCTGAGACCTTCAACCGGCCGGACTACACCTTCCGTCTGGTTGGCAACGGCGACGCCGCACCCAGCGGCCATGAACAGGTGGTGATTGGCACCCGCCAGCGCGGTGCCCCGCTGGACCTGATGGTGGCCGAGGCCATGATCCTGGCCAACAGCACCTGGGGCCAGTGGCTGGCCGAGCACGGCGTGCCCGGCATCTACCGCAGCCAGGCCAGCCTGGCGCCGGGCGTCAAGGTGCGCATGGGCACCAAGGCACTGCCGCACGCCGGCATCGGCGTCAAGGCCTATGCCTGGAGCACCTCGCCGCTGCGCCGCTACACCGACTTGGTGAACCAGTGGCAGATCATCGCCTGCGCACGCCATGGCAAAACGGCAGCGCTGGCCGCGCCCTTCAAACCGAAGGACGCCGACCTGTTCTCCATCGTCTCCGGCTTCGACGCCGCCTACAGCGCCTACAACGGCTACCAGGGCGCCATTGAGCGCTTTTGGACGCTGAAATACCTGCAGCAGAACGGCATCACCGAACTGGTGGCCACCGTGTTCAAGGACAACATGGCGCGCGCCGACGAGCTGCCGCTGGTGCTGCCAGTGCTCGGTGCGCAGGACTTGCCGCGCGGCGCCAAGGTGCGCGTGAAGCTGGGTGAGATCGACGAAGTGGCACTCGATGTGAAGGGCACCGTGATCGAGCGGTTCGATAGTGCGCCTGAGGCCACGGTCGAGGAAGAGGCCGAGGACGAGGAGGCCGAACACCTGGCCGCTGGCCCGATCGAGATCGCCGTGGACGTCAACGAAGCTGAAGCCCCCGCGGGCGATAATCCTGCCCCGTGAACCTGCGCACCCTCAGTCCCCTGCAGCTGGCCCTCGGCATCTCGGTGGGCATTCATGCCATCTTGCTGACGGTGCGCATCGTCGACCCCGAGGCCTTCAACCGCGTGTTTGAAGACACGCCGCTGGAAGTGGTGCTGGTCAATGCTCGCACCAACGAACGCCCCGACAAAGCCCGCGCCATCGCCCAGGCCACCATGGCTGGCGGCGGCGAGGCGGAACGCGGCCGCGCCACCAGCCCGCTGCCCTCGGCACTGATCAGCGACAGCGGCGACGCCGTCGAAGAGGAAACGCAGCGCAAGCTGCAGACCATGCAGCAGCAGCAAACCCTGTTGCTGGCGCAGATCAAGCAGCAAATCGCGGCCCTGCCCAAGACCGACCCGACCCAACCCACCGAGGCCTCCGAGCTGGCCGCACGCGAGGAAAAGCGCCGCCAGCTGATCAAGCTGCTGGCCGAGATCGAACGCCGCATCAACCAGGAAAATGCCCGCCCCAAGAAGCGCTACATCAGCCCGGCCACGCGCGAAGAGGTCTACGCCATTTATTACGACCAGCTGCGCCGCAGCATTGAAGACCGCGGCACGGAAAACTTTCCCGAGGCCGGCGGCAAGAAGCTCTACGGCGAGCTGACCATGATGGTCACCGTCAACCATGACGGCCGCGTACTCGCCACCGAGGTGGTGGAGAGTTCGGGCAACCGCACGCTCGACCGCCGTGCCCAGGCCATTGCCAAGAGCGCCGGGCCCTTCGGCGCATTCAGCCAGGCGATGCGCCGCCAGGCCGAGCAGATCGTGGTGGTGTCGCGCTTTCGCTTCACGCGCGACCAGACCCTGGAAACCCGCATCAGCGCCCCGGTGAGCAAACCATGAAAGGCCTGTTGCGCTGGACCCTCCTGCTCGCGGCCGCGCTGCTGGTGCTGCAGCTGTTCTTTGTGGCGCGCATTGCCTTGATGGTGGTCGTCAACCCGCAATCCACCGCCTTCGAGCGCTCGGAGGCCTGGCGCCTCCTGAACGAGAAAGACAAGCTGCGCTGGCGCCAGCAGTGGGTGAACTATGCCGACATCTCCGATCACCTCAAACGCGCGGTGATCGCCTCGGAGGACGACGGCTTCACCTACCACGATGGCGTGGACTGGGACGCACTGGAGAAAGCCTGGCAGAAGAATGCCAAGGCCGAAGCGCAGGCCGCGAAGAAGGCTGCCAATGGCGCCAAAGTGGTGAAGCCGCCCAAGGTCGTCGGCGGCTCCACCATCACGCAGCAGTTGGCCAAGAACCTGTTCCTCTCGGGCGAGCGCACCTTCGTGCGCAAGGGTCAGGAGTTCGTGCTGACCTTTCTGCTGGAACGTCTGTTGAGCAAGCAGCGCATCCTGGAGATCTACCTCAACCATGTGGAATGGGGCGAAGGCGTGTTCGGTGCCGAAGCCGCCGCGCAGCACTACTTCCACAAGCCGGCATCCCGGCTCACGCCGCTGGAAGCGGCACGGCTGGCCGTGATGCTGCCGCGGCCCAAGTACTTCGAGAAACTGCCCAACTCCGGCTACCTGGCAGAGCGCTCAGCCGTCATCGCGGCACGGCTGTCAAACGCCGAACTGCCATGAGAATCCTCGGCATCGACCCCGGCTTGCGCACCACCGGCTTCGGCATCATCGATGTCGCCGGCCACCAGTTGAGCTATGTGGCCAGCGGCACCATCAGCACCATGCACCTGGCGCAGGGCGAGCTGCCGGCGCGCCTGAAGGTGCTGTTCGAAGGTATCCATGAAGTGATCGCGCGCTACCAACCCGAGGCGGCCTCGGTGGAGATCGTGTTCGTTAACGTCAACCCGCAGTCCACCCTGTTGCTGGGCCAGGCGCGCGGCGCCTGCGTCAGCGCCCTGGTCACACGCGACCTGCCGGTGGCGGAATACACCGCACTGCAGATGAAGCAAGCGGTGGTCGGCCACGGCCGCGCGCAGAAATCCCAAGTGCAGGAAATGGTGAAACGCCTGCTCAAATTGCCCGGCCTGCCAGGGCCGGACGCGGCCGATGCGCTGGGTCTGGCCATCACCCATGCCCATGCCGGACAGTCCATGGCCCAGCTGGCCAAGGCCACCCCCCTGGCACGCAAAACCAGCGGCATGTACCGTGCCGGACGCAGCCGCTGAGCGCCAGCGGCCTCAGATCTCGATGCCGGGTTTGTAATCCGCCGCCGGCACGGTCTGCCAGCGCCGCACCAGACTGGCCAGCAGCAGCGCCAGCGCACCGATCAGCATCAGCTCCAGCCAGGCGGACAACCAGCCATTGTCAAAAGCCCCGAACAGGCTGGCGCGCAGTGCCTTGACGACCCAGGTGAAAGGCAGCCAAGCATGCACCGCCTGGAAAAAATCGGCAGTGAGTTCAATCGGCATCACGCCGCCGCCGGCTGCCAGCTGCAACGTGAGCAGCAGAATAACCAGCAGCTTGCCCGCCTCACCCAAGGCACGCAGCAGCAGGTAGACGATGGCCAGGAAGGCTTGTCCGGCCGCCAGCATGACCAAGATGAGACTGACATAGTCCGGCACGGCAATGCCCAGACCGAACACCAGCACCAGCAAGGTCAGGCCTGTCTGCACCAGTACCACCATGGCGGGTGCCGCAAATTTGCCGAGCGTTTTGGCCAAGGCCTGCGCACCGTCGTGTTCCCGGACAAGCACACGCACGTTGAACAGGTACACCGACATCACCGCCCCCAGCCACAGTGCCATGGCGATCATATTGGGCGCGAAAGCGCTGCCATTGTTGGGCACGGGCGCCATCACCTCCAGCGCAGGTTTGACGGAATCAGCCAACCCGCTCGCACTGCCGTCCAGCTTTCCGACCGATGCCGGCAACGCCGAGGCCACCAACTCAATGCCGGTGCGCAGCTTGGTGGCACCGCGCAGCAATTCTCCACTGCCCTTGGCGAAAGCATCCAGCCGCGCATCTTCCGGCAGTTTCTCCGCCATAGCGCGCAACCCCTCGCCCAAGCTGCTTGCCCCATCGACCAGTTTGTCCGCCCCTTCTTCTACTCTGGCCGCGCCGCGCGTCAGGCGCGCATTCGCATCCAGCGCCTTCAGCAACCCGTCGTTCAACTGCTGACCGCCCGCGGCCAACTCTCCGGCGCCGGCTGAAATCTTGTCGCCAACAAAGGGAATTCCCGCCGTTTCCTGCTGCATCTGAACGGCGCCTTCGGTCAGCTTGAGCGCCCCGGCCTGCAATTGCTCCAGTCCTGCGCCCAGCTCGCGTTGACGCTGGTTCAGACGCTGGGTACCCGCCTTGAAGGCTTTGAGCTCAGCCTCAGGCGGCAAGCGGGACTCCATGGTGCGGATGCCCGCACCGACCTGTTTGAAGCCATTCGCCAGCTGTACCGCTGTACCGCTGTAGCGGGTCAACCCATCGTTGTAAGTCAGGGCACCGGTACGCAACTCGGCCATGCCGGCCTTCAGCATGTCCAGGCTTTTGCCGGTACCGTCCGCCGACAGCAGCACCTGCTCCCAGCGCTTCTCGTTCAAGGCCTCATTGACCTGATGCCCCAGGTCGACTGCAAAACGACGCGCAAAACCAGCCGCTGCGTAGTTGTTGCCTTCGGACAGCACCACCGTCACTCTGCCGGCCCCGGCATACTCCCCGGGCACCGCACTGGCACTGAAATCGCGCGGAATGATGATGGCAAATGCCAAGCTGCCAAGCTTCACGGCCTGGCGCGCCGCATCGGCATCGTCCAGTTTGCGGAAGCCGAAGGTAGCCGACTTGATCAACTCGCTTGTCAATTCCGCACCCACATTCGTCATCCGGCCACGGTCATCAAAACCCTCGTCCAGGTTGACGATGCCCACCGGCAGATCACTGGTCTTGGCATTCGGATCCCAGACGCTGGAGAGGTAGATCAGTGCATAGGCCGCCGGCACCAGCGCAATGGCCAGCACGGCCAGCCACAAACGTGAAAAGCGGCCGAACAATGCCAGATCGGCCTTCGCGATCTGCCAGGTGGCAAGCATGAAGCGGCTCAGTGGTTTTGCGGAGCTCATGGCGCTGATTGTGCTGGTTTTCATGCTCGCACAGCAACGTGCCCACGGTGCCACCTCATCTTTTACATAACTTCATGGAACGTCCGCCAGACCTGCAACACCCCCCGGATCTGACACCTCTTGCGCCTTCGGGTGAACCGTGCCCTCTCGTCCCACAGCAAGCCTCAGCGCTTGCAACGCGACGACTCGACCCCCCATCGCCCAGGCACGGTTCTGTATCCACTTCGTGTCGAGAAACATCCAACCTTTCATGTCGACATCTCTCCGGTAAACATTTATTTCAATGTGGAGGCTTGGTGTCTCCTGTGAAAACCATGTTTATCCAAGACTCGAGGAGTGGTGAATTTTCTTCCGGTTAATAGGGAGAGCGAAATTGGATGGCAAACCTACTATTCACTCACCCCCTCAACCAACCTTTCGGGAGATTCTTGTGAGCAGCATCAATTCGATTTCTTCCTATGTGCAACCTTTGGCCTCAGCGAAGGCCTGCCAGGACGACTACACGATCAACGCCGGCCTCTATGGCCCGGTCGTCGCCTCCGCAATTGGCGTTGCCAATGCCGCTGTCGACTCGGCCAGTGCCATTTGCTCTTTCAGTGCCGAAAGCCTGGGAAAGCTGGGCGACATGGCCGATGCAGGCTATGACGCCGTTGGCACGGCACTGAGCGATACCGGTAACGCCGTCGAATCGGCATTCGACAGCGTCACAAACGGTTTCACCCAGCTGTACTCGGACGTGGCCGCCATGGCCAACGACGGCCTGGACGCCTTGGGCGATGTCGGCCAGAGCGTGAGCAATGCAGCGGAAGAAGTCGTCGACAGCATTGGCAACGGACTGTCGGATGCCGCCACGGCCGTCAGCGACGCGGCCTCTTCTGTTGTCGACGGCATCAGTACCGCTGCCGGCAATGTGGTTGACCTCGCCTCCTTGGGCGTTACCGCCGGCACACTTTCATAAACGGACGCCTGACATGTTGTGCCGCCGTTTACTACGCAAGCCGCCGAGCCTCATCCTGATGATGGCCGGGCTGTCGCTGTCGGGCTGCTCGATCGTCAGTCCGGCGCCGCTTTGGGAGCTGGCCAAAGCGACAGGCAGCCTTGCCAGCATGGCCATGGCGACCAACCCCGGCGAATCCAGCAACACCGTGTACCACGTCCATGACCCGCTCAAGGAGTTGTGCATTGAGTTCAACCCCCAGGCGCAAGTCGCGGACATCGTGCCCGCACTGCAAATAGCGCTGCGCCAACACCAGATCGAAAGCCGGGTCTATGAAGGCATGGTTGCGACGGAAAAATGCAGCGTCTGGTTGAAGTACAGCGCCTTCATCGACTGGGGGCAGTACCCGCTCAGCGATCGCTACAAGCCGTATGTGAGCAAGGCCGCACTGACCTTGCAGACAGCCCGGGGGCAGATTCTCTCAAGCAGCCACTATGAACTGGATCCCATGCTCGGCACAAGCAGATGGGCCAGCACGCAGGACAAGCTGGCGCCGGTGGTGTCCGCGCTGCTGAGCGGCATTGAGAGCAAGCCAGCTTCCCTCCCCACCTCCCAGAAGGAGAAAACATGAAACAGCTTCCAGCACGTCGTGAACGCATGCCCGGCGGAAGTGGTACGTTCTTCACCATGGCTTGCGCGACCTTGTGCGCCAGCCTGGCGACAGGTTGTGCCAACACGCCCAGCACGATCGTCCAGGGGCCATTGACCGCGCCGCCCATCTCCCGCCCTGCCTCCGTGGAGCGCGTGAATACCGGCTCCTTGTTCCAGCCGGGCATGGCATCGCTCTACTCGGGTCGGCAAAAGCCGCGCCACATCGGCGACACGCTGAAGGTAGACATCTCTGAAAACCTTCGCGCGAGCAATACGGTCAAGAACGACATGAACCGCGAGAGCTCGTTCAGCTCCAAAGGGCCGGGCAACGCCGACCCTTCCAACCTCCTGAGCGGGTTGATGAATCAGAACATCTCGGGTTCGGGCAGCACCGCCTTCAAGGGTGACGGAACCACCAAGAACGACAGCAGCTTCTCAGGTCAGCTG
This sequence comes from Curvibacter sp. PD_MW3, assembly GCA_002633085.1. Lineage (GTDB taxonomy): Bacteria > Pseudomonadota > Gammaproteobacteria > Burkholderiales > Burkholderiaceae_C > Hylemonella. The sequence goes on from NSIV01000001.1 coordinate 1,022,955, forward strand.
GCCGCCTCGGTGATCAATGTGCTGTCCAACGGCAACCTGGTCGTCGCCGGCGAACGCAGCATCGCGCTCAGCGGCAGCGTCAGCACCATGCGCTTCTCAGGTGTCGTGGACCCCAAGGACATCAAGGAAGGCAACGTCATCATCTCGAATGACGTGGTCAATGCGCGCCTCGAGGTCGTCAGCCAGGGCGACGTAGCAGACAGCACCACCCGCAACTGGCTGCAGCGCGTACTGACCAACAACCTCGCGGTCTGGTAACGAGGAACGGGCGGCGATGCGCATCTTCCCCGCAACATTTTTCATGCGGCCCCCTCGCGATATCGCGGAGCCGCGCAAGGAGAAAAACATGATTTCACGCTTTCGAACAAGCCTGGCTGCTGCCTGCGTGATGGCCTGCACCCCGGCCATGGCCTCCGTCAACATGGAAGGTGTCGCGCTGGACGAATCGGTCCTGGTCGCCGGCCAGAACCTCAAGCTCAATGGCGCTGGCATCAGCTTCCGACTGATCTTCAAGGTTTACGCGATGGGGCTGTACCTGCTGGATCGCAAAGCGACCGTCCAGGACGTACTGGCCACGGACGGGCCGCGCCGCCTCGTCATCACGATGCTGCGCGACGTGAGTGGCGAGGACTTCAACGAAGCCATTCTGAGTTTCGTCTCCAACGAAGCAGGCGACATGCAAGCCAAGTCGATAGGGCATGTGCTGTTGCTGGGCAAGGCCATCGCCAGCCAGCCCAAAGGCCTGCGCAAGGGCGACACCTTGACCATGGACTGGGTGCCGGGCACCGGTACAGTGATTGAACTCAACAAGAAGCCGCTGGCCGAGCCGATGCGCGACATTACCTTCTACAACGCCTTGCTGAATATCTGGCTGGGTGATAAACCGGCCGATCCGGCGCTGAAGACCAAGCTTCTGGGTCGACCGCCCCAAGTACGCACAGCGATCAACTGACACGACAAGTTGCCGATAACCCAGAGAGCCATGCAGCGCGCTTGAAAGAAACCGTTCTGGTTTTCGCGCTGTGCGCGATGTGTCGAGCACTTCAGCGTTGCGAGACAAGCCCATATCCTGGGCACTTTTTTTCTCCATGTAAACGCTATTTATCAGCTATGTATCCAGCTTGGCGGAAATGAGTCAATAAGCGTTGAAATGAGCGAAGAAAATCACGCAATTCAACGCTTAAGTCGGAATCGTCACTCGACTGTTTCTTGTTTAATCCGTATGTCATGACCTCACGAAAACAAATTTTGATCGTTGACGACGACAAAGAGATCACCACGATGCTGCCTCGGTATTTGGTCTCGTATGGTTATGAAGCTTATGCCGCTGACGATGCGGACAGCATGCAGCACCAGTTATCCCAACACGCGATTGATCTCATCATTCTGGATGTGATGCTGCCGGGAACCGATGGTCTTGCGCTGGCGCGTGAAATGCGCAAGCAGTCGCGTCTACCCATCATCATGCTGACCGCACGCACCAACCCCTACGATCGCGTCGTCGGCCTGGAGACGGGTGCCGATGACTACATGGGAAAACCTTTCGAGCCGCGCGAACTGGTGGCGCGCATACAGTCCGTCCTGCGTCGCACCAGCTCGCCCCCCAGGCGACCGACTGACCATACGCGCAGCGACATGATCAGTTTTGACGGCTGGGAGCTGCATCGGGATAACCACTGCCTGCATGCGCCCGACGGCGCTGTCGTGGCGCTGTCCAACGCCGAATTCCGTCTGCTGTGTCTTCTCCTGCAAACGCCTCGACGCGCGCTCAAGCGTGATCAGCTCATGGAACAAAGCAGCAACCACACCATGGATTCGGGCGAACGCAGCATTGATCTGCTGGTTTCACGACTGCGACAAAAGCTGATCCGCACGCCCGGTGGCTTCAACATGATCAAAACCGTGCGCGGCGTTGGTTACATGCTCAATGCCCAGTCGGTTCAGGGGCGCATGGTGTGGCGCAGTTAAGCACCTGGCTGCGAAGGCTGACGCCAAACACCCTGTTTGGCCAGCTGACGCTGCTCTTGTTCACGGCCCTGCTAACAGGACACATCCTGGCCCTGGTCTTGATGTTCCAGTTGTGGCCGGAGATGTTCGAGACAGTATCCGGGTCTGGCTGGGCCCCACAAGCCGGGGCAGGTTCCGTGGGGGATTCGCGGCCTCTCTCCCCCACCTTCATCGAAACACTCGTCACGCTCGCTTCTTTTCCTCACCCCGGTGGCTGGCTCGATTTGGGCGCTCGGCTTCTGGTTCTGGTCCCGGTGGCTGGGTTCTGTGCCCACTGGCTGTTGTCCAGCCTGGGGCAGCGGACCAAAACCTATGAGCTCGAACACCCGTGCCCGCGCCTGCTGGGGGCCGGGGTGAATGAATCAGCACGCCGGAAGATCAGCGAGGCCCCCCCACCACTACCGACAGGAATTGCGCACATGTCGAGTGAGGCCGACTTTTTTCTGGCGGCGGTGTCGCACGACCTTCGGGCGCCATTAACGCGTCTGGCGTTGCGCGTCGAGAGCCTGTCCAGCGAAGAACAGCAACGGGGTTTCTGGCGTGACATCCGGGAGATGAATGCCATGATCTCGTCTACGCTGAACCATCTTCGCGGCGTGGCTGATCCGGAACCCTTTGTATCGCTGGACTTGGTTTCGCTGCTGAACAGTGTGGCCGACGATCAATTGGCCAGTGGGCACCCCGTGCGCATCTTCGATGCCGATCCTCCGCTGCCTTGCGCGACCTTGCGGACCCAGGCTTCGGCACTGCGTCGCTGTATCAGCAACCTTGTCGACAACGCCGTGTGCTACGGCGGCAGTGCCGAGATCCGTTACAGGGATTCAACAGACCATGTCTGCATTGAAATTCGGGATCACGGCCCAGGCATTCCTGACGCCGAACGGGACAAGGTGCTGATGCCGTTCTATCGCATGGAGGGCTCACGCGATCGCCATGGCAGCGGAGTCGGCCTGGGCCTCTCGATTGCCAACAGCATCGTGCAACGTCTTCAGGGCCAGCTGCATCTGAGCAACGCTGCGCAGGGCGGGCTGGTGGTAACGGTGACATTGCCGCGCTGAAGGTGCGCCGATACGGCAACAACATGGCAGGCTGCCAAGCAGCCTATTTATGCGATCCGCTCCAGGATCAGCACGGCAAAGAAACCGCCGGCAGCGATCAATGTCCACTTGAGTGTGAGCAGGCCCCAGCGCTTGTAGCGTGGTTGGCCGGTGCCGACATAAAAAGCGAAGGACACCGCCGCACCGATCAGCAGCAACAGAATGAGCCAGCGAAACAGCAGCACAGCGGACGCTCCGTGTCTCGCCTACCAGGCGCGCGCCAACTGGGCAAAGCCCTTGGGAGCCAGCTTTTCGTCGGGGAAGGTCACAGTTTCCCAGGCATCGGTTCGCGCCAGCAATTCGCGCAGCAGCTTGTTGTTCAGCGCGTGACCCGAGCGGAAGGCACTGTAGCTGGCCAGCAGCGGTCGACCCAGAACGTAGAGGTCACCCATGGCGTCGAGGATCTTGTGCTTGACGAACTCGTCGTCGTAGCGTAGGCCACCGGCATTGAGCACCTTGTAGTCGTCCATCACGATGGCGTTGTCGAGACCGCCACCCAGGGCCAGGCCGTTGGCACGCATCATCTCCACGTCCTTGGTGAAGCCGAACGTGCGCGCACGGGCGATGTCACGCGAGTAGGAGTTGATGCTCATGTCGAACTCGACGCGCTGTCCGGTGGAGTCCACCGCCGGGTGGCTGAAGTCGATCTCGAAACTGAGCTTGTAGCCGTGGTAGGGGTCGAGCCGCGCCCACTTTTCAGCCGCCCCCTGGCCTTCGCGCACTTCCACCGGTTTGGTGACGCGGATGAAACGGCGGGGCGCGTTCTGCAATTCGATACCGGCACTTTGCAACAGAAAGACAAAGGATGCCGCCGAACCGTCGAGAATGGGCACCTCTTCGGCCGTGATGTCCACATACAGATTGTCCACCCCCAGACCCGCGCAGGCTGACATCAGGTGCTCCACCGTGTGCACCTTGGCCCCCCCGTTGGACAGCGTCGAAGCCAGACGCGTGTCGCTCACCGCCATCGCCGAGACTGGAATGTCAACCGGCTGCGCCAGATCGACACGCCGGAACACGATGCCGGTGTCGGGCTGAGCCGGGCGCAACGTGATCTCGACCCGCTGGCCGCTGTGCAGACCCACGCCAACGGCGCGGGTGAGGGATTTGAGAGTTCTTTGTTGAAGCACGGTTTGATTTTACGGTTGGCGGCATTTTCCTGCCGAAAACAGGCTGGCCCCCTTGCCACCCATAGGGGCAAGGGGGCCAGGCTCAGACCACAAGATCAGTCGGCTTGTTTGCGGAGAAACGCCGGGATCTCGAAATCGTCCATGCCACCGGAGGACAGCGCATCGACCTTGGCCGCAGCCTGAGTGCGATTGGTACGCCAGACGCTGGGCGTGGCCATGGTCTGGTAGTCCGGCTGCGGCACGCCAGCAGTGGCCGGGGCCACGCCGGGCGTCATCATGCTGCCGGCAGTGCCACCGTTCGTGGCGCCACCCATCGGCGTGCTGAGCGTAGGCACCTGGAACGGCACGTTGTCGGTCCCCGTGCGCAGCACCTGCAGCGGCGGCGCGGTACGGCGCATGCCCTGGCGGGACAGGCCGGTGGCCACCACGGTGACACGGATGTCGTCACCGAGCTCGTCGTCATAGGCGGTACCGTAGATCACATGGGCATCCGGCGATGCGTAGGCACGAATGGTGTTCATCGCCAGCTTGGACTCGGACAGCTTGAGGCTGCCCTTGGCCGCGGTGATCAGCACCAGCACGCCGCGCGCGCCGGAAAGGTCGATGCCCTCGAGCAGCGGGCAGGCCACGGCCTGCTCGGCAGCGATGCGGGCACGGTCCGGGCCACTGGCCACTGCCGTACCCATCATGGCCTTGCCGGGCTCACCCATGACGGTGCGCACGTCTTCAAAGTCGACGTTCACATGCCCCGGTACATTGATGATTTCGGCAATGCCGCCCACGGCGTTCTTCAACACGTCGTTGGCATGGGCAAAGGCCTCATCCTGCGTCACGTCATCGCCCAGCACTTCGAGCAGTTTCTCGTTGAGCACGACAATGAGCGAGTCCACATTGGCTTCCAGCTCAGCCAGGCCGCTGTCGGCATTCGTCATGCGGCGACCGCCTTCCCAGTCGAAGGGCTTGGTGACCACGCCGACGGTGAGGATGCCCATTTCCTTGGCGACACGTGCGATCACGGGCGCCGCACCGGTACCGGTGCCGCCCCCCATGCCCGCGGTGATGAAAAGCATGTGGGCGCCAGCGACGGCGGCACGGATGTCATCCTCGGCCACTTCGGCGGCATCACGCCCCTTCTCGGGCTTGCTACCGGCTCCCAGGCCGCTGTTGCCAAGCTGGATCACCTTGTGCGCACTGCTGCGCATCAGGGCCTGTGCGTCGGTGTTGGCGCAGATGAATTCCACGCCCTGCACTTCGCTGGCGATCATGTGTTCCACCGCATTGCCGCCACCACCGCCGACACCGATCACCTTGATCTGGGTTCCCTGGTTGAAGCCTTCTTCTTCAATCATTTCGATACTCATTTTTGATTCTCCTTGATGCAGTTGCCTTTGATTTCTGTTCGATAGCCGTGAATGCGGGTCATGAGGGCGGGCCAACGCACCGCCATCGGGGGTGAGGACTTCCACGTGCCAACCAGATCTTGTGTTGCATGGTCAGAAGTTCCCGATGAACCAGTCCTTGACACGGCCCACCGCCGTCTTCATGGACCCATTTTTCTGCGCCACCTTGAAGCCGCGCATGCGCGCCAGCCGGGCCTCTTCGAGCAGCCCCATGACGGTGGCTGCGCGCGGCTGGGCCACCATGTCAGACAGGGCGCTGGCGTATTTCGGCACGCCGCGGCGCACCGGCTTGAGGAAGATGTCTTCACCCAGTTCGACCATGCCCGGCATGATGGAGCTGCCGCCGGTGAGCACGATGCCGGAGGACAACACCTCCTCGCAGCCGGACTCGCGCAGCACCTGGTGCACCAGCGAAAAGATCTCTTCAATGCGCGGCTCGATCACGCCGGCCAACGCCTGACGGCCGAGCATGCGCGGGCCGCGGTCGCCCAGGCCCGGCACCTCCACCTGGGTCTCGGGGTCGGCCAGCAGCTGCTTGGCAAAACCGCTTTCCACCTTGATGTCCTCAGCGTCCTTGGTCGGCGTGCGCAGCGCCATGGCAATGTCGCTGGTGATCAGATCACCGGCAATCGGAATCACCGCCGTGTGGCGAATGGCGCCGTTGGTGAAGATGGCCACATCGGTGGTGCCGGCACCGATGTCGACGCAGGCCACGCCCAGCTCCTTCTCGTCCTCGGTCAGCACCGACAGGCTGGAGGCCAGCGGGTTGAGCATCAGCTGCTCCACCTCCAGGCCGCAGCGACGCACGCACTTGATGATGTTTTCCGCCGCGCTCTGGGCGCCGGTGACGATGTGCACCTTGGCTTCCAGCCGGATGCCGCTCATGCCGATCGGCTCGCGCACATCTTGGCCGTCGATGATGAACTCCTGCGGTTCCACCAGCAGCAGGCGCTGGTCGGTCGAGATGTTGATCGCCTTGGCGGTCTCCACCACACGCGCCACGTCGGCCGCCGTCACTTCGCGGTCTTTCACCGCCACCATGCCGCTGGAGTTGATGCCGCGGATGTGGCTGCCGGTGATGCCGGTGTAGACGCGCGTGATCTTGCAGTCGGCCATCAGCTCGGCCTCTTTCAGGGCCTGCTGGATGCTCTGCACCGTGGCGTCGATGTTGACCACCACGCCGCGCTTGAGGCCGTTGCTCGGTGCGATGCCCAAGCCGGCCAGCTTGAGCTCGCCATTGGGCATCACCTCGGCCACCACCGCCATCACCTTGGCGGTGCCGATGTCGAGCCCGACAACCAGGTCTTTGTACTCTTTTGCCATATGCGGTCCTGTGTGTCTTTGTTTCTCGCTACGTTTGTTTGCTCTGTCGCTTCATGGATTCTTTTGCGCCTTCTGCGCTTCCGGCAGCACGGTGCTCACACCGCGCAACCGGATGGCATACCCTTCGTGGTGGCGCAGATCAGCCGACTCCAGTGACGTGACCGAGCGGCCATAACGCGAGGTCACCTGCGTCATGGTCCCCAGAAAGCGCTGCGTGCGTGCCACCACCTCTTCTTCAGTGCCACGGCCGAGTTCGATCTCTGCCCCGGTATCCAGCTTGGCGCGCCAACTGCCCCGGCCCGTGAGGTCCAGCTCCTCGATCGACAGCTCCAGGCGCTCGAACAGCGGCTGCAATGCGCGGTACATGGCGAGCGCCTGGGCCGACTGGCCTTGCGGGCCGTCCAGGCGCGGCAACTCCTGCTCGACCTCGTCCACATTGGCCTCGAACACTTCGCCATAGCTGTTCACCAGCGTCGAATCGCCCTCCGTACCCCAGTAACCCACGGCCTGGTGCTCCTGCAGGATGACCTTGAGCCGGTTCGGAAATTCACGCCGCACCACGGCACGGCGCACCCAGGGCATGGCCTCGAATGCGTGCCGCGCCGCCACCAGATCGATGGTGAGGAAGGTGCCGCGCAACTGCGGCGCCACATTGGCCCGCAAGGTCAGCGCGTTGTTGTGGTTCACATCCCCGGTCACCGTGACCCCCCGGATGGCGAACAAGGGATGCGCCATCACCCAGCCTGCCGCAGCCCCCAGCGCCAGCAGCACGAACGCAACCAGCAGCAGGCTGCTGGTCAGGTTCATGAGCTTGACGTCCAAGGGGGCGGGCAGGTTGTGGGTCATGCACGCTCCTGCGGATGGTCGAGTGTGGCGGCCTGCAGCAGCCGCACGCACAGGTCTTCATAGCTGATACCGGCAGCACGCGCCGACATCGGCACCAGCGAGTGGCCGGTCATGCCGGGCGCGGTGTTGATCTCCAGCAGATAGGGCCGGCGCGTGCGGGCGTCGATCATCACGTCGGCACGGGCCCAGCCGCGGCAACCCAACACGGTGAAGGCCTTGAGCACAAGCTGCTGGATGGTCTCTTCCTCACCGGCAGGCAGGCCGCAAGGCACCAGATACTGCGTATCGTCGGTAAAGTATTTGTTCTGGTAGTCGTAGTTGCCGCCGGGCGCCACGATGCGGATCACCGGCAGGGCACGCGCCTGGGCGCCGGTACCGAGCACCGGCACCGTGACTTCATCGCCGCTGATGAACTGCTCGCACAGCACCTGCTCATCTTCCTGCGCCGCACGCGCATAGGCGGCGTCACATTCGTCGACCGCCATCACCTTGGTCAGACCGATGGAGGAGCCCTCGCGCGCCGGCTTGACGATCATGGGGGCGCCGAGTTCAGCAAACGCCGCCCGGGTGGCCTCTGCACTCGCGACCCGAGACCACGCTGGCGTGGGCAGCCCTTCCGAACGCCAGATGCGCTTGGTCATGACCTTGTCGATGGCGATGCTGGAGGCCATGACACCCGAGCCGGTGTAGGGAATGCCCAGCAGTTCGAGTGCACCCTGCACCGTGCCGTCTTCGCCGAAGCGGCCATGCAGCGCAATGAAGCAGCGCGCAAAACCTTCACGCTTGAGTTCACCCAGGTCTCGCTCGGCTGGATCGAAGGCATGCGCATCCACCCCACGCGACTGCAAAGCCTTGAGCACACCGCTGCCCGACATGATTGAAATGTCGCGCTCGGCCGACGCCCCGCCCATCAACACCGCCACTTTTCCCAGATTCACTTGGTCCTCGCTCACTTTTTCCCCGCCTGGGCCGCCTGGCCCTGCAATTCCACCACCTTGGCTGGCACCGCACCAATCGAGCCCGCCCCCATGCACATCACCACATCGCCGTCGCGCGCGTTCTCCGCAATGGCCTGCGGCATGGCGGCGATGTCATCCACGAAGACCGGCTCCACCTTGCCGGTCACACGCAAGGCGCGCGCCAGGGCCCGGCCGTCGGCCGCCACAATGGGCGTCTCGCCAGCGGCATAGACCTCGGCCAACAACACCGCGTCGGCCTCGCCGATGACCTTGACGAAATCCTCGAAGCAGTCGCGCGTACGTGTGAAGCGATGCGGCTGGAAAGCCAGCACCAGACGCCGCCCGGGGAAAGCACCGCGCGCTGCCGCCAGCGTGGCGGCCATCTCCACCGGATGGTGGCCGTAGTCATCGATCACCGTGAAACTGCCGCCGTTCTTGGCGTTCACCTCACCGTAGCGCTGGAAGCGCCGGCCCACGCCCTTGAACTCGGCCAGCGCCTTGAGCAGTGCCGCGTCCGGGACATCCAACTCGGCCGCCACCGCAATCGCCGACAGGGCGTTGAGCACGTTGTGACGCCCTGGCAGGTTGAGTACCACCTCCAGATCTGGCAGCACCACGCCGTTGCGGCGCTGCACGGTGAAATGCATCTGGCCATCGACCGCGCGTACGTTCAGGGCGCGCACCTGCGCGCCTTCGTCGAAACCGTAGCTGGTGATCGGGCAGGACACCTCGGGCACGATCTCGCGGATCGCCGCGTCATCGGTGCACAGAATCGCTGTGCCGTAGAAGGGCATGCGATGCAGAAAATCGATGAAGGCTTTTTTCAGCCGGCCAAAGTCGTGGCCGTAGGTCTCCATGTGATCGGCATCGATGTTGGTCACCACCGCCATCACCGGCATCAGATTGAGGAAGGAAGCGTCCGACTCGTCGGCCTCGACCACGATGTAGTCGCCCTGCCCCAGCCGTGCGTTGGCGCCGGCGCTGTTGAGACGCCCGCCAATGACGAAGGTCGGGTCCAGCCCGGCCTCGGCCAGCACACTGGCCACCAGGCTGGTGGTGGTGGTCTTGCCATGCGTGCCGGCAATGGCAATGCCCTGCTTCAGGCGCATCAGCTCAGCCAGCATCACGGCGCGCGGCACGATCGGGATGCGCTTCTCGCGCGCCGCCAGCACTTCGGGGTTGTCGCCCTGCACGGCGGTGGAGGTGACCACCGCGTTGGCACCGGCGATGTTGGCCGGTCCGTGGCCGACAAAGGTCTTGATACCGAGCGAGGCCAGACGCTTGAGCGTGGCACTGTCGGCCAGGTCGGAGCCGGAGATCTGGTAGCCGAGATTGCACAGCACCTCGGCAATGCCGGACATGCCGGAGCCACCGATCCCGATGAAATGGATGTGTTTGATGGCGTGTTTCATCGGCTCAACTCCTCACACGCCGCCACGACTTGGGCAACAGCGTCGGTTTTGGCAAGCTTTTTGGCCTCTGCACCTTGTGAAATCAGCGCAAGGCGCTCTGTTTTTTGTAGCAATTCGGCCAATCTTTCAGGTGTCATGTCGTGTTGCGGCAGCAACTGGCCCGCACCCTGGTCAACCAGGAACCGTGCGTTGGCGGTCTGGTGGTCATCCACCGCCGCGGGGAAGGGCACGAACAAGGCAGCCGCGCCAATGGCGGCAATCTCGGTCACGGTGCTGGCCCCGGCGCGGCAAAGAATGAGGTCGGCCTCGGCAAAGGCCCGGGCCGTGTCGTCAATGAAGGGCGTCAGTTCGGCCTGCACGCCGGCGGCGGCGTAATTGGCGCGCAGTGCATCGATCTGCTTGGCGCCGCTCTGGTGCGTCACTTGGGGGCGCTGCTCGGCCGGAATCAGTGCGAGCGCTTTCGGCACGGTGTCGTTGAGCGCCTTGGCACCCAGGCTGCCACCGACCACCAGCAAACGTAGCGGACCGGTGCGGCCGGCCAGACGCGTGGCCGGGTCGGGCTGCTGGAGGAAGGCCGCGCGCAAGGGATTACCCACCCACTGCGCGCCCTTGATGGCCCCGGGGAAAGCGGTGAAGACGCGATCCGCCACACCGGCCAGCACCTTGTTGGCCATGCCTGCCACCGAGTTCTGCTCGTGCAGCACCAGTGGCTTGCCCAGCAACACACTCATCATGCCGGCCGGGAAGGTGATGTAGCCGCCCAGGCCCACCACCACGTCGGGCTTCACGCGGCGCAGCACCTGAATGCTCTGCCAGAAGGCCTTGAGCAATCGCAGCGGCAACAGCGCCAGCGTGGTCAAGCCTTTGCCGCGCACACCGGAGAAGTCAATCGTCTCGAACGGGAAACCGCGCGGCGGCACCAAGGTGGCTTCCATACCGCTGGCATTGCCCAACCAGTGAACACGCCAGCCCTGGGCGCGCAAGGCTTCAGCCACCGCTAGGCCCGGGAAGATGTGCCCCCCCGTGCCGCCGGCCATGATGAGCGCGCACTTGCTCATACACGGCCTCCGTGCATTAGTTGACGGTTCTCGTAGTCAATCCGCAGTACCACGGCAATGGCCACCATGTTCATCAGGATGGCCGAGCCGCCGTAGCTCATCAGCGGCAGCGTCAGGCCCTTGGTCGGCAAGGCGCCGAGGTTCACGCCCATGTTGATGAAGGCCTGAAAGCCGATCCAGACGCCCACCCCCTGTGCCACCAGACCGGCGAAAACCCGGTCCAGCGCGATGGCCTGACGGCCGATGTGCATGATGCGGCGCGTCATCCAGAGGAACAGGCCGATCACGGTCAGCACGCCAATCAGGCCAAATTCCTCGCCGATGACGGCCAGCAGGAAGTCGGTGTGCGCCTCCGGCAGCCAGTGCAGCTTCTCGACGCTGCCACCCAGGCCAACACCGAAGATCTCGCCTCGGCCAATGGCGATCAGCGAGTGCGACAGCTGGTAGCCCTTGCCCAGCGTGTGCTTTTCGTCCCACGGGTTGAGATAGGCAAAGATGCGCTCGCGCCGCCATTCGCTGAAGGCGATCATCATGCTGAAGGCCACCACCAGGACGGCAGCGATCAGGAAGAACATGCGGGCATTGACACCGCCCAGGAAAAGAATGCCCATGGCGATGACCGCGATCACCATGAAGGCGCCCATGTCGGGCTCGGCCAGCAGCAACAGGCCGACCACCGCCACCGCCACGCCCATCGGCAGCACGGCACGGAAGAAACGCTCCTTCACGTCCATCTTGCGCACCATGTAATCGGCCGCGTAAAGCAGCACGGCAAACTTGGCCAGTTCGGAAGGCTGGAAGTTCATGATGCCCAGCGCGATCCAGCGCCGCGCCCCGTTGACACCCTTGCCGATACCGGGGATCAGCACCGCGATCAACAACACCAATGACGCCACGAACAGCCAGGGCGCCAGCTTCTCCCAGGTTTCCACCGGCACCTGGAAAGCGATCAGCGCGGCGACGAACGCCACCATCAGCGACAACACGTGCCGGGTCAGGAAATGGGTGTGGGCATAACGCGCGAATTTCGGGTTGTCCGGCATCGCGATCGAGGCCGAGTACACCATCACCAGCCCCCAGACCAGCAGGGCAACCGTCACCCAGATCAACGCCTGATCAAAGCCGGACATCCGCACCGGGGCACTGCCTGCACCACCACGCATGCCGCCCAGGCGCACCGGCAACGCATCGCCAGCCGGACGCGTCATGCCGCCCAGCCAGCCAGTGAAACGTTGCGCCAAGGTGTTCACGCCATGCCCCCCTCGGCTACGCCGGCGTCCTGCGCCAGCATCTGCACGGCATCGACAAACACACGGGCGCGGTGCTCGTAGTTGTCGAACATATCGAAGCTGGCGCAAGCCGGCGACATCAGCACCGCATCGCCCGCGTGCGCCAATTGGCTGGCCAACTGCACCGCCTGCGCCATGGAATCAGCATTCACCAAGGGCACGCCACAGCCTTCAAGTGCGGCGTGGATCGTCGGCGCATCACGCCCGATCAGGACCACGGCACGCGCATAACGCGCCACGGGAGCGGCCAGCGGTGCGAAATCCTGGCCTTTGCCGTCGCCCCCCAGGATGACAACGATCTTTCGCTCGGCACCGAGTCCAGTGAGGGCCGCCACGGTGGCGCCCACATTGGTGCCCTTGCTGTCATCAAAGTACTCGACCTCGTTCACGATCGTGACGGGTTCCACGCGATGCGGCTCACCGCGGTATTCGCGCAGGCCGTAGAGCACGGCAGCCAGGCTGCAGCCCGCCGCCTGAGCCAGGGCCAGAGCGGCCAAAGCATTGGTGGCGTTATGACGCCCGCGGATGCGCAGGGCATCGGCCGGCATCAGGCGCTGGATGAACAGCTCCACCTCTTCGCCGCGCTTGCGCTTCTGCGTTTCATCGGCCTCCATGGCACGTACCAGCCAGGCCATGCCGTTGACCATCTCGATACCGAAGTCGCCCGGGCGCTGAGGCATCTCGAGCCCGAAGCTCACGTACTCGCGCCACTGGGGCTTTTGCAGCTTGACACGCACCGGCTCGGGCAGCATGGCCATCACGGCCGCGTCATCGCGGTTGAGCACCAGCAGACCACGTTCGCCAAAGATGCGCGCCTTGGCGGCACCATAGGCCTCCATGCTGCCGTGCCAGTCCAGATGGTCTTGCGTCAGGTTCAGCACCACGGCCGCCGTAGGCTCGAAGCCCTGCACGCCATCGAGCTGGAAGCTCGACAGCTCCAGCACCCAGACCTCGGGCAACGTGCCCGCATCGATCTGCTGGGCCAGCACATCCAGCAAGTTGGGGCCGATATTGCCCGCCACTGCCACGGTCTTGCCCGCATGGGCCACCAGCTGGCCGGTGAGCGAAGTCGTGGTCGTCTTGCCGTTGGTACCGGTGATCGCCAGCACTTTGGGGGCATAGCCTTGCGCGACCTGCAAATCGCGCAGGGCACGCGCGAACAGGTCCAGCTCGCCGCCCACCCACAGGCCGATGGCCTGCGCCGCCTGCCAGAGCGGCGCCACCGTAGACGGCGACAGCCCGGGGCTCTTGAAAACGGCGCGGAAGTCACTGCCTTCAATCAACGCGGCGTCGAAAGCGCCGCTGCGGAAGGTCACCTCGGGCAGCTCGCTGCGCAAGGTCGCCAGTTGCGGCGGCGCTTCGCGGGTATCGGCCACCGTCACGCGTGCACCCAGGCGCACGCACCAGCGAACCATGGCCATCCCCGAAGCCCCCAGCCCGAGAACAAGAACCGGCTGGTCATGCAGCGGCGATACCACCGCCTCGCCAGCGGGTTCGGTGGTCGCCGGCGTTTCCGCGTCCTCGCCAGGCACGCTTTCTTCCGCTGACGGTTGCGTCTCTCCCACTGGCGTAGCCGGGACAACATGCTCAGGCGCGCTCACTTCGGCAAACAATTGCGCCACAAAGGCGGCCGCATCGCGTGCAGCCGTGAGAGTTTCTGGCAGCGGTCGCGTCGCTTTCGTGCTGGCGGCTGCCTCAACGGGTGCCGGAGTTGCTTCTGTCGCAGGGAGCTGCAATGCAGGCTCCGCGGGCAATGCCGGCACAGACGCCTCAGCCTCAGCCTCAGCCTCAGCCTCAGCCTCAGCCTCAGCCTCAGCCTCAGCCTCAGCCTCAGCCTCAGCCTCAGCCTCAGGCACATCAGTCTCCAGTTCTGGCACGTGCACTGGCGTCACCTCCTCCTGAGGCGGTGCAGGCACATCACTGGGGTTGAGGGGCTCGTTCGGATTCATCGCAGTTTCAAGGTCGACAGACCGATCAGGCACAGCAGCATGGTGATGATCCAGAAGCGCACCACCACCTGGGTCTCCTTCCAGCCGCTCTTTTCAAAATGATGATGCAGCGGCGCCATCTTCAGGATGCGCCGGCCCTCGCCGTATTTCCTCTTCGTGTACTTGAAGTACGTGACCTGCAACATCACGGACAGCGCTTCCACCACGAAAATGCCGCCCATGATGGCCAGCACGATTTCCTGCCGCACGATGACGGCGATGGTGCCGAGCGCGCCGCCCAGCGCCAGTGCGCCGACGTCGCCCATGAACACCTGCGCCGGGTGGGCGTTGAACCAGAGGAAGGCCAGGCCGGCGCCGGCCATGGCGGCACAGAAGATCAGCAGCTCGCCCGAGCCCGGGATGTAGGGGAAGAACAGGTACTTGGAATACACCGCGCTACCGGTGACGTAGGCGAACACACCCAGCGCCGAGCCAACCATCACCACCGGCATGATGGCCAGGCCGTCCAGACCATCGGTCAGATTGACGGCGTTGCTGGCACCCACAATCACCAGGTAAGTCATGATGACGAAGCCGATCACGCCCAGCGGGTAGCTCACTTCCTTGATGAAGGGCAGCAACAGGCCGGCCTTGGGCGGCAGGTTGACATCGAAGCCAGAACGCACCCAGGTGATGAAGAGTTCCAGCACCCGCAGGTTGCTGCTCTCGGAAATGCTGAACACCAAGTACAGCGCGGCAATCAGGCCGATGAGCGACTGCCAGAAATACTTCTCGCGCGAACGCATGCCCTCGGGGTCCTTGTTGACCACCTTGCGCCAGTCATCGACCCAGCCAATGGCACCAAAGCCGAGCGTGACCAGCAACACGATCCAGACGAAGCGATTGGAGAGGTCGAACCACAGCAGCGTGGAGACGGCAATCGAGAGCAGGATCAGCACGCCGCCCATGGTGGGCGTGCCGCTCTTGGCCAGGTGCGTTTCCATGCCATAACCGCGCACCGGCTGGCCGATCTTGAGCGCGGTCAGGCGCCGGATCACGTAAGGGCCAGCCACCAGCCCCATCAACAACGCGGTGAGTGCGGCCATGACAGCGCGGAATGTCAGGTACTGGAACACTCGGAAAAATCCGAATTCGGGAGAGAGGGTTTGCAGCCACTGGGCCAGGCTAAGCAGCATGAATGTGTTCCTTGTTCTGTTGCACGCCTGCCGTGATGGCCTGCACCACGCGCTCCATGCGCATGAAACGCGAGCCCTTGACCAGCACGCTGCGCAGGTCGGGCAGCGTGCTGAGCACGGCGGTGTTCAGCGTTTCGATATCCGTGAAATGGCAGCCCCGGACCGACGGTTGCGAGAAATGCTGCACCGACACTGCGGCCTGCTCACCCAGCCCGAACAACATCTCGACACCTCGTTCGCGGGCATAAGCGCCGACCTCGGCATGAAAACGGGGCCCTTCGCTGCCAACCTCCCCCATGTCGCCCAGCACTAGCAGGCGCGGCCCGGGCAGGTCGGCCAACACATCGATGGCGGCGCGCACGGAATCCGGGTTGGCGTTGTAACTGTCGTCCACCAGGGTGATGGCGCGGCCGGCCAGCTCGACTGCCAGCGCACGCGAGCGACCCTTGACCGGCTCAAAATCCTCCAACCCGCGGGCGATGTCCGCCAACGGCACGCCAGCGGCCAGCGCACAGGCCGCTGCGGCCAGCGAGTTTTTGACGTTGTGCAGGCCAGCCACCTGCAGGGTGTAGGCCAGCAGGCCCGCCGGCGTGTGCGCCTGGATCTGCCAGGCGTTGTTTGTCCATTGCGGTGCGGCACAGGTCAGATCAGCCGCTGCGGTGTCGGGCGTGAGGGCGAAAGTCAGTTGCGGTCGCGCCCCTGACAGGTCATGCCACAACGCGCTGTAGGTATCGTCCGCCGGGAAGACCGCGGTACCGCTGGCGGCCAGCGCCTCGATCACAGCACCGTTCTCGCGTGCCACCGCTTCGATGGTGGCCATGAATTCCTGATGCTCGCGTTGCGCGTTGTTCACCAGCGCTACCGTCGGCTGCGCAATGGCGGCCAGCACGGCGATCTCACCCGGGTGGTTCATGCCGAGTTCGACCACAGCCAGTTCATGCCCAGGGCGCAGGCGCAATACGGTGAGCGGCACGCCGATTTCGTTATTGAGGTTGCCCTCCGTGGCCAGCATGGCCTGCGGGCGGTACGCGCGCAGGATGGCAGCGATCATCTGCGTCACCGTGGTCTTGCCGTTGCTGCCGGTCACGGCAATCAGCGGCAGCTTGAACTGGGCACGCCAGCCGGCGGCCAGTTGACCCAGCGCCAGTTTGCTGTCTGCCACCACCACACCGGGCAGTCCGGCGACACGCAGTGCCGCTTCGTCATGGCAAATGGCTGCCACAGCGCCCTTGGCCCGGGCCTCGGCCAGGAAGTCGTTGGCATCGAAGCGCTCACCCTTGAGCGCAACGAACAGATCACCATCCTGCAAGCTACGGGTATCGGTGTGCACGCGTTGCACCGCCACGCCGCCGTCACCAACGAGTTGCCCACCCGCAACCCACTGCGCGACCTGTTGCAGGGTCATCATGGCGCTCATGCGTTTGCTCCTTCGATAGCGGCAGCACGCGCCTGCAAGGCACGTTGCACCTCGGCGCGATCCGAGAACGGCGTGCGCAGGCCAGCCGTCTCCTGGTAATCCTCATGCCCTTTGCCAGCCACCAGCACCACGTCGTGCGCGGCGGCCTGCCGCACCGTCTCGGTGATGGCCCGTGCGCGATCGCTCTGCACGCTCACGGCACCATGCCCTTCCAACCCAAGCAGGATCTGGCTGAGGATGGCTTCGGGCTTCTCGTTGCGCGGATTGTCATTGGTCAGCACCACCTGGTCCGCGTACTGGCCGGCCATGGCCCCCATGAGCGGCCGCTTGATCGGATCACGGTCACCGCCGCACCCAAACACGCACCAGAGTTGCCCACCACGCTGTTCGGCCAGCGGACGCAGCGCCAACAGCGCCTGGGCCAGCGCATCTGGCGTGTGCGCATAGTCCACCACGGCCAAGGGCTGCTCGCCCCCACCCAGGCACTCCATGCGACCGGGCACCGGGTGCAGCGCGTGACACGCTGCCACGGCCGCAGCCAGCGGCACTCCCAGCGTCCGCATGGCGGCAATCACCCCCAGCAGGTTGGCCACGTTGTAGTGGCCAACCACCTGCGTTGCCAGTTGATGGCATGCTTCGCCTTCGCAGACGGTGAAGCACAAACCCTGGCCTTCAAAACGGATATCGACCGCCCTCAGTCGCGCTGCGTCCTTGCAGGAAACCGTCCAGAGTTCCAGTGGCCGTCCCGTAAGTTGCACCGCCAGTTCAGCGCCTTTTTCGTCATCGATGTTCACCACCGCAGCGCGCAAGCCGGGCCAGTCGAACAGCGCCGCCTTGGCCTGCCAGTAGGCCGCCATGCTGCCGTGATAGTCGAGATGATCTTGTGTGAAATTGGTGAAGACGGCCGTTCGGATCTGTGTGCCATCCAGACGCCGCTCCTCGATGCCAATCGAGGATGCCTCGATCGCGCAGGCCGTCATCCCCTCGGCAACAAAGCGGCGGAAGGTCTGCTGCAGCAGCACCGGATCGGGCGTGGTCAGGCCGGTGTTCACCACGTTGCTGGCCACTCCCATTCGCGGCGCATGACCGACACCCAAGGTGCCCACCAGACCGCAGGGCATGGCCGGTTGCAGCGCCGACAAGGCCTGCGCCAGCCACCACGTGGTGGAGGTCTTGCCATTGGTGCCCGTGACTGCCAGCACGTCGAGCTGCTGCGAGGGTTGTTCGTAATAGGCGGCCGCAATCGGCCCGCTGGCCGCCTTGAGGCCGGTGTAGGCCGCCACACGTTCGCTCTCGAACGGGTAGCCATCAACACCCACCTGCTCAACCACGCAGGCGGCCGCGCCTTGCACCAAGGCGCTCGTCACATACTGACGGCCATCGGTGGCAGCCCCCGGCCAGGCGATGAAGCCATCACCGGCTCGCACCTTGCGGCTGTCCGTCTGAAGCGTGCCCTGCACATGGGCACGTAGCCACCGGGCGGCTTGATCGGGTGTTTGGAGCTCAATCATCAAAAGCTCTCCTCCACCGCCTTGGCCACGATCTGCGGCTTGACCGCCATGTCGGGCTGCACCCCCATCATGCGCAAGGTCTGCTGCACGACTTCGCTGAACACCGGCGCCGCCACGGCACCGCCGAAATACTGGCCGGCACTGGGCTCATCGATCATGACCGCCACGATGATGCGCGGCTGGTCGATCGGCGCCATACCGGTGAACCAGGCGCGGTACTTGTTGCTGGCATAACTACGCCCGATCTGTTTGTGCGCCGTCCCCGATTTGCCACCCACCGAATAACCGATGGTCTGCGCTTTCGGCCCGGTACCGCCGGGGCCGGCCGCCATCTGCAGCATCTTGCGGATCTGCGTCGCGGTCTGTGACGACAGCACCTGCACGCCAACAACGGGCTCATTGCTTTTGAGGATGGTGGCAGGAATGATCTGCCCGTCGTGCGCGAACACCGTGTAGGAGCGCGCCATCTGGAACAGGGAGGCCGACAAGCCGTAGCCGTAGGACATGGTGGCCTGCTCCACCGGCCGCCAGGTCTTGTAGGGCCGCAGCCGACCCGAGGCCACGCCCGGGAAACTGAGCTGCGGTTTTTGCCCGAAGCCGGCAGCAGAGAAGATCTCCCACATCTCGCGCGGCTGCATCTGCATGGCCATCTTGACCGTACCCACATTGCTCGATTTCTGGATCACCTCCTCCACCGTCAGCACGCCATGCGGATGGGAATCGGAGATCGTCGAGCCCGTGATCTGGATCTTGCCGGGTGCGGTCTGGATCTGGGTACTCGGTTTGACGCGCCCGGTCTCGAGCGCCAGACCGACGGTGAACGGCTTCATGGTCGATCCCGGCTCGAACACGTCGGTCAGGGCAATATTGCGCAACTGGGCCCCGGTCAAGTTCTGACGCTTGTCCGGCACATAACTCGGGTAGTTGGCCAGCGCCAGCACCTCACCGGTCAGCGAGTCGAGCACCACCACACTGCCGGCCTTGGCCTTGTTCTCCAGCACGGCGGACTTGAGCTTCTGGTAGGCGAAGAACTGCACCTTGCTGTCAATCGAGAGCTGGATGTCCTTGCCGTCCACCGGCGGCACCTGCTCACCCACATCCTCCACCACCCGTCCGAGCCGGTCCTTGATGACACGACGCGAGCCGGCCCGGCCGGCGAGCGACTTGTCGAAGGCCAGCTCAACACCCTCCTGGCCGTGATTCTCGACGTTGGCAAAGCCGACCACATGTGCTGCGGCCTCGCCCTCGGGGTATTTGCGCTTGTATTCCTTGCGCTGGTAGATGCCCTTGATGTTCAGGGCCGCGATCTGCTGCGCCACCGGTTCGTCCACTTGGCGCTTGAGCCAGACGAAGGTCTTGTCTTCGTCGTCCAGCTTCTTGTTCAGTTCGGCAAGCGGCACCCCCAGCAACTGCGCCAACTGACGCAACTTGGCCTTGACCTCGGCATCATCGCTCTCCACATCTTCGGGGATCGCCCAGATACTGGGCGCCACCACATTGGAGGCAAGCAGCAAGCCGTTGCGATCCATGATGCGGCCGCGATGGGCCGGCAGCTCCAGCGTGCGTGCAAAGCGCACCTCGCCCTGACGCTGGAAGAAATCGTTGCCCACCACCTGCACATAGGCGGCGCGCGCCGCCAGCCCGCCAAAACCCAGCGCCAGCGCCGCCACGATGAACTTGCTGCGCCACACCGGCGTGCGACTGGCCAGGAGTGGGCTGGAGGTGTAGAGGATGCTGCGGCTCATTGCACGCGCCCCTTGGCTTGCGGTTGTTTGCCAGCGGCCTCTGCCTGCTCCGTCGCCGCGCCCGGTCCGGCCGTATAGGTCACGTAGTGCGTGATGGCCGGCGTCGTGACGCGCATGTGCAGTTGCTCACGCGCCAGCTTGTCCACCCGCAACGGCGTGGCCTGGCCCCGCTTGTCGATCTGCAGCTGCTCACGCTCGGTCTCGATCCGACGCGCATCCAGCTTGGCGCGATCGATCTCCGTGTAGAGGCGACGCGACTCGTACTGCACATTCACCAGGTACAAGGCACTGGCCAGCACCGCCAGCAGCAGAACGATGTTCAGCCGCGTCATACCGCCGTCCTCACAGCCACGCGCATGATGGCGCTGCGCGCGCGCGGGTTGCCCGCCACTTCAGCGGCGCTCGGCTTGATCCGGTCCAGCGCGAGGAGTTTCATTGGCTTGGGCGCGGCAAAGGGCGCCCGGCGGTCGTACACCTCGCGCGAATGCTGCGCGATGAATTGCTTGACGATGCGATCTTCCAGCGAATGGAAACTGATCACCACCAGCCGACCTCCGGGTTGCAAAACATCCAGGCTCGCCTCTAGCGCCGATTGCAGCTCTTCAAGCTCGGCGTTGATGAAAATCCGAAAAGCCTGAAATGTGCGCGTTGCAGGGTTCTGGCCCGGCTCGCGGGTTTTGACCGTGTCAGCCACGAGCTGGGCCAGTTCAGTGGTGGTTGAAATTGGGCCCCGCTCTTGTCGGCGAGCAACAATCGCCTTTGCAATTTGGCCAGCAAACCGTTCTTCACCGTAGTCACGTATCACCTCCGCGATCTGCTTGGTTTCGGCTGTCGCCAGCCACTGCGCCACACTCTGGCCGCGCGTGGTGTCCATGCGCATGTCCAGCGGCCCTTCGAATCGAAAACTGAAACCCCGCTCGGGGTTGTCGATCTGCGGCGAACTCACCCCCAGATCCATGAGCACGCCCGTCGCGCTGGCCGACGGCAATTCGTCCAGATGACGAAAACCCTGGTGGCGAATGGCAAAGCGCGGGTCGGTGATGCGCTGCGCTTCGGCAATGGCCATCGGGTCCTTGTCGAAGGCGATCAGCCGCCCTTGGGGCGACAGCCTGGACAGGATGAGGCGCGAGTGCCCGCCGCGGCCGAAGGTGGCGTCGACATAGGTGCCATCGGCCGAGTCCGGCCCGTCCGCCTGCGCGGCCGGCTTGTTGAATAAGGCTTCGACGGCTTCGTTCAACAAGACGGTGGTGTGTGTCCATGCGGAGTTTTCCACCGTCAACCTTCAGAAGGAAAAGTCCTTGAAGACATCGGGCATCTCGCCCTGCATGGCCTGGGCCTCCTGCGCGTCGTAGGTGGCCTTGTCCCAGAGCTCGAAGTGGTTGCCCATGCCCAGCAAGATGGCGTCTTTGGCAATGCCTGCGGCGGCACGCAATTCAGGCGAGACCAGCACCCGGCCGGTGGCGTCCATCTCCACGTCCATGGCGTTGCCAAGGAAGATGCGCTTCCACCACTGGGCCGCCATCGGCAGGGCCGCAATGCGCTCGCGGAACTTCTCCCATTCCGGGCGCGGGAAGACCATGAGGCAGCCGTGCGGATGCTTGGTGATGGTCAGCTGTCCGGCGGCCGTCGCGCTCAGCACGTCACGATGCCGCGTGGGCACCGACAGGCGGCCCTTGGCATCCAGACTGAGTGACGAAGCACCTTGAAACACGACAGCAAACCCCTCTTGAACAGAAAAGCCAGATGGCGAAAAGCGCAAAGGCACTTTTCACCACTTAATTCCACTTTTTTGCACTGTAGCAGCAAAATAGTTCGCCGCAAGAGGGGTTACAAGAAAAATTTCAATGAAATCAAGGACTTAGAACGGTTTCCCGAGAAAATTCACAGGCAAAAACCGTTCTAAATTAAGCACTTAGCAAGTGATATGAATGTGATGCTTGAAGGACTGAGGTGCCGCAGAAAGCACTCACAAAATGTAACGGGAGAGATCCTCGTTGCGGCTGAGGTCGTCCAGTCGGGCATCCACGTAGGCGGCATCGATGGCCACCGTCTGCCCGCGCAGGGCAGCGGCATCGAAGCTGACATCGTCCAGCAGGCGCTCCATGACCGTGGCCAAACGACGCGCCCCGATGTTTTCGGTACGCTCGTTGACTTCATGGGCAATGTGCGCCAGCCGTGTGATGCCTTCGGGTGCAAATACCAAGGTCACGGCTTCCGTCGCCAGCAACGCCTGGTACTGCTTGACCAGCGAGGCATGGGTTTGCGTCAGGATCGCTTCAAAGTCCTGCACCGAGAGCGACTGCAGTTCGACACGAATCGGAAAACGCCCCTGCAACTCGGGGATCAGATCGCTCGGCTTGCTCAGGTGGAATGCGCCCGAGGCAATGAACAGGATGTGATCGGTCTTGATCATGCCGTACTTGGTCGATACCGTCGTGCCTTCCACCAGCGGCAGCAGGTCGCGCTGCACGCCTTGGCGCGAGACTTCAGCGCCGCTGCCCTCGCTACGCGAGGTGACCTTGTCGATCTCGTCGATAAAGACAATGCCGTTCTGCTCGGCACTGTGCAGTGCCTGGGTCTTGATCTCGTCCTCGTTGACCAGCTTGGCCGCCTCTTCGTCGACCAGCAGCTTGAGCGCCTCCGGAATCTTGAGCTTGCGCGTCTTGCGCTTCGTCTGCCCCATCTGGCCAAACAGACCACGCAACTGCTCGGTCATGTCCTCCATGCCGGCCGGCCCCATGATCTCAAGCTGGGGCCGCGGCTCGGCCACGTCAAGCTCGATCTCACGTTCGTCAAGCTGGCCTTCGCGCAGCTTCTTGCGAAAGGTCTGGCGCGCCGCACTCTCGGCAGGCGGCTCCGAAGCGCCGAACTCATTGCGCGGCGGCGGAATCAGGACGTCGAGAATGCGCTCTTCTGCCGCATCCTGGGCACGCGCCTTCACCTTGCGCATCTCGGCGTCACGCGTCTGCTTCACCGCCACTTCAACCAAATCGCGGATGATGGAGTCGACATCCTTGCCGACATAACCGACCTCGGTGAACTTGGTGGCCTCCACCTTGATGAAAGGTGCATCCGCCAGCTTGGCCAGACGGCGCGCGATCTCGGTCTTGCCGACCCCGGTGGGGCCGATCATCAAGATATTCTTGGGTGTGATCTCGGCGCGCAGGCCGGTATCGACCTGCTGCCGACGCCAGCGGTTGCGCAAGGCAATGGCCACGGCGCGCTTGGCCTGGGCCTGGCCGACGATGTGACGATCAAGTTCGGAGACGATTTCCTGCGGGGTCATGGAAGACATGATGCAATCCGTTTTGCTATATTTTTAGTAGCTACTGACGCTTATTTGAAAATCTCCAACGCCATTTCTTCATCGAAACTCAGCTCAAGGTTTCGATGGTGTGGTTCATGTTGGTGTAGATGCACAGCTCGCCGGCAATCGACAGTGACTGCTTGACGATGTCCTGCGCCGACAGCTCGGTATTGCCGAGCAGGGCGATGGCGGCGGCCTGCGCATAGGCGCCGCCGGAGCCGATGGCGACCACCCCGTTTTCCGGCTCCAGCACATCGCCATTGCCGGTGATGATGAGGGAGCACTCGCGATCAGCCACGGCCAGCATCGCCTCCAGGCGACGCAACACGCGGTCGGTGCGCCAGTCCTTGGTCAACTCAATGGCGGCGCGCTGCAGATGGCCCTGGTGCTTCTCCAGCTTGGCCTCGAAGCGCTCGAACAGCGTGAAGGCATCAGCTGTGGCGCCGGCAAAACCCGCCAACACCTTGCCGTGGTAGAGCTTGCGCACCTTGCGTGCCGTCCCCTTGACCACGATATTGCCCAGAGTCACCTGACCATCGCCGCCGATGGCAACATCGAATCCATCCGCTGTCTTGCGTCGCACGCTGAGGATGGTGGTGCCGTGAAATTGTTCCATGCTGTTGTTCCAAAAGCTCGAAGATGGCCATGCCGGAGCAGCGCCCCGGCCCGGAGTGGCCCGAATGCTCAGGTGCTGCGAGGCACGACCCGGGCGTGCTCGTTGATGCCGATGACGCGGAAGAAGGCGGCCACGATGCGATTGACATCGTGAAAATGAACCCGCCGCCCCTGCACATCCTGGGCTGCCACCCAGTTCAATATGCTGCCAGCCGCGGAGAAATCAACCCGGACGAGCCGGGCGCAGGAAATCACGAGTCGCTTGGCATCGTCCATGCCGGCCTCAAAACCGGCCAGCCTGTCGGAGGCATCCCCCACGATCTCACCCACCAGCTCCATGCTGCCCACTGGCCCCTCCTCGGAACCGGGGCCGGCCGCCTCGACCAGCGGCTCCGCTGCGGCACCTGCGCCGCGCGCGGCCAGCCCCTCAAACTCACAGCCGCAGCGCGCGTCCTGCCAGGAAGGAGGAGAGACCTCGAACGTCACGCAGTAGTCCAGGGCCACCAACTCGAATTCGTCTTGCTGACGCAGGATGCGCAGCGCATCCAGGCGCAACTGCCAACCCAAGGGGCTGGCACTGCGCTCACCCGACGGCGTGAGCGTCTTGAGCACGCGCTCCAGATTGTCATGCCCCCGAAAAACCAGATGAACCGGTGTGCGGCACCAATGAACAAACACCTCGGCCAAACCTGCCACCGCATCGGGGGCAATGGCCGTCAGTGCCTGCCAATCCAGCAGGAAGGGGCCGGTACCGCTTTGCGTTGCCTCCTGTAGCCGGGCCACGCTGGCCGGCCTCAGTTCGGCGGGGCTGGCCCAGACCAGCTCATGCACAGCCCGCAAAGGACTGGGCTCGGTAGCCTGCGTCTCAGATGAGCGCCCGAGCGAATCGGGGATGGAGAACCAGGCTGGTGACGAACGTCCAAAACGGTTGGCCATGTCAAGCGCCACGCTGTCAAAGCGGGCTTGCTGCCCCGTCGCCCGGTACAAATCGAACAAGGCCGCCATCCAGGCCTCTGCCAATTCAGGGCGCGGGTTCTCGCCCTGCAAAGCGGCCAGCAAGGTGGCCTCGGCGCCGGCGACATCGCCATTGGCATAGCGAATGGCCGCCTCTTCCAGATCGGCGTCGCTCAGGTTGTCCGTCACATCAGCCATCGACTGGCGCGAACTGGCAAAGCCGGGGCCCACCAAATTGACTCCCAGGGTGGTGGCAAAAGGCTGGCTCAGCGTAGGCTGCAAAGGTTCATAGCCGGCCTGCGCCGGGTCCATGCGGGTGAGCGCATATTCCTCGGGCACTTCGAACCAGTTGGAGCCGGTCCGCAAGGCCGAGGACTGGGTGGAGGCAAATTTGCTGTCGCCGCCCTCCTCCTGCGATGCCATGGGCTGGGTCGGGCCAGCGTCGGGCCCCAGCATCGGGCTGGGCGACATGGGAAAACCGCCGGCACGGGTGGCGCCCTCATCCTGCTTGCCTTGCCACCACTGGCGCGACATCTGGGCCTCGATCTCATCGATCTTGCGCAACGTCATGGCCCGCTCGTCCGGGTTGGTCGGCAGACTGCTCTGGAAAAATGAAGGTCGGCCCGCCTGACCAGGCCCGGCCAGTGATTCGCGACGGCGCAATTTGCGCAGGTAGTCGAACTCGCGCTTGCGCACGAAATCGTTCTGTCGCTTGCGCTCGATCATCTGCCGCAGCGCTTCCTTGCTGAAGCCGCTATCAGCTTCAGGCTCATCCGGCTGGTCAAGCTCGGACCAATCCCGCGTGGGATTGCGCACGAACCTCGCCACCTTGGACAGCAAACCAGGGGAGGAATCGCCTTTGGCCATGTCTCTCTAATCTGGGCGGAACCGGATCACCCAATCATCCGGGCTTAATCCCCGAACATCTTCTGCTTGAGCTCGCGGCGTTGCTGCGCCTCAAGCGACAGCGTGGCGGTGGGACGCGCCAGCAGACGACCGACACCGATGGGTTCGCCGGTCTCGTCGCAATAGCCGTAGTCACCGGCATCAATACGGGCAATCGATTGCTCGATCTTCTTCAGCAACTTGCGCTCGCGGTCGCGCGTACGCAACTCCAACGCATGCTCTTCTTCAATCGTGGCACGGTCAGCCGGGTCAGGCACGACAACGGTGTCTTCACGCAGATGCTCGGTGGTCTCGCCGGCACTGTTCAGGATGTCCTGCTTGAGCGTGGACAGGCGCAGGCGGAAGGCCGCCATCTGCTTGTCGTTCATATATTCGCTCTCGGGCATGGCCAACAGTTCGGCATCGGTCAATTCTTCAGCCGACTTGGTCTTCCAGTTGTTGGCCAATTTGGGGTCTTTTTTAACGGCCGAGGGCAAGGGGGGAACAATCAGGGTGGGTGTCATGGTCTGGGTATAACTGGCTTTGGCGGCGGTGGAAGCCACCGACTGAGCCATGGAGGGAACGGTCAGCTGGGCCAGGCGGGACGACACCCGCTTGGCCACCGGCGCTGGAGCAGGGGCGGCCACCGGCACAACAGGCGTGCTGGGCTTGACCACCGCGGCCGGCACAGGCTTGGCTGATGCGGCGGGCTTGGCCGGTGCCTTGGCAGCCGGCTTGACGGCCTTCGCGGGTGCAGCCGTCGGCTTGGTCAGCTTGGCTGCAGGTTTGACGGCTTTGGGAGCCGGCTTGGCGGTCTTGGCAACGGCCTTGACGGCCGGTTTGGCGACGGGTTTGGCCGCTACTTTTGGCTTCGCCACTGGCTTGGGTGCCGCTTTCTTGGCGGCGACCTTGACCACCGGCTTGGCTTTCGCCACCGGTTTGGCCTTGGCAACCGGCTTGACCACAGGTTTCTTGGCACCAGGTTTGGCAGTCTTCACAGCAGTCTTGCTGGCCGCCGATTTCGCGACAGGCTTGGCTTTGACCACAGGCTTGGCTTTTGCGGCCGGCTTGGCGGCGGCCTTGCTGGCCGGTTTGGTTTTGGCCGCCACGGTTTTGGCTTTGGAAGACACGGTCACCTTTCCTGGTTTGGCTTTCACTTTTATTGTCTCCTCGCAGGGTGGGCCTGCGCATGCACCTCAGTGCCTGCTGTTATACCCTCAATGCAGACCGGCAAAAGTCTGAACTGAGAGTTTTTTACTGGCGCGCGAGTGTACAGGTTTTCACATCTGCCACGCGGGTAGTTGCGAAACCGAGACAGTCCGGCGAATTGGCCGTCGACCGCGCCGGTCGGTCGGCGGTCAAGCCGAATCAAACCAGGCTTTGTTCCAGGCCTTGCAAAAAGATGTCGCGCGGCAGGTCGATACCAATGAACACCATCTTGCTGGTGCGTGGCTCGCCCTCGGCCCACTGCGGCCCCAGATCGCTGCCCATGAGCTGGTGCACGCCCTGGAAGATCACCTTGCGGTCGGTGCCCTTCATATTGAGCACGCCCTTGTAGCGCAGCAGGCGCGGGCCGTAGATGTTGATGATGGCGCCGAGAAAGTCTTCCAGCTTGGCCGGATCCAGCGCCCGGTCGGAGCGGAAGACGAAGCTCTTCACGTCGTCATCATGGTGATGGTGGTGGCCATGGCCGTGCTGATGCGACGGATGGTTGCAGTGTTCGCCATGCGCGTGGTCGTGATCATGGCTGTGGTCATGGCCGCACTGGCTGTGGTCGTGGTCATGCTCCTCTTCCTTCAGGAAGTCGGGGTCGATCTCCAGCTTGGCGTTCAGGTTGAAACCGCGCAGGTCGAACACCTCGTTCAGCGCCACATCGCCGAAATGCACCGCCTTCTGCGGCGCACGCGGGTTCATGTGCTTCAGGCGGTGCTGCAAGGCCGCCAGCTCCTCGGCCGACACCAGGTCCGCCTTGCTGATGAAGAGCTGGTCGGCAAAGCCGACCTGGCGGCGGGCTTCCTGCCGGTCGTTCAACTGCTGGGCCGCGTGCTTGGCGTCCACCAGGGTGATGACGGAATCCAGCAGAAAGCTCTCGGCGATCTCGTCGTCCATGAAGAAGGTCTGGGTCACCGGGCCGGGGTCGGCAAGGCCGGTGGTCTCGATCACCACGCGCTCGAAGTCCAGCAGGCCCTTGCGCTTCTTGGCCGCCAGCAGTTGCAGCGTGGTGCGCAGGTCTTCACGGATGGTGCAGCAGATGCAGCCGTTGCTCATCTGGATGATCTGCTCATTGGTGTCGGACACCAGGATGTCGTTGTCGATGTTTTCCTCGCCGAACTCGTTTTCGATCACGGCGATCTTCTGCCCGTGTGCCTCCTGCAGCACGCGCTTGAGCAGGGTGGTCTTGCCGGAGCCGAGGAAGCCGGTCAGGATGGTGGCGGGAATCAGGGCCATGATGGGTTGGATCTCAGGTAGAAAAAGAGGAAGTGGCCGCCAACTTGCACGCAGGCGACCCGATCAAGGTCGATAGATGAGGAGTTTACCGGCCCTGTCAAGACCCGGCATCCGCAAGGTTGCCGGGGCTCAGCCCCGATCGCTACAAAGTTAATAGCACCCGGCGCATGAATGGCAAGGGCTGCAACTCAAAATCACCCCCATCAGTCTTTGCGCATCACCACCAGCCCCTTGAGGTACTCGCCTTCCGGGAAGTTGATGGTCATCGGGTGGTCCGGGGCGCCGCCCATGCGTTCGTGGATATAGCCGTCGACATTGGCGTCCGTGCCGGCCGAGGCCACGATCTTGTGGAACAGGTCGGCGCTGATACCGCCCGAGCAGGAATAGGTGAACAGCACACCGCCGGGCTCCAGCAGCTTGAAAGCCAGCCGGTTGATGTCCTTGTAGGCGCGTGCTGCGCGCTCGGCATGCGCTACGGTGGGGGCGAACTTCGGCGGGTCGAGCACGATGGCATCGAAGCTGCGGCCCTCCTGCGCAAACTGGCGCAGGCTAGCATTCACATCGGCATCCATGAAATCGGCTCGGGCGGCGTCAAAGCCGTTGAGCGCCACGTTGGCACGGGCGCGCTCCAGGGCCGGGCCGGAAGAATCGATCGACGTGACGTGCGCCGCGCCGCCAGCGAGTGCGGCGACCGTGAAACCGCCGGTGTAGCAGTAGCAGTTGAGCACGCGCTGGAGTTGCAGCCGCCGGGCATAGTCCGCAAAACGCTTGCGGCTGTCGCGCTGATCCAGGTAGAAGCCGGTCTTGTGGCCCGTGGCGATGTCCAGGCCCAGCTGCCAGTCGTGCTCGCGCAACACCAGCTCGGTCGCGCCCTGGCCGTGCAGCCAACCGGTGGCTTCGGGCAGCCCTTCCAAGCCACGGGAGCTGGCGTCCGAGCGTTCATAAAGTTGGCTCAGGCCGGTTTCTGCCAGCAAAGCGTCGACCAGCACCGCCTTCCAGCGCTCCACGCCGCTGGAGAGAAACTGCGCCACCAGCGTGTCGCCATAGCGGTCCACGATCAGGCCGGGCAGGCCGTCGGCCTCGCCATGCACCAGGCGAACGCCGTCGCTTTGCACATCAAATCGGGCTCTGGCCCTGATGGAATTTGCGACAAGCGCTCTCAAAAAAGGAGCGTCGATGCGCTGGTTTTCATCAAAACTCCAGGCCCGCGCCCGGATCTTGGAACTCGGGCTGAAAGCAGCCCAGGCCAGAAACTCCCCCTTGGCCGACTCCACCCGCACCGTCTCGCCGGCATCGGCTCCACCCTTGGCAATGGCCGATTCGAAGATCCATGGGTGACGGCGCAGGAGTGAGCGCTCCTTGCCTTCTCTGAGTCGTAGGGTTTTCATGGCCTGAATTGTCGGGCTTTTCCGGGGTTCCGTTCGGCGTGCATTCCGCTAGAGTGGGCTGATCCGACCTATACCAACAAGGGAGACAGACCATGAAGTTGACGGACATCAGGATCGGCACCAAGCTGATGGGAGGATTCGTCCTCGTGTTGTGCCTGGCTGCGGCCCAGACCTTCTATGCCGTCTACAGCGTCGGCGAGCTCAATGACAACTCCAGCCAGATTGCCGACCAGTGGCTGCCGGGCACTTTGCATACCGGCAGCCTCAGCACCCAGGCCAGCCGCCTGCGCGCCGCCCAGTTCCAGCATGTGCTGACCTTTGGGGAAGACGAGCGACGTGCCCTGGAAAAGAACATGGACACGCTGCAAGCCACCGTTGCCACAGAGATGCAGACTTACGCGGCGCTCCTCCAGGATGCCCAGGGCAAGAAACTGTTCGACGCCTTTGCCGCGGAGTGGAAAAAGTACCTGGCCCAGAAAAACGAGATCGTGCAGCTGGCCCGCCAGCGGCGCGATGAAGAAGCGCTGGACATTCTCAAGGGGCCGGCACTGCAGACCTTCGAGGCCACCATGGCGCAACTCAAGTCCCTCTCGCAGATGGCGCAGCAGGGCGCGGCCCTGGCCCGCGATCAAAACGCATCATTGCAAAGCCAGGTGATGTACGGCAATCTCGGTGCCCTCCTGGTCACCATCATTCTCGGCTTGTCCATCGCCCGCACTCTCAGCCGCGTCATTGCCCGCGGCGTCAACCACGCCGCCGATGTCGCCGGCAAAGTGGCTCAGGGGGATCTCAGTTCGCACATCACCGTGACCGGCCGTGACGAACTGGGCCAGTTGCTGGCCTCTTTGCGTGACATGCAAGCCGGGCTGGCACAGGTGGTTGCGCGTGTACGCAATGGGGCCGAGAGCGTGGCCACGGCCAGCGCTGAAATCGCGCAGGGCGACCTCAATCTCAGCGCCCGCACCGAAAGCCAGGCCAGCGCACTGGAAGAAACGGCCGCCTCCATGGAGGAACTCGGCTCCACCGTACGTCAGAATGCCGACAACGCCAAACAAGCCAATCAACTGGCGCAGAGCGCCAGTACCGTGGCCGTTCAAGGCGGCGAAGTGGTGGCCCAGGTGGTCGACACCATGAAGGGCATCAACGACAGTTCACGCAAGATCAACGACATCATCAGTGTGATCGATGGCATTGCCTTCCAGACCAACATCCTGGCCCTGAATGCGGCGGTGGAAGCGGCCCGTGCCGGCGAACAGGGCCGCGGTTTTGCCGTGGTGGCCAGTGAGGTGCGCAGCTTGGCGGGTCGTTCGGCTGAAGCGGCGAAAGAAATCAAGACCTTGATTACCGACAGCGTGCAGCGGGTCGAGCAGGGTACGGCCCTCGTGGACCAGGCGGGCACCACCATGAGCGAAGTGGTGAGCAGCATCCGCCGCGTGACCGACATCATGGGCGAAATCAGTTCTGCCAGCTCCGAGCAGAGCGCTGGGGTGGCCCAGATTGCCGAGGCGGTGACCCAGATGGACCAGACCACGCAGCAGAACGCCGCGCTGGTGGAAGAAATTGCCGCGGCTGCCTCCAGTCTGAAAAATCAGGCCGAAGATCTGGTCAACACGGTTGCCGTGTTCCGGCTTCAAGCCACCTGACCCTCTGCTCAGACCTTCGTTTCGGGCCCTCCGCCCCAACCGAGGCGGGAATTTTCATCGCGCGCTCTTATTTCATTTTTACGATGAATATTTAGGTAGTTTGCGCACACTCACAGAAGAAAATCTGCGCCCCATTGGTCGCATTTCAGACTTGATCGAACCTCGAATTTGATAAAAATGTTGACTCATTTGCAAGGTTAAGGCCTTTCATTATTTGATACTTTTGATAATAATTAACAAATTATCGATCCAACCAAAGCTGAAAGGCCGCGCGTCATGTCTTTGCAAACGTCCACCATCAACCAAGCCGCAGCGAATGCGGGTGGGGTCATCACCCACATCCGCGAATTCCTGGCGTTCAAGCTGGGCCACGAGGAATACGGCATCGACATCCTGCGCGTGCAGGAAATCCGCTCCTACGAGGCGCCCACCCGCATGGCCAACGCGCCGGATTACATCAAGGGTGTGGTCAACCTGCGCGGCGTGATCGTGCCCATCGTGGACATGCGCATGAAGTTCAACCTGGAAGAGGTCAAGTACGACGGCTTCACAGTGGTGATCGTGCTCAACATCGGCCAGCAGGTCATCGGCATGGTGGTCGACGGCGTGTCGGACGTGATCACGCTGGCGCCCGAGCAATTGCGCCCGGTGCCGGATCTGTCCTCGTCCATTGCCAGCGACCACTTGCTGGCCATCGGTTCACTCGGCGACCGCATGCTGATCCTGCTCGACATCGAAAAACTCATGAGTAGCGCCGACATGGGCCTGATGAGCTAGCCGCTACAGCAAGTCGACAGGCCAGCGCAGCAGACCACACGCAACACGAATACACGCGAGAAAACTGAAATGAATGCCATCAAAAACTTGAAGATTGGAACTCGGCTGGGACTGGGTTTCGGGTTTGTGTTGCTGCTGCTGATTTTGGTGTCCGGTCTGGGCATCAAACGCATGGCCGAAGTCCAAGGGCGACTGGACGAGATCGTCAAAGTCAACAACGAGGAAGCACGTCTGGCCACGGACATGCGTGTGCATGCCAACACGATCAGCATGATGATGCGCGATCAGTTGTTGCTCACCGATGCTGACGCCATCAAGAAAGCGACCGAACGCCTTGACAAAGCGCGAACAGGCTACGACGAGGCCGACAAAAAGCTGGGGCAGATGTTTGACACCCTGGAAGGCACCACGGCCAAAGAGAAAGCTTTGCTGGCCACGATTCGGGAAATGCGCAAAACCATCCAGCCGCTGAACAAGAAAGTTTCGACCTTGAGCCTGGAGAACAAGCGGGATGAAGCGATTACGGCGTTGATGAAAGAAGCCTTGCCAGCGCAGCAGGCCCGCCTTGAAGTCATTCAGGAGTTGATCGATTTTGAGAACAACCTCAACAACGACATGAGTGTGAAGTCAGAAGCGGAATACGAAGCCGCAATGACTTTGTCGCTGGTCATTGCCGCTGTTGGTGTACTGCTCGGTTCCATGGCCGCTTATCTGATTACCCGCTCCATCACAGTGCCGGTGAGCTATGCCATTGAAGTTGCACAAACCATTGCCGATGGTGACTTGTCTTCAACCATTGTGGTCAACACCACGGACGAAACCGGGCAACTCTTGGGTGCCATGCGCAACATGCAGGATGGCCTGATCAAGGTTGTCTCCACGGTACGTCAAGGATCCGAAAGCGTGGCCACGGCGTCCAGCGAAATTGCCGAAGGCAACCATGACCTGAGTGCCCGCACCGAAAGCCAGGCCAGCGCGTTGGAAGAAACCGCCGCTTCGATGGAAGAACTGAGTTCCACCGTCAAACAGAACGCCGACAACGCCAAACAAGCCAATCAACTCGCCCAAAGTGCCAGTACCGTCGCCATCCAGGGCGGCGAAGTCGTAGCCCAGGTGGTCGACACCATGAAGGGCATTAATGATTCGAGCCGCAAGATCAACGACATCATCAGCGTCATCGACGGCATCGCCTTCCTGACCAACATCCTGGCCTTGAATGCGGCCGTGGAAGCGGCCCGTGCTGGAGAACAAGGCCGCGGCTTTGCCGTGGTGGCCAGCGAAGTGCGCAGCCTGGCCGGCCGTTCGGCCGAGGCGGCGAAAGAAATCAAGACCTTGATCACCGACAGCGTGCTACGGGTCGAACAAGGTACGGCTCTGGTGGACCAGGCGGGCATCACCATGACCGAGGTAGTGAGCAGCATCCGTCGTGTGACCGACATCATGGGTGAGATCAGTGCCGCCAGCTCCGAGCAAAGCCAGGGCGTAGCGCAGGTGGGCGAAGCCGTGACGCAGATGGACCAGGCCACACAACAGAACGCGGCACTGGTGGAAGAAATGGCGGCAGCCGCTTCCAGCTTGAAGTCGCAAGCGCAAGACCTGGTGCAGACCGTGGCGGCGTTCAAGCTCGCACAACACCGTCAAGACGCTGGTCAGCGCATCGAGTCGCAACTGCTGCTGAACTGAACGAAAGAGGGAACTCGCCACACGGGTAGGTTCGATATGGGCCTGGTCACCCTGACACAGCAGTAAGGCGTCCCATCGCAACATCAATCAAGGGAAACCATCGTGAATTTGAAAGACATGAAAATTTCGCACCGACTGGTGCTGGGCTTCAGCATCATCATCTTGATGCTTCTGGCACTGGGTTTCATCACGCTGCAGAAAGAAGCCGTCATGCAGGATAGTCTGACGGATGTCGTTGAGCGCCGCTGGCCACTCGCTACCAAGCTCGACCAGATTCGCGACCAGATCAACCTGCAGGCCCGCATCAACCGCAACATGGTGCTGGTCAGGACACCCGAAGAAGTTCGCAAGGAAATGGATCGAATTCCCCCCTCGCGCAAGACCGCCGGGGAGTTGCTGGACCAGATCGGTGGACTGATCACATCCGAAAAAGGCAAGGAAATCCATGCTCGGACTTTAGGAATTCGGGTCAAGTTCCGTGAACAGACCGATCGCTACATGGAGTTGGTTGCACAAGGTCGTAAAGATGATGCCATTGCCGTTTTGCTAGGTGACCTGCGCGTCGTCCAAAACGCTTACATGGCAGTACTTACAGAGCAAGCCAAGTACCAAATTGAAAACATGAACGTGGCAACAAAAGAGGCCGAGTCTGCCGCTGTCGCCATCAAGATGACCGTCTGGATCACCTCAGCCATCTCCTTGCTGGTGGCGTTGGTCGTTGCGATCTGGATCATCCGCGCCATCACCAGGCCCATCAACCAGGCAGTTGAAGTTGCCCAAGCAGTGGCTACAGGCGACCTGACGCACCGCGTCGAGATCGAAGGCAGCCGCAGCGAGACGGCGCAACTGCTGCTGGCGCTCAAGAGCATGCAGGACAGCCTGGTCAAGGTGGTGTCGAACGTGCGTCAGGGCAGTGAATCGGTGGCCACCGCCTCCAGCGAAATCGCCCAAGGCAATTCCGACCTCTCCGCCCGCACCGAAAGCCAGGCCAGCGCCTTGGAAGAAACCGCCGCCTCCATGGAAGAACTCGGCTCCACCGTCAAACAGAACGCCGACAACGCCCGTCAGGCCAACCAGCTGGCGCAAAGCGCTTCTACCGTGGCGGTGCAAGGCGGTGAAGTCGTGGCCCAAGTGGTCGACACCATGAAAGGCATCAATGATTCGAGCAAACGCATTGCCGACATCATCAGCGTCATTGACGGCATCGCCTTCCAGACCAATATCCTGGCCCTGAATGCGGCGGTCGAAGCCGCCCGCGCCGGCGAACAAGGCCGCGGTTTTGCCGTGGTCGCCAGCGAAGTGCGCAGCCTGGCCGGCCGTAGTGCCGAAGCGGCGAAAGAAATCAAGACCCTGATCGACGACAGCGTACAACGGGTGGAGCAGGGCAGTGCCCTGGTCGACCGAGCCGGCACCACCATGACCGAAGTGGTGAGCAGCATCCGAAGAGTGACCGACATCATGGGTGAGATCAGCGCCGCCAGCTCGGAGCAGAGCGCCGGTGTGGCCCAGGTGGGTGAAGCCGTGACGCAGATGGACCAGGCCACGCAACAGAACGCCGCGCTGGTGGAAGAGATGGCAGCCGCCGCTTCCAGCCTGCGCGGTCAGGCGCAGGATCTGGTGCAGAGCGTGGCAGTGTTCAAGCTGACGCAAGGGCAGACGCAAGCCGCCCCGGCAAAAGCCATCAGCCAGCCGGTGTCATCGTCCATCAACAAGGCAGCAGCCACCCCCAAGGTGCTTACCAAAACGCTTGCCAAACCTGTCGCCAAAACGGCCCTGCCGCCAGTCAGCAAGCCCGTCAGTGTGAAAACAGAAGACGCCACCGGCGACTGGGAATCTTTCTAAAACGAGTTGAGCGACGCACAGGGAGTTCTCATTTCCACAAGGAAACACCATGTTCAAATTGAAATCCTTGAGCATCGCCAAACGGCTGGGTCTGCTGACCGCCAGCGCCCTGCTCGGCATCGGCCTGATGGCCGGCGTCTTCCTGGTCTCCGAGCGCCAGCTGGTGATGGAGGAGCGGCAGTCCAGCGTGCGCCAGACCGTTGAAATTGCCCATGACCTGATCGCGCACTTCCACGCGCAGGTCACCAAAGGCCAGCTGAGCGAAAGCGAAGGCAAGCAGCGCGCGCTGGACGCCATCAAGGTGCTGCGCTACAGCGGCGCTGAGTATTTCTGGGTCAATGACATGCATCCCAGGATGGTCATGCACGCGATTCGCGCCGAGCTCGATGGCAAGGACCTCAGCGACAACAAGGACCCGACCGGCAAGCGCCTGTTTGTAGAGTTCGTCAACACCGTCAAGGCGGAAGGCGCCGGATTCGTCTTCTACATGTGGCCCAAGCCCGGCAGCGATGAGCCTGTGCAAAAGGTTTCGTATGTCAAGGGCTTCGCGCCCTGGGGTTGGGTCATCGGCTCGGGGGTGTATGTCGACACTGTGGACGCCGTGGTGACCCGCCGGGCCATCGGCCTGGGCATCGGCACCCTGCTGCTGGGCGGCGTCTTGCTGGCCTGCGGCTTGCTGATCTCGCGCAGCCTGCTGCAACAGCTGGGCGGCGAGCCTACTTATGCCGCCAGCGTAACGCAGCGCATTGCCAGCGGCGACCTCAGCGCCGACATCAAACTCAAGCCCAACGACCGGGCCAGCCTGCTCCATGGGCTCAAGACCATGCGCGACAGCGTGGCAGACATCGTCGGACGCGTGCGCCAGGGCAGCGAATCGGTGGCTACCGCCAGTGCCGAAATCGCCCAAGGCAACCACGACCTGAGTGCTCGCACCGAAAGCCAGGCGAGTTCGCTGGAGGAGACTGCAGCTTCCATGGAAGAGTTGAGCTCCACCGTGCGCCAGAACGCCGACAACGCCAAACAAGCCAACCAGCTGGCCCAAAGCGCCAGCACGGTGGCCATCCAGGGCGGTGAAGTGGTGGCCCAGGTGGTCGACACCATGAAGGGCATCAATGATTCGAGCCGCAAGATCAACGACATCATCAGCGTGATCGACGGCATTGCCTTCCAGACCAACATCCTGGCCCTGAACGCGGCGGTCGAGGCTGCCCGTGCCGGCGAACAGGGCCGAGGTTTTGCCGTGGTGGCCGGTGAAGTTCGCTCATTGGCCGGGCGCAGTGCGGAAGCTGCCAAGGAGATCAAGACCCTGATCACTGACAGCGTACAGCGCGTCGAACAAGGCACGACCCTGGTGGATCAGGCGGGCACCACCATGAGCGAAGTGGTGAGCAGCATCCGCCGTGTGACCGACATCATGGGTGAAATCAGCGCGGCCAGCTCCGAGCAAAGTCAGGGGGTGGCACAGGTGGGCGAAGCCGTGACGCAGATGGACCAGGCCACACAGCAGAACGCGGCG
This sequence comes from Curvibacter sp. PD_MW3, assembly GCA_002633085.1. GTDB lineage: Bacteria > Pseudomonadota > Gammaproteobacteria > Burkholderiales > Burkholderiaceae_C > Hylemonella. Next base: position 1,060,331 of record NSIV01000001.1, read on the forward strand.
CTGGTGGAGCAGATGGCAGCCGCCGCTTCCAGCCTGAAGTCGCAAGCGCAGGACCTGGTGCAGACCGTGGCGGTGTTCAAGCTCGCCCACGGCTGAACGACAGCGTTTGTTTCCAGCGCTATCGCCTTTGCCTAGGGTTTGGGCGGGCGCTTGCTGTGCGCGCGTGGATGCGCAGCATCGTAGGCCTTGGCCAGATGCTGGAAATCGAGCCGGGTATAGACCTGCGTGGTGCTGATGTTGGCGTGTCCCAGCAACTCCTGCACCGCGCGCAAGTCGCTGCTGGACTGCAGCACATGGCTGGCAAAGCTGTGGCGCAGCATGTGCGGGTGCACCGGCATGGCAAGCCCGGCTTGCTGGCTGCGGCGCTTGAGGCGCTGCCAGATCGACTGCGCCGTCAGGCGCGTGCCATTGCGGCCTATGAAGAGCGCGTGCTGGTCCGCCGGCGCGCCCAGTTGGGCACGCAAGGTCAACCACCTAGACAACGCCGCCAGCGCCTCACGCCCCACCGGCACGCTGCGACGCTTGCTGCCCTTGCCCAGCACATGGGCCTCTGCCGATGGCAGATCGATCCAGCCGCGTGCAGAGGAACTGGCCGCCACATCCAGCCCCGTCAGCTCGGCCACACGCAAGCCACTGCTGTAGAGCAGCTCCACCATGGCGGCGTCGCGCGCGTCCAGCCAGGGATCGCTCTCTTCATTGCGAAACGAGGCCAACTGCACCGCATCATCGACGCTGAGCGCTTTCGGCAACGGTTTGGCCGCTTTCGGTGAGCGCACGTCCTGCACCGGGTTGCTGGCCACCTGCCCCTCACGCCCCAGCCAGGCATAGAAGCCGCGCCAGCCCGAGAGGATGAGCGCAATACCGCGGCCGCTGCGGCCACCGCTGTGCATCTGCGCCACCCAGCGGCGGATGTGGGTGTTCTGCACGCGCGTCAACGCCACCGGCACCTGGGCCGCGAAGTCTTTGAGTTTCTGCAGGTCGAGCGCATAGAGCTCGACCGTGCGTTGCGCCAGCCGTTTTTCAACCCGGACATGCTCCAGGTAGCGCTCGACGAGTTCTTCGTCGCTGCCAGCCTGGACCGTGTCCGATGCCACGGCTTTACCTCAGCGGCGAGAGCGCCGCGCTGGCCAGTTCGGCAATGCGCTCCAGGAAGTCGGTGCCCATGGTGCTGACAAAACGCTGGGCATCCGGCGAGGCCAGCACCAGCATGCCGAAAGCCGGCGTCGTGTTGCCGGAGGCCGCCGCACGCAGGGGCAGCAGCGCCAGCGAAGCCGCCTGCGTCGGCTCCTCCAGCCAGCCAGCGGCCTCGAAACCGGAGTTGACGCCGCAGAAAGGTTCGCGCAGCGAGGAGGCAAACACCTTGGCGTCTTCGCTGACGTTCTGCGCGAAAGCGGCACTGGCGAATTCCGGCGCCACGTCCCAGACCCGGATCGCGACCTGCGGCACCGAGAACTGCGTCTGGATCGAGCTGGCAATGGTGGCGGGCAGGTTGGTGAAGTCCAGCGTCAGGAACAGGTCGCGCGCCCAGACCAGCAGCTTGTCCAGCAGCGCCAGGTTGTCGTTGCCGTGGCGGATCATGTCCATGATGCGGCCTTCGAGCATGCGGATCTTGTCGCGCAGCATTTCGGCCTGTCGCTCCTGCAAGCTCACCGCGCGGTGGCTGTGCGGGCTGGTCAGGTGCACGGCGGCCAGCAGCTCGGCGTGGCGCTCGAAAAACTCGGGGTTGTTGCCGAGGTAGTTGGCAATATCGTCCTCGGTCACGGGGTTCAGGTGTTGGTTGCTCATGTCAGTTCAGGTAGTTCTATTTCGCCCTGGAAAACCGTGGTGGCCGGTCCCGTCATCATCACCGGTGCAGCGCCGTTATGGCTGACACCGGCCCACTCAATCGTCAACACGCCGCCGCGGGTCTGCACATCGACGCGCGCGTCCAGCAGCCCAAGGCGGATGCCCGCCACCACCGCAGCGCAGGCACCGGTGCCGCAGGCCAGCGTCTCGCCGGCACCGCGCTCCCACACGCGCAGCTTGATGTGCGTCCGGTCCACCACCTGCATGAAGCCGGCGTTGACGCGGCGCGGGAAACGCGGGTGGTGTTCAATCAGCAGGCCCTGCGTCAGTACCGGTGCGTGCTCCACATCGTCCACCACCTGCACCGCATGGGGGTTGCCCATCGACACGGTTGCTACAAAAACAGTAGCTGTCTGCGCATTGGCAGCAAGGTCCAACGGCCATTTTTGCCATGAACCACTGGGCTCGGGCGTCAGGCCGGTGGCGTCAAAGGGAATGCGCGGCAGGTCGAACACCGGCGCGCCCATGTCCACCGTCACGCGGCCGTCGGCCGTCAGGCGCGGCTCGATCACGCCGCCCAGGGTCTGCACCCGCAGGGTGTCCTTGGGGCTGAGCCCCTGGTCGTGCACAAAACGCGCAAAGCAGCGCGCACCGTTGCCGCACTGTTCGACCTCGGCGCCGTCGGCGTTGTGGATCACGTATTCAAAGTCAACGTCGGGCGTGGGTGCCGGCCGCACGGTCAGGATCTGGTCGGCACCGACCCCGAAGTGACGGTCGGCCAGCCAGCGGTACTGGGCCGTGCTCAAGCCCAGCCGCCCGCGCGTCTCGTCCAGCACCACGAAATCGTTGCCAGCTCCCTGCATCTTGGTAAAGCGGATTCGCATGACGACAAATTATCCGCTCATTTCTCCCCTTATCCTTGAGGGCTGACAGCCTGTTACTTCAACCCTATTCAGAGACACGCCCCATGCGACTGCCCGACTGGACCCCCGAACGCAAAGCCCAACCGCAAGACCTGGTGGACGCCATCCTGGCGCGCCGCGGTGGCGCCCTGCTTAACCTTGACAAGGCGCTGCTGTGGAGCGAGCCGCTGGCGCGCGGCTGGAACACCTACCTCAAGGCCGTGCGCACCGAACTGCCGACCAGCCGCAAACTGCGTGAACTGGGCATCTGTACCGTGGCGCTGCTCACCGGCGCGCACTACGAGTACCACCACCATGCGCCGGACTTTCTGGCCGCCGGCGGCACCCAGGCCCAGCTCGACGCACTCAACACTTTTGTCCAGACCAATCCGCGCGGCATCCCGGCTGACCCGTCGCTGGGGGAGGTGGACAAACTGGTGATTCGCTACGCCGCGCAGATGACGCTGGACGTGAAAGTCAGCGATGAGGTCTTCGATGCCTTGCGCGGACATTTCAACGAGACGCAGATTGTGGAGTTGACCAGCGCCATCGCCACCTACAACATGGTGGCGCGTTTTCTGGTGGCGCTGGGCATCACGCCAGAGCACTAGCTCCCCCCAGGCTTCGTTCCCTTCGGTCACTGCGCCTCCCCCCTCGCAGGGGGCAACGCCAGTGGCCCGGCGAAGCCGGTTCCACGGCGTTCCCAGGATTTCTAAGCTATCGCCCCCTGGCAACAGGTTTCGCCGCTGGGCCACCCCAAGGCGAAACGCGGCCCCCTCGGGGGTCTGAGGCCCGCGGCTCTGAGCCTGCCTGCGCAGGCTCGGACGGGCCGAAGAGTCGCAGCCTCCGGTGCGACCCCACAGGGAGCTACACGTCAGCGAGCGACCGTGGGGGCCACCTCAATCCGGCTTGATATTGTTGTCCTTCACCACCTTGGCCCAGATGTCCATCTGGCGTTCGATGAAAACGCGCGCGGCCTCGGGCGTGCCGCCGGCCACGTCGATGCCCTGTGCGTCGAGCCGCTTGGCCACATCGGGGTTCTTCAAGGCCTTGTTGATTTCCTCGTTCATGCGCTTGACGATCTCGGGTGGAGTCTTGGCCGGCGCCAAGATGGCCCACCAGGCTGGCGCCTCGAAACCGGCAAAGCCGCTCTCGGCAACCGTTGGCACGTCCGGGAGATCGGCTGCGCGCTTGGAGGTCGTCACCGCCAGTGGCCGCAGGCGCTTGCTGTCGATGTGCGGCTTGGTCACAAACACCGAGCCGATGGACAGCGGCACGTGGCCGGCCACGGCATCGGTCATCAGCGGGCCGCCGCCCTTGTAGGGAATGTGGGTGAAGTTCAGGCCCGCGCTCTTGCCCAGCAACGCCATGGCCAGGTGCCCCAGGCTGCCCGAGCCGATGGAGCCGAAACTGGCGCCTTTGGCCGACTTGGCGGCCGCCACCACGTCGGCAAAGGTCTTGAACTCGGAGGCCGCATAGGTCGCCAGCACCATCGGCGAGGTGCCGATCAGGATCACGGGCACCAGGTCCTTCTTCGAGTCAAACGGCAGGTTGGGAATCAGACTCGGGTTGACGCCGTGGGTGTCGAACACGGCAGCGAAGGTATAGCCGTCCCCCGGCGCTGCGGCCACCGCCGCCGCACCGATCGAGCCGGAGGCGCCGCCCTTGTTTTCCACGATCACGTTCTGGCCCAGTTGCTGCGACAAGGTCGGCGCCAACAGGCGCGCCACCTGGTCCACCGAGCCACCGGGCGGGAACACCGCCACCAGCTTGATCGGCTGCTTGCTCGGCCAAGCCTGGGCCAAGGCGCTCAACGGCACAGCCAGCGCGGTGGCGGCGGCCAGAACGCACAGCGTGCGCAAGGCGTGTCGGTTCATAGGCATGCGTGTCTCCTCGGATCGTGTTGAGACCCAAGTATCGAGCGCGCCGGCCCCGCTGTGGGTTGCGGAAATTACCAATCGGGTTTACGCCTAGGGACCGCCTTGGCGGCACAATGCAGTCCATGCCACGCCTGAACCAGCTCCTGCACGCCCAGCGTGAACCCGCCCCCCTTTGGCATGCCGCCACCGTGCTCCTGCTACGTGACGGGCCACAGGGGGTAGAAGTACTGATGACGCGCCGCTCGCTCAGCGCCAGCTTCGCGCCCGGCGCCTACGTCTTTCCCGGTGGCGGCATCGATGCCGCCGACGCCCAAGGCCATGCGCTGGCGCAGCGCCGCCCCGGCCAGAGCGACGAGCACCTGACGCAGGCGATTGCCGCCATCCGCGAAAGCTTCGAGGAACTCGGCATCCTGCTGGCGCGCCGCGCCGACGGCACAGCCGCCGATGCCAGCGACCTGGCCCGGCTCGACCGCCACGCCGCGCTGCTACCGCAATGCCAAGCACAGGGCCTGACGCTGGCCGCCGACGAAGTCTTCGTGTTGGCGCGCTGGATCACCGACCGCGACCTGCCGCGCCGCTTCGACGTACCCTTTCTGGTGGCGCGCATGCCGCACAAGCAGACCCCGGTGGCCGACGAGCGCGAGCAGTTCGACCCGGTGTGGGTGCGCCCGGCCGATGCGCTGGCACGCCACCGCGAAGGCAGCTTCTTCATGATCTTTCCCACCGTGCGCACGCTGGAGCGGCTGCTGCACTTCCCGGACGTAGCGACCGTGCTGCAGGCCTGCGCCGCCACGGAAGAACCGCTGTGGACCAGTTGCCCGCGCGCCGGTCTGCTGGTGGGGCGCGAAGCGCGCTACATGGAAGGCGACCCGCCTTATGGCGAACTGGCCTTGGTCTGCCCTGACGGCCAGATGCTGCACCACCTCGACTGGCAGAACAAACAACCGGTGCCGCTGCTGAAGAACGTGCAGCGCCTGACCGCGCCCAACCCCGGTGTGATGACCGGCCCCGGCACCAACAGCTACCTGGTGGGCGACCCGCGCACCGGCTACATCGTGATCGACCCGGGCCCGAACGACCCCGAGCACCTGGAGCGCCTGTGGCGCGCTGCCGGCGGCGACATCCGCCTGATCGTCTGCACCCACTCGCATGCCGACCACTCGCCCGGGGCACGCCCGCTGCAGGCGCTGTGCCTGAACGCCGGCCAAGGCCACGGCGTGCCGCCGGTGCTGGGCCTGCCCTCGGCACCCACAGCGCGCGCCGCCAGCCACTTCACACCCGACCGGGCGCTACAACATCAGGAGCTGCTGACGCTGATTTCACAAGGGCTGGAGCCCGAAATCACCCATACCCTGCAGGTGACCCACACCCCCGGCCATGCTGCCAACCACATCTGCCTGGTGCTGGTGGAAGACGGCCTGCTGTTCTCGGGTGACCACATCCTTAACGGCAGCACCACGGTGATCGACCCGCCGGACGGTGACATGACGGCCTACCTCGACTCGCTGGCGCTGCTGGACGATGCCTGCGCCGAGCACCACATCGACTTCATCCTGCCGGCGCACGGCCATGTGCTGGGCGCGGCCCGGCAGGCTATTGCGCAATTGCGTGCCCACCGGCTGCAGCGCGAAGCCAAGATCCTGCGCGTGATGCAGGCCCTGCCCGAAGGCACCATGGACGAATGGGTGGCGCTGGCCTACGACGATGTGCCCGAGCGCATCTGGCCGGTGGCCAAGCGTTCGCTGCTGGCCCACGTAGAACGCCTGCGCACCCTGCCACCCGGCAACGATTGACCCCATGCCCTCTTCTTCAGATCACTCCGATTCATCCACCGGCATGCGCCTGGCCCGGCGCGTGGCCGAACTGGCCGGCTGCTCACGCCGCGAGGCCGAGCTCTACATTGAAGGCGGCTGGGTGCGCGTGAACGGCGAGGTGGTGGAAGTGCCCCAGTTCCGCGTGCTGGACCAGACCATCGAGCTCGACCCGGCTGCACGGCGCCAACCAGCCGTGGCCCCGGCACCCATCACCCTGGTGCTGCACAAACCGCCGGACTTCATCGCCACGGCAGCCACCGGGCAGGCCCGCGCCGCCATCGACCTGCTGCGCCCGGAACAGCGCGACAGCAGCGATCGCTCCGGCATCCGCCAGCTGCAACGCCACCTGCGTGGCCTCGAAGTCGTCACGCCACTGGAGCCTGCAGCCAGCGGCCTGCTGGTCTTCACGCAAGACTGGCGCGTGAAACGTAAGCTGGTGGAGGATGGGGCGCTGGTGGAGCACGAAGTGATGGTGGACGTGCGCGGCACCGTCTCGCCGGAAGCGCTGCAGCAACTCAACCGCGCCCCGGTGGTCGATGGCCGCGCCATGGCGCCCGCCCGGGTCAGCGTGAACCGGCAGTCGGGCGATGTCACCGGCCTGCGTTTTGCCCTCAAGGGTTATTGGCCTGGCCAGATTGCGCACATGTGCTCGGCCGCTGGTTTGACGATCCTGGCCGTCAAGCGCATCCGCATCGGGCGCCTGCCGCTGGCCGGCCTGCCCGAGGGGCACTGGCGTTACCTGATGCCGTACGAACGGTTCTGACCGGCACTTCTCTTTTCCTTGCTCAGGCGCTGAACAGCCGGCCGCGCGCCGCCTGTGTGATGGCCGCCACAGCCGGGTGCTTGATGCGGCGCTCCACCGAGACGGCGAAGAACTCTTCTACCAGCTCGTCACTGCGGCCGATGACCTCCACGCCATAGTGCGCCACCGTCTCGGCCTCCAGCACGCTGGGCGACATGAAGACACCGCGCCCCTCGCGGCCGAAGGCCGTCATCAGCGCGCCATCGTCGAACTCGCCCACGACACGCGGCTGGATCTGATGCCGCGCCAACCAGCCGTCGAGCTGCTGGCGCACCGAGGAGGCCGCGCCCTGGATCAGCATGGGCGCACCGTGCAGGCATTGCGGAAACTTGCCCTGCAACTGGCTTTTCAGCGCCGGGGCACAGAAGAAGCTCATGGGCGAAGTCCCCAGTGCATGGTTGAAGGCCTTAACGCTGATGCGGCGCGTCAACGGTTCGTCGGCAATCACCAGGTCAAGCCGCTGCAGCGCCAGTTGCGCCAGCAGGTCGGGGAACTTGCCCTCGCTGCCGATTAGCCGCACCGGTTCGTCCATGCTCATGGCCGGCTCCAGCAGCCGGTAGGCCACCGACTTGGCCACCGAGTCGGCCACCCCGACGCGGAAGTCCAGCACGCGCGGCCCGCTGCGCGGCTGGCGCAGGGCCGATTCCAATTCGGCGCCCAGGGTGAAGATGTCGTCGGCATAACCCAGCGCCACCCGGCCGTCGTCGGTCAGCTCCAGTTGGCGGCCGCTCTTGCGGAACAGCCGGCAACCCAGCCGCTCCTCCAACAGTTTGATCTGACCCGACAGCGTCTGAGGCGTCGTATGTAACTGCTCACCTGCGCGCATCACACCGCCTGCACGTGCTGTGACCCAGAAATAATGCAAATGCTTGAAATTCATGGCCAATCCATCTATTCGATTTTTACGAAGTAATTAAACCAAAAATACGAATTTACGCGAATTCACAGAAGGTCTACAGTAGGGGTGTTCGGACCTTCCGTCCGTTCAAGATTGCTGAAAGGATCTGCCATGCGTTTAAGCACCAAAAGCCGCTTTGCCGTCGCCGCCATGATTGACCTGGCCCTGCGCGAGCAGGCCGGTCCGGTACCGCTGGGCTCCATCGGCGAGCGGCTGCAGATTTCGCTGTCCTACTTGGAGCAGATGTTCAGCAAGCTGCGCCAGCAGGGCCTGGTGGAAAGCACACGCGGCCCCGGCGGCGGCTACACGCTGGCGCGGGCAACCCAGTCCATCAGCGTGGCCGACATCATCATCGCGGTGGAAGGCGCGCGCGCCCTGCAGATGGAAACCGCCACCGGCGCCGGCGAAGCCGGCTGCGCACTGACGCAGGAACTGTGGACCAGCCTGAACACCAAGATGATGGAACACCTGCAGTCCATCACGCTGCATCAGCTCGGCGAGGAGCAGCGCGCCAAGGGCGGCGTGCAAGTGGAAGTGCGGCCGGCCAGCAAACGCGGCATCTTTGCGCAACGCAAGGTCGCGCCGGCGAAATCGACCGTGCCGAACTCGGTATTTGCGCTGGCCGGCGTGCTGGGCTCCCGCCGCTGAGAAACGCAGCGCCGCACGGGCGCTGTGTCATGAATAAGTGTGAAGTCCGCCGATAAGCCGGATTCTGTGCGCCGAGGTTGCCCTCGGTGTGACCGCCATTAATCTGGGCCGGGGGTCGCCCCACCGGCTCGGTGCTACCTACCCGCACACTCCGGGGGCCCCGTCAACGTGTGCCTACTTGGTATTGCTGCGCGTAGAGATTGCCCGTTTCACCCGCAACAGGTTGCCCTGTTGCGACTCGTCTCTGTTGCTCTGATCCTCACCTCGCGGTGGACAGCTGTTAGCTGCTACGCTGCCCTATGCAGTCCGGACGTTCCTCCAGTGCCTGGTTTCCCAGATTGCACCAGCGGCGGTCTGGCGGGCTTCACAGCACGGATTATCCTCTGCGGCGACAATTCCTGCACTGAATCCATCAAACCCACCCCAGGAGCCCCGCCATGAAAGCCGACAACATCCTGCAAACCATTGGCAACACGCCGCATGTGCGCATCAACCGACTGTTCGGCCCCGGCCACAACGTGTGGATCAAGTCCGAGCGCGGCAACCCGGGCGGCTCCATCAAGGACCGGATCGGCCTGGCCATGATCGAAGACGCCGAAGCCCGCGGTCTGCTCAAGCCGGGCGGCACCATCATCGAGCCGACCTCCGGCAACACCGGCGTCGGCCTGGCCATGGTGGCGGCCGTCAAGGGCTACAAGCTGGTGCTGGTCATGCCCGACAGCATGTCCATCGAGCGCCGCCGCCTGATGCTGGCCTACGGCGCCAGCTTCGACCTGACGCTGCGCGAAAAAGGCATGAAGGGCGCCATTGCCCGCGCCGAGGAACTGGTGGCCAGCACGCCCAACGCATGGATGCCACAGCAGTTCGAGAACCCGGCCAACGTCGAGGTGCACGCCCGTACCACGGCGCAAGAAATCATCCAGGACTTCCCCGAAGGTATCGATGTGCTCATCACGGGGGTCGGCACCGGCGGCCACCTCACCGGCTGCGCCCAGGTGCTCAAGGCCAAATGGCCGCAGCTCAAGGTGTTCGCGGTGGAGCCCGCTGCCTCGCCGGTGATCTCGGGTGGTGCGCCCGCGCCGCATCCGATCCAGGGCATCGGCGCCGGCTTCGTGCCGAAGAACCTCGACACCCGCCTGCTCGACGGCGTGATCACGGTGGACGCCGAAGCCGCACGCGAGATGGGCCGCCGCAGCGCTAGCGAAGAAGGCATGCTGGTCGGCATCTCCTCCGGCGCCACGCTGGCGGCGATCGCGCAGAAGCTGCCGGAACTGCCGGCCGGTGCCACCGTGCTGGGCTTCAACTACGACACCGGGGAGCGTTATTTGTCAGTCGAGGGCTTTCTGCCGGCGTGAGATCTTGCGCTCCGCGCGTATCATTGCCGGCTTCTTCTGCTTGATCAACACAAGCCATGATCCGACTCACAGAACTCAAACTCCCGCTGGAGCATGCCGCCGACGCGCTGCCCACGCTCATCGCCCAGACACTGGGCTTGGCACCCGAAGCCATCAGCCGCTTCACCATCTACAAGCGCAGCTTCGATGCACGCAAGGCCGATCTGCTGCAGGTCTACATCGTCGATGTGGCGCTGACGCCGGCACTTGAAGCCGACCTGCTTGCCAAGTTTGCCGACCATCCCCACATCGGCCCCTCGCCCGACCTGGTGTACCGCCCGGTGGCACAGGCACCGGCCGAACTGAAGGAACGCCCGGTGGTGGTGGGCTTTGGCCCCTGCGGTATTTTTGCCGCACTGATCCTGGCGCAGATGGGCTTCAAGCCGATCGTCATCGAACGTGGCACCACGGTCCGCCAGCGCACCAAGGACACCTGGGGCCTGTGGCGCAAACAGGTGTTGAACCCGGAGTCGAACGTGCAGTTCGGCGAGGGCGGCGCCGGCACCTTCAGTGACGGCAAGCTCTACAGCCAGATCAAGGACCCGCGTCACCTGGGCCGCAAGGTGATGAACGAGTTCGTGCAGGCTGGCGCGCCGGCAGAAATTCTGGTGGAGGCGCACCCGCACATCGGCACCTTTAAGCTGGTGAAGGTGGTGGAGAGCATCCGCGAACAGATCATTGCGCTGGGCGGCGAGATCCGCTTCCAGCAGCGCGTGACGGATGTGCAGATTGAAGACACCCCCAAAGGCAAGCAACTGCGCGGTCTCACCGTGCTCGACCTGACCACCAACACCCCCTATGAGTTGAAGGCCTCGCACGTGGTGATGGCACTGGGCCACAGCTCGCGCGACACCTTTGCCAAATTGTTCGACCGCGGCGTGGCCATGCAGGCCAAACCGTTCTCGGTGGGCTTTCGCATCGAGCACCCGCAAAGCGTGATCGACCGGGCGCGCTGGGGCAAACACGCCGGCCACCCGCTGCTGGGCGCCGCCGACTACAAACTGGTGCACCACGCGCAAAATGGCCGTGCCGTCTACAGCTTCTGCATGTGCCCGGGCGGCACGGTGGTGGCCGCCACCTCGGAGCCGGGCCGCGTGGTGACCAACGGCATGAGTCAGTACTCGCGCAACGAGCGCAACGCCAATGCCGGCATCGTGGTCGGCATCGAGCCGGTGGATTACCCGAACGGTCTTGACGACGCAGCCGACTGGCAAGCCGCCTTCGGCCCGGAGGACGGTGCCCGCTACGCGCAGCAGGCTGCCGCCATGGCACGCCAGCAGCCACACCCGCTGGCCGGCATCGTGCTGCAGCGCAAGCTGGAAGCCAACGCCTATGTGCTGGGCGGCGGCACCTACGAGGCGCCGGGCCAATTGGTGGGTGACTTCATTGCCAACCAGCCGTCCACCGATTTCGGCAGCGTGCTGCCCTCCTACAAGCCGGGCGTGCACCTGGGCAACCTGGCCAACGCCCTGCCGGGCTACGCCATCGAAGCGATCCGCGAAGCGCTGCCGGCCTTCGGCAAGAAGATCAAGGGCTTTGACATGAAAGACGCCGTGCTTACCGGCGTAGAGACACGCACCTCGTCACCGTTGCGTATTCCGCGCGGCGAGGACCTGCAGAGCCTGAATGTGCGTGGCCTGTACCCGGCCGGCGAAGGCGCGGGTTACGCCGGCGGCATTCTGTCGGCGGGGGTGGACGGCATCAAGGTGGCCGAGGCACTGGCGCTCGACCTGCAGCCATCCGCCTAAGGAGCACGTGGCGGGGTTGGTGGGGGCGGCGGCGGAGGTGACTTGCGCTTGCGCACCTGCGGCGGTGGCGGGGTATCCGCCCAAGGCGGCGCCGGCAACGCATCGGTGCCGCAGGCAGCGCGTACCGCGGCACCTTGCACCGTCAGCGGGTACTGGGACGCTTCCATCACCGTGCGATCCTTGAACTCGTTGTACTCCACCCAGGCCTGCTCGCAAGCGGGGGTGGTTTGGGCCAACGCCATCGGTGCGGCCAAGCACAGGGGCAGCAGCCGTAAAACAGGTAAGTGAAGCTTGTTCATATGATCCAATCCCCCTCCATCAACAACTGGCGGCCCGCCCACTGCCCGACGAACTCGACAAAATCCTGCGCCGGCATGGGCCGAGCAAAAAAATAGCCCTGGGCTTCGTCGCACTCAAAGTCGCGCAGCCGCGCCAGCATATCGCCATTCTCCACCCCTTCGGCCAGGGTCCGCAGGTTCAGGCTGCGCGCCATCTGGATGATGGCCCGGATGATGGCTGCATCGTCCGGATCGGACGCCAGGTCGCGGATGAAGGACTGATCGATCTTCAGCTTGTCCACATCAAAACGTTTCAGGTAGGACAGGCTGGAATAACCGGTGCCGAAGTCATCGATCGACAACTTCACCCCCAACAGCTTGAGGCGCTGCACCGTGGCCAGCACCTGTTCGGTGTTGTGGATCATGATTGACTCGGTCAGCTCCAACTCGAGGCAATTCGGATCCAGCCCGCTGTCCTGCAGCGCACGCATCACCTTGTGCTCGACATCGCCACGTTTGAACTCCACGGCGGACAGATTGACCGCCATCACCAACGGCGGCAGCCCCGCCTGCTTCCATGCCGCCCCTTGGCGGCAAGCCTCCTGGATCACCCACTCGCCGATTGGCACGATCAGGCCGCTGTCTTCGGCTACCGGAATAAAGCGGGCTGGCGACACCAGGCCCAGTTCGGGATGGTTCCAGCGCAGCAAGGCCTCGGCGCCGGTCACGGCACCGGTCGTCAGGTTGATCTGCGGCTGGTAATGCAGTTCGAATTCGCCACGGTCCAGCGCCCGACGCAAACCGGTCTTGAAACTGAGATGCTCGACCGCCTTGACGTTCATCTGCTCGTCGAAAAAACGGTAGCTGTTGCGCCCGGCATCCTTGGCCTGGTACATGGCAGTGTCGGCCTTCTTCAGCAGGGTCTCGAAATCCCGGCCGTCGCTCGGGTAGATGGCGATGCCGATGGAGGCCGACGTGGTCAGTTCATGACCATCGAGCTCGAAGGGCACGTGCAACTGCTCCCGGATCTTGGCCAGCACGGGGCTGATGGCCTCGGTGCCGGACAGATCGGGCAGCACGATGAGGAATTCGTCGCCGCCCTGCCGGCTGATGGTGTCGGTCTCACGCACACAGGCCCCCAGCCGCAAGGCGATCTCCTTGAGCAGGGCATCCCCTACGGCGTGCCCCAGCGAGTCATTGATGGTCTTGAAGTTGTCCAGATCGATGAACAGCAATGCCACACGCAAACTGGCACGATCCGCATAAGCGACGGCCTGCGTGAAACGGTCGTGCAGCAACAGACGGTTGGGCAGGCCGGTCAGGACATCGCGGTAGGCGAGAAATTCAATTTGCCGTTCAGCCTGCTTGCGTGCCGTGACATCGGTGGCAATGGCCAGATAACCGTCGATCTCACCCGAGGCGCCGCGCAAAGGCGCCATGGTGGTGCTCAGATCGAACACCGTGCCGTCGCGCTTTTGCCGCTGCACCTCGAACTGGATGATGCTCTCGCCACGCAAGACGCGCTCGCGCAACTCGCGCGTCTCCTCTTCCTTGCCGATCGGCACGCTCAACAGAGGCTTGCCAACAACTTCTTCGGCACGCCAGCCAAAGAGTTTCTCGGCGGCCAGGTTCCAGGCCGTCACCAGGCCTTGCTGGTTGCGCGTGTAAATAGCGAACGGCGAACTCTGGATGATGGTCTGGTTCAGATGCTTTTCAGCGTCCAGTGTCAGGTTGACAGACCGCAAGGCAGCCACGGCCTGCGCCTGCTGGCGCCAGACATGGCAGATGAACCACGACAGCAGCAGTGTGACCAGCACAAAAGCCCCGACCAACCCGATCGCCTTCGTGGCCTCCTGGCGCCAGCCGGCCAAGGCCACTGCTGTAGACAGCCCCGCCACGATGTGCAGTGGCACGCCGCGTACCTTCCGGTAGGCGAAGACCCGATGCACGCCATCGATGCTCGAAACTCCCTGGTAACTGCCTTCGACAGCCTCGGAACGCACCAGGCTCTGCAGGGCCGGCGAGCCGAACCTCATGCCCCCCAGGGTCGCCTCCGGCACTTCCGGGTGGCGAGTCACGACGCGCATCTCGCTGTTGAACAGCGTAAACGAATCCCCCGGCCCCAGCGTCAACGTGGCAAAAGCGCTGGTGAAGCGCGCCACCGGGATCGAGCCGACCACCACGCCAGCAAAGAGGCCCTCTGGCGTGCGGATGGCACGGGCCAGGTTGATGACCCACTTGCCGCTGATGCGCCCCAGCGCCGGCTGCCCGATCATCAAGCCGGTGTACGGCTGATCGCGCAAACGCACAAAATAATCGCGATCCGCCACCGCCAGTTTGGAGCCCGGCAGTACGCCGGTCCCGTGCGTCATGCGTCCCTGCTCATCCGTCACGCGCAGGCCGTCCAAGTCTGGATGCTGGAACAGTTGCTGTTCGATGAAAAAATTCAGGGCTTGATCATCACGCCGGTCTGCTGCGATGGCGCGTTCGATCTCCATGATGGTGGCCCGCAAGGACAGATCGATCTCCCGGATGGAGGCGGCGATGTCGTGATCGAGCAGCAGGGCCAGGTTCTGGACTTCGCTGGTCGCGCGTTCCTCGTATTTGAGACGGCTCTCATAAAGCGCCCAGGCAGCCAGCGCGATCACCAGCAGATTGAGCAGCAGCAACCCCGAAAACAGACGCACCATGAACCCGTTGGCGAAGACGGGGCGCAGCCATGCCGGAACGCCGGGAGTCGTCTGCGCGAACCCGAGGTGGGTCTTGGACATGGGGCTCTTGTCTTGCAACGCAGCCTCCGGACAGTTGTTTGCCTGCTTCAGTCCACCCCATTGTGGAGAGACCCATCCACGAGCGCAAGTGGCTTTCCCCTAGGACGCCACGCCCCAAGAAAAACCCCGGTCGGACAAATCCGTCCGACCGGGGTGCATGGGAGAGGATGGCCCTGTTCAGCCTTGGGCGTTTTGCAGCGCCGCGATGCGCTCTTCGATCGGTGGGTGCGTCGAGAACAACTGGCCGATCCCACCGGCAATGCCCATCGCCGCCATGCTCTTGGGCAGCTCACCTGCATGCAGGCCGCCCAGGCGGGCCAGCGCGTTGATCATGGGCTGCTTGCGGCCCAGCAGTTGCGCCGATCCGGCATCGGCGCGGAACTCGCGCTGGCGCGAGAACCAGGCCACGATGATGGCGGCCAGGAAACCCAGCACGATGTCGAGCACGATGGTCGTCACGAAATAGCCGATGCCGGGGCCGCTGTCGCGGTCATCCCCTTTGCGCAGGAAGCTGTCCACCGCATAACCGATGACGCGACTGAGAAACACCACAAACGTGTTCATCACACCCTGGATCAGGGTCATGGTGACCATGTCGCCGTTAGCGATGTGGGCCACCTCATGGCCAATGACGGCCTCCACCTCTTCGCGTGTCATGCCCTGCAGCAGGCCGGTGGACACCGCCACCAGTGCCGAATTCTTGAAGGCGCCCGTGGCAAAGGCATTGGGCTCGCCTTCGAAGATGCCGACCTCGGGCATGCCGATGCCGGCTTTGTCGGCGAACTTCTGCACGGTGTTGACAATCCAGGCCTCGTCGGGCGACTGCGGCTGCTCGATCACGCGCACACCGGCGCTCCACTTGGCAACCGGCTTGCTGATCAACAGCGAAATGATGGCGCCGCCAAAACCCATGACCAAGGCATAACCGAGCAAGGCCCCCAGGTTCAGGCCATTGGCCGTGAGGTAGCGGTTGACACCCAGCAGGCTGGCCACGATGCCCAGCACCACCACCACCGCAAGGTTGGTCAGAACAAACAGAACAATGCGTTTCATGCTTTCCTTCAACAACAGCCCGTCACTCGCGGACCGATGGCGCAAATGGTAAGGGCGGAACGACGAAAATCAAGGCGAAGACGGGGAAAGTCCCCATCACCTGTGGCCATTTGATTCACCGGCCGCAGGATGATACGGGATGCGCGACGGCACGCAGCGGGCGGAACACCTGCGCGTCGTCATAGAAAGCCGGGTCGTCATTGGCCGGCCACCAGCCGGGCACACCCAGCACCGGCAGCGGCACGAAGGGCTTGCCCGCCAGTTTGTTTGCCGTCAGATCCTGCGCCAGCCAGGCATCCAGATTCGCTATTGAATCAGTAGCAGGCTGCGCACGATAGACGTGGGCTGTGATCGGTTTTCTTGGAGAAACCAGTTTCTCCAGCAAGGCATGGCCGAACAGCAGCAGCGACGCCTGCGCCCACAGCGGCCTCAGCTCGATGAACAGGCGCCGCCAGTCCCGGGCCACCAAGGCCTCCCACACGGCATCGGGGGCGCGCAGCAGGGCGGCGTTCTCGTCGAACACGGTGATGGCATCGCGCACCGGGCCGCGCACCGCCTGCACGCCATCGGCCGCGATCTGCGCCGCCTGCAGCTGGTTAAGCCGCTGCTTGGCCAGGGGGAAATGCTGCCAGATGATCCCGTTGAAGAAATCATGCAGTCCGTCGCGCGTCGGCACGCCGCGCTGTTCGAAAATGTACTGCTCGTAGGCCACGCCACCCGGCAATGCCGCCTGCGGCACGAAGCGCACCGGCATGGCCTCACAGCTGTTGAGCGCCTCGGCACAGGAAACGCCAGCCATGACCTGCTGTGCCAGTGGCTGCCCCGCCTCGCGGTACGGCGCCAGCCAGGGTGCCTGCCAGTCGATCCGCTCTAAATCATGCGCCACGGCAACGACTCGCCGGAACGCAGCGGCTTGAGTTCGGCCTGGCCGAAGGGGAAGCTCTCCGGCGGCGTCCACGACTCGCGCCGCAGCGTGATGGTGCCTGTGTTGCGCGGCAGGCCGTAGAAGTCGGCGCCATGAAAACTGGCAAAGCCTTCGAGCTTGTCGAGTGCGCCTGCCATGTCGAAGACCTCGGCGTACATCTCGATCGCCGCATGCGCGGTGTAGCAACCGGCACAACCAGTGGCGTGCTCCTTCAGGTGCACCGGGTGCGGCGCGCTGTCGGTGCCGAGGAAGAACTTCGGGTTGCCGCTGGTGGCCGCTGCCACCAGGGCCTGGCGGTGCACTTCGCGCTTGAGCACCGGCAGGCAGTAGTAGTGCGGCCTGATGCCGCCGGTGAAAATGGCGTTGCGGTTGTACAGCAGGTGGTGTGCCGTGATGGTGGCACCGGTGAAGCGGTCGCTGGCCTGCACGTACTGCGCCGCTTCTTTGGTCGTGATGTGCTCGAACACGATTTTCAACTCGGGGAAATCGCGGCGCAGCGGCATGAGCTGCTGCTCGATGAACACCGCCTCGCGGTCGAACAGGTCAATGTCGGGCGAGGTCACTTCGCCGTGCACCAGCAGCAGCAGGCCCTCGCGCTGCATGGCTTCCAGCGTCTTGTAGGTCTTGCGCAGGTCGGTCACGCCGGCGTCGCTGTTGGTGGTGGCACCCGCCGGGTAGAGCTTGGCCGCCACGACGCCGGCGTCCCGGGCACGCTTGATCTCGTCCGGCGGCAGGTTGTCGGTGAGGTACAGCGTCATCAGCGGCTCAAACGCCACGCCGGCCGGCACGGCAGCCAGAATGCGGCGCTTGTAGTCCAGCGCCTGCTGCGCGGTGGTCACCGGTGGCTTGAGGTTGGGCATGATGATGGCGCGGCCGAACTGGGCCGCCGTGTGCGGCACCACGGTGGCCAGCGGCTCACCGTCGCGTACATGCAGATGCCAGTCATCGGGGCGGGTGATGGTAATTTGCGAGGTCATGGGCGCTATTGTCCCAAAACCGCCGCCCACGGTCTTAAGCCAGGGCTGCCGCAGAACCGGCTCCGCCGGTCTGCTGGCAGCGCCCCCTTGAGGGGGAGCGGCGCAGCCGCTCGGGGGTGCCCCTCTAATGCCCCAGGATCTTGTTCAGAAAATCCTTGGTCCGCGGCTGGCGCGCGTCCGGGTTGTTGAAGAACTCCTCGCGCGAGCAGTCTTCCAAGATGCGGCCGCCGACATCCATGAAGATGACGCGATTGCTGACCTTGCGCGCAAAGCCCATCTCGTGTGTCACGCACATCATGGTCATACCCTCCTGCGCCAGCCCCACCATCACATCGAGCACCTCGCCCACCATCTCGGGATCGAGCGCCGAGGTCGGCTCGTCGAACAGCATGACGATCGGATCCATGGACAGCGCGCGCGCAATGGCCACGCGCTGCTGCTGGCCGCCCGAGAGCTGGCCTGGAAACTTGTCTTTGTGCGCCGACAGGCCGACGCGGTCGAGCATTTTCAGGCCGCGCGTCTTCGCCTCTTCCGGGCTGCGCCCCAGCACCTTGATCTGCGCGATCGTGAGGTTTTCCGTCACCGACAGGTGCGGAAACAGTTCGAAATGCTGGAACACCATGCCCACCCGGCTGCGCAACTTCGGCAGATTGGTTTTCGGGTCATGCACCGGCACGCCATCCACCCAGATCTCGCCCTGCTGGAAGGGCTCCAGAGCATTGATGGTCTTGATCAGCGTCGATTTACCGGAGCCCGACGGGCCGCACACCACCACCACCTCGCCCTTGCGGATGCTGGCAGAGCAGTCGGTCAGCACCTGAAAGCTGCCGTACCACTTGGAGACGTTCTTCAGTTCAATCATGACAATTCCTTCCCGCCGTCACCGGATGACGGCGATCTTTTGATGCAGCCGCTTCACCGCCCAGGACAGCGCATAGCACATGACGAAGTACACCAGCGCCGCCGCCAGGTAGGCCTCAATCGGACGACCAAAGTTCTTGCCCGCCACCTCGAAGCCCTTGAGCATGTCGTAGGCCCCGATGGCATAGACCAACGAGGTATCCTGAAACAGGATGATGGTCTGCGTCAGCAATACCGGCAGCATGTTGCGCAAGGCCTGCGGCAACACCACCAGCTTCATGTTCTGGCCATAGGTCATGCCCAGCGCCTGCCCCGCGAAGACCTGACCGCTCGGAATCGACTGGATGCCGGCGCGCATGATTTCGCTGAAGTAAGCCGCCTCGAAGGCGACGAAGGTGACCACCGCGGACACCTCGGCACCAATCGGGCGGCCGATGATGGCCGGCATGAGCAGGAAGAACCACAGAATCACCATCACCAACGGAATGCTGCGCATGCCGTTGACGTAGATCGTGGCGGGCACGTCGAGCCATTTCTTGCCCGACAAACGCAGCAGCGCCAGCACGGTACCGAAGATCACACCACCTGCCGTGGCCACCAGCGTCAGCATCAGGCTGAAGTACAGCCCCTTGAGGACGAAGTTGCTGATCAGGTCCCAGTTGTAGAACGAGAAGTCGAGTTGGAGGTTCATCGTCAATGCCCTCCGCCCGCAACGATGAAACCCGGCACGCGTGCACGCTTCTCGATGAAGGCCATGATGCGGTTGATGGCAAACGCCGAGATGATGTACAGCGTCGTCACGCCCAGATAGACCTCGATGCCGCGCGAGGTTTCCTCCTGCGCCTGCATGGCGAACATGGTCAGCTCGGCCACCGACACCGCGAACGCCACCGACGAGTTCTTGAAAATGTTCATGGCCTCGCTGGTCAGCGGCGGCACGATGATGCGAAACGCCATCGGCAACAGCACATAGCGGTAGGTCTGGAAGGTGGTGAACCCCATGGCCATGCCGGCATAGCGTTGGCCGCGCGGCAGCGTCTCAATGCCCGAGCGCACCTGCTCGGCAATGCGTGCCGAAGTGAAGAACCCCAGCGCCAGCACCACCAGCACAAACCCTGGCACCGCCTTCATGGCCGGGAACATGCTGGGCACCACGTGGTACCAGAGGAAGACCTGCACCAGCAACGGAATATTGCGAAACAACTCGACCCAGGCAGTGCCGAGTTTCACGACCAGGGGGCGATCTGGCAGCGTGCGCAACGTCCCGATCAAGGAGCCCAGCAGCAACGCCAGCAACAGCGACAGCAGCGACACCGACACGGTCCAACCCCAGGCCGACAGCATCCAGTCGAGGTAGGTGATGTCGCCGCCCTTGCCAAAGCAGCCTTGCACAGCCACCCGCTCCATGGTGTCTTCACAGAACACCTGCCAATCCCAGCTCATGTGTCACCCCCTTCTTTTCGGTAGGGCCCGGTCGCCATGCACCTGCGTCAACCAAACCTCTCAACCATCGGGTCGAAAAGGTTCGGCAGCATTCGCTCGCTTACTTCTTGGCGTAGTCTTCCATGGGCTTGTCGTTGGGGTTGGCCCAGGCGGCCTTGGTGGCCTCCGACAGCGGCAGGCCCACCTTGGTGTTGGTCGGTGGGATCGGCTGCATGAACCAGCGGTCGTACAGCTTGGCCAGCGAACCGTCGGCAATCTGGCGCTTGATGCTGTCGTCCACCGCCTTCTTGAAAGCCGGGTCGTCCTTGCGCAGCATGCAGGCGATCGGCTCGACCGACAGCACCTCGCCGACAATTTTGAAATCGGCCGGATTCTTGGACTTGGAAATGTTGCCGGCGAGGATCGAACCGTCCATCACGAAAGCGTCGGCGCGGCCGGTTTCGAGCAGCAGGAAACTGTCGGCATGGTCCTTGCCGTACACCTCCTTGAAGTCGATGCCGCCCGCACGCTCATGCTTGCGCAGGGTTTGCACCGAGGTGGTCCCGGTGGTGGTGGCCACGCTCTTGCCATTCAGGTCCTTGATCGACTGGATGCCCGAATTGGCCTTGACGGCAATGCGCACCTCTTCCACATACGTGGTCACGGCGAAGGCCACGTCCTTCTGGCGCGCGGCGTTGTTGGTGGTGGAGCCGCACTCCAGGTCAACCGTGCCATTGGTCACCAGCGGGATGCGGTTCTGCGAGGTCACCGGCTGGTACTTGATGTCCAGCTTGGCCAGGCCGATCTGTTTCTGGATGTCGGCCAGAACACGCTCACCCATCTCGGTATGAAAGCCCACATATTTGCCGTTGCCCAGGGTATAGCCCAGACCCGAAGATTCACGCACCCCCAGGGTGACGCTGCCGGAAGCCTTGATCTTGGCCAGCGTGTTGTTCGCTTGGGCGAATGCCCCACTGGCCGCCAAGATGGCGATGGAAAAGGCCAATACCTGCTTCTTCATGGGGATCTCCTTGTGTGGTGCCGACGAGGCGTCAACCAATGCGATGGATTTGATTCTATACACCGCTAAGATAGGTAGACAATAAATCACAACCCTAGCGCCCATGTCACTGCCTTCTGATTTCGGCCCACAAAGTGAAGCCGGATTGCCGCCCGAAATGAGCGAAAGCGACGAGGCAACCCGGGTCCCGCTCAAGATCGAGGACTGGCTCACCGTCATCGTCATGGGCGCCTTGGCCCTGATCACCTTTGCCAATGTTCTGGTGCGCTACTTCACCAACCAATCGTTCGCCTGGACCGAGGAGTTTTCGGTCTTCCTGATGATCGCGCTGTCGTTGGTGGCAGGTTCGGCCGCCGTGGCGCGTAATCGGCATATCCGCATCGAGTACTTCGCTGACAGCGGCCCCGCGTCGCGCCAGCGGGCCCTGGCACGCTTTGGCGCCTTGATGGTGGCGCTGCTGTTTGGACTGATTGGCGTCCTCAGCATGCGCCTGGTCTGGGACGATTACCGTTTTGGCGAGACCTCTCCCGGCATTGGCGTGCCGCAATGGTGGTATTCGATCTGGCTGCCGGTGCTGTCGATCGCGATCATGTTGCGCGCCCTCGGCCTATTCATCCGGCGCGGCCGCGACCAGGATGCCGCATGATCGTCGCCCTGCTCTTTCTCCTCTTCATTGCCATGATGCTGCTGGGCGTGCCGATCGGCGCCGCCCTGGGGCTGGCCGGTGCCGCAGCCATCGGCGCGGCCAACACTGACGCGCAATGGTTCGGCCTGCTGGCCGTGCCGCAGAACTTCTACGCTGGCCTGGGCAAGTACCCCTTGCTGGCGATCCCCATGTTCGTGCTGGTGGGCTCCATCTTCGACCGCTCGGGCGTGGCCCTTCGGCTGGTGAATTTTGCCGTGGCCATCGTCGGCCGTGGCCCCGGCATGCTGCCGCTGGTCGCCATTGCCGTGGCCATGTTCCTGGGGGGCATCTCGGGCTCCGGCCCAGCCAATGCGGCCGCGGTCGGCAGCGTGATGATTGCGGCCATGGCACGCGCCGGCTACCCGGCAGCCTTCTCAGCCAGTGTGGTGGGGGCGGCCGCGGCCACCGACATCCTGATCCCGCCCTCGGTCGCCTTCATCGTCTATTCGGTGCTGGTGCCGGGCGCCTCCGTGCCAGCGCTGTTTGCCGCCGGCATGGTGCCGGGCATCCTGGCCGGCGTGGCCCTGATCGTGCCGACCGTCTGGCTGGCACGCAAGCACAAGATGGGCGCCCTGGAGGCCAGCCTGCCACGCCCCCCTTTCTGGAAGAGCCTGCGTGAAGCCGTCTGGGGCCTGGCAGCCCCGGTGGTCATCCTGGGCGGCATGCGCGCGGGCTGGTTCACCCCGACCGAAGCCGCGGTGGTGGCCGTGTTCTATGGCCTGTTCGTCGGCATGGTGATCCACCGCACGATCCGGGTGCGCGACCTGTTCGTGATCCTGCGCGAATCGGGCGAACTGTCGGCCGTGATCCTGCTGGTGGTGTCGCTGGCCGGCATCTTCGCCTATTCGCTCTCCACGCTGGGCGTGATCGACCCGATCACCCATGCCATCGTGAATTCAGGGCTGGGCGAATACGGCGTCCTGGCCTTGCTGATCGTCATGCTGATCACGGTGGGCATGTTCCTCGACGGCGTGTCGATCTTCCTGATCTTCGTGCCGCTGCTCCTGCCCATCATGCAGCACTACCAATGGGACCCCGTCTGGTTCGGCGTCATCCTCACGCTCAAGGTGGCGCTGGGCCAGTTCACGCCGCCCCTGGCGGTCAACCTCATGGTGTCGTGCCGCATCGCCCATGTGCGCATGGAAGAAACCGTGCGCTGGGTCGGCTGGCTGCTGTTGGCCATGGCCCTGGTCATGGTGGCCGTGATTGCCTTCCCCGAACTGGCGCTGTGGCTGCCCCGCACGCTGGGTTACTGAGTTCTGCTTTTTCAACCAGGAGACAAACCCATGAAACTTCGCACCTTCCTCGGCCTCACCGCTGCAGCTGCGGCCCTGGCACTGCCGGCACTGGCACCGGCCCAGACCTACAAGTCGGAATACCGCATGTCGCTGGTGCTGCCCCCCAGCCTGCCCTGGGGCAAAGGCGGCGAGTTGTGGGCCAACAAGGTGCGCGAACGTACCCAGGGTCGCATCAACATCAAGCTCTATCCGGGGGTGTCCCTGATCCAGGGCGACCAGACACGGGAGTTCAGTGCCTTGCGCCAAGGGGTGATCGACATGGCCGTCGGCTCCACCATCAACTGGTCACCCCAGGTCAAGCAGCTCAACCTGTTCTCGCTGCCCTTCCTGATGCCTGACTATGCGGCGGTCGATGCCCTGACGCAAGGCGAGGTCGGCCAACGCATTTTCAAGGTGCTGGATCAGGCTGGCGTGGTGCCGCTGGCCTGGGGTGAAAACGGCTACCGCGAAATCACCAACTCCAAGCGCGCTATCCACTCGCCGCAAGACCTCAAGGGCCTGAAGATCCGTGTGGTCGGCTCGCCGCTGTTCTCCGACCTCTTCACCACGCTGGGCGCCAACCCGACCCAGATGAGCTGGGCCGATGCACAGCCGGCCCTGGCCAGCGGCGCGGTGGACGGCCAGGAAAATCCCCTGTACCTGTTCACCGGCCTGAAAATGCACACGGTGGGTCAGAAGTACATCACCATGTGGGGCTATATGGCCGATCCGCTGGTGTTCGTGGTCAACAAGGAGATCTGGAACGCCTGGACCCCGTCCGACCGCGAGATCGTGCGCCAGGCAGCCATCGATGCCGGCAAGGAGGAGATTGCCATCGCACGCAAAGGCCTGATCGAAGCCGGTCAACCCATGCTCAAGGACATCTCGGCATTGGGCGTCACCGTCACGCACCTGAGCCCGCAAGAGCGCGAGACCTTCATCAAGGCATCACGCCCCGTGTATGACAAGTGGAAAAACCAGATCGGCGCCGACCTGGTCACGCTGGCGGAAAAATCGATCGCTGCACGGAAGAAATAAACCCCGCGCCCATCACCGCTTAAGCCGCCGGGCTTGCGCCAGCCCCCTGACCGGCAAGCGACTGCGCCTGCAGGTAGTCCCACAAAGCCTGGGCGGTGCGCTTGGGTGTGGCCGCGGCGCGGTGTGGGGCGCCCTTGTGGGTTTCACGGGCGACCGGCTTTTCGCGGTAGGCCCGCACATCCATGGTGATCTGCATGCCCGTCAGCCCGGCCGGTGCCGCACTGACCAGCTTGCCGGCCTGCAGTTCGTTGCGCACGGCACTGTGCGGCAGAAAAGCCAGGCCGTGGCCTTCGAGCGCCATGGCCTTGAGCCCTTCGGCGATGTCGGTCTCGTACACGCGGTCCAGGTGGATGGGCGTGCTCGCCTGTTTGAGCATGAAGTCCACCACCAGCCCCAGGTAGGCCCCGGGGGCATAACCGAGGTAGGGCAAAGGCTGGCTCGCCTGCCCTGGCAGCGGAAACAGCGGCAAACCGTGTGCATCGGGCCGGCAATAGGGGGCAATGACCTCTTCGCCCAGGCTGACCATCTCGTAGCGATCGGCATCGAGCTGGAACGGTAGCGAGGGGTGGTGGTAGGCGATCAGCAGATCGCAGCCACCCTCGACCAGCCGCACCACGGCATCGTGCACATTGAGCGCAATCAGGCGGCTCTTGATGGGTCCGAACTTGTCGCGCAGGCTCGACAACCAGGCCGGGAAAAAGGTGAAGACCAGGGTATGCGGTACGGCGAACTCGATCACATCCTGCCCGGCCGAGGTGTGCCCGCGCAGCATGGCACGCGTGCTTTGCAGGGCATGCAGCATTTCGAGCGACTGACCGTAGAGCGTTTCACCGGCGGGCGTCAGACGCGTCGGGTAGGAGCTGCGGTCCACCAGATCGGTGCCTGCCCAGGCTTCCAGCGCCTGGATGCGGCGGGAAAACGCCGGTTGCGTCACATGGCGTAACTGCGCGGAACGGCTGAAGCTGCGCGTCTCCGCCAAGCTGACGAAATCTTCCAGCCATTTGGTTTCCATGGCCAAATTATGCGATGCAAATCATCGCGGGGATGAAAGCCCCACGTCACTGCTTCACATCGCGCCGGCAGTGAAGCCTGTGCCACGGCAATGCACGGCGCTTCGCAGTAGATCTGCACGACCATTCGCTATATATTTAATAGCATTTCGCGCTTATTTCACGGGCGCCAATGCTCAAAATCACTCTGAACTTTGTTGCAAAGCCCACATGTGCGCATAGGTGCCCCCGCGTGCCAGCAGCTGGGCATGTGAGCCGCGCTCCACGATGCGCCCGGCCTCCATCACCAGGATCTCGTGCGCATCCACCACCGTGGACAGCCGATGTGCGATGACCAGCGTGGTCTTATTGTGGGCCACGCTTTGCAGTTCGGCCTGGATGGCGCGCTCGTTGGCCGAATCCAGCGCCGAGGTGGCTTCGTCAAAGATCAGGATCGGCGGGTTCTTGAGCAAGGTACGTGCAATCGCCACGCGCTGCTTCTCGCCACCCGAGAGCTTCAAGCCACGCTCGCCCACCATGGTGTCGTAGCCTTTGGGGGTGGCACTGATGAAGTCGTGAATGTGCGCCGCGCGGGCCGCCTCCTCCACCTCGGCGCGGCTGGCACCGGGGCGCCCATAGGCGATGTTGTATTCCACCGTGTCGTTGAACAGCACGGTGTCCTGCGGCACGATGCCGATGGCCTGCCGCACACTGGACTGCGTCACCTGGCGGATGTCCTGCCCGCCGATGGTGATGCGGCCTTGCTGCACATCATAAAAACGGTAGAGCAGGCGTGCCAGCGTGGACTTGCCGGCACCGGAAGGGCCGACCACGGCCACCGTCTTGCCGGCCGGGATCTCGAAACTGAGGTGATGCAGGATCGGCCGACCACCGGAGGGGTCATAGGCGAAACTCACGTCCTCGAACTTCACATCGGCCTGACTGACCTGCAAGGGCCGCGCATCCGGCGCGTCGGCCACCTCGCGTTCTTTCTCCAGCAGGGTGAACATCTTGTCCAGGTCGGTCAGGCTCTGCTTGATCTCACGGTAGATCACGCCGAGGAAGTTCAGCGGAATGTAGAGTTGGATCATGAAGGCGTTGACCATGACCAGATCGCCCAGCGTCATGTGGCCATCCACCACACCCTGCGTGGCACGCCACAGCATGCCCACCAGGCTGATGGCGATGATCAACTGTTGCCCGGTGTTGAGCAGGCTCAGGGTGGACTGGCTTTTGAGCCGCGCCTGGTGCAGGCGCGCCAGGCTGTCGTCGTAACGTCCGGCCTCGAAGGCTTCATTGTTGAAGTACTTGACGGTCTCGTAGTTGAGCAGCGAATCCACGGCCTTGCTGTGGGCCGCCGAATCGAACTCGTTGGCCTGTTTGCGAAATTGGGTTCGCCACTCGGTCACCGTCACGGTGAACAGGATGTAGCCCGCCAGTGCCCCCAAGGTGATCCAGGCAAACCAGACGTCGAACTTCACCGCCAGGATGGTCAGCACCAACGTCACCTCAATCAGCGTCGGCACGATGCTGTAGAGCGAATAGGAAATCAGCGACTCGATGCCGCGCACACCGCGCTCGATGTCGCGCGTCATGCCACCGGTCTGGCGCTCCAGGTGGAAGCGCAGACTCAAGGCATGCAGGTGGCAGAAGGTCTGCAACGCGATGCTGCGCGCCGCCCCCTGCGTGGCCTTGGCAAACACCAGTTCGCGCAACTCGGCAAACAGCGACGTGGCGAGGCGTAGCGCGCCATAGGCCAGCAGCAATCCCACCGGCACCACCAGCACGGCAACCGCGTCGCCCGGCTTGATGTCCATGGTGTCCACCAGGTTTTTGAGCAGCAGCGGCACCCCCACGTTGGCCAGCTTGGCCCCCACCATGAAGGCCAGTGCGGCCATGACGCGCCACTTGTACTGCCACAGGTAGGGGAACAGGCGCTGGAGCGTGCCCCAGTCGGAATGCGGCAGAGCCGATGACGGCGAGGTACTGGCGGAAGAGGAGAGGGCGGTATCGCCAAAACGGCGCATAGAGGACAATCTGAACTGGTTATTTTTTGAGATTCTCCCCCATGTCCGTGATTCCAAGTTCCGCCCCGATCCAGCCGCCCTCCGACGAGGAGCTGGTCCTCAAGGTCATCCCCATGCCGGCCGACTGCAATGCCAATGGCGATATCTTCGGCGGCTGGGTCATGGCCCAGGTCGACCTGGCCGGCTCGGTGATCCCGGCGCGTTACGCCGACGGCCGCATGGCCACCGTGGCCGTGAACGAATTCATCTTCAAACAGCCGGTGCGGGTGGGTGACATCCTGTCGTTCTATTCCAAGCTCACGCGCCTTGGGCGAACCTCCATGACCGTCAAGGTCGAGGTCTATGCCGAGCGTTTCCGCGCTCAAGGCCAGTTCGTCAAAGTGACCGAGGCCAGCCTGACCTATGTCGCCATTGACGACCAAGGCAAGCCGCGCGAGATTCCGCGTCCGCAAGCCTGAGCCCGCAGCACCAGCGCCTACGAGACGATGTAGGCGGCTGCGCCGGCCGACAGCAACGTGCCGTCTGCACCGAAGAATTCCATGCGCGTGGTCGCCACACGCGACCCCAGGCGCAGCACTTCGGCGCGCAACTCGAAGTGCTCGCCGATGCCGGGACGCAGGTAGTCGATTCGCAAGTCAATGGTGCCGAGCTTGCCGAAGCGGTGCAACCGCTGCAGCGGCGGCTCGTCCATGTGTCGCGCCCCGATAGCAGCCATCACCGCCAAGCCGCCCATGGCGTCGAGCCCGGCGCTGATGACACCGCCGTGGATGCGGTTATGGCCGTAGTGACCAATCAGCGCCGGCCGCATCTCGATGCGTGCGACAACACGTTCGGGCTTGAGTGAGGTGATCTTGAGACCCAGCACCTGGTTGAAGGCAATCTTTTCTTCAAAGATCAGCTTGAGCCCGGCCACGAACTCTTCTTCAAATTCGATCACGGGCTCGTCAGAAATAGGCTTGTTCATGGCAGCGCTTGCAGTGTAGAGGAATCAAGGCAGCGCCTGGGAGACGCGGCCATACTGACGGACTTAGCCCGCCGAGTGGACGTTCAGACCTTGCTGAAGTCTGGCTTGCGTTTCTCCATGAACGCCGTGAAGGCTTCGCGTGCCGCCGGCTCGCGCAGCATGCGGCCGAAACTCGCGCCCTCCTCGGCCATCTGCTCCAGCACGCGCGTTGCCTGCCCTTGCTTCATCAGGCGCTTGGTCTCGATCAGCGCCGACAGCGGCTTGGCGGCCAGCTTGCGTGCCTGTGCCTGCGCATAGCCGTTGGCCTCGGTCGGCGGCAACACGCGGTTGACCAGGCCGGCCTCCAGCGCCGCCTCGGCCATGAAGGGCTCGCCCAGCAGCAGCGCTTCCGCGGCGCGGTGGTAGCCGAACATCTGCGGCACCAGCAGACTGGACGCGGCTTCCGGGCACAGACCCAGGTTCACGAAAGGCATGGAAAAAGCCGCGTTGTCACCGGCATAGACCAGATCGCAATGGAACAGCAGCGTGGTCCCGATGCCGACCGCCGGGCCGCTGACGGCCGCGATCACCGGCTTGGGGAAGCTGGCAATGCCACGCAGGAAACGGAACACCGGGGCATCTGCCGTGGCCGGCGGCTGGTTCAGGAAGTCGCCAATGTCATTGCCGGCACTGAACACCGTCTCATGCCCCTGGATCACCAGCACGCGGACAGCCGCATCGGCTGCAGCCTGCTCAACGGCATCCGCCATCGCGGCGTACATGGCCGAAGTAATGGAGTTCTTGCGCTCCAGACGGTTGAAGCTGAGGGTGGCTACACCGTCTTCGGTGTGGACGAGGATGTCGGACATGAGGTTCATTCCTTGAAATAGACAATCTGATGCGAGGTGGCCAGCAACTGACCGGCCTGGTTCCAGAGTTCGGCGCTCTGATCAAAAAAACCGTTGAAGAAGGATTGTGCCCGCGCCTGGCCCAGCAGGTAGCCACTGCCAGTGGCGGCGAGCTCGTCGGCACCGGCATGGAAGTACACCGTCATGGACACCGTGCCCACCGGCGTCATGCGGGCGCGACGGCGCCAGACGCGCGGAGGAAACACATCGGCCAGTGCCAGCAGGCTGCAGAAGTCCAGCGGCCGCGGGGGATCGTCACGCATCCAGAGCTGGGTCAGGCTGTCGGCTTCGCTGCCATCCCACTGTTCAGGGAGGCTGCCGGCACACGGCCGGATATCGTAGCGTTGCAGCCAGGCCACCGGTCGTTTCAAACTGCCCCGCGCAATGTGTTCAGGCGCCGGCACCTCGGGCATGACGGCGTCAACCGCGCCCCAGGTGCTGCGACGCACCGCTGTTACCGCCGTGGCGGTGAGCACCACCGCATCCAGCCCCTCGGAGTCCGTTTGCGACAGCAGCACCAGCCAGTGCTGGGTGGAACGGTTGGTGCGTACCGGCCGGGCTTCGATGCGAAACGGCCCCTCGCTCAATGCTGCGGCAAAGTTGACCGTGATAGACACCGGTTCGCCCAGGCGCTTGGGGTGTTGCAGCACCGCCTGCAAGGCCTGCGCGGCACTGATGCCACCGAACGGCCCCACCATGTTCCAGTAGGCCGGGCTCGTCCGCCCCAAGAACAGGTCTTCGGCTTGCACCGTCAGCGCCATCGCCTCGTCAAACACATGTTCAGCCATGGGTCACTCCAGGAAACCAGCGCTGCTCATGCGACCGCCGAACGCGACAGGCCAGCCAGCCATTGGCCCATCCTCGGCCAGAGCAGCGCCTCGTGCTCGGGCCGGAACGGCCCGAAGTGGCCGATACGGCGCACAGACAGGTCTTCCGGGGCAATGCACTGGATGTCGCGCGGCGCGTTTTCATAGAAGCCGATCAGACTGTGTGTGCCGCGCAGGGTCATCAATTCATCGTCGGTGACGGACAGCGCCAGCACGGGAAAGGTCACGCTGGCGTAGCCTTGCCGCGCCGCCTCGCCTTCCGCCCCCACGCTGTAGCGCGGGTTCAGGCACCACCTGCGCCACTGCAGCATGACGCCGGCTGGCAGGTCGCCCACCATCTTCAGCTTGCGGCCTGGGAAATAACCGCACAGACGAGTCGCCAGCGGCACGATGAAGAACCAGAAGTAGGGCACGATGCGCTTGAGCTGTGGCGCGTTCTCGCGCCAGTAGCCGCTGCCCGCGGCCACACTGAGCAGGCCACTGACCTTGTGCTGGTTGCCGAGCAGGCCCGGCAGTTGCGCCCCCAGGCTGTGGCCCAGCAGGTACAACGGCTGCTCCGGTTGCGCCGCGTGGGCGTGGTCGATCACGGTTTCGTAATCGCGCGTCCAGTCGTACAGGTCGGCCTTGAAGCCGCGCAGGCGGCCGTGTGGCGTGTCTGGCACGGAGTCACCCGAGCCGCGGTAGTCAAACGTCGTTACACGCCAACCCTGACCCGCCAGCCACTGCGCAAATGCCGCATAAAAATCCTGCCGCACGCCCATGGCCCCGCCAATCACCACACTGCCTTGGCTCGGGCCAGCCGGCTCGTAGATGCGGGCCATGAGTTTCGCGCCGTCACTCACCTGAATGACTTCGGTCCTCATGTCTTGCTCCTCGCTGTCATTAAAAAAGGCCACTCTGCGGTGGCCTGAATCAGTGTCTTAGACGCGCTCGAAAATACCGGCGGCGCCCTGCCCCATGCCCACGCACATGGTCACCATGCCGTATTTCTTGTTGTGCCGGCGCAGTGCATGCACCACGGTCGCGGAACGGATAGCACCGGTGGCACCCAGCGGGTGGCCCAGCGCAATCGCGCCACCCATGGGATTGACCTTGGCCGGGTCCAGGCCCAGGCTGTTGATGACAGCCAGCGACTGCGCAGCAAACGCTTCATTGAGCTCGAACCAGTCGATGTCGTCCAGCTTGAGTCCGGCGGCGCGCAGCGCGGCAGGAATCGCCTCGATCGGGCCGATGCCCATGATGTGCGGCGGTACACCGCGCGAGGCAAAACTGACGAAACGCGCCAACGGCGTGAGGCCGAAGCGCTTGACCGCATCGCCGCTGGCCAGGATCAGCGCGCCCGCGCCGTCCGAGGTCTGCGAGCTGTTGCCGGCCGTGACCGAACCGCGTGCGGCGAACACGGTCTTGAGCTTGCCCAGCGCCTCGAGGGTGGTGTCGGCGCGTGGGCCTTCGTCGAGGTTGACGGTGCGCGACTTGGCGATCACCTCGCCGCTGGCCAGGTTGGCGCTGCGGTCGGTCACTTCGATCGGTGTGATCTCGGCCGTGAACTCGCCAGCCTGCTGCGCGCGGATGGCGCGCAGGTGCGACTCCAGCGCGAAGGCGTCCTGCATGTCGCGGCTGACCTTCCACTGCTGGGCCACTTTCTCGGCTGTCAGCCCCATGCCGTAGGCAATGCCGACGTCGCCGTCGCGCTCGAAGATCGAGGGTGACAGCGAAGGCGAGTTACCCATCATGGGCACCATGCTCATGCTTTCCACGCCGGCGGCGATCATGACGTCGGCCTCACCGACACGGATGCGGTCGGCCGCCATCTGCACCGCCGACAGGCCGGAGGCGCAGAAGCGGTTGACTGTGATGCCACCCACGCTGGTGGGTAGGCCGGCCAGCACGGCACCGATGCGCGCCACATTGAGGCCCTGCTGGGCTTCGGGAATGGCGCAGCCGCAAACGATGTCTTCGATGGCGGACGGGTCCAGCCCCGGCGCCTGGGCTAGCGCGGCTTTCAACGTGGTGGCCAGCAGGTCATCCGGGCGGGTGTTGCGGAAGAAACCGCGGTGCGAACGCCCGATGGGCGTGCGCGTGGCGGCAACGATGTAGGCGTCTTGAACTTGTTTCATGTGAATTCCTCTTTAGCCTGTCTTGCCGTTCAATTGCGCAGGGGCTTGCCGGTGGAGAGCATGCCCATGATGCGTTCCTGCGTCTTGGGATGCACGATGAGCGAGCAGAAGGCCTGGCGCTCCAACGTCATCAGGTACTCCTCGGACACCAGCGTGCCGGGATCCACGTCGCCACCGCACACCACGTTGGCGATCAGGCTGGCGATATGGAAGTCGTGCTGGCTGATGAAGCCGCCGTCACGCATGTTGACCAGCTGGCCCTTGATGGTGGCCACGCCACTGCGGCCGGCCACCGGGAACAGGCGCTTGTGCGGCGCACGCCAGCCGCCCTGGTACATGGCACGGGCTTCGTTCAAGGCGACGAACAGCAGCTCGTCCTTGTTCGGCACAATGATGTCGCTCTCCAGCAGGTAGCCCAGCTTGCGCGATTCCAGCGCACTGGTGCCGACCTTGGCCATGGCCGCGGCGGTGAAGCCTTCGGTCAGGAAGGGCAGGATGTCCTTGCCGGTGGAAGCGGCCGCATTTTCGGCGGCGCGGCGGGCAATGTAGGTCAGACCGCCGGCGCCCGGGATCAGGCCCACGCCCACCTCGACCAGGCCGATGTACGACTCCATGGCCACGACACGGCGGGCCGAGTGCACCGCCAGTTCGCAGCCACCGCCCAGCGCCATGCCGCGGACGGCCGACACCACCGGCACGCCGGCATAACGCAGACGCAGCATCATGGTCTGCATCTCGTGCTCAGCGCCCTCAACGGCACCGACGCCGGCCACCATGAAGGCCGGCAACATGGCCTGCAAGTCAGCGCCGACACTGAAGGGCTCGTCGCCCGACCAGATCACCATGCCCTGGTAGTCTTTCTCCGCCAGTTCGATGCCCTGCATCAGGCCCTCAACCACATCCGGGCTGATGGCGTGCATCTTGGTCTTGATGCTGGCGATCAGCACCTCATCGTCCAGGGTCCACAGGCGAACGCCGCTGTTTTCCTGCAGCGTCTTGCCAGCGGCCTGGTATTTCACACTGCCGTCACCCAGCACGCTCTCAGGGAAATGCTGGCGCGCGTAGACCGGCAGCTGGCGACGCGGTTCGAACTGGCCCGTCGTCGGATTGAAGGAACCTTCGGGCGTATGCACGCCGCCGGCCTTGGCCACCGGACCGTCGAACACCCATTTGGGCAGCGGCGCCTTGCACAAGGCCTTGCCCGCATCGATGTCCTCCTGGATCATCTTCGCCACGTCCAGCCAGCCAGCTTCCTGCCAGAGCTCGAACGGGCCTTGCTTCATGCCGAAGCCCCAGCGCATGGCCTGGTCGACATCACGCGCCGTGTCGGCCACTGCAGCCAGATGCACGGCGGCATAGTGGAAGCTGTTGCGCAGAATGGCCCAGAGGAACTGACCCTGTGCGCCTTCGCTGTTGCGCAACAGCTTCAGGCGTTCGCCGGCCGGCTTCTTGAGCATGCGCTCGTACACGGCATCGGCCTTCAGACCGCCCGGCACGTATTCCTTGCCCGCCAGATCGAAGCGCAGGATGTCGCGCCCGACCTTCTTGTAGAAACCGGCCTTGCTCTTCTGACCCAGGTTGCCCATCTCCAGCAGGGTCTTGAGCACTTCGGGCGTGCCGAAGCTGCCGTAGAACGGATCGCTCTTCTCGTCCAGGTTGTCCTGCAGCGTCTTGATGACGTGCGCCATGGTGTCCAGGCCCACCACGTCGGCGGTGCGGAAGGTGCCGGAGCTGGCACGACCGAGCTTCTTGCCGGTGAGGTCGTCGACCACGTCGTAGCTGAGGCCGAAGTTCTCCACTTCCTTCATGGTGGCCAGCATGCCGGCGATGCCGACACGGTTGGCGATGAAGTTGGGCGTGTCCTTGGCACGCACCACGCCCTTGCCCAGGCCGCTGGTGACGAAGGTTTCGAGCTGGTCGAGGATTGCCGGCTGCGTGGTCGGCGTGGCAATCAGCTCCACCAAGTACATGTAGCGCGGCGGGTTGAAGAAGTGGATGCCGCAGAAGCGCGGCTTGATTTCTTCCGGCAGCGCTTCCGACAGCTTGGTGATCGACAGGCCCGAGGTGTTGGAGGCCACGATGGCGTGCTTGGCGATATGGGGCGCGATCTTCTTGTACAGATCGAGCTTCCAGTCCATGCGCTCGGCAATGGCCTCGATGATCAGATCGCAATCCTTCAACTGCGCCAGATGATCTTCGTAGTTGGCCGCCTGGATCAGGCCGGCATCGTCAGCCACGCCCAGCGGGGACGGCTTGAGCTTTTTCAGGTTGTCGATGGCCTTGAGAGCGATGCCGCTCTTCAGGCCTTCCTTGGCCGGCAGATCGAACAGCACGACCGGCACCTTGACATTGACGAGGTGGGCAGCGATCTGCGCGCCCATCACGCCGGCGCCGAGCACGGCGACTTTTTTGACTTGGAAACGTGACATGAATGTCTTCCTTGTTTATTGCACACGAACCCAGATCTGGGTCCGGTAGAAGGGGCCGATATAGCCCCGGATTTGCAACTTGCTGCCGCCCTCGAGCGGGGTCATGCGCAGCGTGTAGGTTTTGCCGTTGTCGGGGTCGAGGATCTTGCCGTCTTCCCAGACGTCCTTGCCCTCGGCCTTCTGCGCGCCGCGGATGATCTCCATGCCCAGCTTGGGCTTGCCCTTGCGGTCGTCAGTGCAGAGATCGCAATTCGGCGACTCCGATGGCGCCAGCGATTTCTCGACCACGCCGGTCAGCACGCCGGCTGACTCGCGGATACGGATTTCCGCCTTGGGCTTGTTGGTTGCATCGTCGATGCTCTGCCACAGGCCCACCGGGGTGCTCTGGGCCCATGCCATATTGCCGGCCAGCGCCAACGCAAAGGCCAAGGCGCCCGTGGATCCGGCTTTGCCGGTCCACCGGGTGCGCCCTCCTTGGGGGGGGACGCCAAAGGCGTCTCGGGGGGAAGTCGTCTTCATGCCAAGGCGAGGTCGGTGTCCATCAACACCTTGCTGCCAGCACGCGCCGTACGCATCAGCGTTGCAGTCTCGGGGAACAGCTTGGCGAAGTAGAAGCGTGCCGTCTGCAGCTTGGCCTGGTAGAACGGATCCGTGTTGCCAGCCGCGATTTCCTTCAGAGCGACCGAAGCCATGCGGGCAAAGAAGTAGCCGAACACCAGGTGGCCGGCCACGCGCAGGTAGTCCACGGCGGCAGCGCCCACTTCGTCGGGGTTCTGGAAACCCTTGAAACCGATCTCGGTGGTGAACTTGGTCATCTGGTCGCCCAGGTACGCCAGCGGGTTGATGAACTCGGCCATCTTCTCGTTGACGCCTTCGGCTTCCACCAGTTGGCCGACCAGCTTGCCGAACTTCTTCAGCGTCGCGCCGTTGTTGCCCAGGATCTTGCGGCCCAGCAGGTCCAGCGACTGCACGGTGTTGGTGCCTTCGTAGATCATGTTGATGCGGGCATCGCGCACGAACTGCTCCATGCCCCACTCCTTGATGTAGCCGTGGCCGCCGAAGACCTGCTGGCACATCACGGTGGCTTCGAAACCGTTGTCGGTCAGGAAGGCCTTGATGATGGGGGTCAGCAGGGCCAGCATCTCGTCGCTGTCCTTGCGCACCTTTTCGTCGGGGTGATACAGGTGCTGGTCCAGCAGCATGGCGCAGTAGCAGGCCAGGGCACGGCCGCCTTCGGCGTAGGCCTTGGCGGTCAGCAGCATCTTGCGCACGTCGGGGTGCACGATGATGGGGTCGGCTTCCTTGTCCTTGGCCTTGGTGCCCGACAGGCTGCGCATCTGGATGCGGTCCTTGGCATAGGCCAGGGCGTTCTGGTAGGCCACTTCGGTCAGACCCAGGGACTGGTTGCCCACGCCCAGGCGTGCGGCATTCATCATCACGAACATGGCCTGCAGGCCCTTGTTGGGCTGGCCGACCAGAGTGCCGACCGCATTGTCCAGGATCATCTGGCAGGTCGAATTGGCGTGGATGCCCATCTTGTGCTCCAGGCCGCCGCAGTAAATGCCGTTGCGCGTGCCCAGGGAGCCGTCGGCCTTCACGTTGTACTTGGGCACGGCAAACAGACTGATGCCCTTGCTGCCCTTGGGGGCGTCGGGCAGGCGGGCCAGCACCAGGTGCACGATGTTCTCGGCCAGGTCGTGCTCACCGGCGCTGATGAAGATCTTGGCGCCGTTGAGCTTGTAGGTGCCGTCGGCCTGGGGTTCGGCCTTGGTGCGCAGCATGCCCAGGTCGGTACCGCAATGGGGTTCGGTCAGGCACATGGTACCGGTCCACTCGCCGCTGACCAGCTTGGGCAGGTAGAGCTTCTTCTGCTCGTCGGTGCCGTGGGCGTGCAGGGCCTCGTAGGCACCGTGCGACAGACCGGGGTACATGGTCCAGGCCTGGTTGGCCGAGTTCATCATTTCGTAGATGCACTGGTTGAGCACAAAAGGCAGGCCCTGGCCGCCGTAGTCCGGGTCGCAACTCAGCGCCGCCCAGCCGCCTTCCACGTACTGGGCGTAGGCTTCCTTGAAGCCCTTGGGCGCAGTGACCTCGTGGGTGGTCTTGTCGAGCTTGCAGCCTTCGGCGTCACCGCTGATGTTGAGCGGGAAGATCACATTGGCGGCAAACTTGCCACCCTCTTCCAGCACGGCGTTGATGGTGTCGGCATCGGTGTCGGCATGGCGCGGAATCTGCTTGAGCGACTCGGTCACGTTCAGCACTTCGTGCATCACGAACTGCATGTCGCGCAGAGGGGGGGTGTAGCTGGGCATGGGTTTACTCCTTGATGGATTTGGGTGATTTGCGGGTTCGAACTGGGGGACGCGGCTTTTCCGCTTCAGCTGCGTGGTGGCCATAGCGGGCCAGGATGTACTCGAAGCCCTGGTTGGCGCGTTCGACCGAACCGGGATTCTTGAGAAAACGTGCTTCGTAATGCAAGGCCAAGATGAGGCCGTGAATCTCGAAGGCGATCTGGCGCTCGTCGGCATCGGCCGAGAGATGGCCTTCTTCTTTGGCTTGCACCACCGCACGGTGCACGGCACCCAGCCAGGTCTTCACGGAGCTGGCCAGTGCATCGCGCACCGGCCCGGGCCGGTCATCGAAATCAGCCGCGCCGCTGATGAAGATGCACCCCGACTGAATTTCCACCGCCACCAGCTTCATCCAGTTGGCAAACAGGGCGCGCAGACGCGGCAAGCCGCGCGGTTCGCGCAGCGCCGGGTAGAACACCTCCTGCTCGAAGCGATGGAAGTACTCGCGCACCACGGAAATCTGCAGCTCCTCGCGCGAACCGAAGTGCGCGAAGACGCCTGATTTGCTCATACGGGTGACTTCGGCCAGCACCCCGATGCTCAAGCCTTCCAAGCCGATCTGGGCGGCCAGGCCCAGCGCGGCATCAATGATGGCGAGCTTGGTTTGCTGCCCTTTGTGCAAATCGCGTTCCTCGCGAACGCGTTCGCGACTCGCGGGGCGCTTGGTCTTGGCGGATAACTCGACAACCGTCATGGATTGAAAATAAAACGAACGATCGTGCTATTTTGCATGAAAAAAAGAGACTCGAGCAAGCCCCTCCAAAAATAAAGGCTCTCAAATGAGAGCCTTTGGCGCGAATTGGGACCGGTCTGCCAGACTTAGCGCCGGAACGGCACCACCACTTGGCGCTGTTGCCCCAAGCCCTCGATGCCCAGGGTCATCACATCGCCTTTTTGCAGGAAGCGCTGCGGCTTCATGCCCAATCCCACGCCGGGCGGGGTGCCGGTGGCGATGACATCACCGGGCATCAGCGTCATGTACTGGCTGAGATGGCTAACGATCTGGGCCACGCTGAAGATCATGGTTTTGGTGTTGCCCGTCTGCATCCGCCTGCCATTCAAGTCCAGCCACATGGCCAGCTTCTGCGGCCGAGAAATCTCATCGCGCGTGACCAGCCAAGGCCCGATGGGGCCGAAGGTGTCGCACCCTTTGCCCTTGTCCCATTGTCCACCGCGCTCGAGCTGGAACTCGCGCTCGCTGACGTCGTTGACGATGCAGCAACCGGCCACATGCTCCAGGGCGGCCTTTTGCGACACATGGCGCGCCTGTTTGCCAATGACGACGCCCAGCTCGACCTCCCAGTCGCCCTTGACCGAACCCTTGGGCAGCATGACATCGTCGTCCGGCCCCTGAATGCAGCTGATGGCCTTGGTGAAGACGATGGGCTCCTTCGGGATAGGCATGCCGGCCTCGGCCGCATGGTCGGAGTAGTTCAGGCCGATGGCGATGAACTTCCCGATGCCATTGACAGGACAGCCCATGCGCGGTTTGCCACGCACCAGCGGCAACTTGTCCGTTTTGAGCTTGAGCAGCTTGGCCAGGACGACATCGCTCAACTGCGCCGGACCGATATCCGGAATCACCCCGCTGAGATCGCGCAGCTTGCCGTCGACGTCAATCAGGCCTGGTTTCTCCTTGCCAAGATTGCCATAACGCACGAGTTTCATGTTGCCCTCTGAAGCTGAAGTGAAATATGAACAAAAATGGCGCAAGCCCTTATAGGAATTGCGCCATCAGCTATGCATTCAATAGCGATTCAAAGCATCTGTCCCAAACTGGCCTCCAGGTGCTCTGACGGCAAGCGACGAAAGCCCGACCGGGCAAAGCGCTGCAGTCGCCCCACGACGAAGGCCGTCAACACGGAGGCACCGACCTGGGCATCCACGCTGGGCGTGGCTGAGCCAGCCGGCGGAGAGCCGTCACGCAGGCATTGCTTGAGCGTCGATTCGATCTTGTCGAAAAACTGGTTCATGCGCTGTTGCAACCGTTCGTTCTCGAACACCAGCGCATCGCCAACCATGACGCGCGTCATACCGGGGTTCTTCTCAGCGAATTGCACCAGCATGGCCACGATCTTGCCGGCCTGCCGCGCGCCGGCAGCGGGATCGGCCGCCGCACCGTCGCGCTCGACGATCTGATTGACAAGGGAAAACACAGTCTGCTCAATGAACTCGATCAACCCCTCGAACATCTGCGCCTTGCTGGCGAAGTGACGGTATAAGGCGGCCTCGCTCACCTCCAGCTTCGCCGCCAGGGCGGCGGTCGTGATGCGCTCGGCGCCCGGCTGCTCCAGCATGGCGGCCAGTGCCTGCAGGATCTGCACGCGCCGCTCGCCCGGCTTGGGGCGCTTGCGTACCGGGGCCGCAGCCTCGCTGTCTGCGGGCATGGAAGAGGAGGTGTTTTCGACGTCAGACATGGTGCTCAGCAATCCGTTTTTTTGATTCTCGCACAGAGGCACCGAGGGTTATCCACAATCCGTGCCCGAGCCCGGCCATGCCAGCCGTGGTCAGTCATGCCTGTTCAATGCGAACGGATCATGGTTCCGTAAGCCTGATCCGTCAGGATTTCAAGCAGCATGGCATGCGGCACCCGGCCATCAATGATGTGAACGGCATTGACGCCGCTCTTGGCCGCATCCAGCGCTCCTGCGATCTTCGGCAGCATGCCGCCAGAAATGGTGCCATCGGCCACCAGTTCATCAATGCGCTTCATTGTCAACTCGGCTAACAGCTGGCCTTGTTTGTCCAGTACGCCCGGGATATTGGTCAGCATCAACAACTTTTCGGCCTTGAGCACGGTCGCCAGCTTGGCAGCGACCACATCGGCATTGATGTTGTAGCTCTCGTTGTGCTCACCGAATCCGATGGGGCTGACGACCGGAATGAATTGGTCATCCTGCAAGGCCTTCACCACGCTCGGATCGATCGCCACGATGTCGCCGACCTGCCCAACGTCGTATTCCTTGCTGGGGTCGTTGTTGTCCACCATCTTGAGCTTTTGGGCACGGATCAGTCCGCCATCGCGCCCGGTCAGGCCCACGGCCTTGCCGCCGACCTGGTTGATCAACCCCACAATGTCCTGCTGCACCTCGCCAGCCAGCACCCAC
The DNA here is from genome assembly GCA_002633085.1 of Curvibacter sp. PD_MW3. Classification (GTDB taxonomy): domain Bacteria; phylum Pseudomonadota; class Gammaproteobacteria; order Burkholderiales; family Burkholderiaceae_C; genus Hylemonella. Next base: position 1,100,208 of record NSIV01000001.1, read on the forward strand.
TCAACCACCTCCATGGTCTCGGCGTCGGTCACACGCATGCCCTGGATGAACTCGCCCTTCTTGCCCAGGCGCTTGAGCGCCGTTTCGATCTGCGGCCCACCACCATGCACCACCACCGGGTTGATGCCCACCAGCTTAAGAAGTACGACGTCCTCGGCAAAGGCCTTCTGCAAGGCCGGATCGGTCATGGCATTGCCGCCGTACTTGATGACCATGGTCTTGCCGTGGTACTTGCGAATGTAGGGCAGCGCTTGGGCCAGGATTTCGGCTTTGTCGCGCGGAGGAATACGATGGCTATCGTTCATACTATTAAATCCATCTGAAATTTGACAGCCGCATTGTGCCGAATATCTATCCGGTTAAGCGGCGCAAGCTCACCATCAAGAGATTCAGCGCCCCAAATCAGGAAGCTAAAGAGACGATTCAGATGAGCTTGGAATTGATGTGGTCAGGTACCCTGCCCTGGCAGCAGTCATGAAGAGGACCATTAACCCAATAAATCTGCACCGAACAACCCCTGTCGCAACTGTGCATGAATGCATTTTGCTTTGATCTACCGAATCAGCCCCTCGCCACTGTTTTATATTGTAATTCTCATCAACTCAGGTCTGCCCGCCGCGGCTCAATGAGGTCAAACCGCCCCTGACTTCATTCCCGCCAGAAATACCACCGGCCGATCCGGCTTCACTGGCCACCTCAACAAAGTGCCAGCTAATTCCCCTAAAGCCGTTGGAATTTTACGGGGCTGACCTGCCCGAATTTTTCGAGCCATTAAATCCTGTAAGACGGCCGGGTTGGGGATTGAATGATTCACGAGGGGTCAGGTAGTCCAAGCTGTTGTGAAGCCGCACAGCGTTGTAGTGGCGTCGCCAAGCCTCAATTACCCCTCGCGCTTCCCGGGCGTGATCGGAACCACTCTAGGGACAGGCACTCGTCGCGGAACTTGCCGTTGAAGCTTTCGTCGGTTCGGTTTTGCCAGGGCTTGCCCGGATCACTGAGCGATGTACCTATGCAGGTCTGGGCGGTCCACTCGAGGAGGGCATGACTGACGAATTCCGGACCGTTGTCCGAGCACATGAACAGTGGCGCCCCGTGCTGGCTAACCAGGCGCGAGAGCACCTCGATGACCCGCTGCGAGCGGATGGCCCCCGCCACGTCGATGGCCAGGCATTCTCGGGCGTACTCGTCCACCACGGTCGGGCACTTGATTTGGCGGCCATCGGCGGTGGTGTCGAAGACAAAGTCGGAAGCCCACACCATGTTGACCTTGAACGGCGTATGGGCGCGAGGCTGGCCCGAGGCGATACGTTTGCGCGTACGCTTCTTGGGCAGCAATAGCCCGACCTGACGTCAGATTCGGTGCGTGCGCGACCAGCTCAGCTCGAAGCCTTCTCGGCGCAGGAAGATACGAATGTGCCGATAGCCGTAACGCGGGTACTGTACTGACAGCGACTTCATTGCCTCGAGCACCGGAGTATCCTTGGCGGGCAGTCGCAGCTCATAGCTGAGAGACTGGCAACACCGACCAGCCCGCAAGCCCGACGCTGTGACAGCCCCCTCTGGCAAGCCAGCCAGACCTGTTCACGTCGGCCCTGCGGGCACACCACTTTTTTGAATTGATCTCCTTGAGCACCTCGATGTCCATTGCAGCCTCCGCCAACAGCTTCTTCAGGCGGGAGTTCTCCAGCTCCAGCACCTTCATGCGTTTGACATCTGCAGCGTCCATCTGGTTAAAGTGTTTACGCTAGGCGTAGATCCTGGGTTCGCTGACTTTGTGCTTCTTGGCCGCCTCGGCCACCGTGGTGCGGTCTGCCTCGTGCAGCACCGTGACCATCTGTTCTTCCGTGAATCGACTTTTTCTCAAAGGCTCCTCTGCCGAGGGGAGCCATCTTCCTAGAAATTATTGGTACGGAAAATCCAGGCAGGTCAGGCAGAGTGAATCAAGGCCGTCTCTAGCAAGCCGGCAGCCTTAAGATCAGCAACCCATTTGGGCGAAATGCCACGGCCAGTCCATGTTTGCGCCGGATTCGCGGGATTGCGGAATTTTGGCGCCACTTTCTTGTTGGTGGTGGCAGCAGGCTTCTTGTGCATTCTGGCCGGCCTCGATTTCGCCTTTTCTGACCGGCCTGGCTTCATTTCTTCAACAATGTCGGCGGCTGTAATGCCATACTTCGCGGCAATAGCGACAATTTGCGCGAGCGCTTTAGTATTGGTGCGAGAAAGAAGTGCTTGCTGCTTCTTCTGCAGCTCAGCCATCTGCTTTTGAATTTTCGCTAATTGAACGTCAGTCGTTGTCCGAACCATCTTGCCACCTCTACGGAATGATATTTGAATTTTTGCATTCTAACCCTTCCTTAAATTTGACGAATGATAGCTACTAAGATTTTATTAAATAAAGCCAGCGCCTAATTGATTTGATATTAACTTGCCATTCGGATTTTGTATTAAACAAGTCACACACCACTCCATACAAGTCACTTACGGTCCGATTAAGGAAGTCGACCTTCAGCGGCAAGAAGACCTTTCGGCCCCCACTATGTCCAAGTGGCCCTATCAATCGTCCAAAACGAAGAATTACCCGATCTCCATCGGAGCATTATTTTTAAGGCCTTTATTTATCAGGAAGAATTTCCAAAGACGAAATTTCACCTCTTATAAGCAAAGCGTCATCCTTTGCACTTTGACCTATATGAATCCAATCGACGATCTCACCGCTCGGGTTATAGCCAAAGACCAGTTGTTCCAGGATCAACCTCACTAAACCAATATCATTTTCCTGAAGTGCCAACCCCAATGTCTGGATTCTTTTTTCAAGAATAGCCCATGGCAGGAAACTCTCATGAGCCGTCATGATGCGGGGGTGCGAGGTCGGCATCGGGTCATCACCGATCAGTAACTCTTCAAACAGCTTTTCCCCGGGACGCAATCCCGTAATCTCAATCTCAATGACCCCATTGGGATTTGCTTCGTCCTTGACGGTCAGCCCCGTCAATTCGACCATGCGCCGTGCCAAATCCATAATGCGCACTGGTTGCCCCATATCTAGAACAAAGACATCCCCCCCTTTAGCCATGGCCCCAGCCTGAATCACCAGCTGCGCCGCCTCGGGTATGGTCATGAAGTACCGGGTAATATCCGGGTGAGTCAATGTAATAGGGCCACCATCGCGGATCTGCTGACGGAATCTTGGCACAACTGAACCGGAAGAGCCTAATACATTTCCGAATCGAACCATGGAGAAGCGCGTCCGTTGCGTATCCTGCGCCATAGCCTGCAATACCATTTCGGCCAATCGCTTACTCGCCCCCATGATGTTGGTGGGGCGCACCGCTTTGTCCGTGCTAATCAACACGAAGTCATTCACGCCCAACTCCACAGCTAGGACGGCGACGACACAAGTTCCGATGACGTTGTTAAGCACGCCCTCTGCCGGATTGTGCTCAACCAAAGGCACATGCTTGTAAGCAGCCGCATGGTAAATTGTGTCGACCGGCCAAGTCGTCATGATCCTGCGCATCCTCTCGGCATCCCGCACCGAGCCGAGCAACGGGATGAGTTGAACAGCCCCCCCGCTCATCGCACGCAGCAACTCAGCATGTATCTCGTACAAAGCGAATTCGCTTTGCTCCACAAGCAACAGGATGGCCGGCCCCAGGCTCACGATCTGCCGCGACAGCTCGCTCCCAATAGACCCGCCAGCCCCCGTCACCATTACGACCTTGCCCTTGATGTTTCGACTCAACAAGGATTCGTCGGGGACGACAGGATCACGCCCCAGAAGATCGTCAATGTCGAGGTCACGTACACTGGATAAACTAACTTTCCCTTGAGCCAACTCCGTCAGACTGGGCAGTGTGCGAACAGAAACTTTGGCGTCTCGGATCAAGGCCAGAATCTCATTGCGCCGCTTGCGACTAATGGAAGGCAAAGCCAAAAAGACCATCGTGATATTTCGCGTTTTAACCAACTCGGCGAGATCGTCTGGGCTAAAAATCTGGTAGCCATTCAGCACTTGCCCTCGCAAGTGGGGAGCGTCATCCAGGAAACCGACCACTCGCATCTCTTGGCTGTTGGCCATAGCCGCCACCAGTTGCCGACCGGCCGATCCCGCGCCATAAATCAGGACACGTTGCACGGGGGTCTGCTTGAGATGCCTCTCATGCAGCCAATCAAACCAGAAACGAGCCAAAACCCTTGAGGCCCCTACCAATAACAACAATAGCAAGGGTTGAATCAGGCCGATGGTACGCGGCACACCATCTACACCCCATACCGTAAACACACTGGCATACAGTACGCCATAAATAATGGTGGCGCCTATCACGGTCATCAGGGCTCGCCAGCCAGCGTAACGAAGAATTGCGCGATAAAACCCGTGAACGATGAAGATGGGCAGCGCCAGTGCCATAGAGATCATGATTGCAGGAACCGGTCGCCACTGCCCTTGCCCCACGATTGGCACGAATTCACCCAACCGCAAGTAGAACGCAATCCAGACCGCTAGCACGCACAAGCTAGCATCAAGAGTTATAACTACCAGACGCTTGACGGCGCGAGGCATCAAAAGAATCAATTCCAAAATACGATGGGAAAACATGTTCAATGTGCCACGCCATCCCGGCGCAAAACCTTGACGACGGTCAGCCACAGAATATAGAAATCAAACGACAAAGATTGTCGATGCAGATACTCTGCATCAAGCCGAACCTTGCGAGGGATGGGCAATTCATCCCGACCATTCACCTGTGCCCAGCCAGTGAGACCAGGTAGCAGGATATGGACACCTGCCTGCGTACGCAAAGCGATCAGATCATCTTGATTAAACAACGCAGGCCGCGGACCGACAAAGCTCATGTCACCTTTTAAAATGCTCCATATCTGAGGAAGCTCATCTAGGCTACTCTTGCGCAGAATACCGCCCACAGGTGTTAGCCACGCTTGCGGGTTATCCAGCAAGTGCGTGGCCACCACAGGCGTATCAACACGCATGGTCCGGAACTTGGGCATTTTGAAAATCCGGTTGTTCTGGCCCACGCGATCACTCCAGTAGAGAACGGGCCCCCTGGAGGTGAACCGAACCGCCAAAGTCAGCAACAACAAAGGGAAACTCAAGACCAAGGCCACGAGCACCCCGAACAGCAAATCAAAAGAGCGCTTCATTCGTCTTTACGCGCGGAACAGCCCGCCGCAATCCTTCATCCACTCGCACTGGAGGCGCCCACCCGAGCAACTCTCGTGTCTTGCTTATATCCACCTGCAGATTGCCCAGCAGGCGCTGAGCAAGATCGCGTTTGCCTAGCATGCAGGCACCGGTCAACAGCAATCTCGAAGGCACGGCTATCAAGCGCGCAGGTTGACCCATGGCCTGCCCCAGACGGTGAAGCAAGTCTGCAGTGGACAGATCCTCTCCATCGCTGACCATAAAGGTCTGGTTGGCGGCTGCCGGGTGATCGATGCAGGTTGCCAGAAGATCCACCAGATTATCCAGCGCCACAAGGCTGCGCCGGTTTTGGGTTACAGCCCCCAGCGGCAAGGGAATACCCAGTCTCAACCAGCGCACTAAGCTCGCAAAATTGGCCTTGACGCCTGGGCCATACACTAACGGAGAGCGAACAATCACCATCTCCATCGCTGTCTGCGCAGCAAGTCGGTGCAAGCCTTGCTCAGCCGCCCACTTTGAGATGCCATACGCGTCCTCCGGATTGGGCATATCACTGGCTTGAAAAGAACGACTTGGCTGTGTTGATTCCCCCAGAACCTTGACTGTGCTGAGGAAAATGAATCTTTTCACGCCGGCCTGTACCGCCTGAGAAGCCAAATTAAGAGTCCCATCCACATTGATTGCACGAAACTCAACCAGTGGATCCGCGACAGTTTCGCTCATAACGTGAACACGCGCGGCAAGATGGATAACACATGATACATGCTTGAGCGCATGGCCCCATGGAGTATCCCGCCCGATTGACTCAACCTTGATTTCAGATTCGGAATTGGGGTTTCTCACTGCCGCGACAACATCCCAGCCTGCCGCCCTCAAGTGTTCACACAGAGCCTTACCAACAAAGCCGTTGGCACCTGTAATCAAAACGCGCTTCAAATTGATCTGTAACGCCATAGATAACGGATCATACTTTTCAGATGCCAGCGAAGATACTTCAAGCTCCGCCTACTGGCACGGCGCGCATCGTGCACGACAGATGCATCATGACAGGCGCGGATCTTAAAGTTGGCCAGGTGCAATCGCGTGCAAATGTCCACGTCCTCATAATAAAGAAAATAGTTCTCGTCAAAACCATTCATTAAGCGATATGCCGAAGACCTGAATAGCATAAACATTCCCGCAACCCAATCCACATTGGTTGCGTGTGCCTGCGCATTCAACTCATAACGGCCCTCATTGCCTGTGGCCACTTTAAACAGCAGGGAGGCCAGGGTCGGAAAAGTCCGTATGCTGTCCTCTTCACCATTCAGTGGCGACAGGACGCGAGGAGCGACCAAGGCGACATCTTCATCTTTCAGATGGGCCAATAAAGCCGGGAAAGGATTGTGAGCCAACTCGATATCAGGGTTCAAGACACAGAAAAAGGGGGCCGTGCAAGCCGCGAATGCCGCATTTTGATTCGCCCCGAACCCCTTGGGTTGCTGATTGACGATCACCCTGATTCTGTCGTCGTCAATAGGCAAGTCCAGCTTTTCCGCAATATTCAAGGTGACCGTGAGTGAACTCACCTCCGGACAGGCGAGAACCTGGGAAACTAAGCGCCCCACCATGTCGCCATGCCCGTGCGACACCAGCGAAATTGCAATCATATTTTTACCTTAAATGAGACCACGTCAACACCATGACTCCGATCATGACCATCAAGACAAAACCTATGCGGTCCAGGGTACGCGGCTCTCCAAAGAACACCATGCCAATCAGTGCGGCGAACAAGACGCTGGTTTCACGCAATGCGGCCACACTGGCGACAGGCCCCAGGCTCAACGCCCAAAGCAGAACGGAAAAGGCGGCGGTTCCCAATAAGCCTGCAATCAAAGTTGGTCGCCAATTATTTGCCAAACCTTGCCAAAGCGAAGCCCCTCGGATCGCCGCAACCAAAAACATAAAAGTCACACCATCCAGAATCATCAGCCATGCGGCGTAGGACAACCAGTTCTGACTTGTCCTTGCCCCATACGCATCAACAACCGTGTATCCTGCTACGGATATACCTGTCGCAATCGCTGCAAGCCATAACTTCAGCTGCAGCCGTCGGCTCACTCTTATCTGAGCATATGCCAACCCAACCAGACCGGCACAGATCAAGACAATCCCTGCCAACTGCGTCCATCCGGGCGAATCGGAGAAATAAATCCAGGCGATTAAACAAACGAACAAGGGCCCCATGCCCCGTGCAAGCGGATAGGCAAGCCCTAGATCGGCCTGTCTATATAGCTGTGCCAACCCAAGCTTGTATGCATTGTGCAGTACAACGGAAAGCACCAGGAATGGCCAAGCCTGCAACCCGGCCATACCGCCCCAAGGAAGAACCAGCAAGGACAACGCCACGCTTACCAAGCTAATGCCGGACAGGGTAACCAGACTATCAACGCTGGCTTTGACGAGGGCGTGCCACGTTGCATGCAGCAAAGCAGCCGCTAACAACGGAATTGCAAGACTAACAAAATCCACATTTGATCCGAATTCAAAAGCCCAATGCGTTGAAGCAGCGGGCCCATCATCAATCGCTCAATCGTCGGAATAACGCCATTGCCTAAGATTTGAACGCCAAACGAACAGGCATGCCGGAAAGAGGGCACCCGCCTGCACAAGAACCATGATGCGTATGACCCCTGCTGACGAGCCCGTGGCAGCCATAGCCCAAGAACCCAAAAACGTGAGCACTCCGCCTGCCACATAAATCCAGACCAGCGGCTCCTGCCTGAGCGCCCGGAGCTGAGAACCAAAGGCCAAGTTCAACTGGAAAAAAAAGACAAATACCAGCAGCTCAGCCAACTGTCGACTCGGCAGAATGCGCTCCGCAAATGGTGTGCCCTGCACAATTAAATTAACCATCCACAAAACAGCCGTGCCCGCTCCAAATAGCAAGCAGAACCCTGACACTCCCTGCTTGAACAAAGTCTCAAGGTCCCGCCATGAGCGCTGCACGACAGCCGTGGACATTGCAGGTACAACTTTTGCCAAAGGTGCCTGTGACAACAAACCCAGCATGTGCACGATGGTCAGTGTAAGTCCCATCTGGCCAGCCACCACCGAATCCTGAAAATAGAAAAGGATAGGAGTCGCGAGCTGAGACATAAAGTAAACGCCGAGCCAACCAACGCCAAGCCGCCACTGCAGGGGCCAGATTTCGCGTCGCCAGTCAAAGTCACCCGTTTTCGGCGTTCGCAAAATGACAGATACAGTTTTCTTCCGATAGCAAAGCAACCACGTCCAGGCGACTACGATGCCCGCAAAGGGCACCGCGACGGACGCCCACAAGGCGCCTCCTGTTGCCAGAAGCACCCAACAAGCCAATGCTCCCGCCACACCTTGCCCAAGTCGTACGGCATAGGCCTCAGCGATCGACCCCGTTCCCTCTGCAATTGAGAGAAACGGCAAGGTAACCATTGCCGCAGACGTGGCTAGCACCAAGCCCAGCCAAGGAAATTGCCACGCAACAACTGCAGCAGAATTCCCCGTTTTGCTCGAGAAGAAAGCGCCCCCAAAAAGCAGCACAAGACATGCGAAGCTCCCCGCCAGCCATATGTAGACACGCACCGCCTGCGAAAAAAAAGAGGAAAAGTAAGCCCCCCCCGCTCCTTCTAGCCCCCCACTTGGACCCCAGCGCATACCCCGAAAAAAATGTCCGGAAGACTGCACCAGAGCGGTGGACAGCCCCATTTCAAAAATAGAATACCAAGCCGCCACACTTAAAAAAGTGTAATACCAGCCCTGCTCCTCCGACGAGAGATAACGCGTGACAAGAAAAACCGTGACCAAGCCAGCAAAGCTCTGCCAGAGTCGTTGTCCGAAAATCGCAATCAGCTCTCGAGACATCAATGAGAGACGTCAGACACAGGCAGCCAAAGCGAGTAGATACAGTACTGGCGCAGTCGCTGGCTAAGACAATTAGAGCGCCAAAGCGGCGAATATAAAAACTGGATGATGCGAAACCCCGACTGTGACGCCAGACGCAACAACGCTGCCTCGTCGTAGAACTGCTTATGGTCAGGATCGGATGCTTGCCCACGGTGACCAGGGACCCCTATAAGCAGATGCCCTCCAGGACGTAATACGCGAGCAATTTCGGCCAAAAGATTCGAGGGCTGCTCAATGTGCTCAAGAACATTGTCCAGCAATACCGAGTCAAAACTCGCCTCCGCAAAGGGAAGCTGATCAGGATCCATGACTTTCGCATCAAGCCCACGCTCGCGACAATAGGTGACATTGTGTGGGTTAACATCAACTCCGACAGACCCTGGCCTGTATGCCAACATGTCACCAATACCACACCCAATATCCAAAAGCCCCCCCTTCAGACAAGTGGATAGCCGAGGATAGAGCCAGTGCTTTCGGTACCATTTTCCAAGTTTACTTCGCCGCTGCAAATAGGCAGCGTACTCATCATATTGAGTTTCGAGCGGCATTACCGGCTCAGCATCTCCTGTGACATCATCCCTAATCATTGTTATAAGCAAATTATTGAAGTCGCGCTTATCGGTTGTACTAATGCGAACGCATTCTACTGTTGATACACAAAGCAAGAGGCCGCGGTTTTTTTGCTCGCAAGTACTGAGGCGGTCTACTTACTGGGCGATCTCGAGCCGCCTCATTCGCTGCCGACGAATGATGTACACAAAAACAGGGAAACCCGCGAGCCAAATCAAAATGGAAATGATCAATGCCCATTGACTGGATAATGACTCACTTGCGCCAGTGTCTTTGCCCCCCCCAACTGCCCCCCCCCGTCCGGCCTGGTTGTACGCATCAAACACAATCGTGTCATAGAGGCGGCTGATAGCCTCTGGATCAGTTACCTTGCCGTGAAAACGTTCCGACAAATAGGAAACAAGTTGCTTTTGCGCGTTGGCATTACTCAGAATTTGAAGCTTGGATTCAATCCGAACGATCAACTCTTGCGGAATGAGCCCCGCCAATGCTGGATATGCACGTATATGCAAACGACCGCTTGCCATATCGCCAGCATCAATCTCGATAGGCACAGAAATCTCTTTACCAAATATCAATGCCATGGTCGCTTGATATTTAAATACCTGTCCCTTTCGGTCTATATAGCTGATCTTGCCCGGACCAATTTGAAAACTCTGGCGGGATATCAGAGTCATCGGTTTAGATAGACTTAATGCCAATCCTGAGTTTTGTAGCGCCAAGGCGGCATAGGCGGGTGAGGGGAAAAGAACATCCGTGTAATTGGCAAGTTCAGGAGCCACCGTCAACTCCAACTTGATCGGCTCACTTGCTGAAATAGCTTGTCCACACCAAACCGTCATGGACAAGAAGATCAGCACCGCAGCTTTACGCATTTCGAGACTCCATCAATTTGAAAATCTTGGCGGCCTGCACGCACTCTGCAATTGCTAGCAAAGACAGTAGGCTCAGCGCCGTATAAGTTGAAAAGACCATGCGCGACTCGAATGGGCCTATAAAAACGGCGACATACGCCAACGCCAGTAATCGCGCAAGTGAGTAAGCCCAGAAGATCACACATAACACAAAAAGCGGTGTGACCGGCACACCAGGATACATACCCCAGCGCCAGACCAGCGCAGCAGAAGCCCCCACGATAACAGCAACCAAGACAATGGCGTTACAGAGGGCCAAGTTGCCGCGCCACCGTAATAACTCCGAGGCTACGGGCCACCAATTGCGTGCCGCATTCACCGCAGAACCATCTGGATTGGGTATATCGGAGAGCGTGACTTGTTGGTACATCTCCACAAGACTGCGAGCCGCCCCGACCGATTGAGTATCCTCAGTGAGAAGTTCTACACTAGGAAAAACCAGCATCCCTAAGAGCCGAGTGAACTCTTGCAAGAATGCTCGCGACCAACGCAACTCCATCGGAGGAATCATCCCCAGACCTTTGTCTTGACAGTTGAGATGACCATCTGCGCACAAGGCTTCAATTTGCTCCCTGATTCGTTTGAAGTATGCCTGCGTCTGAGGCAATGTAGGCGTCAGACCGGCCTCAGCAGAGGCCTGTTTCACCCACCACGGCATCCATCCATTGCTCCACTCAGAACAAACATTCTGCAACTTACAAGAAAAGGTCTGATTGCCAGGCGGGGGCAGTGCACGGAGGACAGGCGCGAACTCAGGAACCAGCGGCTGCAGTTTCACAATAACATCCTGCGGCAGCATCACCAAACGATTGTCCACGGAAGATTCGATACCTCGCAGAGTGGCCATCAGTTTCGGAAACTCACCCTCACCGTAGTCCGAAAGAATAGGAAGCCCATAATGACGCGCGTTAAATCCCCGGGCCGCATACCCTGACCCGACAGCTAATACTGCGGGTATGACAAAGACTACAAATGCGACCTTAAGCAGGGTTACTGGCGATACCTGCCGCCAATGTAACCCGGCCCAAGCCAGAGCAAGAAGCGCCAAATATGACCACAGCAGCCGATCCTCCTCGCGAACAAGCAAACTAAATGCGAATGAGCATGACAGTAGAGCCAACGCAAGCCCCCACGCAAGGCTACGCGATGGAACCGACATAACACGTAGCGATGCGCCAAGAAGAATGACCAGCAACACACTGCTCAACGCCTCCCTCATCACCAGCGCCCAACCGACGCTAAACGTCACCGGATTCAGCAGATAGATCGCATAAGCCAAAGCCAAACTACGGTACGTCAAGCCCGAACCACGTAAGGCGCTTATCAGGTAAATCCCCGCCAGTCCATAAAGGACATTAATTCCCAAGAGATAGGGAATTTTCAGCGCATGCATACCCGCCAGCCAAAAAGAAATTCCTGGAAATTTTGCTAACACATAGGCGTCATAAGGGCCCCACGCGCCATCATTGATGAGCGCGAATGCACGAGAAACATAAAGGCTATCGTCAAAAGGACTGAAGCGGGCGATGACATAAACATCTGACACCAGTGCCAATTTGAAGAAAAACAAAGAAATAACTGCGCCCCAAAAAAAGGCGTCGTCAGTCTTTTTAAAGATAGGCAATCTGAGCACGCCGTTCCTTATCGTTCATTTCGAGGCAAGATCACTGGGCCATGCAATACCGCCCTCAAGCCTTGACCAATCAAATTTTATAATAGCCCATGATGCATAGCCTAAATTTTTCAGCCCATCCTCATCCATCTCTACAAGTTGAAATTTTTTCTCCATATTTTTGGCATTGGTGGCAAGCTTAACCAATGGCACATCTTCACACCCCACCATTTGCCCCCCCTGCACTCCCGAATAAATTATAGATGAAAAATAATTAGCCGAATTAATCGTCTGAGGAACTACACACAAAAAATAATCGGGATATCTGTACGCCTCATTTGTCTTTTTATCTGCAAACCACAAGTAACTCTCATCCCCAACAAGTCGCATCACCCCTTCTTTAGTTGTTGAAAATAAAGCATTGCCCAAGGAGCCATCGGTGTAAGCCCATTGCGAAGTAAATGCAGCAACAGGGGCAGCATAGTGATTAGATACAAATGATGCCCCGCGATAGGGAGCAGACGCCAATCGCTGAAAAATCTTGAAATACGTAGGCGGCAAAACTTTTAAATAATTGAACTGAACAGAAAACCAAAAGGAACAAATCGAGAATAAAAAAGCGGAAGAAAATCCCAATGCAGCATAACTTCTTAAGCCAAATCGCCCAATACCACATTCAGCAAGCGCGCGCCGCACATATCGATACACATTAAAAATAGCAAACGCAACAAAGATATCAGTAAAGAATATAGTAAATGGTGCCTGTCTAATCGAATAACCGCTATAAACATATCCTGGGCTAACCCAATATATGAAACAATAGGCTACAAGTCCAAGCATCAAGAAAACCAAAACTTCACGCCCCCCTACCATCAAGCGCTTATTTTTCAACAATAGATACGACATGATAATTGATGAAACGAGCAGGAGCAAACGCAGCCAATCATCAAAGGGGGCATATAGGTTATGCCATAACGGGGAAAAATTTTGATCAAATAGCCAGGGCCACCCCCCTCCCAGCACCCCAACCAGTGCAAAGAGAGTCGTTAACGCCCCAAAATATGCACCGTTTCCCCAAAGGGCGAATCCCCATGAAAAAATTACGGCAAGCATCAAAAAAAATGGGAGCCGTACATTAAATGGCAACACGTTAAATGCATCTACATTACGCGTCATCCCATACAGGCAAATAACTATCGAAAATATTAAAATACAATATCTAGATAGCCCCCCCAAAT
>NSIV01000013.1 GCA_002633085.1 Curvibacter sp. PD_MW3
GGGCAGGGGCATGGGGCGTAGGGCTCGCAAAAAGGTTACCGGATGTCGCCGAAAAAGCAAAAAAGCCGCCTGGTAAACCTGGGCGGCTTTTCTGGGGGAGCGCAGTTGCAGTTTTCAACGGCATAAGTTCATTATGCATGAGCTGGAACGGCTGCGCATCGCTTGTTGCTGCAATGCATCAAAACAGGGTTGGTCCCTGTTTTTTCTTCTCAGGCGGCGGCAGCCTTCTTGAGTACCTTGACGGCCTTGAGCACTTCGTCCACGTGGCCCGGCACCTTCAGGCCGCGCCATTCCTGCTTGAGCTGGCCATCGGCGCCGATCAGGAAGGTACTGCGCTCGATGCCCTTGACCTTCTTGCCGTACATGATCTTGTTCTTGACCACGCCGAACATGTGGCACATCTTCTCTTCGGTGTCAGCGATGAGTTCGAAGGGCAGCTCCAGCTTGGCCTTGAACTCGTCGTGGGACTTCATGTTGTCGCGCGAAACACCGAACACGGTGGCGCCGGCCTTCACGAAATCCTTGTATTTGTCGCGGAACTGCATGGCTTCCGTGGTGCAGCCGGGCGTGTTGTCCTTGGGGTAGAAATACAGCACAAGGGTTTGGCCGAGGTGGGAAGTGTTGGAAACCTTGATGCCGCTGGTGGCATTTGCTTCAAATTCCGGGATAGGTTTGTTTACAACGATCGCCATAAGCCTTAAATCTTGTGTGACAGGAGCTGTCGTATGGATGGTCGGGGTTTACGCTGTAACAGCTCGGTCGCGTCCCCGACTCAATTTATCATTTTACCTCGAAATTGATAACCAGGGAGGGCGGGGGGTGCTAGGGGCTTTCCAGTAGCAGGGCGGCGACCACATGCCGGCCTTCGCCTGCCAGGATGTTGTAGGTGCGGCAGGCGGCTGCCGTGTCCATGGTTTCGATGCCGATGCGCCGCTCGACCAGGGCCTGGAGCCAAGCCGGCTGGGGAAAACGCAGGCGATCGCCACTGCCGAACAGCACCAGCTCGGGGCCGCTGTCGACCAGCCGGGCAAAGTGCGCAGCACTCAGCTCGCTGTAACGCGCACATTCCCAGTCAAACCGCTGACCACGCGAACCGACCACCAGGCTGGTGGTGATTTTTTCTCCATCCAAGCCAATCCAGCCCGGGCCGTAGCCGCTGATGGTCTGAACGTCGAATTTGTCGGGCTGGAGTTTCATAGGAAGAAAGGAACTGTGGTCAAATTATAGGTTTCGCCCCGCTTTCAGCATCCCGGAGGGACTTTGAAAACCATACGTAAATCTGCCAAGCTGTCCAACGTGCTCTACGACATTCGCGGCCCCATCATGGATGCGGCCAAGCAAATGGAGGAAGAGGGGCAGAAGATCATCAAGCTCAATATTGGGAACTTGGCGGCTTTCGGTTTTGACGCGCCGGAGGAAATCCAGCAGGACATGATCCGCAACCTGCCCAATTCGGCCGGTTATTCCGACAGCAAGGGCATCTTCGGCGCCCGCAAGGCGGTGATGCACTATACCCAGCAGCAGGGTATGAAGGGCGTGACGCTGGACGACATCTACCTGGGCAATGGCGCCAGCGATCTGATCGTCATGGCCACCAATGCGCTGCTCGACGAGGGCGACGAACTGCTGCTGCCGGCCCCCGACTATCCGCTGTGGACGGCGGCCACCAGCCTCTCGGGGGGCTCGCCGGTGCACTACCTGTGCGACGAAGAGAACGGCTGGATGCCGGACCTGAACGACATCCGCAGCAAGATCACCCCGCGCACCAAGGGCATCGTGGTCATCAACCCGAACAACCCGACCGGCGCCCTGTATTCCGAAGAACTGCTCAAGGGCATTGTCGACATCGCGCGTGAACATGGCCTGGTGATCCTGGCTGACGAGGTGTACGACAAGGTGCTCTACGACGGCGAGCACCATGTTGCGCTGGGCAGTCTCTCGGAAGACGTGCTGACGCTGACCTTCAATTCCCTCAGCAAGTCCTACCGTTCCTGCGGTTACCGGGCCGGCTGGATGGTGATCTCGGGCGACAAACGGGGCGCACAGGACTACATCGAAGGCCTGAACATGCTGGCCAACATGCGACTGTGTGCCAATGTCCCGGGACAATGGGCGGTGCAGACGGCGCTGGGTGGCTACCAGAGCATCAACGACCTGGTGAAGGAAGGCGGACGGCTGCGCCGTCAGCGCGACCTGGCGTACGAGCTCATCACGGCCATTCCGGGGGTGACGTGTGTCAAACCCAAGGCGTCGCTGTACATGTTTCCCCGGCTGGACCCCAAGGTCTACCCGATCGAGGACGACCGCCAGTTCTTCCTTGAACTGTTGCGCGAGACCCGCGTGATGCTGGTGCAGGGCAGCGGCTTCAACTGGCCCAAGCCGGATCACTTCCGCATCGTGTTCCTGCCGTATGAAGACGATTTGCGCGAGGCCATTGGCCGCGTGGCCAAATTCCTTGAGAACTACCGAAAGCGCCACGCGCGCACCTAATTTTGAAGACGGCGCGACCGCGCCATGAACTGAGTCAAAGATGAAAGCAATACAAGTAGGCCTGTTGGGCATCGGTACCGTGGGTTCGGGCACCTTCCATGTGCTCAAGCGCAACCAGGAAGAAATCAAGCGTCGCGCCGGTCGCGGCATCGAAATCACCATGGTCGCTGACCTCGATGTGGCTCGCGCCCAGAGCGTCGTCGGCCCGGACGTGAAGGTGGTGAACGACGCCCGCGCCATCATTGCCAACCCCGAGATCGACATCGTGGTCGAGCTCATCGGCGGCTACGGCATCGCCAAGCAGCTGGTGATGGAAGCCATTGCCGCTGGCAAGCACGTGGTCACCGCCAACAAGGCGCTGCTGGCCGTGCACGGCACAGAGATCTTTGCCGCCGCGTCCGCCAAGGGCGTGATGGTGGCCTTCGAGGCGGCTGTGGCCGGTGGCATCCCGATCATCAAGGCGCTGCGCGAGGGCCTGACGGCCAACCGCATCCAGTGGATTGCCGGCATCATCAACGGCACCACCAACTTCATCCTGTCCGAGATGCGCGACAAGGGGCTGGACTTCGACGTCGTGCTGAAAGAAGCGCAACGCCTGGGCTACGCCGAGGCCGATCCGACCTTCGATATCGAAGGCGTGGACGCCGCGCACAAGGCCACCATCATGTCGGCCATTGCCTTCGGCATCCCGGTGCAGTTCGACAAGGCCTATGTGGAAGGCATCACCAAGCTGGGCGCGCAGGACATCCGCTACGCCGAGCAGTTGGGCTACCGCATCAAGCTGCTGGGCATCACCAAGCGCACCGCCAAGGGCATCGAGCTGCGCGTGCATCCGAGCCTGGTGCCGAGCAAGCGCCTGATTGCCAACGTCGAGGGCGCCATGAACGCCGTGGTGGTCAATGGCGACGCCGTTGGCACCACGCTGTACTACGGCAAGGGCGCCGGCTCCGAGCCCACCGCCAGCGCGGTGATCGCCGACCTGGTGGACATTGCCCGCCTGCACACGGCCGACCCGCTCAACCGCGTGCCGCACCTGGCTTTCCAGCCCAACACGCTCGACCAGGCCATGAACAACCTGCCCGTGCTGCCCATGAGCGAGGTGGTGACGAGCTACTACCTGCGTCTGCGCGTGGCCGACGAGGCCGGCGTGCTGGCCAAGGTCACCGGCATCCTGGCCGAGGCCGGCATCAGCATCGACGCCGTGTTGCAGCGCGAGGCCGACGAGGTGGGCGGCGAAGGCTCCACCCAGACCGACCTGATCATCCTGACGCACGATGCACGCGAAGGCACCATGAATGACGCGCTGGCCAAGCTGCAGGCGCTGCCGACGGTGCTGGCACCGATCGTGCGCATCCGCAAGGAAGAGCTGGCCTGATGAAATACCTGAGCACCCGCGGTCATGCTGACCGCAAGCGTTTCTGCGAAATCCTGCTCGAAGGCCTGGCGCCCGACGGCGGCCTGTACCTGCCCGAGTCCTACCCGCAGGTCGACGATGCCACGTTGACCAAGTGGCGCAACCTGCCGTATGCCGATCTGGCGTTCGAAATCCTGTCGCTCTACATCGACGACATCCCGGCCGACGACCTGCGCGCCATCTGCCGCAAGACCTACACCGAGGCGGTGTTCGGCACGAAAGAAATCGTGCCGCTGCGCCAGCTGGAAAACGGCCTGTACCTGGAAGCCCTGTCCAACGGCCCGACGCTGGCCTTCAAGGACATGGCGATGCAGCTGCTGGGCAACCTGTTCGAGTACGAACTGGCTCGCCGCGGCGAGCAGCTCAACATTTTGGGCGCCACCAGTGGCGACACCGGCAGCGCGGCCGAATACGCCATGCGCGGCAAGCAGGGCGTGCGCGTTTTCATGACCAGCCCGTTCGGCCGCATGAGCCCGTTCCAGCAGGCGCAGATGTTCAGCCTGCAGGACGCCAACATCCACAACCTGGCAGTCAAAGGCGTGTTCGACGATTGCCAGGATATCGTCAAGGCGGTGTCCAACGACCTGGACTTCAAGCGCCAGTACAAGATCGGCACCGTCAACTCCATCAACTGGGCGCGCCTGGTGGCGCAGGTGGTGTATTACTTCGCCGGCTACTTCCAGGCCACCAAGAACAACAGCGAGAAGGTGAGCTTCACCGTGCCCTCCGGCAACTTCGGCAACGTCTGCGCGGGCCACGTGGCGCGCATGATGGGCCTGCCGATCGACAAGCTGGTGGTGGCCACCAACGAGAACGACGTGCTCGACGAGTTCTTCCGCACCGGCGTCTACCGCGTGCGCGGCAGTGCCGACACGCACGAGACTTCCAGCCCGTCGATGGACATCTCCAAGGCCTCGAACTTCGAGCGCTTCGTGTTCGACCTGCTGGGCCGCGACGGCGCCAAGACCAAGGCCTTGTTCGGTGAGCAGCTGGGCAAAACCGGCCAGTTCGACCTGAGCCAGGATCCGGCCTTCGCGCAGGCGCACCAGCGTTATGGTTTTTCCAGCGGCAAGAGCACCCATGCCAACCGACTGGCTACCATCAAGGACACGTTCGAGCGCTTCGGCGGCATGATCGACACCCACACCGCCGACGGCCTGAAGGTGGCGCGCGAGCACCTGAGTGCCGGCGTGCCGATGATCGTGCTGGAGACGGCGCTGCCGATCAAGTTTGCTTCAACCATCGTCGAGGCGCTGGGGCGCGAGCCGGACCGGCCGGCCAAGTTCGAGGGTATCGAGCAACTGCCCAAGCGCGTGACGGTGCTTGAGGCCGACGTGCAGGCCGTCAAGGCCTACATCGTTGCCAATTGCAAATGAAATCGGGCTTTTGCCCTTCAGGAATAAGCGTGACCAGCTATCAAAAACATAGCGTTCTGAAGGTGGCCGCATGAAGGTCATCGGCTTTGCCGGCTATTCCGGCTCGGGCAAGACCACGCTGGTCGAGCGCCTGATTCCCGAACTCAAGCTGCGCGGGCAGCGGGTTTCCGTGGTCAAGCATGCGCACCACAGCTTCGACATCGACCACCCGGGCAAGGACAGCTGGCGCCACCGCGAGGCTGGCGCTTTCGAGGTGGTGATCGCCTCCGACCGGCGCATGGCTTTGATGCGTGAGTTCGAGCAGCCGACCGAGCTTTCGGTGCACCAGCTGATTGCCGAGCTGGATGACAGCGTTGACTGGGTGCTGGTCGAGGGCTACAAGAACAGCGACCTGCTCAAGATCGAAGTCTGGCGTGCGTCCACGGCCAAGCCGGTGCGTTATCCGGACGACGACTTCATCGCCGCCATAACCACCGACTCGCCCGACCAGTTGCCACAACCCACCGTGCTCGACGTGCTCAACCTCAACGATGCCGAAGCCGTCGCCGACTGGCTGATCCAGCATGCCGAGCGTTTTGACTACAGTCCCGAGTTGTACGCCGTATGAACGCCCCACGCCCTCCCTTGAAAGCGCTGGACGAGGCCCTGGCCGAGTTGCTGGCCCATGCCCAGCCGCTTCCCGGCATTGAAGACATCACCACTTTTGACGGCGACGGCCGCGTGCTGGCGCGCGACATCGTCTCCGCGCTGCATGTGCCGCCGCAGGACAACAGCTCGATGGACGGCTACGCCGTGCGCTGCGCCGACGTGCGCGAAGCCGGCGTCGTGTTGCCGGTGTCGCAGCGCATTCCGGCCGGTGCCAGCGGTGCGCCGCTGCAGCCCGGCAGCGTGGCGCGCATCTTCACCGGCGCGCCGGTGCCGGCGGGGGCCGACGCCATCGTCATGCAGGAAGAGTGTGAGGCCGCAGGCGAGGGCAGTGTGCGCGTCAATGCCGTGCCGAAACCAGGCCGGTGGATCCGCCGCGCTGGCGAGGACGTCACGCGCGGCGCCGTGGTGCTATCAAAAGGGGAGCGACTGGCGCCGTCTTCATTGGGCTTGGCAGCCAGTATTGGCATGAGCACGCTGCCGGTGGTGCGCCGCCCGCGCGTGGCGCTGTTCTCTACCGGCGACGAGCTGGTGATGCCGGGCGACATCGCGCCCGAGCACATGCCGCCCGGCGCGATCTACAACTCCAACCGCTTCTTCCTGCGCGCGCTGCTGCAGCGCCTGGGCTGCGACGTCACCGACTACGGCATCGTGCCCGACCAGCGCGACGCCACCCTCGATGCCCTGCGCGACGCCGCGCAGCAGCACGACCTGATCCTCACCAGCGGCGGCGTTTCGGTGGGCGAGGAAGACCACATCAAGCCGGCCGTGCAGCAGCTGGGCGAACTCGACCTCTGGCAGATCGCCATCAAGCCCGGCAAACCGTTTGCGTACGGCAAGATTTACCGTGGCGCCAACCGAAGTGCGCAGGACGCCTGCCACTTCGCCGGCCTGCCCGGCAACCCGGTGTCGAGTTTCATCACCTTCCTGGTGCTGGTGCGGCCCTTCCTGCTCAAGCTGCAGGGTGTGGTGGACGTGGCACCCGTGAGCGTGGCGCTGCCGGCGCATTTCGACTGGCCGCGTGCCGACAAGCGCCGCGAGTTCCTGCGCGTGCGTCGCAATGCCGCTGGTGGTCTGGAGCTGTTCCCCAATCAGAGCTCGGGCGTGCTGACCTCGGCCGTCTGGGGCGACGGCGTGGTGGACAACCCGGCCGGCCAGACCATTGCCAAAGGCGACACCGTGCAGTTCATGTCCTTTGCGGAGTTGATGGGATGAAGGTCAACGTCAAATACTTCGCCTCGATCCGCGAAAGCATCGGCACCGGCAGCGAAGCGCTCGACACCACGGCCGCTACGCTGGGTGCACTGCGCGACGAACTGATTGCCCGCGGCGGCGCCCATGCCGAGAGCCTGGCGCGCGGCCGTGCGGTGCGCGTGGCGCTCAACCAGGTGATGAGCGATGAGGTCACGCCCTTGAGCGAGGGTGCCGAAGTCGCCTTCTTCCCTCCTGTCACCGGAGGCTGACATGGCCAACCGCGTCTTGATCCAGACCGAAGACTTCGACGTCAACGCCGAGATCGCGGCCTTGCGGGCGCAGGACAAGCGCGTCGGTGCCGTCTGCAGTTTCATCGGCACCGTGCGCGACCGCAACGATGGCAGCGCGGTCAGTGCCATGGAGCTGGAGCACTACCCGGGCATGACGGAGAAATCGATCGAGGACATGATCGATGCCGCCTTCAAACGCTTCGACATCTACGCCGCGCGCGTCATCCACCGCGTCGGCCCCTTGCAGCCGCTGGACCAGATCGTGCTGGTGGCCGTGACCTCGGCACACCGCGGCGAGAGCTTCCAGGCCTGCGAGTTCCTGATGGACTACCTCAAGACCCAGGCGCCGTTCTGGAAGAAGGAACAGACGCCCGAGGGCGCGCGCTGGGTTGATGCCCGCGTCAGCGACGACAAGGCGCTGGCCAAGTGGGGCATTTCTTCCGGCAATTCGGCGGTCTAATTTCTGAAGTCAGGCTGGCGCCACGCGGACCTGGTTGGCACGCCGGGTGAGCGGGATACCCAGACTCCGGCGCACGCTCGCGGGTGGATGACCACGGTGCTTCACCATCTTTGCATCAACACCACGTTTGATACGCCAAGGGATGGGCGACCGCGAATGGCGCCTGCGTCTGGGTACGCCCACTCACCCGGCTTGAACTGCATGGCGGGTGTGTCACGGAAGTCCGAATTCATCGCGCTCCAACATGGCTGGCATGAGCCGGGTGCTTGGGGACGTCCGGGCTCAGGCACCATTCGCGGTTGCCCATCTTTCTGCTTACGGGTACCGTCTTGATGCGATGATGGGCGCGCGCCTACCACTTGGGCCCGCGAGCGTGCGCCGAAGAACGGATCTCCCTAAGCGCCCGGCGTGCCAAGTCGCTTGCGAGGCGCCAGCTGAATCGGTCCCGAACCAGCCGATCAACGCTGATTTGATGTTCATCAAGAACGTTTTCGGTCCCATCCCTTGAAATTCAGGGCAGGCACCCAAAGCTGCGATGCAATCGGAGGATTTCATGCGAGTAGACAAACTGACCACCAAATTCCAGGAAGCCCTGGGCGAGGCACAAACCCTGGCCCTGGGCAACGACCACGCCTACATCGAGCCGGCCCACCTGCTGGTGGCCATGCTGCGCCAGCAGGACGGCCCCAAGGCCTTGCTGCAGCGCGCCGGCGTCAATGTGAACGGCCTGACGACCGCCGCCGAGGCCGCGGTGAAAAAGCTGCCGCAAGTGGAAGGCCAGGAGCAAGTGCAGATCAGCCGCGACATGGGCATCCTGTTGCAGGCGGCTGAGAAGGAAGCCATCAAGCGCGGCGACCAATATGTCGCCGGCGAACTGTTCCTGCTGGCCGTGGCCGACCACAAAGGCGACATTGGCCACCTGGCCAAGGCCAACGGCCTGACCCGCAAGTCGCTGGAGAGTGCCATTGAGGCCGTGCGCGGCGGCCAGTCAGTCGATAACCCGGAAGCCGAAGGCCAGCGCGAGGCGCTGAAGAAATACACCCTGGACCTGACCGAGCGTGCCCGTTCCGGCAAGCTCGACCCGGTGATCGGTCGCGACGACGAAATCCGCCGCGCCATCCAGGTGCTGCAGCGCCGTAGCAAGAACAACCCGGTGCTGATCGGCGAGCCCGGCGTCGGCAAGACCGCCATCGTCGAAGGCCTGGCCCAGCGCATCGTCAACGGCGAAGTGCCCGAGACCCTGCGCGACAAGCGCGTGCTGGTGCTGGACATGGCGGGCCTGCTGGCTGGTGCCAAGTACCGTGGCGAGTTCGAGGAGCGCCTGAAGTCCGTGCTGAAGGAAGTGGCGCAGGACGAAGGCCGCATCATCCTTTTCATCGACGAGCTGCACACCATGGTGGGCGCCGGCAAGGCCGAAGGCGCCATTGACGCCGGCAACATGCTCAAGCCGGCGCTTGCGCGCGGCGAGCTGCACTGCATCGGCGCCACCACGCTGGACGAATACCGCAAGTACATCGAGAAAGACGCCGCGCTGGAGCGCCGCTTCCAGAAAGTGCTGGTGGGCGAGCCCACCGTGGAGCAGACCATCGCCATCCTGCGCGGCCTGCAAGAAAAGTACGAAGTGCACCACGGCGTGGACATCACCGACCCGGCCATCGTGGCCGCGGCCGAGCTGTCCCACCGCTACATCACCGACCGCTTCCTGCCCGACAAGGCGATCGACCTGATCGACGAAGCCGCAGCCAAGATCAAGATCGAGATCGACTCCAAGCCCGAAGTCATGGACAAACTCGACCGCCGGCTGATCCAGCTGCAGATCGAGCGCGAGGCCATGAAGAAGGAAACCGACGAGGCTTCGCAAAAGCGCTTGGCGCTGATTCAGGAAGAGATCGACCAGCTGCAGAAGGAAATTGCTGACTACGACGAGATCTGGAAGGCCGAGAAGGCCCAGGCCCAGGGTAGCCAGCACGTGCGCGAAGAGATCGAGAAGGTCAAGGCGCAGATCACGGAGCTCACGCGCAAGGGCGACTTGGCCAAGGTGTCCGAGCTGCAGTACGGCAAGCTGCCCGAACTGGAAAAACGCTTGAAGGAAGCCCAGGCCAAGGAGGCCGCGGGCGAGGGCGCCGCGGGCGGCAACAAGCTGCTGCGCACGCAAGTGGGCGCGGAAGAAATTGCTGAGGTGGTGAGCCGCGCCACCGGCATCCCCGTGGCCAAGATGATGCAGGGCGAGAAAGACAAACTGCTGCAGATGGAAACCAAACTGCACGAACGTGTGGTAGGGCAGGACGAAGCCATCAGCGCGGTGGCCAACGCCATCCGCCGTTCACGCTCGGGTCTCAGTGACCCGAACCGCCCGACCGGCTCCTTCCTCTTCCTCGGCCCTACCGGCGTGGGCAAGACCGAGCTGTGCAAGGCGCTGGCCGGTTTCCTGTTCGACAGCGTGGACCATCTGGTGCGCATCGACATGAGCGAGTTCATGGAGAAGCATTCCGTGGCCCGCCTGATTGGCGCGCCACCCGGCTACGTGGGTTACGAGGAGGGTGGCTACCTGACCGAAGTCGTGCGCCGCAAGCCCTACAGCGTGTTGCTGCTCGACGAGGTGGAGAAGGCCCACCCGGACGTGTTCAACGTGCTGCTGCAGGTGCTGGACGACGGCCGCCTGACCGACGGCCAGGGCCGCACCGTGGACTTCAAGAACACCGTCATCGTGATGACCAGCAACATCGGCTCGCACCTGATCCAGAGCATGGTGGGCGAGCCGTATGAAGACGTGAAGGACGCCGTCTGGGGCGAGTTGAAGAACCACTTCCGCCCCGAGTTCCTGAACCGCATCGACGAAACCGTGGTGTTCCACGCACTCGACGCCGCGCACATCACCAGCATCGCCGGCATCCAGCTGCAGGCGCTGCAGGACCGGCTGGCCAAGATGGAGCTGGCGCTCCAGGTGTCGGACAAGGCGCTGGCCGAACTGGCCAAGGTCGGCTTCGACCCGGTGTTCGGTGCCCGCCCGCTCAAGCGCGCCATTCAGCAGCGCATCGAGAACCCGCTCTCCAAGCTGCTGCTGGAAGGCAAGTTCGCACCGAAGGACGTGATCGCCGTGGACGTGGACCCGATCAAGAACCCGGGGCAGTTCAGCTTCGAGAAGGCCTGAGGGCAGCCGCCGCTCAAGGGGCACGAATTGCTATCAATTCAGTAGCTTCTCGCGCTTTCTATTCAAGGGCTGGCGCCCTGTTGGATGCAAAAAAGAACCCGCCGCCGGCACATGCCAGCGGCGGGTTTTTGCTACCTGAGTGGCTGAGTGCTTGAGGCCGAGGCAAGCATTCAGGCCTGCAGCGCCAATTCCACCGCCGTCTTGGCTTCTGTCAGGTCGGTGAAAAATCGCGTGGGTTGTGGCGTCGCTTTGGGCAGATGCGCGGGCGGTGCCCACAGCCGGTCGTCAAGCCAACTGGCCGCCCAGCCACCGATGTCCTTGCCCTTCAAGGAGCAGACCGGCACGCCATCGAGCTGCGCCGTCCAGATGCTGGGTGTTTCTTTCCAGGTGATGTTTGCCATGGTGTCTTTAATGAATCGATATGAATCATTCTAGGAAGACTCTCTGGAGCCCGTCTATAGGGTTCTCTCTAGGTCGGACGCCGGCCTTCATTCCTGGAACAGATCCGCGATCTGGGACCTGAGCCAGCGGTTGGCCGGGTCGTGCTGGTACCTTTCGTGCCAGTGCTGCTTGATCATGAAGCTGGGGAACGCGATGGGTGGTGCCAGCATCTTCACCTGCGCAATGCGCACCAGCGTCTGGGCCACGCGCAGGGGCACGGTGGCCACCAGGTCCGTATTGGCCAGCAGGTTGCCTAGGCCCGGCAGGGTGGGCAGGGAGAGGGTGATCTTGCGCTGGATGCCCTTGCGCGTGAGCGTCTTCTCGACCAGGTCCTGCCCGGTGCCCGCGGCCGTGACGACGACGTGGCTCTCGCGCTTGTAGAGGTTTTCCGTCATGCGCGCACCAATGCGCGGGTGCGTCTTGCGCACGACGCAAGCGAAGTTCTGCTGGAACAGGTTCTGCTGGAAGAAGCCGGCGTCCAGCTCCGGCATGAAACCCACCGCCAGGTCCGAGTCGCCGGACTCCAGCAGGCTTGCCGTGTCCGGTGTGATTCGCAAAATTTCAATCTGCACCGACGGTGCCAGCTCGTTGACGCGGTTGATCAGCGAGGGCAGAAACTCTAGGTGACTGAAGTCCGTCATGCTGATGCGGAACTGCCGCTCCGAACGTGCCGGCTCGAACACCACCTGTTGCCGCGTAGCGGCCTGCAGGATCTGCAAGGCCTGGCGTAGAGGCTTGACCAGCTCCTTGGCATGCGGGGTGGGCTCCATGCCCTTGGAGGTGCGCACGAACAGCGGGTCGTTGAACTGGTGGCGCAGGCGGCCCAGGGCCAGGCTGACGGAGGTCTGGGGCAGGTCCAGGTTCTGCCCTGCACGGGTGACGCTCTTGGTCTTGTAGATCTCGTCGAAGATGGTTAGCAGCCGCATGTCCATTATTAAAATTCCTGCTGATGTTTATTTTGATTATGCGATGGACGCAATAGTGGTCTGCGATTAATCTTGCGTTCGCTGCCCCGTGGCGGCTTTCCGTTGCAAGAACCACCCGTTGAGTGAACAAGGAGATTTCCATGCCTGTCCATCTGCAAAAACGTGCCTGGCTCGGCGCCCTGGCCTTGCTCGGCCTGCTTGCCAGCACGCCGCACGCCTTGGCCGAAACTTGGCCGAGCAAGCCGGTGCACCTGTTGGTGGGTTTCCCCGGCGGTTCCACACCGGATGGCGCGGCGCGCGCCATTGCCGAGCCGCTGTCCAAGGCGCTGGGGCAACCGGTGATCGTGGAGAACAAGGTGGGTTCTTCGGGCAACATCGCCACGGCCCAGATCGCCAAGGCGACGGACGACCACACCTTGGGCATCGTCATCAACGGCAACCTGACCTCGGCCAAGATGCTGTTCCCCCAGTTGCCGTACGACCCGGCGCGCGACTTCACCTTTCTGACTTTGGTCGGCACGGCGCCGCTGGTGCTGGTGGCGCAGCCCGATGCGCCCGGCGGCAAAGCCTTCTTCGATACGGCGGCCGCGGCCGGTGACAAGTGGAACTACGGCTCGGTTGGCACCGGTTCGGTGGCGCACCTGGGCATGGAGCTGCTGAAGGCCCGTGTTCCGGGTCTTGCCGCAGTGCACGTGCCTTACCAGGGCAACCCCTTTGTCGTGACGGGCCTGCTGGGCAAGCAGATCGAGATGGCGCTCATGCCCCCCGGCATTGCGCAGCCGCAGATCAAGGCCGGCAAGCTCAAGGCCATTGGCGTCACCAGTAGCCGCAGCACGTTGGCGCCGGATATTCCGCCGCTGAGCGACGCCGGCGTGAAAGACTTCCAGCTCGAGGTGTGGACGGCGCTGGTGGGCCCGGCCAAGCTCAGCAAGGCCGCACAGGACCGGCTGGCCAGCGTGCTGCCGGCCGTGCTGCAGGACGCTGGTGTGCGCCAGAAGCTGTTCAGCCAGGGCTGGCAGGCGCCGGCCACGGCCTCGGCTGTGGCACTGAAGTCGCGCGTCCAGGACGAGGCAAAGATCATGCAGAACATCATCACCAGCCGCAGGATCAAGATCGAATGAGCGGCCAACTCACAATGCAGGAACCCAGCCGCACGCTGTCCGTTTACGGCGAATACGACGTGGTGGTGGTGGGCGGCGGGCCGGCCGGCTTGGCCGCTGCGGTGAGCGCGGCGCGCCATGGCGCCCGCACGCTGCTGGTGGAGCGCTATGGTTTTCTGGGCGGCATGGGCACAGCGGGCGGGGTGACCAACTTCGCTGGCCTTTACGGACGTCGCAACGGCGAAATGCAGCAGCTCGTGCACGGCGTGGTCAATGACCTTCTGGCACGCATGGAGGCCCTGGGCGGCTTGAACAAACCGCAGGATGGCATGCAGGGGCGCATCCGCGTGCGCTCCTATGACACCTCCATCTACAAGTGTGCCGCCGATCAGTTGCTGCTGGCCGCCGGCGTGGAGATTCTTTTTCATGCCTATGCGGCATCCGTCTTGAAGAGTGCAGACCGCATCGACGCGCTGGTGGTGGAAACCAAATCTGGGCGTCAGGCGATACGCGGCCAGGTTTTCATCGATTGCTCGGGCGACGCCGATGTGGCCGCTTTCGCCGGGGTGCCCTACGAGGTGGGCGATGGCCATGGCAGCGGCTTGTTTCCGACCACCATGTTCCGCGTCGGCCATGTGGACGCACCCGCCGCGCTGGCCGCCATCGGTGAGTTCAGCGCGATCAACGAGTACATGGCGCGCGCGCAAGCGGCGTTTCCTGGTCGTTACGCCTTTCCCCGGATTGGGGCCATCATCCGGCCGCAAATCAACCCAACCGAATGGCGCGCCAATGTGACGCAGGTGAAAAATTCCCGAGGGCGCGCCATGAACGGCGTGGACGCGCGGGAGTTGAGCGCGGGTGAGCTGGAAGGCCGGCGCCAAACCGTCAATTACTTTGAATTCCTGCGTGAGCAGATCCCCGGTTTTTCAAAAGCGCAAATCGTGGAAATCGCACCGCAAGTGGGCATCCGCGAGACGCGGCGCATCGAAGGGCTGTATGCGCTGACCGGGGAAGACATTCTGGGGTCGGCACGCTTTGATGACAGCATCGGCATCAACGCCTGGCCCATGGAGTTGCACCAGGACGGCCGCATCGACTGGGGTTTCCCGCGCGATGTCGAGCGCAGCTACAACGATCTCCCGTGGCGCATGCTGGTGCCGCAAGCCGTCAGCAACCTGCTGGTGGCCGGCCGCTGTGCCTCGATGACGCACGAAGGCCAATCTGCCGCGCGCGCCAGTGGTGGTTGTTTCGTCATGGGGCAGGCGGCGGGGACGGCGGCTGCCATGGCGGGCGGGCAACCCATGCAACAGCTGAATGTGGCCCGCCTGCAAACGCAATTGACGCGCGATGGTGCCTTGATCGAGCGCTGAGCCCCAGGCGCCAAGACGCCCGCCATCACGGATGGCGCTATGGGCGCAGGGGCACCTTCAGCCAGACACGCCCAACGGCCAGATGCGCCAGCAGGGCGATGACGCCATTGAGCAGCAGGGCTTCCCGCACACCCAGCAGGTGTACCGTGATGCCCGTCACCAGGCTGCCCAGCGCCATGCCGCCCCGCATGGAGAGCATGAACAGGCTGACCGTCTGGCCGCGTATGCGCTCAGGCGCGCTCGATTGCAGCAGTGCATTGGCCGAGGCGTTGCTGACCGTCATCGCAATGCCGGCCAGCACCATCAATGCGGGCAGGCCCCAGGTCCAGGGGTTGAGCGCAGCCAACACCACGATGGCGCCGTAACCTGCTGCAAACCAGGTGCTGAGCGGGCGCCGGTCATGCAGCGGATTGACGGCCAGCAAACCGGTCGCCCCGATCAGGCCGCCCACACCAAACGCGCCTAGCGCCGTACTGAACTGGCCGGCACTGCCTTGGAACACGTCCTTCACCAGAACGGGGGCGAAGGTGATGAGCGGCGCACTGAGCAAGGAGGTCAGAAAGACCGTGAGCAGCGCGCCGCGCAGCCCCGGTTCGTGCAACACCTCGCGGACACCGGCTTTCAGCTTGTGCCGGTCGATCCCGCCGGTGCCGGCGAGCGTGCCGCGTGGCAGGATCCACAAGGCCACCAGGATGAACGGGACATACGACGCCGCGCTCACCGCGAACGCCCCGGCCAAGCCCACGCTGGCCATCAGCACCCCGGCCACCGCCGGCCCCAGAATGCGCGAGAGGTTGAACTGGGTGGTGTTCAAGGCAATGCCGGACGGGATCTGTTCGCGCTCGACGATGGAGGGCACGATCGACTGGAAGGACGGCATCGACAGTGCATCGGTGATGCCCACCACCAGCGAGAGCACGATCACCATCCAGGGCTGCACCATCCCCAGCACGAG
Organism: Curvibacter sp. PD_MW3; assembly: GCA_002633085.1. Taxonomy (GTDB): domain Bacteria; phylum Pseudomonadota; class Gammaproteobacteria; order Burkholderiales; family Burkholderiaceae_C; genus Hylemonella. Next base: position 15,813 of record NSIV01000013.1, read on the forward strand.
CAGTACCACCAGCAACACCGGGCACAGCATCTGGATGGACTGGAAGACGGCGATGATGCGCCGGCGGTCCCCATGGTCGGCCAGCGCGCCGCCCACGAGGATCAACAACAGCACCGGGGCGCCCAGGGCAAAGGCATCGAGCCCGAGCAGGAAGGGCGATGCGCCCAGGCTCAGCATCAGCCACGGCTGCGCCACTTGCTGCGCCCAGGTGCCAATGTTGGCTAGCAGACTGGCAAACCAGAAGGTGCCAAAGCGCCGGGTGCCGAGCAGGCGGAGAGAGTTTCGGAAGGCGACGTTGGGCATGGGGAAGGGCAGGCGTGCACGGGTCTGCACGGACAAGCTTACCTCAGGGATTTCAGGGCGTCTTGGCAGATTAACGTCGAGAAGGACGGAGTGGCTGGTTGGCCGAAGCAGGAAAGAGAAACTAGTCTCTTGTGTGAGCAAGAGGCGGGTTTTCTTATAAAGGGATTCTTAAGCTGAGCCGTTATTCGATGGTTTGGCGGAGAATGTCAGTGTCAATTCCACATGACCTTGCCATGCCATCTACAACTATTCGCGTACCCGAGCACCTTACTGCTTTCACGGTGTACCCATTTTGTGAGCAATTGCAAAAGCAGCGACCTACGGAAGAATTGGTATTTGATTTCTCAAGAACGAAAACAGTAGAACCGTTTGGCATGCTTGTAGCTGCTAGCGAAATTGAACGCTGTGTCGCTTCGCACCCGGAAGCGAAATTCACATGCAAAAACTTCCAGCATATGACCTACGCAGCTCATATGGGATTCTTCAAGTCTTTTGGTTTGGATTTTGGGAGGAATCCTGGCGAGGCTGTTGGTAGTCGCAATTACCTCCCATTAACTTACTTCCGGAGTACCGATCTTCAGCGATCTGCCATCTATGCTGGCCACGATGTAGGTGATGAGGTTGAGGCGCATAGCAAGCGACTCACGCAGACGCTTGTCGGAGAGAGTGAAGGGGAGATGTTTGAGACGCTTTCCTACTCCATTCGAGAAATCATGCGAAATGTTGTCGAGCATGCTACGGTTGATCAGTTCGGTGTATGCGCCCAGTATTGGCCAACGAAGGGGCGTGCCGAAGTTGCAATTGTTGATCGGGGCATTGGTCTGCGCGAAAGTATCAAGGCTAATCCACATATTGATGCAAGTACGGACAAGCAGGCCATCAACTATGCATTGATGCCAGCTGTCTCCGGAAAAGCATTTAAGGGTGCAAGACGCCTAGAAAAAAGAGGCCCATGGACCAATTCTGGATTCGGCTTGTATATGACCAACCGAATCTGTCGGAACGGTGGGACATTCTTTATTGCAAGTGGAGACACGGGCATGCTACTGACAAGTGGCAAAGGGGGAAAACGATACATCCCGACGTGTCTCAATGGTACGGCCGTGAGGCTGAGTATTCGAACCGAAAATCTGGGCACCCTTAAAGATGCTCTAGCTAGATATCGTGCTGATGGACTTCAAATTCAGAAGAAGTACGAAGAGATCGTCAGCATAGATCCATCTTCCGCGTCTCTGATGCTTTCGGATGATTTCGATTTGCGTGGATGGGATCGACTACTGAGCAATCTTCGAATGAAATGATCTACGCTGCTGTTTAATCGATTTATGTTCGTCGCCCTCCAGTTCCAGAGAGCCACATAAAACAGAGACATAAGAGACATGAGCACCCTGATCTACACCCACGAAGCCTGTTTTGACCACCGCCCCGGCCCGCACCACCCGGAGTCGCCCGAGCGTCTGGAAGCCGTGCTGGCCGCCCTGAAGACACCAGAGTTTGCCGATGCCGTCTGGCGCGATGCGCCGCTGGGCACCTTCGAGCAGGTGCTGCACATCCACACGCCCGACTACGTGGAGACGGTGCAGGCCGTGTCGCCCATCAGCGGCTACCGTGCCTTGGATGCTGGCGATACCATCCTGTCGCCCGGCTCGCTGGAGGCGGTGATGCGCTGTGTGGGCGCGGCCTGTGCCGGGGTGGACGATGTGGTGAAGAAGGAGGCGAAGAACGTGTTCTGCGCCACGCGCCCCTGCGGCCACCATGCTGAGGCGGGGGAGGCCATGGGGTTTTGTGTCTTCAACCAGGCGGCCATTGCCGCGCTGCATGCGCGCCAGCAGCACGGCCTGCAGCGTGTGGCGGTGGTGGACTTTGATGTGCACCACGGCAACGGCACGCAGAACTCGTTTTACGACGACCCGGACCTGTTCTACGGCTCTTGCCACCAAGGCCAGTTCTACCCAGGCACCGGTGCGCGGCATGAGACGGGCGTGGCCCACAACATCGTCAACGTGCCGTTCCCCCGCGGCACCGGCTCGGCCGCCTTTCGTGCGGCCATGTCAGACGTGCTGCTGCCCGCGCTGCGCGAGTTCGCGCCCGAGCTGCTCATCATCTCGGCCGGCTTTGATGCCCACCACCTGGACCCGCTGGGCGGGCTGAAGTTCACCGACGACGACTACCACTGGATCACGCGCGAGCTGCTGCAGGTGGCTGACGAAACGGCCGGCGGCCGTGTGGTGTCGGTGCTGGAAGGCGGCTACAGCCTGGAAGGCCTGGCCAGCGGCACCGCCGCGCACGTGCGCGCACTCATGGGGCGCTAGCGCCCCCACTTGCGACGCAACTGCTCCTTCTGCTCGTTGGTCAGAATGGCGTCGATCCGTTTGCGCGCCTTCAGGGATGACTCGAACATTTCCTTCTGTGCGTCCGCCATGGTGTTGAACGCCTTGCGGGCCTCCGCCTCGTCCAGCCCGCCGGGGCCGAACATGTTGTTCATGTGGAAGCCTTGCTGCTGCATATTGCCCATGAGCTGCCAGTGCGCCTTGGCGGTTTCCTCCTGGATCTGGTCGATCTTCTTGCGCTGATCTGCGCTGAGGTCGAGCCCCCAGTAGTCACCACGCCCGGCGTAGCCGCCCATCATGCCGGGACCCATGCCGTAACCGCCTTGGCCGTAAGCACCCATCATGCCCGGGCCCATGCCGCCGCCATAGCCTCCCATCATCCCGGCGCCCATGCCGTAGGGCTGGGCCCAGGCCGAACCGGCGAGTAAAAGACAGGTTGCCATCGTTGTCAGTATTTTTTTCACATCCATCTCCTGTGCAGTTGATAGGCGCTGAATCAAGACGGCGGGAAGTTGCGCCCTGAACCCTCCCCGGTATCGGCATTCTCTTCCTGCTGGCGTTGCCGTGCGCATGTCCACACTCTGCGTGCAGGCTCTTGCACTTGATCAACAACCGGTGCGTGACGCGTGGGCGGTTGCTGAATGCCCGGGTTATTCCCATCAGTAATTTTGCGGAGGAACACGGTCTGAAATCGAGTGGGGGGCTGCGCTAGACTGGGCCGCTTTGATCCACACGAGAGAGACAATGAACACTCGCCTGCTACGCCCCACCATGCTGCTGTCGGTTGCTGTCTTGCTGGCCGGTTGTGCCACCTCGCAGGCGCCGTCTGCACCTGCGGCCACCGTGGCGGCTGTGCCTGCACCGACGTACGACAATGCCGAGCCGCTGGGCGCGGCGATGGAGGGTTGGGTCTATCCCTACCCGGTGCAGATGCTGCAGTTCGAGCACGAAGGCCGCCTGCTGCGCATGGCCTACATGGACGTGCAACCGGCCCAGCCCAATGGCAAGACCGTGGTGCTGTTCCATGGCAAGAACTTTGGTGCCGAGTATTGGGCCAACACGCTGCGCACGCTGTCTGAGCAGGGCTACCGCGTGATCGCGCCGGACCAGATCGGCTTTGGCAGATCGGCCAAGCCCGAGATGCGCTACACCTTCGCCATGCTGGCCGACAACACCCTGCGTCTGCTCGACCACCTGAAGGTGGAGCGCGTGGCCATTGTGGCCAACAGCATGGGCGGCATGCTGGGTGTGCACTTCGCACGTCGTTACCCGCAGCGCGTTTCGGCCCTGGTGCTGGAGAACCCGCTGGGCCTGGAAGACTACGTGCCGAGCATTCCGCCGCAGCAGACAGCCAACCTGCTGAAGCTGGAAATGGCGCAGACGACCACGAGCTATCGCGCCTTCATCAAGAGCTACTTCAAGGACAACTACCGGCCGGAGTTCGAACGCTTCGTCGAGCAGTTCGCCCGCATGCAGCGCAGTGCCGAGTACCCGCGCGTGGCCCACGTTTCGGCGCTGACCTACCAGATGATCTACGAAGGCCCGACCTACAACGAACTGCCCAAGCTGACGGTGCCCACGCTGCTGGCCATTGGCCAGCTCGACCGCACCGTCTTCGGCCGCCGCTTCGCACCGCCAGAAGCGGTGAAGAACCTGGGCTATTTCCCGCAACTGGGCAAAGACACGCAGAAGCGCATCCCCGGCGCCAAGCTGGTGGAGTTCGACAACGTGGGCCACGTGCCGCACCTGGAAGCCCCCGAGCGCTTCCACGCTGCGGTGCTGGCGTTCCTGGCGGACAAGCGCTGAGCGTGAGCACCTGAAGACGGGTTCAGCGATGCATGCCATATTCGTGAAGTGAATCGCTACTGAATTGATAGCTGTAGGCGAATATTTATCAAGGCCTGAAGGCCTGTTTGATGCCTGAAATCAGAAAACCCGCTCTGGCGCAGGCCCGGGCGGGTTTTCTTTTGGGGCCGCGTGCGGGTGCGGGTGGCAGAGGGCGCCGCCTGCGGTGGCACAATCGCCCGTCCTCGTCGGCTTGCATGACTTGCAGGCACTTCAAGTTCCGGGCCTTGGCCACCACGTTTTCTTTTTCATGACACTTTCACTCCAGGGCACGCTCGGCATCGACTTCGGCACCTCCAATTCGGCCATCGCCTGGGCCGACACGCATGGCTCGGCCCGGCTGATTCCGCTGGAGGGCCAGGCCACCGCCATGCCCACGGCGGTGTTCTACAACAGCGAAGACCTCAGCATCCATTTCGGCCGCGACGCCGTGACGCAGTACCTCGAAGGCGCCGAGGGGCGGCTGATGCGCTCGCTCAAGAGCCTGCTGGGCAGCCCGCTGCTGCTGGAGACGACCGTCGTCAACAACCGGCAGATCAGCTTTCAGGACATCATTGCCACCTTCCTGGCCACGCTGCGCGAGCGCGCTACGCAGGCCTTGGGCGCCGCGCCCACGCGCGTGGTGATGGGGCGGCCGGTGCATTTTGTGGACGACGACCCCGAGCGCGATGCGCAGGCGCAGGCGTCGTTGCTGCAGGCGGCGCAGGCGGTGGGCTTTACCGAGGTGTCGTTCCAGCTGGAGCCGATTGCCGCCGCGCTGGACTACGAGCGCCGCCTGGACAAGGAGAGCACGGTGCTGGTGGTGGACTTGGGTGGCGGCACCTCGGACTTCACCGTGGTGCGCCTGGGGCCAGAGCGTATGACACAGGCCGACCGCACGCAGGACGTGCTGGCCACCACCGGTGTGCACATCGGCGGCACGGACTTCGACCAGAAACTCAGCCTGGAGCAGGTGATGCCGCTGCTGGGCTACCGCCATCTGGGGCCGCAGGGGCGCGAGGTGCCCAGCCGCATCTTCTTCGACCTTTCCACCTGGCACCTGATCAACTGGCTGTACCAGCCGCGTGCCCTGAGCGACGCCCAGGCGCTGTGGACCAATTACACCGATGCGCGCCTGCACCAGCGCCTGATGCATGTGCTCAAGCATCGCCTGGGCCACCGCATTGCCTACGAGGTGGAGCAGGCCAAGATTCGCTGTTCCCAGCAGGACGGCGATACCGTGCTGGACCTGTCGGAGGTGGAGGCGAATCTCGCCGCGCCGATGGGCGTGGCCGACATGCGCGAGCACCTGGCCGCCTTGCTGGCACGCACCGTGGCCTGTGCGCGCGAATGCGTGCAGAAAGCCGGTCTGACGGACGGTGCACTGGACGCCATCTACCTCACCGGCGGTTCTTCGGCCCTGCGGCCGTTCCAGCGCGCGCTGCAAGCCGAGTTTGCCAATGTGCCGCTGGTGGAGGGCGACCTCTTTGGCGGCGTGGCCTCAGGCCTGGCCTACACCCGGTCTTGAGCTGCGGCTGGGCCGCGCCCACGACCGGGCAGGGTGTTCAGCGGTAGAACGCTTCGACCTTGCCTTTGAGCTTGATCATCAACGGGTTGCCCTTGCGGTCCACCGTCTTGCCCGCGGGCACCTTGACCCAGCCTTCGCTGATGCAGTATTCCTCGACGTCCATGCGCTCTTTCTCGTTGAAGCGGATGCCGACGTCATGCTCGAACACGGCAGCCACATAGTGCGGGCTGCGCGGGTCGATGGAGAGATGGTCGGGCAGGGCGGGGCGTTGCGTGGTGTCGGTCATGGCTGTCGCTTGTCAAGGAATGCGGGTCGGTAGCGGTCTTTAGTTTCCGAGGCCGGCAAAGATATTCTGCACATCGTCATTGGCGTCGATGGCGGCCAGGAAGGCTTCCACTTCTTCCAGCGCCTCGGCGCTCAGGCTGGCCGGGTCCACCGGGTTCTTGGCCTTGTAGCCGAGCTTGGCCGACAGGACGGTGAAGCCCTGAGCTGGCAGGGCGCGGCTCACCAGGTCGAGGTCGGTGGGGTCGGTCAGGAACAGCGTGGCACCGCCATCTTCGCCCGGCTCGAAGTCCTGCGCACCGGCTTCGATGGCGGCCAACTCGGGGTCGGCACCGGCGGCCGCGGGTTCGGCTTCGATCATGCCGACGTGGTCAAAGTCCCAGGCCACCGAGCCGGAGGTGCCGAGCTGTCCTTTGCGGAACAGCACGCGCATTTCAGGGGCGGTGCGGTTGACGTTGTCGGTCAGGCACTCCACCATCACCGGCACGCGGTGCGGCGCGAAGCCTTCGTAGATCACGTGCTCGAAGTTGACGGCTTCACCGGTCAGGCCGGCGCCTTTCTTGATGGCGCGCTCCAGCGTGTCCTTGGGCATGGAGGCTTTGCGCGCCTGCTCCACCACCAGTCGCAGGCGCGAGTTCAAGGACGGGTCGGCACCGTTGCGGGCGGCGACCATGATTTCCTTGGCCAGCTTGCCAAACAGCTTGCCTCTGGCATCAGCAGCCTGTGCCTTGCCTTTTGCTTTCCACTGCGCGCCCATGTCAGATCTTTCTTGCGGTTGCGGCGCGCCAGGGCGCCGGGTTTGTCGGGTCTGGGCCGGCGCGCAAGTTCAACGACGTGGCGCCGGACCGGGGGTCCTGTTTATACACCCTGATGAGGGGCCTCCCCTTGATGCTTCGCAGAAGAGGCGTGACCTGGCCAGGCCCGCTGCCCGCTTGATAAGATGACCGCGGGTTATCTCGGAGCGTGGCCACCATGGCCATGACGTCTTTATGAAATACGCAAAACCTGCGGGGGCGAGCAGACGGGCTCAAACTGGAAGATACCTTTGGCGGCTGGTGGCCGCATCGGTTGTCTCTTTGTCGGTGTCCTCTTGGGTCCATGCGTCATCATTGACTCTGGAGACCCAGGATCTGGTCGTCTCAGACCAGTCGGGTCGAATGACAGATGCGCGGCTCAAGGTACTTGCCGGTCAGGCGCAGGAAACCCTCGATAAGGCATTGGCACTCTGGGAGGTCGACTCAGGGGCGTCCCGGCTCGGAAAAATCCGGGTGAAATTTGAAATGCCTCGGGGGCGTGACTACTACACCAGTGTCTTTGTTGTCGCTTCGGATGGCGCAGGTGGGCGCCGTGCCCGTGTCGTCATGGTCTATGGCTTTGAGAAAGACCCCATGACCATGGCGCACAAACTGACCAGCGCGGTTTTTCCGCACCCGGACAAACTGGTTCGCAACATGATGGGCGTTCCTGTGGAAGAGCGGATCGGCAACCGCATGTCGTTCCCTGGCTGTGGCCTCAGCAGCGATGACTGGGCGTTGGCCTTCTTGCGCGCCAATGAACTTTTGCCCATCAGTGACCTGGGGAGTGATCATGCCTCATGGGGCCATCAGGTCGGCCCGGATGGCATTCCGCGCGTGGTGGACCGGATCAAGCAAACGAAGGGTTATGTGGAGGCGGGTTCCTTCGGCCGCTACCTTCTTCAGCAATACGGGTTTGCCAAACTCAAGCAGTTCTACCGACTGTCACTCCAAGGGGGCAGACCCTGGACGGAGGTGTTCGGCAAGGAGGTTGCCGCGTTGGACGGCGAATGGCGGGCAGCGCTGAAAGCGCAAGAAGCGAGCCGTGGCAAGAATGCAGACATCGCATGGGGGATGTTCAAGCAGAACCCCAACCAGGCTTGCGCCCTGGTGCAGGATCATGTCGCGGGGCCGTGACGGTTTGCAGGCTGCATGACGGTTGTCCGGCATCCGGGTCTTAAAGACGTTTCAGCCACGTGAGGCGCTGCTGGATTTTGTCCCGCCAGTCGCTCGCGATCCCGGGGAGCTGTGCCAGTGCTTCAAGCGCCGCGATCGACGGCCGGTGCTCTGCCCACAGCCGCATGGCGTCGTGCAGCGTGGGCGCGTCAGATGCTGGTTGAAGCAGCTCGAAGGTGCTCCCGGGGCTGACCGTGCCGGCTTGCGTGACGCACAGGTACCAACCGGTCAGGTGGTTTCTGGCGATCCAGGCCGCGACACCTTCGCAGGCCAGCCGCTCATCGATCTTCCAGCAGGGACTGCGCGGCTGGCTAACCTGGAGTCGGGCGGTGCCCAGCTGCCAGATGTCACCGATGCGGACATCGCGTTCGTCAATGTCGGCGGCCGAGAGGTTTTCACCCAGGGCGCCGGGCACCAGGGCTGCGGCAATCTCCGGGAAGCTTGTCGCCAGACTCGCGTAGTGCCGGGCCGGATAGAGATGAACGGCCTTGTCCGGTCCGCCATGCACCCGTCGGTCCGCTTGCTGGTCACCGACGAAACCCTCTACCGTCAGTTCAACCGGGCCAGTAACAGGGGTTTTGAACATGCCGGTGGGCCGACCGGACGTCGGTAGCGGCTGGATGCCGCCGGTGAAGAGCGCGACCTGAACCATCGGCTTCCGTGCTGGCCTCTTGTTCAGGCGTTCAGCCGCGCTTGGGAATGTTCAGGCCCTTGGCCACTGCCGGCCGTGCCACAAAGGCGGCCAGCACGCGGGTGACGTTCGGGAAGTCCTGAATGCCGACCAGTTCCCCGGCTTCGTAAAAGCCAACCAGGTTGCGCACCCAGCCAAAGGTGGCGATGTCGGCAATGGTGTATTCCTTACCCATGATCCAGTCGCGGCCTTCAAGCCGTTGGTCCAGTACCTTCAGCAGGCGCTTGGTCTCGGCCACGTAGCGGTCGCGCGGGCGCTTGTCTTCATAGTCCTTGCCGGCGAACTTGTGGAAGAAACCGAGCTGGCCGAACATGGGGCCGATGCCGCCCATCTGGAACATCAGCCACTGCAGGGTTTCGTAGCGGGCCGCCGGGTCGGTGGGCAGGAGCTTGCCGGTCTTCTCGGCCAGGTAGATCAGGATGGCGCCGGACTCGAACAGCGCCAGCGGCTGGCCACCCGGGCCGTTGGGGTCGAGGATGGCCGGGATCTTGTTGTTGGGGTTGAGGCTGAGGAATTCCGGCGAGAGCTGGTCGTTGGTCTCGAAGTTCACCAGGTGCGGCTCGTAGGGCAGGCCGGTCTCTTCCAGCATGATCGAAACTTTCACGCCGTTGGGCGTGGGCAGCGAATAGAGTTGCAGCCAGTCAGGGTGCTGGGCAGGCCATTTGCGGGTGATGGGGAAGTTGGCGAGGGTGGTCATGGTCATCAGAAAATGAATGTGGCGCCAATGTAGCCCAAGCCTGCGTTACGTGCAGGGCCGGCAACCGACAACACCCAAGGGGCCAGGGTGATGATTTGGTTTGCTACTGAATCAATAGCTGGAGGCGCTTATTTGTAAAGGCCTAGCGGCCATTTCCTTCAAGAAAATCATGGCAGGCCGGCATCAGTGGTGCGGTTGAGATCTGCAGCGTGGCGTGGTCGATGCGAAAGCGCTCATGGAGCGCCGCGCTGGTGTCACGCAGAAAGTCGTCCCCCGGATGGCCTGCTGGCATGACCAGGTGGGCGGTCAGCGCGATCTGCGTGGTGCTCATGGCCCAGACGTGCAGGTCGTCCACCCGTGTCACGCCCGGGCGAGCGGCCAGCCAGGCGTGCAGGGCCGGCAGGTCGATGTGCGGCGGCACACCGTCGAACAGCAAATGCAGCGACTGGCGCAACAGGCCCCAGCTGCCGACCACGATGACGGCGGCGATGCCCAGGCTGATGACCGGGTCGAGCCAAGCCCAACCCTGCCACAGGTAGAGTGCGCCGCCGATCACCACGCCGAGCGACACCAGCGCATCCGCTGCCATGTGCAGGAAGGCGCCGCGCACATTGAGGTCGTGCTCGCGCCCGCGCATGAACAGCAAGGCGGTGGCGGTGTTGACCACGATGCCCATGGCCGCCACGGTGATGATGGTCCAGCCTTGTGTGGCCTCGGGTGTGCCCAGCCGCTGCAGGGCTTCCAGGGCCAGCGAGCCCATGGCCACCAGCAACAGCACGGCGTTGGCGAAGGCGGCCAGGATGGAAGCGCGCCGCCAGCCGTAGGTGTGGCGCGCATTGGGTTGCAGCCGGCTGGCGAGGGCGGCCACCCAGGCCAGCAGCAGGCCGGCGACATCACTCAGGTTGTGGCCGGCATCGGCCAGCAAGGCCAGCGAGTTGATCTGCCAGCCATAAAAGGCCTCTACCGCGACAAACGCCAGGTTGAGGCCGATGCCCAGGGCGAAGGCCCGGCTGAAGCTGGCCGGGGGTGCAGGGTGGTGATGACCGTGCGCGTCATGGTGATCGTGGTCGTGGTCGTGAGAAGGGTGGAGGCTCATGCAGGTCGCTCAGGGATTCGTGTGCCTTGCACAGTATGCCGTGCTGCGCATGCCCACATTGAGCGGCGGTGACTCTGGGCTAGGATGGCGGCATGTCGAATACCTCCTCAAGTTCCGTGACGCCTGTCAGCTTGCGCCAGGACGCCAGTTTGATCGGCCTCATCGGCCTGGCACACCTGGTCAGCCATTTCAGCCAGCTCCTGCTGCCACCGCTGTTTCCGTGGTTGAAGGAGGCATTCAACGCCAGTTATGCCGAGCTCGGTTTCCTGATGACGATCTTTTTCGTCGTCTCCTGCACGGTGCAGACACTCTCGGGTTTCTGGGTCGACCGCTACGGCCCGCGGCCGGTGCTGTACGCCGGTCTGGGCCTGCTGGCGTGTGCCGCCTTCGGCTTTGCCCTGAGCAGCAGTTACGTGATGCTGATGCTGTTTGCCGTGGTGGCGGGTGCCGGCAACGGTGTGTTCCATCCGGTGGACTACACGCTGATCAACCGCAAGGTCAGCGCGCCGCGCCTGGGCCACGCCTACAGTGCGCACGGCATCAGTGGCAACCTGGGCTGGGCCGTGGCACCGGCCTTGCTGGTGCCGCTGGCGCTGCTGTTTTCCTGGCGGGTGGCACTGGCGGCGGCTGGCACCCTGGTGCTGGCGGTGCTGGCCCTGTGCTGGGTTCAGCGCTCCCGGCTGGCCCTGCCTGCCAGCGCGCCGGCGGGGCGGCCGGCTGCCGGTGTAGCGGCCGAGGGCAGCTTGGCCTTTTTGCGCATTCCCGCTGTCTGGATGTGCTTTGCCTTCTTCTTCATCTTCGCCATGGCCTTGAGCGTGGTGCAGGCCTTTGCACCGGAAGCGGCGCGCCAGCTGCATGCCGTTCCCTTGAGCCTGGTGGCGGTGTGCCTGACGGCCTACATGGTGGCCAGTGCCAGCGGCATGCTGGTGGGGGGCTTTCTCGCCACTGATCCGGCGCGCAGCGAGCAGGTGGTCGGCAGCGGCTTTGCCGTGGCCGCCAGCATTTCGCTGCTGTTGGGTTTGGCTTCGCTGCCGGCGCTGGCGGTGCCGCTGCTGTTTGCCCTGATGGGTTTTGCAGCCGGCTTTGCCGGTCCTTCGCGTGATCTGCTGATCAAGCGCTCCACGCCGGAGAACGCCAGCGGCCGGGTCTATGGCGTGGTGTATTCGGGGCTCGATATCGGGCAGGCCGTCTCGCCATTGATCTTCGGGGTACTGATGGACCAGCAGGCCTATCGCCTGCTGTTCGTGGGCCTGGCGCTGGTGCAACTGACGCTGGTGGTGACGGCCTTCCGGGTGCGGCGTGTGCGGCGCACCGTGGCGGCAGCGGGTTGAAGAGTTTTGGCCGGGCTCACTCGGCAACCGCTTTTCTGATCCAGTCCACCACGGCGTCGCTGGCAACGCCGGGTGTGCTCAGGTGCGTGGCCTTGACTTCCAGATAGGCGCTCTTCGGGTTGACGGGCAGCTTGTCGACAAAGTAGGCGCGGGCCGAAGCGAACAGCGGGTCCTGGTCGCCGATCACCACCAGGCTGGGCGTCTGCGGCGGCACGCGCGGCGCGGTGAGCGACATCTCTGCGTCCGATGCCGGGTCGAAGTAGCTGAGGTAATCGCGCGCCGTCATGATGACGGTTTGCTGCCGGCCCTGGTTGATGTCGTTGAAGCGCTCTTTCGTATCGCCTTTGTTGGCCGCTACCAGGGCGCGGGCTTCCTCGATGCTGTCGCGCACGGGCTTGAGCCGGGACGAGGTGAAATAACCCTGTGGCACATGACCGGGCGCCAGCAGCACCAGCGCCTGCACATCGCCCTGGCGCGCTGCAAAACTGAGCGCCGCGGGGCAGCCCATGCTGTGGCCGATCAGGACGATCTTGCGCGCGCCGCGTTCGCGCAGGGTCTTGACGTGCTGGGCCATCTCGGCCATGGCCTGGTCCCAGTGGACGTCGATGTAGCGGTTGCGCGACCAGGGCATGTCGGGCATGAGCACCGTCATGTGCTCGCGTTCCAGCCGCGTCTTCAGCACACCGAAGTTCGGGTCTTGCGGGCCGCCGGGGTTCTTGCCGTGCAGCATCAACACGCCGATGCTGGCTTGTGCCTGCACGGCCGGGCTCAAGAGCAGGGCAGCCAGTGCCAGGAGCAGGATGGCTGCACGGATGAACATGGAGTGTGTCGGTTTCATTCAGGCCAGGCGCGCGGAGGGTGGGTGCATGGCAGAGGACGCCTTACCGGTGTTGATGGACATGACAGGCTCACCTGGAGTGATGTGGGTGAGCGGACCATATCAAAGCCGTGTTGGTTTGTCATCCTGTGTGCCTGCTGACGTGCAGCGAGGCGTGCGCATCGACGTGGCCAACTAGGCAGGGGCCAAGCGTTCGCCCCTCGCCCTTCTAGAACAGGTAGCGCAGCGTGAACATCAGATTCATCTGCTCGGACCAGACCTTCACCCCGTTGGACCAGACCTGTTCGGCTTGTTCCACACTGTCAGTCCAGAGATGATCGCCTGTGGTCTCGATGCGCAGGTATTCAAACGTCACGCCTGCCGTCAGGTGCTTGTTCAGCGGGGCAGACAGTCCCACCTGCGCGTGCCAGGCGTTGCCGCGCGTGTCTTCGTAGGTCATGCGAATGCCCCGGCGCAGCAGATGGTGGTCGCGGTTCTTCCCGAACACGATGGCGCCATCCACTTGACCGCTCAATCTCAGGCCGGGCACGTTGAAGTGCCGGCTCAAGTCATAGTCCAAGCGTGCGCCCAGAAAGTACTGCCAATACTTCTGGCTGAACCGGATGCCGTCCCCTCGCAAAGGGTCCGCGGCCCGGCCCGGATCCGCTGGGTAAACCTGCAGACCATCGCGCGAGAGTAGATTCAGGTCCTGCCAGCGCACGCCCACGACCGGCCGCACATCGAGTCCTTTGGGCAGGGGTATCCAGTCGCTTACCCGCATGTCGGCGTCCAGGCGCGCCATGTAACTCGGCTCGAACCGCATGCTGGATTCCGAATAGACGTCCTTCACGTTGACGGGGTGGGTTTCGCCGGTCCAGTCCGAATCCTTGAACTGCTCGTCCGAGCGTTGCGACATGTTGCGCAGGAGTTCGCCGCTGATGGTGAACCGGTCGAACTTGCGGCTGGCAGCCAGCCCACCGAACCACCCGTTCATGGGGAATTCAAGTCGGCTCAAAGGCGCTTGGTGCGGCGGGTCCGGGTTCCCGAATTCGTAGGAGGTGTGGCTGCTGAAATAACGCTTGGCGACGACGTCGACCGTCCAATCCCCCAGCTCGGCCGCATGGCCAGGCACGCAGAGGACGAAGATCAACAGAGCGAATGGCCTCAGCAGGGACGTCATGAGGCCCAGTCTGCCATGACTTGTGCCGCCATGATTTGACGCACCACAACGGCCGTGGCCGCTTGGAGTACGGGCCTTGAAACAGGAAAGCCCGTGAACCGGGCTTTGTGGAGGTGTTTGAAAGCCGTCAGCCGGTCATCCGTGCACGCGGCTTTCGTGGGTTGGCGGTCAATGCTTGGGTTGAGCACCGCCGGCCTGGGCATTGGCATCCATGCCGCCCTTGGCTTTCCATGCGGTGAAGCCGCCATCCAGGATCTTGACGTTGTCCCATCCTGCGACGCGTAGCGCGAACCCGGCTTGCGATGACAGCGTTCCGCCATTGCAGTACAGCAGCACGGTCTTGTCTTTCGGGATCTGGCTGCTCTTGGCCAGCACCTGCCGCCATTCGATGTTGATCGCACCCGGGATGTGGTCCTTGGCAAACTGCCCCGCGTCACGCGTGTCGATGATCAGCATCTTGGCGTATTCACTCCTGGGAATCTGCTCGGGGAAGATCGTGGCGCCGCCGTAATCCACAAACTCCAGATAGCCGGCCATTTCATCGACGGCAGCGGCCTTGTTGTCGGCCCAGGCACTGGAGGTGATGAGCGACAGACCAATGCACAGCGCGGGGAAAAATCTTTTCACGAACAGGTTTCCTCTAATTAAATAAGTAATTGCTAATATAGCAAAACCTGTTCTGTGATTCGGCGTCAGGACTGGCCCGGCATGTCTCCGTGGTTGTCTGTTGAAAAAGGCCCTACACCGCGCTGCGATGGCGTGCCATGCAGGTGTCGAGCACTTCGGCGCAGTCGCGCTGCCACCAGTTCTGGGTAGAGAAGATTTCCACTTCGCTGTAGCCGGCAAAGCCGGCGTCTTCCACCCAGCCGCGGATGCGCGGGATGTCGATGACACCGTCGCCCATCATGCCGCGGTCGTTGAGCAGGTCGGTGGTGGGGGTGAGCCAGTCACACACATGAAAGGCCAGCACGCGTTGCTGCTCACCGGCGCGCGCGATCTGTGCCTGCAGCTTCGGGTCCCACCAGGTGTGGTAGATGTCCACGGCGACACCCAACGCGCGCGGGCCGGCCGTCGATGCAGCGCTGACCGGGTCGAGCAGGTCGCAGACGTCAAGCGCCTGCTCCAGCGTGTTGATGCAGGCGCGGTCGGCTGCGTACATCGGGTGCAGCGGCTCGATGGCCAGCGGCATGGCCTGCGCGCGCGCGTACTCCAGCAGTTCGGCAATGCCGTCCGTCACCTGACTGCGCGCCAGGGCGATGTCCTTGTGTGCTGCCTGGCCGGCCAGGGCGCCGGGCAGGCCGCCCACCACCAGCACCAGGCAAGCGGCGTTCAGTTCGCAGGCCTCGTCCAGCGCGCGGCGGTTGTCGTCGCGCGCGGCTTTCAGGCCGGCGGCATCAGCGGCCGGGAACATGCCACCGCGGCAGTAGCCCGAGAGCTCGAAGCCGTGTGTCTTCACCAGCTTGGAGATGGTGGCCAGACCCGCGGCATGCACCTGGTCGCGCCAGGGCGAGATGGCACGGATGCCGCGCTGCGCACAGGCTTCCAGGATGTCGGGCAGCGGCAGGTCGATGCCGCGCTGCTTGCGCACGGTGGCGGTGTTGATGGAAAGCCAGCGGTGGTCGGCAGAAAAGTCGCGCATGAACGTCCTTGTGTGCTCAGTCTTCGATGCCGTGCAGTGCCAGCAGCGTTTTCATGCGGCGTACGGCCAAGTCGGGTTGCTCCAGCAGCCCGGCCGCATCGGCCAGGCGGAACAGCTCGGCGAAGTGCAGCAGCGAACGCGTGCTTTGCTGCCCCCCTACCATGGTGAAGTGACTCTGGTGGCCGTTGAGCCAGGCCATGAAGACGACGCCGGTTTTGTAGAAGCGCGTCGGCGCGGCAAAGATGTGGCGCGACAGCGGCACAGTGGGGCCGAGAATGGTGTGAAAGCGTGCGGTGTTGCCCTGCGCCAGCTCGCCCAGGGCCGCGCTGGCGGCGGGGGCAATGGCGTCGAAGATGCCCAGGAGCGCATCACTCTGGCCGTGCACGGAGGCCGTGCCGGTGCCGTCGCCGGCAATCAGCTCGGCGTAGTTGAAGTCGTCGCCGGTGTACATGCGCACGCCGCGCCCATCCGTGCCACCGGTGGCTGGCAGGCGGCGGCGCATGGCGATTTCCTTGTCCTTGTCGAGTAGCGAGATCTTGATGCCGTCCACCTTGTCCGCGTGCGCGGCGATGATGCCCAAGGCCGTGTCCATGGCGCGGTCGAGGTCGCGGCTGCCCCAGTAGCCGGTGAGGGCGGGGTCGAACACGTCGCCCAGCCAGTGCAACACCACGGGCTGTCTGGCCTGCGTGAGGATGCGGTCGTAGACGCGCTCGTAGTCGGCCGGGCTCTTGGCCACGCGCGCCAAGGCGCGGCTGGCCATGACGATGAGCTTGCCGCCGAGTTTCTCGATCGCGGCCATCTGCTCTTCGTAGCCGTGGATCACGTCGTCCACGCTCTTCACCTCGTCCAGTACCAGGTGGTCGGTACCGCAACCGGAAGCCACCAGTGCACCGGGCATGTCTTTTGCGGCATCAAGCGAGCGGCGGATCAACTCCAGCGAGGTTGGCCAGTCCAGGCCCATGCCGCGCTGCGCGGTGTCCATGGCTTCAGCCACGCCCAGGCCGAGCGACCACAGGCGGCGCCGGTAGGCGATCGTGGCGTCCCAGTCCACCGCACACTGCAGCCAAGGGTCAATGGCTGCACGCGGGTCAGCCACCACGTGGGCCGCCGAGTAGGCGATGCGGTTGAACTTCACGCCCGGCGTGGGCTGGATCGGTGTGGCACCGCTGAGCTTGTAGGTCTGCAACTGGCCCGCCGTGGTGGGCAGGGACAAGGTCAATGACATGGAGATTTCCTTGGCGAGGGCCGATCGGGTGCGCTTGGTTTAAGCATCCAATTGGCCTCTGGTCCTTGATGAATAGGCGTGAGCTGCTATCAAACTTGTAGTGGTGGTACGTCGACCCAGCGACGTTCCTTCCAGCTCTGCAGCGCGGCTTCCACCAGCTGCACGCCCTTGGCGCCTTCGGGCAGCGTCCAGCGGTAGGGTTCGTTTTCCACGATGTGGCGTATGAAGTGCTCCCACTGGATCTTGAAGCCGTTGTCGTAGACCTGCGTGTCCGGCACTTCCTGCCACTGCTCGAAGAAGTTCATCATCTGCTTCTCGTCCGGGTTCCATACCGGGCGTGGCGTGGTCACGCGGCTCTGCGCGCGGCAGGAGGAAAGCCCGGCCACGGCCGAGCCGTGCGTGCCGTCGACGTGGAAGGTGACGAGGTCGTCACGCCGCACGCGGGTGGCCCAGGACATGTTCATCTGCGCAATCACGGGCTCGCCGTTGTGGCCGATGAGCTCGGCCGTGGCGTAGGCCGCGTCGTCGGCGGTGGCCTTGTAGGGCTTGCCGGCTTCGTCCCAGCGCTCGGGGATGTGCGTGGCGGCTATGCACGAAACAGATTTCACCTCGCCGAACAGGTTGTCCAGCACGTAGCGCCAGTGGCACATCATGTCCAGGATCATGCCGCCGCCGTCCTCCGTCCGGTAGTTCCAGCTCGGGCGCTGGATCGGCTGCAGATCACCTTCGAACACCCAGTAGCCGAACTCCAGGCGCACGCTGAGCATGCGGCCGAAGAAGCCGGCGCGGCGCAGCATGTCGAGCTTGCGCAGGCCGGGCAGGAAGAGCTTGTCCTGCACGGCACCGTGCTTGAGGCCGGACTTCTCCGCTAGGCGTGCAATCTCCACTGCCTCGTTGAGGTTGGTGGCAATCGGTTTTTCGCAATAGACGTGCTTGCCGGCGCGGATCGCCTTGGCTAGCAGGGCGGGGCGCATCTGTGTGGTGCCAGCGTCGAAGAACACCGTGTCGTCGGGGTTGGCCAGCGCCTGGTCGAGGTCGGTGCCCCAGCGGGTGATGTTGTGCGCTTTCGCCAGTGCCTCCATCTTCTCGGCGTTGCGGCCGATCAGGATCGGGTCGGGCATCACCTTGTCGCCATTCGACAAGGTGACGCCGCCCTGTTTGCGGATGGCGACGATGGAGCGGATCAAGTGCTGGTTCATCCCCATGCGGCCGGTCACGCCGTGCATGATGATGCCGAGTCTTTGGGTAGGCATGGCAGGGTTCTCTTCTCTGGTTGACTTACTGGGGTTGCAGGCCGGCGGCCTTGACGAGCTTGGCGTTGCTGGCGATCTCGTCTTTGATGTAGGCGTCGAACTGTTCGGGCTTGAGCGTCCAGGCATCGGCGCCGAGCTTGGCGAAACGCTCCTTCACGTCGGGCGAGGCCAGCGCCTTCACCACTTCGTCGTGCAGGCGGTTGACGATGTCCCGCGGTGTCTTGGCCGGGGCCATCATGCCGATCCAGAAGTTGAATTCGGAGCCCGGCACACCGGCTTCCGTCGTGGTGGGTACGTCGGGCAGAGTGCCCGTACGACGCGGCGAGCCGACGGCCAACGCCAGCAACTGGCCGCTCTTGATCTGGCCAATCACCGGGGCCACGGGCGAGAAGTAGTAGTCCACGCGGCCGGCGATCACCTCGGTCACGGCTTCGGCCGAGCCCTTGAACGGAATGTTGGTGGCCTGGATGTTGGCTGCCATCTTGAACTTCTCGGCGTTCAGGTGGGTGGCACTGCCCTGGCCGGCGGAGGCGAAATTCAGGCTGCCCGGCTTGGCGCGTGCGATGGCCAGCAACTCGCCCAGCGTCTTGATGTTCTTCGACGGCGCGATCACCAGCACGTTGGAGAGCGAGGAGATCGGCGTGATGCCGGCGAAGTCGCCCACGGTATCGAACGGCAGCTTGGCAAAGGTCGAGGGGCTGACCGTGTGCGAGGACGAGTGGATCATGAGGGTGTAGCCATCCGGTGCCGCCGTGGCCACAGCAGCCTGGCCGATGGTGCCGCTGGCGCCGCCGCGGTTGTCCACCACCAGCGGCTGGCCCAGGCTGGCGCCCATCTTGTCGGCGATGGCGCGCGCAATGATGTCGGTCGTGCTGCCGGCCGCAAAGGGCACGATGACGCGGATCGGCTTGTTCGGATAACCGTTCTGGGCGTTGCTCTGCAGGGGCAGCAGGGCGGCTACGCAACTGAGCGTGGCCAGGGCGAGGCGGGCAAGCTTCTTCATGATGTCTCCTGGTTCTGGGCATGAATGGACGTACACCACGGCAGGCCGCCTGTGCCTCAAGGGCACGGTGGTTTTGTCTTTGTGGCCTGCCGGCTGTTTAATTCACCAAAAGGTGAATAGAGCCATTCTAGAAATCCAGGAGGCGGCGCGTCAAGCGCCGTTTGTCTTCAGTTTCTCAGGACATACCCTAGGATGACGTCGCTCATGTGCGACAGGCGCTCGTGCAACGCCTTGGGCGTCATCAGGTCGCGGCCGAAGATGGCCGAGAGGGTGTGCTGGTTGTTGAGATAGAAGTAGGCCATGCCGGCGATCGACACGTAGAGCTGCACGGCATCGATGCCGCCGCGGAAGACGCCTTCACGCCGGCCGCGCTCCAGGATCTCGGCCAGGGTTTCGATCAGCGGCAGGTTGGTCTTGCGTGCACGCTGGGACTGGGCCAGGTGACGCCCATGCTCCAGGTTTTCGCTGTTGAGCAGGGTGAGGAACTCGGGGTGTTCCAGGTAGTAGTTCCAGGTGAATTCGGTCAGGCGGCGGATGGCCTGGGCCGGCGGCATGTCGACCAGATGCAACTGCTGTTCGGCGGCACGGATGTCGGCATAGGCGCTTTCCAACACGGCCAGGAAGAGCTCGTCCTTGCTGCTGAAGTAGTAATAGATCAGCCGCTTGTTGAGGCCGGCACGCTCGGCGATGCGGTCCACCCGCGCGCCGGCCAGGCCGTGCTGGGCGAACTCGTCGCGCGCGGCCTGCAGGATGACTTGCTGCGAGCGGTCGGCATCGCGCGAGCGCGGTTCTTCGGCGGCTGGAGCGGGTTTGCGCATGGCGGTAATTTAACTGATTGGTGAATTAATTCAAGTGCGGCGATAGAACGGCACGACGCATTGTCGTCGCGGCCGTGACCCGTCGCGGGGCAAGGGGACGGAGATAATCAGCGCGATTCAATGCAACAACACGGGAAACATACATGGCCAAGCAAGTCGCAGGACACCTGATTGTCGAGTGTCTGGTCAAGCAAGGTGTCGAGGTGGCCTTCGGGGTGCCGGGCGAGAGTTATCTGGCGGTGCTCGATGGTTTTCATGCCTACCGCGACCAGATCCGCTTTGTCACCAACCGGCAGGAGGGCGGTGCAGCCTTCATGGCCGAGGCGCAAGGCAAGCTCACTGGCCGCCCGGGCGTGTGCTTCGTGACACGCGGCCCTGGTGCCACCAACGCCTCGATCGGCGTGCACACGGCGTTTCAGGACTCCACCCCCATGGTGCTATTCGTCGGCGACGTCGCCAGCGACATGCGCGACCGCGAAGCGTTCCAGGAGGTTGACTACGGTGCCTTTTTCGGCCCCAGCACCAAGGGCTTTGCCAAGCGGGTGGAGCGCATCGACGATGCGCGCCGTATTCCCGAGTACGTGGCGCGCGCCTTTGCCACCGCCATGAACGGCCGGCCCGGACCGGTGGTGCTGGTGTTGCCGGAAGACATGCTGACGCAGGATGTGGACGTGGCACCGCTGCCGCGCCTCGACGCGGTGGAGGCCTGGAGTGACCCCGGTGCCTTGCGCAGCCTGCGCGAGATGCTATTGAAATCGGAGCGTCCGCTGGTCATTGCCGGCGGTGGTGGCTGGACGCCGCAGGCCGCGCAGGCGCTACAGCGTTTTGCCGAGAACTGGAAGCTGCCGGTGGCCAATGCCTTCCGCTTCCAGGACACGTTCGACAACCACCACCCGCAGTACGCCGGCGATGTCGGCATTGCGCTCAACCCCAAGCTGGCAGCACGCGTGAAGGACAGCGACCTGATCCTGGCCATCGGCCCGCGCCTGGGCGAGATGACGACCGGCGGCTACACGCTGCTGGAAGCGCCGCGTACCCGGCAGAAGCTGGTGCACATCCACGCCAGCGCCGAGGAACTCAACCGCGTCTACCAGGCCGACCTGGCGATCAACGCCACCATGAACGCGGCCGCGCGTTCGCTCGAAGTGCTGAGCGCGCCGCCTTCGGTGCCGTGGGAGAGCTGGACGCAGGGCTGCCAGGCCGATTACCTGGCCAACTTGCAGCCGCAGACGTTGCCAGGCGACATTGACATGCCGGCCATCGTGGCCACGCTGCAAAAGCATTTGCCGGCGGATACCGTGGTCACCAACGGTGCCGGCAACTTTGCCAGCTGGGTGCACCGCTTCTGGCGCTACGCTGGCCTGGCCAAGGGCCACAAGACGCAACTGGCACCCACCAACGGCGCCATGGGCTACGGCGTGCCGGCCGGCATTGCCGCGGCCATTCTGACCGGCCGCACCGTGTTCACGATTGCCGGCGATGGCGACTTCCTGATGAACGGGCAGGAGCTGGCCACGGCGGTGCAACACGGCGCCAAGACCATCATCGTGCTGCTCAACAACGGCATGTACGGCACCATCCGCATGCACCAGGAGCGCGAGTACCCGCAGCATGTGAGCGGCTCGCACCTGCAGAACCCGGACTTCGCTGCGTTGGCACGTGCCTACGGCTATACCGGTGTGCGCATCACGCGCACAGCCGAGTTTGAAGCAGAGCTGAAGGCGGCCGTGGATCGCCCGCAGGGTACGCTGATCGAGATCACGCTCGACCCGGACGTCATCACCACGCGCGGCACCTTGAGCGCCATCACGCAGGCGGCGCTGGCCAGGAAGTGATTTTGCTGGGAGCGGGCGCCTTGCCGTAGGGAGGAGCGCCCAAGAAAAAAGGCCGACTTTGCAGTCGGCCTTTTGCGTAACAGGCGAACCTGATTACTTGAGGTGCTTGCCGATCAGGCCAGCCATCTCGAACATGGACACTTGAGCCTTGTTGAAGACTTCCTTCAGCTTGGCGTCGGCGTTGATCATGCGCTTGTTGACGGCGTCTTGCAGCTTGTTCTTCTTGATGTAAGCCCACAGCTTGCTGACCACTTCGGTACGCGGCAGCGGGCTGTTGCCCACGATGGAAGCCAGAGCGGCGCTGGGGGTCAGGGCCTTCATGAAAGCCGCATTCGGAGTGCGCTTCTTGGCGGGGGCCTTCTTGGCAGCGACCTTCTTGGCCGGAGCCTTCTTCGCGACTACCTTCTTGGCCGGAGCGGCTTTCTTCGCCGGGGCCTTCTTTGCGACTACTTTCTTAGCCGGAGCTTTTTTAGCAGCGACTTTCTTTGCCGGAGCAGCCTTCTTTGCGGGCGCCTTTTTTGCCGGAGCTTTCTTTGCAGTTGCCATGATTGATTGTCCTTCTAGAAGTTGATTAATCACCAGCGAAGAACTGCTTCTGCACTGGCATTGCGGATGCTACTGGAGAAAAATCGCATCTCCAAGCGAAAAATCGCTTTTTCTCCTCTGAGATGTTGTTTTTTTCATCGTAAGTCGCAAGGCAGTTTCAGGCGGAAAATAGCGCCAGCTTCATCTGTGCCCCCTGGACGGGGGCGTTCGAACCACCTTCACCGAGAGGAAAACACCCCCAATGAGCACCCCTTTTGCGACCTGTGACCTGTGCGACGGCTTCAAGAACGACAGCTCCGGAGACTTCCGTGTGCTGCCGCCGGTGTTTCGCGATTTCGGGGCGGTGCGCACCTTCTGCGGCCCGGTGGTCACGGTCAAATGCTTCGAAGACAACTCGCTGGTCAAGGCGATGGTGGACTCCGCTGGTGAGGGCCGCGTGCTGGTGGTCGATGGTGGCGGCTCGCTGCGCCGGGCGCTGCTGGGGGGCAACCTCGGGGCTGCTGCCGCGCGCAACGGTTGGGCCGGCGTGGTGATCGATGGTTGCGTGCGCGACGTGGCCGAACTGGCGACGCACCAGGTGGGCATTCGCGCGCTGGCCAGCATGCCGCTGCCGACCGAGAAGCGCAACGAAGGTCAGCGCGATGTGGCGGTACAGGTCCAAGGTGTCTGGGTGCGCCCGGGCGACTGGCTGTACGCCGACGCCGACGGCATCGTTGTCAGCGCCAGGTCGTTAGTCTGAGTCTTTGTGCTGTGCGGGCGCATCGCCCGCACGATGTGTGAACGTGCGCTGTTCTGTCGCACGTCCTTGCGCACGCCTTCATGCACCTGCGAGCAAGCGGGCGCATGTCTTTGTTGGAATGGTGTGTCGCACCCCGCGTGAACGTTGTCTGCAGCAGCATTTCAAAATGCATTTCTTTGTTTCATATTAAAAAATATCGGCATGATGCATTGCGGCAAATTTTCTCAATACGAGATATGTGATTTCATATCGCAAACTGATGTTTGTAAGTCATTGATTTTCATAGATTAAATTTATGTCTTCTATAAGACATAAGAGGTGTACAAAGTCTTATAGAAGACTTAAAGTTCAGTCATCGGTTCTCGAAACGTGCCAATACGCCAAGCGCAGCGGCACCACCGACTGGTTTCATGTAACTCAAGGAGAAATCTCATGCCGAAAAGCCTGACTGAACAACTCAGCCGCGAACAGCAGATCGCCGCCCTGGAAAAAGACTGGGCCACCAACCCCCGTTGGAAGGGCATCGAGCGCGGCTACACCGCTGCCGACGTGGTGCGCCTGCGTGGCTCCTTCCCGATCGAGCACACGATTGCCCGCCGCACCGCTGAGAAGCTGTGGGACATGCTGCACACCGAGCCCTACATCAACTGCCTGGGTGCACTCACCGGCGGTCAGGCCATGCAGCAGGTCAAGGCTGGCGTGAAGGCCATCTACCTGTCGGGCTGGCAAGTTGCTGCCGACAACAACACCTACACCTCCATGTACCCGGACCAGTCGCTGTACCCGGTGGACTCGGTGCCGCGCGTCGTGGAAAGCATCAACAACACCTTCCGCCGTGCCGATGAAATCCAGCACGCCAAGGGCATTGATGCCGGCCACAAGGACTACATCGACTACTTCGCGCCCATCGTGGCTGACGCCGAAGCCGGTTTCGGCGGCGTGCTCAATGCCTTCGAACTGATGAAGGCCATGATCCGTGCTGGCGCCGGTGGCGTGCACTGGGAAGACCAGCTGGCTTCCGTCAAGAAGTGCGGCCACATGGGTGGCAAGGTGCTGCTGCCCACCCGTGAGTCCTGCCAGAAGCTGATTGCGGCCCGTATGGCTGCCGACGTGATGGGCGTGCCCACCCTGGTGATCGCCCGTACCGACGCGGAAGCCGCCGACCTGCTGACCTCCGACTACGACGAGATCGACAAGCCCTTCCTGACTGGTGAGCGCACCAGCGAAGGTTTCTACAAGACCCGCAAGGGCCTGGACCAGGCGGTTGCCCGCGCCAACGCCTACGCCCGCTACGCTGACCTGGTGTGGTGCGAAACCGGCACGCCGGACCTGGACTTCGCCAAGAAGTTCGCCGACGCCGTGCACAAGGTTCACCCGGGCAAGATGCTGGCCTACAACTGCTCGCCTTCCTTCAACTGGAAGAAGAACCTGGACGACGCCACCATCGCCAAGTTCCAGCGCGAACTCGGCGCCATGGGCTACAAGTACCAGTTCATCACGCTGGCTGGCATCCACTCCATGTGGTACAACATGTTCGACCTCTCGCAAGACTACGTGAAGCGCGGCATGTCCGCCTACGTGGAGCGCGTGCAGGAGCCCGAATTCGCTGCCCGTGACCGTGGCTACACCTTCGTGTCGCACCAGCAGGAAGTCGGTACCGGCTACTTCGACGATGTCACCACCGTCATCCAGGGCGGCAAGTCCAGCGTGACCGCGCTGACCGGCTCCACCGAAGAAGAGCAGTTCCACTAAGCACGAAGTACCCAGTACTCGGCCATCCTACGGGGCTGACGCACCTGCGACATCGCAGGTCCGTCGGCCCCGTGCAATTTCCGGGATCGGTTTGATTACTTTTGGAAATGCTGCCATTCAAGAGAATTAATAAAGACTCATCGCATTTGGAAAAAGAAAAATTTAATTTACCTTATTAGTTTCTCTTTCTATATTTGCGGCATACCGATCCGGGCGCCTCATTTTCCAGGCGAGAACGCTGCGCTGAAACGATTTTCAAAACTACGGGCCCGAAGGGGCATCAATCAACATGAGCAAGAAATTCAACATCCTCATCCTGGGCGCGTCTTATGGCTCCCTGCTTGCCAGCAAGCTGCTAATGGCGGGCCACTCGGTCAGCCTGGTCTGTCGCCGGGAGACGGCAGAGTTGATCAACCGCGAAGGCACCCGCGTGCGCGTGCCGCTCAAAGGCCGGGAAGGCTTGGTCGAGATTGATTCGCGCCAGCTGCCGGGCAAGCTGGACGCGGTTTCCCCGTCGCAAGCCAAACCCGAGCAGTACGACCTGGTCTGCCTGGCCATGCAGGAGCCCCAGTACAGCGCCCCGGGCATGCGCGAGTTAATGCAGGCGGTCGCCTTGGCCAAAGTACCCTGCATGTCCATCATGAACATGCCGCCGCTGCCCTACCTGGCTCGCATTCCTGGCCTGGATGCCAGTGGCCTGCGTGCCTGCTTTCACGACGCCACGGTCTGGGACCATTTTGAGCCCGGCCTGATGACCCTGTGCAGCCCCGACCCGCAAGCCTTCCGTCCGCCGGAAGAGAAGCCGAATGTGCTGCAGGTCGGTCTGCCGACGAACTTCAAGGCGGCCCGTTTCGACAATCCGGCGCATACCGCCATGCTCGAACAGATGGAGGCTGACATTGCCGCGGCCCGTTTGAATGTCAACGGCGAGGTGCTGGATATTCCGGTCAAGCTCAAGGTGCACGACTCCATCTTCGTGCCGCTGGCCAAGTGGGCCATGCTGCTGACCGGCAACTACCGCTGCGTGCAGGCCGACGGCATGCGTCCGATCCGTGACGCCGTGCATGGCGACATCGAGAAGTCGCGCGAGGTCTACGCCTGGGTGGTTGAGCTGTGCGTTCAGTTGGGCGCTTCGCGTGACGACATGGTGCCGTTCGAGAAGTACGCTGCTGCCGGGCAAGGGCTGATGAAGCCGTCGTCGGCAGCCCGGGCCCTGGCGGCCGGAGCCACCGACATCGAGCGCATCGACCTGCTGGTCAAGCTGGTGGCAGAACAGAAGGGGCTGAACAACGAGTCGGTCAGCGAGACGGTCAAGGTGGTCAACAGTTGGCTTGATCGCAACCGGAAGGCAGCCGCCGAAAAAAAAGCGGCTGAGGCGGTCGCCGCCTGAGGCGGCGGGCGCCTCGGGCCTTCACTTCCTGCCGGTCAGCAAAAACGCCGGGGTCGAATCCCCGGCGTTTTTGTTTCTTCCCCCCCCCGGGTTAGAATGTCCCCATTGGACATATCGTCCGTCGACAAGAGCGAGAAAGGCATCCCGGTTATGACACCGCGAACTACCACCACCCGGTTGATACGCCTCAGGGGTTGCTAGTCCGCGCGCCCCGGGCGCCAAGTGCTATCAAATTCAAAGCAAGGCGCGGTCTCTACCGCGCCTTTTTTCTTTTCTGCGAGTGAAACATGGTTCAGATTACGCTTCCCGACGGTTCCAAACGTGATTTCCCCGGCCCGGTGACAGTGGCCGAGGTGGCTGCCTCCATCGGCGCCGGCCTGGCCAAGGCCGCGCTGGCCGGCAAGATCCCCGCCGCAGACGGTTCCGGCTTCAAGGTGGTGGACACCAGCCACCAGATCACCGCCGACAGCCCGCTGTCCATCGTCACGGCCAAGGATGCCGACGGCCTGGAGGTCATTCGCCATTCCACCGCCCACTTGCTGGCCTATGCCGTCAAGGAGCTGTTCCCTGACGCCCAGGTCACCATCGGCCCGGTGATCGACAACGGCTTCTATTACGACTTCTCCTACAAGCGCCCGTTCACGCCCGAAGACCTGACCGCCATCGAGAAGAAGATGGCCGAGCTGGCCGCCAAGGACGAGCCGGTAGTGCGCCGCGTGCTGCCGCGCGACGAGGCCGTGGCTTATTTCAAGAGCCTGGGCGAGCACTACAAGGCCGAGATCATTGCCAGTATTCCGGCTGATCAGGAAGTGAGCCTGTACCGCGAAGGCAAGTTCGAAGACCTGTGCCGCGGCCCGCACGTGCCCAGCACCGGCAAGCTCAAGCACTTCAAGTTGATGAAGGTGGCCGGCGCCTACTGGCGCGGCGACCACCGCAACGAGATGCTGCAGCGGGTCTACGGCACCGCCTGGGCCAGCAAGGAAGAGCTGCAGCAGTACCTGACCATGCTGGAGGAGGCCGAGAAGCGCGACCACCGCAAGCTGGGTCGTGAACTCGACCTGTTCCACATCGACGACCACGCCCCTGGCCTGGTGTTCTGGCACCCCAAGGGCTGGACGGTGTGGCAGGGCGTGGAGCAGTACATGCGCCAGGTCTACCGCGACAACGGTTACCAGGAGGTCAAGGGCCCGCAGGTGATCGACAAGACGCTGTGGGAGAAGACTGGCCACTGGGACAAGTACCGCGAAAACATGTTCACCACCGAGAGCGAGAAGCGCGAATACGCTTTGAAGCCGATGAACTGCCCGGGCCACATCCTGATCTTCAAGCAGGGCATCAAGAGCTACCGTGACCTGCCGCTGCGCTACGGCGAATTCGGCCAGTGCCACCGCAACGAACCCTCGGGCGGTCTGCACGGCATCATGCGCGTGCGCGGCTTCACGCAGGACGACGGCCACATCTTCTGTACCGAAGACCAGATCCTGGAGGAGTGCGTCAACTTCACGGCGCTGCTGCAGAAGACCTACAAGGACTTCGGCTTCACCAACATCATCTACAAGATCGCGACCCGGCCGGAAAAACGCATCGGCTCGGACGAGAGCTGGGACAAGGCCGAAGCCGCCCTGATGGCCAGCCTGAAGGCCGCCAACTGCGAATTCGAGATCGCCCCGGGCGATGGCGCCTTCTACGGTCCGAAGATCGAGTACACGCTGAAAGACGCCATCGGCCGCCACTGGCAGTGCGGCACCATCCAGGTCGACTTTTCCATGCCCGAACGGCTGGATGCCGAGTACGTGGGGGAGGACGGCGGCCGCCATCGCCCCGTCATGCTGCACCGGGCCATCGTCGGCAGCCTGGAGCGTTTCATCGGGATTTTGATCGAGGAACACGCCGGCGCGTTGCCCACTTGGCTGGCGCCGGTGCAGGTCGCGGTGCTCAATATCACCGACTCGCAGGCCGATTACTGTCGTGAAATTGCGGAAAAACTGCGGAAATCTCTGCCGAATCAAGAACTTAGAGTCATCACAGACCTGCGCAACGAGAAAATTACGTATAAAATACGGGAGCATTCAATGCAGAAGCTGCCTTACATCCTGGTCGCAGGCGACAAGGAAGTGGCCGCTGGTGCCGTTGCAGTGCGCGCCCGAGGGAATCGTGACCTCGGTGTGATGTCCCTCGACGCATTCGTGCAAACCATCGCGGACGACATCGCTCACAAGTCTGTCGGCTAGGCTCTTTTGGGGCCTATTGGCAGTTTGCCCGCGTGTACAGGACGGTTGACGCCACGTTAGTGGCAACAAATTTGAAGGATTGAACCATCGCTACTGAATTTCGTGATCGCCGCCAGCGCGAAGAACGCAAACACCGTCTGAATCGGGAAATCATGGCGCCGGAGGTACGTGTATCCGGCCCCGACAATGAACCCCTCGGTGTGTTGAGTCTGGCAGAGGCCCTGCGATTGGCAGGCGATATGGATGTGGACCTGATCGAGATCGTGGCCACCGCCAATCCGCCCGTCTGCCGCCTGATGGACTACGGCAAGTTCAAGTTCCAGGAGCAGAAGAAGGCCGCCGAAGCGAAATCCAAGCAGAAGGTCATCGAGGTCAAGGAAATCAAGTTCCGACCCGGTACCGATGATGGTGACTACAACATCAAGTTGCGCAACATCAAGCGCTTCTTGGATGAGGGTGACAAGTGCAAGATTACCTTGCGCTTCCGTGGTCGAGAGATCACGCACCAGGAAATTGGCATGGCGCTGCTCAACCGCATGCGCGATGACTTGGCGGATCTAATCGTGGTCGAGCAGTTCCCCAAGCTGGAAGGCCGGCAGATGATCATGATGATCGCGCCGGGCAAGAAAAAGGCTGGTGGCGCTGCGCCCAAGCCGGCAGCAGAAGCTGCTGCGTCGTAAAGATTCGTTTTCTGTCGGTTTGGTCACCGGCGGGAATCGCCGGGAAAGCGAGAGCTTTCCCGAAACGTGGTGAATCCCAGGATTTGCCACATCGGTGGCGGGTCTTGTACTCGCCACACAAGTGGCTCGGGGCCAACAAGTCCGGAATGGGTTTCCGGCGCCTCACGAGCACAATGTAAAAGGAGCATTCCAATGCCCAAGATGAAGACCAAGAGCGCGGCGAAGAAACGCTTCCGCGTTCGTCCCGGTGGTACCGTCAAGCGCGGTCAAGCCTTCAAGCGTCACATTCTGACCAAGAAGACCACCAAAAATAAACGCCATTTGCGCGGTGCAGTGACGGTGCATGAGACCAATATGGGTCACATGGCACAGATGCTGCCTGGCATGGGTATTTAATTAACGACGAACAAGGAGTAATCAAATGCCTCGCGTCAAACGTGGTGTAACGGCTCGCGCCCGCCATAAGAAAGTTCTCGCCCTCGCCAAGGGCTTCCGCGGTCGCCGCGGTAATGTCTTCCGCATCGCCAAAGAAGCGGTGATGAAGGCTGGGCAATATGCCTACCGTGACCGCCGTACCAAGAAGCGTGTCTTCCGTCAGCTGTGGATTGCCCGTATCAACGCGGCAGCCCGTCAGTGCGGCATGACCTACAGCCAGTTCGCCAACGGCCTGAAGAAGGCCCAGATCGAGATCGACCGCAAAGTGCTGGCCGATATCGCTGTGCACGACATGGCTGCCTTCGCTGGCATCGTGGAGCAAGTCAAGGCCAAGCTGGCCGCTTGATCTTCAAGCCAGGTTTGCTATCAGTTAGATAGCATGCCACGCACAAGAAACAAGGGCTAGAGCTTTAAAAGAGCTTTAGCCCTTTGTCATTCTGAAAGCGATCAGGAGATGCGGGTGGGCCGGTGCCTACCCTGATGTCCTGATCTCTTTGCATAAGCGGATGTGAACATGAACGAGTTGGATGCCATCGTCGACAGCGCGAAAACCTCCTTTGTCGAGGCCACCACCCCGGTCGATCTGGAAAACGCCAAGGCGCGCTTTTTGGGCAAGGCCGGCCGCATCACCGAACTGATGAAGGGCATGGCCGCCCTGAGCGTGGAAGAAAAGAAATCGCGTGGTGCCGCCATCAACGTGGCCAAGCAAGCGATTGAGGCCGCGCTGAACGAGCGTCGTCAGGCCCTGGCCGAAGCCGAATTGCAAGCCCAGCTGCAGGCCGAGGCGCTGGACGTCACGCTGCCTGGCCGCGCTCGCGGCAACGGCGGCCTGCACCCGGTGTCGCTCACCATGGAGCGCATCGAGGCCATCTTCGGCTCCATGGGCTTTGAAGTGGCCCAGGGTCCCGAGATCGAGGCCGACTGGTTCAACTTCACCGCGCTCAACACGCCCGAAGACCATCCCGCCCGCTCCATGCACGACACCTTCTACGTCGAAGGCGGCAGCGAAAAGGCGCCGAACCTGCTGCGCACGCACACTAGCCCGGTGCAGGTGCGCCACGCGCTGCAGCATGTCAAGCAGCACCGCGCGCTGATCGAGGCCGGTCTGCCCATGCCTGAGATCCGGGTCATCTGCCCGGGCCGTACCTACCGCGTGGACAGCGATGCCACCCATTCGCCCATGTTCCACCAGTGCGAAGGCCTGTGGATCGGTGAGAACGTGAGTTTCAAGGACCTCAAGTTCGTCTTCACCGATTTGTGCCGGACCTTTTTCGAGCGTGACGACCTGGTGCTGCGCTTCCGCCCCAGCTTCTTTCCCTTCACCGAGCCCAGCGCCGAGATCGACATCCAGTTTCAGAGCGGGCCGCTGGCCGGCCGCTGGCTGGAAGTGGCTGGCTCCGGTCAGGTGCACCCGAACGTGGTGCGCAACATGGGGCTCGACCCCGAGAAGCACATCGGCTTTGCGTTTGGCATGGGGCTGGACCGCTTCACCATGCTGCGCTACGGCGTCAACGACCTGCGCCTGTTCTTTGATGGCGATATTCGTTTTCTCTCCCAATTCCGTTGAACGCCCGCGGACCACACACGAAGATTTAGACCATGCAATTCCCGGAATCCTGGCTGCGCGAATTCTGCAACCCGACACTCACCACCCAGCAACTGGCCGACACCCTGACCATGGCTGGCCTCGAGGTGGAGGAGCTGCGCCCGGTGGCGCCGCCATTCACCAAGATCGTTGTCGGCGAAATCAAGGAAGCTGTACAGCACCCGAATGCCGACCGCCTGCGCGTGTGCCAGGTGGATGTGGGGCAGGGCAGTTTGCTCAACATCGTCTGCGGCGCGCCCAATGCGCGCGTGGGCATCAAGGTGCCGTGTGCTCTCGTGGGCGCGGAGCTCCCGCCGGGTGACGATGGCAAGCCTTTCAGCATCAAGCTGGGGAAGCTGCGCGGCGTGGAAAGCCAGGGCATGCTGTGCTCAGCGCGCGAACTCAAACTGTCCGAAGACCACGGCGGCCTGCTGGAGCTGGCCGCTGATGCGCCCATCGGCCAGGACATCCGCATCCATCTGAATCTGGACGACACGCTCTTCACGCTGAAACTGACGCCGAACCTGGCGCACTGCCTCAGTGTCTACGGTGTGGCCCGTGAAGTGGCCGCGCTGACCGGTGCGCCGCTCAAGACACCGAGCTTCCCGCCCGTGGCCGCCAAGATCAACGACAAGCAAGCCGTGAAGGTCAGTGCTCCTGATCTGTGTGGCCGCTTCTCCGGTCGCATTGTGCGCAACGTGAACACCCAAGCCGCCACCCCGCCATGGATGGTGGACCGGTTGGCCCGCTGCGGCCAGCGTAGCGTGACGGCCTTGGTGGACATCTCCAACTACGTGATGTTCGAATACGGTCGCCCGTCGCACATCTTCGACCTGGACAAGATCCACGGCGCACTGGATGTGCGCTGGGGCAAGCCAGGCGAGCAGCTCAAGCTGCTCAACGGCAATACCGTCACCGTGGACGGTGAAGTGGGTGTGATTGCCGATGACCAACAAGTCGAGTCCCTGGCCGGCATCATGGGCGGTGACGCCACTGCCGTGTCCGATGACACCAAGAACGTCTACGTGGAAGCCGCCTTCTGGTGGCCCAAGGCGATCGCCGGCCGTTCACGCCGCTACAACTTTGCGACCGACGCCGGGCATCGCTTCGAGCGCGGTGTGGATCCGCAGCTGACGGTGGAGCACATCGAGCGCATCACCCAGCTCATCATCGATATCTGCGGCACGCCCGACACCGTGTGCGGGCCGATCGACGACCATCAGGTGAAGATGCCGCAGGCGCAGCCGGTGACGCTGCGGGTGGCGCGCGCCGCCAAGATCATCGGCATGCCGTTGACCCAGGCGCAGTGTGCTGATGCATTGGACCGTCTCGGTTTGCCGCTGACACAGGCTGACGGCACCATCACCGTCACCCCGCCGCTGTACCGCTTCGATCTGCAGATCGAGGAGGATCTCATCGAGGAAGTGGCGCGGATGGTGGGCTACGACAAGCTGCCGCACATGCCGCCGCAGGCTCCTGTGGTGGCCAAGAGCCGTCCCGAGGCGCAACGCAGCCAGTTTGCCGTGCGGCGCTCGCTGGCCGCGCAGGGTTACCAGGAGACCATCAACTACAGCTTTGTCGAAGAGCGCTGGGAACATGAGCTGGCGGGCAACCCGAATCCGATCAAGTTGCTGAACCCGATCGCCAGCCAGATGAACGTCATGCGCTCTTCGCTGCTCGGCTCGCTGCTGCAGGTGCTGAAGTTCAACCTGGACCGCAAGGCGTCACGTGTTCGCGTGTTCGAGTTGGGCCGGGTGTTCCTGCGTGATCCCTCGGTGAAGAACAGCGACACCACGGTTGAAGGCTTTGAGCAGCCGATGCGCGTGGCCGGTATGGCCTGTGGTGCGGTTGACAGCCTGCAGTGGGCTGGCAAAGAGCGCAGCGTGGATTTCTACGACGTCAAGGGCGATGTGGAAGCGCTGCTGTCGCCGCTCAAAGCCACCTTCGAGCCGGCGACGCATCCGGCCATGCACCCGGGCCGCTGTGCCAAGGTGCTGCTGGGTGGTCAGACCATCGGTTTTGTCGGCGAGTTGCACCCGCGCTGGCGCCAGGGCTATGACCTGGCGGTGGTGCCGGTGATGTTCGAGCTGGAACTTGATGCGGTCCTGCAGCGCGGCGTGGCCGCCTTCAGCAGCGTGGCCAAGCACCAGCCGGTGGAGCGTGACATCGCGGTCATCGTGGCCGAATCGACCAGCCACGCAGCCCTGATGCAAGCTATCTGGGCCGCGCCGACGCAGGGCCTGTTGCGGGATGCGATACTGTTCGACGTCTACCGGGCCAAGCCGGGTGCGGCATCGGCCGGCTTGGGCGAGGGCGAGAAGAGCCTGGCGGTGCGTCTCACGCTCAATGGCGAAGAGGCCACGCTGACCGAGGAGCAAATCGAGTCGGCCGTGTTGGCTGTGCTGGGACAATTGACGAGCCAGTTGGGCGCGCGTTTGCGCGCTTGAGCCAGGTCTGACATATCAAAAGCAACAAGAGACAGCAGGCATCATGGAAATCACGGTTGAAAGTCTGGAAACACCGGCGCTGACCAAGGCGCAGCTGGCCGAACTGTTGTTCGAGCAGATCGGGCTGAACAAGCGCGAATCGAAGGACATGATCGATGCCTTTTTCGACCTGGTGGCTGACAGCCTGGTGGACGGCAATGACGTCAAGATTTCCGGCTTCGGCAACTTCCAGATCCGGACCAAGGCGCCGCGCCCGGGGCGCAATCCACGCACCGGCGAAGCGATTCCGATCGAGGCCCGCCGCGTGGTGACTTTTCACGCCAGCCACAAGCTCAAGGAACAAATCCAGGACGAAGGGCGTACGCCCCCAACCGCCTGAGATCAACAAACTGCAGGGTTGGCCCGACTTCGTGCAAACAGGCTTTGCATCTGGCCTCGACTTAGAGTAACCTTGCAGCTTTCTCTTGTACAGCATTGATTTCAATGGAGAAAGCGCTCCCTCCCATTCCCGCCAAACGCTACTTCACCATCGGTGAGGTCGGCGACCTGTGTGGCGTCAAGCCTCACGTGCTACGGTATTGGGAGCAGGAGTTCACGCAACTGCGCCCGATGAAGCGGCGCGGCAATCGCCGCTACTACCAGCACCACGAAGTGCTGATGATCCGCCGCATCCGCGACCTGCTTTACGACCAAGGCTTCACCATCAGTGGTGCCCGCAACAAGATGCAGGAATTGCTGCAGGTCGAGCGCGAAAAGAAGCGCAATGGCGAGGTCTTGCTGGACGGCGTGGAGGTATTGGAGATGAACGACGCCGACATGGCCGACTTCGTCGACAGCCAGCCGGATGAATTGTCGATGGTGGATGCGGACAAACTGTATCTGGTGCGCCGTGAGCTGGCGGAAATTCGGGACTTACTCTCTGCGCCTTGAAGAATCAGGCCATTCTGCAGGTTATAATGCGAGGCTAGATCGGTGTGTGGCGCAGCCTGGTAGCGCACTTGCATGGGGTGCAAGGGGTCGAAGGTTCGAATCCTTTCACACCGACCATCAATCAAAAAGGGTTGGCAGGAAATTCCTGCCAACCCTTTTGTCTTTTCTGCCGGTGGCGACGGTCAAGTGACGTGACCAAGTCCTACCAGGAAATCCGGGGGAAACCCGCCAGATACCACAAGATGAAGGCGGGGATCAGCACGGGCAGAGCCATGCCGACAAAGGCGACGGCCGTCATCAGAAGCGTACCGATCTGACTGAGCCAATCGCGCGATAGCTCAATGAGATCAACGTTCCAAAAATGCTGTTGCCGTTTCATGTTTCAACCTGTTGCCGATGGGCGCAATGACGTAAGGTATCACGCCACCATGTCGTATTTGAACCTGAATTGTTTCAATTTGATACGCTGAATTGGCAGGTAAAGACGGCTCACGCAAACGGTTCAGACGATGTCCACGTCGTGGATCTGGAACTGGCCGCGACGCCGGTCGGCAAAAAAGTGTTCCAAGGTTTCCTTCACCGTGCGAAAGGCGATTTCGTCCCAGGGAATTTCATCTTCCGCATAGAGCTGGGCTTCGATGGTCTCAAAGCCGGGGTCGAACTGATCGCTCAGCAAACGGGCCCGGTAGAACATGTGGACCTGGCCAACACGCGCGACATTGATGATGGTGAATAGGCCTTCCAGTTCGATCTGTGCACCGGCCTCCTCATGGGTTTCACGTGCAGCGCCTTGCGCCGTCGTCTCGCCTAGTTCCAGAAATCCGGCCGGAAGGGTCCATTTGCCAAAGCGTGGTTCGATGTTGCGCTTGCACAGCAGGATCTTGTCGCCCCAGTACGGCACGGTGCCCACCACGTTGAGCGGGTTCTCGTAGTGGATGGTGGCGCAGGCCGGGCAGATGGCGCGCTCCTTGGTATCGCCATCGTCGGGAATGCGATAGACCACGGCGATGCCGCAATTGCGGCAGTGTTTGATCGGGCTGCGAAGCATGATGAACGGAGTGTATAAAAGAAAAGGGCTCCGGATGAGGGAGCCCTGAAGAAGCCGGCAGGCTGGGAGGATTTATTTTTTTCTCGCTCCTCTTGAACTGCCAGTTTCTCAATTGACTAGACTGCGGTGTTTCGCAGCCTGTGGGGGTCAAACAACCTTGAGCGTGATCGGCTCCAGGCCGGCCACGCCGCCGCTCAGCGTGTCGCCGGGGACCACCGCAGCCACGCCTTCCGGTGTGCCGGTGTAGATCAGGTCGCCGGGCTTGAGCTCCCAGGCGGTCGTCAGGTGCTCGATGATCTCGCCGATGTTCCAGATCAGCTTGCTGACGGTGCTGCGCTGGCGGTCTTGGCCGTTCACCTGCACGTAGATTTCAGCGTTGTCCACGTCGCCGGCTTGCGCCGCCGGCGTGATGGGGCCGATCGGCGCGGCTTCGTCGAAGGTTTTGCCGATGCACCAGGGGCGGCCAAGTTTCTTCTGCTCGCCCTGCAGGTCACGGCGGGTCATGTCCAGACCGACGGCGTAGCCGTAGATGTGCTTCTTGGCGTCCGCCGCCTTGATGTTCTTGCCGCCGATGCCAATGCAGGCCACCAGTTCGATCTCGTGGTGGAAGTCCTTGGTCAGGCTCGGGTAGTGCAGGGTGCCGGTCTGGCCGGCTTCCAGCAACAGGCAGGTGTCGGCCGGTTTGATGAAGAAGAAGGGGGCTTCACGCCCGGTGAAGCCCATTTCCTTGGCGTGCTCCACATAGTTGCGTCCCACGCAGTAAATGCGATTGACCGGGAAACGATCCTTGCTGCCGACCACCGGCACGGACACGGGGGCGGGAGGCGTGATGACGTAGCTCATGAAAATCTTTCTTCCTTGTGGATGCCCTGGCCTGTCGCATCGGGCGGTCTAAAAAAACTGAAGAGCACGCAAGCGCTTGTGCATCACAAGCGTACAACTTGCCAAGACACGACGATCGCGTTCTTCGAGCGCAAATCGTACAGGACTGGCAGGCCCCTTGGTATACGCAATTCCCGCCGTCTCCGCTGCGTGGCAAGCCCCGTACGGTATGGGCACCGGCAAGCTGCGCACCACGTGCGAGCCGCTGGGCTGCTGATTCCTGCCCCGTATGGTTGTGATACCGATGACCTGGCGCATGGCTTGCGTCAGCCCTGGGTAATCGAATATCTTGAAGATGCGCGGTCTGCGGAGAATGCGATGGCACTCTCGCGGTGCAGCCAAGCAGCCGATGCTGCTGCGGGCAATTCGCGTGGCGACGCTGTGCTGATGTGCTGCCTCTCCTCAAACGGGGTTGTTTCATATATGTATGCCTATTATTTACGCACCCAAACATCGGGAAAACCCGGTGTGGTGCACGCCTAAACTGACACCATGTCCAAGAGCTTTGACTACAAGCATGCCCCTGGCCATCTGATCCGGCGAGCGCACCAATTTGCCTATGCTGTTTTCATGGAGGAGACGGCGGCATTTGACGTCACGCCGGTGCAATTCGCCATTCTCAATGCGCTGATGGATACGCCGGGCGAGGATCAGGTCACGCTGGCTGGCCGGGTGGCCTTTGATGCCGCCACCTCTGGGTCGGTGATCGGGCGGCTGGAAGCCAAGGGCTGGGTGCGGCGCGAAGCCGACACGCAGGATCGGCGCCGCAAGTTGCTGTGGGTCACGCCCGAAGGGGAACTGGCGGTACAGGGCATGAAGCGTGCCGTGGCCCGGGCGCAAGCGAAGATCCTGGAGCCCCTTGAGGCGGATGAGCGGGCCCAGCTTGTGGCCTTGCTGGACAAGCTGGTGTCAGGCCACGAGGGCGGGACCTCAGGCTGACTTGGCCAACAGTTCGAAGTGCTCCACCACCGGTGGGGTGGCGAAGAAGGGGCCAACGATGGCGCGCCATTCGGCAAAGGCCGGCGACTGGCGGAAATGCACCGTATGGTCTTCCAGCGTGTCCCAGAAGATCATCAGGACATAGCGCTCCGGGTGCTCAATGCCCTTGTTGATCTTGAAGCCCTGAAAACCCTTGGCCTGGCGGATCACGGTTTGCAGTCCACGCTGGATGGCTTCATCAAAAGCCGCTTGCTGGCCGGCGTGGATGCGGATGTCGGCAAGTTCGAGAATCATGGGTCGGTCTCTCCAAGGTAAAGATTTTCTGGCTTGCGAGTCTACGTCAGCGCCAGGGCCTCAATGTCGCTTGCGTCACGTATCGGGGTTGAGCATGCCCGGTGCGAAAAAGCGCAGCGTGTTGCGGCCGGCACCTTTGGCGCTGTACATGGCCAGATCGGCCTGCTTGAGCAACTCGTCGCCGCTGGCAGCCTGGCCCAGGAACAGGGTGGCGCCAATGCTGGGCGTGCTTTGGTAGATGTGTTCTTTGATCTCGTAGGGTTGGTTCAGGGTCGCCATGATCTTGTTGCCAACCAGGGTGGCCTCCTCGGTGGCTTCCGCCAGGCGGGGGTTGAGTTCCTGGAGCAGCACGACGAACTCGTCACCCCCCAGGCGGGCCACGGTATCAGCCTGGCGCACGCAGCTCTGCAGGCGTTGGCCGACTTGCTGCAGCAGCAGGTCACCGTAATCGTGGCCCAGGGTGTCGTTGAGTTGCTTGAACTTGTCCAGATCGATGAACAGCACGGCACCATGGTGCTGGCTGCGGCTGCTGGTGGCCAGGGCCTGTTCCAGCCGGTCTTGCAGAAGCCGTCGGTTCGGGAGCTTGGTCAGTGGGTCGAAAAAGGCCAGCTGGTGGATTTCTTCCTCGGCCGCCTTGCGTTCGGTGATGTCGTGCAGCGTGGCGACGTAGTGGCTCACGGCGTTGTTGTCGCCCCGCACGGCCGTGATGGTGGCGGATTCCGGGTAGACCTCGCCGTTTTTGCGGCGGTTCCAGATCTCGCCTTTCCACACGCCTGTCGTCTGCAGGCGGGTCCACATCGCGGCGTAGAAGGCATTGTCGTGCCGCCCTGAACTGCGAAAACGCGGGTTTTTGCCCACCACCTCGGCGGCGGTATAGCCGGTGATAGCACTGAAAGCGCTGTTGACGCGCAGGATCAGGCCATCAGCGTCGGTGATGAAGATGCCTTCCTGTGTTTCAAAGGCAGTGGCGGCAATGCGCATTTCCGCCTCGTTGCGCCGCCGCTCGCTGATGTCGGAGAAGATGACCACCGTCCCCGTGACTTGATCGGCGTCGCGGATCGGGTGCGCCGAGTATTCGACGGGCAGCGGCGTGCCATCCTTGCGCCAGAAGACTTCTTCGACCGACTGGATCGGCGCACCGGAGATCGATGTCTGGTGCACCGGGCAGTCCTGCAGTGGATAGGGCGAGCCATCCGCGTGTTTGTAATGCACCAGGTCGTGGATGTTGCGGCCGATGATGTCCGCCACCGTGTACCCCAGCATCCGGCTGGCTGACTGGTTGATGAACGTGCACAGGCCGTCACGGTCCATGCCGTAGATGCCTTCGCCTGTGGATTCGAGCAGCAGCAGCCGTTCACGTGACAGGGCTTCGCGTGCGGCTTCTTCATATTTGGCCGCCGTGATGTCCTGCACCGTGCCGGCCATCACGGCCTGGCCTGTCGCGTTCAGGCTGCGGCTGCCACGGGCATGCAGCCACTTGATGCGTCCGTCTGCCATGCGCAGGCGGTAGCTGATATCGAACGGCGTCTGGTTTTTCAGAGCGTGGGCATAGGTTTGGCCGACGCTGTGGCGGTCTTCCGGGTGCACCAGCGAGAACAGCACACGCGAAGCCACTTCAGAGCGCTCCCGCTCGATTTCAAGCATGCGGAACACCTCGTCCGACCAGGTCCAGCGGTCGGTTTCGGGGTCGTATTCCCAACTGCCCAGATGGGCGATGCGCTGGGCTTCAACCAAGTGGGCATGCTCGCTGTTCAGGCGGGCTTCTGCCTGTATGCGCTGGTGCAGCGTGCGCCCGATCCAGGTGAGGGAGGCCAATACCACCAGGCTGGCCCCTGCGCCTAGCAGCTGCAGCAGACGTTGCTGGGCGCTGATGGCAGCGTAGACCGCCTCGGGTGAGCGCGCCACCACCAGCAGCAAGGGATAAGCCACCACCCAGTGGTGGGCCCGGCCACGTTCGATCTGGTCAAACGACGAGCGGGTGATGGCGAAGCCTTCGGGCTCGCGCATGAACTCCGCCAGAAGCCGGCTGGAGAGCCGGCTGCCCAGGTACTGTGGCAGATCGCGTGAGCGGCTCAGCAGGATGCCGTCGGTTGAAAACACCGACATGATGGTGTCGGCGCTGATCGCCAGCGGTTGGATGAAACGGGTCAGTTCTTCTGGCGACAGGACGATCACGATCACGCCAAGGAATTGCCCGTTTTGGCCCACGATGGGACGCGACAACTGGATGCCCCAGCGCTGGGTGATGCGGCCCCGCATCGGTTCGCTGATGTAGAGCCGGTCGGCACCACCATTGGCAAAGTGGCGGAAATGCGGGCGGTCGCCCAGATACACCGGTGTCCGGTAGTTGGGCAGGTCACTGCTTTCCGTGTAGCCGGTGCGGCCGATCACTGTCACGCTCACGTTCAGCCCTTTGAGGGGACCATGGCGCAGCAAGCCAACCGTGCGCATCGGGTCGGCCTTGTTCCTCAGGTAGTCCTCGCGCAGAATGAGCAGCGCGTTGTCGATGCCGTTGAGCTGCCGTACCAGCGTTTCGTCCAGGATTTCCGTCAGGTGCGTCAGGTTTTGGTTGAAATCGGCGAGCCGCTCCGCTTCGGTGCGCTGGCTCTCCCACAGCACGACACTCCAGATCAGCGTCAGCAGCAGGACGCCCAGCAGCACGAGATCCCACAGGGAGGCGCAGGCGGACAGCACTGCGCGCAGCCAGTGTGCGTAGCGCTGGGCGAATCCAGGCGGATTCGCAGTCGGCGCGTCGGTGCTAGACATGTCGGTTTTCAACCCAATATTTTACGAAGTGCGGGCCCAAGTGAACCCCGCTTTTGAGGGCGTGTGACGGGGCTATTTCCGGTTTATCCTCCATGCCATGAAGCTGCACAACTACTTTCGTTCTTCTGCCTCGTTTCGCGTGCGTATCGCCCTGGCCCTCAAGGGCTTGAGCTACGAGTACATCCCGGTGCACCTGGCGCGTGGCGACCACAAGCTGCCTGACTACACGGACATCTCGTCCGATGGGCTGGTGCCGCTGCTGGAGGTCGAGGGCGAGCGGCTGTCGCAGTCCATGGCCATCATCGAGTACCTGGACGAAACCTATCCGCAGCCGCCGCTGATGCCGGCCGATGCGCTGGGGCGTGCCAAGGTGCGGGCACTGGCGCAGTCCATCGCCTGTGAAATCCACCCCCTCAACAACCTGCGCGTTCTCAAGTACCTGGTGCGCGAACTCAAGGTGGAAGAAGAGGCCAAGAACACCTGGTACCGCCACTGGGTGCGCGTGGGGCTGGAGAGCTTTGAGCGGCAACTCGCCACGTTAGATGCACAGCGCCGGCAGGCCGGACTCAAGCCCTCGGTCTACTGCTGGGGCGGCACCCCCACGCTGGCCGACTGCTGCCTGGTGCCGCAAATCTTCAACGGCCAACGCTTTGACGTGAACCTCGACGGCCTGCCGCTGATCATGGCGGCGCTCGATGCCTGCATGCAGCTGCCGGCCTTCCAGCAGGCGCAGCCCGCCAACTGCCCCGACAACGAGGTCTGATTGTGGCGGCTCAGCCCGGCATGCACCCTGACTGGCTGGTTCCGCAGTGGCCGGCGCCGGCCACTGTGCGGGCCGTTTGCACTACGCGCGCCGGCGGCCACTCGGTGGCGCCGTACGACAGCCTCAATCTGGGCGACCATGTGGGCGACGACATCCTGGCGGTGGGGGCCAACCGGGCGCTGCTCCACGACGCCATGGCGGCGCGGCCGGTCTTCCTGTCGCAAGTGCACGGCAGCGGCGTGGTGGCGCTGGGCGGCCATACCGCCCACGGCACGCAGGCCGATGTCTGCTTCACACGCGAACGCGGCGTGGCCTGCACCATCATGGTGGCTGACTGCCTGCCGGTGCTGTTCACCGACACGCAGGGCAGCTTTGTCGCTGCGGCGCACGCCGGCTGGCGCGGCCTGGCCGGCGCGGCAGGCTTGGGCGTGCTGGAGTCGGTTTACAAGCATTTTCCGGCTGCGGACCCCGATGTAAATGCGCCAGAAGCTACAAAAATCATAGCGTGGCTGGGCCCTTGTATTGGGCCGGAGGCCTTTGAGGTCGGGCCTGAAGTCAAAGCGGCGTTCGAGGCGCACGCGCCGCAAGCGTCAGCCTGCTTCCGTCCTGCACCGACGGCGGGCAAGTGGCTGGCCGATCTGCCGGCGCTGGCACGTCAGCGTCTGGCGGCGCTGGGCATCACGCAGGTCTATGGCAATGACGGCAGCCGTGACTGGTGCACGCTGAGCAACCCGTCACGGTTCTTTTCGCACCGGCGCGACGGCGTCAGCGGGCGCATGGCTGCCTGCGTCTGGCTGGCCTGAGTCGGCTTCCTGCGCGTTTGCTTCGGGTGGCGTGGGCTGCTGGGCAGCCCGCCAGGCGGCCAGTTCGGCGGCTTCGCGCATCTTGCGCGCGTGGCGTCGTCCCGGTGCCCCTATCAGGTAAAGCACCAATGCCACAGGACCCACACCATAGAGTACAAAGGTGATGAGCGCACCCAGCACGGTGCCGGTGGTGTTGGTGGCTTCGGCCACGGCCATCATCAGGGCCACATAGAGCCAGCCAACGGCAATCAGTATCGGGAACATGGGGCAATTGATGACTGTCAGTTTTTCGAAGGGGTGGACCTGAGATACTGGCTGGCAACACTGATCAGCAGCACAAGGACTAGGTGTGACACAGGATACTCCCGAATTCTGGGCCCAGGCGGCCCGGCAGTTCCAGCAGACCTTTGGCGACAGCTGGGTGAAGATGTTCCAGTCTTTCCAGGGGCTTGATTTGGGTCATGGCAGCCCGGCGGCCATGCCCGTGCCGGAGCACCCGGTGGGCATTGCACCCGACAAGCTGCAGGCGCTGCAACAGCAGTACCTGCATGACCTGGCGCAGCTGATGCAGCATGGCCCCAGCGCGACAGCTTCCGGCGCCGACAAGCGCTTTGCCGCCAAGGCCTGG
The DNA here is from genome assembly GCA_002633085.1 of Curvibacter sp. PD_MW3. Lineage (GTDB taxonomy): Bacteria > Pseudomonadota > Gammaproteobacteria > Burkholderiales > Burkholderiaceae_C > Hylemonella. The sequence continues at coordinate 58,493 of NSIV01000013.1, forward strand.
GGCGACAACCCGCTGGCGGCACTGTCGGCCGCGGCCTACCAGCTCAATGCGCGTCTGCTGCTGCAGATGGCCGATGCCGTGCAGGCCGACGCCAAGACGCGTGCCCGCATTCGCTTCGCCGTGGAACAGTGGGTGGCCGCCAGTGCACCGAGCAACTTCCTGGCGCTCAATGCCGAAGCGCAGCAGAAGGCGATCGAGACCAAGGGCGAGAGCCTAGCCAAAGGCATGCACAACCTGCTGCACGACCTGCAGCAAGGCCATGTGAGCATGACCGACGAGAGTCAGTTCGAAGTGGGCCGCAATGTGGCCACCACCGAGGGCGCGGTGGTGTTCGAGAACGAGCTGTTCCAGCTGATCGAATACAAGCCGCTCACGGCCAAGGTGTACGAGCGCCCCTTGCTGCTGATCCCGCCGTGCATCAACAAGTACTACATCCTCGACCTGCAGCCCGACAACTCGCTGATTCGTTATGCGGTCGCTCAGGGTCACCGCACCTTTGTGGTGAGCTGGCGCAACCCCGACGAATCGCTGGCGCACAAGACCTGGGACGACTACATCGAGGACGCCGCCATCCAGGCCATCCATGTGGTGCAGGCCATCAGTGGCGCCCAGACCATCAACGCCTTGGGCTTCTGTGTCGGCGGCACCATCCTGGGAACGGCGCTGGCGGTATTGGCAGCGCGCGGCGAGAAACCGGCGCACAGCGCCACCTTCCTCACCACCTTCCTCGACTTCACCGAGACCGGCATCATGGATGTCTTCATCGACGAAGGCATGGTGCGCTACCGCGAGCAGGAGATGGGGCAGGGTGGCCTGATGAAGGGGCGCGACCTGTCCTCCACTTTCAGCTTTCTGCGCCCCAACGACCTGGTGTGGAACTACGTGGTGGGCAACTACCTCAAGGGCGAGACACCGCCGCCGTTCGACCTGCTGTACTGGAACAGCGACAGCACCAATTTGCCCGGGCCGTTTTACGCCTGGTACCTGCGCAACACCTACCTGGAAAACAACCTGGTCAAACCCGGCCAGCTGACCGTCTGCGGCGAAGCGCTTGATTTGCGTCGGGTGGACATCCCGGCCTACATCTACGGCTCGCGCGAGGACCACATCGTCCCGATCGGCGGGGCTTATGCCTCCACCCAGGTGTTGCCGGGCAAGAAGCGGTTTGTCATGGGTGCGTCCGGCCACATTGCCGGCGTGATCAACCCGCCGGAGAAAAAGAAGCGCAGCCACTGGATCCGCGCCGACGGCAAGCTGCCGACAACGCTCGATGCTTGGCTGGCCAGTGCGCAGGAACATGCCGGCAGCTGGTGGCCCGATTGGGCCGCCTGGCTCAAGGCGCAGGCTGGCAAGCAAATTGCTGCGCCCAAGACCTACGGCAAGGGCAAATACAAGGTGATCGAAGCGGCACCGGGCCGCTACGTCAAGGAAAAGGCGCAGTAAACAAGCTGTCACCGATCAATCAAATACTGGAGGACATCATGGAAGACATCGTCATCGTTTCCGCCGCCCGCACCGCGGTCGGCAAGTTCGGCGGCGCGCTGGCCAAGCTGCCGGCCACCGAGCTGGGCTCTCTCGTCATCAAGGCACTGCTGGAGCGCAGCAAGCTCGACCCGGCCCAGGTGGGCGAGGTCATCATGGGCCAGGTGCTGGCGGCCGGTGCCGGCCAGAACCCGGCGCGCCAGGCGCTGATGAAAAGCGGTTTGCCGAAAGAAATCCCGGCGCTGACCATCAACGCCGTCTGCGGCTCCGGCCTCAAGGCCGTGATGCTGGCCGCGCAGGCCGTGGCCTATGGCGACAGCGAGATCGTGATCGCCGGCGGCCAGGAGAACATGAGCGCCAGCCCGCACGTGCTGCTGGGTTCGCGCGACGGTCAGCGCATGGGTGACTGGAAGATGATCGACTCCATGATCGTCGACGGCCTTTGGGACGTCTACAACCAGTACCACATGGGCATCACCGCTGAGAACGTGGCCAAGCAGTACGGCATCACGCGCGAGATGCAGGACGCACTGGCGCTGGCCAGCCAGCAGAAGGCCGCCGCCGCGCAGGACGCCGGCAAGTTCAAGGACGAGATCGTGCCGGTGAGCATTGCGCAGAAAAAGGGTGATCCGCTCGTTTTTGAAAACGACGAATTCATCAACCGCAAGACCAATGCCGAAGCGCTGGCCGGCCTGCGCCCGGCCTTCGACAAGGCCGGCGGCGTGACGGCCGGCAACGCCTCCGGCATCAACGACGGCGCTGCGGCCGTGATGGTGATGACCGCGAAGAAGGCCGCCACGCTGGGCCTGAAACCGCTGGGCCGCATTGCCAGCTTTGCCACCAGCGGGCTGGACCCGGCCTATATGGGCATGGGGCCGGTGCCGGCTTCCACCAAGGCGCTGGCGCGCGCCGGCTGGAAAGCGGCCGACCTCGACCTGCTGGAAATCAACGAAGCCTTTGCCGCCCAGGCCTGCGCCGTCAATCAGCAGATGGGCTGGGACACCAGCAAGGTCAACGTCAACGGTGGCGCCATTGCCATCGGCCACCCGATTGGCGCCTCCGGCTGCCGCATCCTGGTGACGCTGCTGCATGAGATGCAACGCCGTGACGCCAAGAAGGGCATTGCCAGCCTGTGCATCGGTGGCGGCATGGGGGTGGCGCTGACGATTGAGCGTTGAACCGGGAGATTCAGCGTGTTTTAAGCTGTTGGCCCTTGTGGTTCATGCGCGAACAGCTATTGAATTGATAGCAATTTTACAACGAGGAGAGCATCATGAGCCAGAAAATAGCCTACGTCACCGGCGGCATGGGCGGCATCGGCACCGCCATCTGCCAGCGCCTGCACAAGGAAGGCTTCAAGGTCATCGCCGGCTGCGGGCCGACGCGCGACTTCACCAAATGGCTGGATGAGCAGAAGGCGCTGGGTTACACCTTTTACGCCTCGGTCGGTAACGTCGGCCTGTGGGAATCGACGGTGGAAGCTTTCGGCAAGGCCAAGGCCGAGCACGGCCCGATCGACGTGCTGGTCAACAACGCCGGCATCACGCGCGACCGCATGTTCCTGAAGATGACGCGCGAAGACTGGGATGCCGTGATCGAGACCAACCTCAACTCCATGTTCAACGTCACCAAACAGGTGGTGGGCGACATGGTGGAGCGCGGCTGGGGCCGCATCATCAACATCAGTAGCGTGAACGGCGAGAAGGGCCAGGCCGGCCAGACCAACTACTCGGCCGCCAAGGCCGGCATGCACGGCTTCACCATGGCGCTGGCGCAGGAGCTGGCGGCCAAGGGCGTGACGGTCAACACCGTGAGCCCGGGCTACATCGGCACCGACATGGTGAAATCCATCCGCGAGGACGTGCTCGACAAGATCGTGGCCACCATCCCGGTCAAGCGCTTGGGCCAGCCCAGCGAGATCGCCTCCATCATCGCCTGGCTCGCCAGCGAAGAGGGCGGCTATTCAACGGGGGCGGATTTCTCGGTCAATGGTGGGTTGCACATGGGTTGATGTTCTCGGCTCGCCAAAGACAAACCCCGCTGCAGCGGGGTTTGTCTTTGGTTGGTCGATTACAGAAATTCGAACGCGAGATTGATTGAAATCTAGAATAAATATATACGTCTTACTACCTATTTTTTATGACGCCACTTCTAAGTCAGATAGTTCGTCTAACAAAAAATATTCTGCTTCAGGTAGAAGGCCCAGCAAGACGCCCATCAGTTCAATTCTTTGCGGGGAAGCAAAGGCCTTTTCATTTCTCTGGAGGGCTTGGCCTATCTTGGTGGTACTCAAATGACACATTCCAGGCGATCGAGAATGTCTCTTTGTTGCTGATTGAGAGCGCATCAGAGTTTAAAGACTGTGATCTCGAGTCAGTTTCAGATGCGGTGACAACAACTCTTCAAGAGATATGTCTAGACAGCAGTATTTTCGATGGAGATGCTGTATTTCTTCGTCGCAATAGAAGCTTGTTTGATTGCCGCGTAGTTCCAGTTCCGCAATTTGCAGCCGCAATCCAAACAGAGATGGAGTCCAGCCTTCGACGGCGTATTGGTCATCGATGTGTTCTTTATGCTGTTCCTAGATTTCAGGTTCCTAGCTTTTCTCTCGACGATGATGCAGTGCGTCTCATAAAAAGAGACGACGAAAAGGCGTGGGATCAGTTGATTGAAAAGGGCTATCGATTTAATGGTTGGACACCGCTTCGACCTCAGTTTGGAAATGATCGGGACCTTACTTTTGCTCCTCCCGGAAACTTTGAGTGCATTTTTGTTGCGGAAGAGTATGGGACACCAAAAGGGGCGAGATTTAGCGGCATCTTGAGATTTAGGAAGTTGGCGGCAATACTCTTCGCAATTGCATCAGAGAGTTCAGATGGGCCATTTTTTAAAGCGATGAGCCATCCGTATGAATTTCTCATTCATTTCCCCCATCAACTATCGAAAGAGGCGCAGATAACAAGAACAGATAGTGACCCTGTTGTTCCGTTTTATGTTGCCGACATCCCTGTTTCCTCAAAAGAGGTTCTGTTGATTCAGAACTGGTACGCCGCTAGCGCTCGCTGCTCCAGCTCTGACCGAAGTCGAATTGAGAAATCCAGTCATTTCTTCAATAGGGGAATGAACTCAAATGACGTTGAGGCCTATGTAAATTATTTTGTGTCGCTCGACGCGATGTTTGGTGAGCGTGGCTCTGTCGAGAAGTCGATCCTGCGAGGATTGCGTGAGCTCAAACTGCCATCGGCTCTGGTGGAAAAAGCCACCTGGTTGTTTGACCTACGAAATGAAATCGTTCACGGAGGAAGTCGATTCATTTCAGAGTGGTCAAGGTTCGGACGATACAGGCAGCATTTTCAAACTCAACCTGCTGACGACGTTAGGCTTCTTGCGCAGACAGTATTGCTTCGCGCGCCTTATCTGTTCTCCTAATGGCTGGAATCTCTCTGTTCTTCTCACTTCTAGATGAGTTAGCTAGCTAAAGTTTCAGCTTTTGAAGCTAAATAGTCTCGACATGAATCTTCGCAAGTGATTTGTTTTGAGGCCTTGCTCGCTATCCCATTCTTCACCGCCACCACCTCCGCCATGATGGACAGCGCAATCTCGGCGGGTGTCTTGCTGGCGATGTAGAGCCCGGCCGGGCCGTGCAGCCGGTCCAGCATTTCCTCCGGAATCCCGAAGTGCACCCGCAGCCGTTCGCGGCGTGTGGCGCTGTTGCGGCGCGAGCCGATGGCGCCGACGTAGAAGGCATCGGACTGCAGCGCGTCGATCAGCGCCAGGTCGTCGAGCTTGGGGTCGTGCGTGAGGGCCACGACGGCGGTGCGGGCGTCGGGCTTGAGGCGCAGGATCAGGTCGTCGGGCATCTCGTGTGTGAGCGTCACGCCGGGCAGGCTCCAGCTGGCGCGGTGTTCTTCACGCGGGTCGCAGACGAACACTTCAAAGCCCAGGCTCAGCGCCATCTGACTCAGGAAGCGTGAGAGGTCGCCGGCACCGATCACGATCAGGCGGGCCTGCGGGCCCAGATACGTGGTCAGCGTGTGTTCGTCCAGCTGCGGCACGCCGTCGCGCCGGCCGGGGTGCAGGGTGACGTTGCCGGTCTTCAGGTCCAGCACGCGCTCGGTACTCTGCCGCTGTTCGCAGGCCGTGAGCAGTTCATCGAGATGGCTGTGCGGCGCCACGCGTTCCAGCACCAGTTCTACCGTGCCGCCGCAGGGCAGGCCGAAGCGGTGGGCCTGGTCGGCCGAGATGCCGTAACGCAGTACGGTGGGGGCGGCGCCGGTGAGGGCCGCCTCCACGCCGCCCTCGCGGATGCGGTGGATCAGGTCGTCCTCGATGCAGCCGCCCGAGACCGAACCCACGGTCTCGCCCCGGCCATTGATGGCCATGAGCGAGCCGGGTGGGCGTGGCGAGGAGCCCCAGGTGCGGGCCACGGTGACGAGCACCACGGCCAGCCCCTCGGCCTGCCAGCGCTGCGCGGTGCGCAGGACGGTGGTGTCCAGATCTTCCATGCGGTCTTTCGCTTTGCTCAGGCCAGCTTGAAGGGCAGCTCGCGCGGCGTCTTGCCGGTGATGCGCGCGATGGCGTTGGCGAAAGCCGGGGCCAGCGGTGGCAGGCCAGGCTCACCCATGCCGGTGGGCGCGTCGGCGCTGGGCACCACGTGCACGGCGATCTGCGGCATGTCGGTGATGCGCGGCACGGCGTAGTCGCCAAAGTTGCTCTGCTGCACCTCGCCATCCTTGAGCGTGATGGCCGCACCCGGCAGGCAGGTGGCCAGGCCCATGAGCGCGGCGCCCTGGATCTGCGCTTCCACCGTGCGCGGGTTCACGACCAGGTTGCAGTGCACACCGGCCGTCACACGGTGCAGCACAGGCTTGCCGTCTTTCACCGAAGCCTCGACCACATAGGCCACCACGGTGTTGAACGATTCATGCACGGCCACGCCCCAGGCGCGGCCCTGGGGTAGCGCCTTCTTGCCGTAACCGCTTTTCTCCACAGCGAGCTGCAGGGCGGCGCGGTGACGCGGGTGCTTGTTGCCGATGAGCTGCAGGCGGTAGGCCACCGGGTCCTGCTTGGTCGTACGCGCGATCTCGTCGATCAGTGTTTCCATCACGTAGGCGGTGTGCGTGGAGCCCACGCTGCGCCACCAGAGCACGGGCACGTTGAGCTTGGGGTGGTGCACGGTGAGGCGCATGGGCAGGGGGTAGGGCTCGCGCATGCCTTCGATGGCGGTAGCATCGATGCCGTTCTTGACCATCATGCCTTCGAAGAACGTGCCCGAGATGATGGACTGGCCCACGAGGGTGTGGTCCCAGGCCAGCACCTGGCCTTTGTCGTCGAAGCCGATGCGTGCGCGGTGCAGGTGCATGGGGCGGTAGTAGCCACCCTTGATGTCGTCCTCGCGGCTCCAGAGCGTGCGCACCGGGACGTTGAGGCCGGCGGCGCGCGCGGCCTTGGCGATGCTGCAAGCCTCCACCACGTAGTCGCTGGTGGCAATGGCGCGGCGGCCGAAGCCGCCACCGGCGGTCTGCACATGGACCTGGATTTGCTCGGGCTTAAAGCCCAGCACACGCGCGGCGGCCGTGCCGTCCAGGCCCGGCATCTGCGAGCCGACCCAGAGCTCGGCGCCGTTGTCACCGATCTGCACGGTGCAGTTCAGCGGCTCCATGGGTGCATGGGCCAGGTAAGGGAAGACGAACTCGGCTTCGATGGTGTGCGGGGCATTCGCCAACGGGGCCATGTCGGCGTCGAAGTGGCGCGGGCCAGCCTGGCCCGCGAGTTCGCGGTATTGGGCGAGTTGTTTCTCGCTGTCCACCTTCTCAACGCCGCTGGTGTCCCATTGCAGTTTGAGCGCATCGCGGCCCTGCTTGGCTTGCCAATAACCTTCGGCGACCACGGCCACGCCTTCGGCACCGCGGTCCAGCGGCACGCGCAGCACGGCTTTCACGCCGGGCACGGCACGCGCGGCGCTGTCATCTACGGAAGCCAGCTTGGCGCCGAAGACGGGTGGGCGGGCGATCACGGCAGTGAGCTGACCCGGCAGGCGCACGTCGATGCCGAAGTTCTGCTGGCCGCTGCTCTTGGCCTTGGCGTCCAGGCGCGTGGTGGGCTTGCCGATGATGCGAAAGTCCTTGGGGTTCTTGAGAGTGACCTTCTCGGGCACGGGCTGGGTCATGGCGGCTTCGGCCAGTTCGCCGTAGCCGGCCTTGCGGCCGCCGGGGCCGAGCACCAAACCTGATTGCGTGCGCAGGGTCTTGACGTCCACGTTCCAGCGCGAGGCAGCGGCGGCCAGCAGCATGGCGCGGGCGCGGGCGCCGAGTTCGCGGTACTGCGTGTAGCTGTGCTTGATGGCGGTGGAGCCGCCGGTGAGGTGCATGCCAAAAAGTGGATCAGCGTAGGCGGGGTTGTTGCTGCCGTGCTGGCTGCGCACCTTGGTCCAGTCGGCGTCCAGTTCCTCGGCCAGGATCATGGGCAGGGCGGTCTGCACGCCCTGGCCGAATTCCAGGCGGTTGATGGTGACGGTGACGTCGCCATTGGCTGCAATTTGCACGAAGGCTGTGGGTTGCTCAAAGGGCTTGAGGCCGCCAGCGGCGGGCGCCTGCGCCGTGGCCAGGCTCGGGTAGAGGCCCAGGGCCAGGCCGCCGGCACCTGCGAGCTTGAGGAAGCTGCGGCGCGGCAGGGTGGTCAGGTCGGTCTGTTCTTCACGGGCCAGCAGGTGTTGCAGGGCGCGGGGCATTTCTTGGGCGAGGGTGTTGGGCAACATGGGGTGCTCCTTCAGGCGATGGCGCGGGCAGCGTCGGCGACGGCAGCGCGGATGCGGGCGTAGGTGCCACAGCGGCAGATGTTGCCGGCCATGGCGCTGTCGATCTCGGCCGCCGTGGGCTGCTTGCCGCGCGGCAGGGATTTGAGGAAGGCGGTGGCGCTCATGATCTGGCCACTCTGGCAGTAGCCGCACTGCGCAACGTCATGCTTCACCCAGGCGGCGTGCACGGCGGCACCCACGCGGTCCTGGCCGCCGGTGACGGCTTCAATGGTGGTGATCTTGGCACCCTGGGCCGCCGAGATGGGCGTGACGCAGGAGCGGATGGCCTGGCCATTCAGGTGCACGGTGCAGGCGCCGCAGAGTGCCGCGCCGCAACCGAACTTGGTGCCGGTCATGCCCAGGTTGTCGCGTAAGGCCCAGAGGATGGGGGTGGAGGGATCGGTGTTGAGCGTGTGCTCGCGGCCGTTGACTTGGAGAGTGCTCATGATGGGACGAAGCTCCTGCGGTAAAGGTCGGTCAGTGCCGGAAGTGTCGGTCTTAGTCTGGCTGCTGGCTTGCCGTTTTCAATCTATTTTTTGCCTTTTCTGATCGACCGTCATCCCGAACAAGCAAAGGGAAACCGGGGGAGGTACAGTGCAAGCCATGACGTTGTGCACAGGTATTCCCTCTGTGACAGAGTGACGGTCGCCTAGATCACGCCTTTGAAAGTTTCACCATGACCATAGACAGCCTGGCGCAGGAAATCGGCCAGATTGCCCAAAACGACGGCGATTACCAGACTGCCATCCCCCAGCTGCTGATGGCCCGGCGCAGCGGTCGCACCGAGCCGCTGGCCTGCATTTATGCCCTGGGGCTGGCCGTGGTCGCGCAGGGCGGTAAGCAGGTCACGCAGGCCGACCAGGTGCTGGCCTACGGGCCCGGCGAGTCGCTGCTGGTGACGGTGGATCTGCCCGTGGTCTCGCAGGTGATCCAGGCCGACATGGCCCGGCCTTTCCTCGGCATGCTGCTCACGCTGGATGCGCGGGCCCTGGTGCAACTGGCCGCCGACATGGAACTGCCGCCGCTGCCGCGTGAGCAGGTAGCACGCGGCATGTCACTGGGCCCGCTGGAAGAGCCGTTGCTGGACGCGGTGATCCGCCTGGTGCGGCTGCTGCGGGAGCCGCAACATATCGCGAGGCTGGCGCCGTTGATTCAGCACGAGATCATGGTGCGCCTGCTGACGGGGCCGCATGGCCCTTATCTGCGGCAGCTGATCGCCACGGGCACACCGAGCCACCAGGTGGCCCAGGCCATTGCCTGGCTCAAGACCCACTTCAGTCGTGATGTGCTGATGGACGAGCTGGCCGAGCGCGCGCACATGAGCCCCTCAACCTTTCGCCTGCACTTCCGCAGCCTCACGGGCATGAGCCCGCTGCAGTACCAGAAGCAGCTGCGCCTGCAGGAGGCGCGCCAGCTCATGCTGACCCAGGCGTTGGACGCCAGCAGCACCGCCGCGCGCGTGGGCTACGAAAGTGTCTCGCAGTTCAACCGCGAGTACAGCCGCCAGTTCGGCGCGCCACCGCAGCGCGACATCAAGCGCATGCGGGAGCTGCCGGGCGGAGGGGTGTTGCAGGCACTGAGTTGAGTCGCACACAAGGCTTGAGCGTACCTCGCACAAACAGCCAAGTCATGGCCGCCGAGCCGGCGATGCCTGCCACGATGGGCAGGCGCGCCGTTCTTCCCCTCAGTTGATCGTCTGATCGTTGGCTGCTGCCGGTTGTTCGCCGGTCCACTCCAGCAGCAGACGGTAGCCCACGGCCAGCAGCGTGGGGCCAAGGAAGGCGCCAATCACGCCGAAGGCCAGTACGCCACCGAGCACGCCGAGAAAGACGATGGCAAAGGGCAGGCTGGCACCGCGGCTGATGATGAAGGGTTTGATGACGTTGTCCACCGTGCTGACCAGGAAGAAGCCCCAGACCGCTACAAACACGGCCCAACCCGGCTGGCCCTGCTGGAACAGCCAGATGGCCGCACCGCCCCAGACCAGGGGCGGTCCGATCGGCACCACCGAGAGGAAGAAGGTGACGGCCCCCAACAGTACCGCGCCAGGCACACCGGCAATGGCAAAACCGATGGCGGCAAGCACGCCCTGGGCCAGCGCCGTGCCGAGCACGCCGTAAATCACGCCGCTGACCGTGCCGCGGGCGATGTCCAGTAGATAGCTGGCCCGGGGGCCGGCCATGTGTTCCAGCGCGATGCGCAGGCGCACGTTGAGGGTTTCACCGTAAAGGAAAAAGAAGAACACCAGGAACACCGACAAGGCCATGTCCACCACGCCCTGGGCGAGCACGCGCCCGCCCGACAAGGCTGCCGCCTGGGCGGGTCCGCCCACTTCGTTGATCAGCCGCTGCCCGTCGTGGGCGAACTGCTGCCAGTAGCTGTGCAGCGTGGGCCCGACCAACGGCAGGTTGGCCAGCCAGGCCGGCGCATCCGGCAGGCCCTCCTTGCCGAGCGCCGAGACGGCACGGGCCAGCTGGGCCACGTTGTCGGCCTGCGCCAGGGCCACGGCCACGATTGGCCCCAGCAGCGCCACCGTGCCCAGTACCGTCAGCAGGCCGGCCGTCAGGGTGCGCCGGTTGCCCACCCAGTGGTTGAGTCGCAGAAACACGGGCCAGCTGGTGGAGGCCAGGATGGCGGCCCAGATGAGCGAGGTGAGAAAAGGCCACAGGACCAGTACGCAACCCGCCCCCAGCAGGGCCAGGGCGAGGACTGCAAGAACGCGGTCGGAACGGGGGCTTTCCATGGGTGGCGCGCGGAGAAGTGTGAGACCCGATGATTATGGGCCAAGCGGGGCGCAAGGCGCGACGCTTGAGCGCGTGGCCTTGCTTGTATGCCAAACAGGTCTGCTGGATTAACCGCCCGCCCACATTTCTGCTACAACGGTTTGGCGCTTGACACCCCCTGTCTCACCTAGGAACACACCTGATGGCCGGAACCACCTTGCTTGCCCTGCTCGACGACATCGCCTCCATCCTGGACGATGTGGCCACCATGACCAAACTGGCCGCCAAGAAGACCGCCGGCGTGCTGGGCGACGACCTGGCCCTCAATGCGCAGCAGGTCACGGGCGTGCAGGCCAGCCGCGAACTGCCGGTGGTGCTGGCGGTGGCCAAAGGTTCGCTGGTGAACAAGGCGATCCTGGTGCCGGCGGCGCTGCTCATCAGCTGGCTGGTGCCGTGGCTCATCACGCCCTTGCTGATGCTGGGCGGCGCTTTTCTGTGCTTCGAAGGCTTTGAGAAACTGGCCCACAAATGGCTGCATGCAGCGGAGAGTGAAACCGAGCACCGCCAAATCGTGCAGGCCCTGGCCGACCCGGTGGTGGATCTGGTTGCCTTCGAGAAAGACAAGATCAAGGGCGCCGTGCGGACCGACTTCATCCTCTCAGCCGAGATCGTGGTGATCACCCTCGGCACGGTGGCTGCAGCGTCCCTGATGCAGCGGGTCACGGTGTTAGTCGGCATTTCGATTCTGATGACCGTGGGCGTGTATGGGCTGGTGGCCGGCATCGTCAAGCTCGACGACCTGGGCCTGCACCTGCAACGCAGTGATTCCAGCCTGCGCCGTGCCATCGGCAGTGGTCTGCTGCAAGCCGCACCCTGGCTCATGAAAACCCTCTCGCTGGTCGGCACCGCCGCCATGTTCATGGTGGGCGGTGGCATCCTGCTGCATGGCTGGCCGGCATTGGCCCATGGGGTGGAAGGCGTGACGGCAGGGTGGGGGA
>NSIV01000017.1 GCA_002633085.1 Curvibacter sp. PD_MW3
CTTACGCCCCCTACCCCCTGGGCCGGCCACGCCGGCTGCGCCGCGACGAATTCACCCGCAACCTGGTGCGTGAAAACACGCTGACCGCCCATGACCTGATCTACCCCGTGTTTGTGGTGGATGGCCAACAGCGCCGCGAGGCCGTGGCCTCCATGCCGGGCGTCGAGCGCCTGAGCCTGGACCTGTTGTTGCCGGTGGCCGAAGAATGCGTCGAGCTCGGCATCCCGGTCATGGCCCTGTTCCCGGTTATCGATCCCGCCCTCAAGACCCCGGACGGCAAGGAAGCACTCAATCCCAAGGGCCTGGTGCCGCATGTGGTGCGCGAGCTCAAGCGACACTTTCCAGAACTCGGCGTCATGACCGACGTGGCGCTGGACCCTTTCACCAGCCATGGCCAGGACGGTGTGCTGGACTCGACCGGCTACATCCTGAACGACGAGACGGTGGACATCCTGACGCAGCAGGCACTCACCCAGGCCGAGGCCGGCGTGGACATCGTGGCGCCCAGCGACATGATGGACGGCCGCATCGGCGCCATCCGCAGCGAACTGGAAGCCCGCCGGCTGGTGCACACCCGCATCATGGCCTACAGCGCCAAGTACGCCAGCGCCTTCTACGGCCCGTTCCGCGACGCCGTCGGCTCGTCCGCCAACCTGGGCAAGAGCAACAAGAAGGTCTACCAGATGGACCCGGCCAATTCGGACGAGGCGCTGCGCGAGGTGGCCATGGACATCGCCGAGGGCGCCGACATGGTGATGGTCAAGCCCGGCATGCCCTACCTGGACGTGGTGCGCCGCGTGAAGGACGAATTCCGGGTGCCGACCTACGCCTACCAGGTGTCGGGCGAGTACGCCATGCTGAAGGCCGCGGCACAGAACGGCTGGCTCGACCACGACGCAGTGATGATGGAAAGCCTGCTGGCCTTCAAGCGTGCCGGTGCCGATGGCGTGCTGACCTACTTCGCCGTGGCAGCCGCCCGTTTGCTACAAAATAAATAGCGCCCGGCGCATATTGGGCAGGGGCTCAAGGCTTATTTGATCCGAAACCGACGATCCACCACACCCGCCAGGAATCTCCCATGCGCGTTTTCAGCATCAGTCCCGGCGGTGTCGTGGAAAGCACGGCACTGCCGGACCGCCTGCCCGAGCACGGCCATGTTTGGATCGCCTGCACCCGCCAGGAATTTGGCGACCAGCTGGCGTTCATCCAGGCGATGCTGCAGGCCTTGTGCGGGCTGCAACTGGTGGATCTGCACGTCTCCGACCTGCTCAACCCGCATCTGCCATCGCACTTCGACTACACCTCGCAGTACGACCTGCTGGTGTTTCGCCGGCTGGCGGCGGCAAGCACGACCGCCGAGGCCGCCGCCCAACCCGCGGCCAAGCCACAGAAGCGCAGTGGTCCGCCGATCCTCAAGCACCTGGACACCAGCCCGGTCGGCTTTGCGGTGTTCGAGCGCGTGCTGCTGACGGTGCACCCGGCCGACTGTGCGGCGCGCGATGCCTATGCGACCCGCCTGCTGCAGTCCACGTCGACCGACATTCGCAACGCCAACAGCCGCTTGCCCACCTCCGCGGCCGACCTGATGTTGCGCATCGTCAACCAGATGGTGGACGGTTTTCTGGAGTTACGGCGCGAACTCACGCGCCAGCTCGACCACTGGCAGACCGAGTTGCTCAACCCTCGCACCCGCTTCAACAACTGGGCAGCCCTGCTCGAAGCGCGCCTCTCGCTGCACCAGCTCGACGAAATTTGCGAAGACCAGCGCGCCGCCATCCAGGACTGGATCGAGACCGTCAAGACCTGGCCCGAGGCGCATACAACCGCCGAACAGCGTGAGCGCGATCTGCTGCAGGTGCGCAGCCGCGACGTGCTGGAACACATCGAACGCGTGGTGCACCATGTGCGCCGGCTGGAGCAAAGCGCCGAGACCGCGGTGCAGATGCACTTCAATGCCCAGAGCAACCGCACCAACGACATCATGCGCACGCTCACGGTGCTGACGGCCATCTTCCTGCCGCTCAACCTGATCGCCGGCATCTTCGGCATGAATTTCGAGCACATCCCGCTGCTGCACAGCGCCAGTGGCTTCTGGTGGGCCATGACCGCCATGGGCCTGATCGCGCTGGCGCTGGCGTTGCTGTTCTGGCGCAAGCGCTATCTGGAGCGCAGCAGCCGGCGCTGAAGGTAACGCGCCGCTGCATCGCCACTCACGCACCATTGACCCTCATCAAAGAAGGGTTAAATTTGTCGCGCCGCATCATTACCTTTGATGCCAAGCAAGGCCCTGCGCGCCCAGCCGCTATCCAATGTTTCGCGGGATTTCCCCGATCGTTATTCAAAGGAAAGCGTTATGAAAAAGAGTCTTCTGGCTGCAGCCGTTTTGTGTGCATTGACTTCCGGGGCCGCCATGGCCCAGCAAGCTGAAGGTCCGTGGATGGTCCGCGCGCGTGCGGCCTATCTGCAAAGCGCCAATGGCGACAGCGCGGGACTGGGCACGACCATCAACGACAAATGGCTGCCGGAATTCGATATTTCCTACTTCTTCACCAAGAACGTCGCTGCCGAGTTGATCCTGACCGTCCCGCAGCAACACAACGTGGCCATCCGGGCACTAGGCGGCCATGTCGGCACCCTCAAGCACCTGCCGCCGACGCTGACGCTCCAATATCACTTCGACGCGTCCGGCTTCCGCCCCTATGTGGGCGCCGGCGTGAACTTCACCAGCTTCAGCGATGTGGAAATCCCGGGATACGACGTCAGTCGCAAGAGCTGGGGCGGCGCTTTCCAGATCGGCGTTGACATCCCAATCGCCAAGAACACCTATCTGAATCTCGACGTCAAGAAGCTCTACATCGCCACCGACATCAGCAACACGGCCGGCGTCAAGGCCACCACGTTCAGCATCGATCCTTTGCTGTTCGGCGTGGGCGTGGGCTGGCGCTTCTGATACGCCAGGATCTCCGAGCGAGGGCTCAACCGGGTTCAAACCGGAACTCTGGCGGTGGGCGGGTGCATTGGGACAATCAGCCAACCGTCCCAATGCCCCTTGCTCACGGCGAGGACGGGGGCACCTCGATCTTGAGATGCCCCAGCAGATCAGCCACCAGTTCCAGGCGCAGCAAGGGGTTGTCCAGCGCCAGGAATTGTTGTTTGAGTTGCGGGCTCACGGGCAGCAGTTCGCTCCAGCGGTTGGCCAACCAGCCACA
Organism: Curvibacter sp. PD_MW3; assembly: GCA_002633085.1. Lineage (GTDB taxonomy): Bacteria > Pseudomonadota > Gammaproteobacteria > Burkholderiales > Burkholderiaceae_C > Hylemonella. The sequence goes on from NSIV01000017.1 coordinate 3,210, forward strand.
GTCGTCCCAATGGTAGGGCGCCTGGATCGGCAACGCGCGAATTGCCGTGTCATCACCGCCCGCCTGCGCCTGCATATGGGCCAGCAACTGCTCCAGCCCGCGCCGCACATGCGCCAGGTCCGCTGGCACAGGCACGGGCGGATCATCGGGCAACCACTCCGCTTGGCCCACCCACAGCCCATGCTTGAGCTGCTCGCTGCTGGTCAGGCGAAAACGCCGACCGCCGTGGCAGTGGATCACCATCAACCCCGGCTGCGGGCGCTCCAGTGCGACGATGTGCGCCAGCGTGCCGACCGTTTGAAAAGATTCCGTCTCGAAGGCCTCGCCGTCGGCCGCCTTCGTGCCGCGCTGGCGCACCTCCTGCCCTTGCGTCAGGCTCACCACCCCGAAGGGCGCACCCTCCTTGTGGCAGCGGCCAATCAGATCGAGGTAACGCACCTCGAAGATGCGCAGCGGCAGCACGCCACCGGGAAACAGCACCGTCTGCAGCGGAAACAGCGGTAACGTAATGGCCATGGACTCAGGGCTTGGGTGTCAGGAACAGCGCAGCGCCGTTGTCCCAGGCGATGCGGCGCGCCACCGCCGGTGGCAGGTCACCCAGCCAGCGGCGATAACCACGCATCAAGTCGTCGTAATAAAGCCAGCGCTGGTTGACCCAGGTGTCGGAGCCGATCAGAAAACGTGTCGGGTACTTCAGCAGCAGCGCACGCCATTCGGGGCATAGCTGCCCCTCGTCGCAAGTCAGCCCCGGGCGGTAGGACAGCTCACCCATCAGCTGCGGGTACTTCGCCAGCAGCGCCTCGACCCGCGCCATGGGCGTACCGCCGATGCCGGTGTGGGCCCAGATCAGCCGCGCCTTGGGCGCGTGTGCCAGCAGCAGGTCGATCGCCACATCGTCCACGTGCGCCAGCACCGCCAGCCCGTTCTGCTCAGCAAACTGCATCAGCTTCTTCGCCACCGGGCCGTTGGCATTGGCGCTGTCGTAAAGATGAAATTCGCCGATACCGCGGTAGGGGCCGGCTGCGGTGCCGCGCGCGAACTCGGCCTGCACCATGGCGTAGATGCTCTCGTCCTGGAACCAGTTGTTGTAGTCGGCGCGGTTGCGGTACAGGCGGATGAAGGGCACCACGGTGACGCCGGCAACACGCGTTTGTTCACGCGCCTCGGCCAGTGCCTTGGTGCCGTCGTTGGGCCGGCTGTTGGCGACGATGGCCTGCACGCCATTGCGCTGCATGCGCGCCAGAACGTCCTCCAGCGGATGCGGGCCGGCCTGGCCGTTCCAGGCTTCCTCGTTGTAGTGCAGATGGGCATCGAACAGCGGCCCGCTATAGTCGGCCGCCTGTACGAGGCCGCCAAACGCTCCTAAAACAAGAGCGCCTAGCGCATATTTGACGGGGCTTAAAGCCTTAAAACGCCAAAATATCGCAGGCCGACGCATGAGGCTTAGCCGATGTGTTTGGCAAAAAAGGCCAGCGTGCGCTCACGTGCCAGGCTGGCTGCCGCGGCGTCATAGGCGCCGCGATGATCGCAGTTGAAACCGTGGTTGGCCGGGTAGATGTGTGTCTCGACTTCAGGATGCACTTTCTGGAACGCTGCCACGCCGTCGAGCGGAATCCAGTGGTCCTTCTCGCCGAAATGGGCCAGCACCGGGCACTTCGGGGTGCGTGCAATTTCAGCCGGTGCGGTGATACCACCACCGTAGTAGGGCGCGGCCGCGCTCACGCCATGGAGCAGGCAGGCGGTGCGCCAGGTCAGCAGACCGCCCCAGCAATAGCCGACCACCCCCACCTTGCCGGCCTGGGCCGCGTGGTCGATGGCGGCCTGGATGTCCTGCAGCACGCCCGGCTCCGGCAGCGCTTCCACCGTGGCCTTGAGCGCCATGCCGGCGCTCATGTCGTCCGGCGCGTAGCCGAGCTCGACACCTTGTTTGACACGGTGAAAGGTCGACGGTGCCACCGCCAGGTAACCGGCGGCGGCATACCCGTCGGCCACAGCACGGATGTGCGCGTTGACGCCGAAGATCTCCTGCAACACCACCACGGCGCCGCGCGGCTGGCCGGCCGGTTGGGCCACGTAGGCCGGGAAGGTGACGCCGTCGGCGGCTTTCAGATCGATGAACTGGCCCATTGTGTTTTCTCCTTGCATTGGCTTATTGGTTCTTGAGCTTGCGCTCGACGAAATCGAGCCGGTCCTGGCCCCAGAAAATTTCGCCATCGATCACGTAACTGGGCGCACCGAAGACGCCGGCATCGATGGCCTGCTGGGTGTTGGCTTCGTAACGCTCGCGCACCGTCTGGCTGTAAGCCTGTTCCAGCCGTTTGGCATCCAGCCCCTGCTCGGCCAGCAGTTCGGCCAGCACTTTTTCGTCGGCAATGTTGCGCTCCTGCGCCCACACCGCAGCCAGCACTGCGCCAGTGAGCTTCATGGCGGCAGCGGTGCCGTCGTGCAAGTCGACGGCGATGATCAGGCAGGCCGCATCGTCGCCGCTGACCGGAAAGTATTTGGGCTGGGGATGCAAGGGCATCTGCAGGTAATCGCTGTAGCGCTTGAGCTCCAGCAGCCGGTAGGCCTGGCGCTGCGGCGCGCGCTTCGGTAAAGGCAGGCCGCCGGAGATCGGAAACACCTTGCCACCCAGGTCGACCGGCAACACGCGCACCGTGGCGCCGGCGGCCTGGGCCATGGCGGCGAAGCGCTGGTGGCCGAGGTAAGTCCAAGGGCTTTGCGGCGCAAAGTAATAGTCAACCGTGTGACTCATCGATGTCTCCTCGTTTCGGCGGCAATGGTATCTTGTGATTCATTCACGCGCAGGAGAATGGTTTTGGACAAGGTGCTACTCATCACTGGCGGCAGTCGCGGCATTGGCGCGGCCACCGCCCTGCTGGCCGCTCACCAAGGCTACGCGGTGGCCGTCAACTACACCAACAACGCTGCGGCGGCCGACGACGTGGTGCGGCAGATCCGCGCCGCCGGCGGCAACGCCATCACGGTGCAGGCGAACGTGGCCGATGAGGCGCAGGTGCTCGCCATGTTCGAGCAGGTGGACGCCCAACTCGGCCGGCTCACCGCGCTGGTGAACAACGCCGGCGTGGTGGACACCGCGCAGCGGGTGGACGAACAGAGCCTGGCGCGCTGGCGCCGCATGTTCGAGATCAACGTCTTCGGCACCCTGCTGTGCGCGCGCGAAGCGGTGCGGCGCATGAGCACGCGCCATGGCGGCAACGGCGGTGCCATCGTGAACGTGAGCAGTGTGGCCGCCACGCTGGGCGCACCGAACCAGTATGTGGACTACGCCGCGGCCAAGGGCGCAGTCGACGTCTTCACGCTCGGCCTGGCGCGCGAGGTGGCGACCGAGGGCGTACGCGTCAACGCCGTGCGACCCGGCATCATCGACACCGAGATCCACGCCAGCGGCGGCCAGCCCGGTCGCGCGCAGCGCCTGGCGCCGCAGATTCCGATGCAGCGCCCCGGCACGGCACAGGAAATCGCCAACGCCATCGTCTGGCTGCTGTCTGCTGAGGCCAGCTACGCCACCGGCAGCATCCTGGACCTGACAGGAGGACGCTGATGAACACGAAAACCATCAAGTACTATTGGGAAGACCTCGCGCCCGGTTCGACGCGCGCCCTCGGCAGCGTGAGCCCGACGAAGGAACAGATCCTCGCCTTTGCCGGTCAGTTCGACCCGCAGCCCTTTCACCTCGACGAGGCGGCGGCCCAGGCCTCGGTGTTCGGCAGCCTGTGTGCCAGCGGCTGGCACACCTGCGCCATGGCCATGCGCCTGATGGTGGACAATTTCCTGAGCGAAGCTGCCAGCCTGGGCTCACCGGGGCTGGAGAGCCTGAAGTGGCTCAAGCCGGTGTTTCCGGATGACACCCTCAGCTTGAGCCACACCATTCTGGAAAGCCGGCCCATGGCGAGCCGGCCAGATGTCGGCCTGGTGCGCACCGTGTGGGAGATGCACAACCAGCATGGGGACAAGGTATTGCACATGGAAGGCTGGGGCATGTTCCGCCGTCGCACGCCGGCCCAACCAGCACCACCCCCATGACCTGAGACCGGCTTGACGCCGGCACGGGGTATCGCCTCAGCCCGTCAACGCCACTGCCGCAGCCACTGCGCCAGCTCGTCCACCGCGGCATCGGTGGCGGTGCTCAGGGCACGCACGCCGCCCGCCGCATCGGCGCTCGGCGCCGGCCGCTTCACCACCACCGTGCGTTGCGCCATCATGCGCTCGCCCGAGGGCAGGCGCTGGCGCACCGTGGCGCGCAGGCGCAGCAAGCCACTGCTCTTGTCTGCGGCATCGAACACCTGGCTGAACTCTTCCAGTTCCAGTTGCAACACACGCGGCGCATCTTCGCCCGGGCGCAGCACCGTGAACTGGCCGCTCAAGCCTTCACGCAGGCGCTGCTGCACCAGCTCAGCCGGCGGCATGGCCCAGCGTGCCTGGGTGTAGGCCCGCAGTTGCTGCCCGTCGGCATACGCCAGGCGGTAGAGCATGGCATTGCCGTCAAACGCCGGCGTGGCCTGCACGGTGGTGGCCAACGCCGGCAAGGCCGCGGCCGTGGATGCGGCGGGCGTCGCACCCGGCGAACGGGCCCCGAAGTCGTACAGCAGCGGACTGGGCCCCCGCTGAGGCAGCGCGCAGCCCGACAGCACCGCCGCCAGAATAAGCATAAAAACGGCTACAGGCCTCGTCAAATAATCGCCAACAGCTCTCGAATTCATAGCACTCCTCATGGCCTCTCTCCCTGTGTCACCAACGGCGTGACAAACCCTGGCTCACCGGGGCCGGGCAAGATCAGCCCCGGGCCCAGCAGCAGGGTCTGCGGGTTGTCCTGCAGTGTGCCAGCCATGCGCCTCACCTGACGGGCCGCGTGGCTGGTCTCATCCAAGGTGCGGTTCAGGCGCGGCAAGAGATCACTTTCTTGCGACAACTGATCCAGCGCGCCGCCGGGCTGTTGCACCCGCTGTGCCAAGCGGCTGTAATCAGCCATCGTTTTTTTCACCTCGTCGGCGCTGCCGGCCACGCTGCCGGCCGCGGTCCGCAAGGACTGCAGGGCCGTGCCGGCCTCTTTCATCACCGGCGGCAGGCTGGCGGCCGCCTGCCCGATGGCGTCGATGCTGGTGACCAGCGTCTTCTGATTCTCGCTGGCGAGCAACTGGTTGATGCGGCGGCTGGTTTCTTCCAGTTGCGCCAGGATGCGGCCACTTTGCTCGGACAGTTGCCCCACCAACCCCAAACGCATCGGGATGCGGGTGGGTTGCTCGTCGTTGGTGGACAGCCGCTCCTTCGACTGGCCCGTGTCGTCGAGCTGCACGAAAGCGATGCCCGTCACCCCCTGAAAACCGAGCATGGCAAAGGTCGACCGGGTGACCGGCGTGTTGGCCGCCACCGCGATGCGCACCAGCACATTGCCCGGCACTTGCGGATCAAAGCTGATGTCCGCCACCTTGCCGACCTTGACGCCGCGAAAGCGCACCGAGGCCTGTTGCTGCAGGCCGGTCACCGGGTCGTCGGTGGTGACGTCATAGGTCAGCCACTCACCGGACTCCCGCGTGAGCCAGACGGCCAGCGCCACCAGCAAGGCGGAGAGCAGCAGCACGAAGGCGCCGGCGGCAATGGCATGGGCTTTGTTTTCCATAAAGTTCTTTCAAGCTCGCTTTTTACACGGCGGGCGGCGGTTCGTGCAACAAGGCCACGGCGCGCCGGCCCCGGTCGCCGAGGAAAAATTCGCGGATGAAGGGATGGTCGAACGCCATCACCTCGCGCGGCGTGCCGCTGACGATCACCCGGTGTTCGGCCAGCACCGCCACACGGGTGCTGAGCTCGAACAGGGTGTCCAGATCGTGCGTGACCATCACCACCGTCAGGCCGAGTTCACGGTGCAGCGAGCGCAACAGGCGGCAAAAGGCCTCGGCACTGTCCGGGTCCAGGCCAGCGGTGGGCTCATCCAGCAACAGCAAGGGCGGGTCCATCACCAGCGCGCGTGCCAGCGCCACGCGCTTGATCATGCCGCCTGACAGGTCGGCCGGCATCTTGTGCGCCTGCGATGGGTCCAACCCGACCATCTGCAGCTTGACCAGCGCCGCATCGCGCACCAGGTCGTCCGGCAGGGTGCCGAGCTCACGCAAGGGAAAAGCGATGTTGTCCAGCACACTGAAGGCCGAGAACAAGGCGCCGCGCTGGAACAACATGCCCACACGGCTGGCTGCGCCCGGCTCGCCCAAGTGCGCCGCTGACCGGCCCATCACCGTGACACGCCCGCTGCGCGGCCGCTCCAGCCCCAGCATCTGGCGCAGCAGCACCGTCTTGCCGCTGCCCGAGCCGCCGACAATGGACATCAGCTCACCGGCATGGACCTGCAGGTCCAGGTCGCGGTGCACCACGAACTCTCGGCCGGCGGTGCGAAACACCGAGGACAGTTGTTCGATGTCCACCAGCGGGATGCCAGAACGTGCCTCGCTCATCGGGTCACCTCCGCACGGCACGCGATGGCCTTCATCGGGGGGATGGGTCGGCGGCTCATATGCCGATGTCCTTGAACACCACTGCAAACAGGGCATCCACCAGGATCACCACCGTGATCGAAGTCACCACCGAAGCTGTGGTGCCCTGCCCCAGGCTCTCGGTATTCGGCTTGACGCGCAAACCGTAATGGCAGCCCACCAGGGCGATGAAGATGCCGAACACCGCCGACTTGGCCGTTGCCAGCGTGAGGTTGGAGGTCTTCACCGCATCCGGCAGCGTCGAGAGGAAGTAGGACGGCGTCACCCCCATCGCGAGGTCGGCGGCCAGCATGCCGCCCAGCATGGCCGCCAGCGTGGTCCACACCGACAGCAGCGGCATGGTCAGCGCCATCGCCAGCACCCGCGGCAGCACCAGCCGATAGCCACGCGCAATGCCGAGCACGCGCATGGCATCGAGTTCTTCGGTCACGCGCATCACGCCAATCTGTGCCGTGATGGTCGAGCCGGAACGCCCGGCAATCAGGATGGCCGCCAGCACCGGACCGAGCTCACGGATCAATGAGATGCCCAGGATGTTGACGATGAAGGGGTCGGCGCCAAACAGCTTGAGCTGCTGCGAGATCAGATAGGCCAGCACCACGCCGATCAGGAAACCCACCAGCGCCGTGATCGGCAAGGCGGTGGCCCCAATGTGATACAGATGGCCCGAGAAATCGCGCCACGGCCCCTGACCCGGGTGACGCAGCAGGTGCAGGGTGTCGAGCAGCAGCTGACCGATCAGGCGCAACAGGCCGCGCGCATGGTCCAGCAGGCGCAGCACCACGCCTCCCAGCCCCAGAAAAATCTGGCCCGCCGTCAGGCGTACCGGTGGCGGGGGAGCCTGCGTGTAGCGCGCCACCCGCTCCAGCATGGTGCGCTGTGCCGGCAACGCTTCCAGTTGCGCAGGCCATTGCCGGCCCCAGCTGTTCCACAGCAGTTGCGCGCCAGTATGGTCCAGCCACTGCAGCTGGCGCAAGTCCCAGCACTGCACGGCCGCCGGACCTGTCTGGCTCGCCAGCAGCTCGCCTTGCAGCGCCGCCCAGGCGCGCGGTTCCGCCAGCGCCGCCGCCGCCCACCGCCCTTGCAGCAACGCGCAGCGACCCTGCGGCAAGGACTGCCGGATCAGGCGAGGCGTGGTGTCGTCCATGGGCATGCAGCTGCAAAACGTTGTTCGAACTCGATGGTACATGCAGAAACCGGCGCCAGCCGTTCTGCCAAAGTGCACCCAATTCACCGCCACAATACGGGCACGGCATGCGAGCCTGAGGAGACCCCATGAGCGACACCATCCCCCACGACGAGTTACTGAGCGAACAGCGCGGCCCGGTGCTGTGGCTGACCATCCAGCGCGAGGCCCGCCGCAATGCCGTCAGTCACGGCGTGCTGGCCGCCATGGCGCAGGCCATTCACGCCGCCCAGAGCCAGCGCGACATCCGTGCCATCGTCATCACCGGCGCCGGCGACAAAGCCTTTTGCGCCGGTGCCGACCTGCAGGCCAGCCAGGCCTTCACCACCGACTACTCGGAGCCGCATGGCCACGTGGCCCAGGTGCTGCGCGCCGCCAAGGCCAGCACGGTGCCGCTGATCGCACGCGTCAACGGCGCCTGCATGGCCGGCGGCATGGGGCTCCTAAGCATGTGCGACCTGGCGGTGGCGGCGCGCCACGCGGTGTTCGGCCTGCCTGAAGTGAAGGTGGGCGTGTTCCCGGCCCAGGTGCTGAGTGTCATGCAGCACCTGATTCCACGGCGCAAACTGGCCGAGATGTGTCTGACCGGCGAGCCGATCACGGCCACCGAAGCCCTGGCACTGGACCTGGTGAACTATGTTGATGACGATGTTGATGCGCGGCTGCAATGGCTGCTCGATCGCCTGCTCGACAAGTCGCCGGCCGCCATCCGGCGCGGCCTGTACACCATGAAGAAGATCGAAGCCATGAGCTTCGAGGAGTCCATGGCCTTCACCGAAAGCCAGATCGCCCTCTTCACCTTGACCGAGGATGCCGCGGAAGGCAAGAAGGCCTTTCAGGAAAAACGCAAGGCGCAGTGGCCCGGTCGCTGAACTGACCAAACCGACGCAAGCGCGCATCGGCCCGGGCGGCGGGCGCGCTCAGCAGTCCTTGTACTTGCCGTAGGCGTGGCCTTGGCCGGGGTGCTCATCGAAGCAGCGGTTGTGTTTGCCGTGCTTGCCATGCTTGTGGTGACCGCCATCGTAGTAACCGGCCTGCCCCGCCTTGGGCTGCTGCGTGACGCCCTTGCCCAGGGTTGAGCCCGCAGCGCCGCCGAGACCGGCGCCCAGCACCGCACCGGTTGAGCCGCCCACCGATTGCCCGACAGCGGCACCGGCGCCGCCGCCAATCGCGCCACCCACCATGGCACCGCTCTGGCCCGAGCCCTTGGTGCTGACCGCCGCCCCCGTGGCCCCGCCCACCGC
>NSIV01000002.1 GCA_002633085.1 Curvibacter sp. PD_MW3
CCCCCGCCCCCCGCCGCCCCATCCGTGAACTGCCCGACGAGCTGATCAGCCAGATCGCCGCTGGCGAAGTGGTGGAGCGGCCGGCCTCGGTGGTGCGCGAACTGGTGGACAACGCGCTCGATGCCGGCGCCACGCAGATCACAGTGCGGCTGCTGGCCGGCGGCGTGCGTTTGATTTCGGTGGAAGACAACGGCTTCGGCATCCTGCCGGGTGAGTTGCCGATTGCCTTCAAGCGCCACGCCACCAGCAAGATCAGCAACCTGCACGACCTGGAGTCGGTCGGCACCATGGGGTTCCGCGGCGAGGCGCTCGCCGCTATCAATTCGATAGCAGATTGCGCAATATTGTCGCGGGCGGAAGGCCAAAACAATGCTTATCTGCTGGACGGCCGCACGGGCGAGCTGAAACCGGTGGCACGCAGCACCGGCACCACGGTGGAAGTGAAGGAACTGTTCTTCAGCACCCCGGCGCGGCGCAAGTTCCTCAAGACCGACGCCACCGAACTGGCGCACTGCATCGAGTCGGTGCGCCGCCACGCGCTGGCGCGGCCGGACGTTGGTTTTGCCATCTGGCACGAGGGCAAGCTGGTGGAGCAGTGGCGCGTCTGCAGCGGCTCGGACACCATGACGGCGCTGGACCAGCGCCTGGCCGACGTGCTGGGCGAGGACTTCATCAGCCAGTCGGTGGCGGTGGACTTCACCACCAGTGTGGCGCACCTGGGCCCCTCGCACGGCGTGCGCGTGTGGGGCCGCGCTGGCGTGCCGGATGCTGCGCGCTCGCGTGCCGACCACCAGTTTTCTTATGTGAACGGCCGCTTCGTGCGCGACAAGGTACTGACCCACGCCGCGCGCAGCGCCTACGAAGACGTGCTGCACGGCCACAAGCAGCCAGTCTATGCGCTGTATGTGGAGATCGACCCGACGCGGGTGGACGTCAACGTGCACCCGACCAAGATCGAGGTTCGCTTTCGCGACAGCCGTGAAGTGCACCAGGCGGTGCGCCACGCGGTAGAGAACGCACTGGCAGCACCGCGTGCGCTGGCGGCAGCGCACGCAGCGGCCCAGGGGGTGACGCCTGCCGCGGGAGATTTTTCAGAGGAAAAACCAGCGCCAGCCTTTGCCAATTGGGCGCAACCAGCTATCAACTTCGGAGCGCCTGCAACGCCGCAAGCTGGCCACCGCGTCAGCGACCTGGCGGCGTTGTGGCAACCGACGCCAGCCGCGACCGCCAACACCGTGCACCCGGCCGACCAGCCTGCCAGCCCGAGCCTGAGCATTGCCGCCGCGCCAGCACTGCCACAGGGCACCGACACCTTCAACCGCGAAGAAGCCGCCAGCACCTGGCCGTTGGGCCGCGCACTGGCGCAACTGCAGGGCATCTACATCCTGGCCGAGAATGCGCAGGGCCTGGTGGTCGTGGACATGCATGCCGCGCACGAACGCATCGTCTACGAGCGGCTGAAGAACCAGCTCGACGTGAAAAACATCGCCAGCCAGCCGCTGCTGATCCCCGCCACCTTCGCCGCCACGCCGCAGGAAGTGGCCACGGCGGAAGCGCATGCCGCTACGCTACACACCCTGGGTCTGGAGATCACGCCCTTCTCGCCCAAGACCCTGGCCGTGCGCGCCGTGCCGGCCACGCTGGTACAAGGCGACGCGGTTGAACTGGCGCGCAGCGTGCTGGCCGAACTGGCACAACACGACGCCAGCAGCGTCATCGAACGCGCCCGCAACGAACTGCTCGCCACCATGGCCTGCCACGGCGCCGTGCGCGCCAACCGGCGCCTGACGTTTGACGAAATGAATGCGCTCTTGCGCCAGATGGAGCAAACCGAACGCTCCGACCAATGCAACCACGGCCGCCCGACTTGGCGACAGGTGACGATTAGGGATCTGGACGGGCTGTTTTTGCGCGGACGCTGAGCATCTTCCATCTCAGCTGTCCCGCTCACTTGGGCGCACGCGGCGGTTTGTCACCGAGTTCGGAGACCAAGGCCGCCACCCGCTCATAAATCTTCGATGGAATGGTTGGGGCCTGGCGGTCGGCGGCGTCCCATTTCTTGCGCAAGCGCTCGATCACCGCTTCATCGCGGTGCTCGAAAACGAGTTGTTGCTCCAGCTCCCGCCGCACCTCGCCAAGCTGCACTGCAGCAGTCTTGTGCCGCTCGGAACGTTCGGAGAAACGAAGTGCCGCCTGCAGGCTGCTGAGCACCACGGTCAGCACGCTCAGCACCGCCATGGCAACGCGCACCCAGGCGACGGTCGAGTCCTGCAACTGAGCAAAAACCGTTGTGCTCAGCAGCGCCGCAATCAGTACCGCCGGCAGGCTCAACACCAGATGCATGCGGTAATAGTATTTGGCCGCTTCGTAGTGGGCACGATGGGCAATGCGCAGTCCGCGCCGCCATTGATCAACAAGCAACTCCGGTGTCATGGCATCTCCTGTCGAAAGGGACCCGCGCAATGCGCGCCGTGCCATGCTAGTCCTCGCCGCCGCGTCTGCCTATCCCCCAAGCGGGTGAGTCAGGATGCGCACTCCACCTCGTACGTCTGCTTGTGCCCCCGCGCCGCATAGTCCCGCGCCACCGCCTCGGCCACCTCGCGTTCGCGGAAGTACCACATGGGCAGGCGGTTGCCGTTGTCGTCCAGCCGCGTCAGCAGCCAGGGCTTGGCCGACAGGTCGTCGGCCACCCAAGACAACGCCTCCAGCGGGATGCCGAGCGCGGCGCAGAGCCCCGGCAGACAGCGGCCGGGGGTTTGCACGTCGCCGCGCACCTCCACCGTCACCGAGCGATCGTTGCGCACGGCCAGCCGCAACACATCGCCGTCAAGGCGGATCACCGCGTGCGACCACTCGCCGGGCTGTTGGAACGAAGGCGAAAAGCGTATGCTCAACCGGGCCGCAACCTCTGCGGCACCCCATGGCAGTTGGCACAGCCGCGCCTGCGAGCCGTTGGCATACCACTCGCTGTCTGGCTCGCACAAGATCATGGCTTCACCTCCATGCCCATCCCTGACAAGCAGGCGACCGGGTTCGTTGTGTCGTCAAAAACGCACCAATCACGATCATTCATCACAAAATTGCGCACCAACATAACGCCTCCTACCAATAAATCGCACCATTACAGGTATTTCGTTAAGGCAAAATGACGGTTCGTATTGAAAAAACGCACCTTTTTGGAACATTCCGCATGAAATACGCCTCGCACCACGCTTTTCTCGAACACGTTGCGCACATCAACCCGGGCCAGTCTGAATACATCCAGGCTGTGACGGAAGTGATGGAAAGCCTGTGGCCCTTCATCACCCAGAACCCGAAGTATGCCGAGCAGGGCCTGCTGGACCGTCTGGTCGAGCCCGAGCGCGTCATCATGTTCCGCATTTCCTGGGTCAACGACAAGGGTGACGTGCAGGTCAACCGCGGCTACCGCATCCAGCACAGCATGGCGATCGGCCCCTACAAGGGCGGCCTGCGCTTCCACCCCTCGGTCAACCTCTCCATCCTGAAATTCCTGGCGTTCGAGCAAACCTTCAAGAACGCACTGACCACGCTGCCCATGGGCGGCGGCAAGGGCGGCTCGGACTTCGACCCCAAGGGCAAGAGCCCGGCCGAAGTGATGCGTTTCTGCCAGGCCTTCGCCACCGAGCTGTTCCGCCATATTGGCTCCGACACCGACGTGCCTGCGGGCGACATCGGCGTGGGTGGCCGTGAGGTCGGCTACATCGCCGGCATGTACAAGAAGCTCAGCAACCGCGCCGACTGCGTGTTCACCGGCAAGGGCCTGTCCTTTGGCGGCTCGCTGATCCGCCCCGAGGCCACCGGCTACGGCACGGTGTACTTCGCCGAAGAGATGCTCAAGCAAAAGGGCCTGAGCTTTGCCGGCCTGCGCGTCAGCGTCTCGGGCTCCGGCAACGTGGCCCAGTACGCGGTGGAGAAGGCCATGGCCCTGGGTGCCAAGGTCGTCACCGTGTCCGATTCCAGCGGAACCGTGATCGATGAAGCCGGCTTCACTCCGGAAAAACTGGCGGAGCTGATGGAGGTGAAGAACCGCCTCTACGGCCGTGTGAGCGACTACGCCAAGCGCGTCAACGTCAAGTTCGAAGCCGGCATCAAGCCGTGGAGCGTGCCGGTGGACGTGGCCCTGCCCTGCGCCACGCAGAACGAACTCGATGGCAACGACGCCAAGGTTCTGGTCAAGAACGGCGTCAAGTGCGTGGCCGAAGGCGCCAACATGCCGTCCACCCTGGACGCCGTGCGCGTGTTCGAAGAAGCGCGCGTGCTGTATGCCCCGGGCAAGGCCAGCAACGCCGGTGGCGTGGCCACCTCGGGCCTGGAAATGAGCCAGAACGCCATGCGCCTGTCGTGGGACCGTGACGAGGTGGATGCCCGTCTGCACGGCATCATGCGCAGCATCCACGAGGCTTGCCTGCGCCACGGCAAACGCGCCGACGGCAGCGTGAGCTACGTGGACGGCGCCAACGTGGCCGGCTTCGTGAAGGTGGCTGATGCCATGATCGCCCAGGGCGTGATCTGAGTCCGCCTCACACGTGCATAAAAGAACAAAAGCCGTCCACGGGCGGCTTTTGTTTTGCGGCGCAGGCGGCTCAGGCCGTGGCCTGGAAGGCAGCGTGGAAGCTCACCACCCCCTGCGGTAGGGGCGCACCGAACGCCAGCACCAGGCAATATTCGGGCGGCACCTCCGGCACCATCAGGCCCGCTTGCGGCTGGAAGCCGAAGCGGGTGTAGAAGCCAGGGTCGCCGACCAGCACGCAGCCCGCGGCGCCGCGCGCCTGCAGCTGGCGCATGGCCTCCTGCATCAGGCGTGAGCCGATGCCCTGCCCCTGCAACTCGGGTTCGATCGAGATCGGCCCCAGGCCGTACCAGCCTGGCGTGCCGTCCGAGATCGAGACCGGTGACAGCGCCACGTGTCCCACCAGCCGGCCGTCGATTTCCGCCACCAGAGAAAGCGCCAGTACGCCAGCGGCACGCAGCGCATCCACGATGTACTGCTCGGTGTGCGCGGCATGGGGCGCGTTCAGAAAGGCGGCCGCGGTCAAGGCATGAATGCCCGCCACGTCACTGGGCAGTTCGGTCCGGATGGTGATCTTCATGACCGCATTCTGCAGGGAACTGTTGCCATCTTGCCAGGGGCCGCAAGCGCCTTAGGGTATTCACCAATCTGGTAGTCTTGGCCCAATGTCTGCCCCCGTCTCCGTCTCTACCGCACCCACCGTCAGTGCCATGTCTCCCGCGCTGATTGTTCTCCTCCTGTCCCTGCTGCTGGGGCTGCAGCCGATCACCACCGACCTCTACCTGCCCGCCCTGCCGGCGCTGACCGAAGGCTTTGGCGCCACGCTGGCGCAGGCGCAGCTCACGCTCACCGCACTGCTGCTGTCCTTCGGTCTCTCGCAACTGGTGTGGGGGCCGCTGTCGGACCGTTTTGGCCGTCGCCCCATTCTGCTGTGGGGCCTGGGCGCCTACGTGCTGGCTTCGACCGCCTGCACGCTGGCGCCGAGCATGGAATGGCTGATCATCGCGCGCATCGTGCAGGGCGCGGCCATGGGCGCTGGGGTCATGTGTGCGCGCGCCATCGTGCGCGACCTCTACCGCCCGGTGGAAGGTGCACGCATGATGTCCAAGGGCCTGACCGGCCTGGGGATCACCGCCTGCCTGAGCGCGCCGCTGGGCGGCCTGCTGTCGGACTGGATGAACTGGCGTGTGGCGCTGCTGACACTGACCGTCTTCAGCGTCGTCACGCTGGCCGTGGTGGCGCTGCGTTTCGAAGAAACGCTGACGCAGAAGAACCCGCAGGCGCTGCAGCCCGCCACGCTGCTGGCCACCTGGGGCGCCATCCTGCGCCACCCGACCTTCTGGGCTTTCTCGGCCCTGTCCACCGCCTCCTACGGCGGGCTGTTCACCTTTCTGGCCGCGTCGTCCTTCATCTTCATCCAGGTGCTGCAGATCCCGAAGTCGCAATACGGTCTGCTGATGTTCACGGTGTCGTTCGCCTACATCCTCGGCACGCTGATCTGCCGCCGTCTGCTGCCGCGCTGGGGCGTGCGCCGCACGGTGGCCATCGCCGGCGGCTTCACGCTGGCAGGCGGCACGTTGATGGGCGTGCTGGCGCTGGCCGGATTGCACAACGGCTGGGCCATCATGCTGCCCTATTACCTTTTCATGCTGGCGCACGGCGTGCACCAGCCCTGCGGCCAAAGCGGTGCGGTCGGCCCCTTCCCTTATGCGGCCGGCGCCGCTGCTGCGCTCAACGGTTTCCTGATGATGGCAGCGGCCTTCGCGGTCGGCGGCTGGCTCGGCACGCACATGGACGGCACCGTGATGCCGCTGGTCTACGGCGTGTGGTTCTGGAGCGTGGTGATTGCCGTCTCCGCCTGGACCCTGGTGCAAAAACATGGCCAAACCGGCGACCACTGAACGCCTTCCAAGCCTGGCCATTGCCGGCCCCACCGCCAGCGGCAAGACCGCGGCGGCGCTCGCCATTGCGCAAGAAATGCCGGTGGAAATCATCAGCGTTGACTCGGCGCTGGTCTACCGCGGCATGGACATCGGTACCGCCAAGCCCACGCCCCAGGAACTGGCCGCCGTGCCGCACCACCTGATCGACATCCGCGATCCGTTGCAAGCCTACAGCGCCGCCGAGTTCGTGCGCGATGCCACGCAGTTGATCCACGATATCCACGCCCGCGGCAAACTGCCACTGCTGGTGGGTGGCACCATGCTGTACTTCAAGGCCCTGTTCGACGGCCTGGACGACATGCCGAAAGCCGATACGCAAGTGCGCGCCGCCCTGGAAGCCGAGGCGCAGGCCAAGGGCTGGCCAGCACTGCATGCCGAGCTGGCGCGGGTCGACCCGGTCACCGCGGCACGGCTGGCGCCCGGTGATTCGCAGCGCATTCAACGCGCACTGGAAGTGTTCCGCGTTTCAGGCCACCCTCTGTCCAGCTTTCACACTACAAAAACCATAGCTGCCGACGCAGACGCAGCAAGGGCTACAACCCTGATTTCCCTGGAACCGTCAGACCGTGCCTGGTTGCACGCGCGCATTGCCCAGCGCTTCGACGCCATGCTGGCGGCTGGTTTCCTCGATGAAGTGAAAACCCTGCGCGCCCGTGGCGACCTGCACCCCGACCTGCCGTCGATGCGCTGCGTCGGCTACCGCCAGGCCTGGGAAGCGCTGGATGGTGTCTTCCCCATGAGCGAACTGCGCGACCGCGGCATCTTCGCCACGCGCCAACTGGCCAAGCGCCAGATCACCTGGCTGCGTTCCATGCCGCAGCGACGCGTGGTGCACTGCGATGCGCCGGATGCGCTGCAGCAGGTGCTGCAGATCGCGCGCGCGTTGACCAAGGAGCGCACATGAGCCTGGTGGTGCAAGACCTGAGCAAACGCTACGGCGAAGTGCCGGTGTTTCAGCACGTCTCGCTCAACGTCCAGCCGGGTGAGTTCGTCGCCATCGTCGGCGAGTCGGGCGTGGGCAAGTCCACCCTGCTCAACTGCCTGGCCGGGTTGGACCACTGGGACAGTGGCACGGTAAGCATTGACGGCGTGGACCTGGGTTCGCTGGACGACGACGCCCGTGCCCGGCTGCGGCGCGAGAAGGTCGGCTTCGTCTTTCAGGCCTTCCACGTGTTGCCGCACCTGGACGTGGCGCAGAACGTGGCACTGCCGCTGATGCTGCTCAACCGACCCGATCCGGCGCGGGTGCAGGCCATGCTCGATGCCGTCGGCCTGGGCACCTTGGGCGCACGTCTGCCGCAGCAACTCAGCGGCGGGCAGTTGCAGCGCGTGGCGATCGCACGTGCCCTGGTGCACCGCCCGGCCCTGCTGCTGGCCGACGAGCCCACCGGCAACCTTGACCCGAGCACCGCCGCCAGCGTCATGGCGGCCTTGATCGCGCAAACGCGTGAACACGGCGCAGCACTGGTGCTGGTGACGCACGCCATGCCGGCCGCGCTGCAGGCCGACCGCATTCTCACGCTGCAGGCGGATGGCCTGCACCCGTACCCCCCAAAAAACGCCTGATGCAAGCCCTGATCGATTTCTGCTCGGTGCACAGCGGCCAGGCCGGCGCGCTGCGCTGCGGCTTTGACGCGCCACTGCAAACACTGGTGGCGCACACACTGGACGAGGTTCGCCCCTTGCTGGACAGCGTGGACCGACTGGCACGGCAAGGCCGCTGGTGCGTGGGTTATGTGCGCTACGAGGCGGCACCGGCCTTCGATGCCGCGCTGACCGTGCATGCGGCGGACGGGCCGCTGGCCTGGTTTGGCGTCTATGAAAAAGCGCTCGACTGGCCGGCGGAAGAAACGCATGAACCCGCCGTGGCGACGTGGCACGACAGCCTGACGCGCGAGGCGTTCAATCGCAACATGGGCACCATCCACCAAGCCATTGGTGCCGGTGAGCTGTACCAGATCAACTACACGGCGCCGCTGCTGGGCACCTTGCAAGGCAACCCGCGCGCGCTGTTTGCAGCCCTGCAGCGCGCCCAGCCCGGCGGTTACGCCGCCTTCATTGACAACGGCCTCGAGCAGGTGCTGTCGGTCTCGCCCGAGTTGTTCTTCGACTGGAACGGCCAGCAGATCCTGGCTCGCCCCATGAAGGGCACGGCACCACGCGGCACCAACGCCGAGCAGGACGCGCAGCAGGTGGCGCAGCTGCGTGCATCGCCCAAGGAGCAGGCCGAGAACGTGATGATCGTCGATCTGCTGCGCAACGATCTGTCGCGTATCGCCGAACCGTTCTCGGTGAAAGTCCCTGAGCTGTTCCGCATCGAGACGCTGCCCACCGTGTTCCAGATGAGTTCGGACGTGATGGCCACCACCCGCGCCGACACCACACTGGCCGACGTCTTCACGGCCCTTTTCCCCTGCGGCTCGGTCACCGGCGCACCCAAGGTGCAGGCCATGCGACTGATCCACGCGCTCGAACCCCAGCCGCGCGGCATCTACTGCGGCGCCATCGGCGTGGTGCGCCCGGGCGGCCATGCCACCTTCAACGTCGCGATCCGCACCGTCACGGTGAAAAACGAGGCGGCGCGCTGTGGCATCGGCAGCGGCATCACCTATGACGCCACCGCCGAAGGCGAATGGCAGGAGTGGCGCAACAAACGCACTTTCCTGGTCCGCGCCAGCCAGCCCTTCGAATTGCTGGAGACGCTGCGGCTGGAAGACGGCGTGCTGCGGGATGCCTCGCGCCACCTGGCCCGCATGGCACGCGCCGCTCGGCATTTCGGTTACCCCTTCCCGGTCACGGCGCTGGACCAGGCCTTGGCGCAGCAGGCACAGGCGCATCCGCAAGGCGTGTGGCGCGTACGCCTGCTGCTCGGTGCCAATGGCAGCGTCACGGTGCAGGCCTTTGCCATGGAGACCACGCCCTCGCGCGTGCGGCTGCGCTTGGCGCCAAGCGCGTTTGAAGCAGCGCAGGGCGAGTTCGTGCGCTTCAAGACCACGCAACGCGCGCATTACGACGCCGTCGCCCCGGCCGATCCGGGCGTGTTCGACACCCTGCTGTGGAACGCACAAGGCGAACTCACCGAATGCACACGCAGCAACATCGCCGTGCGGCTGGATGGGCGCTGGCGCACGCCGCCGCTGGCCTGCGGCCTGCTCGATGGCGTGGCCCGCGCGCGCTACCTGGAGGAAGGCCGCATCGAAGAAGGCGTGGTGCGCGTGGAAGACCTGCCCCGGGCGCAGGGACTGGCGGTGTTCAACAGCCTGCGTGGCTGGATCGAGGCCGAACTGGTCTGAACCCTGGCCCATCGTCGGGCAAGACAGTGGTTCCGCACTGGCAACAGCGCCCCCGACAGGTCAGTGTTGTAAAGTCGCGCTATTAACCAGAAAGGCAAGTCATGAGCGAAACGCGGCAGGAATCGGAAGTGGTGTACGGGACCGAAGATATCCTGACAAGCTTGTGCAATTCAGTGACCCGGGTGCTGTCGGTCGCCACCCAGAGCCGGCTGCACTACTCCGGCATGGTCCAGCGCATCACCAAGACCAGCCTCAAGCCGGACATCGGCTGCTTTGTGCTGTTTGACGGCGGTTTTTCCGGTCTGGTCGTGCTCAATTTCTCGGCCGCCGCCGCCATGGAAATCTATGAGAGCTACATGCTCACCATGGGCATGCCCAAGAGCGCGCTGTCGCACTCCCACACCTCGGACGAGGTGAGCAACATCATGGGCGAGCTGATGAACCAGATCGTCGGCGACTTCACCGGCAAGGTGCGGCGCGAACTGCAGACCAACATCACCCAGAACCAGCCCAAGATGCTGGTGCTCAACAAGCAGGTGGTGCTGAGCGTGGACGCCCAACTGGACCAGCCCGAAGTGCGGCGCGTGACCTTCTACACCGCCAAGAGCAATATCTTCTATCTGGAACTGGCGATCGACCGCACCGAGTTCATCCGCCTGGGCAACTTCGCGGCCGAGGAAGAAGTCAACCCTGACGAGGTGATCGCCCAGGCCCAAGCACAGACGCAGACTTCGGCCACGGCCACCCCGCCCAAGGCGGAGCAGGACGACCACGAGGCCCTGCTGAAGTCACTCGGCATGTGAACCAGCGCCCAGCGGCAGGGGCTCCAAGGCCCTCTGCCGTGCCGGGCGACTTCTTGCCGCCGTCCGTCACCCCGACTTGCCGGTGTGACGGACGTCAGGATCACACCTCGCTCACGAACTGTTCACGCGGACGGCGCACCTTCTTCAGGTTGACCAGCCAGTCCTTGTCTTCCTGGCGGTAGCCGATGGGCATGATGGCGACGCTGCGCAAACCGCGGGCACGCAGCTTCAGAATGTCATCAAGCGCATCGGCATCAAAGCCTTCCATGGGCGTGGCGTCCACCTCTTCGAAGGCGGCGGCGATCAGGGCCGCACTCAGTCCGATATAGGCCTGCCGCGCCGTATGCTGGAAATTCACCTCGGCTTCCCGCGGCGGGTACAGCGCCAGCAGCTTCTGGCGGTAGTTCTCCCAGCCTTCGTTCTTGAAGCCGCGCACCTCGTTGGTGTAGTCGAACATCTGGTTGATGCGCTCGGGCGTGTAGTTGTCCCAGGCCGCAAACACCAGCAGGTGGGAGCCGTCGGTGATCTGCGCCTGGTTCCAGGCGATGGCCTTGATCTGCTCGCGCACCGCGGCATTGCTGACGACGATGATCTCGAACGGCTGCAGGCCGCTGGAAGTCGGCGCCAGACGTGCCGCCTCCAGAATGCGTTCCAGTTTCTCCTTCGGCACCGCCTTGGCGGGGTTCATGCTTTTGGTTGCGTAACGCCACTGGAGTTGCTGGATCAGGGGCTGGGTGGAGGTGGGCTGTTGGCTATCGTTCATGGAAATACTCTGGGTCAATGGAATGACATGAATTGAATGGCTTGCACAGGACGTGTTGCCTGACTCTAATCTAAGGACTAAACAGTTCCATGAAAAGCCACAATGCTGCAAAATTAAGTTTCTAATAAGACAACAATCAAATCAACGCCCATGCTCAGCCCCCAACACCTGGCCACCTTTTCAGCCATCGTCAGCGCCGGCAGCATCAGCAAGGCCGCCACCCGGCTGGGCTGCGGCAAGTCGGTGGTGTCGCGTCAGCTCGCCAAACTGGAAGCTGACCTGGGCGCCCGGCTGATCCAGCGCACGACACGCCGCCTCACGCTCACCGAAGTCGGTGAAGCGGTGCTGCTGGAGGCCCAGCAGATCGACCGCTCGCTGGCCAATGTCGAGCAGATCACCGGCCAGTTTCAGCAGGAAGTGCGCGGCCGCCTGCGTGTTGCCTGCCCGCGTCCGCTGGGCCAGCGTTACCTGGTGCCTTTGTTGACGGCGTTCACGCAACAGCATCCGCAGGTCGAGATCACGCTGGTGGTGGAAGACCGATTGACCGATCTGGTGGCCGAGCAGATCGATGTCGCCATCCGGGTCGCGCAGATGGAAGACTCCACCCTGGTCGCCCGCAAACTGGCCCCCAACCCGCGGGTGCTGGTGGCGGCACCGGCCTACCTGGCGCGCGCCGGCACACCCAAGACGCCGGCGGATCTGGCACAGCACAACTGCCTGCTCTACATCAGCGGCACAACGGTACGGGACGAATGGACCTTCCGCAAGGGCGCGGCCACCACCCCGGTTCGGGCAAGCGGCAACATCAAGATGAACGATGGCATGGCCCTGGCCGCCAGCGCCTGTGCCGGCGCCGGCATCACGGTGCTCGATCGCCTGCTGGTCGAGCCCGAGCTGGCCAGCGGGGTCCTGGTGGAACTGCTGCCGGACTACCGCCTCGCTGCGGGGCCACCGGTCTACGCCGTCTACCCGGCACGCAAATGGCTGCCCTTGAAGACCAAGGCCTTCGTCGCGTTTCTGCAGGAGCGCTTGTTCAAATAAAGCCCGGCGGAGTGAAGCAGCCCCAGGCCTTGAGCCTCAGGTCGTGCGCTGGATCTGTCGGATCAATGTCTTGCTGCGCTGATGTGCTGCACCAGCAGCCGTGCCACGGGCGACAGTGCGGCCAGGTCGCGCACCGCCACCACCAGCTTGCGCGCCGCCCACGGTTCAGACAGCGTGATGCACTGGATCTTGAGCGCCGGCAAAAAGAGTTGAGCGCTCTGGCGCGGCATGACGCCGATGCCCAGCCCCGAAGCCACCATCAGGCACAAGGCGTCGTAACTGCTGACCTGGATGCGCAGGCGCAAGGGGCGGCCCAGTTCGGCGGCAGCCTTGGTCAGCAGGTGGTTCATCACACTGCCCGGGTGGGCGCCCACCACATCGTGGTCCAGCACCTGCTGCATGCGCACGCTCTTCTTGCGCGTGAGCGGGTGGCCCTCTGGGGCAATAACCACCAGTTCGTCGTCGTGGTAGGGCAACAGCGTGAGCTGCTCACCATAGTTGCCGGCGTTCAGGATGCCGATGTCGGCCGCGTTGTCGGCCACCGCCTTGGCAATCACCGAGCTGATGCGCTCCTGCAGATGGATCTGCACCTGCGGGTACTGCGCCATGAAGGACTTGAGCTCGGCCGGGAGGAACTGCGTGATGGCCGAGATGTTGGCGTACACCCGCACATGGCCGCGCACGCCGCTGGCGTACTCGCGCATCTGGGCGTAGATGTCGTCCAGGTCGTTGAGCACGCCGCGCGCCAGGTTCAGCAACGCAAAGGCGGCCGCGGTCGGCTCGGTGCCCTTGTTGCTGCGCACGAAAAGTTCGGTCGCCAGCTGCTGTTCCAACTCGCTCAAGCGCTTGCTCACCGCCGAGGCGGCAATGTGCTCGCGCGCGGCGGCCTCGGCAATGGTTCCCTCTTCCATGACGGCGACGAACAGGCGCAGGGAGACGGGATCGAGCTTCATGAGGGCCATTCTGCCATCTCGTTTCGCGATGGCAAGCTGCCGAATGGTTGATTTACCAAAGGAATCGACTTTGCCATCATCGCCAACCGAGAAGGAGACACCATGAGCACCACGCCCCCCACCCTCACGCCCGCGGCCCTGCAGGGCGTGCGCGTCATCGAGATGGGCCAGCTGATCGCCGGGCCGTTTGCCGGCAAGACGCTGGGTGAGTTCGGCGCCGACGTGATCAAGATTGAGGCCCCCGGTGCCGGCGACCCGCTGCGCAACTGGCGCCTGATCCAGAAGGGCACCTCGGTCTGGTGGCAGGTGCAGTCGCGCAACAAGCGTTCCATCGCGCTGGATCTGCGCAGCCCCGAGGGCCAGGACATCGCGCGCCAGCTGATCGCCGAGGCCGATGTGCTGATCGAGAACTTCCGCCCCGGCACGCTGGAAGCCTGGGGCATGGGTTGGGAAGAACTGCAGAAGATCAACCCCGGCTTGGTGATGCTGCGCATCAGCGGCTACGGCCAGACCGGCCCCTACCGTGACATGCCGGGCTTCGGTGTCATCGGCGAAGCCATGGGCGGCCTGCGTCACCTCACGGCCGAGCCGGGCCGCGTGCCGGTGCGCGTGGGCGTGTCCATCGGCGACACGCTGGCCGCGCTGCACGGCGTCATCGGCGTGATGATGGCGCTCTACCACCGCAAGGTCAACGGCGGCGCCGGCCAGGTGATCGACGTGGCACTGCACGAGGCGGTGTTCAACGTGATGGAAAGCCTGATTCCCGAGTACAGCGCCTTTGGCGCCGTGCGCGAGGCCGCCGGCAGCGCGCTGCCGGGCATTGCACCCTCCAACGCCTACCCCTGCCGCGACGGTTATGTGCTGGTGGCCGGCAACGGCGACAGCATTTTCAAACGCCTGATGGAGACCATTGGCTGCAACGACCTGGGCAACGCCCCGGATCTGGCGAACAACGCCGGGCGCGTGAAACGCGTGACCGAGATCGACGCCGCCATTGGCGCCTGGACGCAGACGCGCAGCATCCAGGAGGTGCTGGATGCGCTGAACGCCGCGCGCGTGCCGGTGGGCCGCGTCTACACCGCCAAAGACATTTTTGAAGACCCTCACTACCGCGCGCGCGACATGATCCTGACGCAGCACACGCGCGACGGCGACGACATCGCCGTGCCGGGCATCGTGCCCAAGCTCTCGGCCACACCCGGCCAGATCCGCAGCAGCGCCCCTCATCTGGGCGACGACACCGACAACGTGCTGCAGCAGATGGGGCTCTCGGCGGACAACATTGCAACCCTGCGTCAGAAAGGCATCGTGGCATGACCAACAGCAAACTCCCGGTCTGGTTCGGCAACGGCCGGCGCATCCATCTGCAGGAAGTCGGCACGCGCGACGGTCTGCAGGCCGAGTGCGCTTTTGTGCCGACCGAAGACAAGATCGCCCTCGTCAACGAACTCTCTGCCACCGGTCTGTCCAAGATCGAAGTCACCTCGTTCACCTCGCCCACCGCCATCCCGGCGCTGCGCGACGCGGAGATCGTCATGCGCGAGATCGAGCGCCACCCTGGCGTGGTCTACAGCGCGCTGGTGCCGAACATGCGCGGTGCCGAGCGCGCCATCGACGCACGCACCGACGAGCTGAACCTGGTGATGTCGGCCAGCGAGACGCACAACCTGGCCAACCTGCGCATGACACGCGAACAGTCGTTCGCAGCGCTGTCGCAGGTGATCGGCCTGGCCCAGCGCGAAGGCGTGGCGGTGAATGTGTCGCTGTCGTGCTGCTTCGGCTGCCCAATGGAGGGCGATGTGTCGGAGTCCACCGTGCTGGCCTGGGCGCAGCGTTTTGCGGACCTCGGCGTGCACGGCATCACGCTGTGCGACACCACCGGCATGGCTTACCCGACACAGGTTGCCACACTGACCCGCGCCGCCCGCCTGCGCTGGCCCGGCACCGAACTCACCCTGCACTTCCACAACACACGCGGCATGGGGCTGGCCAATGTGCTGGCCGGCATCGATGCCGGCGCCAACCGCTTCGACGCCTCGCTCGGCGGCATTGGCGGCTGCCCCTACGCGCCGGGCGCCACCGGCAATGTGTGCACTGAGGAGGTCGCCCACGCCCTGGCGCTGATGGACTTCGACACCGGCATCGATCTGCCGCGCCTGATCGCCGCGTCCAGGCGCCTGCCCGACCTGATCGGCCACGACACGCCGAGCCAGATCACCAAGGCCGGCCAGCGCCTGGACCTGCACCCGGTGCCGGCCGATTTCAACGCCATCCGCGCGCGTGCGCTGGCCCGCAACGCCGAGCCCGTACACTGACTTTCATTCCACAAGGAGACTTTGATGAACCAACAACAACATCGGCGCACCCTGACACTGGCAGCCGCCGTCTTCACCGCGCTGGCCGCCTTCAGCGGCCTGGCCCAGGCGCAAGGCGCCGGCAACTACCCCAGCCGCCCGGTCACACTGGTGGTGCCCACAGCCACCGGCGGCACCACCGATTTCTCCGCCCGCATGCTGGCGCAACCGCTGGGCACCGCGCTCGGCCAGTCGGTGGTGGTGGACAACAAGGGTGGCGGCAATGGCTCCATTGCGGCCATGCAGGTCAAACGCGCCGAGGCCGACGGCTACACGCTGTTGATGCAGTATTCGGGCTACCACGTCATCTCGCCGGCGGTCAGCAAGACGCCGCTACAGTGGGATGCCAAGGACTTCCAGCCGGTGGCCAATGTGATCTCGGCACCGCAGGTGATCGTGGTGCGCGCCAGCCTGCCGGTGAAAAACATGGCTGAACTGATTGCCTATGCCAAGGCCAACCCGGGCAAACTCAACTACGCCTCCAGTGGCAACGGCTCGCTGCAGCACGTCACCGGTGCCATGCTGGAACAACAGGCCGGCATTGACATGATGCACGTGCCGTACAAGGGCACCGGCCCGGCCCTGCAGGACCTGCTGGGCAACCAGGTGGACCTGACCTTCGGCACACCGCCGCCCTTCGTGCCCCACATCCAGAGCGGCAAGCTGCGCGCCCTGGCCGTCACCGGCAAGAAGCGCCTGCCCAGCCTGCCAGACGTGCCGACCACCGCCGAGGCCGGTTTCCCGAAACTCGACGCCACCTCCTGGTTTGCCGTCTTTGCCCCGGCCAAGACGCCCAAGCCCATCATCGACAAGCTGACCGCCGAGATCGCCAAGATAACGGCCACACCGGCCTTCAAGCAAAAGGCTGTGGAACTTGGCGCCGAAGCTGACTACATGAACCCGCAGCAGTTGGGGGACTTCACCCGCGCCGAGCTGACGCGCTGGGCCCAGGTGGTGAAGACCTCGAAGATCGAAGCCGACTGATCAACAGCGCCGCCTCAAAACAAAACGGCCCGGTGACTACCGGGCCGTTTTTATTGGGCACTGCGCTGCTTTATTCGATGCGCAGCTTCTGCGAGCCATTGCCCTGCTTCTTGGGCAGCGTGAGCGTGAGCACGCCGTTGTCGTACTTGGCCTTGGCCTGCGCCTGGTCCACGTCCTGCGGCAACTGGATGCCGCGCGACACCGAGCCAAAGTAACGCTCGCTACGCAGCTGTTTGTCGTCCTTGTGCGCGTCTTCCTGTTTGACGTCGGCGCGCACCATCACCATGCCGCCTTCAATGGTGACGTGAATGTCTTCCTTGCGCACCCCGGGAATTTCAGCCGACACGGTGTAGTTGTTGCCGTTTTCCTTCACGTCGATCTTGATCTGCCCCGGGCTGGGCAGCGGGTCGCCATGCAGCGGCTTGACGTAAAAACCAGGCGCCATGTCGCGGAAAAAATCATCAAACAGACTGCCACGTGTGATCAGTGAACTCATGCTTTTTCTCCTGTGGGTATCGATGTGACGGCTCCCTGCGACCCCGATGGCCGCGGTCATCACACCAAGCCAATATAGGGAGCGCACAATCGAATCTCAAGACCGCATCACCGCCAACTTGATGCAAATCAAAATGCGCCAACTGCTCCTCACCTTCTCCTGGCAGGAACTGCGCCACCACCCATGGCGCCATGCCGCCGCCGTGCTGGCAGTGATGCTGGGCGTAGCACTGGCCTTCTCGGTGCACCTGATCAACGCCTCGGCGCTCGACGAGTTCTCGCACGCGGTGCGTGCCGTGGGTGGCCAGCCCGACCTGGAACTGCGCGCCGCGCAAGGCAGTTTTGATGAAGCGCTCTATGGCCGCCTGGTGCGCCACCCGCAGGTGGCCCTGGCCAGCCCGGTGCTGGAGTTCAGCAGCCAGGCTCTCAGCGCCAACGGCCTGCGCGTGCCGCTGCGTGTGCTGGGCATTGACGCGCTGCAGGTGGCCGCCATCGCCCCCGACTTGCTGCCGCGACCTGCCGCTGGCGCCGACAGGCTGGCCCTGTTCGCACCGGCCACCGTCTTCCTCAACCCGGCGGCGCAACAACAACTTTCAGGCCCTTCGTTCCCCTTGCAAAGCGGCCTGCGGCTGGAAACCGTGAAGGTGGCCGGCACGGTGAGCGCCAGCGGCCCGGCGCTGGTCGTTATGGACATCGCGGCCGCGCAGGAGCTGTTCGGCAAGCTGGGTCAGCTCACGCGCCTGGACCTGCGCCTGCAGCCCGGCGTGGACCGCGCCGCCTTCGTGCGCACCTTGTTGGCTGCGCCCGACTGGCCCAGCGGCCTCAGCTTGACCGAGCCTGGCGACACCGCGCAGCGCATCAACAACCTGTCGCGTGCCTACCGCGTCAACCTGACGGTGCTGGCGCTGGTGGCGCTGTTCACCGGCGCCTTTCTGGTGTTCTCGGTGCTGGCCTTGAGCGTGGCCAAGCGCGCGCAGCAGTTCGCCCTGTTGGGCGTGCTGGGCCTCACCGGCCGCGAGCGGCTGACGCTGGTGTTGTGGGAGTCGCTGGTGCTGGGTCTGCTCGGCAGCGCCGCCGGCATCGCTCTGGGTACCGCCTTGGCCGCACTGGCCCTGCGCCTGCTTGGCGGCGACCTGGGCGGTGGTTTCTTCGCCGGCATGGCACCCAGCCTGCAATGGGACGGCGCGGCTGCGCTGGGCTACGGCCTGCTGGGCGTGCTGGCGGCGCTGGCTGGCGGCTGGTGGCCGGCCCGGCAGGCGCAACGGCTGCCGCTGGCACAAACCCTCAAAGGTCTCGGCACCACCGGAGCGCACACCGCGCACCGCTGGATCGCTCTTCTTTTAATAGCTATCGGCGCAATATTGGCAAGGGCTCCGACTGTTTTTGACATCCCATTGGCGGCGTATGTGTCGATTGCCCTGCTGCTGGTGGGCGGCATCATGGCCTTGCCCTGGCTCATTGCCTTGCTGCTGGACCGCATCGCCCCGCTGGTGGCGCGCCACACGCTGCCGCTGCTGGCAGTGGAGCGCGCCCGGCGCCAGCGCGAGAGCGCCGCGGTGGCGGTGAGCGGCGTGGTGGCCGCGCTCAGCCTGGCCGTCGCCCTGACCGTGATGGTGGCCAGCTTTCGCGACTCGGTGACGCAATGGCTGGCGCAGGTGCTTCCGGCCGACCTCTACGTGCGCAGCGCCAGCACTGTGAGCGCGGCCGACACGCAGTACTTCACCCCGGAATTCGTGTTGGCGGTGGCGCGGCTGCCCGGCGTGCAGCGCGTGCAGGCGCAACGCCAGCTGGCCCTGCTCTTGGCATCAGACCGTCCGGCCGTGGCGCTGCTGGCACGTGAGCTGGATGAGCCGGCACGCGACCTGCCACTGCTGGGCGAGCCGCTGCCGGTGCCGGCGGGGCAAATCGGCATCTATGTCAGCGAAGCCATGCTGGACCTGCATGGCGCCCAGCCGGGCCGTGTGTTCGCTCCGCTTTCACAGTCTTTCAAGGCTCTGAGCCTTGATCAACATGCGCCACCAGCTACGTTTTTTGTAGCAGGCGTGTGGCGCGACTATGCGCGCCAAAGCGGCACCATCGCCATGGCGCGGCGCAGCTACGAGCAACTGAGCGGCGACACGCGCAGCAACGACCTCGCGCTGTGGCTCGATGCGGCGGTTCAACTGGATGACGTCCAGCAGGCCATCCGCGCCCTGGCGGACCAGTCCAGCCCCGGCAGCGGCGCCCTACTGGACTTCGGCAGCGCCAGCCAGATCCGCGCCACCTCGCTGCGCATCTTCGATCGCAGCTTTGCCGTCACTTACTGGCTGCAAGCGGTGGCCATCGGCATCGGCCTGTTCGGCATCGCTGCCAGCTTCAGCGCGCAGGTGCTGGCGCGGCGCAAGGAGTTCGGCCTGCTGGTGCACCTGGGGCTGACGCGCCGGCAAATCCTGGCCGTGGTGGCTGGTGAAGGCGCCGCCTGGACCGGCGTCGGCGCCATCGCCGGCCTCGGGCTCGGCTTGGCGGTGGCCGTGGTGCTGGTGCACGTGGTCAACCCGCAAAGCTTTCACTGGAGCATGGACCTGCTGCTGCCCTGGGGCCGCCTGCTGGCGCTGTGCGCCGCCGTGGTGCTGGCCGGCACGCTGACAGCCTGGCTCGCCGGCCGCGCCGCTGCCGGGCGCGACGCAGTGCTGGCGGTGAAGGAAGACTGGTGAGTACCGCGCCCGAAAGACGGCCCAAAGTAATGCTAGAATTCGGCCCATTGCTTCAATGCAGCGGGTTCTTAGCTCAGTTGGTAGAGCAGCGGACTCTTAATCCGTAGGTCGAGTGTTCGAGTCACTCAGGACCCACCAGAAATTAAGAATAGAAATCAAGGACTTGACCGAAAGGTCAGGTCCTTTTTCTTTGCCCGGCCGTGACAAATTCGTGCTGCCGGTCCGGTCCTTTGACACAAGGATCAAGACGAGCAGCGTCGTCCCCAATGCGCGTTCAGGCAGGGATCATCCGGCACATGGAATCGAGGTTAAGACGCAGGCGCACGGCCGTGGCAGCCAGGGTGGACTGGATGGAAAAGTTGTCCTGCAGCGTCTCGCGCAGGCTCGGCACGGCGATCGGTTCCCCATGGCGATTGAGCACTCTGGCCACCAGCGGAGCAGTGGGCTTGGCACCCGGCCGCACCACCACAGCGGTTTCGCCGTTGGCCAGCCTGACGTAAGTGCCCGGCGGGCACAGCCCGATGTGACGGAACAGCGCTGCACCGATCTCATCCTGCCGCCGCTCACCCGCCGGCAGGATGACACTGCGGGCCGAATCGCGCGCCGTGCGACCGGCGCGCGACTTGCGCGGGCTCATGGCCGCCGTGTAGCGGTCCAGCGTCTGTAGCACCTTGGTCAGGCGCAGCGCAGGCGCCCAGTCGCTCAGCTGCTCCGGACCTTGCAGCGGCGTGTGATGCAGGCCAACGATGGTCAGCCAGTCCTGGTCGCTCACCCCGGCCTGCAACAGCATCTGCTGCCCCTGCTCGGCGTGGCTGTCAATGGCCATGCGCTGGTGCGGCATGGGCGGGTACTTCTGCACGGCCAGGGTGTCCTGCAGACGCGACATGGCCACGTTCATGGTGAGCGCGCCACACACCAGGCTACGCCGCTCGGCATCGGTCAGCGACAGGCTGTCGCCCAAGGAATGGCCCAGCGCAGCGCACAGCAGCGCATGCAGGGCGCTGTAGCCGCCGAACTCGGTGACTGCGCGGTTGAAGAGCAGGAAGTGCGAGGCTGCGGCGTTCTCGCTCATCAGGTCATGGATGTGCTGCGCCAACCCATGTACCTTGCGCTCGAAGTCATCGCCGCCGGCCACATTGCTCAACAGGGCGTTGAGCTTGGATTCCACATCGCCCCAGCGCTCGGCCAGCGTGCCGGTGAGCTTGTCACTCTCGTTGCGCGGCTTGTATAGATCTACGTACTGCGACATGTCCTTGATCGGGGCATCAGCCCGGCTCAGGGCACTGATGCCGGCCATCATGGCGCGCACCCGCACTTCGCTTTCCTCAATTTCGACGAAGAGCTTCCTGCGGCTGCGAATGGCCTCCAGCTGCTGCGCGGTTTCGATGCGCTGGCCCTTGGCCAGCATGATCACACCCTTCTCGTCTCGCAGAGTGAAGTTCAGGGACATGCCCAGAAACAGTTTTTCCGGACTCAGTTCCAACTGTGCCATGGCGGGTTGACCTCCTCAGGGCAGGTATGGCCTGCCCGGACAGATGACTCCCTGTTTTTGTTCTTCTTCTTTGATTCAAGACGCCATGCAAGCGCCAACGACGCGACAAGCCCATTGATTATGGGGCCAATGGTAATACCCCGCGCTGTTACGCCCAAGCACCTGGTCCATCTCCAGGTTGAGCGCCATCGCGACCTTGACCGAAAGGTCAGATCTTTTCTATTCTCCCAACGATGCCTGCATCAGCTTAGGCATTCGTTTTGCTAAAGTGCAGCGATGTCAAAGGGCGAAACCACCTCCAACCGTGCGCTGTTGATTCCCGGCATCTTTCTGCTCCTGGGTTTGACGCTGACCTACTTTTTGCAGAGCAGCGCTCGTGAAGCCGCGCGGGAAGCACTGCATGACGAATTCAAGTTTCGTGTCAGCGAAGTCCTGGGGAACATTGACCGGCGTCTGCAAAGCTACGAACAGATTCTGGAAAGTACCGCTGGTCTTTTCGCTGCATCGAACCAGGTGGGACGCGGCGATTTCGTGGAATACGTCCGCGCATTGAAGCTGGAAGGGAAATACCCAGGCATTCAGGGCGTGGGTTTTGCCAAGGTGGTGCAAGACAAGGACAAAGCCAGGCACCTCAGCGAGATGCGGGCCAGTGGCCTGGCGAACTACGACATCCGCCCGGCTGGCCAACGGGATCTTTACACCCCCATCGTCTACCTGGAGCCGTCCACCTCGCGCAATCATCGCGCCATCGGTTATGACATGTACTCCGAACCGGTGCGCCGTGCCGCGCTGGAAAAAGCCCGGGATGAGGAAAAGATCCAAATCAGCGGCAAGGTGCGCCTGGTGCAGGAAACCGACCAGGATCTGCAGTCCGGCTTTCTGATGTACCTGCCGGTTTATCAGCGCAAGGCAACGCATCAAACCATTGAAGCGCGCCGTGCGAATCTGATCGGCTGGGTCTACGCACCCTTCCGCATGAACGACCTGATGGCCGGCATCCTGGGCGAGCGCTTTGGTGAAGTCGGCACCACACTGAACCTTGAAATCTTCGACGGCGACTCGCTCCAGCCCAGCCGGCAGATGTTCAACACGGACGGCCAGAGCCATGAAAACGCCCAATTTCATGCCGTCCAGCGCATCCCCTTGTTTGGGCACCAATGGACTGTCGTCATCGACTCGCTTGCCCCCTTCGAGGCCCGGATGCGGAGCGACAAGGCCAACATCATTGCCTTGGCCGGCACCATTGCCAGCCTGCTGCTGGCCTTGGTGGGTTGGCTGCTTGCAACGGCGCGCGCGCGCGCGCTGGCTATTGCACACCGGATGACTGAGGAATTGCAGCACAGCGAAGCCGCACAAAAGCGGCTCAATCGTGCCCTGCGTCTGCTCAGTGACTGCAACATGGCATTGGTGCACGCGGAAGAAGAATACAAGCTGCTGTCTGAGATCTGCCGCCTGTGTGTCGAGCGCGGTGGCTACCTCATGGCCTGGGTCGGTTACGCGGAACAGGATGCCCACAAGACAGTGCGGCCGATTGCGCAGTCCGGCTACGAAAGCGGTTACCTGGAAAAAATCAGCATCTCCTGGGCTGACAATGAACATGGACGAGGCCCGACAGGCACCGCCATTCGCAGCGGGCGACCGAATGTCAACCAAAATATCCTGACCAACCCGGCCATGGCGCCGTGGCGCGAAGCGGCCAGCCAGCGCGGCTATCAGTCCAGCGTGGCACTGCCGCTGATCTGCGAAGCCAGGGTGCTGGGCGCCCTCAACGTCTATGCCCACGACCCGGGCGCTTTCGACCCCGAAGAACTGCACCTGCTGGAGGAACTGGCCAACGACTTGGCCTATGGCATCGTGGCCTTACGTACCCGCGAGGAGCATGCCGCCGCCAAGGACAGGCTCACGTTCCTGGACCACTTTGACTCCCTGACCCATCTACCCAATCGTCTGCTGCTGCGCGACCGCTTCGAGCGTGCCGCGCTGACCGCCAAGAGCGCGCAAGAGACCGTCTGCCTGTTATATCTCGACCTGGACCGATTCAAGCAGGTCAACGACAGCCTGGGCTACGCGGTGGGTGACCAAGTGCTCGTCGGCGTCGTGGAGCGGCTGCGCCAGTGCGTGCCACCGGCCGCCACCATCAGCCGCGTGAGCGGGGACGAGTTCGTCGTTTTATTGGCGGGGAACTACGATACCACCGGCATTGCGGTTGTCGCCAACGCCATACGTGATGTCTTTGCCGAACCGCTCACCATTGACGCACATGTGCTGAATCTGTCCTTCTCCATCGGCATCAGTCTGTACCCAGGCGATGGTGAGGATTTCGACACGCTGCTCAAGCACGCCCATACGGCGATTGGCAGCGCCAAGGAGGCCGGGCGCAATACCTATCGTTTCTTCACGCGTGAAATGAATGCCGGCCTGGCCGAGCAGATCCGCCTCACCGGCGGCCTCAGCAACGCCGTTCGCCATGGCGAATTCCTGCTCCACTATCAACCTCAGATCGACATTCGAAGCGGCCGGATCACCGGCGCTGAAGCCCTGATACGCTGGCAACACCCGACCGACGGACTGGTGCCGCCGGGCAAGTTCATCAGTCTGGCGGAACGCAGTGGCCACATCATGCAGATTGGCGAGTGGGTGCTGAATGAAGCATGCCGTCAAGGCAAGGTCTGGATGGACCAGTATCCGGAGGCACCGGTGGTCGCTGTCAATCTGTCGGCCTTGCAGTTCAAGCACGGCAACGTGCTGGACATGGTGGCCAAAGCGCTTGCCACGTCCGGCTTGCGCCCGGACCGTCTGGAGCTGGAACTGACCGAATCCATCCTGCTGCAGGATGCGGAAGCAACGATGAAGACCTTGCGGGGCCTAAAGACCCTGGGCGTCAAGCTCTCCATTGACGATTTCGGCACCGGCTATTCCAGCCTCTCCTACCTCAAGCAGTTGGCGATTGACAAGCTCAAGATCGACCAGTCGTTCGTGTGGGACATGCTGAGCGATGAAGACGGCGCCTCCATCGTCAAGGCCATCATCCAGCTCGGGCACACCCTGCAATTGACAGTTATCGCCGAGGGCGTGGAAACCGATGCCCAACTGGCGTTCCTCAACACCGTGGGATGCGATGAAGCGCAAGGGTATCTGTTCAGCCGGCCTGTTCCAGCCGAGCAGCTAGCCAAGTTACTGGAGAATGAAGAAACCGAGCGGGCTTGAACTGCTCACGTGCGGGCTGCAACGCAGATCGTCACAAGCGCGGACGAGTCGACCAGCGCCCGCAAGGCATGCGGCTCGTTACGCCGCAGGTGAATAAAGTCCCCGGCTTTCAGTAGCTGCAGGCCTTGTGGGGTATCGAACTCGATGCGGCCTTCAATGCATTGCACCGTGATCTCACCCGGGGCACTATGCTCATGCAGCGCCATGCCGGCGCGCAGCACGATACGCACCACTTCCAACTGCTCTGCCTTGAGCAGCGCCATCGTCTTGGCACTGGCCAGCTGCGCGCCAAGCGGCAGCACACTCACCACCTCGCCCGACTGCACATGTTGTTGCGCCATGGAACGTCCTCCCCCTGTCTTATTGCTGTCGCCGGCTTGAACCTTGGGGCTTGATCGAGCCTGGCCGGCAGGAAGTGCATGCACACCCCATAGATATACAGCACGAGCATCTTTTAGCATGGCCGCATGACGAAGGTCAATTGACCGCAAACGGAACGTGGGCATGGGCCTGCGTGTTCTGGCTGGCGCCAGTGGCCCCGTGCGGAGTGTCTGATGCAGATCAACCGCGCGCTTGATCAGGCGGCGTATCGTGCAAGCCAGTGCGACAAGGCCCTCCTGGCACCCGCACCGGAAGCCGAGTTACATGGAACCCTTGTCCCCTCCCGCTGATGCCGACGTGTCAGCAACACCTCCGCTGGAACTGGTGTGCCCGGCAGGCAGCCTGCCCGCCTTGAAGGCCGCCGTCGACAACGGCGCCAGTTGCGTCTACCTCGGCCTGCGCGATGCCACCAATGCGCGCAATTTCGCCGGGCTCAATTTCGACGAAGCCGCCATCAGCAGCGGCATCGGCTACGCGCATGCGCGCGGCTGCAAGGTGTTCATGGCGCTCAACACCTACCCCCAGGCCGCCAACCCCAGCCTCTGGCGCGAGGCCCTGGACAAGGCGGTGGACTTGGGCGTGGACGCGGTGATCCTGGCCGACCCGGGGCTGATGCAATATGCCGTCACGCACCATCCGCAATTGCGGCTGCATCTGTCGGTGCAGGGTTCGGCCACCAACTACGACGCGATCAACTTCTACCGCGAACAATTCGGCGTGGTGCGCGCCGTGCTGCCGCGCGTGCTATCGCTGACGCAGGTGCAGCAGGTGATCGACAAGACCCCGGTGGAGATCGAGGTGTTCGGCTTCGGCAGCCTGTGTGTGATGGTCGAAGGTCGCTGTGCACTCTCCAGCTACGTCACGGGCGAGTCGCCCAACACGCACGGCGTGTGTTCGCCGGCCAAGGCGGTGCGCTGGCAGGAAACCCCCAAGGGGCTGGAGTCGCGCCTGGGCGGCGTGCTGATCGACCGTTACGCCGCCGGTGAAAACGCCGGCTACCCGACGCTGTGCAAGGGCCGTTTCGATGTCGATGACGAAAAAAACTACTACGCCATCGAAGAGCCCACCAGCCTGAACACGCTGGAACTGTTGCCACAGCTCATGAAGATGGGCGTGCGTGCCATCAAGATCGAAGGCCGGCAACGCAGCCCGGCCTATGTGGCGCAGGTGACCAAAGTGTGGCGCGAGGCCATTGACCAATGCATGGCCGCACCGCACCGCTACGCGCCCAAGACGACCTGGATGGCCAGCCTCGACCAGGTGGCCGAAGGCCAGCAGCATACCCTGGGCGCCTACCACCGCCCCTGGAAATGATGAAGCCCCAGACCATGAAACTCGCCCTCGGGCCGCTGCTGTACTACTGGCCGCGCGATACCGTCTTCAGCTTCTACGAGCACATGGCGGCCACACCGGTCGACATCGTGTACCTGGGCGAGACCGTGTGCTCGCGCCGCCACGAACTGCGCCTGGCCGACTGGCTGGCCATTGCGGCACGCATGCGCGACGCCGGCAAGGAGGTGGTGCTCTCCACCCAGGTGCTGCTGGAGTCGGGCTCCGACGTGAGCGTGATGCACAAGATCGCCGACAACAGCGCGTTTGCGGTGGAAGCCAACGACATGGGTGCCGTGCAGCGCTTGGCCGGCAAGCTGCCGTTTGTGGCCGGGCCGCACCTCAACCTCTACAACCTGCCCACACTGCAATGGATGGCCTCGCTGGGCGCCAGCCGCTGGGTCATGCCGCTGGAGATGAAACAGGACGATCTGGCGGTGCTGCAACAGGGCCGCCCCAGCGGGCTGCAAACCGAGGTGTTTGCCTACGGCCGCCTGCCGCTGGCCTACTCGGCGCGCTGTTTCACGGCACGGCACAACAACCTGCCCAAGGACGATTGCCGCTTCAGTTGCCTGCAGCATCCGGACGGTCTGCTCCTCAAGACGAGGGAAAGCGAAGACTTCCTGGTGCTCAACGGCACGCAGACACAGTCCGCAAGGGTCTACAACCTGGTGGATGCGCTGGACGACATGCAGGCGCTGGGCGTGGATGTGGTCCGGCTCAGTCCGCAGGCTGAGCACATGGCCGAGGTGATCGGCGTATTCGATGCCGTACGCACGCAGGCCCTGGCGCCGCAGGACGCGCTGGCGCGCCTGCAGCCCCTCATGCCGGCGCAGGGCTGCAATGGCTATTGGCATGGCCGCCCCGGGCTGGAGCAGCTTGAGCCCGCCACGGTCTGAACACCATGTACTACAGCGAACGCTTCAACAGCTACAGCCATCTGGCAGGCACGGGGCTGGCCATCGCCGGCTCGGCGGTCCTGATCGTGCTGGCGGCACGCCTGGGCGACCCCTGGAAAATCGTCAGCTTCAGCATCTACGGCGCCATGCTGGTGGCGCTGTACCTGTTTTCCACGCTGTACCACAGCGTGCGCGGCCGCGCCAAGGACGTGCTGCGCAAGTTCGACCATTGCAGCATCTACCTGCTGATCGCCGGCAGCTACACGCCGTTCACGCTGGTGTCGCTGCGCGGTGCCTGGGGTTGGTCGCTGCTGGGCGTGGTGTGGGGGCTGGCCCTGCTGGGCATCCTGCAGGAGATCTGGTTGGCCAAGGGGGCGCGTGTGCTCTCGCTGGTCATCTACGTGCTGATGGGCTGGCTGGCGCTGGTGGCGGCAGCACCACTCTGGGACGCGCTCACGCCCGCCGGCTTTGCCTGGCTGGCTGCCGGCGGCGCCTGCTACACCCTAGGCATCGTGTTTTATGCCACCGACCACAAGGTGCGCCACGGCCACGGCGTGTGGCATCTGTTCGTGCTGGGTGGAAGTTCCTGCCACTTCTTTACCGTGCTGTTTTACGTCGCCTGATTGTCTGGACCGATATGAACCCCTCGTCCCCTGCTGCCCCTCAATCGACTTCGTTTATGCTGCCCGCCGCTGCCGGCTCGCTCCTGGCACGGCTGCCGGCTTACCCGGGTTCGCTGCTGCTGGTGACGGCACTCAACCTCGGCCTGACGCCGCAGTTGCCGGCTGATGTTCGCGCGTTACTGGCACGCAAGAAACTGCGCATCCATGTACGCGATGCACGCCTGACGTTTGACTTCACCTGGACCGGCCAGCGCTTCGCGGCCTGCGCCGCACAACAAGCCGCCGACCTGACCATCGCGGCCAGCGTTCATGATTTCCTGCGTTTGGCGCAGCGCCAGGAAGACCCGGACACGCTGTTCTTCAGCCGCCGCCTCTCGATGGAGGGTGACACCGAGTTGGGCCTGATGGTCAAGAACACGCTCGATGCACTGGAGTTACCCATTCTTGACCTGCAGCAGCTGGCGCCGCCCCGCATGCTGGCGCGCATCGCGGCTTGGCGATCCAGCACGGCAAGATCTGATCACCGCGGAGGACCACATGAGTGAGTCTGGGCGCAGCCACCCACTGGTGTATTCATGCTCCGGCTGCTCCAGCGCCGCGCAACTGGCCAACCAGGTGGCCTTGCAACTAGATCGGCGCGGCGTGGCCGAGATGTCCTGCATTGCCGGCGTGGGCGGCCACGTGCCGCAACTAATGAAGATCGTGCGCTCGGGGCGTCCGATCATCGCGCTCGACGGCTGCCCGCTGGTGTGCGTGAAGAGCAGCCTGGCCTGCCATGGTATCGCCGCCGACCGGCATTACCAGCTGCAACAGTACGGCGTCAAACGGCGCCCGCACGAAGACTTCGACCCGGAGCAGGCGGCCATGGTGCTTGAGCGCGTGGTGGCTGATCTGCAGACTGCGCCGCTCTAGGCCCGATAGGCCAGACCATGCCCACACCAAGACGCCTTGTTGTTGCGATCTCGGGCGCCAGTGGCGCGGTGTATGGCGTGCGCTTGCTGAAGGCATTGCAGGAAGCGACAGATATTGAAACCCATCTGGTGGTGTCTGACGCCGGCTGGCACAACCTGCAGCACGAGCTGGCCATGGGCCGCGCCGCCGTCGAGGCCCTGGCAACTCAGGTGCATGACGTACGCGACATCGGGGCTACGCTGGCCAGCGGTTCCTTCCAGTGCAGTGGCATGGTGGTGGCGCCCTGCTCGATGCGCACGCTGGCCGCCGTGGCCCACGGTCTGGCCGACAACCTCATCACGCGCACGGCCGATGTCATGCTCAAGGAACGCCGGCGCCTGGTGCTGATGGTGCGCGAGTCCCCGCTGAGCCTGATCCACCTGCGCAACATGGTCAGCGTGACGGAAGCCGGCGGCATCATCTGTCCGCCGCTGCCGGCGTTCTACCTGCGCCCGCAATCGGTGGACGACATCGTGGACCAGGGCGTGGCGCGCGTGCTGGATCTGCTGGACATCCCCCACAGACTGACTGCACGCTGGGCCGGCCTCACCCCGACCAGCCCCTGATCGCCCCATGCCTTACGCTGACCTGCGCGACTTCATGGCCCAGCTGGAGCAAGCCGGCGAGTTGCGGCGCATCACGCAACCGGTGTCACCCCATTTGGAAATGACCGCGCTGTGCGACCGCGTGCTGCGTTCCGGTGGCCCGGCGCTGCTGTTCGAGCAGCCCACGGGGCACACCATGCCGGTGCTGGGCAACCTGTTCGGCACACCGGCACGCGTGGCGCGTGCCATGGGTGTGGCCGACCTGCGTGCGCTGCGTGACTTTGGCGAAGTGCTGGCCGCGCTCAAGGAGCCCGAGGCGCCCAAAGGCTTCAAGGACATGCTGGGGCTGGGCGGCCTGCTCAAGACGCTATGGCACATGGCGCCCAGAGAGCTGCGCTCGGCACCGTGCCAGGAGGTGGTGTGGGAAGGCGCCAACGTCGACCTGACGCGCTTGCCCATTCAGCACTGCTGGCCGGGTGACGTGGCCCCGCTCATCACCTGGGGCCTGGTCATCACCCAGGGGCCGCACAAGCCGCGGCAGAACCTGGGCATCTACCGCCAGCAGGTACTCACGCGCAACCAGCTCATCATGCGCTGGCTGACGCACCGCGGCGGCGCGCTCGATTTTCGCGACCACTGCGCCCTGCATCCAGGTCAGCCCTACCCGGTGGCGGTGGCGCTGGGCGCCGACCCGGCCACGCTGCTGGGCGCCGTGGCGCCGGTACCAGACAGTCTGTCCGAATACCAGTTCGCCGGCCTGCTGCGCGGCGCGCGCACCGACGTGGTTCCGGCGCTGGGCGTGCCCTTGCGGGTGCCGGCTACGGCCGAGATCGTGCTCGAAGGCCACATCTACCCCGATGCCAGCCACCCCAGCGGCTACCAGTATGCGCTGGAAGGCCCGTATGGCGACCATACCGGCTACTACAACGAACAGGCTGAATTCCCGGTGTTCACCGTGGACCGCATCACGCTGCGGCGCGACCCGATCTACCACTCCACCTACACCGGCCGGCCGCCAGATGAACCAGCCGTGCTCGGCATGGCGATGAACGAGCTGTTCATTCCACTGCTGCAGCGGCAGTTCCCCGAGATCACCGACTTCTACCTGCCGCCTGAGGGCTGCAGCTACCGCATGGCGGTGGTGCAGATCCGCAAGGCCTACCCCGGCCATGCGCGGCGCATCATGATGGGCGTGTGGAGCCACCTGCGCCAGTTCATGTACACCAAGTTCATCGTGGTGGTGGACGAGGACGTGAACCCGCGCGACTGGCACGAGGTGGTCTGGGCCCTGACCACGCGCATGGACCCGGCCCGTGACACCATGCTGATCGAAAACACCCCGATCGACTACCTCGATTTCGCTTCCCCCGTCAGCGGGCTGGGCAGCAAGATGGGGCTGGACGCCACCAACAAATGGCCTGGCGAAACGCAACGCGAGTGGGGCCGTCCGATCAGCATGGACCCGGCAGTGACGGCGCGTGTCGACACACTCTGCCAGTCGCTCGGCCTGTGACCGGCGCACCGGCACAAAACGGTGTCGCCTGGGTGCTGACAAAGCGTTGACTGCGCCGCAGAATGGGGCATGAACTTCGAACACACGCCCCGCGCGCAAGCCCTGCTGCACGCTCTCGAAGCGTTCATGCAACGCTACCTGTTGCCCTACAACCCGGCCTGGCATCGCTCGGTGCAGGACAAGGTGTACCCGCCGCCGTTCCTGGCAGACCTCAAGACCCTGGCGCGTGAAGAGGGCTTGTGGAACCTGTTCCTGCCGGATCTGGATCACGACGAACCCGGCACCGCCCTGAGCCACCTCGACTACGCGCCGCTGGCGGAAGCCATGGGCCGCCTGCCCTGGGCCGCTGAAGTGTTCAACTGCAGCGCCCCCGACACCGGCAACATGGAATTGCTGCACCGCTTTGCCACGCCCGAGCAGCGCGCGCGATGGCTGCTGCCCTTGCTGGAGGGTCGCATCCGTTCCGCCTTCGCCATGTCCGAGCCAGATGTGGCGTCGTCCGACCCCACCAACTTGCAGACCATCGTGCGCCGTGACCACGATGAGCTGGTACTCAACGGGCGCAAGTGGTTCATCACCGGCGCGGCGCACCCGCACTGCAGGCTGCTGATCGTGATGTGCCGTAATGCCGAGTCGTCCGAGGCGCAGGACTTGTCCCACGACAACGGCAGCCCGCGCCACCATCAGCACAGCATGGTGCTGGTGCCGCTGGACACACCGGGCGTGCAAGTGCTGCGCAACATTGCCGTCATGCACCACCAGGCGCCGGAGGGACACTGCGAAATTCTGCTGCGCAATGTGCGTGTGCCGACCGCCAACCTGCTGGGCACCTGGGGCGAGGGTTTTGCCATGGCGCAGGCCCGCCTGGGGCCGGGGCGTGTGCATCACTGCATGCGCACCATTGGCCAGTGCGAGCTGGCGCTTGAACTGGCAAGCGAACGCACACTGGAGCGACAGGCCTTTGGCAAATACCTGTCGGACTTTGCCAATGTGCAGGACTGGATCGCGGAATCAAGAATCGAGATCGATCAGGCTCGGCTGCTGGTTCTGCAGACCGCCTGGCTGCTGGACCAGGGCAAGACGGAACCGGGACAGTTGCGCGCCCAGGTGGCTGCCATCAAGGTGGTGGCCGCCCGGCTGCAGACCCGGGTCGTGGATCGCGCCATGCAGGCCTTCGGCGCCATGGGCCTGTCGCCCGACACCCCGCTGGCCTACTTCTGGAGCTGGGGCCGCGCCCTGCACCTGATGGATGGACCCGACGAAGTGCACCTGCGCACTGTGGCCCGGCAGGAACTGGCGCGCGCCCAAGCGCGCATGGGCGCCAGCGCTGCCTACTTCACCACGCCTGAACAGCTGCAGGCGCCGGTGCGCCTGCGTTGACACTCAGCCCTGAATCTGGAAATCGATCACGATTTCACCCGGCTGGCGGGCTACATAGGCCATCTTGACTCGCGGGCCAAAGTACTGGTCAATCTGTGACAGCAGCGGCAAAGGGTCATGGTCGTTGCAGAAGCGCATGGTCTCCCCGGATTCCAATGCGTTGAGCGCGCCAAAAATGGCCGCATGCCGGAAGCGCTTGGCAACGCCGCGCGCATCGAAGGGGTAGACACCTTCTGCGACAACGGGTTTTGAACAGTCATGTGACACGATATATCTCCTTGAATAAAAACAGGCAAGAGACTGAATAGCAGCCGATCTCTTGCGCAACGATGTCCGTGCGGAACCCAAGGCCCGTACCGCTTGCCGGCGCTCAGTGTTTGATCGGTTTCCAGCTCCGGTCATCGAAGAAGGTGCCGTAGTTCTCTAAGGCCCCCATCACCCGGACTGCACCGTCGTGCCGTGTCGCATCCTTCACCTGCCTTGCATGGCTTCAACACCTTCGAACATGTCGGCAATGATCAGATGCAGTTGCTCATCGGCCTTGGGTTCGAGTTTGCAGTTGCTGACCATGTAGCCCACCTCGCCCTGGATGGTTTTGGCCAGTGCGTCGTACTGGGCAGCCGTGAACTTGTCCTTTTCAATCGTGTGCCAAGACCGGGTCATGGCACTTCGGATCTTCGACATCGCCTTACGCAACGGCGCATCGGATGGCCATTTCTTGCCTGCGTCAAGCGTCAGAGTTGCCGAAGCGCCGTCACGCTCATGGCCATGAACGGCCGGTTCGGCAGCGAATGTGGACGATGCCGCAAGCCCGAAAGACAGAACAAGAACTGACAGAAGGTGCGCAAGTTGATTTGGATGAGACATGTCTTCTCCCGTCATGAAAATAGTCAACCGCACCCACAACCCGAGGACCCGCAGCCCGACGAAGCCGTTTCGGCTTCGAACTGCGG
The DNA here is from genome assembly GCA_002633085.1 of Curvibacter sp. PD_MW3. Classification (GTDB taxonomy): domain Bacteria; phylum Pseudomonadota; class Gammaproteobacteria; order Burkholderiales; family Burkholderiaceae_C; genus Hylemonella. Next base: position 33,127 of record NSIV01000002.1, read on the forward strand.
AAACAGCACGTTGTTTTCCAGATGGATGTGGTTGATCAGATCGTCATTGAGTTGGGCGATCCCCGCGTAAAGTGCGCGCCAGGTGTTGCAGGCATCCACCGGCGGCGTGGTTTCGTGGGTGAGTTCGGCCAGTTTTTCCAGCGCGACACCATGGTCGACATGCTCAAACCGCATCACCTTGATGGGCTGGCTCACAAAGGGATTACCACCCTTTTTCAGAATCGGAAAGAGAATGGTTTCCTCTTTTTGCATGTGCGACAGCAACTCTTCCTGCATGCCTTCCAGGAAGTCCCCCAGTCCCGCCGGCACCTGAGGATGCGCGCGGTGCACGGCCTCGACGCGGTGCGCCATGCGAATCAGCTCGGGCAGTTGCGCCCGATGCACGTCGTGGTAGCGCGTCAGAATATGGTCAATCAGCTGACCCGGCTCGGTCAGGGCCGGCACATCGCTGGAGCGCTGCAGGGCCGCCAGCTCGGCCAGGATGGCATTCACATCCAGCCCCTTGTCAGCCGCCGCCTGCTGCAGGCTGACCTGGCCGCCGCAGCAGAAATCGAGCTTCAGACGACGAAAGACAGCAGTAGCACCCGGTAATTCAACAGCGATCTGGCCCAGGGCCTGGTTTGCATTCAAGACCGTGGCACCTGGCTCAGTGGTTTCAAGGCGTGCATTCATGGAAACGCTCCTTTCAATTTAAAGATACATATTTAATAATTGTTTATTCTACCCATTAAAAATTATTATTGATGATTCTTTTATTGATCTAAAGCAAACCACCAGAACACGTCAGCTGCGTCAACAACCTGCGGCACAACAGGAGGGGTAACACCACACCGGTCGGCTGTATTGCAGAATAGGCCGTTCTGCCGTCTGCAATACCATGCCCCCCAAGCAACCAACTCTCTTGCGTCGCAGCCTGCTGCTGGCCGGTCTGGGGCATATCGCCGGTGTGCAGGCCCTGACGCCGCGCCAACTCGTCTTTCCGCGTGATTTCGGCGCACACCCCGATCTGCGCACCGAATGGTGGTACATCACAGGCCATGCCAGCGTGGGCGACCGTTTGTTCGGCTTTCAGCTCACTTTCTTCCGCTCGCGCGTGGATGCGACGCAGGGCATGGTCTCGCGGCTGGCGGCCCGGCAATTGATCTTTGCCCACGCGGCCGTCACCGATGTGCAGAACAAGAAACTGTGGCATGACCAGCGCATTGCACGCGCCTCGGGCGATGCCCGATTCGACCAAGCCCACGCCAGTGAACGCGACACCGACATCGCCTTGCGCGACTGGACACTTCAACGCCAAGCCTCCCCCGCAGGCGATGTTTACAGCGCGCAGATTCTGGCCAGCGACTTCCAACTGGCACTGCAGTTCACAGCCCGCCAGCCCCTGCTCCTGCAAGGCTCACAAGGCCTGTCGCGCAAAGGACCGGCGCAGGAGCAAGCCAGCTACTACTACAGCCAGCCGCAGCTCGCGGTGCGTGGCCGCATCACCCTGAAGGGCCAACACCATACGCTCGACACGAACACTCAGGCGGCGGCCTGGCTCGACCACGAATGGAGCGAAGCGCTGCTGCATCCGCAAGCCGTGGGCTGGGACTGGATCGGCATCAACCTCTTCGATGGCAGCGCGCTCACTGCCTTTCATCTGCGCGATCACGGTGGCAACACCCTGTGGGACGGTGGCTCGTTTCGCAGTGGCACCAATGCCGGACAGACACCGGCGCGCATCTTCCAGCGCGGCGAGGTCAGCTTCACACCGCTGCGCCGCTGGCAAAGCCCGGCCAGCCAGGCCAGCTATCCGGTGGAATGGACGGTGCAGACGCCGAGCGGACACTTCACCGTGAAAGCGATCATCGACAACCAGGAGCTCGATAGCCGCGCTTCCACCGGCGCCATCTACTGGGAAGGCTTGAGCGATCTTTTCGACAGCCAAGGCCGGCATGTCGGACGCGGCTACTTGGAAATGACGGGCTACGCCGGAACGTTGCGCATGTGAAGGTGCTTGGTCTCAGCCGGCCAGCGCAATCACCACAGCCGATTCATCGACGCACGCCACCGCTGGACAACCCACTTTGAGGCCACTGTCTGAACCGGCAAAGCCGACCAGATGCAGGCCGGTCTCCAAGGTCAGCGCCACCTCACCACCTGCGGCCGCACGCGATACACGCGTGGCATGGCCGTGCAGCAGATTGCGTCCGTCTGCCGCTTTGCCCGCCAAGGCCACCGCCACAGCCGTGGCCTTGCACAGGGCCAGCACGGGCAGCCCGGCCTGCAAACCCAGCAGCTGGGCACTTTCACGCGTAATGCGGGAAAACAGCGAACGACCATCCGGCAGAGCGAGTTCCACACGAATCGCTGCCCCCTGGCGCTTGAGGGCCTTGATGTGGCAGGGCAACTGGTTGCGCATGCTGGTGCGCAAACCAAGCGCTGCCAGCCCCGACGCCTTCAGCGGGTTTTCCTTGCCCCGAGCCATCTGCTCCATCTGAGCCTGCACACGCGCCCTCGCCTCCTGCATCAGATCGGCCGCTTGCAACAGCTGCCGACCGGCCGGTGTGAGATGGGCCCCGCCGCCGCCGGAGCCGCCGACGGCACGCTCGACCAGGGGCGCACCGGCCAGGTTGCTCAGGGTGTCGATGGCCTGCCAGGCTGCCTTGTAGCTGACACCCGCGGCGCGCGCGGCTTCGGAGATCGAGCCTGCTTCGCCAATGCGACGCAGGATGTCGATTCGCTTGTCGGCCAGTTCATGGCCGAGAGCTCCGGCCAGCTTGAGTTTGGGAGATGTCATGCGCGCATTGTGCCGCCGGTGCAGCAAGACTATGGCTATACTTCGCTATTCATTTTAAGAATAGCGAAGGTTGATCACCATGCGCATCTGCTCCAGGCTCCGCTTGAAACTGGCCACCGTCGCCGCAACCAGTCTGCTCGGTCTGTGTCAGGCCGCTGAAGTCAGCGTGGCCGTGGCGGCCAACTTCACCGCCCCTATGCAGAAAATTGCCACGGCCTTTGAGCAGGACACTGGCCACAAGGCCGTGCTGGCCTTTGGCTCCACCGGCAAGTTCTACGCACAAATCAAGAATGGTGCACCGTTCCAGATGCTGCTGGCCGCCGACGACGAAACCCCGGCTCGACTCGACAAGGAGGGCTTGGCCGTCCCAGGCTCGCGCTTTACCTATGCCATCGGCAAACTGGTGCTGTGGAGCGCACAAGCCGGCCTGGTTGACGACCAAGGTGCGGTCTTGCGCACAGGCAGTTTCGAACGCATCGCCGTAGCCGACCCCAGGTTGGCACCGTATGGCGCAGCAGCCGCGGAGACGCTGAACCGCCTCGGCCTGCTGCAGACGCTGGAGCCGCGTTTCGTGCGGGGCGAGAACATCGGCCAGACCTACCAGTTCGTTGCCACCGGCAATGCGACACTCGGCTTTGTGGCGCTGTCGCAGGTGATGGTGGACGGCCGCATCACGAAGGGTTCGGCCTGGCTGGTCCCGTCCGAACTGCACACCCCGATCCGGCAGGATGCCGTGATCTTGGGCAACGCCAGGGACAATGCCGCCGCCGCCGCATTGGCGTCCTACCTGCGCAGCGACAAGGCCCGTGCGATCATTCGCTCCTACGGCTATGCCTTGTAATCACCTCCATGCCATTCAGTCCTGATGATCTGAGCGCCATCTGGCTCACGCTGAAACTGGCCACCCTGACAACTGCGCTGCTGCTGTTGCTGGCCACGCCGCTGGCCTGGTGGCTGGCGCGCACCACGTCGCGCTGGCGTGCGCCACTGGGTGCGGTGGTGACGCTGCCGCTGGTGCTGCCGCCCACGGTGCTCGGCTTTTACCTGCTGGTGGCGCTCGGCCCTCACGGCTGGATCGGCCAGCTGACGCAGTCCCTCGGATTGGGCACGCTACCCTTCACCTTCGGCGGCCTGTTATTGGCGTCACTGATCTATTCGCTGCCGTTTGCGGTGCAGCCGCTGCAAAACGCCTTCGAGGCCATCGGCCCGCGGCCACTGGAGGTAGCGGCCACTTTGCGTGCCACACCGCTGGATGCCTTCTTCACTGTGGTGCTGCCGCTGGCACGGCGTGGCTTGGTCACCGCCGGCATCCTGACCTTCGCCCATACCGTGGGCGAATTCGGCGTGGTGCTGATGATCGGCGGCAACATCCCAGACAAGACACGCGTGGTATCGACACAGATCTATGGCCACGTTGAGGCGATGGAGTACACGCAGGCGCACTGGCTGGCCGGCAGCATGGTGCTGTTCTCGTTCGTGGTGCTGCTGGGCCTGTCACTGCTCAATCGCCGCCACACCAGGGTATTGCCATGAACAGCGACAACCTGATCCGTCTCTCTTTGGCGCGGCCCGACTTTCAGCTGGACGTCGATCTGACGCTGCCGGCACGCGGCATCACCGCCCTGCACGGCCCGTCCGGCTCCGGCAAGACCAGTGTGCTGCGCTGCGTCGCTGGTCTGGAGCGCGCCCGCAACGCCTTGGTGCGCATTGATGGCGCGGTTTGGCAGGACGACGCCCGCGGCATCTTTCTGCCGCCGTGGCAGCGGCCGCTGGGTTATGTATTCCAGGAAGCGAGCCTGTTCGAGCATCTGGACGTGCGCGGCAACCTGGCCTACGGACTGCGACGCAGCGCGGCCAGCCAGCAGGCTATTGCGCTGGAGACCGTGATCGAACTGCTGGGCATCGGTCATCTGATGCAGCGCCGTGTGCAGCAACTCTCCGGTGGTGAACGCCAGCGGGTGGCCATCGCGCGCGCACTGGCCACACAGCCGCGGCTGCTGCTGCTCGACGAACCTTTGGCTGCACTCGACCAGGCGCGCCGCCAGGACATCCTGCCCTGGCTGGAACGCCTGCATGCCGAGCTGCAGATTCCCATGCTTTATGTGACCCATGCGGCCGATGAAGTGGCACGGCTGGCGGATTCGCTGGTCGTGCTCGACCACGGCCGCGTCAAGGCCGCAGGGCCGGTGGCTGACGTGCTGGCCCGCATCGACACGCCGGTCGTGCTGGGTGACGATGCCGGTGCTTTGCTGCATGGCACGGTGGCGGAGCGCGACGCCCGCTGGCATCTGATGCGGGTGGATTTCGGCGACGGCAGCCTGTGGCTGCGCGACAGCGGCCTGGCGGTCGGGCAGCGCGTACGCCTGCGCGTGCTGGCGCGCGACGTCAGCCTGGCCACCGAAGCGCCGCATCACACGAGCATCCAGAACCTGCTGCCCGCCACGGTCGACGCCATTGCGGCAGATGCCCATCCGTCCCAGGCCCTGGTCCGAGTTACTTGCGGCGATGCCATCCTGCTGTCGCGCATCACGGCTCGTGCCGTCAATACCCTGGGCCTCGTCCCCGGCCAGACCGTATGGGCCCAGGTGAAATCGGTCGCGCTGGTCGAATAGGTCTTTCTGCTCAGGCAGCCAGCTTGAGCTGTTGGCGGCGCACCCCGCGCAGGATGTCCACCAGTTGCTCAGGCTTGACCGGCACCTGGTCACCGCGCCAGACCACGTGTTGATCCGAGCGGCACAGCACCAGCTTGTGCCGATAGGCCTCCGGCACGGCGGACTGGCCTTGCAAATCGATCACCTGCAGCGGTAGCCGCGCCGCCTTGGCCGCTGCAATGAGAGGCGCCGCATCCACACTGCCATCGAAGCGCAGCAGGGTGTAGCCTGCCCCCAGGACGTCGTAAAGGGAACGGCCATCATCGAGCCAGAAATGCGGTGCCCGACAACCCGGGACTGTCGACGGCGTGAAGCCGCCCATGGTGTAGCCCGGAGGCTGCTCTTCATCCGTCACCATGATCGGCGAGCCACTGTAGAAATAGCCAAAATTCAGACCAGCACAGCAGAACTGCTGCACATTGAGCTCATAGGCCTCCTGACCGATGAGCGCGCGCGCCGCTGCGCCATCGGCATCCTCGGCCTCGATGTTGGGCGGTACCGCACGGCGTGCCTTGATCATCTTCTGAGCGTGGTCCATGACGAAATAGGACACCTGCTCGGTAATCGGCTGTCGCTCGGCTTCGTAGGCATCGAGCATGCTCTCATCAGCCCAGCCCTGCAGCCGCGCCGCCAGCAGCCAGGCCAGATTGGTGGCATCGGCAATGCCGGCATTCATGCCATAGCCGGCATAGGGCACCCACAAGTGTGCGGCATCGCCGGCGATGAAGACATTGCCATGGCGGAAACGGTTGGCCACCAAGCGCCGGCCGACCCAGTCCTCCTTGCTGATTACCTCGTACTCGAAATCGGGCCCCACGCCCAGGATGTCGCGGATCGACTGGTCGCGGTCCACCGAGTCGAATTCGGGCTCCTCAGCATTGAGGTGGTTGTGCACCAGCCAGGTATCGTGGCCATCAATGGCGAAGACGGTACCGCAGCGGCGTGGATTGACCGAGTAGTAACACCAGGCTGGCCGACCAGGCAACATGGCGCGCAGTTTCGGTGCGCGGATGAAGGTGGATTGCACGCGCTGAATCACCGCAGTGCCTTCGAGCTTCGCCCCCATCTGCTTGCGCACGCCGGAACTGCCACCGTCACACCCCACCAGATAGCGGGCACGGAGCTTGCGTTGGGTGTTGGTATTGATATCCAGCAAGGTGGCCTCAACGCCGTCTGACGCTTGACTGATATCCAGTACCTGGGTGCGGTTGAGCAGGGTCACGCCGGACTGTGCCGCCGCATGTTCCAGCAGGATGGGCTCCAGGTAGATCTGGTTGATGCGATGCGGCGGCTCGGGCGTCGGCCACCCGGTGTCCGGCCCCACGGTTTCTGTGTAGCGGTCGCGCCGACAGGGAATCGAAATACGCGTGAGTTCGACACCGGTCATGCTGGTGCGAAACACCACATCGTTCGGGTAGTCTTCCGGCAGCCCGGCCTGGCGCAGCTTGCCCGCCACACCAAGGCGGCGGAACTGCTCCATGGTCCGTGCCGAGACGTGGTTGCATTTCACGTTCGGTGGTTCGGCGTAACGGCGGATTTCGGCCACCGTCACCTTAATGCCGCGTTGCGCAAGGTCCATTGCCAGCGTCAGGCCGACTGGCCCGGCGCCGACGATCAGGACATCGGTATCCAGTGTGTTCTTCATGTTGGAATCTCAATCGAGCTTGATGTGGGCCATCTTGATGACTTTGGCCCATTTATGGGTTTCAGACTTGATGTAGGCCTCGAAAGCCTCCACCGTGCTGGGCGCCGGCTCCACGCCCAGGCTACGCATGCTGGCCTTGATGACCTCGTCGTTGAGCGCGGCCGTGATCTCGGCATTCAGCCGGGCAATCACCGGCGCCGGTGTGCCGGCCGGCGCCACCACACCAAACCAGCCCGTGGACTCGTACCCCGGAACACCGGCCTCCGCCACAGTAGGCACATCGGGCAACATGGGCAGGCGTTGCAGGCTGGTGACCGCAAAGGCCGTCAGCTTGCCCGCCTTGATGTGCTGCAGGGCCGCCGGCAGATCGGCCACCGCCAGCGGAATCTGCCCTGACAACACATCCAGTGTCGCCGGACCCGAGCCGCGATAGGGCACCTCGACCAGCTTCACGTCGGCCATCTGCCCGAACAGGGCTGCCGTCAGGTGCATGGCCGTGCCGTTGCCGCCATGGGCAATGGCCAGCTTGCCCGGCTGCGACCTGGCCAGCGCAATCAGCTGCTGCAAGTTCTTCGCCGGCAGCGAAGGATGGCCGATGATCACAAAAGGAATGGCGGCCAGCATGGTGACGGGCTTGAAATCACGGGCCACGTCAAACGGCATCTGCGCATAAAGGCTGGCATTGGCCGACAAGGCACCGGCTGCGCCTACACCCAGCGTGTAACCATCTGCGGGGGCTTTGGCCACGGCCGTCAGTCCGATGTTGCCGCCCGCACCCGGCCGGTTGTCCACCACCACCTGCTGCCCCAGCTTATCCGTCAGGCGTGGTGACAACAGGCGCACCATGGCATCAGCACTGCCCCCAGGTGGAAAGGTCACGATCATGCGGACCGGTTTGTTCGGGTAATCCAGCTTTTGGGCTTGTGCAGGCACGCACAAGGCCAGTCCCAATGCGGCTAGCGCAGCAAATCCCGCCCATGGACGGAAAGAATGAATCATGTTGTCTCCTTGGTATATGGGCGTCCATCAACAATGGCGCAGCGTTTTCTCATCCTTGATTTGAATCAAGTTTCATTCATTCGTAAATCGAAAAAATATGAATGAATTATGATTTCTATTTATGAATAAAGAACGCAAATTCAGCCCCTCGCTGCGTCAGCTGCGCGCCTTTGTGACGGTCTATCAGTTGCGCAAACTGAGCGCCGCGGCCGAGCAGCTGTTCATCACGCAATCTGCCGTGAGCGTGCTGATACGGCAGCTGGAGGACGGCCTCGGCACCCGTCTGTTCGACCGCACCACGCGTTCGCTGCAGCCCACGCAGGCCGCACAGGAAGCCCTGGCGGTGGCGGAGCGCATTCTGCGTGACGTGGACTCCCTGGGCGCCGGACTGCAGGACCTGACCGGCTTGCGGCGCGGTCGCGTGTGCGTGGCGATCACACCCACCTTGGCTGAAATTCTTTTGCCCTCGGTGATTCGCACGTTTACCGCGCGCCATCCTGAAATCCGTGTTGTCATCGACGACTGCGCCCCCGATCAGTTCGTTCCGCGCATCATTGGCGAGCAGGTCGATTTCGGCATCGGCACGCCAGAACGAGCCGGTGTCGACGTCGACGCCGAGACGCTAGTGCGCGATCATCTGAGCCTGGTCTGCACGCACGACCATCCGCTGGCAAGCCGCAAGACGGTGCGCTGGCGCGACCTGGAAGGGTTGCCCCTGAGCACTGTGCGCCCCGGTTATGGCATTCGCCCGCTGATCGACCTGTCGGCAGCCAAGGCCGGCGTCTCGTTGAACGTGATCAACGAGGTCGCGTTCCTTTCCACGGCCTTGTGGATGACAGGCTGCGGTTTGGGCGTTGCCGTCATGCCGGCAGCCTATGTCACCTATTCGCGCGATCCGGGCCTAGTGGCCAAGACATTGACAGCGCCCAAGGTATCGCGTGACATCTCGGTGGTCACCAAGCGAGGACGCTCGTTGTCACCAGCCGCCCAATGCTTCATCAATGTGCTGCGTACCGAACTGGCGCGTTCGCCGACGAAGTCTTGATCAGACACCCTTCACGGTTCTGTCATGTTGACTGCCTAGCATCCGTGGTGCTTGTTCAACCAACCCAAGAGCACCATGCGCCAATCACCTCTGCTATCGCTTCTTGCCTTGCTGGCCATTGCCCCCGTGCAAGCCCAGCAGGCTTTCCCCGCCACACTGGTCGGCCATGCCGCACTGCCGGCGCGCACTTTCGTCGCTGCGCCGAAGGATGCGCCGGCCAGCCTGCAGACCTCGGGTAAATACACCACGGCCGACGGCCACCGCGAAGACAAGCTGGAGTCGATTGCTGGCAGCTCCTACCTGTCAGCCAAAGGGGCACCGAAGCCCACCGGCATCAACCTGCCGTTCAAGGGCCAGCCGGTGCAAGGTTTTTCCGGCATCAAGGCCATGAAGGACGGCAGCTACTGGGTGCTGACCGACAACGGCTTCGGCAGCAAGGCCAATTCGGCCGACGCCATGCTGATGTTCCACCACGTCCAGCCAGACTGGAAGAGTGGTAGCGTGAAGCGCTTGCAGACCGTGTTCCTGCACGACCCTGACAAGAAAGTGCCCTTCCTGATCGTCAACGAAGGCACGAAACAACGTTACCTGACCGGCGCTGACCTCGACATCGAATCCATGCAGTTCATCGGCGACCACGTCTGGTTCGGCGATGAACTTGGTCCTTACCTCGTGAAAACCGACCGCCAGGGCAAGGTGCTCGCCGTTTTCAGTACCGAAGTGGATGGCAAGCTGGCCCGCTCGCCCGATCATTTCTCGGTGACCACCCCCGCCACGGCCGGCGCCTTCTCCACGCCGGTGCGCCGCTCGCGCGGCTACGAAGGCATGGCCGCTTCGAAGGATGGTCAATTCCTGTACCCGCTGCTGGAAGGCCCGCTGTGGAACGAGGCCGACAAAAAGTGGGAAACCAAGGACGGCCGCGAGTACCTGCGCGTGCTGGAATTCAACGTGACCAAGGGTGAATGGACTGGCCATTCCTGGAAATACGCCCTGGAGCTCAATGGCAACAACATCGGCGACTTCAACATGATCGATGCCGACACCGGTCTCATCATCGAGCGCGACAACGGCGAAGGCCTGGAAAACACGGCTTGCAACGGCCCGGCCCGCCCGGACTGCCAGAACGTGCCGGCCAAGTTCAAGCGCATCTACAAGATCAGCCTGAAGGACGCTGACGCCGACGGCTTCGTGCGCAAGATCGGCTACATCGACCTGCTCGACATCCAGGACCCGAAGGGTGTTGCCAAGGTCGGCGGCAAGGACGGCAAGTTCACCTTCCCCTTCGTCACCATCGAGGACGTGGATGTGGTTGATGCCGAGCACATCGTGGTCGCCAACGACAACAACCTGCCCTACTCCTCAGGTCGCCAGCTCGGCAAAAACGATGACAACGAGTTCATCCTGCTGCACGTGCCCGGCCTGCTGTCTGCGCGCTGAAACGGCTTAAGCGATATGACGATGCAACGCCGCGTCTTACTCACCTCGGCCTTGCTGGCCGCCGGCTGCGCTTTTGCGCTGCCGGCGGCGGCAGAGACCTCGGTGCTCGACATCTACCTGGTGCGCCACGGCCAGACCCAGTGGAACCTGGAGAAGCGCCTGCAGGGCGCCACTGACAATGTGCTCAACGACACCGGCCGCCGCCAAGCGGCGGAGCTAGCCCAGCGGCTGGCGGGGGTGCCGTTCAGCCACATCTACAGCAGCGGCCTGCGCCGCGCGCAGGAAACAGCCGCGGCCTTCGCCGGCCACACGCCGGTGACCGCACTGCCGGCCCTCAACGAACGTTCCTTCGGCAAGTTCGAAGGCATCTTCGAGGACCAGCGCGATGCGGCCCTTTTTGCCGAGTTTGGCAAACGCGGCAACGTGCTCGACGACGCGCTCGATGGTGGTGAATCGCTGCAGAGCCAGGCAGACCGGGTGAAGGCGGCCGTACGCCAGATCACGAACCGCCACACCGCCGGCAGCATTGCCATCGTGGCCCATGGCGGCGTCAATCCGCTGGTGCTGGCTGCGCTACTGGACATCCCGGTGGCCGAGGCCGTGGCACGTATCAAGCAAGCCAACGACGAGGTCTATCTGGTACGTCTGCGCAGCGGCCAGCCGCCTTCGGTCTGGAAACAGGTGAACCGCAGCACGCTGGAACAGCTCTGAGTGCCTCATTCAGGCCGGGCCTCGTGCCCGGCCTGCCCGGCTTCCCAGGCCAGCATGGCCGTCTTGCGTTCGCTACCCCAGCGATACCGGCCAAAGTCACCGGACTCGCGAATGACGCGGTGACAGGGAATCAGGTAGCCGATGGTGTTGGCTGCCAGGGCACTGCCGACGGCGCGCTGGGCTCTGGGCGTTCCAACCAACTGGGCAAGCTGGGTATAGGACACCATGCGTGAGGGTTCGACCTTCAGCAACGCCTCCCACACCTTGATCTGGAAATTGGTGCCGCGCAGCACCAGGTGCAAGCTGCCGCGCTGCGGCGTGGCCGCGAACACCTGGTCCAGCCACTGCTGTGCCTGCGCATCATCGCGCTCACGCTGTGCCGCCGGCCATTGACTCGCCAGCTCGGCCAGCCGGATCGCTTCGTCATCATCCAGGAAGGCCAGATAACACAGGCCGCGCGCCGTCCAGCCCACCAGCGCCTCGCCAAACGGCGTCGCCCCACAACCGAAGCCCAGTACCACGCCAGCACCGCCACGCTTGATCTCGCCTGGTGTCATGGCTTCGCATGTCACCATCAAGTCATGTAAGCGGCTGGCACTGGACAGACCGCTCGCTTCAGTCACGCTGAGCAGGTCGGCCGTTGTACGCAGTGCCTGCGAGACGTATTCCTTGGTCAGGTACTGCAAAAAACGCTTGGGCGAGATGCCGGCCCAGGCTGCGAATACGCGCTGCAAATGAAATTCGCTCATGTGCACCGCAGCCGCCACCTCGGCCAGTGTGGGCTGGTGCAACGCATTGGCGCGCAGGTAGTCGATGGCGCGCGCCACCACCGCGTACTGGCGTGCCGGGCTTGGCAGCTCATCCATGGGACACCGCCCTGGGCGCCCACACGGCGCGCAGCGAGAACCCGGTCACCAGCGCGGTGCCCAACAGCACCACCACCGCCCCGGCCAGGGTATGCCAGCCGATCGCTTCGCCCAGGAACAGGTGCCCCCACAGGATGCCGAAAACGGGAATAAGAAACGTCACTGTGAGTGCCGGCGCGGCACCCAGGTCGGCCACCAGCCGGAAGTACAGCAGGTAGGCAATGCCGGTGCAGAACACCCCCAGCGCCACCACCGCCCCCAGCACGCTGAGCGTAGGCTCTGCCGCGGCCGGGAAGAACGGCACGACCGGCGTCAGCAGCAGCGCCGCCCCCCACATGCTGCCGTGGGCATTGGCATAGGGATCTTGTGATGACGCCGCAGGAGCCGATTTGGCGTAGTTGCTGGCAATGCCGTAGCAGAACGCGGCCGCCAAGGTCGCCACGATGGCCCAGCCGGCCCCGGGCTGCAGGGTCACCCGGTCAAAGCCCACCAGCAGAACGACACCCGCTACGCCCAGGGCCAGTCCGAATGCCGTCTTGCCGCGCAGTGGTGATCGGCGCCAGACCGCTCCGATGACCGTGCCCCAGATCGGCGCCGTGGCATTGAGGATGGACAGCAAGGAGGCCGACAGCGTCTTGGCGGCAAAGGCAAACAGCACAAACGGCAACGCCGAATTGAACAGGCCCAGCACCAGGTAGTGCCGCCAGTGCGGGCCCAGCTTCAAACGCTGCTTGAGGATGAGCCCCGCCGAGAAAAGCAGTCCCGCAGCGAGCAGCAGGCGAGCCTCAATCAGCACCACCGGTCCCAGCACTGGAACCGCCATGCGCATGAAGATGAAGGAAGCACCCCAAATCGCGGACAGGGCGACAAGTCGGATCAGGCTGGCACTGTTCATGAGGGCAGGAAGGTTGGTAATGTGCGTCTATTCTGACCTCATCACAGACGATCACACCACCCGATTCTTGCGGACATTTGGACCTCCGCGCCAGACTGACTCGTCAAGCGGCGCTGAGCGTCAGGGCCTTCATCTCTCGGCGCAACTCAATCGCATCGCGTTGCACAAAACTGTCATTGGCACTCAGACGGAACACCCCTACCGTGTCGGACAAAACCCGGGCCTGGCCATGCAATGAACTGGCCGCAGCCGCCATCTGCTCCACCATGGCCGCATTTTGTTGGGTGCCACCGTCCATCTGGGCCACCGCTTCGTTGACCTGCGAAATGCTCTCCAGCTGCTCCTCGAAGGTGGCTGTGAAATCACCCAGCATGGCAGCCACTTTGTGTACGACATCCACCGTCTGCTCAATGCTGCTGTGCGCCTGCTGCGCCGTCTTGTTGCCGGCATTGATCTTGGCCGTGGAGTCCTCGATCAAGCCGCGAACTTCCTTGGCGGCTTCTGCAGTACGCTGCGCGAGCGCCCGCACTTCGCTGGCCACCACGGCAAAACCACGCCCCTGCTCACCGGCACGCGCCGCTTCCACGGCAGCGTTGAGTGCCAGGATATTGGTCTGGAACGAGATGCCTTCAATCACCCGGATGATCTCCGCGATCTTGGCGGACGAGGCGCTGATGGCCTGCATCACTGTCGTCATCTCCTGCACGCGCACGCCACTGGTCTGCGACACGTTGGCGGCCTCGTCAGCCAGGGAGCTGGCACTGCGCGCGGACTCGGTATTGGTGCGCACAACACTGGTGAGCTGCTCCATGGTGGAGGCGGTCTGCTCCAGTGCAGCGGCCTGGGCCTCGGTACGGGCGGACAGGTCATGGTTGCCGGCTGCAATCTCATTGGACGCCGACGTAATGGCAACAGCCTCGGTTCGGGTGTCGCCTACGATGGAGCGAAGGTTGACATTGAGCTGGTTCAACGCTCGGTAGAACTGCCCCACCACATCGCTGCGATTGGTCTGGATTCTGGCGCTCAGGTCGCCAGCCGCCATCCGGTTGGCGAACAGCAGCAGGTCGTTGAGCGGCCGGGTGGCAATGGCACGCAACCAGATGCCAACCGGCAGACCGATGGCCAGCGCCGTGAACAATTCCACCAGCGTGGGCAGGTTAAGACCCAACGTCCCCGTCAAACTTCCGGCCGTCAACAACACGGCCACAGGTGCCAGAACTGAACCGGCCACGATCTGCCCACCCAAGCCAAAACGGAAAAACTCACGCACACGCCCCAACACGGTGGTCGGCCGAAGCATGCCACCGGCCAGACGATGAACCAGAGTACCCGCTTCTTTTTCAGCCCGCATGGTGGCGTACAGTGCCTCGGCTGCAGCCACCTGGTCACGGGCGGGCGGGGTACGCACCGACAGATAGCCCTGGACCACGTCGTCTTCAACCAAGGGCGTGACGTTGGCCATCACCCAATAAAAATCGCCGTTCTTGCGGCGGTTTTTCACCAGGCCGGTCCAAGGCTTGCCACGGGTCACGGTATCCCACAGGTCGCGGAAAGCCTCCTCCGGCATGTCGGGATGACGCACCAGGTTATGCGCTTGGCCCAGCAGCTCCTCGCGCAAGTAACCGCTGGCCGCGATGAAGGCCGGATTGCAATAGGTGATGCGCCCCTTGGTGTCGGTGGTGGACACGAGCATCTGCTCGGCGGGCATGATGTACTCATGGAGGGAAACAGGCAGATTGATACGCATGGCGGGCTCTGGGGGAAATTCGGATTGGGGATGAAGGAAACGGATGACGCTCAATGCGCACCGGCTGCCGCATCAGCGGAACCGGCACCCGCACGCTGAGGGCGCGTGAGCCAGACCAGGGGAATCATGGTCAGAAACAGCACGGCCGAGATATAGAACAGCTCGCTGGAGGACAGCATGAAGGCCTGCTGGTCCACCAGCCGGTTCACCTGCGCCAGTGCCTGCTCGGGGTTCAGGCCGGCAGCGGCCAAGCCATTCAAGGCGCTGGCGGTGCCCTGGCTGCTCTGGTTGACGGCCTCGGCCAGTTGGGCATGGTGCAACGCGGCGCGGTCTTCCCACAAGGTGGTGGCAATCGAGGTACCAAAGGCACCGGCCGTGATGCGCATGAAGTTGGACATGCCGGAGGCGGCCGGAATGCGCTCGGGCGCGATGCCTGACAGCGTGATGGTGACCAGTGGAATGAAAAAGAACGCCATCGCGATGCCCTGCACGAAGGTGGGAATCATGATGGTGCCGAAATCGGCCTGGGTGTTGAAGCGCGAGCGCATCCACAGCACCAGTGCAAAGACGACGAAAGCAAACGTGGCGAAGTAACGCGGGTCCACCTTGCCGATGTTCTTGCCCACCACCGGCGACAGCACGATGGCGAGCAGACCGACCGGCGCCATCACCATGCCCGCCTGCGTGGCGGTATAGCCCATGTACTGCTGCAACCACAACGGCAGCAACACCACATTGCCGAAGAACAGGCCGTAGCCGATGGAGGTAGCCAGGGCACCGGCCCAAAAGTTGCGCCGCGTGAACAGCGTGAGGTCCACCACCGGATGTTCCTCGGTCAACTCCCAGATCAGGAAAAAGACCAGGCCCACCAGCGCCACCACCCCCAGGACCACCACTTCGGGGGAATGAAACCAGTCGAGCTCCTTGCCCTTGTCGAGCATGATCTGCAAGGCGCCGACCCACACCACCAGCAGGCCCAGCCCCACGGCATCAATGGGCAGCTGGCGCGTGAGTGTCTCGCGCTTGTGGTACAGCATCCAGCTGGCCGAAGCAGCCAACAGGCCGACCGGGATGTTGATATAGAAGATCCACGGCCAGGAGATGTTGTCGGTGATCCAGCCGCCCAGCAAGGGGCCCATGACCGGTGCCACCAGTGTGGTGATGGACCACATGGCCATGGCCAGCCCGGCCAACGCGCTCGGGTAGCTGGACAACAGCAAGGACTGCGACAGCGGGATCATCGGGCCGGCCACAAAGCCCTGCAGCGCGCGCGCGGCAATCAGTGTGTTCATGTTCGGGGCCAGGCCGCACAGCCAGGAGGCCAGCACGAATAGCAGCACGCTGGCAATGAACAGGCGCACTTGGCCGAAACGCTGCGACAGCCAACCGGTGAGCGGCACGGCAATGGCGTTGGCCACGGCAAAACTGGTGATGACCCAGGTGCCCTGATTGGGGCTCACGCCCAGGTCGCCGGCAATGGCCGGCAACGAGACGTTGGCAATCGAGGTGTCGAGCACATTCATGAAGGTGGCCGCCGACAGGGCGATCGTGCCCCAGACGCGGGCCGAACCCTGCAGAGGCGGCGGCGGGCTGTACGCAGGCGCGGAAGACATGGCGCCGCCCGCTCAGTGGACGGCCGGCAACGCCGGCTTGCCGCGGCCAGCGTTGGCCGCAATCACGCGACGCACCTCGGCATCGGCCCCTTTGTCGAGCGCGCTGTAGACCTGGGTTTCGGCGACGGCGCTGGTGCGCACGGCATCGGCCAGGGTCTTGCCGTCCTTCTGGCTCACGTCCACCGTGGCATCCATCGACAGGCCCACACGCAGCGGGTTGTCCGCCAGTTGCTGCGGATCGAGCGCCACGCGCACCGGCACACGCTGCACCACCTTGATCCAGTTGCCGGTGGCGTTTTGCGCCGGCAGCAATGCGAAGGCAGCACCGGTGCCAGCGCCAAGGCCTGCCACCGTACCTGTGTATTCGACTTTCTTGCCGTACACGTCAGCCGTCAGCTTGACTGGCTGGCCGATGCGGATGTTGCGCAGCTGGACTTCCTTGAAATTGGCATCGACCCAGACCTGCTTGAGCGGGATGATGGACATCATGGGCGTGCCGGCGGCCACGCGCTGACCGACTTGCACCGTGCGCTTGGCCACGAAACCATCCACCGGCGCCGGCATGGCTGCGCGCTGCGTGGCCAAGTAGGCCTCGCGTACCTTGGCAGCGGCCGCCTGCACGCTCGGGTGCTGCTCCAGGCTGGTGCCGTCGGTCATGGCCTGGTTGCTGCTGAGCTGTTCGCGCGCGGCCACCACGGCAGCCTGGGCGGCGGCCAATGCGCTCTTGGCGTTGGCCAGCTGCGTCTGCGCGTGGTTGAGCTCTTCCTTGGACACGGCACCATTGCCGGCCAGGGACTGGCGACGGGCAAGGTCGTCACCGGCGCGCGCCACATCGCTCTGCGCCCGGTTCACATCGGCTTCACGCAGAGAGATCTGCGCCCCCAGTGCGCCATTGTTGGCATACAGGGTGCGCACCTGGCGCACGGTCTGGGCCAGATTGGCTTCCGCCTGGTCAAGGGCGACCTTGGCATCGGCCGGGTCGAGCTGCACCAGCGGCTGGCCAGCTTTGACGAAGTCGGTGTCGTCGGCCAGGATGGCCATGACCGTGCCGCCGATCTGCGGCGTGATCTGGATCACATTGCCCTGGACGTAGGCGTTGTCGGTGGACTCGTAATGGCTGGCCACCAGCCATTCGTAAACGCCCCACCCCAAACCGGCCAGGACAAACACGCTGGCCGCAGCGGTGAGTGCTTGGCGCCGCTTCGGATTGCTGGCACGGATCTTGACGTGTGATTGCGGTGCATTCATGGTGATTCTTCTTCCAGCTGAATAAGGAGTTGTTATTTATTTCTGCACGGTGTGGGCGGCCGTCACGGCAGCGCTCCGAAAGCTGTCGCCGTCGCTGCTGGCCTCCGCTTGAAAGCCACCGCCCAGGGCACGCAACAGCGCCACCTGGGTATCCAGCGCGCGTGCGGACAGATCCACTGCTTGGCGACGCTGGGCCAGCACGGCGGTCTCCGCGCTCAGAACATTCAGGTAATTGCCCAGTCCGGCCTCATAGCGTTGCACGGCAATCGCGTAGGCGCTCTCCGCGGCCTGCTGCGCGGCGCGCTGCTCGGTCTGCTGACGCGCGATCGACTGCATGGAGGCCACTTGGTCCGCCACATCGCGCACGGCGTCGATCACGGTTGCGTTGTAGCTCTCGATGGCGGCATCCAGATCAGCCGTCTTGCCGCGCAGGTTGGCACGCAGGCGACCACCATCGAAGAGCGGCAGGCGCAATGCCGGGCCAATGCCCCACTGCTGGCTGTCCGACTGCAACAGACGATCGGTGCCGATGCTGGAAAAGCCGGCGAAGGCCACCAGGTTGACGTTCGGATAGAACTGGGTCTTCGCATTGACCACATCCTTCATACCAGCCTCGACGCGCCAGCGCGCCGCGACCACATCGGCACGCCGGCCCAGCAGATCAGCCGGAATGACTGGCGAAATTGCTACGTTCTTGATAGCTGTCAGCGCATGTTTTTCAAGGGCCAGGCTTGCATTTGGCGCGCCAACCAGTGCCGCCAGCGCATGCTGCGTGAGCGCTGCCTGTTCCTGCAATGCCTCGATCTGCTGGCGCGCTTCGGGCAAGCCACCCTCGCTTTGCCGCAGTTCGAGTTGGGTGTCGAGTCCCGCCTCCACGCGCTGGCGCACCAGGCGCAGCGTCTCTTCGCGCTGGCTCAACGTGCGCTGAGCCACCGTCAGCTGCTCCTGCAGACGCTGCCACTGGAAGTAGCTGCGCGCCACATTGCTCGCCAGCAGCACACGTGCGGCCTGGGCATCGGCCTGTGCGGCCTGGGCGCTGCCCAGCGCCGCGTCGAGGGCCGCACGGTTCTTGCCAAAGAAGTCCAACTCCCAACTGGCGCCAAGCTGCAAGGTGCCGGTGTCCTGGATGGAGCCGGCCAACGGCGCCGGCACGGCACCCGTCTTGGTGTAGCGCTGGTGCGTGAGATCGAGCGCGCCGTTGAATTGCGGTCGGCTGGCCGACTCGGTCGTCTCGATCACGGCCCGGGCACGCGCCAGACGCGCTTGTGCCAGCTTGAGGTTGGGGTTGCTCTCCAACGCCTGTGCCTCCAGGCGATCGAGCTGCGCGTCACCGAAGGCCCGCCACCACTGTGCAGCCACGGCCGTACCGGCGTCGCTGCCCGCAAGCCCCAGAGAAGCGGCATCGCGCGGCTTGGCCTGCGGCGTGATGCCCGTGAAATTGGCGCAAGCGCCCAAGCTCACCGTGAGCGTGAGCAGCCCCGCACGCAGGGCACGCTGCTTATTCGACATGGTTCTCCCTGCTGGCCTGCATGGCCTGTACGTTGTTGAGAATGCGGTGCAACATGTCCTTGAGGGCTTGCCACTCCTCCCGTGTGAAGCCGGACAAGGCCGTGTTCTGCACGCGACTCAGCACCTGTGGCACCACCTTGATGGCTTCGCGCCCCTCGACCGTCGCATCCAGCTTGACCACGCGCCGGTCTTCCGAAGAGCGTTCGCGACGGCACAGGCCTTTGGCCTCCAGCCGGTCAACCAGTCGTGTCATGGCGCCTGCATCCAGACTGCATTCACGTGCCAGCTCGGCGCCCGTCGTGGCACGGCCGGAGGAGAGCATGAACAACGGCACCCACTGGGCGTGGGTCAGGCCCTCAGGTTCGAGTTCACGCTCGACCTCCTGCGCCAGCAAAGAGATGATGCGACGCATGAGGTAGCCGACGCTCTCTTCCGGGGCATAACCGGCCGCCTTGTAGAAGTCGACCGGCCGACCGACCGGGTCCTGGGTGGTGCTTTTGGCATTCATAGAGGAGGTATTATTCATTGCCTAGGCAATTATTGTCAAGGCTTTAATTGACATGGCAATTGACCCCACGACAACGGCCTGCGGCAACGCCGGTGTAAGCTGTCCTCAACCCTCTCCACACCCTTCCATGAACTTAGAGCGCCCCAAAACCAGCAACCCCAAATCCCTCAGCGGCCTGCTGCCTTTTTTGCGTCCTTATCGCGGGCGCATTGCATTGGCCTTGCTGTTCCTGGTGCTGGCGGCCAGCGCCACGTTGGTGTTTCCGCTCGCATTGCGCAGCCTGATTGATGGTGGCCTGTTGCCGCAGGACCGCGGCGCCCAGGTGCTGGCCTTGCGCGAGCACTTTGCCTTGCTGTTTGCCGTGGCCGTGGCGCTGGGCGTGTTCTCGGCGCTGCGCTTTTACCTGATGAGCTGGCTGGGCGAGCGCGTCACGGCTGACGTGCGCAACGCAGTCTATGGCCATGTGCTGCAGCAGAGCCCCGAATTCTTCGAGACCACGCAGACCGGCGAGGTACTGTCGCGCCTGACGGCCGACACCACCCTGGTGCAGACGGTGGTGGGCTCGTCCTTCTCCATGGGCTTGCGCAGCACGGTCACCGGCGTGGGGGCCCTGCTGATGCTGGTGTGGACCAACCCTTATGTGATGCTCCAGGTCTTGGGGATGCTGGCGCTGGTGGTGGTGCCCGCGGTGTGGTTCGGCCGCCGGGTGCGGCGTCTGTCGCGTGCCAGCCAGGACCGGGTGGCCGACTCCAGCGCCATTGCCGCCGAAGTGCTGAATGCCATTCCGGTGGTGCAGAGTTACACCGCCGAGGCACGCGAAGCAGCACGCTTTGATGCCGCGAGCGAAAGCGCCTTTCGCACCGCCCGGCGTCGCGTGGGGGCCCGCTCGGTGCTGATGGCCTTCATCATCATCGCCACCTCAGCGGCGCTGCTGTGGGGCCTGTACCAGGGTACGCAGGCGGTGCTGCGCGGCGACATCACGGCTGGCCACTTGGGGCAGACAGTGGTGTACGTGATCATTCTGGCCGGCGCCTTTGCCGTGCTGGGCGAGGTCTATGGCGAGCTGCTGCGCGCCGCCGGCGCCACCGAGCGACTGATGGAGTTGCTGGGCAGCCGGTCGCCCATTGCTTCACCCTCAAATCCGACCCCAGACCGCTTATCCAATGCGGGAAGCGCTATCAAAATGGAAGCACTGACATTTCACTACCCGTCGCGGCCGACGCAGGCCGCGCTGGCCGATTTCACGCTCGATGTGCGGGCGGGCGAAACCGTGGCGCTGGTCGGCCCCAGCGGCGCCGGCAAGAGCACGGTGTTCCAGTTGCTGCTGCGCTTTTATGACCCGACCACCGGCCGCATTCTGCTCGATGGCGTGCCCATCCCAGATCTGGCCCTGCATGAGCTACGCCAGAACATTGGCATCGTGCCGCAGGAACCGGTGATCTTCTCCAGCAGTGCACTGGAAAACATCCGCTATGGCCGACCGGATGCGACGGATGCTGAAGTGCACGCGGCAGCGCAGGCGGCTTTTGCCGATGATTTCATCCGTGCACTGCCCGAGGGCTACGACACCTTTCTGGGCGAACGCGGCGTACGCCTGTCCGGCGGCCAGCGTCAGCGCATTGCGATTGCGCGCGCCATGCTGAAGAACCCGCCCCTGTTGCTGCTCGACGAGGCCACCAGCGCGCTGGACGCCGAAAGCGAGCGCATGGTCCAGGCGGCACTGGAGTCCGCCATGCGCGACCGCACCACGCTGGTGATTGCCCACCGGCTGGCCACGGTGCAGCAGGCTGATCACATTGTGGTCATCGACCATGGACGCCTGGTGGAACAAGGCACCCACGATGCGTTGATCGCCGCCAATGGCGTTTATGCGCGTCTGGCGGCGCTGCAGTTCATGGCTTGAGTCCGGACGCGTGACTTGCTGGTGTCACTTGAAACCCCATTTAGTTGCATTGCTAATTAATTAGCAGTATGATTCGCTTCATGTTTGATCACTGCCTTTATTTCAACACCACCGCACTGGCCCGGGTGGTTGAAAAGGAATGGGCGAGCGCGTTCAAGCCCTTCGGCCTGACCCCACCGCAGGGCTTCATGCTGCGACTCATTCTGGCCCGGCCCGGTCTGTCCCAGCACGAACTCGCGACCGAGTTGACCATCTCGCGTCCGACGGCCACACGCTTGCTCGACGGTCTGCAGGCCCTCGGTTTGGTGGAGCGGCGTGATTCAAATTTCGACGCACGGCACTGGTCGATCTTCCCCACGGCCGCGGCTGAGAAGATCCATGCGGCACTCAACACGGCCAGCGGCCAGGTCACGCAAAGAATCCAGCGCACCGTCGGCAAGGACAACTTTCTTGAGACCGTGGGCAAGGTAAGGGAAGTCTGCTCCGCCCTCAAATGAGCAGGTCGTTTGGGATCTTTTTTTAAAATCTAAATAGTTGCATAGCTAACTTATTTTCATCCATCTGAAAGGAATGCATCATGCCCATACTCAACGTCAAAGTCAGTCAGCCCGCCAGCGCCAAGCTCGTACATGACATCTCGGAAACACTGCTGGAGCTCACGACCCGCATCCTGCGCAAACGACGCGATCTGACCTCCATTGCCATCGACTTCGTGCCGCAGGAAAACTGGGTAGTCGGCGGCTCAACACTGGCCGCACAAGGGCGCAACAGCTTCTACTTCGACATCAAGGTGGTGGACGGTACCAACACCAAGGATGAGAAGGCACAGTACATCCATGAAAGCTTCGCCGCTTTTGACAAGTTGCTGGGCAACCTGCATCCGGAAAGCTACATCTATGTGCACGACGTGCGGGCCGAAGCCTATGGGTTTGGCGGGCAAACGCAGGAATACCGCTATATCAAGGCCAAGCCCTGAACGGCAGACACGGCAGGCCTTGCGACAGCCGGCGTGGCGAAGCCAAGAAGACGGCAGCGCCAGACCCGCTGGCTTGCCTCATGGCTTCGCGCCTGCCGTGTGCTCTATTGCAAAGGCCCTTTGAGCGCGTCCGGCAGAGGCAGGGGCATGACGGTTATGCCTTCGTCGAGCAGCGCTTCGGTTTCCTCGCGCGAGGCCTGGCCGCGAATGCTGCGCTCCTCGGCCTCGCCGTAATGCATCTTGCGCGCCTCTTCGGCAAAGCGGCCGCCGACGTCTTCCGTTTGCGCCACGATCCGGCGTGCCACCTGCAGCCAAGCCGCCTGCAAGGCTTGTTCCGCGTCACCGGCCACCACGTCCTGCTTCTGACCCTGAGGCCCGGTCGGCGGGCTGGACGCAGCATCTTCTGAGCGTGCCGCCCCGAGGTTCAAGCGCGGCGCACTGGGCAGTTTCGTCACCGATTTGCTGCCGCACAACGGGCACGCCAGCAAACCGCGCGCCACTTGGCCGGCATAGTCTTCTTCGGATGCAAACCAGCCTTCAAACCCGTGCCGGGCATCGCACTGGAGATTGAGAACTTTCATCAGGTGATTATCGGCTGACGTCGGCGACCGCTGGCGTCTGCCAGTCCAATCCCCAGACACCGGCAAGGACGTTTTGCAGCCAGAGCACACCGGTCAGGGTCTTGGCATCCGTCACGCCGCCCTCAAAACACCATGTCAGCAACTCGGCAGGTGTGGCCGTGAACACATCGAGGAACTCACCCTCGTCCAGCCGGCGCTCCCCCTGACTCAGGCCCCGTGCAAACCAGACGTCAATGAATTCCGTGGAATACGAAATCACCGGGTGCAACACGCCGGCGCGCGCCCACTCGGCGGCACGGTAACCGGTTTCTTCCAGCAACTCGCGCTGTGCGCAGGCCAGAATGTCTTCACCGGCATCGAGCTTGCCTGCGGGAAACTCCACCATGACCTGCTTCACCGGGTAGCGGTACTGGCGCTCCAACACAACCCGCACCTCACCACGCGCATCCTCCAGCAGTGGAATGATCATCACGGCACCGGGGTGCACCACATACTCGCGTGTCGCACTGGCCCCATCGGGCAGGCGCACAGTATCGCGGAAGGCATGGAGAAAATGGCCTTTGAACAGCTCCTGGCTGTCCAGACGGGTTTCGATCAGGTGGCGGTCATCGGACGACACCGGAGACCTCAGTGGTGCCGCTTGTAGAGATAGCGGTAGACGAAGCCTGGGAAGGCCAGGGTCAGAAACAGAGTTGCCGTGATGGCATAGAACTCCCAGCCCTGCGGTGCGATCTGACCCGCACGCTGCTCCAGCAACAGCGCCATGCCGCCCACCAGCAGGTAACAGAACACCAACTCCAAGAGGCGTACCGGCAGGCCTTTGGGCGCTTGCAGCGGCACGACGGCCAGCAGGCGCTGGTTGATGAACGGCAGGTTGGCGCCGACCACAGCGGTCAGCACCACGAACCAGACGGCAGCAGTCTGCGACATGAATCTCAGGTACCCAGCATCTGCTGGATGGCCTGGGCGCACAGCGCCATCAGGCCACCAGGCACCAAGCCGAGAACGAGCACCAGCAGGCCGTTGACCGACAGCACAGCGCGCACATCGAACGGTGCGGCCACCGTGGAGGCGGTGATGGGCTCGTCAAAGTACATGACCTTGACCACGCGCAGGTAGTAGAAGGCACCGATCAGCGACATGATCACGGCAAACACGGCCAGGCCGATGTGCAGCGTCTGCCCCGAAGCCACCAGCGCCTGCAGCACGGAAAGCTTGGCATAGAAGCCGACCATGGGCGGAATACCGGCCAACGAGAACAGGCAGATCGCCATGATCGCGGCGTACAGCGGGCTGCGTTGATTGAGGCCGGCGAAGTCGGCAATCTCTTCACTCTCGAAGCCTTCGCGGGCCAGCAACAGGATGACACCGAAGCTCGCCAGCGTGGTCAGCACATAGGTCACGACGTAGAACATCGCCGAGCTGTAGGCATTGGCCGCGGAATAGATGTTGCCGTTGATGACGCCCGACATCAGGCCCAGCAAGACAAAGCCCATCTGCGAAATGGTGGAGAACGCCAGCATGCGTTTGAGGTTGGTCTGCATGATCGCAGCCAAGTTACCCACCAGCAGCGAGGCAATGGCCAACAGCATCAACATCTGCTGCCAGTCGATGGCCAGCGGCAGCATGCCTTCGACCAGCAAGCGGATGACAATGGCAAAGGCAGCCAGCTTCGGCGCACCGCCGATCATCAGCGTCACGGACGTGGGCGCACCTTGGTAGACATCGGGGATCCACATGTGGAACGGCACCACACCCAGCTTGAAGGCCAGGCCGGCCACCACGAACACGGTGCCGAACACCAGCACCTGCGGGTTGACACGGCCGGAATTGATGGCACGGAACACGGCGTTCACATCCAGCGAGCCGGTGGCACCGTAGATCATGGACAAGCCATAAAGCAGGAAGCCGGAAGCCAGCGCGCCGAGCACGAAGTACTTCATGGCGGCTTCGGTGGCGGTGGCGTTGTCGCGGCGCAGCGCCACCAGGGCATAGCTGGAGAGCGTCAGCAGCTCCAAGCCGAGGTAGATCAGCAGGAAGTTGTTGCCGGAGATCATGATGAACATGCCCAGCAAGGACAGCATGCTCAGGGAGAACAGCTCGCCGCCACGCAGCATGTCGCGGTCGGCCGAGTACGGACGCGCATAGACCAGCGAGACCATCACGGCAATGGTGGCAAAGAACTTGAGCCAGTTGCCCATGGGGTCGCTCACCACCATGTTGTGCAGGCTGTAAAGGGTGGCACCGCCACTGGCGTACAGGTACTGCAGCAAAGCCACTGCGCCCAGGGCCATCAGTGTCCAGATGTAGGTACGGGTGCGCTGGCGGCTTTTCACGCCGAGGTCCATCAGCGTGATCAGGCAGGCCATGGCCAGCAGAATGATTTCCGGATAAACCGCAATCCAGCTGAGTTTGTCTGTCATCTTCAGTCTTTCAATTCGGTTTGATCAGTTCAACTTGGACAATGCCACGTGCTTGAGCAGTTCCGTCACCGACGTGTCCATGACATCGGTGAAGGGCTTGGGATAGACACCCATGACCAGCACGGCGATTGCCAGCAGCGCCAGCATGAGGAACTCACGGCTGTTGATGTCGACCAGCGCCTTGACGTCCTCGTTGGCCACTGGCCCCAGGTAGACGCGCTTGAACATCCACAGCGTGTAGGCGGCACCGAAGATCAGCGCCGTGGCGGCTGCCAGACCGATCCAGAAGTCGTACTTCACGGCACCGAGGATCACCATCCACTCGCCGACGAAACCAGCGGTACCCGGCAGGCCGCAATTGGCCATGGCGAAGAACAGGGAAAAGGCCGCGAACTTGGGCATGGTGTTGACCACGCCACCATAGCTGGCGATTTCACGCGAATGCACCCGGTCGTACAACACGCCGATGGAAAGGAACATGGCGGCCGAGACAAAGCCGTGGGCGATCATCTGCACCAGACCACCGGAGACGCCGAGATCGTTGAAGATGAAGAAGCCCAAGGTGACAAATCCCATGTGCGCCACCGATGAGTAGGCCACCAGCTTCTTCATGTCCTGCTGCACCATGGCCACCAGACCGACGTAGATGACGGCGATCAGTGACAGGGCGATCAAGAGCCACGCCCACTCGCGCGCAGCATCCGGCGCGATCGGCAGCGAGAAACGCAGGAAACCGTAGGCACCCAGCTTGAGCATGATGGCGGCCAGCACGGCAGAACCACCGGTGGGGGCTTCCACGTGCACATCGGGCAGCCAGGTGTGGACCGGCCACATCGGCACCTTGACGGCAAAAGCGGCAAAGAAGGCAAAGAACAGCAGGGTCTGCGTCGTGCCGTCCAGCGGCAGCTTGTGCCAGGTGGCAATGTCGAAGCTGCCGCCCGACTTGGTGTACAGGAAGATCAGCGCGATCAGTGTCAGCAGCGAACCCAGCAGCGTGTAGAGAAAGAACTTGAAGGCGGCGTAGATCTTGTTCGGACCGCCCCAGATGCCGATGATCAGGTACATCGGGATCAGCGTGGCTTCGAAGAAGACGTAGAACAGGATGCCGTCAAGCGCCGAGAACACGCCGATCATGAGGCCGCTGAGGATCAGGAAGGCGCCCATGTACTGGTTGACGCGGCGCGTGATGACTTCCCAGCCTGCAATCACCACGATGACGTTGATGAAAGCCGTCAGCAAGACGAACCAGAGCGATATGCCGTCGAGACCCACGTGGTAGTGCACATTGAAGCGCTCCATCCACGGCATCTTCTCGACAAACTGCATGGCCGCCGTACCGAGCTTGAACCCGGTGTAGAGCGGCAAGGTGACAAGAAAACTCGCCAGTGCACCGATGAGCGCGACCCAGCGCACCATGCGCGCCTGCTCGTCGCGGCCCAAGGCCAGCAGCAACACGCCGAACGCAATCGGCATCCAGATAGCCAGGCTCAACAAACCCATTTCTTCTTCTCCTTATCGGCTGAGCCACTCAACAACCATGGGCCAGGTCACAAACCAGGACATGAGCACCAGCACACCGACAATCATGGCCAGTGCGTAGTGGTACAGGAAACCGGACTGCACCCGGCGCACCACGCCGGCCACCCAGCCGACCAGTTTCCAGGAGCCGTTGACCAGCGTGCCGTCGATGACGGCCTGGTCGCCGCCCTTCCACAGACCGACGCCGAGCATGCGGGCGCCGCGCGCCAGGATGTTCTCGTTGATCCAGTCCATGTAGTACTTGTTTTCCAGCAAGGTGTAGAGCGGTTGGACGGCGCGCTTGATGGCAGCCGGCAGGGCCGGATTGATCATGTACATGTAGTAGGCGCAGACCACACCAGCCAAAGCCAGCCAGAACGGCGCCGTGCTGAAGGCATGCAGCGCCATGGCCAGCGGGCCATGGAAGGCCTCAGCCAATTCCTGCATCACGGGATGCTTGGCTGCATCGACAAAGATCGCGTCCTTGAAGAAGTCCCCGAACAGCATGGGCTGGATCGTCAGGTAGCCGATCACCACCGAAGGAATGGCCAGCAGCACCAGCGGCACCGTCACCACCCAGGGCGACTCGTGCGGCTCATGGTGGTCGTCGTGACCGTGGCCATGGTCGTCGTGGTGGGCATCGGGGTTCTGGTCGAAACGCTCCTTGCCGTGGAACACCATGAAATACATGCGGAAGGAGTAGAAGGCGGTCACGAAGACACCAGCCAGCACCGCAAAGTTGGCAAATCCGGCACCCCACAGGTGACTCTCATGCACGGCCTCGATGATGCTGTCCTTGGAGTAGAAACCCGAGAACAGCGGTGTGCCGATCAGTGCCAGCGAACCCAGCAGTGAAGTGATCCAGGTGATGGGCATGTACTTGCGCACGCCACCCATCCAGCGGATGTCCTGGTTGTGGTGCATGCCCATGATGACCGAGCCAGCACCGAGGAACAGCAACGCCTTGAAGAAGGCGTGCGTCATCAGGTGGAACACGGCCACTGAGTAGGCCGAGGCACCGAGCGCCACCGTCATGTAGCCGAGCTGCGACAGCGTGGAATAAGCCACCACGCGCTTGATGTCGTTCTGGATGATGCCCAGAAAGCCCATGAACAGCGCCGTGATCGAGCCGATCACCATGATGAAACTCAGGGCCGTGTCGCTCAGCTCGAACAGCGGCGACATGCGCGCCACCATGAAGATGCCGGCCGTCACCATGGTGGCGGCGTGGATCAGGGCGGAGATCGGGGTCGGGCCTTCCATTGAGTCGGGCAACCAGACGTGCAGCGGGAACTGGGCCGATTTGCCCATGGCGCCGATGAACAGGCAGATGCAGATCACGGTGATCAGCATCGCATCCTGACCCAGGATGTACCAGGGGAACTCGATGGCGCCGAGTTGGGAGGCCTTGGCAAACACTTCCGTGTAGTTCAGCGTGCCGGCGTAGGCGGCGATCAAGCCAATGCCCAGGATGAAGCCGAAGTCACCGACCCGATTGACCAGGAAGGCCTTCATGTTGGCAAAGATGGCGGTTGGCTTGTTGAACCAGAAGCCGATCAGCAAGTAGGACACCAAGCCCACCGCTTCCCAACCGAAGAAAAGCTGCAGCAGGTTGTTGCTCATGACCAGCATGAGCATGGAGAAAGTGAACAGGGAGATGTAGGCGAAGAAGCGGTTGTAGCCCTCGTCCTCTTCCATGTAGCCGATGGTGTAGATATGCACCATCAACGAGACGAAGGTCACCACACACATCATCATGGCGGTCAGACCGTCGACCATGAAGCCGACTTCCATCTTCAGGCCACCCACCACCATCCAGGTGTAGAGCGTCTCGTTGAAGCGCGCACCGTCCATGGCCACGCTCTTGAGCGTCATGGCAGACAAAATGAAGGCCAGCAGCACGCCGAGGATGGTGAGCGAATGCGACAGGCGACGGCCGATCCAGTTGCCGCCGAACTTGGTGCCAAGGACGCCAGCCAGGACGGAACCGACCAGCGGCGCCAGCGGCACGGCCAACAGGGTGGATGCAGAAAGGGTTTGACTCATCTTCTAGTACCTTGATGAACCGGTGGGTTCAGCCCTTGAGCGTGTTGAGTTCGTCCACGTTGATGCTGGACTTGTTGCGGAACAGCAGCACCAGGATGGCCAGGCCGATGGCCGACTCGGCCGCTGCCACAGTGAGAATGAAGAACACAAACACCTGACCGTGCATGTCGCCCAGGTAATGGGAGAAAGCCACGAAGTTCAGGTTGACCGCCAGCAGCATGAGCTCAATGGCCATCAGCAGCACGATCAGGTTCTTGCGG
The DNA here is from genome assembly GCA_002633085.1 of Curvibacter sp. PD_MW3. GTDB lineage: Bacteria > Pseudomonadota > Gammaproteobacteria > Burkholderiales > Burkholderiaceae_C > Hylemonella. Next base: position 62,487 of record NSIV01000002.1, read on the forward strand.
TTCAGGAAGATACCCACCACGGCCAGCGCAAACAACATGGCGCCGAGCGTGAGGTAATGTCCGAGTGTCAGGGTCAGGGTCATGCCTTGTTCTCCTCAGGCGCTGCTTCGGCAGCCGGTGCCGGGCGTGTGGGGTCGAGCTTGACGATCTGCAGACGATCGCTGGCACGCACGCGCACCTGCTCGGATGGGTCAATGGCTTTGCTGTCCTTGCGGGCACGCAAGGTCAGGGCGATGGCCGCGATCATGGCCACCAGCAGGATGACCGCAGCCACCTGCACCGGGTAGACATACTGGGTGTAGAGCAGCTTACCCAACTCTTTGGTATTGGAGACCTCCAGCAGCGGCTGGCCGATGACCTGGGCCACACGCGGCTCTTCGGACACGCGGAACCCCGCCATCAGCACGGCGGCCATCTCCAGCACCACCACGGCCCCCAGCAAGGCTGCGAGGGGGAAGTGCCGCCAGAAGCCCTGGCGCAACGCGTCGATCTTGATGTCGAGCATCATGACCACGAACAAGAAGAGCACCATCACCGCGCCGAGATAGACCAGCACCAGCGTGATGGCCAGGAACTCGGCCTTCAGCAGCAACCAGATGGCCGACGCCTGCGAGAAGGACAGCATGAGAAAGAGCACGGCATGCACAGGATTGCGCGCCGTGATGACCCGGAAGGCTGCAAACAGCAGCACCAACGAGAACAGATAAAAGAAACCGGTCTTGACGTCCATGGGTCGATCTTTGTGAGGTTCTGTGCGACGGTCTTCAGCGGAAGTTAACGATATTTGGCATCGGCCGCCTTGGAGGCTGCGATCTCGTTCTCGTAGCGGTCGCCCACGGCCAGCAGCATGTCCTTGGTGAAATACAGGTCGCCGCGCTTTTCGCCGTGGTATTCAAAGATGCTGGTCTCGACAATCGAGTCGACCGGGCAGCTCTCTTCGCAGAAGCCGCAAAAGATGCATTTGGTCAGATCGATGTCGTAGCGCGTGGTGCGGCGGCTGCCATCGGCGCGCACATCGGACTCGATCGTGATTGCCATGGCCGGGCAGACCGCTTCGCACAGCTTGCAGGCAATGCAGCGCTCTTCGCCGTTGTCATAACGGCGCAGCGCATGCAGACCGCGGAAACGCGGCGACAGCGGGGTTTTTTCTTCCGGAAACTGCACCGTAACCTTGCGGCGGAAGGCGTAGCGGCCGGTCAGGGCCATGCCTTTGAAGAGCTCCACCAGCATGAAGCTCTTGATGAAGTCTTTGAAAGAGAAAGTTGAAGCAGCGATGGCAGACATGTCTTGACCCGCTTAGTTCCAGATATTCCACGGCGTCTGCATCCAGATGCCGACGATGAGCAGCCACACCAGGGTGACCGGGATGAAAATCTTCCAGCCCAGACGCATGATCTGGTCGTAGCGGAAACGCGGGAAGGTGGCGCGAATCCAGATGAACATCGAGACCACAACAAAGGTCTTGGCCCCCAGCCAGATCCAGCCTGGAATCCAGTTCAACAGGGCGCTGTCGATCGGGGACATCCAGCCGCCGAGGAACATGATCACCGCCAGGATGGACACCAGCCACATGCTGGCATATTCAGCCAGGAAGAAGATGGCGAAGCCCATGCCCGAGTACTCGACCATGTGGCCGGCCACGATCTCGGCTTCGCCCTCGACCACGTCGAAGGGATGGCGGTTGGTCTCGGCCACGCCGGAGATCAGGTAGACCAGGAAGATCGGCAGCAGCGGCAGCCAGTTCCAGGACAGGAAGTTCAAGCCCATGTCACTGAAGTAGCCCTTGCCCTGCCCCATCACGATGTCAGTCAGGTTCATGCTGCCCGACACCATCAGCACCACCAGGAAGCAGAAGCCCATGGCAATCTCGTAGCTCACCATTTGCGCCGAAGCCCGCAGCGCGCCGAGGAAGGCGTACTTGGAGTTGGAGGCCCAGCCGGCGATGATGACGCCATAGACCTCGATCGAAGTGATGGCCATGATCAGCAACAGGCCGGCGTTGATGTTGGTCAGCGCCACGTCGGGACCGAAAGGAATCGCGACCCAGGCCGCCAGCGCCGGCATGATGGCCATGATGGGACCAAGCACGAACAGACCTTTGGCGGCTGCGCTCGGCTGGATGATTTCCTTGGTCAGCAGCTTGAGCGCGTCGGCGATCGGCTGCAGCAAACCGAAGGGGCCCACCCGGTTGGGACCGAAGCGCACCTGCATGAAACCGAGCAACTTGCGCTCCCACAGCGTCAGGTAGGCCACGGCCCCCATCAGCGGTGCCAGCACCACCACGATCTTGAGCAAGATCCAGATGACCGGCCAGGCCATGGCGGTCCACCAGCTTGCGGCCAGCAGATTCAGGCCACCGTTGTACAGCGCATCGATCATGCTGCCACCCCTTCTTCACGCACAGCACGCGCATCGGCCGTCAGCTGCAGCGACGGTGCACGACGGACCAGTCCGTCCAATTGGTAGATGGATGCCACCACCGGTTCGGTAGTTGAAGCAGCCAGTGTGATGGCGGCTTGCGTGGCGTTGTTGAGTGCCGGTGGCGTGGCGGTCGCGGCGGTCAGCACCTCTTGCGAGCTTTCGAATTCGAAGCCCGGCAGGCCGAGCAGGTTGCCCAGCACGCGCAGCACCTTCCAGGCCGGACGGGTATCACCCAGCGGCTTGACCACAGCATGGAAACTTTGCAAACGACCTTCGGCGTTGGCGAAACTGCCCGAGGTCTCGGTGAACGGCGCGATCGGCAACAGCACGTCGCTGAAAGCCAGGTTGGTCTTGAACGGGCTCAAGGTCACCACCGTGTCCACCTTGCTCAGGCCCTCGGCCGCCTGCTTGCCGGCAGCGGAGTCGAACTCGGGTTCGGTGTTGAGAAGAATGACCGCCTTGAGGCCACCCGCCAACATCTGCCCCGCATGGAGCCCACCAGCTTGCGGCTGGGCTTTCACCCATTGGGCGCCCACGGTATTGGCCGCTTCGGTGAGGTAGCCCACCGTGGCGCCGGTCTGTGCAGCAATCCAGTTGGCCAGTGCCAGCAGGCTGGAGGCCTGTGCATGGTGCGCGGCGGCATTGCCCAGCAACACGGCCTTGCGTTCACCACCGAGCAGCGACTTGGCGATAGCCTGCGCTTGTGCGGTGGCTTGGCCGGCGGCCGGTGCGGTCACACCCTTTTCGGCGGCGATCGCAGCAGCCACGTCGGCCAGCGCCTGGCCCCAGGCAGATGCCTCGGTCACGACAGCGTTGGCCACGCGCAGGGCCCAGGCATCAGCATTCTTGAACAAGGCCTTCGAGGTGATGGCATTGACAGCGGCGCCGTGGCGCACGGCCTGACGGATGCGCTGGGCGAACAGCGGATGGTCCTTGCGCAGGTTGGTGCCGACCACCAGCACGCGCTGGAGCTGCGTCAGGGATTCAATCGAGGTCCCGAGCCAGTGAACGCCTTCGCTCTTGGCGAATTCGGCATGGCGCAGACGGTAGTCAATGTTGTCGCTTCCCAAGCCACGCACCAGTGCGCCGGCCAGGTACAGCTCTTCCACTGTGCTGTGCGGGCTGACCAGGGCGCCAATGCTGCTAGCACCATGCTCGGCCTGGATGTGCTTGAAGCTCTTGGCCACGTATTCCAGCGCCGTCTGCCAGTCGACGGTTTTCCACTCGCCGCCGTGCTTGATCATGGGCTGGGTCAGGCGATCCTGGCTGTCGAGTGCTTCGTAGGAGAAGCGGTCGCGGTCGGCGATCCAGCATTCATTGACAGCTTCGTTTTCCAGGGGCACGACACGCATGACCTTGTTGTTCTTGACCTGCACGATCAGGTTGGCACCGGTGGAGTCGTGCGGGCTGACCGACTTGCGACGGCTCAGCTCCCAGGTACGAGCCTGGTAGCGGAACGGCTTGCTGGTCAGCGCGCCGACCGGGCAGATGTCGATCATGTTGCCGGACAGTTCGGAATCCACCGAGTGACCGACGAAGGTTTCGATCTCGGAATGTTCGCCACGGTGCGACATGCCCAGTTCCATGACGCCGGCCACTTCCTGGCCGAAACGCACGCAGCGGGTGCAGTGGATGCAACGGCTCATCTCTTCCATCGAGATCAGCGGGCCGACATCCTTGTGGAACACGACGCGCTTTTCTTCTTCGTAGCGTGAAGAGGAAGCCCCGTAACCAACAGCCAGATCCTGCAACTGGCATTCGCCGCCCTGGTCGCAGATCGGGCAGTCCAGCGGGTGGTTGATGAGCAGGAACTCCATCACCGACTTCTGTGCCTTGATCGCCTTGTCGCTCTTGGTGCGCACGATCATGCCCTGCGTCACCGGCGTGGCGCAGGCCGGCATCGGCTTGGGTGCCTTTTCCACATCGACCAGACACATGCGGCAGTTGGCCGCGATGCTGAGCTTCTTGTGGTAGCAGAAATGCGGAATGTAGGTACCGGCTTTTTCGGCCGCATGCATGACCATGCTGCCTTCCACAACCTCTACCTTCTTGCCGTCGAGTTCGATTTCAACCATGTTCGTGTACTCGGTATGGGGCTCAGACGTAGGCCGGGACCATGCAGGTCTTGTGGGCTACGTGATGTTCGAATTCATGTCGGAAATGCTTGATCATGGCGCGCACCGGCATCGCTGCGGCATCGCCCAGCGCGCAGATGGTGCGACCCTGGATGTTTTCTGCCACGTTGTCCAGCAGGTCCATGTCTTCGGGACGGCCCTGGCCGTTCTCGATGCGGTCCACCACGCGCGACAGCCAGCCCGTGCCTTCACGGCAGGGCGTGCACTGGCCGCAGGACTCGTGCATGTAGAAGTAACTCAGACGCTGCAACGACTTGACCATACAACGGGTCTCGTCCATCACGATCACCGCACCCGAGCCCAACATGGAGCCGGCCTTGGCGATGGAGTCGTAATCCATGGTGCATTCCATGATGATGTTGGCCGGCAGCACCGGCGCCGAGGAACCGCCGGGGATCACGGCCTTCAACTGGCGGCCGCCGCGCACGCCACCGGCCAGCTCCAGGAGCTTGGCAAAGGGTGTGCCCATCGGAATCTCGTAGTTGCCCGGACGCTCGACGTCGCCGCTGATCGAGAAGATCTTGGTGCCGCCGTTATTGGGCTTGCCACATTCGAGGTAGGCTTGGCCGCCGTTGCGGATGATCCAAGGCACGGCCGCAAAGGTCTCGGTGTTGTTGATGGTGGTGGGCTTGCCGTACAAGCCGAAGCTGGCCGGGAACGGCGGCTTGAAGCGCGGTTGGCCCTTCTTACCTTCCAGCGACTCCAGCAGCGCCGTCTCTTCACCGCAGATGTAGGCGCCGAAGCCGTGATGTGCATGCAACTGGAAGCTGAAATTGCTGCCCAGGATGTTGTTGCCCAGCAGGCCGGCGGCACGCGCTTCTTCCAGCGCGGCTTCGAAACGTTCGTAGACCTGGAAGATCTCGCCGTGGATGTAGTTGTAGCCGACCGTGATGCCCATGGCGTAGGCCGCGATGGCCATGCCCTCGATCACGATGTGCGGGTTGTACATCAGGATGTCGCGGTCCTTGCAGGTCCCCGGCTCACCCTCGTCAGAATTGCACACCAGGTACTTCTGGCCCGGGAACTGGCGCGGCATAAAGCTCCACTTCAGGCCGGTCGGGAAACCGGCGCCGCCGCGGCCGCGCAAGGCAGATTCCTTGACGGTAGCGATCACCTGGTCTTGCGTCAGACCCGCCACACCGGTTTCTGGATTCGGTGCTGAACCGTCCTTGCCAAGGATCTTGCGCAGGGCCTGGTAGCCGCCACGCGCTTCGTAGTCCTTCAGGCTCCAATTGGAACCGTTCAGGCCAGCGTAGATCTGCGGGTTGATGTGACGATCGTGGAAGCAGGTCTGCACGCCGGTGGCGGCAAACTGGGACAGGATTTTTTCAGCCGACATCATTTGGTCTCCGCAGACTTCAGACCATCGATCAGCTGATCGAGCTTGTCATTCGACATGAAGCTGCACATGGTGCGGTCGTTCACCAGCATCACCGGCGAATCGGCACAGGCACCCAGGCATTCACTTTGCTGCAAGGTGAACAGGCCGTCGGCCGTAGTCTCGCCCATGGCAATGCCCAGCTTGTGCTCCAGATGCTTGAGCGCCCGGGAGCCGTCGCGCAGCTGGCACGGCAGGTTGGTACAGACGTTGAGCTTGTACTTGCCCACCGGCTGCTGGTTGTACATGTTGTAGAAGGTCGTCACCTCGTGCACGGCCATCGGTGCCATCTCGAGATAAGCGGCGATCTCGGCCTCGCTCTCGGCACTCACGTGCCCGAGCTCCTGCTGCACGATGGACAGACAGGCCATGACGGCCGACTGCTTCTGCTCAGCCGGGTATTTGGCGACTTCTTTGGCGAAGCGCGCTTTGATGGAATCAGAGATCATCGATCAATCTCTCCAAACACAATGTCCAGGGTGCCGATGATGGCCACCGCATCGGCCAGCATGTGGCCGCGAGCCAGTTCGTCCAAGGCGGCCAGATGGGCAAAGCCCGGGGCACGAATCTTCAGACGATAGGGCTTGTTGGCGCCGTCGCTCACGAGGTAGATGCCGAACTCGCCCTTCGGGTGCTCGACGGCGGCATACGCCTCGCCTTCGGGCACACGGAAACCTTCGGTAAAGAGCTTGAAGTGGTGGATCAGCTCTTCCATGTTCGACTTCATTGCCTCGCGTGCGGGCGGTGCCACCTTGTGGTTGTCGGTGATGACCGGACCGGGGTTGGCACGCAACCAGTCCACGCACTGCTTGATGATGCGATTGGACTCGCGCATCTCCTGCACGCGCACCAGATAACGGTCGTAGCTGTCGCCGGTTTTGCCGACCGGGATGTCGAAATCGACGCGGTCATAGGCATCGTAGGGCTGCTGTTTGCGCAGGTCCCAGGCGATGCCGGAGCCACGCAGCATGGGGCCGGTCATGCCCAGGTTCAAGGCGCGCTCGGCTGTCACCACACCGATGCCCACGGTACGCTGCTTCCAGATCCGGTTGTCGGTCAGCAGGGTTTCGTACTCGTCCACGCAATTGGGGAAACGCTGCGTGAAGTCTTCGATGAAGTCGAGCAGCGAACCCTGGCGATTGGCATTGAGTTCGGCAATCGCCTTGGCGTTGCGAATCTTGCTGGCCTGGTACTGCGGCATGGTGTCCGGCAGGTCACGGTAGACGCCGCCCGGACGGAAATACGCTGCGTGCATGCGTGCGCCAGAGACGGCCTCGTACATGTCGAACAGGTCTTCGCGCTCACGGAAGGTGTAGATCAGGATGGTCGAGCTGCCGCAGTCGTTGCCGTGCGAGCCCAGCCACATCAGGTGGTTGAGCAGGCGCGTGATCTCGCCGAACATGGTGCGGATGTACTTGGCGCGCAGCGGCACCTCGATGCCCAGCAGCTTCTCGATGGCCAGGCAATAGGCCTGCTCGTTGCACATCATCGACACGTAGTCGAGACGGTCCATGTAGGGCAGCGACTGGATGTAGGTCTTGCTCTCAGCCAGCTTCTCGGTGGCGCGGTGCAGCAGGCCGATGTGCGGGTCGGCGCGCTGGACCACCTCACCGTCAAGCTCGAGCACCAGGCGCAGCACGCCGTGCGCGGCCGGATGCTGCGGACCGAAGTTCAGGGTGTAATTCTTGATCTCGGCCATGATCAGTTCAGGCCTCCGTAGTTGTCTTCACGGATGATGCGCGGCGTGATCTCGCGCGGCTCGATGCTCACCGGCTGGTAGACCACACGTTGCTGCTCGGCGTCGTAGCGCATTTCGACATGGCCACTGAGCGGGAAGTCCTTGCGGAAGGGATGGCCGATGAAACCGTAGTCGGTCAGGATACGACGCAGATCGTCATGCCCCTCGAACACGATGCCATACAGGTCGAAGGCTTCGCGCTCGTACCAGTTGGCAGCACGCCAGATGCCGGTAACGGAGTCCACCACCGGGAAATCGTCGTCAGCAGCAAACACCTTGAGGCGCACGCGCTGATTCAGGCTGACCGACAGCAGGTGCGACACCACGCAGAAACGCAGCCCCTCCCAGCGACCGTCGCCATGGGTGGAGTAGTCCACACCGCAAAGATCGATCAGTTGCTCGAAGCGACAACCGGGCGCGTCACGCAGGATTTGCGCCGCCGCCAGGTAGTCGGCAGCCGCCACTTCAACCGTGACCTCGTCCAGCCAGACATCGATACGACGCGCCTTGCCGCCCAAAGCGGCGGCAACTGTGTCCTTGAGAGCCTCGGGATTTACAGCAATAGCAGTCATCTGTGATTCCTCAGACGCGCGCAATGGTTTGCGTGCGGCGAATTTTTTGCTGCAGCTGGATGATGCCGTAGATCAGCGCCTCGGCCGTGGGCGGGCAGCCCGGCACATAGACATCGACCGGCACGATGCGGTCGCAACCGCGCACCACCGAGTAGCTGTAGTGGTAGTAGCCGCCACCGTTGGCGCAGGAGCCCATGGAAATCACCCAACGCGGCTCGCTCATCTGGTCGTAGACCTTGCGCAGAGCCGGCGCCATCTTGTTGCACAGCGTGCCGGCCACGATCATCAGGTCGGACTGGCGCGGACTGGCACGGAACACCTCGGCACCAAAGCGACCAATGTCGTAGCGCGCCGCAGCCGCATGCATCATCTCGACCGCGCAGCAGGCCAGACCGAAGGTCATGGGCCAGAGCGAGCCGGTCTTGGCCCAGTTCACCACCGTGTCGTAACTGGTGGTGATAAAGCCCTCTTTCATCACGCCTTCAATCATGGCATCAGCCCTCTTGAAATCTGCTTGTTTCTATTCCCAGTCCAGGGCGCCTTTTTTCCACTCGTAGATGAAACCCACGACCAGAATGCCCAGGAACACCACCGCCGCCCAGAAGCCGACCGCCCCCACCTCTTTGAGCGCAACCGCCCACGGGAAGAGGAAAGCGATTTCCAGATCGAACAGAATGAAAAGAATGGCCACGAGGTAGTAGCGCACGTCAAACTTCATGCGCGCGTCTTCAAACGCCTCGAAACCACACTCGTAAGGGGAATTTTTTGCCGCGTCAGGCCGGTTCGGCCCGAGGACATAGCCAAGCACCTGGGGCAGGATGCCCACCGCGATGCCGACCAAGATGAACAAGAGAACGGGAAGGTACTGATCGAGGTTCATCTTGAGATTCTGATCACCGTTTAGCCCGTCGGACTGGATCCAACAGGTCTGTTTATGGTGCCGTCGGCGAGACTCGAACTCGCACAGCTTTCGCCACTACCCCCTCAAGATAGCGTGTCTACCAATTTCACCACGACGGCTTGTCTCATGCGCCGGGATTGCATGAGGATTGCGCTTTCCCGACAGCCCTAGAGTTTACCCTGAAAACACCCCGCATCCCGGTTGACGCGGGTCAACATCAGAGAAATTACTTCGACGGAATCTGCCCTGCGCCCGAGGGCGCCGGTGCAGACGGCACCGGCGCTGCGGGCGCCTGGCTGCTCGGAATTTGCGTGGCGGTACCAGCGGCACCTTCGGCTGCCGGTGCGGTGACGGCGGCGCGCTCCAGCACGCTGCCCGTGCTGGCCGGACGCGCATTGCCGAAGTAGGCCAGCGCCAAGGTGCAGACAAAGAACACCGTGGCCAGCACAGCGGTGGTGCGCGACAGGAAGTTGGCGCTGCCGCTGGCACCGAACAGGCTGCCCGAACTGCCGCTGCCGAAAGCCGCACCCATGTCGGCGCCCTTGCCGTGCTGGATCAGGATCAGGCCGATCATGGCCAGCGCCGACAGCAGTTGGACCGCCAAGAGAATGGTCAATACAAGACTCATGTTTACTCCTAAATTCGTAGCTAACTGCAGCCGCTATCAGCGGGCTGCAGCAATGATGGTCAAAAAGTCCGGGGCCTTGAGCGAAGCGCCGCCGATCAGGCCGCCGTCGATGTCGGGCTGGGCCAGCAGTTGCTCTGCGTTGGCGGCATTCATGCTGCCGCCGTAGAGGATGGTTATGCGCTCGGCCTGCGGCGTGGCAGCTTTGAGCTGCGCGCGCAGCACGGCATGCACGGCTTGCGCCTGCTCCGGCGTGGCGGTCTTGCCGGTGCCAATCGCCCATACCGGCTCATAGGCCACCACGATCTCGCTGATGCAATGGCCATTCAGATGAATCACGGCGGCCAGTTGCCGCTTGACAACCTCTTCTGTCTTGCCGGCTTCGCGCTCAACCAGCGTCTCGCCGACGCAGACGATGGGTGTCACGCCATTGGCCAGCGCGCGCTGGGCCTTGGCCGCCACCGACGCATCGGTCTCACCGTGGTACTGACGGCGCTCGGAGTGGCCGACGATGGCGTAGCGCACACCGAAATCCTTCAGCATGGCCACTGACACTTCACCGGTGTAAGCGCCGGTCTCGTGCTGCGACACGTCCTGCGCGCCCAGCTCGACAGGGCTGGTGGCCAACAAGGCCTGGCACTGCGCGAAGTAAGGTGCCGGTACACAGACCGCAATGTCACAGGCCGGGTCTTTCAGTCCGGAGAGGATGCCCTTGAGCAGGGCCTGGTTGGATGCCAGGCTGCCATTCATCTTCCAGTTGCCGGCAATCAGCTTCTTCTTGCTCATTTTGTCTCCCAGGTCAGCACGATCTTGCCGATGTGCTGGTTCGACTCCATCAGCGCGTGGGCCTTGGCCGCACCGCTGCCGGTCGGATCGGACGGATCCACGGCCTTCCAGGTGCTGTGGATCACGGGCTTGATCTTGCCGGCCTCAATCAGTGGCCAAGCCTGCTTCAGGCAAGCCTGGGCGATGGCGGCCTTGAAGGCCACCGGGCGCGGTCGCAGCGTGGAGCCGGTGATGGTCAAGCGCTTGCGCAACACCAAGCCGGCGTTGAACTCGCTCTTGGTGCCGCCCTGCACCGCGATGATGACGATACGGCCATCCTCGGCCAGGCACTCGACCTCGCGTGCGACGTAGCTGCCCCCCACCATGTCGAGAATGACATCCACACCCTTGCCATCCGTCAGGCGCTTGACCTCGTCCTTGAAGTCCTGCGTCTTGTAGTTGATGGCGTGGTCGGCACCGAGCTTCAGGCAGGCGGCGCACTTGTCGTCGCTGCCGGCGGTCACGATCACGGTCGCGCCCATGGCCTTGGCCAGCTGGATGGCGGTGACGCCGATGCCGCTGGAACCACCCTGGATCAGCAGGGTTTCGCCCTTTTGCAGGCGACCGCGGTCAAACACATTGCTCCAGACCGTGAAGAAGGTCTCAGGCAGCGAAGCCGCCTCGACATCGCTCAGGCCCTTGGGGTACGGCAGGCACTGCGCGATCGGCGCCGTGCACAGCTCGGCATAACCGCCGCCGGCGACCAGCGCGCACACGCGGTCACCGACTTTGAGGCTGGCTTTCGCCAGCTCCGCGGCATCGCCGCCCACGACCTCACCCGCCACTTCGAGGCCGGGAATGTCGGAGGCACCCGGCGGGACGGGGTAGTTGCCGGTGCGCTGGAACACGTCGGGCCGGTTGATGCCGCTGGCCGCCACGCGGATCAGCAACTCACCGGCCGCCGGCACCGGATCCGGGCGCTCGCCCAGACGCAGCACCTCGGGCGCACCATAAGAAGTGATTTCGACTGCTTTCATGGTCTTTTTGGCCGACAGCCCTTGCGCTTGCTGCGCAAGGCGCTATCGATTCAATAGCAAATTGAAAGACGGATCAGGCTTGGTCGCCGCCGTTCTGGGCCGGACGGTCCAGCAGCGCCTTCATGGACAGCTTGACGCGGCCCTTCTCGTCGGTCTCCAGCACCTTGACCTTGACGATCTGGCCTTCCGACAGGTAGTCGGTGACCTTCTCGACGCGCTCATGGGCGATCTGGCTGATGTGCAGCAGGCCGTCCTTGCCGGGCAGCAGGTTGACCAGGGCACCGAAGTCCAGGATCTTGGTGATCGGGCCTTCGTAGACCTTGCCAATTTCAACTTCAGCGGTGATTTCCTCGATGCGGCGCTTGGCTTCATCGGCCTTGGCCGCTTCGGTAGCGGCGATGGTGATGGTGCCGTCTTCCTCGATGTTGATCTGGCAACCGGTCTCTTCGGTCAGCGCGCGAATGACGGCGCCGCCCTTGCCGATCACGTCACGGATCTTCTCGGGGTTGATCTTCATGGTGAAGAGCTTGGGTGCGAAGTTGGAGACTTCGGTCTTGGCTTCACCCATGGCTTCCTGCATCTTGCCCAGAATGTGCATGCGGGCTTCCTTGGCCTGAGCCAGAGCGACCTGCATGATTTCCTTGGTGATGCCCTGGATCTTGATATCCATCTGCAGCGCTGTGATGCCGTTGGTGGTACCGGCCACCTTGAAGTCCATGTCGCCCAGGTGATCTTCGTCACCCAGGATGTCGGTCAGCACGGCAAAGCGGTTGTCTTCCTTGATCAGGCCCATGGCGATGCCGGCCACATGGGCTTTCATCGGCACACCGGCGTCCATCAGCGACAGGCAGCCACCGCAGACGGAAGCCATCGACGAAGAACCGTTGGATTCGGTGACTTCGGAGACCACACGCATGGTGTAGGGGAACTCTTCCTTGGTCGGCAGGCAGGCCACCAGGGCACGCTTGGCCAGACGGCCGTGGCCGATCTCGCGGCGCTTCGGGGTGCCGAAACGGCCGGCTTCGCCGGTGGCGAAGGGAGGCATGTTGTAGTGCAGCATGAAGCGGTCTTCGAACTCACCAGCCAGGGCGTCGATGCGCTGGGCATCGCGCTCGGTGCCGAGCGTGGCAACCACCAGAGCCTGCGTCTCGCCGCGGGTGAACAGGGCCGAACCATGGGTACGGGGCAGCACACTGTTGCGGATTTCGATCGGGCGCACGGTGCGCGTGTCGCGACCGTCGATGCGCGGCTCGCCGGCCAGGATCTGGCCGCGCACGATGCGCGCTTCGATGTCGAACAGCATGCCTTCGACCTTGACGCTGTCGAACTCGACGCCGGACTCTTTCAGGTCGGCCATCACGACGGCATAGGCTTCGCGGCAAGCGTGGGTACGGGCCTGCTTGTTGCGGATCTGGTAGGCAGCGCGCAGCTTCTCTTCAGCCAGGGCATTGACCTTGGCAATCAGGGCTTCGTCCTTGGCCGGCGCTTGCCAGTCCCAAGCCGGCTTGCCAGCGTCACGCACCAGGTCGTGGATGGCGTTGATGGCGATGTTGCCCTGCTCATGGCCGAACACCACGGCACCCAGCATGACTTCCTCGGTCAGCTGGCTGGCTTCGGACTCCACCATCAGCACGGCTGCTTCGGTACCGGCCACCACCAGGTCCATCTGGCTGTCCTTCAGCTGGGTCTGGCCCGGGTTCAGGACGTATTCGCCATTGATGTAACCCACGCGTGCGGCGCCGATCGGGCCGTTGAACGGGATGCCGCTGATGCTCAGCGCGGCGCTGGTGGCGATCATGGCAGCGATGTCGGCCTGCACTTCGGGGTTCAGGCTCACCACGTGCACGATCACCTGGACTTCGTTGTAGAAACCTTCGGGGAACAGCGGACGGATCGGGCGGTCGATCAGGCGGCAGGTCAGGGTCTCCAGCTCGCTGGGACGGCCTTCACGCTTGAAGAAGCTGCCCGGGATCTTGCCGGCAGCGTAGGACTTCTCGGTGTAGTCCACCGTCAGGGGGAAAAAGTCCTGACCCGGCTTGGCGTTCTTGGACGCCACCACGGTGGCCAGCACCACGGTGTCATCGATATTGACCAGAACTGCGCCAGAAGCCTGGCGGGCGATTTCACCGGTTTCCATGGTGACCGTGTGCTGGCCCCATTGGAAGGTCTTGGTAATTTTATTGAACATGCTCATGTGTCTCTCCTATCAATTCGGGAGGTAAAGGCCACCTCACCTCAGGCCCGGAGTCAGCAACACAGAACACGATGCCATTCCAGAGAAAGTCGGTTATAGGACTCAAATTTCTCTGGAATGACACAGCTTCGCTCTGTTTTTACCTTCTCCGAAGTACAAAGCGCCTGAGCTAGTGAACTAACTCAGGCGCTTCGTCATGTTTCTGTCGATTACTTACGCAGACCCAACTTGGTGATCAGCGCTGTGTAACGGTCGGCATCCTTGCCCTTGAGGTAGTCAAGCAGCTTGCGGCGACGGCTCACCATGCGCAGCAGACCACGACGGCCGTGGTGATCCTTGGCGTGGGTCTTGAAGTGGGGGGTTAGCTCGTTGATGCGAGCGGTCAGCAGAGCGACCTGGACTTCCGGGCTACCGGTGTCGGTGGCGCTGCGGGCATTGGCTTTAACAACTTCAGCTTTGATGCTGGATGCGATCATTTCATTCTTCCTGTCATGCGGGGCGGCACCGGCCGGATTCGGCTGTGACGTCCCAGGTTTACAACTTGCGCCAGCGGCTGGAACTGCTACTGACGTGCGCTCCGCACCGGTTGACCCAATGCAGAACCGTGGAATTATAGCTCACCCCAGGCTGCGCGCACTTCGTGTCGCTCCGCCACCCCCTGCAAGGGGCGATGCCAGCCGACCGGCAAAGCCGGCTCGGCGGCATCCCACGATGTGGGAAGCCTACTGGGCAGCGAGCCAGTTCTTGAGGCGCGCCACCCCCTGCACCAGCCGCTGCGGGTCGCGGGAGGCAAAACACCAGCGCAGCCAGCCCTGCGCCTCAGGGGCGAAGGCCTCGCCCGGTGCCAGGCCCAGGCCGGCTTCCACCACCAGGCGCTTGGCCGTGGCCAGCGAGTCCGGGTAACCGGCCAGGCGGAAAAAGGCGTACATGCCGCCCGCCGGCGTGGCCACCTGCACGCCGGGCACGGCCTGCAGCAGCGGTAACAGGGTGTCACGGCCGGCCTTGAGCTGCGCCACCACCCGCGGCGTCACCTCACCGGCCCGCTGCAGCGCCACCGTGGCGGCGCGCTGAGTGAAGACACTGGCGCACGAGGTGTTGAACTCGATCAACTTGCCCATGTCGTGCGTCAGGGCAGCCGGCAACACCAGCCAGCCCAGGCGCCAGCCCGTCATGAGGAAGCTCTTGGAGAAGCTGTGCACCACCACAAGGCGGTCGTCAGGCCTGGCAATATCCAAAAAACTCGGGGCGCATCCGTTCGGGCTGGGTTCGAAGTAGAGCTGCGAGTACACCTCGTCGGCCACGATCCAGGTGCCGGTGCGGCGGCAGTGGTCCAGGATGCGCTGCTGCTCGGCGCGCGTCAGCGTCCAGCCGGTTGGGTTGTTGGGCGCGTTGAGGATCAGCACCTTGGTCGCCGGTGTCACGACGGCCAGCAGGCTCTCGATATCCAACGTCCAGGCCCCCGCGACCGGCTTGAGCGACACGCAGGTGAGTCGGGCACCCATGATGACCGGCTGCGCCGTCAGGTTGGGCCACACCGGCGTGACGGCCACCACCTCGTCGCCGGCAGTCACCAGCGCCTGCATCGCCAGCATCAGCGCACTCACACCGCCGGAGGTGACAGCGATGCGCTCCACCCCAATCGGCCCGTGATGGGCACTCATGTGCGCCGCGATGGCCTCACGCAACTCGGGCAGGCCGAGGTTGTGGGCATAGAAGGTCTCGCCCTTCTGCAGCGACTCGATGGCGGCCTGGCGAATGAAGTCGGGCGTGACCTCGTCGCCCTCGCCGAACCAGAAGGCCAGCACGTCGGGGCGACCCAGGCCGGCATTGGCCACCTCGCGGATTTTCGATTCCTGCAGCTGGTGGATGACGTCACGCATAGGGCAATCTTAAAAAATCAGGGACGCTGCATTTTGCAACTGCTGGGCTGCTCGGCACGGGCAGCCGGCAAGACCTTGATGACGCGAAAGCCGTAACCCGAGCCTTCGACGTCGAACTTCACGCCCGCAGCACCCTGGCGCTCCATCAGGCCCACCATCAACTGCTGCTGGAACTGGTGGTCCAGCGCGCGCATGGCGCCGTGCTGGCCGTTCAGCGACACGTTGGCTTTTTCCAGCTGACCAGCCACCGCGGTGGCCTGCAGCGAGCCGGCGCGCTCGATCGCCTGCGCCAGCGACTCCACCATCAACTGCATACGCATGTGCACGTAGTCGTCAGCCGGCTTCGGAAAGCGCTGGCGGAAGGACTGGTAGAAGGCCTCGCTGTCCTTGCCCGGCGCGTTGGGCAGCCAGTCAGCCACGGCAATCACGCGGCCAACACCGGCCTCGCCCAGCGCCGCCGGTGCGCCCAGCGCATTGCCATAGAAGGTGTAGAACTTGCCTTCGTAACCGGCTTCGCGCGCCGCCTTCACCAGCAGCGTCAGGTCGTTGCCCCAGTTGCCGGTGATCACCGCCTGCGCACCGCTGGCCTTGATCTTGGCGGCGTAGGGCATGAAGTCCTTGACCCGCCCCATCGGGTGCAGCTCGTCGCCGACGATCTGCACGTCGGGCCGCTGCTGCCCCAGCTGGCGTCGCGCCTCGCGTGCCACCGCCTGGCCGAAGCTGTAGTCCTGCCCGATCAGGTAGGCGCTCTTGACGGCCTTGTCATCCTTCAGCACCTCCATCAGCGCCGCCATGCGCATGTCGGCATGGGCATCGAAGCGGAAATGCCAGAAGCTGCACTTCTCGTTGGTCAGGATCGGATCCACCGCCGCGTAGTTGAGAAAAATCACACGCTTGCCCGGCTCGCGCTCGTTGTGCTTGTTGATGGCATCGATCAGCACCGCCGCGGTGGCCGAGGAATTGCCTTGCATCACGTAACGCGCGCCATCGTCGATGGCCGCGCGCAGCACGGCCAGCGCTTCCTCGTTCTGGCCCTTGCTGTCATAGCGCTCGATCAGCAAGGGGCGGCTGCCGCCTGCTGCGGCCGGCAGCTTGACACCGCCGCGTGCATTGACGCGTTCCGTGGCCCATGCCAGGTTGCGGTAGACCGCCTCGCCGGTGTTGGCAAAGGGGCCGCTCAGGCCTTCGATCATCGCGATCTTGATGGGAGCGGGCTGGGCCTGGGCCAACAAGGCGGCGGGCAGAGATAAAGCCAGCAACAGCGATTTCAATAGCGGACGACGAAAAATATTCATGGCAAAACAACTCTTGAAAACAAAAAAATTGCGCTCAATTTCGATCCAAGCGGCAGACCAGAGATGGCGGCCGCGCAGTGTACGGGATACGGTTGTGACCGCACTTCGTACACACCCCCATTTTTGTGTTAACCAGGAGTTCGATCATGTTGTTCGCCCCCGTCACCCGCCGTTCTGCTTTTGCACCCTCCATGCGCTCGCTGGACCGCTTCTTCGATGCCGCCCTGCAAGCCCCGGCCATCCAGACCAACAGCTGCCGCATCGAACAAGATGACAAGGCCTACACCCTGAGCTTCGATGTGCCGGGCGTGACGCGCGAACAGCTGTCGATCGGCATCGAAGGCAATGTGGTGCGCCTGGAAAGCCTGCCCGAAGCCGCGCGCCAGTACAAGGCGGCCTACGAACTGCCGCAAGATATTGATGCGGCCTCCAGCATTGCCAAGCTGGAAAACGGTGTATTGACCCTCAAGCTGGTCAAGGTACAGCCGGAGAGCAAAGTTACCAAGCTGACGATCAACTGATCTTGCCCCTTCAAACAAAAAGGCCGCGCAATGCGCGGCCTTTTTTATAGAACCAACGTTTGAGCTAATGCTCAAGTGCTATGTCGGTGCGGGTCGGTCGGTCCAAGATTCAGATCTCATTGATACGTCGTCGTGCAGACTTGCCGATGTCTTGAAATAGCCTTGTTAAGACGCCGAAGATTGGAATAATTGCCGCGACGCCCAAAAATACGTAGGCGTGTAAGTGTTCGTCTGCAAAGAGGAGAAAACCCAGCCCGCCGATTGTAAAAACCACCATCCCTATAGGTAAACCAGAGGCAAAAAATGGTGGTAGGCGCGGATGAGCGTTGATCGGCGCGAAGGACGAGACATCAAGTACACGGGCATCGAGTGAATAAGTTGGTGTAGCCGATGAGAGTAGGACTTGAATAAGTACTTGATCGCCCGGATTGAGAAGAAGCGGTTGGAGAACAACTTCAGCCTCGGATATGAGAAGTTTTGCGCCAAGGTTTGAAGGAGTCTGCGAAGCTATCTCTGCGGAGACCACTTGCCCCTCGATGAATTGGATGCGTAGAGGGCTCTGAAAGTCTGCAGGTGCAACTGCCCGGTGGCCTGAGTTCTTCAGACCAAAAACTAGCAAGTGAAGATTGCCGACAATCTTGCCATCCAACTCCACAGTGACACGCGAGGAAAGCTCATCGGCTATTGCAAGGGGACGCCTCGACGAAAGCAAACCAAAAGCAATCTCCTTAATTTGCCGCTGCAGCCAATAGATCCAGAAGGCCGCAGCAACACCCAGTGCTGTGAGGACCACTCCCACGAACTGCCAGACTGGATCTCGAAGTGATTCGATCATGCTTTGTTATGCCCAGATTAGTCTAGACAGCAAATCCGTCTTGTTGCCAAAGTACGAGCACATCGAGTCATCTCCCTGCAAGGTGCTGTTAGTTCTCAATTTATCTCAACCCTTCGTCCGCTGGCAACTCTGGGGTAGCCACTAACAAGACCACCAAGTCCCGCACGCCGCACCCAGATTCGCGCGACACGCCGCCACGCCCACCGGCGAATCTCACACCGACTGGCTGATCGCATCCAGCGGCCAGCGCGGCTTGACCTCGAAGGTGTAGGCCCGGCTAGCCTCTTGCATGCCGGCCTGCAGCCGCATGGCCGCGGCCATGGCGATCATGGCGCCGTTGTCGGTGCACAGGTGCAGCTCCGGGTAGTGCACGCGCACCTTGCGCTTGGCGCACTGGGCATTCAGTTGCTCGCGCAGATGCCGGTTGGCGCCCACGCCGCCGGCCACCACCAGGCGCTTCATGCCGGTCTGGTCCAACGCAGCGAGCGACTTCTTCACCAGCACTTCCACGATGGCTGCTTGCGTCGAAGCGGCCAGATCAGCCTTGCGTGCTTCCAATTGCTCACCCAGGCGCTGCGCCTGCGTCAGCACCGCGGTTTTCAGACCGGCAAAGGAAAAGTCCAGGTTGCCGCTGTGCAGCAGCGGGCGCGGTAGCTTGAAGGCCGTGCCATCACCCTGCTCCGCCAGCCGGGACAAGGCTGGCCCGCCGGGGTAACCCAGGCCCATAAGCTTGGCCGACTTGTCGAAGGCCTCGCCGGCGGCGTCGTCAATCGTCTCGCCCAGAATGTCGTAGCGCCCGACGCCGTCCACCCGCATCAACTGGGTGTGGCCGCCGGAGACCAGCAACGCGACAAAGGGAAATTCGGGCGGGTCGGCACTGAGGAACGGCGACAGCAGGTGCCCTTCCAGATGGTGCACGCCCAGCACCGGCTTGCCCAGGGCCGCACCGAGCGCGCAGGCCACGCCGGCGCCTACCAGCAGTGCACCGGCGAGACCCGGGCCGCGCGTGTAGGCCACAACGTCAACGTCTTGCAGTGACTTGCCCGCCTCTTGCATGACCTGCGTGGTCAGCGGCAGCACGCGGCGGATGTGGTCGCGACTGGCCAGTTCGGGCACCACACCGCCATAGGCCTGGTGCATTTCGATCTGGCTGTACAGGGCATGCGAGAGCAGCGTGGGTACCGGAGCACCACTGGACTGGACCAGGGCGACGCCGGTTTCGTCGCAGGAGGACTCGATCCCCAGAATCAACATTGTTTCTTGCACGCGTACGCCATTCAGTTCCCGGATGGGAATTTAAGTTTGTAGATCAAGGCTGCATTGTCGCTGGCCACGCGGCGCGCGAGATCCGGCGGCAGTTGATCGACCAATCCGCGCAGATTGTCCAACCCCTGGCTGCTTGCGCCGCGCGCCACCCGCTCGCCGGCGGCGTAGAAGGCGTCGCTGCCCAACATGAAGCGGTCCGGGAACTCACGTATCAGCAGCAACCATTCGTCCTTGAGCCGCCCGTCTTCGTCCAGGGCCATGGGGTGCATGGGGCCGCCACGGTTGAGGCGAAAGCTCATGTAGAGGTTGGGGTGGGCCTGCAGCATCTCGCGCACCACCGCCGGCCCGCGTGTCAGCAACGGCTCGAAGCCGACATGGGCCCAGACGAACTTCGCCTTGGGGTTGTGCGACAGCAGCGCCTCGAAGGCGGCCCGGTTGCCCGTCAGTTGCGCCGGATTGGGTGGGCTGTGGCTCATGAGGTTGGGCGGCAACGGCATATCCTGCGGCACCATGTCGGAATGCATGTCGATCGGAACATCGTGCTCGGCCGCGATGTCGGCCAGCAGCATGAGCAAAGGGTGGTCGGCCGGCACGTTCTCATAGGCGTGGCCCGGCCCCATGGCTGGCAGCGACAAGTGCTGGATGAACATCTCGCCAAAGCCCACCGCGCCCAGTGCCAGGATGCGTTCGGCCCGTTGGCGGAACTCGCTGCGCCGCTCATCGTTCACCGTATCGGCCGGCACGGCATTGATCATGATGGTGAGCGAACCACCACCACCCAGTACGGCAAAACGGCCGGGCGCGTCCTTGACGGTCGGCATCAGTTCCTCGACGTCCTGGTTGCGCTTGGCGACAAAGCTGTCACGCGGCGGCGACATCAGCAAGGACATGCGAATGTTACGACGGTCCATTTCGGCCAAGGCGGTCTTGCGCGAGCCGTCGAGATCCATGTACGGCACCGACTCGAAGTGCATATGGGTATCGATCATGGGCAGGGGTTCAGCCTGCGCCACCGTGACACTGAACAACAGAACCAGGAACCTCAGCATCCTATTTCGCATCAGGCTGACTCCTTCAGAGGGACGGCGTTGCGCCGGGATCGATTATGCGCAACGCCACGGCGCTCACTGCATCACCAGCCCGCCGTCCACATAAAGCACCTGCCCGGTCATGAAGCGGCTCCAGTCGGAGGCGAGGAACAACACCGGCCCGGCCACGTCGGCCGGGTTGGCAATGCGGCGCAGCGGCGTCTGCGCCACGATCGCCTCTTTCACGTCCTCTTTGGTCGCACGGCTGGCATCGGTCGGATAGACCAGGCCCGGCGCCACGCAGTTGACGCGGATGCCCAAAGGCCCGAGCTCGGCCGCCAGGTTGCGACTGAAGCCCACCAGCGCCGACTTGGCGGTACTGTAGTCGTGGTACGGCACCACCGGCCGCGCCACCAGGTCGCTCGCCAAGTTGACGATGCAACCTTGCGCGCGCTGGCGCAGGTGCGGCAGCACAGCCTGACAGACGTTGTAGGTGGCGTGCACGGCGCCGTCGAACTGGGTCTGGTAGTCGGCCCAGGGCGTTTCCCAGAAACGCTTGCGCTGCTCAGGGTCGAAGCGGTAAGGCGCGAAGGCGTTGTTCACCAGCACGTCAATGCGCCCCACTTCGGCCAGCACCTGCGTCACCATGGCTTGCACTTGCGCCGGGTCATTGACGTCGGCACGGAGGGCCCAGGCGTCGCCGCCCAACGCTTTGCAGCGCGCAACCACCTCTTCAGCCGCAGCCTCGTTGCGCAGGTAGTTGACGACCACAAAGCCGCCTTCGGCCGCAAAGGCCTGCGCGATGGCCGCGCCGATGCCGCGGCTGGCACCGGTGACGAGGATGACCTTGCCTGCGAAGTTCATGGCGCGCGCTCCAGTTGTTTATTTGCCCGGCAGCAGGTCGGGGCTCACCACCTCGGCCATCTTCAGCTCGCGCTGGATCAGGCCGATCTTCTTCCAGGCCTCGGCGCCCTTCTGCAGCATCTGCACGTCGATGGCGCCCAGGCCTTGTTTTTGCGTCAGCGGCGAGACACTGGAGGCGTTGCGCAGCTTGATCACCTCCAGGTTGACCGCTTCGTTCTGCCCGTTGATAGCACGCTTGACCGCCAACGCGGCGGCTTCCTGCGGCTGGGCGATCATCCACAACATGCTGTCGCGGTACGCCGCCAGGAAGCGCTTGAGCACATCCTTCTTCTGCTGGTACGTGTCTTCCCGCACGACGAAGATGTCGCTGGAAACGTTGAGCGAGTTGCGCACTTCCATCACGTTCACGTCACCCACGCCCTTGGCGCGCGCCACCAGCAGGCCGGTGTCGGTGGCCGCCGTTGCATCCACCTGGCCCTGCATCAGCGGCGCGAAGTTCAGCAGACCGGTAACGACGATGGTCACATCCTTGTCGGACAAGCCGGCCTGGTTCAGCAGCAGTTGCAGATTGGTCAGCGTGCCGCTGGACAGGCTGTAGACGCCGATCTTCTTGCCTTTCAGGTCGGCCGGTTTCGTGATGCCGCTGCTCTTGAGCGCTACCACGTTGAAAATGTTCTGCGGGTAAATGTCGTAGATGACGCGCAGCTTCTCGCCCTTGTCCAGCGCAGCGTAGAGCGAACCGGGGTCGGTGAAAGCCACGTCGCCCTGGCCGCTGAGCAGGTTGCGGATGGCGTCGCCGCCGCCGTTGCCGGGCATGTAGACCAGATCAATCCCCTTGGCGCGGAAAAACCCCTTGTCGGGCTCGACCAGGATGTTGGTGATCTCGGAGATCGGGCCACCCCAGCCGGCAATCGTCACTTTGTCCAGTTTCGCTTGCGCCCATGTGCCGCCGGCACACAAGCCCGTCAGGGTAAGCGCCGCCAGGGTGCGCAGGGTGGTACGTTTCATCATCGTTGTCCTCATCAGTCGGGAAGTTGAGAATAGGGTCGCAACAGCGCACGCTCGATCCACAGCGCGAGTTCGTACAGCAGCAGGCCGAGCGCGGTGATGACCAGCAGCACGGCAAACATCAGCGGCGTGTCCATCGAGCCCTGGGCGGCAATGATCAGCGCGCCCAGCCCCTTGCTGGCGCCGACGAACTCGCCCACCACGGCCCCGACCAGCGCCAGCACCACGGCCACGCGCAGGCCGGCCAGAATGGCCGGCAAGCCGGCCGGCACCTTCAGGCGCCACAAAGTCTGCCAACGCGTGGCGCCCAGCATGCGGAACAGCTCTAGGCGTGCGGCGTCCACCTGCGCGATGCCGGTCAGCGTGTTCTCCAGCAGCGGGAAAAAACAGATCAGCGCCGTGATCACCACCGTAGGCGTGGTGCCGAAACCGAACCAGACGATGAACAGCGGCACCAGTGCGAGCTTCGGCACCACCTGGCTGGTGACGACATAGGGCATGAGCACACGGCGCAGCGCGGCCGATTCGCCCAGCAGCAGACCGCCGGCAAAACCCAGCATCACACCCAACGCCAGGCCCAGCCCCAGCTCCAGCGTGGTTTGTGCGAGGTGCGGCCAGAGGTAGCCGGTGCTGAAGGCGCGCCAGAGCGCGGCACCAATCACACTGGGCGCCGGCAGCACCAGAGGTGAGAACTTGAAAACACCCACCGCCCACTCCCAGCCCAGCAACAGGACGAGAAGCAAGACCAGGGCGAAGAGGCGCGGATATTTCATCGCCCATCCTCCTGGTCCATGGCCTGCCGCAGCTCGGCGCAGATGGCGTTGAAGGCGGCGCTGTAGCGCACGTCCTGCGTGCGCGAGCGCGGCAGTTCGACACGGATGTCGTGCCGGATGCGCCCGCCCTCCATCACCGCCACCCGGTCGGCCAGGTACACCGCCTCGGCGATGTCGTGCGTGACGAAAAAAACCGAGGTGCCGCGCGCGCGGCACATGGCCTGCAGCTCGTCCTGCAGTTCCTCGCGCGTGATGGCATCGAGCGCGGCAAAAGGTTCGTCCATCAGCAAAATGGCCGGCTCCAGCACCAGCGCGCGTGCAATCGCCACGCGGCTTTGCTGGCCGCCCGACAGCTGGCGCGGGTAATGGCTGGAATGAGACGCCAGCCCCATCTGCGTCAACAGTTGCTCAGCGCGCGCCACGTCCTGTGCGGTGGGCTGGCGCTGCAAGGTCACGGGCAGCAGCACGTTGTCCAGCACGGTCAGCCAGTCCAGCAGCGTGGGCGCCTGGAACACGAAGCCGGTGCCCGGCCCAGGCTGGCGCACCACCTGCCCTTGCAGGCTGACGCGGCCCTCGTCCGGCTGCAGCAGGCCGGCGGCGAGTTTGAGCAGCGTGGTCTTGCCGCAGCCGCTGCGCCCCACCAGGCAGTGGAACTCGCCCTGGGCGATGTCCCAGTCCACACGCTGCACCACCGGCGGCCAGCCGGGGTAGGTGTAGCTCACGCCTTGCATGTCGAGGAAGGCCATGGCGTTCAATCCCGATACGGCGCGTAGGCCTCGGCCGCGTTCTCGGCCGACTGCTCCAGCTCGACCATGCGCACCAGGTCCAGCAGGCTGAAGCGCCCATCGTGGTGCCAGCCGGCCTCGGGCGCGGTCATGGCGCCCAGGGCGCAGATGCGGGTGGCGCCAGCCTGCCCCAGTGCTTCGGCCAGGGCGTACAACTCGTGCGGTGCGGCGGCCAGCCCCACCGTCTGCAGAATTTCGCGTTGCGCGGCGACCAGCGGCATGGCATCGTCCAGCCGGTCCACTGCCTGCACCTGCACCGTGCGGTTCAGGGCACAGGGCTGCAGTGCATTCGCCGCCTCCGCATAGGCCACGCACCACGGTGCCGTGGCATCGCCGATGAGTTCCACGCCCACTTGCGCAAAGCCCTTGAGTTCCTGCCGCTCACGCCAGCCAGCCACACTGGCGGCCTCTTCCAATGACAGCGTACGACGCGTGAACTTGTGCTGCAGCGTGGCCAGTTCACCCGCCAGCGCCTGCGCGAACTCGCGCGGCGTCACGCGGCCACCGCGCGCGACATAAAACACATGCGGCGAATAACAGCCTTGCTGCTCGTAGCGCACCACGTCGAGTGCCGCCTGGCGCGCTGCCGCCTGGGCATGTTGGGCGTCAAGCACCGCGCTGGACACCAGCCCCAGGCTGAGCTTGTGGCCGTGCGGCAGGAAGCGCGTGCCGATCGGTACCTGCTGGCGCAACTGGCTCAGCGTGTCGTTGCCGCCATAAGCCAGCACCGTGTCGGCTTCGCCAAACAAGGTTTTTTCGCTCACCGTATCGCCACCCTTGAACCAGAGCACGGCCAGGCAATCGGCCAGTTGCGGCTCGACCTCGGCCAGCAGGCGTGCGAACAGCGCGGCGAACATCGGCTCGGCGCTGGCCACCTTGCCGATGCTCGGCGCCTTGACCAGCAGGCCACAGACCAGGCTCCACAGCGGCAGGCCCGGCACGTTACCGGCCCAGACGTGCACCAGCAATTCCGGCCCCAACGCCCGTGCCATGCCGCCTTTGGGACGTGGCTGAAATTCGTCGAGCAGCTTGGGGTTGGTGAAGTCTTCCGCCACGAAGCGCTGCAGCTGCGGCGCGCGGAAGGTCTTGAGGTAAGCATTCAGGCCCAGGCGCACCATCTCGGCATCGAAGCCGCTCACCAGGGGCAGCAGGCGCTCGGCCTCGATGCGGTAGGGGTCGCTGGCATCCAGCAGGCGTGTCACGGCGCGGTCGATGGCGGCGATGATCTGCGACACCGGCATGCGCTTGAGCTGCTGGCGACCAGCCTCGCGCACATGCGCGGCCAGGGCCGTCAGTTGCGCCGGCGTCAGCTGCGGCACAGAAACCTCGACCTGCTCCGCGCCTGCACCGAAGCGCAGCGTCTGCCATTGCACCTGCTCGGCCGGCAAGCTTGGCAGGTAAGCCGCGACGGTTTTCATCGTCATGCCGCGGCTCCGCTCTGCGCCGCCCGCAGGAAATCATCCACCGCAATCGAGCAGCCCTTGGCCTGCGCGCCCTGGGCGCGGCCCAGCAGCAGGAAGCCACCGTCCACGGCCACGCCGACGTCTTCGGTCAGGATGGTGGTCACCGAGTTGAAATTGCCCAGGTCGCAATGGGCCAGGATGCCGCGCTCGCCGAAGGGGACCTCCTGCCCGCTCAAGGGATCGAGCAGGCGCGAGCGGATCCAGTGCGGGCCGGACTTGACGGCGGGCAGCACGGCATTGCCATCGTCGTAGAACTGGGTGCTGAGCTCGGTCATGCCGTACATGTTGATGCACTGGCTGCGCGACACGCCGAAGGTGGCCGAAAGCTGGACGTAGAACGTATCCATGTCCATCTCGCGCGACTGGCCCTTGAAACCACCGGTGTCGAGCAGCCGGCTACCCGCCGGCAACTGGAATTGCAGGCCTGCCGCCTGCAGCGCATCCATCAGGTGCACAAAGCTGTAGCTGGCACCGAGCAGGGCGATGGGCTCGCCGCTGCGCTGCACCTGCGTCAGCGTCTCGCACAGGTCCTCAAGCTGCAGACCATCCTGCTCCATGAAGTAGCGACTCTCGGGCGTGCCGAACTCGCGCAGGGCGAGCGCTAGATAGTGCGCCAGCGAGGAGTTGGGCATGAGTTGTTCATCGGGGAAGAGGATGCCCATGCGCAGCCTGTCCCGGCCGGCCATGAAGCGCTGACGGAAATTGAGCGTCATGGAACGGTCGTACACCGCGAGATGCGGATGGTAGTGCCGGCCTTTCACTTCACCGCGCGTGGTGCCGCTGGTCATGAAGACGCGCGCGCAGTCCTGCGGCGGCACGCAGCTCAGCGAGAGGTCCTTGAAGGCGTTGATCGGCACAGCCGGAATGTCGGACCAGCTTTTCACGGTACGCGGCGTGCGGCCACGCTGCTGGCAATACCGCTGCAGGGCGGCATTGTGCTGAAACTGGTGGGTGAACAGCCTCAGGGCGAATGCGTTGAAGGCGTCGTCGGTCGAACCGGGTTGCGCCATGAAAGCCAACAGATCGGCTACCAATGCGTCATCCAGACCGCTGGCCTTGGCTTGTCTCGCTGTGGAGGTGTCGTTCACGTTCGCCCTTCTTCCGGTAATGTGCCTGGCCGAGGCCAGGCGGGGGTGCTCCGAAAGGGGTGGCAGGGCGGGACGCGCGTTCCTGACAGCTCTTCTTACGTCGGCATGATCCGAGTCAAGTTCACGGGTTCGGTGTCACCATCTCAGCCACGCTGCCGTTACCGGCAGGGTTGCACCCCGGAGCGATTGGAATTCTACGCGGAGTGAGGCAGGATACGTCCGTTGCCCTTGGACCATCGGCTCCATTCCTTCTAATTCTCTTCCGATGGTGACAGAATGCCCAAGTGGTTTAAATTTGATAAAAAAACCTCTCGACTCTGCACCTCGAATACCTCCCATTGAAGAAGAACAGAATGAAACCCGACACCCCCCAGACAACTTCGACCAGGCCCACGACTGGTGCAGTAACGCGCAGTACGGGGTTGGACCGACGCCAATTCGTCAAGTACTCTTTCGGTGTCGTGGCCGGGCTCTCCGGGACCACTTTCACGACGGCCTATGGCGGCAGCAACCATCAGCTTCGCAGTTATCCGATCGATGGCAGGAAGGTCAAGAAAACGACCGAGCAGATGCTGGCCTTCGACTTTGCCGCGCCGCCCATCGCCAAGCCCAAATCGAACAAGGGGCTGCATCCCACGGAGATGAGCCGGGTACAGGACTACGACAAGTACGGCTACGGAAAGTACCGCCTTGCGAACGGTCTTCCTGTCGTGCCACGCTATGACTTGCTGGCCAACGCGGGAAGCTACGCGGCGCCTGCCAAGCGGAAACGGCTGGCGAATTTTTTTACCATGACCGACATCCATATCACGGACAAGGAGGCGCCCAACCAGCTGATCTATATCCAGCAAGCGGATTCGGCCCACGGAGGCGAGATGACATCGATCTACTCGCCCGTCATGATGTACACCACCCAGCTGCTCGACGCCGCCATACAGACCGTCAATGTTCTGCATGAGCGCAGCGCGTTCGATTTCGGTATCTCGCTGGGCGATGTATGCGACAGCAGCCGGTATAACGAATTGCGTTGGTACATCGACGTGATCGACGGCAAGCCCATCAGGCCGAGTTCGGGCGCACATCTGGGCGCCGATAGCGTCGACTTCCAGAAGCCTTTTCAGGCAGCCGGGCTCAACAAATCCATCCCGTGGTACCAGGCGCTGGGCAATCATGATCACTTCTACATCGGCTCTGTGCCGGTAGATGCAAACCCTGCACTCAAGATCCGCGAGAGCTACGTCAGTGATCAGGTCTGGGCGGTTGGCGATGTGCTCATTCCCAACGCGTCCACGTCCACGCCCATGACATTGCCGCCGGTGGTGTATGACTTGAACACCAGCTTGGCGGGAACCTCGAAAGCGACCCTGAATGACCCGGTCACCGGTATCGTGGGCAATACCTTCTACATGGGTGTGATCGACGGTGCCAGTCCCTATGGTGCCATCCGCTACACGGGCAAGGCGGAAGATTTCAAATCGCCCCCCAAAGTGGCGGCCGACCCCGACCGGCGCGCCTTGCTGCGCAGCGAATGGATAGCGGAATTCTTCAACACCAAGACCCTTCCCAAGGGCCATGGCTTTGACCTGGTGCCGGAGGCCTTGCGCCGCAGTCAGAACGGGTTCGCCTGCTACAGCTTTGTTCCCAAGTCGGACATTCCGCTCAAGATCATCGTGCTGGACAACACCCAGCTGGAAACTGATGGCTCCCACGACATTCACGGGCACGGTTTCCTGGACGAGGTGCGCTGGAAGTGGCTGCAGGCTGAGCTCGACGCCGGGCAGGCCAACAATCAGCTGATGGTGATTGCAGCGCACATACCGATTGCCGTGGCAGCCAGTGGCAGCCTGATGGAGTGGTGGAACCCCAAAGGACAGGCATCGCCATCCCAGAATGATCCTCATGCGGTCATGGACAACGCTGTCAAGTTGCCCGACCTGATCCGCAAACTGCAGGACACGCCCAACCTTCTGATGTGGATGTCTGGCCACCGGCACTTGAACACGGTCAAGGCGCTGCCCGCTTACAGCGATGAAGCCCGTACCAAGCTCGTGCCTGAGAAGAGCTTCTGGCAGGTTGAGACCTCCTCCCTGCAGCATTTTCCGCAGCAGTTTCGAACCTTCGAGATCTATCTGAACAGCGACTACACGGTGTCCATTGTGGCTGTCAATGTGGATCCGGAAGTGGCCGAAGGCACGCCAGCCGCGACATCGCGGAAGTACGCGGTTGCGGAGCATCAGATTGCCCAGAACAACCTGCGGCAAAACGAGCCCAACCGTGTGTATTTCCCCGGAAGCCGTCTCAAGATCGACAGCATGGACCCCACACGCCCGCAGGACGACTCCATCGATCCGAGCATCCACTACGGCGAAGTGGATGGCGTGCCGTACTGCGCCTCCTACAACGCCGAACTGTTCAAGCAGCTGACCCCGACGATGATCGAGATCATGAAAAAAATCGCCTGACCGACTTGGTTCCGGTTGGCCAACTGCCGCCTCCAGATGGTTGAGTGCTTGAGGTAGCAGTCGTCCCTGGCAACGCCTCTTCCGGTTGCCCAGGGACGAGTCACAACGTTCACCGCCGTCCTGCAATATTGACCTGAATCAAGTTTCATCCCAAGGAATTTGCCCTGCGCAAAATAAGCTGGGAAGATGAACGCAGTTTCGGGACGTTGGTCCTGTTCTCGAAGGAAATCCATGCATTTGAGACTCAAAAATGCTGCTCGGGTGTGGCTCACATCACTGGGTGCCTGCGTCGTCATGATTGGGACGGCCACGGCGACGGAAATCAAGATCGGCGGCACCGGCAATGCGCTGGGCACCATGCAACTGCTGGGCGACGCCTACAGCCGAAAATACCCAGACGTGAAAGTCACCGTCTTGCGCAGCCTCGGCAGCAGCGGCGCGTTGCTGGGCGTGCCCCAGCGGGCCGTCGACATCGGCCTGAGTTCCCGCACACTCACCGAGGAAGAGCGCAGCAAAGGCCTCACCGCCACCGAATACGCGCGCACGCCAACCGTGCTGGCGGTCGCCCCCAAAACCAAGGTCACCGGCATCACCCGTGAGCAGTTGGCCGACATCTACACCGGCAAACTGGCCCAATGGCCGGACCGCATCACGATTCGCCCGGTTCTGCGGCAACCAGGCGACGACAACACACGTCAGCTCAGAGCCCTGTCGCCGGCCATTGAGCAGGCCCTCACTGTTGCCGAAAAGCGACCGGGCCTGCCCTATGCCATGACGGACCAGGAGGCTGCCGACAAGATCGAAAGCGTGCCCGGCGCCATCGGCGTCTCCACCCTGGCACTGATCCTGTCCGAGGGGCGTCAGATGCGCAGCCTGTCCCTGGATGGCGTGGAGCCGACGGTGCAGAACGGCGCCAGTGGCCGCTACCCCATGGTCAAGCATTTCTTTTTCATCACGCAGTTGACGCCGTCGCCGGCGGTCCAGCAGTTCATCTCGTTCGTCCGATCACCCGCCGGCCGGGACATCCTGACGCAAACAGGCCACTGGCTGCCCTGAGCAGCGCCGCATGCAGGCCCGCTCAGATCGCATCGCGCGCGTCATCACCCGTCTGGCGGTTGGTGTCGCGGTGCTGGCGGTCATCAGCGCGCCCCTGGGCTACAGCCTCACTGTACTGAGAGACGTCAACCGCGAGCTTGAGTTCAAAGCCAAAGTCAAGGCCACCGCCCTGAGCGGCCTGATTGCCGAAAACCCCGATGCCTGGATGTTCGCGAAGAACCGGCTGGAAGGCCTGATCACACGGGAGCCGGTGCCACTGGCCGGCGAACAGGTTGAAGTTTTCGACAACGACGGCCAGTTGATCCATCGCAGCGGCTTGTCACCGGCGGCCCCCAGCCTGACCCAAAGTTATCCGCTGTATGACGCCGGGCGCGTAGTGGGCCGGCTCGATGTGCGCGCCTCGCTGCGCGGCTTGGTCCACGGCGCCGTTTATGCCACCGTGTACGGCATACTGCTCGGCGCACTGGTTTTCCTCATCGTGCGCACCCTGCCCTTGCGGGCCTTGCGGCGCATCCTGAAGGAGCTGTACGACGAGAAGGAGCGGACCGAGACCACGCTGCAGGCCATCAGTGACGCCGTGATCCGGACCGATGCGCAGGGCCGCATCCGCTACGTGAACCTGGCCGCCCAGGCCATGCTCGGCATCACCTTGGCACAGGTTGATGGGCAGGCCATCGCGGCGGTAGTGCGCCTGCGGGACGACAAGAGCCACGCCCCGCTGGACGACCCGCTGGCACAGGCAATGGCGAAGCAGACCGTGATTGCCGGTCAGGGCCACAGCGAACTGTGCCGGCCGGACCAGTCCGTCATCGCGGTCGAGGAATATGCGGCACCGATCTTTGATGAGATGGGTGTGATCATCGGTGGCGTGCTGGTGCTGCGCGACGTCAGTCTGACCCGCGCCTTCACCGAACAACGCGCCTGGGAGGCCACCCACGACGCCTTGACCGGGCTCTTCAACCGGCGTGAGTTTGAAAGCCGTGTCAAAGCCGCCTTGTTGGGCGTGCAGGCGTCCGGCGAAAACCATGTCATCTGCTTTCTGGATCTGGATGCCTTCAAGGTGATCAACGACACCGGCGGCCACACGGCGGGCGACCAGTTCCTGATCCAGCTCGCCCATCTGCTGCGCTCGTGCGTGCGGGACTCGGATACGCTGGCCCGGCTGGGCGGCGATGA
The DNA here is from genome assembly GCA_002633085.1 of Curvibacter sp. PD_MW3. Lineage (GTDB taxonomy): Bacteria > Pseudomonadota > Gammaproteobacteria > Burkholderiales > Burkholderiaceae_C > Hylemonella. Next base: position 93,753 of record NSIV01000002.1, read on the forward strand.
ATTCGGCGTGCTGCTGCATGGCTGCGAGATCGATCATGCCAAGCGGATTGCCGCCGACCTGCTGGCGGCCATCAAGGATTTCCGCATGACCTGGGAGTCCAAGGTGTTTTCGGTCGGCGTCAGCATCGGCCTGACAGTGATCAGCCCCGAGCACCTGAGTGCCGAGGAGGTGATCGGCGAAGCGGACAGCGCCTGCTACTGGGCCAAGGACCAGGGGCGCAACCGGATTCGTGTTTTCCTGCACACCGACAAGCAACTGGCCCAACGACGGGTTCAGTCGGATTGGGTGGCCCGCATCCGCGAGGCCTTCGACCTGAACCGTTTCGTGCTGTACCAGCAGACCTACCTGAACCTGAGCCCAGCGGCCGGCGAGAACGCGCATCTGGAGGTGCTGCTACGGATGGAAGACGGCAGCGGCGGCTTCATCGAACCCGAGGGTTTCCTGAATGCGGCCGAACGCTACAACCTGATGCCCGAGATCGACCGCTGGGTCATCCGCCAAGTGTTCAGCCACTACCACCAGCTGGTCGCCGAGCGGGGCGGTGGGCCCCTGACCTGCTGCATCAACCTGTCGGGCGCATCAATCAACACCGAGGGTTTTTTCGACTTCATCCGGCAACAGATTGAGCGCTACCAGCCGGGTGCCGGCACCATCTGTTTCGAACTGACGGAAAACGTCGCCATCAACAACCTGCAGGCCACGGAACAGTTCATCCGGCAGTGCAAGTCGATCGGCATTGAATTTGCGCTCGACGATTTCGGCATCGGCAACAGTTCGCTCGGCTACCTGAAAAATCTGTCAGTCGACTACCTGAAGATCGACGGCGGCTTCATCCGCAACATCGAGCACGACAAGATCGATCTGGCGCTGGCGGAAACCGTCAACCGCATCGGCCATATCCTGGGCAAGAAGACCGTGGCCGAGCATGTGGAAAACGACGCCATCATCGACATCCTGCGGGCCATGGGCATTGACTATGCCCAAGGCAATGGCGTCTGCCCGCCCTGCCCCTTGCTGGCCCGGATATCCTGAAGGGTGCCGTGGAATCAACCCGGCGCGATTCTTGCTGAAGAATACGCATCATGCATGAACCCTTGCGCATAGTCGTGGTGGCCCCTGATCTGGCCGTGAGCGACCCGAATGACGACGATGCCATCGCCCAGGCCGAGCGCTCGCGCAGCCTGCGCATCGGCCTGCTGGAAAGCGGCTTCAACCTGGTGGCCACCCTGCCGGCCGACGTCTTCCTGGCCGATCGGCTGGCGCAGCTGCAGCCGGACATGGTGATCGTCGACGCCGAGAGCGATGCCCGTGATGCGCTGGAGCACGTGGTGATGGCCACGCGCGAGGCGCCGCGCCCAATCGTGATGTTCACCAACGACAGTGACACCTCGCACGTGCGCGAGGCGGTGGCCGCCGGCGTCACCGCCTATGTGGTGGCCGGCCTGTCGCCCGAGCGCATCCGCCCGATCCTGGACGTGGCGCTGGTGCGCTTCCAGCACGAGCAAGCGCTGCACCAGGCGCTGGCCGAGACGCGCAGCGAACTCGACGAACTGAGCGCCGAGCTGAAGGACCGCAAGCTGATCGACCGCGCCAAGGGTCTGCTGATGCAGCGCCAGGGGCTGAACGAGGCGGACGCTTACGCCAAGCTGCGCAAGACGGCCATGGACAAAGGCCTGAAACTGGCCGAGGTGGCGCAGCGCATGCTCGACGTGGCCGACCTGTTGTGACTGTTTTGGTGCGCCGCACAAAATCGGTGCGACCCTAGAACATCAGACCAAAACACCACCCAGGCCTTATGGTTATTGCGCCATAAGCTATCAAATTAGTAGCAATCAAGCACTTTCGAATTCTGGCACGCCCCTTGCGTAAGAAGAAGCAAGACCGATAACGGTCTGCTGGTTGCCCCACCCAACGGCGGATGAGGCGACCGATCCGGACAAAGGCGTCCCCACCGGTTGGCACCGTCGTCATGACGTGCCCACCGCGTGAGGACGCCTTTTTTGTTTTCTTCGTCGACTCAAGGAGCTAGTGATGCCTGATCTTCTGAACGCCAAACTCAGCCGCCGCGCCGTATTGCAGACCGCCGCCGTGGGCGCTGTCGGCATCGACCCCGCCCTGCGCGCAGCCGTCTATGCCGCCGGCTCCGATGCCCCGGAGAAGAAGGAAGTGAAGATCGGCTTCATCCCGCTGACCGACTGCGCCAGCGTGGTGATGGCCTCGGTGTTGGGCATCGACCAGAAGTACGGCGTGAAGATCATCCCGAGCAAGGAAGCCAGCTGGGCTGGCGTGCGCGACAAGCTAGTCAACGGCGAACTCGACTTCGCCCATGTGCTGTACGGCCTGATCTACGGCGTGCACCTCGGCATGAGCGGCCCGAAGAAAGACATGGCCGTGCTCATGACGCTCAACAACAATGGCCAGGCCATCACCCTGTCCAAAAAGCTGGCCGACAAGGGTGCGGTCAACGGCGCCGGCCTGGCCAAGCTGATGGCCAGCGAAAAACGCGAGTACACCTTCGCCCAGACCTTCCCCACCGGCACCCACGCCATGTGGCTGTACTACTGGCTGGCGGCCAACGGCATCAACCCGATGAAGGACGCCAAGGTCATCACCGTGCCGCCGCCGCAGATGGTGGCCAACATGCGCGTGGGCAATATGGACGGCTTCTGCGTCGGCGAGCCCTGGAACCACCGCGCCATCATCGACGGCATCGGCGTCACCGCCACCACCACGCAGGACATCTGGAAAGACCACCCGGAGAAGGTGCTGGGCACCACGGGCGATTTCGTCAAGAAGTACCCCAACACCGCGCGCGCCGTGACGGCCGCCATCATCGAGGCCGGCCGCTGGATCGACGCCAGCCTGTCGAACAAGAACAAGATGGCCGAGACGATTGCCGACAAGAGCTACGTCAACACCGGCGTCGATGCCATCAACCAGCGCATCCTGGGCCGCTACCAGGACGGCATGGGCAAGACCTGGGACGACCCCAACCACATGAAGTTCTACAACGAGGGTGCGGTCACCTTCCCCTACCTGAGCGACGGCATGTGGTTCATGACCCAGCACAAGCGCTGGGGTCTGCTGAAAGAGCACCCGGACTACCTGGGTGTGGCCAAGCAGATCAACCAGATCGATCTCTACAAGGAGGCCGCCACCGCCGCCAAGGCGCCGGTGCCGAAGGACGCCATGCGCTCCTCCAAGTTCATGGACGGCGTGGTCTGGGACGGCAAGGACCCGAAGAAATACGCCGACAGCTTCAAAGTCAAGGTCTGAGAGGAATCCATCATGGTCAGTGCCGTGTTTCATACCCCGGTGGAGCGAACCCCGCTTGGCTGCGTCGCGCTCCACCCCTCGAACGCTACAGAAAACGTAGCACCTCCCGCTCGTCCCGCAAGGTCCAGGGCTGTAAACCTCTCTGAAACCCCGGCGCCTGCCGCCGTGCAGGCCATGGGCTACGACTGGCGCGGCCTGGCCTTGCGCGTGATCCCGCCGGTGCTGGGCCTGGCGCTGCTGGTCGGCATCTGGGCACTGGTGACGATCACCAGCGGCAGCAGCATTCCCAGCCCGGCAGAGACCTTCAAGCAGGCGCTGGACGTGTTCAGCGACCCGTTCTACCGCAAGGGCCCGAACGACCAGGGCGTGGGCTGGAACGTGCTGATGTCGCTGGAACGCGTGGCTCTGGGCTTTGGCCTGGCGGCCGCGGTCGGCATTCCGGCCGGTTTCCTGATCGGGCGCTTCGAGTTCCTGAGCCGCATGTTCAACCCGCTCATCAGCCTGCTGCGCCCGGTCTCGCCGCTGGCTTGGTTGCCGATCGGCCTGCTGGTGTTCAAGGGCGCCAACCCGGCTGCCATCTGGACCATCTTCATCTGCTCGATCTGGCCCATGATCATCAACACCGCCGTCGGCGTGCAGCGCGTGCCGAGCGACTTCATGAACGTGGCGCGTGTGCTCAACCTGTCGGAATGGAAGATCTTCACCAAGATCCTGTTCCCCGCCGTGCTGCCCTACATGCTGACCGGCGTGCGCCTGGCAGTGGGCACGGCCTGGCTGGTGATCGTGGCGGCCGAGATGCTGACCGGCGGCGTGGGCATCGGCTTCTGGGTCTGGGACGAGTGGAACAACCTCAACGTCAAGAACATCATCATCGCCATCTTCGTGATCGGCATCGTCGGCCTGGTGCTCGAGTACGCCCTGATCAAACTCGCCAGCGCCTTTACGTTCGAGGAGGTGAAATCATGAATGCATCCCACACCACCAAGTTCATCGAGGTCCAGGGGGTCGAGCAGACCTTCCGCACCAAGAAGGGCCTGTTCCCCGCGCTGCGCGACATCAACCTGACGATTGCCAAGGGCGAGTTTGTGGCGCTGATCGGCCACTCTGGCTGCGGCAAGTCCACCCTGCTCAACCTGATCGCGGGCCTGACCACCCCCACCGCCGGCACCTTGTTGTGTGCCAACCGCGAGATCGCCGGCCCCGGCCCCGAGCGTGCGGTGGTGTTCCAGAACCATTCGCTGCTGCCTTGGCTGACCTGCTTCGAAAACGTCTACCTGGCGGTGGAACGCGTCTTTGGCGCCGCCAGCAAGAGCACTGGCGCTCCGGCGGAGAACAAGGCCCAACTCCAGGCCCGCACCGAAGCCGCGCTGGCGTTGGTGGGCCTGACGGCGGCGGCGCAAAAACGCCCGGGCGAGATCTCGGGCGGCATGAAACAACGCGTCGGCATTGCCCGTGCCCTGTCCATGGAGCCGCAGGTGCTGCTGATGGACGAACCGTTCGGTGCCCTGGATGCGCTGACGCGCGCCAAGCTGCAGGACGAGCTGCTGGAAATCGTGGCGCGCACCAAGAGCACGGTGGTGATGGTGACGCACGATGTCGACGAAGCGGTGCTGCTGAGCGACAAGATCGTGATGATGACCAACGGCCCGGCCGCCACCATTGGCGAGGTGCTGGCCGTGGACCTGCCGCGCCCGCGCAACCGCGTGCAGCTGGCCGAGGACCCACGCTACATCAACGCCCGCAAGGCGGTGATCGACTTCCTCTACACGCGCCAGGCGCACGTCGAGAAGGCGGCCTGAGCGACCCGACCCCACACGTTTTTACCGCAGGGTATCCCCACCCCACGGGATGCCCTGCACCCACCACCATAAAGCAAGGAAGACAACATGGCTTATCTCGCCCCCGCCGAATTCGTCACCAAGATGGTTGACGCCGGTGAATCCAAAATCTTCATGTCGACACGGGACACCATCATCCGTGCCTACATGGCCGGCGCCATCCTGGCACTGGCTGCCGCCTTTGCCGTGACGGTCACCGTCAACACCGGCAACCCGCTGCTCGGCGCCCTGCTGTTTCCCGTGGGCTTCTGCATGCTGTACCTGATGGGCTTCGACCTGCTCACCGGGGTGTTCACCCTCGCGCCGCTGGCGGTGTTCGACAAGCGCCCCGGCGCCACCTGGGGCGGCGTGATGCGCAACTGGGGACTCGTCTTCGTGGGCAATTTCGCAGGCGCCCTGACCGTCGCCGTCTTCATGGCCATCATCGTGACCTTCGGCTTCACCGAAGCACCCAATGCCGTCGGCCTGAAGCTCGGCGCCATCGGCGAGAGCCGCACCGTGGGTTATGCCGCCCATGGCGCTGCCGGCATGCTGACGCTCTTCATTCGCGGCGTGATGTGCAACTGGATGGTCTCCACCGGTGTTGTTGCCGCCATGATGTCCACGTCGGTGTCAGGCAAGGTGATCGGCATGTGGATGCCCATCCTGGTGTTCTTCTACATGGGCTTCGAGCACTCGATCGTGAACATGTTCCTGTTCCCCTCCGGCCTGATGCTGGGCGGCAAGTTCACGCTGATGGACTACTTCATCTGGAACGAAATCCCCACCGTCATCGGCAACCTGGTGGGCGGGCTGACGTTCGTCGGCGCCACGCTCTACTCGACCCACTACAAGACTGCACCGAAGCGCGCGACCCGCTAAGGCGCAGACCGCCCCGTGCCTGCCTGCCCCGATCCAGCCGGATCGGGGTACATTCATTTCCGCCATGCCCGCACAACTCAGGATCACCCTCGGCCAGTACAGCGACAAGGGACGCAAGGCGGCCAACCAGGACTTCCATGGCTTGTGCATTCCCCGTGAACCGCAGCTCAGCGGCAAGGGCATTGCCATCGCGCTGGCCGACGGCATCAGCAGCAGCGACGTCGGCCACATCGCCAGCGAATCCGCGGTCAAGGGTTTCCTCTCCGACTACTACTGCACCTCGGACGCCTGGTCGGTCAAACGCTCGGCCCAGCGTGTCCTGAGCGCCACCAACGCCTGGCTGCATTCCCAGACCCAGCAAAGCCAGGGGCGCTATGACAAGGACAAGGGTTATGTGTGCACATTCAGCGCCCTCATTCTCAAGTCGACCACGGCTCACCTCTTCCACGTCGGCGATACGCGGATCTACCGCCTGCAAGGCCATTCGCTGGAACAGCTGACAACGGACCACCGCGTGATCCTGGCGCAGGACCAGAGCTACCTGAGCCGCGCCATGGGCATCCAGCCGCAGCTGGAGCTTGACTATCTGGCGCTGCCCATCGAGGCCCATGACATCTTTCTGCTGGCCACCGATGGCGTGTACGAGTACGTCGACCCGGCGTTCGTGAGCACCCTGATCCGTCAGTGCGGCGACGACCTCGAACAGGCCGCCCGCGCCATCGTCACCGAGGCCCTGCAACGCGGCAGCGCCGACAACCTGACCGTGCAGATCATCCGCGTTGACGAACTGCCGGCCCCCGAGGCCGCCGAGGTCCTGCAGCAGTCGGCCCACCTGGCGCCGCCGCCCCTGCCGGACACGGGCACGGTCATCGACGGTTACCGCATCGTGCGCGAGCTGCACGCCAGCTTTCGCAGCCACCTCTACCTGGCGCAGGACACGGAGACCGGCCAGCGTCTGGTGGTCAAGATCCCCTCCATCGACATGCGCGGGGATCCGGCTTACCTGGAGCGATTCCTCATGGAGGAATGGGTGGCACGGCGCATCGACAATACGCACGTGCTGAAACCCTTTCCCCAAACCCGCCCGCGCAGCGCCTTGTATGTGGCCCTGGAATACATCGAGGGACAGACTCTGGCGCAATGGATGTCAGACCACCCCGCGCCCGAGCTGGCCAGTGTGCGGGACATGATCGAGCAGATCGCTCGCGGGCTGCAGGCGTTTCACCGCCTTGAAATGCTGCACCAGGACCTGCGGCCCGACAACATCATGATCGACACCCAGGGCACGCTCAAGATCATCGACTTTGGCGCCACCCGGATTGCCAGCCTGATGGAATCGCTGCCCGAGGAGGCGCGCAACGAGGTGCTGGGAACGGTCCAGTACAGCGCGCCCGAGTACTTTGTGGGGGAAGGCGGTTCTATCCGCTCCGATGTGTATGCCCTGGGCGTGATCACCTACCAGATGCTGACGGGGCGCTTGCCTTACGGCACCCTGGTCGCCCGTGTGCGCACCCGCACCGATTTGCGCAAGCTGGTCTACACCCCGGTGCGGGATCATGACCGCCGGATTCCCATCTGGGTCGACGGCGCGTTGCGCAAGGCGCTCAGCCCGGACCCGCTTCAGCGCTACGACGAGGCCGCTGAGCTGGCCTACGACCTGCGCCATCCGAACCGCGAGTTTCTGAGCCGGCGCCACCCGCCGCTGATCGAACGCAACCCGGTGGCGTTCTGGAAATCCGTGTCTTTCACCTTGCTCGTCCTGTTCCTCGTCGTGCTGGGGTGGCACCTCGCCCACCGCTAGGGGAGCAGCACCACCGGCCACAGGCCAGGAGGTGACGCGCCCGATTTGAGGCGCATCTTGCGGCAGCGCACCAAATTGGCACACCAAATTGGGGAAAAGAACAACTTCACCGTCCATCAAGCGGCCCGGATGTTGGCGCGCTTCTTGCTGATTCCATTCAAACGGCCGAGGTTGGCCGTCGCTTCTACCAGTGCAATGGCGGATTGGTGAAAGCAAGGACGAAGGCGTCTACACAGGCATGTCCCATGGGCATGGCCTTGTGCAGGCGCCTTTTTTATTTTCAGACCTGTTTGGATGATGGAGTTGAGATGAAAAAACTCAAACTGGTGATGATCGGCAACGGCATGGCTGGCGTGCGCTCGCTCGAAGAGCTGTTGAAGATCGCCCCGGACCTGTACGAGATCACCGTCTTCGGCGCCGAGCCCCACCCCAACTACAACCGCATCCTGCTGTCGCCGGTACTGGCTGGCGAACAGAAGATCGAGGACATCATCCTCAACGACTGGGCCTGGTACCAGGACAACGGCGTCACCCTGCACGCCGGCTGGACCGTGACCGAGGTTGACCGCGTCAAGCGCATCGTGCACGCGAAGAATGCCGCCGGAGAAACCCTGAGCGCGCCCTACGACCGCCTGATTCTGGCCACCGGCTCCAACCCCTTCATCCTGCCCATTCCGGGCAAGGACCTGCAAGGCGTGCTGGCCTACCGCGACATTGCCGATACCGAGGCCATGATCGAGGCGGCCGGCAAGTACCAGCATGCTGTGGTCATCGGTGGCGGCCTGCTCGGGCTGGAGGCGGCCAACGGCCTGATGAAACGCGGCATGACGGTCAGCGTGGTGCACGTGGCGCCCTGGCTGATGGAGCGCCAGCTCGACGACGTGGCCGGCAAGTTGCTGCAGAAGTCGCTGGAAGAGCGCGGCATGCAATTCCTGATCGGCGCGCAGACGCAGGAACTCGTGGGCAATGAGGCCGGACGCGTGAAGAGCGTGAAGTTCAAGGACGGCAGCGAAGTGCCGGCCGACCTGGTGGTGATGGCGGTCGGCATCCGCCCCAACACCGCCTTGGCGGAAAGCATGAAGCTGCACGTCAACCGCGGCATCGTGGTCAGCGACACGCTGCAGACCACCACCGACGCCCGCATCTACGCCGTGGGTGAGTGCGCCGCACACCGCGGCATTGCCTACGGCCTGGTGGCGCCGCTGTTCGAGCAGGGCAAGGTGCTGGCCAACCATCTGGCCGAGTTCGGCATCGGCCGCTACACCGGCTCACTGACTTCGACCAAGCTCAAGGTCACCGGCATCGACCTGTTCTCAGCCGGCCAGTTCATGGGCGGCGACGGTACGGAAGAGATCGTGATGAGCGACCCGGCCGGCGGCGTCTACAAGAAGCTGGTGCTGAAAGACGACAAGCTCATCGGCGCCTGCCTCTACGGCGACACGGTGGATGGCAGCTGGTATTTCAAGCTGCTGCGCGACGGCCGCCCGGTGGCCGACATCCGCGACAAGCTGATGTTCGGCGAGTCGAACATCGGCGACGCCGGCCACGAGGGCCACAGCAAGGCGGCCGCGATGGCCGACACCGATGAAGTGTGCGGCTGCAACGGCGTCACCAAGGGCACGATCTGCAAGGCCATCAAGGAAAAAGGCCTGTTCACGCTGGACGAGGTGCGCAAGCACACCAAGGCCAGCGCCAGTTGCGGCTCCTGCACCGGCCTGGTGGAACAGATCCTGATGTTCACCGCCGGCGGCGACTACTCGGCCACGCCGAAAACGAAAGCCATGTGCGGCTGCACCGAGCACGGCCACCAGGCGGTGCGCGAGGCCATCGTGGCCAACAAGCTGCTGACGATCGCCGACGTTTTCAAGTTCATGGAATGGCGCACCCCCAACGGCTGCGCCTCCTGCCGCCCGGCCGTCAACTACTACCTGATCAGCAGCTGGCCGAAAGAGGCAAAGGACGATCCGCAAAGCCGCTACATCAACGAGCGCAGCCACGCAAACATCCAGAAGGACGGCACCTACAGCGTGATCCCGCGCATGTGGGGCGGCGAGACCACGGCCGACGAGCTGCGCCGCATCGCGGATGCGGTGGACAAGTACAAGATCCCGACCGTCAAGGTCACCGGCGGCCAGCGCATCGACCTGCTGGGGGTGAAGAAGGAAGACCTGCAAGCGGTATGGAAAGACATCGGAATGCCCAGCGGCCACGCCTACGCCAAGGCGCTGCGCACGGTGAAGACCTGCGTCGGCAGCGAATGGTGCCGCATGGGCACGCAGGACAGCACGCAGATGGGCAAGGACCTGGAAAAAGCCATGTGGCGCATGTACGCACCGCACAAGGTCAAGTTCGCCGTCAGCGGCTGTCCGCGCAACTGCGCCGAGGCCGGCATCAAGGACGTCGGCATCATCGGCGTCGACTCCGGCTGGGAGATGCACATCGCCGGCAACGGCGGCATCAAGACCGAGGTGGCGCACTTCTTCACCAAGCTCAAGACCGCGGAGGAAGTGCTGGAGTACACCGGCGCCTTCATGCAGCTGTACCGCGAGGAAGGCTGGTACCTGGAGCGCACCGTGCACTACGTGAACCGTGTCGGCCTGGACTACGTGAAAAAGAAAATTCTGGAGGACCACGAAGGCCGCAAAGCGCTGTGGGAGCGCCTGCAGTTCGCGCTCGACGGCGAGCCCGATCCGTGGTTCGAGTTTGACAAAGCCACGGTGGACACACGTCAGTTCGAAAAGATTTCAGCATGAAATCGGCCTCTAACCCTGATGAAACAAGCGCCAACAGCTACAAAGAAGTGAGCACATCATGAGTGAATGGAAAACCATCTGCCGCGTGGAAGACATCCCGGTCCTCGGTTCGCGCCGCGTGGCACGCCCGCAAGGCATGGACGTGGCGGTGTTCCGCAACGACCAGGACCAGGTCTTTGCCCTGCTCGACCGCTGTCCGCACAAAGGCGGCCCGCTGAGCCAGGGCATCGTGTTCGGCACCCACGTCGCCTGCCCGCTGCACAACTGGACCATCGGCCTGGACAGCGGCTGCGCCCGCGCGCCCGATGAGGGCAGCACGCCGAGCTTTGCCGTGCAGGTGACCGACGGTGTGGTGCAGCTCGATGCGCAGGAACTCGCCACGCTGGCGATCGACATCCAGCCCCCGGTGGCCGGGCCGTGCCAGAGAAAGACGGCCTGCGCATGAGCCCTGGCCCCGTCAGAGAGACCAAATCCACCTGTCCCTACTGTGGGGTGGGTTGTGGCGTCATCATTGAGTCGCAAGGTGAGCAGATCACCGGCGTGCGCGGCGACCCGGCGCACCCGGCCAATTTCGGCCGCCTGTGCTCCAAGGGTTCGACGCTGCACCTGACGGCGACACCAGACATCACACAGCAAGTGCGCCTGCTGCAACCCATGCAGCGCCTGCAGCGCGGCGCGGCGCCGCAAGCACTGGGCTGGGACGCCGCGCTGGATCTGGCGGCCGGCCGCTTTGCTGACATCATCCGTACCCATGGCCCCGACGCGGTGGGCTTCTACGTTTCGGGGCAGTTGCTGACCGAGGACTACTACGTCTTCAACAAGCTGGCCAAGGGCTTGATCGGCACCAACAACATCGACACCAACTCGCGCCTGTGCATGAGCAGCGCGGTAGCCGGCTACAAGCAGACGCTGGGCGCCGACGCGCCGCCGGCCTGCTACGACGACGTGAACCACGCCGACTGCCTGTTCATCGTCGGCTCGAACGCCGCCTGGGCGCACCCCGTGCTGTTTCGCCGCATCGAAGAAGCCAAAAAAGCCAACCCGGCGCTGAAGATCATCGTGGCCGACCCGCGCCGCACCGACACCGCTGGCAGCGCCGACCTTTACCTGCCCATCCAACCCGGCACCGACGTGGCGCTGTTCAACGGCCTGCTCTACATCATGCTGTGGGAAGGCTGGCTCGACAGCGCCTTTATTGCCGCCCACACCAGCGGCTTCGAGGCCCTCAAGGCCACGCTGCAGGATTACACCCCCTACCTGGTGGCGCAGACCTGCGGCATCGACAAGCAGACGCTGTACGAGGCGGCGCGGCTTTTTGCCACCGGTGCCAGCGGCGACCCGCAACGGCGTGGTGCCACGCTCAGCCTGTACTGCCAGGGCCTGAACCAGAGCAGCAGCGGTACCGCCAAGAACGCCGCGCTGATCAACCTGCACCTGGCCAGCGGCCAGATCGGCAAACCCGGCGCCGGCCCCTTCTCGCTCACCGGTCAGCCCAATGCCATGGGCGGGCGCGAGGTTGGTGGCATGGCCAATCTGCTGTCGGCCCACCGCGATCTGGCCAACCCGCAGCACCGCGCCGAAGTCGCCGCGCTGTGGGGCGTGCCCGATGTGCCGGCAACACCTGGCAAAACGGCGGTGGAAATGTTCCAGGCTGCCGCCGACGGCGAGATCAAAGCGCTCTGGATTGCCTGCACCAACCCGGCCCACTCCATGCCCGACCAGGCCACCGTACGCCGTGCCCTGGAGCGCGCCGAATTCGTGGTGGTGCAGGAAGCCTTCGCCACGCCGGCCACCTGCGACTTTGCCGACCTGCTGCTGCCCGCCAGCACCTGGGGCGAGAAGGACGGCACCGTCACCAACAGCGAACGCCGCATCTCGCGCGTGCGCGCCGCTGTGCCGGCCCCGGGCCAGGCACGCCACGACTGGCAGATCGTCGTGGATTTCGCCCGCCGTCTGGAGAAAGAATTTGGGGTCGGATCCGAATTCAGGACAGCAACGCAGACGGGGACCAACCATGCTGTACGAAATTCGGCTCTGACCCCAAGTTCGCTGTTCGCGTACCCCACACCCGAATCGATCTGGAACGAACACCGCGAGTCCACCCGCGGCCGCGACCTCGACATCACCGGCTTGAGCTACGCCCAACTCGAACAAACCCCGCAGCAATGGCCGTGTCCTGCCGGCCAGACCACGGGCAAGGCACGCCTGTACGAAGACGGCATCTTCCCCACGCCGGACGGCCGCGCCCGCTTCGCCAACACCGTCTACAGAGAAGTGGCCGAGCCGCGCGAATCACGCTACCCCTTTTCGCTCACCACCGGCCGCCTGCGCGACCACTGGCACGGCATGAGCCGCACCGGCACGCTGGGGCGGCTGTTCGGCCACGTGGCCGAGCCGGCCGTGCAGATGAATGCGCAGGACATGGCGCACCGCGGTCTGACCGAGGGCGACCTGGTGCATGTCACCAGCAAGCGCGGCAGCATCGTGGTGCCGCTGCAGGCCAGCGCGGAAGTGGCGGCTGGCCAGGCCTTCATCGCCATGCACTGGGGGCCGGAGTACCTGAGCGGCCAAAGCAGCACTGGCCTGCCGCTGGCCGGCGTCAACGCACTCACTACCTCGGCCTTCTGCCCCGATTCCAAACAACCTGAACTCAAACACGCCGCGGTCAAGATCCTCAAGGCCGAGCTACCGTGGTCACTGCTGGCCATGGCCTGGCTGCCGGCCGACAGTGCGTTGCGCACGCGCGAAGCCTTGCGCCGCCTGATGCCGCGTTTTCCCTTTGCCAGCTGCGTGCCGTTCGGGCGCGAGCGCAGCGGTGTGCTGCTGCGCGCCGCCGCGCATGAAGCGCCACCGGCCGATCTGCTGGCCGAGGTGGAAGCCTTGCTCAATCTGCGCGACGCCAGCGTGCTGCATTACGCCGACCCCAAACGCGGCCAGCGCCGTGCCGTGCGGGTGCACCGCACGCATGAGCAGACCACGGTGGAAGGTTTTCTGCTGGCCGGTGACACGCGCGCCGAGGTCTGGCTCAAGACCCTGCTGCAGGACGAATTGCCGGCGCAGGCCTATGGCCGTGCACTGCTGCAAGGCAGTGCCACTGCCCCGGTGGCACTGGCGCCGCGCAGCCGTCAGGTCTGCACCTGCTTCAACGTCAGCGAAAGCGCGATTCACACGCAGCTCACGCACTGCCACGGCAACGAAAGCGAGCGCCTGACCCAACTGCAACAAGCCCTGCAGTGCGGCACCAACTGTGGCTCCTGCGTGCCCGAGTTGCAGCGCATGGTGCGCGCCACTTCACCCGTGAAACAGGTGGCTTGAATTGGGTACGTTGATGACTCAATATGACGTCAAACCCTTGAATCAGCTTATTACCAAAATTTATAACAACAGGTTCAGAATTACGTCATGAGCATCAGTCAGTACATCCGAGACATCGGCCGCGGCAAGGAAGGCGCGCGGTCCTTGTCGCGCGTGCAAGCGGCTGATCTGTTCGGTCAGGTGCTCGACGGCACGGTGACCGACCTGGAGGTGGGCGCCTTCTGCCTGGCCATGCGCATCAAGGGCGAAACGCCGGAAGAGATGGCCGGCTTTCTCGACGCCACCCATGCCCGTCTGCAGCACGTGCCGGCGCAGCAGCCGGTGGTGGTGCTGCCGAGCTACAACGGTGCACGCAAACTGCCCGGCCTGCTGCCGCTGCTGGCCCTGTTGCTGGCACGCGAGGGCTTGCCGGTGCTGGTGCACGGCACACCGACCGAGTCGTCCCGGGTTTACACGTCAGAAGTACTGCTGACCCTTGGTATTCATGCGCAAACAGCTATCAAAAGCATAGCGTCTGGCGAGGTGCAATTTGTTCCCACCGCACTGCTGTGCCCCGGCCTGCAGCGCCTGCTGGAGGTGCGCCGCGTGGTCGGCCTGCGCAACCCGGCGCACAGCCTGGTCAAGCTCATGAACCCGGTGTCAGGCCAAGCGCTGATCGTCAGCAGCTACACCCACCCGGAGTACGCGCAGTCGATGGCGGCCACCTTTGAGCTGATCCAGGCCAATGCCTTGCTGCTGCGCGGCACCGAAGGCGAGGCCGTGGCCGATGCCCGGCGCATGCCGCAGATGGACGGCTTCATCGCCGGCCAGCGCAGCAGCTTGCAGGAGGCGCAAAGCGGCTCGCTGCTGGCCCTGCCCGGATTGCCGCAAGGCCCTGAGGCTGCCGCCACCGCCGCCTACATCCGCGCGGTGCTGGCTGGCCGCAGCGAAGTGCCGGCACCGATTGCGGTGCAGGTGGAACACATCTTGCGTCTGATCCGTCAGATCTAACCCGACCATGGAGGTCACGATGTCCCAACACCTTCTCACATCCCTCGGCACCTGCACCCTGGTGGGTGCGGGCCCGGGCGACCCGGAACTGCTCACGCTCAAGGCCTTGAAGGCGATCCAGAACGCGACCGTGCTGTTCGTCGACGACTTGGTGAACGAGGCCATCGTCGCCCACGCCGCACCGACGGCACGCATCGTCTACGTGGGCAAGCGCGGCGGCTGCAAGTCGACGCCGCAGGCCTTCATCGAAAAACTCATGATTACCGCCGTGCGTGAAGGCGAGCGTGTGGTGCGCCTCAAAGGCGGCGACCCCTTCATCTTCGGCCGCGGCGGCGAGGAAGTGGAACATTTGCAACAAGCCGGCATCCCCGTGAGCGTGATCAACGGCATCACCTCCGGCCTGGCCGCCGTCACATCCCTGGGCGTGCCGCTCACGCACCGCGACCACGCGCACGGCGTGCTGTTCCTCACCGGCCACGCCAAGCCCGGCGACAGCGGACCCGACTGGACTGCGATTGCCGCCACCGCCCGCACGGCCAAGCTCACGCTGGTGATCTACATGGGCGTCAGCGGCGCGCAGCAGATCGAGCATGGCCTGCTGTCCGGCCTGCCGGGTAGCACGCCGGTGGCGCTGATCCAGAACGCCTCGCTGCCGACGCAACGCCACGCCGTCAGCACACTGGCCGACCTGCACGCCACGCTGGTGCGCGAAGAACTCGGTAGCCCCTGCGTCATCGTGGTGGGCGACGTGCTGCAGGGCCTGCTGCAGCTGCAACAACAGGAAACTGGCCCGGCCTTTGCTTGGGGTACCTGAGCGGGGTCGCTGGACCCCGCCTTGAAGCGGGAGTCCACAATGAACCATACGTTTTCCGTCGCTGTCACACCCACTCCCCCCACGGCAACTGCAGCCGCCACCACGGTGGCCGGCCTGTCGCTCGTCAACCTGGCGGCACGCCAGCGCATGCTGTCACAGCGCATGATTCTGCAGACCGTGCTGGCGTCGCAGGGCGATGCCGTCAAACTGGAGGAGGCCCGCAAATCGCTGCACGTTTTCACCGAAAGCCAGCAGCATCTGCAGGGCACACCACGCCAGCTGGAAGCCGGCAGCGCGCGCAAGATCGAAGCGACCTACCACGGAGCCCAAGGCGTGGCGCACGTGATTGAAGCCTTCATCAGCCTGGTGCGCACCACGCTGGACCACATTGCACACCGCAGTGCACGCCAGGCTGACACATTGGCCGAACTGGTGAGCCACACCGACAAGGTGCTGGCGGCACTCAACACCGCGACCACCGCCTTCGACGAGATCACCAAGGCCAAGTCCGACGCCATGATGCGTGAACTCAGCGGCATCGTGGGCGACATCCAGAGCGTGGCCAAGGAAGCCAAGGTGGTGAGCTTCAACGCCCAGGTCATGGCGGCACGCGCCGGCCAGCACGGACGCGAATTCGCCGTGGTGGCCACGGTGCTGTCCAACATCACCGGCGAGATCGACGGCCTGACGCGCAAGGCCATGCTGCTGGCCGACCGCAACAAGCTGGCGGCATGAAGTGGAACACCCCCAGGCTGCGCGCACTGCGTGTCGCTACGCCACCCCCCTTGCAGGGGGCAACGCCAGTGGACCGGCAAAGCCGGTTCCACGGCGTTCCCCGTTTAGAGACTGCGGACTCTTAGACCGCTTCGTGCACTGCGGCTCACGCGCCGGATCAACCTCTACATCGCCGCCGAGCCGCCCCAAGGTGATGCCGGCCCCTCGGGGGCAGCGACCACACGCCGTGAGGGAGCGTGGGGGCTAATAAACTCGGGCCATGCAGAAATTCGATGTCGTGGTGATCGGCGCTGGCGCGGCCGGTCTGTTTTGTGCGGGTGTGGCCGGCCAGCGCGGGTGCAAAGTGCTGGTGCTGGACCACAGCCCGAAAGTGGCGGAGAAGATCCGCATCTCCGGCGGCGGGCGCTGCAACTTCACCAACCGCGACCTCGACGTGCGCGCGCCGCAAAAGCACTTCATCAGCGACAACCCCAACTTCTGTCGCTCCGCCCTGTCGCGCTACACGCCGCAGGACTTCCTCGCCTTGCTGCAGCGCCATGGCATCCCCTTCCACGAAAAGCACAAGGGCCAGCTGTTCTGCGACCGCTCGGCCGACGACATCGTCCAGCTGCTGCTGCGCGAATGCGAGGCCGGCGGCGTCACCCGCTGGCAGCCCTGCGGCGTGAAAGCTATCCGATTTTCAGCCGCCAGCCCCGACGAAACAAGCCCTGGCAGCTATGAAATCGATAGCGATCAGGGAACGATCCAGTGCCGCGCCGTGGTGGTGGCCACCGGCGGCCTGTCGATCCCGAAGATTGGCGCCACCGACTTCGGCTACCGGGTGGCCAGGCAGTTCGGCCTGAAGCTGATCGAACCGCGCCCGGCGCTGGTGCCCCTGACCTTCGACGGCGCCGCCTGGGCACCCTACGCCGGCCTGGCCGGGCTGGCCCTCCCCGTACAAATCGAGACTGGCACGAAAAAAGAAAGAATGGCCTTTCTCGAAGACCTGCTGTTCACCCACCGGGGCCTGTCGGGCCCGGCGGTGCTGCAGATCTCCAGCTACTGGCGCACCAACACGCCGATCCGCCTGAACCTGGCGCCCGAACAGGACTTGCTGCAGTTCCTGCAGCAGGCCAAGGCGCGTTCGCGCAAGCTGATCGCCAACGAACTCGCCACTCAGTTGCCCAGCCGCCTGGCCGAAGCCTGGGTGCAGCAGGACGCCGCCTGGCAGCGCCCGGTGAACGAAGCGAGCGACAAGGCACTGGCCGCACTGGCCACCCGCCTCTCGGCCTGGGAACTCACCCCCACCGGCACCGAAGGTTATGCCAAGGCCGAGGTCACCGCCGGCGGCGTGGACACGCGCGAGCTGTCCAGCCAGACCATGGAAGCGCAGAGGCAGCCCGGCCTGTACTTCATCGGCGAAGTGGTGGACGTGACCGGCTGGCTGGGGGGGTACAACTTCCAGTGGGCATGGGCTAGCGCTCACGCCTGCGGCGTGGCGCTAGCCCAAGGGCTGAAATAGGGTTCCCCCTGCGGCCCCCACTGCGTGTGGGGCCGCTGCCCCTCAAGGGGCAGGCCACGCTAGTGCGTGGCCCAGGTTTTCCGGTCCTTTCCGGCCAGGCGGTTGCTGCGGTGGCTTAACCCGCTATAATGTTGGACTTTGCTGGCATAGCCCCGCCGGCCAATACTAGTTACAGGCGGGGCACTTCGCGGTACATGGCGTGCAGGCCCGATCTTCCTGTCCTCCCTCTGACCGCACATTTCGGAAATCAAGACGTAATGACGACCATTCGTGTTAAAGAAAACGAGCCGTTTGACGTGGCACTGCGCCGCTTCAAGCGCACCATTGAAAAACTGGGCCTGCTGACCGACCTCCGTGCACGCGAGTTCTACGAGAAGCCGACCGCCGAGCGCAAGCGCAAGAAAGCTGCCGCTGTGAAGCGCAACTACAAGCGCATCCGCTCGATGCAGCTGCCCAAGAAGCTGTACTGATCGCGCCGGGGTCCGAGACCTCAGAGCATCCATAACCCGCGCTCGGGACGCCAGGCGCGGGTTTTGTTTTTTCCGCTCCAATAACCTTGCAGGGCAGGCCTCTCAGCGACACGGTCGCCAGCGCTGTCCTCAACTGATTGAAGGAATAACCATGTCACTCAAAGACCAGATCACCGAAGACATGAAGGCCGCCATGCGCGCCAAGGACAGCGAACGCCTGGGCACCATCCGCCTGCTGCAGGCTGCGCTGAAGCAGAAGGAAGTCGACGAGCGCATCACGCTCGACGACGTGGCCGTGGTCGCCGTGATCGACAAGCTGATCAAGCAGCGCAAGGACTCGGTCGCCGCCTTCGTGCAGGCGGCCCGCCAGGATCTGGCCGACAAGGAAAGCGCCGAGATCAAGGTGCTGGAAGCCTACCTGCCGCAGCGCATGAGCGCCGAGGAAGTGGCCACCGAAGTCAAGGCCATCGTGACTGAGCTGGGCGCCAAGGGCCCCGGTGACATGGGCAAGGTCATGGGCGTGGTCAAGACCCGCTTGGCCGGCAAGGCCGAGATGGGCCAGGTGTCAGCGGCGGTCAAGGCGGCACTGGCCGGTTGAGAAGCCGTAACGGCAGTTCTTCACAAGTCGGTAGCTTGCGCCCCGCGACATCTGATCAGAGCGGGCGTCCCTGGCGCGCTACCAACCAGGCCGGCGGCTCCTGCAGACAGACCGGACGCAGAAAACGTCCCAGTGCAGCATCACCAACCGAAGTCGTCTCCGGCCGCGTGCTGCTCGGCCAGGGCCCCCCGTGTTGTTGCGCTGCCGTCACGGCCACACCGGTTGGCACACCCGCAAACAGCACCCGGCCGGCCATGGCCATGGCGCCACGCACCAGGGACTGCACGTCTGCACTGTCCACCTGCGCGCCCCAGACTGTGACGGTCAGCGAACCGCCCACGGCCTGCAACACCTGTAGCACCTGGGCCACGCTGGCCGCACGCACCACCAAGCTGCTGGGGCCAAAGACCTCCTCACGCAGCACAGCCTTGGCAATGAAATCCTGAGCGCTGACCTGGGCCAGCACCGGGCGTGGCGGCTGGCCCGCGGCGGCGTCTTCGTTTACGACGAAAGTGGCACCGGCCTCGCCCCAGTGGGCCACACCAGCATCGAAGTTCTTGCGCATGCCTTGCGTGAGCATGGCGTGCGGGTTCTGCCCGTCCAGGGCCTGGACCAGTTGCTGCACAAAAGCATCGTTGAGCGCTTTGGCATCGGCCTGCATGGCATCGAGCAACACGATGACACCGGGGTTGGTGCAGAACTGACCGCAGCCCAGGGTAATGGAACCAGCCAACGTGGTGGCCAGCTCGGCACCCTTGGCTTGCAACTCATCCGGCAAAACGATCACGGGGTTGATGGAGCCGAGTTCTCCATAGAAGGGAATCGGATGCGGACGAGCCGCCGCTTCAGCGGCCAGCGCGGCACCGCCGCGCGTGGAACCCGTGAAGGCCGCGGCCGCAATGGCCGGATGGCGCACCAGCTGCACACCCACCTCGTTGCTCGCGCCCTGCACTATGCCCACCAGGCCGGCGGGCAGGCTCTGCGCGGCCAGCACCTGCTGGATCAGGCGCCAGGTCTGCTGCGAGAGCTGCGGATGTCCCGGGTGGGCCTTGATCACCACCGGACAGCCCGCGGCCAGCGCAGCCGCGGTGTCGCCGCCCAGCACCGAGAAGGCGAAGGGAAAGTTGCTGGCAGCATACACGGCCACAGGACCCACGGGCACAGACCAGCGCTGCATGGCGGGATGCCCTGCAGGCGGCGCGCCGGCCACGGCAGGATCATCGAGGTAGTCGAAAGGCGCACCTCGCTCAGCCATGTCGGCAAAGCGGCGCAGCTGGAAAGCCGTGCGGTCAAGTTCGCCGTTTAAGCGCACCGGGCCCAGTGCAGTCTCCTGATTGGCCAGGACCACGAAGGTCTCGCGGTCGACTTCCAGGCCGGCAGCCAGGGCGCGCAACAGCGTAGCGCGCTGTGTGCCGCTGCTGGCCTGCCAGAGCGGGAAGGCTGCTGCGGCGGCCGTGCCGGCAGCATCAATGTCCTGCGGCGTCGAAGCCGTCAGTGTGGCCAGCGTTTCGCCGGTGCGTGCGTTGTAGGAGGTGAGGTGGGTGCTCATGCGGTTGTCTTAGAAGATCAGCGCACCAGGCAGGGACGCTTGTTATCGAATTTCCAGCCGGGAATAAGGTATTGCATAGCAACAGCGTCGTCGCGCGCACCCAGGCCGTGCTGCAGATAGAGTTGGTGCGCTTTCTCGACTTCGCTCATGTCGAGCTCCACGCCCAGGCCTGGCTTTTTAGGAACCTGCACATGCCCCCCAACGATCTGCAGCGGCTCCCTGGTCAGGCGCTGACCGTCCTGCCAGATCCAGTGTGTATCGATAGCCGTCACCTGGCCCGGTGCCGCCGCGGCCACGTGCGTGAACATGGCCAGCGAAACGTCGAAGTGGTTGTTGGAGTGCGAGCCCCAGGTCAGGCCCCAGTCGCGACAGGCCTGGGCCACGCGAACCGAGCCAGCCATGGTCCAGAAATGCGGATCGGCCAGCGGAATGTCCACGCTCTGCAGCGACAGCGCATGCGCCATCTGGCGCCAGTCGGTCGCCACCATGTTCGTGGCTGTGGGCAGGCCGGTGGCGCGGCGGAACTCGGCCATGACCTCACGGCCGCTGAACCCCTCCTCCGCTCCGCAAGGGTCTTCGGCATAGGCCACCACGCCGCGCATGTCACGCATCAGGCGCACCGCGTCCTTCAGCAGCCAGCCCCCATTCGGGTCGAGCGTGACACGTGCCTGCGGAAATCGTTCTTTCAGCGCACGCACGACTTCGACTTCGGCCTCTCCGCGCAGCACACCACCCTTGAGCTTAAAGTCGTTGAAACCGTATTTCGCATGTGCAGCCTCGGCCAGGTGGACCACAGCCTCGGGTGTCATGGCCACCTCGTTGCGTGCGCGGAACCACGCGTCAACAGCGCCGTCCTCGCGACGATACGGCAGATCCGTCTGACGTTGGTCGCCGACGAAGAACAGATAACCCAACATCTCGACCGACTCGCGCTGCTGCCCCTCGCCCAACAGAGCGGCCACCGGCACACCCAGGTGCTGCCCCAGCAGGTCGAGCAGCGCGGACTCCATTGCTGTCACGGCATGGATCGTGGTACGCAGGTCGAATGTCTGCAAGCCGCGTCCGCCAGTGTCGCGGTCCGCAAAGCGCTCGCGCATGTGGTTGAGGATGGCCTGCACCTGTCCGAGCGGCTGGCCGACCACGAGCTCGGCCGACTCCTCCAGCGTGGCCCGGATCTTCTCGCCCCCAGGCACTTCGCCCACGCCGGTGCGTCCTGCGCTGTCGCGCAGGATGAGCAGGTTGCGGGTGAAATAGGGGCCGTGCGCTCCCGACAGGTTCATGAGCATGCTGTCCTGCCCAGCCACGGGGATGGCGCGCAGTTCGGTGACGATCGGTGTGTCGTTCGCGGACATATGTTGTATCGGCTCTCGGTTCATACGGGCATCGGCATTCAGTCAGCCGAAATTTTTCGATCCTCGATCAGCTTCTTCCAGCGCGCAAACTCCACCGCCTGGTAGGCGGTGAACTGTGCCGGTGTACTGCCCACGATCTCGAAACCCAGTTCCAGCAGCTTCGGTTTGACCAGCGGGTCGTTCAGGCCGGCAACAATGGCGGCATGCAGCTTGGCCTTGATGTCGGCCGGCAGGCCGCGCGGGCCGGCGATGGCCTGCCAGGAATAGACGTTGGCGTCCTTGATGCCAGACTCCTCCAGCGTAGGCACTGCCGGCAGCAATGGCGAGCGTTGCGCGCTGGTGATGGCCAGCGCCTTGAGTTTGCCGGCCTTGATCTGTGGCATGGCAGTGTTGATGTTCATGAAAGAGGCATCCACTTGGCCGCCCAGCAGATCGGTCATGACCGGGCCACCGCCCTTGTAGGGCACGTGGATGCCACTGGTGCCTGTCTGCTGCCAGAAGAGTTCGGCGGTCAGGTGATCACTGCTGCCGTTGCCGGACGACGCGAAGGTCATCTTCTGCGGATTGGCCTTCTGGTAGGCAATCACTTCGGCGACGGACTTGTAAGGCGAATTCGCCGGCAGCACCAGCACGTTCGGCGCCTGCACGGCCACGCTGATGTAGTCGAAGTCCTTGAGCGCGTTGTACGGCACCTTGGCCAGTAGGTGCGGCGCAATCACATAGGGGCCGAGTGAGGACACCAGCAGCGTGTAGCCGTCCGACGCCGAACGCGCAACCTGCCCCGCCCCGATGGTGCCGGTGGCGCCGCCCTTGTTGTCGACGATGAAGCTGCCACCCAGCTTCTCCTGCAGCTTGGGCGCCAGCGTGCGCGCAATCAGGTCGGTCGAGCCGCCCGGAGGGAAGGGCACCAGCAGGGTCACGGGCTTGTCCGGCCAAGCCCAGGCGCTACAGGCCGCGGCCACAAGGGCCAGCGAGGTCAGGAATCTCTTCATGGCGGTCTCCTTCAGGGTGTTGAATCAGGAAAAATTTACTGGGAACCCAGCTTCTTGATCAGGGTGGCGAGTTCGTCCATCTCGGCCGGCTTAAGGTCGGTCAGCGGCGCGCGTACCGGACCGGCATCGTGCCCCACCAGCTTGGCGCCGGCCTTGACGATGCTGACGGCATAACCCTGCCCCTTGTTGCGGATCTTCAGGTAAGGCATGAAGAACTCGCGCAGCAGGCGGTGCTGCGTGGCCATGTCGTCCTTGGCAACTGCGTGGTAGAAGTCCATCGCGGTCTTGGGTATGAAGTTGAACACGGCCGAGGAATAGACCGGCGTACCCAGGGCCTTGTAGGCTGCGGCATAGACCTCGGCCGTGGGCAGGCCGCCCAGGTAAGCGAAACGATCACCCATGTGCATGTAAATGGAGGACATGAGCTCAATGTCACCGATGCCGTCCTTGAAGCCGATCAGGTTGGGGCAACGCTCGGCCAAGATGGCGAGCGACTCGGGCGTCAAGCGGCAGACGTTGCGGTTGTAGACGATGACACCGAACTTCACACTCTTGCAGACCGCCTCCACGTGAGCGATCAGGCCATCCTGCCCGGCTTCGGTCAGGTAATGCGGCAGCAGCAGGATGCCATGGGCGCCGGCGCGCTCGGCTTCCTGCGCGCACTGGATGGCGAAGCGCGTCGGGCCACCGGCACCGGCGATGATCGGCACCTTGCCCCGGCAAGTGTCCACCGCGGTCTTGATGATCTGCGGGTACTCCTCGGCAGTGAGCGAAAAGAACTCACCCGTGCCGCCGGCCGCGAACAGGGCGCTGGCGCCGTAAGGAGCCAGCCACTCCAAGCGTGCCGCATAACCCTTTGCATTGAAGTTGCCCTGTGCGTCGAAGTCTGTCAGCGGGAAGGACAGCAGACCGTGGGACATGATGGATTTGAGTTCTTGCGGATTCATGGACTTCCTTGCTGATCGGATCAGGGATTTGATTTTGGTAGCGCTACCAATTTAAAGCAAAGCAGATGGTAGCGATACCAAATCTGTGCGTCAAGCCGGATTTCCTAGGGTTTTTACGGGGGTGAGGTCAGGCGCTTTCGCGCTCGACGATGGAAAAGCCCATGTCCACAATGCGAGGCGTCACCGGCCGTCCCTCGGCGCGAGCCATCAGCGACTGGGCGGCCAGGCGGCCGATCTCGCTGCCGTTGATGCGCACCGTGCTCAGGGCCGGTGCCATGTCGGCCACAAAAGGCACGTCACCAAAGCCCATGACGGCCATGCGCCCGGGGATATCCACACCACGCACACGGGCCTCGGTCATTACCCCCAGCGCCAGCAGATCGGAACTGCAGAAAACGGCATCCACGGCCGGCGCCTCCTCAAGCAGCCGCGCCATGGCTTGGCGCCCGCTCTTGAGCGAGCGTGAGGCACCAACGTTGACCACATGGACTGCGCCCAGGCCATGTGCCGCCACGGCCTCAGTGAAAGCGACCGCACGACGCTGGGCGCGCTCGTCGTCGGCGCGCACCAGGGCCAGGCGTTGGTGGCCCTTGCCAATCAGGAAGCGCGCCACGGCGCGCCCGATGTCGGCGTGGGAAAACCCAATCAGCATGTCGATCGGGGTGGGTGTCAGGTCCCAGGTCTCGACCACCGGGATGCCCGATGCCAGCAGTCGCGTGCGTCCCTGACCCGGCGGCAGGATGCCGGTCAGGAAAATGCCGTCGGGCCGGCGCCCGATGATGGCCTCCAGCAGCAACTCCTCGCGTTCGGCCGAGTAGTCGGACTGGCCCAGCATCAACTGATAACCGGCGTTGAAGAGAGTCTCGTTCAGCGCCTCGATGGTTTCCATGAAAACCGACACCACCGTGCTCGGCACCACTGCCGCAATGAGCCGGCTGCGCGCTGAGGCCAGACCACCAGCCATGCGGTTAGGCACGTAGCCGGTGCGCTGCACAGCGTCCTGCACCTTGCGCAGCACCTCGGCGGAGACTTGCATCGGCGTGTTGATGGCACGCGAGGCCGTGATCGGCGCCACGCCGGCCAGTTTGGCCACGTCACGCAGGGTGATGCCTCCGCTGCCGCGGCGTGAACGTTTGCTGTTTTCCTTGTCGCTCATGAAAGGTGCTTGCCTGCCGTTTATGGTACCGCTATCATTCAGCATATGTCAACGGCGACGACCGTGTCGCCACAGGCCAATGATAGGAGATCCCGCCATGAACCCGCTGACCATCCGCATGCACGCGCGCGACAATGTTGCGATCGTGGCCAACGATGGCGGACTGGCCGCCGGCACCGCGCTACCGAGCGGGCCGATCTTGCGCGAGGCGGTACCGCAGGGACACAAGGTGGCGCTGGCCGACCTGCCGGCCGGTGTACCGGTGCTCCGTTACGGCATTCCCATCGGCTACGCGCTCAAGGACATCCTCGCCGGCAGCTGGGTGCACGAGCGTCTGCTGGACATGCCTGTCGCACGCGGCCTGGATCAGTTGCCCATGGCCAGCGTCCGGCCCGCGGTACAGCCACCGCTGGAGGGTTACACCTTCGAGGGCTATCGCAATGCCGACGGCTCGGTGGGCACACGCAACATCCTGGCCATCACCACCACCGTGCAGTGCGTGGCCGGCGTGCTCGACCATGCAGTGCAGCGCATCAAGGCCGAACTGCTGCCGCAGTACCCGAACGTGGACGACGTGGTGGGCCTGGAGCACGGTTACGGCTGCGGCGTGGCCATCGAGGCTGACGACGCCGAGATCCCGATCCGCACGTTGCGCAACATCAGCCTCAACCCCAACTTCGGCGGTGAGGTCATGGTGGTGAGCCTGGGCTGTGAGAAGCTGCAGCCCGAACGCCTGTTGCCGCCGGGCAGCATTCCCATCACGGACGGGCGCAGCAACGAGCTGGACGTGGTCTGTCTGCAGGACGAAGTCCATGTGGGCTTCCTGTCCATGATCGACGACATCCTGCAGACCGCACGCCGGCACCTGGATCGCCTCAATGCGCGTCGCCGCGTCACCGTACCGGCCAACGAG
This sequence comes from Curvibacter sp. PD_MW3, assembly GCA_002633085.1. GTDB lineage: Bacteria > Pseudomonadota > Gammaproteobacteria > Burkholderiales > Burkholderiaceae_C > Hylemonella. The sequence goes on from NSIV01000002.1 coordinate 119,615, forward strand.
CTGGTGGTGGGTGTGCAGTGTGGCGGCAGCGACGCCTTCTCGGGCGTGACGGCCAACCCCGCCGTAGGCTACTGCACCGATCTGCTGGTGCGCGCCGGCGCCAGCGTGATGTTCTCCGAAGTCACCGAGGTACGTGACGCCATTGACCAGCTCACCGCACGCGCCGCCACGCCCGAGATCGCCGAGGCCATGGTCCGCCAGATGGCTTGGTACGACGCCTACCTGCAGCGCGGCCGCGTGGACCGCAGCGCCAACACCACGCCAGGCAACAAGAAGGGCGGCCTGTCCAACATCGTCGAAAAAGCCATGGGCTCCATCATCAAGTCGGGCACCGCCCCTATCTCCGGTGTGCTCCCGCCCGGCGAGAAGCTCCGGCAGAAAGGCCTGGTCTTCGCCGCCACCCCGGCCAGCGACTTCATCTGCGGCACGCTGCAGTTGGCCGCCGGCATGAACCTGCATGTATTCACCACCGGCCGCGGTACACCTTACGGCCTGGCCGCCGTGCCGGTGATCAAGGTTGCGACGCGCAGCGATCTGGCGCGGCGCTGGCACGACCTCATGGACGTCAATGCCGGCAGCATCGCCGATGGCGCCAAAAACATCGAGGAAGTAGGCTGGGAACTCTTCCACCTCATGCTGGACGTGGCCAGCGGCCGCAGGAAGACCTGGGCCGAGCAATGGAAGCTGCACAACGCCCTGGTGCTGTTCAACCCGGCGCCCGTCACCTGAAAGCCAATTGACTGCGCAGCCTAATCACTTCGATTTTTTCAGGCGTTCGAAACCATTGATCACAAACAAGGAGGCCCATATGCTGTCCACTTTTCGCAAAACTTGGCTCGGCATGCTGTTCGCGGCCTTGAGCCTGAGCGTCGCCGCCCAGGGCGGCCCGATCAAGATCGTCGTTCCCTACCCGCCCGGCGGCTCCTCCGACATCATTGCGCGCTCGATCAGCCAGCCCCTGTCGGACCTGCTCAAGCAACCTGTGATCGTGGAGAACCGCGCCGGCGCCAACGGCAATCTCGGCGCCGATCAGGTGGCCAAGTCCAAGGCCGATGGCCTGACCCTGCTGCTGTGCGACACCGGCGCCCTGGCCATCAGCCCCACGATCTACAAGCTTCCCTTCGATCCCTCCAAGGACCTTCGTGGCGTGACCATGCTGGCCTATTCGCCGCACATGCTGGTGGTGCACCCCTCGGTGCCGGCCAACACCCTGCAGGAGCTTGTGGCACTGTCGAAGAAAACGCAGCTAAATTTTGCCGTCACGGCCATGGGCAGTGCCCCGCACCTTGCTGGCGTATCCGTACAGCGCGCCAGCGGTGCCGAATGGACCTACATACCCTACAAGGGCGGCGTACAGGCCGTGACCGACACCATCGCGGGCCAGACCCAGGTCACGATGAACGGCATGCTGGCCACCCTGCCCCATGTGCAGAGCGGCAAGCTCAAGGTACTGGCCATCTCCAAAGCCACGCGCATGCCCCTGGTGGCCAACATGCTCACGCTGGCCGAGCAGGGCCTGAAGGGTTTTGAATCGGGCACCTGGCAAGGCGTGCTCGTGCCGGCAAACACCCCCAAGGCCGTGATCGACAAGCTCAACGCCGCCCTGGTGCAGGTCATTCGCAACCCCGAGGTACGCAGCCGCCTGACGGCCCAGGGCGCCGAGGTGGTGACCATGAGCCCCGAGGAGCAGGACAAGTTCTTCGCCAAGGAGCGTGCGCGCTGGCAGGCCGTCGTCAACGAGGCCAAGATCCAGCTGGAATGAGCACCAGATCAGCGCCTGAAAGCAGCAGGGCCGCCCAAGGGCGGCCCTGCTGCTTGGGGCTGTCAAATCTCAACTTCCCGCCACCTTCATCTTGCCCAACAGAATCGAGCCCACCGTCTTGGCGCCGTAGTTGTAGGCATCGGCCCCCACGGCCTGGATGCCTTTCAACATATCCCGCATGTTGCCGGCAATGGTGATCTCGTGCACCGGGTAGGCAATGCGGCCTTTCTCGACCCAGAAGCCGCTGGCGCCGCGCGAGTAGTCGCCGGTGACGTAGTTGACGCCCTGGCCCATCAGTTCGGTGACAAACAGGCCGGTGCCGAGTTTTTCCAGCATGGCGTCCAGATTGTCGCCAGCCTGGGTCAGGCGCGAGGTCAAGGTGAGGTTGTGCGAACCGCCGGCGTTGCCGGTGGTCTTCATGCCGAGCTTGCGCGCCGAATAGCTGCTGAGGAAATACCCCTGCACCCGACCGGCCTCGACCACGGAACGTGCTTTCACCCGCACGCCTTCTTCGTCGAACGGCGAGCTGCCCTTGCCGCGCAGCACGAACGGGTCTTCCAGAATGTCGATGTGCTTCGGCAGCACCTGCTTGCCCAATGAGTCGAGCAGGAAGGAGCTCTTGCGGTACAGCGCACCGCCACTCAGGGCCTGCACCAGCGCGCCCAGCAGGCCAGCGGCCAGCGGCGACTCGAACAGCACCGGCACTTCGCGCGTGCTGATCTTGCGCGCCTTCAAGCGGCTCAAGGCGCGCTCGGCAGCGTAGCGGCCGATTGCCTGCGGCGAGGCCAGGTCATCGGGGTGGCGCTGCGAGCTGTACCAGTAGTCGCGCTGCATGCCGTCGCCCTTGCCCGCAATGGGTGAGACCGAGACCGAATGGCGTGAGCTGGCGTAGCCGCCACGGAAGCCATGCGTGTGGGCGCTGAAGAAATGCGACTGCTGGGCCGACACTGCGGCGCCTTCGCTATTGGTGATGCGGCGGTCGGTCTGCAGTGCCGCGGCCTCGGTGGCGCGCGCCAGCTCGGCGGCCTGGGCGCTGTTGATGGCCCAGGGGTGGAACAGGTCCAGGTTCTTCTTGGCCGCAGAAGGCGACACGATGTCCCGCTCGTCTGGCAGGCCGGCCACCGGGTCTTCGGCGGTGAAACGGGCAATATCAAAAGCAGCCTGCACGGTCTGCTCGATGGCGGCCCGGGAAAAATCGGACGTGCTGGCATTGCCGCGGCGGTTGCCCACGTAGACCGTGACGCCGAGCGACTTGTCGCGGTTGCGCTCCACGTTTTCCAGTTCGCCCTTGCGCACCGAGACACTCAGGCCGCAGCCCTCGGAGGCCTCGGCGCCGGCATCGGTGGCGCCCAGTTTTTTGGCATGCGCCAGGGCGGTGTCCACCAGGTCTTCAAAGAAGGCGCGGCTGTAGCTGAAGCCGCTTTCTGCGCGAGGGTCGGGTTTATTCATAGCGGGAGCTATGATACTTGGCCGTGCGCAACTCGACCGCGCCCCACCGGATTCCCCCAGACATGTCACGCAAACCCAAAAAAGGCTATTACGTCAAAGGCCAGTTTGTCGCCGAAGGCAGCGAACTCGACCTGGAGCTCAAGCGCGAGCTCAAGGGCGATACCGAAATCAGCCGGACCGACCTCAAGCGCGAAAGCACCGAGCTGCAAAAGCTGGGCGAGGAGTTGCTGACGCTGCGCGCCGACCTTCTGGCCAAGCTGGATCTATCGGACAAGATGATGGACGCGCTGGCCGAGGCCAAGCGCATCACCAACTTCGAGGGCAAGCGCCGGCAGATGCAGTTCGTCGGCAAGCTCATGCGCCTGCTAGAGCCGCAGGTGATTGAAGCCGCCCGTGCCGCGCTGGCCGAGCAGCACGCCCCCTCCGCCCGCGAAACCAAGCTGCTGCACAGCGCCGAGTTGTGGCGCGACCGGCTGATTGCCGACGACGACGCGGTGGCGCAATGGATCAACAACTTCCCGCAAACCGACACCCAGCAGCTGCGCGCCCTGGTGCGCCAGGCACGCAAGGACGCCAAGCCGGCCGACAAGGCCGCCGTGTCGCAAGGCCTAGCACCACGCCAGGGCCGCGCCTACCGCGAGGTATTCCAGCTGGTGCGCGAGCAACTGACGGCAGCGGAAGAATCAGGAGAGAACGATGAGTGAGAACCAGGCCTGCGATGCACTGAAGATCGGCATCGTTTCCATCAGCGACCGCGCCTCCAGCGGCACCTACGAAGACAAGGGCCTGCCCGCCTTGAAGGACTGGCTCACCCGCGCGCTGAAGAACCCCATCACCTTTGAGCCGCGCCTGATCCCGGACGAGCAGGCCACCATCAGTGCCACGCTGATCGAACTGGTCGATGCCGGCTGCGCGCTGGTGCTGACCACCGGCGGCACTGGTCCTGCGCTGCGCGACGTGACGCCCGAGGCCACGCTGGCTGTGGCGCACAAGGAAATGCCCGGTTTTGGCGAACAGATGCGCCAGATCAGCCTGAGGTTCGTGCCGACGGCCATCCTGTCGCGCCAGGTGGCGGTGATCCGCGACAAGAGCCTGATCATCAACCTGCCGGGGCAGCCGAAGTCGATTGCCGAGACGCTGGAAGGCCTGAAGGACGCCAATGGCAAGTCGGTCATGGACGGCATCTTTGCCGCCGTTCCCTACTGTGTGGACCTGATCGGCGGCCCCTACATGGAAACCAACGACGAAGTGTGCAAGGCGTTTCGTCCGAAGGCGGCCATTCGCCCACCCAGGGCCGCCTGAACCTCAACCCACCCGAAGCAGCACCGTCCATGCCACTGTCGCATGTTCTGCTGGCTCTGGCCGTGGTGGCGGTCTGGGGCACCAATTTCGTCGTCATCAAGTTCGGGCTGACCGAACTGCCGCCACTGCTGCTGGCGACCATGCGCTTCGCGCTCAGCGCCCTGCCCTGGCTGCTGTTCATCAAGCGCCCGGCCGTGGCCTGGCGCTACCTCGTCGCCTACGGCGTGCTGATCGGCTTCATGTTCGGCTTGCTCTTCCTGGCCATGCGTTCCGACGTCTCGCCCGGCCTGGCCTCGCTGCTCATGCAGTCGCAGGTTTTCATGACGCTGCTGCTCGTGGCTTGGCTGCAGCACGAGCGCATGCCGCCTGCCCAGTTCGCCGGCCTGGGACTGGCCACACTGGGCTTTGCGCTGATCGCCTGGCAGAGCTTCAGCCAGGCACATTCGGACGTCACGCCCCTGGGCCTGATGCTGGCACTGGGCGGCGCCTTGTGCTGGGCGTCGGGCAATGTGGTCTCGCGCAGCATCGGCCGCGTGGACATGCTGGGTTTCATGGTCTGGAGCAGTGTGTTTGCCGTGCCCCCGCTGCTGGGCTTGAGCCTGTGGTTCGAAGGCCCGGCCGCCATCACCGAAGCGCTGCCGCGCGCCAGCCTGGCCGCCTGGGCGGCGATGATCTGGCAGGCTGTGGGCAACACGCTGTTCGGCTTTGGTGCCTGGGGCTGGCTGCTGGCGCGGCACCCGGCTGCCACCATCACACCCATGGCCCTGCTGATCCCGGTTTTCGGTATGGGTGCCTCCGCCCTGCTGCTGGGCGAACCGCTGCAGGCCTGGAAGCTGGCCGCAACGGCCCTGGTGATCGGTGGACTGGCGGTCAACGTGCTGGCGTCGCGCCGCTGACCGATCCGCCTACTTGCCGACCAGCTGGTTGAGCTTGGCGGCCTCGAAGTGCTCTTCGCGCGCCGCATCACAGGGTACGCACTCCGACGGCGGCTTGCCGGTCGAAAGTTTCTCGATCGCCTGCCACAGCAGCGCGATCTGGTGCTCCTGCGATGAGGCGTTGTCGATCAGGCCGCGCATGGCCTGGCTCAGCGGATCGTCTTCCTGCGTGATGCCATAGGCGGTGAACTTCTTTTCCGGCGCCGTCACGTCGGCACTCTCGCCCGCCTTGGACGGGATGATGCGCGCCGGAATGCCCACGGCGGTGGCGCCGGCCGGTACCGGCTTGATCACCACGGCGTTGGAGCCGATCTTGGCGCCGTCACCGACTTCAAAACCGCCCAGCACCTTGGCGCCCGCACTCACCACCACATCGCGGCCCAGCGTCGGGTGGCGCTTGGTGCCCTTGTAGAGCGAGGTGCCGCCCAGCGTGACGCCGTGGTAGATCGTGCAGCCGTCACCCACTTCAGCGGTCTCGCCGATCACCACACCCATGCCGTGGTCGATGAAAACGCGCTGGCCGATCTTGGCGCCCGGATGGATCTCGATACCGGTCAGCCAGCGGCTCAGGTGCGAAATGAAACGCCCCAGCCATTTCAGGCCGTGGGCCCAGCACCAGTGGCCCCAGCGGTGGAACAGCAGCGCATGCAGGCCGGGGTAGCAGGTCAGCACCTCCCAGCCGCTGCGGGCGGCCGGATCGCGGTCGAGGATGCACTGGATGTCGGAGCGGAGGCGGGAAAACATGGCTGCAGTTTATCGCTTCGCCTTGTCGGCTGTCTCCAGCATGGCCTTGGCAACACCTCTGAGGATATGGATTTCCTCCTGCGTCAGCTCGGCGCGGTTGAACAGGGCGTTCAGGCGCGGCATCAGCTTCTTGGGTGCGGCCGGGTCGAGGAAGCCGATGGCCGTGAGCGCCTGCTCCAGGTGCGTCAGCATGCCGGCCACCTGCGGCACGTCGGCCAGCACCGGCGGCGCGGTGGCGGCCTGCACGTCGTAACCACCCAAGGCCACCCGCCAGTCGTAGGCAATCACCTGCAGCGCCGCGCCCAGATTGAGCGAGCCGAACTTGGGGTTGGTCGGGATGCTCAGGGCCACGTGGCAGCGGTAGACGTCTTCATTGCGCATGCCGAAGCGCTCGGAGCCGAACAGGAAGGCCACACCCTGCCCAGGCTCGAGATTCGAAGCCTTTTCGGCCTCCAGCCCTTTTGAAACAGGCGCCAACCGCTCCTTTTTCAATAGCAGATCGAAGTGCTCGCGCGGCGTGCGCGTGGGCGGGCCGAAGTCGCGCGGCGTCATGGCGGTGGCGCACAGGTGGGTCATGCCGTCCAGGGCCTCGTCCAGCGTCTCCACGATGCGCGCGTTCTCCAGCACGTCCAGGGCGCCGCTGGCGCGCTGGATGGTTTCCTCGCGGCGCAGCACATTGGCCCAGCGCGGCGCCACCAGCACCAGATCATCAAAGCCCATCACCTTCATGGCGCGCGCAGCAGCCCCCACATTGCCGGCGTGGCTGGTCTGGATCAGGACAAAACGGGTGCGAAAAGTGGGTGTTGGCATCGGAATCTGGGCGAACGGGTAAAATCGCCCTATTGTCGCTGCCCGCATCGCCGAGCAGTCCGTCCGCTCTTCGTCCGTTGAAGGCAGATCCCTGTGGGTCTGTCCCGCAAACCTCACACACAATTTATGTCGACCAACCTGCACCCCATGCTTAACGTGGCCATCAAGGCCGCCCGCGCCGCCGGCGCCATCATCAACCGCGCTGCCCTGGATGTCGAGGCGGTTCGCGTTTCGCAAAAGCAGGTGAACGACTTTGTGACCGAGGTGGACCATGCCAGCGAGCAGACCATCATCGAAACCCTGCTCACCGCCTACCCGGGCCACGGCATTCTGGGCGAGGAAACCGGCAGTACCTATGGCGCCAAGGATTCAGAGTTCGTCTGGATCATCGACCCGCTGGACGGCACCACCAACTTCATCCACGGCTTTCCGGTCTATTGCGTCAGCATCGCGCTGGCCGTCAAGGGCAAGGTCGAGCAGGCCGTCATCTACGACCCGAGCCGCAACGACCTCTTCACCGCCACCAAGGGCCGCGGCGCCTACATGAACGACCGCCGCATCCGCGTCAGCAAGCGCACGCAGCTGAAGGAATGCCTGATTTCCACTGGTTTCCCCTTCCGCAAGGGCGACAACTTCCCCGCCTACCTCGCCATGATGAGCGACGTGATGCAGCGCACCGCCGGCCTGCGCCGCCCGGGCGCTGCCGCGCTCGACCTGGCCTATGTGGCCGCCGGCTTCACCGACGGCTTCTTCGAGACCGGCCTGCAGCCCTGGGACGTGGCCGCCGGCTCGCTCTTGGTGACCGAGGCTGGGGGCCTGGTCGGCAATTTCACCGGTGAGTCCGACTTCCTCGAGCAGAAGGAATGCCTGGCCGGCAACCCGCGCATCTATGGCCAACTGGTGCCGCTGTTGAACAAGTACAGCAAGTTCGCCAGTGCTGGCGACAAGGCGGCCGCACGCCAGGCCGCCGCCAACGTCACCACCCTCACGGTCTCCTCGACACCGGCCGAAGAAGACGAACGCGATCAGGGCGCGTTCGAATAAGCAGACAGGTTGAACGTGCGCCGCCGGCTCAAGCCGGCAGCGTGATGGCCTCGATCGGGACCGGCCGGCTGAACAGATAGCCCTGGAACAGGGTGCAGCCGTTGTCCAGCAGAAACTGGCGCTGCCCTTCGGTTTCCACCCCTTCGGCCACCGCCGTCAGGTCCATGCTGTGCGCCAGCGCCAGGATGGTGCGCACAATGGCGGCGTCGTTGGCATCCTCCAGCACATCGCGCACAAAGGTCTGGTCGATCTTGAGCTGATCCAGCGGCAGGCGCTTGAGGTAAGCCAGCGAGGAATAGCCGGTGCCGAAGTCGTCGAGCGCAAAGCGCACACCGCAGGAACGCAGGGCGCTCATCTTGCGAATGGCATCCTCTACATCGGACAGCAGCACGCTCTCGGTCAGCTCCAGCTTCAAAAGCTGTGGGTCAGCGCCACAGTCGTGCAGTACTGCCAGCACCTGGGCCACGAAATCGCTGCGCCGGAACTGGCGCGCACTGACGTTGACCGACAGCGTCAGCCCCTGGGTGGCCGCCTGTCCCTCCCAGATCACCAGTTGCCGACAGGCGGCCTGCAGCACCCATTGGCCGATGGGCAGGATCAACCCGGTCTGCTCGGCCAGGTCGATGAACTCGCCCGGCCCCACCAGGCCACGCTGCGGGTGCTGCCAGCGCACCAGCGCCTCAAAGCCGGTGGTGCGTCCCTGCACATCGACCACCGGCTGGTAATGCAACAGCAGTTCCTGGCGCTGCAGGCCCTGGCGCAGGTCGGCGTCGAGCGCTGCGCGCGCCATCACGGCCGCCTGCATCTCGGGGTCATAAAAACGCAGCGTGTTGCGCCCGGCCGCCTTGGCCTGGTACATGGCCACGTCGGCACGCTTGAGCAGCTCGTCGGCCCCGGGCTCATGGCCGGAGAACAGCGCGATGCCGATGCTGGGCGTGCTGCTGTGCTGCTTGCCCATCAGTTCATACGGCTGATTGAGCGAAGCCAGGATCTTCTCGGCCACGATCTCGACCTGGCTGGCCGCCTCGCTGGACTCCTCACTCAAGCCTTCGAGCATCACCACAAATTCGTCGCCGCCAAAACGCGCAGCGGTATCCCCCTCGCGAATGCAGCCCACCAGCCGATCCGCCACCTGCTCCAGCAACTGATCGCCAACGTCGTGCCCAAGCGAGTCGTTCAGGTCCTTGAAATTGTCCAGGTCGATGAACAGCAGCGCGCAATGGTGGTGGTTACGCGCGCTGATGGCCATCGTCTGCGTCAGGCGATCCATCAGCAGACGACGGTTGGGCAAGCCGGTCAGCGTGTCATAGAAGGCCAGGCGCTGGGTTTCGTCCTCGGCATGCTTGCGCTTGCTGATGTCGCGCCCGATGCCGCGATACCCGCGAAAGCGTCCCTGGGCATCAAACATCGGGGTGCCGCTGATCGAAATCCAGTACGACTGGCCATCCGCATCCCGCCGCTGCAGCTCCAGATCCTTGAACTGCTGGTGCGCCGCCAGTACCCGGCGGTGCGCCGCCCAGTCCTCCTCGGTCATGTTCACAGCCCCGATGTCCCAGCGGGACTTGCCGATGCTGTCGTGCGCGGTGGTGGTCGACTTGCCCAGACGGTAGCCATCAAAGCGGGTGAAGCGGAACTGCTCGTCGATCTCCCAGTACCAGTCGGAGGAGAGATCGGTCAGACTGCGAAAGCGCGCCTCGCTCTCCTGCAGCTGCATCTCGGATTTCTTGCGCTCCGTGATGTCCGTGAGCGCGCCGTAGGACATGATGTCCCCCTCGCCTTCGATATGGACGACCGCGTTACCCAGCAACCAGCGCTCGCTGCCATCCTTGAAGCGGACGCGGAACTCGTGGTGCCAGGTGCCACCATCCACTGCCGCTGACTTCATCGAGGCCCGGACACTGGGCAGATCGTCCGGGTGAATGAACGCGAACACAAACGAGGCATCCTCCCGCGCGTCCTCGGGCCGGATCTGGAACATGCGGAACAAGGCATCGCTGGCGAAGGGGAACGTCATGCGGCCATTGGCCCGCGTGCACATCTGGAACACCATGTCGGGGATGCGGCTGGTGATTTTCTGGATGAAGTCCAGCCGTTCCTGCAGCGCCTGCCGCGCCTGGTGCTCGTGGGTCACATCCAGCACCACCCCGAAATCGGTGCTGCTGCCATCGCGCCGGAACTGCCGGTGCATGCGCGTGCGCAGCCAGAATATCCTGCCATCGGGATGGCACCAGCGGTACTCGAACACTTCACCATCCAAGCGCTGGCGCGCCGCCAGGAAAGCAGGCAGGTCATCCGGGTGGGTGTAGCTGCGCGACTCCTGGATACTCATGTCCGGGCTGCGGTTTATGTCGGCCAGCTTGAGCAGGCCATCGGACCAGTGGATGGTCTGGCCGTCCGTGCTGGCCGTCCAGTGGCCGACACGCGCCAGCCGCTCGGTGAATTCATAAAGTTCGAGCTGGGCGCTGAGCTGTTCGTTGGCCCGCTCCAGCGCCATCTCACCGGCACGCAAGGCCTCCTCGGCCATGCGCTCGGCCGTGATGTCCTTCACGCGCATGAGGATCAGCTTCTCGTCGAACACCTCGATCACCGAGCCGCTGAGCCGGACCAGGCAGGGCGCCCCATCCTTGAGAAACACCGTCGCCTCCAGGCCGCGCAGCCTGCCTTGCGTGATCAGCGGTGTCAGTGCCTTCTGCCGGGTTTGCGCATCGATCCAGTGATGCAGCTCGACCACGGTATGGCCGATCGCCTCTTCGCGCGTGTAGCCGGTCAGGTTCAGCCACTCCTGGTTGACGTCGACCAGCAGGCCATCCGACAGGCGCGACAACACCAGCGCCTCCGGGCTTTCCTGAAACGCCACGGCAAACAGCCGCTCGGAACGCAGGCGCTGCTCCATCTCGGCAAGGTCCTGCGCGGCGGCCTCTTCGCCCTGGCCCAGGTTCAGCAGACGCAGCCGCGCCACATCCAGCGCAGCGCGCAGGCGTTTGATTTCCTCGATATCGGCGTCAGATTCCATGCGTGTTCAAAGGATGACCCAAGATGGCCGTCTCGGCAAGAGGAATGCCCCCTTGTTGAGGGACATGGTAGCCGAGTGCTTCGCCACGTCAGCCGATCTGCTCGGCGGACACCAGTATGAGTTCATGGACCGGCACCGGGCGGCCGAACAGGTAGCCCTGGAACGCCCAGCAGCCGTTGTCCAGCAGGAACTGGTGCTGTCCTTCGGTCTCCACGCCCTCGGCCACCGCCATCAGGTCCATGCTGCGCGCCAGCGCCAGAATGGTGCGCACGATCGCCGCATCGTTGGGGTCGGTCAATACATCGCGCACAAAGGACTGGTCGATCTTGAGCTGGTCCAGCGGCAGGCGCTTGAGGTAGGCCAGTGAGGAATAACCGGTCCCGAAGTCATCGAGCGAGAAGCCGACACCGATGGAGCGCAGCTCGCGCATCTTGCGCACGGCGTCCTCCACGTCGGACAACAGCATGCTCTCGGTCAATTCCAGCTTGAGGCGGTAGGGGTTGGCGCCGGAGGTGCGCAGCAGCTCAAGCACCTGCTGGGCAAAGTCGCTCTGGCGGAACTGGCGCGCGCTGACATTGACCGCAATGCTCAGGTCGCGTGTAGTCGCGTCGACCGACCAGGCCACGAGTTGCTGGCAAGCGGCCTGCAACACCCACTGGCCGAGCGGAATGATCAGGCCGGTCTTTTCGGCCAGGTCGATGAACTCGCCCGGCAGGATCAGGCCGCGCTCGGGATGCTGCCAGCGCACCAGCGCCTCCACGCCAATGGTGGTGCCGTTCTCGTCGACCACCGGCTGGTAGTGCAGACGTAGTTCCTGGCGCTGCAGGCCCTGGCGCAGGTCGTCCTCCAGCGCCGCCCGGGCCGAGGCCGCAGCCTGCATGCCGGGGTCGAAAAAGCGCAAGGCATTGCGCCCCGCCGCCTTGGCCTGGTACATGGCCAGGTCGGCGCGCTTGAGCAGTTCGTCCACGCTTTGCAACTGGTCGTGGAACAGGGCAATGCCGATGCTGGGCGTGCTGTGGTGGAAATGGCCCAGCAGCTCGAAAGGCTGGTTGATGGCTGCCAGGATCTTCTTGGCCGAGGCCTCGGCCTGGAAGGCACCCTCGCCCGCGTAAGGGCTGAGCTCTTCAAGCATGACCACGAACTCATCGCCCCCCAGGCGCGCCACGGTGTCGATCTCGCGCACGCAGTCGCGCAGGCGCTGCGCCACCTGGCGCAACAGCAGGTCGCCGACATCGTGGCCCTTGGTGTCGTTGAGGTCCTTGAAATTGTCCAGATCGATGAAGATCAGCGCGCCGTGGCGGCGGCTGCGCGCCACCGTGGCCAGCGCCTTGGTCAGCCGGTCGGTCAGCATGCGCCGGTTGGGCAGGCCAGTCAGGGCATCGAAGAAGGCCAGTTGCTCGATGCGCTGCTCCACCTGCTTGCGCTGCGTGATGTTGCGCCCGACACCCCGGTAGCCCAGGAAGCGGCCCTTGTCGTCAAAAATCGGTGCCCCACTGACCGAGATCCAGACGCTGACGCCATCCGGCCCGACCCGCTCCAGCTCCAGCTCACGGAACACCTCGCGCGCGCGCAGCACGTCGCGGTGCGCCTCCCAGGCCGCCTCGCTCATGTTGAGGGCGGGAATGTCCCAGCGGGTGCGGCCAATGTCGTCGAACCGCGCCAGCCCGGTACTGGCCTCCAGGTTGCCGTCGATGCGCGTGAAGCGGTACTGGTCGTCGATCTCCCAGTACCAGTCGGAAGACAGCTCGGTCAGGCTGCGGAAGCGCTGCTCGCTCTCGCGCAGCCCTTCCTCCACACGCTTGCGCTCGCTGATGTCCATGTGCGTGCCCACCATGCGCACCGGCAGACCCGCCTCGTCGCGTTCGACCACACGTGCGCGCGCCAGGATCCAGACCCAGTGCCCGTGCTTGTGGCGCAGGCGGTGCTCGGACTCGAAGTACGGCGTCTCGCCGCGGATATGCTCGCCCAGCGCATCGGTGGCGGTCATCAGGTCGTCCGGATGCAGCATCTCCTGCCACATGGCGCCGCTCGGATCGATCTCGCCGGCTTCGTAACCCAGCATCTGGCTCCAGCGCGCGTTGTAGGTACGCACATTGGTGACGAAGTTGCGGTCCCACAAACCGAGCGCAGCACCGCTCAAGGCCAGCTCCAGCCGCTCGGCATTGGCGCGGCGCTCTTTGTCCTGCATGACGGCGTCCTGCTCGCGCACACGGCGCTGGCGCTGGAACAGGTGCAGCCCCATCATGGAGGCCAGGGCCAGCACCACATACAGCAACAGCGACAGCCACATGCGCTGGAACCAGGGCAGGTAGACGGCCGAGACGTCGCGGCTGACCTGGACCACCAGGGGCTTGTCGACCTGGAAACGGGCCGGCCGGATGGTGCGCAGGGCCACCAGACTGTCAACCGCCGTTTCCGTACTGCGGCCACGGTAAAAGTTGCTGGTCATGCCGCTGATCTGGTGCTGCTCAAACAGGCCATCGATCCGGCCCGGATTCACGTCGTCCGGCAGCACGCTCCGGCCCACCTGCAGGAACGGCTGACCGCTTTGCGTCACCAGGGTCGATCGCATGTCGGCGGCATAGAGCACGGAACGCATCACCACGCCGAAGAAGTCCGGGTCGAGCTTGGCATACACCAGGCCGGCAAAGTTGCCGTCGGCATCCAGCATCACCCGCCCCACCATCAGGCTGACGACGCCACGCGCCCCGACATAAGGCTCCGAGATGTAAAGCATCTGCGGGTCCGGCTTGGCCTGCGGCATCGCGAAGAACTCACGCTCGCTGCGGTCGGCTCCGACCAGCGTGTCCACGCTGTTGGCCACGATGACGCCACGGCGATCCAAGATGCTGATGAAACGCACGCCGGGCATGGCCTCAGTCAAGGCCTGAAGCCGCTTGGTCGCGCGCGCACTGAAATCGTGGCCTTTCCAGAGCGGGACTTCCTCCCGCACCCCCTGCAAGGCGCTGTTGACGCCGCCCAGCAGTTGCTCCAGGTATTCGTCCACCACCCGGGCCTGCACCTGGAGACGGTCGCGCTCGTTATGGCTGGTGTTGCGGAAGTCGTGCCAGAGCATGATGCCGAGCAGCACAGCGGCCAGCAGAAAGACCAAGCCCAACGCCAGCCACTCGCGGTGCCTGCGTCGTTTCCTGGTGGAGGGCGCTTGTTCCTTGTTCATTCTCGGCAGCGCGCATCCTACCCCATGCACACACGCTGTCGAGCGAGTTCACCCCCGGAGTTGCCCCAATGCGACAGAGGCGAACTGATACAGTCAGTGCCCAGTCCGCAATCGCAAAAAATCAGGCACACCCTTGGATACCCCGACTCCCATGATGCAGCATCAAAGGCGCATAGCCTCCAAACCCGCATGAATGCTTGATTTTTTCTGAGACACAATCTTTTTGGCGGCGATTTGGCGGACTTTTTCACAGCTCGATAGACGACACCCCTTTCAGGCTAGTTTTTGCACACCACATTGATCGCCAAATTCGCCTGTTAGCGGCCTCCTCTTTGAAACGATGCCCAAACTTGGCGGAGCGCCACCGCCGCTTTGACCGAGATGCGATTCCCTCCGCGGACTCGAAGGCGGACGGATCCATATACTCAATTCCAGCAGAACTTAGCTGAGCTAAACGAGGTTCTTTTCCGTTTGCACTGCCCCTCTCCGCGCGAGCGTGGGCACATTCGACTGGAAGGGACGTGAGCCATGGTGATTTACCCAGACCGCGAGCCTGACGCCGCGAAGCTTTTGCTCTCGCGGGTCGTCAACCACGTCCGAGCGAGCGACGCGGTTCGCGCATGGAGCGAGGACGTCAACTTCCTCAAAAAGGCTCTGGACGAAGGCCGCATCGTCGCCATAGTCCACGATGGAACGGGATCCCGAGATTCACAGGAGCCGAACCTAGATTGCTGGCTTTTTCTCCTGCCTCTTGTGGATGAGTATCGCGGCGCTCAATTTTTCAGGGTCGATGGGCCGTCGCCGAAGGCTTTCGCCGAGCGACTCGCGATCGAGCGTTCAGCGGCCTCGGGAATAAATGGCTCGGGCTCGCCACGCCTCTAACCAACTTATCTACCGATCTCCAGAAAAGACTTTCAGGTAAGGTCGACGTGCCTGCACAGTGCCTGCTTGTGCAAGCCGCCCATCCAAGGCTTACTCGTCGTCATCGTCAAAGTGCATCCCATTCGGATCCTTGCCCTCGGCAATCGCCTTCATTCCTTGATTAAATCGCCTCACCGTTGCGCGCTGTCTCTCAGTCAAATTCGGCCTGGACAACAAGCCGTTCACACGCGGCGTGAGCGGCTCCAAGTCCATCGCAGCGGCGAGCGCCTTCATGGACAGTTGGTATGTCTCGGACACCTTATTGCCCGCTTGCATCGTGCCGGTCGTGACAAACTTGTCCAGCAGCGCCGCGAGCTTGTCGTCATCGGCCAGCATCGGCTCGAACACTTGGCGAATCCGGGACGCATCGCCCCACCGGCCCCATCGAAGGACGATGAAATCGAGGTCAGGCATTGACATGAGCTCGTCCAGAGTCGCGCGGTCCAGTCGGCCGCCGACTGTCTTGGACATGCGTTCGGGAAAGCCATCCGAAAGATCAAGCAACGCCTTGGGCGCCTTAGAGGGATCTTGCTTCGATCGCAATGTGTCGTCGGCCAAATCGACCAAGCTCCAAAGGCCTGGCGAGGTTTCTGCGAGCCCCATGAGCAGCTCCTCGCGTTGGGCAACTTCAAGGCGCTCGAGCTGTTTGCATACCAACCCAGCCAGACGCCAACGGTTAGGCATAGCAAAGAATCCCCCTCGCTCGTCGGCCTTTCTGAGTAGGAGATGTCCATTGTCCACAAGAGCCTTGATAAGGTTGGCTGCCTTTCCTGGTTCTAGCTGATCGAAGTCGCGCAAGCGCTCTATAAGGTCGCGAGCTTTGGAATGCCCATCTGGGAAGACGACATCTTTGGCTTCAAGCAATAACGAGGCGATGCCCTCGGGCGATTTTTGGTTGGCAAGGCGGTCCAGCTCGGCGCGGCTTACGTGGCCAGGAGGGACGCCGAACTGGAAGTAAACATCGAAGTTCGCCTCACTGCATGGACGCAGCTCCTTGCGCCAACTTCCACTGTCGTTGGAAACGAACCTGTCCGTCGACAAGACCGCAGCAACCTTCGGGAATATCCTTCCCACGAGGTCCGCAAGCTGTTTCCTCCGCCCCTCAGGCAGCGCCGCTCTCCATGCTTCGAAATAGGCCTTCTCTTCCTCCTTCTTGTAGTCGAGCTGCGTGGGAGCGCCAATGAAGAACCCCTTGGCGTCTCGAATGCTGCCGTAAACGGCCGGCTCGAAGACTCTCACAAACTCAAGGGCGATGAAGTCCACTGGGTTGACCTCGCCCGCGACGGGTGGATACGCGACAGATATGGCGTTGAGGATGCGGACGATGTCTCTCGGCTTCTCGATCAAGCGGTCCAAGCCATCGGAATACACCTCAGCCCAGCGGCTTTGATCAAAAGCGAAAGGCATCGGATGGGCCTCGATGATCGAGTCCAATCCCTTGAAGAGCTTTTGCTGAAGCTGTTGACGATCGACCGCTGGCAAGTGGAACGGCGCCTGCACGATTTTCTCCAAGTAGGCTTCACCGTCCATACGCAGGGAAGTGGACAACGCCTTGGCCACCTCTTCCCTATCAAAAAAGAGAACATAGACGACCTCGGGGAAGTCCGCCAAGGCTTTGATCGCCCGAAAGAAGTCGCGAGCCTCATCAGGGGTGAGCCGGTCGATGTCGTCGACGAAAAAGACGAAGCGCTTTCCTAGAGACTTCAATGCAGCCGCGGTTTCCTTCTTGACCGACGGAACGTCAGTTTTCTTGGTCAGGGCCTTGATGCCTGGGATCCAACTCAGAAGAGCCGCGGCAGGCTTTTTGATCCATCCCCAGCCTGACACGTCGGCAGCCACGTCAGCGATTTGCTTGGAATACTTGCCGACGAGCGACGCCAAAGGCCGGAGGTATTTGAGCCGATCCGGCAACTGGCTGGCGAACTGGGCAAGCAACTGCGAAGCAATTTGGTCCCGCCCTTCGAACCACCAGGGATTGAAATCGACGATGACAGGCCTTCGATCCTCGGGCAAATTCTTCAAGTAGTGCTTGATGAAATTCGCGAGACTCGACTTTCCGCTTCCCCACTTGCCATGGACCGCCAAAACCAAACCTTGCGGGCTCTTGTTGCCTACGATCGCCGTCGCCAATCGCGACGCGAATGGCGCATAGCCGTAAGCGTCGTCATCCGGATTCTCCAAGGGAAGATCCGACCCTAACTCCCACGGTTGAATTGCCTCGTCTGCCATGAACCTTCCCCACCTCGCACAAGAGGTTTTGTTAGTTTTGCGCGCCCGGCTTGATGCCAAGCTATTTGATCTGGAAGATTATGTCGAAAACCGCTTCGGTGCTTTTCGATCGAGCGCTGATCGCGTCATGGCGCCGGCTCTCCAACCTCGGAGCCATCGTCGCTTCGAGCCTACCGACTTCCAGCAGAACCTACCAGCCACCGAAATCAACACCACAGCCCAATTGAAAGCACACTTCAGTTTCCCCAACAGGAAGTGAGCTCGAAGGCGGGCTCGAAATCTCCCCGTTGAGCCATGGAGCGAAGATACGGCGCAACCCATTTCGGAACCGCTTGCTTGTCCCACCACACCAGCGTAACCTCGTGGGCATCTGGACGAAGCAAAGGCAAGAATGGCTGCCTCAACTCCATTGGAATATCCACTCGTTGAAGGGCGGACACGGAAATTCCGAAGGGTATGAGCAACGACATTTCGATGGCGGTCTCTGGGTCGAAGGCGAGTTCACCCGCATTGATTTTCCACAACAATATCGGAAACGCCCGGCGGGCAATGTCCCCAAGCTTTTCAGATTCAAAAATTGAAGCTCCGTGCTTGGTCGCATGGATAACAAGTTCAGCGGCAATCACACTCGACCTTCTAAGGCATTGAGCTGCATCGGGATCGCAAACATTGTCCATGGCTTCACTTAAACGCCACTGGCGCCACTAAGTCAAGCTGACCATCAAGCTTTGGGAATTTTCAATTCAGGGTCATGCGTATCAGGACCGCCGCCCGCATCTGGCTGGCCGTATGGAAAGTGCCCGCTGCACTCGCATCCGCAAAGCTCAGCGATCAAACCCTTGATCTCCGATTTCTCCAGTCTCGACCGATCCGACTCCCGGCAGCATCTGGAATCCATAAGCTTCTTGATGAGTGGAGCCTTTGCCCTCCCTCGCGCCTGATCAGCGGTCTCATCTTTTCCCGGAACGACAGGTTTCTCATAAGCAGAATATTTAGCTTTGCATTTCCTCATGCATTCTTCGGAAGCATCCATAAAAAGCCCATTCATTTCAGAACTAATGCATGAGTCCCACTCCCCCACGCACCCACTCGTCCGCGCTTTACTGATGCCCCGAATCTAACTGAACGGCGCTCATGCTCTTGCCACTGGGATCTGTTTCAGATCGGTCGTGTAGTCCGGCGACTTGCTGTCCTGCTTCATGCCCCAAGCCCGAGGCGCCGCGCCCACCTTGCCGCTGGCGAGCTTCAAGGCGCCCTTGCCCCATCGGTCATTGACCGCGTCGAGCGCCTGCATCAGCCGCGCCCTGTCGTGCTCCGACTCGGGCTACCCAAGATCGAGCTCAAACTGCTCGCGGGTAACCGAATCGAAATTCGTGCCGACTGCCCCGGCATTGGGCTTTGACGCACCAGTCAAGAGGCAGCGGTCCAAGCGTGCACCAATTGGCAAGCATGTCGCTTTTCAAAGCTCCATCAATATCAATTCAATATTTGTTGTATCATTGATTTATGAACGAATACAGCGCTGTCGTCTCGCTCGCCGCATTGGCTCAGGAAGTGCGCCTAAGAGTGTTTAGGGCACTGGTCGTCGCTGGACAGGACGGCCTCACGCCGAGCTCGCTCGCTGAGCAATTGGAGGTTGCGGGCAACACGCTCTCCTTCCACCTCAAGGAGCTGTCCCACGCGGGCTTGATCACCCAAGAGCGCCAAGGCCGAAACCTCATTTACCGAGCCTCGTTCGCCACCATGAACGAACTGCTCGCCTACCTCACCGAAAACTGCTGCCAGGGCCAGGAATGCCTTGCCACCGAAGCGGCCTCTTGCGGCTGCTGACCCTCCAAGGAGAAACCCATGAAACGATTCCATGTGCACGTCCACGTCGACGACATCGCCAAGAGCATCGCCTTTTACAGCAAGCTCTTCGCCGCCGAGCCCGCGCGGATTGAGAGCGACTACGCCAAATGGATGCTCGAAGACCCCCGCGTGAATTTCGCCATCTCCACGCGCGGAACAACGCCTGGCGTCGATCATTTAGGCTTCCAAGTGGATGACTCCTCCGAGCTCGACGAGCTCAAAGGCCGCGCCCAAGCTGCGGACATGACATTGCTGGACGAGGGGGCCACCACCTGTTGCTACGCTAGAAGCGAAAAGCATTGGGTGACCGACCCGCAAGGCATCGCATGGGAGCACTTCCATACGCTGGGCAACATCCCAATGTTCAACGAAAGCAGCAAGGCCACCGCATCGGGCGAATGCTGCTCGCCTACCGACACTGCCGCATCTGCTCAAACCGCATGCTGCGGCCCCGCCACCGCACTAAAACCAGTCAACCAAGCAGCCTCCGCTTGCTGCGCTCCCGCTGTCGCTGCGACGGCCCCGACAGCCAAGGCCGCCTGCTGCGGCCCGAACACTTCTAAATCTTCCTGCTGCTGACCAAACCCATGACTGACACTAGCAAACCCCTGAACGTCTTGTTCCTCTGCACGCACAATTCCGCGCGCAGCATCCTGGCCGAGGCCTTGCTCAATGCCATAGGCGGTGGCCGCTTCAAGGCCTATTCGGCGGGAAGCAGCCCGCGCGACAACCAGAAGCCCAACCCACTGGGCTTGCAAGTTCTGGAAAAAGCTGGGATTTCCATCGAAGGCCTGCGCAGCAAGAGCTGGGATGAATTTGCCAAGCCCGGCGCGCCGCAGATGGACCTGATCATTACTGTCTGCGACAACGCAGCAGGCGAAGTCTGCCCGATCTGGCCAGGGCATCCCGCCACTGCCCATTGGGGTTACGCAGACCCGTCTGAAGGCGATGCTCCTGAAAGCGAAAAGTTGGAAGCTTTCCGAAAGACGCTCCACCTGATCAAACGCCGCCTTGAGTTGTTGATCAACCTGCCGTCAGACAAGTTGGAAAAGACCCTGCTTCAAACGACTGCCCGCGAACTCGCAAAGGAATGAAATGAGCGTTCAATGCGAAACCACCGCCAAACAGGCGGCGGGCGCTCCGATGAGCGTGTTCGAGCGATATCTGACCCTATGGGTGTTCCTGTGCATCGTCGCCGGCATCGCCCTCGGGCAATTCCTGCCCAGCGTGTTTCAGGCGATCGGCCGCATGGAAATCGCGAAGGTCAACTTGCCTGTGGGCCTGCTGATCTGGGCGATGATCATCCCGATGCTGGTCAAGGTGGACTTCTCCGCTCTCGGCGAAGTGCGCAAGCACGTCAAGGGCATTGGCGTGACTCTGTTTGTGAACTGGCTGGTAAAGCCCTTCTCGATGGCATTCCTCGGCTGGCTGTTCATCCGGCATTGGTTCGCGCCACTGCTGCCACC
This sequence comes from Curvibacter sp. PD_MW3, assembly GCA_002633085.1. Taxonomy (GTDB): domain Bacteria; phylum Pseudomonadota; class Gammaproteobacteria; order Burkholderiales; family Burkholderiaceae_C; genus Hylemonella. The sequence continues at coordinate 140,319 of NSIV01000002.1, forward strand.
TGACCAGCTCGACAGCTATATCGCCGGACTCATTCTGCTGGCCGCCGCGCCATGCACAGCCATGGTGTTCGTGTGGAGCAGGCTTACTGGCGGCGATCCCCTGTTCACGCTGTCGCAAGTCGCTCTCAACGACAGCATCATGGTGGTCGCCTTCGCGCCGCTCGTGGCGTTTCTGTTGGGGTTGTCCGCCATCACGGTGCCATGGGACACCCTACTGACCTCTGTGGTCCTCTATATCGTCATTCCAGTGATCCTGGCGCAGTTGCTGCGCAAGTCCCTGCTTTCCAAGGGGCAAGCGGCCTTTGACGCTACGATGGAAAAAATCGGCCCCTGGTCGATCACGGCCTTGCTCGCAACGTTGGTGCTTCTGTTCGCCTTCCAAGGGGAAGCCATCATGAAGCAGCCACTTGTGATTGGCCTGTTGGCAGTGCCAATCCTGATTCAGGTCTTTTTCAACTCGGCGTTGGCCTATTGGCTGAACCGTGCCGTGGGCGAAAAGCACAACATCGCATGCCCTTCCGCCTTGATCGGCGCCTCCAACTTTTTCGAGCTGGCAGTGGCCGCTGCGATCAGCCTATTTGGCTTCAACTCCGGGGCTGCGCTGGCGACTGTGGTGGGCGTGCTGATCGAAGTGCCCGTAATGCTGCTGGTGGTGAGCATTGTCAACAAGAGCAAGGGCTGGTATGAGCGCTCGGAGGTGAAGTCGGCATGAGCGAAATCACGATCTATCACAACCCGAAGTGCGGCACGTCGCGCAACACCCTGGCGATGATCCGCAATTCCGGCGTCGAACCCAAGGTGATTCACTATTTGGAGACGCCACCCAGCCGCAAGGAACTGGTGGCTTTGATCTCCGCGATGGATATTCCGGTCCGCGAGATCCTGCGCCAAAAAGGGACTCCCTATGACGAACTGGACCTTGGCAACGCCAAGTGGACAGACGACGAGTTGATCGACTTCATGATGCAACACCCCATCCTGATCAATCGCCCCATCGTCGTGACGCCGCTAGGCACGAGGCTTTGCCGCCCTTCGGAAGCTGTCCTAGACTTGTTGCCCAACCCACAGAAGGGCGTATTCTTCAAGGAAGACGGGGAAGCCGTGATCAACGATCGCGGGGAAAGGGTCGACGCGTCACAGCAATAGATGCACCTGACGGAGAAACACGAACATCCGCATGTCCACGAGCCCATGTATCACGCGCATGAACATGCGCATGACGAACACCACCAGCACGACCACCCTCATCAACCAGGTGTTGTCTTGGCTCCCGGACAGAACCACACCCATGGATACCGTCACGAACCGATCGAGGATGCCCACGCGCATTTCACAGACTCGCACCACCGTCACGTCCATTGAATGGTCTCGCTGGCAGTCAAATTTCACGCATTTGCCTTTCATTCTAATACTCGTTAGAATGGACGAATGGAAAAACGAACTGTCAAAGACCTTCTTTACGAACAAGTCGCACGCATCGGCAAAGCCACTTCGAGTCCAAAACGCCTTGAACTGTTGGAACTTCTCGCGCAGGGCGAAAAGTCCGTCGAGGCCTTGTCAACCGAACTTTCGATTGAGATCAAGCTCGCTAGCGCCCATTTGAAAGTCCTCAGAGAAGCACGCTTGGTGGCTTCTCGCAAAGATGGCAAGTTCGTCTTTTATCGTTTGAGCGGCCAAGATGTGGCAGGCCTTTGGGTTTCGTTGCGCGAGGTCGCCGAAGAGCATTTGGTGGAGTTGAGCGTAGCGTTGGACGAAATGGCATCCGCCCCCGACAAACTCGCCAGCGTCAGCCGCAAACAGCTCATGGAGCAAGCCAAACGCGGCGAAGTCATTGTGATTGATGTGCGTCCGCGAGCCGAGTTCGATCATGGACATCTCCCATTTGCCAGGTCCATGCCATTAGACGAGATCTCTCAACGCATCGCAGAGCTTCCCAAGAACACCGAGATCGTCGCTTACTGCCGTGGCCCTTTCTGCCTGTTTTCCGAGGAAGCGGCTCAATTGCTTAAATCCAAAGGCCGCAAGGTCAGCAAGCTCTTCGACGGCGTAGCCGAGTGGAGCGCCGCTGGCATGCCACTTGAAATCGAGAAATCCACATGAGCTCAATTCTGTTCATCGTCAATGACGCGCCCTATGGAAACGAACGCGCCTACAACGCGCTTCGATTGGCGGGCTCCCTCGCCGCCAAGGATGACGTGCATGTTCGGGTTTTCCTGATGGCCGATGCAGTCGGGTGCGCCAAGGACCACCAGAAGGTTCCCGATGGCTACTACAACACCCAACTCATGCTCGCCAAGGTCATCCGCAAAGGCGAGGTGGCGCTTTGCGGCACCTGCATGGACGCGCGCGGATTAGCCGAGTCCGAAGTGATCGAAGGCGCCAAGCGCTCCACACTGTCCCAGCTCGCCGACTGGACGCTGGAAGCCGACAAAGTTCTCGTTTTTTAAGAGGTCCATCATGTTCTTCAAACAACTCCCCACCAAAGAATCCTCGCTGTCGTATTTCTTTGGATGCGCAGGCCACGCCATCGCCGCCGCTGTCGATGTGGTAGCTGGCGACGAAGATTGGTTCATCGAACAAGCCGCCCTGGCGAATGTGCGCATCGCCTACGTCATCGACACCCATGTCCATGCCGATCACTTTTCGGGAGGCCGGGAGCTGGCCAAGCGCGTTGGCGCGCCCTACTGCTTGCATGAGAGCGCGCGATCCTTTGTGAAGTTCGACTACGAACCTTTGGCGGACGGCCAATTGCTCGACCTGGGCAACGTCAAGATCAAGGTTCTACACACGCCAGGACATACGCTAGACAGCATGTGCTTGCTTGTGTCAGATGCTCGTCGCGGTCCTGAACCATGGTTTGTCATCACGGGCGACACTCTGTTCGTCGGCGCCACGGGACGTCCGGACTTGGCTGGGCGCGAACAGGAAATGGCGGGCATGCTGTTCGACAGCTTGGGCTCCAAACTCCTCAATCTCCCCGCCGAACTTGAGATTTTTCCGGGCCACCAAGCAGGCAGCGCCTGCGGAGTGGGCCTTTCGGGCAAGCCCTCTTCGACCATTGGCTTTGAGAAGCGCTGGAATCCGTTGCTGACGATGAACCGCGAGGCCTTTGTTCGCGAGCTGACCGCCAATATTCCAGCACGCCCGGCCAACATGGACCAGATCGTCGCCACCAACATCGCAGCCTGATTCAACCATGGAATTGAAGCACGGCATCAGCCACAACAAAAGCCAATTCATCCACCAACTCTTTCAGGTGCTGTTGGTGGGCCTCACGATTGGCATGACCCGCACGGTCGTGCCTGCTCTGGCCGAGTCAGACTTTGGTGTGCCAAAGAACTCATTCGTATTGCTGAGCTCATTCGTGGTGGCCTTTGGATTGGTCAAAGGCGCCATGAACTTTGTCGCAGGGCGCCTCTCCGAGCGCATCGGTCGCAAGCAAGTTCTGCTGCTTGGGTGGCTTGTCGCACTGCCCATCCCTGTCATGATTTGGTTCGCGCCCAGTTGGAGCTGGGTCGTGGCGGCTACTGTATTGCTGGGCGTCAACCAAGGGCTTACATGGTCGATGACACAGACCTCCAAGCTCGACATTACGCGGCTTGAAGAGCGGGGATTGACACTCGGGCTCAACGAGTTTTCCGGATACGTGGGCGTGGCCCTGGCTGGCATTGCTACAGCCTACATGGCGTCACATTTCGGCGCGCGGCAAGGGATTCTGATTTTTGGCATGACAGTCATTGTTCTGGCATTGGTTCTGACCCAAATATGGGTCAAGGACACTCTGCCATGGGCCAAGGCAGAGGCTGCAAAGCACGCTCCAGGCGCAGTCCAGACAATGCGTCCGCGCTATCCACAAGGGGTATCCAGCAACCCTTCTACCAAGGAAATCTTCACGCTCATGAGCTGGAGGGATAAACGCCTGATGGCTTTGAGCCAGGCAGGACTGGTGGAGAAGTTCGTCGATGCCTTGGTGTGGATTTTCTATCCAGTATTCCTATATCAAAAGGGTGTGAGCTTGCCGAATGTGGGATGGATCATCGGCTTCTACGGCTTCGTGTGGGGCGGCTCGCAACTCTTCACCGGCAGGCTCTCAGACCGCGTTGGACGACACCAGCTCAACGTTTGGGGCATGTGGATTTGCGGCGCGGGCGTGGCGGCCATGATGCTGGGCGAGGGAGTCGCATGGTGGGCATCATCGGCTGCCATCTCTGGCTTTGGCATGGCCCTGCTATATCCCAATCTGTCTGCGGCGGTGGCCGACATCTCCCATCCGTCTTGGCGTGGTTCGGCTATCGGCATCTACCGCTTTTGGCGCGACTTGGGCTACGGTATCGGCGCGCTGGGCCTAGGCCTCGCTGCCCACTTCACAGGTCAGATGCAAGCTGCATTTTGGTTTGTGTCACTGTCTATGTTCGCCTCCGGCGCATTGCTATGGTGGCTGGGCGAGGAGACGCATCCCCGGTTGAACCCCGCGCAATAAATTCACTTCAACGGAAAGCACCATGAAACTTCGTTCCACAATCTCGCTCGCATTGGCGTGCGCCACGCTTGCCATCGCTCCCGCTGCATGGGCTGACAAGGCGCAAGCCATCGACGAAATGGAGGCTTACCTCGAGTTTGTGGATTACGGCGGTGGAGTCATCTTTGCCGAACAAATTCCCAAGGACGATTGGAAGAAGTTTTTGGTCATCGACGCTCGCGATCCCGCTCAGTTCGCAAAGAGCCACATACCAGGTGCCATCAATATCGAATGGCGCCAAGTGCTGGCAAAGCGCGCCTCGATCCCAAAAGACAAGCCCGTGCTGATCTATTGCAACAGCGGATCGCTATCGGCGCAGGCAGGTTTTGCCATGCGGGTAGCCGGATGGGACAATCTGCGCATCTTGCAAGGCGGCTTTGACGAGTGGCGGGCGAAAGGTGGTTTCGATGCTTCCGCGAAAGCCACTATCCAAGCCACTCACTGATCCTAACTGTTTAGCCTTGTCGGAAAGGATCGCGTTGCCTTTCATGAGCATCTCTTCACGATCGAGTCAATGACGGCAAGAGCTGCCAGTCAGTCCTGCGCCTTTAACTTCGCGTCCAAATCTACCGCGATTTCGGAAAGGAGCTCCAGGACGGAGTCGCCGAGCTTGTCCGGTCCGACATGAGCGGCAAGGGACCTGTCTCGGGCGGCCATCAAATCGCTCAGCTCAGGGATGCACATGCGAACAGTCGATTCGATGACCGCATCGACCTCAGGATTCCCCGTGTCGAGCTCCATGCTCTCAAGCAGCTCCATCGTCAAATCCGCTCCAAGCATCAGGTCGCCCGTTACCCAAGTGTTGAATGTGAAGACCTCTGAGAGAATAAGTGAGCAAATCCACTGCTTGACATATATCCGTAGTTTTTAGAGCATGAAATTCAACATCCACAGCAGCCGTTGGCTAAACCAAGGTATGGACATTTGCACGCACCGATTCGACGACGGATATTCCTGCGCAGTATCTATCGTTGGCGTAGATTTTTTAGACAATGGCCATGGAGGCAAAGTTGAATCGGTTCGATATGGACTGCGTCTTTGCAATGCACGCGGCGATGAATATCTGTGCAGAACGATTGCAGATAAAGTCGTCTCATTAGCACTATCCAATGGATCGGATGTTTTCACGGCGGTCCTAGACTCCTTCGAACTCGAAGATGGACAGCCACAGACGATTGCTGGTCAAACCCATTCAGATATTCGCGCCAGAGTAGACCGAGCCGAACTGTCATTCATAGAAACAAAAGCTAAAGCCGCCCGAGATCGCAACGCCTCAAGGCTTTGAGAGCACCAAGATTTACGCGCACGCCATAGACGAAACCTACTCAGAGCCCCACGGCGTCTTCCGCATTTCAGCGGAGTTCCCACTGGTCCCATTGAACAATAGTCTGGCGTTGCATAGCCTCAATCGCCTTGAATCGCCAGTTTCGCATCCAAATCTACTGCGATTTCGGAGAGAAGTTCTAGGGATGAGTCGCCAAGCTTGTCCGGTCCGACATGAGCTGCTAAGGATTTGTCGCGGGCGGCCATCAATTCGCTCAGCTCAGCGAGGCACATTCGGATGGTCGCCTCCACCACCGCGTCAACCTCGGGATGCCCCGTGTCGAGCTCCATGCTCTCAAGCAGCTCCATCGTCAGGTCCGCGCCCAGCATCAGGTCGCCCGTTACCCAACTGTTTACTGTGAATAGCGAGACGGGCAGGCCCTTGGCGTCGAAGCCGATGGCCAGCAAATGGCGTGTATGGGCATCCGACACAGGATCGCCACACAGGCCTGCAAACGCCCTCTCCGACTTGGATCGCAGCCTGCGGCCCCAAAGCGGGCGGCGAGCGAACAGGTGGATATGCCCGTGCTCCGAGGAGCCGGGCCGGTCCTCGGGGCTGTGCGAGTGGTAGAACCATTGGTAGCCCCGCGAGGCGTCGATCGCGTCGTCCTCCGGGTAGTGGGCCCATTGCTTCGGCGTCGCGCCTCCAAGAAGGCCTGCGAACAAATGCTCTCCGCGCTCGGCCAACGCGGCGTAGGCTTCAAGAAGTCGCGCGCCCACCCCGTCCACCGAAGCGGAACGACGAATGCGCGGGCCCGCCCTCACGGCGCTCAGCTCTTTGGCGCGCACTTGGCCCCGCATTTGGGAGCGCATTTCGCTCCGCACTTGGCTCCGCACTTCGCGCCGCATTTGGCCGCGCACTTCTTGGCGGCGCATTTCTTCATGGGCTTCGCGCAGCATTTGCCGGCGCACTTCGCGCAGCACTTCGACATCTTGGGAGCGCACTTGGCCCCGTCCTTCATGTCTTGAGCGGCGGCAGGCAAAGCCAGGGTCGCGGCGGTCAGGGCCGCCAGGGATGCCAGTTTCAAACTTGTCTTCATGTCGATTCCTTGTGTGGGTTGGTCTGTCGAGGACGATCCTCGCAAGCTAAGAGGAGCCAACATCGCGTTTGGGTTCGCGGCTCTTGAAAAATATTTGCGGACACGGTTGCAATGCCTGGAAATGAGGACGGGAGAGGCTCAATCTGTAAGAAATAAGCCTTCACGCCGACAAATAAAAAATATTTCACTCGCCGCGAATCCTTTTGGCCGGAAGCACCCTCTTACTCCCAAACAACCGAAGGAACGCCATGGCCAAACTCTCCAAGACCCTCGCCCCAGCCCTGTTCGCCCTGCTTGCCGCCACGGGAGCCTTTGCAGCCGGCGACCCGGGTGCCTCGATCACCAGGCCAGCCGGCTACAAGCCGCAGGCAGGAGATGCTGCCCTTGGCGAGAAGCTTTTCAACGACACCAAGCTCTCCACCAACGGCATGAGCTGCGCGAGCTGCCACGCCAACCATGGCGCTTTCCAGGCCAGTTTCGCCAAGCCCTATCCCCACACCGTCGCCATGGCAAAGGAGCAGCTTGGCCGCAAGACGGTCCATCTCGACGAAATGGTGCAAGGCTGCATGGTCATGCCCATGGCCGCCAAGCCGCTGCCCTGGGACTCCAAGGAGCTTGCCGCCTTGACCGCCTACACCGCCTCGCTTCAAAAGACTTTCAAACCTTCCCGCTAACCTACCCCTAAGGAGACTCCCATGAACTTTGCTAAAGCAGCCATTCTCTTCGCCCTCTCCGCCGCCGCGTCCATCGCGATGGCCGGTGAAATCAAACCCTACACCCAGGCCGAGTTCGACAAGCTCGCCGCCGACGGCAAAGCGGTTGTCGTCGATGTCAGCGCGACTTGGTGCCCGACCTGCAAAGAGCAAAAACCCATCGTCGATGGCCTGATGAAGCAGCCCGCCTACAAAGACGTAACGCTGCTGACCGTGGACTTTGACAAGGAGAAGCCCACGCTCAAGAAGTTCAAGGTCTCCATGCAGAGCACCTTGGTGGCTTTCAAGGGAGGCAAGGAAGTGGGCCGCTCCACGGGAGACACCACCCCCGAAGGCCTTGAAGGCTTGGTCAAGAAGACGGTCCAGTGATGGAGTTCGGGCTCGGCTCCTACGGATTCGGCTTCCTGGCGGGCGTGCTCTCCACGCTCTCGCCTTGCGTGCTGCCCATCATCCCCATCCTGCTGGGGACGGCTGCCAACGCGCACCCGCGCGCGCCGCTGGCCCTTGCCGGGGGCCTGGCCATCTCCTACGCCGTGATAGGCACGGGCCTGGCCTGGGCGGGCTCCGCCTTGGACCTCGACCCATCCATCTTCCGATCGGTCGGCGCCGCGATCCTGGGGATGCTGGGCTTGGTGCTGATGTCCACCAGCCTTCAGCAACGCTTCGCCTCGGCCACCTCCGGCATCGGCGACGCCGGCAACAACCTGATCTCGCGCATGAATCTCGACGGCCTTTGGGGGCAGTTCGCCATCGGCCTGGTCTTGGGCGTGGTGTGGAGCCCCTGTGTGGGGCCAACGCTGGGAGCGGCTGTGGTGCTGGCGAGCCAAGGCTCGCAACTGCTCCAAGTGGCGTTGCTGATGGGCATCTTCGGGATCGGAGCCGCCCTGCCTATCGTGGCCCTGGCGTATGTCGGACGCGGCGCCATGATGAAGATGCGCGGCAAACTCATGCAGGCCGGTAAAACTGGCAAGATCCTGATGGGCGCGGTCATGATCGCATTGGCGGCCATGATCCTCTCTGGCGCGGACAAGCCGATCGAGTCTTGGCTGGTAGACCATTCGCCAGCTTGGCTCACACACCTTACCACGCGGTTCTAAATACCCATTACGGAGATTCCATGCGGATCAAAGCAGCGACTTTCGACACAGGCGGAACCATCTTGGATTGGCACACGGGCATTCGGGATGCCTTCGCTGAAATCGGCAAGGCGCATGGAATCCAAAAGGATTGGGGACTGCTGACCAACCAATACCGGCGCCTTTCGATGAAGGGCATCGTCGGCCAATGCCAACCAGCCTTCAACATGGACGACGTCCATCGCCGAACGCTCGACGATATTTGCCAGGCCAACGACCTCGCTGTGTTCACGTCGGAAGATCGCGCCCACATATCGAGCGCTTGGCACAGGCTGTCGGTATGGCCTGACTTCGCCGCCGCATTGAGCTCCATCCGAGAGAGCATCCCCGCCATTTCGTTCACCATGCTGCCGCTGTCGCTGGTGGTCGATGTTTCCCGACTCAACGGCTTCACTTGGGATGCGGTCATCTCCTGCGAGGAAATCGGCCACTACAAGCCAGACCCGCGGGCATATCACCAAGTCGCCAAGTGGCTCGCCATGGAACCGGGCGAAATCATGATGGTCGCTTGCCACAACTTCGACCTCAATGCAGCCCGCGCTTGTGGATTCAAAACCGCCTTTGTTCGCAGGCCGAACGAATGGGGATGTGAGGCGCCTCCCGACCCGACACCGCACCCGGATTGCGATTTCGTCTTCGATGGATTCGAGCAGCTTGCCCAAGCCATCCGCGACATGGGATTGCCTGCCGGCAACCCCACAAATCATTGACTTCAAACTCAAACAACTGTTATCTGTTTTCACCCACTTAGGAACACACCATGTCCAAAACGCTATTTCGCCCCACACTCATTTCCGCCGCCTTCGCGCTAGCCGCATCCATGCTCTTCGGCTCCGCCGCCATGGCCGATCCGCTCAACGTGCAGGCCACCATGGTCCCCAAAGAGCAGATCAAGCTCGACTTCAAGGACGGCTCAGGCCACTTCGTCCTGATGGTCCGCCGCGAGGGAACCGCCGCAGGGACAGGCTTGCTTGATGGCACCCAGATCGTTGAGTTCGGCCGCCATGACATCATCCCTGGCGTCGCAGGAGACCCCAGCGGCTACCTGGTCGCCACCAAGGGCGAAGGCAACGTCGCCTACATCAAGTGGACCGTGCGCGCGATCTTCCTGCCTGGCAAGGATGGCAAGCCCGAGCTCAACGACAACGGCTTCTGGGAAGTCGTCTCCGGCACGGGAACCTTCAAGGGCCTGAAAGGCGCTGGCACCTTGCACATCAAGTCGGCCAACCCCACGGATCGCATCTTCATCCTCGATGGCCAACTGGCTTCGCAATAACACCAAGGGACGCTAGATCGCGCGCCTACAGCCTCGGCAAGCAGCCGCCAAACTTTCGAGGCAGGCAATGATGGATCCCGCCGGAGAATTCCGGCGGGCTGGGACATGAAAGAGACTCTTCGAACTGCCGCCTCCAAGAAGATCGCCACGAGCTCGCTTCGAATCGCGCTGGCGGTGGGCACCGCGCTGAATTTGATCAACCAGTGGAGCGCGATCTTCGGCAGCGCGGACTTCTCTTGGCTCCACGGATTGCTGAACTACTTGGTTCCCTTCTGCGTCGCCAGCTACAGCGCGGCGAGGCATCACATCGCCAGCGCGCGGGAGCCCAGGCCATGAGCGACCCGCTCGATCGACTCCTCTCCCAGTTCTCCTTGCGAGCAGGCGTCTTCTACACCGGCAACATCTGCGGCCTCCATGATTTCGAGCGCGACGAGCAAAGGGGCCACCTCCACGTGGTCAAGCGCGGACCCGTCGCGCTGATCAACCCAGGCCGGCCAGACCTATCGGTCGAGCGGCCATCGCTCATCTACCTCCCGCGACCGGAGCGGCACCGCCTCGTGGCCGACGAGCGCGAAGGGGCCGACGTCGTGTGCGCGACCGTGCTCACAGGGGTCGGCGGCCGCAACCCCATATCGGACTCCTTGCCGGACATGGTTCTCATAGAGTTGGGGGCCAATCCTGGGTTTGGACGGATCCTCGATGTGATGTTCGACGAGGCGTTCGGCTCCGGCAGCGGCCGCCAAGGCGCTCTCGACCGCCTATGCGAAGTCCTGACCATCCGCATGCTGCGCCATTGCCTCGAGCACGGGCTCATATCCGGAGGCGCCCTCGCCGGGCTCGCCGACCCGAAGCTCGCGAAGGCCCTCGACGCCATCCACCTCTCGCCGACGGACCGTTGGGACTTGCAGTCCATGGCTGAACGAGCGGGCATGTCGCGGGCGCGCTTCGCGGAGCACTTCCATGCGGTCGTTGGAGCTCCCCCCGCCGAATATTTGACGTCCTGGCGGCTCATGCTCGCGCGAAGGCTGCTGGCCAAAGGCGTGGCCGCGAAGGCTGTCGCCACGCGAGTCGGCTACGGAAGCTCCAGCGCGCTGCACCGCGCCTTTGTTCGCAAGTTCGGGCAATCGCCGTCCGACTGGCTCAAAGATCGCGCCCGCGAGGGCTGAGGCCTAAGCAGTCGGCGCTTTTGGAACGCGCGGACACTTCATTGAGACGATCGGGCAACTTTGTTGACCGTGCAAAACCTAGGATGAACACAGCCTGTCGCGGCGAACGCTCGCGACACCGAGGCTGCCTTTCAACCCAGGAGAAACCAATGGCTTATCTCAAAACCCTTTCCGCCGTCGATCACGCCCAAGCTGAGGGCGCGCAAAAGCAAATGCTCGACACCGCCCTCAAGCAGGTCGGCTTCATCCCGAACATGTATGCCAACATGGTCAACGCCCCCGCCCTGCTCGCGACCTACCTGAGCGGCTACTCGAGCTTTCGCGGCGAATCGGGCTTCACCCCCGCCGAGCAGGAGGTTGTCTTCCTGGCGGTCAGCATGGCCAACGGATGCACGTATTGCGCTGCCGCGCACAGCATGATCGCCGACAAGATGTCCGGGGTCCCGGGGCCCGTGCTCCAAGCGATCCGACAAGGGCAGACGCTTCCGGATGCGAAGCTTTCCGCGCTCTACGAATTGACCCAGGAGATGGTGGCAACCAACGGGCGGCCGTCCCACGCGAAGCTGGACGCGTATCTCCAAGCAGGCTACTCGGAGCAAAGCATCCTCTACATCGTGCTGGCCACGGCCGTGAAGGTCCTGAGCAATTACTCCAACCACGCGTTCGGCACTCAGGTGGACGATCGCTTCGCTGCCTACAAACTGGCGTGATCCAACAGGCCGGCCAGGCGCCGGCTTGTTCGAACCGCGGCTCCAAGCCGCCAATAAAAACACAAGGGATAACCCATGAACAAAAACGTCATCATCGCCAGGCCCCACCCTTTCATCGTCGAATCAATGAAGCCATTTCTCGAGGAAGCTGGATTTAGCGTCTCAAAGCTCGGAAGCATCGACGAGATCATGGCTCAGACGCAACGCTCAGCTGGAGCGATCATCTCCCTAGCCCTTTCCTCGCCGATTCAAGAAAGCGCTCAGGAAGTTTTCGTCCGCCTGCGGGGAGCCTCCGCCCGGACGCCCGTCTTGTTCGCCTCGATGTTGCCAATCGAGAAAATCGCCAGCACCCTCGAAGCGCTCGCCAAGAACAATGGAATAGCAGCCAACATCCTGGGCTACGCGTCGCCACCTTCGAATTGGGGCAGCCTAGGCAAGCCTGAAACCTTCCTCTACCTTTCCAAAGCCGACCTCGATGCGGCGGATCGCCGAACCATCCTGGCTCAAATGACTCGACGCCACTTCCAATGACAATATTTGGCAAAGCGCACGGCCAGAGGCTTGGATGTGTCAGCCCCCAACATGCTTGCTTGCCAAAACGACCAACGGATGAAATAAATACAAAGGATCGCGAATCGTTTTGGCTCGATGGCCCCTCTTAGCAAGGGAGGATGGTCCTCGAACCAACATTCAAAGGAGATCGCAATGTTCTACGCAAAAAACGTCCCCGGCTGGGAGCGCATCGTTCGCATCGTCATGGGCGTGATGGCCCTGGCCTTCGCCGCCATGAGCTGGGGCTCGCCCTTGGCGATGGGAGCGGGCGTCATGGGCGCTGTGCTGTCCATGACAGGCATGGTGGGCTTCTGCCCCATGTGCGCCATGGTCGGCCGCAAACTCGACAAGGCTAGCTGATCGTGGAGACCTTGGCGGAACGCTCCAATCTCGTCTTGGCCGCTCAGACAGGAGACCCGGCGGCCATCACGCGACTGCTGGCGGTCTGCCAGGCCGACGCCCGCCGCTACGCGCGGCGCCATTGCCAGGCCAGCGACGTGGACGACGCCGTCCAGGAGTCGCTGCTGGTGATTTCCCGCAAGGTCAAGGGATTGAAGGCCGCCGCCGCCTTTTCCTCCTGGCTCTTCACCGTCATCAAGCGCGAGTGCCGCAAGCTCGAGCGGATGATGTTCAGCACAGAGGAACTCGACGAGGACAAGGTCGAGCAGCAACTCGTCTGCCGCGCCGACAACGATCTTCGAATCGACCTCGCCAACGCGTTGGAGTCCCTTCCTGCCCACTACCTCGAAGTGGTGCTGCTTCGCGACTTCGAAGAGCTCACCATCGCCGAGATTGCCGAGCGGCTCGAAGAGAACCCGGCGGCCATCAAGAGCCGACTGCACCGCGCGCGCGAACTGGTGCGCGAATACTTGCTCGCCCCAGCGGCGGGTAGCGACACGGCCCAAAAGTCACAAGCCAAAAATACAACAAGGAGGGCCCCATGAACTGGCCTGGAATCCTAGTCGGCGGGTTGATCGCGCTCATCGTCGGCATGCAACTGTTCATGTGGATTCGCGCCAAGCGCAGCGTGGGCAACCCCGCCCCCGACACTTCCGCGATCGACGGGCCCGCGGCCGCCGACAAGCGCAGGCTCTACTACTTCTACTCGGCGAGCTGCGGCCCATGCCGGGCGATCAAGCCGATGGTGGAGAAGCTGCGCCAAGCGCATCGCAACCTGATCCCGGTTGATGTTTCGCAGAACCTCGATCTCGCTCGCAAATTCGGCATCGCCGGCACCCCAAGCTTCATCCTCGTCGTCGACGGACAAATCGAACAGGTCTTGCTTGGAGGGCAAACCGAAGGCAAGCTCATTGGCATGCTTCGTTGAAGCCAGGGCATCGCGCTAATCACGCCTGCGGGCCTATAAGATGGAACATAAGCGGAAGGAGCCGACCGCGAATATCTGAGGAGCTAGGATGACAAACAAATCGTGGTTGGCTCGCCTATTGAGCTTGATGGGGCCATCGGACGCAACGAACGAAAAGGCTGCCAGCTCGGAAGCCTCGCGCCAACTCCTCGCGAGCCTGCTGAACATGGCTTGGTTCGTCGAAGCCAGAGACCCCTACACAGGCGGGCACCTCTGGCGGGTTTCCCGCTACTCCCGCATGGTCGCCGAGCAGGCCGGACTCGGGAGCAAAGCGGCAGCCAGCATTGGGCTCGGAGGGTTCCTGCACGACCTTGGCAAAATCGCCGTGCCCGACTCGATCTTGCGCAAGGCCGGCAAGCTCACCGACGAGGAATACGACGTCATCAAGACTCACCCCAGCGTCGGCTCGCGCATGCTCGCGGGACACCCGCTTGGACACATGGTCGAAGACGCGGTGCTGCTGCACCACGAGCGCCCCGACGGGCTTGGCTACCCCTTCGGCCGCTCCGCGGACCTCCCCAACATGGCCCTAGTCGTAGGCGTGTGCGACGCCTTTGACGCCATGACCAGCCACAGGCCATACCGCGCGGGCATGCCGATCGAAAAAGCCATCGCGATTATCCAAGGAGAAGCCGGCAAGCAATTCGACCCGCGTTTCTGCTCTTCGCTTTCAGCCTTGGCCAAGGATGGCGCTCTCGTGCACGTGGCCGGCCACAGCGACGTGGGCATCCCCTTGCAAAGCTGCCCCAATTGCGGCCCAACCCTGGCCTTGACGCGAAACAGCCAGGCCGGAAAGCTCATCTATTGCCGCAACTGCACAGGGCAATTCAAACTGGCCTCAGACAGCGGCGGGAAGCTCTTCGCCGAGCCCACTGGCGAAATGGGCAAGCCAAACGACTTGATGCCAGAGCTCGACCATGACCTCATCAAGCACACCATTCGGGAAGCGGTCGATGAGTTGCCGAGCCTGCTCGAACTCGAAGAACAATAAGCTGTGACCGACTTATCTCGACCGGCCGCTTCTCACACCTTAAAGGCTGCGACCCATGAGCGATGAAGTTCTGCCCCGATCCGTGCTGACATGCCCTGCGTGCGGACACCAAGCCGAGCTTCAAATGCCCACCGACTCTTGCCTGTTCTTCCACGAGTGCGAGGCATGCGAGACCGTTCTGAGACCGAACCCCGGCGACTGCTGCGTCTTTTGCAGCTTCGGCTCCGTCAAATGCCCGCCCATTCAACTCGCCGCAATGGGTGGCGACTCGGACACTTGCGGGAGTTGCTGCGGCTAGAACTGGCGGAAGTGAGATGAAAAAAAATCTCAAGACATCATCGTGATGAATTTGAACGCCTTGAAATCTCATTTTCAAGCACGGAAATGGTTTCAAGCTGACCCTTGCCCTTCGCCCAATTCAGAGCTTCCTCGAACGCCTAGTCGGAAGGTTCAGAAAGCCCTCGCAGCCAAACGCAACGATGACGCGGACGATGAGCAGTCATGGAAAGAAAATGGGAAGAAACAAAATTAAGCTGCCGCTGCTTTGGCAGCGATAGAAGCATAGGATCTACGCAAAGGCCATAATGCCCCGAGGGAGGCGATCTCATTCATGGAGACAAGTCAAATTGGAGAGGTGTTTCAAGTTGCGACCAACAAGGCGCTGACTGAGACCGGCGGAGGACATAGCCAGAAGGGCGTGGATTTTCAACGCGCCTGGGCCTTGTCCCGCATGTTTGAGACAGTGGACGAAGGCGCCACCGACTTCCTGTTTCTTTTTGAGGCGATCCAAGACGTTGCCGTCCTTGATTCACCGACCGATCCGAAGTCGATTCGGATCTATCAGGTCAAAAAGAAGGACCGCAAAGAGTGGGAATGGAGCGAGTTGACCGAGCTTCATAACCCCGCCAAGCCGAAGGCTAGGCCCAAAGATCCATCCAAGATCGGAACCAGCACCATTGGCAAGCTCTATTCGAGCGTGATCGCGTTCAAAAATCTGAAAAGCTCGGGCAGCTTTGTGTCCAATGCCGGAACCAATCTCCCCCTCTCGAATGGAGCCAACGCAGCGACATCAGTCTCCTGCGACTTATCTCAACTAAGAAGCGACCACCTAACACTTCTCGAAGAGGGATTAAAGACCCTTCATGATTCCGGCCAAACCGTTCCTAATCCGGCTCTGATCAGCATCGAGAAGGTCAGCTTGCCGCCGGACGATCCGGCAACTCACCTTAATGGCCTCGCAGTCTCCTTCCTGAGCAAACGCAGTGCAAAGCATGCAGGCCAAGCCAAAGCTCTGGTGGATGCGCTTCTCGCCCAAATCGGCCCTCTAGGCTCCAAAACAGACAGCTGTTCCTCATTTAAGGAGCTTTGCCAGCAGCGTGGATATGCTCGATCGGACTTCATCGCCGCTTTAGGTGCTCTCGAAACCGTTCCCGATATGCAAGCTCTCCTTGACGCCTGGCTCACAAGGCTCACGCAGGAAGGTGGCATCGACTTTATGCTTGCCACCGCAACAAGGGTGGCTGGCGGTCGCATTTTTACGCGAAACTTGATAGGCGGCGAGGATCCAGCAGTCGCGGCGCTCATCTCAGATTGCGATCGCTGGATCGACGCCAATCCCCCCGGCTCGGATCTTTCACCCTATTTTCAAAAGGCTCGCGCTCACCTGGAGCCACTCCATCGGTCGTTCAGGAGCCCTGAACTCATCGCTCACTTTATGTTGAGGGCCATCAAAAAATGCGTGGACCTGATCTAAGAAAACTGGTTCGAAGCCTCAGGACTAAATCACATGAGAAGCTTTCTCTTCGAGGATATCTGGATTCTTTCGCGCAAAGACAAGCGAGCCAGGATTGTGGACTTCAACCCCGGGAAGAACCTGATTCTCGGCAGGAACCACACCGGCAAATCAAGCCTGATTAAAAGCCTCTTCACCACACTTGGCGCCACCCCAAGCGGCAAGCTCCAAGGCTGGAACGAGGACACCATCACGAAGGTTGGCTTCTCAGTTGACGGAATTCGATATGCGGCTCTTCACCAGGCGGGAACACGCGCTCTATTTGACGCTGAGGGGCAAACGCTAACCGTTGCTCAGAACCAGTCGGCGTGGAGCGAGGCTTTCGCAGCGGCGACAGGGTTCAATCTTCCTTTAATCGACAAGAATTCAAAAACGGTTCTTGCCGATCCGCGATGCTTCTTCATGCCGTTCTATATCAACCAAGACGGCAGCTGGATGGCTGAATGGGACACCTTCACCGGCATTCAGCAATACAAGGCGCCCATACTCTCGATTCTTGAATATTTCACAGGCATCAAGCCTCCCGAATACTATGCCGCGAAGGCCAAAAGGGATGCCGAGCAGGTCATCATCGAAGAGCTGCGACGCGAAAAAGCCTCACTTGAAAAGGCCCGAGAGAGGGTGAGCAAATCCCTTTCGATGTCAGGCCCCAAAGTCGACCCAAAGAACTTCGAGACTGAAATCGCTCAGCTCACCACCGAGATCAACGAGCTGAATCAAAAGCAAGAGATTCTCAGGGATCAGGCGGTCAAAGAGCGCGAACTTCTCTCCTCAATCCGCCTTCAGAACAGGCTGGCCGAGGAGGCGTTGAAAGTCTACGAGAGCGACGCGGAGTTCATCCGTTCAGAGCCTCGCGACGCCATCGTCTGTCCTGTATGCAACGCTGAGCATGAGAATTCATTTCTTGACCTGCTCACCTATGCAGAGGATGCCCGATCGCTCAGGGACATTACCGTTCGTTTGCGTAGAGACTCGATAGAGGTCGAAGCACGACTTGCCAAGACGCAAGGGCAAATCGACGAGCTCGCGGCACATTACCGGAAGGTGTCCGAACTTCTGGGAACGCGCCGAGGCGAGATGCAGTTCACACAAGTCGTTGACAGCTTAGGGGCAGAGCGCGCGTTTTCCGCTTTTGAGCAAGAGCGCGCGGTTCTTGAAAAGGAACTGGGCGAACGCCTTCTCACACAAGAACGTTTGTCAGAGGGCATGGAAAAGCTGACCGATCGAGCCCGATCCAAAGACATTTTGAAGACTTTTCGAGAGGCCTTTTCTTCTGCGCTGATCGCCTTGAATCTTCCCGCGAACGATACCAGCAAGGCGCGCTTGAACAGCCGCCCCAACGTTTCAGGCAGCGGGGGCCCTCGCTCGGTGCTCGCCTACTACGCCGCACTTTGGGCTGCCTGCTACGGACAGATGGGGTCATTTCAAGTGCCTCTGGTGGTTGACTCCCCGAACCAGCAGGGGCAGGACGACATCAACCTGCCTAAGATCATCCAGTTTATTTGCGAGCGGCTTCCACAGCGGGCTCAGCTCATTCTCGGCTCCGAGATTGACACCGAGCACGACTTCGACCAAAAGCACGAGCTCTCTGATCAGTATCGACTCTTGAATAGTGCGTCGTTCGACGATGTGGAGAAGGTCTTAGGTCCTATGGCCACCTTGATGTATCTGAAAGCCTGAACATCACGAGCTGATGAAGTCTTGACACAAGCCGACCGACGAGAGACTGATGCCCTCATATTGGCACGGGCAAAGTCTTGTCCGTCAACCTTCAAACCCCACCATCCACCCTTGGCGTCTTGATTCTTCAAGAAGCGGGCGCGAAGGACTTGAGCGGCAATCCACTGATTCTTGTAAATCTTATCGGCATCCATGGGCCACACTCCGCCGGGCTATACAAAGAAACGATCTTCGCTCAGGAAGTTGGCTCGAGCCAAGAGTTCTCATCCGCCCCGAGCGAACTTCGCCGAGCACCAGCCTGCGGTATCTTGGCTCGAGCCAAGTGCGGCCAACACAGATGCCGCGATGGAAACCCGACAGGATCAACCGGTGCACTCTAAGCGCGAGCGCGACGCGAGGCTTGATTTGACAACGCTCCCGAAGCGCGAGATGAAATAGGGCTTGGAAACCACAATCCCCACGCCCCAGAGCCATTTGTCAATGGCTGAGTATTGGATTCAGCTTCGCGCACTCGTGGCAGCGCGGCCATCCCTCGTGCGCGAGATGTTTCCCGACCTCGAAGCCGATCGCCTGACCGAGCTTCAGGAGCGCGACCAAGAGCTGGGGGAGATCGCCAAAAGCAGAGGGCTTACGATGTTTGCCCCTGCTCGGCGAGCTGTATTGCAGCAGCGGGATCCCTGCGTCGAGTCGGGAATGATCTACTCGTTTTTCGACTCCGAAGACGGTGAACTCATCGCTGAGATCACGGGCTATTCCAGAGCTTTTATTTGGCTCTACAAAGAGGCGCAGGCCATAGTTTTGCAGCGGCACGTCCTAGTCCATCACGAGGCTAGGGACGCTGATTTCCGACTTTGAACTCCTGACGAATCTCATCACGATCTTTCCACTGCCGAATCAAGTCTGCGACGTGCTCCCCACAAAGCCGCTTGACATGATCGTAACCCGGGACGCCGAATAGATGCATCAGACGTCTCTCGGCTGCTGCTGGTCCGAAGAATTCAAAGTAGCGGCCTAGCGCGTTTTCGATTAAACCCTTGACTCTGTCTGTCAATTGGGGTTCGCCGAGGCTGATGCTAGTGTTCCATTCGTAGAGACTTTCCTCGAAATCGAGCAGGATACGGATCCTCCACAGAGAATCAGAAGGCTCCGTGTGAGCGAATTCCACAGCGCCTCGCCAGAGATCTTCAAAGCATTCCGTAGCTCCTATTTGCGCACACACAGTCAGTAGAGACAACGGCGTTCCATCGTTCTCCACGCCCCAAGTCGCAACTCGGGAGATATGCCCGTCGGGAAGTTTGCCCCGGGTTTGGGCTAGTTTCTTCAGCTCGTCCAAAAACGCCAAATGATCAGCAATCGCCAGATCAAATTCGCGGCGCGATATCACTATCACATCCGGGAGCGAACGGAGACGTGCAGCTTCTTCTAGATTTTCCATATCATTAGATTGTCGGCCATTTGTCGTGGGTTGCACTCGCGGCTTGAGGTTGAGCAAGTCTTGGCTCGAGCCAAGAGTTGCTATTCAGCACGGGCACGCGTCGGCTGAACAGTCGCCCCGCGGAAACTTGGCTCGAGCCAAGTCTTGTCCGCCGGCCTTTACGGCTCCAGTAATTAAACTGGCTGGGGGCCGAAGCAGGAAGCTGCGATGCGGTCGGCTACGGTGAAGGATTTCGAGGCCGTCATCAGGGACGCCGAAGTGGAGGACCTCCGGATTTTTCTCGGCCGGTTCATGGAGATGTGCGTCCAGCCCGGCGCCAATTCAGCCCACTTTGGAAACGCGACCAACGTCTTCATAGACGCGTGCAAAAACATCTACAACGACCCGTCGGTGCCGCGCCTGGTGAAGCTTATCGAGTCGCTGTTCAAGAACGCGAAGCTTGAAAGTCGTCTGTCTCCTCCTGTGCCGGCGCAACCGCAGCGGTGTCGCATGATGGGCTGTGGGATGCGCATGGAGCGGCCTCAACCTTTGTCGGCGGCGCGGCCTTCGCAACCATCGCGCTCATGGGCCAGTTCGCGCGTCAGGCCCGGCCCTTCAAGGACTGACTAGTTAGACGCTTTCATTTGAGATACGACTTCAGCACGGACACCACCTCTTCCAGGTCGCTTTCCCGCTGAACTGGATCGGTGGCCTCTGCGCCCAAATGATCGCGCAAATGATGTTCCAGAACCTCTGACATCAGCCCGTTGACCGCGCCACGGATGGCGGCGATCTGCTGCAAGATCGCCGCGCAATCAACCTCCGCTTCCAACGCTTTTTCGAGCGCATCGGACTGCCCGCGAATGCGCCGCACTCGCGTGAGCAATTTGGCTTTGCCTTTGATCGTGTGCGCCATGTGTCTTCTCCTGAAATTTTATGTAAGTATACTGGGGTATAGTATCAAAGCTCATCGCCACGCTCCACTTTAAGGCCGCCCATGCCACCGATCGCAGAACTCATCCAGCAAGGCTCTACCAATCTGTGGGTCTTCATTCCCACCGCAATTTTGCTTGGGGCATTGCACGGCCTGGAGCCTGGGCACTCCAAGACGATGATGGCTTCGTTCATCATTGCGGTTAAGGGGTCTGTTGCCCAAGCCGCCTTGCTTGGCCTATGCGCAGCGTTTTCTCATTCGCTAATCGTGTGGGCGCTTGCCGCTGCCGCGTTGCAGTTCGGAAACGAGCTGATCGCCGAACAGGCCGAGCCCTATTTCATGCTTCTGTCCGCCGTGGTGGTGATTGGCGTGTCCATTTGGATGTTCGTGCGCACGCGTCGCGATGAAATGGCTGCAAAGGCCCGCCAACATGCGCCCCACGGAGGCAAGATCATCAACACAGGGCATGGCATTGTGGAGCTGGAGGTGTTCGAGTCGGGAGTTCCTCCTCGTTTTCGTCTCCATGCCTATGACAACTGCATGGCCGGCAAGGGCTTCGATGACCACGATACGGTGTCGATAGAGACCCTGCGCCCTGACGGCTCCATGCAAATGTTCGAACTCAAACCTTCTGGAATGTTCTTGGAGTCTGTCCAGGAGATTCCCGAACCCCATGAATTCGAGGCGGTTGTGCTCATGGGGCATGGCGACCACATCCATCGTTTCGAGGTCAGTTTTTCCGAGGAAGACCATGATCACGCCCATGGAGACCACCATCATCACGGGCACCACCACCACGATGTAGCAGATGACTTGCTAGGGGGCGATGGGACGTATCAGGATGCCCATGAGCGGGCACACGCCGAAGACATCAAGCGCCGCTTTGTTGGGCAGAAAGTTACTACGGGACAGATTGCCATGTTCGGGTTGACCGGCGGCTTGGTGCCATGCCCTGCATCGGTAACGATTCTGATGATCTGCCTGCACCTGAAGCGATTCACCCTGGGCGCGGCCATGGTGGCGAGCTTCAGCCTGGGGTTGGCGATCTCGCTTGTCAGCGTCGGGGTGATCGCCGCCTGGGGCGCGCGCCAGGTTGGCAAACGCTTTGGCAATGGCAGGTTTAGCGATCTGGCGCGCAAGATGCCCTACTTTTCCAGTGGCTTGATGGCTTTCGTTGCCGTCCTCATGGCCGTCCAGGCCTTCATACAGCTTGCGGCGGCCTAAGTCTTTAGGATAAGATTAATGAGTCACTGGGGAGTAGCCGGCCTTCGATAAACCGAAGGCGCTTGCGTCAACACACTTGATCCACACGATCATGGCGCAAGCGGTTTCCGACTTGGCAAGACCTTTGACCATGCAGCTTCCGGTTTGGCCGGGGAGGCGCGTGGTCAATTGTTTTTTGCCCGGCCTGGGAACTTAAAAATGGAAGCTCTTTTGACTTCAATGGGTGTGGTCGCGCTGGCAGAGATCGGCGACAAGACCCAACTTCTCGCGTTCGTTCTGGCGGCGAGATTCAAGAAACCTCTCCCCATCATCGCGGCAATTCTTTGCGCGACGCTCGTCAATCATGGTCTAGCGGGAGCATTGGGCGCCTGGATCACTTCGATGCTTACCCCCGAGGTTCTTCGCTGGGTGGTGGGAATCTCGTTTCTCGGCATGGCAGTGTGGACCCTCATCCCGGACAAGATCGAAGAAGAAGAGACTCAGGTTGCGAAGCATTTGGGTGTTTTCGGAGCCACACTGGTGACCTTCTTCTTGGCGGAAATGGGCGACAAGACGCAGATCGCGACAGTCGCCATGGCCGCGCACTTTCCAAATCCGGTGATGGTGGTGATTGGCACCACGCTGGGCATGCTGATTGCCGATGTGCCGGCGGTCTTTGTGGGTGACCGCTTCTCCAAGAAGATCCCAATGAAGCTGGTGCACTCGATCGCTGCTGCGATGTTCGCTGTGATGGGTGTTCTGGCTTTGCTGCAGGTTGACACCTGGATAAAGTAGGAACGCAAACCTCACGCTCTCGCCATAGGCATGTCGCTCCATTAGGTCGCGTAGGCCGGCGTTCGTCGGCCGCGCCCTTGCGCCCCAAGCATCCCATTTAGACTACTGGGGGTGTCGCAGTAAGGAACACTTTGCATTTTGCTCTATACCCCTCTCCCCTTTTCAGCACGGCATGTGATAGTCTGGACGAGTCCCAATACAGAGCACGCGAGGGCTTTGATGGCTTGCAAGACATCGTCTATCCTGCTAACTTAAACCCAACCTTTTTGAAATGCTGCGCAAGTGCTAACCCGAGTGAAAAAGCCTAGCTCAAACGCTACTCCGAAAAAAAGAGCTGGCGTCTCAGTAGTAGGCGCCGGAAAGATAGGCATTGGCACACAGCAATCGCCCAAACGGACGCCACCAAGTGCCCGAGGCCCCATGCCAACGCAAGAGCCCAAGACTCGCGTAATTGTCAAGCCCGCACGTCAGCTTTCCACTGAGCCTGAGAAGAATATGAGCCGTCTGAAGCCCAACACCAAGACTGAGCAGGGACAAGCCAAGAAGACCGGCAAAGCGTCAGACGATTTCATGGCTGTGCTTTCGGAAATGGAACAAGAGATCCAAGAACGTCGGCAAGTGTTGATGTCAAAGCTTGAGGCTTCAAAAAAGAAGACATGAGCAAATATCTTCTTGACACCAATACAGTGATTCACTATCTGCAAGAGCGTCGACCAGTTGTCGAACGGCTTAATGCCGCCCCTAAAGGCAGCATTCACACCAGCTCAATCGTAGTCATGGAGTTCTCAACAGGATTCGCCAAGCGTGGGAAACTAAACGGGAAAAACAAGAAAAAACTCGACGATATTTTCAAAAAATTTCCGCCGATCGATTTTGATGAATTAGACGCATACGAAACCGCGAGAACCATTGGCCGAATGGATCTTGAAAACCGTGAAGACTTGCATCGAGACATGATGATAGCCAGCCAAGCAAAGAGGCGTGGATACATCGCAGTCACAAACAACACGACGGACTTCTACAAGGCAGTCGGAACAATGGTCGAGGACTGGACAATCGACCTCTCTGCAAAGTCACCGCTTACAAAGCATAAGCCAACCATATCAGGCAAGAAGTCAAATAGAAGGTGATAGGCCTGTAACTCTCCTTCCCATTGCGATCCCCAGAAAGACTCACCTTGGGCCTTTGTAGTCCAATCCAAATGCAGTTCATCTAGCTGGACTCACGCATATCAAGGAACGGGCGACTATGCCAGAACTCCATCCCTTTGATGCACGTTCATATTGAGCGGCGGGAGGCCACACATGGCGACTACGCTCTCGCCACTGGCATGTCGCTCCATTCGGTTGTGTAGGCCGGCGTTCGTCGGTCTTGGCGCATCGACCAGTCCCGCGGGGCCTCTCCCACTTTCGCGCTGCCGACCTTGACGGTGCCCTTGCCCCATCGGCCGTTGACGGCGTCGAGAGCTATCATGAGTCGCCCTCGAACGATCTCATTTGCAGTGTCGTCGCCGCCCAAGTCGAGCTCCAACTGCTCGAGGCTTGAAGGCTGGATGTCCATCAACATCACACCCGCCTTCGCCAGGCGAAAGCCCGGCTTGTAGATGGCCCGAAGGCCAAGCAAAGCCGCGCCGACGATGGCGGAGGTGTCGGAGCTGGGCCCGCGCATAGGAACGACCATGGAACGCGAATATTGCGGATCCTTGCGGAATGGACTGGTGCGGATGAAGACCAGAACCTCGGACGCCACGCTGCCCTGGGCTCGCAACTTTTCGGCCGCTCGCGAGGCGAACTCTGAGACGGCCTCCGACAATGGCGCGAGGGCTTCGACAGGGCGTCCGAACGAGCGCGTGCATGCGATCTGCTTCTTGGGCTCGGGATTGTCTTCAAGACCCACGCAAGGCACGCCTTGCAACTCCCTCACTGTCCGCTCGAGAACCACGGACCATCGACGCTTGGCCACGGCCGGGTCCATGCGGGCGAGGTCCCAAGCGGTGCGCACGCCCGCCTCCGTCAACGCCGCGCCGATCTTGCGACCGACGCCCCACACCTCGCCGACTTCGGTGGCGGAGAGCAAAGCCTCGAACTCCTCGGAGCTGGCCCTGGACAGGTCGCACACCTGAGAGTGAACCTCCGGGTAGCTGCCGGGCTTGCGCTCGGCCGTCTTGGCGATGTGATTGGCAAGCTTGGCCAGCGTCTTTGTCCGCGCGATGCCCACACCGCACGGGATGCCCACCCAGCGATGGATTCGAGAGCGGATCGCGAGGGCCCGCACCTTCAAGTCGCCCCGCACCCCGTCGAGCCCGATGAAGCTTTCGTCGATGCTGTAAATCTCTTGGGTGGGACCCAGTCCCGCCGCCAGGCTCATCATGCGATCGGACATATCGCCGTAGAGCGCGAAATTGGCCGACAGAGCCACCAGGCCCACCTCGTCTTCGAGATGCCGGATCTGATGCCAGGGATGGCCCATCTTGACGCCAAGAGCCTTGGCTTCGTTGGACCTCGCGATCGCGCACCCGTCGTTATTTGAAAGCACCACCACGGGAACGCCCTCGAGCGAGGGGCGGAAGACCCGCTCGCAGGAGACATAGAAGTTGTTGCCATCGACAAGCGCGAACACGAATGCACCTCGATCATTCAACACGGCATCGACTTGATCGCGTGCAGCACCACGCCCCAGACTTCAATCGTCTGCCCCTCCTTCGGCACGATGTCGGGAAATCCGGGGTTGGCGGCTTTGAGCTTCATGCGGCCTGCCCGCATCGCCAGCGTCTTGCAAACGAACTCGCCGTCCACCACCGCGATCACCACATGACTGCTTCGGGGACGAATCGCCCGATCCACGACCAGGACGTCGCCATCGAAGATGCCGGCATCCCTCATGGAGTCGCCTCGCGCGCGCAGGAGAAACGTCGCCTGCGGATGCTTCACGAGCTGAGCGGTCAAGTCGACTCGCTTCGCGCCGAGGTCCTCCGCTGGGGATGGAAAGCCCGCTCGCACCGTCGCCATGAGGTCGAGCACATGCAGCGGCAGGCTCGCCGCGAGCATGGGCTTATCGCATGTGACGGAGGCTAAAATACTGGACATAATCGGCTCTGTTCGCGCTACGTGTTGATGATCTGTTTGCCCAGGGCGGTCACGATAAAGTCCTCCGCCTTGGCGTCATCCTTGAACCATTCCTTCATCCGCATCCACGCCAGGTAGTTCGGCAGGTGCTTGGTCGAGACGCCCCTGAGGTCGCCATTGAGCCAAGTTTTCAGGCGCTCGTGGTAGTTGTTGACCGACTGCACGTGGGCGGCGCCGTAGGGCGTCATCTTGACCGGGCCTTCGTAGGCGACCGCGACCGACACCGTCTTGATGCCGAGGTCCTTCTCGACGGTCCTGAACGCCCCCGAGCCATCGACGAAGAGCGTGGCCCCCTTGCCCGCGATCTGCGCGGCCACGGGCATGGCGAGTTTCTGAGTCATGTCAGGCAGCACGCGGTCGGCCACGTAGGGAGCGCCGCGCGTCTTCATGACCAGCACCGCGACCTTCTTGACGACGGCTTTCTTTCCTGAGGCCTTCTTGCCCATCGCGGCCCCGCCACGCTTGCGGGCGGGGCGGCCGAGGGAGCGGCTGCCCTTGCCGCTCTCGCGGAAATAGGTCTCGTCGGCCTCGATCACGCCGGGGCGGGCTCGGGCTTGGTGATGGACGGCGTCCTCGAGGAAGCGGTGCCGCCAACGGAAGGAGGTGCTCGGGGAGATGCCCATCTTCTTGGCGGCGGCCCTGACCGTCAGCCCTTGGATCATGCAGTCGGCGAACTCGGCCAAGCGGCCCTTGTTGCGCAGGCCGGAGATGGGCGTGTCGGTCGCATGCGAGAAGGTCTTGCGGCAGACCCGGCAGGCGTAGCGTTGCAGGCCTCGGGCGTGTCCATTCTTGACCGAGTCGGAGAAGCCGCAACGGGGGCAGATCGGCTCGGCCCGGAGGCTGTGGATCGCGTCGTGGGAGCGGATGGAGTAGCGCAGCTCGCGGCACCTGAGCTCGACCTTTTGGAGCTGGCCGGGGTCCAAGGATTGGAGCCGTTCGAATAGCTGGTTAAAATCCCATGGCTGGTCGGATTTACAGTCTTCCATCGCAGGCTCTTTCGTGCTAACGAATAAATGAATACTCGAATCAACACGCTATGATAACAGAGCCACATAATCACAGTATATCGATTCAGCGGGCCAGACGACCGCTTTTCATCTTTTCAACGGTTTGGCCGAACGGCTCGATCCACTCGTTACGATCCATCCATGTGCGCGCATTACGAAGGCGTCAAAGACCCTAAAACCTACGCTGAGCGTTATTCGTCAGCTCCACCGTCCGAGGCTGGCAAGGTCGATCTGTGGCCAGGCTATTTGGGCTCGTTCATCCGCAGGCATCCTCACGCCGATGTGGGAGACGAGGCCGTGCCTGAGCGAGAAGCTCTCCTTGGGTCCTTCGGATTGATCCCCCACTGGGCGACCGACGCCAAACTAGCTCGCAACACCTACAACGCCCGCAGCGAGACTGCCGCTTCGAAGCCGAGCTTTCGCGATGCGTGGAAGAAGGCTCGGCACTGCATCATCCCGGCCCAAGCGATTTACGAGCCTGACTGGCGCAGCGGCAAAGCTGTTTCCACCCGCATTGAACGCAGCGATGGAGCGCCCATGGGCATCGCTGGCCTTTGGGACTCGTGGAAGCAGCCCGATGGAACCTGGCTGAACAGCTACACGATGCTCACGATCAACGCCGACCATCACGAGCTGATGAAGTCCTTTCACAAGCCGACTGACGAGAAGCGAATGGTGGTGATCCTTCCCGAGGCAGCCTACGGCGATTGGCTGGCGGCGTCCGCCTCGGACAGCATGGACTTCATGCAGCCCTATCCCGCCGATCGGCTCACGGTCCACGCGACGGCAGCCCAAGGACTGTTTTGAGAACGGCGAGACCAGGCTTGGCCGCCCTGGCGAAAACTCTCACCGCAACCGGCGAAGGCAACAGCTAGCTCGACCCGGGCCGCTTCAAAGACTGTTCTGGTTGCGCCCTGCCACAATCTACTTATGGCCCAGTTCTTCTATAAACTTTTTACAAGGTTCTTGAAAAACCTCGCAGCACTTAAAACCTGGTGGATAGGGCAGTTGATGCGCGCATCGGTTCCGGAGACATTTGCACTGTGTCTCATGTTCCTCACCACAATGGCAGTCTATGAGTATTGGGGCAAGCCGCTTTTAGTCGTTTTGTGCGTCGTCATCGGAAACACTCTAGTGCAAATGTCCATCGACTATTTTCCAAGCAACATCAAACCTGGCTTCGCTGCTATTTCTCGACTAGTTCCTGCAATTGCTGCGGTTATCGCTTATTTGCTTTCAAGAACGGCATAGATAAGAGTCGAAATTAAAAGCATTGCGATAGCGATGTTTATGTAGAACGCGTCTCGCTCAGAAGCGGCCGTTTGTCTCAGCGCCTCCGCTTCATCTGCCTGAGTAATGTTAGATCCTTTCGTCAGTTTACCCATAGCGCGCTCCCGCTGGCGTTGTTGGTAACCTTTTCATCCATCCCATTGCCAAAGTCAATCCAAAAAGGCTTTTCTGTTGGCGGACATGAAAGTGCCCAGAGTAAGAGCAGCTTCGGATTCATCCTTCGCTCCACGTCATATCGACCAAGCTTATCTTGGCTCGAGCCAAGAATTGCGATCCGCCTTGTTCTCGCGTCTGCCAATTCCCCGCCCGTCGGAATCTTGGCACGAGCCAAGATTGTTGACCTCGTCCGATCGACAAAGGCAAACTCTCCCCAAGCTTGGCTCGAGCCAAGAACGGTGCTTTGTCCGGCGGGCATGCCAACCTGTCGGAATCTTGGCTCGAGCCAAGATCATTGAACCCGTCCCATAGACAAGGATAGGCGCTGCCACCCAACCTTGGCTCGAGCCAAGATCGGCGGCACGCAGCAATTCCTTCGGCTTGAGCAATACTGATGGCAATAACCAGAGAGGAAAAAAATGACCCAACAAAGCGGAGCAGCGCAACTTTTGGAGGCCGTCATGTTCGCGGCGGAGCGGCACCGAAACCAACGCCGCAAGGACGCCGAGGCCTCGCCATACATCAACCACCCGATCGCTCTGGCGCATCTATTGGCGACGACAGGTGGAATCGAAGACGTCGATGTCTTGCGCGCAGCCATCCTGCACGACACCGTGGAGGACACCGAAACCACTGAGAACGAGCTGCGCGAACGATTTGGAAACGCGGTGGCGGGGATCGTCATGGAGGTCACAGACGACAAGTCGCTGCCCAAGCAACGGCGCAAGGAGCTGCAAATCGAACATGCTCCTCACAAGAGCCGCGGCGCGGCCCTGGTGAAGCTCGCCGACAAGACCTGCAATCTGCGCGACATCGCGGCGACCCCGCCGGCTGATTGGCCGCTCGCTCGCAGACAGGCTTATTTCGATTGGGCAAAGAGCGTAGTCGACGCTCTACCTCCCGTCAGCGAACCGCTACGGAAGGCGTTCGATGAGGCCTATGCCAAGTGCCCTGCCGCGCAAAATTCAGACCCGACCGCCCGTGAGGGCCACTGGTTGAGCATGCCGGGCGTCCTTCGCGGGACGTCGGGATTCGTCCGCGTTCTCGATTCGGGCGCGATCGAGATCGAGCTCTACGACCATAGCGCCGCAGCGGAGTCCAGTTTCGGTGGAGATGTTTCGACGATCTATCTGATACGCAAGGAGAACCTGACGGCACTGGCGAACGCGCTCGCGATCGGCTTCGGGGGCGATGCTCCGAGCCTGGACAAACTCCCGCAGCAACTCACCGAGTTTCTCGATGTCCAGTCGCTCATCGATTGGCTGGTCAAAAACTCGGGCGTCCCCTTCGAAAAGAGAGTTGATTTCGAGGTCTGAGGCCTGTCTAGATTCGACCGCAAACCGAGCAAGGACCCTGCGGGGTCAAGCCGTTCGTTTAAGCGAACAGCTTGACCTTCAACCCAACCTTGGCTCGAGCCAAGACTGGCAACCCCTAAGGCTCAAACGTTCGTTCGGCTCTGCCCGTCAAAATCTTGGCTCGAGCCAAGATCTTGCAATCGACCCAAACCACGTCGGCCCGCGCCGCCCTAAACCTTGGCTCGAGCCAAGACTTTTCGTCCGAGCCTATCCAGTGGACCGGATAGAAGCCGAGGCCCCGGATGTTCACGGCCTGTTCTGACAAGGCTAGGCCGGCGCGCGCTCCCTCGGCTTCGCCCTGTCGGTCGCTACGGATTCGCAGGCGCCACGAACTTGGCTCGAGCCAAGAACTGAGGAATTGCCCGTATCGCCTATGACACAGTTTTTCTACCGCTGACTAAGGAGCCTGCCGCATCCGCGATCAGTGGCAAGTCCGTCGCGCTACGTATGCGCTTTTGCGTGACGCGGGCGCCTTGCCCGAATATCACATGGTGGAATTCATGTATCTCGAAGTATGCTGAACCGCCATGATTGAACGGCATTTCCATGCAGCGCTCAGCCTAAGCGGCTCATTTTTTCTCTTAGGGCGAGCCCGGATTCTTATTTGAAATCATAGGGTTACGCCAACTATGGCGGCTCGGCATACTCGCAGCCTAGAATCCACTGTGCAGACGTCTGCACAGCCTCCACGGGACCCGGCCTCGGTCTACTGGCGATGTTCTCCAGTAGAATCGATCGCATGGGGAAAAACACATCATCCGAAGGCGCAACCGCCCACTTTTCAGGGCATGAGACGTTTCCTCTGCGCCAAATGTGGCTCAAAAAAGTCTACGACCGCGCCGATTCGTTCGACTACATCCAAAAGACCACCTTCACCAACGAAGACGCCATCGCCGAGTTCGGCGTCGGCAAGAACATGGTCGCATCGATCCGGCATTGGGCGCTCGCTTGCAACGTCATCACCGAAGAAGGAGCCCCCGCAGGCTCTTACGTGATCACCGACCACGCCAAGGCTGTTTTGGCTGACCAAGGGCTCGACCCCTACGCGGAGAACCCCACGACGGCTTGGTATGCGCATTGGTGGCTAGCAGGGCGCGGAAACCGCGCCACCACTTGGCGTTGGCTATTCAATTTCGTGACTTCGCCGACCTTCTCGCGCGAGGATCTTGAAGCTCCCTTGGCCGAATACGCCCGCTCTCTGGATCCCAACCGAAAACTTTCGATGGCGACGATTTCGCGAGACATCGAGACTTGCATCCGAGGCTATGCCCCACGCTCGGCGGGAGGTTCGCCCGAGGACTATGCGGAGCCGATGCTTGGCGAATTGGGCCTGATCTATGAAGAGCGAAAGGGGCACTTCTCCTTTCGCAGGGGCCCCAAGCCCACCTTGCATGACGGCATGTTCGCCTATGCATTGATTGATTTTTGGAAAAACACCGCGCCGGGATTGAGCTCGTTGGCCTTCGAAGCGATCGCCTATGGCGAAGGCTCCCCGGGACGCGTATTCAAGCTGGACGAAGACTCGGTTGCAGAGCGGCTGCTGCGCCTCGAAGAGCTCACCCGAAAAGAGCTCTCATGGACAGACACCGCCGGTCTGCGCCAAGTCCACAGAAAAGGCGAGCTCACGCAGAAGCTCAGCGACCGAATGATTGAAAAAGCATATGCCTGACCACGCAGACATCAAACTGTCGGATATGGTTCGGATATCGCGCCACTATCAACGCTCCATAAAGATCGATATCGACTTGGGGAGGCATGACGCCCTCGATGGCTACATATGCCATGGGACTGCCCAAGCAGTCTTGCAGAGCATGTCCAAGCAACTCTTGGAGAGCAACCAACGCGCATTCACTTGGACTGGCCCCTTCGGAGGCGGCAAGTCGTCGCTGGCGGTGGCTTTCGCGAGCGCTCTGAGCTCCGACAAGAGCCTGCGGCGCAAAGCTCGGGAGGCGCTTCAGCTCCATGGCATGCCCACGTTCGACAGCGCCCTGCCCTACAAAAACGGCTGGCTGACCATCCCAATCGTCGGCAAGCGCGGCAGCGTCATTGGCGAATTGTCGAGAGGCCTCCGCAAAGCATTGGGCTTCAACCATGATGGCCGAAAGGTCACGGGGGCCTCGCTGATCCATGAGATCTGCGAGTGCGCGGACAGCCGCAAGCACGACGGCGTCGTGATCATCATCGACGAGATGGGCAAGTTCCTGGAAGCCTCTGCCTTGGGCTCTGGGGACGATGTCTACTTCTTTCAAGAGCTGGCAGAGGCCGCCGCCCGGACCTCTGGACGCGTCGTCGTCATTGGCATCCTCCATCAGTCTTTTGGCCAATACGCTGCGCGCCTAGGCATAGACACGCGCGACGATTGGGCCAAGATCCAAGGCCGCTTCTCGGACATTCCGCTGGTCGCCGCGAGCGACGAAGTGGTCGAGCTCATCGGCCGAGCGATCGAATCCGAGGACACCCCGCCCTGGATGGCTCCGGCGTGCGCCGCCATCGCCAACTCGATCAAGGCTCGACGGCCCGCAGTCGGAGATGGATTCGCGAAGGCATTGGAGGCCTGCTGGCCCCTGCACCCAGCCATGGCCGCATTGCTTGGCCCGATCTCAAAGAGGCAGTTCGGCCAAAACGAGCGAAGCACGTTTGGATTCTTGGCTTCGGTCGAACCTCATGGCTTTCGCGCCTACTTGGAAACGACAAGCAAGTTCGACTCGCCTTGGTATCGCCCCAACGACTATTGGGAATACCTCAGGGCGAACTTGGAACCTGCAATCTTGGCGTCCAACGATGGACATCGCTGGGCTCAGGCTGTGGAAGCCGTCGAGCGCACAGAAGCCAAATCGGCCGATCCTCTGCATGTCGCTTTGATCAAGAACATCGCCGTCATCGACTTGTTCAGGAATGGGTCGGGACTTGCCGCCGAGACCGCGGTGCTCGAAGAGTTGGTGCATCCTGATTACCGCGCGAAAGTCGCAGACGCCCTCGAGCAACTCTCGAAGTGGCGGGTCGTTCTCTTCAAGAAGCACATCGGCGCATGGTCGGTCTTCGAAGGCTCCGACTTCGACATCGACAGTGCGACGAACCAAGCTCGCTCCACCATGCCTGGGGTGGACTTCGATCTCCTCGAGAGCCTGACCAATCTCTACCCGGTGATAGCCAAGCGGCACTATCACCACACCGGCACCATGCGCTGGATGAACATGGCTCTGTGCCGCTTGGACGACGCTCCGAAGATCGCAGCCAAATTCAAACCCAAGGGCGGCGAATTTGGCCTCTTCCTGCTAGCCTTGCCTGGTCCCGGCCCCAACAATAACGTCTCGCTTCGCAAGTGCCGCGAATACTCCTCTGTCGAGCCTTGGCCTATCGTGGTGGGACTTCCGCAAAACCATGCACGTATCGAGGAGCTTGGCGCGGAGCTGTTGGCTCTTCAAAGCGTCCAATCGCGGCACGAGCTCAATGGCGATCCAGTGGCTCGACGTGAAGTTCAGGCGCGCCTTTCTGCCGTCCGCGCGAACTTGGAGGATCAACTTCGCGAAGCCGTGGCCAACGCCAAATGGGTGGCCGGAGATCAAGAATTTGAACGCGGCGCGAAGCTCTCGCCATTGGCCTCGGACTTTGCCGACGAGGTCTTCCAATGCGCGCCCGAGCTGTGGAGCGAGCTTGTAAACCGTGAGAACCCATCGAGCAACAGCGTGAAGGCGCGCAGGGATTTGCTCTACCGCATGCTCGCCAACGAGGAATCTGAGAATTTGGCTATCGAAGGCTATCCAGCCGAGCGAGGCCTCTACGCGACCTTGTTGGGCGGCGGCAGCGGTCCCGGACTTCACCGTAAAAACTCCCATGGCGTCTGGCGATTCATGGAGCCCGATGCCGAGCACGCGCCGACCTTCGTCAATCTGTGGAAAGCAACCCGCGACATGTTTGTCGACGCGAACACTCGCGTCAATGTCAAGGATATCCATGACATGTGGGCCGCGCCTCCCTTCGGAGTCCGCAAAGGGGTCATGCCCGTGATCTTCACGGCATTCTTGATGGCGCACAAAGCCAACCTGGCCCTCTACAAGAACAACATCTTCATACCGCGCGTCGACGAGGCGGATCTCGACGAGTATCTGCAAGACCCATCGCACTTCTCGATGCGCTGGATCGTCATCGACGAACAAAAGAGCAGCATCCTGGCTGGCATCGCCAAGATACTCTCGGAGGTAGGAGCGACGGCGAGCGCCCGAGACCCGCTCGAAGCCGCTCGAGGGCTTGTCGCTTTGGTTTTTGGATTGCCCGCATGGAGCCAACGCACTCACACGATCAGCGACGAAGCTAGGGCCGTGCGTGACACTTTGCTCAAGGCAAGCGACCCACACAAGGTGCTCTTCATCGACTTGGCCGCGCTCCTCGAAAACAAGAGCGGACAGACCTACGTCGAAGCGCTTCGCGGACCCATCATTGAAATCGCCGGAGCCTACGACGCTTTGCTCAACCGCATTCAGTCGACCATGCTTGAAGCCTTGGACGCTCCACACGGTCGGTGGGATCGGCTGCAAGCCCGAGCTCAGGCGGTGGCGGGGGTGACAGGAGACCTGCGGCAAGACGCGTTCGCCACGCGCCTGGCCAAGCATGATGGCAGCAAGGAGAGCATCGAAGGAATCCTGAGCTTGGCCGCCAACAAGCCTCCGCGAGACTGGAACGATCGAGACATCGACCATGCCTTGCTAGAAATCGCGCAGGCAGCTTTGAGATTCCGACAGACCGAGGCTTTTGTGTCTGTGAAGGGTCGCCACCCCACCAGCGAGGCATTTGCTGTGGTGATTGGAGCCGGGGCTCAAACGCGCACTGTAGCCAGGTCTTTCTCCATCTCGGATAGCCATCGCCAAGAGGTCGAGTTGATGGCGGATCGCTTGGCCGAGACGCTCAAAGGCGAGGGATACAGCACCGATGTGCTGCTAGCCGCGCTTGCGAAGGCCGGCATGCGCCTCACCGTCGAAGAAGAAGCACGCAAGGAGAAGTCACATGGCTGAACGGCATGTATTGGGCATTTCCGGTGGCAAGGACAGCGCGGCTCTTGCCGTCTATGTTCGGCAGCACTACCCCGACCTCGATGTCGATTACTTCTTCACCGACACCGGCAAAGAGCTCCCCGAAGTCTATGAGTTCCTTGGACGCCTCGAAGGCTTTCTAGGCAAGCCGATCGCCAGGCTGAACCCCCGGCGCGACTTTGACTTCTGGCTGCGTGAATACAACCATTTCCTGCCGTCGGCGCAGACTCGTTGGTGCACTCGCCAACTAAAGCTCGCCCCTTTCGAGGCTTGGATTCGACCCATGCTCGCCGCTGGCGACAAGGTCACCTCCTACGTGGCGATCCGCTCCGACGAGGAATATCGCGAGGGGTATACCTCCAAGCATGAGAACTTGACGGTCAAATTGCCTTTCCGCGAAGGCGGGATCGACAAACGCGGCGTGTTCGACATCCTCGACTCCTCAGGAGTCGGCATCCCGAAATACTACGACTGGCGCTCGCGCAGCGGCTGCACCTTCTGCTTCTTCCAGCAGAAGATCGAGTGGGTGCGATTGAAAGAGCGCCATCCCGAAGCCTTCGAGGAAGCGAAGCAATACGAGAAGAATGCCTTGGAGCATGGCTCGCCCTTCACATGGACTCAGGGGGAGCCTCTGGGCGAACTTGAAAAGCCCGCCCGTGTGATCCAGATCGTCTCCGACTACGAACGCAGGAAGCAGCGCGAGCTAGCCAACAAGCCGGTGAACCCACTGCGTCCGATCGAGAACATCGAAGACCTCGACGATCTCTTCGGCGAAGATGAAGGCGGTGGCGCCTGCGTCGTATGCCACAAGTAAATTCGACTGTGATTTAGATGGCAGGAAGACCTAGCCAGGGCGCAACTCTGTTCCACGAGAGCTCACAAATTCGCTTAGTTCGCCCTTCGACCAACTGCCGGTCCCACTGACCGTTAGTTGGAACACTCACTATGGACTCCATGTGATGCGAATAGGTTGAGTTTTGCAGGAGGTCCAAGGTATGCGGTTGCAATACAACGCCAAGAGCAGCAGCCTCGGCGGCTAAGCTTTCGATTTTCTGGGGGTCCCTCTCCGCGAGATGTCGGTAGTAAACCGACTTCACCTTCCAAGGGCTCTTGCCAACAGAGCTGTTCACATCCCCAGGCAAGAGAGTCAAATTTCCGATCATTTGATAACGATCGTTTTCGTAGAGCTCCTCCCCCCACGTGTCTTGGCCTTTGGCAGGAGCAACGTGCTCAATTGTCTTGAAATCAGGCGAACTCCATATGCGCGCATCGATCATTGGACGGATTCCTGGCGTCCCAGGTTTCATCAAACCTTGGTTCAATGGATCGGGAATGGTGTCGTGAGCGCTCATGAATAGAGCAAATTTACACATCGGCTTGGCATAGTCATACCGGAGATTTTGCGTAGCGCGAGCCAACCATTGAGCTGGAACAGATAAGTCATCCAAAGCACGAGACAAATACTGCCGAAGTTGGGCGATATCAAGCACCTCCTGCCCATTTGTTGCAGACATAGGCAAGATTTGATGGTCTGGATCGCCAACCTTCAGCAGTCGACGGTAAACATCATCTAGCCCTGAATTTGACTTCGCAGATCGCCAGATGAAGTAGAACGCAGTAACCGCTTTGCATGCTTGGACGAACTCCTGCGCCGCAGCCACCGTGTTTTGCCTGAGCATCTGACCATAGAATCTGCTAAGAACAGAATTGGCCATCTTATGGCCTGAGTCACGCAAGAACAAAACGCAAAACCCCGACACAGCCTTGTCGTCTTGAGCAACGTTTTCAAGCCCCGCGATTGCCAGGTTGTTGTTGGGCTCAAACCCGATCACAGAGTCCCAGTAAGTAGCGAGCTCGCCCATTTGCCGAATGAACTCCTCTCTTTCCGGAGCACCTGGCGCGGCACGAAGTCGATCATTCAAATATCGCCGTTGCAAGCTGAATTGGGAAGACAGCGTATGTCCATTGTGGGAGAGCGCAAAGATTGTCAGAAATTCATCTGTCAGTTTGTTCTTCTTTGCAGATGGTCCAGTCTCTCCTACTAACTTATCGACCTTGCTGAAATACTTGTTTGAATCGGTGTCTTTGAAAAGCTTGCCCTCTTGCGCAAGATAATTCACTACGAGAGGTTTGAACGTCTCGATCGCAGTCAGAGGCGTTCCCGAAGCATTTAGCGACTGGAACATATCGAAGGCCCACTCCTCCGATACTGGCTTGATCACTGTGAAGCAACACCGCTCTGTGAAGTAATGGATCAGTGCAAAAATCTGCACCAAACTGGAAACGACGGCTGCTTCCTTATCGAACGTAGCCGTAGGATCTGGCACGTGAACATGTAGTTCTGGCCTCGGATACGTCCATAGTGACTCCTCAGGAATCGCGCCGAGAATTTGCTTAGCCCTTGGATAATCATTGTTGTCATTAGGGCCTGTTTCCTCAGCCTTTTTCAACCACTTTTCAATCTCTTTTACATTTCGCGCAACCCTTTTGTCAGTGGGCTTTGCGAGTTTTGACAGAGAGCCATTGGAATAAGCTCGAATCGTTGCGGCAATGAAACTGGAAACGCCGGACTTGTAGTTATCTTCATCTGTTCCATCAAAAGTCCAACCATCAACGGAGCCCCGGACGATGATGGGCTTCCTACTTGGATTTCCGCGTTTAATATCGACTGAAAACAGCTCCAGCAATAGATCCCGCTTGGAATCTATCTCAGTGCGCAACGAATCAAATTTCGCGTCGCCTGGCACACCAGCCCTGAGATCTAGAAGACTTCTAAGCAATACACAAGCCAGCAAGGCAATCGTAGAAATACGTTGCTGACCGTCGATGACATTGTCAATTCGAGTTGGGAGAGCTCGATCATCGCGAGGCTGAATATTCAACTTGGGACTGGACTCTTGAAAAAGAATGACCGTTCCCATGAAGTGAATTGCGCGATCTCGTGTGGCCTCTGGATCTTGAACCAATGACTTCACGCCATTGAAGATATCTTCCATGAGTTGTTCTACGTTCTCTGCCTCCCAGCTGTATTCACGTTGATAGAGCGGGATGTAATAGGCCACTCCTGGCTGCTGAAAAAATCCTGAGATTGGTTCGCTTGTGGGAGCGAATGCCTTGGAAATATCAATCATCTTTTCTCACCCTGTTTTCAAAATCATTGCGGCGACTTACGGATGCGCGATGCTACCCCCGCCATTAATTCAGGCCGTTTGTGCGTCTTGACGTATCGCAGCCACAGCCGCCTCGATGTCCTGATCCGACAGGAATGGCGCTTGCGCGAAGACCAAACCTTGCTCACCATTGAGCTTGGCTGCCAGGTGCCCCTTGCCAAGCAACAGCTCCGCGCCTGGCCGATCCAGTGCGATCTTTGATGTCGCCTCGCTTGCAACCTTCAGAATCAACCGATTGCCGAGGTTCTCGCGAAGCTGCATAGGCATGACATCCTTAT
This sequence comes from Curvibacter sp. PD_MW3, assembly GCA_002633085.1. GTDB lineage: Bacteria > Pseudomonadota > Gammaproteobacteria > Burkholderiales > Burkholderiaceae_C > Hylemonella. The sequence goes on from NSIV01000002.1 coordinate 178,337, forward strand.
CAGGACGCTGCGCCGCAAAGATCAAATGAATACCCGCAGCGCGCGCTTTGACACCCAGCCTCTGCACCGCAGCGCTCACTGCCCCCTTGTAGCCGTCGTCGAGCATCCAGTCCGCAAACTCGTCGTGGACCAAGAACAGCATCGGCAATCGTGCCTCAGGAAGGCACTTGGCATTGAAGGTGGTCAGGTCACGGGCACGGGCGGCGGCAAACAGGGTGTAGCGCCGCTCCATTTCCTCGACCAACCCACTGAGCACCTCGGTCGAGCGCTCACGCGTGACGATGATCTTCTCCCTCATGTGGGGAAGGTCCTCCAGGGCCGAGTAGTCCACGCCCATCTTGGGATCGATTAGGATGATCTGGGCGAGATCCTTGGGATTGGTCGCGGCGATATCGAGCAGGATCGCTTGAAGCAAAACCGATTTGCCACTGCCAGTAGCACCGGCCACAAGCGAATGCGGCTCATGGGAGGCCAGACCACCGAACTCGCCACCGAGATTGAGATACAGCAGCGAGCCGTTGATCTCCTGCAGGCCGAGCACGAATGAAGTGTTGATGCCTGCCGCGTTGCGGTTGAGGCCTCGGCGAGCCCACAGATCCCACAGCGACACGGACTGGCGCTTGGCACTGGCTATCGACACCACGATTTCCCCTGGCTTAGGCTGCACCGTCACCAGATTGATCGCATGAGTGGTCAAAAGCTGCGTGCGCTTGGCTTCTATGTCCTCGACCCGCAAACGGTCTGAACCGGCGAGCCTCACAAGGCACCCATTTGGGGTCAGGCGCGTGCCAAGGATCGCCGCTTGCAGGCCATAGCCATTGAGCGCCGATTTGAGCTTCTTGGTGGTCTCGTCCGCCCATGCTTCGCGCTCGTCGGCCGCGCCAACTTGGCCACCGACTTTTGAAGCGACCAAAGCTGCAAGGTTGTGGCCCATCGACGTTGGAGCTACAGGGACGGATGACTCGATGGCTGTTTGAGCAGGCGCTGTCGCTTCCGCGCCTGATGACGCCACTTCGGAGGTCGAAGCCGGCGCAGGTTCAGGGGCAGACACAGCCTCAGTGGGCTCGGCAGACACCGCGCTGCTATGCAATGTCGGCACATCCTCGATGGCCTGTTCAGCACCTGATGCCAGCATGTCCATCATCGAGGTCCATGCCACGCGAGCAGCAGGCGGACGCGGGGATGAGCTTGCCCAGGGTTCTTCTGGGCCAAGCTTGACCCGAACGGGCGATGGATCGCTCTTCGAAGCATAGGCTTCGACAAGGCTTCGAAGTTCGGCGCGTTCAAACACTTCCTGCCAGGCTTGAATCCCGTCGGTTTGATCCACGAGGATCTGCTCGGAGGGGGCAGGATGACTCACCGATGCGTCCGCGTTGTGGACGAAGACGTGCGAGTAGCCGCGAAGGGATATTTGAGCCTCGCCATCGCGCAGTGCCGCCCGAGCGCGCTCCAACAAGCCTGCGCAGCCGGGGGGAATTTCAGCATCGATCAGCAGGTCCGCCAGGCGCGCGAGCCATACATCCCGGTCCAAGCGTCCGGGATCTCCGAAGAGAGCCTCGCGGAAGGTGGAAAGCGTGGCCATGAGCTGGGCTTTGGACGACCTCTTCGCTTCGGCCTCGGCTGAGCTTGTCACGTATTTGGACTCGATCACAGCCACATGCAAATGCGGCACGCCGTCGCGCTCTTCGACGCAAAGTCCCAGGATGTCGGCGATCCGGCTTTCGCGCTGCGCAAGCCAGTCGGCATAGTCGTCGAGCAGGAAGTAGACATTGAAAGACTGGCGAGCGCCCGATCCCGAAATCTTCTTGAATTCGTGATCCAAAAGATAGCGGCTCAGAACCAGCCCCAGCATCTCGCCAGCGGAGACGCCACGCTTTGCCGCGCGAAGGACGATGTCGCCCGATACGGAGAGCGCATCCTTCTTCATGCGGTCGCCGACCTCGACAAGCTGTTCCGGGGTCAGCGAAAGGCCAAGCTCTGAAAGACGGCGGCGCGCCAGCACGCCCAGGAGCCGCAACTCGGAGGTCGAGCTGACGATCATGTTTCGGCCGTTGGTGGAGGCGCGTCGATAGCGCACGACCGTGATGCCATTAGCTTGCAACTGGCGCTTGTCGAGAAGCTCGTCGTAGGTTGCGACCCACTCCGCAAGGGAGTGGGCGTCGTCAAGCGTCTCCTTCAGGGTGTCGCTTTGCAATGAAATGCGGCGTGCTGGGAGGAAGTTTTGGCCCTCGACCAAGTCACTCTGACGCACCACCGAACCCACCGCGCCCACATAGGCCCAACCCGAGGCGGTTTGCCGCGGGCAGGTCAGGAACGTCGTGGACTTCAACTCGTTTTCGCCGGAGACGCTTCGATACGACCAACGCGACGGCGCGTGCTCGAGGCTTGGCCTGTCGTTGGTCCAGTCCACTGGAATCCACTCGGCTCCGGCCGTGCGAGAAACCACGTCGTGCAGGAAGGCGATGTCGTAAGGTCGGAACGAATTGCTCGCCTTCGTGGGCGTCGCCGAAGTCGGCACCACCGAGATGCGCAGCTTGGAGATGAAGTTCTCCGAGGTTTCGCTCACCACGGGCAAATCGGGATCATCGCCAGCCTTGGTGACCAATTCCGCGTAGACGCGGCGAAGCTTGGCCGGATCGCGATGGCGCACCGAGACGCCGCACTGGAAATCAGAATCGGCTTGCACAGTGGATAGCTCACGAACAACGGCCAGCGGCAGTTCGGCAGCATCGGCGTTGTAGAGCAACACGCTTAGATTGCTCGCCTCGTGCGGCTGCAATCCGACGTAACGACCCAATAGTTCTTGCACCTGTTTCGCCGCAGAGGTTGGGTCGACATCGGTCAACGTGTCCTCATCGCCGCGAATGGGCCGCTCCATCAGGCTATACCCGTTGACGGTGCTGCTCTCGGACACCAGCAGGGGCGCTCCGTTGCGGGTGATCAGCGCGATCTCGGGGTAGTAGGGATGGGCAAGCTCTTCGGCAAACTCCCGGAAGAAGATTCCGCGATCGCCAAACATCACGTTCTCACCGCTGAGAATGTGGGTGACCAAGCCTGCGACACGACGGGTTTTGACCGCCAGGGCCTTCATCCGCTCCGGATGCCAGGGCGGAATGATCAAGCAAGGCTGCTCGCCAGAAACGCGCACGGTGCCGATGGTGAGCACCTCGGAGACTAGGCGGGACCTACAGACATCCCCGCGGGCGTGGATCGCCAGCGCTCGAAGCAGCGCCCCGAAAGATTCGGCCTGGCGCATGACGGCTTCCCCGTGCAGGCCCACGCTGATGAAGTCGTCGATCGCCTTGATGTAGTCCTCTTCGAACGTCTTCCAAGCGCCGCGCAAGATGTCGCGCTGCTCCGTGGATAGGCGTCCCTCATCGGCGAGATCGTCTATGCGGCGCTTGATCTCAGCGCGAAGGCTCCGCAGCTTCGCCGGTGGCGGCACGAGCGAGCCGGCGTCGCGCGAAAACGTTGCCTCGAGCGTAGCGGTGTCCAAAAGCGAGACGCTTTGCACCCCGCCCTTCTTGCTCACCAATCGGCGCGGCACCTCGGTGCAGCCGACCGATCCTTTCTCTTTGAGCCGGAGCATGTCGTCCACAAGCGACAGGCCAATCGACTGCGGCTTGTAGTTCCAGAGCAGTTGAGTCTTGCCAATGACGTCTTCTTTGTCGCCCGATTTCTCAACCAAAGCGACCTCGAATTTGATCTGAACCGCTTGTTTGGCAATCGAAGCCACAGGCTTCGGCTTGTCCTTTCGGTTGGTCCGCTCCCATTCGAAAAACTCAGGGTAGCGGAACAGAGGATCGGGCAAGTTGGCCACGCCCATCTTCTCGACGCGCCACTGGACCTTCGAGCCCAAGAGCTCTTTGAGCCCTCGATACATGGCCGAGAAGTAGGAGCCCACGTCGTGATTGAAGCGCTCGCGCCACTCCTTGCGCCCCTTGTTGACGGTCAAGCGAAGGAATCGCTCCTTGGTCGATGGCGCGGCTGATGCGACAAGCTGATGCGAGACGCTAAGAATGCCTTCGAAGAAATCCGTGCAATCGATCGGCTTGCCGAAAATGACTTTTTCCCAACGGGCATGGAGCTTGGGGTCTTGCTCGATGAAGCGGCGATGAAGCTCGAAGAACTCCTCATCCTCTTCGTTCCAGTCAGACCTACGCTCGCGGGTTTTGAGGTCTTCGAGGTGCTTGCGCCATCCTTCGACCAACACTTCGGTGTCGGCGCAGTCGTGCTCGAAGAAGTAGATCGTGGATTCGGCCAAGCCTTGCTGGCGCTCGCGTGGCTTTTCGAAAATGAAATGGACGCCGTGCTCCTCCCATTCAAGCTGCGCGACATCCCAGGTGATGGAGTCGTCCCCTAACGGCGCGTTGATGAAGGCCTCCAAGGTCGGCTGGGCAGCAGGGTCGATGGACTCGCTGTTTTCCATCAGGCGTTGGCGCATCTCCTCGGGGTCGATGGGCTGGCCATTGGAGCGTTGCTTGGCCAACAACGGGGCGCGTTGTGACAGAAGCTTCTCGAATGCCTTGCGCCAAGGGCCAACGGCCTGGCCGTATGTCTTGGCGCTGGCGAAGAAGGACGAATCCCTGGGCAAACCCACGTAAGGCAGCGACCAGCCGATCGCGTTGCGGATGGGCAGGCCCCTCGCGGGATGAGACGCCTCGCTGATTTTTGAGCAGAACTCGCCAAGCTGGATGAGCGACAGGTCTGTGACGGCGATCAAGCCACGCAAGGCCGCCTTGAAGACCGATCGATCCTCGAAAGTGGGCGCGATGGAGGCTACATGGCAGGTCGCCTCGACCCACGCTTCCTCGTTAGAGCGCAGCTCCTTGGCTCCGAGAGCGGTCACGTGCCCCAAGGTGTCTGCAAGGTTGTGCTCATTGCCATTGGCGGTGAGCAGCGCCTCCTTGGTGGTTCCGGCGTTTCTCACCGCGCCAGCATTCATCGTGGTCAAGGCCTCTTCGGGCAAGCCTTCGCCTTCGACGAGGGACTCGGGGATCTGCAAATCCACTTGCGCTGAGAGCGTGGGGTTGCTCAGGATCTCGCGGACGATGGCCGCGATCTGGCTCGAGGAGAGCTTGTCCAGCCGAAAGAGAGCTGCTGAGTCAGGAAGCGCGCCATCAGCTTGCCTGGCGTCGGCAAGGCGTTGGGAAAGGATGGAGGCGGCCACGCGCCCGATGATTCGATCGGCTTGCGTCATGCGGCACCTTCGTCGACAAATGGGTTTTCAACAAAGGAGCAGGAGTCAGACAAGCGCCTGACCAGGCCAAGCCCGACCAGCCGCGCTTCCAAATTGCCCCGGTTCTCGCTGAGCGCTTCTTGATCGACCAGCTTTTCCGTCACCAGGCGAATGCCTTCGGCGTCGCCGATCACCAAGCCGTAGCGCTTTCTGGCTTCGCTAAGAAACTCGTCGAACTGCATGCGTTCGTCGACCATCGCCACGACCAAGGTCTTGAGCAACCGATCGTTGGGGGCGTAGCGAGTTCGGCGCGAAAGCCTGCGCGAACTGAGCCCGATCGCGCGCGACCAGGCCGCATGAATCTTTCCGAAGTGCTGCTCATGGCGCGATTCCGCCTTGTCCACCAACGTTCGGATGAGCTGCTCTCCTGTGGAGTTGACCGAGTCGCCATCGTCGCCGCCATCGGCTGGCGGCCATTGGAACCACGAGCGCAGCAGCGCTGCGCACTCCCCGTTCGGATCTTGCGACTGAACGGCCATAAACCATTCATCGCTCAGGCGAATGCTCTCCACCGCGGAGCGGACAGCCCGCAGAGACAAGGCTTGGTTGTATTGATACGAGTCGCCCGAAAGCGCTCTCACCTTGGTGCGCTCGCGCGAGACGATCTCGCAGATGATCTCGACGGGCTCGGCGTCCCCGACCTGGGCTTTGCCGCATTCGAGGAAATACAGCAGCAAGTTCAGTCCCGCGCTGGTGATCAGATGCTCCAAGGCGTCATACACGGGCATGTCGCGGGAGAGGATCGCGAGCCAGTCGTCGCATAGCCGATCGAAGCGCGGGTGGCTCGCATGAGGCAGGTAGCCAACATCGCGATAGTCGCCAGCGTGTTGAGGCTTGCCCTGCAATGCCTTCACCAATCGGTTCATAGGAGCAGAGGCGTCGAACAGGCGCTTAACCAACTGATCGCCGAGCTCCGGTCCGCGCTTGGCCCGACAGAGCATCAAATAGAGAAGCTCTCCGCTGCGCGCGAAGAAACGCCGGTCGTTGGACGCGCCTCCGTCCGCGTCGATGCGGAGGTCTTCATACATCGCATCAGGACCAAAGGGGAACACGAATTTCGAGCTCCACCGCTTGTTGCTCTTGGCCTCGAACGAAGACGAGCGCAGCAGCTCAATGGCTTTCGCGAAGTCGTCGAAGCTATTGAACACGGTCCGCAGGTAGGACATGTCGCCATCGCCGAGCTGGTCGGCATCGACTGCGAAGCGCTCCCCCCACATGGCCCACTTGTCCTCGTCGGAAATGGACCGTTCGCGCACGGCTTCGACATAGGGATTGTTGAAGAGCAGGCCGCGCAGCCGGATTTGGCGCTGCGGGCGGTAGCGAACCTTTTGCCCCGGCACTTCCCGAAGCGGCTTATCGGCGTTTGAGCCCAGGACTCCTAGAAACTCCAAAACGGCCAGGTGCGGCAGTTGCTCGTCGTAGAGACGATGGCCCCAGATGTGTTCGTCGACCGCGAAATCGACGCCTTCGATGACTTGCCTCATGCGCCGACCCTCACAGTGACAGGCCGGGAGAATCCATGGCCGTTTTGCTCCATTTCGATGAAGTTGAGCGTCAGAGCTCCATCGTCCACGCCGGGCTCTTCGTCTTCGGCCAGTCGATCGGCCCTGAGCAGCTCCGCCTTGCGAAGAAGCTTGGCCTTGAAGGCCAGCATGTCCTCTAGGCATTCGTTGGAGAAGCTGCCAGGCAACGCGCCCTCGGCAACCCGGCACAAAAACTCAAAGCGCACAGGCGACAGCGTGAAGCTCGCCGAGTGGTTCGGGCCAGCGGCGAGAGCCACATCGAGAGTCGCCCTCTCCGTCAACGGATCCAGTTTGATGCGCATGCCCACGCCGCCAGATCGACGAGCCGCCGCTTCGGTGTCGCACAGCACGCTGATGCGGGACTGCGTGAATCCGCCGGAACTTGCGACGAACAGCTTGTCGTTGTTCTCGATCAACAGGCCCGTCATGACTCGATTGAGTCCGCGAACCAACCTCGCGCGAGTGCTCTCGCTGACGCCCTTGCCCTCGGCCAGCAAGTCGATCATTTCAAGGTAATCGCCCGCAAATCGGAAGGCCGTCATCAGCCAATGGTCGTATTCCTTCTCGGTGTCGGGGATGGTGAAGAACAATCGTCGCCGCTGGGCTTGCAGCCGGTCGAGAAACTCTTGCGCTCCGTTGTCGATGCGCGCTGCCTCATCGCCTTCGAGGTAGCGCTGCAAGGATGCCAAGTAGCCCTGCGTGGCGCCGTAAACCACGTCGCTGCCCAGCAAGCGGCTGAAGGCGTCCATCAGCTTGGGATCGTCTGCGCCGTAGACCATGAGGCCATCGGCGGCATTGGTGGTTTCCGTCCCGACGCCAAAGGACGCGAGAGCCCTGAAAACCGGCCGGCTCATCGCCCTTCGAAGAGGCAGGTTGGAGCCGAAGACGTTGCCGTAGAGGCTCGCCTCCTCGATGGCGCCCTTCTCTTGAATTTTGGCCACATCGGAGCAGGCCATGAGCCCTTCCTTGGCAAGCTTCGCGTCCCCGTGCCCCAAGATCATGTTGGAGGCCAACGCGAGCAAATCGCGCACTGGCAGATGCCAGCCGTTGAGGCGCGAGACTTCCACGATGTCCCCGAGGCGCTTGGCGAATAGTCCATTGTCGAGCTCGCCGAGCACCCGAGTGCGGTTCTCATAGATTGGGCATACGCGTCCGTCGGTTCGCAAGGAACATTGCTTGCAGTTGTCCCACTCTTGATGCCCTGCGACGGCTTTGAGCACTTCGCTGAGCGACTCGCGCCGGGTCGTCCGGCTGAGATCGAAGATGGCAAGACCTGCGGGCGACGCCCCGTGCTGCAAGAACGCGTCCTGGATAGGCTTTCTGAGCGGGTGGACGCGACCCTGGCGCTTGCCCAAATCGCGAAGCCGCTCAAGAATTTGGCCATGGTTGGCAGCGATCACTACGAACGATTGAGCATCGTCGCCATTCATGGATCGCTCCATCACCGTGAGGGCTGCATCGCTTTCTTCGTCGTTGAGCTCGCTAAGGTCCTTCACGAACATCGCCTGGCGGCCATCTGCAAGCTTCAAGTGCTTCACAGTAGTCTTCGCTGTCCAGTCCTTCTCTGCCCCGCCCAAATGGGTCCAGAGGCCGCGGCAGTGGTAGGTCTTGCCGTCTCCGGCAGTGCCTGCGATGAGGATGGACCCTGGGACGCCTGAATCGACGCGCTCCTTGATCTTCTCAAGCTGGGGACTCGAAAGCGTGATCGGCTTGACCCTGGCTTTGACCAAGTTGTCGGTGACAAACTCATCGAAGAGGGTCAAGTTGTTTGGCGTAGGCCCATAGGAACGCAAAAAGCGCACCCACGCGCTCGATGGCGGCGCGGCCGATTGCTGGGCCGCCGCTACTGGTGAGTTCATAAAACGATTCCGATTTGTTGTTTTGATACGGAAGATTGACGGACTGCAACCTTCCCCCTGCCCGTGCCTTTCGGCCCAAGAATTAACTGAGCGCGTGTGATGCGCACAGCTTCGAGCTTCCGTCTATGGATAGCCCCAATGCGCAGCGACATGCGATCTTCCATCACACACCCCGCCCTTCCTCGGCGACTTTTCCCTGAGCGCAACCCGGAGCCAAGGCTGCGCTCTCCACCGCATAAAGCGATTGAGGATTTCGAAGCCAGAGGTGATGACTGGCTGGATCCAGCGCATGATCGCTTGAGCAGTCAATGGACCAGCGCCGCAGGACGTAGCCCGCCAATGCCGCGCGAGTCTTCAATCGCAACACGCCATCGCTCATGCCATAGTCGGCCGCGACCGCTTCCGGCCATTTGACGTTCGGATGCGGAACGATCTCCAAATCCACGATCCTGGCCCACTGCTCATCGGCGGCGAGCTGTTCAGCCTCCGGCACCTCGCCATCGAGAACCTGAACTCGGGCGATGCGGGTCAAAACAAAGTCGCCGAATCGCTTACGTTCCCTATCGAACGCGCGGACATGCCATCGCAACCCGTTGTCAGCCAATGCCAAAGGAACGATGTCGCGCCGCTTAGGGCCGCTCGACATCGACAGGTAATGGATGCGAACCGCCCGCTTCGCGCACATGGCCCTTGTCAAAGCAGCAAGCACCGGAAGATCGGGTCGAACAAGGTTGCCAGGACCTTCGCAAGGAGCGGCCTGTTTGAGCTTCAAATCCAGGCCGTCGCCGAAGCCTTGAAGCAGCCACGCGAGGACGCGATCGGATTGAAACTCAAACAGCGGCTTGAAGGCTGAGGATGGGCGATAGCATCGCGAAGCAGAGTCGTAGTCCAGATTTGAGGGCGCGACCTCTCGGTAGGCGGTCAAATCACGCGAGGCAGCCGCGGGCTTGATCCCAAAACGGGCTTCAATGTCGCCACGGCGAAGCTCTCCGGTGAAAAAAACGCGCAGCTCCAGGAACGCGAGCCTCTCCCGCTGTGTCTGCGTGAACCCGGAAACCGTGGGCCTCAAACCATCCTCCTGAGATGTGCGCGCCATAGACGTCGCGTCTTCGGCTAGGCGCCAGGATACCACGCGCCCTCATCATTTTGATTCGCTATCCTACCCTATCGTCAACAGGGCACGATTCTGGATAGAGAGGGCAAGAAGTTCACCGAAAGCAAATAAAGCAAAATATCTGCCGAGCGCAAACATATACGAGAAGGCCTATGCCGGGACCATCAACAAGCCAACCCATAGGAACCATGGGAAAGTCGAATACGACTCCCGTCCGCATCGTTCAGGTTGAGAGCATTGATTTGCGAACAGGGGCCCCCTTCAAGCCGCCGGAGTATGAATTCTGGGTGGTGACATTGGAGTCCCCACCCAGAGTTCTTGAGGCCATGAACTCGCTTCAAGAAGCAATGAATTGGGTGAAAAGCCATCCTAAATATCACTTGGTGGGCGAGCCACCTAACGGACCGCTTTAATCACCGCGTTGCTTGCGAATATCTTCCAGTTGCAGGTCGGCGTATAAAACCCACTGGGGAACTACCGCCCCCTTTTCTTTCATCAAGCCTTGCCAATGTTCGATTGCGATCTCGAGCGCTTTGTCAGCCTCGATCTTTGCCTGCTCAGCCGGAAGCCTCGTCAAGGCTGCGATAAACGCTTGATTCCAAAATTTCGACACAGTCATTTGAACCTCCATGAGTTCAAGATTTCTCCCAACTTGATACTCGGATGTCAATGACGGCCTAACCTTGGCCGCATTTATCAAACGAAATGAGCGTGCCCTTGAAAGAGAAACTTCTTGAATGTCATTCGGCAAGATAAGGAGTGCATGACGAGACGCCTCTCTCATTCACGGGAGCATTCCAAAAGATCGAATACTCGCCCCAAACAAGCCTGTTGCGCTCCTGAATTCGTCTCACCAGGATTTCAAAATCATCGTCAGACATGCTGCAACTTGTAGCCAGCTCATCGATGCGCATGTAGTCCACGATCCACTCGTCGCTGGAATAGCCTCGCGCCGCTTCTGCCGGGTTGAATCCCAGCTTCGGCATCGTGGCGAATATCCACAACAGAGTCGCCGAGGGATTAACTCTTGCAGGAATCTCCATGGTCTGCCCGATGGAGGTTTTTTTGCTAATGACCATCATGTAACCTAACTAGTGTTGGCTATCAACCTGATCTCAAACGGAGCGCACCTTGTCAAGCAACGAAATCACGCCAGCAGAATTAGTCGAACTTTTGTTCGAGGCATATCCGCCTCTTCGCCTTCCAAGGTCAATCGATAGCGGAAAGATCGAAAGGACCGCCTGGACTCTCTTTTTTGATCCAAGCAGAGGGGCTGATGGCTTTTTTCTCACTCCGAGCGACGAAGAAGATACTGGTGAGCGCAAGGTTCAAGCGAATCGATCCGAGGCTAGCGCGGCCCTAGCGTCTTCCGAGCCGTCCTTCATCGCATTCGCAAAAGCATTGAAACTCTTGCCACCGACTGCAAAAGCTTCAAACGAATCGAAAAGTCGAGATGCACTTATAGATCACATGGACACGGAGCTAGGTGTCATCTCGCTGCTTCGGAGAGATGACGGCTTTCAACTTAAACTCCTATTACGATCGCGAGGAGAGACCGGCCGACCCGCCAGGCGGGGCGCCTCTTTCTCGGCGCCAATTGACCATGCGGCTCTCGCCTCAAAGGTCATGACAGGAACAGCGCCCTTGAAGGCGGCATGCGAGCTTGCTCCTGAAATGATCCAAAAGCTATTTCCGGAAGACAGGGCTCTGAATGCCGAGATTGCAAAGGAGCTGCTGCGACGGGAAATTCCAGAGTCGCCCTCCAAGGTCACGACACCAAAGAAACCGAATGGCATTTAAATCGCTGTATTAGCTTTGAGTCGTTATGCAGGGCAAGCTAGGCCTGATCTACCAAGCAACTCCGACGTTCGGCAATGAGTTCCAGGACATAAACCATTGCGCGCAACAAATCGAAGTGTCACGCGCAAATACTGGTATTGACTAGTTGACGGATTCTTGAGATGGATAACTGACATGAATTTTGTTCACCTTCCATTTCAGGAATCCAATGCCAGCTACTGACCACACCTACTCTCACCCTTCATCCGCTGATGACGATTGGCCATCCGAGTATTTTCCTGATCAGTCAGAACACATTTCGACAAGGCAAGCCACAAGGCATACACATGTCGTGGGCGCTTCCAACAATTACGCGTCGATAAGTGGAATTCCTACCCGTGATGCTGATTCACCTCAGTGCTTGGGTGATGGACGAGCTGAAACAAAGGAGAAAAACAAGAGACACATCAAAGGGCTGTCCATGTCGCCTGGTAGCCCTTTGCATGAAATACAGTCTTCATTGGCACCTGCCCAACGACCATGCGTGCCCATCCCCTTCGCGAACAAGCTAGGCCACTTTCCTGGCCTTATGCATAGGAGCAGCCTTTTCTCAGTGGGGCGGTCGGACGATGAACCAAGAGGCGGAGAGGCGAAGTCCCAGGGAGGCTACGACCTGGAAGTGGACGGCCCTGCCCTGTCTATGCACGACAAGGCAGTCTGGGAGGCCTTGGTCGATATCGCCAAGGAGCGCGACCACGATCTCTCAACGCCTCTTCTCACGTCGCTCTCCGAGATCGCTCGCAAGTGCGGAGCCGAGTTCACAGGAAGCCGGACAACCAACGCGGTCCGCAATGGGCTGGAGCGGCTCAGCCGCGCCCATCTCGAATGCACGCTGGCTCAGTTGGGCCGCGTGCATGGACGACTACTAGCCGCAGTGGAGATCGGAAGCCACGGCGCCTCGGTGTCGTTCGACCCGGCACTGACAAGCGCCTTGCTGGGCTCGGACCTGAACTTCCAAATGAATCCTGATCGACGCAGGCTTCTGAGCGGAACGCTCGCTCAGTGGATGCACGACTTCATATCGACCCACACAGAAACACGTCCCTTGACGCTCAAATATCTCCGTGAGCTGTGCGGCTTTCCCGGCGACTCAAAGCGTTTTCCGGCAGCCCTAACAGCAGCCATGGAGGAATTGAAGGCGAAGGCCCCTGAGTTGGTCACAGCATTCGTCATCGACAAAATGACCCGATCTGGCGACTTCTGGACGATCCTGGTCACCCGCGGAACCGAATCACCCAAGTTTGTCGGCTTCAAGCCCCAGGCATCAAGCCAACAGAGTGGCCTTCGGCGGCGTCGGGGCGGAGTTGTATTGTGATGCGCAACTAAATATGCGCACGCGTCTAATGCGGAAGATCGATCTCCAAACCACCTGGCAGCACGCGCAAAAGCGGGACGCAGCACGCGCGATATCAGGACGCTCACGCGCCTTTCACGGCATACCCCGACCGTAATCACGCGCCAAGCCTGGACGATCCACGCGCGCCAAGTGCCCGCTGGGGCACATCTATAGATTGAATAGAAAAGGATTGCATAGACTGGGGCAGTGTCGTATCGGGCGACACGCCCGCCGCACCCGGCGGCGAGTCGCCCGCCCCTGCAGCTCCTCAGTCGCTGCGAAATTATCGAATCCGTTGACAGGCATCGCCCAATGCAGTTGCATGAGCTTCATGAGATTGGAATCGCTGGTGAAAATGCTGGGGAAGACAACGGTGGAGGTAGCCATCATGGCTTCGCCCATGGAACGTCCTGGAACAGATCCGAGGTCAGAGAGGCCAAAGTCTAAACCCGAGGGACTCACGTTGACAGCAACCATACAAGGATGGACTCCTGAGCTTGTCTGCAACTTGGTGCCCAATCCACCATTGCTTCCAGGCTCGTTTGCCGGGGCGCTCAATCTAGCCATAACAAAACGGGGCAGGAGCCAGTTGGAAGCAATCCTGGGCGAGGGCTCGCTTTCGTTCACAACAGTCCGCACTCCCGATGACCTCGACATGCCGTTGGATATTGTTTTGAGGATGGAGGCGGCAGCGTCATGGTCAACGATTGAGACCATCGAAGAGCATGCCATTGGTTATCTCGCCGAACTCTTTGATGGTCGAGCCCGCATCTCGCTCAAGCAGTGCCGCGATGGTCATACGACCAATGCCCTGCTCTGTGTCGGGAATCTAGCCAAAGAGAAGCCCATTTTCGGCACCCGAAAGCCCCTAGATCTTCTGATCGGAGCCGACGAATCGTTAAGCAGCACCAAATTGAGTTTCAACACATCTTCTGAGACCTTCACCAGCATTCTGAACGCTGGCCCTGCCCGCATGAAGTCTACGCCGGGCGGACGTCGTGAGTTGGCAATGCTATTTCTTGAAAGCGAAATAGAGACCGCCCTTGCGAAGCAAGGGCAAGATGAAACTTTCGAGATCGAAGATTTCACGCCTGGTCCAGAGAAGCGAATGCGGATCGCTTTGCGTGGGGACGACGCAAATGAGACCTCGCAACGTCTCGCCAAAGAACTATGCGAACGTTGGCCTGAAATCTTCGCCTGAATCAACGCAACGCTTTACTTGCGTTCGCGCAACTTCTGCTCGAACAGCTCATTGGCCCGCGCCATCAGAGCCGCCTTCGCCACTGATACGTCACTCTTCAGTCCGGGCGCATTTTCCTTCGTCTTCTTAGCGGTAGTCTTTGTTGGCTCAATGTCCTCGCTGCTATCCGCCGACACAGTCCAAGCGAGGCTTCCTGCTTGAGCCATTAGCCACATCGCAACATGGCCAATCCAAAATCCATCGTGGCCGCCCACGCGTCGAACAGGAATCGCTGGCATCTTCCCGCGGGCACGAAGGTTCCACAAAGCTTTGGGCTTGAGGCCGAGCACCCTGGCAAGCTCATCAAGGCCCAGTATCTCGCCAGGAATCTCGTATTCCCGCTTCAGCCTTGCCATTGTTCGCTCGACGGCTTCCTGGCGATCTCTCGACAATGAATCAAACGATGGCAGCGTCCGGGCTTTCTCCATCGGCCCAAACTCGCAAATCAAGGCGCGCCTGTCAAATCACTGCGAGGCAGCAAGATGGAGCCTAGGGCCGAATTGAAACGACCTCACTGCTTGCAAGGCAGCAGAATCACCACAATACTTTTGGTGCAAAGCTACGCTCTTGATGAAGTGCGGAACCTCGAACCAACAATTGCCACTCAGAGCATTCCGCCACAACTGCAATCAATTTCTTGGAAATACATACTGCATTGACTTTTCGTGGCATCCGCTATGCACGACGGCACACCGTGGCACAGTTTTGGCACAGTTCATATGAGTTCTGATGAGTTCTAAAGAGTCTCTCTTGCCTTGCCGAGCAACGAAAAATCGACCGCTCATCTCCTCGTCAATAGATAGTTCTGCTATCAGTCAATAGTTATCTGTGCCTAAGCCCAACTTCAAAACTTTCGTGGTGCCCCGGGAGGGAACCCAAGCCGTCATATTCAGGGAACCAAGTCCATCTCCAATGACCGTCATTTCGCTCTGAAATTCTCGATTTCCCGCTGACATACGGCTTTGTCTTTCACTGTGCCACGTGAGTAAATGGCACAGTTCTGGCACACCAGGAGAAAGCCATGGCCATGATAAGAGCAAGAAAAAACAAAGATGGCACAGTGTCTTACCAAGCTGTGGTTCGAATCACTGGGCAGCCTGAGGCGCGCCGAACATTCAAAGACAAGAAGTCCGCTCAACTATGGGCTGACGTCACCACAGCAGCAGCGAGGGAGTCGGCTACGCGCCTTCCCGAGACAACAAAGTTTCGTCGAATGTCGTTGAAGGATGCGATAAACGCATGGGCGAAGAGCTTCACTTTCCCAAAGTCGAACATCCGCCTGACCCCCACTGTCCTCAAACTCGTAGGCGACATTAGCCTAGGGAACCTCTCCCGTGAATACGTCCTCGCATATGTCGAAAAGGTCAGAAAGACAATCACGTATCGAGGCCGCCCCTATACGGATGCGAGCATTCTTCGACAAATGGGATTCATAAGAAGCGCCGTGATCCATGCCGCCGACATGCATCGGGTCAAATTCGATACATCATTCTTCAACATCAAGTCCATCGAAGGCGAATGGGACGCTGCTCGCGATCGAATAATGAGCCCAGAAGAAGAGCTGCAACTTCAATCCGCCATAAAGACGCGAGTCTTTCATGAGTCGTGGCAGTTGCTTGTCGATCTCGCCATCGAGACGGCTGCCCGGGAGCAAGAACTTGTGCTCGCTGAATTGAAGGAGGTGAATTTCGGAACTAGGGTTTGGACAATACCCAAAGAACACACCAAGAATCGATACGCGAGAGAAGTGCCGCTTTCGAAGAAGGCCTTTGGGATCATGACCAGGCTGAAAGAACGCCTAGACGCGCACAACGCAGCGATGCCGCCAGGAGATCCTCAGCGGCAAAAACGCCTCTTCTTTGAATTTGCCTCCCCCAGCTCCGTTTGCACGGGCTTCCATGATGTGGTCAAAAAGGCCGGCCTTATCGACCTCCATTTCCATGACCTGCGGCATACCGCCATAACACGCATGGTGCTGAACAAGAGGGAACTCGAAGTGCACGACATCATGAGAATCGCTGGACATAGGTCGATGGCCATGTTCCTGCGTTACGCCAATGTCAGGGGCAAAGACATCGTCAAACGCATGGGTTAACAGACACATGCTGATAACCAATCCTGTTAACAGGCCAAAAGCCAATGCGGCCGATTTCGTTTCGCACTCATCCTCTCTGCCGCTTTCATACCTTCGCGCGAAGCTCTACTTTTGGCTGTTATCAGCCTCAATATCGACACCGATTTGGTTTAGCTTTATTCGCACTCACCACCTGCATATTCATTGACCTTGCTTGAGCGCAAGGTTAACTTGTGTAAGCCAACCTGCATTGCCTGGATCGCTTGGGAGCCCATAACAAATGAATAGGAGCGAATCATGGATAGGCAGGACCAAGGTCAGAACGCTAGTGCGGATCTTGCGATGAGCAAGAAGTCGGCTGGACGCAAGCAGAAGCAGAACAAGGCGGCATACGAGAAACGACGAGAAACCAAGACGCAAGTCTGCGTATGGTTCGATAACGCAGACTACGCGAGGCTGCGGAAAATTGCCGACACGTTGAAATCGCCAATATCCGCAGTCGCGGCAGCAACAATTCATAGCTGCGTGAGAAATCTTGACGAGTCAACTATCGCTGACTACGCGGTCCTTCGAAGCCTGTCGGAGTCAATACCGCTGCAAGCTGATGATGCCGCCTCGACCTCTCCAATTTTTCGGGTCTTTATTGCAGCGATGGCTATGGGCACGACCGAATTAAGGGCCGCCCACAATGTTGTGCTCCACGAGCACCGAGAGAAGATAGAACGCGAAATTGCTGTTAACCGCCGAATGACAAGCTCCGAGCCCACCGAGAAAACCGGAGATTCCGTCCAATCTGAGATGGCGCCCGACATCGACGTTTCCTATTTGGAAGCAGAATTGCTCGTGGAAAAGTGACTTGTCGAGAAATCGGCTGTCGGCAGCGTAACTCCACGGCAAGAGCTGTTATCAGCGCGAAAGCGCATTCTCAACAAGGCGCGGAGCTGGACCTTCTCCGCGCCTTTTTCGTTTTCCGCAATCACAACATCGCGAGAGGCGAAGCATAGTTGGGCCAGGCGCCGATCAATCGGGTGGGTTTGCTAGCGGTTTGCTAGCCGCCGAGCACCGCGAACGCCCCCACCAAGAGCTTGCGGCCGCCACCTTCCCCAACCAGCAAGAGAAGGTTGGCGGCCGAGGCTAGTCCTGAAATTTAAAGTCTTCTTACACCATTGCCCTCCTGGCGGGTGTGGGAGGAGCCCTGCGCTAGCGCACCGTAGCGTTTCTTTCGACTTTTCACTCTGAAAGCTAGGTTCTTTGGCGCGCTAGCGCACGTTTCCGCTTGTCAGGCCAACGAAAAACGGCCGGAAATGCGATTGCTGAAGCGGTATTTGCGCGGTAAGCGTGTATCCAACACGATGACATGTGGAGGCATCCATGAACCCAATACGAACGACATTGGCCACCCACGAAGAGGTCCACCTTGGACCGGGCCGAGCCGCCCAGGGGAGGAAGCGTCTCCCGCCTAGAACGCCCGCGAAGTCGAGGAGCGATCGGCCACAGATCTCATTCTCCGTTCTCGAAGAGGAGAAGGAGTTCATCGATAAGTCAAGGAAAGAGATGGCGCCAGAACAAAGCATGCGGGAATTCTTCATATCCTTGATCGAGTATCACAAGTCCACCGCAGCAGCGCCTCAGGCGTCGGGCAGCTTCACGAACATTGAGGAGCGACTTGCCCGCCTTGAAAAAAATTTGATCGATGCCACCGCAGCGATCGCTGGACTCGTTCAGGCTGTCGAAGTTAGCAGACATGAACAATTGAAATTGGGGGGCCAGATACTGCAACGAGCAAAAAAATCCGCAGAGCGACAAGCCGACCTGACGACCATGATGGATGAAGTTGAAGGCGTTTTGCTCGAAAACCTCGAGGCTGAGAGAGCTCGCGTCAATATCTTCAATTCCTTCAACCAGAACTTGCAAAGGTTGTTATCAGCATCTGACCGCCCACTCACCGGTGGTGTTGTTTACCGGGGAACTGGCAAGCCAACTGACAAGTGATGGGGAGTCTTCAGCGTGTTCTCAATCCACAAGGCAGCCAGCATCTTCTACTACACCGGCCGTGGCAAAGGCGGACATGAACTTCTGCATTTGGACGGCGAGCCTCAGCAAGGCAATGCTGGCTACTACCTCGGCGATCCCTCTGACGGAGTATTGTCGGCACGGGCAGTTTGGGCCGGTGGATTAGCTGAGAGTCTCGGGCTTGTGCCGGGCTCAGCAGTCGGCATGCATTCGCTGGCGGCGCTTTGGTATGGCTACGCGCCAGACGGCGGCACCCCACTCAACGATCGAGTTCCAACATTTGCCAAGCAATCCGCCGCACAACGAAAGGTCGCGGCGGCGGAGGTCGAGCTCTTCACTGCGCTTCGAGACATGGGCGCTCTTCGAGCTAATTTAAAAAAAATGGGTATTCGCGCCAAGGACATGAAACTGCGGGCCGACATTCAAGAGCAACAAATCAAGATTGACAGCGCAAAAGAAAAGCTGACATCCGCCCAGAACGATTCGGATTACAGATCGACAGCGCACGACCTTACTTTCAGCGCCCCAAAGTCTGTGAGCATCGCTTGGGCCGCGCTCCTAGCCCGATCCTTAAACCCCAAAGACCCAGACGCCGCCGAGGCGGGCCGCATCGCCAAAGCAATCCAGGACAGTGTCGCTCTCGCCGCGAGAAACGTCTGCGTCAACCTGATTGAGCCAGATCTGGTTTTCACACGCCACCGAAATGGCTCGAACAAAGCCCGCCAATACGAAAACGTCAAAGGCCTAGCGTTTGCCTTGGTCCAACACTTTGAGTCGCGCCCGACCTTAGAAGAAGCTTCCGGCGAGAAGGGTGCCGACAAGGTATGGCGCAAGCCGGACCCTCAACTTCACGTCCACGCCCTCCTCATGGCCCTGGGCCAAGACCACGACGACGAGGTCCGCGCCATCTGGACGCGATTCCTTTCCGACAACGCCGCCAGCATCGGAGCTGCCTTTCGCGCAGAGCTGGCATCTATGCTGCGACAACAGGGCTTCGACCTTCGCCAGTCAAAGACTGACTCAGTGGACGCATTCGAGATCTCGGGCATCACCGACAAGCAAATTGGCGCCTTTTCCAACAGGCGGGCATCCGTGTCCAAATCCATCGCTGAGGGCAAATCTGGCCAGAAGGCGGTTTTGGCCGAGCGCCACGCCAAGAAGGACTACTCCACCGAGGACATGCTTGCAGACTGGGCACAGCGTCTGGACGGCACAAAGGTCAATATTGATATCAAGTCTCTCCATGGAAACAAGGCCGCGACTCCGACCAGGGACAGAGCGTCGTTGATTGACGCGGCTATTAATCATCTGATGGCTATGACCGCCGAGATTCGCCTCACGGACATATCGCGAGTGGCCAACGAGTTGGCCCAGCACGCCACAGCGGCGGAATTGAATGGCCTGACGCCGATCGCTTGGGCGAAGGAGCTGGCGAAGGAAATCATTGGGCATCCCACGATGGTCGTTGGGGATTCGGTGGACAAGCATGGGCGTCCAGTGTTCACCTCCACAGGCTTGATGGGTCGCGAGAGAAGGCTTTATTTCGGACAAGTTTCCGAGCTCCAGAAGCAGCCTCGAACTGACTCCTTCACACCCACTGATGCTGCACAGGCAATCACGGCTGCGGAGCAACATTTGGCCAAGACTAAAAATGAGCCCGCCTTCGCATTCGCCCAATTTCAGAAGGAGCTTGTCGAATCCCTTCTTGTCGAAAAGCAGTCTATCCGTGTCGCGATCGCTCCGGCAGGATGCGGGAAGACAACGGCTGCTTTGGCGGCCTGCAATGCGTTCGAAGGACGCGGCATGCGCGTGTTTCCGATCGCCCCTTCCAACAAGGCCGCCCAGGTCCTCGCTAAAGACTTGCAGAAGCAGGAATCGGAGGGTCTGACGCCGCAAAAAATGCTTAACAACATCGAAGACGGCAGGGTTGTGTTGAATTCGACGGACGTGCTCTTTGTGGACGAGGCCTCGATGCTCGACTTCGACACCGCCGAGGCGCTGGTCAAGGCCGCGCTCGACGCCAAAGGCGGTCCAGCCCGGCTTATTCTGATGGGCGACACCGAACAACTGCCGTCTGTGGGTCGAGGCAACTTTTTCCGGCGCTTGGTCGAGGACAACGAGCGGGCTGCTGCCGCGGGCAATGATGCTTCCATCGTCTACCGGGTGCTCAAGAATGAAGAGGAATGGGCCAAGATTGCCAGGCAGAAGAAAGATATCGGCAAGCAGGCCACAGCTCTCCTCGCGCTTCGGAAGAACCAGGAAGCCCTGTCAATCTACGAATCCCTTGGCGCCATCAAGCTCAGCGCAACGCGGGAGGACGCGATGTCCGAGCTGGTGGGCGACGCGATCGATTCGCTGGCCACGCCAGCTCAGAGCCTTCGGGCGGCCGTTGGCAAGCGGGAGGTTGAGGCAGCCGTTCGGGATTTCCAACGCTCGCTTCGTTCGATCTCCATATTGGCATCCACCCGGGCGGATGTTTCCAGGCTGAACACACTCGCCCGCGAGGAGCTTGAACGGATGGGCTACTACGACAAGGCCGGCGGACAGCGAGCGAGCTTGAGCCGCGGAAAGGTGGGCCATATGGAAATCCGCCAAGGCGACAGAATCATCTTCACCGACCCAGCAAAGGCCTCTGTTGCCAGCCAAAAGAGCGGAGCGGAGTCCACAAAGTCTCGCATCGCCAAATCAACATGCGGAGTCGTCCGGCGCATTGAACGCAAACTGAACACCGTCAACCTGACTGTGGAGCTCGACGGGGCCGAGCCCCGCAGCATCGCCACGCTTGAACTCGAAGACTTCTCGGGAATTGATTTCGCGTTCGCCACGACTGTCCATAAAGCCCAAGGAGCCACTGTGGAGCGCACCTACGAGCTCTTTGGGACCTTCGCAGCCAGGGAGCTCGACTACGTCGCCAAATCCCGCTACCGCGAGCAGCACCAAATCTACGGCGCCAAACACGAATTCGAGTCCTATCAACGCGCGATCAGTCGAACCACGCAGAAGATCGAGGCGATCGACGTAGGCATGTCCGACCTCTCCGCATTCGCTCACACTGAATCTGAGCTCGACGCGCTGCGACAAGCCGGCCTCGAAGCTCACGCAGGACTTTCAGAACTAGCCGCCAATGCAAAAGCAGCGCGCTTGCGGCACATGACGCAAGGCAAGTTGGTTGAAATCGTCCAGGCTGACGGCGCCTCAGAAAAGCCAAGCATGCAACGGGTCGTCATCGAAATCGCCGGCAGGAGGCGCATATTTGAAGGCGTGGGATTGCTGGACGATCTAAGCAATCGGGACATCAAAATCGGCGCGCATGTTGGCCTTGAAGCCCTTAGCCCAATACCTGGATCGCCCATAAGCGGCGTCCGTTGGCGTTGGCACACCCAAAACGAATTGAGCAATGCAGGCCTGCTCGCCGACCTCGCCATGATCGAGTCCGTGGCCGCTGGCGTCGAAGGCTCTCTTGCCGGCAGTGCATTGGAACGCGCTCGCGACGCGAGTCTTTCAGGAAAGAAATCATCTCTGATGACGGCGAGCGAGACGGCGGCAATCTTTCGATCCGAGGCCCTTCGCAGCTTGAACGCCACAGCCGACTTGATTGATGAGCTTGTCTCCGTCGCCCAGGCCTCCGCCCCCACCGCAGCCGACATAAATGTCCTCGAGACCGCTACGAAGTGGCTTCCCTATGCGGCCAGCCCAAAGGATAGGACCAAATGGAGAGCGGAAATTGCATCTGGCGGCATCACACCCAAGACATCTCATCAACTGGCCGGAGCTAAGGCATGGATCGCCCACGAAGGGGGCCTTGCGTTTTGCAGAAACGAGCTTGGAAGCTTTGAGGCATGGCCACTAAAAAATTTAACAGACAGTCAGCGTAACGAAATCTTTGGAAGGCATCCAACAATAGCCTCTATAAAGACAAAACATGAGGCTGCGCTCATCGAGGCGAAAGCGGCGGCAACAGAAATATTGTCTGCATCTGGAAATCTTTCGCATCTACTGAAAATAGAGGCTATAGACCACACCGAACATGGGCTTTCCATCTTAGTTGGGGCAAGTCGCTCAACGAGCTTCGAGCAAGCTCCCATACTCGCTGCGATCTTTGATGACAACCAACAGGACAGCGCTGCTATCACCGCGAACATCATCGAAATATTCGGTCGCGACATTGGCATCAAGAATTTGAAATTGCACCAGAGTTTCGACAGAGCAGCAATGGGTTATGTCTTCCCGATCGAACATCTGGATCTGACCATTGCGAAGCCTGGCGAGGCCGCGCGTGGGGAGTTGAAGTCATACTTTGAGGACTTGGCTACTCTGCTTCAAAGACCACAAGGTGGCTCCTCGTCAGCCGCAAAGATACCGACCCGCGCCGCGGCAGCAATCGGTCAACCAAAGGCAAAGACGCCTCATGCTATCGATGATTTGACACGGGAGCGACTTTGCGAGTCGCTTGGCGTCAGCTTGGACACGCCTCACATTTCGGAACTGGCCTCCAGCAAACTTGGCCGTAGTTTCACGGCGACCTTGCGAATCAAGCAAGCGGCAAGTGAAGCACTGCTTCTAGAGCACAAGGGCATGAACTACGTGGCCGAAACGTCCATCTTGGGGTCGGCCAAGTCTCTGAACGATTTGCTGAGCCACGCGAATCGGGGCATAAAACTCGGAAAACTCACTGTGTCATGGGACAAAAATGGAGCTGCAACCGCAACTCCATATACGCCGCAAGCCTGATCAAGGTCGTCGCTTCTCTAGCAAACGTCGGCTCGATAAGTGCCGCTTAAATGCGAACTGGTGCGGACTGAGCCGGACCCACCGCATAGATGATCGAATCCTCAAGCTCATCCCGCTCTCCTTGGGCCGCCAGCTCATCGAGGTAGTCCTGGGCGATGCGGCGGGCGAAGGGCTGACCCATCACTGAATTGGAATCGTCCATGGCCCGTTCCAGGACTTGTTTTTGATGGAACGTCTCGAACATGAAGCGAACGAAAGCCTTAGCCATTGCCAGCTGAGGCGACTCTTCCGGGTCGTATTGCACATACGACACGACATCTCGAAAGACGCGTCCAAGCAGCTCCCAATCACAGGGACGCACGTTCGACTCCGCCTACGTGCTGGCCAACCCCTCCATGGCCGATCGGGAGTGGACCTACGTGGCCGCCATGATCGCGTCCAAGATAATGGGCACATGAAGATCAACGAAATCATTCCCCCGTATCTCGACGAGGTCTTCATCCCCGATCAAGACCTTCGCGGCTACCAGTCGCTGCGCGAAGGGAAATTCGTCCCTGGACGCTTTCCTTCAAACCTGCGTATCGATCAAGCGACGCACCTGCAAGGCAACGCACCACCGCACGCCCACGTATTCGGTCGAAAAGGCGATGAGCTTGGTGTCGTCAACCAAGATGGCTCCGGCAGCCACGGCAGCAAGTTCCGACTCCATCAGAAGGATGCCGATGCGCTGCGATCCCAGGGCTTTAACATCCGACCCGACAACATCGTCGAATGGATTGCCCTCGCTGGCATTGGCAGCGCGCGCCAAATTCTTCTCGGCTAAGCTGGCTACGCCCACCGCGTAACCACCTGACGCAATCACAGTGGGGGGGCATTGCGACTCCCACCGCGGATCCACCGTGAAAAAGGGGCCCCAAGGCCCCTTTTGAACAAACACCGCGAGCCCACCGCGAAGTGGTGCGTCGGGTGTATACATCTTAGTCACTGACTGAGCTCGACCAAACCTTGGCAGGTGGTGAGCTTCGAGATCGATAGAGAGCACCCCCTCCTTCTCGCCTCAATGTTGCCATCAATCGAAAGCAAATGAGCGTCGGGCTACTCCCAGAGCTCGGCGAGCCTGGGATGGAAGTCGACGAAGGCGGGCTTGGGGCCCGGGCCCTCGATGGCCCCAGGTTGGCTCGCTCGGTGGTAGCGGTAGAGCTCGCGCACCGCCAAGGCGATCTCGCGCGCGAGGTCTTGGAGCTCGTCGTCGGCCGATTGCTCGACCGCGCCCCATCCCCACTTGGCGCCGATCCGCTTGAGCGGCGCCTCGACAACGCATCCGATGAGGTAGTCCGCCCCGCAGGTCCAGTAGACCTCGTAGAGGGCCGCGATCGTCGCGACCGTCTCCAGATCGAGCTCGTCGCCTTGCGCTATGTTGCCGATCCAGCCGGCGTAGAAGCGCAGACGCACAAGCAGGACGCCGAAGGGCGTCATCTCGTCGTTGCGGTCGTTCCAGGCGATGTCATCGACCGAGGCGAGCTCGTCCTTGCCCTTGGGGCCGTCGGTATACACGCGAGGCACCGCATCGGGATAAAGCTCGCTGTCCATGTGGGCGAAGACATTGAAGAGTTCGCGGTAGCAATTTAGAAAATTGCCCTTGAAGCTTCGCTCCATGTCCCTGAGCGCCCCGCCATAACGGGAAAGCTGCGCCATGACGGCCTCTTCGACGGCCTTGGTGTCGCTGAACGCACCCTCGATCGCCTCGGGGATATCCGAGGCCGCGGCCTGCGGTTCATCCTCGGCGCCCTCGTCGGGGCTGTGGAAGCTGCTGCTGGCTGGCGCGAGAGCCAGCTTGTCGTGAGGGACCTCGAACTCGTCGAAGCCGTCTGTGAAGGTGATTTTGGCCGTCCTGGCCTTGGCATCCTTCTTGACCTTGATGACCTTGCCCTGATAGTCGTCGAAGAAAACGATGTCGTCTTTTTTTAGCTTGCTCGCTGTCTCGTAATCCATCTTGTCTCCTGCTTTTTAAATCTCAAAGCCGCTTGGGCTTCGATCCCTTGTCCGTGGCCGTCGTATAGGGGTCGGCCTTCAAGGCCAAGCGCTCTTCGATCGCCACAAGCCGCGCCAGCATCTTGCCCTCGGCGAAGCCTCGGACAGGCTCCCCGTCTCCCGTGTAGAGGTGATCCAGCCGGCAGCCCTTCTCTTCGACCAGCCATGCGGCGACCTCCTCGTGGCCTTTGTCGATGGCGAGGGCCAAGAGGTCGGAGGCGATGCTCCCGTCGCGCAATTCTTCGGTGAAGGAGAGCGGCCCCTGGGCGTGCTCGGCGCAGGCCTTCAAGAGGTCCAATCGGCCCGACCACGTGAACTCGTAGAGCGCGCTGGGGTTCATGCCGTGGCCAAAAGGCTCTTCGCTGCCCGGGTCCATGGTGGGGCGGCAGCCGGCCTTCATCCAGACGGACACCGTATCGGCGGTGAGCTCTGCGCCGTTGAGGCGCGCCAGCATCGGCACGCCCGTCTTGTAGCGGCAATTGGGGTCGCCGCCAGCTTCGAAGAGTTTTTTCAGCAGGCCAAGGTCCGCGCGCTCGCTGGCGACGGCCAAGGCGAAGTAGCCGATGGGCGCGCCTTGCTCGATCATGGCGAGCGCCGTTCGCGCGAAGTCCTCATTCGTCGAGCCGGCCTCTCCCGCGGCTTCTTCAAGTTTTTGCGCGAGCAACCCGCGCTCCCGACCCCACTCGGAGGCCCTGGCCGGGTCGGCGGCCTCGCTTCCGACGAGCTCGGACAGGAGCTTGGCGTCGATCTTGGCGAGCTCTTGCGCCTTTTCGGAGAAGCTCGCCCACTCGAAAGGCTCCTTGGGGGCCATCCCCGCGCGCACCATGTGATCCGCCCGCTCGGGCTTGCCGACCAAGAACGGAAGGATCAGCATGTCCCAGCCACGCCGGTCCAAGAACGCCGGCCGACTCAAGCCTGCCCTTTTAAGGGCGATGTGGGCATTGAACCCCTTCCAGTCGGCTTCCTTGGTCCATGGGTCGCTGCCGCGCAGGTAGCGCGCCGAGGGCGCCTTCCAGAGGTCGAGCAGTTTGGAGAAGGCCTTGCCGTCATCGGCGCGCATCGCGATCTCGAAGGCCGACTGCCCGAAGCGCGGCAGAGCCTCCCGGGCGATCCTGTCGGCTTGCGCCAATTCATCCAGGCCGGCGTCGCCCAAGCGATCTACCGCCAGCGCAGCGTCCAAGGGCATAGGCTCGAACAGCGCCCTCAATCGGCCGACCGCATCGAGCCGGAGCTCCCTGGGCTTGCCGTGAGCGGCGAAGTATCCGTCGCCCTCGATCCAATCGAGATACGGATCGAAGTCGCCCTCCAATATCCACTGGATCGCCCGCTTGCGCGGCTCGTAGGCGGCCAGGGCCGCCAGGTCGGCGTGGAACTGTTTGGGAAGCTTGATTTTTGCCATGGATGCTCCTTGTTCTAGATGCGTTGTGGGCCGGAGCCCTTGTCGGTGGGCGTGAAGGGGTCGGCCGTCAACGCAAGCCGCTCCTCGAGCGCGACGGCGAAGGCCAAGGTATCGCCCTTGGCGAAACTGCGAGCCGGTTGGCCGGAGGCTTCGTCCCTGTCGTCGAGACGGCAGCCTTGGTCCTCGATCAGCCAGCGGATCGAGTTGCGCGCGTTGCGCTCCAAGGCCTTGGCGAGCAATCGGTTCCACCACTCGCCATTCAGGTTCTTGCGAATCGGCTGCGTGCTGAGCACCCAAGACCGGGCAAGCTCTACAAGCTCGGGCCGGTCGCGGCATATCCACTCTTCCGAAGGCGACATTTTGAGAGGCACGGCGTCGGCCCAATCGCCATCGACGCTTCCGCCCGCGCCCGCCCATAACTTCAAGACCTCGAGGACCTTGTCTTGGTCTTTCAAGCTCTCGATCATGTCGATCGCGCTGCCATAATCGCCGTGTCCGTTCGGCTCGGCCCCGCTCTCGAAGAGGTCGTAGATCAAGTCGTCCTCGCCACGCTGCGCAGCCAGCCCGAAAATAGTGCTATCACCCGAGCATGCGCCGCTTCTGGCGATCTCGCGCATCTCATCGAGCTTAGGCCAAGGTCCTGCCTGCCGGGCGAGTCTGACGATGTCCTCCATGTTTTCTTCGCGATCGGTCAGCCAGTTTTCAGCCGAGAAAAAATCAGGCTGAATGCCCATCTCTGCGCAAAGCGTCTCGAGCTCTCTGCGATGCTCAAGGAAGTAGTGGAACAATCGCGCGTTGATGTAGCGCGGGTTCCCGGCCAACCGATGGCGCGCAAGCAAGTCGGCGATGTCGGTCCGTCCCTCCACCAGCGCCCGGACGAGGGCGCTGGCCTCGATGTCCTCCTCAAGCAGCTTTCGCTTTGGAGAGTTGCCGATGTAAAGTTCCCGCGCCTCCCAGCCTCGCGCAAACGTCTTCACAGACCCTCGTTCGCAGGTCGCCTTCGGGTCGCTCCAATAGGCAAACATATTTTCGAGCAGGCCAAGATCGGCCCCGTTCTCGAGGACGATTTCGAAGGGGCTGCGGTGGAAGTGCTCGACACGCTCGCTCGCGTAGCGCAAGGCATAGTCGCTCACTAAAGCCATCGCGTCGCGGCCAAAGCGCGCCTCGCCGCCGTGGTATTCGGCTCTCTTCGAAATCGCCTCGTCGAGAGGCGTCGGCTTGAAGAAGCACACGGCTTCATAGCCAGGCTTGCATTTGACCGACCGGCTGTAGGTGCGCCCATAAGCCGCGGCGGCTCCCTCGCCGAAGTGCCACACGAGGTAGTCGTCAAGCTTCCGGCCGAGGATCAATCCGATAGCTTGCTTGCGCGGCTCGTAGGCTGCTAGGGCGTCGATATCTGCCCGCACGCGCGCAAGAACGGCCTCGATGTCAGGGTGGAAAGGCCCGGGATCGGGCGAGCTAGGCCGCCGCCCGGGCTTTGCCATGCATGTCTCCTGGATGTTGTATTTTTTTAGCTTCCTGATCTGTCCAGGCGGCCTTGGGTTCAGTCTTCTTGGCAATGGTCATGAGTAGTTATGTTCATCGATGCAGATGCTCACCTGGCTGGGCTGGACCACACCGCGGCGCGCCCGCGAATTTGTAGGGATTCAACTTGGACCTCGTCTTGGCAGCAGGGGTCAAATTGATTTGCTCGCGGCCTTGGATGGGCGCGCTTCGATCGAAATCGAGAACAAGGCTGAACGTTCGATGGAAGCCTTCGCCGCCTGTCGCTCGTCTTTCAACAAAGCCAGCCATGGCTTTGCGAATTTCTTGTGCTCGGACTCCTTGGCCCAGACGCAATGCACAGCCTCGGCTGGCGTGAGCCAGACACAACGGACTTTGCCGGCCATGATCTCGCCCAAGCGCTTCTCGCGGCCGTCGAGGCCTAGGCTCCAGGCGGGGGACATAAGAATTGGACGGCCCTTCCGATCGGGCTTGGGGCTTGCAAGGAACGGAGTAGGCTCGGAGACCCAACCCAGCAGGCCGTTGGCCGCGAGCGTGACTTCGAAGGTGTCGTAGCCCGCATGTTCGAGCTGGAACTTGCGGAGATCGCCCAGCAGATATGTCACCGGCTGGTTTGATCCGACGGCCCCCTTCTCGGCGATCTTGATCATGCGCAGGCCCTTGGGCTTCTCTTCGACTTCCTCTGACGACTTGGACTTGGCGCGCCCGGCTGCCTTGGCCGCCGCCTCCGCCACTCTGGCCAGCCGGGCGGCCTTCTTGTCTTCTTCGCTGGGTAGCTTGGTGGCTCGAAGCTCTCGCAACTGCGACATCGACATGCAAAGGTAGAAGGCGGCCAGCGGCGCCTCGACCGTCGTGTTGTCATGCAACGCGGCCAATCTACTCCGAAGCTCCGCCTCGGCAATTTGCTCGTCTATCGATTTTTTCGGAGGCCTTCCGCCCGTCTTCGCTCTTTTCGCGGCCGGCTCCGAATTCGCTGTATCTTTGGCTTTCGCCATAGTCGTCTCCTCAGCTTTTTTCCAGCATTATTCCCAGGCTTTCAAAACCTCGCTGAGAAGCGGCCCGATTTGAGGAGACGGCTACATCTGGCCTTTGCGCGCAGCGGCCTCGCGCGAGCTTTTGACGGTATGGGCGGCCTCCCAATCCATCAGAGATTGCTTTCGGTAGCGGATCGCCTGGTTGGTGCCCCGCGCGCCGCGGTCTCCTCCTTGGATGTATTCCGGCCCGCCGCCGTCCCTTCGCCAGCGCTCCAAGGTGGACGCCGATACCCGAAGGAACGCGCACGCCTCAGCAGGCGTGAGCTTGGCTGTCGGCGCGAGCGCCTCGACGAAGTTGATGAGGTCGGCCTCGGCCGGCTTGAGCGCGCCCATGGCCTAGGCCTTCTTGCGCGATTTGCGAACCGGACCCGGCTGGATCACCGTATCGCCCGCCTCGGGCAGCGCCGGCTCCTTGGCTGGCCTCAGGGCGTTGTAGACGGCGGGGGCCGTCCTGAGGATGGTTTGCTCGATCTTGACCATCCGCTCGACGTAGTCCTTCCACTCGGGCTCGGTGTAGCGGCCCAGGGTTTCGCCGCCGCCAACCGCGTGTCCTAGCAGCCGCTTCACCTGGCGGTCGGCAAGCCCGAGCTTCTCGCAAGCAGCACCGAAAGTTCGACGCAGGTCATGGCCGCGCACGGCCTTGATGCCCGCGCGCTCCCTCACTGTCGCCAAAGCCACGCTCGGGTCGCCGTAGTGGCCGACTTCGCAAGGGATGCCCGATGGCAGAAACCACTCCCCTTCTGCGTTCGCTGGGTCGGCGTGATCGACCTCTTGGCCATCCTTCTTGAAGATCAATCCCTTGCGGCTGCCGGGCATCTTGGCTTCGAAAAGCCAGGGGACGCCCTTGCGCCGATCCGCCTTCCTCAGCTTCAAAAGCGCCAAGGCGCATGGACCGATCGGGAATTCATGGTCTCCGCGATTTTTGCCGTCATGGATGTAGACGACCTTCTTGTCGAGGTCCACCCAGCGCTCGAGGTGGGCCTTGTCGTCTGGAATCTCATCGCGCCATTTCAGGCTCCGGCATTCGTCGCCGCGCAGGCCCCAGAGCAAGTCGAGCAGCAGGAAGTCGGCCGCTCGTTGATTCTCCTTCCGATACTTCCACGCCTGCTCGATGAATGGGCCGACGGTCGTCGAAAAGGACAACGGGTTGCGCACTCCCTTGGCCTTGTAATCGCGCTCGAGCTGCATGCGGTCGCGATATTTCTTCTTGGTGATCAGGATCGTGAAGGGGTTGTAGGCGAGCGTCGGAGGCCTTCCCGCCGCATGGGCGTTGTGGATCTCGTTCTGGATGGCGTTGTTGACGGCGGCGGTCGCCCAGCGTCCCATCGCCTCGGCAGCCGTCTTATGGCCCTTCGTTTTGGCGTGCAGGTCGAATCGATCGAGAATTTCTTGGCCTGTGATCAGACGCACCTTGCGGTCTTCCCAGTCGGCCAACTTGTCGCGGGCCTTCTGAACCGAATCCATCGAATTCTTCTTGATAGGGCGCGCGCGGCCTTTCAGATCGGCGATGTAGAAGTCCCAGACCATGCCGAGCGTGAGCTCGGAGGCCTCGACCTCCTCCGCGATCCGGTTGGGGTTGGTTCCATGCTTGAGGGCCGCGGCGATCTTGTCGCGGGCGATGTCCCTGGCCCGGTCGATGTGGAGCTCTTTTTCGGCACCGCGTTTGCCCTTGGCCAGCCCCACGTCGATCTTGAGCTTCTTGCCCCGAACCATTTTTTCGACCAGGTAGACCGAAGCCCGCGCCCCGACTCGGACGGCAAATCCAGGAGGCGCCTTTCGACTGGTGTCGTAGACGAGATAATTGGGCTTGTCGGTCGGCAGCCAATCGTCGAAGGGAGCGCCCAGCATAGGCACCTTCGTCAGAGACATCTTCTGCACCAGCTCATTGGTCAGTTCGAGTTTCATGGCAGCCCCTTTCAGGTCTCTTGGCGGATTCGCTCGACTGCTTCCGCCAGGTTTGCCCTGATTCTAGATGAAGCCGAGAACTTGGCGGCCACTTGGCGGCAAACTTGGCGGATCGACATAGCGCGACATAGGCACGACACAGGACAACATGGCTCGATAGAAAAAGATGGAAATACCCTCTGAAAACAACGAAAAACAGACGCTCTCCCAGAGGGAAAAGGCTCCTATTGCAAGTGACCTGAGCGGCCACACGCCCATGATGGCCCAGTACCTAGCCATCAAGGCCGGGTACCCCCAGACACTGGTGTTCTACCGCATGGGCGACTTCTACGAGCTGTTCTACGAAGACGCCGAACGCGCCGCCCGCCTGCTCGACATCACCCTCACCCAGCGCGGCCAGTCGGCCGGCAAGCCGGTCATCATGGCCGGCGTCCCCTTCCATTCGGTCGAAACCTACCTGGCCCGGCTGATCAAGCTGGGCGAATCGATCGCCATTTGCGAGCAAGTGGGCGAAGTTGGTGCATCCAAGGGCCCGGTAGAGCGCAAAGTGGTGCGCGTGGTCACGCCCGGCACGCTGACCGACAGCGCCTTGTTGAGCGACAAGTCCGAATCCTTCCTGCTGTCGGTGCACCAGGGGCCGCGCCATGGCTGCGGCCTGGCCTGGCTCAGCGTCACGCAAGGCGAGGTGTTCCTGGCCGAATGCAGCCCCGACGCGCTGGAGGAATGGATTGCCCGCATCGCACCGGGCGAGCTGATCTACAGCGCCGGTGTCACGCCGACCTTTGAGCAGCGGCTACAGACCCTGCGCCAGTCCAGCGCCGTCTCCCTGAGCCTGCGCCCCGAATGGCAGTTCGATGCCGCCCTGGGGCAGGCCAAGCTGCTGGAGTTGCTGGGCGCCGCCAGCCTGGCTTCCTGGAGCGCCGACGATCTGCCCCTGGCCCATGCCGCCGCCGCCGCACTCTTGGGTTATGCCGAGCACACCCAGGGCCGGGCCTTGACCCATGTACACAACGTGCGCGTGCAGCGCAACGACGCGCTCATCGACCTGCCGCAGACCACACGGCGCAACCTGGAGCTGGTGCAGACCTTGCGCGGCGAGGACGCGCCCACTCTGTTCTCGCTGCTCGACACCTGCATGACCGGCATGGGCAGCCGCCTGTTGAAGAACTGGCTGCTGGAGCCGCAGCGCGACCGCGAACCGGCCAAAGCGCGGCTGGAGGCCATCACTGCGCTGCGCACGGGTCCCTGGCAGAAGCTGCGCGCGCAGCTCAAGGGCTGCAGCGATGTGGAACGCATCACCGCGCGCATCGCGCTGCGCCAGGTGCGCCCGCGCGAACTGGTCGCCCTGCAACAGACGCTACAAAAAACAGAGCTGTTGGCGCCCGTTTTACAAGGTCAAACGGCACTTTTGACCCAGATTTCCCAGCACCTGCTGCCACCGGCCGGCTGCGCCGAGCTGCTGAAGCGCGCCATCCTGGAAGAACCGGCCGCGCTGGTTCGCGACGGCGACGTCATCAACGACGGCTTCGACGCCGAACTCGACGAGCTGCGCGCCATCCAGACCAACTGCGACGGCTTCCTGCTCGACCTCGAAACCCGCGAACGCGCCCGCACCGGCATCGCCAACCTGCGGGTGCAGTTCAACAAGGTGCACGGCTTCTACATCGAAGTCACACAGGGCCAGATCGACAAGGTGCCGGACGACTATCGCCGCCGCCAGACACTCAAAAACGCCGAGCGCTTCATCACGCCCGAGCTGAAAGCCTTCGAGGACAAGGCCCTCAGTGCGCAGGAACGCGCCCTGGCGCGCGAGAAGTGGCTGTACGAACAGCTGCTCGACCAGTTGCAGCCGCATGTGCCGGCGCTCACCCGCACGGCACGCGCGCTGGCCGCACTGGACGTGCTCTGCACGCTGGCCGAACGCTCGCTCACGCTCGACTGGAACGCACCCCAATTCGCCATGGAACCCTGCATCGACATCGTGCAGGGCCGCCACCCGGTGGTGCAGGCCCGGTTGGCTGAAACCAGCGCCGGTGCCTTCATCGCCAACGACACGCGCCTGGGTGTCAAGCAGCGCATGCAGATCATCACCGGCCCCAACATGGGCGGTAAGTCGACCTACATGCGCCAGGTCGCGCTCATCGTGCTGCTGGCGTCCATCGGCTCCTATGTGCCGGCGGCCAGTTGCCGCCTGGGGCCGATCGACGCCATCTACACCCGCATCGGCGCCGCCGACGACCTGGCCAACGCCCAGTCCACCTTCATGCTGGAGATGACCGAGGCGGCGCAGATCCTGCACGCTGCCAGCCCCAACTCTCTGGTGCTGATGGACGAGATCGGCCGCGGCACCTCCACCTTCGACGGTCTGGCCCTGGCCGGCGCCATTGCCACGCAATTGCACGACAAGACGCAGGCCTTCACGCTGTTTGCCACCCACTACTTCGAACTCACCGAGTTCCCGGCCAAGCACCATGCCGCCGTCAACGTGCACGTGAGCGCCACCGAGTCGGGGCACGACATCGTGTTCCTGCATGAAATCCAGCCCGGTCCGGCCAGCCGCAGCTACGGCATCCAGGTGGCACGCCTGGCCGGCATGCCGGCGGCCGTGGTCAACCACGCGCGCCATGCCCTCGAATCGCTGGAGGCCAATGCCTCGGAGTCGCAGGCCCAGGTCGATCTCTTCGCCCCGCCGCCGGCAGCGGCCGCAAGCGCCCCCAGTGCCGTGGAGGCGCGCCTGGCCGAGATCGACCCCGATGCCCTGAGCCCGCGCGAAGCGCTGGACGCGTTGTACGTCCTCAAGAAACTGGGAGATAAAAAATGAACAGCCACCTGCCCACCATCATCTTCTCGCACGGCAACAGCTTTCCGGCCAGCACCTACCGCATGCTGTTCGGTGAGCTGCGCCGGCGCGGCTTCAAGATCAAGGCGGTGGACAAGTTCGGCCACGACGAACGCTACCCGGTCACCAGCAACTGGCCACACCTGGTGCAGCAACTGGCCGATTTCGCAACCGAGCACCAGCAGAAAACCGGCGAACAGGTCTTCCTGGTCGGGCACTCGCTCGGCGGTTTCCTGAGCCTGATGGCAGCCGCCCGCCACCCGGACCTGGCCAATGCGGTGCTGCTGATCGACTCCCCCATCCTGGGCGGCTGGCGCGCCACCGGCGTCAGCGTGGCCAAGACCACGCAGATCATCGGCGCCGTCTCACCCGGCGCCGTGAGCCGCCAGCGCCGCAACAGCTGGCCCGATGCCGACACCGCCTTCGAGCACTTCCGCCACAAGAAGGCCTTCGCCCACTGGGACGCGCAAGTGCTGCGCGACTACGTGGAGCACGGCATGCACGACGAGGACGGCAAACGCGTGCTGAGCTTCGACCGCGAGGTGGAAACCGCGATCTACAACACCATCCCCGACAACCTGGACAAACTGCTCAAGCGCCACCCGCTCAAGTGCCCGGTGGCTTTCATCGGCGGTCGCCATTCGGTGGAAATGCGCCAGGTCGGCATGGCCATGACCGAGAAGGTCACCAAGGGCCGCATCATGATGCTCGACGGCTCGCACCTGTTCCCGATGGAGCAACCCATTGCCACCGCAGCGGCCATCGAGGCCTCGCTGCTGAACCTGCACCGCGTGCGCGAACTGAAGAACAACGGGCACTGACGCCTGCGGGCCATCCTTGTTTTCAAGTCAATCCATCTTTTCAGCCATGGCAAACCACAACCAACTGGTCAAAGAGCAACTGCAGCACATGCTTTTTGGTTCATTGCTTTTTGTCTGTTTGGCCTCCATTGCCGTCGCTTTGGACATTGGGGCGGACGCCATCGTCAGCCTGGGCGGCGTGAGTCACTTCACCTACCTGGCGGTCGAAACCATGGCCCATGCCCTGCTGGTGCTCGATCTGATTCTTTTCATCCTGTATCTCTACAAGTCCAGCATCACCCTGGTCAAGGAAATTTTCAGCTGACGGGCATTTCTCCTGGCGCTTTTCCAGCCACAACGTCTCCAGCCACAAAAAAGGCCGCATGCAGCGGCCTTTTTCTTGCGTGAAGCTAGGGCCTCAGGCCGCCCACTGCACCGCCCCCGTCCAGGCCGTGGCCAGCACCACGATGCCAAACACGATGCGATACCAGGCAAAGCCGTTGAAATTGTGTGTGGAGATGAAACGCAAGAGCCAGCGCACGCAGAGCCAGGCGCTGATGAAGGAGAACAGCAGCCCGACGCCGAACAGCGGCAGATCCGCCATGGACAGCAGCGCACGCTCCTTGTACAGGCTGTAGGCGCCGGCACCGATCAGCGTCGGGATCGCAAGGTAGAACGAGAAATCGGTGGCCGCCTTGCGCGACAGGCCCAGCAGCATGCCGCCGATGATGGTGGCACCGCTGCGGCTGGTGCCCGGCACCATGGCCAGGCATTGCACCAGCCCCACCTTCAGGGCGTCTTTCCAGTCCATGTCGTCCACGTCCTGGATGCGCGGCGCGGTGGCGGCATTGGCTTGGCGCTTCTCGGCCCACAGAATGATGAAGCCACCAATGATGAAGGTACTGGCCACCACCACCGGCGTGAACAGGTGCGCCTTGATGGCCTTGCCAAACAGCAGGCCCAGCAGCACTGCCGGCACGAAGGCGATCAGCACGTTGAGCGCGAACTGTCGTGCTTGGCTTTGCGTCGGCAACGCCACCAGCGTGTCACGGATCTTCTGCCAGTACACCAGGATCACCGCCAGGATGGCGCCAGTCTGGATCGCGATATCGAACACCTTGGCCTTGTCGTCATCGAAGCCCAGCAACGCGCCGGCCAGGATCAGGTGGCCGGTCGACGAGATCGGCAGGAATTCGGTCAGGCCCTCGACCACGCCCATGATGGCGGCCTTGATCAGCAAGGTGATATCCACGTGTACTCCCATTAAGACGCTGGATTATCGCTGCCGCAGGGCCGTTGACCGACAATCGTTGTGGCGATCAGCGCCCCGTGCCGTTCAAAAATCTTCCGCTCCAGCACGAGGCTGTTAAATTTCAAAAGATGGCTTCATTCCCCAAACAGCTGAAAACTCAACCCGACAGGTGCCTGACGTGAGCAAAACCCGCCCGCCTGTCCACCAGATTGAGCTCTACATCAGCGAGCTGTCGGCACTGTTCAATTCAATGGACCCGACGCCATTCCATCACCGCGACCTTGACGTTGATGCGCGGGAGTTTCTGGAAAGTTGGGCCATGGAGTTTCCCCAGGGCAGCCACTTTCAAATCCATGTTCACATTGAAAACATGCCGCGCGAGAACCCGGAGCCGCTGGTCACTGAAGCGATTCACAACTACTTTGAATACAAGGCCTTGCTGACCCAACGCAGTCTGCGCGTGCTGCTGCTGGAAGGCCGCACCAGCCTGCTGATCGGCCTGAGCTTTCTGGCCCTTTGTCTCCTGGGAGCCGGCATGCTGCCCAAATCCGCGGACGACACCTTCCTGCGGGTGCTGAAGGAAAGCCTGACCATCTCCGGCTGGGTTGCCATGTGGCACCCAATCCAGATTTTTCTGTACGACTGGTGGCCTCTCGTCCGAAGAGGCCGGATCTACAAACATCTGCAGCGGGCCACCGTGCACGTGCTGCCGGGAAAACGGCAACACGCGTAACAGCTCAGTCCTTCCTCACTCGTAGCACAGCACCTGGATCGGCTACGCGGCCCTGAAAGGCCCGTCCCTTGCAATCCGAGTGCGTTTGCAGTCCCGGCTGGACCGTGTTGACTTTGGCGCCATATCCTGTAGATTGGAGCCGTTCAAGGCCGGGTTCTGCATGTTGGCAACGGCCACATCGATGCCGCTTGAACGATCTGCCATGGTGAAAAAATTTCCATCGAATCCAGCCAACCCAGAGCGAATCTGTTGGGGATGCGATTTGTATTGCCCCGCCAACTCCATGCGCTGCGGCAATGGATCAGACCGGACTCAGCACCCCGTTGAACTCTTCGGCGAAGGCTGGGAAGACTGGGGCAAGGACGCGTCGGAAAAACCGGCAGTGCTGCCAAAAGCCGAAGAAGCCTGATCCCGGAATCACTGCCAGAGGGCTGTCCGCCCTCGTCTTTCTCATACGACGATCACTCGTAGCGCAGCGCCTGAATCGGCAACAGCTTGGAGGCACGTCGCGCCGGGTAGAAGCCGAAGAAAACGCCCACCAGCGCAGAGAAACCGGCCGCCAGCAGGATGGCGCCGATCGACATGCTGACCTGCCAGCCGGCAAAGCGGCCCACCGCCCAGGTCGACACCGCGCCCAGCAGCACGCCAATGGCGCCGCCAATGAGCGACAGCGTGACCGCTTCGATCAGGAACTGCGCCAGGATGTCCTTGCCACGTGCGCCCACCGCCATGCGCAGGCCGATCTCACGCGTGCGTTCGGTCACGCTCACCAGCATGATGTTCATGATGCCGATGCCACCGATGATCAGGCTGATGCCGGCCACCGCCGCCAGCAGCAGCGTCATGATGCGGCTGGCCTCCTCCTGCGCCTGCAGAATTTCCGTGAGGTTGCGCACCATGAACGGGTCTTCGCCGCCCGCCTGCACCTTGAAGCGCTGGCGCAGCAGGTCCTTGATACCCTCTTCCGCCACCTTCATGCTCTGGCCTTCGCGGATCTTCACCGAGATCGACCCCACGCGCTTGAGTCGGCTGGTAGCGTCGCCGCCCCAGATGCGGTTGCGCAAGGTGCTGATGGGAATCATCAGCACATCGTCCTGGTCCTGGCCCATCGAGTTTTGCCCTTTGGTAGCCAGCACGCCGATGATCTTCATCGGCACGCCGCGCACGCGCACCATCTGGTCCACCGGGTCCTGCTCGCCAAACAGCTCGCGCGCCACGGTGGCGCCGATCCAGGCCACCTTGGCCGAACCGGCCAGCTCGGCCTGGTCAAACAGACGGCCCGACATCAGCCCCCAGTCGCGCGCCTCCAGGTAGTCGTTGGTCACACCAAAAATGGTGGTGCCCCAGTTGCTGTTGCCCGCCACCACCTGGCCGCTGGTGCGCGAGGTGGGAGCTGCCACCTGCACCTCGGGAATCTCGAACGCAATGGCCTGCGCGTCCTCTTCGGTCAGGCGCTGGCGCGTCTGCGCGCCCAGGCGCACACCGGCCTGCGAAACGCCGCCGGGCAACACCAGCATGATGTTGGAGCCCAGCCCCTTCATCTGCGCCTGCACGCGCGCCGTGGCGCCGTTGCCCACGGCAATCATGGTGATCACCGCGGCCACGCCGATGATGATGCCCAGCATGGTCAGGATGCTGCGCAAGGTATTGGCAGCCAGGGCGCGCCAGGCGCTGCGCAGTGCGGCAAGCAGGTTCATGGTTGCACCACCCCGGCCAGTTGCCCCACGTCGGCCGCGCTCACCACGCTGGCCACGCGCGCATGCTTGTCGGTCTGGCGCCACTCGGCCAGCGGGCTGCGCTGGCTGTCCTCCACAATCTGGCCGTCGCGAAACACCAGCTTGCGCCGTGCCCAGGCGGCGATGTCAGGCTCGTGCGTCACGATCACCACCGTCATGCCCTGATGGTTCAGCTCGTTGAGCAGGCGCATGATGTCTTCACTGGTCTTGGAATCCAGTGCGCCGGTGGGCTCGTCAGCCAGGATCAGTTGCGGGTTGTTCACCAGCGCGCGCGCAATCGCCACGCGCTGCTGCTGCCCACCCGACAGCTCCGACGGCGTGTGCTGCCAGCGCTCGCCCAGGCCCACCCGTTGCAGCGCCGACAGCCCGCGCTCGCGCCGCAGCACCGCATTCACACCGGCATAGACCATTGGCAGCTCCACGTTCTCCAGCGCACTCGTGCGCGGCAGCAGGTTGAACTGCTGGAACACGAAGCCGATGCGCCGGTTGCGGATCGAAGCCAACTGGTCCGACGCCATCGCCTCCACCTCTTCCCCTGCCAGCCGGTACTCGCCGCTGGTGGGCAGGTCGAGGCACCCCAGGATGTTCATCAAGGTGGACTTGCCGGAGCCCGAGGCTCCCATGATGGCCACGAAGTCGCCCTCCTCAATGTCGAGCGACACGCCTTGCAACGCATGCACCGTCATGCCACTGCCAGCCGCCTGCTGCTTGGCGCTACCCATGCGGTAGGTCTTGGTCAGTTCGCGCGCTTCGATCAGTGCCATGTCAGTACTCCAACGCGCCAAGCACGACCTACCATGCATGCAAGAAGCGATTCAACCGGGAAACGCCGTGGAACCGGCTTAGCCGGGCCACAGGCGTTGCCCCCTGCAAGGGGGGTGGCGAAGCGACACGCAGTGCGCGTAGCCTGGGGGTGTTCCATATTTTTAGAACATCATGCGCGGGCCGGTGGCGGCCGGACGCGTCGTCGTTTGGGCGGAACCAGCGCTTACCGTGCCCGTGATCACGGTCGCACCTTCCTTCAGCTCAGCCGCATCGGGCGAGCTCGGCAGCACCAGCAGTTCGGTGCTGGTGCCATCGGTGATGCCCAGCCGCACATTCAGCGCCTTCGGATTGCCGCTGGCATCCATCACGTAGATGCGGCCACGCGTCACGGTGCGGCCCACGGCCTCCATCACCAGCGCGGTGTAGCGCGTCTTCTGCTCCGGCGTCAGCAGCTCGCCGATGCGGGCGCGGATGTCGGCCGTGATGCGCTCACGCACCTTCGCGCGTTCGGCTTCCGGCACGTCGCGCAGCTGCATGAACTTCGGCCGTGCGTCGGCGTAGATGGCATCCACCTTCTCGGTCTGTGCCGCGTCGAGCTGCAGCTCCTTCACCAGCCGGTTGCGGAACTCGGTGGCCGGACCAGCGGCAGTCGGTGCTGCCGGGCTTGCCGGCTTTTCGGTAGCATTTGGGGCCGGAGCACCCGTCGCTGCTGCGCCAGCCGCTGCATTTTTAGTAGCGTCCGCGGCCGGCTGCGGTGCCGGCTCCACGCCGGTTATGCGCACCCGCAGCGCCGAGTTGGGCACCTTGAGCGCGCTCTCGCGCACATCCGTCACCACCCGCACATTGGCCGTCATGCCGGGCAGCAGGCGGCCGTCGTTGTTGGCAAAGGTCACCACCGCCACATAGGTCACCACATTGGCCACGTTGGTGGCGGCCTTGCGTACCTGGCTGATCTGGCCCTCGAAAGTCTGGCCGGGGTAGGCGTCCACCGTGAAGCTGGCCTTCTGCCCGCTGCGGATGCGGCCCACGTCAGCCTCGTCGATGGCCGCCTCCACCTGCATCTCGCGCAGGTTCTGCGCAATGATGAACAGTTCGGGCGACTGCAGGCTGGCGGCCACGGTCTGGCCCTTCTCAATGGCGCGCTTGATCACGATGCCGTCCACCGGCGAGGTGATGCGCGTGCGCGCCAGATCAATACGGGCCTGTGCCAGCGCCGCGTCGCGCTGCGCCACGGAAGCCTGTGCGCTCTTCACCTGCGCCTCGGTCACGCCCAGCTGCGCCTCGGCCGCCTTCACCGCTTCCAGCGAGGTGTTGACCAGCGCATTCGACTTGTCGGCCTCGCTGCGCGCAATGAACTCCTTGCTCACCAGCATCAGGTTGCGATCGTGCGTGCGGCGCGCCTCGGCCAGGTCGGTCTGCGCGCGCGATACCTGCGCCCGACTGGCCGCCACATTGGCCTGCGCCGTCATCACCACGGCGCGCGCGGCATCCACGTCGGCCTGGGCCGAGCGCACGCGGTACTCAAAGGTCTCGGGGTCGATCACGGCAATCAGCTGCCCTGCCTTGACCTCGGAGTTGAAGTCCACATACAGGTCCTTGATCTGGCCCGACACCTGGGTGCCCACCGTCACCTGCGTCACCGGGCTCACCGCCCCGGTGGCCGCCACTGCCGCCTGCAGCGGTCCGCGCTCGATCTTGCCGGTACG
This sequence comes from Curvibacter sp. PD_MW3, assembly GCA_002633085.1. GTDB lineage: Bacteria > Pseudomonadota > Gammaproteobacteria > Burkholderiales > Burkholderiaceae_C > Hylemonella. The sequence goes on from NSIV01000002.1 coordinate 219,008, forward strand.
GTACTGCACGTCGTCCGCGCCGCCGCGCTGAAACCACCACCAGCCGGCCGCACCCAGCAGGGCCACCGCCGCCACGCCCGCCACGAGATAAGTCTTTTTCATGCGGCCATTGTAGGAACAGCACCCCTGCCCCCGCGTCAAGTCAGGTATCTGCCATGTAAAGACGCGGCAAACCTGGCCACCCTTCACGCCTGCCTATGGCATTTCACGCCGCAACCGCTGCATTCCGTCGCACGACGCTGGCACCTTCGGCGCTGCCCGCGCACAGTCCGCTTCACGGTTCAACCCACCCCTTGGAGGACACCATGCAACTGACACCCATCATCGCCATCCACCTCAGCGCCGCCCTGGCGGCCACCGTCATCGGCCCCTTTGCCCTGTGGGCGCGCCGCGGCCGCACCCAGCGCCCGCGCCTGCACCGCGCCCTCGGCTACGCCTGGGTCACGCTGATGATCGCCACCGCCGTCTCGGCCCTCTTCATCCATGGCACCGCGTTGCCGCACATCTACGGCTACGGCCCCATTCACCTGCTGATCCCAGCCGTCTTCGTCGCCCTGTTCGGCGCCTTCCGGTACCTGGCGCGCGGTGACATCGCCGGCCACCGCCGCACCATGCAGATCACCTACCTCGCGTCCTGCGTGGTGGCCGGCGGCTTCACTCTGCTGCCCAGCCGCTACCTGGGCCAGCTGCTGTGGAGCCAATGGCTCGGCCTGGTCTGACATCTACCCCAAGGAGAAACACATGAAAGACACCACCTATTCCGACGTCGACCTCAACCGCCTGGCCCGCAAACGTGCCAGCGCCAAGCTCGGCTGGTACATCCACGCCCTGGTCTACGTGGCCGTCAACGCCTTGCTGGCGTTGCTCTCGGCGCGCAGCCAACACACCTGGGCTGTGTTCCCAGCGCTCGGGTGGGGCCTGGGCCTGCTGATCCACGGCGTCGTGGTCTGGCTGGCCCTGCCGGGCAGCGGCCTGCACCAGCGCCTGCTTGAGCAGGAACGCCAGCGCCTGAGCCAGCAGCGCGACCCCTGGTGAAACCGTCCCGCCCGCGGGCATACTCTCGAGACCGACACCCCCTGCCCATGCGAGTCCCGATGTCTTCCCCCATGCTGCTGCGCGCCGTACAGGCGGCGGCGCTCAACACCCTGATTGCGCTGGGCATCACGGTCTTTGGCCAGGAGAGTTTCAGCACCAACCTGGTCTATTCCCAATGCATCGGCCTGAGCATCCTGGGCCTGATCGACTTCAGCAACCAGTGGTTCATCCGCGACAGGTCAACCCAGTGGCACCGCTTGGTGCTGATCGTGCCGCTGGGCGCCAGCGCAGGCTTCCTGCTGGGCACGTTGCTGGCCGATGCGCTGCTGGGCTACGCCAGCACCCGGTACTGGCTCACCCAGCCGCGCAAGGCCATTGGTTTTCTGGTCCTGAGCCTGGTGGCCGGCACCGTGCTGACCTACTACTTCCTGAGCCGCGAACAGCTCGCCGCCGAACGTCAGAAGCTCGAAATCGCCCGCCGCCAGGCCGCCGAAGCCCGCCTCAAGCTGTTGGAGACACAGCTCGAGCCACACATGCTGTTCAACACCCTGGCCAACCTGCGCGCGCTCATCACCACCGACCCGCCGCGCGCCACCGCCATGCTCGACCGCATGATTGCCTACCTGCGCGCCACGCTCAGCGCCTCGCGCCAGGGCTCGCATCCGCTGGCGGCCGAGTTCGAGCGCCTGCAGGATTACCTGGAACTGATGACCGTGCGCATGGGAGAGCGCCTGCACTACACGCTGGCGCTGCCGCCCGAGCTGGCCGAGTTACCGGTGCCGGCACTGCTGCTGCAGCCGCTGGTGGAAAACAGCATCCAGCACGGGCTGGAGCCCAAGGTGGAAGGCGGCAGCATCACCGTGCAGGCGCGCCGCGACGGGCCGCAACTGGTGCTGGAAGTGATCGACACCGGCCTGGGTTTGAATGCCAGCAACGGCACCTCGGGCGGCACCGGCTTCGGCCTGGCCCAGGTGCGCGAACGCCTGGCCACCGAGTACGGCGCCCAGGCCGCTCTGAATTTTGTAGCTGATGGCGCAGGCGGGACAAGGGCTACCATCACATTCCCTTGCAAAACATGAACACCCACCGCACCGCCCTGATTGCCGAAGACGAACCGCTGCTGGCCCAGGCGCTGCAGGCCGAACTGGCACGCGCCTGGCCGGCGCTGCAGGTGCTGGGCGTGGCCGGTAACGGCGAAGCGGCGGTGGCGCAAGCGCTGGCGCTGCAGCCCGACGTGCTGTTCTTCGACATCCGCATGCCGGCCCTGAGCGGACTGGAAGCCGCCGCCGCGCTGGCCGATGCCTGGCCACACAACGGGCAGAAGGACGGGCCGCAGAACAAACCCTTTCCCGCGCTGGTGTTCGTCACCGCTTACGACCAGTACGCCGTGCAGGCCTTCGAGGCGCAGGCGGTGGACTACCTGCTGAAGCCGGTGCAGCCCGAGCGCCTGCAAAAAACCGTGGCCAAAGTGCAGCTGGCCCTCGCCAACCATGCGCCAGGCGCTATGAATTTTGAAGCAACACTGGCGCAGCTGCGCCACTTGCTCGCCACGCCTCCATCAGCACCAGCCGCCCCCAGCGCACCGCTGCGCCTGCTGCAGGCCAGCGTGGGCCAGGCCATCCGCATGGTGCCGATGGACGAGGTGCTGTATTTCGAAGCGGCCGACAAGTACGTGCGCGTGCTCACGGCGGAACACGAGTACCTGCTGCGCACCCCCCTCAAAGAACTGCTGCCGCAGCTCGACCCCCAGGCCTTCTGGCAAGTGCACCGCGGCACCGTGGTGCGCGCCGAGGCCATTGAGGCGGTGACGCGTGACGAGGCTGGCAAGCTCTGGCTGCGCCTGCGTGGCCACCCGGCGCGGCTGGCCGTCAGCCGCCTTTACGCCCACCTGTTCAAGGCCATGTAAGGCAGCGTGGCCTTGCGCGTCCCCGAGCCGCTTGCCGGCTAGCGCGCCTTGTACAGCGTCGTCGCCCCGTCCCATACCCAGGGACGGCCATCTGCGCCGACGGCGAAGCTGCCCATGCTGGGTGAATTCGACACCGCATCCCACTGACCGGCGGAAGCGTTCCAGCGACGCAGCCGGCTGTTCCACGGCTGATACACCATGCCGTTGGCGCCGATGGCAATACACGGTGCGGCGTTCGAAAAACCGGACAAACAGGCATTCAGTTCGTTGCTACGCGCCGCAGCCCGGAGCACCCATGCCGCGCCGTCGAATTCGTACGTCACCGCGTAGGCAGGGTTGGTGCCCGCCTTGGTGGTTGCCCAAAGATGTCCGTTGGGGCCGACGGCGATGTCCGCCATGGGATTGGCATTGGGCGGCGGAATGTTGACGCGGACAAAGCGCTGCAGCGAGGCGTCGAAGCGATACAGGTTCCCGCCCTCGCTGGTGGCATACAGGGTGCCGTCCGGCGCCGGTGCTAGGCCGAAGGCCGCCGGCGTGCTGCACCCGGGCGTCGACGCGCAATCCGCGAGCCCCTGTACCTGAACCCAGCGCCCGCCCTGCAAACGCCACACCCCCACCGAGGCACCCTGCCCCTGGGGTTTGTTGGAGATCCAGTAGCTGCCGTCAGCAGCCAAGGCCAGGGCACGCACCGAGTTGTTCCCGCTCGCGGTCCAGGGCAGGGCCGGCACCTTGGTATCGGCCGTCAGCACGCCACGCGCCGTGTTGTAGGTCCAGAACTGGAACGAGGCGTCGATCATGCCGATCTGCCCCGTCAACCCCACGGCCAGCACCACGGGAGGCACCGCATTGTTGTCGAAGCCGACCGGCAGGGTCACGGCATCGAAACGCATCGCCACCGTGAAAGTGAACACCGGCGTTGTCGTTGTGGTGGTGTTCGAGGTACTGGATCCGGCCACGCCCAGGTCGTTGCTTTCGTCGCGGCGGAAGAAGGCGGAAGACCAGACTTGCGACTTGCCATCGATGATCCAGGGCCGTCCGCCCGGCCCCACCGCGACCACGTCGGCAGCGACATTCACAAAGTCCCATTGGCCGGTGGCCGGATTCAGCCGGCGCAACTTGCGGTCGGTGTCGGCAACCAGCACCGAGCCGTCCGGCCCGATGTGGATGTCGCGCGCGGCAATGGCCTGCAGTTCGCACGGCGTGCGGTCGCAGCGCCAGAGGCGGTAGTCCTTGGTGACGGTCCAGGGCCGGCCCCGCGGATCGAGCGCGATGCGGCTGCCCGTCGGCGCGGCAACGTTGTCGCCGGCCGGGAGAACCCGGTCGAAACCGGCTCTGTCGGCGTTGTAGCGATAGAGCGTCTCGTCGGTGCCGGCGACCATCACGGCGCCATTCGCCGCAATGGCGATGTCCTGGGCGACGATGTTGTAGATCACGCGCCAGTTGGTGCCGTCGTGGCGGTACACCTCACCGCGCACCGTGACGCCCCACGGCTTGCCGTCGGGCGCGACGGCAATGCGCGTGAACTGGCCGGGAAAGGCAATGAAGGCGTTGCGCGTATTGCTCCAGCGCGCCAGCGTGCCGTCGAAGACGACGATGAACACGCTGCCCTCGTTGCCGATGGCAATGTCCTGCGCGGCCACGGCCGGCACCAGGCGGAAGTCAGCGGGGCCGAGGGGATCGCGCGCCGCAGCCACCGCACCCGACGTCGCCGGCGGTGCGCCGATGGTTGCCACGGCACCCGTCGTGGCAGTCGCGCCGCCAACAGGGGCCGGCACACTGGCCATTGCGGTCGCGCGTTCTTCGTTGAAGAAGGCGGTGGCATAGATATCGTGCTTCGCCGTCACCGCCCATGGTCGCCCGCCCGGGCCGACCGCGAGGCGTTCCACCTCGCCGGTCAGTTGCTCCCAGCGTTTGTTCAGGCGGTTGTAGCGCCAGGGCAGCGCGCCGGCCACGGCGAACACGCTACCTTCCGGGCCGATGGCCAGATCCGTCGCCTCGATGCCCGGCACGTCGGCCCACTGCTTGCCGTCGTATTGCGCCACCGTGCCGTTGTCACGCACCACCCAGGGACGGCCGGCAGGATCGACGGCCAGGCGCAGCATCTTCGCCGGGTTGCCCTCCAGCGCCTGCCATTCACCCGCCGCAGGCTGCCAGCGCGCCAGGCGGCCGTCGCCCCCCACGATCCATGCGCTGCCGTCCGCCCCCACAGCCAGCAGGCGTGCCCGGCCCGGCATCTCCTTCCAGCCAGCGTTGGCCTGGCGCACGATGCGGCCATCCTCGTCCACGCCCCATAACAAGCCGCCGGGCTCGATGGCGAGCATCGCCAGCTTGCCCGACACACGCGTCCAGCTGTCCTGGCCCTTCCATAACCAGATTTCGCCGTTCTCGCCCAGTGCCGCCACGTCACCCCGCGGCGAGATGGCCAACTGCTTGCCGCTGCCGCGCACGCGCCGCCACGACAGGACTTGGGTGAAGACCTGGGGAATGTTGTCCTGCGCCCGCACGCCGGGTTTGGAATCGGGCTGGTGCGCGAAGATTTCGCCGTCGGGCGTGGCGATCCACGGGTTGCCATAGGCGCCTGCAGCCACCACATCGGCGCGGGCGAAAAGCTTCTGCCAGCGTGACTGGGCAGCCACCCAGCGCATCGGTTCATGCTCGGCGGAAACGATGTAGGCCGTGCCATCGGGCCCGACGGAAAGATCGCGGGCCACGCCGGGCAGCTTGATCCAGACGCGGCCGTCGAAGCGTTGCGGCACGCCATCGGCCCCCAGCACCCACGGCAGGCCGCGCTCATCCACGTCCACCCGCACCAGATGCAAGGGCGCACCTGCTTCGGCCATGAATTTGTCCTGGCGCGCATCGAAGCGCGCCAGCGTGCCATCCGCCAGCACGGCCCAGGCGTGGCCTGCGGGACTCGTGCCCACGTCCAGCGCCTTCGTGTCCGTGATTTCGCGCCACAGCGTACCGCTGTAGCGCAACAGCGCACCGTTCGCATCCACGGCCCAGGCGAGCTTTTCGTGGGCTGCATCGATGCGGGAGAACTTGCCGGGCAGGCGGCTCCAGCCCGCATTGGAGCCGGGCCGGCGCAGCCAGACCTGCCCCTCACGGTCGAGGGCGAAGGCCACGCCGTCGGCACCGACGGAAAGATCGATGGCCGTACCGCGCAGCCGTTGCCAGACCATGCGCTCCGCATCCGCCGGCTCGGGCTTGCCGGCTGGGGAAGAAGCATTCTGGGCATGAACCATCCCACCGGCGAGTACCAGCCACACGGCCGCCAAAACAGAAAATCTCATGTTCGACTTGTCGGGGAAGGATCGGTGCGATCAGTAGTAGAGAAACCTCACGGCCGCTTTCAGGCGCGAGCTGTGATCGTTGATGCGATCCCACGATGACGCGACATCGCCCGTGCGGAATTCGCGGTAGAGCGTGCTGCTTTCCAGCGCCTTGGTGATCTCGGCGACGTTTGGCAATGGCTTGAACCAGGGCTTGTACTGCGCCTCGAATTCGGCCATGGCCAGTTCATCGGGGGACATCTTGGCCTTGTCCGCGGCCACATCGGCCTCGGCACGATTCGTGTATTGCGCCCGGCGCGGCGTCAGCAGGATCAGCACCGACTTGTAGTAATCGCGGCTTTCGGCGCGGGAGAACAGGTATTGCAGCGCCGGCACGTCCTGCAGGAATGGCACGCCGTCGCGGTTCTTGGACTGGTCGCGCTCGGACAAGCCCGAGAGGATCAGCGTTTCGCCGAACTTCATCACGACGTTGGCATTGACCATCGTCTTGTTGGTGTCGAGGCGGAAGTCGAACTTGACGCTGGCGCTGGGGATCGCGAGGAAGGTACGCTCCGCCACCACGTTGAGCTTGATCAGGTTGTCCGGCAGAAATTCCGGGATCACCGAGAGCTTCACGCCCACTTCCTTCTGGATCTGCACCGCACTGCCCTGCCCGCCCGACACAGCGGCGCCGACGATGTCCTGGCCGGAGAAGAACACCGAGGGCTGATTACCCAAGGCCACCAGCGTCGGCCGCGCCAGCACCTCGTTGTGCTGCCCGTTGGCGTTGGCAATGTTCATGCTGTACGTGACCGCCGGCATCTGGATCAGGCTCGTGATCACCGTTGTATCGGTGCTGTTGCTGGCGTTGAGGTTGTCGGTGGTCTTGTTGCTGGAGCGGGAAAAACCGGCGGCCTGTGTTGTCGGGTTGCCGAACTGGATCTTGAGGCCGTCGAGCAGGTTCACGCCCATCGAATGGGTCTGATCCTCGACGGTGCTGATGATGGTGACGTCCACCACCGCCATCTGCTTCTCGACGAAGTCGCCGCGCATGCCGGCTGCCGCACCCATGCCGGGCACATTCGAGTAAGCACCGGGATAAGCACCCAGGCCCTGCTGCCCGCCAGGGTAGCCGCCCAAGCCCTGCGCGCCGGGGTAGCCGCCGGGCGCCGGGAAACCGGGGACGGCATTGTTGCCGGCGGGAAAACCGCCACCGGGGATGCTGCCCCCTGTGGTGGGGAAACCGCCCATCTGGGTACGGATGAAACCCTCACGCTGGTAAGCCCGCTTCCAGGACGCCACACGGCCTTCGATCTCCTTCATCTCGTCAGCGCCGATGGCGGAGGCCCGCAGGCGATCCAGGTAGTTTCGTGCCTCCTCGGTCTGATCAAGGGCGGCCGCAACGATGGCGGAGGCTCGCAACACGCGCGGATCATCCAGCTTGCCACCCTGCACGCGGCGCAGGCCTTCCAGCGCTGCCGCAGCCACCTTCGGATCGCGGTTGTAGTACGCCGCCGCCGCCAGGTCATAGAGCAGTTCCGGCTCGTTGCCCGCATACAGGGCTGCTTCGGCCAGACGCGCCTGGGCCTTGGCGTAGTTGCGCTGGGTCATGGCCAGCAGGCCACTGTAGTAGCGCGCCAGCCAGTTGGCGTTGTCGAACTGGATCGCCATTTCGTAGCCCTGCTCGGCCAGGGGGAACAGGCTGCTCTCGCCGCTGGTCCCGCGCAGCTGGTAGGTCACGGCGTTGAGGAAGTGCAGGTACGAATTGGAGAGGTCGGTCTTCACCGCCAGATTGAAGAGGTCGGAAGCCTTGGCGTAATCGCGCCGGTCCAGGGCCTTCAGCCCCTCCGCTGCGAGTTGGCGCGCCGCCGTGGTGAGCTTGTCCTTGGGCACGGCATCGGCCAGCCGTGTTTTTGGCAACTCGATCGCCGAGGAGGACAGCGCTCCCTGGCGGGTGAGGCCGTCCATGCTCCCGCAACCGGCGAGCAACAGGCCCGCCGAGGCGAGAAGGGTTGTTCCAACGACTTGCTTGCTCACGTTCATCCCTTTGCTGAATTTCCGACGCTTTGAATGGCAGGCGGTCTACCGCTTGCCGCAGTTGCCTGGCGCCCCCGCCAGCTTGAGCGGCACGTTGTAGGTCGCGCCGGCAAAGCAGGCGGAGGCCGGCGCGTTCGGCCGGCACGCAACCTGGAACGCGGCCACGTAGTCGCCCGTCACGGCACAGCCATTGCCCCGGGTGTTCAGGATCAAGGTGAAACGTTGCTTGCACTTGCCTGTGGAGGCCGCCGTACATTCCGAGGCGTTCTGGCTGGAATTCGCCAGCGACACCCCGGCCGGGGTCTTGAGCCCGACAGGGTTGAGGAAATTGGGCTGCGGCGTCACGGTCACCAGCTCCACCAGGGCATTGCCGTTGGCGTCGTAGGCATCCAGCTGCTTGCTGACGGCGGAGGCAATGGTCTTGACGAAGGCATCTTCCGCGGCCTTGCGCTGCGCGCTCCGGGCCGGAGCGACGTTTCCGCTGCCGCCGACACCATCTGCATCCGGCACCCTCTGCTGCTGAGGCTGCATGACGGCGGCGGTGATGGCCGCCAGGTTCAGAGGAGGAATCGTGCCTCCCATGGCCATGGTCCACTGGCCCCACATCTCGTTCTGCCCCTCGGCCGTTTGAAAGTAGCTGCCCAAGCGGATGGGCTGCTGCGCGCTGGCAAGCCTGGCTTCGAGTTCCGGCCCGGTGTTGGCATTGCGGATGGCCTGCTCGGCCACCATCCAGATGAGGTCCACCGCGAGGCCCACCACGAACGAGGCCGGTCCCATGGCCATCGCGCGAAGCATGGCGAAGGACTGCTCTACCCCCTTCTCGGCGAGCCTTTTTGCAACCACTTGCTCCGCCTCGGTCAGCCCCTTTTCTAGCGCCTTTTGGATCGCCTTAGATGCTGCTGCCTTTTTATCCTTCGCCAGCCCTATAGCCTGGTTCGGGAGAAATACCTTCGCCACCTTGGGTGACATCAAGGCGCCGGCCACGGCGACGGAAGCCGCGCCTCCGGCCGCAGCGCCTTCGGCCACCGCCGCCAAGGTAATTTCGGAGAAATCGGGGTCAGCGAGGAACAGCTCGCCGGAGCCGCCTTTGCCCCGTGTAGCACTTCTCATGTACTCCTTGGCATCCCGCCAGGCGCGGTAGGCGTCCAGGGAATTCTGGGCCAGGTAGACGTTGTACTGGCGCCAGGCCTCGCCGAAGCTCTGTGCCAGTTTCTTTTCGCCCTCCGTCGCCTGGCCGGGGTTGCCAATGGCCGCGCGCATGCGGGAATAAGCCGCCAGCTTGAGCACAGCACTGTTCTCAGGGCTGCGGGCAATTTCGTCCCATGTCTCCTGAACCACCTGCGCTGGCGATTTGTTCGTCTTGCCACGCTTGTTCATTTCATCCGTCATGTCGGCAGCAAGGGTCTCGATCAGGGTGCGCTTCCTGATCAGATCCAGCGCCACTTCCTCGCCCCCGGGCAGGCCGAACAAGCCTGGCTGGCGGTACTCCGCCAGGCTCCAGGTGACCTGGAGGGGGGAGCAGGCCGCATCGGACCAGACCGGATTGATACTGCGCGTGAACCCGGCCGGGCATTGCCAGCAGGTGCCGCCATCGCCACGGCCGACCGATGCAGGCAGGGGACTGCTGCCGTATTGCTTGCGTATCCGGCCCAGGATTTCCGGTCGTTTGCTGGAGGCAGGATCAAAAAAGCTTCCTGAGGTGCAGGAGAAATCGGATGTTTTGCTGGCGCGGGCGAAGCTGCGGCCGGCCGGTTTCTCGCAGGCGTTGCCGCCGTTCACAGGAAACACGGTGCGGATCGTGCCTTCCGGGCAGCTCCAGCATTCCCCGCCGTTGCGCGGGTCCATGAAAAGCCCGGGCGGGCATGTCCGCTTGCCTTGCATCTTGGCGTGGGCTGTTTGCTCGGGGATGCCCCTGGAGCAGGCATTGGCCTCGGCGATGTGATGGGCCGTCCGCTGGTAACTGTCCGGGCACCGGTAGCATCCGCCCCCCTGATAGGCATCGAAGAAACTTCCGGGCTGGCAGTCGGTCGGCAATGGCGTACTCTTGATCTTTTGGGCCCGGCTGAACGCCTCGTGCGCTGGGATGAAACAGGCATTGGGCGCGTCGATGTGGGCCAGTGAGCGCGTGAATCCAGGGGGGCAGCTGTAGCACTCGCCGTCGCGAATGGGGTCGAAGAAGCTGCCGGGCGGGCAGGCGCCCTGCGCTAATTTCGCCGGGCTGGAGGCGATGGGGGAGTTGTCGATTTTGAAGCAGGCCAGGCTGCCGTCTACGGCGTCGCTGCCCCGTTGGTAGCCCGCGGGGCAGCTGTAACAGCCGCCATGTCCCAGGTCGGGGAAGCTGCCGGCCGGACAGGATCCGACAGCATCGGCCTGGAATACCGCCGGCTTGGTATCGCAGGGGGGCTGGAGCTGGCCTTTGTAAAAGGCGCCACAGACGGGTTTTGATTCGCCAAACGGGCCATAGCTGCGGTCCCCAGGTAGTCGCTGGCCATTGGACGTGTCAATGAGCACCGTGACCGTCAGGGGCGTTGTATTTGCCTTGGAGGGGTCGAAGTCCTTGTTGTACTGGAACGTTGTCGTTTGCGTGGTTTTGCTGGGGTCTGATCTGAGAGTGATGTTTCCCGGCTGCAGCGGTTGCGAGTAGCCCTGCGCCAATGCGGAAGCCGCATAGAAAATCAGCGCAAACAGAGACAAAAAAGCGAGATGCGGTAACAGATACTTTCGCAGGCGCGTTCCCATGAGCTTCCCTTCCTAAGCGGCCAGTCACCAGCGACAGCCAACAGCCATTCGATCCTTGTGCATGGGACAAGCCGCTGCCCGGCATGGACGCCGGGGCCGGTCTCCTCCCTCTTCAGTCTGTCTCGCCGTCGCCGCCGGGGTGGGCGCACCAGGGTGACCCTTGGGAACGAAGCGCTAGGCAGCCTTCCCGTGTGCACCCGACAAGCCCGGCACTGCCGGACCGGGTTGCCGCGTCAAGACATGCTGAAATCAACCGCACAGGATGCCGGGAGTTACCGGGTTCGGCTATCACAATTCCGCAAGACACGGATGTGTTACAAACCTCACGCGCCCAGGCAGGGCGCACCGTTTCAGGCGGGAGAGCGGGTGCCGAGCGAGCGGCACAAAGTCTCCGAAGGCCGCTCGTGGAACATGCGGCGGTAGTCCCGGGCGAAGGCACCCAGGTGCAGAAAGCCCCAGCGGACGGCAGCACTGGTAACGGTGATGCCGGTGTGGGCGGGACGGCGCAAAGCATCGTAAACACGGCCCAGGCGCACCGTGCGCAGATAGGTGGTGGGCGACATGCCGAGGTGCTGGAGGAAGCTGTACTGCAAGGTCCGCTCCGATACCCGGGTGTGTTGGCAAATTTCGGCCATGCAGGGAACCGAGCCCGCCTCCAGGGAAGCGTCGATATATTCCTTGGCGCAGTTCACCACGCGCAGTACGCGCCGATGGGCGTGCAGACCCGGGTCATCGCCGTGCACGATCTTGCTGGCGTCGTTGAGCGCCAGCAGCGTGGCTTCAAGCAAGGCGCGCCGGGCCTGCACCGGGCACAGCTGCTTTTTCCTGAAGAGATCGAGCACGGCGCCCAGTGCGGCGGCAAACTCGGGCTGCCGAGGCGTGTCGAAGGTCGCCAGTTGGCGGGGCGCTGTCGTCAAGCGCTCGTCGAGCATGCAGATCTTCGCCCATAACTCCGCCTGGGGGATACGCACGAAGAGCGAGGCCTGGTCCGGCGGCAGGCGGACGTCAAATTCCGTGCGCGCCGGCAGGAGATAGACATGGGTGTCCTGGACGGGAAACTGGGAAAACCGGGCGACCCCATTGGGGTTGTAGACGAGGGACACCGTGCAGTAGTCGGGCGCCATCATGCCCATCTTGTGCACCGCCTGCCCCTGCCATTCGCGTATCACGGAGAAGTCATCCAGCGCCAATTCCTCGAAGCGGCCGGCATAACGCCCGGAACTCAGCTGGCGATATTCAATGGGCAACCATGACAGCAATGCCGCCTGTTCGCCGGCATCGACTAGGTCATGGTGGCTGATGGGAGAACTTTCGTGCAAGCCACCCGATAGCAGACCCGGTGCACTCATGCTGCCCGCCTGCCCGCCCCAGGTGCCATGGTTTTCCCGGTTCATTGAAGCCTTCCGTTGCCCAGCCAGGACGAGTTCATGAGGAATGTGAAGACGATGGATTTTCCCTGGCGCCAATTATGTGGCTGGAAACCAGCACGCCATTTTGCCAACGAACGGCCTCAAGTCTTTGCGCGGGCTGCCGTTAATAAAAGTATCGGGCTCGGTTGTGGCGAACTGCCCGGTGGCCCACCCCTCGGGGTGATGCCGGTTTGTCTCCTCGGCCAGCTTTATCAGGGTCTGGTCTTAAGCCCGCAGGTGCTCCTTTCCTGCGGGCTTTTTTATTGGGCAGCGCGCCAGTGCAACGGGCTCAGCGGCGCCAGCCGTCGCCGCGCCCACCTTCCCAACGGCCTTCGCGCCCATGCTCGAAGCGCTCACCCCCGCGCCCGCCATAGGCGTAACCGCGGTCCCAGCCATGGTGGTGGCGCCAGCCGGGTGGCGGGCCGTAGTACACCGGGGCCGGCGGCATGTAGACCACCGGGCGCGGTGGCGGCATGTAAACCACGGGCGGGTAGGCCACCACCGGCGGTGCACTGGCCGCACCCACGTACACGCCGGGCGAGCCCACGCCGATGGACCAGTAAATGTTGTCGCCGTGCGCGTGCGCCGCGCCGCTGGCACCCAGTGTCAGCGCAGCGGCGCATGCCAACGCGGCAAGGGTTTTGACGGACGTTTTGGCTTTCATCGCATTTCCTTTGTCGGGGCAAAAAACACAGGCCCCGTACCCGTCAACGCGCAGCGCCAAACAGCGACGACGTCGAATCTGTGAAGAACGTCGCCAAAAGTAACAAGCCCGGCCACCGCCGGGCTGCAGCTACAGCCGGGGCATCAGCGCGCCAGGTAACCGCCGTCCACCGGGTAGTAGGAGCCGGTGACAAACGATGCCCGGTCCGAACTCAGCCAGGCCACCAGCTCGGCCACCTCTTCCGACCGGCCCAGGCGGCCGATGGGGTGCGCCGCCACCAGCATGGCGTTCACCGCCGTGTTTTCCTCCAGCGCGCCGATCATGGGCGTGTGGATGAAACCCGGCCCCACCGCATTCACCCGGATGCCCTGCGTGCCGTAGTCCAACGCGGCGGTCTGGGTCAGCCCCAGCACGCCGTGCTTGGCGGCCGTGTAAGCCGGCGAGCCGGAAAAACCGACCGCCCCCAGGATGGACGCCACGTTAACGATGGCGCCGCCCCCGGTCTTGAGCATGGCGGCGGTCTGGTACTTCATGCCGTAGAACACGCCTGACAGGTTGATGTTGATCACCTGAGCCCAGCCGTCGAGCGGGTAGTCGGCCAGCGGCGCCTGCGGGCCGCCAATGCCGGCGTTGTTGCAAGCCATGTCCAGCCGGCCGTAGTGCGCCACCGCCTTGGCCACCAGCGCCTCGTTCTCGGCCGGCTGGCCCACGTCCGCCCGGACGAAGAGAGCATCGCCGCCGGCCTTGCGCACCAGCGCCACGGTTTCCTCGCCGCCGGCCGCATTCACGTCCGACACCACCACCTTGGCGCCCTCGCGCGCCCACACCAGCGCAATCGCGCGGCCAATGCCCGACGACGCGCCCGTGACCAGCCCCACCTTGTTCTTCAACATGACATCCTCCTTTGACTGAACCAAGAACCTCAAAGTCATCTTAGTGCCGCCAACTTGACCGCCGTGTGACATGGCACAAGCTTTTCGCCCCGGGACCGCAGGGGGGACGGCTATGAGCGGCCACGGGCGCAAGTCCAGGCGCCGGGTCTAAAATCGTCCAATGAGTTCCCCCAGCACCCCCGACAACGACAAAGCCCCCGCCAAGGCCAGCAACTTCCTGCGCCAGATCATTGAAAACGACCTGACACACGGCACCTATTCCGGCCGCCACTGGGGCGGCACGCCCGGCGACGCCACGCACCACGAACAGGGCCAGCCCGACCCGGCGCGCATCCGCACCCGCTTCCCGCCCGAGCCCAACGGCTACCTGCACGTGGGCCACGCCAAGAGCATCTGCCTGAACTTCGGCCTGGCGCGCGACTACGGTGGCGTGTGCCACATGCGCTTTGACGACACCAACCCCGAGAAGGAAGAGCAGGAGTATGTGGACTCCATCCTCGACGCGGTGAAATGGCTCGGCTTCGGTTGGGACGCGCACAACACCCAGCACCTGTACTACGCCAGCAACTACTTCGACTTCATGTACCGCGCCGCGGAATACCTGATCGAGACCGGCCACGCTTATGTGGACGAGCAGACGCCGGAAGACATGCGCGCCAACCGTGGCGACTTCGTGACGCCGGGCAAAGACAGCCCGTTCCGCGCCCGCACGCCCGCTGAAAACCTGGCCCGCTTCCGCGAAATGCGCGACGGCAAGTTGGCCGACGGCGCCGCCGTGCTGCGTGCCAAGATCAGCATGGCCAGCCCCAACATCAACCTGCGCGACCCGGCCATCTACCGCATCCGCCGCGCCACCCACCACAACACCGGCGACCAGTGGTGCATCTACCCCATGTACACCTTCGCGCACCCGATTGAGGACGCGCTGGAGAACATCACCCACAGCATCTGCACGCTGGAGTTTGAAGACCAGCGCCCGTTTTACGACTGGCTGCTGGAACGCATCGTGCCCGTGCTGCGCGCGCCGCAGTTCGCCCACGCCAAGGCCTTGATTGAAAAGATCGAAGGCCAGGGCCTGGAAGCCGGCAAGGAATTCGCCCTGCACTGCTTCAACCACGCCGACCGCCTGTTTGCCAGCGAAGCCGAAGGCCAGATGCGCGCCCTGTTCGCCAAGTGGGAACACAACCGCGACGCCGTGCTGCACGACCTGCCCGCCTTCTTCGCCCTGCTGAAAACACAAACCGCGCAGTTCACCCCGCTGCTGCAGCACGCGCTGGACGGCGAGCGCCCCAACGTCTTCCTGCTGCCGCACCAGCACGAGTTTGCGCGGCTGAACCTCACCTATGTCATCACCAGCAAGCGCAAGCTGGCGCAACTGGTGAACGACAAGCATGTGAGCGGCTGGGACGACCCGCGCATGCCCACCATCGTTGGCCTGCGCCGCCGCGGCTTCACGCCCGAGAGCATCCAGAACTTTGCCGAGCGCATTGGCGTTACCAAAGACTACAGCTGGATCGACTACAGCACGCTGGAAGGCTGCCTGCGCGAAGACCTGGACGTGCAGGCCCCGCGCGCCATGGCCGTGCTGGACCCGGTGAAGCTGGTCATCACCAACTGGGACGAGCTGCACGGCAAAGATGCGCTGGACGACTGCCACGCCCCGGTGCACCCGCACCACCCCAACCTGGGCAAACGCGCCTTCAAGTTCGGCCGTGAGCTGTGGATCGAGCGCACCGACTATGAAGACGTGCCGCCCAAGGGCTACCACCGTCTCTACCCGGGCAACAAGGTGCGCCTGAAATACGGCCACGTGATCGAATGCAAGGGCGCGCTGAAAGACGCCAATGGCCACGTGACCGAAGTGCACGCGGAATTGATTCCCGACACCAAGAGCGGCACGCCGGGCAGCGACGCCATCAAGGTGAAAGGCGTCATCACCTGGGTCGGCGTGAACGACGGCGTGGCCGCCGAAGTGCGCCTGTACGACCGTTTGTTTACCGACCCGCAACCCGATGCCGGCGGCAAGGACTTCCTGGCCAGCCTGAACCCCGACAGCCTGAAGACGGTGACGGCCTACGTGGAGCCGGCGCTAGCCAGCTGCGCGCCGGACGACAAGTTCCAGTTCGAGCGCCATGGCTACTTTGTGGCCGACCGCAAGGACCATGCAAAGGGTAAGCCCGTATTCAACCGGGTGACGGGGTTGAAGGATAGTTGGGGGAAATAGATCTCAACACATCAGGGAGAAGTCAGGTGGAATATAAATTCTTTGAAATTGAAAACTTCCGAGGAATCCAAAAACTCCGGCTTGACCTTGATGCAACCCCAAAATCACGATGCTACGCCCTGGTAGGACTTAACGAGTCTGGGAAAACCACAGTACTGGAAGCAATAAATCATTTCTCGTACAAGAACGAAACGCTTGACCCACTTCAGATCCCTGGCTACTCGATCAAGGATCTGCACACCCTAATACCAATCGCGCAACGAGCGAACTTCAACGGCAGCATTAAGTGCCGCCTGGGTCTCGAACTTGACGACTCGGACGTCTCTGAAATCAGCAAGTTCCTCGTCAAAGAACGCAAGTTCAAGTCCGCCGAGATCGGCAAAGAACTAACGATCGAACACACCCTTGTGTTTAAGGACTCTAAGAATGTGCCCTCCCTGAACCGCATCATGTGGATATGGACGAAGAAAGGATTGCGGCACGGGAAACGGAAATTTGAATACGTCTCAGGTGATGATTGGGTAGAGCTTGCCAAGTTCACTCGCAAGCTAGTTCCGAGCATCCTGTATTTCCCAACTTTCTTATTTGACTTTCCCGACAAGATCTACCTCGAAGACGGTGAAGGAGTCGATGAAAAATCGAAGTTCTATCGTCAGGTACTTCAAGATATTCTCGACGCAACAAACACAGGCGCCGACCTGAAGACCCACGTTCTAGACAGAGCGAAGTCCGGCGATCCTGGGGACAAGAAGAACCTTGACAGCCTGCTGCTTGAGATGGGCCGTAATGTCACGCAGACAGTCTTTGCTGCGTGGACGAAGACTTTCAAAACCTCCATATCACAAAGGAATGTTCGATTTATCTTCGACATTGATTCAGGTGGTCGAGTCTACATACAGCTTTTGCTCGAGGACCTAGATGGTTTCTATCTGCTGAACGAGCGATCACTTGGCTTCCGTTGGTTCTTTGTCTTCCTTCTCTTTACCCACTATCGAGGCTTTCGACAGGGCTCAAGCAAGAACGTTCTTTTTCTCCTCGATGAACCCGCCTCGAATTTGCATGCATCCGCGCAAGCGCAGCTCCTAAATTCGTTTGATGTAATCAGTCAGCGATGCATGATTCTCTACACGACTCACAGCCACCACATGATTGATCCACGCCATCTCGACGCAACATATGTGGTGAGAAATGAAGGATTAGCGTACGACTCGACAGACGACGGCTACAGTGCCAAGCGAACCAACATAACTGCCGCCAGATACCGAAAATTTGCAGCCACTCATCCTGATCAGACCAACTATTACAAACCTGTACTCGACGTTCTCGACTATCAGCCAAGCCATCTTGAAATGGTGCCGCAAGTCGTCATGATCGAAGGAAAAACCGACTTCTATTTGCTCAAATACTTCAGCGATGTCGTCCTAGAAACATCATCAGCCAAGAAAAGGAATTTTCTACCTGGCACTGGCGCCGGCAATCTTGATCAGTCTATTCGCCTATATCTTGGTTGGGGAAGAGAGTTCATTGCCCTTCTCGATGGCGACAATGAAGGCAAAAAACAAAAGGGTCGCTATGACGAAGAATTTGGATTGCTTTGTTCGTCACGAACATTTACTCTGGACGATGCGTCGTCCACATGGAAAGGTAAAGCGCTTGAGTCGTTAGTTTCAACAGATGACCGCGTACTTATACAAAAGCATTCGTATCCAGACACAACGAAGTATCAAAAGAACCATTTTCACAGAGCGATTCAGGAGGCATTAATGAATCGCTATGTAATTCCAATTTCCCAAGATACTTGCGCTAACTTTGTCCAGCTTTTTCAGTTTATCGATTCGAAGCTAGCAGAGTTCTCCCAAAAATCGTCATGAAAGCCACCTGGAACAACACCGTCATCGCCGAGAGTGACGACACCGTGCTGGTGGAAGGCAACCACTACTTCCCCGAGCACACGCTCAAGCGCGAGTACGTCACCTTCAGCAACCACAAGACCACCTGCCCCTGGAAGGGCGAGGCGCATTACTACTCGCTCATGGTCAACGGCGACATGCTGCCCGACGCCGTGTGGTTCTACCCCGAGCCCAACCCCGAGGCCCATCTCATCCAGGGCCGCGTGGCTTTCTGGAAGGGCGTGAAGATCGAAGAGTGAGGCCTTCCCGACTCGCCGTATGATGCCCCTCATCAAGGGAGTCGACGAATGAGTGCCATCATCTCTTCTCAGGAAAGCCGTGTCGCAGTCCTCGTTGACTGTGACAACACAACACCAGAAATCCTCGAATTCGCTTTGCGCGTCGTAGCAAAGTACGGTCGCGTTGTGCTCCGACGTGGCTATGGCAACCACAGCACGCTGGCCAACAAATGGCAGGAAGCATTGGTTCGTCTGGCTTTTACTCCCTGCCTTCAATATCAGTACGCCGCTGGAAAGAACACGGCAGACATCGCCCTCGCTCTGGACGCCATGGAGGCAATGTTCGACAACCGTGCCGACAGCTTTTGCCTCGTCACGAGTGACTCGGATTTCGCCTACCTTTGCCGCAAGCTGCGTGAACGCGGCGCAACCGTAAGCATTGTTGGCGAGGGCAAGACACCCGACGCATTGCGCAACGCCAGCGATCAGTTCTACGAATGGACACCAACTGAGACAGCGTCTGAGCCGGGAGAACAGGGCGATCCAAAATTGATGGCCGCCAAGCTGGAGCAGGCTAAGGAACCGCAACAGAAGCCCGGCGTAAAACGGCGACCCAAGTTCGTCATTGAGGCGGTCACGCTTCTGACGAGCGACACATCCGAAGGAAAAGTGAGTCTTGGACATCTGGGCCAATACTTGAAACGTATGGATCCCGGCTTCTCACCCAATACCTATGGCCACTCGGGCTTGCTCAACATGATCAAGACCTACGACCTTCTTACCTTGAAGCAGGAACAGGGTGGACATTGGTCGGTCGGTCTCAAAGCCAAGGCAGACGGGATGGACAGCGTCGAGAGTGTTGCCGCATCAGCATGACGCTCGCGTGAGCCGAAAAGGCGTCCAGGAGCGCATCTCCGGAACTGTGAAGCCAGCCCTTCGGCAGCAGCATGAGGCTGTGCTCTAAAGTGTCGCCATGCCCCGCCGCAAGCACCACCACGTCTACGTCATCGAGCTCTCGCCCGACGTGCTGTTCGAGCCCAAGTTCCGCAAGCGCAACCCGGACTACGTGGAAGGCAAGCCCTGCGTGTACGTGGGCATGACGGGGCTGGACCCGGACGTGCGCTTTGACAAGCACAAGGCCGGCATCCAGGCCAACAGCTATGTCACCAAGTACGGCCTGCGCCTGCTGCCAGACCTGTACGAGGGCTTCAACCCCATGAGCTACAAGGATGCGCAGGAACGCGAGGTGGAAGTGGGCATCGACCTGCGTTCGGCCGGCTTTGGCGTCTGGCAGGCCTGAGTTAACGCTATGCATGCTTATGAGCGTGCTCAATGTCGCATAAACTCACGGTTGCTTCTGCGTCTTCTTCTCCTTCGTGCAACTCGATCCCACCACCCTGATATTCATCAATATCGCCGACCTGTTGGCGATGTCACTGGCCTTGCCCCTGGTCATGGGGCTCAATCTGAGCCGCGCTGCCAGCCATGTTCGCACCTCACTCATGCTCAAGGCCGGGGCCTGGGTGCTGTTGGCGCTCACCACACGCCTGGCGGGGCAGTGGTCCGAACCGGTGCTGGCCACGCTGGCCCTTGCACTGATGTCGCTGAGCCATGTGCTGATCTTTCGTGCCTTGAGCCTGTGGCTGGGGCCGCGCCCCATGGGCCGGCTGCTGGTGGTGCTGGCCGTGGTCACGCCGATCGGCTTTGCGCTGAGCTTTCACAACTACCCGGTGCGCGTGGGCTGGATCAGCCTGACGCTGACCGGGCAGTTGTTGATCCAGGCACGGGCAACGCTGCTGCCCGCGTCCGACAGCCATAGCCGCGGCGGCTGGCGCTACCTGCTGTTCGGCTGCCTGTTCATGATGGCTGTGCTGATGTTCTTCCGCGGCGTCTTTGGTGCTTTTCTCCCGGAGCTCAGCCCGAACTTCACCACCCCGTCGCCCATCATCGTGCTGACGCTGGTAGCGGCCAATGTCGCACTGGTGCTGGGCAATATCGCCTTGCTGGCGGCCTGGCGCGAGGAAGCCCAGCAGCAGTTGCGCACGCTGGTGGTCACAGACACGCTCACGGGCCTGCTCAACCGCAACGGCTGGGCCGAACAGGCAAGCCAGGCGCTGCGTTACGCGCAACGCCACGGGTTTCCGCTCTCGCTGCTGATGTTCGACCTGGACCACTTCAAACGCATCAACGACACCCACGGCCATGAAACCGGCGATGTGGCACTGGCGTTTTTTGGCAACCTGCTCAGGAACAGCCTGCGCGCGGGCGACGTGAACGCCCGCCTGGGCGGTGAAGAGTTTTGCGTGCTGCTGGTGCACGCCGACACGGCGGCGGCGCAGGCTTTCGACCAGCGCCTGCGCGCCGAACTGGCCCAATCCGCGCCGCAGGCCATTCCCTGCACCATCGACTTCAGCACCGGCCACGCCCTGTTCAGCGGCAAGGGCGAGACGCTGGAGTCACTCATGGCCCGTGCCGACACGGCGCTCTACCGCGCCAAGAACGCGGGCCGCGGCCAACTGGTCACAGCCGAAACGCCGGCGGGCTGACGCATGAGCGCCCTCACCCTGACCCCGGTGAACCCTGATGTGTACAGCGTGCACATGCCCGACGGTGCGCACGTGGGTTACCTCAAGCGCATTGGTGCAGTGTGGAAGTTCAAGGCCGTTGGCTACGACGCGGCGGGCCAGATCGTGCCCGGCGGCGGGCCGCTGACGGACGGGCACAACACGGCGTTGGCCACGCCGGACGCCGCAGCGCTCAGCACCCGGCTGGGCGTGCGCTGAACCGGCGCACACACCGGCGGCAAGTACACTAGACAACAGCCTGCGCCTTACGGGGCCCCGCCTGCCGTGCAGATCGATCCCACTTCGCTCATCATCGTCAACGTTGCCAACCTGCTGGTCATGGCCACGGCGCTGCCGTTCATCATGGGCCAAGGCCTGAGCCCGGCGGCCAGCCATGCGCGGCACTCGCTGTTCCTCAATGCCGCGGCCTGGATCTGCCTGCTGGCTTCCAGCCTCTGGTACGGGCAGGCACCCGACCTCATTCTTTCCACCTTGGCCATGGCCTTCATCTGCGCCAGCGAATGGATGGTGTACCGCGCGCTGGAAGGCTGGCTGGGCCCACGCCCGCTGCGCAGCCTGCTGCGCGTTCTGGTGTGGATCATGCCGGTGGGTTATGCCTTGAGTTTCTCCAGCTACCCGGTGCGCGTGGGCTGGGCCAACCTGGTGCTGGCGGCGCAGCTGCTCATTGTGGCGCGCGCCTGCCTCTACCCCAGCAGCCGCGACTTCGGCCGCCGCGCCTGGCGCTACCCGCTGTTCGGCTGCCTGGCGGTGATGGCGGGCTTCACCGCGGCGCGCGGCATCCTGGGGGCGTGGTTCACCGAGCTGTACCCCTTCTTCCGTGCGCCCACGCCGGTGAACATTGCGGCGCTGATCGGTGCCAACACGTCACTGGTGCTGGGCACAATTGCCATCCTGGCCGCCTGGCGCGAGGAGGCCGAGCGCCAACTGCACAAGCTGGCCAGCACCGACACGCTGACCGGCCTGTTCAACCGCCACGGCTGGACGATGCAGACGCGCCACCCGCTGCGCCAGGCGCAGCGCCACGGGCACCCGCTGTCGCTGCTGATGCTGGACGTGGACCACTTCAAGCGCATCAACGACACGCACGGCCACGAGACCGGCGACGCAGCGCTGCAGTTCATCGGCCAGCTGCTGCAGCGCTGCCAGCGCGCGGGCGACGTGAGCGCGCGCGTGGGCGGCGAGGAGTTCTGCGTGCTGCTGCCCTACACCGACGCCACCGCGGCGCAGGCCTTCGACGCGCGGCTGCGCGCCGAGCTGATGGCCAGCGCAAGTGCTGCCGGCCTGCCCTGCGCGCTGGACTTCAGCTGCGGCCACGCGTTGTACCGCACCGCGGGCGAGACGCTGGAGTCGCTGATGGCACGTGCCGACGCCGCGCTGTACCGCGCCAAGAACAGCGGCCGCGGCCGGTTGGTGCTGTACGAGCCGCTGGCCGGCTGAAACAGGCGCTGGGCATTTCATCGTGGGGGCGGCGCGCCATGCTGCGTGCTGCGGCGATGCCGCCGGGCTGTGCATCAGAAGATGCCGCCCAGCCTGTTTGACGCCCCTGACACCTTGGAACAGAATGAAAACCTGAAGACAGGGAGGGCTCGGCAATGACAATCAAGAAGCGTGGCCTTGATGGTATGCGCCGGCGCGACGTCCTGGCGCTGACGCAAGGGCTCATCGGTGCCGTGTCGCTGGGGGCCTGCTTCGGCGCCACGCCCAGCCATGCCGCACCCATCACCTTCACTGAGGCGTCATGTGGAGACAAGAGTCTGGCGAACCAGAAGATACTGGTTGCCTACGCCAGCAAGTACGGCTCGACCGGCGGCGTGGCCGAAGCGATCGGGCAGGCGCTGTGCCGCAAGGGGGCGACGGTGGACATTCTCCTAATGAAAAATGTCACGGATCTGAGCGCCTACCAGGGGGTGGTCGTGGGCAGCCCTGTTTACATGGGCAAGTGGCTGCCGGAAGCGGTGGATTTCATGAAGAGCCATGCCGAGGTGTTGCGCCGGATCCCCCTGGCTTGTTTTCTGGTGTGCATGACCCTGCACGAGCCAACCCCGGAGAACATGGCCAAGGCACTGGCCTATCTAGACCCGGTGCTGAAGGCGGTGCCGGACATCAAGCCGGTAGGCCTGGGCGCTTTTGCAGGGGCGCTTGACTACAGCCATCTTTCCTGGGCCACGAAGCAAATCATGAAGTCCAAAGGGTCACCGGAAGGCGATTTCCGCGACTGGAAGGCCATCCGCGCCTGGGCCGAGGCGTCAGCGCTTGCCAACCCCGTTCGCCTAGGTGCAGCCGCGTCGCACTGGCGGCATGGCGCGTGAAAAAGTCAGGCCGCAACGCGCCGCCTGCCTGACAATCGGAGCGGGGGCCGATGCTGCGCAAGCCGCAAAGACCGGCCCATTTTCTTGAGAACCCAACACCCTTTTATTCAGAGCCACACCATGAAAAAACTCAACGTCACCATCAATCTTCAGCTGTCCGTGCCGGACGACTGGGAGCTGGTTGAAACTTCCGAAGGCACGCCGGTGGTGAAGATGCCCAACGGCGTGTTCATGGACCTGGCCATTGAGCCGCTGTTTGCCAGCGACCCCGAGGAAACCTGGAGCAGCACCGAAGAGGACGATGTGCTCAACGACATCCTGGACATGGTGGAGAGCGAAGAAGTCGTTTACGAGTTCGTCACTCACTAACCGTGTTGCCTGCTGCCTGCTGCGGCAGGCACCGAAGTCTCAACCCGCGGTTCATCGGTTTTTTTCCACCGGGTTGGCGGTCAGCCAGTTAGCCGGGTAGGAGCGCATGAACTCCCGCGCCTTCTCGGGGCGGGCGCTCAGCCAGGCGTCGTAGGCGCCCTCGTTCAGAATAGCCACCATGCGCTTTTCACTGCCGGGCTGCTGGTAGCGGTGCATCAGGGCATGGCTGTTCGCGTTCACCGTGAGCAGGGTGTAGCTGGTGATGACCTCACCGTCGGCCCCTTCCCAACGTTCCCACAAACCGGCCACGCCCATGGGTTTGCCGTCCACCCGGGCAATGCGCGTGGGCACAGCCTTGCCGCTGCGCCAGTCGTCTTCCAGAAACGCCATCATCGGCACAATGCAGCGCTGTCCGGCCAGCCAGGCATCGCGGAAGTTGTTGGAGGTGGTGACGATTTCCGAGCGGGCATTGACCAGCTTGGTGGAACGCAGCTTGGCGTCCGACGCCGACTTGACCCAGCGCGGCACCAGGCCGAACTGCCCGGCCACCAGTTCACGCTTTAGCACACGCGGCGGTGCATCAGCGGCGGCCTCTGCTTCTGCCGCCGCTTCAGCCTCGGCCGGGGCCGAGGCCGCACTCAAGCGGATGAACACACCCGGCTGGCGCGGCCACACCTGGCGGCCCACGGGTTCACTGGGGGCTTCCACATGGAAGGCGTCAGGGTAAAGGGAGGCGGTTTGCACGCTCTCGTAATGGGAACTCATGCGGCGATGCTAGCGCAATGTCTCTGCGGCCCTGCCCCGCAGCGTTTGACACTTGCCGGCATCCGTCGCATGCTTGGCACCCAATACGATTTCAGCAAGCCATCCAGGGAGGCTGTGATGAAGATACTTCAGCAATGGTGTGCTCGGCTGGTCGCCGCGGTCATGGTGCTCGCGTGCCCGATGGGCGTCATCGCCCAACCCTATCCCGGCAAACCCCTGCTTCTGGTTGTTCCCTACGCTGCAGGCGGGGTTACCGACGGCTTGGCACGCCTGGTGGCCCAGCAGCTTGCGACGCGGCTAGGCCAAGCGGTGACGGTTGAGAACAAACCCGGTGCCATGGGGCAAGTCGGTTTCGAACAGGTGGCCAAGTCAGCGCCTGATGGCTACACCCTGGTGCTGGGCAACATTGGCATCTTCCCAGGCACAGCAGGCCAGGCCACGCCCCTGGTCGACCTGCAGCGAGACTTCGTTCCAGTCTCGCTGCTGGCGCAGATGCCTGTTGTGCTCATCGTTGATTCGTCTGTTCCGGCCAACTCGGTCAAGGAGCTGCTGGATTACGCCGCCGCCCGGCCCGGCCAGGTTTCCTACGGCACTTCGGAAACCGGCAGCTCAAGCCATCGGGCCGGTGAACAGTTCAGACAAGACACGAAAACGACGATGACGCGGGCGCCCTTCCGCACGGATGCAGCCACACTCACCGCACTGGCATCCGACAACGTCAAGGTGGCCTTTGCCACCTTGGATGGCGTGGCCTTCTTCAAACCCAAAGAAAAAATTCGCGCCCTGGCGGTGACAGGCAACCATCGCTCGCCCCTGGCGCCCGGCGTTCCCACGTTCGCAGAAGCAGGCATCAAGGGGGTTGATGCCTTGTCCCAGTACGCGGTGCTGCTGCCGCGCGGCACGCCACAGGACATCGTGGCAACCCTGAACAAGGAACTCAAGGCGATCGTCCAGTCACCCGAGTTCCAGGGCCAGATTGCTGACTATGGCATTGAAACGGTTGGCTCCAGCCCCCAGGAACTGGCCGCCATCCTGGAAACGTCGCGAGCTTCGGCTCAATGGGCCGCGGTGGTGAAAGATGGCGCAGAGCCTTCTGCAGATCAGCCTAAAGCTGCTCCGGCTACTCCGGTGGTCACGGCGCCGATTGTCATCCCGCCCCCGCCAAAGCCCGCAGCCATGCCCATACCTTCACCCGTTCCCGCGCAACCGATTCAAGTTGAGTCCTACAAGGTGGTCAAAGTCTTCTTTGGCACGGATCGGAAGCTGGTCCCCTCGGCCAGTTCACCACGCGACTTCTTTGCATCAGATCGGGGCGGTGCCATCAGCTACGGCAACTGCGAAGTCAGCATTCCGCGGGATCACAAGATTGGAGAACTGGAAACACCATCGTTTCTTCGGAGGTATTTCGAAAACCCGGCCAAGCATGTCGTTCTGCTGCGGCTCAACCTGCGCAGCAGAAACGAGTTCATGAGCGATCTCAACAGCACGATTGCAGAGAAGAAGACCAACTCGGCGCTGGTTTTCGTCCACGGCTACAACAACACATTCGAGGATGCCGCCCGACGCACCGCACAGATTGCACACGACATCGAATTCCCGGGGGTTCCCATGTTCTACAGCTGGCCCTCGAATGGCGCCACGCTCTCTTACGTCACGGATGGCAACGATGCGGAGCAGGCCATCATGTACCTCAAGGCGTTTCTCAAGGACTTGGCGGTCAATTCGAAGTTCACCTCCATCACGCTGCTGGCGCACAGCATGGGGAACCGGGTACTGACGCAGGCCTTCGCCGCACTGAAAAACGACATCAGCGCCACGAAGTTACGGGTGTTCAAGGAAATCATCCTCGCTGCGCCTGACATTGACGCTGACGTGTTCAAGAACAATATTGCACCCGCACTTGTGGCGAGCAAAGCCTCGGTCACTTTGTATGCGTCATCTCGCGATGGGGCATTGGCGGCTGCCAAGAAAATCAATGGTGGCCCCCGGGCTGGCGATTCGGAGGGCGGGCTTGTTGTCGTCAAAGGCATCGAGACCATCGATGCCACCAACGTCGACACCAATCTTTTCTGGGGCCTGGGTCATGCTTATGTTGCGGACAGCCGCAACATCCTGTCCGATCTGTCTTATCTCATCGTCAAGGGCCTATCCGCCCCCGCCAGGTACGGACTGGAGACGGTGCCAGACCCCAGCGGCACGCCATACTGGAAATTCAGGAACTAGACTCTCTGCAGGCGCAGATCCGCTCCTTTTTTGATAGCATCTTGCGCCTATTTAACGGGGCCCAAGGCTCGTTTTTATACAAACATCTGCCAGCACACCATTCTTCGACCGAACGGGTCTTCGCCCAGCTACCGAGGCAGGCAATGCCCCTGCCGCCCTGCGCACTGTTGCAGCCGCGGATAATCTCGCCTCATGTTGACCTCTCTCTTTCCCCTGGGCTGGCAGCACTACCTGCTGGGCGGTTTGTTGATCGGCCTTGGTACCGCGCTGTTGTTCGTCTTCACCGGCCGCATCGGCGGCATGAGCACAGTGTTTTCCAGCACCTGGTCTTACGTGGTGCGCGGGCCGTTCTTCCAGCAGCCACGCTTCACCGGCTCGCGCGGCTGGCGCCTGGTGTACGCGGCGGGGCTGATCGTGGGCGCGGCCATCTGGTGGCTGGGCTTCACTGACGGCACGCCGCTGGCCACGCGCGTCCCAGCCTGGCAACTGCTGGTAGGTGGCTTCTTTGTGGGTTACGGCGCGCGCTTGGGCAACGGCTGCACCTCGGGTCACGGCATCTGCGGGCTGGGTTCGCTGCAATGGCCGTCGCTGCTGGCGGTGTTGACCTTCATGGCCACCGCCTTCCTCACCGCCAACCTGGCAGCGAGGTGGCTGGCATGAGCATTCAACAAAACACCTTGCCGCGCGCCTTGGTCACATTGGCCGCAGGCGCCCTGTTTGGCTTTGGCCTCTCGCTCTCAGGCATGGTGCGGCCCGAGGTGGTGCTGAGCTTTCTGCAGTTCTCCGACTTCGGCCTCATGCTGGTGATGGGCGGTGCCGTGCTGGTGGTGCTGCTGGCCTACAAAGGCGTTCCGCGCCTGTTGAACCGCCCGCTGCTGGGCGACTACTTTCACACCCACCCGAGCGAATGGAACCGTGACACGCTGGTGGGCGCGGCGCTGTTCGGCATCGGCTGGGGCCTGTGCGGCGTCTGCCCCGGCCCGGCGATTGCCGGTTTGGGCACCGGCAACCTGGATCTGCTGTGGGCGCTGGCCGGCATTGCGCTGGGTGCGCTGGTGCAGGGCCTGGTAGCCACACGCAAGGCCCGCTAAAGAGGCCAGGCCGGCGGCGCGTATCGCTTGGGTGACTGCAGCGCCGGCCGGGCGCAGGCATGCTCGTGCTTCCATCTGGAAGAAGCTGCCATGAATGCCAACACCTGTTTCCGTTTCTGCGTCGGCCGTGCCGACCTGCACGCCACCCGCCTGCTGAGCGACCCCGATGCGCCGGCCGCGCGCCCCCTGGCCGAGGGCGAGGTGCGCCTGCGCGTGCAGTCGTTCGCGCTGACGGCCAACAACATCACCTATGCCGCCTTCGGCGACAAGATGAAGTACTGGCAGTTCTTCCCCAGCGGTGCCGAGGGCTGGGGTTGCATCCCGGTCTGGGGTTTTGCCGAGGTGGAGGAGTCGCGCTGCGCCGACGTGGCCACGGGCCAGCGTGTCTACGGCTACCTGCCCATGGGCCGCTACCTGGTGGTGCAGCCTGCGCGCGTGAACCGGCGCGGCTTCATGGACGGCGCGGCGCACCGGCGCGAACTGGCCGCAGCCTACAACCAGCTGCTGTTCTGCGCCGCCGACCCGAGCTACGACGCCGCACTCGAAGGCCAGCAAGCTGTCTTGCGTCCGCTGTTCAC
Organism: Curvibacter sp. PD_MW3; assembly: GCA_002633085.1. GTDB lineage: Bacteria > Pseudomonadota > Gammaproteobacteria > Burkholderiales > Burkholderiaceae_C > Hylemonella. Next base: position 247,235 of record NSIV01000002.1, read on the forward strand.
CACCGCCTTCCTGATCGACGATTTCATGGCCGAGCACGATTTTTTCGGGGCACGCCAGCTGCTGCTGTCCAGCGCGTCGAGCAAGACCGCCTACGGCACGGCTTTCTGCCTCTCGCGCCGCGGCACCGCCGTTCCCACCGTGCACGGGCTGACCTCGGTCGGCAACCTGGGCTTCACGCAAGGGCTGGGTTGCTACGGCGCGGTGAGCACCTATGAGCAGGTGGCTGCGCTGGACCCCGGCGTGCCCACGGTGTACATCGACTTCGCGGGCAATGCCGGGCTGCGCCGCACGATCCATGAACACTTCGGCAGCGCGCTGGCCTACAGCTGCTCGGTCGGCGGCAGCCACTGGGAGTCGCTCGGCGGTGGCGGCGGCCTGCCCGGGCCGCGGCCCGAGCTGTTCTTTGCCCCGGCCCAGGCCAAGAAGCGCGCCGCGCCGCCGCCCGAGGGCTGGGGGCCCAGTGGCTTCGAGCAACGCCTGGACCAGGCCTGGCAGGCCTTCCTGCAGGCCGTGAACAACCCTAGCCAGCCCTGGCTGACGATCCGCACAGCCCAAGGTGCCGAGGCGGTGACCGCCGCCTACCAGCAGTTGCTGGCCGGCCGCAGCGATGCGCGCGAGGGGCTGATGCTGGCGCTCTGAGTGCTCACGCGTTACGGCCGTGGCGCACTGGCGGCCAGCGCCGGCGCCACAGCAGCCCCTGTGACCAGCTTACGTACCTCCATCAGCTTGGCACGCAGGCGCCGGTGGTTGACCGGGCCGGTGCGGATCAGCATCTTCTGCCCGGCAGACAAGGCCTCCAAGCGCGGGTCGGCAAACTCGTAGCGCACCCAGGGGCGCTCGGAGGGCACCGGCCCTTTGACTTCCACCAGTTGCACGCTGACCGGACCGTCCTGCACCGGCGCAGCCAGCAGCTTGTCGATCACCGCCACCAGCCGGTCGTTGAAGTAGCGCTTGGGAAAACCCACCTCTTCATAGGCCTGCTGGAACAGCGGGTACAGGCTGACGTACAGCTTGACGGCCTGCGCCGTGTCCACCGATTCAACGAACAGCACGAACGGGGTGTAGCGCTGGCTGTTGTCGGGGTGGATGGTCTCGGCACCAGCAGTGCCGCGGGTGCTGAAACGCCCGGGCGTGGGGTTCACCGGCCAGACCATGGGGGGTGCATGTTCGCGCGCCAGGTTGTCCACCGTGGCCACCACGCGGCGTGCAAAGCTGTCGAGCTGCAGAAAGGTGAGCACGTTCTTCTTGCCCAGCAAGTCGGTCAGCGCGGCTTGCACATAGGCATCGGAATCTGCCAGTGCCGGCAGAGGCTTGGGCGGCGCCTCGGGCTCGGCGGCGGGCACCGGGTACTGGATGGCAGGCGCGGATGCGACCGGTGCAGGGGGCGGCGCGGCTGGCGTGACAACCGGTGGCGCAACGGGTTCGGGTTCCACCTCGCTCTGGCGCAGCCAGCCGAAGTAGGCAGCACCCAAGGCCGCCGCCGCCAAGACGACTCCGATCACAACTCTGGATTTGCTCATGCCTTCCCCCTGTGCGCGCTTTTGAAAGAGAGGATTCATGCTAGCACCGCCGGCATCGATTGCCGTGGCCGGCAGGCCCACCTACACTTCGGTTGACACATCACAGGGAGGACAACATGAGTCAGAACTTCAACCCAGTCGGCTGGTTTGAGCTGTACGTGGACGACATGGCACGCGCCAAGAAGTTTTACGAAGCGGTGTTCCAGCGGCCACTGGCCGACCTGCCTGCGTCGCAGAGCGGCGACACGCAGATGGCACTCTTTGCCATGGACATGTCCGTCCCGGGTTGCGCCGGTGCCCTGGTCAAGAGCCCGCGCAACAAACCCGGCGGCGGCGGAACGATGGTCTACTTCACTTGCTTGGACTGCGCAGTGGAAGCGGCGCGGGCGGCTGCGGCCGGTGGCACGGTGTGCCAGCCGCGCGTGAGCATTGGCGAGTACGGCTTCATTGCCATCGTGCAGGACACCGAGGGCAACACCATCGGCCTGCACTCGCGCCAATAAACTCTGGCCCATGGCCTACGACCTTCATCTGATCGACCTGATGCGCACAGCCGTCAGGCGGCAGCACGGTTTTACCGAAAAACGCATGTTCGGCACCTGGTGCTGGATGCATAAAGGCCACCTGGTGTGCGGCGCGGGCACGGGGCGTTATCTGTTCCGTGTGGGAAAGGCGCTGGAGACGCAAGCGCTGGCGCGCCCGGGTGCCACGCGCATGGAGGCCAGCGGCCGGCGCATGAGCGGCTTCATCTGGGTGGATGCCGATGCCGCGCTGGACGAGGGGCTGGAGAGTTGGATCGAGCTGGCCATGCAGTGCGTGCGCGGCCTGCCACCGAAGTAAGAAAGCACGCCGCGGCCGACAAGCCACCGCAGTTTCTGCTTTACCATCCAGCCATCAGGTCCCATCCCGAGACCCAACTGACGGAGGTCTTATGGCCAAAGGCGAACAGCGCAGCAACAAGATGGCGAAGAAACCCAAGAAGGACAATTCGCCGCCCAAGCCACCCTCGGGCTCGGATCGCCCCATGCCCCCCATCACCAGCGTGATTCCGCGCGGCAAGGACAAGAACAAGTAAGCGGCGGCCTGCACACGGCCATCGGGCGCACGGCAAATTAGAGCGCCTGCCGCCCGCCGGGCACCGCCCCGGCCAGTGCCGTACGGGGCAAGCAAGCCCTTCCCCTTTTGAACCACATCACGTTGCGGGCGACCGCCGGCTGGCGCTCGTCTTGCCGAACAGCCCGTCACCCCAATACCTTGGCTGGCGCAAGGGTTATCCCCAATCAATACCCACGCTCGTATGTCGAGATTGAGATGAGCCACCAAAAACAAGCGGCGGGAACAAGGTCCTTGACGGAGATGTAAGGCATCGACGTTCCCCTGCACACCAACAAAGGGGATCTCGACATGCGCTTCATTGGGAATCTGAAAGTCATTCATCGCTTTGCCTTGCTCGGCGCCATTGGGTTTGTGCTGACGCTCGCTCCCACCCTGCTGTACGTGCGGATCGCCTACCAGAACATGCAGGCGGCACAGGTCGAAGCACGGGGCATTCCGTTCACCAAGGCCATGCTCAAAGTGATCCAGTTGACGCAGCAGCACCGTGGCCTGAGCGCCCTGGCGCTGGGTGGCAATACGACCGCACAGTCGGACCGCAGCAACAAGCAGACCGAAGCCGACAAAGCCTATCAGGCACTGACGACGCTGATCGAGGGTGAAAGCCTGCTGGAGCCAGCCTTGAAGGCTGAATGGCAGTCGACCCAGAAGGACTGGAAGACCCTGAGCAGCCAGGTGGCCGGCGGCAGCATGGTCGCACCGCTGAGCTTTGCAGCCCATACTGTGCTGATTGAAAAAATGCTCGCGCTGACCGATCGCCTGGCCGATGCCTTTGCCTTGTCGCTGGACCCGGAGGTCGACAGCTACCAGTTGATCCAGTCGGTGATGTATGCCTTGCCGGTGCTCAGCGAGGAGTTGGGCAAGTCACGCGCACGTGGCAGTGTCATGCTCACCAACAAGGGCGCCTCACCGGCCGAGCGTCAGACGCTGGCGGTTTTCATGGCACGGGCCCGGGTGGAAGAGGAGCGCGTCATCCTGGCGTACGGCAAGTCAGCCGCCGCCAATGGCGACGTCAAGCGGGCCCTGGATGGACAAGTGCAGGAGATGGTGTCGTTGACGCAGCAGGCCATCAAGCTGGCGACGGAGCAGGTGATCACCCCGGAAGAGCTCAGTTATGCCGCGGGTGACTATTTCACCTTGCTCACCAAGACGATTGATGCCCAGGTCAAGCTCAACGACATGGCGATGGACGTGCTGGGCCAGTTGCTGGACAGCCGCGTCACCAACTTGCAGCGCCAATTGCTGATGCTGATTGGCGTGCTGCTCACCCTGGGTGTGCTGGGCGCGGTGGTGGGCATCGTGGCGGCACGCTCCATCACGCAGCAGCTGGGCGGCGAGCCGAGCGAGGTGATGGCGATTGCGGACGCCGTGGCCGAGGGTGACCTCAGCTCCAACATCCAGCTCCAGCCGGGTGCGCAGAGCAGCATCATGGCGGCGATGGCGGCCATGCAAAGCTCGCTGCAGCAGGTGGTCGGTACTGTTCGCCACAGCTCCGAAGCGCTGGCTTCCGCCAGTGACCAGATTGCCCAGGGCAACCAGGACCTCAGCGCTCGCACCGAAAGCCAAGCCAGCGCGTTGGAAGAAACGGCGGCCTCGATGGAAGAGCTCGGCTCCACCGTCAAACAAAATGCCGACAACGCCCGTCAGGCCAACCAGCTGGCGCAAAGTGCCTCCACCGTGGCTGTCAAGGGCGGTGAAGTGGTGGCCCAGGTGGTCGACACCATGAAGGGCATCAACGATTCAAGCCGCAAGATCAACGACATCATCAGCGTGATCGACGGCATTGCCTTCCAGACCAACATCCTGGCCTTGAATGCGGCAGTGGAAGCCGCCCGTGCCGGCGAACAGGGCCGCGGTTTTGCCGTGGTCGCCAGCGAGGTGCGCAGCCTGGCCGGCCGTAGTGCCGAAGCGGCGAAAGAAATCAAGACCCTGATCGACGACAGCGTACAACGGGTGGAGCAGGGCAGTGCCCTGGTCGACCGAGCCGGCACCACCATGACCGAAGTGGTGAGCAGCATCCGAAGAGTGACCGACATCATGGGTGAGATCAGCGCCGCCAGCTCGGAGCAGAGCGCCGGTGTGGCCCAGGTGGGTGAAGCCGTGACGCAGATGGACCAGGCGACGCAGCAGAACGCATCGCTGGTGGAAGAGATGGCCTCGGCCGCGTCCAGCCTGCGCTCCCAGGCGCAGGAGCTGGTGCAGGCTGTGGCCGTGTTCAAGCTGTCGCAAGGCAAAGGGCCCGCCTTGCTGGCCGGCGCTTGACGGCCGCGAAGGACCAAGAACGCGCCTGCCGCATCTCGCAACTTCACACTTCTTTGCCGCCCCGAGCCACGTGGCGATACCTGGCCGGGCTAGCCTCGTGCCAGGTCTCGAGACAAGGAGTGGCAATGAAGAAGACCTTTTTCCTGTGGCCTCTGTTCATGCTGGTGCCCGTGCTTGGCTGGGCGCAGGCGGATGTGCCGCCTGCAGGCGAACGCACATCGCCGCCGGCATCGGTCAGCGCCCTGAATTACCCGGGCACAGCCGGCAAGTACAACAGCACCCTGGAACAGTTGCGCGACAAGCTAACGCTGACGCTGGAACAGCAGGCGCTGTGGCGCGCTTATGAAGGCCGGGTAGACGCCTACACCGGCCAGCACCAACGGGAAAGGCCGGTGATGCCGTCACCGGAGGAAGCGGCACCCTTGCAGGTGAGCCGCCTGGTACAGAACCTGCAAAACCGCCTGGCCGCGCTGGAGGACATCGAGCAGGCCGCCAAGCAGCTGTACGCCAGCCTGAACGCAGAACAGCAAAAGACCGCCAACCAGTTGCTGCTCACGACCGTGCCGACCTTTTCTGCCCCGGCCAATGGGGGCGGCCCGGCAGACAGCCGGCGCTCGAGCGAGCGCTCTGGCAGAGAGGGACCGCGCGGCGGTGGCCCTGGCGGGGGCATGGGTGGAGGTGTAGGTGGCGGCATGAGCGGCAGAGGTGGCTTCTGACGTGAAGCATTGGCCCGTGGCTCGCCTCGCATCCGGCGCGCACTTTACAGAATCTTTACAGAAGCGAAATCCGCCCACGGAGCCCATCGGGCATGCTGTCCCCATGTGCTCACTGAAAGGTCGAAGCCAATGAAAAAACAAGTGGTACTGAGCGCTGCCATGCTGGCCAGCGGTCTGTGTCTGGCGCAGGACGTCGGGCGCGTGATTTCCACCACCCCCATCGTGCAGCAGATGGCGGTGCCACGTCAGGTGTGCACCACCGAGCAGGTGGCGGTGCAAGCGCCCAAATCGGGTGCAGGCGCCGTGATGGGCGCCATTGCCGGCGGGGCTATCGGCAACTCAGTCGGTAGTGGCGCGGGCCAGGCCGCGGCCACCATGATCGGCCTCGTTGGCGGTGCCGCCCTCGGCGACAAGATCGAGGGCAACCCCGCACCACAACTGCAAAACGTGCAGCGCTGCGGCGTGCAGACCGTCTACGAAAACCGCGGGACGATCTACCACGTGGTCTACGAATACGCGGGCAAGCAGTACACAGCCCAGCTGCCCTACGACCCGGGTCGCACGATTGCCGTCCAGATCACCCCGGCTGGCGCGAACCCAGCAACGGCACCGGTCAGCAACACCATTGCGCAGCAGCCGGTGTATGTACAACAACAGCCGGCGCCTGTGGTGGTGGCGCCAGCGGCCTACCCGGTCTACTACCCGCAGCCTTACTACCCGCCCATCGGCATTCAGCTGGGCTTCGGCTATTGGGGTGGCTACCGGGGCCACCGGCACTGGCACTGAGGCACGGCCGCTGGCTCAAGGCTGGTGGTAGGCCTGCACCGTCTCCCAGGCCACGGTCTGGAGATGGCGGGCGATCTCCGGCGACAGGCCGGCGTTGTACTTCAGCCCGACGGGTGACTTCTTGAACAGCGAAGCATAGACCGTGCAGGCCGACAGGTAGGTGCCCGCCAGGCTGGGATGGCGCTTGTCGGGTGCATACAGGTTGAGTTCAGGCTTCTGTGCGATGGAGCGCGCAAAGGCCAGACCGGCGGGAATGACGAAGACGTTGTTGTCGTTGCCGGCCTGGGTGTAGGCCTCGGCCAGCTGGGTCGTCATCTCCGGCGCATCCTGGTAGGCCCAGGACATGAAGAACACCGGCTTGGCGCCATGCTTGCGCACGATGTCGCTGTTCTTTTTGGCGAACTCCGTGAACACGCTCTTGAGCTGGGGATGCAGCGGGCACTGGCTGCAATCCATCATGATGGCGACGTCGAACAGTTTGTCGAGCTTGTTGAACGAGACGACGTTGTTGGGGCCGAAGGAATAACCGCCGATGGCGTTGGGCCGGAAATACGAATCCACGTCGTGCCAGTCGAAGCCCGAGCCGCTGATGGTGACCGAGGTGGCACGATGCCGAAAGCCCGGCAGACCTTCGGTTATGAGCTGGCCCACATGGCCGTGCAGGCTGTTGTTGTAATAAAAGAAGCTGTTGCCGATGTAGATGGCCGATGCCGGGTTGGCGATGCCGGCATCCAGCACTTTGGGCTTGGTCTGGGCGCCAACCTGGCAGGCGGCCAACGCCAGCAGGGCAAAAGAAAGCAGGCCGCGCAGACGGGCCGGGAACAGTGAAGGCATGGTGGTCTCCTGCAGTTTAATTTTTGTGGTGCCTGAAGGCGCACCCACTCTACTACAGGGCCACCGCCAAGCTCCCCCGCACTAGGATGCCGCCCGCCCCAGTGCACGCATCTTGCCCTGCCACTTCGTCACACCGGCCTCGCCCAGCTTGTCCACCATGCCGACGAGTGTCTCGTTCACGGGCGCAATGCCGACAAAGCCCAGGATGTTGCGCTCCAGCGACTTGAGGCTGTGAGCACGGAAGTACCAGCGGTAGACGAGCGCCGGCATGCCCATGGTGACCACCACCCGTGCGCTGCGCCCGGTCAGGCCCTTTCGGCCGAAGGGGTTGTTACCCTCGGCGGTGAAGGCAAAGCCGGGCCGCGCCACCTGTTCCAAAAAACCCTTGAGCAGCGCCGGCATGTCGCCCAGCCAGAGCGGAAAGAACAGCACCAGGTGCTCGGCCCAGGCGATGTCGTCCTGCGCCGTCTGCAGCGTGGCGGGCAGTGTGCCGTGTTCCCAGGCCTGCTGGCTGCGCAGCAGCGGGAAGTCGAGCCGGGCGACATCGGTCCAGCGCACCTCGTGGCCGGCGGCTTGCGCCCCTTCGGCATAGGCCTCGGCCAGGGTGTGGCACAGGTGCGGGGTCACGGCGTCCGGGTGGCCCTGGATCAGCAGGATGCGTTGACCAGCCATGTGTTGCTCCGGCAGTGGATCAGGCGCCATGGTGGCACGACGCGTGCAGCATGTCCATGGTTCACCTCAAGTGCTATTATTTTGATAGCCTCCTTCGCATACTCCACAAGGACCAAAGGCCAATTTGATGCCTCATACAATGGTGCGTCACTTTCCAGCCACGCCCCGTATGACGCCCAGCGACACGCCCCCCTTCTTCACCGGCCGCACCGAGCCCTTTGACCAGCCCTTCGACGCCTGGCCCCAGCAGCCGCTGCTGCTGTCGATGGAACAAGGCGGCATCGACTGGCCCAGCTCGTGCCGCAACGGCACCTGCCGCACCTGCATCGGCCAGCTCGTCAGCGGCCAGGTGCGCTACGAGATCGAATGGCCCGGCCTCACCAAGGAAGAGCAGGAAGAGGGTTACGTGCTGCCCTGCGTTGCGCACCCGTGCTCGGACGTGGTGCTGCGCGAGGGCTACTGACGTCGCCCCCGCATCGACGCCGCTCAGGCGTTGAGTGTGCCGCGCAGCAGTTCGGGCAGGCGGTCTGCACTCATGCGGAAACCACAGGCCTGCGCGTGGCCACCGCCGCCCATGCTTTCGGCCAGCGCAATGCAGTCGTAGTCGCGCTGCGAACGCAGGCCGGCCTTCACCACACCATTGCCGGCGGCGCTCCACATCAGCGCAAAGGTGCCGCTCTGCTTGGACAGGATGTCACCCACCAGGCTGTGGAACATGCCGGGCGCGTTGACCATCAGGCCTTGCTGGCCGTTGAAGGTGACCGGCTGTGCACCGGCGGCGATGTCGGCGCACAGCTTGCGGTACTTCTCGTCCATGGCTTGGCCGCGCGCCATGAAGTCGTGCAACTGCACAGGTGAGAAGGACGCGATCTCGGCCCAGCGCTCGAACGTCTGCGGCTCCATGTCGAGTGCGGCCAGGAAACCGGCGCTCTCTTCGAACTCCCATTTCCAGATGTCGCGGTCTTCGATGAAGCGCACCAGGTCGGGCAGCGTGCGATCTTTCTGAAAGAACTCCCAGGCCAGGCGCGAGCCGGACTTGGCCATGTCGAAGTGCACCACCCCGCAACGGCAGGCGAAGCCGGTGAGCTTCTCGGCAGCGCTCTTGTGATGGTCTAGCATCACCAGCTTGGCGGCGCGTTGTTCAATCTCCCGCATCAGTTCGGGGTCGAAGGAGAAATCAAGGATGTAGACGGCGCGGCCGTCGAGCGGCGGCAGGTCGGCCACGGATTTGACATCGCCATGGTCCAGGCCGTGGAATTCGGCGCGGCCCTCATAAAACAGCCAGGCCGCCAGCGCGGCGCCAAAGCCATCAGGGCAGCGGGCGTGATACAGGATGAGGGGTTGGGGATCGTGACGGTCAGGCGAAATCAGCAGGGCCAACGGAAGAATCGTTTTTTTCATGCCCCTGATTGTCGCCGCAGTCACCCCCCCTTTTCAGACGCCCTAGCGTTTGACCTTGAACGTCGAAGGCTTGCGCGCCGGGCTGGGGGCCGAGGCTTTGCCAGACGCCTTGCCGGGTGCTTTGGCCGATGTTTTCACCGCGCCCTTGGCCGGCGGCTTGCTGGCAGTTTTGGCTGGGCTCTTGGTTCCCGGCGCTTTGACCGACGGCTTTTTCACACGGATCAGCCCCTCGCTGGCCAGCGCTTCTTTGCGCAGCTGGCGTTCGGCATCGAGCTTCTTGCCCGCGGCCAGCCACTGGGCAAACTCGTCAGGGGTTTCCAGGGTGATGCGTCCGAGCCGGCCGGCGCGGAAGTCGGACAACACGACCTCGGCCGCCTTTTGCAGGTTGACGCGGGCACCGGCCAGCAGCGCACCGTTCTTGCGGCCGATCTCGGTCAGCAACTGCTCGTCGCTCAGCTCGGCCACATCGTCAATCTTGTAGCGCGCTGCCAGCAGGCCGGCATAAGGCGCCTTGATGTAGTCCAGCAATTCCAGTGCCACCTCTTCTTCGTCGAAGGCGTTGCGGCCCACGGCGCCGCTGGCCGCCAGGTTGTAGCCGCTCTTGGCCACAATGATGCGCGGCCACAGCATGCCCGGTGTGTCGTAGAGGTAGAAGTCGCTGGCCAGCGTGATGCGCTGCTCCATGCGGGTGACGCCGGCCTCGTCGGCCGCCTTGGCGACACGCCGGCCAACCATGGTGTTGATGAGGGTGGACTTGCCCACATTGGGAATGCCGCAGATCAGTACACGCATGGGCTTGGCCATGCCCCCACGCGTGGGGGCCAGCACCTGGCAGGCGGCAATGAGCGCCTTGGCCGGCGCGGCCATGCCGGCATCGAGCGCCACGGCGCGGGTCTCTGGCAGGCTGTTGTAGTACGCCAGCCATAACGCGGTGCGCTCCGGGTCGGCCAGGTCCTGCTTGCTCAGGGCCTTGAGCGTGGGCTTGTGCGCCGTGAGTTTGGCCAGCATGGGGTTGGCGCTGGAGCCGGGCAGACGCGCGTCAAGCAATTCGATGACCACATCGATGTTCTTGATGCGCTCTTCGATTGCCTTTTGGGTCAGATGCATGTGACCCGGGAACCACTGGACGGCCATGGCTTGTTTTTCTTCTGTCTGAGAGGGGAAAGATCAATTCAACAGGGTGAATTGTGAACCACTGCATAAGCGGGCCGCCACGGCACCGATAATCGGCACATGGCCCACCCACCCCGCATTCCTTCCCGCCAGCGCGACAAGAACGCCAACGACCTGCTGATCAAGGGCATCGTCGTGGCCCTGATCGGGCTGGCGGTGCTGCTGGCACCCTACCTCAGCAAGTCGCCGGAGCTACAAGCCCTCCTGGCCGGCTCAGCGCTGGTCGGCTGGTTCGCGCTGGTGCTGGGCATCGCCTTCATCGTGCAGCACCTGCTGCGCCGCCGCGCCGGCAAATAGGCCGAGCCGCTGGGGCGAGACGTATTCCTGCCGGAAGACCTCGAACGGCATGGTGTCGGCCGCTTCAATCGCTTTCTGATCGCGCCGCGACTGCTCGGCCAGCGCTTCGAAGCGCGCCTGCTGCGGTGCCGACCACGGCTGTGCCAGCAGCACCTCGCGTGTGTGCCGTGAGCGTTCGCGCGTGAAGCGCAGGAACGAGTTGTCATGCTCAGCCATGGCCGCCAGCACACGGGCCGACGGCAGTGCCGCGGCATCCTGCAACATGGCCTGGGCCGACTGCACCGCCTGGCTGTAGTCCTGACCGCCGTGCACCGCGTCCAGCGTTTGTGCCATCGGACCAAAGGCCTGCAACAACTCGCCGCCCCATTCGACCAGTCCCACCTCGCGTCCACCGCGCAACAGCGACAGACCGGGCTCACGACCGCGGGCGGCGGTGAGATTCTGGTTGTGCGCCAGTTCGGCGATTTCCTGCGGTGTGTCGGGCGGGCTGTCGCTCAGCAGGCAATGCAGCAGGAAGACATCGATGAAGCGCATGGTCTGCGCGTTGATGCCCACCGGCTCGAACGGATTCAGGTCGAGCAGGCGCACCTCCACGTATTCCACGCCGCGCTCGCGCAGCGCATGCAACGGCCGCTCACCCGGGAAGATGGTGCGCTTGGGGCGGATGTTGCCGTAGAACTCGTTCTCGATCTGCAACAGGCTGGTGGCGAGCTGGATGTAGTCGCCACCGGGGTTGAGGATGCCCAGGCCTTCGTAGGCCGGCCAGGGGCGCGTGAGGGCGTCGTGCAGCGAGGCGGCATAACCGTCCAGGCTGTTGTAACTCACCGCCAGCGAGGCCTGCGCGTCGCTCTGGTAACCCAGCCGCCCCATGCGCAGTGAGGTGCCGTGCGGCATGTACAGGGTGTTGTTGGTCAGCGGCTGCAGTTCATGCGGCCGGCCGAGCACAAAATTCGAGCACACCGCCGGCGAGGCGCCAAACAGGTACAGCAGCAAGAAGGCGTGGCGGCGGAAGTTGCGGATCAGCGCGAAATACTGCTCGCTCGTCACCCCGGGCAGCGACCAGTTGTAGTGGATGCCCGAGATGGTCTGCATGCGCCGGCCGTAGCGGTGGCCCAGGCCCATGCGGTAAACGCTCTTGGCGCGGCCGATGTTGGACGAACCGTAGCGCCCGATCGGAATGGTCTCGTCGGTCGGCAGCCCGCAAGGCATGCTGGACACCCAGAGCATCTCGTCGCCAGCCTCGCGCAGCACGCGGTAGGTGTACTGGTGAACCTCGGTCAACTCGTCCAGACAGGCCTGCACCCCGGCGTGCACACCGGTGATGAGTTCAAGCTGGGACTCGCTGTAGTCGGTGGTGATGTGCGGGTGCGTGAGGGCCGAGCCCAGCGCGGCCGGATGCGGCGTCAGTGCCAACATGCCGTCGGGCAGTGCGCGCAGGCTTTCCTTCTCGATACCGCGGCGGATGCCCCGCAAACGCTCGGGCGCCAAAGTGCCCAGCCGCTCGCCCAAACCCGCATGCGCAATAGTCATGACTGCTATCTCATTCTTCTGATCGGACCCGGAAATTAACACGGACCGACCAAGCCGTCCGGCGTAAGGTTTTGAGGCAGGTCAGGCATCACGATCCGGGACAGTCGGATCAGAATGAGCGGCGGCAGCGATGCCGGCCGGTCTGGGGGATGTCAGGCCTGCTCGTCGAGCAGGCGTCCCATCATCTTTTTCTCGGTCTGGATGACCTTCAGATTGGCGTCAAAGGCATAGCCAGCGCTCTTTTGATCCACCAAGTCTTTGGCCAGCGCCTCGCCCGGCACCGATGCCCGGCGGGTATTGGCCTTGACGCCACCCTCGGCCACCTCTTCCTGCGTCACGTCCTCGCGGCGGAAGTTGCTGGTTTCCACATTCGCAATGTTGTGGGCAGACGAGTCCATGCGACGCTGCGCAGCGTTGAGACCGGATTGGGCGATAGCGGAAGCGACGTTCATGGCTGGACCTTGGAACCTATGGCTGCAATTTAACAAACCTGGGCGCTATTCAAGCGCTCAGGTTTGTAACAATTCGTACAAACGGACGCCGATAATGGCCGCCGTCGAAACCTTGCCCGTACGCGCTGATTTGCTCCCCATGACCGCCCAGCCCAGCCCTCTTGAAGCCACCCAAGCCCTGTTTGCCGAACTGCAACAGCGTGCGCTGGACGCCGGCGTGACCCTGCGCCAGCCCCCGCCCGCCCCAACCACCTGTTGCGGACGCGGCTGCAACGGCTGCGTGTGGGAAGGTTTTTATGCGGCGGTGGACTACTGGCGTGAGGAAGCGCTGCTGCAGCTGGCGCCCTGAGGCGCCCAGGCTTCAGCCCTGACCGAGTTTGGCCATGGCGCGGCCGACCTCGTGCGTCCCTTGGGCCGATCCATTGGGCGGCACGGTCTCGCCAGCACGGTCGGTCACCTCGGCCAGCTGGGCTGCCAGCCGTTCGTCCGCATCGTTGCCGAAACCGATCCAGGCCCCTTGCGTCATGGTGATGTGGGCGGCCTCGAAGCTGCCGGCACCGGCGCACAGCGTGGTGCGGGTCGGCGCATCGGCACTGGCCAGCACTAGCATGGCCGGCACCACGGCTTCGGGCTTCAGGGCCTGCAGCACGGCTTCGGGCATCAGGTCCTCGGTCATGCGCGTGGCGGCGGTCGGGGCCAGGCAGTTGACGCGGATGTCGTGCTTGGCGCCTTCTAGCGCCAGCGTCTGCATCAGGCCGACGAGCGCCAGCTTGGCCGCACCGTAGTTGGACTGGCCGAAGTTGCCGTACAGGCCGGTGGAGGACGTCGTCATGACGATGCGGCCGTATTTCTGTTCGGTCATGATGGGCCACACTGCTTTCGTGCAGTGCACCGCGCCCATGAGGTGCACGTCGAGCACCAGGCGGAAATCAGCCAGGTCCATCTTGGCGAAGGTCTTGTCACGCAGGATGCCGGCGTTGTTGACGAGAATGTCAACGCGGCCCCAGGTGTCCATGGCCTGCTGCACCATGGCCTGCACGGCAGCGAAGTCGGTCACCGAGGCGGCGTTGGCAATCGCCTCGCCACCGGCAGCACGGATCTCGTCCACCACGGCCTGCGCCGCCGAAGCGGAGCCACCGGAGCCGTCGCGGGCGCCGCCAAGGTCATTGACCACCACCCGGGCACCACGCGCGGCCAGTGCCAGCGCATGCTGTTTGCCCAGGCCGCCGCCGGCGCCGGTCACGATGGCCACACGGCCCTTGAAGTCGATCATGCTGTTTCCTTCCGCTTGGTTAGCCTATGCTGTGAATCCTGCAAATCTTAATTCACCCGTTTTTCGAGACCGGTCACCTGTCTGACAGCACCATGCAACTGAACTCCGAAGTCGTCACCGCCCCACCGCGCGCCGCTGCCACGGTGGTCATGCTGCGCGATGCCCCCGAAGGCCTGGAGGTGTTCCTGCTCAAGCGCCACGGCAACTCGGACGTGCTGGGCGGTGCCTATGTCTTTCCCGGTGGCAAGGTCGATGCGACCGATGCCGGCCTGGCCGCCCACCTGAACCAGTCGCCTGTCGAGTTGCACGCCGCACTGGGCGAAACCGAGCTGGACCTGCCGACGGCCACCAGTTTTTATGTGGCAGCGCTGCGCGAAGCGTTCGAAGAGTCGGGGGTGCTGTTTGCCAACGAGGCAGACGCCGCGCAGTTGCAACAGGCCGCTGTGCTGCTGCGCCAAGGATTGGCCTTCGATGCCATGCTGGCGCAACTGGCATTGCAGCTGGACACACGCAGCGTGCTGCCCTGGTCGCGCTGGATCACGCCGCGCATGCCCTCGGTCAGCAACAAGCGCTTCGACACCCGCTTCTTCGTGGCCGCCGTGCCGGCGCAGCAGACGGCGCGCCACGATGACTACGAGGCAACCGACAGCGTCTGGCTGGCGCCGCGACTGGCTCTGCAACAGTACTGGGATGGGCAGATCTCGCTGGCACCACCGCAGATCATGAGCTTGGCGCATCTGGCGCGGCACGCGTCGGTGAGCAGCGTGCTGGCCGAGGCGCAGCGCCGCTTGCCACCCGTGATCCTGCCCGAATCGTTTGATGACAATGGCATGCGCGTGATCTGCTACCCCGGTGACGAACGCCACCCGGTTTCGCAGCGCGCCCTGCCCGGCCCGACCCGTCTGCACTTTCGCAACAAGCGTTTCGAGCCGCACAGCGGCTTCGAGGGCCTGTTCGCCTGAGGCAACCCGCACAGCAATACCGGGCGACGAGCGGGCTTGCGCAGACAAAGCGCGGCCACTAGCATGCCCTCCCACACCAGCGGCAAGCAGCCGCGATCCAAAGGGAGGCGCACGATGGACATCAAGGCTCCTTGGGAGTTGCCCGGACTCAGCGGCGGTCTGGCTTCCTACCGTTACCGCTTTCTGGCCGAAGGCGATTCCTGGTTTTCGATCGGCGAGCTGCCGCCCTGGGCCACATCCAATCTGCTGTTCGAGCTACGGCAAAGCAGCCTCAAGAACGATGTCGTCGTCAATTGCGCCCACCAGGGCGACACGCTCACCCACATGGTGGAGATGTGGCACGACGCCAATTTCACCGGCCTGCTGGACGGCCCGATCCAGAGGCCCTGGGATGGCATCCTGCTGTCCGCCGGCGGGAATGACCTGATCGATGCCAGTCTGGTGCCCGGCAGCGAGCCCAGCCATAAACGCCTGCTGCTGCTGCCGCACGAACGGCCGGAACAGCCCAGCTTGGGCAGCGACTATGTGTCCGAAACGGGCTGGCAGCTTTTCCTGTCTTACCTGCAGGCCAACATCCAGACCCTGATCGAGCGACGCGATCACAGCCCGAGCCACGCATCGCAGTTGGGCTGGAAGGCGCCGATCTTTCTGCACACCTACCACCAACCCACCGTGCGCAATGCGCCCGCCGGCCCGTTGGGCCCGTGGCTCTACAAGGCGGTCACGCAGTACCACGTCCCAGAGCCGCACTGGCAGTTGGTCGGTGACGAGCTGTTCAGCCGCCTGCGCAGCGCTTTGCTCGGCGTGGCGTCGGACAGCGACCGCGTGTTTGTCTTCGACAGCTCTGGCACCGTGACGCTGGCGGCCGCCGTGCCCGGTTCGACCGGTGCCAGCGGTGACTGGCAGAACGAAATCCACCTCACGCCGCAGGGCTACCGCAAGGTGGCGTCCGCCCTGCTGGCTTTCATCGAAAGCCACATACCTTGATGCGGCATCAGCTGTTGGCGCGTCGCTTCAACCAACGCATCAGCCCGCCCACCAGCGGCAGCTTCTCGTACAACTCCTCCGCCGCATCCCAGTAGTCGCGGTGAAAGCAGATGCGCCCGTCCGGCGCCAGCTTGAGGTGCGTGGCGCCGCGAATGGTCTGCCGCACGTCCGGGCTGAACTTGCGGAAGCGGAAATGAAAGTCCCAGGTGAGAAAGCATTGCTCGCCATCGACCACGCGGCTGGTGATGACGAAACGCGGCTCATGCAGGTTCTCGTACATGTGGCCAAAGATGCGCTTCACCTCGCCCAGGCCACGTACCTCGTTGAAGGGGTCCTTGAACCAGGCGTCTTCGGTATAGAACTCGCCGAAGCGCTCGACGCTGTGCGGCGTCAGCGCTTCGAAGAAGACCACGATGCGTTCGATGGCGTGACTCATAGTCCGGTGAACTTTCGCACAAGTGGGAAGTAAAGGCGATAGGGCAGCAGGCGCAGCAGCTTCATCCAGCGCGTGAAGCGTTTCGGGTAATGGATGTCGAAGTCGCCGCGTGCCCAGCCCGCCAGCATGGCTTGCGCCGCCTGCTCGGGCGTGATGAGGCCGGGCATCTTGAATTCGTTCTGGGCCGTCAGCGGTGTTTCGACAAACCCCGGATTGACCACGCTGACGCCGATACCCAACGGCTGCAGATCGAGGTAGAGCGTCTCGGCCAGGTTGATGAGCGCGGCCTTGGTGGGCCCGTAGGCCAGGCTTTGCGGCAGCCCCCGAAAACCCGCCACGCTGCTGACCAGGCTGATATGGCCGCTACCCTGAGCCCGCAGCCCCGGCAGCACGGTGTCGAGCACATACAGGGCGCCCAGGTAATTGATACGCTGGTGCGTCAGCATCTCCTTGAGATCGAAGGCATCTGCCCGTAGCGCGCGGTAATAGCCGGCGCAGTACAGCACCAGGTCGATCGCCTGCCGGGCCTCGATGCTGCGCGCGGCGGCCTGCACCTGCGCCAGGTCCGTCACGTCCAACGGCAGGGCCACGGCACGCGAGCGGCCTTGTGCATCGCTGCCCGGGTGCTGCGCCACCCACGCATCCAGAGCCTGAGCCTGGCGGGCCGAGACGAACACCGTGGCGCCCTGTGCATGCAATGCCGAGGCTGTGGCGCGGCCGATGCCGCTGGAGGCGCCGACCAGCCAGACGGTCTTGCCGTGCCAGTCGCGCAGAGGCGTGTTGAAGGTCATGGCAGTCGCTTGCTGAAGGACAGTGTGACCTCGCCCAGCGTCACGCCCCACTTGCTCATGGTGGCGCGGTTGAGCATGACGCGGTCGTTCATCAGGTACATCCAGTCGTCGAAGCGCACCTCGATGATGCGGCCATCCACCGGCAGGCTCAGGGTGTAGGCCCAGTAGAAGGCATTGCCCTGCTCTTCGCCCACGGCCTCGCCCACCACGTCGTCGGCACGGCCGCTGTAGCGGCCCTGCCCGCCCGTACCGGGCTCGCGCTTGAGACGCCAGATGCGTTTTTGTGTCGTGCCGTCGGAATAGACAAAGTCTTCGTCCAGCACGCCCTCCTCGCGCCCGGCTTCGCCCTGCCAGCTGCATTGCATGACCACGGTGAAGCGCTTGACCACCTTGCCGGCACGGTCGGTGAAGACGCCGTAGGCATCAACGGTGCCATTGAAGTAGCGCCGCAGATCCAGCGGCGGGGTCTGGCCGGTGTAATCGCCGATCCTGGGTGAAGCACAGCCAGACAATGAAGCCGCGCCGAGCGCGGCGGTACCGGCGAGGAGGAGACGTCGTTTCATGAGTTGCCTTTCGTGCCGCCTCAGCGGCGGATGAAAAACCAATGCAGCAGGCCGGCGGCCAGCAGCTTGAGCAGACAGGGCAGCAGGCCGTAAGCGATACCCAGTGCCTGCAAGGCCTGAGGTTCGCGCGTGCCAGGCGCATAACCGAAGAGACCCAGCAGGGGCAACGCCAAGCCGGCGGCCAGCGCCAGGTTGAGTTTGGTGGCGAAGTTCCACCAGCCGAAGTAAGCGCCCTGTGCCTGGCCCAGATCACCGGCACGTGCCATCAGGCCGCTGAGCATGGCGCCGGGCAGGGCGAGGTCCGCACCCAGCGCCAAGCCGGACAGCATGCAGATCAGGACAAAGGGCAACGCGTCGCCGGCCCCCAGCCCGCTGGCCCAGACAAACACGCCGATGGCCAGCAGCATGCCGGCCAGCCAACAACGCGCCAGGCCGAAACGCCGCACACCGCGCAGCCACAAGGGCATGGACAACGCGGCACACAGAAAATAACTGCCCAGCACAAGCGGCTCGAGCGAAGGCGGCGCCTGCAAGCGGTCCTGCACGAAAAACAGCACCAACGTGGCCGGCACGGCGCTGGCAATGCCGTTGAGCATGAAGACCGCCAGCAGACGGCGAAAGGCCGTGCGACGCCAGGGCAGCCACAGTGCCGCCGCCCGCGGCGCTGCGGGCTGGTGCTGCAGCTGAGGTCGCGGCGCACGCAGCCAGGCCAACCAGCCCAGCACGAGTGCCAGCCAGAACAGCATCACGGTGGGCGCCAGCCCGAGCAGGACCGGCACCAGCGATGCCAACAGCACGCCCAGCAGCCCCAGGCCTTCGCGCCAAGCCACCAGCCGGCTTTGCTGCACCGCATCGCCCGCGAGCAGTGCGCCCCAGGACTGGTGCGCCACCATGAGCGCGCTGTAGCTGGTATAGGTCAGCATCAGCAGCACGGCACTGGACCAGAGCAAGGCCTGCGGTTGCTGGGTCAGCGGAAAAAGCAGCAGCAGAAAACCCAGCGCCAACAAGACGCATGCCGCCGCCGCCCACGCCAGAACGGTACGCGCCGAGCGACGGAACAGGTGATCACACCAGCGCCCCAGCAGCGGGTCGATCAGGGCATCGAGCAAGCGGGTTGCCAGCAGCACGGCGCCGAGCGCGGCCAGCGGCACACCGAACTCGCGCGCGTAATGGTTGGGCAGCAGCACGTACAGCGGCAGGGCGACAAAGGCCAGCGGCAGCCCCATCAGGCCGTAACGCCAGCCCTGGCCCAGCGTGAGCGTGTGTGAGGTGGACATGGGATGCGTCGGAACCCGGTCTTAGTTGCTGCTGGCCACGGTCTGCCCCAGCAGGGCCTGGCGCAGGCGCGGCTCGGACGTCTTGTCCGACAGCCAGATGCCGAAAAACAGTTGCGCAAACTCGGCGTCCATCACCTCGGCCGTCAGGCGGCCGTTGGCCAGGAAGCGCGCACCCTGCCCCGGCAGGTAGATGCCGAGCAGGCGATCGCCGGGCGCCACATCGGGAAAGGCTTGCGTCATGGCCTGCAGCCAGGCCTGTGCCTGCGCCTCGGAAAAACGGCCGAGCCGGCGCATTTCGTCGATGGAACGCTGCGCGATGTCGCGCCCCTTGAAACCCCGCAGGTAACGCAACTCCAGCGCATAACGCTGCCGCGCCAGTGTGGCGCTGTCGAAGCCGGGCTCGACCCACAGACTGGCCTGGTAGACATCAAAACCCCAGAAGGTGAAGCGCGATGCCCCAGCCAGGCGCGGCTGCGCCAGTTCGCTGGCCACCGGCGCCGGCACGGCAGGTTGCGCCTGCGCCGCTGATTGCAGGCAAAAAATGGCCGGAACCCATACCAACAATGCGCAAGCCGCTATGTTTTTTGTAGCGTGTACTGCACCACGTCGATGTTCGCCTCGTCGAAGGCTGCTTCGCAGTAAGCCAGGTAGAACTCCCATAAGCGCATGAACCTTTCGTCAAAACCCAGTTGCAGAATGCGGCGTCGCTCGGCCAGGAACTGATGGCGCCAGCGCCGCAGCGTCTCGGCGTAGTCGGGGCCGAAGGCCAGTTCATCCACCACCTTGAGGCCAGCCGCTTCGGCCTGGCGACGGAACTCGCTGGGGGATGGCAGGCAACCGCCGGGAAAGATGTACTGTTGGATGAAGTCGGTCGAGTTCACATAGCGTTCGAACAGCGCGTCGTCGATGACGATGCTCTGGATGCAGGCACGGCCACCAGACTTGAGCAGGCGGTGCACGGTCTCGAAGTACTGCGGCCAGTACTCGCGGCCCACGGCCTCCACCATCTCGATGGAGCAGATGGCGTCGAACGGGCCGTCGTTGATGTCGCGGTAGTCCTGCAGCCGCAGGTCGGCCCGCTGGCCCGCGCCCTGCCCCACCCCCAGCCGGGCCAGGCGCGCCTGGCCCCAGGCCAGCTGCTCGGTGCTGAGCGTGACGCCAACCATGCTGGCACCGAACTCGGTGCTGGCCATCTCGGCCAGTGCCCCCCAGCCGCAACCGATCTCCAGCACGCGGTCGCCCGGCCGCACGCCCGCCATGCGCAGCGCACGGCGCACCTTGGCCTGCTGCGCCGGCACCATGTCACCGTCCAGCCGGCCCTCGAACCAGGCCGAGGAATAGTTCATGGTCTCGTCCAGCCAGAGCTTGTAGAAGGCGTTGCCGAGGTCGTAATGGGCGTGGATGTTTTTCTTGCTGTTGGCTTTGGTGTTGCGATGCAGCAGGTGGCGCAGCCGGTACAACAGGCTGCCAAGCCAGCTGCCGTAGATCACGCCCTCGATCTCCTGCCGGTTGCGCACGAACAGGCGCAGCAGTTCGGCCAGCTGCGGCGTGCTCCAGTCGCCGGCCATGTAGCTTTCGGCAAACCCGATGTCGCCGGACTTGAGCACCGCACCGAACACGGCCCAGTTGTGCAGCACCAGGGTCACTGTGGGCTGCTCGCCTCGGCCGAACTGCTGCACCGTGCCGTCGGGCAGGTGCAGGGTGAGCGTGCCGTGGCGCAGGCGCTGCAACAACTTGAAGACGGTGCGCGCGCTGGCCGGAGCGCCGCGCGGAAGCGTCAGGGACGGTGCGGTGGTGCTGTTCATGAGGTGGAGGACGTGGGGTTGGAACGGGTGACGAACTCCGGCGGCGGCGCCGGCTTGGCAAAAAACGGAACGCGCTTGAACCACAGGCGGCAGGCCTGCCAGTGGATGTGCGCGATCAGGCCCAGCGTCATGGCCGGGTGCCGCCACAGGGCCTTGCGGATGGCGTGCGGCGTCACCGGTTCGAGCACACCGCTGACGCTGGTCTGCAGCAAGAGGCCCTGGGCGTCATCGAGGTCGACACGCACCACGGTGTGGGGCACGCCGGCACGCTCTGTGCGCATGAAACGGAAGCGGTAGTCGCCTTCGACACGACAGAAGGGAGAGACGTGGAATACCTTGGTCGCACGCAGCTCCTGGCCGTAGCGCGGCGCCTCCAGCAAGTAGCAGTGGCGTTCGCCGAAGGTGTTGTTGACCTCGGCCACGATCGCGCGCAGGCGGCCGTCGGCCGCGTGGCAATACCAGAAGCTCACCGGCTTGAAGGTGTAGCCCAGCACGCGTGGATAGCAGTGCAGCCAGACCTCGCCATCGGCGTCTTTGATGCCGTGGCTGCGCAGCAGCTCCTCCAGCCAGCCGAGCGCACCGCCCTGTGCCGCGCCGCGGCCATCGCCGTGGTCGGCATCAAAAAAGCTCAACCAGCCGGCGCGGTTGAAGGCCAGCGCGCCCCCGCCCTGCTGCCGCATGCTGCGCAAGGGCAGCATGAGAAAAAACGTCGGGTAAGCAAAAGCATGTCGCGCCGGCCGCAGCCTCGTGTGGCGCACCTGGCCAAAGCCGATCAGCGGGGTGGCCATGCTCATGGGCGGCTCGACTCGCGCAAGGCGATGTTCACCAGCAGCTGGCGCGCCACGGCCAACCCGGCTTTCAGGCCATCTTCGTGGAAACCGTAACCCATCCAGGCGCCGCAGTACCAGGTGTGCAGCCGGCCCTGCAGCTGCGGCATGTCGGCCTGGGCGCGGATGGCGGGCACATCGAACACCGGGTGCGCGTAGTCATACGCGCCCACAACATGCTGTTCGGCAATGGCCTGCACCGGATTGAGCGAGACGATGACCGGCTGCGCAAAGGGCAAGGGCTGCAACTTGTTCAGCAGGTAGTGCAGGCAGACGCGGCTGTGCTCCTGCTCGGTGGCCGGTGCGCGTTCGTAGTTCCAGGCCGCCCAGGCACGGCGGCTGGCCGGCAGCACCGCGGCATCGGTGTGCAGCACGGCGCGGTTGGCCTGATAACGGATGGCGCCCAAGGTACGGGCCTCCAGTTCGGAGGGGTGACGCAGCAGGCTCAGCGCCTGATCAGAGTGCGTGGCCAGCACCAATTTGTCAAAGCGCTCGGAGCCTTGGTCCGTCATGACCGTGACGCCATCCGCATCACGCTCGATCAGGCGCACCGGCGTGGCCAACCGCTTGTCGGCGATGCCGTGAATGATCTTGTCGACGTAATGGCGGGCGCCGCCCGTCACCGTCCACCACTGCGGCCGGCCGTTGACCTGGATGAGGCCGTGGTTGTGGCAGAAGCGCACCATGGTCGAGACCGGGAACTGCAGCATCTGGGCGGTGGGGCAGCTCCAGATGCAGGCCATCATGGGCAGGAAGTACCAGTCGCGGAATTCGGGGCTGAAGCCGTGGGCATCAAGGAACTCGCCCAAGGGCTGCACCAGCTCGCCCTCCTGTCCACTTTCGGCCAGACGGGTGGCCAGTTGGTTGAAGCGCAGCACCTCGCGCAGCATCCGCAGGAAACGCGGATTCAGCAGATTGCCGCGCTGGGCAAACACGGTGTTGAGGTTGGCGCCGTTCCACTCCAGCGTGCGGCCACGGGCCGCGTCCGCCGCCTTGACGGAAAAGGTCATGTCGGTCTTGGCGGTGGCCACCCCGAGTTCGGCCAGCAGCTGGATCAGGTTCGGGTAGGTGCGCTCGTTGAACACCAGAAAGCCGGTGTCCACGCCCCAGGTGCACAGCCCCTGCGCGGTGGGCAGCGTGACATCGACCGTGTGGGTATGGCCGCCAAAATAATCGGCTGCCTCGAACAGCGTGATGTCGGCGCGCCCCCGCAAGGCATGGGCCACGGCCAAACCTGAAATACCTGAACCGACAATCGCAATCTTCATGGGGTACCTGCAGTTATGGGCGTCCTGTCGGCCGTCTCGCCCTGCTTCATCGAAGGTATCAAATCAATAATTGACATGGACAAATTTCAAAATAAACGAGTAACATTCGAACAATTGAAGAAAATTATTGCATTTGTCCTAGACAAATAAATAAACCATCTTAAAGACCCCATTTCTGGATCAACCATTGAAGTCCTTGACCTGCCAGCCATGAACGCCCCCAGTTCACCTGCCGCCCTGCCGATCTCGGCCGTCGAACGCGACACCGGCCTGTCCAAGGACACCTTGCGCGTCTGGGAGCGCCGCTACGGCTTTCCGCAGCCGGTGCGCGATGCCTTTGACGAACGGGTGTACCCGGCCGACCAGGTGGATCGCTTGCGCCTGATAGCACGACTGCTCAACAGCGGGCAACGCCCGGGCCGGGTGGTGTCGCTGCCCATGACGGAGCTGCAGCAACTGGTGCAGTTGGCCGTACCAGGGGCAAGCGGTGATGGCGTTGGCAGCACGGAACAGCGCGCCATCCTCGAAGGACTCAAAGGGCACGATGTCGTCGGCCTGCGCCGCACCCTCAACCAGGCGGTGCTGCGCATGGGCCTGGGCCGCTTCGTCACCGAATTGCTGGCGCCTTTGAATGTGCGGGTGGGCGAAGCCTGGGTGCGGGGCGAGATTCAGGTGTTCGAAGAACACATGTACACCGAGAGCGTGACGGCGGTGCTGCGCAGCGCCATTGGCAGCACGCCCGCAACGCCGCTACCGGGCCGGCCCCGTGTGCTGCTCACCACCTTTCCGCAGGAGCCCCATGCGTTAGGCCTGCTGATGGCCGAGGCGATGCTGGTGCTGGAAGGCTGTGACTGTGTCTCGCTCGGGGTGCAGACCCCGCTGCTGGAGATTGCACAGGCGGCGCAGGCCAACCGGGTACAGATCGTGGGCCTGAGCTTCAGCGCCAGCCTCAACACCAACCAGATGCTGCGCGGCCTCCAGGAGTTGCGCACCAAGCTGCCGGCCGACATCAGGATCTGGGCCGGCGGCAGTCACCCTGCGCTGAAAAAGCGCGACCTCGACGGCATCACGCCGGTTGCAGATCTGGCCGACATTCAGCCCTTGCTGACACAGTGGCCAGCTGCGCATTGAGCCACTGCTCAATCAGCACCGGGTCGTTGATGGGGCGCAAGGCCATGAAGGCCTCCTGCGCTTCGGGGTAGACGCGACGCAGGTAGTTGAGCCACTGCTTCAGACGCCCGGAACGGTGACGGCGCTCGACGCGGCCGCTGACCAGACGCCAGAAATCGGCCAGCAGCGGCAGCAGGGTGGCCCAGGCCACCGGCGTGGCTATCCGTGAAGACACGGCGGTATGAACCGCCAACGCCAACCCCGGATCGGCCACCATGCCGCGGCCAAGCATCAGGCTGTCGCAGCCCGTCACCTCGCGGCAGCGCAGCGCGTCCTGCACATTCCAGATTTCGCCATTGGCCACCATCGGCACACTGACCCGAGCGCGCAAGTCGGCAATGCGCTCCCAGTAGGCCGGTGGTCGGTAGCCATGCGCCTTGGTACGCGCATGCACCACCAGTTCATTGGCACCGCTGTCGGCGATGGCCTGCGCACATTCTTCGGCGCGGCTGTCGTCGTTGAAACCCAGGCGCATCTTGGCCGACACCGGCACCTGCGCCGGCACGGCGCGGCGCACTTCCGACACGATGCGCGCGATCAGCTCCGGCTCGTCCAGCAGCGCGGCCCCGCCACCATGGCGATTGACCACCTTAGCCGGGCAGCCGAAATTGAGGTCCACTCCTGGCGCGCCAAGCGCAGCCAGGGCAGCCGCGTTGTCGGCCAGCACGGCCGGGTCGGAGCCCAGCAGCTGCGGCCGCACCGGCACGCCGGCCAGCGTGCGCCCGCCATTGCGCAACTCGGGCACGATGCGGGTGAAGACCCGGTCCGGCAGCAACCGATCGGTCACGCGGATGAACTCGGAGACGCAACGATCCACGCCGCCCACGCGGGTGAGGATGTCGCGCAACGCGCAATCGAGCAGCCCTTCCATCGGGGCGAGAAGAATTTGCATGGCAAGGGAACCCAACGTCAGGCAGAGCCGGCCTATCCTACACGCCGGCTCTGAACCGCTTCGCGTCGAGGCGGACATCTCTGATCTATGATCGCTCCCATCAGTTTCAGTGGAGTCCACATGCGCAGCCGCATCACGCTGGCCCTGCTGTGCCTAGCCAGCACCTTGGCCATGGCGCAGGAAGCGCCAACACCCGCCCGCCCCAACCCACCGCGCTGGCGCCAAACCACAGCCGTCACGGTGGTCATTGGCGCCGATGTCCCTCCTAATTTTGAGGGGCAACTGCCCCTGACCCGCGTCATCCTGCGCGTGCATGAGCTGAATGCGCTTGCTTCACTGGTTCAGGGGGCTACCGAATGCGTGATCGAAGCCGACGCCACGGCCAATCTGTCATCGGAACGCATCATGGTCACCCCACGCCTGCAGCGCTGCTTCGACAGCCAGGGCCGGGAACTTCTCCCAAGCAAGAACATGAGTGGGTTCGCCGTGGATCGTGATGCACGCACCGGCATCAAGGCCAAGATGAGCTGGAGCCCGGAAGCCAAGGAATTGCTGCTGCTCGGCGTCGGTACACAAGGGCAGCCCGGCTACTTCTCACGCCTGATGTCGCGCAGCCTGAGCTCCGCCTCCATGGGCCTGAGCGATGAGTACTTCAACAAGGACGACAAAAAACCGGCACCGAGTCCCGATGCCGTGCGCGAGATCCGCGGCATCGAAGCGCTGCTGCCCACCCTGCTGCTGGAGCCCGGCCGCCAGTTCGACCTGGTGCTGAGCGTGCGCCCTTGAGGGGTGAGGCGGCGCTCAGGCCGTGGCGCGCTTGAGGCGGATTTCTTCCAGCCGGAAACCACCCACCGGCACGGTCTTGGCGGTGGTGAGTTCACGCTTGAAGCCGGCCAGTTCATGGAAACGCAGGGCACGCTCGTTGCCAAGCGGCAACCAGACGGTGACCTGAGTGCATCCCTCTTCCTGCAGGCCGTCGCGCGCGGCATCCCACAGCGCCAGGCCGGCGCCGGTGTCCCAGTGCGAGGGCAGCACGTAGATGGCCCAGATCTCGCCCACCGTCGGCTTGGTGCCTTCGTCGCGCGAGCGGTCGTAGCCGACGAAGCCGATCACCTTGTTGTTCTCGTCGACCGCCACCTGCACCTGCGGCTCGGCGTACTCGATGGCTTCGCGCCAGAAGGCCAGGCGCGCATCGGCGCCCTGGGGCTTCAGGAACTCGGCCGGAATGAGCTCGCGGTAGATGGTCTCGCTGGTATTCGCGTGGATGGTGGCAATGGCCTTGGCGTCGCGCAATGTGGCGGGGCGGATGGTGTAGCTGGACATGAAAAAGACAAACTCGTTCGAAAAACCGTGCGGCAAGCGCGCCGCGAAAGCAAGCGGGCGATAATAGCGCACGCGATACCCCCACGCCCATGAGCAACGAGACGCCCCAGAAATCACTGTCCCAGCTGGTCGAGGAACTGCGCAGCTACCAGGCCGAGTTGGAAGCCCAGAACGAGGCCCTGCGCTACAGCCGTATCGCCGCTGAAGGCGCCTCGGAACGCTTCGAGTCGCTGTTCTCCAATGTGCCGCTGGCACTGATGGTGGTGGACGAACTCGGCATGGTGGTGCAAAGCAATGCCATGGCCTTGCGCCTGTTCCGGCCGCAGGAGTACGACCCGCCGCTGAACTTCCTGCTGCCACTGGTCGACGAGGCGCACCTGGAGCGCGTTGGACGCTGCTTCAACGATGCACGCCGCAACGGCCACAGCGAGGTCACCGAAGTGGTCTTTCTGCGCGGCTCGGAAGGCACGCTCACCGGCGACCTGCACATGGCACGCATCGAGTACTCGCAGGACGACGAGATGGCGCACTTTATCTGCGCCGTCATCGACCAGGGCCCGCTGCTGGCCGAACGCCACGCCCTGCAGGAAAGTGCTGAAGCGCTACGCCAGCGCAACGAAGCCCTGCACCTGAGCGAGAACCGCATGGCGGCCATCATCAACTCCTCGCTCGACGCCATCATCTGCGTCGATGCCGACCAGCGCATCTCCGTCTTCAACCCGGCTGCCGCCGCGCTGTTCCAGTGCCCGGCCATGGAAGCCATGAACAGCTCCCTGGCACGCTTCCTGCCGGACGCCATGCCCGCCATTGCCGCCACGCAGGTATCCAGCCACACCCGGCTCGACGAAGTGAGCGGCCTGACGGCCAACGGCCAGCCGCTGACACTGGAGGTCAGCGTTTCCTGCGAGCGCCATCCCCAGGGCAACATCACCACCTTGTTCGCGCGTGACCTGACAGCCCGCAAGGCGATGGAGGCGCAGCTGCGCGAGTCGCACAAGATGCAGGCCATCGGCACCATGGCCGGCGGCATTGCGCACGACTTCAACAACATCCTGGGCGCCATCCTGGGCAATGCGGCGCTGGCCATGGAAGATGCCGGGCCGGACTCGCCGGCGCAGGTCAGCCTGATCCAAATCGAAAAGGCCGGCCAGCGCGCCCGTGACCTGGTGCGCCAGATCCTCACCTTCAGCCGCAACGAGGCACCACGCCGCGACTTGGTCAAGCTCGCCGACGTGGTGCAGGAATGCAAGCGCCTGCTGAAGGTCACGCTGCCGACCAATTTGAAGCTGCAGGCCCAGATCGAGGCCGACACGCCCGATGTGCTGGCCGACTCCACCCAGGTCGGGCAGGCCTTGTTCAACCTGTGCACGAATGCCATCCACGCCATGGGCAGCAAACGCGGCACGGTGCGCATCGAGCTGGGGCATGCCCACCTTGATGCCTTGCAGGCCGAACCGCTCGGGCTGCTGCCCGGCCACTACGCCACACTGACCGTGCGCGACACCGGCACCGGCATCGACCCGGCCACGCTGCAACGCCTGTTCGAACCCTTCTTCACCACCAAGCAGGTCGGCCAGGGCACGGGCCTGGGCCTGGCCGTGGTGCACGGCGTCATGCGCACCCACATGGGCACGGTCGATGTGCAAAGCACACCTGGTGCAGGCAGCGCCTTCACGCTGTACTTTCCGGCGCTTGACGAGGCGGTTGAGGCGGTTGAACCCACATCCGCCAAGCCAAGGCGTCCGGCCAGCAGCAATACCGCCAGCGGCCATGTCATGTATGTCGACGACGACCAGGCCCTGGTGTTCCTGATGCAGCGCGCGCTGAGCCGCAAGGGTCTGAAGGTCAGCACCTACACCGATCCGCAGCAGGCTCTGGCCGCGCTGCGCGACAACCCAGGTGATATCGACCTGCTGGTGACCGACTACAACATGCCAGGCTACAGCGGCGTGGATCTGCTGCGCGATGCGGCCGCCATCCGGCCCGGCCTGCCGGTTGCACTGGCGTCCGGTTACGTCACGCCCGAAATCGAACAGGCCGCCCAGGCCGCCGGTGCACGGGCCCTGATCCACAAGCCCAATGATGTGGAAGAGATGTGCGAGACCGTGCAACGTTTGCTTCGGGGTGAATCCGCCGCTGCGCCCGATGCCAACCCTTGACGGCATCACCCTGCTGCACGCCGACGAGGCCCTGCTGGTGCTCGACAAACCGGCCGGCCTGCTTTCCGTGCCTGGCCGTGGCCCCGACAAACAAGACTGCCTGAGCGCGCGCGTGCAACGCCACTTTGCCGACGCCCTTATCGTGCACCGGCTGGACATGGCCACCTCCGGCCTGCTGCTGATGGCGCGCGGCGCGGCCATGCAGCGCGAACTCAGCATCGCCTTTGCCAACCGCGAGGTGCACAAGCGCTACGTTGCGGTCGTCGACGGCCACCTTGAACCAGCGTCTGACGCCTGGCAGGTGATCGAGCAGCCTATCCTGCTGGACTGGCCCCGCCGTCCGCTGCACATCATCGACCCACGTGGCAAGCCCAGTCTGACGCGCTGGCGCGTGCTGGCACACGGGAGCGATGCCGCAGGCCAGCCGCAGACCCGGCTGGAACTGGAGCCCGTGACGGGCCGCTCGCACCAGCTGCGCGTGCACCTGCAGGCGCTGGGCCACGCCATCGTCGGTGATGCGCTTTACGCCAGTGCCGAGGTCCAGGCCCGCAGCCAACGCTTGCTGTTGCACGCCAGTGCGGTGACACTGCAGCACCCGCTCACCGGCCAGGCTCTGCAACTGAGCAGCCCGCCGCCGTTCTGAAGCAGGATTTTTGCTATAAAACAGTAGCTGCTTGCGCTCAGTTCACAAGGTCAACGGGCACTTTTGATACTTAAAGAGAGGTCATCATGTCTCACCCTCATCTGTACATCCTCACTGGCGCCTCGCGCGGCATGGGACTGGCCATGGCCCAGCAACTGCTGCAACCTGACCATGCCCTGTTGTGCATCGCGCGCCAGACCAGCGACAACCTGGCTGCACAAGCACGGCAAGCGGACTGCCAACTGGCGCAGTGGCCGCTGGACCTGGGCCACAGCCGTGAGGCCGCCGCCATGCTGCGCCAATGGTTGGGCCGTCCCGCTGCCCGCTATGCCAGTGCCACGCTGATCAACAACGCGGGCATGATTCCACGCGTCAGCCCCTTGTCGGCGGCTGATCCGGACGAACTGGCGCAGGTGATGCGCGTGGACCTGGAAGCGCCCTTGCTGCTGAGCGCCGCCTTTCTCGGCGCCACCGAGGGCTGGGACGTTCCGCGTCGCGTGCTCAACATCTCGTCGGGCCTGGGGCGCCGCCCCATGGCCTCGCAAGCCCCTTATTGCGCCGCCAAGGCCGGCATGGACCATTTCACGCGCTGTCTGGCGCTGGAAGAGACGGGCAAGCCGAACGGTGCCAAGGTCTGCTCATTGGCGCCGGGCGTGATCGACACCGACATGCAGGTGCAACTTCGCAGCGCTGACGCTGCAGCCTTCCCCGACCGCGCCCGTTTCGAGCAGTTCAAAAGCGAAGGCCAGCTTGACAGCCCGGAGACCGCCGCACGCAAGGTTTTGACTTATCTGGCTCGGCCCGACTTCGGAGCCGAGCCGGTGGCCGACGTGCGCGGCTGAAGTGCACCGAGCTCCGTCAGATGACTCACGTCACCTGACATGAGCCACGCATTCGAAGCGTCAGGCTGCTTGCAGCATTTGCACGATCTCGTCTTTCAGCTTGAGACGCTGCTTCTTGAGATTCTCCAGTGCTTCGTCGGTCATGACGGCGCCACCGGTCTCGACCTTGGTAATGGTGTGGTTCACCGTGTCGTAGTCGTTGTACAGACGCGCAAAATGGTGGTGCGTCGTCTTCAGAGTATGGATTTTGTCTTTCAGCTGGGGGAATTCAGTGGCGATGTCGTGCTTGAGCAAATCCATGGGTGATCTCCGGTTTCAGAATGCATCCAGTCTAAGAGACTGCGGCCCGAAAGTCATGATCCAGATCAATTTATTCCTGCTTGCAGGGCTGGCCCAGCAGGCCCTGAAGCTAAGATGCCAGTCATGACACGCCGCAAGCACTGGAGCCTGAGTGCCAAGCTCGCCTTGGTGGCAACGCCATTCCTTCTGCTGGCCCTGCTGGCCACGGCGGCCACGCTGTGGGTGTCGTGGCAACTCGATGGCGGTGCCGCCGCCGTCAACGAGGCTGGCCGCATGCGCATGCAGGCCTACCGCCTCTCGCTCTCGCTGGGCACCGGGGAAATGGCGGCCGTGCCCGCCCAGGTGCGTGAATTCGAGGACAGCCTGGCTGTGCTGCGCCATGGCGACCCGGAACGGCCCCTGTTCGTGCCGTGGGACGACACCGTACAGAAGCGCTTCAATGTGATTGAGCAAGACTGGAAGGTTTTCCGCTCGCTGGCTGCCATCCCGACCTCGCCGCAGGAACTGCGCTTTCGGACCATCTCCTTTGTCGAGCACATCGAGGCTTTCGTCCAGGGCATTGAGCACCACATCTCACGCTGGACCGCCATCCTGCACCTGCTGCAGACCACCATGATGGCCATGGTCGTGCTCGGCGCCCTGGTGCTGCTGTATGCCGGCCATCTGTTCGTGCTGGAGCCGGTGGGGCTGCTCAAGCAGGCGATCGAAAAGATCCAGAGCGGCGATTTCGACGCCCGGGTGGAGAAACTCACGCGCGACGAATTCGGCACACTGGCCGAAGGCTTCAACGGCATGGCCGAGAACCTGCAGTCGATGTACCGCAACCTGGAAGGCAAGGTCGCTGAAAAAACCGCCGAACTGGAGGAAAAGCGCGAGCGGCTGGCGAGCCTGTACGAAGTCACGTCGCTGGTGGCACGCGCCACCACCCTCGACGAACTGGCGCAGGGTTTTGCCGGCAGCATCCTGCGCATAGCGCATGCCGACGGCGTGGCGCTGCGCTGGTCGGACCAGGCCAACCAGCGCTACCTGATGCTGGCCGCCAGCGGCTTGCCGACCGACATGCTGGAAGCCGAGCACTGCATCCACAAGGGCGACTGCGACTGTGGCTCGCCCGTGGGGCAAGTCAGCCTGCGCGTGATCCCCATCCACACCTTGGGCGACCCCAAGGAGCGGCTGTGCGGCCAGGCCGGCTTCGAGACCCTGGTCAATGTGCCGATCCGGCTGCATGAGCGGCTGATGGGCGAAGTCGACCTGTTCTTCCACGCCAAGATTTCCCCCTCCGCTGCAGAACGCTCGCTGCTGGAAGCGCTGGCCAGCCATCTGGCCAGTGCGATGGAAAACCTGCGCCTCAATGCCCTGGAGAAGGAAGCTGCCGTGGCACAGGAGCGCAACCTGCTGGCGCGCGAACTGCACGATTCGATTGCGCAGTCGTTGGCCTTTCTCAAGATCCAGGTCCAGCTCATGCGCGATGCACTGGCGGGCGGCGACCAGAAGGCGATCGAGCAGGTGCTGGAGGAAATTGACGTCGGCGTGCGCGAGAGCTATGGCGATGTGCGCGAACTGTTGCTGCATTTCCGCACCCGCGCCAACACCGAAGACATCGAGCCGGCACTGGCCACCACGCTGCGCAAGTT
This sequence comes from Curvibacter sp. PD_MW3, assembly GCA_002633085.1. Lineage (GTDB taxonomy): Bacteria > Pseudomonadota > Gammaproteobacteria > Burkholderiales > Burkholderiaceae_C > Hylemonella. The sequence continues at coordinate 279,144 of NSIV01000002.1, forward strand.
CGAGCACCAGAGCGGTCTGCAAACCCATCTGCAGATCCAGGGCCACGGCCTGCCGCTGTCGCCCGACCTGCAGATCCAGGTGCTGCACATCATCCAGGAAGCGCTCTCCAATGTGCGCAAGCATGCCCACGCGTCGCAGGTCTGGGTCGATGTGCAGCAGCAGCCCGAATGGCGCTTCGAGGTGCGCGACAACGGCATCGGTTTTGTCAGCGATCGCCCCCTCGACGAGACCCACGTCGGCCTGCGCATCATGAGCGAACGGGCTGAACGCATTGACGCCCGGCTTGACATCCTCTCCACCCCCGGGCGTGGCACCTCCATCGTGCTGACCTTGCCGGCCCAGCTGACGCCCTCGGCACCCACGGCAGCAGCCCCCGTGGCCGTGGCGCATGATCTGAACTGACCCTCTCCATGGCCTTGCCTGAAACCATCCGCATCCTGGTTGTCGACGACCACACCCTGTTTCGTCGTGGCCTGATGGCCCTGCTCTCGCGCGAGCCGCAGTTCGAGGTGGTGGGCGATGCTGCTGATGCTGGCGAAGCCCTGCGCCGCGCCCAGGAACTGCAGCCCGACCTGATCCTGCTCGACAACCACCTGCCCGGCGTCCGGGGGGTGGATGCCTTGCCCTCCCTGCGCGAGGCCGCGCCCGGTGCCCGGGTGCTGATGCTCACCGTCAGCGAGGACGAACAGGACCTGGCCGATGCCCTGAAGGCAGGCGCCGCCGGCTACCTGCTCAAGACCATCGAAGGTGACGCCCTGGCCACAGCGATCCGCCACGTCATGGCCGGCGAAAGCGTGCTGGCACAGGAGATGACCAGCAAGCTGGTCGCCGCCTTCCAGGGCGCCAGCAGCGCCGTGCGTCCCGCGCCCCCCCCAACCTCGGCTACTGCTCCGACGATGCCTTCCCTGCTGGGCAGCCTGTCGCCGCGCGAGCGCGAGATCCTGCGCGGCATCGCGCGCGGTGCCAGCAACAAGGAAATCGGCCGCGAACTGGGTATTGCCGAAACCACGGTCAAGATTCATGTGCAGCACGTGCTGCGCAAGCTCGACGTGAGTTCGCGCGTCCAGGCCGCCGTGCTGGCGACCGAAAACGGCTTGACCTGAGTCGCCCATCCGGGCTATCTTTTGACCTGCATCAAACAGGCAACGAATTCCAGTCTCACATAGTTCTTTCGAACTATGCCGCATCTGCCAGCGAAGGATGGCGCCCACGGCGCTTGAACCCTAGAGTCAGTCCATCCTTAAAAGGAGTATGGACATGGAAAAAAACAGACAAGCGCTATCGGTGCTGATTGCCAGCACACTGGCCTTCACCGTGTGTTTCATGGTGTGGATGATGTTCGGCGTGATCGGCATCCCGATCAAGAAGACGCTGGGCCTCAACGCTACTGAATTCGGCCTGCTCACCGCCATGCCGGTGCTGACCGGCTCGCTGATCCGTGTGCCGCTGGGCATCTGGACCGACAAGTTCGGTGGCCGCATCGTCATGACCATCCTGATGGCCATCACCGTGCCGGCCATCTGGTTGATGGCCTACGCCACGCAATATTGGCATTTCCTGGTGATCGGGCTGTTCGTCGGCCTGGCCGGCGGTTCGTTCTCGGTCGGCACCCCCTACGTGGCGCGCTGGTTCCCGAAAAACCGACAGGGCTTCGCCATGGGTGTCTACGGCGCCGGCAACTCGGGCGCTGCGGTCAACAAGTTCATCGCCCCGGCACTGGTGGTGGCCTTCGGCTGGGCCATGGTGCCGCAAGTTTATGCCGCCATCATGCTGGGCACGGTCCTCGTGTTCTGGTTCTTCAGCTACAGCGATCCCGCCCATCTGGTGCCCAGCAACGTCAAGTTCATGGACCAGCTCAAGGCGCTGAAAGACCCGAAAGTGCTGAAGTACTGCCAGTACTACAGCATCGTGTTCGGCGGTTATGTGGCGCTGTCGCTCTGGATGGTGCAGTACTACGTCGGCGAATACGGACTGGACATCCGCGCTGCCGCGCTCCTGGCCGCCTGCTTCTCCCTCCCCGGCGGTGTCTTGCGCGCGGTGGGCGGCTGGCTGTCAGACAAATACGGCGCCCACAGCGTGACCTGGTGGGTGATGTGGGTGAGCTGGATCTGCCTGTTCCTGCTGAGCTACCCGCAGTTCGACTTCACCGTCGCCACCACCAACGGTCCCAAGACCTTCCATATCGGCCTCAACGTCTACGCCTTCACCGCCTTGATGTTCATCCTGGGCATCGCCTTTGCCTTCGGCAAGGCCAGCGTGTTCAAGTACATCAGTGACGACTACACCGGCAACATCGGCACCATCAGCGGCATCGTCGGTCTGGCGGGCGGTTTGGGCGGGTTCGTGCTGCCCATCATGTTTGGCGCGCTGGTGGACCTCACCGGCATCCGCTCCAGCGCCTTCATGCTGATGTACGGCGTGGTCTGGGTCTCGCTGATCTGGATGTACTGGACCGAAGTCCGTCGTGCTGAAGTCATGGGCGCTCATGCCAAGGACTTCAGCCTGCAAGGCTGAGCCTCCCCCTTCAATACCAAGGACGCAATATGAACACGACAAGCAAAGCAGTCCAGAACAGCGGCGCCGACATCACCGACTGGCGCCCCGAGGACGAACAGTTCTGGGAAAGCACCGGCAAGAAGGTCGCCTACCGCAACCTGTGGATCTCGATTCCCGCCCTGCTGTGTGGTTTCGCGGTCTGGGGCATGTGGGGCATCATCACCGTGCAGATGCTCAACCTGGGTTTTCCCTTCACCCAGGCCGAACTCTTCACGCTGACCGCCATTGCCGGCATTGCCGGGGCCACCATGCGCATCCCGGCCTCCTTTCTGATCCGTCTGGCCGGTGGTCGCAACACCATTTTCCTGACCACGGCCATGCTACTGGCGCCGGCCATCGGCACCGGCATCGTGCTGCAGCACCCCGAGTGGCCGCTGTGGGCCTTCCAGTTGATGGCACTGTGGTGTGGCGTGGGCGGCGGCAACTTTGCCTCCAGCATGTCCAACATCAGCACCTTCTTTCCCAAGCGCCTGCAGGGCACGGCGCTGGGCCTGAACGCCGGTTTGGGCAACTTCGGCGTGACCACCATGCAGATCGTGATCCCGCTGGTGATGACCGTGCCGCTGCTGGGCGCCCTCGGTGGCGAACCCATGACGCTGGCAAAGGATAGCGGGTGGATATTCGGCAAGATTGCCGCCGGCACATCCACTTGGATCCAGAATGCCGGCTTTGCCTGGGTACTGTCGCTGGTACCGCTGTCCATCCTGTGCTGGTTCGGCATGAACAACCTGAAGACGGTTACGCCCGACAGCGGCAACCCCATTGTTGCCTTCGCCAAGATTACCTGGCTGTATACGCTGGCCTTCATCCCCTCGATGCTCGGCCTTTATCTGTACTTGCCCAAGCCCACGGGCCTGGGTTTGATCAGCATGTGGGTGGCGATCCCATTGGACGTGGTCAGTGCCCTGCTGATCATGAAACTCGCAGCCTTCGGCCCGATGAAGGAAAACGTTGCCAAGCAGTTCGCTATTTTCAAGGACAAGCACACTTGGTCGTTGACGGCGCTGTACATCGTGACCTTCGGCTCCTTCATCGGCTTCTCGATGGCACTGCCGCTGGCAATGAAGGTGATTTTCGGCAGCACCCACGTGTTCAACCCGGCCACCAATGCCTGGGTTCATGCCAACAACCCGAACGCGCCGACCGTGCTGGCCTATGCCTGGATCGGGCCCTTCGTCGGCGCGGCCGTGCGTCCCATCGGCGGCTGGATCTCCGACAAGGTCGGCGGCTCCATCGTCACCCAGATCATCTCGGCCGTGATGGTGGCGGCCTCGGTCGCCGTGGGCTACGTGATGATGCAGGCCTACGGTTCAGCCACGCCGGAGCAGTACTTCCCCATGTTCCTGGGCCTGTTCATCGTGCTGTTCTTCGCCAGCGGCATCGGCAACGGCTCGACCTTCCGCACCATCGGCGTCATCTTCGACCGCACCCAGGCTGGCCCCGTGCTCGGCTGGACTTCGGCCATCGCTGCCTACGGCGCCTTTGTCGCACCCATTGTGATCGGCGACCAGATCAAGGCCGGTACGCCGCAATACGCGATGTACGGCTTCGCCATTTTCTACGCCCTGTGCCTGATCCTGAACTGGTGGTTCTACCTGCGTAAGAACGCCTACGTGAAGAACCCCTGAACGTACCGAACCTGATTGACTGGAGACCAACATGAGTCACTTTCTCGACCGACTGAGCTACTTCTCGCAGCCGAAGGAATCGTTCTCGAACGACCACGGCATCACCACGGGCGAAGACCGTACCTGGGAAGACGCCTACCGAGACCGCTGGGCGCACGACAAGATCGTGCGTTCCACCCACGGTGTGAACTGCACGGGCTCCTGCTCGTGGAAAATCTACGTCAAGGGCGGCATCGTTACCTGGGAAACCCAGCAGACCGACTACCCGCGCACCCGCTGGGACATGCCCAACCACGAGCCACGCGGCTGTGCCCGCGGCGCCAGCTACAGCTGGTACCTGTACAGCGCCAATCGCGTCAAGTACCCCATGGTGCGCGGTCGCCTGCTCAAACTCTGGCGTGAAGCGCGCCTCTCAAACGACCCGGTCGATGCCTGGGCCTCGATTGCCGACAGCAATGCCAAACGCAAGGAATATCAAAGCGTGCGCGGCTTGGGCGGTTTCGTGCGCTCCAGCTGGGACGAGGTCAACGAGATGGTGGCCGCAGCCAACATCTACACCGTCAAGAAGCACGGCCCGGACCGCGTGATCGGCTTCTCGCCGATCCCGGCCATGTCCATGGTGTCGTATGCCGCCGGCAGCCGCTACCTGAGCCTGATGGGCGGCGTCTGCATGAGCTTCTACGACTGGTACTGCGACCTGCCGCCGGCCAGCCCGCAGATCTGGGGTGAGCAGACCGACGTGCCGGAATCGGCCGACTGGTACAACTCCAGCTACATCATCGCCTGGGGCTCAAACGTGCCGCAAACGCGCACGCCGGATGCCCACTTCTTCACCGAAGTGCGCTACAAGGGCGCCAAGACGGTGGCCATCACACCCGACTACGCCGAGATCTCCAAGCTGGCCGACATCTGGATGCACCCCAAGCAGGGCACGGACGCTGCTTTGGCCATGGCCATGGGCCATGTGATCCTCAAGGAGTTTTACTTCGACAAGCGCAGCGTCTACTTCGACGACTACGCCCGCCGCTACACCGACCTGCCCATGCTGGTGATGCTCAAGGAGCAGAAAGCACCGAGCGGCGAAACCATTCTGGTGCCGGACCGCTACGTGCGTGCCAGCGACTTCAATGGCAAGCTCGGCCAGGCCAACAACCCCGAGTGGAAAACCGTGGCCTTCAACGAGGACGGCAAGGTGGTGCTGCCCAACGGCGCCATCGGCTTCCGCTGGGGCCCGGACGGCCGTGCCGATGCCGGCCAGTGGAACCTCGAATCCAAGGAAGCGCGCCACGGCGGTGACGTCAAGCTCAAGCTCTCGGTGCTCGAAGGCGAGAACCCCAGCAGCGAGACCGCCCGGGTGGGATTCCCCTATTTCGGCGGCATTGAATCCGAGCACTTCCCGAACAACACCACAGGTGCAGCCAGCAACAACGTGCTGGTGCGCACCGTGCCGGTCCAGCGCATTGCACTGGGCAAGGAAGGCGAGAAACGCGAGGCCCTGGTGGCCACCGTGTTCGACCTGCAAGCCGCCAACTACGGCGTCGCCCGCGGCATCGCCGGCGAGCTGGCCGCCAGCAGCTTTGACGACGACACCCCCTACACCCCGGCCTGGCAGGAGAAGATCACCGGTGTGCCGCGCCAGCAGCTCATCACCGTGGCACGCCAGTTCGCCGACAACGCCGACAAGACCAAGGGCAAGTCCATGGTCATCATCGGTGCGGCCATGAACCACTGGTACCACAGCGACATGAACTACCGCGGCGTCATCAACATGCTGATGATGTGCGGCTGTATCGGCCAGAGTGGCGGCGGTTGGGCCCACTATGTGGGTCAGGAAAAGCTGCGCCCGCAGACCGGCTGGACCGCGCTGGCCTTTGCGCTGGACTGGATCCGTCCGCCGCGCCAGATGAACTCCACCAGCTTCTTCTACGCCCACACCGACCAGTGGCGCTACGAGAAGCTCGGCATGGAAGAGGTGCTCTCGCCGCTGGCCGACAAGAAGCTGTACGGCGGCAGCATGATCGACTACAACGTGCGTGCCGAGCGCATGGGCTGGCTACCCTCTGCCCCGCAACTGCAGACCAACCCGATGCAGGTGGTGAAGGACGCCGTGGCGGCCGGCATGGACCCGAAGGACTACACGGTCAAGGGCCTGAAGGACGGCTCGCTCAAGATGAGCTGCGAAGATCCGGACCATCCGGCCAACTGGCCGCGCAACATGTTTGTCTGGCGTTCCAACATCCTGGGCTCCAGCGGCAAAGGCCATGAGTACTTCCTCAAACATTTGCTGGGCACCAGCCACGGCGTGCAGGGCAAGGACCTCGGCAAAGACGACGCCAAGCCGACCGAAGTGGTATGGCACGACCAGGCACCGGAAGGCAAGCTCGACCTGCTGGTCACGCTGGACTTCCGCATGAGCACCACCTGCCTGTACTCCGATATCGTGCTGCCCACCGCCACCTGGTACGAGAAGAACGACCTCAACACCAGCGACATGCATCCCTTCATCCATCCGCTGTCCACTGCGGTGGACCCGGCATGGCAGAGCAAGAGCGACTGGGAAATCTACAAAGGTTTCGCCAAGAAGTTCAGCGAGCTGTGCGTCGGCCACCTCGGCGTGGAGCGCGAAATGGTGCTGTCGCCGCTGATGCACGATTCACCCGGCGAACTGGCGCAGCCTTTCGGCGTGCAGGACTGGAAGAAAGGCGAGACCGACCTCATCCCGGGCAAGACGGCACCCAACATGATGGTGGTCGAGCGCGATTACCCTAATCTGTACAAGCGCTTCACCGCCTTGGGCCCCTTGATGAACAAGGTGGGCAATGGCGGCAAGGGCATTGCTTGGAACACGCAGACTGAGGTCAAGCAGCTCGGCGAGCTCAATGGCCTAGTGAAGGCCGAAGGCGTGACCTGCGGCATGCCGAAGATCGAGACCGACATCGACGCTTGTGAAGTCGTTCTGCAACTTGCACCAGAGACCAATGGCCACGTGGCCGTGAAAGCCTGGGATGCTCTGAGCAAACAGACCGGGCGTGACCACAAGCACCTGGCCCTGTACCGCGAGGACGAGAAGATCCGTTTCCGTGACATCCAGGCCCAGCCGCGCAAGATCATCTCGTCGCCAACCTGGAGCGGCATCGAGAGCGAAACGGTGTCCTACAACGCCGGCTACACCAACGTGCATGAGCTGATCCCATGGCGTACCCTGACGGGTCGCCAGCAGTTCTACATGGATCACCCGTGGATGACGGCTTTCGGTGAAAACTTCACCAGCTACCGTCCGCCGGTGGACCTGAAGACCACTGCCGGCATCCATGGTGTCAAGTCCAACGGCAACACCGAGATCCTGCTGAACTTCATCACACCGCACCAGAAGTGGGGCATCCACTCCACTTACACAGACAACCTGATGATGCTCACGCTGAATCGCGGCGGCCCGGTGATCTGGCTGAGCGAGGACGACGCCAAGAGCGCCGGCATTGTGGACAACGATTGGGTCGAGCTGTTCAACATCAACGGTGCCATCGCGGCGCGGGCGGTGGTGAGCCAACGCGTCAACCCGGGCATGGTCATGATGTACCACGCGCAGGAGAAGATCATCAACACCCCGGGTTCTGAGATCACCGGGGCACGCGGCGGCATCCACAACTCGGTGACACGCATCGTGTTGAAACCCACGCACATGATCGGCGGCTACGCGCAGTTCAGCTACGGCTTCAACTACTACGGCACCATCGGCACCAACCGTGACGAATTCGTCGTGGTGCGCAAGATGAACAAGGTGGACTGGCTGGATGGCACCGCCGCCACGTCCACCAGCACTGGCGCACACGCCTGAGACTAGGAGAACGAACATGAAAATCCGCGCTCAAATCGGCATGGTGCTCAACCTGGACAAGTGCATTGGCTGCCACACCTGTTCCGTCACCTGCAAGAACGTCTGGACCAGCCGTAAAGGCATGGAATACGCCTGGTTCAACAACGTCGAAACCAAACCCGGCATCGGTTACCCCAAGGAATGGGAAAACCAGGACAAGTGGAACGGTGGCTGGGTCCGCAAGGCCAACGGCAGCATCGAGCCGCGCCAAGGGGCCAAGTGGAAGCTGCTCATGCGCATCTTTGCCAACCCCAACCTGCCGCAGATCGACGACTATTACGAGCCCTTCACCTTCGACTACGACCACCTGCAGTCGGCGCCGGAAATGAAGGCGGCTCCCACGGCCCGCCCGCGCAGTCTGATCACCGGGCAGCGCATGGAGAAGATCGAGTGGGGCCCGAACTGGGAAGAAATTCTCGGTGGTGAATTCAGCAAGCGCTCGAAGGACAAGAACTTCGACGACGTGCAGAAGGACATCTACGGCCAGTTCGAAAACACCTTCATGATGTACCTGCCACGCCTGTGCGAGCACTGCCTGAATCCGGCGTGCGTGGCATCGTGCCCCTCGGGCTCGATCTACAAGCGCGAGGAAGACGGCATCGTGCTGATCGACCAGGACAAGTGCCGCGGCTGGCGCATGTGCGTCTCGGGCTGCCCCTACAAGAAAATCTACTACAACTGGGAATCAGGCAAGGCCGAGAAGTGCATCTTCTGCTACCCGCGCATTGAGGCCGGCCAGCCAACGGTCTGCTCGGAAACCTGTGTCGGCCGCATCCGCTACCTCGGTGTGCTGCTGTATGACGCCGATCGCATCCAGGAGGCAGCCAGCGTCGAGCACGATCGTGACCTGTACCAGGCGCAGTTGGACATCTTCCTGGATCCGAACGATCCCAAGGTGATCGAGCAGGCCCGCATTGACGGTATTCCAGATGCCTGGATGGACGCCGCCCGCAAGAGCCCGGTCTACAAGATGGCGGTGGACTGGAAGATCGCACTGCCGCTTCACCCCGAGTACCGCACCCTGCCCATGGTCTGGTATGTGCCGCCGCTCTCGCCCATCACGGCCGCCGCCAATGCCGGTGACATCGGCATCAACGGCGAGATTCCAGACGTCAAACAGTTGCGAATCCCGGTCAAGTACCTGGCCAACCTGCTGACGGCCGGCGACACCCTGCCGGTGGAACGCGCCCTGGAACGCATGCTGGCCATGCGTGCCTACCAGCGTGAAAAACACGTCGAGGGCCGCATCAACACCACGGCGCTGCAACAGGTACAAATGACGCAAGCCGAGGTGGAGGACATGTACCAGGTGATGGCGATTGCCAACTACGAAGACCGCTTCGTCATCCCCAGCTCGCACCGCGAGTATGCCGAGAACACCTTTGACATGCGCGGCGGTTGCGGCTTCTCGTTTGGCAATGGCTGCTCCGACGGCGCCAGCGAAACCAGCCTGTTCGGCGGCTCCAAACGTCGCACCATCCCCATCAAGGCAGGAGTCTGACCATGGCACTCACCAATGCAACACTCAGCCTGCGGGTGCTGGCGCGCCTGCTGTCCTACCCGGATGCCGATCTGCGCGCTCACCTGCCGGAAATGCGCGACGCGCTGCACAGTGAAGCCGCCCTGGGCGCGAAGCGTCTGGCCGAGCTTGACGCTCTGATACGCAGTTTGACAGCACAAGATGCGCTGGAAGTGGAAGCTGAATACGTTCAGTTGTTCGACCGCGGTCGCGCCACATCGCTGCATCTATTCGAGCACGTGCACGGCGACTCACGCGACCGTGGCCCGGCCATGATTGATCTGGCCAAGACCTACGAGCAAGCCGGCCTCTACCTGGCCGAGGGCGAGTTGCCCGACTACCTGCCGGTGGTGCTGGAGTTCGTCTCGACCCAGCCGCCGAAAGAAGCCCGCGACTTCCTCGGCGAGATGGCGCACATTCTCAATGCCATCTTCAGCGCGCTGGTGAAACGCCAAAGCCACTACGCCAGCGTATTGGGTGCATTGCTGGAAATCGCCGGCGAAAAAGCCCAAGCCGTCAAGGTGGCCGAGGACGAACCGCTGGACAAAAGTTGGGAAGAACCGGCTGTCTTCGGCGGCTGCTCCACGGAAGGCCAGGCCAAGCCGGGCCAGCCCCAGCCGATTCGCATCGTCAAAAACGAAGCCCAACGCCACAACGTTGCGCAAGGAGTGTGATCATGAGCTACCTCAACCAGTTTGTCTTCGGCATCTATCCCTACATCTGCCTCACGGTCTTCCTGCTGGGCAGCCTGATCCGCTTCGATCGCGACCAGTACACGTGGAAGAGCGACTCCTCGCAATTGCTCAAGATGGGACAGTTGCGTCTGGGCAGCAATCTGTTCCATCTGGGCATCCTGTTCCTGTTCTTCGGCCATACCGTGGGCATGCTGACGCCGCACTTCGTCTATGAGGCTTTCATGACGGCCGGTGCCAAGCAGTTGATGGCCATGGTTTCTGGCGGTCTGTTCGGTCTGCTGGGATTCATCGGTGTCACGCTGCTGCTGCACCGTCGTCTGGCCGAGCCACGCATTCGCGCCACCTCCAAGACCAGCGACATCGTGTTGCTGATCTTGTTGTGGCTTCAGTTCGCGCTCGGTCTGGCCACCATCCCGTTGTCGGCCCAGCATCTGGACGGCGGCATGATGCTGCTGCTGGCTGAATGGGCACAGCGCATCGTCACCTTCCGTGGTGGAGCGGTGGAACTGCTGACCGAAGCCAGCTGGATCTTCAAGGCGCACATGTTCCTCGGCATGAGCATTTTCTTCATCTTCCCGTTCACGCGACTGGTTCATGTCTGGAGTGGTTTTGCCTCGGTCGCCTACCTGGTGCGCCCCTACCAGGTGGTACGCAGCCGTCGACTGAACCTGCCGGCCGGCCACAACATGCCGCGTCGCCCAGGCGCCGGCGTCTGAAGGAGTACGCCATGAGCACATCTTGCTCTCCCACCTGTGGCTGCGCCAGCGCTGAGACCAGTGTGGCAGCCATCACAGACAACATCGTGGCCCGCATCAATGGCGTAGCACTGCACAGTGCGGATCAAATGCTGTCGGTTGACGAACTGCGTCAGCGGGCTTACACCGAACTGCTGCGTCAGGCCGCTCAGAGCCGCGGCCTGCTGGCAGCGGACGATGTGGCAGCGGCCGACGGCATTGCCAGTGAGGCTGCGAGCAGCGCGATCGAGCAGTTGCTCGAGCAAAGCCTGCAGGTTCCCGAGCCCTCAGATGAAGCCTGTCGCCGCCATCACGCCGCTCATGCCGCCAGCTACCGGGTGGGCGAACGTGCCAACGTGCGTCACATCCTCTTTGCCGTCACGCCGGGGGTGGATGTCAAGGCCTTGCGTCTGCGCGCTGAAAGCGCTCTGCTTGACGTGCGCAGCCACGACGGCCAGGCTGACCCTTTTGCCGACGTGGCACGTCAGCTCTCCAACTGTCCGAGCGGGCAGGAAGGCGGCACACTGGGCTGGCTGACAGCGCAGGACTGTGCACCCGAGTTCGCACGCGAAATCTTCGGCCACGCAGAAGTCGGTGTACTGCCGCGCCTGGTGCACAGCCGCTTCGGCCTGCATGTGGTTGAGGTGCTGGAGCGCGACGCAGGTGAAGATCCACCCTTTGAAGCCGTGCGCGGTGCGGTGGCCATGGCGCTTCGCCAGCAATCCTATGTGACCGCACTACGTCAGTTCTTGAGCCTGTTGGCCGGGCAGGCTCATATGGAAGGCGTGGACCTTGACGGCGCTGACACACCGCTGGTGCAGTGATATGGCACGCCCCCAGGCTGCGCTCCCTACGTTTGCTACGCCACCCTCCTTGCAGGGGGCAACGCCAGCGGCTCGGCAGAGCCGGTTCCACGGCGTTCTGCGGCTAAGCTTCCTCATGCAAAACGTAGTGGAAGCAGCCAGTCGCACACTCTCAGACCCATTGATCCATGCCTGACGAACTGCTGGAGCGCCTGCGTCGTTTTCACGACCACACGTTTCCTGGCATCCAGGAACAGTTCCAGGATCTGGTGACGCAGGGACAACACCCGACCATTCTTTTCATCGGCTGCTCCGACTCGCGGCTGGTGCCCTATCTGCTGACTGGTACCGGGCCAGGCGACCTGTTCATAGTGCGCAATGTCGGCGCCTTCGTGCCACCCTACGATGGTTCAGCCGGCTTTCACGGCACCGCCGCTGCCATCGAGTTTGCTGTCATCAACCTGCAGGTCTCGCACGTTGTGGTGTGCGGCCACAGCCACTGCGGCGGCATTCGCGCACTTTACGAAGGTGCCCCAGCCCAAGCCATCAATCTGTCGGCCTGGTTGGAGCTGGGCCGCGAAGCGGCGCTACCGGTCCAGGTCACCCCCGAAGCCTTACGCCGCACCGAGCAGCGCGCCGTCATTCTTCAGCTGGAGCGCTTGATGGGCTACCCCATGGTGCGTGAACGGGTTGAGCAGGGCAAGCTGGCCCTGCATGGCTGGCATTACGTGATCGAAGAGGGTGAGGTTCACGTGTTCGACGTCAAGAGCGGCGAGTTCGTGCCAGCTTCCAGCGCCTTGCACAGCGGCACCGGCCCGTATGCCATGCCGGAGGACACCATGTCCAGCCCGCTGTTCAACGAGATCGACGAAAGCTACCACCAACTGCAGCCAGTCACCAAGTCTGACTGCTCATGCGGCAAAGCCTGAACCTGTTCAAAACCTGGGTGGCCGTGCGTCCCGAAGCTACGGGCCACGTTTGTACGGCCGCACGCAGCAGTTGACACGGCAGCCCGCCAGAGACTGGCCTCTTCGGGCAACGGCTCTTTCTTGATCTGTGTCATGCAAGCGGCATGAGAACGCGCTATGCTTGATTCGGATTCTCACCCTGTCACTTACGGAGAACGAACATGCCCCAACTCACCAGCGCCCACAAAGATAAATTGATGGCCGACCTGCACGTCATGATTGCCGATGCGGAAGAATTGCTGCGCGTGACGGCCGACCAGGCCAGCGGCAACGCTGCCGAAGTGCGCGGCCGCATCCAGGGCCGCCTGCAGCAGGCACGCACCGAGTTGGCCCAGTTGCAAGGTGCGGCGGTGGCTCAGGTCAAGGCGGCAGGCCATGCTGCTGATGAGTTCGTGCACGAAAACCCCTGGAAATCGGTCGGCGTTGCTGCCGGCATCGGCTTGGTGATCGGCCTGTTGATCGGCCGTCGCTAAACGCCATGGCAAACGCTGACGGGGGGTTGTTTGCTTCGGTCCGCCAGTTGCTGGCAACCGGGGTCGAGACCCTGCGCGTCCGGCTGGAGTTGCTGAGCACCGAAGTTGAACAGGAAAAAATTCGCCTGTTCGATGCCGTGCTCTGGGCCGGTCTGGCCCTGCTGCTGCTGGGCATGGGACTGCTGTTCCTGTGCGGTTTGATCGTGGTCCTGTTGTGGGATCAGCATCGGCTGCTCGCCCTCGGCGGCCTCACCGTGGTCTTTCTTGGCAGCGGTTACTGGGTGTTGCAGATCGCGCGCACGAGACTGCGCGCGCCTGGTGGTCTGTTCGCCAGCAGCGTGGCCGAACTGGAGCGTGACCGCTCCGAATTGGCCCGCGAACGTGCCGGCCTGGATGAGGCGGAATGACATGTCCGGTGCGGCACGTTCACGTGAAGCGGAACTGGCGGCACGCCAGCAGCAACTGCTGATCCGCAGCGCCGAACTGCGCGTCACCTTGGCACATCAATCTCAAACCTTGCAAGGGCCGTTGGCCTTGGCCGACCAGGCCGTCAGCAGCGTCCATTGGCTGCGCAGCCATCCACAGTGGCCGTTGGGCGCCCTGTTGCTGCTGGCCGTATTACGCCCACGCCGGGCGCTGGTCTGGGCAGGCCGGCTGTGGTGGGGCTGGGGCCTGTACCAGCGGACACGCAGCTGGCTGGCACGCGGCGAGCGCAAAGCCCCATAACGGCTGCGACCGGCGCCCTATCCCAAACGCACCGGCAACCCTTGCGCATCAAAAGGCAGGTAACTGCCCAGCACCCCGCGCTTGACGTCTTCCACCATGCGCTGGAGCAGCGTATCGGCATCCTGGCTGCTGGGTGCACGACCACCACTGCCCGACATGCCGGCAACGAACACGAGCACCCAGGGCTGACCGAACTGACGTGCCTCTTCGGCCAGTGCCGTAAACGAGACAATTTCTTCCGGTGTCTTGTCCACGCACATCAGCGGCACCAACGCGCCACCTTGACCCGCCTCAAATTTGGCCGCCTGCTCAGGTGTGCTGTCTTCCGGCAATTCAGCCGAGGCAAAAACGAAAAGCAGACGCTGTGGCTCGGGCTGTTGCCGTGCAACGGCGAGCAGGTCATCAAAAGAGGAGATATTCATACTTGATTTTCGTCAAGGCAGTGCCACACTTACACAATATCTGCCGCAAAACGGGCTGTGCGCACTAGGCGCACAAGGTTTGTGGCAGGTCAAACAGCAAAGCTGACCTGACTTTAGCATCGTGCAGAAATGACGAGGAGTAATGATTCATGACCGACACCACGCAGAGCCCGCAAGTCAGCACCCAGACCCTGCCCCCCCAGTCCATCAGCGAAGAAGTGCTGCTGGAGAAATACGCCAAAGGCGATGAACACAGCATCCTGCAGGTCAACCAGCGCGTGGCGCACGCACTGGGAGGGCCGTTTCCTGCATGCCCTGCAGCAGGGCTTTTTGCCGGCCGGACGCATCCAGTCTGCAGCCGGCACGGACCTGACGGCCACGCTGATCAACTGCTTCGTGCAACCGGTGGGCGACTCGATCGCGCACGACGACGAAGGCCACCCCGGCATCTACGTGGCGCTGATGGAAGCGGCCGAGACCATGCGCCGCGGTGGCGGCGTGGGCTATGACTTTTCCCGCATCCGCCCGCGCGGCGCCTGGGTGGGCAGCACGCAAAGCAGCGCCTCCGGCCCGGTGAGCTACATGCGCGTGTACGACCGCTCCTGCGAGACGGTGGAGTCCGCCGGCAGCCGGCGTGGCGCGCAGATGGGTGTGCTCCGTTGCGACCACCCCGACATCGAGGAATTCATCCACGCCAAGGACAGCGGCGATCTGCGGAACTTCAACATTTCGGTCGGCGTGACCGACACCTTCATGCAGGCGGTAGAAAACGACACCGAATTCGAGCTGGTGCACCGCGCGGAAGCTGGCATGGCCCAGAAAGATGCTGGCGCCTATTACGCCAGTGAACGTGGCCTGTGGATCTACCGCAAGGTGCGCGCACGCGACCTGTGGGAGCAGGTGATGCGCTCCACCTATGACCACGCCGAACCTGGCGTTCTGTTCATCGACACCATCAACCGCGACAACAACCTCTCCTACTGCGAGGCCATTGCCAGCACCAACCCCTGTGCCGAACAGCCCTTGCCACCTTATGGTTGCTGCTGCCTGGGCTCGATCGACCTGACACGCTTCATACGTGAACCCTTCGACGACAAGACCCATTTCGACTTTGCCGGCTTCTCGGAGCTCTGCCGCATCGCCACGCGCATGCTTGACAACGTGCTGGACGTGACCGTCTGGCCGCTGCCGCAACAGCAACAGGAGATGCGCAACAAGCGTCGCATCGGTCTGGGCTTCACCGGTCTGGGCGATGCACTGGTCATGCTGGGCCTGCGCTACGACAGCCAGCCGGCGCGCGACATGGCACGCAAGATTTCCGAAACCATGCGGGATGCGGCCTACGATGCCTCCAATGAACTGGCGCGCGAACGCGGCGCCTTCCCACTCTTCAACGCCGACATGTACCTGAGCAGCCCGCGCTTTGCTTCACGCCTGCCGGCGGCGCTGAAGGAGAAGATCCGCAAACACGGCCTGCGCAACTCGCACCTGTTGTCCATCGCACCGACCGGCACCATCAGCTTGGCCTTCGCCGACAACGCCAGCAACGGTATCGAGCCGGCTTTCAGCTGGCATTACACGCGCAAGAAGCGCATGCCCGACGGCAGCCTGAAGGAATATGCGGTAGAAGACCACGCCTGGCGCCTGTACCGTCACCTCAAGGGTGAAAACGCCCCGTTGACACCGGCCTTCGTCACGGCACTGGAGATGAGCGCGCAAGACCATGCCGCGATGGTCGCCGCGGTGGCGCCGTGCATCGACACCGCCATATCCAAGACCGTCAACGTACCGGCCGACTACCCCTATGCCGATTTCCAGGATCTTTACCTACAGGCCTGGAAATCGGGGCTCAAGGGCTTGGCCACCTACCGGCCCAATGCGGTGCTGGGCTCGGTGCTCAGCGTCACGCCCACGGCCGCACCGCTGCAGATCGATGATGCCAACCAGCGGCTGGCGCTGGAGCGCCTGCCGGCACCGGTCTTGTCTTCCCTGCGCTGGCCAGGCCGGCCCGAGTTGCCTGGCGGCAACCCGGCTTGGAGCTTCATGGTGCACCACCCCTTCGGCGAGTTCGCGCTGTTTGTCGGCGAGCTGACGACCGAGCAGGGCACGCCGCCCCAGCCTTTCGAGGTCTGGGTCAACGGCACCGAGCAACCGCGCGGTTTGGGCGCGCTGGCCAAAACACTGTCCATGGACCTGCGCGCCAACGACCCGGCCTGGCTGCGCCTGAAACTTGACGCCCTGGCCACGGTGGCTGAGGAGCGGGCGTTTGAAATGCCTTTTCCCCCGCACGGTGAGCGCCGCCTGTTCCCCGGCGTTGTAGCAGCCACGGCGTCGGTGATCCGTTGGCGCTGTGAACAGTTGGGTGTGTGGCGTGAACGCGTACAGCCCTTGGCTACACCGGTGATTGACGCCATGTTCAGCCGTGATGAACCCATCACCGGCCCATCCGGTACGCTGGCCTGGGCCGTGGACATTGACAACCCGGCCACCGGCGAGGTCTTCACGCTCACCTTGAAAGAGGTCAGCCTGCCTGGCCCCGATGGCAACCCGATAAACCGGCCCTGTGCCGTGGGCCTGTCGGGCAACTACCCGCGTGCGCTCGATGGTTTGACTCGCCTGCTCTCACTCGACATGCGCGTGATTGACCCGGCCTGGATTGGCATGAAACTGCGCAAGCTGCTCAACTACGCTGAACCGCTGGGCCACTTCATGGCCTTTGTGCCCGGGCTGCCGCACGGCGAGCGACGCCAGCAGATCTGGCCTTCCACCGTGGCCTACATGGCGCGCCTGATCATCCACCGCTACGCCATGCTGGGCGTGCTCGACGAAGAGGGTTTCCCGCTGCGTGAAATGGGGGTGCTCGAAGCCCCAGGTGCCGACGAGGAAACCGCCGCACTGGCCGGCCGTCCTTGCCCTGAATGTGGCAATCCCACGGTGATCAAAAAGGACGGTTGCGACTTCTGCACCGCCTGCGGATTTGTGGGACAGTGTGGCTGATGGCCTCCAGCAGCGCACTCCCCGGTTTCAACTCACCCGCCGTCGGCTTCGAGCAGCCTTTCGAGATGCTCGAAGCCTGTCACGACCGGGTGCGCCGCAGCCTGACGCTGCTGGGCAAACTGGTGGATTACGTTGCAGCCCATGGGCACGATGCACAGAGCCGCTCCGCCGCCGCTGACGTGCTGCGCTATTTCGATCTGGCGGCACCCCTGCACCACCTGGACGAAGAGACGCATGTCTTTCCTCTGCTGCTGGAACAAGGCGACGCGGCCGTGCGCGAAGCCGTTCAGTCGCTTCAAAAGGATCACGTCGCCATGGGTCATCTTTGGCTTCGGCTGCGCATGACGCTGCTGGACTGGCGTGACGCCGAGACACCTGCGGCGCTGACGGCGTCAATGCGCGCAGACGCCGCAAACTTTTCCGACCTTTATGCCGGTCATCTCAAGACCGAAGAAGGCCTGGTCTTTCCACAGGCCCGCGCACGGCTGGATGCCACCAGCCTGGCGGCCATGGGCCGGCAGATGCAGGCCCGCCGCCAAGGCTGATCAGTCACGCACCACGAACACCGGCAGGTGCGAATGCGACAGCACGCGTTGCGCCACGCTGCCCAGCACGATTTTTTCGATGCCATGGCGGCCATGCGAGCCCATCACAATTAGATCGGCGCCCGTTGTCTTGGCCGCCTCCAGAATGCCACGCCAGGCTGCATGCTCTTCCACCACGCGGGTCTGCGGCACGATGCCGGCCTGCTCCAGAACCTGCTTCGCGGCCTGGATCGCCTGCTCGGCTTCGGCCGTGGCCGCACTCAGGTACTCGGCTTGCCCATAGGCGAAGTCGCTGCCCAGACCGGTGAAGGGGTAGGGGTCGATCACATAGATCACGGTCGCGGCGCTGCCAAAGGCCTTGGCCAGACCTGCAGCCTTCTCCACGGCTTTTTGTGCCGTCTCGGAACCATCCACCGGAATCAGAATGTGCTTGAACATGGGGTCACCTCTCTTTGCTTGATGATGCGTCGGCGCTGCTTCGACTTTCCTGCCGGGGATCCCATCAGATCCGCTTCTGGCCATCACCCTGGAAGCCACCAGCGCGTAGCGTCACCACCAGCGTATCACGGTGGCCAGCTGCCGCCAGTGGCTGGATCGGTGTGGTCTCGTGGATCACACGCGCATCGTCGAGCAGCAACAGCGACCAGGGCTCGCTCAGGGTGAAGCGTTGGCCATTGGGGCCATCGGCCTCGAACACACGCGTTTCACCGCCCTTGACGTCCTGACGCGCCAGCAGGAACACCGCCACCAGATCGACACCGTCGCGGTGCGCGCCCTCGGGCGTGGGGCGGCCGATGCCGTCGGTGGTGTCAATGCGAAAAGGGTGCGCTTCCACATACCAGGGCTGTATCCCCTTCAGGCCTGAGCACACCGCCCCCAACCAACGCAGCAGGCACGGCCAGACCGCTTGCTGCACCAAAGCCGGCTGCATGGGTTCGAACAGGCGCTGCATGCCGCCATGCAAGGCGTTGTATTCCAGCGGCTGCCAGTGGGCCCGATGCGGCGACTGGGTCACGCGCTCGCCATCGACCAAAAAACAGGAATGGCGCCGGCGTCGGTAGCGACCACCGTCCTTGAGGAAGGCATCGGGCGGCAAATCGTCCCAGAACGGCAACAGGGCATGGAGCGCTTCAGGTGCACAGCCACTGGCGGCACTGACACCCGCAGCATCCAACACGGCATAGCCGCGCTGGCGCAAGGTGGCATTGAGCTCAACGGGAGAAACGGCGGGCGGCGGAAACAGGGAATAACTCATGGCGGCCTCAAGCTTACCGCGTGCCGTTCCGATGGGTCTGCACCCGCCATGAGTACGCGTGATTTACCGCGGGTTTTCTGACTTGCGTCAAGTCAGACCCCAGGCTCTGCACTTACCCTGCCGGCTCAACTCCGGAGTTTTGACATGCCTTCCCTGCAATGGTCCGATGCACTGGCGCTGGACCTGCCCCTGATGGACGACACCCACCGTGAATTCGTCGAGTTGCTGGCCCGCGTCGAGGCATCCGACGACACGACCCTGCTCGATGCCTGGCAGACGCTGATCGCCCACACCGACGACCATTTCGGTCGCGAGGACGAGTGGATGAAAAACACGCGCTTCGCCTCCTCCAACTGCCACAGCATGCAGCATGAGGTGGTGTTGAAGGTGATGCGCGAAGGCCTCGAGCGCGGCCAGACCGGCGACTTGGCGACTGTGCGGCAGATGGCCAGCGAATTGGGCATCTGGTTTCCACAGCATGCACAGAGCATGGACGCGGCACTGGCGCTGCATCTGCGCCGCGTCGGCTACGACCCGCTGACCGGCATCGTGTCGGCGCCGCAGGCGCTGCCGGCCGACATGATCCACGGCTGCGGCGACAGTTGCTCCACCGACGACGCCCCGCGCAAGGAGCCGGCCTTGGTCAGCACCTGGTAGCCTGCCTGGCGCGGCAAGTTCAATGCTGCGCGTTGGTGCCGGGCGAAGCAGTCGCCAGGCTGGCACCGCAATGCAGGCAATAGCGCGCCTCCAGCGAGTGGCCTTCGCTCAGGCACTCCGGGCAGGTGCGCGTCACCGCCCCCCGCGTCATGCGCTGCGCCGTCATCTCGGCCGTCACGATACCGGTCGGCACGGCCAGCGTGCCCCAGCCCAGCAGCATCATGGCCGAGGAGATCAGGCGCCCCAGTTCTGTCTTGGGCGTGATGTCGCCAAAGCCGACCGTGGTCATGGTGGTGATGGCCCAGTACACGGCCGTCGGAATGCTGGTGAAACCATTGACCGGCCCTTCCACCACATACATGACGGTACCCATGACCAGCACGATCATCAGCACCACCGAAATGAAGACCAGGATCTTGCGCCGGCTGGCGCTCAACGCCTGCCCCAGCGCCTGGTATTCGGAGAAATAGGCAGTGAGCTTGAAGATGCGGAACACGCGCAGCAGACGCAGCACGCGCACGTCGATCAGGACATGGATTTCCGGCACCAGCAGGGCCAGGTAGGTCGGCAGCAGGGCCAGCAGGTCGATGATGCCGTAGAAGCTGGTGGCATAGCGCCACGGGTGGCGCACACAGACCAGACGCGCCAGGTACTCCAGAGTGAAGAGGGCCGTGAACAACCACTCCAACCGGTCAAACAGCGACTGGTAGTGCGCCGGCAGGCCAGGCAGGCTGTCGAGCACGACCACCAGCACGCTGAGCAGGATGACGGCGATCAACCAGAGGTCGAACTGCCTGCCGGCTCGGGTATCGGACTCGAAGATGATGTTGTACAGACGAAGCCGCCAGCCCGCCTGGGGCCAGCCGTTCTGATCCTGAGGCGCAGACTGTGTCATGCGCGAAATTATGGGCTAGTTTGTGCCTCGGCTTCCTGCAACGCCCGCCACATCACCTTGCCGCTGCCGCTCTTGGGCAGGGCGTCGACGAACTGCACCACGCGCGGCACCTTGTAGACCGCCATGTTGTCGCGGCACCAGTCGACGATGTCCTGCTCGCTGACCTGCCCTTTGTGGGAAGCACGCAGCACCACCACTGCCTTGACCGATTCGCCGCGGTAGCTGTCCTTGGTGGAAATGACGCAGGCCTCCTGGATCGCCGGATGCTTGAACATCAGCGCCTCCACCTCGGCCGGCCAGACCTTGAAACCCGAGGCGTTGATCATGCGCTTGAGACGGTCGGTCATGAAGAAGTAGCCGTCTTCGTCGACCCGCCCCAGGTCACCAGTACGGAAGAAGCGCTTGCCCTCGATCTCGATAAAAGCTTCTGCGGTGGCCTCCGGCCGCTTCCAGTAGCCCTGGAAAACCTCGGGCCCGTGGGTCACGATCTCACCCGCCTCGCCCACCGGCAGTTCGGCCCGCGTCTCCGGGTCAATCACGCGCGAGTCGGTGCTCATGAACGGAATGCCCAGGCACTGCTGCTTGGGTGCGTCGGGCGGGTTGGTGTGCGAGGGCGCAGCGGTCTCGGTCAGGCCATAGCCTTCGACATAACGCAAGCCGAACTGGTCCAGCAGACGCTGCGCCACGGCTTGCGGCATGGCCGCGCCGCCGCCGCCGATGTAAACCAGACTGGACAGGTCGTACTGCTCGAAATGGGGACTGCCCAGCAGGTCGATCATCATGGTCGGGATGTTGGTCCAGTGCGTCACACGGCGCCGCGAGATCAGACGCCCGGCCAGGTCGCGATCCCAGCGCGGCATGACGATCAGGGTGGCGCCAATGTAGATGCTTGAATGCATCAGGCTGACCATGCCGGTGATGTGGAACATTGGCACCACGGCCAGCGTGACATTCTCTGCCGTGCCATTGCCCCACAGGCCACTGGCCACCGCGTTGTGCATGATGCTGGCATGTGTGTGCATGCAGCCCTTGGGCAGGCCGGTGGTGCCGCTGGTATAGGGCAACAAGGCCAGATCGGCCGGCCCCACCAACAACTCAGGCAAGGGCAAGCGACAAGCCAGGGCCTGTTCCCAGCCATGGACTTGGCCGCCCTGCAAGACCGGTAGCGCATGCTGTGTCAGCAGCCAGTCACGCCAGACCGCCGGCGGCGCCTCCTCGCCGCTGACCTCGGCGTCGAAGGCATCGGTGAACTGCGTCACGACCAGATGGGCCAGCCCCTGGCCGACCGGCAACGCGTCACTGGCGCGGGCCAGTTCTGGTGCGAGATCGGCGGTGGTAAGGGCCACTTTGGCGTCAGGGTCGGTGATGTAGTGCTTCAGCTCCTCGGCCCGGTTCATCGGGTTGACCGGCACCACCACGGCATTGGCGCGCAGGATGGCGAAGTGGGCAATCACCAGTTGCGGGCAGTTCTGCATATTGAGCACCACACGGTCGCCCTTTTTGACCCCCAGCCCTTGTAGATACGACGCCAAGCGCTCTGCTTTTTGTAGCAAATCGGCATAACTCAGAACGCTGCCAAAGAACACCAGCGCAGCCTTGTCCGGGTAGCGGCGGGCGCTGACGGCCAGGTTATCCCACAGCGAGGTGGCCGGCGGGGTGATGGCATGGGGCAGACGGTGGGGCCAGAATTTGTAATGGGCGCGCATGCAGAAAAACTCCTCAATTGCCGCAAGCCTAGCGCCGCGAGGGCACAATCGCATTGGGGTAGCCCCCAAGGCCAGTCGCCGATGTGACGCCTCCAACCCATCGATTTTTACGGAGCCAAGCGCATGAAACGCCCTTTTATCCAGCTCACCACGTTGACCTTGGCCGCGGCGGCCACCCTGCTGAGCCTGCCGGCCCAGGCCGGCAAGACACTCGACGGCATCAAGGCGCGCGGTCAGCTGGTCTGCGGCGTCAACACTGGCGTGGCCGGCTTCAGCGCCACCGACTCCAAGGGCAAGTGGACCGGGCTGGATGTCGACATCTGCCGCGCCACAGCGGCAGCCGTGCTGGGCGACAGCGAGAAGGTCAAGTACGTCGCCCTCAATGCCCAGCAGCGCTTCACCGCCCTGCAGTCGGGCGAGATCGACCTGCTGTCGCGCAACACCACCTTCACGCTGACGCGCGACGCCTCGCTCGGTCTGCACACGACCGCCGTGACCTACTACGACGGCCAAGCCTTCATGGTGCCGGCCAAGAGCAAGATCCGCAGCGCCAAGCAGCTCAAGGGCTTTACGGTTTGTGTGCAGGCCGGCACCACCACCGAGAAGAACATGACCGATTACTCGCGCAGCAACGACCTCAAGCTCAAGCCGGTCGTTTTCGAAAAGCTGGAGGCCGCCAACGGCGCCTACCTGGCTGGTCGCTGCCAGGCCTACAGCACCGACGCCTCCGGCCTGGCCTCCATCCGTGCCAAGGAAGCCAAGAACCCGGCCGACCATGTGATCCTGCCCGAGCTGATCTCCAAGGAACCGCTGGGCCCGATGGTGCGGCGCGGCGATGATGAATGGTTTGCCATCGTCAAATGGGTGGTCTACGGCCTGCTGGAAGCCGAGGAATACGGCATCACCCAGGCCAATGTCGACAAGCTCAAGACCAGTGCCGACCCAGCCGTGCAGCGCATCGTCGGCAGTGGCGAGGACATGGGCAAGCTGCTCGGCCTCGATCGCGAGTGGCTGGCCCGTGCCATCCGTGCCACCGGCAATTACGGTGAAATCTTCGAGCGCAATGTCGGCACCGGCTCGGCCCTCAAGCTGCCGCGTGGCGCCAACAATCTGTGGAGCAAGGGCGGCCTGATGTACGCCCCGCCCATTCGCTGATGGTCGTCTTGACGCCCTCAACCAGGAAACGCTGGAGCTGGCGCAGCCGAGCCGTGCGCGGCCTGGTCTACCAGGTGTTGCTGCTGGCCTTGCTGGCACTGCTGCTTTGGTTCCTGGCCAGCAACACGGCGCGCAACATGGCGCAGCGCGGTATCCAGAGTGGTTTTGATTTCCTGTTGCAGCCTGCCGGCTTCGAGATCGGCGAGGGCTTGTTCGGCTTCGAGGCCTCGCAGGCCTACTGGCTCGCTTTTCTCACTGGCCTGGGCAACACCCTGCGCACTGCCCTGGCCGGCATTGTGCTGGCAACGGTGCTGGGCACGGCGCTGGGGGTTGGCCGTTTCTCCCGCAGTGCGTTGCTGCGCGGTCTGTGTACCAGCTATGTCGAGCTGTTTCGCAACATTCCGCTGCTGCTGCAGTTGCTGATGTGGTATCTGCTGCTGGCCGAAGCACTGCCCACATTCGATGCCCCGGCCCAGCTGGGTGTGCTGACGCTCAGCAAGAGCGGGCTGGTCTGGCAGGCCACACCGGATATCGAGCCCCTGTTCACCCTCAGCCCCGAGTTCCTGGCGCTGACGCTGGGCCTGAGCCTGTACACCGCCGCCTTCATCGCCGAAGTGGTGCGCGCCGGCATAACCGCCGTGCCACGCGGCCAGAGCGAAGCCGCCGTCGCGCTGGGTCTGGGCCAACGCCAGACCATGCGTCGTGTGGTGCTGCCGCAGGCGCTGCGCGTCATCATCCCGCCGCTGACCAACCAGTATCTCAACCTCACCAAGAATTCCTCGCTGGCCGTGGCCATCGGCTACCCGGATGTGGTCTCGATCGCCAACACTGCCATCAACCAGACCGGCCGCGCGGTGGAGTGCCTGGTCATCGTGATGGCAATCTACCTTTGCCTCTCGCTGGCCACCTCGTTGCTGATGAACGTGTACAACGCCCGTGCGGCGCTCAAGGAGCGCTGACGCCATGGCGCCCCAGCACTTCACCCCCATCCCGCCTCGCCCGGCACCGGCACGTCCTGCAGGTGCGGGAGCTTGGCTGCGCAGCCGCTTGTTCTGCGACCGGGGCACGGCGCTCACCTCGCTGCTGATTGGCGCTGCGCTGTTGTACTGGCTCCCTCAACTACTCGACTGGGCCGTATTGCGTGCCAGTTGGCGCCCCAACGCCGAGGCCTGTCTGGCCAACCGGGCAGGCGCCTGCTGGGGCGTGGTCGCAGAGAAATACCGCATCATCCTGATGGGCCGCTACCCGTTCGATGAGCAATGGCGCCCGCTGCTGGCCACCGGGCTGATGATGGCACTGCTGGTCGTCAGCTGCATCCGGCTGTTCTGGCAACGTTGGCTGGTGCTGTTGTGGCTGGGTGTGCTGGGCATCTTCTTTCTGCTGATGCACGGCAAGGCGCTCGGCCTGAGCCCGGTCGACACCGACCAATGGGGCGGCCTGCCACTGACCATCCTGCTGTCCACCCTCTCGATTGCCCTGGCTTTTCCGCTGGCCCTGCTGGTGGCCCTGGGCCGGCGATCCGAGCTGCCGGCCATGCGCGCTGTCTGCACCGTCTACGTGGAACTGGTGCGCGGCGTGCCACTGATTTCCGTTCTGTTCATGGCGTCCTTCCTGTTTCCGCTGTTCATGCCACAAGGTCTCTCGATCAACGTGCTGCTGCGTGTGCTGGTGGGCATCACGCTGTTTGCAGCTGCCTACATGGCCGAGGTCATCCGTGGCGGTTTGCAGGCTGTCCCGCGCGGACAGATCGAAGCGGCCGCTGCATTGGGTCTGTCCTGGTGGCAGATCCAGCGCCGGGTGGTGCTGCCGCAAGCGCTGGCCGCCGTGCTGCCGGGGCTGATGAACAACTTCATTGCCATCTTCAAGGACACCTCATTGGTGACCATCGTCAGCCTGTATGAGCTGACCGGCGCCTTGAGCCTGGCGCTCAATTCCGATGCCGACTGGCGACCCTTCAAGCTGGAAGGCTACCTGTTCGTCGCACTGATCTACTTTGTCTTCTGCCTGGCCATGTCGCGCTACAGCCTGTGGGTGGAAAAGCAACTCAACCGCGGCCAGGTCCGCTGAAGCACCATGTCCGATCCCATCATCGTTTTCGAACAAGTCAACAAATGGTATGGCGATGACTTCCATGTGCTGCGCGACATCGACCTGTCGGTGGCCAAAGGCGAGCGCATCGTGATCTGCGGCCCGTCCGGCTCGGGCAAATCCACCCTGATCCGCTGCATCAACCGGTTGGAAGAACACCAGCAGGGCCGGCTCATCGTCAACGGCATGGAACTCGGCGACGACGTCAAAGTTGTCGACGCAGTACGCAGGCAGGTCGGCATGGTGTTCCAGCAGTTCAACCTGTTTCCGCACCTGAGCGTGCTAGAGAACCTCACGCTGGCACCGATCCATGTCAACCAGCTGTCCAGGCACGAGGCCGAAGAACGCGCCATGGAGCAGCTCGCGCGTGTCAAGATCGCCGAGCAGGCGCACAAATTCCCGCTGCAGCTCTCCGGCGGCCAGCAACAACGCGTGGCGATTGCGCGCGCCTTGTGCCTGAAGCCGAAGATCATGCTGTTCGACGAACCCACTTCCGCACTCGACCCGGAGATGATCAAGGAAGTGCTCGACGTCATGAGCGAGCTGGCAGCCCAGGACATCACCATGCTGTGCGTTACGCACGAGATGGGTTTTGCCCGCGCTGTGGCCGACCGCGTGATCTTCATGGACCAGGGCCAGATCGTCGAGCAGAATACGCCGCACGAATTCTTCAACCACCCGCAGAGCGAGCGCAGCCGCGATTTCCTCTCCAAGATTCTCGGACACTGACCATGCTGAAACAATTCACCACCTTGCTTGCCACGTTGATGCTGGCTCTCGGTGTCACGGCGCAGACCTTTCCCTCCAAGCCGGTGCGCATCGTGGTTGGCTTTCCGGCCGGCGGCCCGCTCGACCAGCATGCCCGGCTGCTGAGCGACAAGCTGCAAGCCATACTCGGCCAGCCCGTGCTGATTGACTACAAGGCCGGCGCCGGCGGCACCGTGGGCGCCCAGGAGGTCATGAAGGCCGCACCCGACGGCCACACGCTGATGCTGGCCAACACCGGCGTGATGGTCATCAACCCCGCGCTCTACAGCCGACTGCCCTATGCCACGCTGAAGGACTTCACGCCGGTGGCGCGTACCGCCATGCAGCCACTGGCGCTTCTGGTCAACCCCAAGCTGCCCGTGAGCAGCCTGCAGGAGTTCATCACCTACACACGCGCACGCCCCGGCCAGATCAACTACGGCTCGGCCGGCAATGGCGGCATCAGCCACCTGGTGCCCGAAATGTTCAAGAATGCCACCGGCCTGTTCATGGTGCACATTCCCTACCGCGGCAGCGCCCCAGCTTTCACCGACCTGATGGCGGGTCAGGTTCAGTTCATGGCCGAAAGCATTCCCCAGGCTGCCAACTACCACAAGCAAGGCAAGGTGCGTGCGCTGGCTGTCACCAGTCGCAACCGTAACCCGGCCCTGCCCGACATTCCGACGGTGATAGAGACCGGTATCAAGGATTTTGAAGTCGTCGGCTTCTATGGCTTTCTTGCACCGGCCGGCACACCGAAGGAGGTGGTTGCCAAACTGAGCGAGGCCTTCCGTCAGGTACTGGCATTGCCCGAAATCCGCAATCGCATGATTACGCAGGGGGCTGACCCGGCCTTTCTGGGCGCCGACGACTTCGCCAAATTCCTGGCGTCTGAAATGCCGCGTTGGGCTAGCGCGGTGCAGAAATCCGGCGCCAAGCTGGACTGAAGCGAGCCATGACAGCGCCCGCCCCGCTTGCGGCATTGCAATTGCAACTGGACGCCTTGCGCAGCGGCCAGCTGCGGGCAGCCGATTTCAGCCAGGCCGCCCGAGTCCAAACCGCCATGCTGGCCCTGCCGCCGCGTTACGCCGACGTACTACACCAGTTGCTCGATCGACTCGAATCAAGTGCCTTGTTTGCCGAGGAAAGCTGCTCCTTCAGTCAGCAAGGCCTGCTGGACAGCCTGCAGCTGTGGCTGGACAAGGCCGGCCGGCAACTGGCAGGCCGCTGACGCATCCACCCGCTTGACCCCGTGACTGGCAGGCCCATGCTGGTCAAGACTGGCTGTTTTTTATAAGATGCATGTAATTTAAATCTTTAATGCCGGCCTCGCTCCGGCCAGGAGTCGCCCATGCCCGATCCACAACTGTGCAGCGAAGAAGAAATCGCTGAACTGGTACACCGCTTCTACGCACGGGTGAGGCGCGATGAACAACTGGGGCCGATCTTCCAGGCGCACGTGCATGACTGGGATGCACACCTCGTCAAACTGACAGACTTCTGGTCTTCCGCTTTGCGTGGCACACGGCGCTTTCGCGGCACCCCCATGCCGGTGCATGCCGCCCTGCCGGGGCTGACGGCCGGGCTGTTCCTGCACTGGCTGCAACTCTTCGAGGCAACCGCCGCCGAATTGCCCAACCAGGCTCTGCGCGAGCGCGTGACCGAACTGGCCAACCGCATCGCGCAAAGCCTGTGGTACGGCTACCAGATCGCCCATCACATGCCCCAGGATACGGCACAGATCGAGGAGCTGTCGCATGAGTAACCTGTTGCAGATCAACGAACCCGAGACGCCCGAACGCATCGCGCCTTCGCTGCAGGCGTTTCTGGAAATGGGCTTTCGCCCACTGTACCTGGCGGGCATCGCCTGGGCGCTGGTGGCGGTCGCGCTCTGGATCTTCTGGCCCCAACTGCTACAAGGACCTTTGGCAGGGGTGGCCTGGCACGCCCACGAGATGATGTGGGGCTTCGTTGCCACCATTGCCATCGGCTTCCTGATGACCGCAGGCGCCAACTGGACCGGCGTCAACCCCATGCCGGGCCCCATCCTGTTGGCGGCCTGCGTGCTGTGGCTGGCCGCCCGCGTGGGCCTGCTGGCCGGCACTTCGGCCATGTTCTGGCTCGGGTTTGGCGCCGAAGCAGCCTTCTTCCTGCTGGCCTGTGTCGCCATGGCGCGCGCCGTGTACGGCACACGCAACCGCCGCAACTATGCGGTCCCCGGGCTGCTGCTCGGGCTGGGTGCCACAGATGTGCTGTACCTGCTGGCGGCACTGGACGGCGACTACACCTTGCTGATGCAGCGCTTCAATGCCGGCTTGCTGTGCATGGCCGTGATCGCCCTCCTGGTCGGCCGGCGCGTCATTCCCTTCTTCGCCATGCGGGCCGTGCCGGGCCTCAGCATCCCGTTACAGGAACGCAGCGGCCTGGTGCAACTGGGCGCCGGCGCGCTGGCGGTGCTGTTCGTGTTGTTGCAATGGCAGCTCCCCCTGGCGCTGGCCTTGTTGGCGGCCGGCAGCGTGCCTGTGTGGCAACTGCTGACCTGGAATCCCTGGGCTGTGCGCCGCAAACCGTTGCTGTGGATCCTGTACGCCGGTTATGCCAGTCTCGGTGCCGGCTTGCTGGTGGCTGCAGCCCAGGCCGCAGGGCTGCCCCTCCGTACGGCCGTCCATGTGCATGTGATCGCCATGGGAGGTTTCTCCGTCTTGATCATTGGCATGGTCACGCGCACGGCGCTCGGTCACCTGGGGCGACCGTTGGCGGTGGACCGCAGCATGACGGCGAGTTACATGCTGATGCTGCTGGCGTTTGTGCTGCGACTGGCAGCACTGTATCCCTCGACATTCAGCGCCTTGCTGTTGCAGGGTGCCGCACTGGCCTGGATCGCAGCCCTGGCACTGTATCTCTGGCGTTTCTTCCCGTGGATGATCCGGCCGCGACCCGACCGCGCTGCCGCGCCAGCCACCGTCATCGTGAGCAAGCGGCCATGACGCACGTTGTCACTGAATCCTGCATCCGTTGCAAATACACCGACTGCGTCGACGTCTGTCCGGTCGACGCTTTTCGCGCCGGCAAGAACATGCTGGTGATCGACCCCAACGATTGCATCGACTGCGCCTTGTGCATTCCGGAATGTCCGGTGGATGCCATCTTCGTGGAAGAGGACGTGCCGGCCGACCAGCAAACCTTCATTGATCTGAACGCCCGGCTGGCCAAACGCTGGCCTCTCATCGCCCGAAGCCGCCTGGCCCTGCCCGACGCGGACGATTGGGCCAAGGTCAAGGACAAAAAAGACCAGCTCGACGAGCGGGGCGACAACGAGAAGGAGTGAGCAACGCCCGCCGTTGCTGATCAGCCGGCTGAGGTACGCGCCCTCATCAGCAATCCGATCGCCTGTTCTGAGGCCTGTGTGCCCCCTCCGGGGTCTCTCCTGTGTCATGCGTGCAAGGTCACGCAAAAAGACTTATAAAACGACGTGGACCGGCATCACCCGGCCACGCCGCCAAATAACTCGAGGAGACACGACATGGCGAAACTCAACGTCAACGGCAAGGCCCGTGAATTCGAGGCCGAGCCCGACACCCCACTGCTGTGGGTGCTGCGCGAACAGCTCAGCCTGACCGGCACCAAATACGGCTGCGGTATCGCACAGTGCGGTGCTTGCACTGTGCACATCGATGGCGCACCGGTACGCAGTTGCGTGCGGCCGCTGGCCTCACTCTCGGGTCAGGAAAAGATCGTCACCATCGAGGGCTTGTCGAAGAACGGTTCGCACCCGGTGCAAAAAGCCTGGGCCAAGCTGGACGTGCCGCAATGCGGCTTCTGCCAGAGCGGCATGATCATGGCCGTCACCGCCCTGCTCAAGACCAAGCCCAACCCGAGTGACGCCGACATCGACGCGGCCGTCACCAACATCTGCCGCTGTGGCACCTACAACCGGGTGCGCGCCGCCATCAAGGTCGTGGCCAAGGGTGGCGCCACCAAGATGGCCAAGCTGGCCATCCAGCACGCAGACGGGAGCACCACATGAGCACCACCGCCCTGCAGCCCCAACTCTCCCGCCGCAGCTTTCTGGCCAGCACTGGCGCTGCCGCCGGAGGCCTGATGGTGAGCTTCCACATTCCCTTTGCCAACGCCCAGGACAGTACGCCGGAAGTCAATGCCTGGGTGGTCATCCAACCCGATGACACGGTGGTGATCCGCATCGCCCGCTCCGAAATGGGCCAGGGCACACTGACCGGCCTGGCCCAACTGGTGGCCGAGGAACTGGAATGCAACTGGGCCAAGGTCACCACCGAGTACCCGACCCCAGGCCAGAATCTGGCGCGCAAGCGCGTCTGGGGGAATTTCGCCACCGGCGGCAGCCGCGGCATCCGTGAATCGCACGACTATGTGCGCAAGGGTGGCGCCATGGCGCGCATCCTGCTGGTGCAGGCCGCCGCTGACGGCTGGGGTGTACCTGCCACGGAGTGCGTGGCCGCCAACAGCGTGATCACGCACAAGGCCTCCGGCCGCAAAACCACCTACGGCAAGGTGGCTGCTGCCGCGGCCAAGCTCACACCGCCCGATGCCACCAGCATCACGCTCAAAGACCCGAAGACCTGGAAGCTCGCCGGCAAGCGGCTGGCACGGCTGGACACCGTCAAGAAGACCACGGGGGAACAAAACTACGGCATCGACCTACAGTTGCCAGGCCTCCTCAATGCGGCGATCAAGGATTGCCCGGTCTTCGGCGGCAAGCTCAAGAACTTCAATGCCGCGGCGATCGAGGGTCGCCCGGGCGTGAAAAAAGTGGTGCAGGTCGGGGACAGCGCCGTGGCCGTGGTGGCCGATACCTGGTGGCGCGCCAAGACGGCGCTCGACGCGCTGCCGATCGAATGGGACTACGGCCCCAACGCGCGCATCTCGCAAGCTGACATCCAGCAAACGCTCAAGGAGGGCTTGGCCTTCACCGGTCCAACCGTGGTGGGCAACAGCAATGGCGACGCGCCGGCTGCCATTGCCGCGGCTGCGCGCAAGATCGAAGCCGTCTACACCTACCCCTTCCAGAACCACGCCACCATGGAGCCGATGAACGCCACAGCGCGCTGGACACCTGAGCGCTGCGAGGTCTGGGTGCCGACGCAAAACGGCGAGGCGGCGTTGGCCGCCGCAGCCGAAGCTTCGGGCCTGCCGCCGGCCCAGTGCGAGGTCTACAAGCTGTACCTCGGTGGCGGTTTCGGCCGGCGCGGACGCAGCGACTTCGTGACCCAAGCGGTACAGATCGCCAAGGCCATGCCGGGCACACCCATCAAGATGATCTGGTCGCGCGAGGAGGACATGCAGCACGGCTCCTACCACCCAGTGACGCAGTGCAAACTCACCGCCGGCCTGGACGCGCAAGGCAACATCAGCGGCCTGCACATGCGCATCTCGGGCCAGTCCATCCTGGCCACAGTGGCGCCGCAGACCATCAAGGATGGCCGCGACATGCTGGTGTTCCAGGGCCTGAACACATCCGGCCCGGAAGCCTCGATCGGCTACAGCTTCCCCAACCTGCTGATCGACCACGCCATGCGCAACCCGCATGTGCCGGCCGGCTTCTGGCGTGGCGTCAACCTGAACCAGAACGCGATCTATCTTGAGAGCTTCATCGACGAGATTGCCCACGCCACCGGCCAGGACCCACTGGCACTGCGCCGCAAGCTGATGGCCAATCACCCCAAGCACCTCGCGGTGCTCAATGCGGTGGCCGAACGCGCCGGCTGGGACAAGCCGGCACCCAAGGGGGTGTTTCGCGGCTTGGCACAGACCATGGGCTTCGGCAGTTATGTTGCCGCCTGCGCCGAAGTGTCGGTCCGTGACGACGGCCAGCTCAAGATCCACCGCATCGTGGCCGCCACTGACCCGGGGCATGCTGTCAACCCGCAGCAGATCGAAGCGCAGGTGGAAGGCTCCTTCTCGTATGGTCTGTCAGCGGCCCTGTTCGGTGAGATCACGGTCAAGGACGGTGCGGTCGAGCAGAAGAACTTTGACAGCTACCCCGTGGTGCGGATGGCCGACATGCCGAAGGTGGAAACCATCGTGTTGCCTTCCGGTGGCTTCTGGGGTGGCGTCGGCGAGCCCACCATTGCGGTGGCGGCACCCGCCGTGCTGAATGCAATCTTTGCGGCTACCGGCAAACGCATCCGCGAATTGCCGCTCAAGCAGCACAGCCTGAAACGGGCATGAAGCAAGGCATGGCGGCATACCTGTCACGGGTGTGCCGCCTGTTCCCACGGGTTGGCGCCATGACCTGGCTGTCTCTCATGGCCCTGTCGGCCACCGCACAAACAACCGTACCCTCAGGCGGTTTCCATGTGGTGGACGACGGCATTCCCGAGCCCTTGAGCAGCGCACCGGGGGATGCGACGCGCGGGCGCGGCATCGTCGCCAACCGCCAGCTGGGCCTGTGCTTGCTGTGCCATCGCGGCCCCCTACCGGAGGAACGCTTCCAGGGCACTCTGGCGCCCGACCTTGCCGGCACCGGCCGCCGCTGGACCGCCGCACAACTGCGGCTGCGGCTGGTCGATGCGCGTCGCCTCAACCCTGACAGCATCATGCCTGCTTATTACCGCAGTGAGGGACTGACCCGCGTTGGCAACGCCTGGCAGGGCAAGACCCTGCTGTCTGCGCAGCAGATGGAAGACGTGGTGGCTTACCTGCTCACATTGAACGACTGAACCAACCATGAACTCAACCTCCAAAACCCGACGCCAGTTGCTGGCCAGCAGCGCCGGCCTGGGCGCCTGGCTACTGGTGCGGCCTGCCGCAGCCGCACCGGATGAACTGGCCGCGGCCATCAGCGCCTGGAGCGGTGGCGCCTCGGTGCAGCGCGGCCGCGTCAAGCTCGACATCGCACCGCTGGTGGACAACGGCAACACGGTGCCGATCAGCGTCAGCGTGGCGAGCCCGATGACCGTAGCCGATCACGTCACCGCTATTGCCATCTTCAACGAGCGCAACCCGCAGCGCGACGTGGCCCGTTTCACACTGGGCCCGCGTGCCGGCCTCGCCGCTGTGTCCACGCGCATCCGGCTGGCCACCACGCAGAAACTGGTGGCGGTGGCACGCATGAGCGACGGCAGTTACTGGTCGCACACGGTCGAGGTGATCGTGACGCTGGCCGCCTGCCTGGAAGGCGAGGAGAGTTGAACATGGCACGCACCCTCATCAAGGCCCCGGCCAGCGCCCGGCGCGGCGAGATCATCGCCATCAGCACCATCATCGGCCACCCGATGGAAACCGGTTTTCGCCCTGGTGCCGACGGCCAGGTGCTGCCGCGCGACATCATTCAGCGCTTCACCTGCCACTACAACGACGAGCTGGTGTTCAGTGCCGAGCTGTTTTCAGCCATTGCCGCCAACCCCCTGATTGCCTTCCACACCGTGGCCACGGCCAGTGGCACGCTGCGCTTGCACTGGGAAGGTGACCATGG
Organism: Curvibacter sp. PD_MW3; assembly: GCA_002633085.1. Lineage (GTDB taxonomy): Bacteria > Pseudomonadota > Gammaproteobacteria > Burkholderiales > Burkholderiaceae_C > Hylemonella. The sequence goes on from NSIV01000002.1 coordinate 313,041, forward strand.
CTTCAGCCACACGGAAAGCGTGACCCTCAACGTGACATGAAGCACTGGCGAGCCGCTCTTCTTTTTGGTGCCGTGCTGGCATGCCATGCGCAGACCCAGCCCATGGCGCAGCCCGAACCGCGTCATTCGGGGTTCGACTTCATGGGCACGGCGGTGCAGACCATGCAGCGCGACGATGCCCTTAACCCGGCCATGCTGTGGGTCAAACAGGGCGAGACCCTGTGGCACACGCCGGCGGGCGCGAGTGGCAAAACCTGCGCCAGTTGCCATGGTGCCGTCAGCAGCCTGCGCGGCGTCGCCACGCGCTTCCCGGCCTTCGATGCCGACTTGCAGCGGCCCATCAATCTGGCGCAACGCATCAACCAGTGCCGGCAGAACCGGCAGCAGGCCGAGCCCTGGCGGCTGGAAAGCCCGGACCTGCTGAGCCTGGAAAGCTTCATCGCGCTGCAGTCGCGCGGCCTGCCCATCGCACCGCCAGCCGATGCACGCCTGCAATCGTTCGTGGAGCGCGGCCGGGCACGCTACCAGCAACGCCTGGGGCAACTCGACCTCTCATGTGCCCAGTGCCACGATCAGCGCTGGGGCCAGCGTTTGGGGGGCACGGTCATCCCACAGGCGCATCCCACCGGCTACCCGCTGTACCGGCTCGAGTGGCAAGGAGTTGGTTCACTGCAACGCCGGCTGCGCAACTGCCTGAGCGGCGTACGCGCCCAGCCCTGGCCTTATGGGGCAACGGAGCTGGTGGAGCTGGAGCTGTATCTGGCGGCACAGGCCCGCGGCATGACGTTGGAGAGCCCCGCCGTTCGGCCTTGAGCGCCCATACTGCTGGTAATATCGGCTGCAAGGGGGAGTCCATGCCAGCTGTTTCGACTCCGATCACAACAAAAACGGATTTCGATAACAGCTTGCAGGACCATGCCGCGACCCATACTTCGCCATATCAGCCTTAAAACACGCGTCGCCCTGGCGATGGGCATCCTCTTCATCGGTGTGGTCGGCACCATGGCGCTGCTGGGCTTGCGCTACTTCGAAGCCGAATTCCGCAACAGCCTGTTCGCCCAGCAGTACACCCTGGTATCTTCGCTGGCCACCAGCGTCGACGAGAAGATCCGGATCACACAAGACGCGCTGAATCTCTCTGCGAACCACCTCCCACGCGAAGCCCTGTCCGACCCAGAGCTGGCGCAGCGGTTGCTCGATCGCATGGCCGCACTGCACTCGCTGTTCGACAACGGGCTCTTTCTGATCTCTCCCGAAGGCAAGGTGATTGCCGAGAGCCCCTACAAACCCGACCGGCGTGGACGCGACATCACCAACCGGAAGTTCTTCCAGGTCACCGCCGCCACCCTCAAGCCGTACATCTCCTCGCCGTATCTGTCGTCCTACCTGCCGGGGCAACCCGCCCTGATGATGACCTCCCCGCTGCTGAACGATCGCGGCGAACTGATCGGCATCCTGCAAGGCAGCTTTGACCTGCTGGGCCGCAACTTCCTGGCCAACCTCAACCAGGTCAAGATCGGCCACTCGGGCTACGTCTTCATCACCGACCAGGAGCGAACGGTGATCATGCACCCTGACCCCATCCGCCTCATGATGGAGGCAGCGCGCCCCGGCAAGAACGAACTCTACGATCGGGCACTGGCCGGATTTGAAGGCAGCGGTCCGACCATCACTTCGCATGGCCAAGCCATGTTCAGCAGTTTCAAGCGCCTGTCCACCACCGGCTGGATCCTCGCTGCCAACTATCCCGTCGCCGAGGCCGAAGCACCGCTGCGCCAGGCCCAGCGCTATTTCCTGCTGGCCTTGGCACTGGGAACCGGCATCGTGCTGCTGGTCGCCTGGCTCATCATGCGCCGGATCATGGCGCCACTGGCCACACTCACGCGCCATGTCCAGGAGCTCCCCGGCAAAACGGGCGCGGACCGACTGCTGCCAGTCACCAGCGGCGGCGAGATCGGCACTCTGATGCAGGCCTCCAATGCCATGGTCCGTACGCTGGATGAACAGCAGCAGACCCTGCGCGACAGTGAAGCACGTTTTCGCAGCCTGACCGAGCTGTCAACCGACTGGTACTGGGAGCAGAACGCCGAATTCCGTTTCACCCAGATGTCTATCGGTCGCATCCGCACCGATGTCGAACCGTTCATCGGCAAGACCCGCTGGGAGCTCCCTTTGGAGGGCGTGACACCCGCGCAATGGGCTGAGCACCGCCGGCTGCTGGAACAGCACGAACCATTCAAGGGCTTTGTCTACCAGGTTCGCGCCGACAACGGCGAATTGCACACCTTCTCCGTCAGTGGCACCCCCTTCTTTGACGAACAGGGGCTGTTCCGTGGCTACCGCGGTGTGGGCTCCGACATCACCGACCGCATGACGGCCGAGCAGCGCATCGAGTTCCTGGCCTACCACGATCCCCTGACCGGCCTGCCCAATCGCCTGCTGCTGCAAGACCGCTTCGAACAGGCCGTTGCCCAGGCCCAACGCGACAACAGCCGGGTCGCCCTGCTGTTTCTCGATCTCGACAGCTTCAAGAGCATCAATGACACCCTGGGCCACCATTGTGGCGACGCCTTGCTCAAGAAGGTTGCCGAGCGCCTGAAAGAGTGCGTTCGCGACACCGACGCCATCTCCCGCCAGGGGGGTGACGAATTCCTGATCGTGCTGCGCGACCTGCCAGACGCCGACGTCGCGGCCGAGGTCATGACCAAGGTCATGGAACGGTTGCAGGAGCCTTTTACGCCCGATGGCCACGAGATGATCACCACCTCCGTCTCCATAGGCGCGACGATCTTCCCCGAAGATGGCAACGATTTCGAAACCTTGCTGAAAAAGGCCGACTTGGCCATGTACCGCGCCAAGGAAGCCGGGCGTAACGCCTATCGTTTCTTCGACGAAGCGATGAATGCCGAAACCGTTGACCACCTGCAGTTGCTGCGAGGACTGCGCCGGGCGCTGGAACGCCACGAATTCACGCTCTACTACCAACCCCAGATTGATCTGGCCAGCGGCAGGGTGATTGGGGTCGAAGCGCTGTTGCGCTGGCAACACCCCGAGCTGGGACTGATCGAGCCGCAGCGTTTCATCCCGGTGGCGGAGGAAAGCGGCCTGATCGTGCCCATCGGTCAGTGGGTTCTGTTCGAAGCCTGCCGCCAGGCCATGGCTTGGCAACGGGCCGGCTTGCCGCCTTTGACGATGGCCGTCAACTTCTCCGGCGTCCAGTTCAAACGCGGCGATGTGGAACAGTCCGTCAGGCGCGCGCTGAAGGAGTCAGGACTGCCGCCTGCGCTGCTGGAACTGGAGCTGACCGAATCGATCCTGATCCAGAACGTCGACGGCGTGCTGGCCAGCCTGCAAAACCTCAAACGGTTGGGCGTGCAACTCTCGATCGACGACTTCGGGACCGGCTACTCCAGCCTGGCCTACCTCAAGCGCTTTGACATTGACCGACTCAAGATCGACCGCACGTTTGTGCGTGACCTTGCCACCGACCCGGATGATGCAGCCATCGTGCGCGCCATCATCCAGATGGCCAACAGTCTCAACCTGCGCACGATTGCCGAAGGCGTCGAAACGGAAGACATGCTGGCGCAACTGCGCGCCTTCGGCTGTGACGAGGTCCAGGGTTTCCTGTTCGCCCGGCCCATGCCGGCGGCCGACATGGCGCGTTTTCTCACAGATCAGACAACCCGTTAAAGCGCTCCCTGACGTCGCCCGCATTGACTGGCGCCATGACCCTGGCCGGCTTCGGCTTGGCCGGTTCGCAAAAGCGAACTTGGCACTTCCCGTTGGACTTCCCCATCTCTTCTTTAATGCATGGTTTGCGCGACCAAGCCCATGTCGGTGCTGCGCATGAGCTTTTCGATGTCGAGCAGGATCAGCATGCGGTTTTCCAGCGACCCAATGGCCAGCAGGTGGTCGCCGGCAATCGCCGAGTTCAGTTCCGGCACCGGGCGCAGTTGCTCTGGCGCCAGCGTGATCACGTCTGACACGCCGTCGACCACCATGCCGATGACCTGCTGGCCGATGTTGAGCACGATCACCACTGTGAAGCCGTCGTACTTGACCTCTTCCAGGTTGAACTTCATGCGCATGTCCACGATGGGCACGATCACGCCGCGCAGGTTGACCACACCCTTGATGTAATCCGGCGCGTTGGCCATGCGGGTGGGCGCCTCGTAGGAGCGGATCTCCTGCACGCGCAGGATGTCGATACCGTACTCTTCGTGCCCCAGCTTGAAGGCTAGGAACTCGCGGATGTGGGTGGGCACCATGCCCGCGGGCTGCCCTTGGCTCTGATTGGCTTGCGTGTGATTCATGGTGGTTCGCCTTTGATTACTTGAAGACTTTCACGGCATGCACCAGCTGGTCAGCCTGCATCTTCAGGTTGTCGGCAGCGGCCGCACTCTCTTCGACCAGCGCGGCATTTTGTTGTGTCGTCTGATCCAGCAAGGTGATGGCTTCGCCCACCTGGGCCACGCCCTGGGCCTGCTCGGAGCTGGCAATCGTGATCTGGCTCATCAGCTCCGTCACCTGGCGAATGGAACTCACCACTTCGTTCATGGTTATGCCGGCCTGATCCACCAGGGTGCTTCCCTGCGCGACGCGCTGCACGCTGTCGTCGATGAGCGTCTTGATTTCCTTGGCGGCTTCGGCACTGCGGCCGGCCAGAGATCGCACCTCACTGGCTACCACGGCAAAGCCGCGGCCCTGTTCGCCCGCGCGCGCAGCCTCCACAGCGGCATTGAGCGCCAGGATATTGGTCTGGAAGGCGATGCCGTCGATCACGCCGATGATGTCGGCGATCTTCTTGCTCGAATTGTTGATGCCCTTCATGGTATCGACCACCTGGGCTACCACTTCACCGCCCTTGACGGCCACGATACTGGCATTCTGAGCCAACCCATTGCCCTGGCGCGCGTTGTCGGCATTCTGCTTGACGGTGGAGCTGAACTGCTCCATCGAAGCTGCCGTTTCTTCCAGCGCACTGGCCTGGCTTTCGGTACGACCACTGAGATCCAGATTACCCGAGGCAATCTGGACGCTGGCCGAAGCGACCACCTGGGAACGCGCTCCCACATCATCCACCAGGGCGCGCAGGTTCAGGCCCGACTGGTTGATGGCGCGCAACAGCATGCCGATTTCATCCACGCGGTTGAGGTTGATGTTCTTGCCAGCCTGGCCGCTGGCCACCGTCTGGGCCTGCGACAGGATGGCTTGCACGGGCCCAGCGATCTGGTACTCCAGCATGAGGCAACTGAGCGCAGCGCCCGCCAGCACACCGCCGGCAATGATGCCCAGCGCCATGCCGCTGATGCCGGCTGCCGCAACAGATCCCAGGGCCAGGAACGCGGCCAGCGCACAGGCCAGGCGGATGCGCCTGCGCATGGGCATGACCCGGAACATCGTGGTCCAGCCCATCAAGCCGGAGCGCACGACGATGCCCTTGTGAAAAGCCAGGCCCTTGGCACGGCCCTCACGAATGTTTTTATAAAGTTCCTCGGCTGCAGCAATTTCGGTGGCTTCCGGCTTGGTGCGCACCGACATGTAGCCGGTGACCTGACCGTTGCGCTTGATCGGCGTCGCATTGGCACGCACCCAATAGTGATCGCCATTCTTGCGCCGATTCTTCACCAGAGCCGTCCACGCCTCCCCGTTCTTGAGCGTGTCCCACATGTCGGCAAACGCCTCCTTGGGCATGTCGGGGTGGCGCACCATGTTGTGCGGCTGGCCCAGGATCTCATCGCGCTCGTAGCCGCTGACCTCGACGAAAGCCTCGTTGGCATAGGTGACATGGCTCTGCGTGTCGGTGGTCGACATCAGTGTCACGCCCTCCGGGAACGCGTACTCGCGCTGGGTCACGGGTTGGTTGTTTCTCATGTTTATCTTCCTTCAAGCGTCAATGTCTGGATGCGAGTTCGCAGGCGGCATGCAGTTGCACCACCAACAGGGCGTTTTCGAATTCGGTCGGCTTGTCGAAGAACCAGTCAGCGCCGGCCTGCAGGCAGCGGGCACGGTTGAACGGGCTATCGTCGCTGCTCAGTACGAGCACTTCCATGCCAGGGGCGAGCTGTTTGAGGGTAGGAATGATCTGCAGGGCGTTGCCGTCGGCCAGATGCAGATCCAGGATCAGCAGCGTCGGGGGCTTCTGCTCCACACAGCGCAAGGTTTGCGTCATGGAGTCGGCAGTGTCGATCTCGTCGATGCCGGCAATGCCATGCAGCACCCCCATCCAGCGGGTACGGATCAGTTCGGAGTCATCGGCGACGAGCAGGTTCAACATGCCGCTATGGTGCCGAGTGCATACCTCCGGCGCTATCGGACGGCGCCGGTTTGGCTGTCAGGAAAGGCTGAGACGGGTAGGAGAATTCCTACACCGGTGCAAGTTGCGCGTCAGTTCAGCAGGCCGTGCTGCATGGCATAACGCGTCAACTCGGCAACGCCGGAGAGATTGAGTTTTTCCATCAGCCGCGTCTTGTGCGTGCTCACGGTCTTGTTGCTGATACACAGCTGCTCGGCGATGTCGTTGACGCCCTTGCCAGCCACCAGCAGACGAAACACTTCGAGCTCGCGATCCGACAAGGTCATGTAGGCCGGTTTTTCACTGGTGATTGACATGTCAAACACCAGCTTCTCGGCCAGTTCGGGGGCGATGAACTTGCCGCCGCCCGCCACCCGGCGGATGGCGCCCAGCAGCACGTCCATCTCACTGTCCTTGGTCACGTAGCCATTGGCGCCCGCCTTGAGCACACGGGCCGCAACTTGCACCTCGTTGTGCATGCTCAGTACCAGAATGGGCAAGCCGGCCCAGTGGGCTTTGACACGGGCAATCAGGTCCGGGCCGCTCAGACCCGGCATGTTGATGTCCAGCAGTAGCAGGTCTGGGACCTGTTGGCGCAAAAACGCCAGCACCTCATTGCCGTTGATGGCCTCTCCGACCACCTCCAGGTCCGGCGCCAGCGAAAACACCTGCTTCAAACCACTGCGCACGATGGCATGGTCGTCTGCAACAAGCAGTCTGATCATGGGTTGTCCTTTTCCGTGGCATCAAATTCCAGGGGAATGCTCACGCTGATATGGGTTCCCTGCCCGGGGGCGCTGTTGACCTCGACCTGCCCGCCCATGGCGATCGCACGCTCCTCCATGCCCAGCAGGCCGAAGGACTTCTTCCTGCGCGCTTCAGACAAGTCGAACCCCAGACCATCATCGGACACCTCCAATCTGAGGTACCCGTCCTGCTGACGCATGGAAATATCCACCCGGCTGGCCCGCGCATAACGCGCGATATTGGTCAGCGACTCCTGCACGATGCGAAACAGAACCACGGCACGTGCCTCGTCCACCTCGGCAACTTTCTGGTCAACATGGAATTCACAGGCCGTCCCCGTGCGGGAGGTGAATTCGCTACAGACCCATTCAATGGCAGGAGCCAGCCCCATGTCCAGTGCGGCCGGCCGCAAGCTGCTGGCCACGTTGCGCACCCCCTGGATGGCGCGGTCTACCAAGGCCTTCATGGCTTCTGTTTTTTCCTTGAGCCCCGGATTCTCGGCATAGCTTTGCATGCCAAGAAAAGACAAGTCCATCCGCAGGGCAGTCAGCACCTGGCCCAGCTCATCATGTACTTCACGCGCAATGTGTTTACGCTCGCTTTCGCGCTCTTTCTCTGTCTGAACTGTCAACGCCCGCAAACGCTGGCCCGAGGCCATGAGTGCCTGTTCGGCCCGTTGCTGATCGCTCACATCGCGCACCACCGCCATCAGCAGATCCCCGCGATTGGTCTGTAGCGGGCTGAGATTGATGTCAGCCGGAAATTCGCTCCCGTCCTTGCGCAGGCAGGAAAGGGCTGCGCCCATCTTCACCATACGCCCGGCATTGCGGGTGTAGTCGCTACGATGCTCTTCATGCACGGCGCGCAAACGCGATGGAATCAACAGCTCCACCGGCTGACCGACCAGTTCGTCGCGCCGGTAGCCGAACAACGCCTCCGTGCGGGCATTGATCTGCACGATGTGGCCCCGGGTATTGGTCAGGATAAAAGCATCCGGCGCGAATTCGATGACATCGCGGAACATGCCTTCCAGGCTGCGATGCTGGGCATGCAGGGCCAGATGGGTCTTCACCCGCGCCAGCAGGACATTCATGCTGATGGGCTTGGTGATGAAGTCGGCGGCTCCCAGCTCGAAACCTCGGGTCTGGGCCTCGTTATCGCTCAGGGCTGTGATGAAAATGACGGGAATCGAGCGACTGGCTTCATCTGCCTTGAGCCGCTCGCAAACCTCATAACCATCCATGCCGGACATCATCACATCCAGCAGGATCAGATCGGGCGGATCGCGTCGAACCCTCTCCAGCGCCGTCGGACCGTCGTCCACGGTCAACACCTCGTAGTCCGCCGTCTCCAGCATGAACGTCAGCATCATCAGGATGTCCTGAGCGTCATCGACCACCAGGATGCGTGATTTGGCGTTGGGCATGGGGTTCATTGTCAGGCCTGATTTTGCATGAACTGAACTTTTTGCTGTTCCCTTTATCATTCAGTCATGCGCATCCTGCTCCTCGCCCTCATGATTGCCCTGCTGCCCCTGCGCGGCTGGGTGGGCGACGCCATGGCGGTGGAGATGGTGGCAAGTGCCTTGAACGACACCGAAATCGCTACGGATTTCGCAGCACCTCACGCAGATAACACAAGGCCAGAGGCCGAATACCATGCACAGGCCACAGCCATGGCCCATGCCGACTGCCCGGGCCACACGGCCATGATGACCAGCAGTGACAGCCCGGCAGACGACATGCAGCACCCTGTCCACGCGGCCGACTGCGCCACGTGCGCGGCCTGCCAGATCTGCCACACCGTCGCCCTGACGCCGGTGGCGTGGCACATCGGCACCTACGCCCTGCCGGCCGTCCAGCCGCAGGCATCCTCCCACCATTTCGCCAGCGCCGAGCGCGCCCCGGGCTTCAAACCGCCCATTTTCTGATCCTGACAGCCGTAGTGCGTCCGCCGTGTCCCGAAACCGGGCTCATGGTGATGCCACACCGTTCCCTGAACGCTGTTTTGGAGAAGATTCGTGAAATACCCCACCCTGCTGGTTCTGGCCGTTCTGGCCTGGCCGGCACTGAGCCTGGCGCAAAACGCACCAGATCAAACCAGAACGCCCCCCGCGGCCGCGGCCGCTGACGCTGGTGCATCGGTCCCCGCCTTGCGCTACCACTCGGCCCTGGTCTACAGCCCACGCGGTGTGGTGCAAGACCAGGATGACTGGGCCGTCGCCAACGCACGCGTTGGCCAGTTCGCACGCGGCCACGCCGACATCCTGAAGGCCGAACAGGCGCAAGGCCTAGTCACCCCGGCCACGCCCAATGCCCCAGCCCCAGGAGCCAAGCCATGAGCCGAGCCCTCTTCCAACGCGGCGCCCCCATTGCGCTCTCGGCCATGCTGCTGGCCGGCTGCGCCTCGCTCACGCCCGAGCAGAACCTGAGTGATGTGCAGCAACTCACTGAGGGCCGCACGGCCGGCACCCCCGTCACCCTGCAGCGCAACAACAGCGAGATCGACAACGCCGTGGCCGAGCTGCTGAAGGCCCCGCTGACGGCCGAGAGCGCGGTGCGCATTGCCCTGCTCAACAACCCGGGCCTGCACAGCGCGCTGGCACAACTCGACATCAGCGATGCCCAGCGCGTGCAGGCCGGGCGCGCGCCCAACCCGCATGTCTCGATCGCCGAGTACGCCGAGGGCAGCAAACTGGAAATCGAACGCGTGCTGCGCTTCGATGTGGTCGGCCTGCTGTTCCTGCCCTGGAAGGCCAAGTGGCAGGGCCAGCAGCACGAGCTGGCCAAGCTGCAGGCGGCGCAGGAAGTCATCGTTCTCGCCACCAACACGCGCAAGGCCTGGATCAACACCGTGGCAGCGCAGCAGACGGTGACCTACATGGGCCAGGTGAAGGAGGCCGCTGAAGCCGGTGCCGAGTTGGCGCGGCGCATGGCGCGTGTGGGCAACTGGAGCAAATTGCAGCAGGCACGTGAGCAGGTCTTCCTGGCCGATGCCGCCGCCCAACTGGCACGCGCGCAGCAGACGCTGTTCAGCGAGCGCGAGCGTCTCACCCGCCTGATGGGCCTGTGGGGTGCGCAGACGCAGTTCACGCTCGCGCAACGCCTGCCCGACCTGCCGCCCCAAGCTGCCGACATGCAGGACATGGAAACGCGTGCCCTGCGCGAACGGCTCGACGTGCGTTCGGCCGTGGCCGAAGCCGGTTATGTGGCGGACTCGCTGGGCATGACCAAAGCGGTGGGCTACCTCAACGGCCTGACCCTGGCCTACAAGAACGCCAATATCAGCGACAGCACTGCCGGCACGAACGACATCAAGCACGGCTGGGAGCTGGAGCTGCCGCTGCCGATCTTCGACTGGGGCACGGCGCGCAACGCACGTGCGCAAGCGCTGTACATGCAATCGGCCACGCGCGTGCGCGACGTGGCGGTGAAGGCGCGCAGCGAGGCGCGCGAGGCGTATCACGGCTGGCGGACCACCTACGACCTGGCGCGCCACTACCGCGACGAGGTGGTGCCGCTGCGCAAGGCCATCAGCGACGAAGTGCTGCTGCGCTACAACGGCATGCTGGCCAGCGTGTGGGACCTGCTGGGCGACATGCGCCAGCAGGTGATGAGCGTGAACAACGCCATCGAAGCCCAGCGCGACTTCTGGCTGGCCGAGGCTGATCTGCAACTGACGCTCACCGGCACTTCCCCCGGCACCCTGGCCCGCCCGCGCAGCAGCGGCGCATCGATGGCCTCTGCACCCCAAGGACACTGAACATGAACCGACGCAAATTTTTTGGCGGTGCCGCCATGACAGCCGTCGCGGCGGCCTCTGTCAGCAAGGTGGCCATGGCCGCCCTGCCCGAGCCAGTCTTGATGGACAAACCGGACACCGCACCGCCGCTGCTGCCGCCCAATGGCCGCCCCTACAACCCGGTGGTCACGCTCAACGGCTGGACCTTGCCCTGGCGCATGAACAACGGCGTGAAGGAGTTCCATCTGGTGGCCGAGCCGGTGGTGCGCGAGATCGCGCCCGGCATGCGCGCCACGCTGTGGGGTTACAACGGCCAGAGCCCCGGCCCCACCATCGAGGTGGTGGAAGGCGATCGCCTGCGCATCTTCGTCACCAACAAGCTGCCCGAGCACACCACCATGCACTGGCACGGCCAGCGCCTGCCCAACGGCATGGACGGCGTGGGCGGCCTGACGCAGCCGCAGATTCCGGTCGGCAAGACCTTCGTCTACGAGTTCGTGGCGCGCCGGCCCGGCACCTTCATGTACCACCCGCATGCCGACGAGATGACGCAGATGGCCATGGGCATGATGGGCTTCTGGGTCACGCACCCTAAGGCGAAGCATCCGCTCATCAGCGAGGTGCAGCGCGACTTCTGCTTCCTGCTCAATGCCTTTGACATCGAGCCCGGCAGCAGCACGCCGAAGATCAACACCATGCTGGACTTCAACCTCTGGACCTGGAACAGCCGCAGTTTCCCCGGCATCGACTCGCTCAACGTGCGGCTGGGCGACAAGGTGCGCATCCGCGTCGGCAACCTGACCATGACCAACCACCCGATCCACCTGCACGGCCACGAATTTGCCGTGACTGGCAGCGACGGCGGCCCCTGGCCGTTGGCGGCGCGCGTGCCGGAGGTGACGACCGACATCGGCGTGGGTCAGATGCGGCAGGTGGAGTTCGTGGCGGACGAGGAAGGCGACTGGGCCTTCCACTGCCACAAGAGCCACCACACCATGAACCCGATGGGCCACGCCGTGCCGACCATGATCGGCGTCGACCACCGCGGCCTGGTGCAGAAGATCCAAAAGCTGGTGCCCGACTACATGGTGATGGGCGAACGCGGCATGGCCGACATGGGCGAGATGGAAATGCCCATTCCCGACAACACGCTGCCCATGATGACCGGCACTGGCCCCTATGGCCCGGTCGAGATGGGCGGCATGTTCACCACCTTGAAGGTGCGCAAGCAGCAGAAGCCCGGCGACTACCGCGACCCGGGCTGGTTCAAGCAACCGGCCGGCACCCAGGCCTACGAGTGGAGCGGTGCCCTGCCCGAGCCCAAGCGCCAGACAGCCCCTGCGGCTAGCGCAGCACCGGCAGAACTCAAGGCCGTCAAACCTACTTCACATTCATCGCATTGAGGAACACCATGAACGCTATCAAATTCATAGCTATCTGCGCATTATTGACAGGGGCCAGCACCACATTTGGCCATGAATCCCAGCAAGGGCAACCGATGCACGCCACCGCGGCAGAGCAGAAAGCCTGGGGCATCGCTGGTGAGACCAAGGCTGTCACACGCACCATCACCCTCCGCATGTCGGACGCCATGCGCTTCACACCCGCGCGCATCGAGGTCAAACAAGGCGAGACTGTGCGCCTGACATTGCGCAACACCGGCAAAGTGCAGCACGAGCTGGTGCTCGGCACGTCGCAGGAACTGGCGGAACACGCCGCTCAGATGCAGAAGCACCCGGGCATGGAACACGACGAGCCGCACATGGTGCACGTAGCGCCGGGCAAGACCGGCCACCTGGTCTGGACCTTCAACCGTGCCGGCGAGTTCGAATTCGCCTGCCTGATCGACGGCCATTACCAGGCCGGCATGAAGGGCACGATCCGCGTCGTCGCCCAGCCGCAAAAGCCAGCTGCCAGCGCCAGCCCGCAGGCCACGCCGTATGCCGGCCAGCACATGCGCGCCATCAAGGCGCTGTCCGATGACGACCTGAAAGCCTACGAACACGGCCAAGGCCACGGCTTTGCCAAGGCGGCCGAACTCAACGGCTACCCCGGCCCCATGCACACGCTGGAGCTGGCCAATGAATTGAAGCTGAGCGACGAACAGCGCACCCAATCGCAGGCGCTGCTGACGCAGCACAAGGTCGAAGCGCGCCGCCTGGGGGCTGAGCTGATTGACGCCGAGCGTGCGCTCGACCAGGCCTTTGCCAGTCGCAGCATCAGCCCTGAACTGCTGACCCAACTCACCCGCACGGCCGGCGACAAACTGGCACAACTGCGCGCCGAACATCTGCAAACCCATCTGACACAGACCGCCTTGCTGACGGAACAACAGATCGAGCGCTACAAGACGCTGCGCGGCTACGGCAACGCCATGCCCATGCACCCAGGCAAACAACACGACATGCAACACCAACCCATGATGGAGATGAACCATGGTCAACACCACTGAACACCTGCGCCGCCGCGCGCTGCTGCAAGGGGGCCTGGCCGCAGCGTTTGGCTCCCTGCCGCTGCTGGCCCTCGGCACCACCGCAACCCAAACCGTGATCGAGGTCTGGAAAACACCCACCTGCGGCTGCTGCCACGACTGGATCCGGCACCTGCAGAGCAACGGCTACGAAGTGAAAACGCACGACGTCAGCGATGCCACCAAGCGCGACTACCGCCAGCGCCTGGGCCTGGCCGACAAGTTCGGTTCCTGCCACACCGCGCTGGTGGGCGGCTACCTGCTCGAAGGCCATGTGCCGGCACGCGACATCCAGCGCCTGCTGAAAGAAAAACCGCGCGCCCTGGGTCTGGCCGTGCCCGGCATGCCGGTGGGCTCGCCCGGCATGGACGGCCCCGAATACGGCGGCCGCAAAGACCCGTACGACGTGCTGCTGGTGCAGCGCGGCGGCAGCGCCTCCGTTTACCAGTCTTATCGTTGAAGGAATCCCGCATGAAGACCATTGTCCTGACCCTCGGCCTGCTGCTGGCCGGCAGCCACGCCCTGGCGCAAAGCCAGACCAGCGAGCACGACAGCCACCACGCCACGCCCGTTGCCAGTGAAACGACGGAAGCCGAAGTGCGCAAGGTGGACAAGGCGGCGAAGAAGATCACCCTCAAGCACGGCGAGATCAAGAACCTCGACATGCCGCCCATGACCATGGTGTTCCAAGTGAAGGACGCCTCACTGCTGGACCGGGTGCAGGCGGGCGACAAGGTGCGCTTCACGGCCGACAAGGTGGGCGGCGCCTACATCGTGCTGACCCTGGAACCAGTGAAGAACTAGAACAGGCTGCCTTGCCCCGCCGCCAGGCCGGGGCGGAACTGCGACAGGTCCAGCTCAAGGCGCTCGCGGTTCAGGCCGTAGCGGGCACAGGCCTTGTGAAAGCGCTGGCGGATCAGTTCGGACCACAGGCCGCTGCCCGTCATGCGGGTGGCGAAATCGCTCCGGTAGTCCTGGCCGCCGCGCATCTCGCGGATGCGTGCCATCACGCGCGCCGCGCGCTGCGGGTAGTGCACGGTCAGCCACTGCTGGAACACCTCGTTCAGCTCCCACGGCAGGCGCAGCACGGTGTAGAAAGCGCTCTTCGCACCGGCCGCCGCCGCCGCTTCCAGCACCTGCTCCATGTCGTCGTTGATGAAGGGTATCTGCGGCGCCACGCTCACGCCCACCGGCACACCGGCTTCGGCCAGCGCGCGGATGGTGCGCAGCCGACGCTGCGGCGAGGCGGCCCGCGGCTCCAGCTGGCGGGCCAGCGCACCGTCGAGGGTGGTGATGGTGACGTAGATCGCCGTCAGATGGTCGGCCGCCATCGGCGCGATCAGGTCCAGGTCGCGCTCCACGCCGCTGGACTTGGTGACGAGTGAAAACGGGTGGCGCGCCTCCTGCAGCACTTCGATCAGCGAGCGCGTGATCTTCAGCTCGCGCTCGACCGGCTGGTAGCAGTCGGTGACCGAGCCGATGACGATCATGCTTGGCCGGTAGCCTGGCCGTATCAACTCCTTGCGCAACAGCGCCGCCAGCCCGCGCTTGGCAATGATCACCGTCTCGAAGTCCAGCCCCGGCGACAGCCCGAGGTAGCTGTGCGTCGGCCGCGCATAGCAGTAGGAGCAACCGTGCTCGCAGCCGCGGTAGGGGTTGATGGAATGGTCGAAGGCGATGTCGGGCGAATCGTTGGTCATGATGGCGCTGCGCGCGTCCTCCCAGCGCACCTCGGTCTGCGGCTTGGCAGCCTCACCTTGCAAGGTTTCGTCCCAGGTCTGCCAGCCATCATCGAACGCGGCGCGCGCATCACGCTCGAAGCGGTGCGCCACACGCGTGGCCGCGCCGCGGCCCTTGAGGGCGGTCAGCGGGATGGAGAACTCGGCCATGGTGTCAATGCACGGGACGGCCCGGCGCGGGAAAATACGCGGCTGCAGGATGCCCTGCAGCGGCTAGAGTTGGTCGGTGGCAGTTGCAGGGATCGGGCTTCATGGTTGCATCAACACTGTATATTTGAACAGTATATAGTTCACCTACCCAAGCATCAAGGCCCTCCGTCTTCACAGTTCGTCTCGCGAGGTCATATGTCAGACAGGTCAGAAAAGCAGCATTCCGTCGCCGTCATGGCGACCGACGTCGCAGCACGCAGCAAACCCTCGGCCTATCCCGAGCCCTTCGCGTCCCGCATGGCCGGCCGGGAGAAACGCCAGCTGGGCGATGTCTTCGGCCTCAGCAACTTTGGCGTCAACCTCACGCGTTTGGCGCCTTATGCGACATCGGCGCTTCGTCATGCGCACAGCCGGCAAGACGAATTCATCTACATCCTGCAGGGGCGGCCTACGCTGCACACCGACGAAGGACGAACCCAGCTTTCGCCCGGCATGTGCGCAGGGTTCAAGGCGGGCACAGGCAACGGGCACCGTCTGATCAATGAAACCGGCGAGGAAGTCGTGTACCTTGAGGTGGGCGACCGAACACCAGGAGATGAAGGCAGCTATCCCGATGACGACCTCAAGGCCCTGCTCATCGCCGGAAAGTGGCAGTTCGTTCACAAGGACGGCACGCCGTATGCATGACGTCGAAACGCCGAGCAAGAACCCAATCCAGCGTCAGGCACCAACGACAGGAGAAGCACCATGACCGTTCGCATCGTCCAACTGGGAAGTGTGCGTACCGCCGACGAAGGTGTGCGCATCGGCACCGTGCGCCGTCCGCCGCGCGGGGTTCCCAAGTCCGAGTTTGCGTCACAGAACTGGTACGACGTCTGGTATCCCAACCTGGCACCGAGCGTCGAAACCATGAAGCTGGGACAACAGGCCGAAACACCGGCGCAGTGGGCAACCTTCAGCAAAAAATACCGGGCCGAGATGGCAACACCCGAAGCGACTCGCACGCTGGAAGTACTCGCCGCCTTGTCCCATACTGGCAACTTTTCAGTGGGATGCTATTGCGAGGACGAAGCCCACTGCCATCGCTCGGTACTTCGGGCGCTGCTGGCCGAAAAAGGTGCCAAGATCGGGTAAGTCAGCGACACACCGATGATGTCTCTGCATCAGGCATCCCCAAGCGACTGCTTCCAACAACCGTTCATCTCAAACGCTCACACGCCACAACCCAAGGAACCACCATGTCCCTCATCGCCAATACCGTCGTCGGCCTGATTGCCCTCCTGCACGTCTACATCCTGGTGCTCGAGATGTTTCTGTGGGACAAACCGGCCGGGCTGCGCGCCTTCGGCCAAACCCAGGAAGCCGCAACGGCCTCCAAGGTTCTGGCCGCCAACCAGGGCTTGTACAACGGCTTTCTGGCCGCCGGCCTGTTCTGGGGTCTGAGCCTGGGTGCCAGCGGCATGGGGGTCAAGGTGTTTTTCCTCGGCTGCGTGCTGGTGGCAGGCCTGTATGGTGCCGCCACCGCCAACCGCAAGATCCTCTTCATCCAAGCGATTCCCGCCGCCATCGGACTGGTCCTCGTCTTTCTGTCCTGATGGAGTGGCCGATCCGCTCAGACCAGCAGTACGAATCCATCACACGCCCACCCCATGTATGAGCCACGCCACATCCCTCCCATTCCCAGGGGACAGTTCACCTTGCGGCTGTTGGGCCATGCCGCTTTGGCCGCGGTGCTGATTGCAGTCTCCCTGCTCGCGGGCATGTTGGGCTACCGCTACTACGAACAGATGTCGTGGGTCGATGCCTTCGTTAATGCGGCCATGCTGCTCGGCGGCATGGGACCGGTCAAGACCACCGACCTGAGCGAAGCGGGCAAGCTCTTCGCCGGCCTGTATGCGCTGTACGCCGGTCTGGCCTTCATCGCCGTCATGGGCATCATGCTGACGCCGGTGGTCCACCGGCTGTTGCACCGCTTTCATTGGGGCGAGGACCGCGACGCGCGGTAACGCCACCAAGGAATCAAGCGGCGTCGCGGTCCAGCAGGGCTTTGCGGCTTTCGTAATCTTCCGGGGTGATGTCCCCTGCAGCCAGTCGGCGGCGCAGCATCTCATGCGGCGTTTCGCGCGATTGCTCACGCGGCCCTCGCCAACGATCGCGACGCCAGAACAGCAGCGCCATGATCAAGATGACCCAGAAGATCCACCAGAAGGCGTGCATGCCGGCCATGTGGCCGTAGTAGTAGTCATACCCATTGAACATTTCCGCACTCCTCTTGCACCGCACGGCGGCGCTGCGTCCACTCTACGCCTGAAACACGGTCTGCGCATAATCTGCGCTCATGAGCACTGCCTACCCTCGCCTCCCCTACCCAGGCTCTCTCACCGATGTCGCGGGCATCGAAGTCGGCCATTTCACCGAGACGCGTCGCCCCACCGGCTGCAGCGTGGTGATAACACGCGATGGCGCGGTGGCCGGCGTCGATGTACGTGGTGCCGCGCCAGGCACGCGCGAAACAGATTTATTGCAGCCTTCCAACCTGGTGGACAAGGTGCACGCCATAACGCTTTCAGGCGGCAGTGCCTGGGGACTGGACACCGCCAGCGGCGTGATGCGCTGGCTGGAAGACAAGCACATCGGCCTGAACACCGGCTATGGCCTGGTGCCCATCGTGCCGGCGGCCGTGGTGTTCGACCTTGGCGTCGGCGATGCCCGCATTCGCCCCGATGCGCAGGCCGGCTACCAGGCCTGCCTGGCGGCCAGCCGCCAGCCACCGGCACAAGGCAATGTGGGCGCTGGCACCGGCGCCCTGGTCGGCAAACTGTTCGGCATGCCGCGTGCCATGAAGGGCGGCATCGGCACCGCCTCACTCTGTGTGGAAGGCATCACGGTGGCGGCGCTCATTGTCTGCAATGCGGTGGGCGATGTGATCGATCCGACCACAGGGCAAGTCATGGCAGGTGCGCGCACCCCCGATGGCAAGGCGCTGCTGGGCAGCCGCGATGCGATGGTGAAAGGCGAGTTGCCGCAGAACCTGCTGGCCGGCACCAACACCACCATCGGCGTGGTGGCCACCGATGCCGTATTGACCAAGCCGCAGGCGCTGCGCCTGGCGCAGGTCAGCCATGACGGCTTGGCGCGTGCCATCAACCCGGTGCACACCATGCTCGACGGCGACACCTTGTTTGCACTGGCCACCGGCCAAAGCGGCAAGGGTGCCAGCATGTTGTTGCTGGCAACACTGGCCGCCGAAGTCACGGCGCGCGCCGTGGTCAACGCGGTGTGGGCTGCGCAGGGCATCACCGTCGGTGCGCAGCGTTGGCCGGCAGTGGCCGACCTCACCAACCCGACGACCTGACGAAACGACGCCCAGAGCCATGCCCCAAACCGTTCGCTACACCCTGCTGTCGTTGCGCGACATGCTGATCTCGGCCAGCCCGTTCACGCTGCTGGCCGTCGGTCTGCTGGTACTGGCCTACTGGTGGCTCGACCCGATGCCGCCCAGGCACCTGACGCTGGCCACCGGTCCGGCGCAAAGCGCGTATGCCGAGATCGGCAAACGCTATGCCAGCGTTTTGGCTGAGCATGGCATTGAAGTACGGTTGCTGCCCAGCGAAGGCGCCGCGCAAAACCTGCAGTGGCTGCGTGAGGGCAAGGCTGACTTCGGCTTTGTCCAGGGCGGTAGTGACGAGCTGGCCGCTCAACAGGAACACGGCATGGAGTCGCTGGGCAGCCTGTTTGTCGAGCCGGTATGGCTGTTCTACCGCGAGGCGTCGGCACGCAAGGTGACACCGGATGCCACGCTCAACACTCTGGGCCAGCTCAAAGGCCTGCACGTCAATGTGGGCACTGAGGGCAGTGGCGTTCCCCGCCTGATGGCCAAGCTGTTCGAGGTCAACCGCATGGATGCCAAGACCCTGCGGATTTCGCAACTGGAACAAACCTCCGCCACGGTGGCGCTTCTCAACGGTGATCTCGATGCCTTGGTCTTCGCCTCGGCGCCGGAGTCGCTGATGGTGCAAATGCTGCTGCAGACACCAGGCATCAAGCTCATGAGTTTTGCGCAAAGCGAAGCCTATTCGCGTCGCTTTCCCTTTTTGAGCCCGGTTGACTTGCCGCAAGGTGTGGTGGATCTGGCCGGCAATGTGCCAGAGCAAACGGTGCGGCTGATCGCCACCACGACCACGCTGCTGGCACGCCCCCGTGTGCATTCGGCATTAAAGGAGTTGTTCTCGCAAGCCTCGCTCAAGCTGCATGGCAATGCCGGCTGGTTCAACCGCGCACACGAATTTCCCAGCGTGGCCAACCTGGAGTTTCCACTGGCCAAGGAGGCTGAGCGCACCATCCGCAACGGTGTGCCGCTGCTGCAGCGCTACCTGCCCTTTTCGCTGGCGAACCTGGTGGAGCGCATGTGGCTGGCACTAGGCATCATCATTGCCCTGCTGCTGCCGCTGAGTCGCATCGTGCCGCCGCTGTACGAGTTCCGGATCCGTTCACGGGTGTTTCGCTGGTATGGCCAGTTGCGCGCGATTGAGGAGCGACTGGACAGCACGCATCCCGAATCCAGACAGGAATTGCTGGATGAACTCAAACAATTGGAAGCACGGGTAGAAAAAATCGCGGTGCCGCTGTCGTATACCGATGAGCTATACGCCCTGCGCAATCACATCGAGTTGGTGCAGCGCAGGCTGCAGACCGTCTGAAGACAACCTTGCGTTGTTCACGACCCGACGCCGCTGGCGCCGAGTCCTGACACCCCCGGGCCTGCCGGCCCGGGTGATGGTTTTTACTTGAGGGCCTTGAAGCGCACGCGGTGCGGCTTGGCGCCTTCTTCACCCAGACGCTTCTTCTTGTCGGCCTCGTACTCCTGGTAGTTGCCGTCGAAGAAGGTCCACTGGCTGTCGCCTTCGGCGGCCAGGATGTGGGTACAGATGCGGTCGAGGAACCAGCGGTCGTGGCTGATGACCATGACCGAACCGGCGAACTCCAGCAAGGCATCTTCCAGCGCGCGCAAGGTTTCCACGTCGAGGTCGTTGGAGGGCTCGTCCAGCAGCAGCACGTTGCCGCCGGCAATCAGGGTCTTGGCCAAGTGCAGACGACCGCGCTCACCACCCGACAGCGTGCCGACCCGCTTCTGCTGGTCGCCACCGTTGAAGTTGAAGCGGCCGCAGTAGGCGCGGCTGGCCATCTGGAACTTGCCCACGGTCAGGATGTCGAGGCCGCCGGAGACGTCTTCCCACACGGTTTTCTCGTTCGCCAGGTCGTCACGGGTCTGGTCGACGAAGGCCATCTTCACCGTCTGGCCAATCTTGACTTCACCGCTGTCCGGTGTTTCCTTGCCGGCGATCATCTTGAACAGGGTCGATTTACCGGCGCCGTTGGGACCGATGATGCCGACGATGGCGCCCGCGGGCACCTTGAAGCTCAGGTTGTCGATCAGCAGGCGGTCACCAAAGGACTTGCTGACGTTCTTGAACTCGATGACTTCATTGCCCAGGCGGTCGGCCACGGGAATGAAGATTTCCTGTGTCTCGTTGCGCTTCTGGTATTCGAAATCGGACAGTTCCTCGAAGCGGGCCAGACGGGCCTTGCTCTTGGCTTGGCGCGCCTTGGGGTTCTGGCGCGACCATTCCAGTTCTTTCTTCAGCGCCTTGGCGCGGGACTCTTCGCCCTTCTGTTCCTGCTCCAGGCGGGCCTGCTTCTGCTGCAGCCATTCGCTGTAGTTGCCCTTGTAGGGAATGCCGGAACCGCGGTCCATTTCCAGAATCCATTCGGCCGCGTTGTCCAGGAAGTAGCGGTCGTGGGTGATGGCCACCACGGTGCCGGAGTAACGCTGCAAGAACTGCTCCAGCCAGTCCACCGATTCGGCGTCCAAGTGGTTGGTCGGCTCGTCGAGCAATAGCATGTCGGGCTTGGACAGCAGCAGGCGGCACAGCGCCACGCGGCGCTTCTCACCGCCGGAGAGCTTGCCGATGACGGCGTCCCAGGGCGGCAGGCGCAGCGCGTCGGCGGCAATTTCCAGCTGGTGCTCGCCGCCATCACCGGCGGTGGCGATGATGGCTTCGAGCTTGGCCTGCTCGGCGGCCAGGGCGTCAAAGTCGGCGTTCTCGTCCGCGTAGGCAGCGTAGACCTCTTCCAGCCGCGCCTGCGCAGCCTTGGACTCACCCATGCCGCCTTCGACGGCCTGGCGCACGGTCTCGTTCGGGTCGAGCTGCGGCTCCTGCGGCAGGTAACCGATCTTCAGGCCGGCCATGGGAATGGCCTCGCCCTCGAATTCCTTGTCGACGCCGGCCATGATCTTGAGCAGCGTGGACTTGCCCGAGCCGTTGAGGCCGAGCACGCCAATCTTGGCACCAGGGAAGAAGCTCAAGGAAATGTCCTTGAGGATGTGACGCTTCGGCGGCACGATCTTGCCGAGGCGGTTCATGGAAAAGACGTATTGAGCCATCTAGTAATAGTTCTGCGGGGGGATAAAACCCGTATTATCCCCCGCCGGCCCATTTGGCGCAGCCCCGCCCGGCCTAAGCGTCGTCTGCGCCCTGTGCCTGTTCGTTGCGCAACGCGGCCTGGGCCACGGCGTCCAGCGCATGGTCGACCACATGGCCGTCAGATACGACGCGGATCAGGCCCCGGTTGCGCAACCGGTCCATGGTGCGACGGGTCATGGAATGCGCCAGCCCCTTGACCGAGGTGAACATGAAAAGCGTGCGGTGCGGGCTGGTCCAAGTCAGTTGGGCGCGCACCCACGCCTCGCCCAGCATCAGCTCGACCCAAGCTCCCACCGTCAGGTCGGCTACTCGCCAGTCATGCGCCAACACCCCCACCGGGCTGGGTGGCACCACATCGTCTTCGGGCAGGTAGCCGGCTTCGCTGGCCTCGTCCTCCGCCACCCAGAAGCCTTCGTCGGCCGCCTCCTCGGGAAGCTCGCTGCGCCGGCTCTCGGCATCGGCCTCAGCTGCCGCGTCTATCTCCGGAGCCTCTTCCTGCGCCGGCGCCGGCATGGTGGCTGGATTGACCGGCGCCGTGGGGGTCTCCACCGGAACCTTGCCCGCTGCCTTGGGCGACGGACTTGCCAAGGCCTGCTCATGCAGGGCAATCAGATCGTCCAGAAACTGTGCAATGCGATCTTCCGGGTAGCGGATGCTCTGCAAGCCCTGGCGCAGCTTTTCCAGCAACGTGGGCACCAGCTGCGCCAGCCGGGCCCGGTTGCGCCGTGCCTGGTGCACCTGCACGCTCCAGACCAGATCGTCCACCAGCGCCAGATACCCCTCGGCATCCTCGCTGCCGCCGGCACTGGCCAGTTGCGACTCGGCCACCACTTGCGCCCAGGGACCGCAAACAAAGTGGGCCACGCGTTCCGGCACCGGCTGCGAATGCAGCTGGCTCTCGAAGCCGGCGGCCAGCCGTTGTGCCAGCAGGTTGCGTTGCTCCGCGTGCAGCAAGGCACGTGCTGCTTCCACCTGCCGCGGCAACTGCCCCGCACCCGCCTGTGCCCACTGCGCCTGCAGCGCGTGCAACGCCCGTGCGAAGTCTTCACTCGCCCCTTGACTGGCTGCCAGTTCGCGCACCGACATGGCCACCGACTGGAAAAAGGCATCGAAGCCTTCGTCGCTTTCGCTCAGATACGCCAGACTGCGGTGGGTCAGCTTGTCCAGCAATTGACGTGCTGGGTGCTTTCGGTCATTGAAAAAACGCGGATCGGACTGCGCCAGTTGGAGCAACACTGGCTCCAGCCGCTGGACCTGACCGCGGATCGCCGGCAGCAGGCGCTGGTCCTGGGCAAGGTTGTCGAGCATCAGGCGCACCACCTCTTCGCCCAGTTGGCGCCCCAGCTGCGGGCCACGGCCCGCCCCTGCTGAGTGCTTGTCGTGCGCTGCCGGCGTGGCCACAGGCGCCCGTTGGCTCAAGCGTTTCATGAGGGGCTCGACCATCTGCATTTCTTCGAGCGCTTCCAGCGGTGTGGGCACGGTGTGGGGGAACTCCAGTGCCCGACTGTCCGCGCCGTTTTTTTCTGCCGTGTCGTCCAGCTCACCCGACAGCAGGCGGCGCAGCTTGCGCAGCGTCAGCATGGTGCGGCTCACCGGGTTGTCGCTTTTCTTGCGGCGCCCTGCCGTCGCATGTGCCGTGCCCACCGGCTCGATGCCGTGCGAACGCAACCAGTCGAACAACTCCTTGTACAGGCGATGCAGGCTGGCCCCCATGAAACCAGCGGCCGGAGTGATCAGCCCGATGCGGGCCTGCTCGTCGGGTACATGCTGCCGCAGGGTTTCGCGCAAGGCACGAGCAAAGGCCTCTGGCTTGAGCGGGTTCAGATGCGGCTGCACGGTCATCCAACCCAGCAGCCGGCTGATCAGCGCATGCAACTGCGGCAGCAGGTCATCAACGGCGAACTGGATCTCCTGCTGGGCCAACGCGAACTCGATATTGGCGTCGATCTGCTGCTCGTCAAGCAGTTGCAGGTCGTCAAAGCGCATGCTCGCTTCACGGGCGGAATCCTGCGCACCACTGTGGTAGATCGCCAGGCGCAACTGCACGCCAAATGTGGCACGCACGGCATCGAAGTCATGCCGCAACTGCGCCACCGCCGGTTGGCTGATCTGGCGGTAATTGATTTGTGCAACCTTCGGCTTGGCCTGAACGGCTGTGCCCTCCAGTCCTTTGAGGGCATCCTCGATCAGGACATCGGACTGCGCCAGCACGGCCTCAATGCAGTCCTGCAATGAAGGGCGCGGACCGTTCGGATCGTCCGACACGCCGAGTCGCCGTATCAAGTGTTTCTTCATCAACCAGGCTGTATTGCAGCCGGACCAGCCGGCGATAGGCCAATTCTCCCAGTTGCAGGGCCGCACCGGCCTGCCGCGCAACAACTTGTTACCGCAGAGTCAAATTGAGCCAATTTGGACACCCGCCGACACAAAAGCCGGGAGCATGCGACAATACGGCCTGTTGCGGCGCTCCAGTTGCCCGCAACGCCAGCACCCTGCTGGTGGGCCCTCCGTTGATCAACTCATCGATCCGGCCTCTCTTTTGAATCCTATCTGCCTTTGACTGGCCAGGTGTTGCGACACCTGAACAGGCCGATATCCCTGCGCCCGGATGGGCGCCATCACCATGAACTTTGAAGATCTGAAACTGGCTCCGGCCATTCTGAAGGCTGTGCGCGAGCAAGGCTACGAGACCCCCACCGCGATCCAGGCCCAGGCCATCCCGCTGGTGCTGGAAGGGCACGACCTGCTCGGCGGCGCCCAGACCGGCACCGGCAAGACGGCCGCTTTCACCCTGCCGCTGCTACATCGCCTGACCATGAGCCGCAGCGCTCAGAACAAATTTGGCGGAACCGGCATCCGTGCCCTGGTGCTGACCCCCACGCGCGAACTCGCCGCTCAGGTGGAAGAATCCGTGCAAGCCTACGGCAAGTACCTGCAACTGACCTCCACCGTTGTCTTTGGTGGCGTCGGCATGAATCCGCAGATCAGTCGCCTCAAGAAGGGCGTCGACATCCTGGTGGCCACACCGGGCCGTCTGCTGGACCTGCAGCAACAAGGTTTCCTGGACCTGTCCACCGTGCAGATCCTGGTGCTGGACGAAGCCGACCGCATGCTCGACATGGGCTTCATCCATGACGTGAAGAAAGTGCTGGCCTTGGTGCCGAAGGAAAAGCAGAGCCTGCTGTTCTCCGCCACCTTCAGCGACGAGATCCGCGACCTCGCCAACAGCCTGCTGAAGAACCCGCAAAGCGTGCAGGTCACGCCGCGCAACACCACGGTGCAACGCATCACCCAGGTCATCCATCCGGTGGGCCGCGGCAAGAAGAAAGCACTGCTGGCGCACATCATCCAGCAGCACAACTGGAGCCAGGTGCTGGTGTTCACCCGCACCAAGTTCGGTGCCAACAGCGTGGCTGAATTCCTGGAAAAGAACGGCATCACCGCCATGGCACTGCACGGCAACAAGAGCCAGAGCGCCCGCACCCAGGCGCTGGCCGGCTTCAAGAGCGGCACGATCCGCGCCCTGGTGGCCACCGACATTGCAGCACGTGGTATCGACATCGACGAACTGCCGCACGTGGTGAACTACGAGATCCCCAACGTCAGCGAAGACTATGTGCACCGCATCGGCCGTACCGGCCGTGCCGGCTCTGATGGCGCCGCCGTCAACCTGGTGTGCCTGGACGAAGAAGGTTTCATGGCCGACATCGAACGCTTCACCAAGCAGAAGATCGAAGTGCAAGTGGTCGAGGGCTTCGGCCCCGAGCCGGGCGAGCGCGCCGAACCGATTGCCATGGGCCGCCAGACCATCTGGGGTGGTGCCGGCAAGCCGCCGAGCCGTGACGTCATGCAGGCCGCTGCCAAGGCCGCACGTACCGAGATGATGCAGCGCATCCGCGACAACAAGGCCGGCCAGGGCGAGCGCCCGGGTGGCGGCAACGGCGGCGGTGCCCGCAAGCCTGGTGGCAATGGCGGCGGCAAGCCGCGCAACCAGGGCGGTGGTCAACCCGGCAACCAGGGCGCCCGCAGTTCCCAGGGGCCGGGGCAAGGCCGACCAGCCCGCAACGACGAACCGCGCCAGAACGCGCAACGCCCGTCTGCCCAACCTGACCCGATGCGCACCAGCGTCGACATGATGGCCGAGCGCGGCCGTCGTGGCGGTGGCGGCGGCTTCGGCGGTGGTGGTGGCCAGCGCAACCGCAGTGGCGGTGGTGGCGGTTACGGCGGCGGCAGTGGTGGTGGTTTCGGCGGTGGCCGCGGCCCCCGCAACTCCGGCGGCGGCTCCTACGGCCGCTAAGCCACAACGTACCGCGGGCAGGAATCTGCCCGCTGCGTAGAACAACTATCGCTAGCGTTTCTGGCTCAGCAGCATGGCCAAGCCATCGGCCGCTGCCACCCAATCCGAATCGTTCTCCAAGGCCTCGCGCAGGAACTGCGCTTGCGCCTTGCTCCAGAACGAGGCATCGACCAGCTTCATGCCCCCCTCCAGTCGATGCGTGGCCAGAAAGGCATTCAGGCCTGCCGCGTCGCTGGCAAGTCCCAGTTGAGACAACAAGCTGTTCAAGTCATGACGACTGGTATCCATGGCGGACTCCTGCGGCACGGGCACATGGCCGGCCTTTCTGCAGTTTAATGATTCCTGCCGACGGGTAAAGCCAGCTTGGGTTGACGGCCCGGTCCGCAACAGGAAGGGGCTCGACATGACGACCAGCAGAATTGAGCGCGACTCCTTCGGCCCCATCGAGGTGCCGGCCGATCGGCTGTGGGGCGCACAAACGCAGCGCTCACTGCAACACTTCCACATTTCTTCCGAGCGCATGCCGCTCGAACTGCTCATGGCGCTCGCCCGCACCAAACAGGCCTGCGCCCGCGTCAATGGTGAACTCGGCATACTGTCTCGCGAAAAAGCCGATGCCATTGCGGCCGCGGCCACGGAAGTCCTGGCAAACCAACATGACCGCGAATTTCCGCTGTCGGTGTGGCAAACCGGCTCGGGCACGCAGAGCAACATGAACATGAACGAGGTGCTGGCCAACCGCGCCTCCGAGCTGCTGGGTGGTGTGCGAGGCGATGGCCGGCGGGTCCATCCCAATGACGAGGTGAACCTCGGGCAGTCGTCCAACGACATCTTCCCCACCGCCATGCACCTGGCTGCCTGCCTGCAGATCTCGGGGCAGCTGCTGCCGGCGCTGCGCACGCTGCGCGCCCGGCTGGAAGAAAAATCTCAGTCCTTTGCCGACATCGTGAAGATCGGCCGCACCCACTTGCAGGACGCCACGCCACTCACGCTGGGGCAGGAATTCTCCGGCTACGTGGCGCAGTTGGCACACGCCGAAAGCGCAATCCGTTCAACCTTGCCGGCCTTGTATGAACTGGCTGTTGGCGGTACGGCGGTCGGCACGGGGCTGAACACGCATGCCAAATTCGGCGCGCGTGTCGCGGCAGAACTGGCGCAGGCAACGGGCCTGCCCTTCGTCAGCGCGACCAACAAGTTCGCAGCGCTGGCCGCCCATGACGCCCTGGTGTCAGCGCACGGCGCCCTCAAGACCCTGGCGGCAGCGCTTATGAAGATCGCCAACGACATCCGCTGGCTGGCCTCTGGCCCGCGCTCGGGTCTGGGCGAGCTCAGCCTTCCCGAGAATGAGCCGGGCAGCTCCATCATGCCGGGCAAGGTGAACCCGACCCAGTGCGAAGCGCTCACCATGCTGTGCTGCCAGGTGTTCGGCAACGATGTCGCCATCAACTTCGGCGGCGCTGCGGGTCAGTTCGAACTCAATGTGTTCAAACCCTTGATCGCCCACAACTTCCTGCAGAGCGTGCGCCTGCTGGCCGATGGCATGGCGAGCTTCGAGGCGCACTGTGTGCGCGGCATCGAAGCCAACCGGGCACGCATCGGCGAACTGATGGAGCGCTCCCTGATGCTGGTGACGGCTTTGACGCCGCATATCGGCTACGACCGTGCCGCCGAGATCGCCAAGCAGGCACACCACCAAGGCAGCACGCTGAAAGCGGCGGCGGTCGCACTCGGTTATGTCAGCGCCAGTGATTTTGACGCCTGGGTTCGGCCGGCCAACATGGTCCGACCGCCACGGGCCTGACACACTGAACGACCAGGCTCAGGCAGCCGCCTTGCCGACCTTCCCCAATTTAGGTAGATGGGCCTCACGGATCGGCAGGTGAATCAGTGCAGCACCGATGGCCAGCATGATGTCGATGTACCAGACCCAGTCGTAGTTGCCGGTGGCTTCGAACACCCGGCCACCGAGCCAGGCCCCCAGAAAACCGCCAATCTGGTGCGTCAGCATGACAACGCCGAACAGCGTGGCCATGTTGGCGGTGCCGAAGAACTTGGCCACCAGACCGGCCGTCGGCGGCACGGTGGAGAGGAAGGTCAGGCCCATGACAGCGGCGAACACCAGCATCACCGCGCCGGTCTTGGGCGCCAGCAGGAACAGCAGCACGGCCAGCGCGCGCGTGGCATACAGCAGAGACAGCAGCGACTTCATGCGCCAGCGCCCTACCGCCCAGCCCATGGCCACGCTGCCCACGATGTTGAACAGCCCCAGCATGGCCAACGACCAGGCACCAAACTGCACCGGCAAGCCGCACGCGGCAATCACGCCCGGCAAATGCGTGGCCAGAAACGCCACATGAAAGCCGCAGACGAAAAAGCCGGCCGCCAGCATCAGATAACTTTTGTTCTTCAACGCGGCCCGGATGGCATCCAGCGTGCCGACCGGCTGGTGACCCGCCGGCGCCGACTGCAGCGAGTTGCCCTTGAGCACCAGGGCGGCCGGCAATCCCAACAGCACCAGCAGACCCATGATCTGCATGGCATGGGCCCAGCCCTGGCTGACCATCAGCGCGCCCGCAATCGGGGCCATCAGGAATTGGCCAAAGGAACCACCCGCGTTGACGATGCCGGTGGCCAGGCCACGCTTCTCCAGCGGAATCAGGCGCGCCGTGGCGGCCATCAGCACAGCTGGCCCGGCCATGCCGGCGCCGCCTGCGGCCAACACGCCAATGGCCAGGATCAAACCCGCGCTGCTTGTCATGAACGGGGTGATGAAGGTTCCCAGCGCCACCAGCAGCACACCGACGAACAGCACGCGCCCGGCGCCGATCTTGTCGGCCATGGCGCCGGCAAAAGGCTGGGTCAGCCCCCACCAGAGCTGGCCGAAGGCAAACGCCAGGCTGATGCTGCCGATGCCCAGACCGGTGGCGGTATTGAGTGGGCTCAGAAACAGGCCCATGGTCTGCCGTGTGCCCATGGTCAGGGCAAATGTGCCGGCCGCCGCGAGCAGCACGAGCCAGATCATCGTGCGTGGGCTGCGCGCCTTGTCAGTACGGGTCATCATCAACTCCTGATTCGACGGGGGATAAGAGTTCGAGCGCGTCATCAATCAAGGTATGCAGGGCCAGCACGCGCTCGATGCCCAGTTGCTGGTTGAGCCCGTCTTGCGCCACGCGCCAGCGGCGCTGCGCCTCGTGCCGTTTCTCGCGGCCGCTCTCGGTGATGCTGACCAGGCGGCTGCGCCCGTCCGAACCGGCGCCCAGCGCCAGCCAGCCCGCCTCGACCAGCGGCTTGAGGTTGCGCGTCAGCGTGGAGGCGTCCATCTTCATGGCCCGTGCCAGCTCGCCGGGCCGGATCGGCCCCAGCTTGAGCACGTAGGACAGCAGCGAGTACTGGGTCACCTTCAGGCCGGCCTTGACGAGCTCGGCATCGTAGTACTGCGCCACCCGGCGCATCAGCTGGCGCAGCTTGAAGTTGGTGCAGCCCTGCGGTTTCATCGCCGCCGCACTTGACGCGTGTGTGACATGTTTCATGACTTAATTGTATCTACAATCATTGCATATGCAATAAATAGGAGCACAACATGGGCTCAAGCCCCACCCCCTCGAATGCACTGGATCAGTGGCTGGCCGAAGAAGCCGCCACGCGTCAGCGGCTGGACGCCGGCCCGGGCCCGGGCGTGGCCAGCCCGGCGCAGATCAGTGGCAAAAACGGCCTGGAGATGATGCAGGCCATGCTGCGTGGCGAACTGCCCTATGCGCCGATCGCGCGCACGCTGGACTTCATGCTGATCGAGATCGACGCCGGTCGCGCCGTCTTCCAAGGCACACCGGGGCCACAGCATTTCAACCCCATGGGCACGGTGCATGGCGGCTGGTTTGCCACCTTGCTCGACTCAGCCCTGGGTTGTGCCGTGCACACCATGATGCCGCCCGGGCGCGCCTACACCACGGCCGAGCTGGGAGTGAACCTGGTCAAGGCGTTGACGCCCAAGGTGACGCGCGTGCGGGCCGAGGGCCGCGTCATCCACTGCGGCCGCCAGCTGGCCACGGCCGAAGCGCGCCTGGTCGGCCCCGACGGCACGCTGTATGCTCATGCCACCACAACCTGCCTTGTTTTTGACATTCCGGCATCATCCCGACCATGAGACTGCTTCACACCATGCTGCGCGTTGGCAACCTGCAACGCTCGATCGACTTCTACACCCAGGTGCTGGGCATGCAACTGCTGCGCACCTCCGAAAATCCCGAATACAAATACACGCTGGCCTTTCTCGGCTTTGACGGCGGCAATCCCGGCCAGGCCGAGATCGAGCTGACCTACAACTGGGGCGTGGAAAGCTACGAGTTGGGCACGGCCTACGGCCACATTGCGCTCGGTGTGCCCGACGCGTACGCGGCCTGCGCCAAGATCAAGGCCGCCGGCGGCAACGTCACGCGCGAAGCCGGTCCGGTCAAGGGCGGCAGCACGGTGATTGCCTTCGTGACCGACCCGGATGGCTACAAGATCGAACTGATCCAGCACTAGCCGCTCCCAGGCGAGTCACTCGCCGGTCGTCATCCGCGGTAGGATGTACCCATTGGCGCTGCCGCCCCATGCGGCAGCGGCTCACGGGGGCAGACACACAGTGACGGCGTTTCAGACCCTTCAGCAGACCTTCCTGACTCCGCAGGCGGAGAACGAGGAGTTGCACAACTGGCGAGAGCGCATTCTCTCGGCCATTCTGTTGGTGATCGTCACCCTGGGTAGCCTGGCAGCCATTCCCAGCGTGCTGCTCGCATGGCGCGAAGGGCTGGTGGCGGTTGCCTGGATCGATGCCTTCGCGCTGGCCTGGGTGATCACCATCTGGCGCTACCGCACCCTGCCCTACCGTTTCCGAGCCTGGAACCTGCTGGCCCTGGTCTATCTGCTGGGCATGTGGTTCCTCATGGTCATTGGCCCGGCCAGCCAGATCTACCTGATGGCCTTCCCCGTGATGACCGCCCTGCTGCTGGGCCTGCGGCCAGCCTTGCTGGCACTGGTGCTCAATGGCGTGAGCCTGCTGAGCCTGGGCTATGCAGTCAATGCCGACCTGCAGATGCAGGGCTTCGAATCCCAGCCGTTGCTGAAGTGGGTCGTCATCACGATCAACTTCATGTTCATCAACTCGGTCATCACGATCTCATGTGCCGTGCTGCTCAACCAGCTGGAAACATCGCTGGAGCGGCAACGCGCGATCGCCCAATCATTGGAAAAAGGCCAGAGCCACCTGCAAAAGGCCAACGAGGACCTGCGGCTCACAGGCACGGCCCTGACGCGCCTGAACGACATGGTCGTGATCACCGAGGCGGCCCCTTTGAGTGCGCCGGGCCCCCGCATTGTTTTCGTCAACGATGCGTTTGAGCGTTGCACCGGCTACACGCGCGAAGAAGTGATCGGGAAAACGCCGCGCGTGTTGCAAGGCCCCCGGACCAGCCGAACCGAACTCGACCGGATCAAGGCGGCGCTAGGCAAGCAAGAACCGGTGCATGCCGAGCTGCTCAATTACGCCAAGGACGGCCAGGAGTACTGGCTCGATCTGAACATCGTGCCGGTCACGAACGAGCAGGGTGAACTCACGCACTGGGTGTCGGTGGAGCGCAACATCACCGAGCGCAAGAAGGCCGAAGAGGACATCCATCGCCTGGCCTATTTCGATGTGCTCACGGGGCTACCCAACCGGCGCATGCTGCTGGACCGGCTCGAACAGGTGCTGGCGTCGGCACGGCGTTCACCGGTCATCGGCGCGCTCCTCTACCTGGATCTCGATCGCTTCAAGAACATCAACGATGCGCGCGGCCATACCGCCGGCGACGCACTGTTGATGAGCGTCGGTCAGCGTCTGAGCGATCTGGTGCGCGAGGAAGATACCGTCGCCCGCCTGGGGGGCGACGAATTCGTGATCCTGACAACCCACCTGACAGCAGACCACGATGCCGGCGGGCGGGCCGCCATGGCGGTTGCCAACAAGGTGCGAGAAGCACTGGAGCAGCCTTTCACGATCCATGGCGAACCCTACAGCACCAGCGCAAGCATTGGCGTCACCCTGCTGCCCAAACCGGGCCAGTCCGCCGACGGTCTGCTGCGCGAGGCTGATACGGCCATGTACCGAGCGAAAGCGGCCGGCCGCAACCGGATTGCCTTTTTTGAAGCGGCCATGCAATCGGAGGTGGAGGAACGCCTGGCCCTCGAACACGACCTGGCGCAGGCCATCACCCAGAACCAGCTGGCACTGCACCTG
The DNA here is from genome assembly GCA_002633085.1 of Curvibacter sp. PD_MW3. Taxonomy (GTDB): domain Bacteria; phylum Pseudomonadota; class Gammaproteobacteria; order Burkholderiales; family Burkholderiaceae_C; genus Hylemonella. The sequence continues at coordinate 345,224 of NSIV01000002.1, forward strand.
CAGCCTCAAGTCGATCGTACGGGGCATGCCGTTGGCGCCGAACTGCTGCTGCGCTGGACGCACCCGGTGCGTGGCCAGGTTCCGCCCTCGACATTCATTCCCGTCGCCGAAGACAGCCCCCTGATGCTGCGACTGGGCGACTGGGTCATGGAACAGGCCTTCCGGACCCAGGTCCATCTGCAGGCCGCTGGCCACACGCTGCCCTTGTCGATCAACGTCAGTCCGCGCCAGTTCCGTCAGTCCGACTTCGTCCGGCGCGTGTCGGCCCTGCTGGCGAGCACCGGCGCCAACCCGGCCCGTCTGGTCTTCGAGGTGACGGAGGGACTGCTGATCGAGAACCTGGACCGGACCATCGCACGCATGAACGAGCTGGCCGCGCTCGGCATCCGCTTTTCGATCGACGATTTCGGTACCGGCTACTCCAGCCTGGCCTATCTCAAGCGGCTGCCGCTCTACGAGATCAAGATCGACAAGAGCTTCATCGACGACACACCGGCCGACCCCAACGACACGGCCATCGTGCAGATGATCCTGTCCATGGCCCGGCACATGGGGCTGAAGGTCGTCGCCGAAGGGGTGGAGACACGCGAACAGGCCGACTTCCTGCTGGCCCATGACTGCGATGCCCTGCAAGGTTATCTGTTCGCCAAACCGGCACCGGTGAGCGACTGGCTGGCCCGGCAAAGCAGCCGGCCTTTACAGCCGCACCCGATGACCTGAGATGTGCCAGGGTTGAGCGGCCACCGGCTTGCCGGAAACCGCACACCGGCCTACAGTCGCAGCGGTTCTTCCACCTTTTGAGGAGATTGTCATGATCCGCGTTCTCATGCCCCTGGCCGCAGCTGCCCTGCTCTCGGCCTGTGCCACCCCGAGCGGCCCGACGGCCTCGGCCCAACTCCAACCCACGCGCGGCAACGCCACCAGCGGCGACATCCGCTTCACCCAGCAAGGCGACAAGGTGCTGGTCAGCGGTGAAGTGCGCGGCCTCAAGCCCAATGCTGAGCACGGTTTCCATGTGCATGAGAAAGGCGATTGCTCCAGCGGCGATGGCATGAGCACCGGCGGCCACTTCAACCCCATGGGAATGAAACACGGCGCGCACGAAGCCAATGAACACCATGTGGGCGACCTGCCCAGCCTGAAGGCCGACGCCTACGGTGTGGCGCGCATCAACTTCACGTCGAACAGCATCTCGGTTGGCAGCGGCAGCAACGACATCGTCGGCCGCGGTCTGATCGTGCACCGCGACCCGGACGACTACACCACCCAGCCCACTGGCAACGCCGGCCCGCGCCTGGCCTGCGCTGTGATCAGTCGTTCGTGAGAAGCACCGGCAGCCTCAAGGCTGCCGGGTCTGCAAGAGTTCCTGCACCCGCTGCAGGTCCTGCACGGTGTCGATGTCGGTCACGCAACCGGCATCGTCCACTATCAATTCAGTAGCGCCGTGCGCTTTGACGACAAGGGCTGCCCCTTGATTTCCCTCCAACCCCATGAGCTGCGGCCCGCAGACGCGGGCAAAGCGCACCGGGTGGCCGTGCCGCCCCTGGTACACCGGCCGCACCACCGCCTGCTGCGCCGGGGCGGCTGCCACGCGGCGAATGGTTTCGGCTTGCAGCAGCGGCAAGTCGGCTGGCAGGATCAGCCAGGCGGACGCATCGGGGTTGGCACGCACCGCTGCCGCAATCGAGTCCCCCATGCCGGGCAAGCCGGTCTCTTCCAGATAAAAAGGCAGCCCGCTGGCGCGCACGGCATCCAGCGTGTGCTGCAGCACGGTCTTGTTTCCGAGCAGCGCCTGCAGCTTGTGTGTGCGACCACCCGAGGCCAGAAAACGCTCGCCCTGGCCGGAGGCCAGCACGATCACCACCGGCTGCAAGGACGCTTCAGGCCGCATTCAGACGACGGTGCAACCGGGTGTGCGAGCCACCGCGGCGCTGACCGCGTTCTTGACCTGCACGATCTCAGCCACGATCGACACCGCGATCTCGGCCGGCGTCTTGGCGCCGATGCTCAGGCCCACCGGGCCATGCAGGCGTGCCAGTTCATCGGCACTGAGGTCGAAGTGCTCGGCCAGGCGTTGTTTGCGCGTCGCCTGGTTGCGGCGTGACCCCAAAGCCCCCACATAGAAGGCCGCCGATTTGAGGGCTTCGAGCAGTGCCATGTCGTCGAGCTTGGGGTCGTGCGTCAGGGCCACGATGGCGGTGTGGGCGTCGGGCAGCAGTTCGCGCACCACGTCGTCGGGCATACCTGCCACGCGCTGCACGCCCTCGATCTCCAGCACCGCCGCATACTCTTCACGCGGGTCGCACACCAGCACCTCGAAGTCGAGCATGCCGGCCATGCGCGCCACCGCCTGCGACAACTGGCCGGCACCGATGAGCAGCAGGCGCCACTTGGGGCCGAACACCGTGGTCAGGGTCTGGCCGTCGAACGCCATGCCCTGGCCGCGCACCGCGTCGGCCAGCACCACCTCGCCGCTTGCCAGATGGAGCGTGCGCGCCAGCAGCCGGTGTTCAGCCGTGCGCGCGAGCAGCGTCTCGACCCAGCTCACCTCGCGCAGCGGCTCCTGCACCAGCCGCAACGTGCCGCCACAGGGCAGGCCGAAGCGTGCCGCCTCCTCCTTGGTCACACCGTAGGCAATGAGCGACGGCTTGGCAGAGGTCTGATCTGCGGTGCCGGCCGCCAGCGCGGCCTTGGTACGGGCGATCAGGTCGTCCTCGACACAGCCGCCCGACACCGACCCGCTGACCACACCGTCGTCACGCACGGCCAGCAGAGCCCCCGGCGGGCGCGGCGCGCTGCCCCAGGTTTCCACCACCGTGACCAGCGTGACCGCATGGCCGGCGCGTTTCCAGGCCAGCGCATCGGCCAGCACACGCAGATCAAGACTTTCCATTCACCACCTCTTGGGTCCTAGGATTTTCAGGCTTGGCGAATCGCCTCGGGCGACAGCGGCAGCTTGCGCACACGCTTGCCGGTGGCCGCGGCCACCGCATTCGCAATCGCCGGCACCACCAAGGCGGTCGCCGGCTCGCCGATGCCGCCCGGCTTTTCGCTGCTCTCGACCAGTACGATATCAATGATCGGCACTTCGTGCATGCGCACCATGGGGTAATTGTTGTAGTTGGTCTGCAGCACACGGCCTTTGTCCAGCGTGATCTCCTGCATCAGGGCCGACGACATGCCGAAGGCAATGCTGGACTGGATCTGCGCCTCCACCGTGTCCGGGTTGACCATGCGGCCCAGATCGGCGGCCACGGTGACGCGGTGCACCGTAACCTGACCGTCTTTCACCGAGACCTCGGCCACCTGCGCCATGTAGGTGTCGTAACCCTCCATCAGCGCGATACCGCGCGCGCGGCCGGCCGGCAAGGGCTGGCCCCAGCCGGCCTTCTCGGCAGCGAGCTTGAGCACGTTGGCAAAACGTGGCTTGTTCTTCAGCAGCGCCAAACGATACTGGTACGGGTCCTTGCCCGCCGCCAGCGCCAGTTCGTCCATGAAGCTCTCGTTGGCGAAGGCGTTCATGTTGTGGCTCACCGCGCGCCAGTAACCGACGCGCATGCCACTGTCGTGGATCACCAGGTCATGCTGCGTGTTGGGGATCTCGTAGGCCGCCACGGCCGCCTCGGCCATGAAGGGGTCGAGCGTGTCCTTGGGCAGACCGAAGGCGCGCTGCGTGACCGACTGCGAGGTGACCTTGAACTGCAGCGCCACCGGCATGCCCTGCGCGTCCAGACCGGCCTGCACCTGGTTCAAGCCCAGCGGACGGTAGAAGTCGTGTGTCATGTCGTCCTCGCGCGACCACAGCAGCTTGACCGGTTTACCCACGGCTTTGGAGATCTGCGCCGCCTGTACGATGAAGTCCAGCTCCAGCCGGCGGCCGAAACCGCCGCCGAGGAAGGTGGTCTTGAGCGTCACGTCTTCCGGCTTGATGCCCAGCACGCCGGCCACGGCGCCGTGTGCGCCCTGCTGGAACTGGGTCGGCCCCACCAGCAGGATCTTGCCGTCCTTGTAGTGGGCGGTGAAGTTCATCGGCTCCAGCGGCGCGTGCGCCTGCATCGGCGAGATGTACTCGGCCTTGACCACCTTGGCGGCGCCCTTCATGGCCTCGGCCACATTGCCCACCGGCTTGCCGATGGGCAGCACCTTGCCACTGTCAGCGGCAGCGCGCGTGCTGGCCAGCACGGTGTTGTGATCCAGCGCGGCACCCGGGCCTTCGTCCCACTGCACGCTCACGGCCTTGCGCGCCTTCTGTGCCTGCCAGTAGCTGCTGGCCACCACGGCCACACCGTCGTTGACCTGCACCACGTCGAGCACGCCCGGCATGCCTTTGGCCTTGGAGGCGTCAAAGCTCTTGACCTTGCCGCCGATCACCGGGCACTGCTCGATGCTGGCGTAGACCATGCCCGGCAGCTTGACGTCGATGCCGAACTCGGCCGTGCCATTGACCTTGGCCGGTGTGTCCAGGCGCTTGACGCGTTGGCCGACAATTTTGAAATCCTTCGGGTCTTTCAGCGCCACCTTCTCCGGCACCGGCAGCTTGGCGGCGGCAGCCGCCAGTGAGCCGTAACTGGCCTTTTTCCCCTTGGGGCCGAGCACCATGCCGTTCTCGGCGCGCAGCGTGCTGCGGTCCACCTTCCACTTGTCGGCGGCAGCGGAAATCAGCATCTCGCGCACCTGGGCACCGCCCACGCGCAGCTTCTCCCAGCCATCACGCACCGAGGTGGAACCACCAGTGATCTGCGCGCCCAGCAGTGCGTTGACGTAGACCGCCGCCGGCGGCGCAATCGCCACCTTGATCTGCTTGATGTCCACGTTGAGTTCTTCGGCGATCAGCATGGGCATGGAGGTGTAGACGCCCTGCCCCATTTCGGAGCGTGCCGAGATCAGCGTGATGGTGTTGTTGTCGGCAATGTGCACCCAGGCATTGGGGGTGTAGACGGTGCCGGCCGCCTGGGCCTCGACCTTGGCGCCGGGCAGGGCAAAGCCCATGATCAGGCCGCCGGTGGCAAGCGTTGAGGTCTTGAGGAAATCGCGACGGGAGGTTTCGAGTGTGGTCATGGTGTCTCTCCTCAGGCGTTGCGCAGGCTGGCAGCCGCATCTTTGATGGCGGCCTTGATGCGGCCATAGGTGCCGCAGCGGCAGAGATTGCCGCTCATGGCCTGGTCGATGTCCGCATCGCTCGGATTCTTGTTCTTGTCCAGCAAGGCGGCCGCGCTCATGAGCTGGCCAGACTGGCAGTAGCCGCACTGCGGCACGTCGTGCTTGATCCACGCCACTTGCAGCGGGTGCGTGTTGTTGCGCGAGAGGCTCTCCACCGTGGCGATCTTCTTGCCCGCCACCGCCTCCACCGGTGTCCGGCACGAGCGCACCGGCTGGCCGTTCACGTGCACGGTGCAGGCGCCGCACAGTGCAGCACCGCAACCGAACTTGGTACCGGTCAGGCCCAGTTCATCGCGGATCACCCACAGCAAGGGGGTGTCGGGTTCGGACTTGGCGGCGACCGCCCGACCGTTGACGTTCAGCTTGATGCTCATGGCAAAGGCTCCTCTCTATATAAGCCGCCCATGATGGAATCGGCTTTGTTGTTGGATTGAGACTGCGCCAGCGTAGGTTATGACTTGGGTCAAGTCATAGGGGTATGCCCTAGGTAACGGCCTGGTTTTTGCAAATTGAGACACTGCCTCTTGGGCATGAAATGCGCCGATGCGCCTGGGCTCAGGATTTACACTTGGCCATGACCTCGATCGCCGACCTCCGCAAAAGTTACGAACGCCACGAACTCAGCGAGGACGCCTCGCACGCCGATCCGCTCAAACAGTTTGACCAGTGGCTGCACGAAGCCATCAACTCGGAAGTGCCGGAGCCGAACGCTATGACGGTAGCCACCGTGGGCAGCGACCTGCGGCCCTCCACCCGGGTGGTGCTGATCAAGGGTTATGACGAACGCGGCATCGTCTGGTACACCAACTACGACAGCCGCAAGGGCCGCGAGCTGGCCGGCAACCCGTTTGCAGCATTGCAGTTCCACTGGGTCGAACTGGAGCGCGTGGTGCGCATCGAAGGCCGGGTGGAGCGCGTCAGCGAGGCGGAAAGCGACGAGTACTTCCACAGCCGCCCGCTTGATTCGCGCATCGGCGCCTGGGCCAGCCCGCAAAGCCAAGTCATCTCTGGCCGTGGTGTGCTGGTGACCAATGCAGCACGCTACGCCGCCCAGTTCATGCTGCAGCCGCCGCGCCCGCCGCACTGGGGCGGCTTTCGTCTGGCACCGGAGCGCTGGGAGTTCTGGCAAGGCCGCCCGAGCCGGCTGCACGACCGGTTGCGCTACACCCCCAAAGGGCAAGGCGGTTGGCTGCGCGAACGGCTCGCGCCGTAATTTTTAAAGCCAGCCCGCCAGCAGCATCACCAGCGGCAGCGTGATCAACGCCAGCGCGTTGGACACCATGACGCTGGCCGTCACCAGTTCTTCGGCCACGGCATAACGCTGCGAGAACAGAAAGACGTTGGCGCCGATCGGCAATGCCGCCGTGACCACCATCACCAGCAGCGGCAGACCGCTCAGGCCGAAGAGCGTGCCGAGCAAGGCCACCAGCACCGGCATCAGCAGGTTCTTCACCAGCGACACGCCAAAGGCACCGCGCAGTTGCGCGCCCATGCCCGAGCCGGCCAGCGTCACGCCCACCAGCAACAGCGCCAGCGGGCCAAAGGCATTGCCCAGCCATTGCAGGGGTTTGTCGATGGCCTCGGGAATCACCCAGCCGGTCTGGGCAAACAGCAGGCCGGCAATGATGGGCAAGGGCACCGGGTGGATGACGGCATTGCGCACCGCGCCCAGCACCGTGCGCAACAGGTGCTGCTGGCCGGTCTGGTCGGCCGCCTCACGCGCCACCGCCAGCTCCAGCAGCACCGTGCTGGCCGTCAGCAGCACCAGCGCATGCAGCGACACCAGCGTGAGCAGGATCACCAGACCATCCGCGCCGTAGGCCAGGCCGATGAGCGAGATGCCGATCATTACCGTGTTGCTGAAGGTGGCGGCCAGTGCCAGCACGGCGGCGCGCCGGTTGAAACCTTGCAGCAGCAGGGTGACGGCAAACAGGATGGCGACCGCAACGAAATAGGCCGCCAGCGGCCGGAAGTCGAGCTGCTCCACATGCACCGTGCCCATGGTGCGGAACATCAGCGCCGGCGTGAGCACCAGGAACACCAGGTTTGACAGGTCTTTGGTGGCTTCAGCCCTGATCCACCTTGCGCGACCAGCTATAAAACCGATAGCAACCAACAGGGCGACAGGAATCAGGGTGGACAGGACGGAAGTAGGGTTCACAAGGCGGTACGGTTCAGAAACAGGAGATCAGCACAGGCAGCTCGAAGCCACGGCGTTCAGCCATGGCCGCTTGCAGGCCGTGCCTCAAAACGCTGAAGAATATGCCCTGCCATGCCCTTGGCCAGTTCGTCCTCGGCAAAAAACACCGTGCCCACGCCTTCTTCGCGCAACAGGGTCGACTCGTCCTCGCTGTGGCTGCGCAGCACGATCTCGATGGCCGGATTGAGTTTGCGGGCAGTGTCCGCCATCTGCCGGACGTTGAGCAGATCGGGCGTGGCCACTACCAGCAGGGCTGCGTCGGCAATGTGCGCCTGGATCAGCACCGCCGGGTCGGCGGCATTGCCCGACACCGCGACCTTGCCGTTTTTGCGCAGGTCCTCCACCAGTTCCCGGTTCTGCTCGGCCACCACGTACGGAATGCCACGCGCCTCTAGCGCCTGGGCAATGCGGCGGCCAACGCGGCCATAACCGACCAGCACCACCTGCTTTTCCAGGTACTTGCGTTCGGTGCTCATCGGCAGTTCGGCGAACGGGTCTTCGCGCTGCTCCAACTGGCGCGCCAAGGCGGAGCGCTTGAGAATCCAGCGCTGGAACGGCGCCACGGCAGCAAACAGGAAGGGGTTCAAGGCAATCGAGATCAGCGCACCGGCCAGCACCAGGCTCATGCCCTGGGCAGGCAGCAGCCCGAGCGACAGGCCCAGTCCGGCCAGGATGAACGAGAACTCGCCGATCTGCGCCAGGCTGACCGCCACCGTGAGGGCGGTGTTGAGCGGGTAGCGGAACGCGATCACCAGCCCCAGCGCGGCAAGCGACTTGCCCAGCACGATGATGGCCACCACGCCCAGCACGCGCCAGGGCTGTTCGACCAGGATGACCGGATCGAACAGCATGCCGACCGACACGAAGAACAGCACCGAGAAGGCATCGCGCAGCGGCAAGGACTCCTCCGCCGCCCGGTGACTGAACTCGGACTCGCGCATCACCATGCCGGCAAAAAAAGCGCCCAGGGCAAACGACACGCTGAACAAGGCTGCTGCGCCGTAGGCGATACCGATCGCCACGGCGATCACGGTCAGGGTGAACAGTTCACGCGAGCCGGTACGCGTCACCTGCCACAAAATCCAGGGCAATACGCGGCGCCCCACCACCAACATCAGGGCAATGAAGGCGCAGACCTGCAACAGGGTCTGTCCGATGGTCATCCACAGCGGGCTGGCATCCGCCGTCGGCACACCCGTGCCACCCAACACCCCCGCCAGGGGCGGCAGCAGCACCAGCACCAGCACCGTGGCCAAGTCCTCGACCACCAGCCAGCCCACGGCAATGCGCCCGTTCATCGTCTCCAGCACGCCCCGGGCCTCCAGGCCCTTGAGCAGTACCACGGTGCTGGCGCACGACAGCGACAGACCGAAGATCAGGCCGGCGCCCCAGCTCCAACCCCACCACCAGGCCAGCGCCATGCCCAGCACGGTGGCCAGCCCCATCTGCACCACCGCGCCGGGCACGGCAATGCGCTTGACCGACAGCAGATCCTTGAGCGAAAAATGCAGACCGACGCCAAACATCAGCAGCATGACGCCGATCTCGGACAGCTGGGAGGCAATACCCACGTCGGCCACGAAGCCCGGCGTCGCCGGGCCGATGATGATGCCGGCGACCAGGTAGCCGACCAGGGCCGGCACCTTGAGGCGCTCGGCGATGAAGCCCAGAATCATCGCCATGCCGAAACCGGCCGCCAGCGTGGTGATCAGTGAGATGTTGTGTTCCATTCAGGCCTCCTCGTGGATCCAAGGGATCGGCGGCAACAAGGACGGAAGGTTTAGGTGGGCAGTCATGCGAATAATTTTGACAGAAGGCCCCGGCGAAGCGGCACAGCGCCTGGACTACACCCACAAAACGACTGGTATTGCCATCCTCACCGGGTCACATGTGTCACATGGCATAAGCCGCGTTTTGGCATGCACGGAGACATGAAAGAAAAAAGGCTGCCGGTTGTTCCGGTAGCCTTGCAGCAGACGCTATCCATGAGGTGCGGGCCCGACCCTATTCGGGCCCCACCATAGCCGCCGGATCAGAAGCTGAGCTGCAGCCCGACTTTCAGGTTGCGCCCTGGCAAGGGCGCCTTGCCCACCGCGGTCTGCGTCAGGATGGAGCTGGCCGAATAGGCCAGGGTGTCGCCGATGTTGTCCAGGCGCGCGTACCAGAGCAAGCGTGACTTGCCGGCTTTGGCGCGGTAGGTCAGCGCCGCGTTCCACAGCGTGTAGCCGTCGGTGGCGCGCTGACCGTCGGGCACGCGGTCCTGTGCCGCGATCTGGTCGACACCGAGACGAGCGCCCCACGGACCGCTGGACCACAGCAGCGTGGCGCCCAGTCGCATCGGCGCAATGCGCGGCAGCGGCTGGCCGGTGCTGGTGTTGTCGGCACGCACCGTGTCGGCGCGCAGCGCCAGGTCCAGCGTGTGACCCACCTCCAGCAGGCGGATGTTGCCGTTCACCTCCATCCCGGTGAAACGCGCCTGCACCTGGGTGTAGCTGTACTGCGGCGGCGAGGCCGTCAGATCGGTGCCTTCAAGCGAGATGTAGTTGCTGAACTGGTGCTGGAACACCTGCACCCGCGCGTTGTGGGCGCCCCGCTTCCAGGCCGCACCGATGTCCAGGTTGGTGGAGCGCTCCTTCTCCAGGTTGATGTTGCCGATCTCGTAGGAATTGGTGGCCACGTGCTGCCCATTGGCGAACAGTTCGTAGTCTTTCGGCGCACGTTCGTTCCACGACAGGTTGGAGGTCAGTTGCCATTCGGGCGCCACATTCCACAGCGCCCCCAGCGCGTAGCTGCCCGGGTTGAAGTTGCGGCTCGCGGGTGTGAAACGCGCAATGGTCGGGTGGCCGTTCGAATCGACCTGCACCGACTCCAGCCGGGCGCCAACACTGAGACGCCCCCAACGGGTGGCCAGCTCCTCATGCGCGAACGCCGCGCCCTGGCGCGTGCGGCTGTAGGGCGCGAACGCCTCGTCGCCGTCGGCCGAGAACTCGCTGTCCTCGAACTGCAGGCCGATCACACCATCCAGCGCACCCAGCCTGGCATGGCGCGCCTGTAGCCGCAGGTCGTTGCCGGAGTTCTTGAACAGGGTACCGGCCACGCCGGCGTTGAACTCGGTGTGGCGGTAGTCGCTGCGGCTGAACTGGGCCTTTACGCTTTGCAGCACACCGCCCAGGTCACGCACCTCCCCCTCCAACGCCAGACGGCTGGAGCGCATGGCGATATTGACCTCGTCTTCCGCCACCGTGCCGTAATTGCTGTCGTAGGTGGAAAGTGAGGCACCAAGGTAGCCGCGGTCGAAGAACAGCGAGCCACCGAGCGCACCTCCCCAGGTCTGGCTGGCCGAGTTGCAGATGCGGCGGGCCGTGGTGGTGATGCCGCCGCGCGTGCAGGCCAGATCGACCGGTGCGGCCACATCCTGCGTGTTGCGCGACATCACGTCGGCATGCAGCGCGTAGCGGTCGGTGCCGGTCTCCAGCAGCACGGCACCGCTTTGCTCACGGTTGCCGCTGGCCAGGCCAACGTCGGCCTTGCCGGCCACGCCGCCCTGGGCGTCGAACAGGGGCTCGCGCGGGATGCGATTGTCGATCACATTGACGACGCCGCCCACCGCGCTGCCGCCATACTGCAAGGCGCCGGGGCCGCGCAGCACCTCGATCCGCTCGATTGTCAGCGGGTCCTGGGCAACGGCGTGGTCGTAGCTCAGGCTGGAGACATCGTGACTGGCGCCGCCGTTGTTCAGGATGCGGATGCGGTCGCCATCCAGGCCGCGGATCACCGGACGGCTGGCGTTCGGCCCGAAATAGGTGCTGCTGACACCGGGCGTGCCGTCGAGCGTTTCGCCCAGCGTGGATTTGGAGCGCAGCAGCAGGGCCTCACCCGAATATTGTTCGGCGGGGGCGATCAATTCAGTCGCCCCTAGCGGATTGCCGGTGACCACGACGGGAGCCAGGCTCGGTGCGTCGCCGGCTTGTGCCAGCGCCGGAGCGCCGGTCAGTGCCGTCAGGGTCAACGCCAACGGTGGCAACAAAGACAGTGAAGCGAAGGCAGTGCCCGGGGCACTGCGCAGGGAATGAAGGTGTTTCATGACAGGTTCGTTGAATCGGAAGAACTTGCGCCATGCCGGCAAACAGCTCGGCATGAAACAAGGACGGCACGGAATTCAGCGAACCAGAGGAGGTGCGCGCGCCTCGAAGGCAGCAGGCGCCGGCAGGAACAGGTGAGCCAGAACCGCCTGCGAGACATACAAGGGCAGCGGCAGCGCCAGAGAGGGCAGCGCCAGGGCCGGCAGCACGTCGGCGTGGCCCAGGTGGTCGTACAGGCGGCAATCGGGCTCGCCGCCATCGGGTGCCAGCAGGTGTGCCAGCAGGCCCGGGGCATGGGCCGTCGAGCCCTGCGTCGCCTGGGCGGCCAGCGACACGCTGCCCGTATGCGGACTGTGCAGTGCACGGTGCGCCAGGCCCAGCATCTGCGCCCACAGCAGCGCCACGACGAGCAGCAGCACCGGGCCTAAGGCCGGGCGCTGGCGCGTCAGATGCGGAGGGGAACGATGTGGCTGCATGGCGGGCGGGAGGCCGAGTTTACTTCAGCGTCATTTCACAGGCACCGCATCTGTCATGCGGTAGTACATGCCATAGGAATCGTCGTGCAGCACGGAAAAACGCCCTTCCACCACCACCGGCTCCATGCCGTACTTGACCGGGGTCTTGCTCTTCACCTCGATCATGCTCTCCGGCCCGCCGGGCACACAGAAGGAGCAGGTCAGCGGCACCGAGCTGAGCAAAAAGTGCGTCTGCTTCTCGCCCGGGTCGAGCGGCATCATGAAACCCTGCACACGCTGGGTCTTCTGGTCCAGCGCCTGGATGGCCGGCGGGAACATCGGCAGCACGCGGTTCTTTTCCACTTTGGTCTTGACCGTGGTCAGCAGTGACCACGCCAGCACATCGCTGCGCTCTTTCAGTTGCGGAAACGGGCTGTTCGGGCTATGCACACCGGCCCCGCTGCCATAGGGGCCGGACGGGACGGGCGAGCTCAGCTGCGCCTGCGCACCCAGAGCAGCACACAGCAGCACGGCCAACACGGCCCAGCAAGGTTTGCGCAACAACATGGTCATCTTGGATTCAGTTCTTCAAACTCAGCAATTGTCCGGCTTCCACCCGGTAGGCGCTGAACGCCGGCAACAGAGCGGCCAGCGCCGCCACACCCAGGGCAATCACCGGCACCCAGGCCTCCACGCCCAGCCAGAGCCAGCCGGTCAGGGGCAGCGATTGCTCGGCCTGCAATAAAAAGCCTAACAGACCTGTCAAGAGGTGCCCCCCCGCCAGGCCCAGCACGCTGGCCAGCACCGCCAGCCACAGCGCCTCACACAGCAGCAGCCTGGCCAGCCGGGCCGGGCTGGCGCCCAGCATGCGCAGCAACGCCAGATCGGCACGCCGTTCGCGTACCGCATTCCACAACGCAATGAAAACGCTTAAGGCGGCGGTAAGCAGCAGCACGGCGCCAAAGCCGCGCAGCACATCAGCCCCGACGCCGACCATGCGCAACAGGCGCGTGATCTCCAGCGCCGGCGCCGCGGCCTGCAGATTGGTCGTGCTGTTGACGAAACGCGGAAACGAGACGGCGGCCAGCGGGCTGCGGTACTGGATCAGCGCCAGCGTGATCTCGCGTTGCTCGTCTTCTTGGGCTGCGTCATGGTCGTCGTGCGCGTCGGCCTTGCCGTGGCCGGCCTCGTGCACCGCCCACACCGACTCGGTAGCCGTCAGCACCAGCCGATCCAGCACACAGCCGCAGGGCGCCAGCACGCCGACCACCCGGTACGGATGGGCCGCATGCGCTGCGCCCCCACCACCAAGGCCATGCGCGCCGGCAAAAGTCTGCCCGGTCTGCAGCCTGGTGGCCTGCGCCATCTGGGCGCCGAGCACCACCTCTATCGGCGCCTGCCAGGCCTGCCCCTGTGCCAGCTGCGCGTCATAGTGGCGAAGGTAATCCGGCGTAGTGCCAACGATGCGAAAGCCCTGATAGCTGTCGCCCAGACTCAGCGGAATCAGTTGCGCCACGCGCGCGTCCTGCGCCAATGCCTGCACCGCCTTGAGCGGGATATTGCCGGGTGGCACGTCGAGGTGAAAGACGCCGGCCAGGATCAGTTGCATCGGGCTGCCCTTGGCACCCACCACGACGTCGATGCCGGCCAGGTCGCGCTCAAACGCACGGTCGATCTGCGCACGCGTCAGCAGCACGAAGGTGATGGCGGCCAGACCGAGCGTCAGCAGCAGCAGGTTGAGGCTGGCCGCCAAAGGCCGCGAGACAAGGTAGCGCCAGGACAATGCTATTGTTTTCATAGCTATTGGCGCTTATCTGACAAGGCCAAAGCCTCGTTTTGAGCATCAAGATCGAGCACAGCCGCCGCCGGCAGGGCCTGCCGCACGCGCGCATCGTGCGTGGCGATCACCAGCGTGGCACCGGTCTGCTGCGCCGTGGCCTGCAGCAGGGCCAGCGCGTCCTGCGCGGCTTCGTCGTCCAGGCTGGCGGTGGGTTCGTCGGCCAGGATCACTTTCGGCTTCAAGAGCACGGCGCGCGCCAGCGCCACGCGCTGCGCCTGGCCGCCCGAGAGTTGGGCCGGCTTGCGCCCGGCCAGCTCGGCCACACCCAAGGCGGCGAGCGCGGCCTGAATGGCCTCCCGGTCCTCCGGCAGACCAGCCGCAAAGTAGGCCAGCCCCAGGTTGCCAGCCACGGTGAGCGCCTCGCTTAAGTGCAACTGTTGCGGCAGAAAACCGATGTGGCGCGCGCGCCAGGCATCGCGCTGCACGGCCGTGAGTGCGGCCAGCGTCTGGCCGGCCACCACCAGTTCACCGGCACTGGGCGCACGCAAGCCGGCGGCCAGCGCCAGCCAGGTAGATTTGCCCACGCCGGAGCGCCCGCGCAACAACAGCACGCCGCCCTGCGGCACCTCGACATCGGGAAAGGCCAGCACCGCCCCGTCGGGGTAGCGGTAGCGCAATCCGCGTGTGGAAATCATGCGTGGCGTCTCACTTGAGCAAGGCGGCAAAGGTCTGCCGCAGCTTGGCCACCTTGGGACCCACCACAAAGGCGCAGTAACCCTGGTTGGGGTGCTGTTCGTAATAGTCCTGGTGGTAGTCCTCGGCCGGCCAGTAGTTGGAAAGCGGCAGCACCTCGGTCACGATGGGCCCGTGGAAAACCACCGCCTGCTCCAGTTCGGCAATGAGCAGTTCCGCCTCAAGCTTCTGCTCCGGGGTGCTGAAGTAGATGGCGCTGCGGTACTGGGTGCCGACGTCGTTGCCCTGGCGGTTGAGCGTGGTCGGATCGTGGATGGTGAAGAAGATCTCCAGCAACTGGCGCAGGCTGACCTGCGCTGGGTCGTAGGTCAGGCGCACCACCTCGTTGTGTCCCGTCGTGCCCGTGCAGACCTGCTCGTAGCTCGGCCGCTGCGCCTGGCCATTGCTGTAGCCGCTCTGCACATCGACCACGCCACGCACGCGCACGAACACGGCCTCGGTGCACCAGAAGCAGCCACCGCCAAGGGTGATCATGGGCAGGGAATCGGGCATGGCAGGCACTCCGTTGAATCGACAGGTGTTGCATCTTAATGAGTGCCTTGCAGCCCTGCCGGCTTTACCCAAGATTTACCTGCGGCTTGCCGGCCGCTGGTTTGGGCTGGTTAGGCTTGCAGCTTGACGCACCGGGGTGGAGTCGCTACATTAATAACCCGCGAGTCATTAAATCCATGTCACCCATTTCCAAGTTCATCTGCGAGACGCATGCCAAGGTGCACGCCAAGCGCGAGCGCCGCAAGGAAGCGCGTCCGGGTGAGTTGCTGGACGCCGCGCTGGAACTGTTTGTGGAAAAAGGCTTTGCCGCCACCAAATCGGAAGAAGTGGCGCGCCGTGCCGGCGTTTCCAAGGGCACGCTGTTCCTCTATTTCGCCAGCAAGGAAGAACTGTTCAAGGCCGTCATCCGCGAGAACATCGCCGGCCGCTTCCCGGAGTGGAATGCTGAGTTCGATGCCTACACCGGCAGCACGGCCGATCTGCTGCGCTACACCATGACCATCTGGTGGCAGCGCCTGGGCGCCACCAAGGCCGGCGGCATCACCAAGCTGATGATGAGCGAGGCCAGCAATTTCCCCGAGGTGGCCGCCTACTACCAGAAGGAAGTGATCGAACCCGGCCATGCGCTGGTTCGCCGCATCCTGCAGCGCGGCATCGACCGCGGCGAGTTCCGCCCGATCGACCTGAAGTACGGCGTCTACAGTGTGCTGGCGCCGATGATTTTTCTGCTGACCTGGGAGCACTCGCTCGGCGCCTGCGCCGGCTGCGATGAAACCCTGGTCCCCGAGGAATACCTGGCATCCCAGGTGGAAACCATCCTGCACGGCCTGTGCCAGCCGGACGCGCCCTCCCCGCCTGATCACAAGAAAGACCGCTGACGATGAAACGCTGGATCAAATGGAGCCTGATGGCGCTGGTGATTGCCTTGCTGGCCATCGGCATCCTGCGCGCGCTGTCGGCGCGCAAGGCCCAGCAAACCGCCCTCGTCACGGCGCAGGGTGCACAGACCGTGGTGGAACTGGCCGCCAGCGATGTGCTGCAAGTCAAGTCGCAGGAACTCATGCGCGGCCTGCCGGTGTCCGGCACGCTCAAGGCCGTGAACGCCACGTTCGTCAAGGCGCGCGTGGCGGGCGAACTGCAGGAACTCAAGGTGCGCGAGGGCGACAGCGTGCAGGCAGGCCAGTTGATCGGCCGCATCGACCCGGCCGAATACGACGCCCGGCTGCGCCAGGCGCAGCAGCAGGCCGACGCCGCGCAGGCGCAGATCGACATCGCACAGCGCCAGTTCGACAACAACAAGGCGCTGGTGGATCAGGGCTTCATCTCCAAGACCGCGCTCGACACCTCGCTGGCCAACCTCAACGGCGCGCGCGCCACGCACCTGGCGGCAGTGGCCGCTGCCGATGTGGCGCGCAAGAGCGCAACCGACACCCGACTGCTGGCCCCGATCAGCGGCCAGATTTCGCAGCGCCTGGCACAACCGGGCGAACGGGTCGCCGTGGATGCGCGCATCGTGGAGATCGTGGACGTCTCTCGGCTGGAAATCGAAGCGGCATTGAGTGCGGCCGATTCGCTGGATGTGCGGCTCGGTCAGGAAGCCCTGCTGCAAATCGAAGGCGGTACCCAGCCGGTGGCCGCGCGCGTGGTGCGCATCAACCCCAGCACCCAGGCCGGCAGCCGCAGCGTGCTGGTTTACCTCGGCCTGAACTCGACCAACGGCCTGCGCCAGGGCCTGTTCGCCCAAGGCACGCTCGGCACCGCCAAGATGACGGCCCTGGCCGTGCCGGTGAGCGCTGTGCGCACCGACAAGCCGGCCCCTTATGTACAACTGGTTGACAAGCAGCAAGTGGTGCACCAGACCGTCACGCTGGGCGAACGCGGCGAGGCCGGCGGCCAAGCCATGGTGGCCGTGACCGGCGTGGCCGAGAACAGCGTGGTGCTGGCCGGCACCATTGGCACGCTGCGTGAAGGCACGCTGGTGAAGTTCACGGCGGCACAAGCAACCGCCCCCGCCGCGGCTTCTGCCCCGCCCGCGCCCCCCGCCTCGCAGGCACGCTAAGCCATGTGGTTCACCCGCGTCAGCCTCAAGAACCCGGTCTTCGCCACCATGGTGATGCTGGCCTTTGTGGTGCTGGGCCTGTTCTCTTACCAGCGTCTGCAGGTGGACCAGTTCCCCAACGTCGACTTCCCCGTGGTGGTGGTCACCACCGAATACCCGGGCGCCTCGCCCGAGATCGTGGAGAGTGAAGTCAGCAAGAAGATCGAGGAAGGCGTCAACTCGATCGCCGGCATCAACACCCTGACCTCGCGCAGCTACGAAGGCCAGTCGGTGGTGATCATCGAATTCCAGCTGCACATCGACGGCCGCAAGGCGGCCGAAGACGTGCGCGAGAAAGTCGCCTCGATCCGACCCAACCTGCGCACCGAGGTCAAGGAGCCGCGCGTGCTGCGCTTCGACCCGGCCAACCGCGCCATCTGGTCGCTGGCCGTGCTGCCGGACGACAAGGCCGGCAAGGCCCTGACGGCTGTCGAACTCACCAACTGGGCCGACCAGGTCTTGAAGAAACGGCTGGAGAACGTGCGCGGCGTCGGCTCGGTCACGCTGGTGGGCGCCACGAAACGCGAGATCAACATCTACCTCAAGCCCCAGGCGCTGGAGGCCTTCGGCATCACCCCCGACCAGGTGGTGGCCGCGGTGAAGAGCGAGAACCAGGATCTGCCGCTGGGCGCCGTGCGCTCCCTGACGCAGGAGCTGATGGTGCAGGTCGATGCACGCATGCAGCGGCCGGAAGACTTCAACCGCATCATCGTGACGCGCAAGGGCACGACGCCGATCCGCCTGGGCCAGGTGGCCACCGTGCAGGACGGCGCGCAGGAAATCGACACCCTGGCGCTCTACAACGGCCAGCGCACGCTGCTAGCTTCGGTACAAAAATCGCAGGACGAGAACACCATCGCCGTGATCGACGGCCTCACGCGCGCCGTGGCCGAGTTGCAGCCGCTGCTGCCGCCCGGCGTGCGGCTGGAGCCCATCACCGACGGCTCGCGCCCGATCCGCGTGGCAGTGGACAACGTGCGCCGCACGCTGATCGAGGGCGCCATCCTGACGGTGCTGATCGTCTTCCTGTTCCTGAACTCCTGGCGCTCCACCGTCATCACCGGCCTCACGCTGCCGATCGCGCTGATCGGCACCTTCCTGTTCATGAACCTGTTCGGCTTCACCATCAACATGATCACGTTGATGGCGCTCTCGTTGTGCGTGGGCCTGCTGATCGACGACGCCATCGTGGTGCGCGAGAACATCGTGCGCCACGTGCAGATGGGCAAGACGCCCTACCAGGCTTCGCTCGACGGCACGCAGGAAATCGGCCTGGCGGTGCTGGCCACCACCTTCTCCATCGTCGCCGTGTTCCTGCCGATCGGCTTCATGGGCGGCATCATCGGCAAGTTCTTCCACGAGTTCGGCATCACCATCGTGGCCGCGGTGCTGATCTCGATGTTCGTCAGCTTCACGCTCGACCCCATGCTGTCATCGATCTGGCACGACCCGAGCATCGACACCCATGGCCAGAATCTGCCGCCCGTGACGCTGTACGACAAGACCATCGGCCGCGTCACCGGCTGGTTCGACCGCACCACCGAAAGCCTGGCCGAAGCCTACCAGGGCATCCTGCGCTGGTCGCTGGCGCACAAGCTGGCCACGCTGGGCCTGGCGCTTGCCGTCTTCATCACCAGCATCTTCATGGTGCCGCTGTTGGGCACCGAGTTCGTGCCCAAGGCCGACTTCTCGGAAACCACCGTCAACTTCTACACGCCGGTCGGCTCCTCGCTGGAAGTGACCGAGGCCAAGGCACGCCAGGTGCAGGACATCATTCGCGAATTCCCCGAAGTGCGCTACACCCTGGCCACGCTCAACACCGGCAACGCGCTCGGCAAGAACTACGGCAGCATCTACGTGCGGCTGGTGGACCGCAAGGAACGTAGCCGCAATGTGGACCTGATGTCGGCCGTGCTGCGCGAGCGCCTGAAGCAGGTGCCCGGCATCACCATCACCCATGCCGGTCTGCTCGACGCGGTCGGCGGGCAAAAGCAGATCGAGTTTTCACTTCAGGGCTCAGATCTCAAGGAACTGGAGCGCCTGACTACGCTGGTGATGGACAAGATCCGCGACATCCCCGGCCTGGTGGACCTGGACTCCAGCGCCAAGCCCAACAAGCCGACCATCGAGGTTGACATCCAGCGTGACGCGGCCTCCGACCTCGGCCTCAACGTCAACCAGATCGCCAGCGCGCTGCGCATCCTGGTGGCCGGCCAGACGGTGGGCAACTGGCGCGCCAGCGACGACCAGACCTACGACGTCAATGTGCGCCTGGCGCCTGACGCACGCAACACGCTGGCCGATCTGGAGCGCCTGCCCTTCACACTGGGCAGCAACACCGACGGCAGCTCGCGCGTGGTGCGCCTGAACCAGGTCGCCACGCTGCGCGAAGGCACCGGCTCCAACCAGATCAACCGGCGCGACCTGACGCGCGAGGTGGCGATCAACGGCAATGTCTACAACCGCTCCGGCGGCGAGGTGTCGAACGACATCCGCAAGGCACTGGAGGGCATCAGCTTCCCGCCTGGTTACCGCTACTCGTTCAGCGGCTCGACCAAGAACATGGCTGAATCGTTCGGCTACGCCGTCTCAGCCCTCGCCATGGCCATCATCTTCATCTACATGATCCTGGCCAGCCAGTTCAAGAGCTTCTTCCAGCCGCTGGCACTGATGACCTCGCTGCCGCTCACCCTCATCGGCGTGGTGCTGGCGCTACTGATGTTCGGCTCCACGCTCTCGATGTTCTCCATCATCGGCGTCGTCATGCTGATGGGCCTGGTGACCAAGAACGCGATTCTGCTGGTGGACTTCGCCATCCGCGCCCGCGAAGAAGGCATGGAACGCGCCGACGCCCTACTGATGGCCGCGCGCGTGCGGCTGCGCCCAATCCTGATGACCACCCTGGCCATGATCTTCGGCATGGTGCCGCTGGCCTTCGCCCTGACCGAGGGTTCCGAGCAGCGCGCCCCCATGGGCCAGGCGGTGATCGGTGGCGTCATCACCTCCTCGCTGCTGACGCTGGTGGTGGTGCCTGTGGTCTACTGCTATATGGATGATTTCAGTCAATGGTTACGCCGGCGCTGGGGTCCGAAGCACTGAGCGCCCGGTAAAATTTTCCAGGATCCACTAAAATACCCCATGGAGTATATGAAATGAACTTCGAACAAGCCCGCTTCAACATGATCGAGCAGCAGATTCGCCCTTGGAACGTGCTCGACGCCGGGGTGCTGGAACTGCTGTCGGTGGTCAAGCGCGAAGACTTCGTGCCGCCGGCACACAAGGCCCTGGCCTTTGCCGACATGGAAATTCCGCTGCGCGGCGCCAGCGAAGCCGCCTTGCAGCTGGGCCAGTGCATGCTGGCGCCCAAGGTCGAAGCGCGCATGCTGCAGGACCTGGCGATTCAGCCCACCGAGAAAGTGCTGGAGATCGGCACCGGCTCCGGCTACATGGCCGCCTTGCTGGCGCAGCGCGCCCAGCGCGTCATTTCGCTGGAGATCGAGCCTGAACTGGTGACCCTGGCACGTGCCAACCTGCAGAAGGCCGGCATCCTCAACGCCGAAGTGCGCCAGGGTGACGGCTCCAAGGGCGTGCCGGTCGAAGGCCCGTTCGATGTCATCGTGCTCAGCGGCTCGGTGGCCGAAGTGCCGCACAAATTGCTGGAGCACCTCAAGCGCGGCGGCCGCCTGATGGCCATCGTCGGCGAGCAGCCGGTGATGCGCGCCACCCTGATCACCCGCACCGGTGACGCCGAGTACCGTACCAGCCAGGCCTGGGACACGGTGGCACCGCGCCTGCTGAATTTCCCGGAACACTCGCGTTTCAACTTCTGAGGCGGCCATCGCGACCGTACGACCATGATCGAACACATCCACCCCGGCGACCTCTCGGCTTGGCTTGAGAAGATGAAGGTCCACGGCCAGCCCCTGGTGCTGGACGTGCGCGAGCCCTTCGAGCTGCAGCAGGCCAGCATCAAGGCCGACGGCTTCGAGCTGGTGCACATCCCCATGGGGGTGATCCCGCCGCGCCTGGGTGAGCTCGACCCGAGCCGGCCGGTGGCCTGCATGTGCCATCACGGTGGGCGCAGCATGCAGGTGGCGGCCTTTCTGGAGAACCGCGGCTTCAAGTTTGTGGCCAACATCACCGGCGGCATCAACGCCTGGTCGATGCAGGTCGACCCCAGCGTGCCGCGCTACTGAGCTGAAACGACACCTATCCCTGCGAGCCCAAAGGACGATCATGAAAACCTTCCGCCTACTGCCCCTGACACTTGCTGTTGGCGCTGCCCTGGCCTTGCCCGCGCAGGCCCAAAGCCTGCTTGACCTCTATGAGTCGGCACGTGGCTACGATGCGGCCTACCAGTCGGCCAAGGCCCAGTACGACGCCAACCTGTACAAGGCTGATCAGGCCAAAGCCAACCTGCTGCCCACCATCGGCCTGTCCGCCTCGGCCTCGAACACCAGCCTGAATTACGAGACCGTCAACCCGGGTCCGGTCCCTGCCAACCGCAGCTTCGACAGCCAAAGCACCTCGGTCAGCCTAAGCCAGCCCCTGTACCGTCCGGCCAACCTGGCCAGCTACGAGCAGGGCAAGCGCCAGGCCGATCTGGCCGAAGCCCAATTGCGGGCGGCCGAGCAGGACCTGATCGTGCGCATCAGCCAAGCCTACTTTGACGTCCTCAACGCGCAGGACACGCTAGCTTTCGTCGGGGCGCAAAAAACCGCCGTGGCCGAACAGCTGGCCTCGGCCAAGCGCAACTTCGAGGTCGGCACCGCCACCATCACCGACACGCGCGAAGCACAGGCCCGCTACGACCTGGTGATTGCCCAGGAAATCGCCGCCGACAACGATCTGCGCGTCAAGAAACTGGCGCTCGACCAGCTGGTCGGCAAGACCGGTACCGCGCCGAAACCGCTGGCCGTGGCCGAACTGCCGGCCCTGCAACCCGCCGATGTCGGCATCTGGGTCGAACAGTCGCAGGACATCCATCCCGGCGTCAAGCAGGCCAGGATTGCGCTCGACGTGGCCAAGCTGGAAAGCGAAAAGGCCGTGGCGGGCCACAAGCCCACGCTGGATCTGACCGCCAGCTACAACCTCAACAGCAACGTGGGGGGCACCACGCTGGCCACCACGTCCAGCCGGACCAACAGCTCGGCGGTCGGCGTCAGCTTCAACCTGCCCTTGTTCGCCGGTTTTGCCACGCAGAACCGCGTGCGCGAAACCCTCTCGCTGGAAGAGAAGGCCCGTGCCGATCTGGAAAATTCCCAGCGCACGGTGGCACAAGGGACACGCGCCGCCTACTTCGGTGTGGTGTCCGGCCTGGGCCAGGTCAAGGCGCTGCAAGCGGCCGAGGCCTCCAGCCAGAGCGCGCTGGATGCCAACAAGCTGGGTTACCAGGTGGGTGTGCGCATCAACATCGACGTGCTGAACTCGCAAAGCCAGCTCTACCAGACCAAGCGGGACCTGTCCAAGGCACGTTACGACGTGCTGGTCGGCGGCCTCAAGCTACGTCAGGCCAACGGCACGCTCAAGGCCGACGATCTGCAGAGCGTCAACGACCTGCTAGCCAAGTAAGCCACGCACCGCGGCGACCGTTTGATCGGTCGCGCCGCGGTGGGCTTGCGCAAAACGGCTGGCGGCAGCGGCCATGTCGGCCCGGCGCGCGCCATCCGTCACCAGGCCGCAGGCGGCCACCACGGCGTCGCGCAAGCTGGCATGGCGCGAGGCAGCACCGGCCGACTGCGCCAGTTCTGCCGCTTCGCTGAAATTGAAGGTGTGCGGCCCCATCAGCACCGGACAGGCGCATGCGGCCGCCTCGATCAGGTTCTGTCCGCCCAGAGGCGCAAAGCTGCCGCCCAGCAGGGCCGCATCACTCAGCCCGTAATACAGCGCCATCTCCCCCAAGGAGTCGCCGAGCCAAACGGCCGCCGGCTGGGCCGCGGCCGGTTGCGCGCCCCACTGGCTGCGGCGCGACACGGTGAAGCCTTGCGATTCGATCAGCGCTGCCACTTCGTTGAAACGCTGCGGATGGCGCGGCACGATCAACCACTGCACTGCGCGCGACTGATCAGCTATCAAATCAGGAGCATTTGGCGCAGCACCAGCAAGGCCTGATGCTCGAAAATCCTTCAAGACCTGGAGGAATTCCACCTCCTCGCCTTCGCGCGAACTGGCAAACATCACAACCGGCTGGCCCAGCGTGGCACGCCAGGCGCGCCCTTGCGCCAATTGCTCAGCATTCGGCATCGCATCGAACTTGAGGTTGCCAAACACACCGCGCACCGGCGCACCGAGTGCGGCAAAACGCGCTGCGTCGTCCTCGGTCTGGGCCCATACCGCCGCCAGGCTGCGGTAGGCCGGCCGGGACAGCCAGGCCAGCCGCTGCGCCTGACGCATCGACTTCTCGGAGAGACGCGCATTGGCCAGCACCAGCGGCACCTCGGCGCGCACACAGGCCGCCACCAGATTGGGCCAGACCTCGGTCTCCATCAGGATGCCGATGCGCGGTTGGAAATGAGCCAGGAAGCGCTGCACCGCGCCCGGGGTGTCCCACGGCAACCAGGCCTGCACATCACCCGCGCGCAGCAGCTTCTTGCCTTCGGCGCGGCCGGTGGCGGTGCCGTGCGTGAGCAAGAGACGCATCTGCGGCAAGGCCTCGCGCAAACGCGCCAGCAGCACAGCCGCCGCCCGCGTTTCACCGAGCGAGACCGCATGCACCCAGATCGTCTGGCCGTCGGCCGGCAGGGGGGGCAGCGCATAGCGGCCAAAGCGTTCCTCCACGGCGTCCAGGTAACCAGGCTCGCGCACGCCGCGTTGGCGCAGCTTGCGCCGCAGCAAAGGCTGGGCCAGCCCCATGAAGCAGGCATAGAGCCAGCGCATCATGTCTGTCCACCGGCGGAGGAGACGGCCAGCCAGGCCTGCCACACGGCATCGACCGACGGCGCGGGTTGCGCAAAGACGTTGCGCTGGCGCGGCCGGTTCACCGGTCCGGTACGCCAGGCGGTGTCGAAGTTGTAGATCTGCACATGCGGCAGGTCCAGCGCCACCGCAATGTGGCTCAGGCCACTGTCGACGCCGATCACGCCGGCACAGCCGGCCAAGGCATCGGTCAGCGCATCAAGCGTCAGGCGCGGCCACACGCTGGCGTGCGCCATCTCACGTGCCATGGCCTCGCTGCGCTGCTGCTCGGCGTCGGTGCCGTGCAGCAACGCGACATCGAAACCAGCGGCATCGAGGCGCGCAGCCAGATCGAGCCAGTGCGCCACCGGCCATTCCTTGTCGGCACGCGAGGTGCCATGCACCAGCGCCACGCAGGGGCGATCCGATGCACTTTTTTTTGCTATTGTTTCAGGAGCACTCTGCACAGAATTCACCTGGGCCAGAAGCCCAAAAGATTCTGAATCCGGCAGGGCGTAACCGAGCGCGCGAGCGCACAGCTCGCGTCCGCGCTGCACCGCATGCACGTGCGGCGCGATGGCAATCGCGACATCGGCCACCCAGCGCGTCGGTGCTTCATAACCGGAACCGTCGGTCTGGTTGGCCAGCGCATAACGCTGGCCGCTCGGCGTCAGCCGCGCCAGCCAGGCCACCAGGGCCGACTTGGTCAGACCCTGCAGGTCGATCACCGCGTCATAAGCCTCGCGTTGCAATTCAGTCTTGAAGGCACGCCACTCGGCCCGCGTGGCGGCCGAAAACGGCGCCTTGCGCCAGCGCCGCAGCTCGCAGGGAATGACGTGCCGCACACCGGCACAGCGCAACGCCAGCGGGGCAAAACTGCGCTCGACCACCCAGTCGATCTGGGCTTCTGGCAGCGCGCGCCGGATGTCCTGCACCGCCGGCATGGCATGCACCACATCGCCCAGCGACGAGAGTTTGACGATCAAAATCTTCAACGGTGCCTGGCTCTTGAAACTCAATGTGCGGCCTGCTCGAAAGCGGCATCGGCTTTGACACTGCGCAGCAGCGCCAGCATCTCACCCTCAATACGGTGCAGCGCCTCGGCCGTGTGGCCCTCGAAGCGCAGCACCAGCACCGGCGTGGTATTGGAGGCGCGGATCAGGCCGAAACCGTCGGGCCAGTCGACACGCACACCGTCGATGGTGTTGACCTGGGCCGGAGCGGCGAACGAGGCCTTCGCCACCAGTTGTTCGACCAACTGGTGCGGCTCGCCCTCGGCGCATTTCACGTTCAGCTCAGGCGTGGAAAAACTCGTTGGCAAACCGTTGAGCACGGCGCTGACGTCGGCCGAACGGCTCAGGATTTCCAGCAGGCGGCAGGCGGCGTAGGTGCCGTCGTCAAAGCCGAACCAGCGCTCCTTGAAGAAGATGTGGCCGCTCATCTCGCCGCCCAGCGGCGAGTCGATCTCTTTCATCTTGGCCTTGATCAGCGAGTGGCCGGTCTTGAACATCAAGGCCTGGCCGCCAGCCGCCTGAATGGCCGGCGCCAGGCGCTGCGAGCATTTGACGTCGAACACGATGGTGCCGCCCGGCACGCGCGTGAGCACGTCCTGCGCGAACAGCATCATCTGCCGGTCGGGGAAGATGTTCTGGCCGTCCTTGGTCACGATGCCCAGGCGGTCGCCATCGCCGTCAAAGGCCAGGCCGAGTTCGGCGTCGCTGCTCTTGAGCACGGCCATCACGTCGCGCAGGTTCTCGGGTTTGCTCGGATCGGGGTGGTGGTTGGGGAAGGTGCCGTCGACTTCGCTGTGCAGTTCGATCACCTCGCAGCCCAGTGCGCGCAGGATGGCCGGGGCTGAGGCACCGGCCACGCCGTTGCCGGAATCGACCACGATCTTCATGGGGCGCGCCAGTTTGATATCGCCAATGATGCGGTCACGGTACGGCGCAAACACATTGAGGTTCTGCACCGTGCCCACGGCATTCAGTTGCCAGCTCTCGGCTTCCATCGTGCGGCGCAACGACTGGATCTCTTCACCGTAGATGGCACGGCCGGCCAGCACCATCTTGAAGCCGTTGTAGTCGGCCGGGTTGTGGCTGCCGGTGACCTGGATGCCGCTGCGGCACACGGTGCTGGCAGCAAAGTAGAGCATGGGTGTGGTGACCATGCCGACGTCGATCACGTCGATGCCGGTCGCCGTCAGCCCGCGGATCAGCGCTGCGCTCAGGGCCGGGCCGCTCAGGCGGCCGTCGCGCCCCACGGCCACGGTGGTTTCACCGGCCTGGTGCGCCGCCATGCCGAAGGCGCGGCCCAGGGCTTCGGCCACCGCCTCGTTCAGCGTGGCGGGCACGATGCCGCGGATGTCATAGGCCTTGAAAATCGATGCGGCAACTTGCATGGGAATGGGTTCAGTCAGGGTTTCTTGTGCTGCGCCGATTGTAGGCGGCGGCCAGCCCCGAACCCGCCTGCCAATCCCCCCGCTCCGCGGGTGGCGCGCGTATCATGCGGGCACCGTGTCTGGCCTCATCAGGCACCCTCGAGCGCTATCAAAATAGTAGCTTTTGGCGCAAGACGGACAAGGGTCAAGGATTGAATTGATATGAAATTCAGCACGCACCTGCAAACGGCCGTGTTCGATAGCCCGCTGGGCCCGATCACGCTAGCCGCCAGCGCCCAGGGCCTGGCTGGCGCCTGGTTCGAGGGCGACCTGCATCGGCCCGACACCTCCGCCTGGCCGGCTGCGCCCACCCACCCGCTGCTGCAGCGGGCACAACATCAGCTGCAGGCCTACTTCGCCGGCCAAGCCACCCGCTTTGACCTGCCGCTGGACCTGCAGAACGGCACGGCCTTCCAGCAAACGGTCTGGCGCGCCCTGCTGGCGCTGCCGTTTGGCACCAGCACCAGCTACGGCGCACTCAGTGTGCAGTTGGGCAAACCGAAAGCCATGCGTGCCGTGGGCGCCGCGGTCGGCCGCAACCCGCTGATCATCTTCGTGCCCTGCCACCGCGTGCTAGGTGCTGACGGCGCGCTCACCGGCTTTGCCGCCGGGCTGCCGCGCAAGCGGGCGCTGTTGCAGCTGGAGAAGATCGGTTTTCGCCCATGAACTCCAGCCGCAAGACCAAACGCCGCAACAAGCTGCACAAACCGCGCAACCCGCTGGTAGTGCCTGTTATGCAGCGCCAAGCCGGCGCTCACCGCAAGTCGAGCAAGGCCCTGCGCCGAGCGGAGAAGATGGCATTGCGCCAGAATGAAGAAAACTGAGCCACTGTCTTGCCGGCCTACCGGTGCACAGTGACAATGCAGCCATCACGTCAACCGAAAAGGATCCATCATGAAAGGCGACGCCAAAGCCATTGCTTTCCTGCAGGCCCAGCTCAAGAACGAGCTGACTGCCATCAACCAGTACTTCGTGCACTACCGCATGCTCAAGCACTGGGGCCTGGACAAGCTGGCGAAGAAGGAATACGAAGAGTCCATCGGCGAGATGAAACACGCCGACCTGCTGATGGACCGCATCTTCATGCTCGACGGCCTGCCCAATCTGCAGGACCTGGGCAAGCTGGGCATCGGCGAGGACGTGCCCGAGATCCTGCGTTGCGACCTGGCGCTGGAGCAAGGCGCACAAGCCACCGTCAAGGACGGCATGGCCTACTGCGAGAGCGTGCGCGACTACGTCTCGCGCGACCTGCTGCAGAAGATTCTGGACGACACCGAAGAACACATCGACTTTCTGGAGACGCAGATCGAGCTGATCGAGAAGGTCGGCCTGCCCAATTACCTGCAAAGCCAGATGGGCGAAGTAAGCTGACGCTTACCCCCAAGCATCCGGCCAGTAAGCTGTTGGCCGGCCGGATGCCATTTCATTCCCGCATTTTCCCCTGTCGCACCAGGGTTAAATACAAATAGAAGTAATTCTCATTTATACTCACCATATCAACAGTTTTGCCAGGTGAGTCAACATGATTGTTTGCGTCTGCAAGCGCATCAGCGACCGGGACATTGCCCGCCACGCATCGGCCGGCATGGACTTCGATGACATCCAGTTTGAACTTGGCATCGCCACGCAATGCGGCCGCTGCGAAGGTTGCGCCCGCGATGTCGTGGAGAGGCACCGCACGGCCGCCGCTCAGCATGCACATGCTCAACCGGCCCTGCCGCTATCTGGCTACCGCGCCATCCCCATCATGCTCGCCGCCTGAACCAGACAAGGCGCCCCAGCAAAAAAGCCACCGCACGCGGTGGCTTTTTTCCTGGGCCTCAACAGGGTCAGAACTTGTAGCCGATCCCCAGAGAGAAAATCTCCCCCTTGAAGCCGGCAACGGTGCCATTGCTGAATGTCTTGTCGGTGAATTTGATCGAGTCGTAGCCGACCTGCCAGAAAAGGTTGGGGTCGATCATGGCCCGGAAGCCCAGGCCATAACCCCACCCTTGCAATGAGGCCGTGCTGGTTCCATCGTTGGATGCGCCATTGGCGGAGATGGATGAGACCTTGGCAAAAATCAGCACCTTGTCACTGACGGCAACGGCCGGGATGAGATCCAGTGAATAGCGGTCTTTGGTGTACGCATCGTTCCCGTTGGCGTAAACACCCGCCTTGCGGTTGGTGGTGTTGGCCGTGACGCCCACCCCCAGCAGAAAGTTACTGCCCAGAGCCCACCCGTACTGGGCTTGCACGGCCAGTCCGGTGCTGTTCCCGCTGTCGGATCGGCCGCCTGAATCCACGGTGGAGCGGTCAAACTCCGCGTTGGCACCCAGACTGAAACCTTCAAAGTTCTTGGCTTGCGCCAGCGCCTGTGCAGAAGAGAGCGCTGCCACAACCGCCGTCAATGCAAAGAGTTTTTTCATAGAGCCTCCAGCAAGTTGAGCTAGCAATACTAGTGATTCGCTGCCGGATTTCAATACGCCAGGTCATGATCCGGGGCGTTGACAGGCCACAACCAGGTAAATCCTGTAACTGGGATCAAGCTGAACCCATCAGCCACAGGGCACATTGGCCTGAGGTCTGTACTGGGGGCGAAGGGAGAGGGGACGTGCCATGATTGCCAAGCGCGAGTGACAACCAGAAAAGAAAGAAACAGAAACGAAATACGGGGCACAAGGCCCCGTATTTGCTAACGTTTTGGCGTGGACGGGATCGCCAAGTCGCCAACCAGAGCGCAAAAAACATAGTTTTTTCTTGGAGCTTTACTCGTTTTGCCCGATTCTTTGCCCAGAAAGGAAAAGCGATGAAGCTCAACGACAAGAAGGTCCAATCTCTCATCAAGGCCGGCCAGCCTGGCCGATACACGGACGGCGAAGGCTTGGTCCTCACGATCAACAAGGCCGGCGGCGCCTACTGGCAGTGGCGTACCACAGGCCCTACCGGTAAAGAGACCACGGTCAGCTATGGGACCTACCCCTTGGTCGGCTTGGCCGAGGCCCGAAACAAACACCGAGATGCGAAGCGGATGAAGCTCAACGGGGAAAATCCGGTGGTCGCGCGGCAGCAAGCCAAGGCTCTGGCCCTGGTCAAGGCGAACAACACTTGGGGAGAGGCCGCCAATGAGTGGCTGGAGGTTATGGCGTCCAAGTGGTCAGCCAGCCACTTGAAGACCGTCATGACTCGGATAGACCACTACCTCGGGCCGCTCAAGGCTCGCCCACTGACCGAGATCACCTCCCCCGAGGTGCTGGGCCTTCTTCGCAAGATCGAGGCGCGCGGAGCCATAGAGACTACCAAGCGGGTTCGCATCATCGCGGGCCAAGTGTTCCAGTTCGCCGAGGCTCTGGGAAAGGTGGACCGCAACCCCACGGCCACGCTTACCAAAGTGCTCAAGACGCCCCAGGAATCCCATCACTCTGCGATTACCGACCCCGAACGTCTGGGTCATCTGATCCGCGCCATCAGGTCTTATACAGGCTCTGAGGTCGTGAGAAAGGCATTACAGATCCAGGCATTGACATTCCAACGCCCCGGCGAGGTCAGGGGCATGAAATGGGATGAGTTGGATCTGAAGACTGGCATGTGGACGATTCCGGCTGCACGCATGAAATCCACCCTCGCGAAGAAGGCCAGTGGTGAACCGCATTTGGTGCCACTCAGTACTCAGGCCGTAGCGATCCTGCGCGACCTGCATCATGTAACAGGGCATAGAGAACTGGTCTTTCCTGGCCAGCGTGGTGAGGGGCGCTGCATCAGCGAGAACGCCGTGCGTGTTGCCCTGCGAACCCTTGGTTTTAGCAATGATGACCATACGCCGCACGGTTTCCGGGCCACGGCACGCACGCTCTTGGCAGAAGTCATGGACTGGCGTGCGGAGATCATCGAGGCGCAGCTTGCTCACAGCGTGCGCGATGCAAACGGCCGTGCGTACAACCGCACCACTTGGATTGAGAAACGGACGAAGATGATGCAGGACTGGGCGGACTACCTGGACACGCTGGTAGCTGTCCAGAATGGTGTGCAATTTGATACTAGGAAAGCAGCGTAGTAACAAGGAGAAAATATGAATCAACTTGAGCGTTGATACTTGGACGTTGAAGGAATACAAATCTCCAGCAACTTGACTGAAATGTCGTTAAAAGAAAGTCAAACTTAATCAGCTTTCGACCTGTTACAGACCGTCAGCAGTTCAAGGCAAGCGACGGCTTTGCAGGTGCGCCGTCATACGCGACAGTTCGCCGAATTCAAGGCCCGGGACACGAAGCCGTCATAGGACCGCCTGTCGTCATACCGGCAGCTATGACCGCTTTTAAATGCGGAGCAGTCAGCTCAGCCGCTCGTGGCCGTGCCTGAAAATACCCTCAACTAGAAGACAAAGGGAGAGTCGGATGAGTGAAATATTGGCCCAGGTGGCTTTTGTAATGATTGCAGCGCTGGCGATCGCCCCGATGGTGTTCTACGCTTCATCACTGCTATATGTAGGTTTCCGGTTCCGGCAGGGCTCAATCTCGTTTCTCGTTAAGACGCTAGTCATTGGACTGATGACGGTACCCGTGGCAATTTTGGTGACGCTATGGGCTATCTTGCATTTTGCAGCCATAGGCGCTTTGTGGATGCGGCGCATCTTGGCGAAATGCACAGGAAAGGCGATCATGACCGTGGCAGATACTGAGTCACCGCATCAGCCTGATGATGTAGTGGTCCATCTTGTGCATGGAACGTTCGAGTCTAATGCTGACTGGACCAATCCTGACTCCCCTCTCTGCAAGGCCATCCTCACGCGGAATCCCTCAGTGAGGCTCAGCCGCTTCATCTGGTCCGGACTGAACACCCATCGTGCACGCCGTGAAGCTGCCGATTTGTTCGCGGGACAGGTGCTAGCATCTCCGAGCCGTAAGCAATACGTGGTCGCTCACAGCCATGCTGGCAATATCGTGAGAGACGCGTCCGAGCGCGTCCCAGCTATCGCTCAAAAAATCCAGGGGGTCGCACTTTTGTCTACGCCTTTCATTTTCCGAAAGACTGTTGAGCGCACAGGCCGCGGCTTCGTTTTCACCCATTCGATGGGATTTGCGGTGGTCGTTCAGTTGCCGCTGGCCCTGGCGCTAGTTCCGTTCGATGCATATGGCCCCGTTGTAGCGGGACTTTCAATGGTGCTAGCGACTCTGATCGAAATGAAGATCTCACAGAGATTTCAGGCAGAGCTGAACAAAGAACTTGAAATCGAGAACGGCGATGTCGAATTACGTGACGTGCAAATCCTGCACGCGATTGGCGATGAGGCGGATTCGTTGCTGCGCTTTGTCAGCTTCCTACATGAAAGCTGCTTCGGCCTTTTCTCGCAACTTCAGGCGACTGCACGGCAGATGAGTGGCCATGAGGTGCCACACCTAGTAGCGTTGGGCATTCTCGCTATTGCAATGGCGGGGACTTGGCTTTCCGATCTGACCGGTCGTTCATTTTGGATATCAGCCATAGGCGTGGTGGCGGTAGGTGTACTCGGCGCCTATCTTAAAGAAAGATATCGCCCCTCAGGCGATCAGCCCATGGTGTTGATGATGATGGCGCTGCCGGTGGGTTTTATTTCTTTTTGGTTGGCGGCCGCGAAGTCGTTGGCTTACGGAGACTGGCGACTGCTTTTCTGTCCGTCGATTTTCATCTCTTCCTCCGAAACGCCAGTGGGCGGCCAGCATAATCCCATCAAGTACGCCCCTGACAATGACGGCATGCTGGTTCATTCCACGCACTCGCATAGAAAGGCTATCCGTGACGTGGCGGAATGGCTGTACATGAGGGAAACGAGTCCAACAAGCGGGACTGTGAGGAGCCATCACGATTGACGACGACGAACCAAGCTGCGCTTGCCTACCTGGGGTTACGTCTATGTTGAATGACCACTTTGTCGGGCCGCTATGCGGAGCACCGTTAGTCCATTAACGGTAATACAGCGGCCAAAAGAGCCGCTGCCTGTTGAGTGACTGGTAGCGATCGCCGCTGCCTCTCGGGCTGCCGACCTAGAACGTCTCAGATCAGCCTTAAGCAGGTATTCGTCCGCCTGTGGCTGTAATGCAGCGATTGCCGCCGTTCGGCTTGGAATACCGGACTCATCCTTTGGGCCAGTTGCGGGTATTCAATAGTGACAGCTTTCGGGTAACGAAGAACGCGCTTCTTATGACCGCGCCTGCAAAAATAGACGTTTTGACAAATACTTGTTTTATCTTTCAAAGTCGCTAAGGATCTTCAGCAAACTCTGAAGCGATGGATTCCTAAGTTCTCGGGGGCGGCAATGTCAACCAGCGATCAGGAGCGGTGATGGTTAGGCTTCTAGTCGCTCGCGAAATCGCCACATAAAAGAGCTTTGCCTGTGCATTTCGTTGCGTGGCGAAATGCGATGCGTCAGGAATCACTACGTGGTCGAATTCCAAACCCTTCAAAAGCAAAGGAGTTGAAACGGTCCGCTTGGGCAACTTGCGCCCCGACAAGCTAACTCGCTGGCGCACGTTTGTGGTTGCTTTGTCCATTGATTCTGCGCGGCCAGTCGCGACCTCGGTCGCAGCTCGCTCAGCATCGCGCCATAACTCACTGCGGAATAGCTTCCAACGCGAATGCTTCCGAGTAAGTGCCATGATTTGAGCCGCAGCATCAGCGCCGTTACCGACATCGAGGGCTGGTTCAATCTCTCGCAATGCGGCTTCGAGGGCGGCATCCTCTGGATCGACTCCAACGTCATCTGCCGGTGCCTTGATCAAGAAGCTATCGCTTAGTAGGCTTGTGATGGCCCCAAGCCGTCCAGCGCCATCCGTTGCTCTATCCCATAGGCCTGCAAATTCCCGAAGACGGCCAGCGGCGATTTCTTCGATCGCCTGGTAGCCGCCACCAGCGGCCTTCGCCAATCGATAGCAAATGGTCTTGTTGCAATGAATTGCTGCGAAGCTGCCCTCTTTGCCGTCGATGCCCTCGAACAAGGCCCCCAAGTCAAATGCGTCGTTGGACTGCCTGAACGTGATTCGTGGATCTGCCAGGTCGATGGGCTCACCCGCCAGAAGTTTCTCGCGTGTTTCCGCGATCCACTGTCCCAGTGCGGGGTTCTTACCTGCCCAACGGTGGGGTGTTTCAAGGGTTCCCGCGAATGGAAACAGCGGATGGATGTCAGCATCCCAGCTCAGAGTGGCCCCGGCGAATTCGAAGATGCCTTGCATGGGGTCGCCAAAGATCAGTGTCGGGACAATGCTCGCAAGTTCTGTCGCCAACTCGTGCTGCAGGCTGCCGCAGTCCTGGTATTCGTCGATCAGGATTCGGTCATAGGATGCGGCAATCACCGCGCGGACGGCAGCGACATTCAAGGTCAATCGAGCGCCGCGATAGAGCTGATCCCATTCGGCGCCTTGCGGCATGCCTGCGGGAGGCTTTGCAATTCCGGGGAACGCATGGGCATATCGCATGGACCACCCTGCGATGGTGTCAACGGCGACTCGGGCTCGGGGTATTCCAAGGCGCTTGAGGCGTGAGCGAATGGCGTGGACCCCAGCGTGCGTGTGAGTCAGGATCAAAGCTCGTTGGCCCAAGGCCGCTACGTTGGCGATGATCTCGGTTTTGCCATGACCCGCAGGCGCGACGACGGCCGCATTCCCCAAATTGAACAGGTCTGAGGCATCAGGCATACAACCACGCCTCGGCTTGATTGAGGGCCGTAGCCAGCGGGGAGCCAGGAGCAGCCTCCGCGATGCGCCAAACCATCGGAGAGAGTCCTCGCCCAATCCGCTGGTCTTTGAACCACTTCTTGCGAACGGCCACTTCGGCGATGGCTTCACGAAGCTGAGGGCCGTCAAGCTCAGTAAACAATTCCCACGCGTTGAACAACTCGCGGATCACAGCAAGCGGCAGATCGGGAATCTTGATGTCAATGTTGTTGTCGATGGCGTCATTCCCACGCTCTTCACGGGCGAAGTTCAAGAGCTCCTGCACAAGATCGTCGGAAGCCGCGCCGAAGATCGCTTGCTCGGTATTGAGATTGCCTCCGTATTCAAAGACTTGAATGCCCGCAGCGGCCAGCGACGCTTGCTCAGCGGGGGAAAGGGCCGTATCCGAGTCCCGAAAGATGGCCGTTTGGAAGCCCAATTCGTGCAGGGCCAATGCCATGGCAGGCGCCTGCGCGCCGTTGCCGTCGGCAATGGCAACGCCCAATTGCTCAATGGGCTTGCCCGCGTGCCTGGCAGGCCAATGTTCCCGAATGCCAAGCAGCAGCCCAATCTCGGTGTTTCCTTCGGTCACCAGGATGCGTTTGGAGAACAATGCCCTTGGAGTGAATCGCAGCAACACGCGGATGGGTTCGAGCGCCGTTGGCGCCAAGACAGTCGCTTGCCTCCCCGGTCGGGTCATTTGAATGACTCGAAGGCGTTCAGGTCCTGTTTCTCCGATAGCGACATCTGAATGGGTCGTCATGAGCACTTGTCCGACGGGCCGAGCTGCCGCCACCGATGCTTCCTGATCGGCCTTGAGCTGGGCGATGGATCCGATGATCCGGTGGGGCTCCAAGCCATGCTCGATTTCATCGACAAGCACGATGGCCCCTTCGCTAATGGCCGACTTCTGGATGGCCAAGGTCGCGAGCCGACGAGTGCCAAGCCCTGCCAACCTCAGCGGGACACCGTCATCATGCAAGGCGATGGAGCCGGAGGACAGTCCTGAGCGCCCAAGTTCGAGGCCGGGCTCATACGAGCCTTCCACATAGGCGCCCAATCCCTTGGCAAATCCTTCGGCCTTTTCCGCCGCGTTGGCCAGCGATTCGATCTCATCGAGCTTAGCGTTCTCTCGGGCTGCCTTGTAGGCCTGAGCCAACCGGGCGGATGCTTCGTGCGTGTCGCCGGTCAATCTGGAAAGGACGGATCCTTGTCCCCACGTGAGGTGTCTGGCGTCTTCTCCGGCAAGCCTGACCAGTCCGAATAGAGCCCGATCCCTGTTGGACAGGGTGCGCGGGTCATCAACGCGATCGCAGATCAGCTCCCAGACGGGTTCCATCGAGGCGTCCACGGTCAAGCGCACGGTAAGGACGGGTTCGTCATCGTCTTCCGGCTCGTCGCGCAACTCTCCCGCCGATGTCCATCCGCGAACATAGAGCCCAAGGCGCTCATCCGATTTCAGAGCCTTGGACAACTCGCCAATAGTCGCCTCGATGACGATGGGGCGGGTGGTGTCGCAAGCGAGAAAATCAGGCTCTGTGAAGGCGAACCAGCGCGAAGAGAGCGCGGCTTCGACCGCGTCCAGGATAGTGGATTTCCCCGAGTCGCCCGGTCCGATCAGGCAACAGAAGGGCGAGCCCGGTTTCCAGTCGAGCGACTCGATCCCGCGAAAGTGCGCGACCATAATTTGGCGTATTTGCATGGACTCCCCTTAAATGTGGCCAGCCTGTTGAATTGTTGTTGCCTACTTGATCGTAGCTAACTTGCATTCGTTGTATTTGCGGCAAGCTTTGTGCTTCCATTGAAATTAAGCAGCAATGGATGTTGAATTGACACAAGCGCGCTGTAATTGGTCTCACTTACGCGCCAGTAGTGACTGTCGGCTTTCAGACGCTGATATTGGTTGACGCTACAACCGCTTTGGGTTGATTGCGTGAGTCGCCAGGTTGCAGTCGACCGACCGCAATCAGCCTGAGGCAGTCAACCGCCCCGTGAATCCGAGAGACGGTTCCTGGTCGCTTGCTGTCAATGGCCCTCGCCAGCCGCGTAACCTGTTAACGAGAAAAGCCCGCAGGGCTTGCACTCTGCGGGCTTCCGAAGACCAATTACTTGGGCTTCTTCGGGGCACTGGGCCTCTGGGTCAAGGCTGATGCGGCGACCGCCCTCACGCTGGGTGGCGTGCTGGGGTTGCGCAGCAACTTGGCCGCTGTGGTTGCAACGCGAGCAGAGGTCTGCTCATTGGATGGCTTTTTGGAGGCCATGATGGACTTTCTCCCCTCATTGAGGGGTGTTACAAAGCCGACCTTGTAACCAGACCAAAACGTGGCACACTTCACTTGTTAGAGATCAGGGCTACGCTCTGTCCAACCCGGCCGGAAATGGATCGGGGCAAAAAGCCGGGTTGCAGCCCGGCTTTTTGCTGTCTGGCGGAAACACTATATATGGGGTGTATTTCTAATACAAGCCACTACCTGTAGTGTATTGATGCTGAGTGATGTTTAGTTAATATTTTTTTCTGAACAAATCACTAGTCGTACGGAGGGTGTCGCGGAACTTCTTCTATATATGTACCGTTATGCCTTCCCCACCGGGATCTCCCCGATCCTGGTCGTGTACCTAGGAGTTCGCCTCTCCTGCTTCATAGCCCAATTCCGCGGCATTTCCCCTGTCCCTGCGCTTCCGATGATGACGGTCCCGCGACCGTAACGGCTGTTGAGCTCATCCAAGGCCGACATCAGCCGCGACCGATCCTCGCAGCCATCAGGCTCAAGATCCAGCTCCCCCTGCTCCACGGCAGCATCTGCCAAATCCACCAGCATGACGCCGGCCTTTGCAAACTTGTAGCCTGACTGATAAATCGCCCTCAAGCCGGTCAGAGCCCCCTCGACAAGAGCGGCGGTGTCGGCCGTCGGCCGACGTAGCGGAACCATGATCGACCTCGAATATTGCTTATCCGGTCGGAATGGGCTTGTCCGCACAAAGGTGATGACTTGGCCAGCATGGCTTCCCTGTCGGCGCAGCTTCTCAGCCGCGCGGCTGGCGAATGTAGTTACGGCCTCCTCAAGCTCGCCTAGGTTCGTTACTGCGCGGCCAAATGACCTGGTGCAGGCGATCTCCTTCTTTGCTGGCGGCGCGTCTTCCAAGTCAACGCAGGATTGCCCCTGCAACTCACGCACAGTGCGCTCGAGAACAACAGACCAGCGGCGGCGCACAGTTGCTGGATCGAGCCTGGTTAGATCCAGGACTGATTGAATCCCCTCCTCTTTGAGCTGCCGCCCGATTCGAGGACCAACGCCCCAGACCTCTCCAACTTCTGTAGCGGCAAGAACCGAGTCGCGCGCATCCCCGTCCATTGCGGCCAAGTTACACACTTGAGAGAGCTCACCCGGGTAGCTACCTGGCTTGCGTTCGGCTGTCTTGGCCACGTGGTTGGCCAGCTTGGCTAGCGTCTTGGTCTGGCCAATACCGATACAAGTAGGAATGCCCGTCCAGTCTAGGATCCGCTGCCGCATCCGTCGGCTGCGGTCCACTAGATCCCCTCGGATACCCGAGAGGTCTACGAACGACTCATCTATCGAATAGATCTCCTGGCGATGCCCAAGGCCGGCAGCAAGGCTCATCATCCGGTCACTCATGTCTCCATAAAGAGCGAAGTTGGCCGAGAGTGCAATTAGTCCTTCGTCATCTTCAAGGTGCCGAATCTCGAACCACGGGGCCCCCATCTTGATGCCTAAAGCCTTGGCCTCGTTGCTCCGGGCGATAGCACAGCCGTCGTTGTTGCTAAGCACAACCACTGGCCGTGCATTCAGGTCCGGCCGAAAAACCCGTTCACACGAAACGTAAAAATTATTCCCATCGACCAGCGCGAACATGGCAGCACCTGGTCATTTGCGATATTGGTTGATAGCGGCCGTCACGACTCCCCAGATCTCTAGGGTCTGTCCTTCCTTGGGAACGATGTCGCAGAAGGTGGGATTGGCTGCCTTAAGCTTTACACGCCCTGCATTCTTATAGAGTCGTTTGATCGTGAACTCGCCATCAACCACGGCTACGACGATGTCTTGATGCTGTGCTTTAAGAGCTCGATCCACAACCAGGATGGCGTTGTCATGGATGCCAGCATCGACCATTGAGGAACCGCGTGCACGTATCAAGAAAGTGGCCTGCGGATGCGAGACAAGGACTTGCCCAAGATCTATCGCCCGCTCCTGTAGATCCTCAGCTGGCGATGGGAAACCGGCCCTTGCACTGCCTAACTCTGGCAGGACTAAAGACGACGGGGTCATTGGAACGGGAATGCCTTGCGCTAATATACTGTACATATTTACAGTATATGCTTGGGCCTTCGTAGAATCAAGAAATGGATATCCAAGCTGACCTTTCAATCCTCATTCCCGAAGCCGTAGCTTGGGCTACAGAGCACGAACAGGAAATTCGTGGCCGCGGTATTGCGCTCGTGGAACATGGCATCACCATGGCCCAAAGAGTCGGCGTACAACGCCCAGAACAAGTGAGAGTTCTGATCGTTCCACAGATGCCGATGCCTGCGACCACCATGAAGCTTCGCCAGGTAGCAGAAACCTTGGGCTTTCAAGAAATGGCAGGCCTCACTCTAGGCTATGGGATCTACCTCGTGCAAGGCCGCTGGGACAACACTCTGCTGTGTCACGAACTGCGGCATGTACAACAGTACGAGAGGAAAGGTGGCATTTCGTCATTTATGGGTGAGTACCTGCAGCAGGTCCTCACGCACGGCTACTACTCTGCCCCACTAGAAGTAGACGCCCGAGCCCATGAGCACCTGGCGCGCTGAAGTTTTAAATGTGCAGCAACTATATTGCGCCGCCCACGGCTGATCACTACCGCCGATATTTCAGCGCTGAACCTCCAGCAGGTCCTGGCGCACAACATGTCTGGCCGGGCTATGAGGCGGCATTCATTCGCGGCAGCTCTGAGGCTGGACGACAAGCTCAGCTTGGTCGGTTCGGAATGGTCGCACCATGGGTCAAGGACCTGAAGCAGGTTCGCAGCACCTACAACGCAAGATCAGAGACCGTCTCCGAGAAGCCCAGCTTCCGGAATGCTTGGCACAAGGGGCAGCACTGCATCATCCCTGCCGTTTCATTCTTTGAGCCAGACTGGCGAACAGGAAAAGCTATCCCGACGAGAATCGAGCGCGTCGATGGTCAACCAATGGGTATTGCCGGACTCTGGGAACATTGGACATCGCCGGATGGAGAGTTGATCTACAGCTACACGATGCTCACGATCAACGCAACCACTCATCCAGTAATGAACCAGTTTCACAAGCCCGAAGACGAAAAGCGGATGGTCGTGATCTTGCCCGAAGATCAATACGATGACTGGATAAATGCAAAGGCATCGAACAGTATGGGTTTCTTGAGGGCATACCCCGCTGAATCCTTGCAAGCAACTTCGACGCTCGAAAATCAACAACTGTTTTGATGATGAGACATCTTCTCCTACTTGCTCTCATATGCATCGCTTCACTCTGCCATGCCGAGAATTTCTCAGGAAAAGTTGTCGGAATAACTGATGGCGACACGATCACAGTTCTCGACGAACAAAAGACCGAGCAAAAAGTCAGACTCGCAGGCATTGATGCCCCAGAGAAGAATCAGGCATATGGACAGCGCTCGAAGCAAAGTCTGAGCGCTCTCATCTTCGGCAAGGTCGTAATGGTGGAGACCAATAAGAGGGATCGATACGGTCGCAATGTTGGCAAGGTTTTATTAGCAGACCAGGACGTGAACCTAGAGCAGATCCGCCGCGGGATGGCCTGGTTCTATCGTGAGTACAAACGTGAACTGACAACTTCAGACCAGCGCAAGTACGATGAGACCGAATCGGAAGCCAAGGCAGGACAGCTAGGCTTGTGGTCGGATCTGAGTCCAACTCCCCCGTGGACTTTTAGAAAGTGATTCAAAGAGTTCAGCTGGATAAGGTTGAGGACTCATATCTTCATAGAACTATGTTCTGGCCATTGGTGAGTTTGAAGGCCCAGGAAAAAAATCACGAATGTCCGCAATAGTGATGTGACCGCGCTCTTCTGAAACATTAAACAGTGCCTCGTCAAGACCGCTAAACGACACCATTGGCGCGGCATCCATCTCCAAGTTTTCGGCCTTGCACGCTATGTTGGTGGTGTAGTAGGAGGCATGTTTCCTGCACGACAATGGTCTATCGCTGTAGACGGAACAGACATCATCAACTAGAAATGGGCAGTCTTGTCCTACAAACTTTCCCACTTCATGCTTGATGGATTTTTCGATGTTCGCAGGTTTACGGCCGGACACGCGCCCCAATAGGTCCGCCTCAAGTTTTGTGATGCTCACATTCATTCGGCAACAGTCAGAGCACCCCCGTTTGCACGCTACAAATGGGACGCGAAGTTCCGAAATCTGATCGATCAACGTATACACACGTCGAAGCTTGCTACGTGCTGATGCATTTATTTGCAACAGAGTTCGCGGCAATGCATCCTCTTCATCCAGAAGGGATTGAGGTATAGCACTTATGAAAGCTTGCCGGCGTCTCACGGCAAGCCCTTCATCATCAACGTCAGGATATTTCGGTTCTGTCACAGAAAAATACTAACAGCAGCGCATTTCAATCAACTATTTCATGCCCAGCCAATCTGTCCCTCGTTGCCGTCCAGCTGAGTGAATTTAGTACGTCACTGTACAAGAAAGTTACCAGAGATCTCACCTTGCTTCGTTGTCGAAACAGGTACTCAAGCCCAGCAGACCCTCAGCTTCCAGAGAGCGGCCAAGACCAAAGCATAGAGACTGAGATAGTCAGTCAAACGCTTGTAGGCTTTGCGCTAACATTCACTAAACCAATGCAAAAAGGGAGTTCATGAAAATTCGCACCATCCTCGCCGCCGCAGTCATGGCCGCCATTTCCTTCGCGACAATGGCTCAGGCCAATCCATTGAATCCGTATCGTCCGAATGAACCGATCGAAGTGACCAAGGCGAAAATCGCCAAAATGGATAAGCGAGCAATCTTAGCCAAAAGCGACAAGGGGGAAGATTGCAGGACAATCTGTCTGAAGGCCGATGGCGCTGAGGAGGGGTGTGATGTCGCCTTGTCATTGAATCGATGCATCCCAAATATGGAACCACGTCGCGTGAGCACTCGTCGCTAATAAGAAAGGCCCCTCGGGGCCTTTCTTATTTTTCAATCAAGCGCACCTTCCGATCAATCTCTTGACGCATCTGAAAGCAAATCGGTCAGAAAGGAAAATTCACGGCAACACACAAGATCAATTTGCTTGCGCAGTTCGTCATGCTGACTGGCATCGTGCGAGGTCAAGCATAGGTAGTAGTTCTTGCCCTCATACTTTGCATAGAGAAGCCATTCCCCAGTAATTGAACGATCTTCCGACAAACGCCGAAGATTCCCTAGCACTGCGTCATCTACCAGAGCACCAACCATGTCTGGTGTGATATATCGTTCCTCCCCCAAACGTTCAGCTTCCTGGATCTGTTGCTCTAGGTATGGCATGCCATATTTGTGCAAGGATCTCCTAAGATTTTTTGCCAATGACCCTAACCCATCCTGTAAATGGTGTTTGTGCCACAGCCCTTTCAGAGGTGGATGTCGATTTTGAATGGGTGGCTTTAGCCTACTCGGCGCTCCAACTCCTTCCAAAGCCTCAATCTCACGAATGACTTTTGCCGGGTTGAGTCGACCTGCTAAATGCCCTCCAAACAACCCCAAAGAAAGCAATAGGCTGTAACGTCCTGGAGCTGCTCGTTCAAGTCCAATCGCTTTTACAAAGGTCGCCAACTCAGCAGACATATCCTCGCCAGTTGGCGACACAAGAACTACCTTCTCCCCTGTCATGGATCCTCCTTCAACCGAGAACCAAATTAGAAAATCCTTTTTTTAATGACGCTTAAAAAATAGACTATCAACTCAAGAAGCTCAACCTCCGAAGCTTCTCGACATTCGTCCTATTTCGCCAAGGCCCTCCGAAGCGCGGCCAAACTCGCATCGTATTCGCTCCGAAATCTTGCGAAACTATGCCCCCAGCCATGCATCTCCAAGTTCCAACGTTGCGCATCCCATCCAGACTCAATGAGATCAGAAGTCGCGAAGATGAACTCAAGTGCGTTCGTAAAAAATGGTACTAAGGGATCCATCTTCGAGTAGTCAAAGTTCCCCGAACTCCCGTGGACAAAATAATTTCGGCACTTAACGGCAGTGCTTGCAACCAAATCCAAATCTGGGAATCGCCCTCCTAGCTT
The DNA here is from genome assembly GCA_002633085.1 of Curvibacter sp. PD_MW3. Lineage (GTDB taxonomy): Bacteria > Pseudomonadota > Gammaproteobacteria > Burkholderiales > Burkholderiaceae_C > Hylemonella. The sequence goes on from NSIV01000002.1 coordinate 387,514, forward strand.
TGATGCAACGATTGAAACCCGATAGTTAACTTTTTTTGGGAGAGATGGTTTACCGAGGCGCTTAAGCGATGACAACGCACTGTCTCGATCAATTCCGCGTGCGTGCTTGCTGAACAAATCAACACATGCATCCCTAGTAGCGGCCAAATCCTTCGGTAGTTCGTTGACCAAGGGAATCGCGTCAATCGGGAGAATGTCGAACATGTTCGCTGCCGCAACGAGTCGGTCGGGACCGTACTTGTTTTCCTGACGAATGCATTCCAAGTACCGTGACCGAGCTACTCTCCAACCGCTATGTCGGCTGATCCAGTCGGTGAGTACCGAATCAAACTCCGCATAACGACGAATCGGGTCCAACGGAACATCTCCTGGGTGAGGTTTGTTCTTCTCAATCTCACCCTCGGCTCCCCAGGAAAGACTGGGATGAATCGCGAGCGACTGCGTTATATCGTCGTTTACTTCAGTCGTGGTGACGTGGACATGCTCAATAGATTGAACACGCCCCGCAACAACAGACAAGAAGTTAGCGACGTCGTACATCCGACCGACTGCTTCATCAAAGACAATTGGACTCTCTGGATCAATTGACACAACGATCCGGTTCTTCATGAAAATGCCAGTCGGCCCTCCCATGCTGTAACTAGGACAATGGTGTACCGAAACTTTCCCGATTGCCGTGGACACCTCCGCGATGCAATCCTTTCCGGTGAAGTACAGCACTTGCGGCCTCTCTCCCGCCTCGACAGGTCGTATCCGGCGTCGCTCTTGAAGAACAGTGTCAATAATTGACTTAGCGTCGACAACACTGCTGAATGCATCAAAATCGTAAAAAAGCGTCGTCAGGTCACTCGTTGTGAATTGAATTGAACTGATGTGCGCCTGGTCGGGCTTTATGTAGCTTCTACCAATGGCTACATAGTGCGGAAAGACGGATGCATGGTATCGACTATCTTCGCCATTGATTCCTGTCACTCCAGAACCATGGGAGATGCAATCCAAGAGGGTGACCCTCTCCCCGGTGTATGAAGTTCCTTCGATACAAGTAGCTCCATCCACACTCGTTAATACTTCATCAGAATGCAATTGCAAAATTGTATTCGGCCCCTCTATCCGCAGATCTCCTACCGCCGCCTTACCGTTAGGAAGAATGTAGGAACCAAGATATTGGATAGGTTGTTTCATATCATCGCCGAGCTGCTTGCATAGACCAGGTTGGTCATTCTATAAAGGTACCCGGAAAATCAACAGCCAGCGCAACTGGCGGCATAGTTGCACATGTTCCTCTTGCTCATCGGCATAGCATTGGAACCTTTCGAGGCCCTACGCTGACGATTCATTTATCGCAACCAGACCTCATCCATCAACCGACCGAAGATCCAACTCCATATCTGATTCACGACCTTAAAGATCGGATAGCCCAGCATCAGGCCAATCCAAAGCCAGAGCTGGCTGATGTGGCGAAATTCGGATGGCGCAGTGTCGTGTACCCATATCTGCCACAGGACAGTAGGGATGATCCCGAGCCAGACGATCAACACCCCACCAGGACCACACAACCACAGACCAAGGCGGAAAAGGTGTTGCCCGCCTGTGTATTGGTCTCCCCGTCTCCCCCTGCGCGCGCCGCACTCAGCGCAGACCGTCGCGCCAGCCGCGAGCTCGGTCTTGCAAAACGGGCACAAATCTATCTCAATCTTTTCCATTTCTTAGCTCCTTCAATCGGTCGGTCCGTCCGCATGCACACCAGTAGCTCGCTGCTGGTGTGCATGTCAATCGGCTCAAGTGAAAAGGAAACGCCAAAACTCAGGCCGACCCATGAACTCTCGAATTGAGATGAAGCTTCGGTTGTAGATCTGATAGTCCCAGTGCGCATGCTTGATCGCAGCCACAGCAAACACCTGGCTGCCCAGCAAAAGCGCCGGCGCGACGATATAAATCGTCCACGCAGGCGACACGGCAAGCTGCCAAATCGCAGCCGCCGGCAGGATTACGGCGAGCGACAAATAGATGAACTTCGCGATTCGGATCTTTCCAGATTGGATAGCTAGCCGGCGCTCATCCCAGCCGCCTTCGCCGTAATGCTTCTCGAATCGCTCCTCCGGAGTGAGCCTTGCCGACTCTTGATCGCCGGGCGCGCGTTGGCGTGCCATGCTTTCTCGAAACGCTTTAATTCGTTCGGCTGTACGGCCGACTGAGCCTTTGACATCTTGACTCTGTCTCCGCAGGGTCGGCAAAGGGGTCAAGCTACGCAAGATAAAACGTCCAACAATTTTGATCATGATTTCTCTTTCGAATAGTGGAGTGGTTAAACAGTTCTTCCAGTCAACGCCTGAATCTCGCGCAAAACTGACGCTTTGCCCTGGTAGAAGGATTTGAGGTGAGCCAGAGGTGCTGTGTCTGCCAGAAGCTCACAAACCGCGGGGTCGAACAGTGCCTCTGTGGATTCGTCGGCAAATTGGGACCATGTTGGGGCCATCGCTCGGGCTTCGTCCACGTAGTCCTGATGCTCTCTGAAAAGGCGCTCGCTTCGCGCACGCGCTGCAGCGAGTTGCTCGTCATCAGTCATGGGCCGAACTGTGCCGGCGGAGATGGTGTTCTTTTCGATCATTGGTTTTCTCCTGGTGGTGGTTTCTGGTCGATTAGATTGCTCACGTATTAGCAATTGCTTTATTGATCGCGCTTGCGACCTGACTGCGCCAGGCCTTCCACGCTTGGAAATCCTCAAGGCCCCAGTACGCGCAAGCACGGCCCTGACCGCTATACCTGAAGTGAGAAATGGTGCCTTTGGGGGCTACGCCGCTGAGCCGCACGGCCAGGCGTTGCCTGGCGTTGAGCTTCACGAGCTCGCGGTCTGGCTCGTAAAGACCGCGTTCAGATCTCTCGCTCCCGTTGCAGTCCGTCGCGTCTTTAATCGAGGCGACCCACGTTCTGCCGTCGCGGCCGTCGAACTCAGAAAGCAGCGAGAGTTCCGCCTCGGCTGCTGCCTCGCTTTGGAACCACAGATCACCAGGCCGCTCGGTGATGTACTTGTCGATTGCAGCCAGTTTCGCTTGAGCGTTGGCCAGGCATTTCCGCTTCTGCTCGGCTTCGAGCGGCTTGATGGCCCAGACGATCGTCATCTCGAACTCATCCAGGACGCTGGCCGCAGCCCGCAGCGCCAGCACATGCTCTGGCTGAAGCACGTCTTCAAACCCGGACCCCAGGAGAGTCTTGAGCGCCGTACGCGTGCGGCGCACGCCGGCGAGGTCGTTGCGAGCGCGCTTGCTGCCCTCTCGCGCGAAAGCCCAGTCACTGGTGTATTTTTCGAAGAGGTTTTTTTGATTCAGTTTCATTTCTCTCTGCCTTTCTGCGGCTCTGCCGCTTTGCCTTGGTTTTCAGTCAGTGCCAGTGGCGCTGCCTGGGTCTTCGAACTCTTCTCTCCGTTTACCGGGCCCCTAGATTCCGAGCCCCCTCGTCTTCTGTCTTCCTGGCCGCTTGTCTCCGGCCTGTTCACCGTTCCCCTGAGTTCGTCGCCCTGGTGAACTTGCAGGACCGCGCATTAGCGGCGGTGTCAATGGCCAGGCCGGAGCAGACCGGAAGCCGCAGCCCGAAGCGCAGCGAAGGGACCGGGTGAGGACTGCGAGGACCTGGGCGAAGCGGACCATTGATGCCGACGCGCGCGGGACTAAAGTCACCAGAAATAGGCGGCGAACTCAGGGGAACGGTGAACTGGCTTGCGGCCAGGAGGACGGCGCGCGCCGAGCGCCACTTGCTGCAGCCACTGGCCAACGGCCAGGGCGCAGCACTGACTAACGGCTGTTGCGAAGGCCGCGAGCGGCTTTCGCTGTACCCGATGGGATGGCATGCGCCGGGAAGTGTCCGCAACGGACGTTTCCCAAGAGCGCGCCAGGGAGCGGGAGTCGGCCTCCGGCCGATGGAGACGCGCAGCGGCTCCACCCGAAGGGCAAGAGCCCGGCCAGCCGCTTGCGGCTGGGGCGCCCGGTGTCTGGAAGAGAAATCAAAGGTACACATTACCAAGTTACACGAGAAAATTTAGTGCGCAAGAGGCGACCGGGAAATTTCATCGCCAACCTCCAGTCCCCTACTTCTTACGCAGCTCAGCCCCAGCAGCAGCCGACCCTTGCATGGATATAGATCCGGATCGCTGCACGTGCAGAAACAGTGAATTGATCTTGCCCTCCGCACCCTGGCCGATAGATCCACTCATGTCCCCAGCGCCCAAGAAAGAAATGATCCGATCCGCAATAGTTGTTACGAGATCAAAGCAACCCTGGATGAGAATCACGTTCATCACGGCATAGATCGCCAAAAGGCCAATGATTGAAGCTAACCCAGTGACTGAGTTGCCCTGAACATTTGCCATGGCGGGTAGGTAAAGATGAGCGAGGATCGTCCCCAATGCGATCGCCAGCGCGCTCGCGATGAAGAACGCCATGACCATGATTGCCGGCCGTACCAGGGTGTTAAGGAAGAACAAGTAGCCTCGGCCCGTACGCTGACCCATGCCTTCGCCATCAGTATCCAAGTGGGACATCGAATGGAGCGGCATTGCAATCAATCCCTCCAGAAAGCTGGCCGCATATGTCAACAGCCCACCGAACCAAACCAAAAACGGAAGCATGGGGATGTAGACGGACATAAAGGCACCAAGGGCCAGGAGACCCCAGCCCATGGGGATTGCATAAGTAGCCGCGGATTCAGCAAGGCCTGCGGCTGTCTGCGCAGCGCCGCCGGCAGCAGCAACACCAGCAGCGCCGGGAATGCCAACAGCAGCGCCAGCAGTTCCAATCCACTTCGTCGCTGATGCGGCAACCCAGCCAGCCTTTGCAGCCGCCTTTTCAAGCATGAAGTTGGACGCTACAAGAGTCGAGCCAACTGTCATCACGTAATCGCCGAGGTTTTTGAAGGCGGAGATAGGGTTCACGAGCCCAACCTCACCAGTCCCAACACCAAAAAAGACAGCCCCAGAAGCAGCGCTCCCACCGCCGCTTCCTCGCATCGTGCCGCCGATGATCTGGCTCACGATTGCTTGGCCGAGAGAACAATTGCCTGTCTGTGTCCCGATCTCTTTGCTGAGGATCGGTTTGTCTTTGCAGACGTCTTTTAGCGTCTCAGTCAAAACAGCATCGGCTTGGTTTGTTCCTGAGACCTCTGCTCGCGTGGCGTGGGCGCGCTCAAGCTGTCGCTCAAGCCGTCTCATGTCCTCCGAGACAGGACGTGTCAACGCTTCAGTAGGAGGCTGTGAATAGAGCTTGATACCAGACACGGCATCAGCAAGAGCCGCATTCGCTTCGGCAAACGTGCTGTGCCAGGCCCCAGCACCAAACCACCCAGTCTCTCGCATCCGGGCCTGAGCTTCGAGAGTTATGGAACTGCCGGAGTTCTCCAGTGAAGTCTCGATCAGCTTGCGAAGATCTCCGATGTACTGGCTTGCAATAGTCTCCAGCTGAGCTGTATCAAGCACAAATTCGAGATGCACACTGCTGGCTTTCCAGACTTGAATCGAAAGGAAATAGGCTTCAGCCCAAGGACGGACAAGTTCATTTGCAGCGAGCAGCTTCTGAGCTGCCGCAACTGCAACTCCGTTGCGGATCGCGTTGTAATCAACGGACTGAACACGGAATGATGTCGCCGAGTCTGCTCCTCGCGTGCGCTCAAGCATGACACCAACCGATCCGCACACCTCAGGGTTATCCAGAGTTCCATATCGCAGCTTGATTCCATTGGCACTGATTTCTGGTCGGAATGTGACTTGAAATTCGCTGGTGTCTGGGATTTGCATATTGCAGTTGCAATCCTGAGCGTCTTTCACATATTCAGCGGCTTCATTGCGATGCGACAGCAAGCAGACGTTAGATCTGAACATGGACTCAACGGTATTCACTACTTGTGACGGCCGTACAACCGGCGCGCCAGTGATCGAACTGGTGCCGACAAGCTGGCTTAGCTGAGGGTCACTGACTGCCCCCAAATAGATGGTATTTGCGATCCCGATCCCCAGCATCGCAGTCCACATCAGAAGGCCCTGAGACAGCGTGAAACCGCCAAGAATCGGCGCCATTCCTGAAATCCCTGTTACAACCCGGATTGGGTACCAAGTTGAATTGATTCTCTTCCCCATCGCCTGCCCATCTTGGGCTGTACCGAGGACGCCTGAGATAACTCCATAAAAGAGCCAGGCCACGCCGACGATAAATATCGCCCCATTGAAGAACAGGAGCATCTTCGAGAGCAATGTTGTTGCAGCGCCCAAGTTCTCAAAAGGGGCCTTCGCGAATCCCCCCAGGATCGACTGCCACATGCGCACGGACCAGTCAGTCGATGGTGTTGCATTTATGTACTGAGTTAGGTCGCCAGGCTGAGCCTGGGCTACTGCCAAACTGCTGCTCAGAAATAGGGCCAGGAGCAGAAGTGAGCGTTTGAGATACATTTGCCGACTCCTTGTCATTCGCCGCGCGCGCGCTCGTACCGACTCAGCTCTGAGCCGCCAAAGTCAACTTTCTCTGGAGAGTTGCCAGTCTTGACGCACCAGGCCTGCCAGCTCTTCTCTGCGATGACCAGCATCCGCTGCAGGATCTGGATTTGCGATCCGTCCGGGTTTCTTGACTTGTGGGCGGCAAGCAGCTTTGCACGTGTCACGACAAGCACGCCTCGTGGGCCAAGCTTGCGCCCCTCGGAGTCGTACATCGGCACCAGAACATCCGTTGTCTCCTCTGACTCTTGAGCCTGAGCAGCCTGTGCCACAGCCATTGCGGCGACGATTTCGGCTGCATTAGGAGAGGCATCAGCCTGGGCTGGTGTCGTAAATGACTCTTGAGGGCACGGATCTAAGAAATCGAGCAGGTTGTCGTGCAGCGAGCTCATGACTGGCGCTCCTTCTGGCGACGCTCATCACGCTCAATCTGCATTTGCTCAAGCTCGTTAATTCGCTGCTGGATCTGCTCGATTTCCTTGTCTCGGCCGGCCGGGTATTTCTTCGCATATCCCAGGCGCTCATCCAGATATTCCAGCTCTCGTCGATGAATGAAATCGTCGTACCCCTCATCGCGCTGGATGGCATCTGTGGCGCGCCAGGTCTGGTACTTGACCTCATCGGCAGGACCAAATCCCAGCCGGTCGAGTTGCTTGAAGACGTTCTGGTGCTCGACTCCATTCGAGCCGAACTGCTTGCCGATATAGTCGGCACGGTCACGTAGCCAGCGGATCGTGATCTCGCGCATGGTGTCGCGGTCGCGCAGGGCATCGGACGAGTGCTTCTCCGCGTCAGCGCTGGATACAGTCGCCGAAGCGGCTGACGGGTTGTCGGCTTTCTCGGCCGTCCAGGCGTTGCGGTGGACTTGTTTCTCGACTTGCTTTCCTTCGGCGGTGCGTTCCTGAATGGTCACCTGCTGCCTGCCAGCGCGCTCCAGAGTCACCAGATCTCCACGATGAGCATCGATTTCGGAGAGCGCGCGTTGGATATCCACGCCCCAGACTTCGGTCTCTTTGCCATCGGCCAGACGCAAGCGGGCAAAGAAGCTTTCCTTGGCGCCCTCTTTGTGCTGGTAGGGTGCCGGGCCATACTCAAGAAGCTTGCTCCACGAGCCAGTCTCTACATGCTCGGCGAGAGTATTGAGATCACCCTCAGCTGCAGCCATAGCAGCAAGGGCCCCGGCGTGGCCAGGCTCGCCCACATTCGGGATTCGGCCTGGCTGGAATCGCCCAGTCATTTCGTTGAAGCGCCCCAGAGATTGGGTCGGCGCTCCGTGGGTAACTTCCTTTCGGCCGAGAAGCATATTGATCATCCTGATCAATGCACGCACCAGGGCCTTGATCGCTTCGATGGGAAGGAGAAGCGACTGGGCCAGTAGTTCGCCAAGGCTCGCGGCAGCTGTGTTGTGCTTTGCGATAGACCTTGCCCGCGGCGACGATTCGCCATATTCGGCGGTTTCGGTTTTCCCTGGCGCCGGAGCAAAGGAATGTTTTAGGCCGCGCTCCAGCAGCCCTTGGGCCTTGTAGCCGTCGCCCAGGCCGGACCCGGAGATCCAGTTTCCCTCGTGCGAAAACTTGACGCCGGCGACAGCGCCGCCGCGCTCTGTGAGCACAACGTCGACGCCTGCCAAGACGAGCCCAGAGCGCAACTCTTCGATGGTGTAGCCCTGGCCCTGGCGGGACTCGATGAACTCATCGATCGCGCGCTTGATGTGTTCCTTGCTCATCGTCTTTCCTTCCTTCTTGAGTAGCTTTTCAAACTTTTTCTCTTCGACTGCCTGTCGCTTTTTCTCTCGCTTTGGTGTCCGGTCATGAGTCAGGAGACCGAACTCCTTTTCGATTTCCGCTGTGGCCTGAATGGCGCGCTTTGCGCTGAACTCCCGGTTCCAGACCTGGCCATCCCCGAGGCTTCTGAGATAAGCCAAATGGCAGTGCTGCATGGTCGTGTCGTCGTGTAGATATGCCGTCCAAGCGGCATCCAACGGCACGCCCATCTTCTGCAGGAACGCCTCCACCATCGGCTTCCACTCCTCGGTCGTCTTGCGTCCGTCCCCGGCTTGCAGCGACAAGCTGTAGTGCATGACGGGCGCCTTTATGTCGGGCCTGGCTGCACGAAACGGAGCCGCCTGGCGTGCCATTTCCTGCGGGGTTCCCTGCAGCGTTCCTCCGATGAACACACCACGGATCTCGCGCTTTCCGAACGACTTCTTGACTACATTGCTCCATGACTCTTTGCCTCCTGCTCGGCGATTGAGATCACCTGGCCGTCGCAGGCCAGAAGGGGTTGTGGCTGATCGCTGCTCCAGCTTTCCAAGTGCATCAGCCGGCAGTAGCATCGAAGGACTGGCTCCGATACGTGCCACACCGCCGCGGGACAAGCTGCGCACACCGGCAAGGGATTGGGGAGCTTGTCCTCGGCCAGGGACAGGAGCACCGGGCTGCTGATTTGAGAGTTCGATTCGTCTGTCATAGGGGTCCTTGGGGACGGTGCTTTCGAGCTGGTAGTTAGATTCGTTAGCTGCGTCTTTCTTGTCGTAAACGACGTACTCAAGCAAGCCGCGAAGTCCGGTTCCGACTCGCTCTTCTGCGATCACTTCTTTCTCGCCCCGATGGGTTTGGTGACGGTCTTTCTGCCGCTGACGATGTGCACGTGCGAGGACTTGCCGCTGGTGTGTAGGATGACTAGAGGTGCGGCGTTTGTGTTGTGCAGGTAGCCCAGCATTCCGGCGAGACCGCGGCCAATTGTTGTCTTGACGATCATTTCTTTGCTCCTTGGGTTGACGATTTAGAGGTTGGAATAACGGACAACAAGCCGTCGCGGATTTGGTGAGCGATGCGGATGAGCTCGTCGAAGTTGTCGCTTAGGACTTTCCACTTCATGTCCTCATGCGGATAGGCGATCTGCAGCCGATCAGCCTCGTGCTTGATCTGGTGCATGTTGCTCATTGGCCCTTGCGCGAGCTCGGCCCAGACTTCGCGATTCACCTCGGGAAACTGCGGCGCCGGGGCAGGTGGATCCTGTTCCAGTCCTGCCTGGTGGAGCCACACTGCGCGCGGAATGTCGCCTCTCAGTTGGTCGAGCTTTCCCAGGTTCTCTGCGTTAAAGCGGACGGGGACGAGGTTGAGCTTGAGCTCTTTTAGGGGCTTCGGTTTGGGGCCATACCCGCGTGCGCGCTTGTTCGTTGTGGTGCTCGTTGTCGAGGTCATTTCGTTTCAGCAAATCCATCGCGATCACATCCATCGGGGTCTAATCCCCATCCCCCGCCACAGGGCGGGGCAAGGGAACCAGGGGTGCCACGAGTCGAAGACTCGGGACATCTCTGGTTCATCACGGGATATCTCAAGTCGAAGACTTGGGATATCTCGGGATACACCTTGATCTCTGCCGGTATCGTCGTCCCTGATGGTGCTGAGTGCCGTGACACAACGTGACCGAACGTGACACATCGATAGGAATTGATCGGGAGGGATGCACACTTATCAGCACGGTCTTCGCACGTTGCGCGACCAAACAACCGACAGGAGTCCGACCAGATGAATGACCACCTCAACGCCACCACGCACTCCAGCGGCACACCAGCCGTCCTCACGCTCAAGGACATCGAACGGATCGAGAAAACGATCAGCTCTGCGCCAGTTCCAGCACGTCCGCTGACCACGGCTGATGCACTGGTTTCGCTCGCCCCGGCGATGAGCAAGGCACGTGATCGCGGACATACTCTCGCCAGCCTGGTGCAACTCTGCGAGGCGCAGGGCCTGCACGTGAGTGAGCGACAGCTGAGCCGCGCGATCAGCACTGCACGCGCTAGCAAGCCCGCCAGGAAAAAACCAGCCTCCGGCGCTCCATCTGCCACCTGATCGATACCCAAAAAGCGCAACGCCCGGTCATACCGGGCGTTGCTGTTTGTGCACGGACTTGACCGTCAATCAGTCGTGCTCAATGACCGGATGAGCCGCGACGCGGTCTTCTGACCGCACCCCATGTACTGCATCACGCCTCGCACACTGGACCTGCACTCCCCCCGCGCGATGGCCGACCGCAGATCGGCCAGCTCATCGACCACAACCACGCCACCGCTCGCGCCAGAGTCATGCCCTGGACCCGACATGATTGGCACCAGGGCGTTGACCACTTGTTGGACAACAGTCGGCGCAGGTTCGCGCACAGGCTGCGTCGCCTCTTCATCGTCGTCATCGCCGCTTAGTGCGGCTGACCAAAGCAACGCGCCAAGCACCTCGATCAACAGAGCCGCAACCACGCTCATGACCAACTGAATGTCGATCCGGCCGCCGGCCTCTGACTGCGTACTCCCCACGTACTCGCCCGTAGTCGACCGAGTACGGGGTGTATCCGAGGTGTACCCAGCTACCGAGACCAAGCGATCCCTCAGTCCAGCTGCACGCCGGGCCTCCGACAGCTCCAGCGCCAGTACCTCGCGCCGGTCCGGGTCAGTGGTGCGCGCCAGCTGAGCCGCGACGGCCGCCACCGGGCGCGCCTTGATCGTGCCAAGGGCTTGCTCGATGGCTAACCGCTGCTGCGCCACGGCAAGCGCAGCAGCGCTGCCAGCCTGGCGCGCCTCGGCCGCCGACTCGGCGGCACGGTAGAACCATGATGCGTGCCCGAAGCCCGCCAGGGCAAGGCACAAGACCCACACCGGCCACAAGACAAGCGGATGACGCACGCGTAGCAGCGTTGGCAGCAGGTGGACTGCCATGACGATAACCACGCTGAGCGAGGCCAGCAACACACGGTCATGGTCGGTCGTGGCGCGCTGCATGGCGCTGGAGATGGCCATCGAAATGGCCAAAGATGAGACGGCCAGAGCGGCGGCAAAGGTGATGATCTGGCGAACGTGTTTATGCATTTTCATCTCAGGTTTCCTCAAGATCTATCCCGCAAGAAATAAGCCTCCCCTGCCTGCCTGGCGCCCGCGCGCCAGGTGCTCGACTCGCTCCCCAGCCGCAAGCGGCCGGGTCCCCAGTCGTCTCGCATCGCTGCGCGACCAAGACGGCAGTGGCGGCCAGCTTGGCAGTGAGGAGGCAGACCCCAGCCGGGCTGCGCCACTAATCCAGACATGCCAGCAAACACGGCTAATCGGCTCCAAAATCGGATTTCTACGGCCGGGAAGGCAATGGGCCCACCGTGGCAGAGATCGGCCCTCAAAAACGGTGTTGGCACGTTGGCCCTGGCCCGTGCTGCATGACCGGTGGGCTTAAAGCCACGAGTCCATGCACCACTTGCCAAGGTGCTGATGGATGCATCTGGGCCTTCCAGGGAATTGGCGGCTAGCTGGAGAAAGTGGCCTGCCTCCTCACTGCCAAGCGGCTGTTGGCTGTTCTGGGGTCTTGGCCTACCCGTGTCTAGCTGGGCCAGAAGCGCGCAGCGCGCCACTGGCCCCGAAGTCCATCGTGGCCATTTCAAGCGCGAAGGCGCTGGACACTTGTCCACATATCCACAGCGGGCTCTCGCGCCCGCGGAGCCCAAAAATAGCCCAAAAATAGCCATACATATTAGGGGTGTGCGTCGCGGCGTTCCTCGGTGTGCGTCGCGGCGCTTCTGGGTGTGCGTCGCGGCGGTACTCCATGGTGTGCGTCGCGGCGCTCTTCGGTGGCCATCGCGGCGCTCCGTAGCAGGTTTATTTCGCTGCATCACACCCCACTCCCACCTGGCGCTTATGCACTCGCGCGCGCAACGTGCCTGCATCAATCGCCCATTCCAACCTCGCGCCGGAAGCAGCTACCACCTGCTCGAGCGCGAGAAGCGCGCGCTCGAGCACGCGCCTAAATTCCTTCGGTTGGGCAGAAGATCCCGAGAGCCGCTGCAGCTCAGCCAACCGCGTGGCATGTGGTCTGCCCTGATGTCCAGCGAGCCAAGCGTGCAGCCATTGTGCGAGCGACTTGCCTCGCAGCAACTGGCGCTGACGCATGTCTACGCCGGCAATGCCGGAGCGGAACGCGCGGGCCAGGTCTGGCGCCAGGACCACGCGCCAGGCCTCGCCATCCTTGCCACGTCGGGCTGAGTGGAGCAGGTGCTCCATGGCCAGTTCACCACCTTCTCCGCGCAACTCGACCAGCGCACCAGAGAGGCGGCGCATACTCGCCTCGAGGCGGTCGCGCGCACCATCCCTGCCACCAACCGCGGCGCCTTCGGCACGCAGCGGAGTGCCCCCGCTGTCCTGCAGGCCCAGTGCGCCGAGCAGGTCGGCGCCGGCAAACAGCACCGGCTTGCCGATCTCTGTGCCCTGTCCCAGGTGGAGCAGGGCCAGAAAAACATCAAGGTCATCTTGGCCCAGCCGCTCCCCGGTGTACTCAAGGCAGAGCGTGCCTGCTTGGGCTAGCCTTGCGCGCTTGAGCATGGCGCGCGGACCATGAGGCAACGCGCCAAACAGCGCGCCCCAGAGCAGCACAGCCGGCGCGGCTGAGCGCCCGAAATGCGTGGGAGGGAGGTAAGCCACCGGCATGCCGGCGGCCTTCTCAGCTTCGGCGACCTCAGCGCGGACACTGCTCTCCTCCAGCTCCTCGACGACATCCTGGTGGACTCGTTCGAGCCGTGTTCTGATTTTTTCCAGATGCGCGTCCAAGCGCGCACTGGTCCTGCTGTCTGTGTTGAGGCCCATGGTTCATGGGCGCACGTCACACCGCGTCACGCTCACGCGAGCAAGATCGAGCTACATTTGTCACGTCTTCCCGACGTGGCCCATGCGGCCTGACCTGGCAGCGCTGAGGTGTGCAGCCTCAGCGCGCGCCCCCTCCCTCACTCAGGTAGCCCACTGGCATCGGCCAAAGGGGCCACCCCTCGCGGCTGGCGGCCTCGTTGTAGCCCGGCAGATCGGCCAGCGGCGCAGGGCGTCCTGGCGCGCGGTTAAGCACCCATGGGTATGGATCTGGCTTGCCAGCCTTCCCGGCGCGGCAGCGCCCCTGTCGAATCGCATCCTCACTGAGCCGGAAAGCAGGATCACGCCGCCTCATCTCGTAGAGCAGGCGCCCTAGAGGTGTTCGGGTGGTCATACTGCACCTCCTGCCCGCCGTTCGGCCTTCACCTGGGCTTCCCATTTGGCCAGTAGTTCCATGACTTCGGTGCGCAAGTAGACCTTGGCCCTTGGTGCTAACGGGTGCTTGTCGGGATGCAGTGCGTTACCGTCTTCGACGGCCTGATACCAGACCGACTTTTTTATTCCTGCGAGCTGGAGCACCTCCTCCAGCTTCATAAACCCTGCGTGTTCCATCTCTCAATCTCCAAACCGTCTCGAACCCGGCCGCGTTGGCCGGGAGCAAAGGGGGGTCAGGAGATCGAGCGAGGAGGAGGCAAAAGGACAGAGAGGGTGCCGATGGGCGTAGAGCAGACGTAGACCATCGGCTGGGCCGGGATCCACCCCTGGGCAAGACGCAGGGTGCGAACCGACAGCATCACGCCGTGGAACCACTCATCAAGTAGGCCCGGAGAAACAAGCAGGACCAAGCAGGCACCGGCAAGGGTCAGACCACCCAGGATGGTCAACTTGGCCAGCTCGATGAACTGATCAACGGGCAAGGCCACGGACAGCATCACGCCGACGCAGAACGTGGCGGCTAGGACTGGATGCTGACGGAGCCAAGTGACCATGGGCGGAATGTTAAATAATCCGTAACGTCCCGTCAAACATTGTTATAGGGCTACATATTTTGTAGCAATAAGCGATATCGCTTATTCAAGAAAACGACGTTATTACGTCGTTTTCTCGTCGCTCCCCGAGTCTCGGCAATGCATCAACAAAACCTTGAATTGCAGTAGGTTATTCCACTAGCGGTCGACAAATGAGATGCGCTGATATGCCTTTACCCAGTTTGCCCCGCCAGGAAGTGCCATCTGAATCTCTTGCCCAGTTCTATACCCAGCCAATGCGTGGAGGCTGGCGGAAATCAATGGACATGAGCGGACAAAAAGAAAGCCCCGTCTCCGAGTGAAGAAGGGGCTTATGATGTGCATCGCGAGTGAAGCACTAGCAAAAAATGGCGGAGTGGACGGGACTCGAACCCGCGACCCCCGGCGTGACAGGCCGGTATTCTAACCAACTGAACTACCACTCCTGGTAGCGGTAACGTTCGCTCTTGCGAGCCAAGTCGCCGACTCTTGCGAGCGGGCTGTTACCGACTTGTGCCGTCTCATCTGACGATGAATTTGGCGACCCTACGGGGATTCGAACCCCGGTACTCACCGTGAAAGGGTGATGTCCTAGGCCTCTAGACGATAGGGTCAAAACCTGTGGACTGTTCCAGTCGATACTTTGGTGGTGGAGGTAAACGGGATCGAACCGATGACCTCTTGCATGCCATGCAAGCGCTCTCCCAGCTGAGCTATACCCCCTCACTCACGTCCTTGCAGTTTTGTTGTCACAAAAAAGCAATTTCGTTTGTATCGAGCCTTGAATTATAGACTGAAATTTAAGCCGTCTGCAAGCGACTCAAAACTTTTTCACGCGTCAGCAATTCGAGCACGGCATCCAGCGAAGGGGTCTGTGCAGTCCCCAGCACCAGCACGCGCACCGGCATCGCCAGTTGTGGCATCTTCAGGCCGCAGGCGGTCAATACTTCCTTGATGGCCGCAGCAATCGAGGCCTTGTCCCACGCGCAGGCACTCAACTTCTCGACCAACTGCGCCAGCACCGGCTTGACGGCGTCGGTCACATGCTGCGCCAGTTCCTCAGCTTTCGGCGTCACGTCGGCGTAGAAGGCCTGAGCCCAATCAGCCAACGCCACCGTGGTGTCACAACGGTCCTTGAACAGGCCGCAGATGCGCGGCAGACGCTCGTCGGCCGTGATGCCACGCTTTTGCAACTGCGCGGCCACCAGAACGCTGAGCGCGTCATCGGCCATGGCCTTCATGTGCTGGGCATTGACCCAGCGCAGTTTGGCTTCGTCAAACTGCGCCGCACTGCGGCCCAGGTGGTCGAGGTCGAACCACTCCAGAAACTGCGCACGCGTGAAGATCTCGTCGTCGCCGTGGCTCCAGCCCAGGCGAGCCAGGTAGTTGACCATGGCGTCGGGCAGGTAGCCTTCGTCGCGGTACTGCGTCACGGCCTTGGCGCCGTTGCGCTTGCTCATCTTCTCGCCCTGCTCGTTCAGCACGGTGGGCAGGTGGGCGTACACAGGTGGCTCCTTGCCCAGCGCCTTGAAGATGTTGATCTGACGCGGCGTGTTGTTGATGTGGTCATCACCGCGGATCACATGGGTCATGGCCATGTCGATGTCGTCCACCACGACACAGAAGTTGTAGGTCGGCGTGCCGTCGGGGCGCGCAATCACCAGGTCGTCCAACTCGTCGTTGCTGATCTCGATGCGGCCCTTGACCTTGTCATCCCATGCCACCACCCCGCCCTGCGGGTTCTTGAAGCGCAGCACCGGCTTCACGCCGTCGGGAATGGGCGGCAGCGTCTTGCCCGGCTCGGGGCGCCAGGTGCCGTCGTAGCGCGGCTTCTGCTTGGCGGCCATCTGGCGCTCGCGCAAAGCGTCGAGTTCTTCCATGCTCATGTAGCAGGGGTAGACGTGGCCGGCGGCCTGCAGCTCGGCCAGCACGACCTTGTAACGGTCCATGCGCTGCATCTGGTAGAACGGGCCTTCGTCGTAGTCCAGGCCGAGCCAGGACATGCCTTCGATGATCACGTCCACCGCGGCTTGCGACGAACGGTCCAGGTCGGTGTCTTCGATGCGCAGGATGAAGTCGCCGTCGTTGGCACGGGCAAAGGCCCATGGGTAGAGCGCCGAGCGAATATTGCCCAGATGGATGAAACCCGTCGGAGACGGTGCGAAACGGGTACGGATGCGTTGTGTCATAAGCAATTCAGCAATCTCCGTTCGGGCTGCGCTGGGTCGTTGAACTTCGACAGGCGCAGGGCGAACGGAGGGTCAATCAAATCAAAGTCGTCAGACCGCGCGCCAGATCGGCTTGCACGTCTTGCGGGTGCTCCAGACCCACGGCCACACGGATCAGTCCCTGGCCGATGCCAGCTGCCTGGCGTTGGGCTTCAGACAGCTTGCCGTGCGAGGTGCTGGCCGGGTGGGTCAGCAAGGTCTTGGTGTCGCCCAGGTTGGTGCAGATCGACAGGGTCTGCAAGGCATCCAGCACATGGAAGGCCCGCGCACGCGCCTGCTCGGGGCTACCAGCCTTCACGTCGAAGGACAACACGGCACCACCCAGACCGGACATCTGCTTCATCGCCAAGGCGTGTTGCGGATGCGAAGCCAGGCCCGGGTAGTAGACGCGGGCCACGGCCGGATGGGCCTCTAGCCAATGCGCCAGATCCAGCGCCAGTGCGCTCTGGGCACGCATGCGCAAGTCCAACGTCTCCAGGCCCTTGAGCACGACCCAGGCATTAAAGGGTGACAGCACCATGCCGCTGTTTTTCTGCACCGGCAGGAACTTCTCGTTCACCAGTTGTTCGCTGGCGCACAGGGCACCGGCCATGACGCGGCCTTGGCCGTCAAGGTACTTGGTGCCCGAATGCATCACGATGTCGGCACCCAAGCTCATGGGGCGCTGCAGTGCCGGCGTGGCAAAGCAGTTGTCGACCGCCAGCAGCGCGCCGGCGTTGTGCGCCAGGTCGGCCAGGGCCGCGATGTCGCAGACCTCGGTCAGCGGGTTGGTCGGTGTCTCGGCAAATAGCAGGCGCGTGTTGGGGCGAATGGCCGCCTTCCACGCCGCCAGATCGGTCTGCGGCACACTGGTCGATTCCACACCGAAGCGCGCGAACTCCGAGCCGATGAGCTTGATGGTCGAACCGAACATGGACTGCGAAAAGATCACATGGTCGCCGGCCTTCAACAGGCTGAAACACATCAGCATGATGGCCGACATGCCGGAAGCCGTGGCCAACGCCGCCTCGCTACCCTCCAGCGCCGCCAGCCGCTGCTCAAAGCTGCTGACGGTCGGGTTGCCGGAACGGCCGTAGGTGTAGCCCTCTTCCTCGCCAGCAAAGCGGCGCGCCGAGACTTCGGCACTGGGCTGCACGTAGCCGCTGGTGAGAAACAGCGCCTCGGAATTTTCGCCGTACTGGCTGCGCTCGACGGCAGCGCGCACGGCCAGGGTTTGCAGATGCAGACCTTCGGGCAAGGGACGCTGGCTCATGCTCACTCCCCTTGATGGTTGGGCAAGGCCAGGCGCGAGGTGTCGGCGTCGTCCTCGCTGCCTTTGACGCGGTTGGAATTCAGACGCTCGATGTCGCCGGCCTCGATGTCGCCAGTCACGTAGACACCGTCAAAACAGGAGGCATCAAAACCATCGAGCTTGTCGCTGAGCGAACCGATCGCCTGTTTCATGGCATCGACGTCCTGGTAGATCAGCGCGTCGCAGCCGATGATCTGGCGCACTTCTTCCACCGTGCGGCCATGCGCCACCAGCTCGCTGGAGGTCGGCATGTCGATGCCGTAGACATTGGGGTAACGCACCGGCGGCGCGGCGCTGGCCATGTAGACCTTGTTGGCACCGGCTTCGCGCGCCATCTGCACGATCTCGCGGCTGGTGGTGCCACGCACGATGGAGTCGTCCACCAGCAGCACGTTGCGGCCCTTGAACTCAGATCCGATCACATTGAGTTTCTGGCGCACGCTCTTCTTGCGCACCGCCTGGCCCGGCATGATGAAAGTACGGCCCACGTAGCGGTTCTTCACGAAACCTTCGCGGTACGGCAGGCCCAGCAGCTGCGCCAGCTGCATGGCGCTGGGGCGGCTCGATTCGGGAATCGGGATGACGACATCGATCTCGTCCGGCGGCACGGTGGAGACCACACGCTTGGCCAGGGTCTCGCCCAGGTTCAGGCGCGCCTGGTAGACGGAAATGCCGTCCATCACCGAGTCGGGACGGGCCAGATAGACGAATTCAAAAATGCAGGGGTTCAGGCGCGGCGTCTCGGCGCATTGCAGCGAGCTGACTTTGCCTTGCAAGTCGATGAACATCGCCTCGCCCGGCTGGATGTCGCGCTCGAACACATGGCCGGTGCCTTCGAGCACCACCGATTCGCTGGCCAGCATCACGGTGCCGTCCGGGCTGCGGCCCATGCACAGCGGGCGAATGCCATAGGGATCGCGGAACGCCAGCACGCCATGGCCGGCAATCAGCGCGATCACGGCATAGGAGCCGCGGATGCGCTTGTGCACCTGGCGCACGGCGGCGAACACGTCGCTCACCTGCAGCGCCTTGCCGCGCGTGGCCTTGTCCAGCTCGTCGGCCAGCACGTTGAGCAGCACCTCGGAGTCGCTCTCGGTGTTGATGTGGCGGTGGTCGGTGTTGAACAGCTCGGCCTTCAGGGCGTGCGCGTTGGTCAGGTTGCCGTTGTGCACCAGCACGATGCCGAACGGGGCGTTGACGTAGAACGGTTGCGCCTCTTCCTCGCTGAAGGCATTGCCGGCGGTGGGGTAACGCGCCTGGCCCAGGCCGCAATTGCCCGGCAGCGAACGCATGTTGCGGGTGCGGAACACGTCCTTCACCATGCCCTTGGCCTTGTGCATGAAGAACTTGCGATCCAGCTGGGTCACGATACCGGCCGCATCCTGGCCGCGGTGCTGCAGCAGCAGCAGAGAGTCATAGATCAGCTGATTGACGGGTGCGTTGCTGACAACGCCGACGATTCCACACATAGTTCCATCCAGTTCGGAGCCACCTCAGCCTTGCGGCCGGCCGCCCCGTTGCTTCACGGGAGATACTTCCCAAACTCTTCCGGCAACATCGGCTTGAGCCCCTTGAGGGCCGTCGTCGATGCCGTTGCCCCGGTGGACTCCATCCACCAGGCACTGTTCTTGAACGGCGTCATGTGCATCACCACCGTTGCCGCCAACAACAAGATCACGCCACGCACCAGGCCAAACACGGCCCCCAGCACCCGGTCCATGGGGCGCAGGCCCACAGACTCCACCAGCTTCTTCATCAGCCAGGCCACCAGCCCGCTGACGAAGACCGTGGCAATGAACACCAGCACGAAACCCGCCGCATAACGGATCATCTCCGTGGCGCCGCTCATCGGCAAGCGTTGTGCCACGTCAGGCGCCAACCACTGCGCCAGCACGAAGGCCACGATCCAGGCCAGCACCGACAGCACTTCATACACCAGACCGCGCCAGGCACCCAGCGCCAAAGAGGCCAGCAAAACGGCCAAGAAGATCCAGTCCAGCGCCGGCATGCCTAGGGTCTGCTCACACTACTTACAAGGTGAGGATGGCTGCCGGAAGATCAAGCTTCTTGATCTTCTCTGCCGCCTTGTCGGCCTCGGCCTTGTTGGCAAACGGCCCCACCCGCACGCGGATGCGGCGTCCTTCCTTGGTTTCCACCACATGGGTATAGGTTTTCATGCCGGCACGCTCCACCTTCAGGCGCACCTCGCGCGCCTTGGCCACGTCGGCAAACGCGCCCACCTGCACGATGTAACGGTCGTCCGTTGCCGCAGCGGTCTTGGCGGGCTCGGTCTTGGCTTGTTCCTTGGGCGCATCCTTGCCTTCTAGCAGGGCCTGGGCCTTGGCACCGCTGTCGACCGGGGCTTTGTCGGCCGCTTTTTCAGGGGTTTTGGCCACCGGTTTTTCAGCGGGTTTCTCAGTGGTTTTTTCGACCGGCTTGTCTGCCACCTTCTCGGCCGCCTTGGCCTCGACTTTCGGCTCGGCCTTGGGTTCGGTTTTTGGCTCAGCCTTCGCTTCCGGCTTGACTGCCACCACAGGGGCTGCCGCGGGCGGGGCCGAGGCCGCCGGCTGCGCCTGCGGTGCGGGCACGGCCACCAGCGGCTTGACCTTGGCCTTGTCGGGAATTTCGATCGGGATGTCCACGGCAATCGGGCGCGGTTGCTTGTCCACCAGCAGCGGGAAGCCGATCACGCCGGCCAGCACCAGCACCACGGCACCGATCAGGCGGTGCCTGGCTCGCCGACGCATCACCTCAACGCTTTCGGGCTGCGGGGCAGTGGTCGTCTGCTCGTCGCCACCCTTGCGGAACTTGAAAAAAGCCATGTGAGTTGGGACTTAAGGGTTCAGGTGCTTGGCTTGGAGGCGCGGCACGCCCTCCTGCAGGACGCCGCCGACCGTGAAGAACGATCCGAAGACCACGATTCTATCAGCGGGGTCCGCCGCGGCGATGGCCGCCTGCAGGGCCTGCATCGGGTCGGCAAAGGCCGCGCCCGTCACCTGCGGCCGCGGGTTCTGCCCCTGCCAATAGGCCTGCAGGGCCGTCGCCGGTGCGGCGCGCGGCGTCGGCAGGTCGGTGAAATACCAGCGGTCGATCAGAGGCGTGATGCGCGCCAGCATCGGCGCCAGGTCCTTGTCGGCCATGGCGCCGAAGACGGCGTGGGTGGTCGGGTAGTAGCCCATGGCGTCCAGGTTGGCGGTCAGCGCCGCCACGGAATGCGGGTTGTGCGCCACGTCCAGCACCAACGTCGGCTGGCCCGGGATGATCTGGAACCGCCCCGGCAACTCGACAAAGGCCAGGCCGTTGCGCACCGCCTGGGCCGTCACCGGCAGCTGTTCGCGCAGCGCGGTCAGCGCGGCCAGCACGCCCGAGGCGTTGACCAGCTGGTTGGCGCCGCGCAGCGCCGGGTAGGCCAGGCCGCTGTAGCGCCGGCCACGGCCGGCCCAGCCCCACTGCTGCTTGTCGCCGGAGAAGTTGTAATCCACACCGAAGCGCCAGAGGTCGGCACCGATCTCGGTGGCATGGTCCAGCACGCTTTGCGGCGGCATCGGGTCGCTCACGATGGCGGGCTTGCCGGTGCGCATGATGCCGGCCTTCTCGCGCCCGATGCTCTCGCGGTCATTGCCGAGGAATTCCATGTGGTCGAGGTCGATGCTGGTGATCACCGCGCAGTCGGTGTCGATGATGTTGACGGCGTCCAGCCGCCCGCCCAGCCCGACCTCCAGAATGGCCACATCCAGCTTGGCGCGTGCCATGCAGTCCAGGATGGCCAGGGTGGTGAACTCGAAGTAGGTCAGCGAGATTTCAGCACCGTTTTCGGTCCTGGCCCTCTCCACCCTTGCGAAAGCCACTATCAATTCAGTAGCATTCACCGCTTCGCCCTGCAGCCGCAGCCGCTCCTCGAAGTGCACCAGATGGGGCGAGGTGTAGACCCCGGTGCGGTAGCCGGCCTGGCCCAAAATGGCCTCCAGCATGGCGCAGGTCGACCCCTTGCCGTTGGTGCCGGCCACCGTGATGACCGGGCAGTCAAAGCGCAGTTCCATGCGCTCGGCCACGGCCCGGACCCGGTCCAGGCCCAGTTCGATGTTCTTGGGGTGCAGCTGCTCGCAGTGGACCAGCCAGTCAGAAAGCGTTTTCATACCGGACAATTGTCGTTCATCGGTAACACCCCTGTAGCGGCTAGCGCCGCTTTCCCCCTCAAGGGGGGCAACGCCAATGGCCCGGCGAAGCCGATGCCACGGCGTTCCCCGCATAAGATTCCTTCCATCTATAACCCGTACTGAAATGACGCATTCCATCACCCTCTACGGCATCCCCAACTGCGACACGGTGAAAAAGGCACGCGCCTGGCTGGCCGAACACGGTTTGGTCGTGCAGTTCCACGACTTCAAGAAGCAGGGCGTGCCGGAACAGCCGCTCGACCACTGGCTGGCCAGCGCCGGCTGGGAAAAGCTGCTGAACCGCCAGGGCACCACCTGGCGCAAGCTCGACGCCGCCACCCAGGCCGCCGTGACTGACGCCGCCAGCGCCCGCGCCCTGATGCTGGCCCAGCCCAGCGTCATCAAGCGCCCGGTGGTGGAGTGGTCGGCCAACGAGGTGACGGTCGGTTTCGACGCCGCCGGCTGGCAAACCCGGCTGAAATAAGCGCCTGCCTTAAAATCGCAGGTTCGCCCAAGCTACACAACCTAGACGCATCATGAGCACCCAACAATTCGACAACGTGTCCGTCGCCACCAAGGCCAATGTCTACTTCGACGGCAAATGCGTGAGCCACAGCATCACCCTGGCCGATGGCACCAAAAAATCGGTCGGCGTGGTTCTGCCCGCCACCCTGACCTTCAACACCGGCGCGCCCGAGATCATGGAATGCGTGGCCGGCTCCTGCGAGTACAAGCTCAAGGGCACGGATGCCTGGGTCAAGTCCAGCGCCGGCGAAAAGTTCAACGTGCCCGGCAACTCGAGCTTCGAGATCCGTGTGACCGAGCCCTACCACTACGTCTGCCACTTCGGATAAATCCATGGCCACCATCCTGCAAAACCTCCCCATCGGCCAGAAGGTCGGCATCGCCTTCTCCGGCGGCCTGGACACCAGCGCCGCGCTGCTGTGGATGAAGCTCAAGGGCGCCGAGCCCTACGCCTACACCGCCAACCTGGGCCAGCCCGACGAGCCGGACTACGACGCCATCCCGCGCAAGGCGATGGAATACGGCGCCAAGCTGGCGCGCCTGATCGACTGCCGCCGCCAGCTGGCGCACGAAGGCATTGCCGCGCTACAGGCCGGCGCCTTCCACATCACCACCGCCGGCGCCACCTACTTCAACACCACGCCGCTGGGCCGTGCCGTCACCGGCACCATGCTGGTGGCCGCCATGAAGGAAGACGACGTCAACATCTGGGGTGACGGCTCCACCTTCAAGGGCAACGACATCGAGCGTTTCTACCGCTACGGCCTGCTGACCAACCCGGCACTCAAGATCTACAAGCCCTGGCTCGACCAGCAGTTCATCGACGAACTGGGCGGCCGCGCCGAGATGAGCGCCTTCATGACGCAGCACGGCTTCGGCTACAAGATGAGCGCCGAGAAGGCCTACTCGACCGACTCCAACATGCTGGGCGCCACGCACGAGGCGAAAGACCTCGAGCACCTGAACAGCGGAATGAAGATCGTCAACCCCATCATGGGCGTGGCCTTCTGGAAGGACGACGTTGAGGTCAAGCGCGAAGAGGTGTCGGTGCGCTTCGAAGAAGGCCAACCGGTGGCCCTGAACGGCAAGACCTTCAACGACGCGGTGGAACTGATCCTGGAGGCCAACCGCATCGGCGGCCGCCACGGCCTGGGCATGAGCGACCAGATCGAGAACCGCATCATCGAAGCAAAGAGCCGCGGTATCTACGAAGCCCCGGGCCTGGCGCTGCTGCACATTGCCTACGAGCGCCTGGTGACCGGCATCCACAACGAAGACACTATCGAGCAGTACCGCGACAACGGCCGCAAGCTCGGCCGCCTGCTGTACCAGGGCCGCTGGTTCGACAGCCAGGCCATCATGCTGCGCGAAACCGCCCAGCGCTGGGTGGCGCGCGCCGTCACCGGCGAAGTGACGCTGGAACTGCGCCGCGGCAACGACTACTCCATCCTCAACACCGAAAGCCCCAACCTCACCTACGCGCCCGAGCGCCTGAGCATGGAGAAGGTGGAAGACGCGCCGTTCAGCCCACTGGACCGCATCGGCCAGCTGACCATGCGCAACCTGGACATCACCGACACGCGCGCCAAGCTGGGGATTTATTCCAACGCTGGGCTACTGGAGCTGGGCAAGGGTGAGGACTTTTTGAAGCTGGGTAAGTAAGCCGGCTTCGTCAGCAATGACAAAGCCCGCCAGGTGGGATTCCTGGCGGGCTTTATTTATTTACGAGGCAGAATTAGCGTTTTATACATAGTCGTCGGCAAGCGGACCAGCAAATAGAGCATTTGCAGACTTTGCAGCACCGATCGCAGCACGAACTTCGGCGCGGGTCAAATCCAACGCTCGTAGCTTCCCAGAGATCTCAGCAACGGACACGATTCGGCGGTAGGCCATCGCATGCTTCTCCGCATACGAAGCCAGTCCTCGAAGCTTGTTTAAAGCGTCCGCCAGATGTAAGCCGTGGGGATCAACGATGTCCGCAACCACGTTTCCATCCTGCTCCACGAAAAAAACAAAGTCGGGGCGAACAACTTTGTATTCGTCATCCTCCATATAGGCCACACCTAGCGAAGACTGGCCGGGTTGTTGCGGATTGCGATACCAAAACCGAAAGCCGGGGCGCTTCATTTCGACATCAAGAACTGCGGGCTCCCAAGTGCTCTTGAATTCGGCGGGATACTTTCCGTCTTTGTCGCACAGTAGGTGATTTTTCCACGTCGAGAAGGTGGATGCGTTGCCGTTCTCGAGAGCTTTGGTCGCCTCGTAGCGGGATTCGGGCTTGGCAAGATCGACACTTTGAGGATCAGTGCTCATTTCAATGATCTGCCGATAAATCTCTTTGCGGTCGTCGCTCAGCGCCTTGATTTGAGCGGAATAGTTCGCGAGGAATGTTTTGGCCAGTTCATCAGCCTTGGCATCAAAGTACGGCCCGATTTCCATCACCAAGCCCAGCCCCGCCACGGTCACCCGCGCCTCAGTGATAGCGTCAAGATACTCCTCGGGGTCATCGTCAATGCTGGCGGTTTTCTGCGCTAGATGCTCGACATAGGTGCGAGCAATGTCGGGGCTCAATACACGTGCAGCACGACGATAGGCATCGTCGATGACCGCCACATCAGCGTCCTCCCAAAACTCATCAAAGCTCTTTTCCTTCCCTTTTAGGTCGGCCTTGACGGTCTTGCCGCCAACCGTCATCACGGCTTTTCGCTTGGCTTCAATCTTGTCTTGATAGTTCGCAGCAAACGCATCGAGTGCTTCGTGCAGCTTGCCATGGGCGAACTTGCCTGCGCCAGCAAGAATGCCATCTGAGGCCAGTTCATGCGCCAAAGCCGTCAAACGTTTGGCGGGCTTTGCACCGCGTTGGGGGCGAGTCTGTGACGGCAGTGACTCGAACACTTGCCATACTGCATCAGTCGCAGCGGGGTTAGGCTTGACTTCTAAATAGTCGATCAAGATACGTCCGGTGGGTGGCCCGGATTCGTCACCCTTCATCAGTACATCAACGACTTTCTCAACGGTCTTCTTATTAAACTTGGGCAGCAAGCAGTCCACAGCATTAAGCCGATCATTGCCAGGTATCCGGCGTGCCAATGGCGAACGCACCATCCGCCCGAGCAACTGGGTAATGTGCGTTTCATCGCTCGCAGAGCGAAACGACACCATCACTTCTGCACGGGGGCAATCCCAGCCCGTGCTGATGGCATCTTTGGCAATCAACACCCGAACCCATGTGGACTCCTGAACCCGCTGCGGCTCAATATACGGCACGTCACGGTTCCCGAACCGTTGCGTGGTGTGGTCGCCGAATACATGGGCCACACTGGCTGCTGGCAACTCAGGGTAGCGTTCAAAAATCGTATCGAGGGCGCGGCCAATCTCGTTCGGGTCAGGCATGTTGGGCACTTGCAGCACCATCAGCGGAATGACCACACGTGCCTCTTCTTGCTGTTTGGCGTATTCAGCCCATGCAAAGGTGGACTCCTTGAGCTTGTCCGTTGCGCGACGCACCAGCACGGTATCAAAGTCACCCGTTTCATCGGGAATATCCAGCAAGATCGTGTCTTTGATGAGGCCCGACTCCTGCACTTTGGCTGCATCTACCACAACGTTGGGCAGTCTGATGTGTTTGCCCGCTGATGCAATGGCTTGGTTGAACCGCTCCACCGTGGCCGAGATGCCCCACACCACCGGAATGCCGGGTACACCACCAGAACCGTTGATGAGCCGCTGCACGATGGTGCTCTTGGAGTTTTCGTCGGCTGCTTTTGGTTTTCCCATGCCTCGGTGCGCTTCGTCCAGCACCAGGTACAAGGTCATTTCGGGGTCTTCAATCGTGTTCTGAATCGTGTCCCAGATAGTAAAGGCGCGTAGATCAGGCCGCGTTTCAGGAAGCAAGTCGCCGCCCTTGGCTTGTAGCTCTTCCGGGTCATGGCCGCGCACTAACAGACTGTTTTTACTCAGCTTCTGTGTGTTGAGAAAATAGATTTTTCCTGCCTGAAACCGTGGCTGGTTGAAGGTGTTTTCCACCACCACCATATCCGAGTGGTTGATGCGATCACTAGCCTCCATTAAGCGAAAGCGCGTCTGCTCATTCAAAGAAGGGTCGTCGCTGAACCAAATCACCACCGCACCAGGGTCGGCATCAAAGTCCAACTCATCATCACCATGAAACAGCGCCTCAAAGGCGGCCGCAGCCATCACCGTCTTGCCCGCACCGGTCACGGCGGTCAGCGAAAACGCGCTTTTGCGCGACTTGTGCTGCCAATCGTCACGGGCATCTTTGAGATTAACCAAGGCATCGCGCACGGCATCGCGCTGGTAGTCTTTGAGGGTGAACTTCATGCCGTGTTCCTCTTGTTATTCCCCATGCTCATTCCCCATTCGTGAAGCTGAAATTGGTCAAATATGACTCGTACAAACGCACCGGCTCTACGGCGCTAGGCAAGCGTTTGGCAATCGCCTGAAAGCGTCGGTCATCGTCGGTGACGATATAGACGAACCGTAAGCCAACCGATTGGCTAACTGCTCTAATGAACGGCGTGGCTTGATCCACTTCCGTCAGCAGCCCGTAGGCATCTGCCAATGCCCAGCCATTGGCGGGCAGTTTCTCAATTCGCTGACCTTGCGAACCCGCTCTTAGCCAAAGCAGCGGCGCTATGCGTGCGAAGGCCAGATTGTGATTGACCGCGTTGCGCGCTTCGTAGGTCAGAGTAAAGAACTCGGCGTTGGCCTCAAAGCCTTCTGCCATCGGGAATTCATCGGTGAACTTGTAATCACCCTTGATCGGTTCACCACTTGGTGTCTTGCCTGTGATAGCGGCGGCGACACGGGGCTTAGTGACGTAGTCGCAAATACCGAGCTTTTCCCATTCAGGATCGCCTGGGCGCAAGCCTTGTTCGCGCAAGGCTTTCTGTTCGTCCGCTGCAACCTCGTTGTTAGTTACGGAAATACACTGACGGCGACCACCATCCTGTCGGTTGAGACGCATCACAGCATGTGCCGTGGTGCCGGAGCCAGAGAAAAAATCAAGAATGACTGCATCTGGCTTGGTTGCGATAAAGAAACGTAAAGTGTCTTCCACTGCATACAAGGACTTCGGGAAGGGGAAAGCTCTGTTCGGCAGAATGCTTCGAAGCAATGTGCTTCCATACTCGCTAGCGCTATGAGATGCCTGATGCCAAGCGGTGGTCGGCATAGTCTTTTTGGGACTGCCGTCATATTCAACTTTCAACGACCCGTCTAAATCTCGGCCAACAATCTTCAAACTTCCAGTTTCAAGAGCCTTTATTTGCCCCGCCTGAAGGTGAGTAAAACCGCACCGCTCATTTCCAGGCGTGAACTTTCCAATCTTCACGTAACCCTTTGACAACGCCCATCGCAAGCCCTTCGGATCTCGTCCCCAAGTAGCCTCACCACCATTAGCAGAAATAGGCCAAATTGCAGTCGTACCCGATGGTGGGTTAATCGTGCCCCTTTGTACATTCAAGGGCAAAGACTCACCAACAGAATGAACTCGCTGTGTCGAATCATCCACGTAAATTGGATAAAAAAGATTCGGACGTGCGTTTCGTCTACCGTTTGCACCCTGGCGCATTAAACCAGCCCACCTGACTGCACCTTGCCGTTCTTTGGTGTCGCGCAAGGTCATATCGTTTCCATTTGGAGTGATCTGCACCATGCCATTCATCACAAAAAACAGGTATTCATCTGATCTTGAAAACTCTTGTCGCCGTGAAGATCCTTTTGGGTTAATCACACTGCTGACCATCTGTACGCGAGCTTCAGGAAAGACCTGCTCAAGCAACAACCCAAGGCGCAGATATTCCTTCTCATCAATAGTGACAATCAACACCGAGTCCGCAGGATTGAGCAATTCCTTTGCCACCAACAAACGCCTCTCCATCATGGCCAGCCACTTGCTGTGCCGATATTGATCGTCGCTTTCCACGTAATCGTTGTTGTATTTCCAGTCTCTGGCGCCGGTGTTGTAGGGGGGGTCGATGTAGATGGCATCCACCTTGCCTCGGTGGGTATAGGTCAACGCCTTGAGCACATGGTAGTTCTCGCCATTAATGACGGTGTGGAAGGGCCTGTCACCGCCGTGTTCCACTTTGCCAGTGCTGACCAAGCCGGGATAGATGGTGTCGCGGAATTCGGCCACCACCACCAAATCGTCAAGTGACACGGTCTGTGTTTCCACCGTCTCACCACCCAGCAGTTCAAGCTCGGCCACTTTCGTTGCTTTGTGAATGGCCTTCACTTGCCACAATCGTTGATCGCCTTTCTTGACCGACCCACGCACAGGCAGCACGCGCACCTTGTCACCTTTGCGGACAGGGCGTAGTGGCAGTTCCACCGCTTCAGGGCTGTGACGCTCAAAATTCAGCCCGAATGGCAGGCGTGTTGAAAGCGCCTTGAACTCTCGCTCTAAGTCCGCCCCAAGCTGGGCATCTTTTTGTTTCGCTTTAGAAAGTAAATCCGTTAGGCGTGACACAAATTATTTCCTGTGAATCTGAGACGTTGGCAGATAGCTCGCAAAACGCAGTAATCCATCTACGCAAATAACCCTTGATGCTCCCGACAATACTGCAACCCGCCGAAGCGCTTGGCGTTATTCCAGCAGAACTTGCCCTCGGGGAAGCTGATTTTGCCGTGGCAATGAGCGCAGATGAGTTTCTTGGCTAAAGAAGTATCAACCTCTATTGGTACGGGCGTAGCGGGCGCCACCGCGGGGGCCTGCACCGGCGCCTTGGGGGCCTGGGCAGTAGCTGCCAACTGGGGCTTGGGCTGCATGAACTCCGGCAAGGCCAGTAGATCGGCCGGGCGATGCTGGCGTTTGAGCTTCTCCCCCCATTCCTTGATGGTGTCTTGGCTGCGCATATTGAGCAACGCCTTGAGTACGGTGGCCGTGCCAATGTCGTCCCCAAACTTCTTGTGCCAGCTGGGGAACTGGTCCGCCTTGATGAGGAAAGAGGTGTCAAAAGCCTTGGGGTCGGGCCGGCGGATCACGGCCTTGGGGTGCATCATCACTACGTGGTGGATGTCGGGCTGTTTGTCCAGGCGGCCGGTGATTTCCAGCCGCTCTAGCAATTTGAACAACACGCGCTCATGGCGGCGGCTTTGCTCCAAGGGTGAGGGAATACCGTAAAGATCACCGTCGTAGTTGACGGTGAATTCACCATGGGCGTTGATTTCCAGGTTGCCAGCGTAGTTCTTGGTTTCGATCAGAAAGAAGTACCCCAGGCGGCCAATGACCAGGTGGTCAATCTGCGCCACTTCGCCGTCTACCACCAGGCGCAGGTCGTGCAGCAGGACGTGGTTGACACCGTCTTTGAAATGGTTGTCCAGGTAGTACGCAGATTCGCGCTCGCCCTGAATGCCTTTCTTGTGGCGCTGCAATTCTTCACGCAGCCATTTCTTTTGCTGGGCATCCAGGTAGCTGGACTTTTGCAGGTCTTCCAGCAGCGCCAAGCGTTTGGTTTTGTCGTCGGCAGACTTGATGAGCACGGTTTCTCCCCTGGCGTTCTTATGCCCCAGACTTTAACGCAGGGTCATAAGGGGTTGGCTGTGGGCCGTGTGGGGAAAGCACTGGGGTTGGGGATGTAACCGACCTCTCCCCCCATTGACGCCTGAATTTCAAGCTTTTTTGGCCGCTTACCCTTTTCAAATAAGCGCAATTAGCTATCAAATTAATAGCAAAATGCGCTCAGCGCTCACACCACCACCGGCTCCGGCTCCAACCGAATCCCAAACCGCTCATACACACTGGTCTGAATCGCCTTCGCCAGCGTCATCACCTCGCCGCCCGTGGCCCCTCGGGGGCCACTTCCATCCTCGCCCGAATCGCCGCCACCGCGGTTCACCAGCACCAGCGCCTGCTTCTCGTAGACGCCAGCCTGGCCGATGGACTTGCCTTTCCAACCGCAGGCATCGATCAGCCAGCCGGCCGCCAGCTTCACGGTGCCGTCGTCCAGCTGGTAGTGCACGATCTTGGGGTCGCGCGCGATGATGTCGGCGCACTGCTCGGGCGTGACGGTGGGGTTCTTGAAGAAGCTGCCGGCGTTGCCGATGACGGCCGGGTCGGGCAGCTTGGCGCGGCGGATGTCGCAGATCCAGTCGAAGATCTGCTGTGCCGAGGGCTGGTGCTTGCCGCTCTCGGCCATCTTGCGCTCCAGATCGAGGTAGCCCAGCACCGGCTTCCAGGGTTTGGGCAGGCGCAGCCGCACGCGGGTGATGAGCGCGCGACCCGCCAGCCCCAGGCCGGCCGGGCGGCCGAGCGCTTCGTGTGCCGGCGCGGCGGCGTGCTTGAACACCGAGTCGCGGTAGCCGAAGGCGCACTGGGCGGCATTCAGGGTGAAGGTCTGGCCAGTCTGCAGGTCCACCGCGTCGAGCGATTCGAAGCGGTCCTGCAGTTCCACGCCATAGGCGCCGATGTTCTGCACCGGGGCGGCGCCCATGGTGCCGGGAATGAGCGCCATGTTTTCCAGCCCGGGCC
Organism: Curvibacter sp. PD_MW3; assembly: GCA_002633085.1. Lineage (GTDB taxonomy): Bacteria > Pseudomonadota > Gammaproteobacteria > Burkholderiales > Burkholderiaceae_C > Hylemonella. Next base: position 418,301 of record NSIV01000002.1, read on the forward strand.
AGCCCTGTTCCAGCGTCCAGCGCACGACCTCATGCCAGCTTTCGCCACCGCCGGCCTCGACGATCCAGGCCTTGGGGGTTTCTTCCACCAGCCGGCGGCCGGTGATCTCGACCTTGAGCACCACCGGCTTGACGTCGCCGGTGAGCACGATGTTGCTGCCGCCGCCGAGCACGAATTTCGGTGCTGGGCCGAGTTCGGCATCGGCCAGCACGGCCAACACGTCCGCCTCGCTTTTGACGCGGATCAGGGTATGGGCGCGGGCGACGATGCGGAAGGTGTTATACGGCTGGAGCGGGACGTTTTTCTCGACTAACATTGGCCGATTCTCTCATTTGCCCCAGTTAGCGGAAATTACAAACATGCCTTCATTCGATACCGTCTGCGAAGCCGACATGGTCAAAGTCAAAAACGGTGTGGACAACTCTGCCAAGGAGATTGCCACCCGCTTCGATTTCAAGGGCACCTCGGCCAGCATTGAGATCAAGGACAAGGAGATCACCGTGATCGGTGATGCCGACTTCCAGCTCGAACAGATTTTCGACGTGCTGCGCAACAAGCTGACCAAGCAGTCGGTGGACGTGCGCTTCCTGGACATCGGCGACCTACAGAAGATGGGCGGCGACAAGGTCAAGAAGGTCATCAAGGTGCGCAACGGCATCGAGTCCGAGCTGGCCAAGAAGATCCAGCGCCTGATCAAGGACAGCAAGCTGAAGGTTCAGGCCGCCATCCAGGAAGACAAGGTGCGCGTCAGCGGCGCCAAGCGCGACGACCTGCAGGCTGCCATGGCCTTGCTGCGCAAGGAAATCACCGACATCCCGCTGGACTTCAACAACTTCCGCGACTGATGAAAGCCTTTGCCGCGCTGCTGCTGACCTGCGCAGGACTCCTCGCGGGCAACGGCGTGGCATACGCGCAGTCGGTCGCGCTCTCCGGCATGCTGGGCGCCAAGGCCCTGCTGGTGGTGGACGGCAGTGCGCCCAAGAGCGTGGCCGTGGGTGAGACGCACCGCGGCGTCAAGGTGCTGAGCACCTCGGCCGACCAGGCGGTGGTGGAAGTGGGCGGCAGCCGGCAGACCCTGCGCATGGGCGAAGCCCCGGTGAGCGCCGGCATGCCGACAGAGGGGGCCGAGAACGGAAAGATCGTGCTGCACGCCGGCAGCGGCGGGCATTTTCTGACGCAGGGCCAGATCAACGGCCGCGCCGTCACCTTTCTGGTGGACACCGGCGCCTCGACGGTGGCCTTGAGCGTGGCCGATGCCGAGCGCATTGGCCTGGCCTACAAATCAGGGCAGCCGGTACGCGTCAACACCGCCAACGGTGTGGTTCCGGGCTGGCTGGTCAAGCTCACGTCCGTGCGCCTGGGGCAGGTGGATGTGTACAACGTCGATGCCGTGGTTTCGCCGGCGGCCATGCCCTACGTCCTGCTCGGCAACAGCGTCCTGACGCGTTTCCAGATGACGCGCACCAACGACCAGCTGGTGCTCGACAAGCGCTATTGAACGAAACCCCGGCCACCGCGTCATGAGCATCAAGGACCAAACCGAATACGAAGACCTGCTGGGTCTGTGGTCCGACCTGGAAGCCGGCCTGGGCATCCTGCTGGGCAGCCCGGCCAGCATCCAGGAGTTTGAGCAACGCGTCTGGCAGTACGACCGCTGGATGCAGACCCTGCTGGAGCGCGATGCCGACGTCGGCCTGTACCTGCTGTTCCAGCTCTCCACCAACTCCTCGGTCGGCTACAGCGCCTCCCACTCGCTGATCTGCAGCGTGCTGTGCCACCTGATCGCCAGCGAGCTCAAGCTCAGCATGCCCGAACGCAACAGCCTGGTGCATGCGGCCATGACCATGAACATCGCCATGACCGCCCTGCAGGACGAGCTGGCGCTGCAGACCGACCCGCTCACCCCGGAGCAGCAGGACGCCATCCGCGGCCACGCGGCCAAGGGCAGCCTGATGCTGGCCAATCTGGGGGTCACCGACGAGCTGTGGCTGGAGGTGATCGCCAACCACCACGACGAGAGCCTGGAGAAAGTGGAATTGCGCCTGCTGCCGGCGCGCAAGCGGCTGGTCAGCATCCTGCGCGCGGTGGACCGTTATGCCGCCATGATTTCACCGCGCAAGTCGCGTGAGGGCCGCAGCACCACCGAATCGGTGCGCAGCATCATGAGCAGCACCGCGCCCTACAACGATGCCGTGGGCCACGCCCTGGTGCGCGCTGTGGGTCTGTGCCCGCCGGGCACCTACGTGCGCCTGGAAGACAACGCGATTGCCGTGGTCGTGCGTCGCAACAGCAAGGCCAACCTGCCGCATGTGGCCATCATGACCGATGCGGCCGGCAGCACCTTGCCCCGGCCCCGCCTGCACTGCCCGGCCAATGGCAAGCCAGCGCTGAAAGCCGCGCTGGCCAGCGCCATGGTGCGCCAGCGCTTCAACCACCACCTGGTGCTGCAGCTCAGCCTGCAGGCCGCCCTGGCCCAGCAAGCCTAGACCGTGGCCGGCCTGGGGATCAGGCCTTGTCGGCCGCCCCGTCTTTTTTCTTCTGCCCGATCTTGGACTCGGTGCCGCGCGCCAGGCGGCCGATGTTCTCGGCATGGCGATAGATCAGCAGCAGCGCCATGGCGCTGACAGTGAACAGGATGGGTCCTTCCATGCGCCAGGCCAGGCCGTCGCCAAAGATGTAGTAGACCGGTGCAAACACCGCCGCGGCCAGCGAGGCAAGCGAGGAATAACGGAAGAAGAAAGCCATGATGAGCCAGGTAGCGGCCGTGGCCAGGCCCAGCACCCAGTCCAGCCCCAGCAGCACGCCCAGCGCCGTGGCCACGCCCTTGCCGCCCTGGAAGCGGAAGAACACCGGGTACAGGTGGCCCAGGAAGGCACCCAGCCCCACCAGGGCCAGCGTACCGGCCTCCAGCCCATAGGGTTTGCCAAACCAGTGGACCAGTGCCACCGGCAGCCAGCCCTTGGCGGCGTCCAGCAGCAAGGTGGCGATGGCGGCCTTCTTGGAGCCCGAGCGCAGCACGTTGGTGGCCCCCGGGTTCTTGCTGCCGTAGGTGCGCGGGTCGTTCAGCCCCATGACACGGCTGACGATGACGGCAAACGACAGCGACCCGACCAGGTAGGCCGCGATGCCCGCGAGCACGGGGTAGATGGCAGACAAAGAATCCAAAACAAACTCCTCAGCAACGCGGCCCGGACGGGCGGCATTGGACAACACAAACAGGCCGCTATTCTGCCAGCGCGCACTGCACCGGCTTCGCGCCCAGCAACTGCACGCACACCTGCGGATCGATCCCCACCAAGTAACCGCGCCGCCCGCCGTTGATCAGGATACGCGGCAGCGTCAGGATGGTCTCCTCGATGTACACCGGTATGGTCTTGCGTGTGCCAAAGGGCGAGGTGCCGCCTTTGGTTATACGCCGCGTCATCTTAGCCGATGGCATTTCCTTCTATAGAAATGTCTTCGACTAACACTCCCCTGTTAGCCGATGCCAATTTGACGCCCAGAGTTCGCAAATGTGCGTGCCAGAGTAGACCTTTTCCAGTTCCGGCCGGCGCGTGACGAAGCCACAAGCCTCCGACCATGTGTCGCGCATCGGCTGAGTTTCCAAGTCCCGGGAGTAGTTCCATCGTCACCTTGTCGCATGCCTCGATGCAAAAGTATTCAATCTTCCCAACCGGAACGTTCAACTCGTTCAGCTTCCTTGGAACATCGGAAAGTGCAGTTGCACCAGGGATGCGGTCAAGGTGACGGGGTGATCGATATGCGGTCCGCGGCGCTTGAGCAGCTCCACGGAAAGGGCGTTGTCTTCGGGTGCGACACGCAGGCCCAGGCGTAACGGCGCCGGCGACGACTCATGCCGCGCCTGCTCAGGGCGGAACGCAAACACCAGGGCCTGGGTCGAGGTACTGGCCAGCTGCAGGCGTCGCAGTTGTTCTGAGCGGGCCTGGGGCAACCAGGCCAGCAAGGCTCCCAGCTCCTGACAACGCAGGACCTGCTCGGCAGCCCAAAGGCGTTGCGCGGGCGTGGGCGCGTCGATGCGCAGGATCTGCTCGGCGCGCAGGCCTGCGGACACGAGGGCCGCGAGATTGGGCAGATGTGGCGCCCCGATCAGCACCAGCGAACCACGGTCGACGATCTGGCGCAAGGCAGGCAGCAGCGGGCGCCACTCGTGCAGTCTGGGCTGGGCCTGCAGGATCTCGGCCCACCCTTGTCAACGCGCGCATATCTTGGTACCTGCACCGATCTGCAGCAGATCATCGACTCGATCCCGGTCAAATGCGGCTACGCGGAACTCGTTCAAACCTTTACCAGGGTAACCATAACCCGAACGTCAAAGACTAGACCCGTATATTTTTCAACGATGCCAGGAAGTAATCGTCGCCACTTTGGTCACTTACCCCAATGATTCTGGTCACGATTTCGCGCTCAACGGTGATTGAGAGAATCTGTATTGCCTGGAAGAGATCATCTTCCTGAACTGAGAACTTGCGAGCAACTTCTGGAGACAGCAGAAGCTCAATGTACTTAAACACAAGACACATCGCCACGCTCAGACTTTCTGTCGATTCTGCACCGCCTTTCACCATCAACTCAACTCGGCGAAGATCCAATGCCAAGGACAACAAAATCGACTCGCTTAGCTTTGAAGGAAGTAGCTCAGATATGGGCTGAGACTGAGTCATGCGCCCCAGCGAGGCGAGGTCGGTAGAAGTTCTTGGCCTCAAGCTTTCCAGCATATGACCTCCAGCACTAAAAATGATACTTATAGTCTGTAGACGTAAAGTCGTCAATGCGGAGAAGCTTATGGGCAAATGGCCCGTAGAAGTAATCCTCCCGTTTCTGGTCGCAAGCGTCTGGCTGTTCAGATGCGTGTACGCCGCCGTCACTTGGGACTGTCCCAAGAAGAGCTTGCGGCAATCGCCGGAATCCACCGCACTTACGTCGGGGCAGTTGAGAGAGAAGAGCGCAATATTTCAATAGACAATGTCGAGAAGATTGCGATCGCGTTACAAATGGACATTGCCGAGATTTTGGCACCGCTACCCATTTCGTAACTGAAGAGCATTCGATTGCTGCATAAGTTGCTAGCCAAGAATGGATTCGCTGGTGACCAATGCCACTGGTAGCCTCAGAGTGATCTGGAACAGTTGGCTTCGGCAGACGGAATGACAGCGACGACCATTGACGAGCATCCAGCAGGCAGCCACTCATATTGCCGCTGTTCCATGGGGACCTGACACTTGATGTTCTCAGTGAAGGTAAACCCCACTTAATCGTCCGCTATGGCGCGGCATGAACCGGCGCTTTGGACCCGCTGCAACCTCTTTCCCCGTTGGACTAAGTGACATCTCTGCAGCGATAGCCGCCGGTCGGTAACTAATGCTGAGCGGCTGCTACTTGGTCGCTAACGCCATCTCTGCGTGGAGATCCATAGCTGAAAAGCAGGATGCCCAACCCGGCCTGTTTGTCCGGGTGGACACCACCCACCCCTCAGATCTCCGTTTGCTCAGAGATTTCGAGGGCGTCGTCAACTTCAATGCCTAGGTACCGCACCGTCGACTCCAGCTTGGCGTGCCCGAGAAGCAACTGCACGGCGCGAAGGTTCTTGGTTCGCCGGTAGATCAGCGTCGCCTTGGTCCTGCGCATCGAATGCGTTCCATAGTCGGCACGGTCAAGCCCTAGTTCGTCAACCCAGTGCCCGAGAATCCGCGCGTACTGCCGGGTTCCGAGATGGGGCGACTCGTGAAGTCGGCTGGGAAACAGGAAATTGTCCGGTTTCAGCCCAGCGTACTTGATCCACGCCTGCAGGGTATCTCGAGTGGTTGCGGTGATCTCGAACTGAACCGGACGCTGAGTTTTGTGCTGCATGACGATGGCGCGGGTTGCCACCTGGTCGCCATGGCAGACGTCCCGGACTTTGAGCGCGACGAGATCGCATCCACGTAACTTGCTGTCGATGCCCAGATTGAGGAGCGCAAGTTCTCGTATGCGTCCTTCCATCTGAAGGCGGACGCGGAGTGCCCAGATGTCCTTGGGCTTGAACGGCGCCTTCTGCCCTACGATCTTGCCCTTGTTCCACGGCTCGCGATGTGTGGTGTTACCTACTGTTTCCATGATGGTCTCCCATCGAGTTGAGGGGCACGTAGGATGCGCCGAGAACCGCCGGCGGACTACGATCTTGGTTTACAAGCGGGCTAGAACGGCTGGTCAGAGTCAGCTTGTGGCACGCCCCGGGTAGACACTGATCCGGCCAGGTGCGGACGGTAGCGTGGAAAGCGCAGAGTGGACACCATGTGCCGACGGGTTTCCCAGCCTTGTTATTACCTTTGGAATACCAGAGATTCAGGAATTTCCAGGCCCTAGCCTCAGCCCCTCGCCAGCTCCACAAAGGCCTGCAGGTAATCCACATCGCCATCCGATTCACGCAGGCCCAGGAAAATCTGTTTCTTGAGGCCGTGCCGGCCCAGGCGCACGGGCACGATGTCCATGCGTTCGGCGTACTCCTCGATTAGCCAGCGCGGCAGTGCCGTGACACCACGGCCGCTGGCCACCATCTGCAGCAGGATGTCGGTGGTCTCGATGGTTCGGTGCTGGCGCGGCGCGATGCCTGCGGGCGTAAGGAACTGGTTGAACACGTCCAGCCGCTCGGGTGCCACGGGGTAGGTGATGAGGATCTCCTGCGCCAGCTGTTTTGGCAGCACATGGGTCGCCCCGGCCAGCGTGTGGCTGCGCGGGACGACGAGCACCTGTTCGTAGTCGAACACGGGCTCGAAACGCAGGCCGGGTTTGAACAAGGGGTCGGGCGTGACCAGCAGGTCGATCTCAAAACCGAAGAGCGCGCCGATGCCGCCGAACTGGAATTTCTGCTTCACGTCCACGTCCACATCGGGCCAACGCGCGAGGTAGGGGGCCACGAGCTTGAGCAGCCACTGGTAGCAGGGGTGGCATTCCATGCCGATGCGCAGCGTGCCGCGTTCACCCTCGGCGTATTGCCGCAGGCGTTCTTCGGCCTGGTCCAATTGCGGCAGCACACGGTTCGCCACCGCCAGCAGGTACTCACCCGCCTGAGTGGGGATGAGCTGGCGCCCTTCGCGCAGCCAGATGGCCGTGCCCAGCAGCGACTCCAGCTTTTTCACTGAATGGCTCAGGGCTGACTGGGTCAGGCACAGGGTGTCGGCGGCGGCCGTCAACGAACCCTGTTTGGCGACTTCCTGCACGATGGCCAGATGGATGCGTTCCAGCATATATGAGCCAATCTCATGGATGATTGAAATAAGACCATTTTACGTAGTGGGTCTGCTTGCCTAGGATGCCGAGCTTCGACATCACACACACGATAGGCAACAACAACATGGCCCTGATCCACAACCTAGGCTTCCCCCGTATCGGCGCCAAGCGTGAACTCAAATTCGCCCTGGAGTCCTATTGGAAAGGCGAGTCCTCGCGCGCAACCCTGCAGGCCACGGGCGCCCAGCTGCGCCAGCGCCACTGGCAGCAGCAGGCCGGGCTGGACCTGGTGCCCGTGGGCGACTTCTCTTTCTACGACCAGGTGCTGGACATGAGCTTTACGCTGGGCAATCTGCCCGAGCGCGTGCGGGGTTTCCACGGCGAAGCCCTGGACAACTACTTCCGCATCGCACGGGGCCGTTCTGCCGTCGGGACCGACGAGCACAGTGCCTGCTGCGGTGGTGTGGCCGCGGGCGAGATGACCAAGTGGTTCGACACCAACTACCACTACATCGTGCCGGAGTTCACGGCCGCGACCGAATTCAAGCTCGATGCCTCGCGCCTGCTGGCACAGCTGGCCGAAGCCAAGGCCCAGGGTGTGAAGGTCAAGCCGGTCATCGTCGGGCCCGTCACTTACCTCGCCATCGGAAAAGCCAAGGATGATTCCGACAAGCTGGCCCTGCTGCCTCGCCTGCTCGACGTCTATGCCCAACTGCTGGAGACCCTGGCCGCGCAGGGCGTGACCTGGGTGCAGATCGACGAGCCCCTGCTCGTGACCGAGCTCGATGCTGACTGGCAACACGCCTACAACACGGCCTACCACCAGCTCAAGAGCTGCAAGGTCCAGCTGCTGTTGGCGACCTACTTCGGTCCCCTGCTGGAGAATGGCTATCTGGCTGCCAACCTGCCCGTGGCCGGCTTGCACATCGATGCGGTCCAGGGCCGTGACGACGTGCTGCCCGTGCTGAATCTGTTGCCGGCGCACAAGGTGCTGTCGCTGGGGGTGATCAGCGGCCGCAATATCTGGAAGACCGATCTGAACGCGGTGCTCGACTGGCTGGAGCCGCTCAGCGCACGCCTGGGTGACCGCCTGTGGATCGCCCCCACGTGTTCGCTGCTGCATGTACCGGTAGACCTGGACAATGAACAGAAGCTCGATGCCGAGGTGAAATCCTGGCTGGCCTTTGCGCTGCAGAAACTCGATGAACTGCAAGTGCTGGGCACCGCCCTGCGTGAGGGGCGCGCTGCGGTGCAAGACGCGCTTACCACCAACCAGGCCGCGCTGGTTGCACGGCGCACTTCACCGCGTGTGCACAACCCGGCTGTGCAGGCCGCCGTGGCCACGATCAGCGACAGCCTGGGCCAGCGTGAACACAACTATGCCCAGCGCGCACCCAAGCAGGCCGCCCTGCTGCAACTGCCCGTCTACCCGACCACCACCATCGGCTCCTTCCCGCAGACGGCCGAGATCCGCCATGCACGCAGCGAGTTCAAGGCCGGCCGCCTGGACGAGGCCGGCTACCAGGCTGCGATGAAAAAGGAGATTGAACGCAGCGTGCGCGAGCAGGAGGCCCTGGGCCTGGACGTGCTGGTGCACGGCGAGGCCGAGCGCAACGACATGGTGGAGTACTTTGGTGAGCAGCTTGAGGGCTATGCCTTCAGCCAGTTCGGCTGGGTGCAGTCCTATGGTTCGCGTTGCGTGAAGCCGCCCATCCTCTTCGGTGACATCAGCCGCCCCAAGGCGATGACGGTGGAGTGGATACGCTACGCGCAATCGCTCACGGCCAAGCCCATGAAAGGCATGCTCACGGGCCCGGTGACCATCCTCAACTGGTCCTTTGTGCGTGACGACCAGCCGCGTGCGCTGTCCTGCAAACAGCTGGCGCTGGCTATCCGCGAGGAGGTGCTGGACCTGGAGCGGGCCGGCGTGCAAGTGATCCAGATCGACGAGGCCGCGCTGCGCGAAGGCCTGCCGCTGCGTCGTTCTCAATGGAAGGTCTATCTGGACTGGGCGGTGGAGTCCTTCCGCATCACGGCCAACGGCGTGCGTGACGAGACGCAGATCCACACCCATATGTGCTATTCGGAGTTCAACGACATCATTGCCTCGATCGCCGACATGGATGCCGATGTCATCACCATCGAGACCTCACGTTCGGACATGGAGCTGCTAGATGCCTTCGACCACTTCAAGTACCCGAACGAGATCGGCCCCGGCGTCTACGACATCCACTCACCCAACATCCCGACGCAGGAACACATGGTGCAGCTGATGCGCAAGGCCGCCGAGCGCATTCCGGCCGAACGCCTCTGGGTGAACCCGGACTGTGGCCTCAAGACCCGGCAGTGGTCCGAGGTGTTGCCGGCGCTGACGCATATGGTGGGCGCGGCGCGTCAGCTGCGCGCCACCGTCGCAGCCTAGGACGTATACTGAACTCGCCTCGCGGTTTCCTGCCCAACAGCAGGAATGAAAAGGGAACGACAGAGGGATGGACACTCCATCCAAGCTGTGGCTGCCCCCGCAACTGTGATCGGTGAGTCCGCTGCCTGACAACCACTGGCTATATGCCGGGAAGGCCGCAGCGGACGACGACCCGAGAGCCAGGAGACCTGCCACGGGGCGATGTGATTGTGCATGGGGCGGGGTGTCCTCGAGCAAGATCGGTGGTGCTTCGTCCTGCCTTCGTCTTCCGCGCGCCTGCGTCTTCGGGTCAGCGCGTGTGGCCGTGTCCGCGTGCGTTGCGCCTGGTTTTGCCGTGCTCCCGCCTTCTTAACCGGAGGAAGCACCTTGTCTGTACTCGTTGAGCCCGAAACGTCCGCGCCCGCGGACACCCCCAACATGTCCCTGGTCGTGGTCGACATGGTCTGGCCCGATCAATCCAACCACCACGGCACCCTGTTCGGCGGTGCGGCCCTGTCCATGCTCGACCGCATGGCCTTCATCGTGGGCAGCAAGGTGCTGCGTGGTTCCGTGGTCACGGCCGCGGTGAGCAGGCTGGACTTTGCCGCGCCAGCGCCCGCGGGCCATCTGGTGGAGTGCCGCGCCGAGGTGTTGCAGCGGGGCCGCCGGTCCGTCACCGTAGACACCCGCCTGATCGCCGAAGACCTGCTCAGCGGTGCACGTACCCACTGCCTCTCGGGTGAGTTCGTGATGGTGCGCCAGGCTGACGAGGCGCCCGCCGATGCAGCTGAGGCAGCCGAGGTGGCGCAGGCCAGGCATGAGGCCGGTGCCGAAAACACGGCCATGGCCTGCGCCACCGTGGCTGAGATCGTCTTCCCTGGCCATGTGAACCACCGCGGCGTGCTGCACGGCGGTCCCGCCATGGCCTGGATGGCCAAGGCCGGTTTCGTGGCCGCCACGCGCCAGGTGCGTCGACCCGTGGTGATGGCGGGCACCGAACAGCTGGACTTCGTCGCCTCGGCGAGGGTGGGGGATGTGGTCGAGGTCACGGCCCGCGTTATCGGCACCGGCCGGCGCTCCATCCGTGTGCAGGTAGATATGTGGGCTGAGTCGTCGAGTAGCGGCGAACGCCGGCTCTGCGCCTCGGCCCCGCTGACTTATGTGGCCATCGAGGCTTGAGATCTCGCCGCTGCTGCCCGTGCACCGTGGTGCGCTGGGCCTGCACCTGCTGGCCCTCCCGGCCGAGCACCGGTACTCTCGCTTCGGCGCCACGCTCAGCGACGAGGCCCTGCTGCGCTGGGTGGCTCGCTTGGCCTGGGAGCGGCAACGATGCTGGGGGGCTTGGCTTCCGGGAGACCTAGGCTTGGTCGCCGTGCTTCAGCTCACCCCCACACGCCGGCTTGGCAGTTGGGAACTTGCCCTCACAGTGGCCGCCGCCCTGCATGGTCGGGGCGTGGGCACGACCCTGCTAGCTACGGCCTTGGGTCAGATGCCCGACGTACGGCAACTGGTATGCCAGCACGGCCACGCGGCCGTCTACGCCATGGCAAAGCGGCTAGGCTATGGTGTGCAGTGGCAGGGACAGCAACTGAGGTTGGCAACAGCAGCACCGCACAGCACGGTCCCGGCAACTCCGAAACGGGCTGGTAGGCGCTGATTCAATATCTGCTTTAGCAAGGAGCGAAGGTTCAACAACGCTAATTCATGGGCCCCGATAGCGGCCACCCAGTCAGCGAGCTGCTCAGTGACTGGTGTCGATGGCAGCAGTCATTGACGCTCCGAAATCAAGTGACTGCAGCCAGCCTAAAGGCGACGTCGCGCTGAATGGCAACCATCCCTGCCTAGGCCTATGCCAAGTCTTATGACATAGTGGCGCAGCAGGCGAAACCCTCGTCACGCTCAGGTAGTCGTCCCCGACGACTCCCGCTCTTCCTTACTCAAATTCGTCAATGAGCAGCGTCCCTCGGAAATCACTTCGAACTTCAGACGGTCGCCAACGCGCCAGTCCTGTTCGCGCAGCAAGATCTCGGGCAGCGGCAGTACAAGATCATCCGACTCGGAATCCTTCTGGAAGATGACTGTGTAGGACACCCCAGTCGTTTCTGATGTTGGTCGCGTTTCGGCTTCAAAGTCGCGGGCATCCAAGAACGGCTTGCCCAAGGCCTCGCGCATGCGCTCCAATATCGAAAGCGGTGTTGCGGGATCTTCATCCGCGCCCCAGGCAACCATTGCGACTGCGCCGTAGGCACTCGGTTTCCCTGCGTCGTCGTAATACACCTCGCGCAGCTCACGCCAGGCGGGTTCGTCCCCGTCTGCAGCGAACTCAATGACCCGATAGTTCCAATGCTGCATGGAAGCTACCTAGCGGCCGAACGCCAGACGATATAGCGCTGTCAGGTGGCGGACGTATCCACCGGGACGCGAGCTCATCAACCAAAGGGCCTGCAGGGGCGCAAAGTAGCCATACCTCAGGTCTCGCTTGGCTAACCGGAGCAGGGTTTGAGCAGTCATTGCATTCATCCAGGAGTTGATCGGCTCTGGCGCGGTTTAGCCTCGACCATCGTCAGAAAGCGCCATTTTCATACGAATGGACCTATGAAGCCAGCGCTTCAAATTCGGGGGGAAGCTCGCGTCTGCGCTGTCTACGCTGCGCAGCCGCTTCGAGAAGCTGCGTATGACCGGGGCGGATCGAGAGCGCCTGCGCCGGGAGCCGATACCAGGCGTCGGATGACGCGACGGGGCTCGATTTGTAGGTACCCTTGGCCCGTGAGAGGCCGTCCCTAGCGTCACCCTTCCGCTTGCAACCGCTCCTGCGCTGCTCGTTTGCCAAGCTTGCGTACCTCAGCGATACGCGTCAGTTGCTGCGCCCTGGGTTTGGACTCGCCCCGCTCCCAGTTGTAGACCGTTTGTGCGCTGACACCGATCAGCTTGCCCATGTCGGCGGCCGATACGCCGAGTTTTTGGCGCAATGTGAGGAAACCGGCTGCTCGGAATCGTAGCGAGGTTGTTTCATCGGGTACCTGGGCGACTGCTTGGGGCCGGGACTTCTCGAGCCTTGAAATCCGGCGCTGCTGCTCTACCAGCTGGCGCTTCAGAGCGGCAATGTCAGACCGATACTGGGCAGCCGCTTTGCGCAGGGATTGGACTTCCGATCGAATTTCCTTGCGTGCGAGGCGCACGATCTCGGACTTGAGGATTTGGGCAAATTGAGCCATGCTTCTTTCAAGTGGCAGCAGTAGCGCTCGCAGGCGCCTGCGTATTCTTCTCCCTGAATCTGTATAGCTCCTGTCGAAGTCGTTTGCCCTGGCGGAAATTCCTATTCCTCGTGTACACCTAGGCTCCGAAGCAGGCCTTCTTTGTGACTACTATAGCTGCTCCATGCGAATCCTCCTTGTTCTCGTCATCACCCTGTTAGCGACCATCAGCCGCGCTGAACTGATCAGCGGGCGGGTCGTTCGGGTGGCCGATGGCGACACGATCACCGTACTGGACGCCCAGATGCGTCAGCACAAGATCCGACTGGCCGGGATCGATGCCCCTGAGAAGGCCCAGGCCTTTGGTCGCCGCTCGCAGGAATCACTTGCAGAACTCGTGGCGAACCGCTCTGTGATCGTCGAGACGCACAAGCGGGACCGCTACGGGCGCTTCGTAGGCAAGGTCCTGGTCGAAGACCGGGATATCAATGTCGAGCAGATCCGGCGCGGCCTGGCTTGGTTCTACCGGCAGTACGAACGCGAACTCTCTGCACAAGACCAGCAGAGTTATGCAAGGGCGGAGGAGGAGGCGCGGAGTTTTCGCGCGGGCCTCTGGTCGGACAAGCAACCCATCCCGCCCTGGGACTTCAGACGGGATCACAACGGAAAATAGGACGCACGTGAAGATCCAAGTCGCCTCCGATCTCCACCTGGAGCTCTTACCCCACGATTACGGCATAGAGCGCCTGCTCGTTCCCCACCCGCAGGCCGACATCCTGGTGCTGGCGGGCGACATCCATAACGGCACGAAGGCAATCGAACTCTTCAGGGACTGGCCTGTGCCGGTGCTCTATGTCGCAGGCAATCACGAGTTCTATGGCCAGGTATGGGAAGACACCCGGCGCGACCTGCAAGAAGCATGCGCCGGAACAGCTGTCCAGTTCTTGGACAACGCCGCCGTTGAGCTCGGCAATGTGCGCTTCCTGGGGACGACCTTGTGGACCGACTTCGCGATCGACCGCTCGCGTCCGCCGGCGAGCGCCATGGAGCTCGCCGGCGCATCCTTGAGGGATTTCTTCCAGATCCTGAGCCGACAGGACGACTCACCGCCAGTCCCGATAACACCAGGTCAGCTGCTGGCCGATCATCAGGTTGCTCGGGACTGGCTGCAGGAGCGGCTGAACGCGCCGTTTGAGGGCAAGACCGTCGTCATCACCCACCACGCGCCACATCGCCTGAGCGTGCATCGCAGGTTTGTTGGCGATCCGCTGACGCCGGCCTTCGCTTCAGACCTGACCGAGCTGCTGGGTTATGCGGATTTATGGCTCCATGGCCACGCTCACGACGGTTTTGATTATCGGGTTGGGCAATGCCGGGTCGTGTCAAACCCAGCCGGATATTCGCTGACGAGCAAAGCTGGCGGCGAGGCGAATGATGAGTTTCGACTCGAGAACGGTAGCTATGAACCGAGTTGCCTCCTGACGCTCTGAGCCGATTGGATTCACCTGGTCGTTGAGGAATTTCTTAGTCCAGTCGACGGAACTGTGAGGCTTGCCTCATCCAGTGGGTACATCTCGCCAGCCGGTCGGGCTTGCAAGGCGTAATACTCTTCGTCGTCAACAGCGACCACCAAGATCTCGCGCATGGTCTGTCTGTAAGCAGATGAGGGCTGCTGGACCTTAATGATCGTGCATTGAGTTTCCTCCCCGTTGAAAGATCGATTCAGCTTTGACAGAAGCGCCTCTAGATTCCTGCGGCTGAGGTAGATTATTGAGGGTTGGTTAATTGGATCTTCCATTGAGTCCTCCGATTCCGTAGATTCTGCGACCCCAGCAGATCGTTTGGGACTGCTCAATATTTAGTTCCAACCTAAGGATTCAAATCCAACCTCAATGTTTCCAATCCCCACCTTGCTTTCGAAACTAGCAAGGTAGGGACTACGTGGCAACTTTGGATGGCAATCTCTGGCCTCAGTGGGCCAGACGTCGGCAGAATTCAACGCGCCACCTGCTCCGGCCCAGTGCGCTTGAAGCCACGAGGCATGCCAATGCCCACGCGTGGCACTCTCCATTGATCGCCTCATCGCCTGCCGTTCGATGCCGTTTAGACACTCGCCCGGCCAGACTGATCACCCATCTGGACACCTCCCTTGAGCGTTTTTATTTGGGAAAGCACTTCCAGCCTGACTTCTTTTGACAGCACCGTGACCAACGGGGACGCCTGTCGCAGCTGTTGCCCTCGCTGGGTTGAGCTCAGAATCTTGCGCCATGAACGGTCCTTCAAGATTTGCCCCCACTCATGCCAAAGGGGCGCGGACCGGGAATCAGGGGTGGCAGCGAGCCAGCGTTCCAGGGTAGTAATCGCCTGGTCGAGCAGCGCCGGATCTTGCTTAACTGCGCGGACCGCTTGACGATGCAAAGCAAGGCTTTGCTGATCTTGTATCTGGTGGCGAGTCTCATCTGCGGAGATGATGACTTGAACGGCGGATCGCAGCCGCCTTGACCGAATGCCGTCGGGCGGTGCGGCTGCGGGAGACAAGACATCCGAAGCTACGCGTGCCATCTCGCCGCTCAAGCCTAGGACGGCCATCACCCGAAGATAGGAGCCCATAGTCGCGCTAGGGTCACCTGTCTCCACAGCACCGAGAGTCATGCGTGAAATTCCGGCCCGCCCGGCCATCTCAACCATGCTCACCCCAGAGGCTTTGCGCCGCCGCCGAAGGCGCTCGCCAAGCTGCTGCAAGAGATGGCAGTCTAGGACGGTGAGTGGGTCTGGTACGGTCATTTGTCTAATATATTAGACAATTTCTCTTGCTCTGTCAGCTACCCATTGGAAATGATCAGGTCCTGGTGGACTGAGCGGCCATCAATTTTCAGGACGCGAGACGTCTTCGGTGGACGGGCTCAAAGGGCAGTAGCGCCGACGGCTGCATCAGGCTGGAGGCTGTCACTGGGTTTCGAAGCGCTAATGACCGCTTTCTTGCGTACCAGACATCGAAGTGCTCCCAAACGGACGGGCCGGCCAAGAACACGGTGCTTACTTTCGAAAGCACTTGCCTCTAGATGACTGGGATACATCTCCCTGACTACCAGTCGAGCAGTCCACATCGCACCTCAGTTAGTGGCTCGGTCGACGTACGCCCCTCGTTAGTTGAATGCGGGTAAAATCACACCCATGCTAAAACTGCGTCGCTTCATTCCCTATCCGAGCTATCGGGGAATGGGCTTGGCACGTGGTTACTTTAGCGCCGTAACACCCCCCTGAGACCCGCTGTCTCCTGCGGTTTCGTTCAGGACTGTTGCGCACGGTCCTGGCTTGGCGGCTCTGTCTGCTCCCCTTTGTTCTGTGTTCCAGCTTTTCTGCTGGGCATTTATCCCTATGCCCTTAAAAAATTTCCGCCAGGACTGGCTTTCCAATGTCCGCAATGATCTGCTCGCCGGCCTCGTGGTCGCGCTCGCACTCATCCCCGAGGCCATCGCCTTTTCCATCATTGCCGGCGTCGACCCCAAGGTGGGTCTCTATGCCTCTTTCTGCATTTCTGTGGTTATTGCCTTCGCAGGCGGGCGCCCGGGCATGATCTCGGCGGCTACCGGCGCCATGGCACTGCTCATGGTGACGTTGGTGAAAGACCATGGCCTGCAATACCTGCTGGCTGCCACCGTGCTCACCGGCGTGCTGCAGATCATCGCCGGCTGGGTGAAGCTGGGCGCGCTGATGCGTTTTGTTTCGCGCTCGGTGGTCACCGGCTTCGTCAATGCCCTGGCCATCCTGATCTTCATGGCCCAGCTGCCCGAGCTTATCAATGTCACCTGGCATGTCTACGCCATGACGGCCGCGGGGCTCGGCATCATCTACGGCTTCCCCTACATCACCAAGGCGATTCCGTCACCGTTGGTGACCATCGTGGTGCTGACCGCTGTGGCCATCGCGCTGGACCTGGAAATCCGCACCGTGGGCGACATGGGGGCGCTGCCCGACAGCCTGCCGGTGTTCCTGATTCCCGACATTCCGTTGACTTTCGAGACGCTGAAGATCATCTTCCCCTACTCGCTGACGCTCATGGTGGTGGGCCTGCTGGAATCGCTCATGACGGCCACCATCGTCGACGACCTGACCGACACCAAGAGTGACAAGAACCGCGAATGCGTGGGCCAGGGCGTGGCCAACATTGCCACCGGCTTCATCGGTGGCATGGCGGGCTGCGCCATGATTGGCCAGTCCGTCATCAATGTGAAGTCCGGCGGGCGCGGGCGCCTGTCCACCTTCGCGGCCGGCGTTTTTCTGTTGCTGATGGTGGTGTTTCTGGGCCAGTGGGTGTCCCAGATTCCCATGGCCGCGCTGGTGGCCGTGATGATCATGGTGTCCATCGGCACCTTCAACTGGGGCTCGATCCGCAATCTGCGTGAGCACCCGAAAAGCTCCAGCGTGGTGATGATCGCCACCGTGGTGGTCACGGTGGCTACGCACGACCTGGCAAAGGGCGTCCTCACCGGCGTGCTGCTTTCCGGTTTCTTTTTTGCGCACAAGGTCGGGCAAATCCTGCGGGTCCGCTCACAGGCCGAAGACGAGGGGCACACCCGCACCTACACCGTGATCGGCCAGGTTTTCTTTGCCAGTGCCGACCGCTTTGCCAACGCCTTCGACTACAAGGAAGTCATCGACAAGGTGCGCATCGACGTCGGTCGCGCGCATTTCTGGGACATCACCGCCGTCAGCGCGCTGGACAAGGTGGTGCTTAAGTTCCGCCGCGAGGGTACGGAGGTTGAGGTCATAGGCCTCAACGAGGCCAGCGCCACCCTGATCGATAAGTTCGCTGTCCACGATAAGGATGGCGCCGACGATCTGCTACTGGGCCACTGAGGACGACACGATGAAAATTAATACCGATAACAAGGTGCTGGCCTGCGTAGACCAGTCCCGATTTGCCGAGACCGTGGCCGATTACGCAGCCTGGGCTGCGCAGCGCATGGGTGCACCGCTGGAACTCCTGCACGTAATCGAGCGCCACCCTGAGTTCTCCACCAGCCAGGACCACAGCGGTGCCATCGGCTTAGGCGCACAGGACAGCCTGCTGGACCAGCTCAGCAACGAAGACGAGGTCCGTAGCCGCAGCCAGCGTGAAGCTGGGCGCGTCTTCCTCAACCATCTGCACAAGCGCGCTCAGGCCGCGGGTGTGGCCGTGGTGGACATGCGTCAGCGCCACGGTGACCTGGCCGAGACGCTCGCCGACCAACAGGCCGAGGTTCGCCTCTTCGTGCTGGGCCGCCGTGGCGCGTCGGCGGAGTTGAGTCAGCGCGACTTGGGCCGCAACCTCGAATGGGTGGTGCGCGCTGTCGAGCGGCCCATCTTGGCGGTCAAGGAGAGTTATCAGGAGCCCACGCGGGTGCTGCTGGCCTTCGACGGCAGCAGCGTGACGCGTCGCGGGGTGGAAATGATCGCCGCCAGCCCGCTTCTCAAAGGCCTGCCCATCCACGTGCTGATGGCCGGGAAGCCGCAGGCCCAGGGGCCGAAACAGATCGAATGGGCGCAACAGACGCTAACCGAAGCTGGTTTCATGGTCACGGCCGAGATTGTCGATGGCGATCCCGAATCCGTGATCAACCGCACAGCGCAACAGGGTGGACACGATCTGCTGGTCATGGGTGCCTACAGCCACTCGCCGCTGCGCAGCCTACTGCTCGGCAGCAAGACTAGCGAGCTACTGCGTTCGTCCAAAATGGCCACGCTGCTGCTGCGCTAAGAGCGTACCGGGCTGACGTCATGAGCACTGATCCCGACGCGGTCCGCCAGCGCCTGCAGCAGGATCTGGCGCAGATAGAGCTGGCGCTGGTGGAGTCCGTCAGCGCGACGGCTACCGTCATGCTCGACCAGTCTAGCGTCGGTCGACTCTCGCGCATGGACGCCTTGCAACAACAGGCTCTGGCCCAGGAAATGAGGGGTCGACTGCAGCTTTCAAAGCGCAAGCTGGAGGCAGCTATGGTGCGGCTGGACGCCGGCCGCTACGGCTTATGTTGCGATTGCGGCGAGCCCATGGAGGCTGACCGCTTGGACCGTGACCCGGCCGCTATCTTCTGCCTTGAATGTATGTCGACACGGATCTAACTAGCTGCAATGACCTCTGCGCCTTCCATCCCGTTTCTGAGACAACCGTCCTGCCGTCTGGTAGTGATTAGCCAGGACACGGGACTCCAAAAACAGCTCAGTAACGTTTTGCATGCGCAGGATGTTTATGTCTTGCAGGCTGTGGATATTCAGGCAGGACTTGCCCTGCTTACCGAAGAAGATGGAGGAGCACTTCACTCGACTCAGCTGCTGTTGGTCGCCTTGCACGAACTCGTTCTGCAAAAACCGGCGATCAAGCAGCGAATTGCACTGTTGCAGGGGCGTAGCAAATTGCACTTGATGGCAGCGAGATCAGGGCCCGACCCGGATACGCGGGCCGTCCAACCCGCAGTTGTCGACGAAACTCTTCATTGGCCCCTGGATCAGAACGAGGTTGCCCGCCGAGTCAGACTGCATCTGGCCGGCAAGGCGGCGGAGCTAAAGGCGAGTTTTGCCGACGCTTTGCTGGCCTGCATTGGCGATGCAATGATGATCACCGATGCGAACGATCGCATCCTCTGGATCAATGCGCCGTTTACCACACTCACGGGTTACACCCTTGAAGAGATTGTCGGAAAAAACCCGGATTACATGCGCGTCAAGAACAACCGCGCCGACGTGCTGACCTCACTCTGGCAGGAGGTGCACGATGCCGGACACTGGCGTGGCGAAATCTTTAGCCGGCGCAAGAGTGGCGAGCTTTATGCGGAATGGCTTTCGGTGAGTGTTCTGAAAAGCCCAGATGGGCATGTCGATGGCTATGTCTCGATATTCACCGATATCACGGAACGAAAGATCCGCGAAGAGCATCTGGAGCATCAGGCGCTTCACGATCCACTGACAGGTCTTCCCAATCGCGCCCTGCTAGAAGACCGCTTTCAATCGGCCATCTCGACCCGTAGCGCAGCAATGTTGGCGCTGCTTTTCCTTGACCTGGATGGCTTCAAGGCCATCAACGACGAGCATGGCCATGTGGTCGGAGATCAGGTGCTGATCCAGGTCGCAGACAGACTGAGAAAGACTCTCCGCACCAGTGACACCGTGGCCAGATTTGGCGGTGATGAATTCGTCTGCATGCTGACGGATATTCACGACGAGCATGAAGCGGCCATGGTGACGCAAAAAGTGCTTGACGCAATGGGCGAGCATTTCCTGCTGCAGGAGCGCACCTTCACATTGAGCTGCAGCATCGGGGTCAGTATGTATCCAAAGGACGGCATCCTATTCGATACCTTGCTGCGTCTGGCTGATACAGCCATGTATGAGGCGAAGAAATCAGGTAAGGCCCAATTTCGGCGAGCCAAGCGCACCTCATCCTGAGTGGCGAGGTGGCATGAGCATAGGCGTCTTCAGAGCAGAAATAATAAAGCGTATGGAGAATAGACAAAAAGATCGGGATACCGAGTGGGCAGCAAAAGTTTTGCCAACGTCAGTTTATTCACGCGAAACCGGCCATGGGGCTGGCGAGGGCGCGGACACCCAAATGACCGCAAGCGGGAAGAAACTGTGAAGTGACTGCGCAGACACGACCGGCAGCAATCGCTGCAATCCTGCCGTCCACCAGAGGTGTCAGCTTCAGATTGCTGCCATTCAGATTCCGGTGGACAAGTGACGGCCTGCGTCTATAGCGGACGTCCAGGACTAGAGTCGGAAGTTGTCGCTCTATGCCCCTTTTGGGGGATACGTTAGGCTGCACAAAGCGTTAGAACGGATCGTTCTACCAGTGGCTAAGAACGCCGATCTCCAATTCTGTATCCATTGGGGCACCATTGAACGGGATTCCGCGATAGCTCAGATATCAAAGCATTGACCAACGGCTTGCCACCCGGGAACGGGAGGTAGAGTCCGACGACCCTAGGGAACTTAATAGTTTCGGCCTGGTGCAGCATCGATTTGATTGATCCAATGGCCACGAAGGCGTTCTCTGTCGTTGTTCTACTTAATTCGCTTTGCACGGGAAGCGCCGACGCCACGGCCTGACTGTTGACGCCTAATGTCTGCACCGTCAATGACCCTACGAGCCTCTTCGCTTCAGCCTCGGCACCGATTACCCCAATACCTGAGATATTCGCACCCTGAGTTATTGATACTCCTTCGGCTACGATTCGAAGCCCGACCCCAACGTACACCGGAACGCTAAACTCCTCGTACCCGTCCGACAGAAGTTTTCCCCGCTCATCAGTAGATAGCAACGGCCCTGAACTCTTGACGTCGTACTGTTCTGTGCCAGGAATAACTTTAATTTCCTTCGATACCGATTCCCTGTCAGTAGAGAAGGATTGGTAGTCTGCACCCTGAACAAAGTTCACCGGCTGGCGTGTTGTGCTCTGCTCACGGGCCTCTTGGCCTCTCCCCCCGGTAGTTGAAGTAGATTGAACCAGCGCCGTCTTTCTGATCCAGATGCTCTTATTAACTGTATCTGAATTAACGTAGTCTGCGGTGAGCTTGTATGTTGACCCCGTTGCGCCTGCTTTGGAGACGCCGTAGGTCACGTTACCTTTGGTATCAGACGACTCCATACTCATGCGGACCGCATTGTCCGGGAGCAGATCGAGCAGCCTTATCCTCCCTTTGGGATCGCTGAGATCGGCATAAGTTGCCGAGCACTCACCCGGCTCAATGTGTACCTTTGTTGGATCGATCGGAATGTAGGTGTATCCGGAGGCACTTTCGCCCAACGTCTCTGGTGTCAGGCGTTGACTCAGCGCTTGACATCCAGTTAGCGCGAGACTGGCAATAAGTAGCGCCACACTTTGAGGTCCATGGTCACGTAGGCGCAGGAACCTAGAGCACGATCCGCCCATACCCAGCAGGCTGCATCGTGACAACTGAATCATTTGATTGCGTGCATTCATAGTCCTCTCCCTTAATAGGCATCGGCATCCCAGCGCTCGCACATCTCAGAAGGAAGCCAAGATCTTTGCGGCTTCGATGTTAAACGATCATGACACTCACACACCCGTCCCACACGACCTGAAGCTTTAGCGAATCTGCAGGACTCGGAGCCCCGTCGATTGCAAAAGACGGGTCCACAGCGATCATTTGATTTGTGCGGCCTAACCCCTCGCTCAACCCCCTACACGCTACAGCAGGCGGGGTTAGCTCGAACGTTGAGGGCAACCAATCTTGGCATCAATCAGCAGCTTAGTGGTCGAAACCAGACTTCTAGGGATCCGAGGCGACTGACTGCAATCGCTGCGTTGCAGTCGCTCGAATAAAGCAACCCAGGGCTCGTATCTCATTCCAAGGGGTGTGGGTCAATCTTCTCAAAGTAATGCCGCAAGGTCAGACCTTTCACGGGCTAACGGTCATTTTCTACAGGGGGAATCAACTTTAATGGAGTTGGTCTCTTCAACTTCATCCGCAACTCTCGATTCTCGTCTTCGAGTTGTCTACATCTCTCTGATATCTCAGCCAACTCGGCCTTGGCACGGTCCAGATCAGTTTCGCTGATCCGATGGCTCTCCAACAGAGCAGCATGCAGGTCTTCGTGATCTTGCAGTCGCGACTGCAAGTCGCGCCGCACACGTTTGTGGCCGACAACAGCGGCCACCTTGACCGATCTTATCCAACTCTTGATTTCCGCGACTAGGCCGCTGTAGTGCGGTTTGTGAAGGGTAACTGGATGCAGCGAGGCGCGCCTCGCAACCTCGGCCTGCGAGATCACACCTTTGTTGTGAGGATATACGCCACGATTTCCGGATATTTCTTCCTGCATCACCTTCATTGCCTCGCGCGCCCTATCATGTGAGTTCTGGATAGTCGCGTCGTGATGCGCACGCTTACTCGCGCCGATACTCTTCCGCCGCAGAAGTGAACGATCTGGTTCGCCGCGTTTAGCCACCTTCATGAAATCCCCCACTTGGAGCGCCATTCATCAATGAGTTCACGACAGAATCGCTCATCCATTTGTCGCGAAGGTCCTGAAATCTCGGAATATGTGCTCGAATCTGACCAGCCCAGAATGCTGCCGATAAGACCTCACCTTTTTCTGATTCACTCACATATGCGGCCACAGCATCGTGTATAGCACCGTCAACGTCAGCCCGGAGAAATGCCTCCTCGAGGCGGTGGTCGCAGCTGCTTTGGCACCGCGATGGCTCTGGTCGACCGGTTCCCTTGTTGCAGGGACCGGCCTGTCCTGGAACTTTGGTGCACACGACACCATGCCGAACCTGCTCCCAGGCTTGGCCCTGGAACGTCAACAATTCAGCCAGCTCGGCAATACTGTCCGCACCAAAGTCCTGCCCTCGACGAAACGAATCTCGCCGAGATGTCTCTATTGCCGTTCGGACCTTGAGAGCCGCCAATCCCCCATACCCACCCAATAGGCTCGATTGCTCTGCTGAACCGGCGATGTCGGCTTCCACCATGAGATGAATTGCCTCCTTTGCGCGCATTACTCGAAGCTCTCGCTCCACTACCTCAATCTCCGCGCGTAGCTCCTTGTCCGAGAGAATGTAGAACAAAGTCATCTCGATATTCTTATGACCAAATAGGCCCATAAGTATGGATGGTGCTTGCGTCAAGGCGAGCGCCACTAGCCGGGCCAGAGTCTTTCGGAACCGATGAGATCGGAGGTTCTGCCCGGCTGGCGCACCGTCCATATCAAGTGCACGTGCAAACGTCGCCAGTGCTCTATTTATGTCGAGGAGTGGCTTCGACGTATCGCTCTTACCTCCGGCGGCAGCTTGTGCCCAAAGATGCGTGGGCCCCGTAGTTGCCACCGTTAGACGATTCTCACGAGGAAGCATGCGGCCGATCTTCTCGATCAACGTGACCAATTCCACCTGTTGCTTATAGGCGTGAACCGCGACGTCAGGCAGATGCCAGTCTCTCACTCGCCCAGCGACATCATCTTCCAGCTTGAATGTTCTTCCGCGCACCAACGCGCCGTCGTGTCCGCGAAGCACCGGTCTCCCATCCACATCGAGTCGTAGGGCATTGCGTGTGAGATCCAGAGTCTCGGACTGTCTCGCCCCCATGCTCATTGCCAAGACAAAGTAGTGCGCCATCTGCACGACCCCAAGTAGCGCAACAATGTCTCTGGTCCCCCTTGGCGGCCACACCGACGCTTCCTCATCTGGAGTAGATGGATTCCTCTTATGCACAGGCATGTTGTTGGCCGCCTTTGGCAGGATCAATTGGAAAGGCGGCGCCTCAAATGCCTCGCCGTTGCGGTCTATCCATCTATACGTCTTAAGTATCGACTGAACGCCCTTGTATCTCAGATTTCGGATGGAGTCAGGTGCCATCCCCGAACTACCACTCTCATTCCAGAGGTGGGCAATCGATTCACCGATCTTCTTCAAGTTTGGATAAAGATCATTTATTAGCCAGAGGCTCCGGCTACCCATCTGGGCAACGTATTCATCAGGCAATGGAAGATGTGAATCAATTTCCAAAGGCGCAGGGTTGAACTGTCTCTCGCCGGTCATTGCCTTTGATTTCGCCTGGACTCGCAGTTGAGGGACGTCCCCCCACAGCCCCATCGCATGAAGCCGCTCCATTCGCCTGCACTCACCAAGTGCAGCGCGTCGTGCCGCATCGCTCATTCCTGCCATGTCGTCAAACTCGAGCGTTTCAAGAAGCAATGGCTCAGCTACATTTGGATCTATGAAACTGGCATCTGATTCACTAGCTACATTCTCAAAGCGACTTCGTACTGCCACCGCAAACAACGGTGGAAGGTTCGCGTATGCGAGCCGCAGGACAGTACTAACATCAAGTGGCCTCAAGGATCCACGCTTCATCCCAACCGGCCCCACACGCAGGAGTAAAAGGTAGCGAGATAACACAAGGACTGCGAGGTCCAGTATCTGCGCCAGCTTCTGAGCATCTCCCAAACTGGGTTCGCCTGCTGTCACGCGGCGCCTCAATTCCTCTGGCAGGCAATCGACGATACGCCGGCGCAGATCTATCTCTGCGCCATTTATTGCTCGTCGTTTGAACGACGCGACCAGCCAGTGCTGAGGCGTCGCCCAGAACCCAAGTTTTTCACCGTTCAAAAGGATCGCTTGGACCTTGACGATGGAATCTGCTGGCAGGTGCTGAATATCCGAAACTTCGACTGTGCCCAGCGCGGCAAATCGTGCCGCATCAACTTCCAAGTCACTAGCACCACAGAATCCGAGGCTCCCGGCAGGATGGATTGACACATCACTTATTTCTTTGCTTCTTCGCACCTAACCCCCAACGTTACCTAAGCCAATGCCGTCGAACACAATGCCGCGATACTCACCGCTCTCAATTCGATTCGTCCAGCTCAATACCGACTTCCTGACTTCGTCTTCATCAAACGCCAAGAGGACGAGCTCTAGGTTCTTGAGCTCCTCGTCCAGGCTCGCCACGTTGAGCGTCGTTCTCGCACTCATCTGCGATTTCAGATGACGAAGCTCCACCAATCGCTTGCATAGACCCTGCATGCTCTCCGGCATGATGACTGCATGCTCGACACACAATGTGCATCGTTGAACGTGACACATCGACTTTCCGTCCGCGATAAAGTTTGGGTCAATGTGTTTTGGAGGATTGAAGGGATCGCGACATCCTGTCCCCAAGCGGGTCATCATCACATTTCGATAGGAATTGAGGCGATTTCGTTGATCGACCGTTAAGGAGCCATCTCGAGACCATTTCGCCAGCACTGTCGGATCCACAGCTGACCGGACTTCGATTTCGCTCCAAAGCGCTTGACTGAAGGTTCCGAAAAGTTTTTGATGCTCGGCCTTTAGCAACGTAGTCCGAAGATAGGTTGAAGTCGATTCAATGCTTCGATGGGAAAGCGCCTTATACACCGCAAGTATCGAACCTCCACTTGCTTGATAGATGTCGTAAGCGAATCCGTCTCGGAAATCACTGGCGGTGATATGGCTTACTTGCTGATCAGGAGGTAGGTTCGAGTTGATCTCTCTCACCAGAACCTGCAGATACGATCCCTTTGCCGCGTTCGAAGACGTTCCGTAGTTTGTATCTGTTAGCCGTGCGACTAGGTCCCCACCACTGGCTGTCGACGCGTAGATCCAGGGAGATCGAACCGCACTCTCAAGTTCCATTATTCGGCGATCGAGACTGGCGACTTGCAGAGCAAGACCGTCTGCGAGAGACTTCTCCCGGTCCTTTTTACATTTCGCAAGGTCATCCTGCAGTTGCGTCCTAAGCGGTGCAGTCTTCTCTTGCAGCTTCTGCAGTACCGACCCTGCGCTGCCCTGTGATTTGAACAGGCCCTCGTGTATCTGTTCGGCACCTCCAGCTCGATCTTTCGTTCCACGCAATACGTATCGGCGATCGTCCATCGGATGAGTCTCGATGAACTTGGTGTTCACATCAAGGCTGAGTAGTACTGCAGGATTCCATCCTGTTCTTGCAAGACAAAGGTGAAATGCAACTCGGATATCGTCGCCATTTGGATAGAAGCCGGCAAGCATCTCACGAACGCTAAATCCCTTAAAGCTAAACGCTGACGATGTCATCCCCTGATACAGCATGTCGCCACTAGGCCTCGCACGTCCCGTCTTCTCTGCAACCTCCAAAAAATGCTGGTAGTTCATGCGCAAGCGCGTGTCTTCGGCGCTAAGCTTTCGGGGCATTCTGTCCGTGTGATCACTTGAATCTGGATTGCTAGTGGCACTATTCGAAACGCCCACTAACAATTGCTCCGTGCGCTCCCACCGATCTAAAACTTTGAACCAACGCTGCTTGATCGTTCTTCGAATCAGATCAAAGTGCGTCTTCGGTGCAAGGTGTCGAGTTGGCTCTTTCTTCTCTGGCAGTTTCCAGTAGAGCGATTTTTGACCCAGCGCATTGCGCGTCTGATTTACGATCGCCAAAAACATCGCGACATGTTTCCGCGCCAGGCCTCTATCTGCGGCCGCTTGCCGATGTATTTCCGTTAGCTGAAGAACGGAGGTGATTCGCTGCCGATCGCCCACACGCGACTCGATTTGGTCAAGCAGTCGCCACCATGCCGTCAGAGCTTCTATGTAGCGTTTTGTGGTTTTTTCTGCGGCAGGCGACATCCTGTCTACGAGCGCCGGAGTGAGCTCACGAATTAGTTCAGGCCGACCTTGATATGCCCCCAACCATTTGTTGACACCTGAACCATAGGCTCTTTCCCGCCCGACGTCAAAGCACGTCAGATCGACGAAACATGGCTTTGTTGGATGTCGTGTTCGGAACCGAAGGCCGTTCTCCTGCTCACCGTCGTCGGCTCGAACAAGCTCTAGTTTCGTCGATTGAGGTTCTGAAAGACGATTCTTTGTATTCCTCGCGCCGCGTAGTCTCATACGAAGTCTAATGAAGTTGCTTAAATGCGCGTAGGTGGTCTGATCGTCAAGTCATCGTCGTCATACAGAGTGATTGGGATCGAGAGCATTTCCATGACCCAACGGAGATACAGCATCGTGGTTTCCCTACTTGCGTGTCCGAGTTGAGGCTGGATCTGTAGACGAATGATGCTTAGAGCCGAGTTTTCGATGAGCGCGGCGGCAGTTTCATTGCTGGTGTAGACGATGTTTTCGTATCGCTTTAACTCACGCCACAAGATGGAGCACGCCCACCAATGCCTGCCGGTGTGCGGAGACCACTGTTCGGTGCCGCCTCGATGGCTATCGATCGAAAATGGTGAAGAAGCTGCGGCCCATGCCTTGCCAAACATATCACCCATGAATCTTTCGCCATCGGATTCACGAAGAAAGAGATGAACTGCGCGTTTGGCCTTGGCGCTCCTTGCGGCCTGACCATGTTGGCCTTTCATTCGAATACCAAATGCTTTCGCACGATGGCCACTCCGATACTCGTGCCAGAGCTTCGCCAGGGAAAGCGGAATCAGAATGTCGCGCTCTGGACCTATCTTATCGCCGTGGTCCTCGCCAAACTGAGGTCCCTTTGTTCCGTACTTGATTGTGACGCGGACGTTGCGCAACCGCTCAGGCGCTTGTGGGTTCACCACGCTCCAACTAGAAGGATCCAAAGGAAGTGTATTTATACGTAAACAGACAACTTCCTCTCGCCGCATGGCTGTTAGGAGCACCGTGTAGCACATCAACCAGACCGTATATCCCTTGTCTGAATTTACTCGCTCCAACCATCGATCCAGTTGATCGTCACTCGGCATTGATATCGAGCGCCCCTTGCTACGAACAGCACCTCGGCGGACTTTCACTTCTTTGATCTTAGTGCCGTATCCACCTATAGCTGAATCCAATCGAATCTTCGCTGTTGTATAGGGCACGTCAAAGGAGACGCCTCGCCTCCCCGTGTGAACCATCCAACTAAGAAAGTTGCATGCTTCATTTACTCGAACTGTCACGGTGCTGGGTTTTAGGCCATTTCCCGCTTGTGACCAAATGCCTTTCAGCATTTCTGTTTGATATTGCCCTGCGATATGGACTGAGTAGTCGCAGGTAGTCAGGTCTATTCCCCGTACTTCCGCCCATTCAAGGAAGTTGGCCAACCAAGCCGCATAGTTGTCCATCGACTTTTTTGTTGGTATTCGTCCGCCGAATAGCGGCTCTTGATCAGCACCGATCCGACGACCTAGTCCTCGGTCAATCAAGTAGGCGTTGCCATCCCTGTGATAGCCCGGTCGAGAGTCGATGATGAACGGAAGGTGCGCCAGCGCCGGGTACCTATGGGCAAACTTTCCGTCTTTTGCTGAGTAGTGGACTGAGTAGCTTCTGGCGTCCATTGGTTAATGAATATTCACTTTCAAGAGGGTTCATATTACAAGAATTCATTGACACATTCTGATACTTGTTTAATGAATACTTGACGCGCCTATAACCACCAGGTAACCGCTGTGCCGGTTGGCCACCTCGGGCTTGCAGGGTTCAACCGATTTGGCGCCGATCTGGCGCGCCAGGTTCTTGGTCGACACCTTGCGGTTGCCGTGCATCAGCACCACCAATGGCTTGGCGTCCTGGTCCTGCATGATGAGCGTCTTGACCACCGTGAACGGGTCCCAGCCCAGCACCGCCGCGCTGTGCTGCGCGCCGCCGTGCTCCAGGTACTCGTAGGGGTGCTCGGTGAAATCCACCTGATTCGCCTTGAGCAACTGGGTGGCCGGGGTTTCGGAAACATGCTCTTTCTTTGCCATGGGGCGATTGTCCATCGGTTGCGGGGGCGTGGGCTCGGGTTGAGTTTGCAGGCCGGCTCCGATACGATGCCTCCATGAAGAAATCCAAGAACGGCAAGCTCGACAAGCTCAGCAAAGAGGCGTACTTCGAAAAACTCGCCCCGCTGCAACTGGAGCTCAACGACGTGGCGCGCTGGTTGCAGCACACCAGCAAGCGCCTTCTGGTGCTGATCGAGGGCCGCGACACGGCCGGCAAGGGCGGGGTCATCACGGCCATGGCCGAAACCTTGAATCCACGCCTGTGCCGAACCGTGGCCCTGGCCAAACCCAGCGAGCGCGAGGCGACACAATGGTATTTCCAGCGTTATGTGTCGCACCTGCCGGCCGCCGGTGAGATCGTGTTTTTCGACCGCAGCTGGTACAACCGTGCCGGTGTCGAGCGCGTGATGGGCTTCTGCTCGGAAGACGAAACCCGGGCTTTCCTGAAACAAGCGCCGGTGTTCGAGAAAATGCTGGTCGACGACGGCATCCTGCTCTTCAAGTACTGGCTGACGGTCGACCAGGCCCATCAGGAGGAGCGCTTCACTGAGCGTCTGGCCGACCCGCTCAAACGCTGGAAGCTCAGCCCGATCGACCTGCAGGCCCGCAAGAAATACGCCGAATACGGCCTGGCGCGCGATGCCATGCTGAAAGCCACCCACAAGCCGGACACGCCCTGGACGCTGGTCGACTTCAATGACCAGCGGCGCGGCCGGCTCACGCTGATCCGCCACCTGATCGACCACATCCCGGAGCGCCGGGTGCCGGAGAAACGCGTCAAGTTCCCGCCGCTTGACCACGCGCCGCTGCACGAGCAATTCGGCACATCGCTCAAGCCCATCAAGGCAGTCGACTGACGATCGACTGACACCCGGCATCGCGGCAGCGACCGGCCTGCATGCCACAATCGCCGCCCATGAAGCCCGAAGACGACACGCCCGCCCCCGACATTCCGCCACCGCGTTCCGCGCTGCGTCACAGCCACGCCGAGGACGCACTGGCCCTGCTGTCTGGCACGGCGCTGATCGCGCTGGCCGTGACGCTGTTCCAGCATGCCCAGTTGCTCAGTGGCGGCACGGCCGGCCTGGCCTTCTTGCTGCACTACGGCATGGGCTGGGGCTTCGGCCCGGTGTTTTTTGTGCTCAACCTGCCCTTCTACCTGCTGGCCTGGCGCCGCATGGACCGCGCCTTCCTCTACAAGACCATGCTGGCCGTGGCGCTGCTGTCGGTGCTGACCGAAATCACGCCGCAGTTCATCCGCTTCGAACAGCTGGCGCCGCTGTATGCCGCGCTGATCGGCGGCGTGCTGCTGGGCGTGGGTTTCCTGATTCTGTTCCGCCACCGCGCCAGCCTGGGCGGCGTCGGCATTCTGGCCTTCTGGCTGCAGGAGACGCGCGGCTGGCGCGCTGGCCATGTGCAGATGGCGGTGGACACGCTCATTTTGCTGCTGGCACTCATCACCGCACCGCTGACGCAGGTGGCCCTGTCCGTGGTCGGCGCCGTGGTGCTGAACCTGACGCTGGCCATCAACCACCGCGCCGGGCGCTATATCGCCAACTAGTCACACTGCCGGGTCGCGCAGCTCCTTGCGGATGGCGTCGATCGCCTCCAACAGCTCGGGGCTGAGCGTGGTGCCCCAGGCGTCCAGGTCTTCCTCCAGCTGTGCTGCCGAGGTCACACCGATGATGGTGCTGGCCACCTGCCACTTGCCGTAGCAAAAAGCCAAGGCCATCTGTGTCGGCGTCAAGCCGTGTTCGCGTGCCAGCGCGTTGTAGCGGCGTGCCGCCTCCAGTGCCTCAGGCCGGCCCCAGCGCTGCTTGCGCACGGTTTCGAACTTGGCAATGCGCCCGTCCTGCGGTGCCTGCGGGCCCGTGAAGCCGCCAGCGTCGTACTTGCCGGTCAGCAGGCCGAAGCCCAGCGGCGAATAGGCCAGCAAGGACACACCCAGGCGGTGCAGCGTCTCGTCCAGCGCGTTCTCCACCGTGCGGTTGACCAGGCAATACGGGTTCTGCACCGTGGCCACGCGCGGCAGGCCGTGTTGTTCCGCCAGCCGCACGAACTCGTGCACGCCATAGGGCGTTTCGTTGGACAGGCCGATGGCGCGCACCTTGCCGGCTTGCACCAGGCGGCCCAGCGCTTCAAGCTGCTCATGGATGGAGCTGGCTACGGGATCGTCTTTGGCCGGGTCGAAGTACATCACGCCGAAAGCCGGCACGTGGCGCACCGGCCAATGGATCTGGTACAGATCGATGACGTCGGTCTTCAGACGCTGGAGGCTGTCGTCGCAGGCGGCCACGATGTCGGCGCCGGTGAGGTTGGTGCTGCCGTTGCGGATCCAGGGCATGCCGCGCGAGGGGCCGGCCACCTTGGTGGCTAGCACCATCTGCTGGCGTGCGCCGGGGCGGCTGGCGAACCAGTTGCCGATGATTTTTTCGGTGGCGTTACAGGTTTCGGCACGTGCCGGCACCGAGTACATCTCGGCCGTGTCGAGGAAGTTGACGCCGCGCGCCAGCGCGCGGTCGAGGATGGCATGGGCGTCGGGCTCACTCACCTGTTCACCAAAGGTCATGGTGCCCAAACAGATGGGTGTCACGTGCAGATCGCTCTGGCCGAGCTGAATGGTTTTCATGAATGCGTGATTTCCGGTACAGATGTCGAGGCGAAGAGTGTAGGAGGTTCAGCGCCATGGCGCCGGACTGTGCTCCAGTGCCGCCAGCCGACGTGCCACGCGCGGCATTTCGCGCGCGATGAGGCGCTTTTCTTGCGCCTGCCAGACGGCCCGCAAGGCGGCGCCGGCCTTGAGTTGTCGCAGTGTCCGGCCGGCCACGGCCGCGTCGTTGAGCGCACCGAGCGTCTGCTGGAGTTTCTCCAGCTGCGTCAGATAACGACGGCTGCGCTTCTGCGGCCAGAGACTGGCCCACACATCCGTCAGATAGCGCAGTCGTTTGACGGCAATGCGCAGACGGTGCCGCTGAGGCGCCCCCAGACGCTCCGGATGGCGTGCAGCACGCATCACACGCGCATGTGCTTTCCGGAGCTGCGTCTTTGCCACGTGGGTCATTGCTTGCCGGGTGCCGGCCAGCGCCGTCGAAGACAACTCGCCCATCAAACGCTCGGCCAGCAGAAAGACCGCTCCGTCACCGGTCTTCTCCGGCAGCGCCGCCATGGCGGCATAAGCTGCCACACGCCGCGCCTCGGCACGGGCCGCCACGGCGACCAGGGTGGGAAGCAGGTCGGGGTCGAGCCCGACACGCAACGTGTCGAGGGTCACCCCCTGAAAGATGTCGGCATCGCGCGCTTCTCCCAGCACCTGGTTCAGCACCCGCAGCGATGCCTCCAGGACCCGCAAATCATCCCGCCATGGGCGGACTTCGGACATCGCCCGGAAGGCACGAACCGAAGTGCGCAGGCGACGCACGGACACGCGTGCCTGGTGCACGAACTCGGGCTCCTGCGGGCCCGCATGGACCAGGTTGTGCCGCAATGCCCGCAGAGGGTCCGCCAGCGCCATCCTGAGAACGTCGGCCACCGACAACTGCGGATCCAGCTGCGGCAGCGCTGCGGTCAGCAAGGGCGATGCGCCCCGCTTGTGTTCGGGCTCGCTCATGGACTCATGAATTGCGGGCCCGTTCCTCCTCCCGCAACCGCAGCACGCGACGCTGCAATTTGCCGGTGGTGGTCATGGGCAAGGCATCGATGAACTCGATCTCCTTCGGGTATTCGTAAGGGGCCAGCTTGCCTTTCACGTGGCGCTGCAGGTCGATCATCAACCGCGTTTCCCATTCGTTGCGCGAGAGCGGCTCGTCGCCGCGCTCGGCCATGGCGTCGGGCGTGAGCACCACATAGGCCTTGACCACGGCACCGCGCTCGGCATCCGGCTTGGGCACCACGGCGGCATTGGCCACCGCCGGGTGCTTGACCAGGCAGTTCTCAATCTCGCCCGGGCCGATGCGGTAACCCGCCGCCTTGAACATGTCGTCGGCACGGCCCTGGTACCAGAGGTAGCCGTCGGCATCGCGCACCGCCAGGTCGCCGGTCCGGCACCAGTCGCCGGTGAACTTGGCGCGGGTGGCGTCCTCGTTCTTCCAGTAACCGAGGAAAAAGATCGGGTCCGGCTCGCCGTGCACGTCGAAGCGGTTCAGCGCCACGTCACCCGCGACACCCACCGGGCATTCGCGGCCGTCCTCGTCGATCACTGCCACGCGATGGCCGGGATAACCTTTGCCCATGCTGCCCGGCTTGGCCGGCCAAAACAGATGGCAGTTGCCGACGATGTAGTTGACCTCGGTCTGGCCGAACATCTCGTTCACCGTCACGCCGAGTTCATTCTGGCAGTAGCCGAACACGGCGTCACCCACTGCCTCGCCCGCGCTCATGATGGCCTGCAGCTTGAGCTTGAAGAATTTCCTGGGCTGCGGGAAAGCCTTCATCATGGCCTTGAGCGCGGTGGGAAAGAGGAAGGTGTGCGTGACGTCGTACTTCTGCATCAGCTCGAACGCCACCTGCGGGCTGAAACGGCCGTTGTAGGCCACGATCGGGCGGCCGAAGTAGAGCGTGGGCAGCAGCGCATCCATCAATCCCCCAGTCCAAGCCCAGTCTGCGGGAGACCAGAAGACGCTTCGCGTTTCTGGCTCAGGCAGACGGGGCGTTGCCCCTGCCGTGCTCGCCCCCACCCCGGCCCGCCCCCGCGTGGGAAAGAGAGAGTTCTGGCCAGCGCGAGCGTCGAAACCAAACCAGTTCTGGCTGCAGACAAAGCCGCTCAGGTTGCCGATCAGGGCGCGGTGCGGAATCAGCGCGCCCTTGGGGTTGCCGGTGGTGCCGCTGGTGTAAATCAGCACGGCCGGGTCGTCGGCACGCGTGGCCACCGGCACATGCTCGGGCGGCTGCTCGGCCAGGATGGCAGCGTAGTCGAGGTCGGCCATGGCGTCGGCACCGTCGCCGACACCGATCACATGGCGCAAGGCTTCGCAGGTGCCACGTACTTCCAGAATGTTCATGATGGCGCTGCTGTCACAGATCGCCACGGCCGCATCACTGTCCTTCAGGCGGTATTCCAGCGCCTCCGGCCCGAACAGCTGGGACAGCGGCACCGCCACCGCCCCCATCTGCAGCACCGCCATATAGGCCACTGCGGTCTCAAAACGCTGCGGCATGACAATGGCCACCCGGTCACCCCGGCCCACGCGCAGCGAAGCCAATGCACCCGACAGACGGTTGGCCTGGTGCTGCAGTTCGGCATAGGTATGAAACTGGGGCCTGACCCCCGCCCCGTCTGCGTAAACAGCTACTCTTTTGGTAGCATCCGGCGCTTGCGCCCAGCGCCGCGAGCAGACCTCGGCGATGTTGAAGCTGTCAGGCACCAGCCAGCGGAACTGGCCATGGAGTTGCTGGTAATTGTCCCGGGCTTGACTGGTGCGCACGATGAGCCTCCTTATGATGGTCCGAATGTACCAAGCCAAAAGAACTTTCAACAGCGAATTTGTCCCGATCCGCCACCTGCGCTACCACGTGTGCCGCTGGGGTGCCCCTGCCTCCAAACTGCCGCCGCTGGTGCTGATGCACGGCTGGATGGACGTCGGCGCCTCCTACCAGTTCATGGTGGACGCCTTCAGCGACGCTTTCATGCAGGGCCGCACCATCATCGCACCCGACTGGCGCGGCTTTGGCTTGACCGAAACGCCGGGGCATGACAACTACTGGTTCCCCGACTACCTGGCCGATTTGGATTTCCTGCTCGACCACTACGCCCCGGGTCAGGCCGTGGACTTGGTAGGCCACAGCATGGGCGGCAATGTGGTGATGCTCTATGCCGGTGCCCGGCCCGAGCGCATCCGCCGCCTGGTCAACCTGGAAGGCTTCGGTATGCCAGCCACCCAGCCGTCGCAGGCGCCCGGGCGCTACGCCAAGTGGCTGGACGAGCTGAAAAGCCTGCACCGCGGCGAGATGGCACTCAAAACCTATGACGATGCCACCGGCGTGGCGCGCCGCCTCATGAAAACCAACCCGCGCCTGAACGAAGACAAGGCGCAATGGCTGGCGCAGCACTGGGCCCGGCCCAATGCGCAGGGCCAGTGGGAGATCCTGGGTGATGCGGCGCACAAGATCATCAACGCCCAGCTCTACCGGGTGGACGAGGTGCTGGAGAGCTACCAGCGCATCAGCGCGCCGGTGCTGGCGGTGGAGGCCAGCGACAACCAGATGGACCAGTGGTGGCAGGGCAAGTACACGCTGGCCGAGTACCACGCGCGCCTGAAGCACGTGCCGCAGCTGACGCCGGCCCTGATCCAGGATGCCGGCCACATGCTGCACCACGACCAGCCCGAGCAACTGGCCGCCCTGATCGAAAACTTCGTCGCCTGAGCGCACAGCGTGTGCAAAGACTAACTTTTTAATGAAAACCCACGTGGCAACTTAAAATACGCGGTTTGGGGCAAAAACCGCAGCAAACCCGCTGCCGCACGCCCCCGCCTCGCACAGAACACAGGATTTTCATCATGGACGCAGAACAGATCAATGCCATCGGTACCAAGCTCGCCGACCTGAGCCAGCGGACGGTCGAGCTACGGAGGTATCTTTGACTACGATGCCAAGTCTGAACGACTGAGGACGGTCAACGCATCGCTGGAAGACCCGGCGGTCTGGAACGACCCCAAGCGCGCCCAGGAACTGGGCAAGGAAAAGAAGACGCTGGACGACGTGGTCGTCACGCTCGACAACCTGACGAGCGAACTCTCTGACAACTCCGAGCTGTACGAGATGAGCAAGGCCGACGGCGACGAGTCCGGCCTGCAGACCATCGAGGCCGAAGCCGCAAAGCTCTCCGAGATCGTGGAGAAGCTGGAGTTCCGTCGCATGTTCAACAACCCGGCCGACCCGCTGCCCGCCTTCCTGGACATCCAGGCCGGCGCCGGCGGCACCGAGGCCTGCGACTGGGCCAGCATGCTACTGCGCCAATACCTGAAGTACGCCGAACGCAAGGGCTTCAAGGCGACGGTGGAAGAAGAAACCCCGGGCGATACGGCCGGCATCAAGAGCGCATCCATCAAGATCGAGGGCGACTACGCCTTCGGCCTGCTGCGCACCGAGACCGGCGTGCACCGCTTGGTGCGCAAGTCGCCGTTCGATTCGTCGGGCGGACGCCATACCAGCTTTGCCAGCGTGTTCGTCTACCCGGAAATCGACGACACGATCGAGATCGACATCAACCCGGCCGACGTGCGCACCGACACCTTCCGCGCCAGCGGCGCCGGCGGCCAGCACATCAACAAGACCGACTCGGCCGTGCGCCTGACGCACATCCCCACCGGCATCGTGGTGCAGTGCCAGGACGGTCGCAGCCAGCACAGCAACCGCGACGTGGCGTGGAAACGCCTGCGCAGCCGCCTGTACGACCACGAGATGCGCAAGCGCCAGGAAGAGCAGCAGAAGCTGGAAGACAGCAAGACGGATGTGGGCTGGGGTCACCAGATCCGCTCCTACGTGCTGGACCAGAGCCGCATCAAGGATTTGCGCACCAACTACGAGACCTCGGCCACCCAGAAGGTATTGGACGGCGACCTTGACCCCTTTATTGAAGCTTCTCTGAAGCAGGGAGTTTGATATGCGTGAAGGACAAGCCAGCGTCATCCGGCGCGAAGACTACACCGCCCCGGCGTTCTGGATCGACACCGTCGACCTGACGTTTGACCTCGACCCGGCCAAGACCCGCGTGCTCAACAAGATGACGCTGCGTCGCAACCCGGACGTGGCGGCCCAGCCGCTGCGGCTGGACGGCGAGGAGCTGAACCTGGCGCGCGTGCTGGTCAATGGCCAGGGCACCAGCTTCAAGATGGAGGGCAACCAGCTGGTGCTGGAGAATCTGCCGGCCGAAGGCCCGATCGAACTGGAAATCTTCACCACCTGCAACCCGGCGAAGAACACCAAGCTCATGGGCCTGTACGTGAGCAACGAGTCCTTCTTCACGCAGTGCGAGGCCGAGGGTTTCCGCCGCATCACCTACTTCCTGGACCGTCCCGATGTCATGGCCAGCTACAGCGTGACGCTGCGCGCCGACAAGGCCAAGTACCCGGTGCTGCTGTCCAACGGCAACCTGGTGGAACAGGGCGATCTGGAGGAAGGCCGCCATTTCGCCAAATGGGTGGACCCGCACAAGAAACCCTGCTACCTGTTCGCCCTGGTGGCGGGCCAGCTGGTGGCGCGCGAGCAGCGCATCACTTCACGCGCCGGCAAGGATCACTTGCTGCAGGTCTATGTGCGCCCGGGCGACCTCGACAAGACCGAGCACGCCATGAACTCCCTGATGGCCTCGGTGGCCTGGGACGAGGCGCGCTTCGGCCTGTCGCTCGACCTGGAGCGCTTCATGATCGTCGCCACCAGCGACTTCAACATGGGTGCGATGGAGAACAAGGGCCTGAACATCTTCAACACCAAGTATGTGTTGGCGAATCAGGCCACTGCCACCGACGCCGACTACGCCAACATCGAAAGCGTGGTGGGCCATGAGTACTTCCACAACTGGACCGGTAACCGCGTCACCTGCCGCGACTGGTTCCAACTGAGCCTGAAGGAAGGCCTGACCGTCTTCCGCGACCAGGAGTTCAGCCAGGACCTGGCGGGCGACCTGTCGGCGCGCGCCGTCAAACGCATCGAAGACGTGCGCGTGCTGCGCACCGCCCAGTTCCCGGAAGATGCCGGCCCGATGGCTCACCCGGTGCGGCCCGACAGCTACATCGAGATCAACAACTTCTACACCGTCACCATCTACGAGAAGGGTGCCGAGGTTGTACGCATGATGCAGACGCTGGTGGGACGCGATGGTTTTGCCAAGGGCATGGCGCGCTACTTCGAGCGCCACGATGGCCAGGCTGTGACCTGCGACGACTTCGCCAGCGCCATTGCCGACGCCAACCCGGGTTCCGACCTGGCGCGCCTGCTGCCGCAGTTCAAGCGCTGGTACAGCCAGGCCGGCACCCCGCGTGTGCAGGCCAGCGGCAGCTATGACGCCGCCAGCCGCAGCTACACGCTCACCCTGTCGCAAAGCTGCGCGCCCACGCCGGGCCAAGCCAGCAAGGAACCCTTCGTCATCCCGGTCAACCTGGGCCTGATCACGGCCGATGGCCGTTCCTTGCTTCTGCAACTTGAAGGCGAAACCGAAGCTGGCCCCAGCTCGCGCACCATCGTGCTGACCGAAGCTTCTCTGACGCTGCGCTTTGTCAATGTCGATGCCGAGCCGGTCCCCTCGCTGCTGCGCGGTTTCAGCGCCCCGGTGGTGCTGGCCTGCGACTACAGCGACGACCAGTTGCTGGCCCTGCTGGCGCACGACACGGACCCCTTCAACCGCTGGGAAGCCGGCCAACGCCTGGGCCTCAAGCGCGCGCTGCACTTCATCAACAGCCCCGCCCAGCCGGGTGAAACCAAGGTGCTGGACGCCGCCTACATCGAGGCTATGCGCCAGGTGCTGCGCCACCCGACGCTGGACACCGCCTTCAAGGAACTGGTGCTCACGCTGCCGGCCGAAACCTACATCGCCGAACAGCTCGAGGTGGTTGACCCGCAGCGGGTTCACGCCGTGCGTGAAGCCATGCGCGAACAGCTCGCGCTGGAACTGCGGCACGACTGGCAATGGGCTTACGAAGCGCACCATGACAGCGGCGGCTACCGCCCCGACTCAGTGTCCACCGGCCGCCGCTCGCTCACCGGCATGGCGCTGACCATGCTGTGCCTGGCCGCGCACGACACCGGCGACGTGATCTGGCCCGGCAAGACCTACCAGCGCTTCAAAGACGCCGGCAACATGACCGACCGCTTCAATGCGCTCAATGCGCTGGTCAACAGTGGTCATGAGTTGGCAGTGCCGGCGCTGGAGCGCTTCCATGCCCAGTTCAAGAA
Source organism: Curvibacter sp. PD_MW3 (assembly GCA_002633085.1). Taxonomy (GTDB): domain Bacteria; phylum Pseudomonadota; class Gammaproteobacteria; order Burkholderiales; family Burkholderiaceae_C; genus Hylemonella. The sequence continues at coordinate 457,227 of NSIV01000002.1, forward strand.
CGAAGCCCTGGTGCTGGACAAGTGGTTCGCCCTGCAGGCTGGCACCTGCGACCGTGCCGGCCAGGTGCTGCCGGCCGTGCGCCAGCTCATGACGCACCCCGACTTCAACCTCCGCAACCCGAACCGCGCCCGCAGCCTGATCTTCAGCTACTGCAGCGCCAACCCCGGGGCCTTCCACCGTCCTGACGCCGCCGGTTATGTGTTCTGGAGCGAGCGTGTGATGGAACTCGACGCCATCAACCCGCAAGTGGCGGCACGCCTGGCGCGCGCCCTGGACCGCTGGAAAAAACTGGCCGAGCCCTACCGCAGTGCTGCGCGCGAAGCGATTGCCCGCGTGGCCGCCAAGCCCGACCTGAGCAACGACGTGCGCGAAGTCGTCAGCCACGCCTTGGCCGACTGACACCAGCAGACAACAAAGATCAAGAGGACATCCCCATGAGTTCCAAGATTTCCCTCACCCGCTACCTGGTCGAGCAGCAGCGCATCGACGGCCACATCCCGTCCGAACTGCGCCTGCTTCTGGAAGTGGTGGCCCGTGCCTGCAAGAGCATCAGTCAGGCCGTCAACAAGGGCGCCCTGGGCGGCGTGCTGGGCACGGCCGGCAGCGAAAACGTGCAGGGCGAGGTGCAGAAAAAGCTCGACATCATTGCCAACGAAGTGCTGATCGAGGCCAACGAATGGGGCGGCCACCTGGCGGCCATGGCCTCGGAAGAGATGGACAGCATCTACGTCGTGCCCAACCGCTACCCCAAGGGCGAATACCTGCTGCTGTTCGATCCCCTGGACGGCTCCAGCAACATCGACGTCAACGTCAGCATCGGCACCATCTTCTCGGTGCTCAAGAAGGGCAATGACGATCCCTCGGCGGTCGAGCCGGTCTGCGAACATGATTTCCTGCAAAAAGGCAGCCAGCAGGTGGCTGCCGGCTACTGCGTCTACGGCCCGCAGACCACGCTGGTGCTGACCGTGGGCGACGGCGTGGCCATGTTCACGCTCGACCGCGAGCAGGGCTCCTTCGTGCTGACCCAGGAACACGTCAAGATTCCTGAAGACACCAAGGAATTCGCCATCAACATGAGCAATATGCGCCACTGGGACGAACCGGTGAAGCGCTACATCGACGAATGCCTGCAGGGCAAAGAAGGCCCGCGCGGCAAGGATTTCAACATGCGCTGGATCGCCTCCATGGTGGCCGACGTGCACCGCATCCTGACCCGCGGCGGCGTCTTCATGTACCCCTGGGACAAGCGTGAACCCAACAAACCGGGCAAGCTGCGCCTGATGTACGAGGCCAACCCCATGAGCTGGCTGGTTGAGCAAGCCGGCGGCGCCGCCACCAACGGCCGTCAGCGTATCCTCGACCTCCAGCCCAGCCAGCTGCACGAGCGCGTGAGCGTGATCCTGGGCTCCAAAAATGAGGTGGAGCGCGTCACCTCGTATCACACCAAGGTATAATTTTGGCTTCGCCGGTGTAGCTCAGTCGGTAGAGCAGCTCATTCGTAATGAGAAGGTCGGGTGTTCGATTCATCTCTCCGGCACCAGTTAAAAACCCGTCAATCGCAAGATTGGCGGGTTTTTTCTTGGCCCGTTGGAACGACGCTGGGCTCGCTGAAGTTGTTCACCCCAGTTCAGGCTGACGCCTTCGCCCCTGAAACAGCCCAGACCGGATCGACCGTCTCGGTCCGCGGCACAACGGAAGCTTCGCCCAAGGCATGGCCTTGCAGCAGATCCACCCCCAGCGATTGAAGCATCGCGGCCTGTTCGAAGTTCTCTACCCCCTCGGCAATCACGCGCAAGCCGAAACGGCGTGCGATCAGGATGGCTCCTTCGATGATGGCGTGCCCATGCCCATGGATGGCCTGCACGAAGGAACGGTCGATCTTCAAGGCATCGAGCGGGAACTCATGCAAGCGCGAGAGCGAGGAATAGCCCGTACCAAAATCGTCCACATGCACGCGCACGCCTAGCTTGCGCAGCCGCACCAGGGTCTCCAACGCCGGTGTCGTGTGCTGCTCGCCGAAAATGGATTCGGTGACTTCGATATCCAGGCGCACTGCAGGCAAGCCGGCCATGTTCAATGCCTCGGCAACGGTGTCCGCAAAGCCCGACATCAACAGTTGCCGGATGGAGACGTTAACGGCCACGGCAGGGGCATCATGGCCCGTGCCCCATGCCATGGCGTCGGTACAGGCCCGTTTCAGCACCCATTCCCCCAGCTCCACGATGCGATCCGAATCCTCCGCAATCGGGATGAATTCCTCGGGCCGTATCACCCCCAGCACCGCGTGCTCCCAGCGCAACAGGGCTTCCAGGGCAGCAACTTCGCCGCTGCTGGCGTCGACGATCGGCTGATAGACCAGGCTCAGTGAGCCGTCTACCGTGGCGTCACGCAACGCCTGGCTGATTTCCAGCCGGCGCTTTTGCACGCGGGAGAGCAGCTCATGGTAGGCCATGATATGACCGCGTCCGGAGCGCTTCACCTCGGTGGCGGCCAGATCCGCGGCCCGGATCAGGTCTGACGGCGATTTGCCATCGCGCGGAAAGCGTGCGACCCCAATGCTGACGCCAACATGCAGCAATTCCTCGTCCACCTGCAGCGGCGCCATCACGCGTCCGCGCAGAGTCATGGCCAGACGCATGCCCCGGTCGGCATCATCCGGCAGCAGGGGAATGACCACCACGAATTCATCACCGCCCCAGCGCGCCACGGCCGCATCAGCCGGCATGCGCGCCTCGAAGCAGCGGGCAACTTCCTGCAGCACCCGGTCACCGAGGTCATGCCCCAGACCATCGTTGATCTGCTTGAAGCGATCCAGGTCGAGAAACAGAACGGCAATGCCCTCAGGGGTGGCATGCAAAATGCGTTCATCCATCCAACGCTGCAGGCCACGCCGGTTGAACAAGCCGGTGAGCGCATCGCGATGGGCCATGGTTTGCAAAGCCTCCGTACGCTCGGCAACACGTTTTTCGAGGCCGGCGTTCAGGGCCTCGACCTCGTGGTTGTGCTGCGTCAGCCTAGCCACCAGCTCCGTGTTTTCTTCCTGCAAGGCGATGGAGCGAACCACGATCTTGTGGTTGTTCTTATGACCGACCAGCATGACAACGAAGAAGATCAAGCCCAGTGTTGCCAATACGGGCTCGGGATGCGGTAGCCAATACAGCTTCAGACACGCGGGAACCAAGAGCAAACCGATATAGGCACGGCCAACACCAAGCAACGGCGCCAGCACGCCGGTGGCACCGCCGGCCAAAGCCGATACCACGATCAGCATGACGAACTGCCCTTCGGCTGGCTGCTTGTCGAGCTGGGTCCAGACCAGGAAGACCCACATCAGGGCTCCCAAAACCAGACCGACTTCATAGGGACGCTGCCAACGCAAGCGCTGTTCCGACGTCAACAGTGCGCCGCCGCCGAACTGACGCGAGAAGGCCAGATCAAGCGCCAAGCGCAGCAGGCTGATGCACAACACAATGCCCAGCCACAGCCAAGGCCACACCTGTCCTTGCCCACTGAATGCAATCGCCACCCCCAGCGTGGCCGCCAGATTCACCAGCACGCTGGCCCGGTTGTTGCGATAGGCCAGCAGCAGCAACTCACTGGCGATACGGTTGTCCCGCGCGGTCGCATGAACCTGCGCAGCCGACACTTGGACTCCGTCTGCTTGCATACAGCTCCTCAATGATTCGGTGCCACCCTTCATGATCGAGCTTCAGTTTCGCACTGGCTTCGGATCAGGGGGGGTTCATTATTGAACTGCTTTGACCCAAGTTGCAAGCCGGCACGACATCCCGACACGCCTGCGGCTTGCGCGCGGTCAAACGCTGGTGCTTTTGCGTTTGCGGCTGGACGGACCATTCCGCCCGGCCTTTATCGTGGCCCCGCCGACGGGCCGCAATACCCCGCTGCAGAGCGTGGCGATGAATTGATCGGCGATCTGCTCGGGTTCGTATTCGCCGCCCGGCTGGTACCAGCGCCCGATCCAGCCCAGCGCACCGGCAATCAGGAAGGCCGTCATCTTGGGGTCGCAGGGGGTGATCGAACCTTCCTCCACCCCAGCCACCACCAAGCGGCGGAACTCCATATCGATACCGGACTTGAGGCGTCGCAACTCCTTGCGGCTCTTGGGCGGCAACTCGTCGTCGGCAATGCGGATGACGCACATGCCGAAATCCATGGTGACGATGCGGGTGTAGGTACGCATGCAGGCCATGAGCTGCTCGATGGCCGAGCCACCGGCCTTGCGGGTTTCCTCGATGCCTTCGTGCATCATCTCCAAGCCACGTCGCACACAGGCGATCAGGATCTCGTCCTTGTTCTTGACGTAGTAGTAGAGCGTGGGCTTGCTGACATGCAGCCGCGCCGCGATGTCATCCAGCGATGTGGCGTGAAAACCTTTTTCGTTGAACAGCTGGGCTGCCGTCGACAGCACCGCATTGCGCTTCGCTTCGCGTTGTTGCTCGCGCATGGACGACGGCGTCCAGGGCGAAGCCTGCATGGTCTCGTCAGGCTTGACACGTCGCGAAGTTGTCTTGGGCATGAAGTGTGCGCCTAGGGGAAAGTCCCGATGCTCGGATGGTTGGCAAATTCCAGAATCTACTCGTGAGTAAAAAGTTTACGCACAAGTAGAAATTTTCCGATTCGCATAAACCCGTAGTGACGCCGATGGAGAACATGCCTGCAGGCAACCCCAAGACTCAGCCCCTGCTGAGCATAGATGGCGTCACGCTGGCCTTTGGCGGCGTGAAGGCGCTCAGCGGCGTGAGCTTTGACGTGGCGCCCGGCTCCATCACCGCCGTGATCGGCCCCAACGGTGCCGGCAAGACCTCGCTGTTCAACACCATCTCCGGCTTTTACCGCCCCACCAGCGGCAGCGTGCGCTACCAGGGGCAGGACATCACACGCCTGCCAGCACCCAAGCGCGCCCGCATGGGCCTGGGCCGCAGCTTCCAGAACATTGCGCTGTTTCGCGGCATGACCGTGCTGGACAACATCAAGCTCGGCCGCCATGCACACCTCAAGACCAACGTGCTCGACGCCCTGCTTTATGTGGGCCGGGCACGCCGAGAGGAAGCCGAACTGCGTGCCGACATCGAGGAACGCATCATCGACTTCCTGGAGATCGACCATATCCGCCATGCACCGGTGTCGGCCCTCTCCTACGGGCTGCAAAAGCGCGTGGAAATGGCGCGCGCCCTGGCCATGCAGCCCGAGATCCTGATGCTCGACGAACCCGTGGCCGGCATGAACCGCGAGGAAACCGAGGACATGGCGCGCTTCATCCTCGACGTGCGCGCCGAGTGGGGCGTAACAGTACTGATGGTGGAACACGACATGGGCATGGTGATGGACCTGTCGGACCACGTGGTGGTACTCAACTTCGGCCAGGTCATTGCCCAAGGCGACCCGGCCACGGTGCAGGCCGACCCGGAAGTGATCCGTGCCTACCTGGGTTCCGGCGATGTGGGCGACCTGCGGCGCAAGCTGCATGCAACAGCGGGAGCAGCCTAATGGATTGGGCCTACCTGTTCGAGATCAGCCTGACCGGCATTGCCGGCGGCGGCCTCTATGCGCTGGCGGCGCTGGCCTTCGTCATGGTCTACAAGGCCACGCGCGTGGTCAACATCGCTATCGGCGAAATGTTGATGGCCGGCGCCTACCTGTTCTTCACCTTTGCCTCGATGCTGGCGCTGCCGATCTGGCTGGCCATTCCGGCTGCCGTGCTGGGCGCGGGCGTGCTGGGTGCGGTGATCGAGCGCACCATGATCCGCCCGCTGTTGGGCGAGCCGCCGATCTCGGTCTTCATGGTCACCGTCGGTCTGGCGTCGGTGCTGGTCGGTCTGGTGGAAATGATCTGGACCGCCGACCAGAAACGACTGCCCGACTTCATGCCCAAGCAGGCCATCATGGTCGGTGACGCGTTCCTGGCACCCAAGGTGTTCTGGGGGGCCGTGATTGCCGTGGTCTTCATTGCTGCCGTGTTGCTGGTATTCCGCTTCTGGCGCGGCGGCGTCGCCTTGCGCGCCACCGCCTCCGACCAGGCGGCCGCCTACTCCATGGGCATCAACGTGCCGCGCGTGTTCTCGCTGGCCTGGGTGGTGTCAGCCATGCTGGCGGCGCTGTCGGGCATCATCGTCGGCTCCATCGGTGGCATCTCTTCCACCATGGGCGTGTTCGGCCTGTCGGTGCTGGTGGTGGTGATCGTCGGCGGACTGGACAGCGTGCTCGGCGCGCTGGTGGGCGGCCTGTGCATCGGTCTGGTCGAGGCACTGGCCGGCGCCTACCTCGGTGGTGAGTACAAGCTGCTGGCCACCTTCATTGTGCTGGTGGTGATCCTAATGATCCGGCCCTACGGCCTGTTCGGCACGCACGAAATCGAGAGACTCTGATGAGGATAGGCACGCTCAAAGAAAGCTACATCGCCGACGCGGCGCTGTTCGATTCGCGCACACAGAAAGCCTGGCTAGGCATTGCCGCCGCGCTGCTGCTGTTGTTCCCCTTTGTGGCCAGCGACTACTGGCTGTACCTCGCCTGCCTGGTCTGCATCAACGTGGCCAGCGCCTCCGGCCTCAACATCCTGACCGGCTACACCGGTCTGGTCAGTCTGGGCCAAGCCGCCTTCATGGGCCTGGGCGCCTACACGGTGGCCATCATGCAGATCCGCCTGGGCACACCCTTCCTGCTCAACATCCTGGCGGGTGGCTTTGTCGCCATGCTGGGCGGCCTGATCGTGGGCATTCCCTCGCTGCGCGTGAAGGGACTGTACCTGGCTATCGCCACCATCGCCGCCTCCTTCATCACGCACTTCATCTTCGCCAACACGTCTTTCACCGGCGGCACCGGCGGCCTCACACTGCCGCCAGCCAGCCTGTTCGGCGTGTTGCTCGACACCTCGTTCCGCCTGTACTGGGTGATCGTTCCGGTCACGGTGCTGATGCTGCTGGGCGCCGCCAACCTGTTCCGCACCCGCGTCGGGCGCGCCTTCATCGCCATCCGCGACCGCGACATCTCGGCCGAGGTTCTTGGTATTCCGCTGCTGCGCTACAAGCTGCTGTCCTTCGGCCTGTCGTCCTTCTATGCCGGCGTGGCGGGCGGCCTGTGGGCCTACTTCTTCCGCGTGGTCACGCCCGAGAGCTTCCCGCTGCTGATGTCCATCTTCTTCCTCGCCGCCATCATCGTCGGCGGCATGGGCACCATCCTGGGCGGCATCCTGGGTGCGGTGTTCATGACCATGGTGCCCGAACTGCTGAAGCTGGTGTTCGACCTGCTACCCAACAGCACGGAGCTCACGGTGTTCCTGTCACCGGTGCGCACCATCATCTTCGGCCTCTTGATCATCGGCTTTCTGGTGTTCGAGCCCCATGGGCTCGCAGAAGTGTGGCGGCGCATTCGCCGTTTTTTCCATCTGTGGCCGTTCCGCAATTGAGCGGGACATGACGACCACGGGCTATGCAAACGAGAAGGAGACAAGCATGCAGAACTCACGCATTTCCCAAAATCGCCGCTCCCTGCTGCTCGCAGCTGGTGCCTCGCTGGCCGCGCCCCTGGCAGCCCATGCTCAGACTGGTGGCGAAGACATCGTCCTCGGTGGCTCCATACCCATGACCGGCGTGTTTGCCTTTGCCGGCGTCGGCATCAATGCCGGTATCGCCGACTACCTGAAGATCCTCAACGACGCAGGCGGCATCAAAGGCCGCAAGGTGCGCTACGTGCCGGAAGACACCGGCTACAAGGTCGATGTCTCGGTGGCGGCCTACAAGAAGATCACCAGCCAGAACAAGGTCAGCCTCTATTACGGCGACTCGACCGCATTTTCCAAGACCATCAACCCGGAGCTGGACCGCAATGGCAACATCCTGATGGCCGGCGCCTCGTTTGCCACTGAACTGAACGATCCACAGAAGTACCCGAACCAGTTCCTGGTCGGCCCCGACTACACCGAGATGTTCGGCATCCTGCTGCGCCACATCGCCAAGGAAAAGCCAGGCGCCAAGGTGGCCTTCGTCTACTCCGACTCCGAGTTCGGCCGCGACCCGGTCGAAAGCAGTGAGGCGCTGGCCAAGAAGCTCGGCCTGAACGTGGTCATCAAGATCATGACACCGCCCGGCAGCGTGGACGTGTCCACCGAAGTCATCAAGCTGCGCCGCGCCGCACCCGACTACACCATCTTCCACGGCTACATCCTGGCACCGATCCCGGAATTCATCACCCAGGGCAAGCAGCAGGGCATGACCAGCAAGTGGATGGGCACCTTCTGGACCATGGACAGTTCCACCGTCATGAAGATGGGCGAGGCCGGCGACGGCTTCATGGGCGTGATGCCCTACCGCTACTACTACGACACCTCGGCCAAGGCGCCGATGCTGGACAAGATCCGCCAGATGCGCCCCGAGTACCAGAGCACGGCCTACATCCAGGGTTTCCTGGCCGCCATGCTGTTCACCGAGGCAGCCAAGCGCACGCTCGATGCGAAGAAGGAACTCACCGGCAAGAACCTGAAAGCTGCGCTCAACAGCATCAAGGACTTCGACACCGGCGGCCTGATCGGCGTGCCGATCACCATCAAGGGCAACTCCATCCCGGTCGGCCGCGTCTACAAGGCCGACATGAAGGCGCAGAAGATGGTGCCGGCTTCTGACTGGATTTCGTTGTGAGATGAAACACCCCCCTGAGTCGCTTCGCGCCTTCCCCCCTCTCTCGCGCTGCGCGCGGGAGGGGGGGCGCACCCAGCGGACCGGCGGAGCCGGTTCCGCGGGTGCCCTGGACTGAATACCCCTCGTTCTACGTTATGACTGTCGCTGCATCGAACCACGTCCTAGAGGTCAACAACATCGAGGTTGTCTACAACAAGGTGGTGCAGGCCCTGCGCGGCCTGTCGCTGGCCGTGCCGCGTGGCCAGATCGTGGCCTTGCTGGGCAGCAACGGGGCCGGCAAGTCCACCACGCTCAAGGCCATCTCGGGCCTGCTGGCACTGGAAGACGGCGAGCTCGAGAGTGGGCAGATTCTCTTCAATGGCCAGCCGACCCGCCAGCTAGCACCGCAGCAGCTGGTGCGCCAGGGCCTGAGCCATGTGATGGAAGGCCGCCGTGTTTTCGAAGACCTCACGGTCGAGGAAAACCTGGTGGCCGCCACCTATGCCTTGACTGGCCGTAGCGGAGTCAAACCCGACTTCGACCTGGTCTACACCTACTTCCCGCGCCTGCACGAGCGGCGCAAAGGGCTGGCGGGCTACCTCTCCGGCGGCGAGCAGCAGATGCTGGCGATCGGCCGCGCGCTGATTGCGCAGCCCGAACTGATCCTGCTGGACGAGCCTTCGCTCGGCCTGTCGCCCAAGCTGGTGGAAGACATTTTCACCATCATCGCGCGTATCAACGCCGAGCGCGGCGTCTCCATGCTGCTGGTGGAACAGAACGCCACCGTGGCACTAGCTGTGGCGCACAGCGGCTACATCATGGAAAACGGCAAGATCGTGATCGACGGCAGCGCCGAACGCCTGGCCTCCGACCCCGACGTGCGCGAGTTCTACCTCGGCGTGGGCGGTGGCGGCGAGGCCCGCAGTTTCCGCGACATCAAACATTACAAGCGCCGCAAGCGCTGGTTGTCATGACATCCACCGCCCTTCCCGAACTGACCCTGCCGCAGATGCTGCGCCAGCAGGCGCAGGCCATGCCGGCGCACATCGCCATCCGGCAGAAGGACTTCGGCATCTGGAAACCGGTGCGCTGGGATGCCTACTACCAGCGTGCCTGCCATTTCGGCCTGGGCCTGCGCGCCCTGGGGCTGCCGGCCGGCGGCCACGTCGGCGTGATTTCAGAAAACCGTATCGAGTGGATCCTGGCGCAGATGGGTGCGGGCCTGGTCGGTGCTGTGACGGTGGGCGTCTACCCCACCAGCCCGACGCCTGAAGTGGCCTATGTGGTCGGCCATGCCGACATTGAGATCATGGTCTGCGAAGACCAGGAACAGACCGACAAGGTACTGGCCGCACTGGACGAGCTGCCGCGGCTGCGCCGCATCGTGGTGATGGAAACCAAGGGGCTGCGCAGCTTCGCGCCCGAGATGCGCCAGCTGATCTCCACCTTCGACGAAGTCGAGCAGATTGGCGCCACCAGCGGCAACAAGACCCTGATCGACGAGGCCCTGGCCCAGCAGACGTTGGACGACATCGGCCTGATGATCTACACCTCGGGCTCCACCGGCAAGCCCAAGGGTGCCATGATTTCCTACCGCAACATCCGCGGCGTGGTGCCCGGCATTGTGGAGCGGCTCGGCCTGTCGGCCGACTCCACCCATCTGTCCTACCTGCCGCTGTGCCATGTGGCCGAGCAGATGCTGACCACCTTCGTGCCCGTCTATGTCGGCTCGCAAGTGAACTTCGGCGAATCCATCCGCACCGTGCAGGAAGACCTGCGCGAGGTGGCACCCACCATGTTCCTGGGCGTACCGCGCATCTGGGAGAAACTGCACGCGGCTATCAGCATCAAGCTGCAGGAGACCGGCGGCCTGCGCCGCGCTCTGTTCCGCTGGGCCTACGCGGCTTGTGCGGGTTTGGCCGAGAAACCGCGCAACGCCTGGCGCCTGAGCGACAAAGCCGCTTACTTCGTCAGTTACTGGACCATCTTCCGCGCGTTGCAGAACTTCATCGGCCTGCGCGACGCGCAAGTCGCGCTCACAGGTGCGGCACCCATTCCACCTGACGTGGTGCGTTTTTTCCGTGTGCTGGGCGTTCCACTGGTGGAGGTGTATGGCCTCACCGAATCGACCGGCATGATCACTGGCCACCGCCGTGACCAAGTGGTCATCGGCACCGTGGGTGTGCCCATCCTGGGGGTGGAACACCGCATTGGCGCCGAAGGCGAATTGCAGGTGCGCGGCGACATGGTGTTTGCCGGCTACTACAAGAGCCCGGAAGCCACCGCCAGCAGCATCCGCGACGGCTGGCTGTATACCGGCGACGTGGTACGCGAAGAGCAGGGGCAGCTCAAGATCGTCGACCGCCTCAAGGACATCATGATCACCGCCGGTGGCAAGAACCTCACGCCGTCGGAAATCGAGAACACGATGAAGGGCAGCCCCTACATCAAGGAATGCATCATCGTGGCCGAAGGGCGCAAGTTCGTCGGTGCTCTGGTCCAGATCGACCTGGAAACCGTGGGCAAGTGGGCCGAAGCGCGCCGCATCCCGTTCACGCATTTCCGTTCCCTGGTTGAAACCCCGCAGGTGCGCGAGCTGATCCAGGCCGAAATCGACCGTGGTAACGAGCGCCTGGCCCAGGTCTCGCAGATCCGCAAGTTCCACCTGCTGACCAAGGAGCTTGACCATGACGACGGTGAAGTCACCGCCACCATGAAAGTGCGGCGCTCCAGCATCTACAAGACCTACACGGTGGAAATCGAAGCCCTGTACCGTTGAACCCGAGACGGGCCGCCTCTGCGCAAAGACAAGCATGTCGTCGTCCTCATCATCTCCTGACACACCGTTGCAACTCATGCGCGAGGGTGCTGTTGCCACGCTGCGTTTCAACCGCCCGACGGCGATCAATGCCATTGATGTCCCCATGGCCCGGGGGCTGCTGGCCGCCGCGCGCGAACTGGCGGCCGACCGCTCCGTGCGCGCCATCGTGCTGTGCGGTGCCGGCAAAGGCTTCGTCGCCGGCGGCGATCTCGCAACGCTGCAAGCCGACCCGATGCAGGGTGCGGCTGACCTGATTGGGCCGTTGCATGAGGCGCTCACGCTGTTCGCAACCTTGGATGCCCCGCTGATTGCCCAGGTACATGGCGTGGCCGCCGGTGCCGGCTTGAGCCTGATGTTGCAAGCCGATTTCGTGCTGGCGGCAGAAGGGACCCGCTTCAACCTCGCGTACATCAACATCGGCGCCAGCTGCGATGTTGGCGCTTCCTGGGCTCTGCCCCGTCTGGTGGGCTTGCGCCAGGCACTGGAGATTGCCTTGCTGGGCAACACGCTGACGGCGGCAGACGCCGAACGCCTGGGTCTGATCAACCGCGTGTGCCCTGCTGCCGAGCTGGAAGCCCAGGTACAGGCCCTGGCGCAGCGCCTGGCCAGCGGGCCGACCCGCGCGCTGGGACAGATGCGGCGCCTGATGCGCACTTCGTTTGATCGCAGCCTGCAGGAACAACTCGATGCGGAAGCTGCCGCCTTTGGACAATGCGCCCAAACCGCAGATTTCCGTGCCGGCATCGACGCCTTTTTCACCAAACAGCCGGCACAATTCAGGGGTAACTGACATTGACTTGCCTACAGGAGAATTTCCCATGAACCAGCGCGACATCTTCGTCGTCGGCACGGCCCGCACCGCCATCGGCACCTTCGGCGGTGCACTCAAGGATGTGCCCAACACCCAACTCGCCACCACCGCTGTGCGCGCCGCCATCGAACGCAGTGGCGTAGCACCGGATGCCGTTGGCCATGTGGTGATGGGCAATGTGATTCCCACCGATACCAAGGACGCCTATCTGAGCCGCGTCGCTGCCATCGATGCCGGCTGCCCGATCGAGACCCCCGCCTTCAACGTCAACCGCCTGTGCGGCTCGGGCCTGCAGGCCATCGTGTCGGCGGCGCAAGCCATCGCCTTGGGTGATTGCGACATCGCCATCGGCGGCGGCTCCGAATCCATGAGCCGCGGCCCCTACTTCGACACTTCGGCGCGTTATGGCATGCGCATGGGCGACGCCACACTGGTGGACTACATGCTCGGCATCCTGCATGACCCGTGGGAGAAGATGCACATGGGCGTCACAGCCGAGAACGTGGCTGCGCGCTACGGCATTTCGCGCGAGCAGCAGGATGCATTGGCCGCCGAAAGCCATCGCCGTGCTGCCGCCGCCATTGCCGAGGGCCGCTTCAAGGAACAGATCGTGCCGGTGGAAGTCAAGACCCGCAAGGGTGTTGTGCTGTTTGACACCGACGAACACGTGCGGGCCGACACCACGGTCGAGACCCTGGCCAAGATGAAGCCGGCCTTCAAGAAAGATGGTCTGGTCACGGCCGGCAATGCCTCCGGCATCAACGATGGTGCCGGTGCCGTGGTGCTGGCCGCCGGCAGCCGCGTGCAGGCACTCGGCCTCAAGCCGCTGGCGCGTCTGGTCGGCTACGCCCACGCCGGTGTCGACCCGGCCTACATGGGTATCGGCCCGATTCCGGCCACCCGCAAGGTGCTGGAGCGCACCGGCCTGAAGGTCAGCGACCTCGACGTCATCGAAGCCAACGAGGCCTTCGCGGCCCAGGCCTGCGCCGTCATCAAGGAACTGGGCTTCGATCCGGCCAAGGTCAACCCGAACGGCTCCGGCATCTCGCTCGGCCACCCGGTGGGCGCCACCGGCGCCATCATCACCACCAAGGCCATTGCCGAACTGCACCGCACCGGTGGCCGTTACGCCCTGGTCACGCTGTGCATTGGTGGCGGACAAGGCATTGCGGCCATCTTCGAACGGGTCTGAAGGCCCAAATAAAAAAGGGGCTGACCGCGAAGATCAGCCCCTTTTGTCATCCAGCAAGCCCTGTCAGGCGGCCACCGTCTGCGGCACCGGGGTGCGGATCAGGTAGTCAAAGGCGCTGAGCGCCGCCTTGGCACCCTCACCGGTGGCAATGATGATCTGCTTGTAGGGCACTGTGGTCACGTCGCCGGCGGCAAACACGCCCGGCACATTGGTGGCGCCCTTGGCATCGATCACGATCTCGCCATGCCGGCTCAGCTCCACCGTGCCCTTGAGCCATTCGGTGTTAGGCACCAGGCCGATCTGCACGAACACGCCTTCGAGTTCGATATGGTGCGACTCACCACTGGCGCGGTCGGTATACGTCAGGCCGCCCAGCTTGCTGCCATCGCCGGTGAGCTCGGTGGTCTGGGCCTGGGTATGGATGGTGACATTGGGCAGGCTCTTGAGCTTGTCCACCAGCACCGCATCGGCACGCAAGGCGTCACCGAATTCGATCAGGGTCACATGCGCCACGATGCCGGCCAGGTCGATCGCAGCCTCGACACCCGAGTTGCCGCCACCGATCACCGCCACGCGCTTGCCCTTGAACAAAGGGCCATCGCAGTGCGGGCAGTAGGCCACGCCCTTGTTCTTGTACTCGGCCTCGCCAGGCACATTGACATTGCGCCAGCGTGCGCCGGTGGACAGGATGACACTGCGGCTCTTGAGTGAACCGCCGTTGGCCAGCTGTACTTCGATCAGGCCGCCCGACTCGCTGGCCGGAATGATCTTGTCGGCACGCTGCAAGTTCATGATATCCACGTCATAGGCCTTGACGTGCTGCTCCAATGCAGCTGCGAACTTCGGGCCGTCGGTCTCGGGCACCGAGATGAAGTTCTCGATCGCCATGGTGTCATTCACCTGGCCGCCGAAACGCTCGGCCGCCACGCCGGTGCGGATGCCCTTGCGCGCCGCATACACAGCCGCTGCGGCACCGGCCGGTCCACCGCCGACGATCAGCACCTCGTACGGTGCTTTGGCAGAAAGCTTGGCGGCATCACGCGCCGCAGCACCGGTGTCGAGCTTGGCCACAATCTCTTCCACGCCCATGCGGCCGGAGCCGAACGACTCGCCATTGAGGTAGATGCTGGGCACGGCCATGATCTGGCGCTGATTGACTTCGTCCTGGAACAGGGCGCCGTCGATGGTAACCACACGCACCTTGGGATTGAGCACCGCCATCAGGTTGAGCGCCTGCACCACGTCCGGACAGTTGTGGCAGCTCAAGGACATGTAGACCTCGAAGTTGTACTCGCCGTCGAGGTTGCGGATCTGCTCGATCACTTCGGGCTCGACCTTGGGCGGATGGCCGCCGACCCACAGCAGGGCCAGCACCAGCGAGGTGAACTCATGCCCCAGCGGAATGGCGGCGAAGCGCAGGCCCATGTTGTAGCCCAGGCGGTTCAGGCTGAACGAAGGCTTGCGCGCATCGGTGCCATCGGTGCGCAGGGTGATCTGGTTGGAAAGTGCTGCAATGTCTTTCAGCAGACCTTCCATTTCACGTGAGCTCTCACTGTCGCCTAGCGACGCCAGGATCTCGAACGGCTGGGTCACCCGCTCGAGGTAAGCCTTGAGTTGTGCCTTGAGGTTGTCGTCCAACATGATGTCTGTCCTTGATACTTAAGCAACACTGAGAGCTGGCCGCCCGGTGTGCCGGGCAGCCTTGCGCAGAAGCCGACAGGCGTTGTGCGCCTGCGGGCTTTTCAAAAAGCAGATTTAGATCTTGCCGACCAGGTCCAGCGAGGGGGTCAGGGTCTTGGCGCCTTCGTTCCACTTGGCCGGGCAAACTTGGCCGGGGTTGTTGGCCACGTATTGGGCCGCCTTCAACTTGCGCACGGTTTCCTTGACGTCGCGCGCGATGGCGTTGTCATGGACTTCCATGGTCTTGATGGTGCCTTCGGGGTTGATGATGAAGGTGCCGCGCAGTGCCAGGCCTTCTTCCGGGATGTGCACGCCGAAAGCGTTGGTCAGCTGGTGCGTCGGGTCGCCAACCAGGGGGAACTTGGCCTTGCCGACGGCGGGCGAGGTCTCGTGCCACACTTTGTGCGAGAAGTGGGTGTCGGTGGTCACGATGTAGACCTCGGCACCGGCCTTCTGGAACTCGGCGTAGTTGTCGGCAGCGTCTTCAATCTCGGTCGGGCAGTTGAAGGTGAAGGCAGCCGGCATGAAGATCAGCACGGACCACTTGCCCTTCAGGCTGGCGTCGGTCACTTCGATGAACTTGCCATTGTGGAAAGCGTTGGCTTTGAAGGGCTGAACCTGGGTGTTGATCAGAGACATGAATTAACTCCGTTAGATGGATAAGACTTGGTTATTGAGCCACCGGTTTTTGAACCGATGAAGAATTATAGCTCAAGACTATTGATAATCTTTTTATGTTTTATCTATTCTATCGATAGGAAACATATATGGCGCCGCACCAACGAGTGCCATATTTGTCGGATACGGGAAAACAGGTGGGCGCTTAGAGGCCCGCGCTTTTCAACAGCAGGCCCAGCAAGGCGCACGCCGCAATGACGTGCATCACATTGCGCTGAAAACGCAGCAAGGCCACGGCGGCGGCCAAGGCGATCAGGGCTGACACCCAGTCGAATGCCCCGGCATATCCCTGCGGCCACAGCACGTGGTAGCCGAAGAACAGCGCAAGGTTGAGCACCACCCCCACCACCGCCGCGGTGATGGCGGTCAATGGCGCGGTGAACTTGAGGTCGTTGTGGGTGGATTCGACCAGCGGCCCGCCCGCCAGAATGAAAAGGAAAGAAGGTAGGAAGGTGAACCAGGTCACCAGCGTCGCCGCCAGTGCCCCGGCGAGGAACCGGCTGTCCGGCCCCAGCAAGGCCTGGCCATAACCGCCCACAAAGCCGACAAAAGCCACCACCATGATCAGCGGTCCGGGCGTGGTCTCGCCCAGCGCGAGACCATCGATCATCTGCTCGGGCGTCAGCCAGCCATAGTGACCCACAGCCCCTTGGTAAACGTACGGCAGCACCGCATAAGCACCACCGAAGGTCAGCAGCGCCGCCTTGGTGAAGAACCAGCCCATCTGGGTATAGGCATGACCCCAGCCCCCGATCAGGCTCAGCACCGCCATGGGCACGGACCACAACAATGCACCCACCAGCAGAATTCGCAGCAAGTGCGGCCAGCGAAAGCGCGCATGGGCCGGTGTTGGCGTCTCGTCATCGATCAGAGCTGGGCCATAAGACTTCACCTTTGGCCCGTGTCCGCCAAGGCGAAAGCGGCCCGGCGCGATGCGACCACCCATATAACCGACCAGTGCCGCCGCCGCCACGATGGCCGGAAACGGCACATTGAGCGCGAAGATGGCAACAAAGGAGGCCGCCGCAATGGCCCACAACACGCTGTTCTTCAGGGCGCGTGAACCAATGCGCCAAGCCGCCTGCAGCACGATGGCCGTCACGGCCGGTTTGATGCCGTAGAACAAGCCGGACATCAACGGCGTCTGGCCAAAGGCGATGTAGAGCCAGGACAGCGCAATCAGGATGAACAGCGAAGGCAGGACGAACAGCACGCCTGCCACGATGCCGCCCCAAGTGCGGTGCATCAGCCAGCCGATGTAGGTGGCGAGCTGCTGCGCTTCCGGCCCAGGCAGCAGCATGCAGTAGTTGAGCGCGTGCAGGAAGCGTCGCTCGGAAATCCAGTGCCGGCGTTCAACCAGTTCCTGGTGCATGACCGCAATCTGCCCGGCCGGCCCGCCGAAACTGATGAAGCCGAGCTTGAGCCAGAAATAGAACGCTTCGCGAAAGCTCACGGCAGCGGGAATGGAAGGCTCGGGCGATGGTGAAGTAGGAAGGGTCATCTTGGTCTTGATGTCTTGACCTCATCATAGCCAGCCTCATGATGGCGACCCGGCAAATCGGGGGACAATCCTGCCCTATGTTCATCGCCGCCCAACTGCTCGCTTTTGTGACCCAGCCACTGGCCTGGGTCGTCCTGTTGCTGTTGCTGGGCCTGCTGACCCAGCGCCCCTGGCGCCGTTGCAGCGTGGGGCTGATCTGGTTGGCCCTGGCCACACTGTTACTGCAGGGCTGGGAACCGTTACCTAATGCGCTACTTCGTCGGCTTGAAGCCCGCTACCCGGCAGCTACCAATCCGCAAGATATGCAACGTTACGCTGGCATGGTGGTATTGGGCGGCGCGCTCGAACCTTCCTACGTCTGGCAAGGTCATGGTCAACCTGCACTCAATGAGGCCGCCGAGCGCATGACGGCCGCGTTGCCTTTGTTGCAGCGCCACCCACACCTGCAACTGCTGTTCACCGGCGGCTCGGGCGAACTGCTCGAACAAGGCTGGACTGAAGCAGAACGTGCACGCATCTTCTACGCCGACATGGGCGTTGCGCCACAAAATCTTCTGTTCGAATCGGCTTCGCGTACTACGTACAAAAACGCTGTGCTGAGCGCCCAACTGCCCGAGGTCGACAAGACCCGTCCCTGGTTGCTGATCACCTCCGCCTGGCACATGCCGCGCGCCATGGCGGCTTTCGAAAAAGCCGGCTGGAACGTCACGCCCTATCCGGTGGATTTCCGCGCCGGCAATGAAACGCCCTGGACCCGTTACTCGCTCGCCAGAGGTGCCAACAAATGGCATCTGGCATTGCATGAATACCTGGGTCTGCTGGCCTATCGCCTGAGTGGCAAGTCGTAAGCGCAAGTCCTGCTGACGGCATCACGCACATGCCTGCGCAGCGGAGTGGGAACGCGTATTTCTGATACGAATTGATACAAGCGCTCCCACTATACTTCGGCGCATGCATTCGTCTCCGACCCGGCGCGCATGGTACGCAAGTCCCTTTCATGCTGAGGCAGCCATGACTGCCACCAGCCCATCACATTTTGTCTTACCGCCTACTTCTGGCTTGAGTCTGCTCACATGTCTTGTTCGCCAGAAGAGCTGAAAAAGCGCAGTGATGCCGTGGCATCCAAATGGCAGTCCTTTCAGGACTTGCCCGCAACGGATCACCTGCTTGAGTTCGCTGTTTCGGTCTCGAGTTTCACCGAATTCCTGCTCGGCAAGGGACTGTCGGGCCTGCACCAGATTTCACGCAATCTGGAACAACAGGCGATGTCCCTGTTTGATGTGGAGACCAGCGGAGCCGTTCCCCAAGCCACCCTGGATGACATGAATCAGCGCGTACGGGAACTGGGCATGCGGGTGGCGGATTTCATCGACAGCAACAGCCGTCCGATCGTGGAACGCCGCGCGCACCCAGACAGCTCTGCAGCCATGGACATCACGCCACGCCATCGCGTCTGGCTGGTTGGCAACCATGCCGCACCATGGCAGGAGCTGGTGCTGCAACTGGGCTACTTCAGCATCGACGCCGAGTTTCACAAGACGCAGGAATTGCCCAGCCACGCCGACGAACCGGCGATTGTCTTGCTGGATGCGGAGGATTTGACCACCCAGCAACTCAGTGCCGAGATTCAGCTGCTGCGCGCACGTTTTTCCGCCAGCACCCTGCTGGTTGCCCGACTGCCTGTCGACTTCGACAGCCTCAAGTCCGCGCTGGCGGCGGGCTGCGATTTTTGTTTCACCCACACGAGCGCCCAATCAGGCATTCTGGCCAAGATCATCGAACTGTGTGGCAACCAGGAAGAAGCGCCTTATCGCGCCCTGGTGGTGGAAGACTCGCCCACGGCGAGCAAATCCATTCAGCGCACCCTGGCCATGTGCGGCATTGAAACCCACGCCATCTCCAAACCCCATGAGGTGCTGGAGTGCCTGACACGCTTCCAGCCCGATTTGATCCTGATGGACATGTTCATGCCGGGGTGTACCGGCGTCGAGGCGGCCCGGGTGATTCGCCAGCACCCCGAATTCCTCTCCACCCCGATCGTCTATTTGTCCGGCGACACCGATGTCCCCATGCAGATCGAAGCGTTGCGCCTCGGGGGCGATCACTTCCTCACCAAACCGTTCAACCCGGTGGTGCTCAACGCCATCGTCCAGAGCAAGATCGAACGCTATCGCGCCCTGCGGCGTGCCATGCAGCACGACAGCCTGACCGGCCTGCTCAACCACATCGCGTCCAAGGAAAAACTGGCCGCCGCCATCCAGCAGGCCGTGGCCGATCAGCAGCCGCTGTCGGTTGCGATGATCGACATCGATCACTTCAAGAAAATCAACGACAGTTACGGCCACCAGGTCGGCGACCAAGTGATCCGCAGTGTGGCCTGGTTCCTCAAGCAGCGCCTGCGCAAGACCGACCTGATCGGCCGCTACGGCGGCGAAGAGTTCCTGCTGCTGCTGCCCGCGACCGATGCCGATCTGGCCACCGAGATTCTCGACCGGATCCGGCGCGACTTCAGCCTGATCAAGCACCCGTTCAATGAAACCTGGTTCAGTGCCACTTTTTCCGCCGGGCTTGCGCAGTTGCAAGACCAGGCCAGCGCCGAAACGCTGATCAAGCAGGCCGACGAAGCCCTCTATGGCGCCAAGCGCGCAGGGCGCAACCGCATCGTCAGGTGGGAGTGAGCTGCGGCTCCGTCACGGCCAACGGCATCGCCAGCACCTTGTCGATGCGCCGGCCGTCCATGTCCACCACCTCGAACAGCCAGTCGGCGCACTCGATGCGCTCCCCGGTGTTCGGCAGATGACCGCTGACAGCCAATAGCAGGCCAGCCACCGTGTTGTAGCGGCCGCGGCCCTCGTCGGGCAGGTCACGAATGCTGAGCCGGCTCTTGAGCTCATCGACCGGCATCAGACCGTCGAGCAGCCAGGAACCATCCTCGCGCGGCGTGGCCCAGGCATCGATCTGCGCCACCGGCTGCAATTCGCCGGTGATCGCCTCCAGCAGGTCGCCCGGCGTCACCAGCCCCTGCACCACACCATATTCATCGACCACGAACACCATGCGCCCAGAGCGCGAGCGGAACTGCTCCAGCAACTCCATGCCCGACAACGTCTCCGGCACGAAGACCGCCGGTTGCACATGGGCTTCGATCAGCCCCTCTTGCCCGACACCCAGCGCCAGCAGCTTGCCCACACTGATCAGCCCCACCACGTCATCGAGCGAGCCACGGCACACCGGGTACCAGGAATGCGCACTGCGCTCACCCGCTTGTCCGACCAGCTGCAGGCATTGCGCCACACTGTGGCTGGCTTCCAGCCAGGCCACATCGCTGCGCGGCACCATGAGCGAGGTCAGCGGCCGGTCATCGAGCCGGAACACGTTCTGCACCATCTGGTGCTCATGCTGCTCGATCACGCCGGCGTCCACCCCCTCTTCCAGGCTATGGCGGATCTCTTCTTCCGTCATGCTGCGCGTCACATCGGTCGGGATGCGCAGCAGCTTGAGAACGCCTTGGGTCGTGGCCGCCAGCAGCTTCACAAACGGTTTGGCCACCACCGCCAGCCAGTGCATCGGGCGTGACGTCCAGCACGCCACCACCTCGGGATAGAGCTGGCCGATGCGCTTGGGCACCAGCTCACCGAAGATGATGGTGACAAAGGTGATCGCCGTCACCACCAGCGCTGTGGCAGAAATCGATGCAGCCTGCTCCGTCACACCCAGCCCCTGCAGCCAGCCGGCCAGGTTGTCGCTGAAAGCCGCTTCGCCGACGATACCGTTGAGCACGCCGATCGACGTGATGCCGACCTGCACTGTGGAGAGGAACTGGTTCGGGTTGTCGAGCAGCACCAACGCGGTCTGCGCACCGCCGTCGCCCGCCTCGGCCATGGCAATGAGACGCGCCTTGCGGCTGGCCGCCAGGGCCAGTTCCGACATGGCGAACACGCCGTTGAGCAGGGTCAACAGCGCGATCAGAAAGACTTCCATGAAACCCGAGCGAGAATAAACACCATGGCACTTTACCTGATTGGTGACGTGCAGGGCTGCGACAGCGCCCTGCAACGTCTGCTCGACACCATTTCCTTCTCGCCCAGCCGCGACACGCTTTACCTGCTGGGCGACCTGGTCAACCGCGGGCCGGACTCGGCGGCCGTGCTGCGCCGGCTCATGGGTTATGGCGACGCCGCGCGCTGCCTGCTGGGCAACCACGACCTGCACCTGCTGGCCATCGCGCACGGCGTGCGCCGGCCCAGCCGCAGCGACACGCTGGACGACGTCCTGCAGGCGCCGGACCGCCCCGCCCTGCTGGACTGGCTGTGCCGGCAGCGCCTGGCGCTACTGGAGCACTGCCACGATGAAGAGGTTTTAATGATTCATGCCGGCGTTCTGCCTGCTTGGACAGCTACAAAAACAATAGCATTGGCCAGCGAGGTGGAAGCCGTGCTGCAAAGTTCCGACCTGCCGGATTTTCTGCATCAGATGTACGGCAACGAGCCGACCGACTGGGACGATGCGCTCACCGGCAGTGCGCGGCTGCGCGTGATCGTCAATGCGCTGACACGGCTGCGCTTGTGCACGCCGCAAGGCAGCATGGAATTCAAGACCACGGCCAGCGCCAGTGAGGCACCAGCGGGCTACCTGCCGTGGTTCGAGGTACCGGAACGGCAGACCGCCGATGTGACGGTGGCCTTCGGCCACTGGTCCACCCTGGGCTGGCTGAACCGACCCGATGTGCTGGCGCTGGACACCGGCTGTGTCTGGGGCGGCTGCTTGAGTGCTGTGCGCCTGGGCATGGCCCGGGCGCATGAACTGATTCAGGTGAAGTGCGTCGCCGCGCAGACGCCAGGCGGGCGCGGCGATTGAGGCTTAGGCCGTCGGTTCGTTGGATTTGAACAGGGCCGCCACCTTGCGCTTGGGCTTGATGTTGGCCGACAGGCGGCTGGCGGGCTTGGCCGTCGGCTCCCAGGCCGGTGCCGCTTCGGCGACCGGCGCTTCGTAAGGCTTGTCGAAGAACGGATCTTTCGGCGTGGGCGCCGGGCGGGCGTAGTCACGCGGGGCGGAACGGCGCTCGCGCCGCTCACCACGTTCCTCGCTCTGCTCGTACAGGCGCCGGCCGTCGTTGATGCGGCCCTGTTTGCGGATGTCCGGGGTGTCCTCGTCGAACTCCACCGCTTCAAGCTCGATCTTGGTCTTGATGAGCTTTTCGATGTCCGCCACCAGGCGGGCATCCTTGCCCGAGACAAAGCTCACCGCCAGACCTGAGGCACCAGCGCGGCCGGTGCGGCCGATACGATGCACATAGTCTTCGGCATTGAACGGGATGTCGAAATTGAACACCGCCGGCACGTCCTTGATGTCCAGACCGCGGGCGGCCACATCGGTACACACCAGCAGGTCGACTTCGCCCTTCTTGAAGGCGTCCAGCGCCTTCAGGCGCTCATCCTGGCTCTTGTCGCCGTGCAGCGCCGTCGTCTTGAGGCCTTCGCGTTCCAGCGAACGGGCCAGCCGGGCGCAGCCGAGCTTGCTGTTGACAAACACAAACGCCTGCTTCATGCCGCGCTGGCGCAGGATCTGGTGCAGGGCGTGGCGCTTGTCGTCGTCACCCACACTGTAGAAATGCTGCTCAACGGTGGAAGCGGTGGCATTCGAACGTGCCACCTCGATCGTCACCGGGTCCTGCAGGTAGCTGCTGGCCAGGCGCTTGATCTCGGGCGAGAAGGTGGCGCTGAACAAAAGCGTGGTGCGCTGCTTGGGCAGGTAACTCAGGATACGTTGCAGGTCGGGCAGGAAGCCGATGTCGAGCATGCGGTCGGCTTCGTCCAGCACCACGTACTCCACCTGGTTCAGCACCGCGGTCTTGGCTTCGATGTGGTCGAGCAGGCGGCCCGGCGTGGCCACCAGCACCTCAACGCCTTTTTTCAGCTCCAGCGTCTGCGGCTTCATGTCCATGCCGCCGAACACCACCGCGCTGCGCAAGTTGGTGTACTTGGCGTACAGCTTGACCTGCTGCGCCACCTGGTCGGCCAGCTCGCGCGTGGGCAGCAGCACCAGGGCGCGCACCGGATGGCGCGCGGGCGAGGTGGAGCTGTTTTCGTGTTTCAGCATGCGCTGTAGCAGCGGCAGCGAGAAGGCGGCGGTCTTGCCAGTGCCGGTCTGGGCGGCGCCCATCACGTCACGGCCCTGCAACACCACGGGAATGGCCTGCGCCTGGATCGGCGTCATGGTCTCGTAGCCCATCTCGGCCACGGCGCGCCGCAGGGGCTCGGCCAGGGTCAGATCGGCATAGCGCTGGGGCTCGGGGACGCTAGATTCGGGGGTGGTTTGGGTCATCGATACCTGGGATTGTGTCGCCAGTAGTCCGGAGTGCCCGGTGGCCGGCGGTATGTGCCCGAAATTTGGGCAACCCGTATTATCCCCTATCTACCACAATCAGGCTTGGCTCGGCCCGGCGGCCAATGCCCGGACCGGCAGCAAGCCCATCGGGGCCTTCCTAGAATGGCCCAGATGTACCTCGCCCACCCCGCGACCTTCCGCCCCGTGGCCGCCGAGCTCAAACTGTCCGAACTGATGGCCGCCCTCAGCCACGCGCTGGACATCACCGAAGGCCAGCCCGAGGGCCACTGCATCCGCTGCTGCTGGATCGGCATGCACATCGGGCGCGAGATCGGCCTGACCGAGCAGCAGCTGTGGGAGCTCTACTACACCCTGCTGCTGAAAGACCTGGGCTGCAGCAGCAACGCCGCGCGCATCTGCGAGCTTTACCTGACGGACGACCTGCAGTTCAAGCGCGACTTCAAGCAGGTCGGCGACAGCCTGCCCCAGGTGGTGCGCTTCGTGCTGCAGCACACCGGCCTGAAAGCCGGCCTGGCCGAACGCTTCCACAGCGTGCTGCACATCTTCCGCGACGGCAGCGAGATTGCCCAGGAACTGATCCAGACGCGCTGTTCACGCGGTGCCGACATCGCGCGCCAGTTGCGGTTTTCCGAAGGCATTGCCGGCGGCATCTACAGCCTGGACGAGCACTGGAATGGCGGCGGCAAACCCGACGCCCTGGCCGGCGAAGCGATTCCGGTCTACGCCCGCATTGCCCTGCTGGCCCAGGTGATTGACGTTTTCCACACCGCCGGCGGCCGCCAGGCTGCGCTCGATGAAGTCAGTACCCGCTCCGGTCAATGGTTCGATCCGGCGCAGGTGCAGGCCTTCCAGTCCATCGCGCAATCCGAGGCTTTCTGGGCCACCCTGGCCGCCCCGGACCTCGACCGCGCCGTGCTGGCGCTGGAGCCGGGCCGCTACGAGGTGCCGCTGGACGAGGACTACCTGGACGACATTGCCGCCGCCTTCGGCCAGGTGGTGGACTCGAAAAGCCCCTACACCAGCGGCCACAGTGCCCGCGTGGCGCTTTACACCGACCTGATCGGCGAGGCGCTAGGCTTCAGCCTGGAACGCCGACGCTGGCTCAAGCGCGGCGCGTTGCTGCACGACGTGGGCAAACTGGGCGTGAGCAACAGTGTGCTCGACAAGGCCGGCAAGCTCGACGCCGAGGAATGGAAGGCAGTGCAGGCCCATGCCGCGCTGACCGAGTCCATCCTGTCGCGTATCGACGCCTTCAGCGAACTGGCCGTGGTCGCCGGCGCCCACCACGAGCGGCTTGACGGCGGCGGTTACCCGCGCGGCCTCAAGGCCGAAGCCATCAGCATGGAGACGCGCATCATCACCACGGCCGACATCTTTGATGCCATCACCGCCGAGCGCCCCTACCGCGGCGCGGTGCCGATTCCGCAGACGCTGGAGATGATGGGCAAGACGGTGGGCACCGCGCTCGACCCGGACTGCTTCGCCGCACTCAGACAAGCCATGGCCAACGTGCCGGGCTGAGCGTCCAGGAGAGCCTTCAGCGTGCAAGGGCTCGGCTACAGTGCCGTCATGTCTTTGCTCAACGCCACTGAAACCGCCGCCCGCCTGCCTTACCCTGAACTTGCGCGCGAAGTCAGCGCCCTGCTGCACGACAGCAGCGTCCAGGTACCGCCGCGCCTGGTGCAGGCCCTGCCCGGCGGCGGCAGCCTGTTCGTGATGCCGGCACTTGATAGCCGCATCGCCATCACCAAGCTCATCAGCTACACCCCGGCCAATGCCGGTACCGGCCGGCCCGCCATCCAGGGCGATGTGGTGGTGTTCGACCTCGCCACCGGCGAGCGCCGCCTGGTGCTGGACGGGCCGACGGTGACCGCACGCCGCACCGCGGCCGTGTCGCTGCTGGCAGCGCAAACCCTGGCGCCCAACACGCAGGGCCCGCTGCTGATCGTCGGTGCCGGCGTACAAGGCCGCGCCCACCTGGAAGCCTTTGCTGCCGGGCTGAACGTGAAGGGCGTCCTGATTGCATCGCGCAGCACAGCCAGTGCGCAAGCCCTGGCGGACCATGCCCGCGCCCTGGGCCTGAACGCCCGCGTCGTGCCCGACCCGAATGCCGTGCTGGCCGATTGCCCGCTGGTGGTCACCTGCACCCCGGCCAGCGGCATCGTGCTGCAGGCGCTGCCGCGGCCGGATGCCTTCATCGCGGCAGTGGGCGCCTTCACGCCGAAGATGGTGGAGCTCAGCCTCGAGCTGTGCCGCCACATGGCAACGCAGGGCATGGTGGTGCTGGACACGCGCGACGCCGACCACGAAGCGGGCGATCTGTTGCAGGCCGGGCTCGATGTGGCGCAGTTCGCCACGCTGCAAGATGTACTGCTGCAAAAGAAAAACCGGCCAGACGCGAAGGTCGGGCCGGTGTTGTTCAAGAGCTGCGGCTGGGCCGGCTGGGATCTGGCGGCGGCGCGCCTAGCGCTGCCGATCTGAAAATCAGGTCTTCGGCAGCGTCACGCCGCGTTGGCCCTGGTACTTGCCGCCGCGGTCCTTGTAGCTGGTCTCGCAGACGTCGTCCTTGTCGCTCTCGAAGAACAGCACCTGGGCGCAGCCCTCGCCGGCGTAGATCTTGGCCGGCAGCGGCGTGGTGTTGGAGAACTCCAGCGTCACATAACCTTCCCACTCGGGCTCAAAAGGCGTGACGTTGACGATGATGCCGCAGCGGGCATAGGTGCTCTTGCCCAGGCAGATGGTCAGCACGTTGCGCGGAATGCGAAAGTACTCCACCGTGCGCGCCAGCGCAAAGCTGTTGGGCGGGATGACGCAGACATCGCTCTCGATGTCGACAAAGCTGCGTTCGTCGAAGTTCTTCGGGTCGACCACCGTGCTGTAGATGTTGGTGAACACCTTGAACTCGGGCGCGCAGCGGATGTCGTAGCCGTAGCTGCTGGTGCCGTAGCTCACGATCTTGTGGCCGGCGGCGTCCTGCCGGATCTGGCCCGGTTCGAAGGGCTCGATCATGCCGTGCTGCTCGGCCATGCGGCGGATCCATTTGTCGCTTTTGATGCTCATGATGGGGTTTCCTGGGAATCCGCCGATTGTAGGCAGGCTTTCAGTACCCCTTGGCGGCCACCTGCACTGCGCGGCAGGGGACGCGCTGCTTTCCTTGATCTGGCTCAGGCCGTGCCGAACAGGGCCACCAGCGTCTGGCGCAGCCAGCGGTTGCCCGGGTCGGTCTCGAAGCGGCGGCTCCAGTGCAGCGACACCGTGAAGTCGCGCAGCGGGAACGGCGGCTCGATCAGCGTATAGCCACCCTGGTCGGCAAACCCGTGTGCGATGTTGCGCGGCATCACCACGCCCAGGTCGGTCGCGCGCACGATGGCCGGCAGCACCATGAAGTGCTCGGTGGTCAGGCGCACGCGGTCTTCCAGCTTGAGCAATTGCAGGATGCGCAGCGTGTCTGAGTGAGTGCGACCGGCGACGAACTCCAGCTGGTGCAGCGCCTCCAACAGGGCCTTGCCGCTGCGCCGGCGCCGCCTGTATTCGGCCGCAAACGGATGCCCTTCGCGCAGCAGCACGATGTAGCGGTCTTTCAGCAGCTGCTGGCGCTGCGTGTCCTTGACGCTGGGCAGGAAGCCGAAGGCGAAATCGATCTGCCCGCTGTCCAGCGCATCGGCAATCGCCGCCGGCGGTAGGGCCTGGGTTTCGATGCGCACGCCCGGCGCCTGTTGGCGCAGGTGCGCCATCAGGTCGGGCAGGAAACGGCCTTCGCCGATGTCGCTCATGTGGATGCGAAAGGTCTTTTGCGACTGCAGCGGGTCGAACTGCACCGACTCGTTGAGCGCTTGCTCCAACAGGCCCAGCGCAGCGCGCACCGCGGGCGCCAGGCGCTCGGCCTTCGGTGTCGGCTGCACGCCACCGCTGGCACGCATGAACAGCGGGTCCTTGATCAGCAGGCGCAGACGCGTCAGGCCCTGGCTGACGGCCGGCTGCGTCAGATCCAGCGTGTCAGCGGCACGGCTGACGTTGCGCGTGCGGTAGACCGCATCGAAAACGCGCAGCAGGTTGAGGTCGACATCCTTGATATTCATATTTCTAATATTGATTAGTCACCATATTTTATTGATTGATATCGAATTGCGCACGACACTGCGCGACTGATCAGAACATTGAGAGACAAGCGTGGAAGTTTCATTCAGCCAGGAAATCAAATCACTGGCCTTGGGCCAGGGCGACACCTTTCACGGTGAAGGCATCCTGGCCATCACCAAAGGCCTGTTGCAGTCGGGCGTGGCCTACGTCGGCGGCTACCAGGGCGCACCGGTGTCGCACCTGCTGGACGTGATGGTGCAGGCCAAGGACTACATGGACCAGCTCGGCGTGCACGTCGAGGCCTGCTCCAACGAAGCCTCGGCCGCCGCCATGCTGGGCGCCTCCATCCATTACCCGCTGCGCGGCGCCGTGACCTGGAAGTCCATCGTCGGCACCAACGTGGCGGCCGACGCCTTGAGCAACCTGGCTTCGCCCGGCGTCACCGGCGGCGTGCTGATCGTGGTGGGCGAGGACTACGGCGAAGGCGCCAGCGTGATCCAGGAGCGCAGCCACGCCTACGCACTCAAGTCCTGCATGGTGCTGCTCGATCCGCGCCCCGATCTTTCCAAGATGGTGCAGATGGTGGAAGAAGGTTTCCGCCTGTCGGAGGCCTCCAACATGCCGGCCATGATGGAGTTGCGCATCCGCACCTGCCACGTGCGCGGCAGCTTCGAATGCAAGGACAACATCTCGCCCGCCGTCTCGACCCGGCACCTGATGGCCGAGCCGGCCAAGTTCGACTACATGAAGCTGGCGCATCCGCCGGTGACATTCCGACAGGAAAAGCTGAAGGTGGAGCAGCGCATTCCGGCGGCGCGCCAGTACATCGTCGAGCACAAGCTCAACGAGCTGATGGACGGCCCGCGCCAGGAACTGGGCATCATCGTGCAGGGCGGCATCTACAACGCCCTCATTCGCGCGCTGCAGCAATTCGGCCTGGCCGATGCTTTCGGCAACAGCGAGATTCCGCTCTTGGTGCTCAACGTCACCTACCCGCTGGTGCCGGAACAAGTAGCGGAATTCGCACTGAACAAACGCGCCGTGCTGGTGGTGGAAGAAGGCCAGCCCGAGTACATCGAGCAGGAGATCGCCACCTTCCTGCGCCGGCGCGACATCAACACCGCGCTGCACGGCAAGGACATGCTGCCCTCCGGCGGCGAGTACAACGTGGAAACGCTGACCGCCGGCCTGGTGGCCTTTTTGGCCAAGCACGCCAGCGACGTGGACAGCACTTCCGCCCGCGCCTGGCTGCAAGGCAACGGCGAACGCCGTACCGCGGCGGCGCAACAGCTGGCCCAGGCCGAGACTACCTTGCCGACCCGCCCGCCGGGTTTTTGCATCGGCTGCCCGGAGCGGCCGGTGTTCTCGGCGCTCAAGCTGGCACAGCAGGACGTGGGGCCGGTGCACATTGCAGCCGACATCGGCTGCCATGCCTTCGGCACCTTCGAGCCCTTCTCCTTCGGCCACTCCATCCTGGGCTACGGCATGTCGCTCGCCAGCCGCGCCGGCGTCTCGCCCATGATGCAGCGGCGCACCCTGTCCATCATGGGTGACGGCGGCTTCTGGCACAACGGCCTGCTGACCGGCGTGCAAAGCGCGCTGTTCAACGGCGACGACGCCGTGCTGATGATCTTCAAGAACGGCTACACCTCGGCCACCGGCACGCAGGACATCATCTCCACGCCCAGCCATGCCGCCAAGGATGGCGCGGAAGACAAGAGCACCAGCATCGTGCACACCAACCAGGCAATTGAGAACACGCTCAAGGGCATGGGCGTGCAATGGCTGCGCACCGTGCACACCTACGAAGTGGCCGAGATGCGCAAGACGCTCAACGAAGCCTTCACCACCGAGGTCGGCGGCCTGAAGGTGATCGTGGCCGAAGGCGAATGCCAACTGGAGCGCCAGCGCCGCATCAAGCCCTGGATCGCCAGCCTGCTCAAAAAGGGCGAGCGCGTGGTGCGCGTCAAGTACGGTGTCGATGAAGACGTCTGCACCGGCGACCACGCCTGCATCCGGCTCTCCGGCTGCCCCACGCTGACGCTGAAAGACAACCCGGACCCGCTCAAGGTCGACCCGGTGGCGACCGTCATCGATGGCTGCGTCGGCTGCGGCCTGTGTGGTGCCAACGCCCACGCCGCCACGCTGTGTCCGTCCTTCTACCGCGCCGAAGTGATCCAGAACCCCAAGTGGCACGAGCGCCTGCTCGGCTCTTTGCGCGCGGCCTTCGTCCGTGTGTTGCAACCCGCTTAAACAAACATGTACCAGCAAAAACCCATCACCCTGCTGATCTGCGCCCTCGGCGGCGAAGGCGGCGGCGTGCTCTCCGAATGGCTGATCGACGTTGCGCGCGCCAGCGGCTACCCGGCGCAGAGCACCTCCATCCCCGGCGTGGCCCAGCGCACCGGCGCCACCACCTATTACGTCGAAGTGTTTCCGGTGCCGATGGCCGAACTCGCTGGCAAACGCCCGGTGTTCAGCCTCTACCCGGCGCCTGGCAGCCTCGACGCCATCGTCTCCTCGGAGTTGCTGGAAACAGCGCGCCAGATCGGCAACAGCATGAGCGCGGCCGAACGCACGCTGGTCATTACCTCCAGCAACCGCACCCTGACCACACAGGAACGCATGCAGCTTGGCGACGGCCGTACCGACACCGCGCCGCTGCTGGAGCTGGTGCGCACGCACAGCCGCGAGCACCATGTGTTCGACATGGGCGAGCTGGCACGCAGCAGCGGCACCATCGTCAGCGCCGTGATGCTGGGCGCGATTGCCGGCAGCGGCCTGTTCCCCTTCACGCGCGCCGCCTATGAAGGCGTGATCGAGGCCGGCGGCAAGGGTACGGCGGCCAGCCTGCGCGGCTTCGCCAAGGGGTTCGAGCTGGTGCAGGGCCAGCAATCGCAGGCCCGGTTGGTGAAGGATCTGCTATCAGATTCAGAGCATCTGACGCAATCCAATCAAGGTCTAGCGCCCGATTTCGCTCAGATTTTTCCGCCGGCGGTGCACGACATCGTGACGCTGGGCCATGCGCGCCTGGTCGAATACCAAGGCGCCGCCTACGCGCAACGCTACGTCGAACGCCTGCAGCAGGTGCTGCAGGCCGAGCGTGCCAGTGACCCGGCCGGCGCCCATGGCCATGCCGTCACGCGCGAGATGGCTCGCTGGCTGGCGCTGTGGATGGCGTTTGACGACATCGTGCGTGTGGCGGACCTCAAGAGCCGCGCCCGCCGCTGGCAGCGCGTGCAGGGCGAAGTGAAAGCCGGCAGCGACGACCTGCTCAAGGTCTACGACCACTTCAAGCCCGGTGCGCCCGAGTTCGCCGCCCTGCTGCCCAACAAGCTGGCGCAGCGCGTGCTGGCGTGGGACCGTCGCCGCGTCAACCGGGGCCTGGAGCCGTGGGCGCTGCCGCTGAAGATCGGCACCCACTCGGTCGGCGGCATGATCGCGCTGCGTCTGCTGGCCTCGCTCAAATGGCTGCGGCCGCTGGGCAGCCGCTTCGCCACCGAGCAGGCGCTGATCGAACAGTGGTTGACGGCCGTGGTGAGCACGACGCGACGCCACTGGCAAACCGGCCTGGAGATCGCCCAGTGCGGCCGCCTCATCAAAGGCTATGGCAGCACCAACGAGCGCGGCAAGGACAACCTGCTGCATGTCATCGAGCACCTGGCCACGGCCCACAGCTTTGCCTCGGACGAGGCCCGCGCCGAGGCGATTGCTGCGGCCCGTACCGCGGCCCTGGCCGACGATGCCGGCCAGGCGCTGGACCGGACTCTGGTACAACACGGCGTACCGGCACGGCCTGTCAAGGCGCAACCGATTCGCTGGATGCGCAATCCGCGATTGAACAAAACGAGTTGAGACAACAAAGCAAAGGAGACCTCATGAAACTGAACCTCAATCCCCTGCGTCGCACGCTGTTGGTCGCCTTGGTGGCCACCGCAGGTGTGCTGCCTGCGGCCCATGCGCAAAGCTGGCCGAGCAAGCCGATCAAGGTCGTCGTCAACTTCCCAGCCGGCGGCGCCGCCGACCAGATCGCCCGCGCCGTTGCGCAGCCGCTGCAGGAGGCCCTGGGCCAGCCTGTGGTGATCGACAACCGCGGCGGCTCCGGCGGCAACATCGGTGGTGACGTGGTCGCCAAAGCGCCAGCCGACGGCTACACGCTGCTGATGAGTTCCGGTGGCATGGTGTCAGTCAACCCGCACATCTACCCCAAGATGCCGTTCGACCCGGCCAAGGACCTGGTGCCGGTGGCCTCGGCCGCACGCGTGCTGGTCTACCTGACGGTGCGCCCGACGCTGCCAGTCAACAACATCAAGGAATTCCTGGCCTATGTGAAGGCCAACCCGGGCAAGCTGTCCTACGGCTCGCCGGGCAACGGCAGCTCGCCGCACCTGGCCGGGGAAATGATGAAGAGCCAGGCTGGCCTCTACACCGTGCACGTGCCCTACCGCGGTGCCGCACCCGCCCTGCAAGACCTGCTCGCTGGCCAGATCGACTACGCCTTCGACCCAGGCATCGGCCTGAACCAGGTGCGCGCCGGCAAACTCAAGCTGCTCGCCGTGGGCAGCCTGCACCGCTCGCCGCAGTTCCCCGACGTGCCGACGTTGGATGAAGCTGGCCTCAAGGGCTTTGACGCCGACACCGTGTTCGGCTTCTACGCCCCGGCCGGCACACCGGCAGCCGTGATCAACCGCCTCAACAGTGAGATCAACAAGACCCTGAGCCAGCCGGCCGTGAAGGAACGCATTGCCGGCCTCGGCGGTGTTGTCCTGCCGCTGACCCCGGCCCAGTTCAACGCCAAGGCTGCGGAAGATTCCAAGCGTTTTGGTGCCATCATCAAAGAACGCAAGATCGTTGGCGACTGAGCCATCACCACGTACCAACCCCTCTTCCCTCACGAAGCGGGGTTTTTGATTCCATGACTGACACTTCTGCAACACCCGCCGCCTCGCGGGTCATCGTCTACACCGTACGTGTCGAGTTCGGCGACTGCGACCCGGCCCGCATCGTGTGGTTTCCCAATTTTTTCCGCTGGATCGATGCGGCCTCGCGCCACTTCTTCCTCCAGTGCGGCGTGCCGCCCTGGCATGAAACGGAAAAAAACATGGGCCTGATCGGCACGCCGTTGGTCGACACCCATGCGAAGTTCGTCAAGACCGCCAGCTACGGCGACACGCTGGACATCCACACCAGTGTGGCCGAATGGCGCGACAAGAGCTTTGTGCAACGCTACCGCATCCTGCGCAAGAACCAGGACGGCACGGTGGACCTGATCATGGAATGCGACGAAGTGCGCATCTTTGCCGCACACCGGGAAGACGGCAAAGGCATCCGCGCCATCCCGATCCCGGCCGACATCAAGGCCTTGTGCAGTTGAACAAAAAAGCCGCCTGATCAAGGCGGCTTTCTTTTGGATCTTTCAGCTTAGACGCCGGCCAGCATGCGCAGGCCACCTGGGTCGAGCAGGTTGAGCACCCGCCCGGTGCCGCTGATCAGGCTGCGCTCGCGCAGATGACGCAGCACGCGCGACAGCGTTTCCGGCGCAATGCCCAGCTGGGCCGCAATCAGGCGCTTGCGTTGCTGCAGCAGCACCGACTGGCAACCTTTTTCGCCCGGCTTGGCATGGCGCAGCAGCCACTCAGCGCAGCGCGCCTCGGCGTCCTTGGCCAGTCGGCTGACCGCCAGCTCAGTCTGGCGCCGATGCGCAGTGGCCACATCCTGCAGCACGGTGCGTGCTGCCACCGGCATGGCCGCCAGCGACTGGCGAAACTTGGGCAAGGCAATGCGCCGCATCACGACTTCACCTTCGGCCACGGCGTCCACCGCACTTGGCAGGTTCAGCACGGCAGCGGTGGCCTCCAGCCAGAACGGGCCTTCGACTTCACCGAGCTGATGCTCCATGGCATCGCCCTCCATCACGCCCAGTGCCACACGGCCGCTTTCGATGTACATGGCCCACGCTGGCGACGAGCCGCGCTTGAGCAGCACCGATCCGGGCGCAACAATGCGCCGTTCGGCAGATTGGTCCATGAATTCAGCGGGTAGCATGGACGCAACTGTGCGCTCCTTGCCGCGCGCCGACCTTGAGCAAAATCAAACAAAACGCACGAAATCAGTCGGGAATGGCCCGAACGGCGCCTAGAGAATCAGCAACGCGCGGAAATCGTTGACGTTGGTGTGGGTCGGGCCGGTTACCACCAGATCGCCCAGCGGCTGGAAGAAACCATAGGCGTCGTTGCGGTCCAGATACCGGTCCACCTTCATGCCCAGGGCCTGCGCCCGCGCCAGGGTGCTGGGCTCGACCCAGGCGCCGGCATTCTCTTCCATGCCATCAATGCCATCGGTATCTGCCGCGAGCGCCCAGACGCCGGCCTGCCCCTGCAGCGCCGCCGCCAGCCCCATGCAGAACTCGCCGGCACGACCGCCGCGACCGCGCGTCTCGCCGGCCGGCAGCGGACGCACCGTGACGGTGGTCTCGCCACCGCTCAGGATCACGCAGGGTTTGGCAAACGGCTGCTCGCGTTGCGCGACCGCGCGTGCCAGGGCTGCCTGCACCTTGCCGACCTCGCGTGACTCGCCTTCCATCTCGTCACTCAGGATGTAGGCACTCAAGCCGGCGGCGCGTGCCACTGCTGCAGCTGCCTCGAGCGACTGCTGCGGCGTGGCGATCATGTGCACCGCATGGCCCGCGAACAGCGCATCACCGGGCTTGGGCGTTTCCAATGTGCCTTGCTCCAGAAGGACCAGCACGGGAGCGGGAACATCGATGCGATAGCGCTTCAGGATCGCCAGCGCATCGGCGCAAGTCGTGGCATCGGGCACGGTCGGCCCGCTGGCGATGACCGACGGGTCGTCGCCCGGCACATCGCTGATGGTCAGCGTCACCACACGTGCCGGTGCACAGGCCGCGGCCAGCCGCCCGCCCTTGATGCGCGACAAATGCTTGCGCACGCAGTTCATCTCGCTGATGTTGGCGCCGCTGTGGAGCAAGGCCTTGTTGATGCCCTGCTTCTCCGCCAATGTCAGGCCATCGGCCGGCAAAGTGAGCAGCGCCGAGCCACCGCCGGAGATCAGGCACAGCACCAGGTCGTCCGGTGTCAGCCCCTGCACCAATGACAAGATGCGCTGCGATGCCGCCAGCCCGGCGGCATCGGGCACCGGGTGCGAAGCCTCCAGCACCTCGATGCGGTGCGGCAGCCCGGCCGGCCGCTGCGGGGTGTGGTGGTAGCGCGTGACCACCACGCCGGACAGCGGCGCGTCAAGCGGCCACAAGGCCTCGACCGCCTGCGCCATGGCGCCGGCCGCCTTGCCGGCACCAATGACGATGGTGCGGCCCTTGGGCGGCGGCGGCAGGAAGGCGGCCGTGTTGTGCAGCGGCAAGGCACGCCGCACAGCGGCCTCATAAAGATGTGTCAGGAACTCACGGGGCTGAGTGCGGGGATCGGGGCATGTCATTCTTTTGTCTCCTGGCGCCATTGTGCCGGCTGCGGGCAATCACGAATCGGCAGGCGAACCGGCAAAACAGTTTGAACCGCAGCATCCTTGGCAAACCCACTAAACTGACAAAGAAACTGCCGTGCGTTCAGCCTCGCACACAACCCTCCGGAGACACATGTCCATGACACCACGCCGCTTTTCCCTGCGCACTCTGGCGACGACCGCCGCGACCGTTCTGCTGAGTGGACTGGCCGCCGCCCAGAGTTTTCCCAGCAAGCCCATCACGCTGGTCGTGCCCAATCCACCGGGCGGCTTCGTGGATGCGTCGGCCCGGCTGCTGAGCGAGCCGCTGTCGCGCGTTATGGGCCAGACCGTGGTGGTGGACAACAAGGGCGGCGGCAGCGGCAATGTGGCCTATGGTCTGGTGGCCCGATCTGCCCCCGACGGCTATACCCTGCTGACCTCCTACTCGGCCTACCACGTGGGCAATCCCAACCTCAACCCCAAGCTGCCGTGGGCGCAGAAGGACCTGGCTCCGGTGGCGCTGATCACCGTGGCCACCAACGTGATCGCCATCCACCCCTCGGTGCCGGCCAACACCCTGGGCGAGTTCATCAGCTACCTCAAGGCCAACCCGGGCAAGCTGAGCTACGCCTCGCAAGGCAACGGCTCGCTCTCGCACATCGGCACCGAGATGTTCAAGATGCAGACCCATACCAGCATGGTGCACATCCCCTACCGCGGCTCCGGACCGGCGGTGCAGGACGTGCTCTCGGGCCAGGTGCAGGTGTTCATCACCACACCGCCCTCCATCATGGGCCACATTCAGGCCGGCAAGCTCAAGGGCCTGGCCGTGGCTGGCAAGGCGCGTCATCCCGGCATCCCCAATGTGCCGACCACCGCCGAGGCTGGCCTCAAGGGCTTCGAGCTGGAGGCCTGGGTCGGCATCTTTGCGCCCGCCGGCACGCCGCCCGACGTGATCGCCAAGCTGAGCAGCAGCATCAAGCAGGCCATGGAACAGCCCGACACCAAAACGCGCGCCAACGCCGCCGGCATCGAGATCCGTTATCTGCCGCCGGCTGCGCTCGACGCCTTGGTCAAGCGCGAGACCGAGTTCTGGGCGAAAACCATCAAAAGTGCCGGCATCACGGCAGATTGAGGCCGCCATAGGGCCAAATATGGCCGCCTGCGCCCCGCTCGCCCAGCCAACTGGCCGGCCGGGGCTGCCGGCAATCGCACAAACTGTCACCTCTGGACACGCAATTTCACGCCTCAAACCTTCCGATTTGTGGCAAATTCCGCCCTATGAACTGCCGCTCTCCTAACGGGCGGCTCATGGATAAGGAGATATCCCATGCAACAGTCCCCTCAACGCCGCCAGCTGCTGCTGGCTGCTTCGGCCACGGGTATCGCCACCCTGCTGGCCGCCTGCTCATCGCCGCCGCCGGCCAGCCAGGCAGAAGCACCTGCGCCTGCTGCACCGCAAGATGCTGCACCCGACAAGGTCTCGGCGGCCACAACGCCGCGCGCCTACCGCCGCGACGCTGCCAGCCACCTGTATGGCAAGAACGGCGAGCGCATCTTCAAAGGCAGAATGCCGCCCTTGCTCTATGCCGTTGGCGTGTTGCAGGTGGAAGTGGACAGCCGAGGCCAGGTGATCAGCACCAGTTGGATGCGCGCACCACGCCATGCCCCTGAAGTCATGGCCGAGATCGAACGCACCGTGCGCCAGGCTGCCCCCTTCCCGGCCCCGGTTCGCATGGGCCGCGTCACCTACACCGACACCTGGCTGTGGCACAAGAGCGGCCGCTTCCAGCTCGACACCCTGACCGAAGGCCAGGCCTGAACGCTTGGCCGGCCCCATGCACAACGGCCCGCCCTCAGCGGGCCGTTTTTTCTTGCAGCAGACAGGCGTTTGCCAAGCGCCACAAACCACGCCCGCGAAAGGCTCCAATCGGAAAACGCCGTGGAACCGACTTTGCCGGGCCACTGGCGTTGCCCCCTGCAAGGGGGAAGGCGGCGCCAGCCGCCACGGGGGTGTTCAAACTCTCGCCAAATTGTCCCACCAACGCTCACCCAGCCGTCCCTGCATGAAGGCAATGAAGGCCAGCACCTTGCCCGGAACCAGTTTAGGCGAAGGAAATACCGCGTGGATCTCCTGCTCGGGCAGCGTATGGCCCTTGAGTACCTCCACCACATGGCCTGACTTGAGCGCATTGCTGGCCACGTAGCGCGGCATGGCTGCGATGCCGAAACCATTGCGCGCCGCGGCAAGCACGGCCGACAGGTTGTTGGAGCGGAGTCGACCGCTCACCGGCACCGTGACGGTATCGCCCTTCGGTGACGTCAGGCGCCAGACGTCGTCACCCAGCACGCTGTTGTAGATCAGTGCCGGGTGCTGGCTCAGGTCCATGGCCTGCTTCGGTGTGCCGTGCTTACGCAGGTACTTGGGTGCTGCCACCATCAGCCAGGGGTTGACGCCGAGAAAGCGCGCGCCCAGGCTGGAATCCGCCAGCTTGCCCATGCGGATGGCCAGATCGATGCCGTTGGCCACCAGGTCGGTGTAGCGGTCCTCAAAGCTCAAATCGAGCTGAACCTGCGGGTGCTTGGCCATGAACTCCAGCGCCAGCGGTGTGATGACACGCCGCCCGAACGCCACCGAGGTGCCGATGCGCAGCAGGCCCTGTGCCTGGGTCTGGCGCAGGCGCACGATGTTCTCAGCCTCGTCCGACTCGCGCACGATGATCTTGCACTTCTCGTAATAGAGCGCACCGGATTCCGTGACGCTGACACCGCGCGTGTTGCGGTTGAGCAGACGCACCTTCAGACGCTCCTCGATGCTGGCCACCATCTTGGTCACGGTGGGCTGCGTGATGGCGAATTCGCGCGCGGCGCGCGAAAAACTGCCGGTCTCCACCACCCGCACAAACACATTCATCGCTTGCAGTCGATCCATCACCTTCTCCTGATTCATTCCAATCTGGAATAGATGTTATGGAGCACAGCCGTCTTCCGCAAGTGCATCGGTGTTCTTACAGTCCGCCCATTGTTCGATGGAATCCGAGGAGACAACAACATGGCCAAAATGAAAGCAATCGAAGCCGCGGTCTGGGTGATGGAGAAAGAAGGCATCACACAGGCCTTCGGTGTACCTGGCGCCGCCATCAATCCACTCTATGCCGCGCTGCGCAAGCAGGGCAGCATCAGCCACATCCTGGCGCGCCACGTGGAAGGCGCCTCGCACATGGCGGAAGGCTACACCCGCGCCAACGCCGGCAACATCGGCGTGTGCATCGGCACCTCCGGCCCGGCCGGCACCGACATGATCACCGGCCTGTACTCGGCGCAGGCCGACTCGATCCCGATCCTGTGCATCACCGGCCAGGCGCCGCGCGCCCGCCTGCACAAGGAAGACTTCCAGGCGGTGGACATCGAATCGATCTCCAAGCCGGTCACCAAGTGGTCTGTCACCGTGCGCGAACCGGCCCAGGTGCCTCGCACCTTCCAGCAGGCTTTCCACCTGATGCGTTCGGGCCGCCCGGGGCCGGTGCTGATCGATCTGCCGTTCGACGTGCAGATGGCCGAGATCGAGTTCGACCCCGACACCTATTCGCCCCTGCCGGTCTACAAGCCGGCCGCCACACGCGCCCAGGTGGAGAAGGCGCTGGCCATGCTCAACGAGTCGGCCCGTCCGTTGCTGGTTGCAGGCGGCGGCATCATCAACGCCGACGCCTCCGAGCTGCTGGTGCAATTTGCCGAACTCACTGGCGTGCCGGTGATCCCCACCCTGATGGGCTGGGGCACGATTCCCGACAACCACCCGCTGATGGC
Organism: Curvibacter sp. PD_MW3; assembly: GCA_002633085.1. Classification (GTDB taxonomy): domain Bacteria; phylum Pseudomonadota; class Gammaproteobacteria; order Burkholderiales; family Burkholderiaceae_C; genus Hylemonella. The sequence continues at coordinate 496,234 of NSIV01000002.1, forward strand.
CGGCATGTGCGGCCTGCAGACCAGCCATCGCTACGGCAACGCCAGCATGCTGGCCTCCGACTTCGTGCTGGGCATCGGCAACCGCTGGGCCAACCGCCACACCGGTTCGGTCGAGGTCTACACCAAGGGCCGCAAGTTCGTGCACGTGGACATCGAGCCGACCCAGATCGGCCGCGTCTTCTCGCCCGACTACGGCATCGTGTCGGATGCCAAGGCGGCGCTGGAACTGTTCGTGCAGGTGGCCCACGAATGGAAGGCCGCCGGCAAGCTGGCCGACCGCAGCGCCTGGGCCGCCGAGTGCCTGCAGCGCAAGGGCACGCTGCACCGCAAGACCAACTTTGATGCCGTGCCGATGAAGCCGCAGCGCGTCTACCAGGCCATGAACGAGGCCTTCGGCGAGAACGTCTGCTACGTCAGCACCATCGGCCTGTCGCAGATTGCCGGCGCGCAGATGCTGCACGTCTACAAGCCGCGCCACTGGATCAACTGCGGCCAGGCCGGCCCGCTGGGCTGGACAGTACCAGCCGCCCTGGGCGTGCGCGCCGCCGACCCAACGCGCAAGATCGTGGCGCTGTCGGGCGACTACGACTTCCAGTTCATGATCGAGGAGCTGGCCGTGGGTGCGCAGTTCAAGCTGCCCTACATCCACATGGTGGTGAACAATTCCTACCTCGGCCTGATCCGCCAGGCGCAGCGCAACTTCGACATGGACTATTGCGTGCAGCTCGGCTTTGACAACATCAACACCGAGACCGACCCGGTGGCCAAGGGCTACGGCATCGACCATATCAAGGTGGTGGAAGGCCTGGGCTGCAAGGCCATCCGCGTGCACAAGCCTGAGCAACTGGCCTCGGCCATTGAGCAGGCCGAAGCCTGGATGGCGCAGCACCAGGTGCCGGTGGTGATTGAGGTCATCCTGGAGCGCGTGACCAACATCGCCATGGGCACTGAGATCGACAATATCATCGAGTTCGAGGACTTGGCGCAAACGCGTGCCGACGCACCGACCGCCGTCGCCTCGATGCTGGACTGATACGAAGACAACGGAGACTGACTGAGATGCCGAAATTTGCAGCCAACCTGACCATGCTGTTCAACGAAGTGCCCTTCATGGAGCGCTTCGCCGCAGCCAAGGCGGCCGGGTTCGAGGCGGTGGAATACCTGTTCCCCTACGCTTTTGACAAGAACGAACTGGCGCAGGCCCTGAAGGCCAACGGCCTCAAGCAGGTGCTGCACAACCTGCCGGCCGGCGACTGGGACGCGGGTGAGCGCGGCATTGCCTGCCACCCCGACCGCGTGGACGAATTCCGCGCCGGCGTGGACCACGCCATCGACTACGCCCAGGCCCTGGGCTGCCCGCAGCTGAACTGCCTGGCCGGCAAGCTGCCCGAAGGCGTTGCCCGCGAGCAGGCGCAAGCCACCTTTGTTGCCAACCTGAAGTTCGCCGCCGACAAGCTCAAGGCTGCCGGCCTCAAGCTGCTGATCGAACCGATCAACAGCTACGACATCCCCGGCTTCTTCCTCAACACCACGGCACAGGCCGCCGCCATCCTGGACGCGGTGGGCAGCGACAACCTGTACATCCAGTACGACCTTTACCACGCACAGCGCATGGAAGGCGAACTGGCCGCCACGGTGCAGAAGTACCTCTCCCGCATCGCACACATCCAGCTGGCCGACAACCCTGGCCGCAACGAGCCGAGTACGGGTGAAATCAACTATGCTTTCCTGTTCCGGCACCTCGACGCCATCGGTTACACCGGCTGGATCGGCTGCGAGTACAAGCCCAAGACCAGCACGGTCGAGGGCCTGGGCTGGATCAAGACCCTGAACAAATAAAAGCGACTGAGAGACAGAGACAACATGACCAAATCCGGACTCAAACTCGGCTTCATCGGCCTGGGCATCATGGGCACACCCATGGCCATGAACCTGATCAACGGCGGCCACGTGCTGTTCGTCAACACGCGCAGCAAGGTTGCGCCAGAACTGGCAGAAGCTGGCGCCACGGTATGCACCTCGCCGGCCGGTGTGGCCGAGCGTGCCGACATCATCTTCACCATGGTGCCCGACACCCCCGATGTGGAGAAAGTGCTGTTCGGTGACAACGGTGTGGCCCAAGGCCTCAAGGGCGCAAAAGGCAAGGTGGTGGTGGACATGAGCTCCATCGACCCGATCGCCACCAAGGCCTTCGCCAAAAAAATCAACGAACTCGGCTGCGACTACCTCGACGCCCCGGTCTCCGGCGGTGAAGTCGGCGCCAAGGCGGCCAGCCTGACCATCATGGTCGGCGGCGAACAGGCCGTGTTCGACCGCGTCAAACCACTGTTCGACCTGATGGGCAAGAACATCAACCTGATCGGTGGCAATGGCGACGGCCAGACCTGCAAGGTGGCCAACCAGATCATCGTGGCGCTGAACATCGCGGCTGTGAGTGAAGCACTGGTGTTCGCCTCCAAGGCCGGCGCTGACCCGGCCAAGGTGCGCGCGGCGCTGATGGGCGGCTTCGCCTCCTCGCGTATTCTTGAAGTGCATGGCGAACGCATGATCAAGCGCACCTTCAACCCGGGCTTTCGCATCGCACTGCATCAGAAAGACCTGAACTTGGCCCTGCAAGGCGCCAAGTCGCTCAACGTGGCCCTGCCACAGACCGCCAACGCGGCGCAACTGATGCAGGCCTGTGCCGCCCTTGGCCACAGCCAGGCCGACCATTCCGCGCTGGTGAAGGCGCTGGAGGCACTGGCCCAGCACCCGGTAGCTCCCGACGCCTGAGAACGCCAACACCTCTTTGTGCGGCCTGCACCCTGCGCTCTTTTCAGTAAGGGCTCAGGGTGTTATCATTTTTGCCGATATAAGTAATTAAGTACTTTAAGTGCTGATAGACCGCAGGACATCCCACCTGCGGGTCAGCCTTTGCCGTCCCAATAACAAGCTTGCCTAACACCGAGAATGGAGAACGTCGTTGTGGCCTTTGACGAATCTTGAATCTGCCCAGATTGAAGACGACCTCTCCGCGGCAAGCGCGCTCGTAGTCGACAGCAACCCCACCTCCCGGGCAATTCTGGTCACCCAGCTGCGTGATTTCGGCGTCGGCTCGGTATCGCAATGCACGCGCGTGGTGGATGCACGACGCCAGCTGGAGTTCAAGACCTTCGACATCGTGCTGTGCGAGCACCATTTCGGCAAGGACTCCGCCACCGGCCAGGACTTGCTGGACGACCTGCGCCGCAACCAGCTGCTGCCTTTCTCCACCGTGTTTGTCATGGTTACGAGCGAAGCCAGCTACGCCAAGGTGGCCGAGGCCGCCGAGTCGGCACTCGACGGCTACCTGCTCAAACCACACACCGCCTCCAACCTGGGCGACCGCCTGTTCCAGGCACGTCAGCGCAAGATCTCGCTGCACGACATCTTTGTCGCCATTGAGGCCGACGACTTCGAGCGTGCGGCCACACTGTGCATGGAGCGCTTCGAAAGCCGCGGCCAATTCTGGCTCTATGCCGCGCGCATCGGTGCCGAACTGCTGATGCGCGTCGAAAAATACGCCGACGCCCAGCGCCTGTATGAAGCCGTGGTTGCCGCCAAGACGGTACCCTGGGCCAAGCTGGGCGTGGCACGCTCCCTGCTCGACAGCGGCGAGCCGACGCGCGCCGTCAGCACGCTGGAGAACTTGATCACCGAAGACCCGACCTACGCCGACGCCTACGACGTGCTTGGTCGCGCCCAGTTCGAGCTCGGCCGCTTCGACCGGGCACTTGACACCTACAAGATGGCTTGCACCATGACGCCGCATTCCGTCGTCCGGCTGCAGAACCTGGGCATGATGACCTACTACAGCGGCGACCGGGCCGAGGCGGAAAAAATCCTGGGCAAGACGGCCCGCGTGGGCCTGGACTCCAAGATGTTCGACCCCCAGACCCTGGTGCTGCTGGCCTTTGCACGCCTGGAAAACAGCGACCGCAAAGGTCTGCAGCACTGCCAGGACGACTTCATCAAACTGCTGGAACGCCACGGCGATAATCCGCGTTACCGGCGGCTGGCGGCGATTATCGACGCCCTGATCCTGATCCAGGACCGCCAGTTCGCCCGTTCCGTGGACGCGGTGCGCGACATGGCCGCCAAGGTCATGGAGCCCAGCTTCGACTTCGAGTCCGCCACCAACCTGCTGGCCCTCATGGGCCAACTGGCCAATAAGGCCATCCAGCTTGACGAAGTGGACCGGGTGGTGGACACGCTGGGCATGCGCTTTTGTACCAGCCGCTCCCTGGCCGAATTGCTGGCCGGCTCAGCCGCGGTGTACCCCACCTATGCGGAACGCATTCGCCTACGCAACACGCAAGTCCTCAAGTACGCCGAGCAGGCCATGACGCTGAGCATGGGCGGCAACCCCTCGGCTGCCGTCAAGGACCTGATCATCCATGGCGAGGAAACGCACAATGCCAAGCTGGTTGAAACCGCCTACCTGGTGTTGCAGCGCTATGCCACCAAGATCGAAGACCTGGAACAGCTGACCGCCATCGTGCAGGAACTGCGCACCCGTTTCGGCCCTGCCAGCGTACGCCCCACGCTGGGCGAGCCCAAGCGCGAAGCCGGCGCCCTGCGGCTGCGCACCGGCTCACGCCCGGTCGAGCCCGCCGACGAAGCCATGGCAGGTTCGACGGTAGAATGACGCCTTCGATCCAGCGACTCCCGGAAGCGTGGCAGAGTGGTCGATTGCACCGGTCTTGAAAACCGGCGACGGGCAACCGTCCGTGAGTTCGAATCTCACCGCTTCCGCCAACTAGTCAAGCGCTCGCCGCAGCGGCCTTTGTACCGTTAAGCATCAAGTAGCCAACAGTCCCTTGATGCATTAACTCCCGCACATCTTCAAGCAGCCGGCATCTCCCCGCCCAGCGCATCTATCAAATCCGGCAAGAGTTTGGACAGCTCTCCGGTCGCAATGGCCGCATCGGCATCGAAGCCGTCGTCCTTGTCGGAAGACGCCCCTTCAAACACCACATCCAGAAATGCCAGCTTTTTGAGCTGAAGCCCTTCTGTCAACACAAATGACACGCGGCTGTTCCAGGTCAGGGCGAGCCGGGTGGGCAGCTTGCCGCTTTGCACGTATTGCTTGACCTCTTCGGTGTCCAGCGGGTGGCGGGTGTAACGCACCACCGCCTTGGATTCGTCGGCGGCTTTGAGTTCACATTCCCGGTCCACGCTGAAACCGGCCGGCGCCTCCTGGGCGATCAACCATTCGGACATCGCCGTCGTGGGGGTTTGCTGGGTCTGGAGCAGCGTCACGGCCAGACCCTCCAGGCACTTCACCAGCATCGTGACGACATCATCAGCCTTCGCCTGGCTGCCGGCATCGATAACCAGCAGCTTGGCACCCGGATCAATCCAGACGAAGACCGTGGCCTCTTTGGTGAAGGCCATGGGCATCAGTTCAAGCTTGATGTCGTCCTTGAGTTCGCGGATGGCCTTCTTGCCGGGTTTGCGCCCGGTGGTGGCCTCGATCTGGGCTGCACGCTCCTTGGCCTTGCGGGTCACCACCGAACCGGGCACCGTTTTGGTTTCAATCTTCAGTTTCAGGATCAGCTGCCTGCCGACCGACTCCACCAGCGGGCCGTGCGCCTCGCCGCGGGGTTCGACCCAGCCCACCGACTTTTCCTGGCTGGCGCCGCAGGGCGTGAACCGGGCGCCATCCAGGCCGTCTTCCATCTCCGCGAGGGTTGCGGACCAATCGGGTCCGACTCGATACACCATCAAATTCTTGAACACTTTCACCCTTTTTTGTTGTTGGACCCAACGCTTTCGTCCTTGCCAATCATCCCATTAATTACGACGGCCCAATCGGGACCGCCATCGCTTCCCACCCAACGGAGAACGCCGCCACCGTGCAGCGAAAAGCACCTGATTCCCCGCCTTATTGCGGTATTTCGAGTGATTGCATTTGGGTACAAATAACGTCAGTAAAGGAGTCTGCCATGCACAACCAACTTGAACTCGCCAAAGCGTATGTCCGGGCCAACATCGAAGACCCGGCCTGCATCTGCTACGGCGTTCGCGCTGCCATGGCTGACGGCAGCGAACTCTTCAAGTTGACGAATGCAGAACTCGTGGAGCTTCACGCCTTTGTCAGTGAAGTGGTCGACACCCGTGGTGCGGAGGCACCGGGCTCGAACCCCACGAAGCCCTGGAGCCTCGCGCCTCAACGAGACACAGGGCGGTGGTTCGGGTTCGCGACGCCCTAAGCCGCGCGGCCCGGGCGTTAGACTCAGCGGCATCTCACACGCAGCACGCGCCAACCGGCCCGAAGGAAATCGATGATTGAAGGTCTTGTAACCGGCACATTGGTCGGATTGGCGGAATCGCGCAAAGGCAAAAACGACACCTCGTTTGTCGTTGCCAAGGTCAAGGCCACCTCGGAAGAGGGAGAGGGTCTGATCGTCAATGTGATCACCTTCTCCGCCGAAGCCAGTCATGCGCTGCTGGCGCTGGATGACGGTGATTCCCTGGCCGTCTCCGGCACCCTGACACCCAAGGTCTGGACCGACAAGCAAGGCAACACGCGGCCTGCGCTGGACATGGTCGCGACGCAGGTGTTGTCGGTCTATCACGCCACCCGCAAACGATCGGCCATGGACCCGTCCGCTCCTCACAACGATTGACGCGGGACTTCCCGGCCCGGGCCCATGCGCATGACAGGCCAGCCCACGCTGTAGCCATCACCTGGCTCCAGCGCCAGCCTCTCCAAGCATGGCTTTCTTGCTTGTTCAACTCCAGAGATCGAGCGGTGGGTCGTTCACCACGGCGCGCAGGATGTCGGTGCGCGACACGAAACCGATCACTGTGCCGTCATCGTTGACCACCGGCAGGCCGGGCAGATGGGTGTCGAGCAACACGCGGGCGACGCGACGCAGATCGGTGTCGGGGCCGACGGCGGGCACCGGTGTCCACATGATGTCGGCCACTGGCTGACTCAGCATCGCACGCCAGACCAGCGAATTGGCACCCGGCAGTGGCAGCTTGTCAGGCTGCAGCAGGTCAGCACGCGTGAGCAAGCCGACCAGCCAGCCGTGTCCGTCAACCACTGGCGCCTGCCCCAGCCCCTGTGCAGCCAGCAGCTGCCAGGCATCCAGCACCGGCATGTCGGCCGGCACAGAGGTCACGCCACGGCTCATCACGTCGGCGACCTTGCTGAGCGGGTGGCGCTGCATCTGTGCCGCACCGGCCTGCGCGTAAGCCGCCAGCGGGCTGCGACGCCCAGCAGATGCTGCCGCCTGGGCTGCTGCGCTGCCTGAGGTCGCCGCTGGCATGACTTGCGGACTCAGCGGCTCGATGCCGCGCGTGCGCGCAACAGCGCCCACGGCCGTGACCTGCCGCAATTCCTCCATCGCTCCTTTGAACACCCGCCCCGTGACGCCGTAGACCGAGAACATGTTGCTTGCCTCTTTGCGCTGTCGATAGTGCGCAATATACCGGCCCGAACCGGGGCCGCCCCCGAGCTCAATCGCCGGCCAGAAACAGGGACTGCAGATCGCTCAGAAAATCGAAGCCGCGTTCGGTAGGCATCACGCGGGCCAGGTCGCGCGTGACCAGCCCCTTGCGCTCAGCCTCTTCCAGCCCACGCTGGATGGCGGTCATGGCCAAGCCGGTGCGTTCGCCGAATTCGGCCAGCGCAAAGCCCTGGCGCAGGCGCAGCGCATTGAGCATGTACTCGAATGGCAGGTCGGCCAGGCGGATCTCTTCTTCTTGGGCGACCGCCTCGCCTTGCAAGGCCCGGTCCATGTAGAGCCGCGGCTCGCGCAGGCGCACCTGGCGCACGATGCGGTGCGCAAAGCTGAGTTTGCTGTGGGCACCGGCGCCGATGCCGAGGTAGTCGCCAAACTGCCAGTAGTTGAGGTTGTGCCGGCAGTGGTGGCCGCTACGCGCGTAAGCCGACACCTCATAGCGCTGCAGGCCGGCCAGCCCCGTGCGCTCGGTGATGATGTCAAGCATGGCGTAGGCCTCGTCGTCCTCCGGCACCTGGGGCGGGTACTTGGCGAACCAGGTGTTGGGCTCGATGGTGAGGTGGTAGATCGACAGGTGCGGCGGTGCAAAGGCCAGCGCCTGATCCACGTCCTGCCGCAGCTGTGCCTGGGTCTGGCCCGGCAGCGCGTACATGAGGTCGAGGTTGAAGGTATCGAAGCTGCGCGCGGCCTCTTCCAACGCGGCCATGGCCTGGGCGCGGTCGTGCACGCGGCCGATGGCCTTGAGGTGCGCATCGTTGAAACTCTGCACGCCGACCGACAGGCGCGTTACGCCGGCACTGCGGAAGGCGCGGAAGCGGTCTTTCTCGAAGGTGCCGGGATTGGCTTCCAGCGTGATTTCGCAGTCGGCCGACAGTTTCAGCCGCGCACGGATGTCGGCCAGCAGGCGGTCGATCGCCTGCGGCGAAAACAGGCTGGGCGTACCGCCGCCGAGAAAGATGCTGTGTACCGTGCGGCCCCACACCAGCGGCAGCGCGGCCTCCAGATCCGCCACCAGCGCGTCGATGTAGCGCTGCTCGGGCATGTCAGCGGCGCGCATCTCGTGCGAGTTGAAGTCGCAATAGGGGCACTTTCGGATGCACCAGGGCAGATGCACGTAAAGCGAGAGCGGCGGCAGGCTGCTGAGTTGCAGTGTGCCGGGACGCAAGTAATGTTGGATATCGGGCTGTTGCACGTTGCTCAAAGCCAATTCTGACGAATCAGCTCCACCATCTGTCGTGCAGCGCGGCCGCGGTGGCTGTTGGCGTTTTTCACCTCGATCGGCAGCTGCGCAAAGGTCTGGCCGAATTCGGGGATGAACATCACCGGGTCGAAGCCGAAGCCGTTGGCGCCCACCCGCTCGCGCGCGATCTCGCCCACCACGCGGCCCACCGCGATCAGCGGCTCCGGGTCGTCGGCCGAGCGCAGCGCCACCAGCGTGCTGACCATGGCGGCACGGCGGTTGTCGATGGTCTGCATCTGCTCCAGCAGGGCACGCACATTGTTGTCGTCGCTCTTGGCATAGCCGAACTGGGTGGCGTAATACGCCGTGTCCACGCCCGGCAGGCCGCCGAAGGCGTCGACACACAGGCCGGCGTCGTCGGCCAGCGCCGGCAAGCCGCTCAAGCGGGCCGCATGGCGCGCCTTGGCCAGCGCGTTCTCGACGAAGGTGCGAAACGGCTCCTCGGCCTCGGGAATGCCCAGCTCACTCTGGCGCACCAGCTCCAGCCCGAGCGGGGCGAGCATGTCCTGCAGCTCGCGCAGCTTGCCTTGGTTGTTGGAGGCCAATACGATTTTCATGATCAAATCAGGCTCTAGGCCATGTGAATATTGCGCTAACCGCTATTATTTTGATAGCGATTCAGCTTGCAGACGCACCAGCTCGCGGATGCCCTGGTCGGCCAGTTCAAGCAGGACGTCCATCTCCTGGCGGCTGAAGGCGACGCCTTCGGCCGTGCCCTGCACTTCGATGAAGTGGCCGGCGCCGGTCATCACCACATTCATGTCGGTGTCGCAGGCCGAGTCTTCGGTGTATTCCAGATCAAGCAGCGGCGTGCCCTGCACAACACCCACCGACACCGCAGCCACGTGGCTGGTGATGGGCGACTCGGTCAGCTTGCCGGCCGCCAGCAAGGTGTTGACGGCATCCTGCGCCGCCACAAAGGCGCCGGTGATGGCGGCGGTGCGCGTGCCGCCGTCGGCCTGAATCACGTCGCAATCCAGCGTGATGGTGCGCTCGCCCAGTTTGGTCAGATCGAACACGGCGCGCAGGGAACGACCGATCAGACGCTGGATTTCCTGCGTGCGGCCACTCTGCTTGCCACGCGCGGCCTCGCGGTCGCTGCGGGTGTGGGTGGCGCGCGGCAGCATGCCGTACTCGGCCGTCACCCAGCCCTCGCCGCTGCCGCGCTTGTGTGGTGGCACCCGGTCTTCCACCGAGGCGGTGCAGAGCACGCGCGTGTTGCCGAATTCGATCAGCACCGAGCCCTCGGCATGAATGGTGTAGCCGCGTCTGATGCGCACCGGGCGCAGCTGGTCAGCGGCACGCGCGCCGCTTCGAATGAATTCGCTCATGGTTCTTTCAGCTCAGAAAGCTAGGGGGCACGGCGGGCGGCAGTGCGGCGGATGGCTTCGTTGATTTCGGCGATCGAGCGTTCGATCGCCTCGTCGTCCAGGTCTTCGACCATGTTGTCCAGCAGGCCCGCCTGCACCGTGGAGGCAAACACGCCTTCGTTGATGCTGTCGGTGGTCACACCGCCGCGGGTGGCCTCGAAGGCGTCCGGCGTTTCCCACTCCAGCGCGATCACGGTCACGTTGTCGCTGCTGGTGCCGGCCTTGGTCAAGGCTTTTTCCACCAGGTCCGGCACAGCGTGCGAGACCGGTTTGAGACCCAGGTCATAAACTATCTCAACGTCGCTCAGGCTGCCCCACAAGCCATCGGAGCACAGTAGGATCTTGTCGCCCTGCTGCAGGCTGACCGGCCCGGTGATGTCGAACACCGGGTTGGCGGGCGAGCCCAGGCAGGTGAACAGAATGTTGCGGTTGTTGATCTTCTCGCCGGATTTGGTGAGCGGCACTTCGTCCTGCCGCTGCTCCATGTAGGAGTGGTCACGCGTGCGCGCCAGCATTTCGCCGTCGCGCACCATGTACAGGCGCGAATCGCCACAGTGGACCCAAGTCACACTGCCGCCCTGGATCAGGGCCGCCACCACCGTGGTGCGCGGGGAGTCGAGCATGCCCTTCTCGGCGGCGTAACGCAGGATCTGGCGGTGTGCTGCCATGACCGCCGAGGCCAGAAAGGCGCGCGGATCGGCGATCTCAGGCCGGGCTTCCTTCTGGAACATGGCCGCCATGACCTGCAGCGTCATCTGGGCTGCAATCTCGCCTTCGGGGTGGCCGCCCATGCCGTCGGCCAGCAGGAAGAGACCGGTATTGCGCGTATAGCAATAACCCATGCGGTCTTCATTCATCTCCCGGCCGCCCTTGCGGCTGACTTGGTAAACCGAAAATCTCATCGTTGCTTTCCGCCCAGTCCAGGCATGCCCTTCACGCTTTTTTTGGTATCGGCCACCATGGTGTCGAACTGGAGTCGCACTTTCTCGCCCATAGTGAGTTTGGTGTAGCGGCGTTCACTCTCGCGGCTCAGCTCCTTTTGCAGGGCAAACACCGATTGCGGCCGGGAGAGCGGATCCAGTGCCATGCACCACTCGACCACTTCGATCAGGTTATCGGAATAGATGCCACGCAACCTGGAAAGCGCAATGCCGATGCGGTCCTTCTCCAGACGCTGCGGCGCCTCGTTGGGCGGATAACCCTGCATGCAGGCGTAGATGCAGGCGCCAATGGCATAGATGTCGGTCCACGGCCCCATGGCTGCATCACGCCGGTACATCTCGGGTGCAGCAAAACCGGGCGTGTACATGGGACGGATGAAGTTGCCTTCCTTGCTCAGCACCTCGCGCGCGGCACCGAAGTCAATCAGCACCGAACGGTTGTCGTCGGTGATGAAGATGTTGGCCGGCTTGATGTCCAAGTGCAGCATCTTGTGCTGGTGCACGATGCGCAGGCCGCGCAAAATTTCGTCGAACAGCGAGCGGATGGTCGACTCACGGAACACCTTCTGCTGCTTGAGGTCGCGCGCGGTGATGATGAATTCCTGCAGGGAAGCCCCTTCCAGGTAGTTCATCACCATGTAGACGGTTTCATTCTCGCGAAAGAAATTGAGCACGCTCACCACCGAGGGATGGGAAATCTGCGCCAAGGCGCGGCCCTCTTCAAAAAAACTCTTGAGACCCAGGCGATAGAGCGACAGTTTTTCCGGCGGCACCTCCGGCAACAGCTTGCCGGGGGCACGCGAGACCAAGGAGGCCGGCAGGTATTCCTTCACGGCGACTTGCTGGCCTTCCGGATCCTGTGCCAGGTAGACCACGCCAAAACCACCGGCAGCCAGCTTGCGGGAAATGCGGTAACCACCAAGAAGGGTGTCCGGAGGCAAGGGCGCGGGTTTGAGCTTTGACATAATTCAGAGCGGCAGGCGCTCGATGATCGGGCGCAACCCGGTTATTCTTGGGCACATTCCACAGATTAAGACATAGCAATGCCAGTTTACAGCATGACTGGCTATGCCAGTGCCCAGCACGGCGCAGCCAACACCCCCACCGAGACCGAGCCCCGCAACGCGGCCAGCAGTCAACTCGGCCTTGAAATCCGATCGGTCAACAGCCGCTTTCTGGACCTGACTTTCCGCCTCTCCGAGGAGTTGCGGCCGTTCGAGCCGGCGCTGCGCGAACTGCTGACCGCCAAGCTCAAGCGCGGCAAGGTGGAGGTGCGCGCCTTCATCGAAAGCGGCTCGGCGACCGCCGTCAGCGAGCCCTCGCCCCGCCTGATGCAGCGGCTCAACACCGTGCAGGACAGCATCAAGGCCTGGCTGCCGCAGGCTCAAGCCCTGAGCGTGGCCGACATCCTGCGGCTGGCGGCCAGCGAACAGTCCGGCACGCGCGACTGGAGCCAGGATGTCATGCCGCTGGCCGAGAAGGCCCTCAAGGCCCTGTTGGCCGCGCGCCAGCGCGAAGGCGAGCGCCTGGCCACCATGCTGCTGGAGCGCATCGGCCAGCTGCGTGCTCTGGCTGAGCAAGCCGGCCCGCTGGTGCCGCAACTGGTGGAGCAGCAGCGCCAACGCTTCCTGGAGCGCTGGAAAGAGGCCATGGCCCTGACCGATGGCGCCGTCCTGCCCGAAGCGGCGCAGGACCGGGCGCTGACCGAGGCGACCGCCTTCGCCATCCGCATTGATGTGGCCGAGGAGATCACCCGCCTGAGCTCCCACCTAGACGAACTGGAACGCCTGATCAAAAAGGGCGGCGAGATCGGCAAGCGGCTGGACTTCCTGATCCAGGAACTGCACCGTGAGGCCAATACCCTGGGCTCCAAATCCGCCGCGCTGGAGTTGACCCACATCTCGGTCGACATGAAAGTGCTGATCGAGCAGATGCGCGAGCAGGTGCAGAACATAGAATAAGCCGATCCCCTGCACCCCCACCCCCACATGGATCACCCCGGAAACCTGTTTGTCATCGCCGCCCCCAGCGGGGCCGGCAAGTCCAGCTTGGTCAAGGCCCTGCTGGCAAATGACCCCAAGCTCCAGCTCTCGGTCTCGCATACCACCCGTGCGCCGCGCGGCCAGGAGCAGAACGGCCGCGAGTATTTCTTCATCTCGCCTGCGGCCTTTGACGCCATGGTGCTGGCCAATGCCTTCGTCGAATGGGCGCATGTGCACAACCACCGCTATGGCACCTCGCGCCAAGCCATCGAGGAGAAAATCCTCGCCGGCGATGACATCGTGCTGGAAATCGACTTCCAGGGCGCGATGCAGATCAAACAGCAGTTCGCCAATGCCATCACCATCTTCATCCTGCCGCCAAGCTGGGACGAGTTGCGCGCTCGACTGGAAAAGCGGGGCGAGGATTCGCCGGAGGTGATCGCGCTGCGGCTCCAGAATGCCGCCACCGAGATGGCACAGGCCGAAAAATTCGATTTCGTTATAATCAACGAGTTGTTCGATAGCGCGCTTGCCGATCTCCAATCGGTTGTGCACGCCCAGCGGCTGAGGTACCCCACCCAGCGCCGCGCCCGGGCAGAAACATTTCAGGCGTTGCAACTGCCTTAATTGCCGACTCCCTTAGCCTTCCGGAGAAAATCTCATGGCCCGTATTACCGTCGAAGACTGCCTGGAGCAGATTCCCAACCGTTTTCAGCTGGTGCTGGCTGCAACCTACCGCGCGCGCATGCTGAGCCAGGGCCATACGCCCAAGGTCGAGAGCAAGAACAAGCCCGCCGTCACGGCCCTGCGCGAAATCGCCGCCGGCAAGATTGGCATCGAGATGCTCAAGAAAGTGCCGACCTGAATCCAGGACTCGCCTTTGCCAAAAAAGCACCGCACTGCGGTGCTTTTTTTATGTCCCGGCATCCCCGGCGGCCTCAGGCTATATTTAGGGGGTGAGTAGCCTGCTCAAATCCACCTCCACCACGCCTGTGCGCCTGCCCGCAGGCGCGCAGGAGGCTGCGTCCAACCCTGCCGTGGCCAACGCGACAGCGGCCAGCTTTGCCGGACTCACCGCCAAGCTGGATTACCTGTCCCCCTCCGATCTGGAGCAGGTTCGTCTGGCCTATCGTTTCGCCGACGAAGCCCATCTGGGCCAGCTGCGCAACAGCGGCGAGCCGTACATCACCCACCCGATCGCCGTCGCGGCGCAGTGCGCCGAATGGAAGCTCGACGCCCAGGCGCTGATGGCAGCACTGCTGCACGATGCACTGGAAGACTGCGGCGTCACCAAGATCGAACTGATCGAGCGTTTTGGCGCTGCAGTGGCAGAACTGGTGGACGGCCTGACCAAGCTGGACAAGCTGCAGTTCAACACCCGCGAGGAGAGCCAGGCCGAGTCCTTCCGCAAGATGCTGCTGGCCATGGCACGCGACGTGCGCGTCATCCTCATCAAGCTGGCCGACCGCACCCACAACATGCGCACGCTGTCCGATGTACCGCGCAGCAAGTGGGGGCGCATCTCGTCGGAAACGCTGGAAATCTACGCGCCCATCGCCTACCGGCTGGGTCTGAACCAGACCTACCGCGAGTTGCAGGATCTGGCCTTCCGGTACCTGCGCCCCTGGCGCTATGCCATCCTGGCCAAGGCCATCGCCAAATCGCGCGGCCGCCGGCGTGATCTGATCCAGAAAGTTCAAAAGGAAGTGGAAACCGCCTTTGCCGCCATCGGCATGCCCGTGCGCATTGCCGGACGGGAGAAGACACTCTTTTCCATCTACCGCAAGATGGACGAGAAGCATCTGAGCTTTGCCCAGATCAGTGACATGTACGGCTTTCGCGTCATCGTCCCCACACTTGGCGACTGCTACACCGCGCTGGGCACCTTGCACCAGCTCTACAAGCCGCTGCCGGGAAAATTCAAGGACCACATCGCCATTCCCAAAGTCAACGGTTACCAGTCGCTGCACACCACGCTGGTGGGACCGTCCGGGGTGAACGTGGAGTTTCAGTTGCGTACCGAGGCCATGCACATCGTTGCCGAATCGGGCGTGGCCGCCCACTGGCTTTACAAGGCCAAGGAGCCCGACAGCCCGACCACCGCGCGGCTGGGGGCGCAGTGGCTGCAATCATTGCTCGACATCCAGAACGAAACGCGCGATGCCGCCGAGTTCTGGGACCACGTCAAGGTTGACCTGTTCCCGGAAGCGGTCTACGTCTTCACGCCCAAGAGCAAGATCATGGCGCTGCCGCGCGGCGCCACCGTGGTGGACTTCGCCTACGCCATTCACAGCAATATTGGTGACCGGGCCATGGCCGCGCGCATCAACGGCGAGCAGGTGCCGCTACGCACCGAGCTGAAGAGCGGTGACGTGGTCGAAGTCGTCACCGCACCGGTTTCGACGCCCAACCCCGCCTGGCTGAGCTTCGTTCGTACCGGGCGGGCGCGCTCCAAGATCCGGCATCACCTCAAGACCATGGCGCATGCCGAGTCCGAAGCGCTGGGCGAAAAGCTGCTGTTGCAGGCGCTGCGCGCCGAAGGCATCGACAAATTCCCGGCCGATGACGATGCCGCCATCCGCTCCGGCCTGTGGGACAAGCTGTTGCGCTTCACGGGCAACCGCAGCCGCGCCGAGTTGTTGACGGACATCGGGCTGGGCAAGCGCATTGCCAATATCGTCGCCAAACGCCTTGCCACCCTGCTGGTCGAGAGTGGCGAAAAACCGGATGCGCTCACGCTGACCCGCGGGCGGCTGATGGCCCGCGAGTCTGCCGCGCAAGGTGTGGTCACCATCGACGGCAGCGAGAACTCGTCAGTCCAGTTTGCGCCCTGCTGTCGGCCGGTCCCGGGCGACAGCATCGTCGGCTACCTGGGGCGAGGAGAAGGTTTGGTCGTTCACACCGACGACTGCGCCGTCGCCCGCAAGCTTCTGAACAAGGACAGCGAACGCTTCATCGGCGTCGACTGGTCGGACGAACCCGTCCGCGCATTCGAAACCGGTCTGGTAGTTACTGTGACCAATGGCCAGGGTGTGCTGGCACGCGTGGCCTCGGCACTAGCCGTATCGGAAGCCGACATCATCCACATCGACATGGGGCAGGAAGCCGCACAGGAAACCACCGACCTGCGCTTCGTCATTTCGGTGCGCGATCGAACGCACCTGGAAGCGGCCTTGCGCAACCTGCGCCGCACGCCTTCTGTTCTGCGCGCGGAACGCAGCAAAGCCACCTGAGAAATTTCAGCTGGCAATTGGCGCCGGATAGCGCACGGCCAGCACCTCGACCTCTTCCGCACCAAGCGGCGTGACCAGCTTAACCACATCACCCTCACGCGCCTTCAGCAGTGCGCGCGCAATCGGTGAGATCCAGCTCACCTGCCCTTGCAAACTGTCTGCCTCATCAATGCCGAGAATGGTGATGGTGCGCTCCACTCCTGCTTGATCGACATAAGTGACGGTGGCGCCAAAGAATACCTGGTCGCTCCCGTGATGGGCGCTTGGGTCCGTCACCTCGGCGATCTCCAGCCGCTTGGTCAGGAAGCGAATGCGTCGGTCGATTTCACGCAGACGTTTCTTGCCATAAAGGTAATCGCCATTTTCCGAGCGGTCGCCGTTGCTGGCGGCCCAATGCACGATGTCGACAACCTTCGGGCGCTCGTTGTCGATCAGATCCAGCAACTCTGCGCGCAGGCGAGCGTAGCCTTGCGGCGTGATGTAGTTCTTGCCACCGGTCGGCAATGGGGGAAGTTGCGGATCGTCGTCATCGTCGCCCGCAGCGTCAGATTCCCTGGTAAATGCCTTGCTCATGGCGTTTCCCCTCGAACCAGAAATGTGAGTACAAGAAAAAAGCCTGCAACTTTGCAGTTGCAGGCTTTTTATTTGGTGCGGCTGGCAGGAATCGAACCCACGACCCCTTGGTTCGTAGCCAAGTACTCTATCCAGCTGAGCTACAGCCGCTAAAAATGAAATTATAGCACGATCTTTGACGCCTTCTGAAAGAGGATCGCAAATCGAACAAATTACCCCCAATGCCTGTGGTCTAAGTTGTGGACAACTTGAAGAACAACTCGTGCGACCCGCACCGGTATTGATGCGGGGAACATTGCACAAGAAAAAGGCAGTGGAATGGTAGGGCGTGTTGGACTTGAACCAACGACCAAAGGATTATGAGTCCTCTGCTCTAACCAACTGAGCTAACGCCCCAACCGAAGCGGTGATTGTAAGGGCCTACTTGCTGTGGCTCAGGGCGTTGCCGAGTAGTTTGGAGGTGATGTCCACGATCTGGATCATGCGGTCGTACGGCATGCGGGTCGGGCCAATCACGCCCAGCGTCCCCACCACCTGACCATCCACCTCGTAGGGGGCGCTCACCACCGACAACTCCTCAAACGGCACCACATGGCTTTCGCCGCCGATGAAGATGCGCACGCCTTCAGCTTGGCCGGCAATGTCCAGCAAACGCATGAGTTGCGCCTTCTGCTCGAACAGATCGAAGGCTCGTCGCAACTGACTCATGTCGCTGGAAAAATCAGTGACGGACAACAGGTTGCGCTCGCCGGAAATCACCACATCGTCCTGCGCTTCGGACATGGCCTCGGTACCAACCGTCACAGCCGCCTGCATCAGCGCGGCGATCTCGGAACGCAGCGTCTCGACCTCACCCTGCAGTTTCTCACGCACCTGTTCGATGGTGAGCCCCAAATAGTTGGCATTGAGGTAGTTGGCCGCCTCAACGAGTTGAGACTGGGAGTAATCCGTCTCGGTGAAGATCACACGGTTTTGCACATCTCCATCGGGGGAGACCAGAATGACCAGGATGCGCCGCTCCGACAGGCGCAAAAACTCGATATGTCGAAACACCGAGGCACGGCGCGGCGCCATCACCACGCCGACAAACTGCGACAGGTTGGACAGCAGGTTGGCCGCGCTGGAGATCACCTTCTGCGGTTGATCGGGCGCCAGGCTGTGCGAGGAGAACTGCCCCTGTTGCACGGTCAACATGGTGTCGACAAACAGGCGGTAGCCGCGCGCGGTAGGAATGCGCCCGGCCGAGGTGTGAGGACTGGCAATGAGACCCAGCTCCTCCAGATCCGCCATGACATTGCGGATGGTAGCCGGCGACAACTCCAGCCCGGACGCGCGTGACAGTGTCCGGGAGCCGACAGGCTGCCCTTCGGCGATGTAGCGCTCAACCAGCGCTTTCAACAACAACTTGGCACGATCATCGAGCATGGCTTCATTCTAATGATGTTGGTTCGAAGCAGCTCTCAACATTTGAGTTCAGCCCATCATCCTCCGCCAAGACAACCGACCGGTACCGACTTGTCAGGTCCGTTCCAGATAAGTTCGAATTTCAAGGTTGTGCTGGCTGGGGTCATAGAAATACAGGGCATCAGCCATGCCGGCGGCGCCGAAAGGATTGACAGAAACCCGACCATCGCGCTCGAATGCCTCGCCGCCAAAAGGGATTTGATGCTGCACGAGACGGCTGCGTATTTCATCGAACATGTGACGGTCGATACAAAACGCCAGATGGACCTGATCATTGGGGGACCGTTGCATCAGATCCAGCGTCAGGCCCGCATGGACTCTCATCACCTCAAACGGACCCGCCCGACCTTCGTGCCGAAGGCCAAGGATGTCGCGGTAAAAACTCACGGACTCAGTGCAATCTCGTACTCGAAGAATGGTGTGGTCAAGAGAAATCATGGTGTTGGCCTGTGGAAAGAGCGCCAGCCTCTGGGGCCAGCGCTCTGATGAAAGGGTGAGGTTTCATGCGCCCAAACTCGGTAGACTTCACACAAGCGCACGCAGAATGGGCTCAGGGTCTTCAGGCTTTGCTGTATAGCCCCAGATCAGCCCGCACGCCCAGGGTCTGCATGAATGCAGATGGATCGAAACCTTCTTCGGCGTATTTCTTCTGCATGGCTGCCGTGGCCGCAGCAATGGCCTGGGTGTTCACCCACTCGACAAGGGTCACCACATTGAATTCCCCAGGGCCACCGGTCTGGGTCATAACCAGGTTTTGCCGGCATCCCGGCAGGGCAGCCAGCGTCTGTTGCGTCCGCTGCACTTGTTCAATGAACGCCGGCAGCGCATCCGTTGGCACCACAAACTTATCGATCCGAAACACCGGAGCCAAAGGATTGGTTGAAGGTCTGGTTGGCATCTGAAAAACTCCCATCATTCGCGCGCGACATGCCCGCGGAAACAACACTTTAAAACCTCAAGTAAACTTAAGGTCAAGAGGTGTCCGATGAAAACCACACTGGAACAAGCCGGAATTTTTCCAACGCTCTCTGTCGGCGAGGTGGCGCGCCGCAGCGGAGTGCCCGTGTCGACCCTGCACTTCTACGAGACCAAAGGCCTGATCAGCAGTTCGCGAACCCAGGGCAACCAACGCCGCTATGCGCGCGATGTGTTACGTCGCGTCGCGTTCATCCGCGTGGCACAGCGGGTGGGTATTGCGCTGTCTGACATAGAAACGGCCTTGGCGACCTTGCCCACATCAGCGGCACCCGGACGCGAAGACTGGGAGCGTCTGTCTACCGCTTGGCGGGCCGATCTGGACGAGCGCATGGCCCAACTCAAGAAGTTGCGCGACACGTTGGACGACTGCATCGGCTGCGGCTGCCTGTCCATTGATCGATGCCGGCTGCGCAACCCTCTCGACAAGCTGGCAACCCAAGGACCTGGCCCTCAGCGCTTGTGGGTTGGACGTCAGGGGAACTGAGCACTGCCCCAGGAAAACGCACCTTGTCCTTGTGCCACCCGAGACCAGTCCGCCGCCCATAGCGGCTTCTGGTCGATTCCCGTCTGAGAACAGCGTGTCCTCAAGCGACTGAATTTAATGTTGTAATTTGCGCATGAAGTCCAAATTTCAGCAGGTAGCTCTGATCGGGAAATACCAGGCCGCACCAACCAGTGGCAGCAGCGCCTCATCGCGCCCGGCACTGGAGGATATTGCGCGGTTTCTGCAAGCCCAGGGTTGCCAGGTGGTTCTGGAAGCGCAGACCGCTGACAACACCGGCATGAACGGTTACCCGGTGATGGACGTGGACGCCATTGGCCAGCATTGCGATCTTGGTCTGGTGGTGGGCGGCGACGGAACCATGCTGGGCATCGGCCGGCAATTGGCGCGCTACAAGGTGCCGCTGATCGGCATCAACCACGGACGCCTGGGCTTCATCACCGACATTCCATTCGGCAGCGTTGAGGCCACACTCACCCCCATGCTGCGCGGCGAATTCGAGGAAGACCTGCGTTGCCTGATGCAGGCGCGCGTGATGCGCGGCAGCGAGTGCATTTTCGATACCCTGGCCATGAATGACGTGGTGGTGCACCGCGGTGGCGTCTCCGGCATGGTGGAATTGCGCGTTGAGGTTGACGGCAACTTTGTTGCCAACCAGCGCGCCGACGGCCTGATCATCGCCACCCCGACCGGCTCCACCGCCTATTCGCTGTCGGCCGGCGGCCCCATCCTGCACCCGTCGATTGCCGGTTGGGTGCTGGCCCCCATCGCACCACATACCCTGTCCAACCGGCCTATCGTTTTATCCAACACCTCGGAAATCGCCATCGAAATCGTGGCTGGCCGTGACGCCAGCGCCAACTTCGACATGCAGTCGCTCGCCTCGTTGCAGCACGGTGACCGCATCATCGTGACACGCTCGCAGCACCAGGTGCGCTTTCTGCACCCCAGGGGCTGGACCTATTTCGACACGCTGCGGCAAAAGCTGCACTGGAACCTGGGAGTGGCCTGACCGTGAGCCTCAAGCGCATCGTTCTGCGGGATTTCGTCATCGTCAGCGAACTCGAGCTGGATCTGGCCCAGGGTTTCACTGCGCTCACCGGTGAAACCGGTGCTGGCAAATCGATCCTGATTGATGCCCTGCAACTGGTTACTGGCGCCCGCGCCGACACGGGCGTCATCCGCGAAGGCGCCAGCCGTACCGAAGTCAGTGCCGAGTTCGACAGCAGCGCTTCCCTGCAAAGCTGGCTGGAAGAGGCTGGTTTTGAGCCCGGCGACACCTTGCTGCTGCGACGCACGGTGGACACCCAAGGCAAGAGTCGCGCCTGGGTCAATGGCAGCCCCGCCACCGCCACCCAGCTGCGCGAAATTGGCGAACGACTGCTCGACATCCATGGCCAGCACGCCTGGCAAAGCCTGACCCGGCCGGACGCCGTGCGGGGCCTGCTCGACGCTTATGCCCGCATCGATACCAGCCGGCTCACGACGCTGTGGCAGCAGTGGCGCCAGACACAGACCGCGCTGACTGAAGCGCGCAGTGCCCAGGACTCGTTGCAGCGCGAACGGGAGCGCCTGAGTTGGCAGATCGGCGAGGTGGAAAAACTGGCTCCCCAACCCGGCGAATGGGAAGAACTCAACACCGACCACAGCCGCTTGGCCCATGCCCAAGCGCTTCTTGATGCTGCCCAAAATGCACTCGATGCACTGGAAGGCGAGGAAGGCAGCGCGGCAGCCGCACTAACCGCCGCCCATCAAGCACTGCAACACCAGGAACATCTGGAGCCGGATTTCAAAGAACTGACCGAGGTGCTGGCTTCCAGCCTGGCCCAGGTGGAAGACAGCGTGCATTCGCTGCGCACTTACCTGCGCCGCACTGATCTGGACCCCGAGCGTTTGGCCGAGCTGGATGCCCGTCTGACGCAATGGGTGTCGCTGGCACGCCGCTACAAGCGAACGCCCGAAGAGCTGGTCGCCACGCTGGCCGACTGGAAAGAAGAGTTGGCCCGGCTCGACGCCGCCGCCGATCTGGCAGGCCTGGAAGCGGCCGAACAAAAAGCCCAAGTCGCCTACATGGAAGAGGCGAAGGCCATTTCCAAGGCGCGCAGCAAGACCGCCCCGCAACTGGCCAAAGCCATCACCCAGGCCATGCAAGGCCTGGGCATGCAGGGTGGCCAGTTTGAAGTGACGCTCACCAAAGCGGCCCAGCCAATGCAAAGTGGGCTGGAGGAAGTGGCCTTTCTGGTGGCGGGACACGCTGGCAGCACGCCGCGCCCGGTGGGCAAGGTGGCGTCGGGCGGCGAGCTCTCACGCATTGCCTTGGCCATTGCCGTCACCACCAGCCAGCTCGGCACCGCGCAGACGCTGATTTTCGACGAAGTGGATTCCGGCGTCGGCGGCGCGGTCGCCGAAACCGTGGGCAAGCTCATGCAGCAACTCGGTCGCGACCGCCAGGTGCTGGCGGTGACCCACCTGCCGCAAGTCGCCGCCTGTGCCGATCACCATCTGGTCGTGGCCAAGCAACGGCAAGGCCAGGCTACGCTCAGTACCGTGGCGGCCGTGTTGGGCGAGCAACGGGTGGCCGAGATCGCGCGCATGCTCGGCGGCGAGCGCCTGTCGGGCACGACGCTGGCGCATGCCAAGGAAATGCTGCAGTCGCAGGGTTGAAGCAGAAAGAAGGACATTTCACGATGGCCATGGAAATCGTCCTCATCACCGGCATGTCCGGTTCCGGCAAATCAGTCGCCCTCAATTCGCTGGAGGATGCCGGTTACTACTGCGTCGACAACCTGCCGCCCGAATTGCTGCTGCCCTTCGTCACGCTAGAGCAGGAGCACCGAGCCAGCCGCCTGGCGATTGCCATGGACGTGCGCAGTGCCACATCGCTACCGCAGGTACCAGCGCTGCTCGCCAAGTTGCGCGCACAAGGCATCACCATCAAACCGCTGTTTCTTGACGCTGCCACCGACACCCTGGTGCGGCGTTACTCGGAAACGCGGCGCAAACACCCGCTGTCGCAGACCATGCCGGCCGCCGCTTCGCCCGACCTCACCCGTGCCCTGGTCGACGCCATCGAACTGGAACGCGAGCTGCTGAACGACTTGCGCGAACAGGCCCATGTGATCGACACCAGCCTGATCCGGCCTTCTCAGCTGCAGGGTTACATCAAGGAAGTGATCTCGGTGCCGGGCAGCCAGCTCACGCTGGTATTCGAATCGTTCGCATTCAAACGCGGTATCCCGGTCGATGCCGACTACGTGTTCGACATCCGCATGCTGCCCAACCCGCACTACGAGCCGGAACTCAGAGCGTTGACCGGCAAGGACGCCGCCGTGGTGGACTTTCTGAAAGCGCAGCCCGATGTCGATCTGATGCGTGAACACATCTCGCAGTTTCTTGATCACTGGCTCGACGCCATGTCGCGCAACCACCGCAGTTATGTCACGGTGGCCATCGGCTGCACCGGCGGGCAACACCGCTCGGTCTATCTGGTGGAAGAACTGGCGCGGCGCTTCAGTTCGCGCTGGACCACGCTCAAGCGGCACCGCGAGCTCGACGCCGGCTGACGCCGACCGTCAGGTCCCCAACCGCACATTAGACGCTCAGCCGTTCTGGAGCAGCTTGCGCACCGGTGCTGGCAGCCCCAGTTGCGGCCAGACATCCGCCGCATGCCAGCCGCCGGCCGCGTTCAAGGCCCGGGCCGGGAGTTGCACGCGCACCGGGTGCAAATACAGGTCCTTGTGCGTCAGCACATGGGTGAACACTGCGTCGTCCTGCAGTTCAGCCCGGTATTTCTCCGGCACTGCCGCCTCCAGCGCCTCACGGCTGTCAAACAGTTCAAAGCAATACAGGCCCGCCCAGACACCGGGCGTGGGCCGCTGGCGCAGCCAGACGGCACCGGTACGCGTCTGCGCCCACAACAGCCAGAGTGACTGCGCGCTGCGCTTGAGTTTGCGCGTTTTCACCGGGTAGTTTTCCGGTTGGCCTTCGCGTCGCGCCACGCACAGCTCAGCTACCGGGCAGGCCAGACAGGCCGGCTTGCGTGCCGTACACACGGTGGCACCCAGATCCATCACGCCCTGGGTATAGCGAGGCATGGCGCGCGGCAAGTCGCGTTGGGGCAGCAGCTCGGTGGCCTGCGCCCACAGGGCGCGCTCGTTGGCAGCCATGGCCAGATCGGCATTGAAGCCCAGCACGCGTGTCAGCACCCGTTTGACGTTGCCGTCGAGAATGGCAACCCGTTCGCCGAAGCAGATCGAGGCCACCGCCGCTGCGGTGGAGCGGCCAATGCCCGGCAGGGTCTGCAAGGCTTCGGCGGTGCGTGGAAACTCGCCACCGTGCAGCTTCACCACCTGCACAGCGCAAGCGTGCAGGTTGCGCGCGCGGCTGTAGTAGCCCAGCCCACTCCACAGCCCCAGCACCTCGTCCAGGTGCGCCGCCGCCAGCGCGCGCACATCGGGGAAACGTTGCAGGAAGCGGGCAAAGTAGTCCAGCACCGTGACCACCTGCGTCTGCTGCAGCATGATCTCGGACAGCCACACGCGATAGGGATCGCGCGTGGCCTGCCACGGCAGGTCGTTGCGGCCATGGCTTTTCTGCCAGCGCACCACTGGCGTGGCCAGATCGATCGCCATAGGCTTCAGGCCTGCGCCAGTTCTGGCTCAGCGCGGGCCGCCGTCGGCGCGGCCTCAGGTGACCGGACGAGGTAGTTGGTCAGCTCCTGCAGCTTGCCATCCAACTGGTCGATCGCATGATTCTGGGCCTGGATTTCTGCAATCCGCTCGTCCAGGCCACCGGCCGCCTGCTGAATGCGGTCAATCGCCTCAATGCGACGGCTGAAGTTGCGGCGGCGCTCACGCAGCTGGGCATCCAGCTGGGCCGCGGCCGATTTGCTCCACAACTCGACATCACCCAGCGCCATCTGGTGCACGCTGCGCAAGCGGGTGGACAGGGCACGTACCAGCCGGTCGGCAAACTCGGGTTGCGCCAGCCGGAACGCATTGCCAATGCCGAGGTACTGCAGATGGCTGCGCTCAACCTGATCCAGATCGTTCAGGTAGTCCTGCATCTGCGGTTCGGTCGGCGCCTGCAGGGAAAAACCGTGCTCGGCGTTGAGCTGGCGGAATGTGGCCGCCAGCATGGATTGGATTTCGCCGGTCAGCGACTGCACGCGCCGCAGGTTCTCGCGCAGGCGATCGAACGTATCGCCGTAGGCCTTCTTGACACCAAGCTTGAGCCCCTTGTGCTGCAGCGCCTGCGTCAGTTGGGCCATCTCCTGGCGCAAGGTGGTGGAACCGAGCAGGCCGAACACATCGCGCAGCAGCTTGAGGTGAACCGAACGCACAGCATGGATCTTGGCGCCGCTGCGGTCAAATTCAGCTTGCTCCTGCGAAATGCGGGTGCGCATGTGCTTGATGACGGTGCTGTTCTTGCCGCGCAGGCCCTTGAGTTCGAGCAGTTGCTCGGCCAGGTCACGACGGCGAATGTTCAAGACGCGACCCGTCTCCGCCTGCAGATCGGCGATGCCCGTGGCCACGGCCGCCCCCAGGATGCGTTGCCGCTGCCCCATGATGCGTCGGCCCAGCGCATCTTCCAGCGCCGGCAGGCAGCTCGACTGCAACAGAGCCTGGTCGTCGGTGACCTTGGCCACTAGCCCTTTTTGCGCTGAGACAGGGAAAACCAGCTCACGTGAAATGCCAAGGATTTCGGCCGTGGTCTCGCACTGACGCTCGATCTGCATCTGGATCTGCGCTGGCGAGCTCAGGGCGTCCCAGAGCGAATCAATCTTGTTGAGCACCACCAGCCGGGTGTCCACGTCGGCCGACTCGGTGATGAGATGCTCACGCCAGATGGCGAGGTCGGACTTGGTCACGCCGGTGTCAGCGCCGAGGATGAACACCACGGCATGGGCCTGCGGCACCAGGCTGACGGTCAGTTCCGGTTCGGCGCCGATGGCGTTGAGCCCCGGGGTGTCCAGGATCACCAGGCCCTGCTTGAGCAGCGGGTGGGCAATGTTGATCAGCGCGTGGCGCCAGCGCGGCACCTCCACCATGCCTTCGGCATCGGTCAGCGGGTTGTCTTCCGGCGTCTGGCCATCCCAGAAGCCCAGCGCGCGGGCTTCATCCTGTGTCACACGCAGGGTCTCGGCCACTTTCTCAAGCGCCACAGCCAGTTGCTGCGGGTCGTTGACGTCCAGATCGATGCGCGTCCATTTCTCCGGCACCATGCGCCATTCCATCAGCGACTGCGTCTGCAGCCGGGTCTCGATCGGCAGCAGGCGCAGGCAAGGCGGCACCTCGGCGTCGTAGCCCATCTCGGTCGGACACATGGTGGTGCGCCCGGCGCTGGCCGGCATGATGCGCCGGCCATAGCCGGCAAAGAAGATGGCGTTGATCAGTTCGGACTTGCCGCGCGAGAACTCGGCGACGAAGGCCACCATGACCTTGTCGGAACGCACCTGGTTCTCCAGCCTGCGCAGCCGTTCCTCGACAGCGGCGTCAAGCAGCTCATGGTCCTTCATCCATTCGGCCAGCAGCTTCAGGCGCAGGGCGAACTCGCGTCGCCATGTGCCGTGCTGGTCGAACTTCTCGTTGAATGAGGTTGCCACAATCTCTCCCGATTAACTTTTCAATATAGCATCCAAGCCGCTAATTTTTCTGACAGGCCGGGCAGTAAAACGTCGAGCGCTGACCTTGCCGGATGGCCTTGATCGGGGTGCCACACACCCTGCAAGGCTGACCTTCCCGACCATACACCATGGCGTCAAGCTGGAAGTAACCGTTTTCACCCTGCGCATTGGAGAAATCACGCAAGGTGCTGCCCCCCTTTTCCACCGCCCGTGCCAGCACATCGCGGATGGCAGCATGCAGCTTGGCCGCGCGCGGCCGGCTCAGGCGGGCAGCACTCAGGGTGGGCCGGATACCGGCCAGAAACAGCGCTTCGGAGGCGTAGATATTGCCCACCCCCACCACCACGTCGCCGGCCAGCAGCACCTGCTTGATGGCAGCGCGGCGCGCCTTGAGGCCGGCGTGAAAAGCCACCTCATCGAAGTCATCCGACAGCGGCTCCATGCCGAGCCGGCCAAGCAGTTTGCGCGCCTGCGGCGAAGCCTCGTCCGACACGAACACCACGGCGCCGAAACGGCGCGGATCGTGCAGGCGCAAGGTCCCGCGCGTGGTCACCAGTTCGAAGTGATCGTGCACGTCACGTGGTGGCAGCTGCTGGCCAAAGCTCAGGCTGCCCGACATGCCCAGATGGAGCAACAGCAGCCCCTCATCCAGATCGAGCAGCAGGTACTTGCCGCGCCGGCGCACACCGCGCACGGTACGGCCAGCCAACTGCTGTACCGGGATGCCCAGAGGCCAGCGCAGCGCTTTGCCCAGCACGGCCGAGCCGATGCGCGCACCGGCGATCCGATCGGCAAAACTCAAACGGGTAACTTCGACTTCCGGCAGTTCTGGCATGGTCTACAAGGCAAGCTGGCTTGGATTATTATGGTCCGATGTCGCTATACAAAAGCATTGTCGTCTTGGTGCTGTCTGGCGCGCTCGGCGCGCAGGCACAGGACACCGCCCCCACCGTCGCCGCCCCACCGGCCAATTCGGCGCTCGACGGGGCACTCTTTTACCAACTGTTACTTGGTGAACTCACCTCCCAGGGGGGCGACCCTGGCACCGGCTATGCGCTGCTGCTGGATGCTGCACGCAAAACGGGTGACGAGCAACTGTACAAACGCAGCGTCGAAATCGCGCTGCAGGCACGTTCCGGCGAATCGGCTCTGCAGGCCGCGCGGGCCTGGCGCCTGGCGCAGCCAGCGTCCAAAGAAGCCAACCGTTATGTGCTGCAGATCCTGATTGCCCTGAACCGCCTTGGCGACACCGTGGAGCCGATCAAGCGCGAGATCGCACTGACCGATGCCTCCGAACGCAACGTCCTCTTCAACGTGCTGCCCAATTACTTCGCACGTGCCAATGACAAGAAGCTCGCGGCCCAGGTATTGGAGCAGGCGCTGGCGGACCAGCTGGCCAGCCCAACCACCGGCGCGACGGCCTGGACCGCCATAGGCCGCCTGCGTCTGGCCGCGGCGGATCTGCCCGGCACGCTGGAAGCCGCCCGTCGCGGCCAGGCCCTGGATGCCTCTTCCGAAGGCCCCGCCTTGCTGGCCCTGGCCCTGCTCAGCCTGTCCCAACCACAGGCCGAGACGCTGGTGCACAACTATCTGGCAGCCAAACCACAAAGCGACCTGCGCCTGGAGTACGTCCGGGTGCTGCTCAACAGTCAACGCCACAGCGAGGCTTATGAGCAGTTGCGCATCATCACCACCAACCAGCCAGACGAAGCGCAAGCCTGGCTGCTGCGCGGCACGCTGGAATTGCAGGACAACCGCCTGAGCGCCGCCGAAACATCGATCCGGCGCTATGTGGACTTGATCACGGCCAAACCGCCGGCGACGAGCGAGGAGCGCAACCGCAGCCTGACCCAGGCCTACCTGCTGCTGGCGCAGATTGCCGAGCAGCGCAAGGATTACGCGCAGGCCGAGAGCTGGCTCGCCAAGATCAGCAACGCGGAAGACATGGTCAGTGCCCAGAGCCGGCGCGCCGCCATCCTGGCACGGCAGGGCAAGCTGGAAGAAGGGCGCCAGCTGATCCGCAGCCTGCCCGAACGCAGCCCGGCCGATGCGCGCCTGAAACTGTCGGCCGAAGTCCAGCTGCTGCGCGACAACAAGCAGTACCAGGCCGCCTACGACCTGCTGGGCGAAGCCCTTCGCGGTGAACCGCAAGACGTGAACCTGCTCTACGACCGGGCCACGCTGGCAGAAAAGTTGGACAACGCCGCCGAGATGGAACGCCTGCTGCGCCAGATCATGGTCATCAAACCCGACTACCACCACGCCTACAACGCGCTGGGCTATTTCTTCGCCGATCGCAACATCCGCCTGGACGAAGCACGCCAGCTGGTGCGCAAGGCCCTGGAGTTCGCACCGGGCGACCCCTTCATTGCCGACAGCCTGGGCTGGGTCGAGTTCCGCAGCGGCAATACGGCCGAAGCGCTGCGCATCCTGCAAGAGGCCTACAAGAAACGGCCGGATGCCGAGATCGCCGCCCATCTCGGTGAAGTGCTGTGGAGTCTGGGTCAGCGTGACCAGGCCCTCAGCGTCTGGAAAGAAGGCCGGGCACTCAATGCCGAGAACGAGACCCTGCTGGAAACGTTCAAGCGCCTGCGTGTGAACCCGTGAAGCTGCTGCGCCGAACAGCAGCCGGCCTGCTCCTGATTGCTATATTTTTGATAGCTGGCTGCGCACAAATACCCAGGGTAGAAAGCCCGAATGGCATTGAATCGCAGTTCTGGCGCGGCCGCCTGGGCTTGCGCGTCGAGAGCGATCCGCCGCAGTCCTTCTCTGCCGGTTTCGAGCTCAGCGGCGATGCCGACCAGGGCGCCTTACGCCTGTTCAGCCCGCTGGGCACCACCCTGGCGGACCTGCGCTGGTCGCCTCAGTCTGCCACCCTGTCGAACAATGGTGAGACACGACAGTTCGAATCACTCGATGCCCTGGCCACCCAGGCCACCGGCACCGCCATCCCGATTGCAGCCCTGTTCCAGTGGCTGACTGGCGTGCAAACCAGCACGGCGGGCTGGAGCGCCGACCTCTCGCAACTGGAGAGCGGACGGCTGACGGCACGGCGCACACAGCCCTTGCCGACCGCTGAATTGCGCCTCATCCTGGAACGTTAAGGTGCCGTTGATGGCGCCGCCGATAATCAGGCCATGAAGGCGCTCTACGACATTCCGGCACCGGCCAAGCTCAACCTGTTCCTGCACATCACGGGCCGGCGCGCCGACGGCTACCACCTGCTGCAGTCGGCCTTCATGCTGATCGACTGGGCCGACACCCTGCATTTCGAGCGCCGCACCGACGGCAGCATCAGCCGCGAGGACCTGCTCAAGCCGCTGCCGGCCGACGACCTGATCCTGCGCGCCGCGCGTGCGCTGCAGACCGCCAGCGGCACCACGCAGGGCGTGCACATCGGCGTGGAAAAACGCCTGCCGGCGCAGGCCGGCATGGGCGGCGGCTCGTCCGATGCGGCCTCCACCCTGCTGGCACTCAACCAGCTGTGGCAACTGAATTTCAGCCTGCCGCAGCTCGCCGCCATTGGCCTGACGCTGGGCGCCGATGTGCCCTTCTTTCTGTACGGCCGCAACGCTTGGGTCGAAGGCATCGGCGAGCAGATCACGCCGCTGGATGTGCCGCGCGGCCAGGTGCTGGTGGTCAAACCAGATGCCGGACTCGAAACAGGTGCAATTTTTTCTGATCCGACCTTGAAGCGCGACAGTATTGCTGCTACAATCTCAGGCTTTGCTGCAGACCCGTACAGCTTCGGCCACAACGACTTGCAGCCTGTTGCCCAGAAACTTTGCCCTGGTGTGACCCAAGCCATCGACTGGCTGGCCACGCTCGGATTGCAGGGTCGGATGACAGGTTCAGGAAGCGCCGTTTTTGCATGGGCACCGCCCTCTTTGCGTGTTCCGAAGGCGCCGGACACGATGGAGGCCAGGTTGTGCAGCAACCTGGATGTTCATCCTCTTGCAGGTTGGGCGCCCAGCGATAGAGTTGTCGGTCGATAGCTGTTTTTCAGCTGTCAACCCGTGTAGGGGAGTCGCCAAGTTGGTTAAGGCACTGGATTTTGATTCCAGCACGCGAAGGTTCGAATCCTTCCTCCCCTGCCAAATTTTTCTGGGTATTAATCGCTGGGACGTCGTTCATGCAGGTCGCTCCTTCCCCTGATTTCATGCTTTTCACCGGCAATGCCAATCCTGGCCTGGCCGCTGACATTGCCAAGTACCTCGGCATTTCGCTGGGGGCTGCTACCGTGGGCCGTTTCTCCGACGGCGAAGTCACGGTCGAACTCAACCAGAACGTGCGTGCCCGCGACGTCTTCGTGATCCAGTCAACCTGCGCGCCGACCAACGACTCCCTGATGGAGTTGCTGATCATGGTCGATGCGCTCAAGCGTGCCTCGGCCGAACGCATCAGCGCCGTCATCCCGTATTTCGGTTATGCGCGCCAGGACCGCCGTCCGCGCTCCACCCGCGTGCCGATCACGGCCAAGGTGGTGGCCAACATGCTGCAAGCCGTGGGCGTGGCCCGCGTGCTGACCATGGACCTGCACGCCGACCAGATCCAGGGCTTCTTCGATATCCCGGTCGACAACATCTACGCTTCGCCGGTACTGCTGAGCGACCTGCGCCAGAAGAAATACGAAGACCTGATCGTGGTCTCGCCCGACGTCGGTGGTGTGGTGCGCGCCCGTGCGCTGGCCAAGCAACTCGGCTGCGACCTGGCCATCATCGACAAGCGCCGCCCCAAGGCCAATGTGAGCGAAGTGATGCACGTCATCGGCGAGATCGAAGGCCGCAACTGCGTGATCATGGACGACATGATCGACACCGCCGGCACGCTGGTCAAAGCCGCCGAGGTGCTGAAAGAACGTGGCGCCAAGAAGGTCTATGCGTATTGCACGCACCCGATCTTCTCCGGCCCTGCCATCGAGCGCATTTCCAAAGGCAATGCACTCGACGAAGTGGTGGTGACCAACACCATCCCGCTGAGCCCGGCCGCTGCCGGCTGCTCGAAGATTCGCCAGATGAACGTGGCCCCGCTGATCGCGGAGACCATCCACCGTATCGCCAAGGGCGAGTCGGTCATGAGTTTGTTCTCGGACCAGGAAGACCTTTTCTGATCCAGACAAAAAGTGGATCCGCACACCTCTGAGTCGTGCGGGTCCTTGTTAAACCGGAGTCACACTGGTCGCGGTGGACTCTTAATGGAGTGAACTATGAAATTCGTCGCTTTTGAGCGCGCCAAGCAGGGCACGGGTGCGAGCCGCCGTCTCCGCAACACGGGTCGTACGCCCGCCATCGTCTACGGTGGCACCGGTGAACCGCTTCTGGTCGAACTCGATCACAACGCACTGTGGCACGCCCTGAAAAAGGAAGCCTTCCATTCGTCCATCCTCGACATGGAACTGAATGGCAAGGAACACAAGGTTCTGCTGCGCGACGTGCAAATGCACCCGTTCAAGCAACTCGTGCTGCACATCGACTTCCAGCGCGTGGACGCCAACACCAAGCTGCACATGAAGGTGCCGTTCCACTACACCGGTGAAGAGAACTCGCCGGCCGTCAAGCTGGACCTGTGCCTGGTCAACCACGTCATCACCGAACTCGAAGTGTCCTGCCTGCCGGCCGACCTGCCTGAGTTCATCAGCGTGGACCTGAGCGGTCTGAAGAAGGGCGAGTCCCTGCACCTGGCCGACATCAAGCTGCCCAAGGGCGTGACCGCTGTCAGCCACGGCAAGGGCAAGAGCAATCCGGTCCTGGTGTCGGTGGCTTCCCCGGCTGAAGAAGCTGAAGCTGCTCCGGCTGCTGCCGCTGCTGCTGAAGCCGCTCCGGCTGCTGAAAAGGCTCCGGCCAAGAAGAAGTAAGTCCAGGCCCCGCTGCCTGAACTGCAACGGCCCACTTCGGTGGGCCGTTTCTTTTGGTAACTCAGGTACCCAGGGCGATGCATTGATAATCCGCGCATGATCAAACTGTTTGTCGGCCTGGGCAATCCGGGCCCTGAATACGAAGGCACCCGACACAACGCCGGCTTCTGGTGGATCGACGCCGTGGCGCGCGAACTCAAGGCCAACCTGACGATGGACAAGAGCTACCACGGCCTGGTGGCGCGCACTTCGGTCAAGGGCCAGACCGTCTGGCTGCTGGAGCCGCAGACCTTCATGAACCTGTCGGGCAAATCGGTGGCGGCGCTGGCGCGCTTCTTCAAGATCCAGCCGAACGAAATTCTGGTGGCGCATGACGAACTCGACATCGTGCCGGGCCAGGTCAAGCTCAAACTCGGCGGCAGCCATGCCGGCCACAACGGCCTGCGCGACATCCACGGCCAGCTCGGCACCGACGACTACTGGCGCCTGCGCATCGGCGTCGGCCATCCCGGCGTGAAGTCCGAAGTGGTCAGCTGGGTGCTGAAGAAACCCTCGCCCGAACACCGCACCGCGATCGAGGACTGCATCGCCCGCTCGCTCAAGGCCCTGCCCGATCTGCTGGCCGGCGAGATGGAGAAAGCCACCATGCTGATCCACACCAGCAAGCCACCGCGGCCGAAACCGCCACGGCCCGCCCCCGCCCCCACGTC
>NSIV01000014.1 GCA_002633085.1 Curvibacter sp. PD_MW3
CGTCACGCCATGCAAGGGGTTGCGTGGCTGGGCCGGGGGCTGGCTGGGGGGCGGTGGCGAATCTTGCATGGGCAGATTTTCGCACCGCGCCCGGCCGCCGCGTGGTGTTTCAGTTCTGGCGGCGTCGGGCCAGTGCCGCGTTCACATCGCGCGGGTGCAGGCCATACATATCGGCAAATTCTTCCACCGTCTTGCCGCTGGCTTCAAAGGCCCGGCACAAGGCCTCCTGCCGCGCCAGCTTCTCGTCGCACTCGGCCAGCGCGTCTTCCAGCACAGCCAGGGCCTCGGCGTCGTTGGCCGGCACCCTGGCCAGGTACTCCTGGCGTGTCAACCCCGACGCTTCAAACGCGGCGATCAGCTGGGCGCGCAGTTTGGGTTTCAAGTCGTCTTTGCTGCGCGCCTGCCGGCGGCGGAACAACTCCACCAAAGACAGGTAGACATGCTCCGGCGCCACCGGCTCCACCGCTGCGCCGTCCAGGTCATGCCGCTGTTTGCCGGCGGCCACGCTTTGCAGGTAACGCGTGGAGCGCGTGTGCACCCCGAGTGCAGCCTTGAGGCTGTCGCGCTTGAACTGTTCGGGGTGCCTGGCCAGCAGTTCCTGAAAAATGCCGAGCTTGAGCGGCAGGAACTCGGCGCCGAACAGATGCGGATACAGCTCGAACAGCTTCTCCAGAACGGGTTGCACGGAGCGGGTGCGCTCGGCGCGGGTGGCAGGCGCCGGGGCTTGCGTGGGTGCGTCGGCTTGCGTCGGTTCGGCAGAAAGGGTGCTGGTCGTCATGGGGTTCATTGTGAGGTCAACCCGCTATTTTCCCACCTTGCTCAACCTGATGCGTCAGCGGCTCATGTCAACGGGCTCCGCAGTGCTTCGAAGCCGCGCCGGTACTGCGTGACCAGCCGATCGGCCATGTCCTGCAGCACGCTGGCAGGCAGCACCAGGGCCTGCTGCATGGTGCCCGCCAGCTGCTGCACGTCTACGGTGGCGGGTACGTTCACCTCGTCCCAGGTGGCCGCGAACGCCGCCTGCTTGGCGGCCTGCTGCGGCGCTGCCGGCGGGCGCAGGTTGATGCGGGGCAGGGCATAGGCCATGGCCACAATGCGCCCGTGCAGGCTGCTGCCGCAGTAGCCGCGGCTGTGGGCGATCAGGGCGCAGATGTCCCACACGTTGAGCGACTCGGCCACGCGCACTGCGGCCGGCGGCAAGCGCGCAGCGAGGCGTTGCAGCACACTCAGGTCGTCATGCCAGGGCGCAGCGCCGGCGCGCAACAGCAGCAGGCCCAGACCACTGGTGGTGGCGACTTGCTTGAGTTGGGCTGCCAGTGCCTCCAGCGTGGCGTCATCGCCGAACTCGGCGCTGCACTGCACCGCCAAGTAGCCGTGTGGAAAGGCCAAGCGCAGTGGCGCCACCTCGCCTTGTGCGCCGTGCTGCGTGATGCGTTCGCCAAACAGCTCGGCCACCATCACCGCTGGGTCGGGCAGCAGCGCGGCGGCAATGCCGGCGGCCTGCAGCGTGCGCTGGGTCTGCACGTCTCGCACGCCCACGGCATCGGCGGTGCGCAGCTTGGCCAGCACTTCCGTACGCAAGGCCGGCTCGCTCTGCGCCAGTTGCATCCCACCCACGCCGGCGTAGAGCACGCGCTGCAGCGCCGGCCAGTGGGTGCGGTCGGCCACATACGGTGCCTGCCCGGCTGAGCCGGTCATGGCTTGCACCCAGGCCGTCTGCTCCTGCGGCTGCAAATAGGCCAACGTGGCCTGCACCTCCTCGGGCGGCAGCAGCATCACGGCCGCCTGCCAGGCGGTGGTGGTCAGAATCTCGCCGCCGACGTGTAGCAGGTCCACCGGCTGCGTGCCTAGCGCCGCGCGCACCTCACTCAGTGCGCGCACCGCATGGCCGCCGTGCGCTCGCAGGTCACGCGCCGCTAGCCCGGCAAAGATCAGCTCACGTCCCGGCAGCAGTGCGGCGGCGATGTGCACCAACAGCAGGTCGCCGAGGTTGTGGCGGTCGAAGGCGCCGAAGAGGATCAGGGGCCGCGTCATGGTGCCATGCTAGCGCGACCTGTCTGGCCCAGGGGAATGATCCCGGTCGATGGTGATGGGGTGGCGATGGGGCGCGCGTCAGCGGCCGCCCGCGCACTCGAGTTCGAACAGCGGCACCTCGGCCTGGCGGCTCAGCCAGACGCCGCCGCCCAGCTCCATGAAGCCTTCCGACAGGCCGCGCCGGTACAGCTGGGCGCGGTGGCGGAACAGGCGCGGGTCGGTCAGCGTCTCGTCAATGGTGTCACGTTCGTAGTCCTCACGCGTCACGGCTTCCACATACAGCGCGCCACGGCAAAGCAGGCCCAGGTTGTGCAGCGCCTGCTTCAGATCGGCCGCGCTCAGGTAGGGCAGCACGCCCTGGCAGATCACCAGGTCAAATGGTTCGGCACTCCGGTAGTCCACCACCGAACCGCGCTCCCAGCCGTAGCGCGCGCAGAGGTAGTCGCTGTACTCCACGCCGTGGTAGGCCGCGCCGGGAAAGTGCTGCGTCAGTGCGTCGCGCCACAGGCCGATGCCGCAGCCCAGATCCAGCACCCGTTTCACGGGCACGCGCAGGTACTTGAGGTAGCTGCACACAAAAGCGCCCAGCCGCTCCACATGCGCGGGGTCGACCACGCTGGTCTTCTTGTCGAAGTAGTAGCGCTGGTAGTAGGCCTCGTCGAACCACTGGTCACTGGCAGATTGCACGATCGTTCCTTGTTGCCGCTGCGCCCCAACGCGGGGAGCCAGCGGCAAGTATGGCGCAGGACGTGGCGAGGGCTGCCGGGCAGCGGGACCCCGGCTATAAATCAGGCGGTCACAAAAAAAGCGGAAAATCGTGTGACGGTCGTCCATTGATGCCGTGCCGCGCTTTCGTGGTCTGCAGGACGTTAGGCCACACCACACTCAGCGCGGAGGCGTCATGTCCATCAAATCAGTCGGCGGCGTGGCCGTACAACCCAAGCACAAGCTGTCCTGCCACTGTGGCGCCGTCGTGCTGGAGCTCAGCCTGCCCGACGGCATCGTCGATCCGCGCCGCTGCAACTGCTCCATGTGCCGCCGCAGGGGCGCCATCGTCGCGTCCGTTCCGCTCGACGGCATCCGCGTGGTGCAGGGCGAGCCGGACCTGCGGCTCTACCAGTTCAACACCAAGGTCGCCCGGCACTACTTCTGCGGTGTCTGCGGCATCTACACCCATCACCAGAGGCGCTCCAATCCCCACCAGTACGGCTACAACGTCGGCTGCCTGGAGGGCATTGACCCTTTCCTGCTTCCGCACGTGCCCACCAACGACGGCGTCAACCATCCGTCCGACCGGGCGCCGACGAAGGCTGCCTGAGCCTTGGCTGGGCTCGGCGGCCTCGCGGCCTGCCATGCTGGGGGCTTGTGTGGCGTGGCCAAGAAAAACGGCACCCTCGGGTGCCGTTTTCATATGCCAAATTGGCCTCTAGCCCTTGCCCATCATACGCAAGCAGCTATCAAACCCATAGGCAGCTATCAAACCCATAGCGCCTCGGCTTCAGGCAGCCGCCTTCACCTTCAAGCGCCAGGCGTGCAGCAGCGGCTCGGTGTAGCCGCTGGGCTGCTCCAGGCCCTTGAGCACCAGGTCGAGCGCGGCGCGGTAGGCGAACGAGGTGGTGAAGTTGCCGGCCATCGGCTTGTACAGCGGGTCGCCGGCGTTCTGCTGGTCCACCACGGCGGCCATGCGTTCGAAGGTGGCTTTCACCTGGGCTTCGTTGGTGATGCCGTGCAGCAACCAGTTGGCCATGTGCTGGCTGGAGATGCGCAGCGTGGCGCGGTCTTCCATCAGGCCGATGTTGTGGATGTCGGGCACCTTGGAGCAGCCCACGCCCTGGTCCACCCAGCGCACCACATAACCCAGAATGCCCTGCGCGTTGTTGTCCAGCTCCTGCTGGATTTCCTCTGCGCTCCAGTTCGGCTTGGCGGCCACGGGCACGGTCAGCAGGCCGGTCAGCATCTGCTCTTCCTGCGCCTTGAAGTTCTTGGCGGTGGCCTGCTTTTCCAGTTCGTCCTGGATGGCGGCCACGTTCACCTGGTGGTAGTGCAGCGCGTGCAGCGTGGCGGCAGTGGGCGAGGGCACCCAGGCGGTGTTGGCGCCGGCCTTCGGGTGTCCCACCTTCTGCTCCAGCATGGCGGCCATCAGGTCGGGCATGGCCCACATGCCCTTGCCGATCTGGGCGCGGCCCTTCAAGCCGCAGGCCAGGCCGACCAGCACGTTGCTCTTCTCGTAGGCGGCAATCCAGTCGGTGCCCTTCATGGCGGCCTTGCGGATCATCGGGCCGGCGTGCATGGCGGTGTGCATCTCGTCGCCGGTGCGGTCCAGGAAGCCGGTGTTGATGAAGGCCACGCGGCTCTTGGCCGCGGCAATGCAGGCCTTGAGGTTCACGCTGGTGCGGCGCTCTTCGTCCATGATGCCGAGCTTGACGGTGTTCTCCGGCAGGCCCAGCAGTTGCTCGACGCGGTCAAACAGCTCGGCGGCAAAGCCGACTTCGGCCGGGCCGTGCATCTTGGGCTTGACGATGTAGATCGAGCCGGTGCGCGAGTTGCGCACGCCGCCTGTGGTCAGGCCTTTCAGGTCGTGCAGCGCGATGGTGGTGGTGATGACGGCGTCCATGATGCCTTCATGGATCTCGCTGCCATTGCCGTACAGGATGGCCGGGTTGGTCATCAGGTGGCCGACGTTGCGCACGAACAGCAGCGAGCGGCCGTGCAGCTTGATCTCTTCGCCATTCGCACCCTTGTAGACGCGGTCGGCGTTCAGGCGGCGGGTGAAAGTCTTGCCGCCCTTGGCGACTTCTTCCGTCAGCGTGCCCTTGAGGATGCCGAGCCAGTTGTCATAGGCCAGCACCTTGTCGTCGGCGTCCACGGCGGCCACCGAGTCTTCCAGGTCGAGGATGGTGGACAGCGCGGCTTCCATCAGCAGGTCGCTCACGCCGGCCGGGTCGCTCTTGCCGATGGGGGTGCTGCGGTCGATCTGGATCTCGATGTGGATGCCGTTGTTGCGCAGCAGGATGGCCGAAGGTGCAGCCGCGCTGCCCTGGTAGCCGACGAACTTGTTGGCGTCAGCCAGTGTGGCCTTGCTGCCGTCTTTCAGCGCCACGGCCAGCTTGCCGCCTTCCACCGTGTAGCCGGTGGAGTTGATGTGCGAACCCTTGGCCAGCGGCGCCACGCGGTCGAGCACATAGCGGGCGTATTCGATCACCTTGGCGCCGCGCACCGGGTTGTAGCCCTTGCCGTCGGCGCTCACCTTGGTGGCGCCCTTGGTTTCCGGCAGGGCGTCGGTGCCGTAGAGTGCGTCGTACAGCGAACCCCAGCGCGCATTGGCGGCGTTGAGCGCGTAGCGGGCGTTCAGCACCGGCACCACCAGCTGCGGGCCGGCCTGCACGGCCAGCTCGGCATCCACGTTGGTGGTGTCGCTGGCCACGGTGGCGGGCACCGGCACCAGGTAGCCGATCTTTTCCAGGAAGGCGCGGTAGGCCTTCATGTTCTTGATCGGGCCGGGGTTGGCCTTGTGCCAGGCGTCCAGCTCCAGTTGTAGGCGGTCGCGCTCGGCCAGCAGGGCGGCGTTTTTCGGGCCCAGGTCGTGGGCCAGCTTGTCGAAGCCCTTCCAGAAGTCGGCGCTGCTGATGCCGGTGCCGGGCAGGACCTTGTCTTCAATGAAACGGTACAGGCCGGTGGCGACTTGCAGCCGCTGGCAGGTGGTGCGTTGGGTCATGGTGTTCAACTCCTCAATCAAAAAATGCGAACTCGTTGGGCGCGTTGGGCAACGCTTCATTCCGCCGGGAAAAATCCCAGCACATCGTTCAGGGTGCTGCCGGTGCGCACGGGCTGGGTGCCCAGCTCTTCGAACGGCAGGTCATAACGGTTGACCCACAGGGTCTGATAGCCGTACCAGGTGGCGGCCAGGGCGTCCCAGCTGTTGCTGCTGACAAAGACGATCTGCCCGGCGCGCAGGCTGGTGGCCTGCTCGCCCAGGGCATACGCCTCGGGGTGGGTCTTGTACTTGCGCACGGCGTCCACGCTGATCACGTGGTCGAGCAGGCCTTCCAGCCCGGCGCTGCGCACGGCAATGCCCAGCATCTCGGGGTCGCCGTTGGAGAGGATGCCGGTCTGGATGCCGCGCGCCTTCAGCGCCTGTAGCACGTCGCGGTTTTCCGGGAAGGCGCTCAGGTGCCGGTACTGGTTCATCAACTGCTGTTCCTGCGCCGGCGTGGGCGCCAGTTTCAGGCGCTTGCAGGTGTAGCGCAGGCTGGTCAGCGTCAGCGCCCAGAACGGCTGGTAATGCGCGCCGTCATTGCTGGTCGTGACCAGGTGGGTGTATTCGATCTGTTTGTCGCGCCAGAGCCGGCTCAAGGCTTCGCCCTGGCCCGGAAACAGCTGTTCCGCTGCCAGTCCGACGCTGTAGACGTCGAACAGCGTGCCGTAGGCGTCAAACAAGACGGCCTGCGGCTGAGCATGGCTGGGGCGGATTTTTTCCATGCCGTAACTGTATTTGATACTTGAGCAGGTATTAATACCCAAAACATTCTGAAATTCGGCACAAAAAGGATGGAATCCGTCATCTGCTTGACTTGGGCCGGCTGGGCATAATCGCCCAACCGTCCCACTTTGCCTTCAGCCCACACGCCGCCATGTCCCTGCCTTTTGATCTGGTTGACCTCCGGCTGATGGTGCGCATTGCCGAATCGAACAGCCTGACCCGGGGCGCCGAGGCGGCCCACATGTCGGCACCGGCGGCCAGTACCCGTATCAAGAATATCGAGGAAGGCTTGGGCGTCAAGCTGCTTTTCCGCACCTCGCAGGGCGTCACGCTCACACCCCCCGGCCAGGCCTTTGTGCACCATGCCCGGCTGGTGCTGGGCCAGCTGGAGCACCTGCGCGGCGACCTGCAGGAATATGTCAGCGGCATCAAGGGCCACCTGCGGGTGTTTGCCAACACCACGGCGCTGGGTGAGTTCCTGCCGCCGGTCTTGCGCCGCTACCTGCTGGCGCACCCCGATGTGAACGTGGACCTGCAGGAACGCCTGAGCCATGACATCGTGCGCGCGGTCTCCGAAGGGCAGACCGACATCGGCATCGTCGCCGGCCTGGTGCGTACCGAAAACCTGGAAGTGCTGCCCTACCGGCGCGACCGCCTGGTGCTGGTGGTGCCCGCAGACCACGCGCTGGCCGGCACAGCGGTGGTGGCTTTTGCCGACACGCTGGCCTTCGACCACATCGGCCTGCATGAGAGCAGCGCCATCCGCGCCTTTTTGCAGCAGATCTGCGACGGGCTGGAGCGGCCCATGAAACAGCGCATCCAGGTCAGCAACTTCGAGGCCGCCTGCCGCATGGTGGAGGCGGCGGTTGGCGTGGCCATCCTGCCCGAGTCCGCCGCGCGCCGCCACGCGCAGACCATGGCCATTGCCATCGTGCCGCTGGCCGACCCCTGGGCCGAACGCGCGATGCAGATTGTGGTGCGCAGCCTCGACGCGCTGCCGGTCTATGCGCGGGAACTGGTGGATTCGCTGGTGGAGGATGCGCGGCAGGGAGCCTGATGATCGTCTGGCCCGTCGGGGGCTGTACGTAGTATTCCGAATCCGATCGTCGCTCCCAGGCCGGAACTAAGGCCAGCACCGGCCATCCAACTGCCCACTCAAACAACGAGGAGGCCAGACCATGCAGGTAGAACAGCAGTACGGGCGCTTGTCACAGGCACCCGTGTCACCCGACGGATGCCATCTTCTGGAGGCGTTCAATCCGCCGCCTGTGGCGATGAACTCACCGGCGGTTGATGTCATGACCGATCTGGCCAAGATCCCGGCCGCCACCATTGGCGCCGAGGCCTCACTGGAGGAGGCCAACCGCTCGATGCTGGCACGCGGCGTCCGGCTGCTGGTCGTGGCCGACGATGACGGCAGGATCACCGGCTTGGTGACGACGGTGGACATCCACGGCGAGAAGGCCATGCGGGTGGCCCAGGCGCGCCAGGCAGCGCACGCCGAACTGCGTGTGACCGAGGTCATGGTGCCGGTGGAGAAGGTGGAGGCACTCAGCTTCGACGCGGTGCGCAAAGCCACTGTCGGCAACATCGTTGCCACGCTCACCGCCGCGGGTCGGGCCCATGCGCTGGTGCTGGACCGCACGCACAGCGGCCGGCAGGTGCTGCGCGGCATCTTCTCGGTGACCCAGATCGCGCGCCAGCTCGGTCAGCCCATCCACACCTACGAGGTGGCGCATACCTTTGCCGAAATCGAAGCGGTGCTGGCGTCGGCCTGAGCGATGTGCCGGTGGTGAAGACCGAGGGCGTGCGCCAACAAAAACGCCGGGCTTGCCCGGCGTTTTTCATGGTGCGTAATGCGCAGATCAGTCTGCGAACTGCCCCGCCGCACGGATCGCCGTGCCCCACTTCTGCACTTCCGACGTGAGCCAGGCGCGCTGGCCGTTACGGTCCGCTCGACAGCCCCCTCGGGGCGCTGGGTGGAGATGGCCCGAATCCATCGAAAAATGGCATTTGGGCCAATGGCGTCTTGGCGCCTGGCAGCGAACAATGGGCCTCTTCGCTAACACCGCCGCCAAAGGATTCCTATGACTTCATCCAACACGAAAGGCGTCTTGCTCTGCCTGGTCGCCACCATCTCCTGGGGAGGTATGTTCCCAGTTATGACGGGCGCGCTGACGCACGTCGATCCATACACCTTCACCTGCGCACGCTACACCATCGCTGGGTTGGCCTTGATGGGTGTGCTGCTCGCCGTCGAAGGCCGCGCCGCCCTGCGCATAACGCCTCGCGAGACATTTGCCGCATGGTTGCTTGGCACGGTGGCATTTACCGGGTTCGGTTTTCTGGTGTTCCTGGGCCAGCAGATGGCCGGGCCGCGCGGTGCACTCATGGCCTCGATCATGATGGCCACGCAACCCATGCTGGGCCTGTTGGTGAACTGGGCTGTGCGCAAAGTGCGCCCCCCTCTTTTTTCCTTCGCGTTCATCCTGCTTTCATTCTTCGGGGCGATTCTCGTTGCCTCTGAGGGCAATCTGTCGGCACTGCTTCGTCAACCCGGCAACTACCTGGCCAACGGTCTCATTGTGGCAGGTGCGCTGTGCTGGGTCGTCTATACCGTGGGGGCAAGTTTTTTCCCGAACTGGTCACCTGTGCGCTACACCGCACTCACGACGGGCCTGGGGCTGGGCAGCGTGTACATGGCCACGATGGCACTTGGAGTCCTAGGAGCATTCACCATGCCGACGGCTGGTGCCTATCTCGACGTAATGCCGCATCTGCTGTACATGGCGTTTGCAGCCGGCTTTGTCGGCGTGCTGTGCTGGAATGTGGGCAACCGCATCCTCACGCCGCTTAACGGTGTTCTCTTCATGGACGTGGTGCCGCTGACGGCTTTTGCCATCTCGGCGGCAGAAGGTGTGGTTCCCACCCCCATGCAGGTGGCTGGCGCCGGCTTGAGCTGCGTGGCCCTGGTTGCAAACAACCTCTACCTGCGACGTCGCACGCCCGTCCTGCGGGGCGCGTCGTCTCCTGTGCCGGCGCGCGGTTGAGTGCCCCTTCCGGCTGCAAGCCCAAGCTAGCATAGCGTCATGGAAAAAACCGTCGCCATTCCTCTGCGCAGGGGGCCGCTGGAAGAGGCGCGCATCATCGCCGTCCTGGCGTTCGACGGCGTGAGCCCATTTCATCTTTCCGTGCCCTTGCTCGTCTTCGGTGAGGACCGGCGTGACCTGGGCGTGCCACGCTTCCAGTTGCGTGTGTGCTCCACGCAGGCGGGGCCGGTGCGGTCCCTGATGGGTATGCAGGTCAATGCCAGCCATGGTCTGCGCGGCCTGCAGAATGCCGACATCATCATCGTTCCGAGCTGGCGCGACACGCAGGAGCCCCCGTCCCGCGAGATCCTGGAGGCGCTACAGCGTGCCTACCGGCATGGCGCCACGATCGTGGGCTTGTGCCTGGGCGCGTTTGTGCTGGCCGAAGCCGGGCTACTGGACGGTAGAAACGCCACCACGCATTGGAACTGGGCGGTTGTTTTTCGCGAGCGTTTCCCGCACGTTCGGCTGGACGAGGAGGTACTCTACGTGGACGAGGGCCGCCTGCTCACTTCGGCGGGGACTGCTGCCGGCTTGGACTGCTGCCTGCATCTGCTGCGACGGATCTGCGGTGCAGAGGCTGCGAATCGTGTTGCACGCCGTCTTGTGATCGCCCCACATCGTTCCGGCGGCCAAGCGCAATTCATCGAGAAGCCGATGCCGACTTCTCCGACCGGCCACAGGCTGGGCACCGTGCTCGATTGGGCCAGCGCGCACTTGGGCGAATCACACAGCATCGACTCGCTGGCGCAGCATGCGGCCATGAGCCGGCGCACGTTCACCCGTCACTTCCAGAAGTACACCGGCAGCTCAGTCCACCAGTGGCTGCTCCAGCAGCGACTGTCAGCGGCAACCCGTTTGTTGGAGGGAGGGACCCAGTCGGTGGAGGTCATCGCCACGGCCGTAGGTTTCGGTTCAGTCGTGGCTTTGCGCCAGCAGTTCGTCCGTACTTATGGCGTGTCGCCGCAGGCGTACCGGCGGCAATTTCAGGCCAGCGCAACCGAGCCCATGGCATCCCGCCGATCGCGGACACGTTGATTTGCGGGTGGTCTTCACAACTGGTGCGCAGGGCATTCCTTGCTCGTTGATACGGAACGCCACCCCATCGGCACCACCTCGTGCATCAATGAAAACGCCGGGCTTACCCGGCGTGTTTCCTTGCGGCGTCAGGCGAAGATCAGTCCGCGAACTGCCCTGCCGCACGGATCGCCGTGCCCCACTTCTGCACTTCCGACGTGAGCCAGGCGCGCTGGCCTTCCGGGGTCTGG
The DNA here is from genome assembly GCA_002633085.1 of Curvibacter sp. PD_MW3. Classification (GTDB taxonomy): domain Bacteria; phylum Pseudomonadota; class Gammaproteobacteria; order Burkholderiales; family Burkholderiaceae_C; genus Hylemonella. The sequence continues at coordinate 10,872 of NSIV01000014.1, forward strand.
CGCGACTCGGGTGCAATCTCGCCACCGAGGTCGGCCATGCGGCTGACGAAGGCCGGGTCCTTGAGTGCAGCGCGCATGGCGTCGCCGAACTTCTGCACCACGGCTGCGGGCGTGCCCTTGGGCGCATAGACGCCGTGCCAGACGATCACCTCGAAGTCCTTCATGCCGCCCTCATCCAGCGTGGGCGCATCGGGCAGGGCCTTGATGCGCTGCTTGGTGGTGACGCCGTACATCTTGACGGTGCCGGCCTTGATGTGCGGCACGGTGTTGGTGGTCTGGTCGCACAGCAGGTCGACCTGGCCGCCCAGTAACGCATTGAGCGCCGGACCGGTGCCCTGGAACGGCACGGTGGTCAGCGTCACGCCCAGCGACTGCTGGAACAGTGTGCCGCACAGGTGCGACACCGCGCCCAGGCCGGCGTTGGCCAGGTTGATCTTGGCGGCGTTGGCCTTGACGAAGGGAATCAGCTCCGCCACGTTCCTGGGCGGCAGGTCCTTCTTGGCGATCAGCGTCATGGGCACGTCCACCACGTTGCCGACGTGCTCGAAATCGGTCACTGGGTTGTAGGCCAGCTTGCGGTACAGCGCCGGTGCCGTGGCCATGCCGTTGTGGTGGATCAGGAAGGTGTAGCCGTCGGGTGCGGCCTTGACCACATAGCTGGGAGCGATGGTGCCGCCCGCGCCGGTCTTGTTTTCCACCAGGACGGTCTGGCCCAGGGTCTTGGTCATGGTGGCGGCCAGGGTGCGCGCCACGATGTCGGTCGGGCCACCGGCGGAGAAGGGCACCACCAGCGAGACCGGCTTGGCCGGGTAGGTTTGCGCATTGGCGATGCCGGCACCCAGGGCCAAGCTGGCAGTGATGGTGGCGAGGGTGAAGGTTCTACATTGGAAAGGCATGGTTTGTCGTCCTCTTTGGTATGGGTCAGTTGAAAACTCCCTCGTCTTCAGTCGTCTTTTGTGTTTTATATGGCTTTCATCGTCGTCCAGATAGCGCAAGGGGACAAGCCGGGTCATCCCTAGGTCATGCAGGCCTCACCCTTTGGCACGCGGGTGCGAAACGGTTCAAGGCAACAGCCGGCCCACGTGCGGCACGTCGGCGATGGCCCACAGCCGTGCCATGGCGGCACGCATGTCCGCTTCACTGGCACCCTGGTGGTACAGCGCCAGCCGCAGCGCCTTGTCTTCCAGTTCGGTGCGGCTGAGCGTGTTGCCGGGGTCGCCCTTGGGTTCGTCCACGCGGCCGTGCAGCACGCGGCCATCGTTCGTTTCCACCCGCACCTTGCCGATCCAGCGCGCCGGGTAGGCGGCATCGACTTCGGGGTCGAGTTCCATGACGACCTTGTCGTGAAAGGCCGTCACGTTGGCTGTCTTGAAACTGGTATCGAACTCGGTCAGGCCGGCGCGGCCTAGCACCGCCACCAGCCCCAGCACCGTGCCCATGGAGAACTTGCTCTGGTGCACGGTCTGCGGGTCGGTCACCGGGCCCAGCACATCGATGGCACCCTGATGCACCAGCGCGGTGACGCGCTTCACATCGCTGGCCTTCAACTGGTTGACCTGCAGCACCTGCTGCAGTGCATCGGCCGCCGGGTGGGTGTGGCGGCAGGAGGCGTGGAACTTGAACGAGGTCTCGGCCACGGTCCAGCGTGTACCGAGTCCATCGGCCAACTTGCTGATGTCGGCGTCGCTCGACATGCCTGCCGCCATGCCCTGCGGCCCTTCCAGAATACGGCGTGCGCCGGTGAAACCTTTTTGCGCCAGATACGCAGCAGTGAGACCGGCACCGGCGGCGTGCGCGGTGTGCAGCTGCTTGGAGTCGGCGGCGTCACGCAAAAACTCCCACAAGCCGGCCGACTGCGTGCCGGCCGAGCCGAAAGCATTCAGCATCTGCTCCGGCGTGAGCTTGAGCAGGTGGCCCACCGCGGCGGCGGCGGCCAGCGTGCCGGCTGTGCCGGTGGTGTGGAATACCTTGTAGTGCGAGCGGCCGAGGAATTCACCGACGCGGATGCCGACTTCGTAACCCGCCACGCAGGCGGTCAGCAATTCCTTGCCGCTGCGGCCCAGCGCCTGCGCGGTGGCGAGTGCGGCCGGGAACACCACGGTGGCCGGGTGGAACACCGAGCCGTTGTGCACATCGTCCTGCTCGGCCACGTGCGACGCGGCGGCGTTGGCCATGGCGGCCAGCAGCGGGCTGCTGGTCTTGCGGTGAATTAGGATCTCGCTCGGGCCGTCCACGGGCCCCATGCTCTCGACGAAGGCGGCCAGGATCTCGACCGCGCGCGCATCCTTGCCGGCGAGGCAGGAGCCGAACCAGTCGAGCAGCAGGTCTTCGGTGCGGCGGATCACCGGTTCGGGGATAGATTCGAATTGCAGCGTGGCGGCGAATTCGGCCAACGCCTGGGAAGAAGGTTGGGTGTTCATGCTTCGACGTCAGATGGCCTTGTCGGCCTTGAGTTGCTCGATATCGGTTGCGCCATAACCCAGCTCGCGCAGGATGGACTCGCTGTGCTGGCCAACGGCAGGGATGGCATCCATGCGCACATGGGCTTCGTCGGTTGCGCCGGGTGGCAGCAGCGCGGGCACCGGGCCCACGGGTGTGCTGACCTCGGTCCAGCGTTGGCGCGCCTGCAATTGCGGGTGTGCCCACAGGTCAGCCATGGTGTTGACCTGGGCGTTGGCGATGCCGGCTTCTTCCAGGCGCTCGATCACTTGCGCTGCCGTCAGTTTGCCGAACTCGGTCTCAATGATCTGGCGCAGCGCCGCGCGCGCCGCCGAGCGCTTGGCGTTGGCGTCGAAGCGTTCGTCTTTGGCCAGCGTGGGCTGGCACAACACCTTGTCACAAAACGCCACCCACTCACGCTCGTTCTGCAGCCCCAGCATCACGCTCTTGCCGTCACCGGCGACAAACGGCCCATAGGGGTAGATGGTGGCGTGCGAGGCGCCAGCGCGCGGCGGTGGCGTGGCGCCGTCATAGGCGTAGTACATCGGGAAGCTCATCCACTCCGCCATGCTTTCCAGCATCGACACATCGATGCGCCGGCCCACGCCGGTCTTGCCGCGCTGGATCAGTGCCGTGAGAATGTTGCTGTAGGCGTACATGCCGGCGGCGATGTCGGCGATCGAGCAACCCGCCTTGGACGGCTCGTCCGGTGTGCCGGTCACGGAGAGAAACCCTGACTCGCTCTGGATCAGCAGGTCGTAGGCCTTCTTGTCGCGGTAGGGGCCGCTGTCGCCATAACCCGAGATGTCGCAGACGATGAGCCGTGGGTACTTCTCATGCAACGCCTCGAACGACAGGCCCATACGTGCGGCGGCACCGGGCGCCAGGTTCTGCATCAGCACGTCGGCTTCGCTGAGCAGCTTGTCCATGATCTCGCCGGCCTGCGGGTGCTTGAGATCAAGTGCCAGGCTTTCCTTGGAACGATTTGTCCAGGTGAAGTGTGAGGACAGACCGTTCACGCGGCTGTCGTAGCCGCGCGCGAAGTCGCCCACCGTGGGCCGTTCGACCTTGATGACACGCGCGCCCTGGTCGGCCAGCTGGCGCGAGCAAAAGGGCGCGGCAATCGCGTGCTCCAGCGCAACGACGGTGATACCTTCGAGCGGTTTCATCAAAAACTCCGGGGCAAGCCGAGGAGGTGCTCGGCCACGTAAGAGAAGATCATGTTGGTGGAGATCGGTGCCACTTGGTACAGGCGCGTCTCGCGGAACTTGCGCTCGATGTCGTATTCGCAGGCAAAGCCGAAGCCGCCGTGCGTCTGCAGGCACACATTGGCCGCTTCCCAACTGGCCTTGGCCGCCAGGTACTTGGCCATGTTCGCCTCGGCCCCAGCGTTCTGGTGCGCGTCGATCTTTTCGCAGGCCTTCCAGCGCATCAGGTTGGCGGCTTCGAGTTCGATGAAGGCCTCGGCAATCGGGAACTGCACGCCCTGGTTCTGGCCGATGGGACGACCGAACACCACGCGCTCGCTGGCGTACTTGCGGGCACGGTCGATGAACCAGTAGCCGTCGCCGATGCACTCGGCGGCGATCAGCGTGCGTTCGGCGTTCAGGCCGTCCAGCAGGGTCTTGAAGCCTTTGCCTTCCTCGCCCAGCAGGCTGTCTTCCGGAATCTCCAGGTTGTCGAAGAACAGCTCGTTGGTCTCGTGGTTGACCATGTTCAGGATGGGGCGCACCGTAAGCCCGCTGCCAATGGCCTGGTGCAGGTCGATTAGGAAGCACGACAGGCCTTCGGAGCGCTTCTTCACCTGGTCTGCCGGTGTGGTGCGCGCCAGCAGGATCATCAGGTCGCTGTGCTGGATGCGCGAGATCCACACCTTCTGGCCGTTGATCACCCAGCGGCCGTCCTTGCGCACGGCATTGGTCTTGAGCTGGGTCGTGTCGCTGCCGGTGGTGGGCTCGGTCACGCCCATGGACTGGATGCGCAACTCGCCGGTCGCGATCTTGGGCAGGAATTTCTCCTTCTGTTCTTTGGAGCCGCTGCGCAGGATGGCATTCATCACGTACATCTGGCCATGGCAGGCGCCGGAGTTGCCGCCCGAGCGGTTGATCTCCTCCATGATGACGGAGGCCTCCGTCATGGACAGGCCGGAGCCGCCGTATTCCTGTGGGATCAGCGCGGCCATCCAGCCGGCCTTGGTGAGGGCGTCGACGAATTCCTCGGGATAGGCGCGCTGCTCGTCAACCTTGCGGTGGTATTCGTCGGGGAACTGTGCGCAGAGGTCGCGCACCGCGTCGCGGATGTCCTGGTACTTGTCAGTCTGATTCATCTTGCGCGATCTCTCTTATTCGATTTCTGCCGTGGCCTGCATGGTGAGCCAGCCCTCATGGTCGCGCGCCCAGAGGGTGACGACGCCGGGCTGGCCTGCGACGCCATGTTCGAGCTTGCCGCAAACCGTGAAGGGGTGGATGTCAAAGGTCGGGCGCACGGCTTTGAAGCTGAAGCGCTTCACTTGCGCGTCCGGCAGCTCCCGGCGCAGCAGATCCAGCAGCAGCGTGGCAATCAGCGGCCCGTGCACGATCAGGCCGGGATAGCCTTCGACGCCTGTGACGTAGCTGCGGTCGTAGTGGATGCGGTGGCCGTTGAAAGTCAATGCCGAGTAGCGGAACAGCAGCACCGGGTCGGGCACGATCTCGCGGCTGAACTGCTCGTCGCGCGGCGCCGGGGTGGGCTCGGGAACCTGGGCGCCAGGCTGGGGGGCATCGCGGTAGACGATGTCGTGCTCTTCTCTGAGGGCCAGGCCCTGCGCGTTACTGAACTCATGCCGCACGCAGACGAACACCAGCGCGCCAGTGCGGCCGTGTTTCACCGTCACGTCCTGGATGGTGGAGGTGCGTGTGACGGCTTCGCCCACGCGCAACGGGTGCAGGAAGTCCAGCCGGCCGCCGGCCCACATGCGCCGCGGCAAGGGCACCGGCGGCAGAAAGCCGCCGCGCTTGGCGTGGCCGTCTTCGCCCAGTTCGCTGTGGCGCGTGAGGGGTGTGAAGTAGAGCCAGTGCCACAACGGCGGCAGCGCGGTGCCGGGTGCGGGCGGCGGGTCGTCGCGGTCCAGCGTGGCCGAGAGGGCGGCCACCGGTGTGGCGGTCAGGTCGTCGGTGCGGGATTCCTGGCGGCCGATCCAGTCGCGCAGGTGGGTCAGATCGGGTGGGGGCGCATCATGGTGTTCCATGGCGCCATGATGCGGCATCCCTGCGGATGCCGCCATTCGTATTTGGGGAAGAGGCTGTTAGCCAGCAGTTAAGGCCGGGGAGGCGACGACGCAGTTGCGTCCGGCATGTTTGGCGGCGTACAAGGCTTCGTCTGAGCGCGCCACCACGGCGTCGGCGCTTTCCATGGGCTGCAGTTGGGCGGCGCCGATGGAGATGGTGATCTGGAAAGTTACGCCTTCCACATCAAACACCATGGCAGCAATGGCCTGGCGCAGGCGCTGCGCCGCCATGACGGCTTCTTCCAGCGTGGTCTGCGGCATTAGCACGATGAACTCCTCGCCGCCCCAGCGGCCGAACAGGTTGGTTTCGCGCAACTGGGTCTGCGAAACGGCGGCCAACCGGCGCAGCACTTCGTCGCCGACCGCATGGCCGTACTGGTCGTTGACGCGTTTGAAGAAGTCGATGTCCATCATCAGCACGCTGAAGTTGTCGTGGTGACGATGCAGGCCTTTGATGAGACGGCGCAGTTCCGCTTCGATGTGCCCACGCCGGAAGGCGCGGGTCAGGCCATCGCGGACCGCCAGTTCGCTGAGCTCCCGGTTGCGGTTTTCCAGTTCCTGCGATTGCTGGCGCAGTTGCTCCTTGATGTTGCGCTCCTCGGTGAGCGCGGCGTTCAACTGTTCCAGCAGCTGCTTGCGGTTGAGGCGGGCTGTGATCCATTCGCGCGTGCGTCGGTATTCGCCGCGGCTGCGCACCAGCAGCATGCAGGCATAGATCACAAAGCCGATCGGCACGATCGGGTAGCGCTGCAGAAACGCTGGGTACTGCACCGACAACACCGCCAGGGTGCCGCCGACCAGAACGAGCAGGAAGCCGCCATACAGGCGGATATCGATGCCGATGGAGCTCAGCATGAAGGTGCTCAAGCCGATGAGAAAGATCAGGTGCAGGTAGAACGGCATGCCCAGCTCGTTCGCATCCAGCAGGGCAAAACTGATGACCCAACCCAAGGCCAGCGTGACCGTGCCCAGCCATTGATGCAAGTACCAGCGCTGGCGGGTGTGCGCATCAGGCTGTTGCAAGTAGCGTTGTGCGATCCACAGGCGGTAGGTCTGCACGGCTACCAGGCTGCCGATCCAGAGCAGCAGAGGTGGCAGCGCATGCGCATCCATATGCAGCCAGGCCAGCAGGAAGATGGGCAGAAAGCCGAGCAGTGTTGATTCACGGCCGCGGACATAGAGCTCATGCAGCATGTCCGTGCGGATCTGGCCTTCGATGGCCGATGTCGGGGTGTCAGGACCGGGGAGATTTTGAGCAGGATTCATTCATAAGTACCAACTTAATTTATTATTCTCCCAAAATCAATCTAATTCCGCAATAAATCTTTTAATTACCTCCTTATTAAGGTGATAATCCGAGGCCATGGACAAGCTCAAGCAAATGGAATCCTTCGTCTCGGTGGCCACCCGAGGCAGCCTGACGGCGGCCGCCAACGCCGAAGGCGTGGCGCCGGCCATCATGGGCCGCCGGCTCGATGCGCTGGAAGGGCGTCTGGGGGTCAAGCTGCTGGTACGCACCACCCGCCGCATCACGCTGACACATGAGGGTAGCGCCTTTCTGGAAGATTGTCAGCGCCTGCTGGCCGACGTGGCCAATGCCGAGGCCAGTGTCTCGGCCGGCGGCGTCAAGGCCAGCGGCCATCTGCGCATCACGGCGCCGGCCGGTTTTGGTCGCCGCCATGTGGCGCCATTGATTCCGAAATTCCGCGAACTGCACGCGGATGTGACGATCTCCCTCAACCTGAGCGACCGGGTGGTGGACATTGCCGGCGAAGGCTACGACTGCGCTGTGCGCGTGGGCGACATGCCCGACTCATCGCTGGTGAGCGTGCGCCTGGCCGATAACCGCCGCCTGTGCGTGGCCACGCCCAAGTTCCTCAAGCAGCATGGCACGCCACAGCACCCGCAGGACCTGGCCCGCCTGGACTGCCTGGTGTTGTCCAGCGATGCATCGCAAACGCGCGGCTGGGCGTTCAAGGTGCCCAAGGGCGAAACCAGCGAGGTGATTCATTTCAAGCCCAATGGCCCGATGGACTGCTCCGACGGCCAGGTGTTGCACGACTGGTGTCTGGCCGGCTATGGCCTGGCTTGGCGCAGCACCTGGGAGGTGGATGCCGAAATCGCGGTGGGCCGGCTGGTGGAAGTGCTCCAGGAGTTTGCCGCACCGCCCAACGGCATCTACGCCGTATTCCCGCAGCGCAAGCATCTGCCGTTGCGGGTGCGGCTGTGGGTCGATTTCCTCAAGCACCACTACAGCCAGAGCGGTTTCTGGCAGAGCTGACGCAAGGACACGGACAACAAAAACCCCCGGCAGTCATGCGGCTGCCGGGGGTTTTTCATGGGGCATCTGAGATGCCGTGACGTGCTTACTTGCTCTTGAGGCACTCACTCATGAATTTTTTGCGCTCGTCGCCTTTCTTATCCTTGGCGTCCAGGTTGCATTGCTTCATGCGTTCCTGTTGAGCTGTTTTCTTGTCGCTGGCTGGTTCAGCGGGTTTGCCGCTCAGGCAGTGGCTCATAAACTGCTTGCGCTCGTCGCCCTTCTTGTCCTTGGCGTCCTGATTGCACTGCTTCATGCGCTCTTGTTGGGCCGTCCGCTTGTCGGCTGCTTCGGCGTGCTCGGCGCTCAGGCAGTCGCTCATGAACTTCTTGCGCTCATCACCCTTGCGGTCTCCGGCGTCCTTGTTGCAGACCATCATCTTGCTTTGCTGGGCGGTCGGTGCCTTCTTGTCGTCGGCGGCATGGGCAGCGCCAAGGGCCAGGGTCAGGCCGATGGCCAGTGTTGTCATCAGTTTTTTCATGCTGTGTTTCCTCTGGAGTGGGTTGGTTTTTGATGAATCGCGCGATGGATTCCAGCACAGAACGGGGCAGGTGGCAAACCTGCTGACAAACAGTAACAGGGGCGGTTCAGGCCATGACGGCCGTCGCCTCGTAAAATCGCCCACATGTTGTCTGTCAAAAATGAACTGCTCCAGGTGCTGGCCGCCGTGTTGGAGCAAACCTTGCCCGGCGCCGGTGCCAAGGCCGCTTTCGAATCCCCGAAAGTGGCCGCCCACGGCGATCTGGCGACCACGGCTGCCATGCAGCTGGCCAAACCCCTGAAACAGCCACCGCGCCAGGTGGCAGAAAACTTGCGCGCTGCCCTGCTGGCAACCCCGGCATTTGCGAACTGGGTCGATGCATTGGACATTGCCGGCCCCGGCTTCATCAATATCAAGCTCAAGCCTGCCGCCAAGCAGCAGGTGGTGCGCGAGGTGCTGGCCGACGGCGAGCGCTTCGGCAACCGGTCTGCCAGGGATCAGCGCATGATGGTCGAGTTCGTCTCGGCCAACCCGACCGGCCCGCTGCACGTGGGCCACGGCCGCCAGGCCGCCTTGGGCGACGCCATCTGCAACCTGTTCCAGACCCAGGGCTGGGATGTGTACCGCGAGTTCTATTACAACGATGCCGGCGTGCAGATCCAGACACTGGCCAACAGCGTGCAGCTGCGCGCCAAGGGCTTCAAGCCGGGCGATGCCGAGTGGCCCGAAGCGGCCTACAACGGCGACTACATCGCCGACATCGCGGCCGACTTCCTGGCGCGCAAGACCGTGCACTCGGACGACCGCGAGTTCACCGCCAGCGGTGATGTGAACGACCTGGACGGCATGCGCCTGTTCGCCGTGGCCTACCTGCGCCACGAACAAGACCTGGACCTCAAGGCCTTCGCGGTCAAGTTCGACAACTATTACCTGGAGTCGAGCCTGTACACCAGCGGCAAGGTGGACGATGCGGTGCGGCGCCTGCGCGAGGCCGGCAAGACCTACGAGCACGACGGCGCGCTGTGGCTCAAGTCGACCGACTACGGCGACGACAAGGACCGCGTCATGCGCAAGGGCGACGGCAGCTACACCTACTTCGTGCCGGACGTGGCCTACCACATCACCAAGTGGGAGCGCGGCTTCCAGAAGGTCGTGAACATCCAGGGCACCGACCACCACGGCACCATCGCGCGCGTGCGCGCCGGCTTGCAGGCCGCCGGTGTCGGCATTCCCGAGGGCTTTCCCGACTACGTGCTGCACACCATGGTGCGCGTGGTGCGTGGTGGTGAAGAGGTGAAGATCTCCAAGCGCGCCGGCAGCTACGTCACCTTGCGCGACCTGATCGACTGGACCTCCAAGGACGCGGTGCGCTTTTTCCTGCTCAGCCGCAAGCCGGATACCGAATACACCTTCGACGTCGACCTGGCGATCACGCAGAACAACGACAACCCGGTGTACTACGTGCAGTACGCCCATGCGCGCATCTGCTCGGTGCTGGCCGCCTGGCGCGAGAAAGAAGGCGGCGATGCCACCACGCTCAAGGACGCCGACCTGTCGGCACTCGACAGCCCGCAGGCACAGGCGCTGATGCTGCAACTGGCCAAGTACCCGGAGATGCTGACCGCCGCGGCGCAGGATTTCGCGCCGCACGACGTGACCTTCTACCTGCGCGACCTGGCCGCCAGCTACCACAGCTATTACGATGCCGAGCGCATCCTGGTGGATGACGAGGCCGTCAAGCGTGCACGTCTGGCGCTGGTCGCGGCCACGGCGCAGGTGCTGCACAATGGTCTGGCCGTGCTGGGCGTGAGCGCCCCGCAGAAGATGTAAGCCACATGGCGGACAAGACAACACGTTCCAAGGAACACCGGAGACAAGGGCAAGGCATGAAACAGCAACGCGGCGGAACCATTCTGGGCTTCATCATCGGCGTGGTCGTCGGTCTCGGTGTCGCCCTGGCGGTGGCGGTGTACGTGACCAAGGTGCCGGTGCCCTTCCTCAACAAGGGGCAGAGTCGCGGCGCTGAGCAGGATGCCGCCGAAGCCAAGAAGAACAAGGACTGGGATCCCAACGCCCCGCTGTACGGCAAGAACCCGGTCAAGCCGGCAGCAGCGCCAGCCGCCGCTGCATCGGCCCCTGCAGCGGCAGCCAAGGCCGAGACCAAGGTGGAGGGCAAGGCCGAGGCCAAGCCGGCCGTGACCGCCGATCCGCTGGGCGATCTGGCCAAGGCCAAGACCGCTGCGGCCGATCCGTTTGCCTATTTCGTTCAGGCCGGCGCATTCCGTACCGCGGAAGATGCCGAGAGCCAGCGCGCCAAGCTGTCGCTGGCGGGCGTGGAGGCCAAGGTGTCGGAGCGCGAGCAGTCCGGCCGCATGGTGTACCGCGTGCGTGTCGGCCCGTTCGACAAGCGCGAGGAGGCCGAGCGCACCAAGGACAAGCTCGATGGTGCCGGCTACGAGACGGCCCTGGTGCGCGTGCAGCGCTGAGTCTGGTTCGTTGCGCCCCGGTTTGAACTTTTGCCGCCGGGCCCTGTCTCATTCGCATTCACAAGGAGTTGCTGAAGATGAAGCGTCGTGATTTTTCCCTGGCCTGCGGTTCCACTTTGGCGGCCGGTAGCTGGCTGATGTCTGCGGCTCAGGCCCAGACCACCACCCCGGCCCAGGTGCAGGGCAAGCGCCCCGAAGCGGGCAAGGAATACCTCCCGCTGGACAAGCCCACGGGGGTGGAAGCACCGGCCGGCAAGATCGAAGTGGTCGAGTTCTTCTGGTACAACTGCCCGCACTGCAACGCCTTCGAGCCGACCTTTGACGCCTGGAGCAAGCGTGCACCGAAGGATGTGGTCATCCGGCGCGTGCCGGTCGCTTTCCGCAGCGACTTCGGCCCGCAGCAGCGCCTGTATTTCGCACTGGAAGCCATGGGCCTGGTGGAGAAGCTGCATGCCAAGGTGTTTTATGCCATTCATGTGGAGCGCAAGCGCCTGGACCAGCCCGAGGCCATCATCGACTGGGTGAGCCAGCAGGGTGTCGACAAGGCCAAGTTCACCGACCAGTTCAACGCTTTCAGCACCGCCTCCAAGGCGACGCGTGCCACGCAACTGATGAATGCCTACAAGGTTGAAGGCGTACCGGCCATGGGTGTGGCCGGCCGTTTCTACACCGATGGCACCATGGCCAAGGGCATGGAGCATGTGCTGCAGGTGGTGGAGTACCTGGTCGGGGAAGTGCGCAAGGGGCGTTGAGCGCCTGGCTCCCCAGCTGAGCGAAAGCCCGCCTTGGCGGGCTTTTTTGTGCTGAGTCCTTGAGCGCATTGCGCCAAAAGCTATTAAATTCATAGCAATCTGAGGCGGCCAACGCTTGACCGGCGACGGCGCAATACGGCGCGGCATCCTGCGCGCAGGGGGGATCAGTGCCAACAGACAGGAACAGCCATCCCTGCCCGCTACAATCCCAGACAAGCCCTTCGCAGCAAGATTCGTGCCTTTATGAACCATCCCTTCCTCCAGCTCCTGCTCTGTGTCGTCTGCGCGCTCGGGGCTGGCATGGCCAGCGCCGAGAAGGCGGACAAGAACAAGCCCATGAACATCGAGTCCGATGCCTTGCGCTATGACGACCTCAAGCAGACCAGCGTGTTCACCGGCAATGTGGTCCTGACCAAGGGCACCATCGTCATCCGCGGCGCGCGGGTGGATGTGCGGCAGGACCCCGAGGGCTACCAGTTCGGCGTGGCCACCGCCGAGCCGGGCAAGCGGGCCTTTTTCCGGCAGAAGCGCGAAGGGGTTGACGAGTACATCGAAGGCGAGGGCGAGACCATCGAATACGACGGCAAAACCGACATCGTCAAGTTCATCAAGAAGGCCGAGATGCGTCGCCTGCGTGGTGCCACGCTGGCCGACGAGACGACCGGCGACATCGTCGTCTACGACAACAACACCGACGTCTTCACGGTCGATGGCGGTGCTCCCAAGGGCACAACCGGTGGCCGCGGCCGCGTGCGCACCATGCTGACACCCAAACAGGACAAGGCGACTGCGCCGGCCGTGCCGGAGCGCGGGCCGACGCTGCGCACCACCACCACGCTGGGTGAGGAGAAGAAGTGAGCGACACGGCAGCGATGGCGCAAGACAGCAGCGTGACGCAAGCGCCGGACACGACGCAGAGCAAGCTCGAGGCGCGGCATCTGAAGAAGTTCTACGGCAGCCGCGAGGTGGTCAAGGACGTCTCGCTCACGGTGCGCAAGGGCGAGGTGGTGGGATTGCTGGGCCCCAACGGCGCCGGCAAGACCACCTCGTTCTACATGATCGTCGGGCTGGTGCGTGCCAGTGCCGGTGACATCACCATCGACGGCCAGTCGGTCGAGCACATGCCGATCCACCGCCGCGCGCGCCTGGGCCTGAGCTACCTGCCGCAGGAGGCCTCGATCTTCCGCAAGCTCAACGTGGAAGACAACGTGCGTGCCGTGCTGGAGCTGCAGCAGGACGAGACCGGCAAGTCGCTCAGCAAAGAAGAGATCGAACGCCGTCTGACCCATCTGTTGCAGGACTTGCGGGTGGAGCACCTGCGCGCCTCGCCGGCGCTGGCCCTGTCGGGCGGCGAGCGGCGCCGGGTCGAGATCGCCCGTGCGCTGGCCACCCAGCCGCGCTTCATCCTGCTGGACGAACCGTTTGCCGGTATCGATCCGATTGCCGTGATCGAGATCCAGCGCATCATCAGTTTTCTGAAGTCACGCGGCATCGGCGTGCTGATCACCGACCACAACGTGCGCGAAACGCTGGGCATCTGCGACCATGCCTACATCATCAGCGACGGCCATGTGCTGGCGCAAGGCACGCCGACCGAGATCGTGGACAACGTCGATGTGCGTCGGGTCTACCTCGGCGAACATTTCAGGATGTAGATGAAACAGGGGCTATCCCTTCGCGTCTCGCAACACCTGGCCCTCACGCCGCAGCTGCAGCAATCGATCCGCTTGCTGCAGCTGTCCACGCTGGAGCTGAGTCAGGAAGTCGAGCAGATGCTCGACGACAACCCCTTTCTGGAACTGGCGCAGGAGGAGGCGCCGCGCGAGGAGTTCGGCCTCGAGCGGGCCGACACGCCGGTCTCGCAGGAGGATCGGGAGGCTGAGTTCGCGGGCAATACAGTCGCCGCCGACCCGTTTGATTCGGTCTCCACCACGTCCAATGATGTCGAAACCGCACCGCTGTCGGGCGACACTGATTGGGAGGGCGACGGCAGTGTGGACATGGCGCCCGACGACAGCGAGTGGGGCGGTGATGCGCCGGCCCGCAACGGCGCGCGTGAGGACGATGAGGCCGACGCCACCGAACTGGCGCGCAGCCAGGAGTCGCTGCAGGACTTCCTGCACCGCCAGGCCCTGACGCTGCGCCTGAGCGCGGAAGATCAGGCGGCGCTGCGTTTCCTGATCGAGTCGCTCAACGACGATGGTTATCTGGAAGACACGCTCGAATCGCTGGCGCAGGGGCTGGCCGGCGAGGATGCCGAGCAGATCGAGGAACTGGTGCACCACTTCACCGTGGCTTTGCGCCTGCTGCAAAGCCTGGAGCCCACCGGTGTGGGCGCGCGCAACCTGGCGGAATGCCTGACCTTGCAATTGCAGGCCTTGCAGCAGACACGCGGCGAGGCCGCGCCGCGGCCCGAGCTGCTGGCGCTGGCCTTGCGGGTCTGCGCCCAGTCGATGGAGCTGCTGGCGCGACGCGATACACGCCGCCTGGCGCAACTGTGTGGCGGCACCGAGGTGCAGGTGCGCGAGGCGCTGGCGCTGATTGCGCGGCTGGAGCCCAAGCCGGGCCGACGCTTCGTCAATGTGGAGCGCAACGTCATCGTGCCCGATGTGCTGGTGACCAAGGTGGGCAGCGGCACGCAGACGCGTTTTCGTGTCCTGCTCAACCCCGACGTGATGCCGCGCCTGCGTGTGCACGACATCTACGCCAATGCGCTCAAAGGCCACAAGGCCACCGGCCGTGATGCCGACAACTACGCCGCCCTGCAGCAACGCCTGCAGGAGGCACGCTGGTTCATCAAGAACATCCAGCAGCGCTTCGACACCATCCTGCGCGTCTCCAGCGCCATCGTCGAGCGACAGAAGAGCTTCTTCATGCACGGCGAGCTGGCCATGCGCCCGCTGGTGCTGCGCGAGATCGCTGACGAACTTGGCCTGCACGAGTCCACCATCAGCCGCGTCACCACCGCCAAGTACATGGCCACGCCCTTCGGCACCTTCGAGCTGAAATACTTCTTCGGCTCGGGCCTGGGCACCGAGTCGGGCGGTAACGCATCGAGCACGGCGGTGCGCGCGCTGATCAAGCAGTTCGTTGCCGCTGAAAGTCCGAAGAAACCGTTGTCCGACAACCAGATTTCCGACATGCTGAAGGAGCAGGGGATTGAATGTGCCCGCCGGACTGTGGCCAAATACCGTGAGGCGCTGCGGATTGCGCCTGCGAACTTGAGGAAGGCACTATGAGTGCCTCCACCCCCAGGCTGCGCGCCCTGCGGTCGCTTCGCCACCCCCCTCCTGCTGCGCGGAGGGGGCGCACCCAGCGGCCCGGCAGAGCCGGTTCCACGGGTGCCTGCGCTTGGATTTTTTTATGAATCAACTCACTCTCTTCCTCCCCTGCGCCGCTGGCGTTGAGGACTATCTGGCGCCCGAGATTCTGCGCATCACGGGCTTGCCGCCGGGCTGCATCACCAAGCAGCGCGGCGGGGTGGCGGTGCGCACGTCGTTTGCGCACGCCATGCTGCTCAATCTCTACAGCCGCCTGGCGCAGCGTGTGCTGGTGCTGGTGTCCTACACCGAGTACCGCAATGAGCAGGACCTGTACCGTGCCGCGATGGCGGTGTCTTGGGAGCAGTGGTTCACGCCCAAGCAGAGCATCAAGGTCGAGATCACGGCGCAGCACAGCCCGCTGACCTCGCTGAACTTCGCTGCGCTGAAGGTAAAGGACGCAGTGTGTGACCGCTTCCGCGAAACGTCCGGCGGCGTGCGCCCCGATGTGGACACCCAGTGGCCCGATGTGCGCATCTACGCCCACCTGACCACCGACAGCTGCTCGCTCTACATCGACACCTCGGGCGAGCCGCTGTTCAAGCGCGGCTGGCGCGAGGACAAGGGCGATGCGCCCCTGAAGGAAACCCTGGCCGCCGCCATGATCGCCGCCAGTGGCTGGGCCGATGGCGAGGGTGATCTGCTGCCGCTGTACGACCCCTGCTGCGGCAGCGGCACCGTGGTCATCGAGGCAGCGCAGATCGCCTGCAATATCGCGGCTGGCTCCATGCGTCGTTTCGCCTTTGAGAAATACCGACCTTTCCGCGCCGCCGAGTGGGCCGCCATGAAGGCCGAGGCCGCGCAGGCCGTGGTCAAGCCCGAACCGGGCCAGCCCACGCTCATTTACGGCAGCGATGTGTCGCACCGCATGGTCGACTTCGCGCAGCGCAATGCCGAGCGTGCCGGTGTGGCCGATGTGATCGAGTTCCGCGGCGGCGACGCCCTGCAGCGCATGCCGCCGATCGATGTGCCGGGCGTGATGCTGGTGAACCCGCCCTATGGCGAACGAATCGAGGCTGGTGGTTTTGCCGGCACCGCCCGCTTCGGCGCCCGCGAGTTGCCCGCGACCGAAGCCAGTGGCGAGGGGGGTGACGGCGGCGAATTCTTCAGCAAGCTCGCCACCCACTGGAAGAAAAACTATTCAGGCTGGACCGCCTGGGTGCTGACGCCCGACCTGAAGCTGCCGAGCAAGATGCGCTTGAAAGAGTCGCGCCGCGTGCCGATGTGGAACGGCACGCTGGAGTGCCGCCTGTTCAAGTTCGAGATGATCAAGGGCTCGGCGCGTGATAAAGCAGGCGAAAGAGCGGGCGAGAAACCCGGCACGCCATGATCGTCCTCGACACCAACATCGTGCTCGACCTGTTCGTCTTCGACGACCCGGCCGTGTTGCCGTTGAAAGACGCACTGCAGACGCAGCAGTTGCAGTGGATCGCCACCACCGCCATGCGCGAGGAGCTGGCGCGTGTGCTGGCCTACAAGCAGATCGTGCCGCGCCTGGCCTACTACCAACGCAGCGCCGCCGAGGTGCTGGCGACCTTCGACCGCCTGGCCCGGCTGGTGGACGTGGCACCCAAGGCCCAGCCCACCTGCAAGGACCCGGACGACCAGAAGTTCATCGACCTGGCCGTCGCCCACAAGACCCCACTGCTGAGCAAGGACCACGCCGTGCTTTGCATGAAAAAACGGCTGCTAGCCATTGATGTACCTGCGCAAACAGCTACTGATTTTGTAGCAAACCTGATTCCTGAACCCACTGCCTGAGACCGACCATGAGCCAGACCCCTGCCGCTGCCAGCCCCGAGCTGCTGGACTCGCAAGCCTTCGACGAACTCGAAGCCATCCTCGACGAACTGCGCACGCGCGACGACGAAATCCCGCAATGGGAGTTCTGCGAAGGCTTCATGGCCGCGCTGATCTGCTGCCGTCGCGCCATTCCTCAGGAAGAGTATTTCCCCATGCTGCTCGGCGGCGACGAGGGCACCGAGGTGTTTGCCGATGCCGCGCAGCGCGAGCGCTTCATGGCGCTGTGGACGCAGCGCTGGCGCGAAGTGGCCATCTCGCTGGAAGCCGAGGTCGAGAGTCTGGAAGACGACGCGGCCTACCAGCCCGAGATCATGGACGTGCGCGGTGCCGTGGCGGCACTGCCGGCACAGGAGCGTGCTGCGCTGGGTGACGAGCCGCTGCCCTCCTTCGCTCAGGTCTGGGCGCTGGGTTTCATGTTCGCGGTGGAAAACTGGCCCGAGGAATGGGCCGCGCCGCGCGACAAGGACGCCGCCAAGTGGCTCGACAGCGCGCTGCAGGCCATCGTCGCCATGACGGAAGACGACACGGAGGCGCCGACGATCTCGCCCTTCAGCGACGACGCCCCGCCCTCGGTCAGTCTGGCACGCCTTAATGCTTTCGGCGAGGCGATCTGGGCGGTGTACGACCTGTATGAGCTGTGGCGCAACATCGGCCCGCGCGTGGAGACCATCCGTAAGGAAGCCACACCCGGCCGCAACGACCTGTGCTACTGCGGCAGCGGCAAGAAATACAAGAAGTGCCACGGCGCCAGCTGACCTGAAGACCAGGACGCCTCAAGTAACCAGGACCCACAAGGAGCACGATGATGGAACACAACCTCTGGCCTTTCCTGCTGCACTGGGGCATCACCGCTGTCTCGCTCTGGGTGGCCAGCCACCTCTTCAGCGGCATCCGCTTTGCCAGCACCGGTGCGCTCATCGTCTCGGCCCTGCTGCTGGGCCTGGCCAATGCGCTGGTCAAGCCGCTGCTCATCGTGCTCACGCTGCCGCTGACCTTCCTCACCTTCGGCCTGTTCCTGCTGGTCATCAACGCGCTGGTGCTGCTGCTGGTTTCGGCGCTGGTGCGCGGTTTCACCGTCACCGGCTTCTGGACCGCCTTCTTCGCCAGCATCTTCATCGCCGTGTTCAGCTTCATCATCGGCGCCTTTGTCGCCGGCGGCACGGCGGACTACACCATTCAAATGCCGCACAGCGGGATGTGGCTCTAAGGAACGGCAGGTTTCGGCCAATAGCCGACATTGCCAATGTCTTCCCGAAACCGGTCACTCAATGACCCTCTTGGCAAATGACCCCACTATGCGCCAACAGCGGCAGCCGGTCGTTACATTGCGGGGTTTCATGGTTTGTTAAGAGCCTGCGTCTCCGATATATTCAGCGAAGTTCTTCAAACAGAACAAGCACTTAGCTTCCAACAAGGGAGGATCCAAGATGAACGTCCGTCCATGTTATTCCGCGCTTTTGCGGTCTGTATCACGTTAGGCCTCAGGAGATCAAATGGACTTTCCTGGTGAAAAGCTTGTGATGAAGCTCTGGGAGACCTTGGCAGAAAAGGGCATCGGATCTCTCCTCACGCCGTGGCAAACAGTTCGCGAGGGGCGGGCGCGGAACGAAATTCGGAGGCAAGAGCTACTTATGCTTGCCCAAGCGGAACGCGATGCAGCGGATCTGCGAGCTGGGCGTAAGACCCTTAGGCCTGACGGAACGTTGGCGCTTGTTGGACCGCCACCGGAATCGAGCAACAGATCAGATCAGCGGGTTGAACCTGTGTTCGATCTGCCACATGCAGCGAATGCCGCAGCTCGCGTAGTCGCGGCGAACAACGTGCGAAGTGAGATCAATGCAAGTAAGGCGGTGGTTTTTGCCGAGGAACAGCTTGCGGTAGACCCTCAGGAACCCGCCCCGCGTCAGGTTGATGAAGATTGGCTCTTCGCGTGGAGGGAGAATGCCGGTAAGGTTTCGAACGAAGACTTACAGCGCTTGTGGGGGAGCGTCTTAGCCGGAGAGGTGAAGTCCCCGGGCAAGTACTCAATCCGGACGTTGGATTTCCTAAAGGCCCTCTCGAAGGATGAGGCTGAGTTAATCAGCAATCTCGCCCGGTACGTGATAACTGCTCGCATCTTTCGCAGTCAGAACGCCTACTTAGAGTCGAAGGGACTCAACTTCAACCTGCTCCTCAAAATGCAGGAACTGGGGGTTATCTCAGGGGTCGAGGCAGTGGGGCTGACCACAGCATTCAAGACCAATGCCGAAGGAAAGTTTCTTCGCGTATTCGTGTCGCACGACAAAGCACTCGTCGTCGAGCACGAAGATCCCGCTCGCTCGCTGGAGATGGAGGTTTACCTCCTGACCGAAGTGGGAAAACAGGTTCTTGGATTGGGATCTTTCGAGCCTGATTTGGATTACCTGAAGCTGATTGGAAGTGAGATCGCTAGCAAAGGATTCCAGGTGCAGTTGGCTGACTGGGAAAACATCTCCGAGACCCATGGCCGTTACTTCAATTCGCAGCCCGTACAGTCGGTTCAGCCGCCAGCTGAGGCCTAACAGGTTGTTCGACGCGGACACGCAGCGGCATTGCGTCGCGAGATGTGCGCGGGAGCATACGTCTCGCGGCACCTTACCGGTGCGTGCCGGTCAACGCCAACGTTGAGCGTCTGCTTTCTTTGCCGGAGACTGTCCGTAACGGGTCGGAAACGGCCCGCTCTACGGTTCGATGGGCTTATGCCCGTTGGCCGAAAAACACCCGCAACGCCCCCGCCGTCTCGGCCGGCAATTCTTCCGGAATGAAATGCCCCGCCGGCAGGGCCTGGCCGGTGACGGTGGCGCTGCACTGGGCCTGCCAGAGCTCCAGCGGCTTGAACAGCTTGTTCACCACCCCGCGCTCGCCCCACAGCACCAGCGTGTCGCAGGTGATGCGCTGGTTATGGCGGCGGCTGTCGCGGTCGTGTTCCAGGTCGATACCGGCGCTGGCGCGGTAGTCCTCGCAGGCGCTGTGGATGGCCTCGGGGGTGCAGAAGCAGCGTTCGTACTCGGCCAGCGCTTGCGGCTCGATGTAGCCCAGACCGGCACTGCCCCAGCCTCCCAGTTTGCTGTGCAGGTAGTCTTTCGGGTTGCCGCCGATCATGCGTTCGGGCAGCGGCCAGGGCTGGATGAGGTGGAACCAGTGGTAATAGGCGCGCGCAAACGCCATGTCGGTGGCGTTGTACATGTCGAGCGTGGGCGCGATGTCGATCACGCACAGCTTTTCCACCTTCTCCGGGTGGTCCAGCGCCAGCCGGTGCGAGACCCGGGCGCCGCGGTCGTGGCCGCAGAGGTAAAAGCGCTGCACGCCCAGCAGGTCCATCACGTCCACCATGTCCTGCGCCATGGCGCGCTTGCTGTAGCTGCTGTGGTCGGGCAGGCCCTCGGGTTTGGACGAGTCGCCGTAGCCGCGCAGGTCGGGCATCACCAGCCAGTAGTCGTTCTTCAATTGCTGCGCCACGCGGTGCCACATGACATGGCTTTGCGGAAAGCCATGCAGCAGCAACAGCGCTGGGCGCGTGCCGCGTGCTGTGCTGGGCACATGGGCGAAGATCTCGACGCCGTTGACGTCGAAGCGGCGCGTTTCAAAACCATCGAACCAGCTCATGGCAACAACTCCAGTAATCGAGTCAGGGCGTGGCGCACGGTGGCAGCACGCACGGCGGCGCGGTCGCCCGCGAAGTGCATCTTCTCGGTCAGCACCTGGCCCGGTAGCGCAAAGCCGAACCACACCAGGCCTACCGGCTTCTCGGCCGTGCCGCCGGTGGGACCGGCCACGCCGGTGACGGCCACAGCCACTTGCGCGTGTGAATGTGCCAGCGCGCCCACCGCCATGGCGCGCGCCACGTCTTCGCTGACGGCGCCGTGGGTGTCGATCAGCACCGCCGGCACGCCGAGCTGTTCGCTCTTGGCGGCGTTGGAGTAGGTGACGAAACCACGCTCGAACCAGTTGCTGGAACCCGACAGATCGGTGCAGGCGCCGGCAATCAGCCCGCCGGTGCAGCTTTCGGCGGTGGCCAGCAGCCATTGCCGTTGCAGCAGCCGGGCAGCGAGCTGTTCAACCAAGGGCAGGGTGGCGGTGCTCATGGTCAGATGGCCTTCCAGAGAGCAAGGCATAACAAGGTACAGAACGCGGCCACCAGGTCATCGAACAGGATGCCCCAACCGGCTTTGAACCAGCCATGGCGCATGTGGCTGGGGTCCATGCCGTGGTACAGCCGGTCGGCCCAGCGCACCGGGCCGGGTTTGGCGGCGTCGAAGTAGCGGAACAGGATGAAGGCCAGCAGTTGGTCGTAGAAGCTGGCCGGCGTGAGCAGCCACAGCACCAGCCAGAAGGCGATGACCTCGTCCCACACGATGTTGCCGGGGTCGGGGTTGCGCAGGTGGCGTGCCGTCACGCTGCAGGCCCACCAGCCCAGCGGCAGCGACAGGGCAATCAGCAGGCCCCAGCGCCATTCGTTCATCCACGGTTGCAGCACCCAGAACACCAGCCAGGCCCACAGCGTGCCGATGGTGCCGGGCGCCTTGGGGCTGAGGCCGGAGCCGAAGCCGAGTGCGATGAGGTGGGCCGGGTGGGCCAGCATGAAGCGGCCGGTGGGGCGGAGCATGGGTGGCTCGGAGGAGGCATCAGACGCAGGCATGGCGGGATTATGGTGGACGGCGAGCCTCGCCGGAAAGGCCGGGGCGCACAGGCTGTCGCCTTGGAGGCGGGCTCAGGCGAAGTGGTCGAAGGAGGCAAAGCGGCCGCTGACGGGCTGGCCCTGCGCGTCGATCAGGCGCAGGCCTTGCGCGGTCTCGATGTGGCCGATGCGCGTGACCGGTGTGGCACTCGCCAATGCTGCCGCCTGCACGGCCGCGCGTGCCGCCACTGGGGCGGTGAACAGCAGCTCGTAGTCATCACCGCCGGCCAGCACCAGGGCCAGACGTTGCTCTACCGGCAGTTGCATAAGAAATTGCACCTCTGGCCTCGTCGAATCGGCGTCGGCAGCTATTGAATTGATAGCAATCGCGGTGTCCACCGTGGCGCCGCAAGCCGAGGCCTGGAGGATGTGGCCGAGGTCGCCGAGCAGGCCGTCGCTGACGTCAATGGCCGCACTGGCCACGCCGCGCAGTGCCAGGCCGAGCGCCACGCGCGGTGTCGGCATTTCGAGGCGGGCGCGCAGTGGGGGCAGGACATCGGCCGGCAGGCTGCGCGTGCCCTGTAGTGCCTCGAGCGCCAGCCGCGCTTGGCCCGGCATGCCGCTGACATACAGGTCGTCACCCGGCTGGGCGCCGGAGCGCAGCAGCGCCTGGCGCTTGCCATTCACCACCGGTACCTCGCCGAACACGGTGATGCAGATGTTGAGCGGCCCTTGCGTGGTGTCACCGCCGATGAGTTCGCAGCCATGCGCGTCGGCCAGCGCGAACAGGCCGCGTGCGAAGCCGGCCAGCCAGGCCTCATTGGCCGCCGGCAAGGCCAGGGCCAGCGTGAAGGCCAACGGGCGGGCGCCGCAGGCGGCCAGGTCGCTCAGGTTGACAGCCAGCGCCTTGTGGCCGAGCGTAGCCGGGTCGACGTCGGGCAGGAAATGCCGGCCCTCGACCAGCATGTCGCAGGAAATCGCCAGTTGCGTGCCGGGCGCTGGCTGCAGCAGGGCGCAGTCGTCACCCACGCCCAGCGCGACCTGCGGGCCGGCCGGGTGGGCCGGGCGCTGGAAAAAGCGCGCAATCAGGTCGAATTCACCCATGCTGCTCAGGCTCCTCAGGTGGCGGCACCTGGGGTGTTTCGCGCGCGGGCCAGAAGAAGCTGAGCGGCGCGCTGCGGATGCGTTCCGCGATGGCGGCGCGGATGCGCGCCCGGTCGATGCCGCTCACATTGTGGGCGCGCAGGGCGAGCCGGAAGGCGAAATAGAAACTCACCGTCACATTGAGCAGGCCGGTCACCAGCACCGCGGTCAGACACCACCAGAAGGCCGGCAGTGTCAGCACGCTGGTGCCCAGGGTGGCGCTGGCGGCGGCCAGCTGGCCGGTGGAGAGCGTGACGTGCCGCACTTCCAGCCCGAGGCCGAAGAAGGTGGCAAAGGCGGGGATCAGCCCGAGCATCAGGCCGAGCGAGATGTTGGCGGCCAGCCCCGAGATGTTGACGCGCAGGAAACCTGCCCAGCGTGCGGCGCGCGCGCTGCCCAGTGCCGCGGTGATGCGCGGGTTGTAGCGCAGCGCCGAGTCGAGCCGATGCAGCACGAACCAGTTCTCGGCCCAACCTGCCATGATGCTGGAGGCAAACAGCAGCACGCCAGTGAGGGCGGCAAACAAGGCGGTGGGGCCGAACAGCGTGAGCGAGTGCAGCACGTAGTCGGCCTCTTTGAGACTGAGCGGTGCCCGACCGAACAGCGCAAACAGGGCGCCGCACAGCAGCAACACACAGGGCACCACCAGCGCCAGATTGCCGACGATGGCGGCCACCTGCGAGCGCATCAGGTGGGTGACTTCGTCGACGAACTGCTCGACGGCCTCGGGTGCCCCCAGGTCCTTGAGCTTGGTCGCCATCGCCGGTGCTGTCATGGCCGGCTGCTTGGTGGCCACGGTCCAGTGCAGTAACTGGACCAGCACAAAGCTCAGTGCGTAGTTCATGCCGGCCAGAAAGCCGCTCCAGAACGCGGACACACCGAGCGTGAGCAGTCCAAACTTCACCAGCGTGGTGAGCGACATCACGGCGCCGCCGCCGGCCGCCTTGCGCAGCATGTCGCGGTATTCGGCCCGGTTGCGGGTGATGTAGTGTTCGCCGGTCTCGGCGCTGCGGTCGGTCACCTTGGCCGCCAGCAGTGAGGAGTTGCTGGCGATCAGCGCGCGCAGGCTGCGGCTTTGCTGGCCGACCAGCACCAGGCGCCCCAGCAACTGGGCAGCGCTGAAGGCGGGCGCGGCAGTGAGCAGGCAGTCCAGCAGTTCGCGCACGCGCAGCACACGCTCGCGCAACTGGCGCAGGCGAAACACCATGTCGACCGAGATGCCGTGCTCGTCCAGGTGGGCGTAGACGCTGGCGGCAGCGTGACGGCAGGCGTCGAGCCGTTCCTTGAAGTGCTGCACGGCCGCTTCCAGCGCGGCTTCGTTGCGCGGCGACTGATGCAAGGCCTGGCACACGGCGTCAAAATCGGCGACCAGAGCGTGAAAAGGGCGCTCCTCATGGGCTGCGGCGCTCATGCGCAGGCGCAACTCGGGGGCGAAGCCGATGGCGCGGATCTGGCTCACGCAATAGGTGATGGCCTCTTCCAGGGTCTGCTGCCAGGGCGACGGCGTGGTGCCGGTCGGCAGCGCCAGCAGCCGGGCCAGCCGCTCGGCGGTGGCCTCGTCCAGCAGGGTCAGCCATTCGGCATCGAAGGCATGCGGAAACAGCAGGGAAAACAGCTCCGACGCATCGCGCGTTTGCGGCGTGGCGGGCAGGATCTTGCGCAGCAGCCGGCTGAAGAACTCGCTCAGGAACACCGGGCGCTGGGCGAAACCGTGGTCGGCCAGCAGCGTGGTGCCGTCGACCGTGCCGAGCAGCGCTTGCCACCAGGTCTGCACCCGTTCGCGCAACGCGGGCCGTTCTTCCACGATGTCGAGAAAGAGCTGGACCCGGCTGAGGGAGGTCTGGACTGACTCGCGGTCGCCGCGTACCCAGTCCAGCAGCGCGACCAGCCAGAGATGTCGCTCGACCTGCGTGGCCTCGGGGTCGAGGGCGTCCAGCAGGCTGGGGAGATCGCGCGGGACGGACATGTTGTCCCTTAATGAAGCGTGCGCGAGCCGCCGCTGGCGCTCAGGGCGTCGAGCACGAACATCGGGATGTCGATGTCGAAGCGCTCACCGTCTTCGGCGACGAAGAAATAGCTGCCGTGCATGGTGCCGGTGGGGGTGCGCAGGCGCGTGCCGCTGGTGTATTCGAAGGTTTCACCCGGCTGCAGCAGCGGTTGCTGGCCGATCACGCCCAGGCCGTTGACTTTTTCGGTGTGGCCGCCGGCATCGTTGATGTTCCAGCTGCGCGAGATCAACTGCGCTGGCGCATCGCCCGTGTTGCTGATGGTGACGGTGTAGGCAAACGCGTAAAGACCCTGCTCCGGAGCGGATTGCTCGGGCAGGTAGCGCGGCTGGACTTCGACAAGAATCTGGTACTTGGCCATAACCCGATGCTACCTGCGAAAATACCCCCATGCCTAAAACCTACCGCATTGCCCCCTCCATCCTCTCGGCCGACTTTGCCCGCCTGGGCGAAGAGGTGCGCAACGTGATTGCCGCAGGTGCCGACTGGGTCCACTTTGACGTGATGGACAACCATTACGTGCCCAACCTGACGTTCGGCCCCATGGTGTGCCAGGCCTTGAAGCCGCACGCCAAGCGCCCGGACGGCACACCGGTGCCGATCGACGTGCACCTGATGATCCAGCCGGTGGATGCGCTGGCCGCGGCCTTTGCCGAGGCCGGGGCCGACCTGATCAGCTTCCACCCGGACGCCTCGGGCCATGTGCACCGCAGCATCCAGGCCATCAAGAGCAAGGGCTGCCAGGCCGGGCTGGTGTTCAACCCGGCGCAACCACTGGATGTGCTGGACTGGGTGATCGAGGACATCGATCTGATCCTGATCATGAGCGTCAACCCGGGTTTTGGCGGCCAGAGCTTCATTGATTCGGCGCTGCGCAAGACGGAGGCGGTGCGCCGGCGCATCGAGGCGTCGGGCAAAGACATCCGGCTGGAGGTGGACGGCGGCATCAAGGCCGACAACATCCGCCGTGTGGCCGATGCCGGCGCCGACACCTTTGTCGCCGGCAGCGCCATCTTCGGCAAACCCGACTACAAGGCCGTGATCGACGCCATGCGCAAGGCACTGGCCTGATGCCCGCTTTGCAGCAGAGGCGGCTTTCACGCTGCGCCTTCGGCCCACGCTCGCGACCGCAAGGTGGCATCTCGGTTAGCATCGCCCGCATTCATGTCCGCACCGCTTAAGTCGCAACACGTTTCACCGCCGCAGGCGGGCGAGGCGTCGTGGCTGCGCCGCGCGCTGGCCTGGTTCGGTCTGACCAAGACGCCGGTCGATGCTGATGCACCGGTACACCGGCGGGTTCGCGTGGCCATGTACGCGGTGCTGCTGATCGTCGGTGCCGTCTCGGCCTGGCAGGCTTGGCAGGTGGAGAAGTCTGAGGCGGTGCGACTGGCCGATGCCGAGATTATTGGCATTGCTGCGGCCCAGAGTACGCTGACGCAGCGCATGGGCCTGCAGGCCGCCATGCTGCTGGCGACAGACGTGCCGCACGAGGAAATCAGCAATGCCTTGGCCGAAACCCTCAACCAGGCACAGGACCAGGCGGTGCAGCTGGACGAATTGCTGGCGCGCCAGGGTGCTTGGGATGCGGGTGCACCCGTTGCGCTGCGTCGCGCCATTTTTGAATGGCAGGAGCGGCGCGAACGCATCTGGTACCGGGCCCAGAACCTGCTGTCATTGAGCGAACGCAGCGAAGCGGACAAGCGGCACCTGGCCAACCGATTTTTGCAAGCGGAGGTTGAACCGTTTCGCCTGACCACACAAACGCTGGTCGAGGAAATGCAGCGTGCGGCGCAACGGCGTGCACGCAGCGCGATTGACCAGATTGAAATTTCCGCGTTGCTCATGATGTCGCTGCTGCTGGCGCTCACACTGGGCGTGGCGGAGCCGCTGGCGCGTTTTGTGCGGCGCCAGCATCGCGCGCTGGCGCTGCAATCCAATGAGCTCAAGCAGCTGGCCCTGGTGGCCGAACGCACGTCCAACTGGGTGGCGGTGCTGGATGCCCAGCGCCACATCCTGTGGTGCAACCCGGCGCTGCTGGAGGGCATCGGCTACGCCATGGCGGAGATGCAGGGGCGGCATCCGGGTATTCTCGTTTCCAATGAGCACAATGACCTGGCAGAGTTGAAGCGACTGGATGCGACGCTGGGGCAAGGCCAGGGCGTCCGGTTCGAGGTCCGGGTGGTGGCCCGCTCGGGTGACGAGATCTGGCTCGATGTCGATTACCAGCCGATCCACGATGCCGGCGGTGCGTTGACCGGCTTCACCATCGTCGCCAGTGACATCACGGAGCAGGTCAACCAGCGCCTGCGCATGCGAGCCCTGCTGGATGCGCTGCCGGCGGGCGTGGTGCTGCAATCGCCCAGCGGCGAGGTGATCGAGTCCAACCAGGCTGCCAGCGACATGCTGGGGCTGACCCGGGATGATCTGATCGGCCGTCAAAGCCTGGCACGCCAGGGTGTGGCGGTGCGTGAGGATCTGTCGCCCTATCCGGTCCACGAGCGTCCGACCAGCCGCACCTTGCGCACCGGCCAGGGCCTGCGCGGTGAGTCCATCGGGCTGCTCTCGCCCCAGGGTGACGTGCGCTGGCTCATGGTCAATACCGAGCCGATGAAAGACGCTGCGGGTCATCTGGCCGGCGTCATTTCCTGCACTGTGGATGTGACGGAGCAGCGTGCCCAGCAGCAGTTGCTGACGCTGGCGCTTGAAAGTGCCTCGCTGGGGGTCTGGCAGTGGGACATTGGCAGCGGCG
Source organism: Curvibacter sp. PD_MW3 (assembly GCA_002633085.1). GTDB lineage: Bacteria > Pseudomonadota > Gammaproteobacteria > Burkholderiales > Burkholderiaceae_C > Hylemonella. The sequence continues at coordinate 38,272 of NSIV01000014.1, forward strand.
CCATGAGTTGCAACGACCGCATGTTCGTCCTGCTCGGCTATCAGCCGGGCGAACTGGCCATGAATGCCGACGCCTGGAATGCCCTGATCCATCCCGACGATCTGCCGGGCTGGCTGTGGGCCATCCGCACCAATCTGCGTGACTCCCTGCGACCGCTGCACTGGGAGATCCGCATCCGCCACGGCGACGGCCGCTGGGTCTGGTTGATGTACAGCGGCACCGTGGTGGCGCGCAATGCCGAGGGCCGTGCGGTGCGCATGGCGGGTATTGCCTATGACATCAATGCGCAGAAGGAACTGGAAGAACAGTTGCGCCATGCGGCCCGCACCGACCACCTGACGCACCTGCCCAATCGCAGCGAAATCCTGGGGCGCATTCAGTCCTGCATCCTGCATGCGCACCAGCAGCCGGGCTATCACTTCGCCGTGCTGTTCATGGATTTCGACCGGTTCAAGCAGGTCAATGACACACTGGGGCATGGCATCGGCGATGAACTGTTGCGCCAGATCGCCCAGCGCTTGCAGGAAAGCCTGCGTCCGGGCGATGCTTTTGTGCAGACCAGCGATTTCAGCCAGATGGCGGCGCGCATCGGCGGTGACGAATTTGTGGTGCTGCTCGACGACATCCGGGGCAATCTGGATGCCCAGGTGGTGGCCTCCCGCCTGCTCGATGTGCTGGCCCAGCCTTACCAGCTCGGACCGCATCGTCTGAGCTCTTCCGCCAGCATCGGCATCGTGACCACCGAGCACATGGGGGAGGATGCCGACAGCGTGCTGCGCGACGCTGACATTGCGATGTACGAAGCCAAGCGCGAAGGCCGTGGTCGTTATGTCATGTTCGAGCCGTCCATGCGCAAGCGCGTGCGCGACGACGCTTCGCTGGAGAATGACTTGCGCCAGGCCCTCGACAAGGGCGAACTGTTCGTGGTGTACCAGCCCGTGTTGCGCCTAGCTGACGGCCGCCTGTCCGGTGTGGAGGCCCTGGTGCGCTGGCAGCACCCACAGCGTGGCATGGTGTCGCCGCTGACGTTCATTCCGGTGGCGGAAGCCAGTGGCCTGATCGGACCGATTGGTCATTTCGTGCTGCGCACGGCCTGCACTGAGTTCATGCGTCTGCAGGCCGAACTGGGTTCGCGGGCGCCCGCGACTCTGGCGGTCAATCTGTCGCGCGCCCAGCTGCGCCAGCCCGGCTTGGTCGCCGAGGTGCAAGAGGTGCTGCGTGACAGCGGGATGAATCCAGGCCAGTTGATCCTGGAGGTGACAGAAAGCCTGGCTGCGCAGGATGACGTGGTACAGGCTGAATTGCGCGCACTGCGTGCGCTCGGGGTGTCGCTATCACTCGATGACTTTGGAACCGGCTATTCCTCGCTGTCGTGTTTGCATGAATTGCCGGTCAACATCGTCAAGATCGACCGCTCCTTCGTCAGCCTGGCCATGGACAGCGACTATCACCGCGTCATGATCGAGGCCACCATCCGGATGGCGCAGACGTTGGGCCTGGCCACCGTGGCCGAGGGGATTGAGACACCGGAGCAGGCGTCGCTCATGGCGACGCTGGGCTGCAGCAAAGGCCAGGGCTATCTCTACAGCATGCCGCTGCAGGCGACGGCCTTGGCGCAGTGGATTGAACGCCGGCAGGAACAGACCTGAGCCGGCCAACGCGAGGGGTTCCGCTGCGGACGATCTCGCTCAGAACGAGGTCCATTCATCATCGTGACCCGCAGGCGTTGCGTTGGATGGTGCGGAAGCGGTAGCAGGTTTGGCCGCGGCCGGCTGCGCCGGTGCTGCAGCGGTGGTCTTGGCGGTGTTGCGACGTTCAACGCCCTTGAACGGCAGTTTGCCCGGTTGACTGGCGCGGGTGGGGGCTGGCTGTGCGGTCACTGTGACAGGGGTGTCGTGGGCGCCGAGTTTGAAGACGCTGACCGCCCCGACCATCTGCTGGGCCTGCGTCTTCAGGCTGGAGGCTGCTGCTGCCATTTCTTCCACCAGCGCTGCATTCTGCTGGGTGGCCTGGTCCATCAAGGTGATGGCCTCGCCCACCTGGGAAACGCCTTGGCTCTGCTCTGAGCTGGCGGCGCTGATCTCGCCCATGATGTCGGTCACGCGGCGGATGCTGCTCACCACTTCGTTCATGGTGACGCCAGCCTGGTCGACCAGTGTGTTGCCCTGCTCGACGCGGCTCACGCTGTCGTTGATCAGGTTCTTGATTTCCTTGGCCGCTTCCGCGCTGCGGCTGGCCAGCGAACGCACCTCCGAGGCTACGACGGCAAAACCGCGGCCCTGTTCGCCGGCACGCGCCGCCTCCACCGCGGCGTTGAGCGCGAGGATGTTGGTCTGGAAGGCAATGCCATCGATGACGCTGATGATGTCGCTGATCTTTTTGCTGGAGTCGTTGATGCCGCGCATGGTTTCCACTACCTCGGCCACGACTTCGCCGCCCTGGATGGCGACAGTGGAGGCGCTTTGCGCCAGCTGATTGGCTTGTTTGGCGTTGTCGGCGTTCTGCTTGACGGTGGAACTGAGCTCTTCCATCGATGCGGCGGTTTCCTGCAGGGCGCTGGCCTGCTGTTCGGTGCGCATGCTCAAGTCGCTGTTGCCCTTGGCGATCTCGGCGCTGCCGGTGGCCACGCCATCAGCGCTTTGGCGCACGTTGCTGACAATGCGAGCCAGGTTTTCACGCATCACGGACAGGGCTTGCAGCAGGCGTGCGGCTTCATCCTTGCCCCGGACCTCAATCGCCTGTCCAAGGTCGCCGCTGGCGATGGCTTCAGCGGAGCTGGCCGCTTGCCGGATTGGACGGGTGATCGAGCGTGTCGCCAAACCGGCCAGCAGGATGCCCAGTACCACCGCAATGGCGGCGCCGGTGCCGAGGGCGATCTGGCTGGAGGCGGCCGTGGATTCTGCTTGCGCCTGAACCTCGCCCAGCGTGTCGCGGGCATGCTGGGCAACCTGATCCACGGCCTTCAGGTAGGTTTCGGCCAAGGGGCGGAGTTCGCGGTCCACCGCGTCTGAAATGTTCTCGCCGTCCTTTTGGCGCTTGATCAGTGCCGCGCGTGCGTCAACGTAAATCTTGCGACTCTTGGCGACAGATGCCATCAGGGCATTGGCGGCATCACCCTGCACCATGGATTCGAGCTGCTTCTGGTCGTCACTGATGGCCTTGGAGGTGGCAGCCATGTCCTTTTGTAGTGCGTCGATATAAACAACATCGCTGGTTTTGAGTGCAGCCGAGGCACGAACCCAGTTGATGGCGATCTGCGAGGCCCAGCGTTGCGCCAGCAGGCTGCGTTGCAGCTCCACCGTGGCGATTTCGTGGCTGGTGTCTTTCAGGCTGCCGATTCGCCAGACGCCGATGGTGGCGATGGCCGCAGTGATGAGCAGCACAGCGGCAAAAGCCAGCGAGAGACGGGTGCCGATTTGCAGATTGCTTGTCTTCATAAAGGGTTCTCTTTCTGCCGTAAGTTGCCAGGACACATGGAAGCCGCGAATAGGCAGGGTGCTTGGTTTTCTTGACCCACTCTACAGACATGAGCCGTTTTTGCGACTAGGGTATGCACCGATATTTCACGCGCACCTCGCAGTCGAGGGCGCCGCGTTGTCGGCGATTGCACTCCCGCATTTCAGCGTCTCAAATGAAGACCGACGGGGTTTGCTACACTTTGCCCATGTTCATTCATCGCCTTTTCATCACAGGTTGTAGCGACCGGGGAGCCTGGCCCTGGCGCACGCCGCAGACTGCCCCTACGTTGGCTCACGCCTGAGAGGGCTTCACAGCCCTTGTGCTGTTGAGCTGTTTGCCGTCCCCCTTGCTGGGGTCTGTTTGAATGAACCGGGCACACCGTGCCCTTGGCCGTCGTCTTGGACTGTGGCCAAGTTCTGGAGGTTTTCCTGTGATGACTGAATCCGAATTCGATGCGTTGGCCCGACAGGGGTACAACCGCATTCCTTTGATGGCCCAGGCCTTTGCCGATCTGGAAACGCCACTCTCGCTTTACCTCAAGTTGGCGCATGCCCAGTCCGGCGGCAAGAACACCTTTCTGCTGGAGTCGGTGGTCGGCGGCGAGCGGTTTGGCCGCTACAGTTTCATCGGCTTGCCGGCGCGCACGCTGGTGCGCTCACGCGGTTTCGGTGACCAGGCCGTGACCGAGGTGGTGACCGATGATGTCGTGGTCGAGACCTCGCAGCTCAATCCGCTTGATTTCATTGCCCAGTACCAGCAGCGCTTCAAGGTGGCCCTGCAGCCGGGGTTGCCGCGTTTCTGTGGTGGTCTGGCGGGCTACTTTGGTTACGACACCGTGCGCCACATCGAGAAGAAGTTGGCGCACAGCTGTCCGCCCGACACGCTGGGCTGCCCGGACATCCTGCTGCTGCAATGCGAAGAGTTGGCCGTCATCGACAACCTGTCGGGCAAGCTTTACCTGATCGTCTATGCCGACCCAGGCCAGCCGCAGGCCTACGCCCAAGCCGCGACGCGACTGGACGAGCTGCGTGCCCGGCTCAATGCGCCGGTACAGGCGCCGCAGATCAAGCCCAGCACCACGCACGATGTGGTGCGCGAATTTGCCAAGGACGACTACATCGCCGCCGTGCTGCGTGCCAAGGAGCTGATTGCCGCCGGCGATTTCATGCAGGTGCAGGTGGGCCAACGGCTCAAGAAGCGCTACACCGAGTCACCGCTGTCGCTGTATCGCGCGCTGCGTTCACTCAACCCCTCGCCCTACATGTATTACTACCATTTCGGCGACTTCCATGTGGTGGGTGCTTCGCCGGAGATTCTGGTGCGGCAGGAGAAGACGGCCGAGGGGCAAAAGGTGACCATTCGTCCGCTGGCCGGTACGCGTCCACGTGGCGCCACGCCCGAGCTCGACCGCGCGGCCGAGGTGGAACTGATTAACGACCCGAAGGAGCGCGCCGAGCACGTGATGCTGATCGACCTGGCCCGCAACGACATTGGCCGCATCGCCCAGACCGGCAGCGTCAAGGTGACGGAGGCTTTTGTCGTCGAGCGTTATAGCCACGTGATGCACATCGTGAGCAATGTCGAAGGTCTGCTGAACGAGGGCATGACGGCCATGGATGTGCTCAAGGCTACTTTCCCGGCCGGTACGCTGACCGGGGCGCCAAAGGTGCACGCCATGGAGCTGATCGATCAGCTTGAACCCAGCAAGCGCGGCCTGTATGGTGGTGCCTGCGGCTACCTGAGTTACGCCGGCGACATGGATGTGGCGATTGCCATCCGCACTGGCGTCATCAAGGACGACACTTTGTACGTGCAGGCCGCGGCCGGCGTGGTGGCGGATTCGGTGCCAGAACTGGAGTGGAAAGAGACGGAAGCCAAGGCGCGCGCCCTGCTGCGCGCGTCCGAACTGGTCGAAGAAGGTCTGGAGTGAACGCCATGAGTAACAAGATCAAACTTCTCATGGTGGACAACTATGATTCGTTCACCTACAACCTGGTGCAGTATTTCGGTGAACTCGGTGCCGAGGTTGACGTACATCGCAACGATGAGATCACGGTTGATGAAATCGATGCCCGCCTCAAGGCCGGACAGCTCGATCGCTTGGTGATCTCGCCCGGCCCCTGTTCGCCGACCGAAGCCGGCATTTCGGTGGCGGCCATCCGGCATTTCGCTGGCAAGCTGCCGATCCTGGGTGTGTGCCTGGGCCACCAGAGCATTGGCGCTGCTTTCGGCGGCAAGATCATCCGGGCGCAGCAGCTGATGCACGGCAAGACCAGTGTCATCACCACTACGCAAGAGGGCGTGTTCGCCGGCTTGCCCAAGCAGTTCACGGTCAACCGCTATCACTCGCTGGCGATCGAGCGCGCCAGCTGTCCGCCGGAGCTCAAGGTGACGGCGTGGACGGAGGATGGCGAAATCATGGGCGTGAAACACAAGACGCTGGCGATTGAGGGGGTGCAGTTCCACCCGGAGTCGATCCTGACCGAACACGGCCATGCCATGTTGAAAAATTTCTTGCAGCAATCCTGATGAAGAAGGAATCGAGCATGCACAGTGCCCATCAAATCACCCCCCAGCAGGCGTTGCAGCGCGTGATCGAGCATCGCGAGATTTTCCATGACGAGATGCTGCACATCATGCGTCTCATCATGGGCGGCGAGATGTCTCCGGTGCTGATGGCGGCCCTTGTCACCGGTCTGCGTGTCAAGAAGGAAACCATTGGCGAGATTACCGCCGCAGCTCAGGTGATGCGCGAGTTCTCCACCAAGGTGGAGGTGGCCGACAAGACGCATCTGGTGGACATCGTGGGCACGGGGGGTGACGGTGCCCACACGTTCAACATCTCGACTTGCGCCATGTTCGTGGCGGCGGCGGCGGGAGCCAAGGTCAGCAAGCACGGCGGTCGCAGCGTCAGTAGCAAGAGTGGCAGCGCCGATGTGATGGAGTCGCTCGGCGTCAACATCAATCTCACGCCCGAGGCGATTGCGCAGTGCATTGCCGAGGTCGGCGTCGGTTTCATGTTCGCCCCGAATCACCATCCGGCCATGAAGAACGTGGCGCCAGTGCGGCGCGAGCTGGGCATCAAGACCATCTTCAACATCCTGGGGCCGCTGACCAATCCGGCGGGGGCGCCCAACATCCTGATGGGGGTGTTTCATGAGGATCTGGTGGGTATTCAGGTCCGCGCCTTGCAGCGCTTGGGTGCTGACCATGCGCTGGTGGTCTATGGTAAAGACGGCATGGATGAGGTGAGCCTGGGTGCCGCCACGCTGGTGGGTGAGTTGAAAAACGGCGAAATCACCGAGTATGAAATCCATCCGGAAGATTTCGGCCTGACCATGGCCAGCACGCGCGCCATCAAGGTGGAAACGCCTGAAGCCTCGCGCACCATGCTGCTGGGTGTGCTTGACAACCAGCCCGGTGCGGCGCGCGACATCGTCACGCTCAACGCCGGCGTGGCACTGTACGCCGCCAATGTGGCCGACTCCATGGCCGACGGTATAACGCGCGCACGCGAGGTCATTGCCTCCGGTGCCGCCAAGGCCAAGCTGGAGCAGTTGGTGGTCGCGGCCCATCGTCTTGGGCAGCCGGCCTGAGATGTGGCGGGACCCCGGTACCTGGATTGCGCTTGGGGTTTCGGCCCTGTTTCTGGTGGCCGCTTTGGTGATCCACCGTGTTTTTGTCAAGATATTGAAGAACGGCTCCGAGCCGCCCCAAGACCATGAGTGACATCCTGAACCAGATCGTTGAAGTCAAGCGCCAGGAAATCGCGGCGGCCCTCAAGAAAAAGTCGCTGGCCGCCATGCGCGCCGATGCTGAATCGCGTGTGCTGACGCGTGACTTTGTCGGCGTCATGCGCGCCAAGATCGCCGCCGGCCAGGCGGCGGTGATCGCCGAAATCAAGAAAGCCAGTCCGAGCAAAGGCGTGTTGCGCGCTGACTTTGAGCCGGCCGATATTGCCCAGAGTTATGCCGAGAACGGCGCGGCCTGTCTGTCGGTACTGACCGATCGCCAGTTCTTCCAGGGTCAGCCTGACTATCTGAAGCAAGCGCGCGCTTCTTGCGAACTGCCGGTGTTGCGAAAGGATTTCATGGTTGATCCGTACCAGATCTATGAGTCGCGGGCCATGGGGGCGGATTGCATCCTGCTGATTGCGGCTTGTCTGGAGGATGGCCGGATGGCTGAACTGGAGGCGATCGCCCGCAGCCTGGACATGGCGGTGCTGGTTGAGGTGCATGACGCAGCCGAGCTGGAGCGTGCGCTGAAATTGAAGACGCCTCTGGTGGGCATCAACAACCGCAACCTGCGTACCTTCGAGGTCACGCTCGAGACGACCCTGTCACTGCGCGACCGGGTTCCGTCTGACCGCCTGCTGGTGACGGAGAGTGGCATCCTTGGCCGCGCCGACGTGCAACGCATGCGCGAGGCCGGCGTCAACGCCTTTTTGGTGGGGGAGGCCTTCATGCGTGCGCCCGATCCGGGTGTGGCGCTGGCCGAGCTGTTTGCCTGACTGGGCCCTTGCTTGCGTAGCGGGTCATGTCCTTGTCTTCTGTGCAACAGCTCGATTTCTTCATGAACTCGAAGGTGTCGGAGGCGACTGGCGATCGTCTGACCCGTTGGCAGCCGGCGCAATGGCCGGTGGCGACTGATTGGCAGCCGACGCTGGCGCGCTTCTTGGCCAGCGAGTCGGCGCAGCGCCTGGGGCAGTTCATGACGGATCGCCTGGAGGCTGGCGCCACGATCTATCCGCCCCAACCTCTGCGAGCACTGGACTTGACGCCGCTGGCTGCCGTGCGTGTCGTCATTTTGGGGCAAGACCCCTACCATGGCCCGGGTCAGGCTGAGGGCCTGGCGTTTTCCGTCGCGCCCGGCATCAAGCTGCCGCCCTCGTTGCGCAACATCTTCAAAGAACTGGCGCGCGAACATGCGAGTCGCGAGTCAACAGCGCTGCCGTTGCCGGTCAATGGTTCGCTGGTGTGTTGGGCGCAGCAGGGCGTGTTGTTGCTCAACACCTGCCTGACCGTGGAAGATGGCCAGCCCGCCAGCCATGCCAACCATGGTTGGGAAGTGCTCACTGATGAAATCATCAAGGCTGTAGTTGGAAATGGTAGTCCGGTGGTATTCATGCTCTGGGGCGCACATGCTCAACGCATGGGTGAGACGGTGCGACGGTTGGAGGCGACGGTGGAGGGGGCTGCGCCGCCGCAACATCTGATCCTGTCTGCCAACCACCCTTCGCCCTTGTCGGCGCTACGCCCGCCCCTGCCTTTTCTTGGGTGTGGTCATTTCGGGCAAGCCAATGCATTTTTGCAACAACACGGCTGCAAACCCATCGCTTGGTGAGCTGGTTTGCTCAGGTGTTTCGCAAAGCAGATTTTTCGTGGCATAATCAAAGGCTCACCTATTGGAGAGGTGGCCGAGTGGTTAATGGCAGCAGACTGTAAATCTGCCCTCTTACGAGTACGCTGGTTCGAATCCAGCCCTCTCCACCAGTGATAAGTTGATTGTGAAGCGTGCCTTTGGAGGCGAGCTGGCTGCCGTGAATGCTTGTTAGGCAGGTTTGCGCGGGGTTCGTATAGTGGTAATACCTTAGCCTTCCAAGCTAAAGCGAGGAGTTCGATTCTCCTACCCCGCTCCACAGTTGGTTTGTTGTTGTGGTGAAAGAATTTGCCCTTTTGGCTCAGTGGTAGAGCACTCCCTTGGTAAGGGAGAGGTCGCGGGTCCGATTCCCGCAAAGGGCACCAGTTTCTGGTGCGCGGCTTGCGCCGTCGTGTCTTGGTGATTAGTAGTTGCTTTTCGCATCCTTCTGGAGATTTGAAAAATGGCAAAAGAGAAATTTGAACGTACCAAGCCGCACGTCAACGTCGGCACCAT
>NSIV01000003.1 GCA_002633085.1 Curvibacter sp. PD_MW3
AGGCCAGCGGCACCGGACGCGAGGGCGGCACCTGGAGCTACGAGGTGTTCCTGGAACCCAAGAACGTCGCCGTCTCGATGGGTTCCCATCACATTCCACATTGGGGCGTCTGACCATGCAGCGTCGTCATCTGCTCGCCCAGGCGGCCGCACTCGCGGCCCTGCCCTTCGCCGCCCATGCGCAGGCATGGCCCGCACGCCCCCTGCGCCTGATCGTGCCCTTCCCGCCCGGCGGCACCACGGACCACGTGAGCCGGCTGGTGGCCACGGAGCTGGGCAAGACACTGGGCCAGGCGGTGGTGGTGGACAACAAGCCCGGCGCCGGCACGGTGATCGGCGTTGACGCCGCGGCCAAAGCCACGCCCGATGGCCACACCCTGGTCTGCGTGGCCAACAGCTTCTGCGTCAACCACACGCTGGTGAAGAACCTGCCCTACGACAGCCTAAAGGACCTGCGCCCGGTCGCCCTCATGGGGCTGTCGGAACACGTGCTGTGCACCCACCCGGGCAGCGGCATCCGCACGTTGGCCGATCTGGCCCGCGTCTCGCGCGAACGGCCCGGCACACTGAGCTATGCATCGTTTGGCAACGGCACCTCGGCCCACCTGGCCGGCGAGATGCTCAAGGCCCAGATGGGTCTGGACCTGGTGCATGTGCCCTACAAGGGCCAGGCCCCGGCGCTCAACGACCTGCTGGGTGGCCAGGTGACGCTGATGTTTGGCAATTGGCCCGAGTTCCGCGGCCACGTGCAAAGCGGCAAGCTGGTCGCGCTGGGCATGGCCACGGCCCAGCGCTCCGTCTACGCCCCGCAATTGCCCACGCTGGCCGAACAGGGCGTGCCGGTGCAATCGAATTCCTGGAACGGCCTGCTGGCCCCGGCTGGCACGCCGAACGCCGTGGTCCAGCGCCTCAACGCCGACGTGCTGCGTGCCATGGACGCTGCCAGCGTGAAGGAAGCCTTCGCCAAGGGCGGCATCGCCGCCCAGCCCGGCTCGCCGGAGCAGTTCGCCGCCTTCATCCAGAACGAGATCGCCCGCTATGCCCAGGTGATCCGCCAGGCCCGCATCACGCTCGAAGGCTGACCCCACACGGAGACCACGCCATGGGCCAACTCGCACTCGCCGCCAAGATCACCCACGTGCCCTCGATGTACCTGAGCGAGCTGCCCGGCCCGCGCCAAGGCACACGGCAGGACGCCATCGACGGCCACAAGGAAATCGGCCGCCGCTGCCGCGAACTGGGCGTGGACACCATCGTGGTGTTCGACACGCACTGGCTGGTCAATGCCAACTACCACGTCAATTGCGCGCCGCACTTCAAGGGCCTGTACACCAGCAACGAGCTGCCGCACTTCATCAGCAACCTCGCCTACGAGTTTCCCGGCAACCCGGCACTCGGCCAGTTGCTGGCGCGCGTGTGCAACGAACACGGCGTCGAAACCCTGGCCCACCCGGCCACCACGCTGGCGCCCGAGTACGGCACGCTGGTGCCGATGCGCTACATGAACGCCGACCAGCACTTCAAGGTCATCTCCGTCTCAGCGCTGTGTCAGGTGCATTACCTGGCCGACAGCGCGCGCCTGGGCTGGGCCATGCGCCGCGCGGTGGAGGAGCACTACGACGGCACGGTGGCGTTTTTTGCCAGTGGCTCGCTCTCGCATCGTTTCGCGCAGAACGGTCTGGCGCCGGAGTATGCGTTCAAGATCTGGAGTCCGCTGCTCGAAAACATGGACCGCGACGTGCTGCGCCTGTGGCAGGCCGGCGACTGGAAAACCTTTTGCGACATGCTGCCCGAGTACGCCAGCAAGGGCCATGGCGAGGGCTTCATGCACGACACCGCCATGCTGCTGGGTGCCCTGGGCTGGTCCGACTACGACGGCCGCGCCGAGATCGTCACACCCTACTTCGGCGCTTCCGGCACCGGCCAGCTCAATGCCGTGTTCCCGGTCACGCCACAAAACGGCCGGGCCATTCCGGCCGCACAAGCCAGCAACGCTGACGGCTACCGCGCCTTCCCGCGCCTCTAAGGACACCACGATGCCGCACCTTGTCATCCTCTACACCGCCAACCTGGACCGCGAAACCGACATGACCGCACTGTGCCGCGACCTGGCCGACACCATGGTGCAGCAACGCGATGAAACCGGCGAACCGGTCTTCCCCACCGGCGGCACGCGCGTGCTGGCCTACCCGGCGCCGCACTACGCGGTAGCCGACAGCCGACACGACTATGCCTTCGTCTACCTGAACCTGCGCATGGGCTACGGCCGTTCGGACGCTATCAAAACAAGAGCGGGTGACGCTTTATTGGCGAGGACCAAAGCCCATTTCGACCCAATATTTTCGAAACGCCACCTCGGCATCACGCTGCAGATCGACGAAGGCGCCGAGGTCTACAACGCCAAACACAGCAACATCCACCCGCTGTTTCCTCATTGAGCGCACACCGCATGTTCACCCCGGAACTCACCCAACAACTGGCGGCCGAGCTGCAGCAGGCGCAGGACACGCGCACGCAGCTGGAACATTTCTCCAAACGCTTCCCCGGCATGACGGTCGAGGACGGCTACCGCGTCAGCCGCGCCTGGGTGGCGTTGCAACTGGCGCAGGGGCGCCGGGTCATCGGCCACAAGATCGGCCTGACCTCGCGCGCCATGCAGCAGTCAAGCCAGATCGACGAGCCTGACTACGGCACCCTGCTGGATTCCATGCTGTTCACCTGCACGCCAGGCCAGGTACTGGACATTCCGGTGGCGCGCTTCATCGCACCGCGGGTGGAAGTCGAGTTGGCTTTCGTGCTGAAGGCGCCGCTCCAAGGGCCGAACGTCACGCTGGAGCAGGTGCTGGCCGCCACCGACTACGTGACACCGGCGATCGAGATCATCGACGCGCGCATCGAACAGTTCGACCGCCACAGCAAGGTGATGCGCAAGGTGTTCGACACCATCAGCGACAACGCCGCCAATGCCGGCATCGTGGTCGGTGCGGCACGCGCCCGGCCCACCGAGGTGGACCTGCCCTGGGTCGGCGCCATCCTGCGCCAGAACGGCGTGGTGGAAGAAACCGGCCTGGCCGCCGGCGTGCAGGGCCACCCGGCCATCGGCATCGCCTGGCTGGCCAACAAGCTGGCGCCCTGGGGCGAACATCTGGAAGCCGGGCAGATCGTGCTGGCCGGCTCCTTCACGCGCCCGGTGCCCGGCCAGGCCGGCGATTTGTTCGAGGCAGACTATGGTCCGCTTGGCCAACTCAAATTTCGTTTTATCTGACACCTCATGAAAACACCGACCAATCTTTTCAAACAAGCCATCGCCAGCAAACAGGCCCAGATCGGCCTGTGGGTCAACCTGGCCAACCCGATCAGCACTGAGATCTGCGCCGGCGCCGGCTTCGACTGGCTGCTGCTCGATGGCGAGCATTCACCCAACACGCTCACCACGCTGCTGGCGCAACTGCAAGCCGTGGCGGCTTACCCCGGCACACACGCCATCGGCCGTGTGCCGCTGGGCCATGGCGAGGCCGGCACCGCACTGATCAAGCAGTTCCTTGACCTGGGTTTCCAGACCCTGCTGGTGCCGATGGTGGACACGGCCGAGCAGGCCGCCGCGCTGGTGCGCGCCATGCGCTACCCGCAGGACGACGGCCAGGGCGGCATCCGCGGCATGGCGGGGGCGCGCGCCTCGCGCTGGGGCCGTTACCCGAACTACGCCAAAGAGGCCAACGCGCAGGCCTGCCTGCTGGTGCAGGTGGAAACCAAAGCCGGGCTGGACAACCTGGAGGCGATCGCCGCCACACCGGGCGTGGATGGGGTCTTCATCGGCCCGGCCGATCTGTCGGCCTCGCTCGGCCACGTGGGCAATGCCCAGCACCCGGAAGTGCAACAGGCCATCGACGACGCGATCCGCCGCATCGTCAAGAGCGGCAAGGCCGCCGGCATCCTGGTCAGTGATGAAACCCTGGCGCGCCACTACCTGGCGCTGGGCGCCACCTTCGTTGCCGTCGGCCTGGACACGCAGATCCTGGTGCGCCAGACCAGCGCGCTGGCCTCAGTCTTCAAGACCAACCTCCAACCGCTTGCCGCCGGCGACAAAACCTACTGAGCCCGATGGAAACCAAACGCGTCTGCCTCATCACCGGTGCGGCCACCGGCATCGGCGCGGCCTGCGCGCGCGAGTTTGCGGCGCACGGCTGGCAGTTGGGCTTGAGTTACCTGGACGACGCCACCCATGTGCACGTGCTGGACGTGGCGGCCAACTGCGAAGCCCTGGGGGCCAGCACCCTGGTGCAGCGGCTTGACGTCACCAGCGAGGCAAGCTGCCTGGCCTTCAGCCAGGCGGCGCTGCAGCGTTTCGGCCGCATCGATGCGCTGATCAACTGCGCCGGCACCACGCGCTTCATTGCACACACCGACCTCGATGCACTCGATCCGCAGGAGTTCCACCGCACCTATGACGTCAACACCGTCGGGCTGTACCGCATGACGCGTGCCTGCGTCCCAGCACTCAAGGCGTCGGGCCACGGCAGTGTGGTCAACATCTCGTCCATCGGCGGCACCATCGGGCGCGGCTCGTCCATGGCCTACGCCGCCTCCAAGGGTGCCGTCAACACGCTCACCTTGTCGCTGGCGCGTGCGCTGGCACCCCAGATCCGCGTCAACGCCATTGCCCCCGGCTTTGTCGAAGGCGGCCTGCCCAGCCGCGTGCTGGACGCCGTGCGCCACGCCGAGGTGGTGCAGACGCAGACGGCCGCCTCGGTGCTGCAGCGCGTGTCGCAACCGGAAGAGGTCGCCGCGCTGGCCTGCTTCCTGACCGAACGTGCGCCCGGCATGACGGGCGAAGTCATCCAGATGGACAACGGCCTGCACCTCAATGCCGGCTGAAGCGATACCCACACCATGAGCAACGACAAAACACCCCGCAAATTCCGCTCCGCCACGCTGGTCGAAGGCACCATCCGCGCCACCACACGCAGCTTTTTGCATGCACTGGGCCAGGACGAGGACGACATTGCGCGCCCGCACATCGGCGTCTTCCACACCGGTGGCGAGATGAGCCCGTGCAACCTCAATCTGCGCGACCAGGCCCAGCACGCCAAGACCGGCATTTACGCCGCCGGCGGTACACCGCACGAGTGCCCGGTGGTCTCGATCTCCGACGGCCTGACCATGGCGCATTCCGGCATGCGCTTCTCGCTCATTTCGCGTGAGCTGATTGCCGACAGCGTGGAGGCCTCGGTGCGCGGCCACCAGTGGGACGGCATCTTCGGCATCGGCGCCTGCGACAAGAACCTGCCCGGCCTGATGATGGGCATGGTGCGCTGCAATGTGCCCAGCGTGTTTGTGCACGGCGGCTCGGCGCTGCCGGGCCAGGCACCGGGCGTGAACGGACGCGACCTCAACGTAGTCGACACCTACGAGACCATCGGCAAGGTGCTGGCCGGTGAAGCCACCCACGACGAGCTGGACGCCATCAGCCGCGCCTGCCTGCCGACCGCCGGCGCCTGTGCCGGCCAGTTCACCGCCAACACCATGGGCATGGTGTCGGAAGCGCTGGGACTGGCACCGATCGGCTCCAGCATGGTGCCGGCCGTCTTCAGCGAACGTGCGCCGCTGCTGCGCCGCACCGGCAAACAACTGATGAAGGCCGTGATGGGCGATGCCCCGCTGCCGCGCGACATCGTGACGCGCAAAGCCCTGGAAAACGCCTGCGCCGTGGTCTCGGCCACCGGCGGCTCCACCAACGCCGCGTTGCACATCCCGGCCATTGCGCACGAGGCCGGCATCAAGTTCCATCTGGACGATGTGGCCGAAATCTTTGCCCGCACCCCCTTGATTGCCGACCTGCGCCCGGGCGGCAAGTACCTGGCACGCGACATGTACTACGTGGGCGGTGCAGCCGTGGTGCTGCACGAGCTGCTCAACAGCGGCCACCTGCACGGCGATGCCCTCACCTGGACCGGCCGCACCCTGGCCGAGGAATTAGCAGGCGCCAACGCCCCGGACGGCGAGGTGGTACGCCGCTTTGAAAACGCCATCTCGAAGGACGGGGGCCTCGCCGTGCTCAAGGGCAATCTGTGCCCGGACGGTGCGCTGCTGAAAACCGCCGGCCTCAAGGCCCTGGTGCACCGCGGCCCGGCGCGCGTGTTCGAATCTGAAGAAGAAGCGCAAGCCGCGGTGCAGGCCATGCGCTACCAGTCGGGTGACGTGATCGTGATCCGCAACGAAGGCCCGAAAGGCAGCCCCGGCATGCGCGAGATGCTGGGCATCACCGCCCTGCTCTACGGCCAGGGCATGGGCGACAAGGTGGCGCTCTTGACCGACGGCCGCTTCTCCGGCGCCACGCGCGGCCTGTGCATCGGCTACGCTGGCCCGGAGGCCGCCGACAAGGGGCCCATTGCCGCGCTGCGCGACGGCGACATGGTCACCATTGATGCCCGGCCGCAAGCGCGCAGCATCAGCGTCGAACTCAGCCCGGCCGAGCTGGCGCAGCGCCTGGCGGCTGTGCAGGTAAACACGGGTAGCGCGCGCGGCGGCCTGCTGGAAAAATATGCTTTGACAGTCCGCCCGAGCCACCAGGGCGCGGTCACCCATTCCGGGGCCGTGGTCTGGTTGCGCGATGCATCCTGAGTCCGCTCGTTCAATTATTCAAAGGAGACCCCATGAGCATTTCACGTCGTCAAGTCATCCAGTCCGCTGGCGTTTCGGCCCTGCTGGCCAGCGTCGGCCAACAGGCCATGGCGCAAGCGCAGATTGAAAACCTGAAGATCATCACCGGCTTCGCGGCCGGCGGCACCTCCGACACCACCTGCCGCCGCGTCGCCACCAAACTCGGCGGCACCTTCGCCAAGACCGCCACGGTCGAGAACAAGACCGGCGCCGGCGGCCAGATCGCCATCCAGTACGTCAAGGGTCAGCCGGCCGATGGCAGCACGATGCTGCAATCGCCGACCTCGATGTTCACCATCTACCCGCACATCTACAAGAAGCTGCCCTACGACCCGGTGAACGATGTGACGCCCGTCTCGCTCGCCTGCGTGTTCGACTTCGGCTTCGCCGTCGGCCCCATGGTGCCGGCCAACGTGAAAAACATCAACGACTTCATCGCCTGGATCAAGGCCAACCCCAGCCAGGCCAGCTTCGGCTCGCCGGCCGCCGGCTCCACGCCCCACTTCGTCGGCGCGCTGCTGGGCCGCCACGCCGGCGTCGACCTCAAGCACGTGGGCTACCGCGGCACGCAACCGGCGATGTTGGACCTGCTGGGTGGCAACATTGCCGCTGTGTCCGGCCCCATCGGCGACATCACGCAGCACCTGCCCACCGGCAAGGTGCGCATCCTGGCCACCTCGGGGCCCAAGCGCAACCGCTTCGCCCCCGACGTGCCGACCTATACCGAGCAGGGCTTGAAGGACATGGAGCACAGCGAGTGGTTCGCCTTCTTCCTGCCCGGCAAGGCCGCGCCGGATCTGGTGGCACGCCTGAACGCGGCCCTCAAGACGGCTCTGGCATCGAAGGACGTGGCCGACGGCCTGGGCACCTTCGGCCTGGAAGCCATGTCGAGCTCGCCGTCAGAACTGGCTGCGCTGCTGAAGAAAGACACCGCCAAGTGGGCCCCGATCGTCAAGACGATCGGCTTCACCGCCGACGCCTGATCACCCGCACCAGGAGCGCCTGTCATGAATGCCATGCTGAAACCCGCCACCCCGGCGCACATGCACCCGGATGAATGGCAGGCGCGCCTGCAACTGGCCGCCTGCTACCGCATCTTCGCGATGCTGGGCTGGACCGAGATGATCTACAACCACATCACGCTGCGCCTGCCGGCCAGCGTGAGTGGCGACGACAAACATTTCCTGATCAACCCCTTCGGCCTGCACTACAGCGAGGTCACCGCCAGCAACCTGGTGAAGATCGACCTGCAGGGCAAGGTGCTCGACGGCTCACCCCATCCGGTGAACCCGGCCGGCTTCACGGTGCATGCTGCCATCCATGCGGCGGTCGACGGCGCGCACTGCGTCATGCACACCCACACCACCGCCGGCGTGGCGGTGGCCTGCCTGCAGGGCGGCCTGCAGCAGACCAATTTCTACAGCGCCCAGCTGCACGACATGGTGGCGTACCACACCTTCGAAGGCATCACCATCCATGCAGAGGAAACGCCGCGCCTGCTGAAGAGCATCGGCGACAAACCGGCGGTGATCCTGCGCAACCACGGCCTGCTGGCCTGGGGCGGCACCCTGCCACAAACTTTCGCCATCCTGTGGACGCTGCAGCGCGCCTGCGAAATCCAGATGGCCACCTTGAGCATGGGAGCGGCCATTCCCGTGCCGGAAGCGATTGCCATCAAGTGCACGCGCGACGCGCTACAGTTCAACCCGAACCACGGCGCCGGGCAGGACGTGTTCGACTCGCTGGTTAGGCAGGTCGACCGACTCGACACCAGCTATCAAAACTAGAGCGACTAGCGCAGTATTGACGGGAGCTACAGGCCAAAATGCCTCAGAAAAAATTCAACAAGGTTTGCATTTTTGGCGCTGGTGCCATCGGCGGCTGGATCGGCGTGCGGCTGGCCGGCGTTGGCTGTCAGGTGAGTGTGGTGGCGCGCGGCGCCACCCTGGATGCCCTCAAACGCCACGGCCTGCGCTGCCAGCACGGACAGGTGGAAACCACCGTCACCGTGCGCGCCAGCAGCGAGCCGGCTGAGCTGGGCGTGCAGGACTTGGTGGTGATTGCCGTCAAGGCACCGGCCCTGCCGGAGGTGGCGCGCCGCATCGCCCCGCTGATCGGCCCTGACACCGTGGTGCTGACCGCCATGAACGGCGTACCGTGGTGGTTCTTCCAGGGTTTCGGCGGCACGTTCGCCGGCACGCAGCTGCAGGCGGTGGATGCCAGTGGCGAGATCGCCGCCGCCATTCCTGCGGCCAGCGTGATCGGCTGCGTGGTGCATGCGAGCTGCTCGCTGCGGCTGCCGGGCTGGGTGCAGCACCACTTCGGCAACAAACTCATCATCGGCGAGCCCTCGGGCCAGAAAACCGAGCGCGTGCAGCAGCTCGCCGCCCTGCTGACCCAGGCCAGCTTCGAGATTGAGGTGGCGGAGCAGATTCAGAAGGACATCTGGTACAAGCTGTGGGGCAACATGACGGTCAACCCGGTGAGCGCCCTCACCGGCGCCACCACCGACCTGATCCTCGGTGACGAGCTGGTGCGCGGCTTCATCTCCAGCGTGATGCTGGAGGCCAAGGAGATTGGCGCGCGCATCGGCATCCCGATTGCGCAGCAACCCGAAGACCGCCACGCCGTGACGCTCAAGCTCGGCGCCTTCAAGACCTCGATGCTGCAGGACGTGGAAGCCAACCGCGCGGTAGAGCTCGATGCCCTGGTAACGGTGGTCAAGGAGCTCGGCACCCTCACAGGCGTTTCCACCCCTTTCACCGATGCCCTGCTTGGGCTGTCACGCCTGCATGCCCGGGTGCGGGATCTGTATTGATGGCCCCCACGCCTTGGGACGGCCCGGCGCCGCTCGATATCTTGTGACACCCACAAAATTGGTGCTCAGCCGCGCCGCCTTCCTCACGCTGTTGCTGCTGGCCTGCATGTTCGGCGCCAACCATGTGGCAGCGCGCCTGGCGTTCAACCACGGGCTCGACGTCGCCACCGCTGTCGCGGTGCGCAGCCTGGTCACGGCCGGGGTGGTGGCCGCACTGGTGCTGCTGCAGGGCGTGCCGCGTGTGCTCGATGCCCGTCAGCGTCGTTACCTGCTGCTCATCAGCACGCTGGTCGCCATCCAGAGCCTGAGCCTGTACGCCGCAGTGGCCCGCCTGCCGGTGGCGCTGGCCCTGCTGGCCTTCAACACCTACCCGCTGTGGACCGCCGGCTTTGCCTGGCTGCTCTACCGCAGGCGCCCGGAACGGGCGGTGCTGATCGCCATGCCGGTGCTGCTGTTCGGGCTGGCGCTGGCGCTCGATGTGCTGGGCGCTGCGTCCGGTCTCGGTGCGGCAGGTCAATGGAGCCACATCGGTGCCGGCGTGGCCTTTGCCCTCACGGCGGCGGCTGTTTTTGGTGCGGCACTGGTCTTGACGCAACATGAAGTGGCGGCAGTGGACGGCCGCGTGCGCACCGCCATCACCATGGGCCTGGTCGGCCTGCTGGCTATGGTAGGCGTTGGTGTGCAGGGTGGTTTTCATCTGCCGCAGGCCGCGGCCGGCTGGTGGGGCCTGGCTCTGCTGACCTTCTTCTACGGCACCGCCTTCACCATCATGTTCACGCTCTTACCCAAGCTCGGTGTGGTGGGCAGCTCACCGATCATGAACGTGGAGCCGGTGGCCGCGCTGCTCCTGGCCTGGGCCTTGCTGGACCAGGTCATCGCCCCGGTGCAAGTGGCCGGCGCGCTGATCGTGGTGGGCGCTGTCATGGCACTGGGCCTGCGGAAAAAATGAACACCCCCCGATCGGGCATCTTCATGCGTTGCGAGGCGAGGCGGAACAACTGAAATGACCTTCGAAGTCATGCTCGTCGTGCTGTTCTCGGCCCTGCTGCACGCGAGCTGGAACGCGCTGGTGCGGTCGTCTGCCGACAAGTTTCTCAGCACGCTGCACATCGTCTGCGGAGCCGGCGCGTTCGCCGTCGTGCTGCTGCCCGGCTTGCCGCTGCCAGCGACTGCCAGCTGGCCCTACGTGGTGGCCTCGGGTCTGATCCACGTGCTTTATTTCACGCTGGTGGCATACGCCTACCGCGGCGCCGACCTGAGCTTTGCCTACCCGCTGATGCGCGGTAGCGCACCAGTACTCTCGGCGCTCGCTGCGGCATGGTTGCTGGGCGAGGCTCCCACACCCGGCGGCTGGCTCGGCATCGCACTCATCTGCGGTGGTGTGCTCTCGCTGGCCGGTAGCGCCTGGCGCCCCGGCGGCGGCGGCCTGCGGGCGCTGGCCAGCGCCCTGGGCAATGCCGGCGTCATCGCGCTCTACACCCTGGTCGACGGCTTGGGCGCCCGCCTGTCCGGCCATGCCTTCAGCTACACCGCCTGGGTTTTCTTGCTCACGGCCGGGCTGATGTTGGGCCTGGCTCTGGTGCTGCGCGGGCGCCAACTGCTGCAACCAACATCCAACGCCTGGCGCAACGGCCTGCTGGGCGGCGCCGGCACCCTGGGCGCCTACAGCCTGGCGCTGTGGGCCATGACCCAGGCCCCGATCTCCGCGGTGGCCGCCTTGCGCGAAACCTCGATCGTCTTTGCGGCACTGATCGGGGTGCTGTTTCTCAAGGAGCGCCTGGGGCGGTGGCAACTGGGAGCGGTACTGCTGGTGTGCGTGGGGGCAGTGGTCATCAAGCTGGCTTGAACGCCGGCGCTTACTCGACCACCACCGGCACCCGCGTGGCCAACGCGCACATCAACTCATAGCCCACCGTGCCGCCGGCCTGTGCCACCTCGTCGATCGGGAGCACGGCGCCGTTTGAAGCCCGGCCCCAGAGCGTGACCTCGCTACCGAAGCCGGCTTGCGGCACCGGCGTGAGGTCCACCGTGATCAGGTCCATGCTGACGCGGCCCACCGTGCGCGTGCGCACGCCGTCCACCAGCACCGGCGTGCCTTGCGCCACCGTGCCGTGGCTGCTGCGCATGTAGCCGTCGGCATAACCGCACGCCACCACGCCGATGCGCATCGGCTGCGGCGCGGTGAAGATGGAACCATAGCCGACCGTGTCGCCCGCCTGCAGCGACTGCACCCCCACGATGCGCGAACGCAAGCTCATGGCGGGCTGCAGGCCCCAGTCGACGGCACTGTGCTCAGGGAAATCAGGGGCCGATCCGTACTGCACCACACCGGGACGGACCCAGTCCGACACCAGGCCGGGGCAGGGATGCGCACCCATGTGGCGCAGGATGGCGGCGCTGTTGCTCAGGGAACGTTCGCCGGGCAGGTCTTCGGTGGCGGCATTGAAGGCAGCCACCTGCCGGGTGATGCCATGCGCGTCGTCGGCGTTGCTGAAGTGGGTGATGAGCGAAATCTCGTCCACCTGCGGCAAGGCGTTGAGGCGCGTCCAGGCCGCACGGTAGTGCTCCGGGCGGAAACCGAGCCGGTTCATGCCGCTGTTCATCTTGAGAAAAACACGGTGCGGCACATGGGTCTTGTGCACCGCCAGCATGTCGATCTGCTCCTGGCAGTGCACCACATGCCAGAGGTCCAGGCGGGAACAGAGTTCCAGGTCGCGCTGCTCGAACACGCCCTCCAGCAGCAGGATGGGGCCGCGCCAGCCCAAGGCCCGCACGCGCTCGGCCTCGCTCAGGTCAAGCAGGGCAAAACCGTCTGCGCCGCGCAGCCCTTCGAACACGCGCTCAATGCCATGGCCATAGGCATTCGCCTTGACCACGGCCCACACCCTGGCATCGGCAGCGGCCTGACGCGAGCGCTGCAGGTTGTGGCGCAGGGCGGCGGTATGGATGGTGGCTTGGATGGGGCGCGACATTATGGGGGCGTAAGCAAATG
This sequence comes from Curvibacter sp. PD_MW3, assembly GCA_002633085.1. Classification (GTDB taxonomy): domain Bacteria; phylum Pseudomonadota; class Gammaproteobacteria; order Burkholderiales; family Burkholderiaceae_C; genus Hylemonella. The sequence goes on from NSIV01000003.1 coordinate 12,470, forward strand.
AGTACGCCGATTTTGACATTGCCGAGCGTGCTATAACCCGCTGTCGCTTGGATATCCATCACAAAACACCTGCCATCAGTCACACTGGGGCCCACCCGTAGACCATGAAACGCGGTTTCTACACCATCATGTCGGCGCAGTTCTTCAGCTCGCTGGCCGACAACGCCCTGTTCGTTGGGGCCGTGCAGTTGCTGCGCAGTTCTGCTGCGCCCGAATGGCAGCAGGCTGCGCTGGTGCCGATGTTCGCGCTGTTTTATGTGGTGCTGGCGCCCTTCGTGGGCGCCTTTGCCGATGCACTGCCCAAAGGCAAGGTCATGCTGATCAGCAACACGATCAAGGTCGTGGGCTGCCTGCTGATGCTGTTCGGCACCCACCCGCTCATGGCCTACGCCATCGTCGGCCTGGGCGCTGCCGCCTACTCGCCGGCCAAGTACGGCATCCTGACCGAACTGCTGCCGGCTTCGCAACTGGTCAAGGCCAATGGCTGGATTGAAGGGCTGACGATTGCCTCCATCATTCTGGGCGTGTTGCTGGGAGGGCAACTGGTCGGCCACTCGGTCTCCGCTGCCCTGCTGTCGATCGACCTGCCCTTCGTCAACACCAGCATCGACACGGCGCCGGAAGCGGCCATTGCCGTGCTGATCGTGGTCTACCTGCTGGCGGCCTGGTTCAACACCCGCATCCCCCACACCGGCGTGGAAATGCGTCCCATGCCCAGCAACCCGGTGTCCCTGATTCCCGACTTCTGGACCTGCAACGCCCGCCTGTGGCGCGACAAGCTGGGCCAGATCTCGCTGTCCACCACCACCCTGTTCTGGGGCGTGAGCGGCAACCTGCGCTACATCGTGCTGGCCTGGGCCGCCGCCGCCCTGGGCTACAGCGTGACGCAGGCCTCTTCGCTGGTCGGTGTGGTCGCCATCGGCACCGCCGTCGGTGCCGTGGTGGCCTCCATGCGCATGAAGCTGGAGCACGCCACGCGCGTCATGCCGCTGGGCATTGCCATGGGCCTGCTGGTGATCCTGCTCAACTTCATCAACAACGTCTGGCTGGCCGCGCCTTTCCTGGTGCTGCTGGGCGGCCTGGGCGGCTTCCTGGTGGTGCCGATGAACGCGCTGCTGCAGCACCGCGGCCACAACCTGATGGGCGCCGGCCGCTCCATCGCGGTGCAGAACTTCAACGAACAGGCCTGCATCCTGGGCCTGGGCGCTTTCTACAGCCTATCCACCGGCATGGGCCTGTCGGCCTTCGGCGCCATCACCGCCTTCGGCATTGTGGTGGCCGGCTTCATGTGGCTGATCAAGCGCTGGCATGCACGCAATTGCCGCGAGCATGCCGAGGAGCTGGAACACCTCATCGCCATCGCCCGCAACGACCATCTGCACAGCTGATGGTGGCAACACCCGACCCCGCGGTCGCGCACAGCGGCCGCGTCATCTCACCATGAGTTCCGCATTCGCCGCCTGGGGCCTGGTGCTCAACGCCTTCGTCTGGGGTGTGTCCTGGTACCCGTTTCGTCTGCTGGAGGCCGAGGGCCTGCACCCGCTGTGGTCCACCTTCATCATCTACGCGCTGGCCTTGCTGGCGCTGCTGGTGTGGCGCCCAAGCAGCTGGCGTGCGCTGCTGCGGCACCCTTTGCTCTGGCTGCTGATACTGGCCTCCGGCCTGACCAACGTCGGCTTCAACTGGGCCGTGACAGTGGGCGACGTGGTGCGCGTGGTGCTGCTGTTCTACTTGATGCCCGCTTGGTCGGTGCTGCTGGCCTGGGCCCTGCTGGGTGAGCGGCCACACACCAGCGCCCTGCTGCGCCTGCTGCTGGCGCTGGCCGGCGTGGTCATCGTGCTCAAGACGCCGGAATCGCCCTGGCCCGTGCCCCACAGCCTGCCCGACTGGTTGGCGCTGATGGGCGGCTTCAGCTTTGCGCTGACCAATGTGCTGTTGCGCAAGTTGCGCGACACGCCGGACGAGGCCCGCATGGTCGCCATGTTTGCCGGCGGCGCCTTGCTGGCGCTGCTCACCGCGCTGGGCGGTCAGCCCTCGGGCCTGGTGACACCGCTACCGGCGCTGGCCAATGGCTGGCTGTGGCTCGTGCTGGCCACCAGCCTGGCATTCATTGCGGCCAACCTCGGCCTGCAATTCGGCGCCGCACGCCTGCCAGCGGCGACGACCTCCCTGGTGATGCTGACCGAAGTGGTGTTTGCCAGCGTGTCGTCGGTGTTGATGGGGGCGGCGGAGCTGCAGGGCCGCACGCTGCTGGGTGGGGCGTTGATTCTGCTGGCGGCGCTGTGGGCGGCTTGGCCGGCAAGAACGCGGTCAGACCAAGTCAATCCATAACTGACGCCGTCTGCCGCAGACTGCTGGCAACCGAAGCGGAAGGTCGTTGCTTGTGAGAGCAAACGATCAACGTAGAAATGTCCGGCGGACAGTAGGCCAGCGAAAGCCGGCCGATAGGACGCCCGCGTCGATTGCCATGTTAGGCGGCTTCCCGAACTGGGGTGGTCGCGACCTTCTTCTTCGCCGACCAACCCAAACAGTGAAGCAGCGCGACGACGAACCAAGACAAGATGCAGGCGAGGGAGCCAATGGTGAAGACTATCGTGACAATGACACCGAGTATCCACCCGGGACCCGCATGCAATAGTTCAAAGAGAAGCAGCAATCCAGCGGCGAAGCCAAAAGGACACCCCAGACCCCACGCAGCGTATCGCCACGCGAAGGACGACCCGGACCGGTCATTCTCAACCAAGGTGACAACGATGACCGAGTGGACAACAAAGCAGGACAAGACTGCCCCGAAGAAGATGAGTAGTAGCCCCATAGCCGCCTAACGTAATGTAGATCGCGCAGCGCTGCGGAATAACATGAAAAGTCTAGGAATTAAAACCGGCATCAAGTCCTATCCCAATTGAATAGTTTGCTCCTCAAAAAATAGCAACGAGCTTGCAAATATGGTAGCCGTGATGCTACGAGTCGTCTATCCCTCCAAGGGGTGATGCATGCCTACTTTATGGAAATTCCCGAGCAACAGGTTCTGACTGATAGCAAACATCTCACACCACTCTAGGCACAATGCCTTCCGCGGCAACACTTCAACGAAAAACGCCGGGCTAGCCCGGCGCTCTATTTACTGCGAATACGGCCTCAACCCGCCAACGCCTCATCCAGCATCTCCACCCAATGCTTCACCGGCGTTCCGGTACCGCTTTGCAGGTGGGTGATGCAGCCGATGTTGGCGGAGACGATCACGTCCGGCTTCATCTCGGCCAGGTTGTTCAGCTTGCGGTCGCGCAGTTCGTAAGCGAGCTTCGGGTTCAGCACCGAGTAGGTGCCGGCGGAGCCGCAGCACAGGTGTGGCTCGACGCGGCAGGTGTTGATCTTGAAACCGAGTTCGCCCATGTGCTGCTCCACGCCACCGCGCAGCTGCTGGCCGTGCTGCAGCGTGCAAGGCGGATGGAAGGTCATCTGGCCGGCCTTGGCCGAGACCTTGCCGCGCAGCGTGTCCACCAGCTGGGGCAGCAGTTCGCTCAGGTCTTTGGTCAATTCACTGATGCGTTTTGCTTTCGCAGCGTAGGCCGGGTCGTCGTGCAGGATGTGGCCATAGTCCTTGACCGTGACGCCACAGCCCGAGGCGTTCATGACGATAGCTTCCACGCCGCTCTCGATGTGCGGCCACCAGGCGTCGATGTTGGCGCGCATCTCGGCTTTGCCGCCGTCCTGGTCGTTCAGGTGGAACTTCACCGCGCCACAGCAGCCGGCCTTCGCAGCCACCACGGTCTGGATGCCAGCTGCATCCAGCACGCGGGCGGTGGCGCTGTTGATGTTGGGCATCATGGCGGGCTGCACGCAGCCGGCCAGCATGAGCACCTTGCGTGCATGCTCACGCGACGGCCAGGCGCCGGCATCTTGCGCAGCCGGGACCTTGGCCTTGAGTGTTTCCGGCAGCAGACCGCGCACCAGTTGGCCCATCTTCATGGCCGGCGCAAACAGTGGCGAGGTCAGGCCTTCCTTCAGTGCCCAGCGTACAAAACGCTCACCGCTTGGGCGCGGCACTTTGGCGTCGACAATCTTGCGGCCGATGTCAACCAAGTGGCCGTAGTCCACACCCGAAGGGCAGGTGCTTTCGCAGTTGCGGCAGGTCAGGCAGCGGTCCAGGTGCTGCTGTGTCTTGCGTGTCGGCGTTTCGCCTTCGAGCACCTGCTTCATCAGGTAGATGCGGCCGCGCGGGCCATCGAGCTCGTCGCCCAGCAACTGGTAGGTGGGGCAGGTGGCGGTGCAGAAGCCGCAGTGCACGCACTTGCGCAGGATGGCTTCGGCGGCCAAGCCATCGGGCGTGTTCTTGAATTCGGGCGCGAGATTGGTTTGCATGAAAGGTTCGCCAGTCCGGCTCAGAAATCGGGGTACAGGCGGCCGCGGTTGAAGATGCCGGCCGGGTCGAACTGCTTTTTCAGTTCGCGGTGGATGCGATCCAGCGGTGCGGCCAGCGGCGTGAAGACGCCAGCGCTTTTATCCCCCGCGCGGAACAGGGTGGCATGGCCGGCCAGGTTGGCCAGCACGGCACCCAGGTCAGGGCGCTGCGCCAGCGGCAGTTTGAGCCAACGCTGCGCACCGCCCCATTCGATCAGTGTCGGGCCCAGGTCGAGCGGCGGCGTGGTGTCGGGCACGCTCAGGCGCACCAGCGACTCGCCTCCCGCCAGTTGGAAGAAGGGCGCGGTCTGCTCGCGCAGGGCGTTCCACAGTTGCGCAGCCTGCGCGTCCATCACCGTGCCGCCCATGGTCTTGTGGGCGGCAGCGACGGCCGCCTGGGCACCACGCAGGCGCACCATGAGTGCACCCTCATGCCAGCAGGAGGCGTTGATCGGCAACGGTTGCCCGCCCCAGCGGTTGAGCTGGGCCAAGGCCTGCGCCTCAGCCAGTTCGAACACCAGCGTGCTCTCAGCCACGGCCTTGGGCAGCACTTTGAGCGAGACTTCGACCAGCAGGCCCAGTGTGCCGAGCGAGCCGGCCATCAGGCGCGACACGTCGTAGCCGGCCACGTTTTTCATGACCTGGCCGCCGAAGGTCAGCAACTCGGCACGGCCGTTGAGCATTTGCACGCCCAACACATAGTCGCGCACGGCACCGACGCTGGCCCGCGCCGGGCCATTGAGGCCGGCTGCCACCATGCCGCCAACCGTAGCGACAGCGCCAGCGCTGGCGAAATGCGGTGGCTCGAACGGCAGGTACTGGCCTTTTTCTGCCAGAACCGCTTCGAGCTCTGCCAGCGCTGTGCCGGCACGCACCGTCACCACCAGCTCGCTCGGCTCGTAGCTGACGATGCCCGCCAGTGGCCGAGTGTCGAGCAGGTCGCCCTGCAGCGTCTGGCCGTAGAAATCCTTGCTGCCACCACCGCGGATGCGCAATGGGGTGCCGGCGGCGGCAGCGGCGCGCACGCGTTCGGTGATGTGTTGCAGAGCTGAATCCATAGCCTTGGATGGTAACGCCGGCCCAGCCTCCTGATTCAAGCCGGGAGCATTAAACAGCTTCGACCCGGATCGCCATAGTCGCGCTCATCGATGCCCCGGGCAGCAGCACGGTCAGCCCCAGCGCCTCGGCCGTCATGCCCGCCTGCCCCAGCAAGTTGACGGCGTTGTTGACGTGGCTGACCGGTTCGATCGCCACCGTGTCGCGCGCCGGGTGGGTGAACACCACCAGCCGACTCAGGCTCGATGTAAGGCGGATGCGCAACTCGGTATCGCTCAGGATGGCTTCGCCGTTCCAGCCATCGAAGCAGTGGTCCACGTCCAGCGCGGCACATGCCTGGTCCAGCCCCGTGGACGGCAGGCGCTGCGTCGGCAGCTTGTCCGCCCCCATTTCCCAGCGTCCGCTGGCAGCAAAACGCAAGTGGCTGCCAGGCCGCTTGACGAAATAGGGGTGCCAGCCCAGCCCCACCGGCGCAGCCTGGGGCGATTGGTTGGTGATGCTCAAGGTCAGCTCGAGCTCGTCATCGTGCAGACGAAAGGCCTGCGAGGTGTCAAAGGCAAAAGGCCAGGAGGCGTCGGGTTTGTGCTCGTAAGACAGCAGGGCGAACTGCGCATCGGCCTCCAGCACCTCCCAGGGCCGCTGCCAGCCGACCCCGTGGATGGCGTGCGGTTCCGCCGCATTGTTCTGCACCAACGGATGGCTGGTGCCGGCCCATTTGAGCTGCGCCTGTCCAACCCGGTTTGAATATGGCACCAGCGGGTAACACCCCGCCTGGCGCACTGTGGTCAGCGCCTGCGCTGGTGTGGAACGCAGCACCGGCACATCGCCCCACCACAGGCCCGCCAGGCAGCCGCCCAGATCAGGCCGGATGTCGCAACGCAACTGGTTGCCGCACAGTGAGAGAGTGGTCGTCATGGTGGCTGCTCCGGTTTCGTGCATTGTGCACCCGCCGCCCACAAAAAAGCCCGCCGGAGCCGAAGCTCTTGCGGGCCGAAGAACCAGAGGAGACTGTCGATGGGACGGCAGCCGACCGAACCGGCTGCCGTCCGTTGCACTTAGCGGTTGTAAGCGCTCTCGCCGTGGGAGGAGATGTCCAGACCTTGGCGCTCGTCTTCTTCGCTGACGCGCAGACCGATGGTGAGGTCCACCAGCTTGAAGGCGATGAAGGAGACCACACCGGACCACACGATGGTGATCAGCACGGCCTTGGCCTGGATCCACACTTGCGAGGCGATGGAGTAGTCGGCGGCGGTGATGCCGGTCGCCGTCACCCAGTCAGCCACGAAGCCGGGGCCGCCCAGAGCCGGCGAGTTGAACACGCCGGTCAGTAGGGCACCGATGATGCCGCCCACGCCGTGAACACCGAACACGTCCAGCGAGTCGTCGGCACCCAGCAGCTTCTTGAGACCGTTGACACCCCACAGACAGGCGAAACCGGCGATCAGGCCAATGGCCAAGGCACCGCCGATACCGACGTTGCCGGCAGCCGGGGTGATGGCCACCAGGCCGGCAACGGCACCAGAGGCAGCACCCAGCATGGAGGCCTTGCCGCGCATCAGCGCTTCACCGACGCACCAGGCCAGCACAGCCGCAGCCGTGGCACCAAAGGTGTTGATGAAGGCGAGTGCCGCAAAACCGTTGGCTTCCAGAGCAGAGCCAGCGTTGAAGCCGAACCAGCCCACCCACAGCAGGGAGGCGCCCACCATGGTCAGCGTCAGGCTGTGCGGGGCCATCGACTCACGGCCGTAACCGATGCGCTTGCCCACCATGTAGGCACCCACCAGGCCGGCCACAGCGGCGTTGATGTGCACCACGGTACCGCCGGCGAAGTCGAGCGCGCCCGATTGCCAGATGAAACCGGCCTTGTCGTTCATGGCATCGACCACTTCCTTGGCGGTGTAGGCGTCCGGGCCCATCCAGAACCAGACCATGTGCGCGATCGGTGCATAGCTGAAGGTGAACCACAGCACCATGAACATCAGCACGGCAGAGAACTTGATGCGCTCGGCGAAGGCACCGACGATCAGGGCACCGGTGATGCCGGCGAATGTAGCCTGGAAAGCGGCGAACACGATCTCGGGAATCACCACGCCCTTGCTGAAGGTGGCGCCGTTGGCAAAGGTGCCGGCGACGTTGTCCCAGATGCCCTTCATGAACAGGCGGTCAAAACCTCCGATGAAGGCGCTGCCTTCCGTGAACGCGAGGCTGTAGCCATAAATGAACCACAACACCACGATCAACGAGAAGCTGACCATGACCTGCATCAGCACCGACAGCATGTTCTTGCTGCGTACCAGGCCGCCGTAGAACAGCGCCAGGCCGGGGATGGTCATCAGGATCACGAGCAGGGTGGACACCATCATCCAGGCGGTATCGCCCTTGTTGGGGACCGGTGCGACAGGTGCTGCGGCAGCTGCAGCAGCAGGCGCCGCGGCGGCAGGTGCGGGTGCCGCGGCCTCAGCCGGTTTGGCGTCTGCCGGAGCTGCTGCCACCGGGGCAGCCGCGGGTGTGGTTTGCGCCCAGGCGGCCGTGCCACCGGCCAGCAGGCTCAAACCCAGTGCGAAGGAGACAAGTAGTTTTTTCATGTCAGTGTTCTCTCGGTTGTGTGAGCCTCAGAGCGCCTCTTTACCGGTTTCACCGGTACGGATACGCACGACTTGCTCGAGGTTGTACACAAAGATCTTGCCGTCGCCGATCTTGCCGGTGCGGGCCGAGCCTTCGATGGCTTCGATGACTTGATCGACCAGTTCGTCGGACACGGCGGCTTCGATCTTGACCTTGGGCAGAAAGTCGACCACGTATTCCGCGCCGCGGTACAGCTCGGTGTGTCCTTTCTGGCGGCCAAAGCCTTTGACTTCGGTCACGGTGATGCCTTGCACCCCGATGGCCGAGAGACCTTCGCGCACCTCATCGAGCTTGAAGGGTTTGATGATGGCTGTAACGAGTTTCATGGGTTCTCCTCTGGTTGTGAGTTGAATCAGAAGTTGTATTTCAGGCCAACCACATAGCCGCTCTTGCCGTAAAAGCGGTTAGTGCCATAGAAAGTGGAGTTGTAAAAGTCACCTTCCTTGGCATCGGTACCTACAGCGGCCAGCGAGATCACCACGCCGTTGCCCATGTCCTTGGCCAGCGTCAGTGCGTAGTCTGAATAGTTGGCGGCATTACCGGTCTTGGTCGCGGAGCTCTGGTTCGGCACGGTTTGCCAACCGAGGTGCGGGGTCAGGGAGAAACCATTGCCCAGATCAAAGGTCGCGTTCAGATCCCAGTAGCGGCTGCCGTTGCTGTTGAGGTTGCCGAGGAAGTCACCCACGCTCTGGTAGTACTTCAGGCTGGCAACTGAATAGCTGACGCCCGCATAGACTTCCGTTGTATCAGCCTTGGTATAAGCGGTGCCACCGGGCGTACCGGCACTGCCGGAGTTGTTGCCAGGGTATTGATAAGTGATCACGCCAACATCAAAACCCAGACCTGAAGTGATTTCACCCTTGAAACCACCATAGAGGTCGAGTTCGTAGCTGCCTTGGCTCGCTCCATTGAACTCCTTGATCCACTTGATGTTGCTGGCGACAAAGGTGCCGGCGTAGAAGCCGCTCTTGTGCGCAAAATCAATACCACCTTGGATGGACGGGCCGCCGGCCGTTTGCTCCAGGCCACGGAAACGGTAATCGCTGACAGCACCGAGGTTGAAGCTCCACGTGTAGTCCGGCTCCGGCGCCTTGTCTTGCGCAAACGCAGCGGTGCAAGCGACCAGGCTCAGGGCAGCCAATGCGGTTTTGGATTTGAGGTTCATTGCTTACTCCATAGATGAGTTAAAGGGACGAACCTGTTAAGCACGGACCGTGCCAGCACCGTTTTTAAATCCGTGGTGCCTATTTGTCCACCGCAGGCGCTGGTTTGCGTTAAGATAACTGTATAAACAACCAGCATGCACCTTGCAGGTGCATGGCATGCGGTCAGCCGGGGCGGCCGCGCACGATGGTCTGAAGGGAGTTCTCATGAGCCTGTCTTTGGTGCAAAGCCGTGCCCTGCTTGGCCTGGACGCCGCCAGCGTCACCGTCGAGGTGCATCTGGCCAATGGCCTGCCCAGCTTCACGCTGGTCGGACTGGCAGAGACCGAAGTCAAGGAGGCGCGCGAACGTGTGCGCTCCGCCATTCAGAACGCCAGGCTGGAATTCCCCCATAACAAGCGGATCACAGTCAATCTCGCTCCGGCCGACCTCCCCAAGGACTCGGGCCGTTTCGATCTGCCAATCGCCTTGGGCATTCTGGCCGCCAGTGGACAGATCGATAACGCCCAACTCGCTGGCCACGAATTCGCTGGCGAGTTGTCGCTCTCGGGTGAGTTGCGTCCGGTGCGCGGTGCGCTGGCCATGGCGCTCGCCTTGCACCAAGACGGGGTCATCACCCGGCTGGTACTGCCCCCCGGCAGTGCCGAGGAGGCCGCCCTGGTGCCCGAAGCCCAGGTTTATCGGGCTTGTCACCTGCTCGATGTGGTGCAGCAATTCCTGCCGCCCGGCACCCGAGACGACACGGCGGATGACCGTGAAGGCTGGTCACGCACCGTATCGGCGCCCCCCGGCTCCAGCGTGGACATGCTGGACCTCGCTGACGTCAAAGGGCAGGCTGGCGCCAAACGTGCGCTCGAAATTGCCGCCGCGGGCGGCCACAGCCTGCTGCTCAGCGGCCCACCCGGCGCCGGCAAGTCGATGCTGGCGCAACGTTTTGCCGGCCTGTTGCCTGCCATGTCCACCTCGGAAGCCCTGCAAAGCGCCGCCATCGCCAGCCTGGACGGGCAGTTTTCGCTGGCGCGCTGGGGCCAGCGCCCAACCCGCAGTCCCCACCATTCCGCCAGCGCGGTGGCGCTGGTCGGTGGCGGTTCACCGCCGCGCCCGGGTGAAATCTCCATGGCGCACCATGGGGTGCTGTTTCTTGATGAACTGCCCGAGTTCCCACGCAGCGCCCTGGAAGCACTGCGCGAACCGCTGGAGACCGGTCACATCACCATCTCGCGCGCGGCGCGTCGTGCCGAGTTTCCCGCCCGCTTCCAGCTGGTGGCCGCCATGAACCCCTGTCCCTGCGGCTATCTCGGCTCGGCGTTGCGCGCCTGCCGGTGCACCCCCGACCAGGTCGCACGCTACCAGGGGCGCCTGAGCGCCCCCTTTCTGGACCGCATTGACCTGCATGTGACCGTCGCGGCCCTGCCTGCCGGGGAGTTGCTCCAAGCACCTGCGGGTGAATCAACCCAGCAGGTGCGGACGCGCTGCCTGGCCGCATATGAGCGGGCCCTCGCCCGTCAGGGCAAACCCAACCAGGCCCTGGCGGGTGCCGACCTCGATGCGCACACCCAACTGGACGACGCCGCGCTCAAATTCCTCAACACCGCCGCCGCGCGCCTGGGCTGGTCGGCGCGCGGGACGCACCGCACCCTCAAGGTCGCACGCACCATTGCCGATCTCGCCGGCACGCCATGCACCAGCTTGGAGCATGTGGCCGAGGCCCTGCAATACCGGCCCGCGTTGCCGCCCCACGGCTGATGGGACAGCACCCCCTGACTCACGCCGCCAAGGCAGGTGCTTCGCGCCTCATCAAAGCGGCGAACAGGCTGAGCGGATCGAGCGCCTGGATCAGCACCTGCCCGCCATTGGCCTTGATGAAATGCTTAACGAGAGCGCGGTCGTCCTGGCTGCCAAACGGCGTGGGCATGATCTGCGCCTCGCTGAACTCTGGCACGCCGTGCAGTTCATCCACCAGCAAACCCAGGGTCTGCTCGCCATGGCGCACGATGATCACCTGGCTGCTCTTATCGATGAAGGAAGGCGTGCCGCGGATCAGGTAGCCGAAGTCGAACACCCAGACCGGCGCACTGTCTCGCCCCTCATGCTGCAGCCCCAACAGGCCGACGCAGGCGCGACGCTCCCCGGTGGATACCGTCGTGATCTTGCTCGCCGGCAGCGCTTCCAGTGCATTTTCAGCCGGCAAGGCAAACAGGGCGCCGTCCATCATGAAGGTCGCGTACTCGCGTCCGACCTGCCCCAGCAGATCGGTCTTGAGAATCGCCTGGGCTTTGGCGCCCGCGCCCGTTCGCTCCCGCACTTCGCCCAGAAACTTGAACGCGATGGCCAGCACGTCTTCGTTATAGCCGTCCGACACCTTGAATTCGCGGTAGCCGCTGGACACTGTGCAGCCCATGATGGCGTACTGCCCGTCATGCACCACGATGCGCGAGGCGCTTTGGCCATTGGGCAGCTGACTCAAGCCCGTGTCGAGTTCCAGCACGCTGCCGACCGGTCGGGCGGGATCGGTGCTGGCAATGACACGACCTTGCCGGTCCACAAACAGGGCCTGCACGTCCGCTTGGCCACCCAGGCCACCCTTGAGCATGGCGGCAAACTCCGGCGCCGCATCGAACACGATGCCAATGCCACCCACGATGCGGGACTCGTTCTGCGGATCGCGGATCGCCGCGTGATAGATGTAGGTCGGCTCGTTCCCATACAGCGGCGAAGGTTCGAACGGCGTCACGCAGTAGTCTTGCTCACTGCGCAAGGCCTTCACCTGCGCCAGCGTTGCCGCATTGACATGGCGGCCGATCACGCTGCCGTCGGCCTGCCCCGGCTGGGTGCTGGCCACGATGCAACCGTCAGCGTCGTAGACAAAGATCCGCGTGTAGACGGTGTACAGCCGGTTGATGTAATCCAGGATGTCGCTGATCTGCTTGCGCGCCGCCTCACTCAATGCAGGTGCGGCAAGGGCCGCTCGCAACTCCGGCGTCAGCGCCCACCAGCGGCAGTCGTCCGAACGTTCGTACAGATTGCGGTCCAGCAGATCGACCAGCAGGTGCGAGACGAATTCCGAATCACGCAGGCTGGAGGCCAGCACCGTTTCGTACAAATCGCCGATCGATTTGGAAAACAATTCGTTGCTGCGTGCGCCGGTCTCGCTGATCTGGTCGAGGATGGTTTTGAGCTTCATCAGCTCGCCGCGCCGGCCGGCCGTCATCACCTGGCCGTTCCAGACCACGCGCCGGATGGTGTCGGCCGCGGTCATGATTTCGTACAGCGGCGCTGAAAACGACTGGGCATGCGACAGCAGGCCTTCGCGCACCGCCGGCGCCAGCGTGGCCAGCGTGTTGGTGGTCGCACCGGTGAAGGCCACATCGACCGGAATCATCACCTGGCCTTGCCAGCCCGTCGGCCCCATGTAGCCCTGATACCCCTCGGCGCGGAAGGTCCGAACCAGGTACTCGCGCCCGGCGAACATCAGCAGCTGCGGCAATGCACCCTGGTTGACCGGCACCAGCGCGCCGACCGGAATCCAGAGCGGATCAGCACTCTCGATGACCCGGTTCTCGCCGTCGAGCAGCAGCATGTTGGCGCGGCCGTCCGGGTCGCCGTGCGAGCGAAATATGCCCGCCATCTCCTGTTCAAAGTTGAAGCACAGACAGAGCACACCGACCACCGCACCGGTCTGCGGATGCAGCATGCGCTTGGAATAGATCAATGCCTGACGCTTGGCCGGACGCAGGTCACTGGCACGAAAGGTCTCCACGAAACCGTCACTGGCCAGGGTCTGCGCCAACAACGGATCGGTACTGCCTTCCAGCGGCGTGGCCTCATCGATCTGAACCAGCACATTGCCGGCCGCATCCAGCAGGATGATTTCGTCGTACACCGTGTACTTGTTGCGATAGGCGCGCAGGCGCTGGCGGATGGCCGGCGCATCGTCACTCAGGCCGGCCACAAAGGCGCACAGCTCGTTGTCGGTGGCCAGGAAGCCGACATCGGCGGTGCGTTCATAGAGGTTGCGCACCACAATGTCAATCACGTACTGCGCCTTGGTGCCGATCTCGGCCAGCACCGTGGCCACCTTCTCGCCCACCAGGCTGGTCACCAGCTCTTCTTCCAGCCGGTTGAAACCGTCACGCGTGGCGGCCATGGTCGGCAAAATGGCGCGCGCCTCTTCAGGGCAGTTCATCTTGGCGGATGACTCGATCATGCGCCACATCAGATTGAGTTCTTGGAGTGCCTGCTCGCAACGGATGACGTCGCGCATATAAGGCAGGAAGGTATCGGTTTGCAGTCTGGTTGAGGTTTCCGTTTTACGCATGTAGCCCTAGCATTCTTTGGTATTGACTCACCTTCAAACCAAAGCAATTTCCGGGCCCACACCGGGCAACGCTCAGCCGTCCCCGCCGGCTGTCACTCCAGGTCCATGAGCGCATCGCGCTGCCTGAGCGCATGCGCAAAGAAAACGCCCACCAGCACCAGCACCATGCCGCCAGCACCGATGACCGCCGCCGAACCGATGCGGGTCACCAGAGCGGCGGCCAACAACACGCCGACCGACTGGCCCATGAACAGTGCCGAGGCAAACAGCGAGACCGCCGTGCCGCGCGCGGTCGGTGCCATCTGCGTGGCATTGGCCTGCATGGTGTTGTGGAACATGAAGAAACCGAAACCGCCCAGCAGGCTGGCCGGAATCGCCGGCCCCCAGTGCGGCGTGACGGCAAGCACCAGCGCTGCGCCGCCCAGCAGTCCGACCCCCAGGCGCACCAGACCACGTTCGCCGAAGCGACGGATCAGAAAGCGCGCCACCGCCATGTAGAACATGCCACCCAGGCCGAACAGTGCCACGATGGCGCCCGACACCGACAGCGAGAGGTTCAGCGTGTGGTGCAGGTGCGAGGCCCAGATCGCCATGACGCCAAAGCCGGCCGCCCCTTCGACAAAAGCCACCCCCAACACAACACGTGACCAGCGCCCGGTCACGATGATGAGGGCCTGCGCCACAAACCCCGGGCGCACCACCGGTTGGGTGCTGTGCGCCACCTGTGGTGCCCGCCGCTGGCGCCGCAGGTCGGCCAGCAGCAGCAGCCCCACGGCACCGAACAGCAAGGTCATGAAGCCAAAGGCCCAACGCCAGCCCAGGCTGTCGGTGAACACACCGCCCAGCAACTGGCCGCCGGTAATGCCCAGCGTGGTGCCCAGCCCCACGCGTGCCAGCGTCTCCTGCCGCTGCTCATAGGCCACCGCATCGCCGATCCAGGCCAGCGACAGCGGAATGACGGCAGCCGCCCCGAGCGCCACCAGCATGCGCGCCAGCACCAGCCAGTCCAGGCTGGCGGCAAACACCGCCGCAATGCTGCCCACGCTGCAGCCCAGCGTGGCCAGGGTCACGACGCGGTACTTGCCCAAGCGGTCGCCCAGCGGGCCGTAAAACAATTGCGCCAGGCCATAGACCACGGCAAACATCGACACCACCTGCGCCGCCTGCGCCAGGCTGGCGGAGAACTCGCGCGACAGTTCGGGCAGCATGGCATCACACAGGCGCTGCGCCGTCATGCTGGAGAAAGTGGCAAACGACAGCAACAGGACGGAGCGTCGCGTGGCCGCGGAGATGGAGGCGTCACCAGAGGTCATGTGCAGTAGGAAAGTCAATCAGGTCAGCGCGTCACCGGCCGCTGCCTGATGCACACAACGTGCATTCTAGGCAGGCGCCGCCAGGCCTGCTGCGTGCCCGTGACTTGCCCTCGTGTTCGGCCGGGGCTTGTCACACATCGCCAAACGCTATCAAATTAATAGCTATACACGCAATGGTAGCAAGGCCCATGCGGCAAAATCATCTCTGAATTTGTCATAATCCACGCATGCACCCCACCGCCCGCAACACCCCGCACCTGATCGGCTGGCTGTCGCTGGCGCAACTCATCAGCTGGGGCAGCGTGTTCTACACCTTCGCCTTGCTGCTCGAACCGGTGGAACGCGAGTTGGGTCTGAGCCGTGCCCAGTCCTCGTTGGGTTTCAGCCTGGCACTGCTGGCCGAAGGGCTGCTGGCCTACCCGGTGGGCCGCCTGATCGACCGCGGCCATGAGCGCGCGGTGATGACCGGCGGCTCGCTGCTGGTGGCCCTGTGCCTGGCACTGCACAGCGGCATCCACAGCACGACGGGCTTTTATGCCGTCTGGCTCGGCCTGGGCGCCGGGCTGGCGGCCACGCTCTACCCGCCGGTGTTCGCCGTGGTCATCCGGCGCTACCCCAACGACTTTCGCCGCGCCATCATCACCATCACGTTTCTGGGCGGCCTGGCCAGCACGGTGTTCATCCCGCTGTCGGCCTGGCTAATCCAGGCGCTGGGCTGGCGTCATGCCCTGCTGGTGCTGGCCGCCCTGCACCTGCTGGTATGCGCACCGCTGCATGCGCTCGTGCTGCGGCATGCACCGCCTGGCCAAGCCCACGCCAAGAGCCTGGCGACGGCGTCCACCCCGCTCAAGCGGCACTTGCTGAGCGCGCCTTTTCTGCTGGTCGGCCTCTTCATCGTGCTGCTCATGGCCGTGACAGCCGCTTTGCCGGCGCACATGGTGAGCCTGTTGCGCGAGAACGGACTGGCGGAGACCTGGGTCATCGCCGTGCCAGCCGCCATCGGCGTGCTGCAGGTGCTGGGCCGGGTGTTGCTGTATTTCTTTGAGCAGCACATGGACCTGCATCTGGCCAACCGGCTCATTCCTGGCCTGATTCCTCTGGGTTTGCTGGCGCTGCTGGCCGCGCCCTGGCTCGGTAGCGCGCAGGTGCTGCTGGTGCTCCTGTTCGTGCTGCTGTACGGCATGGGCAACGGCATGCTCACCATTGTCAAAGGCACGGCCGTTGCCGAATATGTGGACCGCACCCAAGTGGCCTCGCTCAACGGCGCGCTCGGCGTGCCGATGGCCCTGGGCCGGGCCGCGGCACCGTGGCTGCTCGGACTGCTGTGGAGCCCGTCAGGCGGTTATGCCTCGGGCTTGTGGCTGATGCTGGGTCTGAGCCTGATCGGCGTGGCGGCCCTGGTCAGAGCCCAGCAGTTGGCGCGCCCAGGGCACTGAAGGCGGCCTACGCTGCCACCCACAAGCCCGGCGGTTCAGTTGAGCGGCTGCAGGGTATTGCCTTCGACCCGCACACGCGCACCGACGCTGGCCGGCGCAGCCTGCTCGATGCTGTGGAAACTCCCGTCATCCATGCGCAACTCCACGCGGTAGGCCGTCACCTTTTTCATCTTTTTCTCGACCGCATTGCCGGCCATGCCTCCGCCCACCGCACCAGCAATGGTGGCCAGCGTCTTGCCGTCGCCACCACCAAACTGGTTGCCGACCAATGCGCCGAGCACACCACCGGCCACGGCACCGGCGCCACTGCCCGTGCCCTCGCGTTCCACCGGCGTCACGGCGGTCACCGTGGCGCAGTTCAGGCAGACCTCCTTGGCAGGCAAAACGGTGGGGGATTTGCCCGCCGCCGCGTCGGCCTGTGCTGTCCCAGATGATCCGCTCTGGCTGGTCGCGTGCTGCTTGGCTGGCCGGCTGGCCACCGCCTTGCCTGCGTCGGTTTTTTTCTCAGGTGCTGCGGCCTTCGGTTCTACCGCCGGCACGGGTTGGGAGGCGCCCAGCGCCGGCACCACCACCGGCACGGGGACCGGACTCACTGCGGCTGTGTGCAACGCCTCCTGGCGCGTTTGCACGTAATACAGTGCCGAGCCCAGGGCCACCACCGCCACGCCAAGCACACCAATCGCGGCCCACAGGGTTTGATTACGGGCCGGGCTGGAAGCGGTTTGCGAAATATCGTTCATCTTGGGTTCCTCTTGCGAAAACGGTCAGAAAACTGGACGTCTCTGGCGTCACGCTTACTCTGTAACGCGCTGACAGCGCAACGGTAAACAGGAACGGACACGATTTGCATGTCTGCTTTGTAAGCTTAGGTAAATCTGTGCGTCTTGCCAAACGCACCGCCCTTCAGCAGACGGGGCGCTGGCCCTGAACACGCCAGGGCCAGCAAGCCAACACCTCAAAGATTGGGTGCCAGCAGGCGCTGCAACGCCTGTTCACTCATGCCGCGGCGACGTACCTGGTCCTGCAGCTGGTCGGCACCGATGCGGCCAACGTTGAAGTAGGTGCTCTGCGGATGCGCCAGATAAAAACCGCTGACGCTGGCCGCCGGCGTCATGGCCAGGCTCTCGGTCAGGCCCATGCCGATCTCGCCGCATTGCAGCAGTTCGAACATGTCTTTCTTCACGCTGTGGTCCGGGCAGGCCGGGTAACCCGGCGCCGGGCGGATGCCCTGGTACTTCTCGGCGATCAGTTCCTCCGGGCTCAGGTGTTCCTGCGGCGCATACCCCCACAGGTCGGTGCGCGCGCGGTGGTGCAGGCACTCGGCGAAGGCCTCGGCCAGCCGGTCGGCCAGCGACTTGAGCATGATGGCGGAGTAGTCGTCATGGTCGTCCATGAAGTACTGCTCCTTCTTCTCCACGCCAATGCCGGCCGTGACGGCGAACACGCCCACGTAATCAGGCGCTGTACCTTTCGGTGCCACGAAGTCGGCCAGGCAGCGGCTGGGCCGCATGACACCGTCGATCACCTGCTTCTCGGTCTGCTGGCGCAGGCCGTACCAGGTCAGCGCCACCTGGCTGCGGCTCTCGTCGGTGTAGAGCTCGATGTCGTCGTCGTTCACGCTGTTGGCCGGGTACAGGCCGAGCACGGCGTTGGCGGTGAGCCAGCGGCCTTCGATCAGGCGCTGCAACATGCGCTTGCCATCCGAAAAGACACGCTGCGCTTCGGCGCCGACGATCTCGTCCTTCAGGATGGCCGGGAACGGGCCGGCCAGATCCCAGGTCTGGAAGAACGGGCCCCAGTCGATGTACTTGGCGAGTTCTGCCAGGTCGAAGTTCTTGAACACGCGACGGCCGATGAACTTCGGCTTCGCGGGCGTGTAGCCGGCCCATTCGATCGGTGTCTTGTTGGCACGTGCCTTGTCCAGTGGCCACAGCGGCGTCTGCTTCTTGCCGGCATGCTGCTGGCGCACGCGCTCGTAGTCGGCATTGAGCTCGTCGATGTATTTGGCGGCCTGGTCCGACAGCAAGCCCTGCGCCACGCTCACGCTGCGCGAGGCATCGGGCACATAGACCACCGGCCCCTCGTAGTGCGGCGCGATCTTGACTGCGGTGTGCACACGGCTGGTGGTGGCGCCGCCAATCAGCAGCGGGATCTTCTTGATGCGGAAATGATCGTCCTTCTGCATCTCGGCCGCCACGTACTGCATCTCTTCCAGGCTGGGCGTGATCAGGCCCGAGAGGCCCACGATGTCGGCCCCCTCGACCTTGGCACGCGCCAGGATCTCGTGGCACGGCACCATGACGCCCATGTTGACGACTTCGAAGTTGTTGCACTGCAGGACCACCGTGACGATGTTCTTGCCGATGTCGTGCACGTCGCCCTTGACAGTGGCGATGATGATCTTGCCTTTGGCACGCACGTCCTCGCCGGCCGCTTCCTGCTGGCGCTTTTCTTCCTCGATGTAGGGAATCAGGTGCGCCACCGCCTGCTTCATCACGCGTGCGCTTTTCACCACCTGCGGCAGGAACATCTTGCCCTGGCCGAACAGGTCGCCGACGATGTTCATGCCATCCATCAGCGGGCCTTCGATGACGTGCAGCGGGCGGCCGCCCTTGGCCAGGATGGCCTGGTAGGCTTCTTCCGTGTCTTCGGTGATGAAGTCGGTGATGCCGTGCACCAGCGCGTGCGACAGGCGCTGCGCGACGGTGGCGGCACGCCATTCGTTCTTTTTGCTGTCGTCCTTGGAGGCGCCCTTGGCACTCTCGGCAATTTCTACCAGGCGCTCGCCGGCATCCGGCCGACGGTTGAGCACCACGTCTTCCACCCGTTCGCGCAGCGTGGGTTCCAGCTCGTCGTAGACGCCAACCATGCCAGCGTTGACGATGCCCATGTCCATGCCCGCCTGGATGGCGTGGTACAGGAACACCGTATGGATGGCCTCGCGCACCGGGTCGTTGCCGCGGAAGCTGAAAGAAACGTTCGAGACACCGCCCGACACCTTGGCGCCCGGCAGGTGCAGCTTGATCCAGCGCGTGGCCTCGATGAAGTCGACCGCGTAGTTGTTGTGCTCTTCGATGCCGGTGGCAATAGCGAAGATGTTGGGGTCGAAGATGATGTCTTCCGGCGGGAAATCGATCTCATCCACCAGGATGCGGTAGGCGCGCTCGCAGATCTCGATCTTGCGCTCATAGGTGTCGGCCTGGCCTTTTTCGTCAAAGGCCATCACCACGGCAGCGGCGCCATAACGACGCAGCAGTTTGGCCTGGTGCTTGAACGCCTCCACGCCTTCCTTCATGCTGATGGAGTTGACGATGCCCTTGCCCTGGATGCAGCGCAGACCGGCCTCGATCACCTCCCACTTGGAGGAGTCGATCATGATCGGCACGCGCGCGATATCGGGCTCGGAGGCGATCAAGTTGAGAAAGCGCACCATGGCGGCCTTGCTGTCGAGCATGGCCTCGTCCATGTTGATGTCGATCACCTGCGCGCCGTTCTCCACTTGCTGGCGCGCCACCGCCAGCGCTTCCTCGAACTGGCCGTTCAGGATCATGCGGGCAAAGGCCTTGGAGCCGGTGACGTTGGTACGCTCGCCGATGTTGACGAACAAGCTGCCCGCGCCGATGAGCACCGGCTCCAGGCCGGACAGCTTCATGGGGGGAATGGAAATTTCGGACATGCATCTCACCTGAGGGATTCAAAACAGGTGAGCGTCGTTGGGACATCCAAGCCTGACGACATTGAATGCCGCTGCAACGCTCCTTGGATCAGCCGTGATTTTAAAGGCTTTGCGGCAAGCCTGTTGGGTACGTGTACTGAATGAGCCGACGCCAACCTGTCACGTCACGACGGCACGGGCTGCAGCGGGATCACGCGTTGCACCTGCACGGCCTTTTCTTGCACGGCCCGCGCACGCAACTGGCCGCAGCCACCGTCAACGTCCTGCCCGGCCGATTGCCGCAACTTGGTCAAAATGCCGCGCTGGTGCAGGCGGCGCGCCATGTCGGCAGCACGCTCCCAACTGGGCCGCTGGTAGGGCATGCCCTCACCTTCGTTGTAGGGAATCAGGTTGAGGATGGCGTACTTGCCGTGCAGCAGGCGCACCAGGCCCTCGACTTCCTCGTCGGTGTCGTTGATGCCTTCGAGCAGCGTCCACTGGTACTGGATCGGATAGCCGCTGGCACGGGCATAACGCTCGGCCGCGTCCACCAACTCCTGCGGTGTCAGGCGCGGCGCGCGCGGCAACAGTTGTTCACGCAAGTCGGCGCGCGTGGTGTGCAGCGACAGGGCCAGGGCCGGCCGCACCTGGCCTTCGTCACGCGCCATCAAGGCCTCGAAGACGCGCGGGTCACCGACGGTGGAAAAGACCAGGTTCTTGTGGCCGATGTTGCCGGCCGTGCCCAGCAGGTCGATGGCCTCCAACACGTTGTCCAGGTTGTGCGCCGGCTCGCCCATGCCCATGAAGACGACGCGCTTCACCGGCCGGCGCTGCCGCGCCAGCGCCACCTGGGCCACGATCTCGGCGCTGCCGAGCTGGCGAATCAGGCCGGTGGTGCCAGTCATGCAGAACACGCAACCAACCGCACAGCCGACCTGGGTCGACACACACAGCGCCGGAATACGGCCCGGTGGCAGCAGCACGCTTTCCACCAACTGGCCGTCGGCCAGCGCCACCACCAGGCGCTGCGAGCCGTCCTCCCCCGGATGTTCGGAATGCAGCGTCGCCAGACCGGCCAGTTCACGTTCGATCTCCGGCAAGGCGGTGCGCAACGTGGTGGGCAGGAAGGCCTCGATTGGCCGCTTGCCGCTGGTCTGCGGCAGCGCTTGCGACCAGAGCCGCAGCACGCGGTGTTCGTGACGGGGATTAGCACCCAGCGCGCGCAGACGCTGGCGCAGAGTTTCGATGCGCATGGGCGTGATTGTCTCCGCAAGGCCTGCGGCGGCCCGTCGAACCCGTTTTCCCGCTGCCTCCGCCGTCCTTTCGACATCCACATCGACGACCGCGACTCAGTCCAGCAGTTCGATCTCGCCGTAGTGCAGGCGCAGGGCGCCGCGTGCTTCCAGCTGCTTGAGGGCCTTGTTGGTACTCTGGCGGCTCACCCCCAGCATACGGGCCAGCACGTCCTGCGCCACGCGAATGCGGCGACGCGCCACGTCGCGGCTGCCGTAACCCATGGCCAGCAGCTGTAGACGGCGCAACACGCGCTCTTCCAACGGTAGCTGGGCCAACTCCTCCAGAACGACGAAGGCCACGCGCAGCTTGCGGCAGGCCAGCCGCGCCATGTCGCGCCAGTAGACGGGGTGGGTGTCCAGCCAAGCCAACAGGTCCGCGCGCGGCACCACCAGCACCTGACTGGCCACGTCAGCCACCGCGTCGTGGGTGCGGGGCAGGCCATCGATCATCGATATCTCACCAAACCATTGATAAGGCTCCAGATAAGCCAGCACCGCGGCCTGGCCTTCGGCATCGTGGGCACCGATGCGCAGCGCACCAGCGGCAACGCAGCACAGACCATCGGCATCGCCACCGCGCGCAAACAGCGGCTCGTCCGGCGCCAGGCGGCGCCAGCGGGCCAGCCCCAGCAGTTGCTGCTGCAGCGCGTGCGGACAGGCGGCGAACCAGTCGTCGGTCTGCAAGGCTGCCTGCAAGGCGGTTGGTGCGTGGGTCGACAGGTCCATCTATGGCAGCTACGCTCAAATTGACAGCCGCCCGCGCCCTCGCCGATACGACTTTGTCGGAATTCTGACAGACGTACCGCCCCAAACGCGGCATCCTTGAACAAATTCGAAGGAGACCGCCATGGACAACGCCACTTCCCTGCTGGTGCAATACGCCCGCTACCACCGAGATCCGCGCAACATCGCCACCCATTACGTAGGCATCCCGCTCATCGTCTTTGCCATCGGCGTGCTGCTCGCGCGCGTGCAGTTCACCATCGCCAACACCACCGTCAGCCTCGACGCCGCAGCCTACCTGCTGGCAGCCCTGTGGTACCTGCGCCAGGGGCAACGGACGATCACCCTGGCCACCCTCGCGGCCATCGGTGCACTGCTCGCGCTGGCGCACCCGCTGGGTACTGCCCCGCTGACAACCTGGCTGTCGGTCGGCATAGGCAGCTTCGTGGTGGGCTGGGTATTCCAGTTCGTCGGCCATTTCTGGGAGGGCCGCAAGCCGGCTTTCGTGGACGATCTGCGGGGCCTGCTCGTCGGCCCGATGTTCGTCGTGGCCGAGGTCTGGTTCACGCTGGGCGGCGGCAAGCCCCTGCACGACCACATCGTGCAGCAGGCCGGCCCGATAACGCGGCAGACACCCCGCAAGACCCAGGGCGCATGACCCAGGTGTCTCCACACGCCGTACACAAAACTTCTTTTTTCATCATGAATGCATCGACCCCCCGTGCCGCTGGCGTTACGCTGGCTTTGTCCGGCCTGTTGCTGGCACTGTGCTTTGGCGCTGCCTGGTGGAGCCGCGACATGGCGTTGTTCTCGCTCACGCCGCCCGACGGCGGCGCGGCCGATGTGGCCGAGGCGCTGCGGCAGGACCTGCACCTCACCTTTTTCACCATCTGGGCCTCGCTGCTGCTGGCCACCCCGGCGCTGGCACTGTTCCCCGCCATTCGGCAGTCGGCCCGCACCTACCGGGCATGGCGCATCTTCTGGACCGCTTCACTGCTGGTGTTTGCCGTGCACTTCTACTGGGCCACCGTGGTCATCTTCGGCAACGACTGGCAGCGCATCCTCCACACACCGCGCGTAAGTGCCCCCCGCCTCGACACCGTCTTCGCCCTCTGGTGGTTGGTCGACGTCATTCTGGCCTGGACCTGGCGCACCGACGCTTGGTGGCTGCGCCTGCAACGCCTGGGCGTGCACCTGCTGGCCTTCGTGCTGTTCTTCATGGGCGCCGCGCGCGAAGGCGAGCTGGTGGCATCACGCGCACTGGGCTGGTCCATGGTCGTGGTCGTGGCCGCCGGACTCATCGCCTGGCTGGTGCACCGCCGTCAGCGCTCTACCATCTGACTTCCGCAACCTTCCGGCAAGCCGCACCATGCACATTATCGCCACCGCCCTGTCCCTCCTTGTCTGCGCCATCCACGTCTACATCCTGGTGATCGAGATGTTCTTCTGGGACAAACCGCAAGGCATCAAGGCCTTCGGTCTCAGCCCCGACTTCGCCAGGGCCACCAAGGTTCTGGCGGCCAACCAGGGGCTGTACAACGGATTCCTGGCCGCCGGCATCGCCTGGGCACTGGCCACCGGCCAACGCGACGCCCTGTTGTTCGTGCTCGGCTGCGTGGCGGTGGCCGGCCTGTATGGCGCCGCCTCCTCCAGCCGCAAGATCCTGTTCGTTCAGACGGTACCCGCTACGGCCGCCATGGCGGCCATCCTTTTTCTGGGCTGACCGTCACCTCACGGATACGGGCTCAGGCTGCTTCGCGGTAAAACGGCCCGCTGTTCAAGGCCCGCGTAGCCAGCGGCGCCACCGCGTTATGGATGGCACCGATGTGCTCCGGCGTGGTGCCGCAGCAGCCGCCGACGATGTTGACCAGCCCCTCGGCAGCAAACTCCTTGAGCAGGCGCGAGGTGACTTCGGGCGTTTCATCAAAGCCGGTTTCGCTCATCGGGTTGGGCAGGCCGGCATTTGGGTAGCAGCTGATGAAGGTGTCGGGCGCCGCCTTGGCCAGCTCCTGGATGTAGGGCCGCATCAGCGCCGCACCCAAGGCGCAATTCAGGCCCACGGCCAGCGGCTGCGCATGGCGCACGCTGTGCCAGAAGGCGGTGACGGTCTGGCCGCTCAGGATGCGGCCGGAGGCGTCGGTCACGGTGCCGCTGATGAGGATGGGCAGGCGCTCGCCGGATTTCTCGAAGTACTCGTCGATGGCGAACAGCGCCGCCTTGGCGTTGAGGGTGTCGAAAATGGTTTCCACCAGCAGCACATCGGCGCCGCCTTCGACCAACGCTTCGACCTGCTCGTAGTAGGCGGCGCGCAGTTCCTCGAAGCTGATGTTGCGCGCACCGGGGTCGTTCACGTCCGGGCTGATGCTGGCGGTCTTGGGCGTGGGCCCGAGTGCGCCGGCGACGAAACGCGGATGGTCGGGCGTGCTGAACTTGTCGCAGGCCTCGCGCGCCAGTCGGGCGGAAGCCAGGTTCATCTCGCGCGCCAGGTGCGCCATGTCGTAATCGGCCTGTGCCACGCTGGTGGCGCCGAAGGTGTTGGTCTCGATCAGGTCGGCGCCGGCGGCCAGGTAGCCTTCGTGGATGTCGCGGATGACGTCGGGCCGGGTCAGTGACAACAACTCGTTGTTGCCTTTGACGTCCTTGTGGAAGTCCTTGAAGCGTTCCCCGCGGTACTGCGCTTCGCCGAGCTTGAAGCGCTGGATCATGGTGCCCATGGCGCCATCCAGAATGGCGATGCGTTGGGCCAGGATGCCCGGCAAGGCCTGGGCGCGGGTGTAGTGGATGGGCTTCATAGATCGTCCATTGTAGAAAGTCCCGCCGCCGCGCGGGAAGTGCCACACCAAAACCCGGGACAATAGCGGGTATGAAACACCTGCTTCCCAAAGAAACCTGGGCTTTGCTGCAGCAAGAACCGGATGCGCTGTTCATTGACGTGCGCATGGAAATCGAATCGCTCTACGTCGGCCGCCCGCCGGGTGTGCACAACATCCCCTGGTACGAGTACCCGGACCTCACGCCCGACCCGGCCGGCTTTGTCGCGGCCGTCGAACGCGAGGCCGCCGGCAACAAAAGCCGCCCCGTCATCCTGCTGTGTCGCAGCGGCAAACGCACGCTTGACGCCGGCCTGGCGCTGGAAGCCGCCGGCTTCACCAATCTCGTCAACGTGCTGCACGGCTTCGAGGGCGATCTGGACGACAGTTTCCGCCGCTCGACGCTGAACGGCTGGCGTTTCGACGGCCTGCCCTGGGAGCAGATGTAAATTTCAAGCCAAATCGGGCCCCAGCCCTTTTGGAATATGCGCCAACCGCTTCTGTTTCGATAGCAAACATTTTGTCTCTTCAAACCATCCTGCGCCAGGTCTTCGGCTACGAGGCTTTCCGCGGTCCGCAGCAGGCCATCGTGGACCACGTGGTGGCCGGCGGCGACGCACTGGTGCTCATGCCCACCGGCGGCGGCAAGTCGCTGTGCTACCAGATCCCGGCCATTGCGCGCCAGCAGGCCGGCCATGGCACCACCATCGTGGTGTCGCCGCTGATTGCGCTGATGCACGACCAGGTCGGCGCCCTGCACGAGGCCGGCGTGGAAGCCGCCTTCCTCAACTCCAGCCTGTCGCAGGAAGCCGCAGCGCAGGTGGAAAAGCGTCTGCTACGCGGCGAGATCACGCTGCTGTACGCGGCGCCGGAACGCGTGACGACGCCGCGTTTTCTGGCCCAGCTCGATTCGCTCTACGAACGCGGCCAGGTGGCGCTGTTCGCCATCGACGAGGCGCATTGCGTCAGCCAGTGGGGCCATGACTTCCGGCCCGAGTACCGGGCGCTGACGGTCCTGCACGAGCGCTACCCAACGGTGCCGCGCATGGCGCTGACCGCCACCGCCGATGCGCTGACACGCGCCGACATCGTGGAACGGCTGCAGTTGGAAGAAGCGCGGCAGTTCGTCAGCAGCTTCGACCGCCCCAACATCCGCTACACCATCGTCGAGAAGAAAGACGCCACCACCCAGCTGCTGCGCTTCATCGAGCGCGAGCACGAGGGCGATGCCGGCATCGTCTACTGCCAGTCGCGCCGTAAGGTGGAGGACATCGCGCAGACGCTGTGTGATGCCGGCCTGAAGGCCCTGCCCTACCACGCCGGGCTCGACCAGGCCGTGCGCCAGGCCAACCAGGACCGCTTCCTGCGCGAAGAGGGGCTGGTGATGGTGGCCACCATCGCCTTCGGTATGGGCATCGACAAGCCGGACGTGCGTTTCGTCGCGCACCTGGACATGCCGAAGAACATCGAGGGCTACTACCAGGAGACCGGCCGTGCCGGCCGCGACGGTGCGGCTGCCGACGCCTGGATGGCCTATGGCCTGCAGGACGTGGTGAACCAGCGCCGCATGATCGACGAGAGCCCGGCCGGCGAGGAATTCAAGCAGGTGATGCGCGAGAAGCTCGACGCTTTGCTGACGCTGGCGGAGGCCACTGACTGCCGGCGCGTGCGCCTGCTCGGCTACTTCGGTGAAAAGAGCGAACCTTGTGGCAACTGCGACAACTGCCTGCACCCGCCAGCCGTGTGGGACGGCACCGACGCGGCGCGCAAGCTGCTGAGCACCATCTACCGCGTGCAGCAGATGAGCAGCATCAGCTTCGGTGCCGGCCACATCATGGACATCCTGCGCGGCAAGGACACTGAGAAGGTGAAGCAGTACGGGCATGAAACCCTGAGCACCTTCGGCCTCGGCGCCGAGTTCAGCGAAGCGCAACTGCGCGGCGTGCTGCGCCAGCTGATCGCCATCGGCGCCGTCGGCGTTGATGCGCAGGCCTTCAACACGCTGTACCTGACCGAAGGCTCCCGCGCCGTGCTCAAGGGCGAGGTCACGGTGCAGCTGCGCGAATCGGTGTCGACACCAACCACCAAACGCTCACGCCGCGCCGGCGTCACGGCACCGGCGGCCGTCAACCTGGGCGTCGATGACCAGGTGCGTTTCATCAACCTCAAAGCCTGGCGTGCCGAGGTGGCGCGCGAGCACAACCTGCCGGCCTATGTGATCTTCCACGACGCTACGCTGGCCGAGATCGCCCAGCGCAGCCCGCAAACATTGGACGATCTGCAGGGCATCAGCGGCATCGGCGAGAAGAAGCTGCAAGCCTATGGCGAGGCCGTGCTGCGCGTCATTTCGCTATCGAATTCATAGCGTTTTGCGCTTATTTGGCAAGGGCGAGGCAGTCTTTTTTGTCTTCAACCTGAACCGGCTGCAGACCCAAGCCCGCCAGGTAGGTGTCGAAGATCTGACTGCCCGTGGCCACCAGATCAAAAGCCTCCGGGTCCAGCAGCCAGTTCTGGATCAAGCCGTCGATCATCACGTGCAGCCCCAGCGCGGCGGTGTTCACATCCACGGAGAGGGGACGCCCGCGTAATTCTGTCACCTGCTGCATCGCCTGCGTGGTGCGCGCTAGGCACTCGTTGCGCACCCGCAGGTGGCGTTCTTTCACCCCCAGCAACTCGGCCACGTACTCCACCTTGTGTGTGGCGATGTCGAACACGCGTTGGGTCTGGGCATCGGTCGCCGTCTTGCGCAAAGCTTCCAGCATGGCCACGCGCAGTTCCAGCACCGGGCACTGCGCATGCATGGAGACCGCACATTGCAGCGACTCCTCCAAGGGCAGTGACACGCGCTCCATCATGGCGTTGAAAAGGTCAGCCTTGTCCTTGAAATGCCAGTAGATGGCGCCGCGTGTGGTGCCGGCTGCCACGGCAATCTCGTTGAGCGAGGTGCGCGAGACACCGCGTTCGTGGAACAGCTGTTCGGCGGCATCCAGCAGGCTACATCGCGTAGCCTGCGCATCCGCCTTGGTGCGACGAACCATAGGGGTACCCTCCAACGTATTTGTAATACCCCAACTATACATACATTCACGCTTGTATGTATACTCCTTTCTTTTAATTGACCTAATTCATCCGCAAAATGGCCTCTACTGCGGCTTGCCGCCGGCCATTCACCCTTACCCCCGAAGGAACGTCATGTCTGCCTTGATCGATATCAAGCCCGCGCTCTCCCATTTGTCGTCACGTGGCGGCGTGGCGCTGACCAGTCTGAGCCTCAGCCTGCTGCTCGCCGCCTGCGGCCCATCGTCCCCGCCGGCTGGCGCCGGCCCCGGCGGCATGCCGCCGGCCGAGGTCGGTGTCGTCACCGTCACACCGGGCGACATTGGTTTGGTGAGCGAACTGCCGGGCCGGCTGGAAGCTTCGCGCGTGGCGCAAGTGCGCGCCCGTGCCGCCGGCATCCTGCAGCAACGCCTGTTCCGCGAAGGCAGCGATGTGCAGGCCGGCCAGCCACTGTTCCGCATCGACCCGGCGCCCTACGCCGCTGCGCTGGCGCGTGCCGAGGCCAATCTGGCCCAGGCAGCAACGCTGGCCGAGCGCTACAAGCCGCTGGTCGAAGCCAATGCCGTGAGCAAGCAGGAATATGCCAATGCCGTCGCTGCGCACAAAGTGGCCGAGGCCGACGCGCAGACCGCACGCATCAACCTGGGTTACG
Organism: Curvibacter sp. PD_MW3; assembly: GCA_002633085.1. GTDB lineage: Bacteria > Pseudomonadota > Gammaproteobacteria > Burkholderiales > Burkholderiaceae_C > Hylemonella. Next base: position 40,974 of record NSIV01000003.1, read on the forward strand.
CCAACATCACCTCACCCATCTCGGGCCGCATCGGCCGCGCGCTGGTGACCGAAGGCGCGCTGGTCGGCCAGGGCGAAGCCACGCAACTGGCCGTGGTCCAGCAGATCAACCCGATGTATGTGAACTTCACGCAGTCGGCCGGCGAAGTCATGGCGCTGCGCCGCGCCATGGAGCAGGGCCAGCTCAAGCGTGCCGGCAAGGACGCTGCCAGTGTGCGCATCGTGCTGGAAGACGGCAGCGAATACGCCCAGGCCGGCAAACTGCTGTTCTCGGACCTGACGGTGGACACCACCTCGGGCCAGATCACGCTGCGCGCCGAAGTGCCCAACCCGGGCGGCACGCTGCTGCCTGGCCTGTACGTGCGCGTGCGGCTGGAGCAGGCCCAGGCCAGCAACGCCATCACCCTGCCGCAGCAGGCGGTGACGCGTTCGCCGCAGGGCGATAGCGTGATGGTGGTGGGTGCCGACGGCAAGGTCAGCCCGCGCACGATCAAGGTCGGCAACCAGCAGGGTGGCCAGTGGGTCATCCTGGACGGTCTGAAGGCCGGCGAACAGGTCATGGTGGACGGCTTCCAGAAGCTGCGCGGTGACGCCCCGGTCAAACCCGTGGCATGGCAGCCGCCGGGCAGCAAACCTGCAGCCGCGCCGGCCGCATCTTCCCCCGCGCCAGCGGCCTCAGCGCCGGCTTCTGCGGCTTCGCGCCCCGCTCGCTAAAGGGATTCCAACATGGCGAAATTCTTCATCGAGCGCCCCATCTTCGCGTGGGTGATTGCGCTCTTCATCATCGTGCTGGGCAGCGTGGCCATCACCCAGCTGCCGATTGCCCAATACCCGCCGGTGGCGCCACCCTCCATCGTGGTGTCGGCCACCTATCCGGGCGCCTCGGCACAGACGCTGGAAGACAGCGTGCTGTCCATCATCGAGCGCGAGATGAACGGCTCGCCCGGCCTGATCTACATGGAGTCGGTGGCGCAGGCCAACGGCACCGGCCAGATCACCATCAGCTACGAGCCCGGCACCAACGCCGACCTGGCGCAGGTGGACGTGCAGAACCGTCTGTCGCGCGCCACGCCGCGCCTGCCGGTGGCCGTGACACAGCAGGGCGTGCGCGTCGACAAGTCGCGCAGCAACTTCCTGCTGTTCACCATCCTGTCCTCGGACGATCCGGCCTGGGACCCGGTGGCCCTGGGCGACTACGCTTCGCGCAACGTGCTGCCTGAAATCCAGCGCCTGCCTGGCGTCGGTCAGGCCCAGCTGTTCGGCACCGAGCGTGCTATGCGCATCTGGATCGACCCGGCCAAGCTGCTGGGCTACAACCTGTCGGCGGCCGACGTGACGAACGCCATCCGTGCCCAGAATGCCCAGGTCGCCTCGGGCGAAATCGGCAGCCTGCCCAATGTGGCCGGCCAGGGCATCGCCGCCACTGTGGTGGTCAATGGCCAGCTCTCCAGCATTGAGCAGTTCGGCGGCATTGTGCTGCGCGCCAACGCCGACGGCTCCGCCGTGCGCCTGAAGGACGTGGCCCGCATCGAGTTGGGCGGGCAGACCTATGCCACCTCGGCACGCCTGAACGGCAAGCCGTCCACCGGCATCGGCGTGCAGCTGTCGCCCAGCGGCAATGCGCTGGCCACGGCACAGGCGGTGCGCGACAAGCTGCAGGAACTGGAGGCGTATTTCCCCAAGGGCATGAAGTGGGCCATTCCCTACGACAGCTCGCGCTTCATCAAGATCTCGATCTCGCAAGTGGCTGAAACCTTGTTCGAAGCCGTGGCGCTGGTGTTCCTGGTGATGTTCCTGTTCCTGCAGAACTGGCGCTACACCCTGATCCCGACCATCGTGGTGCCGGTGGCACTGCTGGGCACCTTTGCCACGTTGCTGGCGCTGGGCTTCTCGATCAACGTGCTGACCATGTTCGGCATGGTGCTGGTGATCGGCATCGTGGTGGACGACGCCATCGTGGTGGTGGAAAACGTCGAGCGCATCATGAGCGAAGAAGGGCTGCCGCCGCGGCAGGCCACGCGCAAGGCCATGGGCCAGATCTCGGGCGCCATCGTCGGCGTGACCGTGGTGCTGATCTCGGTATTCGTGCCGCTGGCTTTCTTCAGCGGTTCGGTCGGTAACATCTACCGCCAGTTCGCGGTCGTGATGGGCGCCTCGATCGCCTTCTCGGCCTTCTTCGCGCTCTCGCTGACGCCCGCCTTGTGCGCCACGCTGCTGCAACCGGTGGAAGCCGGTCATCATCATGAGAAGAAGGGTTTCTTCGGCTGGTTCAACCGCGGTTTTTCCCGCACTGCCAAAGGGTATGAAAGCTGGGTCGCACGGCTGCTGCCCCGCGCGGCCCGAACGTTGGTGATCTACGCTGCCATCCTGGCGGCGGTGGCGGTCGTGTACATGCGCCTGCCCTCCTCCTTCCTGCCCAATGAAGACCAGGGCACCATGCTGGTGAACGTGCAGTTGCCACCGGGCGCCACCCAGGAACGCACCTTGAGCGTGATGCAACAGGTCGAGGGTTTCATCCTCAAGCAACCGGAAGTGGAGAGCATGGTCGGCGTGCTGGGCTTCAGCTTCTCAGGTCAAGGCCAGAATGCCGCACTGGCTTTCGTCACGCTGAAGGACTGGTCCGAGCGCCATGCCCCGGGCAGTTCGGCCCAGGATCTGGCCGGCCGCGCCTTCGGTGCGCTGATGGGCATCCGCGACGCCTTCATCTTCCCCTTGAGCCCACCGTCGATTCCTGAACTGGGCTCCTCCTCCGGTTTCAGCTTCCGGCTGCAGGACCGCGCCGGCCTGGGCCATGACGCCCTGCTGGCCGCCCGCAACCAGTTGCTGGGTATGGCCGCCAAGAGCCAAGTCATCACCCAGGTACGCCCCGACGGCCTGGAAGATGCGGCCCAGTTGCAGCTCGACATCGACCGCGACAAGGCCAACGCCCTGGGGGTCGGTTTCGACGCCATCAACAGCGTGATCTCCACTGCTCTGGGTTCGAGCTACATCAACGACTTCCCCAACGCGGGACGCCTGCAACGCGTGGTGGTGCAAGCCGACGCGCCGGCGCGCATGCAGCCGGAAGACCTGCTCAAGCTCAGTGTGCCCAACAGCCGCGGACAGATGGTGCCGCTGTCCACCTTTGCCAGCACGCGCTGGATCCAGGGTGCGATGCAGACGGTGCGCTACAACGGCTACCCGGCCATGCGCATCAGCGGCAGCGCCGCACCGGGCTACAGCACCGGCGCCGCGATGGAAGAAATGGAAAAGCTGGCGGCCCAGTTGCCGCAGGGCTTTGGTTTCGAATGGACCGGCCTGTCGCGCGAAGAGAAACTGGCCGGTGCCCAGGCTCTGATCGTCTACGGCTTCTCCATCCTGGCGGTGTTCCTGTGCCTGGCCGCGCTCTACGAGAGCTGGACCATTCCGCTGGCCGTCATCCTGGTGGTGCCACTGGGCGTGCTGGGTGTGCTGCTGGCCACGCTGTTGCGAAGCTACGCCAATGACGTGTATTTCCAGGTCGGCCTGATCACCATCATCGGCTTGTCGGCCAAGAACGCCATCCTGATCATCGAGTTTGCCAAGGACCTGCAGGCCCAGGGCAAGAGCCTGGTCGCAGCGGCACTGGAAGCGGCACACCTGCGTTTCCGCCCCATCGTCATGACCTCCATGGCTTTCACGCTCGGCGTGCTGCCGCTGGCCATCGCCTCGGGCGCCGGCTCGGCCAGCCAGCGAGCGATTGGCACCGGCGTGATCGGCGGCATGATCACCGGCACCGTGCTGGCGGTGGTGTTCGTGCCTATCTTCTTCGTGGTGGTGCGCAGCGTGTTCAAGGGCAGCGCACGCCAACACCAAGTCCACGCGCACGATGCTGCGCACATGGGAGTGCATCCGCATGAGTAAACCTCTTTTCTTACGCACCTGGCCGGCGCTGGCCGCTGCTGCGGTGCTGGCCGGCTGCTCGCTGATTCCGACCTACGAGCGCCCGGCCGCTCCCGTGGCCAAGCAGTGGTCTGATGCCAAAACGGCTGGGGCAGCGGCGGCCACGCTAGCCGCCGACCTTGACTGGCAAGACTTCATTGGCGACACCAACCTGCGCTCGGTGATCCGGCTGGCGCTGGACAACAACCGCGACCTGCGCGTGGCGGTGCTCAATATCGAGCAGGCGCGCGCCCAGTACCAGATTCGCCGGGCCGACCAGCTGCCGACGATCAGCGCGGGTGTTACTGGCAGCCGGCAGTCGACCTCGGAACTCACCAAGAGCATTACCTCCAGCTACAGCGCCGGCTTGAACATCCCGGCCTCCGCGGCCTGGGAGCTCGACTTCTTTGGCCGCCTGGGTAGCCTGAAAGAGGCGGCCCTGGCCCAATACCTGGCGACCGAAGAGGCACGCAAGGCAGCACAGATTTCCCTGATCGCCTCGGTCGCCAGCACCTGGCTGAGCCTGCAGGCCAACACCGAACTGCTGGATCTGGCGCAACGCACTCTTACCACCCGTGAAGACTCGCTGCGCCTGACCCGCCTGCGTTTCGACAACGGCGCCACCTCGGCACTGGACCTGCGGCAGGCCGAGTCGCTGACCGCTGCGGCCCGTGCCACGGCGGCCCAACAACAGCGGCTGCGGGCGCAAGACATCAACGCCCTCACGCTGCTCGCAGGCCAAACCGTGCCTGACCCCTTGCTACGCGCTACCGATGCCACCCTGTCCGCGTCCATGTTCAAGGACCTCCCGGTCGGCTTGCCGTCCGAGGTCCTGACACGCCGGCCCGACATCCGCCAGGCCGAACAACAGCTGATTGCCGCCAATGCCAGCATTGGCGCGGCACGGGCTGCGTTTTTCCCGCGCATCTCGCTCACCGCCTTTGCCGGCTCGGCCAGCAGCGACCTGGACAATCTGTTCAAGAGCGGCACCTGGGGTTGGACCCTGGCCCCCTCGGCCCTGGTGCCGATTTTTGACGGCGGCCGCAACCGGGCCAACCTCGAATCGTCCAAAGCCGGGCGCGAGATTGCCGTGGCCCAGTACGAAAAGGCGATCCAGACTGCTTTCCGTGAAGTAGCCGACACCTTGGCCGGCCGCGCCACGCTGGGTGAACAACTGCAGGCACAACAGGCGCAAGCCAGCGCCGAGGCCGAACGGGCACAGCTGGCCGAGTTGCGTTACCGCAATGGCGTGGCCAGTTCGCTGGACCTGCTGGATGCCCAGCGCTCCTTGTTTGCAGTGCAACAACTGGTCGCGCAGACCCGGCTGGCGCAGCAGCAGAACCAGGTTTCCCTTTACAAGGCGTTGGGGGGTGGCTGGACGCCCCCGGTGCAGAAGATGGAAGAAAAGCAGGCGGGGCTGTGAAGTACAGGCCGCAGGCCGGGACATGGTGGCAGCTTTCGCGGTAAATTGCCACCATGCGAAAACCCAGCCAGCCGCCTGATGCCTTCTGCCTCGTGATGACCACCACGGCCTCTGAGGCCGAGGCGGAAACCATGGCGCGGCAGATCGTTCAGGCGCGACTGGCCGCCTGCGTACAGGTACAGGCGATCAAAAGCTTCTATGTCTGGAAAGAGCAGCCCTGCGCAGAAAAGGAGTGGCTGCTGCTGATCAAGTCCCGTGCGGTGGTCTATCAGGCGCTGGAGGATTTCATCCGCGCCCATCACCGCTACGAGACACCCGAGATCGTGCAATTGCCGATCACGGCGGGCTCAGCCGACTATCTGCACTGGCTGGCCCTGCAAACCGGCGCCTGACAGCGCCGGTTTTTGCCATTTAATGGCTACGGAAGCTGGTCTCGTAGGAGATGGCAGCACCGGTCATGGTGTTTTGCAGGCGGGCAATGGCCCGGCGGTGACGCTCACCCCGGGCGCCATCGCGCTGATGCTGACGATGCTGCTGGATCAAGTTGTTGAGCTTGCTGCGGCAAGGATCGAGCACACCGGCCAGATGCAGGGCAATGTAGGCGACGTGGTCGGCGTGGGTCTGACGGAACTCGTCAGTCCACTCTTTGAAAAGCTGCCATTTGTAAGTGCCCTTTTCCGGCACCTTGATGGGATCTTTGTTCATAACCGCAATACAAAAATGGAGGAAATGAAGGTCTTTCCAGCCGCCAAGCCTTTTCTTCAGGCTGGCTGGTTCAGACCTTCGCCATGTGGTTATCACGTATGAGACCCGTCCGCGGTTGACAGCTTCGTGTAATTTTTTTCTTTGACCATCGCCAAACAGCCTCTAAAGCCATTTCTCTAGAAGGGTTACTGGAGGAATCCCATGCTGCGCGCCTCGCGTACTTCCGGCTTGATCCGGTGCTCGGCCTCCAGCTGCGCCAGGAACTCAAGCTCCTCCATCTCCATGCCCAGAATGAGGGCCTGGCGCCGCACCGCCGCGAAGTCCCCCAGGCACAGTTGGTCGAGCAGGGCCAAACGGCTGCGCATCTCTGCCGTCAGTCGACTCGTATCACCCCCCAACGCCTCCGCCACGAACATGGCTTCACGCTGGGCCTGCGTCAGCGGCTTGAAGCGGATCTTGAACGTGAACCGCCGCAAGGCGGCCTGATCGATGCGGTCCAACAAATTGGTTGTGCAGATGAAAATGCCGTTGAACCGCTCCATGCCTTGCAGCATCTCGTTGACCTCGGTGACTTCGTAGGTGCGCTGGGCACCGCGCCGGTCCTGCAGGAAACTGTCGGCTTCATCAAGCAGCAACAAAGCGTTTTCGCTCTCAGCCTCGGCAAACATGGCGGCCATGTTCTGCTCGGTCTCGCCAATGAACTTGCTCATGATGTCGCTGGCCTGGCGAATCAGAAGGGGACAGCCCAGCACGTTGGCGATGTGTTCGGCCAGTGCCGTCTTGCCGGTCCCCGGCGGGCCGTAAAAGCATAAGGAGCCATGCCCGCGTGCCTGCAGGGCCTGCACCATGCGCGCCACCTCGTAGCGGCTTTCCAGGTTGAGGAGGTCGAGCTGGTACTGCGTCACCATGCGCCGTGCCAGGGTGGTACTGTCCCGGTTGCCCAAGGCCTGATCGGCATTGCGCAACTGCCGCTCGATCAGCGACTCCATGCGCCGCGCCTCGGTATCGGCCATCTCCACCGCCTTCACCGTCTTTTCCGGCGCCACCTCACCCACCAGCCCCGCAAAGCGCACTGCGGTTCTGATCTGCGCCGGTGTCAGCCCTTTGCGCGCCGTCAACCTGGCCACGAAAGCCTCCGATACGGGCACCCCCTCCAACGTCTTGCGGACCAACCCCTCACGTGCACCTGGCGCCGGGGACTTGAGTTCAAGGTGGTAGGCAAAGCGGCGGCGGAAGGCCGGGTCGATCTGCTCGATGCGATTGGTCACCCAAATGGTGGGCACCGGATTGGATTCCAGTATCTGGTTCACCCAGGCCTTACCGCTGACGCTGCCGCTGGCCGGCACCGCCACCTGCTCGGCCCGCGCCAGCAACTGGGCGGCCTCGGTGGAGATCGGGGGGAACACATCCTCCACCTCGTCAAACAGCAACGCCGCCTGGGCACTGCCCTTGAGAAAAACCTGGGCAATCTGCAGCGAGCGGTAGCGGTCACGGCCACTGAGCGAGTTGCCGTCACGGTCAGCGTATTCGACTTCGAACAGATCCAGGCCCGCCGCTTGCGCCACCACCTTGGCCAGTTCCGTCTTGCCCGTGCCAGGCGGACCATACAGCAGCACATTGACCCCGGCCTCCTTTCGGGTCACGGCGTGGCGCAGCAGGGCGCACAGCATCTGCGCGTCATCCTCGACGAAAGCAAAATCGCTCATGGCCAGATGGCTTCTGGCCGAGGGTCGGGTGAACACGGCCATCAACTCGGATTGGTCCCGGTACTGCCGCATCAACACCGGCGGCAGTTTTTCACTGACCTTCATCAGATCGGCCAGGTCGGTGATGTTGTGCTCGGAAATCAGGTTGTCCACCAGGCCAATGCGCTCCAGGCGTGAACCGGCGCGCAGCGCCTCCCCGACCTCGGTCGGATTCACGCCGGCCACTTCGGCAATCACGGCGTAGGCCTCGGGCGCATTGTTGACCTTGAATTCCACCAGCACGCTACGCAACTCGCGTTGGTAACGCGCCAGCGTGCCGTACAGCAGCAAGGCGCGCTCGGCTTGGTTGAGCTGCAGCAGGCCGGCGAGGGCATCGATATTCTTCTCCACCAACGTGGACTGCTTTTTCAATGCCTGTGCCAGCCAATCACGCGTCACCGCCAACACGGTCAGCAAGTCCTTGGGTTGGTCCTTGGCGTATTCGTCCAGGTAGAAAAACAGTGTGCCTTCCTCATACGGACCGCGCCAGTCGCCAAAGCGGGCCAGAAATTCACGGTCATTCAAGGACTCCTGGCCATGCCACAACTCATTGCCCGCGCAGCGGCGGATCAGGAACTCGCGCAACCGCTGCAGCACGGATGCGGGCCACACCAGATGTCGCCCAGCCAGTGACACCACGCCCGCCAGGTCGCGCCTGGCATTAAACCCGCCCCCGGTACGCGCGGCCAGCGTCAGGATGAAATGCGAGCACATCAGATCCAACACCGGTGCTTGCCCGAGCCCCGGTGAAACGAGGACCTGCCCATTCGCCCTCTCGGCTACCAAACGCTTGACCATCAAACGCCTCCAGCTCGGATATCTGTGTGAGCCACGATAACCCAGTCTGCGCCGCGAGGGAAGTCTTTACCGCAAAGCTCGCAGGCTGACGAAAACCCGATTGACGATCACTCTTACCTCGGTCAGGCTCTCGGCTGGACACTTTGCCTCATATTTGGAGACCCCATGGATACCCGGCAACTGCAGACCGCGCTGACTGACTATTTCGCACCCTGGATCCAGGCACTTCATCTTGAGGTCGTATCCAGCGATGCCAACCAGGTCACGTTGCGTCTGCCGCACAGCGATACGTTGGCGCGTACGGGCGGCATGGTATGCGGCCAAGCCATGATGGCTGCCGCCGATACGGCCATGGCATTGGCCGTCTTCAGCCATTTCGGGCAATTCCGCCCCTGCACCACGGTGCAGATGAACAGCAGCTTTCTCAAACCCCTGTCGGGTCAGGATGGCCTGGTTGAGGCCCGACTGTTGCGGGTTGGCAAATCGCTGGCCTTCGGTGAAATCGATATCCGTAGCGTTTCTGACAGCAAAAGTGTTTGCCGCGCTTCGACCACTTACGCGCTGCTCTAGTTTTGCTGGTGCTGTGCGGCTTCAATTCCAGCCAATCACATCCAGACCTTTCTCGCTGATGCAGCGCTGCACAAAATTGCGATAGGTGCTGCTGGGCTTGTCCTGCATGGCTCCGCTCACGGCGCCCGCCGAACCGCCAACTGCCGCCCCGGTGGCGCCGGCACGCATCACCCCTTCTGTATCGCGCCCCGTCACCAAGGCGCCGACAGCGGCTGCCACGCCAACGGTGGCCGCGCCCTGCCCGGCCCGGCGTGCCACGGCATTGTTCTTCTCGTCTGGCGTCAAACCGGCCGCTTGCGCGCGCGCCAGGCAGGCATCCACCTCTTGCTGCGCCCGGGCTTCCCCCATTCGCTTGAGGGCGGCATTCGGGTAAAGCACAGGCCGAGCCGAGGAACTGCCGGGACCGCTGGCCGCACAGGCCGTCAGCAATAACAGCGGGAGAAGGAATGACTTTGAAAGTTTCATGTCTGCCTAACGGTTGCGGCTTCCCCTGCGCCGACCACAGCGGGACCTCATGTTTGTGAAAATGTAAAATCTGCCCAGTTGTTATAACTGCCGCATTAAGCAAGAAGGAAACACCATGTCGAACCCGACCCCTGCACATGACGCCAGCCAAGCTGATCCGCTCGAGAGCATCGTGCACTCCATTCCTGTTGTGATTCCCGTGGTTGGCGGCTTGCTGATCTTCCTGCTGGCCTTTATCGCCGTGTTCATGGCCTGATCACGCGTCTTGAGAAACGGGCTTGCTCCGCTGATTGCCGGTCCGTTTCTCCTCCTGCTATCCCTGTTTCCTACCGCGCTTCAACCTGATGCGGTAGCGACTCCAATCTCCTTGCCGCGTTTGCCTTGACGGCCCCATGTTGCCGGAAATTTCTTCCTCGCAACGTCTCTTGATTCCCTTCTGACCCAGCCGGGTGCATCCGTTTCATTGACGCTGACCACGGCCTCTCATCGCATTGGCGATACAGCACGGTCGTTTTCGTTTCAAAATTCACGGCAACATAACATCATGCGAGTTTTGCATAGATTTTGGCTGTCATCGCGGCGTAACAAACAGGCAAGTTCATACAATGAGCCCCGCCGCAGATCAATTCCACGGCTGATTTTTTCCAAGCTGACGCATCCAGCCGCCAAGGCGCACGGCGTGCCAGCTTCGAAAAGATTATTCAACTAGGAGCCTCTCCCATGAACTCTCCCGTGATGCAGGGCATTCACCTCAATGCGCCGAGCTATGTGAAAAACCCCAAACTGCTGGCCTGGGTGGCCGACATGGCGGCCTTGTGCAAACCCGATGCCATCTACTGGTGCGACGGCAGCGACGAGGAATACAAACGCCTGTGCAACCAGTTGGTCCAAGCCGGCACCTTCATCAAGCTCAATGACGCCAAGCGCCCCAACAGCTTCCTGTGCCGCTCGGATGCCAGCGATGTGGCCCGCGTGGAAGACCGCACCTTCATCTGCTCAGCCCGCAAGGAAGACGCCGGCCCGACCAACAACTGGGTTGAGCCGACCGAAATGCGTGCCCAGCTGCAGTACGGCACGGCCGATGGCAAGCCCGCCCTGTTCAATGGCTGCATGAAAGGCCGCACCATGTATGTGGTGCCGTTCTCCATGGGCCCGTTGGGCAGTGACATCGCCCACATCGGCGTTGAACTCTCTGACAGCGCCTACGTGGCCGTCAACATGAAGCTCATGACGCGCATGGGCAAGGCTGTCTATGACGTGCTGGGCACCGACGGCGAGTTCGTGCCGGCCATGCACACCGTCGGCGCCCCCCTGGAAGCGGGCCAGAAAGACGGCAGCTGGCCCTGCAACCAAACCAAATACATCGTGCACTACCCCGAGACGCGCGAGATCTGGTCCTACGGTTCCGGTTACGGCGGCAACGCCTTGCTGGGCAAGAAGTGCTTCGCGCTGCGTATCGCCTCCAACATGGGCCGTGAGCAGGGCTGGCTGGCCGAACACATGCTGATCCTAGGTGTGACCAACCCGCAAGGCAAGAAGTACCACGTGGCAGCGGCCTTCCCCAGCGCCTGTGGCAAGACCAATTTCTCAATGCTCGTGCCGCCGAAGGAGTTCGTGGGCTGGAAGGTCACGACCATTGGCGATGACATCGCCTGGGTCAAGCCCGGCAAAGATGGCCGCATGTACGCCATCAACCCGGAAGCGGGCTACTTCGGCGTCGCCCCCGGCACCAACTACAAGACCAACCCGAACTGCATGGATTCGCTCAAGAGCGACGTCATCTACACCAACGTCGCGCTGACCGATGACGGCGACGTCTGGTGGGAAGGCATGGACGGCGACGCACCGGCGCACGCCATCGACTGGCAAGGCAAGGACTGGACCCCGCAGATCGCCAAGGAAACCGGCGCCAAGGCCGCCCACCCGAACTCGCGCTTCACCGTGGCCGCCACCAACAACCCGGCGCTGGATCCTGAATGGGACAACCCGAAGGGTGTGGCCATCGATGCCTTCATCTTTGGTGGCCGCCGCTCCAACACCGTGCCGCTGGTGACCGAAGCCCGCAACTGGGTGGAAGGCGTCTACATGGCCGCCACCATGGGTTCGGAAACCACTGCCGCCATCATCGGCCAGCAGGGCGTGGTGCGCCGCGACCCGTTCGCCATGCTGCCCTTCACCGGCTACCACATGGGCGACTACTTTCAACATTGGCTCAACCTGGGCGAGAAGGTTGCGGCCCAGGGCGGCCGCCTGCCGGCCATCTTCACCACCAACTGGTTCCGCAAGGGCGAAGACGGCAAGTTCGTCTGGCCCGGTTATGGTGAAAACATGCGCGTGCTGAAGTGGATGATCGACCGTATCGAGGACGAAGCCAAAGGCCAGGAACACTTCTACGGCCTGAGCCCGACCTACGAAGAAATCAACTGGAAGGGCCTGGACTTCACACCCGAGCAGTTCCACGCGGTGAACAGCATCGACAAGCAGCAGTGGCTGGCCGAGCTCAAGCTGCATGATGTGCTGTTCGAGCAAATCGACGCTCGCCTGCCCAAGGCACTGCGCGATACGCGCCAGCGCATTGAAAAACTGCTGAGCGCCTGAGCATCCCCTTGGCGCGCAAGCGCCAGCCAACAAAAAAGCCACCGCATGCGGTGGCTTTTTTTACCTCGTATGAATCTGAAGACTCAGGGCATCAGGATCAAGCTTCCTGGCGTGTACGGGCGGCTTGCAGATCAGCCATCACCCGCTCATCTTTGCGCGCCAGTTCCCACAGCCGCTCATCAGCACGCTTGCGAGCCACGCCACGCGACCAGTCATCCAGCGCTTTGATCGAGCGTGCAGCCAAACGGCGCGCCGTGTCTGCCAACAAGGCGATGGCGGCAAAGCCCACCACCCACAACACAACCCAGCCAGCCAGCAGATGGCCATCGGCCCAAGTGTCGACCAATTGGTCAGCCACCACAACCAATGCCGCCACCATGGCAGCCAGCAACATGGCAGCCAGACCTTTGGTGGTATCAAAACCCTTGCGCATTTGGCCGGCAGCGGCAACAGCATTCTCGAAACGGGCAACGCCCGGATGGCTGCTGGGGTATTCAACGTGTACAAAACTGGTCATGATGGACCTCCTTAACGAAACAAAATCTTTGCGATGCCGTGATATTAGGGTTATCTCTAATGTGACTCAACTTTATTGTTGTGATGCACAATATTCACCGTAGTGATATATTAAGTCTCGCCCATGAATCCGCTTAACTTTCGCACGCTGGATCTCAATCTGCTTCGTGTCTTTAATGAAGTCATGGTGGAGCGCAGTCTGACAAAAGCCGCAAGTAAGCTATCACTTACACAGCCAGCCGTCAGCAATGCCCTGCGCCGCCTGCGTGAAACACTTGGTGACGATTTACTGCGTCGCAGCGGCCAAGGCCTGGAACCCACCCCCCGGGCGCTGGCACTGTGGCCCACAGTGCAGGAGGCGCTGCGCCAGCTGGAGGAGACGCTGTCGCCCGGCAGCTTCGTACCGGCGCAGGCCAATACCACCTTCGTGCTGGCCACCGCTGATTCCACGGCGGCAGAGTTGATTCCCGGCCTGGTGAAAGTACTCGACCAGGATGCCCCCGGTGTCACCATCCGCGTGGTGCCCCTGACGACCCGCGACCCGCGCCGGTTGCTGCAGGAAGAGTCGGCCGACATGGCGATCGGTTACTTCCCGGCCGTCATCGCCAGCCTGACCGCCCAGGCCGAGGCCGGCGAGGCCGTGGCATTCCATCACCAGCGCCTCTATTACAGCAAATACGTGTGTGTGATGCGGCGTGACCATCCGCTGGCCGGTGAGCCGTTGACGCTCGAGCGCTTCTGCGAAGCACGCCACCTGCTGGTGAGCTTTTCCGGCCGGCCTTACGGCTTCATCGACCAAGCCCTGGCCTCGCTGGGGCGCCAGCGACATATCGTGCTGACCGTCAACCAGTTCTTTACCGCCGGCCGGGTGGTGGCCACCTCCAACCTGCTGACCGTGCTGCCGCGTCACTTCGTGAGCGTGACCGGCATTGCCGACCAGCTGGTGCTGCGTGAACTGCCCTTCGAGGTGCCCGCCATCCATGTGGACGCCCTGTGGCATCGCCGTGTGCACCATCACAGCGCCCACGAATGGCTGCGCGGCGTGGTAGCCCAACTACCAAGTCGCGCCCATGCGGACAAACTGACGTCCAGCGTCATCGACCTGGGACAATGACGGCGTGAAGATCCAGTTGCTCTCCGACCTGCACCTCGAAGCCGACCCCAGCTTCGCCCCCACGCCAGCCCCCGGCGCCGATCTGTTGGTGCTGGCCGGAGACATCGGCTCCTACCAGGCCGGCTCGCAACTGCGGGATCACGACTTTGGCCTGGGCCTGTTCTCACCCCGCCACGGCTGGCCCACCCCTGTGCTGTTCGTGCCCGGCAACCATGAATACGACCGGCAGGATTTCGATCAGGCGCATGCGCGCCTGCAAGAGACGTGCAAGCGGCTGGGCATCCGCCTGCTGGAGCGCGAGGTCGTGACCGCGACGGAGCTGCTAGGCCCCTCGGCTCCGCCCGTGCGTTTCGTCGGCACCACCTTGTGGAGCGATTTCGATGCACTGAATCCCGCCGCACCCACAGCCGGCAGCGCGCTCACCCAGGTGCTACAGGCACGCGACAAAGCCTTTCGGGCGGCCAACTTCTACCTGCGCAAGACGGAGACCATCCGCTTCGGAGAACCGATGTTGGCCGAGCAGATACGCGAGCATGCCCTGGTCTGCCAGGCCTGGCTGCGCGACACGCTGGCGCGGCACTTCGATGGCGAGACCGTGGTCATCACCCACTTTGCCCCAAGCCTGCAAAGTGCCGATCCGCGCTACGGACTGGCCCCCGGCACCGCAGGTTTTTGCAATGCCCTGGATGACCTGCTGCCGCGGGCCCGGTTATGGCTGCATGGCCACCTGCACTGCCCGAGCGACTACACACGTCACGGCTGTCGCGTGGTTGCCAATCCACTGGGTTATGCTCGCAAGGGCGAACAGGCCCAGTTCAATCCAACGCTGAGCCTGGACTTGCCCAGTGATCTCTTCCGGAAATTTGACGCGGGTCATGAACCGACCGGCGTCGCTGGATAAACTACGGTATCGAAACGAGGAGCTGACCATGAAAATTCTTCTGGCCGTCGACGGCAGTGAATACACCAAAAAAATGCTGGCATACCTGACAACCCATGACGAGTTGTTCACCGCTGCCAACCAATACACCATCTTCACTGCGCAGCCGGCGCTGCCGCCCCGCGCCCGTGCCGCCGTGGGCAAGGAGATTGTGGACAAATACTATTCCGAGGAAGCCGAGAAGGTGCTGAGCCCGGTGTCCAAGTTCCTGACGCGCCATGGCATCGATGCCAAGAGCGTCTGGAAAGTCGGCCACGCCGGCGAGAGCATTGCCAAGATGGCCGAGTCCGGTAAGTACGATCTGCTGGTCATGGGTTCGCACGGCCACAGCGCCCTGGGCAACCTGGTGATGGGCTCGGTGGCGACCCAGGTGCTGGCACACTGCGAAGTGCCGGTTCTGCTGGTCCGCTAAGCCAGTAGACGACGCCCGCCCCAAGCGGGGTGGGCGTCCTCAAGGACGCAGTGGCGCGTCCGTGCCATCTGCGGCTAGGGTGTCTCCCATCCACTGCCGCAAGTCCTGCCACATACGCTGAATTTCCACGTTACGCGGCGTCAGCAAGGCGCTCGGCAGTTCGATCGTGACCACCGGCATGCCCTTGTGCACGCCGCCATAGTTGCCCAAAGACCCGGGGAAGATGCCAACCTGATCCAGGTACAGGCGCCCCAGCCGGCTGGGCGGCTGGATCGGGCCATCAAAGTCCAACACCCCATAAGGCGCATGAATGCTCACAATCAGGTTGGGCTGGAAACGCTGCATCTCTTCATGCAGGAACCTCGACTCCGGCTCGCTCAACGGGGTCTTGCCCGGCCAGCGACGCGGGTCCTTGCGCGTGCGTTTTTCCCAGTAGAACGGTGCATCGCGTTCCCAGTTCGGCGTGGGGAAGTTGCGGTTGAGATCCACGCCGTTGGCGTTGACGCGGTGCGATGGCCGGCTGAACAGCCCATCCGGGTTGAGCGCCGGAATGAAACGCCAGTGTGTACGTTCCGGCGCCTCCTGCGCCAGCTGGATCCAGTGCAAGGCCACCGATGACGATGACAGCTCGTCACCGTGCATGCCGCCGATCACCAGCACGCGCAGGCGCGCGCCCTCGGGCCGGATATCGCGCGTGTAGATCGGCCGCCCCTTGACGCTGCGGGCACGGGAATCCTGCAACTGGGCCTGCTCGCACAACGCGCGCTGAACATTGGGCAGGCGGGCATAAAAATCGTCACACGCGAGCCCGGCATGGGCACCGCCCGCCAGCAGCAGGGCGAGCGACACGGACAGCTTCTGAAAACCAAAGTGCATGGTGCAATTTTAGGCCTCGGCCAAGGCCGGCAAATTCAGTTACATTGCCTTCATGTCATCGTCTGTTGCGGGCCTGCAGGCCCGTCCCCCGAGCTTTACGCAAACCGAATTCCGCCATGCCCTGGGCATGTTCGCCACCGGCGTGACCATTGTCACGGCGCGTGCTGCCAACGGCAAGCTGGTCGGCCTGACGGCCAATTCGTTCAACTCGGTCTCGCTGCATCCGCCGCTGGTGCTGTGGAGCCTGTCGCATGCGGCCGCCTCCATGGCTGCGTTCAGCAGTGGCTCCCACTACGCCATCAACATCCTGGCCGCCGACCAGCAGGAGCTGGCGCGGCGCTTCGCCACCAAAGGCGTGGATCGCTGGGCCGGGGTTGATTTCACGGAAGGGCACGGTGGCGCGCCGCTGCTGGCCGGTGCCGCCGCCACCTTCGAGTGTTTCAATCGCAGCCGTTACGACGAAGGCGACCACGTGATCTTTGTCGGCGAGGTCGAGCGCTGCGCCCACCGCGACGGTGCCGCGCCGCTGCTGTACCACGGCGGCAAGTTCTATGCCGAGCATCCGTTGTGAGAGGGTACACCCCCAGGCTTCGCGCACTGCGTGTCGCTCATCGCCGTGGGGCCTCGGCCGGAGACCGAGGCTCTTCGACCTGTCCAAGCCTGCGCAGGCAGGCTTGGAGCCGCAGGCCTCAGCCCCCCTTGCAGGGGGCAACGCCAGTGGCCCGGCGGAGCCGGTTCCTCGGCGTTTCCCGACTGGGGCACCTCCTTCGTACGCCCTTCGTTTCAGGCTGCATCTCATCTCGCTGACATGACATCTCCCACGCGCAAAGAACACCTCGACGGCGTGGCGGCCGTCATCTTGCTGGCCTGCTGCCTGTTCTGGGGCTTCCAGCAGGTGCTGGTCAAGGCCACGCTGCCGGAGTTGCCACCGGTGTTCCAGGCCGGCGTGCGCTTCGTCGGTGCCGCGCTGTTGCTGATGCTGTGGTGCCATCGGCGCGGCATCGCCCTGTTCGCGCGCGACGGCACGCTCTGGCCCGGCCTGCTGGCAGGCGCGCTGTTTGCCGGCGAATTTGCCTGCCTGTACATCGGCTTGCAGTTCACCAGCGCCTCCCGGCTGACGGTCTTCCTCTACACCTCACCCTTCTGGGTCGCGCTGCTGTTGCCGCTGCTGGTGCGCATCGAGCGTCTGCGGCCACTGCAATGGCTGGGTCTGTTGCTAGCGTTTTGCGCCTTGGTGTTCGCCATGCGCGAGAGCTTTGTCACGCCGGCTTCGGAGGGGCAGTTGCTGGGCGATGCGCTGGCACTGATCGCCGGCCTGGCCTGGGGGCTGACCACCATCACCATCCGTGCCAGTACCCTGGCCCGCGCCTCGGCCGAGAAGCTGCTGTTTTACCAGGTGGGCGTCAGCGCTGCCACGCTGCCGCTGTTGTCGCTCGCGCTGGGTGAGCGCTGGACCTGGCAGTTCAGCCCCTTTGCAATCACCTCACTCATGCTGCAGACGGTGGTGGGTGCTTTTGCCAGCTACCTGGCGTGGATGTGGATGCTGGGCCGCTACCCAGCCACCAAGATCTCGGCGTTCGTCTTCCTGACCCCCATGTTCGCACTGCTGTTCGGCGCGCTCTGGCTAAACGAGCCGCTCACCCCCAGCCTGATCACCGCATTGGCCCTAGTGGCCGTGGGCATCGTGCTGGTCAATCGCAAGGCCGGCTGAGCCGGCAGGAGTTCTCCCATGGATACGTCTCTTCTCACCCGCCGCCAGTGGCTGGGTGGCGCTGCCGCGCTCGCCGCACCCTCGCTGGCCCAGTCCTGGCCGGCCAAGCCGCTGCGCCTGGTCGTGCCCTTTGCACCGGGCGGTAGTTCTGAAATCGTGGCACGTGCGGTCGCCGCCGAAATGGGCAAGACCTTGGGCCAGAACGTGTACGTGGAAAACAAGCCCGGAGCAGCCGGCAACATCGCGATGCAGGAGGTGGCCCACTCGGTCGACGGGCACACCCTGGTGCTGGGACACATCGGCACCCTGGCAGTGAACCCCTACATCTTCCCTTCGCTGCCCTACCAGCCGACGCGCGACTTTGCGCCCGTCACCCTGCTGTCCAAGGTGCCCAGCCTGTACGTGGTGCATCCGGACCTGCCGGTGCGCACCCTGCCGGAGCTCATCGCTTATGCCAAGGCGCGGCCCGGCCAGCTGAACTACGGTTCGGCCGGCAACGGCAGTGCCGGGCATCTGGCTTTCGAGTACCTGAAGATGGCCACCGGCGCCTTCGTGCTGCATGTGCCCTACCGCGGCACCGGCCCGATGATGACCGACCTGCTGGCCGGTCGCCTGCAGGCAGCGGCCGTGGGCGCGCCGGCCCTGCTGCCTTTCATCAAGGCCGGCAAGCTGCGCTGCATCGCCACCGGCACCGCACAGCGCCTGCCCCAACTGCCCGACGTGGGCACGGTGGCAGAAGCGGGCTACAAGGGCTTCGAAATGACGCAGTGGTATGGCCTGCTGGCCCCGTCAAGCTGGCCGAAAGCCAACCTGGCCAGGCTGGAGCAGGAGGCCGTGCGGGCGGCCCGCAGCACGCTGGTGAGGGACAAGCTGGCAGCCGACACGGCGTTGGCCGTAGGCAATAGCAGCACCGAGTTCGCGGCCTTCATCCAGAGCGAGCAGGCGCGCTGGAAGCCGGTGATCGAGCGCGCACGCATCCGGCCCGAAGGGGCCTGACGCCACAGCCTCAGATCTTGCCGGCCGCTTTAAGGCGGTCGATGGTGGCCTTCTCGGCGGCAAAGGTGCGTGCCGCATAGGCGGTGTAGTCGGCGGTGCCCATGTAGATCACCGGCTGGTAGAACTTGTCCAGGGTGTCGAGCACGCGCTGGTCGTCCAGCGTCTTCTTGAAGGCGTCGTGGATCACTTTCACCAGCGCCGGGTCCATGTTCTTCGGGCCGCCGATGCCGAATGGCGATTCGGTCACCGTGTCCCAGCCGCTTTCCTTCACGGTCGGTACCTCGGGGAAAGCCTTGTTGCGTTTGCTGCCCAGGGTGGCCAGCAGATTGAGTTTGCCCGCCTTGACGTGCGGCGCGAACTCGGTGGTGCCGCTCATGAGCGGAATGTGGCCACCCAGAATGGCCTGCATGATCTCGGCCGAACCCTTGTAGGGAATGTCCTGCAGCTCGATGCCGGCCTTGCTGGCGAATTCCTCGATGGCCAGGTGCGGCGTGGTGCCGGTGCCGGTGTGGCCATAGGCCACCTTGCCCGGGTTCGCACGGGCATAGGCCACCATCTCCTTCAGCGTCTTGTACGGCGCATCGGGGCGCGCGGCCAGGCCGAAGGTGTAGCCGGTGAGGCAGACGATGTGCGTGATGTCCTTGACCGGATCGAAGGACGTCTTCTGCATGTGCGGAATGCGGTAGATGCCCAGCGGCAACTGCGTCAGCAGGTAGCCGTCGGGGCGCGCATTCACCATGGCCGCGGCACCCAGTGTGCCGCCAGCGCCCGGCTTGTTCTCCACGATCACCGTGCCACCCAGCGCACGACCGGCACTCTCGGCAAAGGCGCGCATCACCGCATCGCTGCTGCCGCCGGTCGGCCAGGGCGCGATCAGGGTGATGGGGCGGTTCGGGTACTTGTCCTGCGCCAGAGCCCAGGGGCTGACGATGGCCGGTGCTGCCAGTGTGGCAGCGCGGGTCAGCAGCTGGCGGCGGGTCACGTCACGGGAAGCGGGGTTTTTCATGCGGGTGTCTCCTGAATCTGGTCTACCGCGTCGCTAACACGTCGGGTAGCCAGATTCGATGGTGGCAGACACCGCCTCACGGCACAGGTCACCTGCGTGACCCGGAGACCCCCGTGAATTCCCTAGGACGGCGCCGATGGCAGCCCCGGGACGGCCCAGCTACACCACGCCGGACTGATGCAAGGCGGCAATGCGCGTCGCATCCAGCCCCAGCTCAGCCAGCACCTCGTCGGTGTGCTCGCCCAAGGCCGGCGGCGCGCGACGCAGCACCGGCGGCGTGGCCTGCAGGCGCAGCGGACTGGCCACACTTGCTATTGAATTGATAGCTGTTTGCGCTTGTGCGACGGGGCTGCAGGACTGATTCAATGCCAAACCACGGGCCTGCACCTGGGCGTCGGCAAAACCCTGGCCGATGTCATTGATCGGGCCGCAGGGCACCGCCTTGTCTTCCAGCAGGGCCACCCATTCGGCCGTGCTGCGCGTGCGTGTGACCTCTTCCATCAGCGGCACCAACACCTCGCGGTGCATGACACGCTGCGTGTTGGTGGCAAAGCGCACATCCGCCGCCCATTCGGGCCGGCCGGCAGCGGCACAGAAACGCGCGAACTGGCCGTCGTTGCCGATGGCCAGCAGCATGGCGCCGTCTTTTGTAGGGAAGTCCTGGTACGGCACCAGACTCGGGTGGCTGTTGCCTTGGCGCATGGGGACCTTGCCAGTGTTGAGGAAACCGCCGCCCTGGTTGGCCAGGATGGCCATGCCCACATCCAACAGCGCCATGTCGATGTGCTGGCCCTCGCCGGTGCGGTGCCGCACTTCGAGCGCGGCCAGGATGGCGGTGGCGGCATACACGCCGGTGAAGAGGTCGGTCAGCGCCACGCCCACACGCTGCGGGCCGCCGCCGGGCACGTTGTCCGGGCGGCCGGTGATGCTCATCATGCCGCTCATGGCCTGAATCATCAGGTCGTAACCGGCGCGCTCGGCGTACGGCCCGTCCTGGCCGAAACCGGTGACCGAGCAGTAGATCAGGCGCGGGTTGATCGCCTTCAGGCTCGCGTAGTCCAGCCCGTAGTGCGCCAGCCCACCGACCTTGAAGTTCTCCACCAGCACATCACTCTGCGCCGCCATCTGCTTGATCAGTGCCTGGCCTTCCGGCTTGGCCAGATCGACCGTGATCGAGCGCTTGTTGCGGTTGGCGCAGGTGTAGTAGGCCGCGTGCTCGGTGTCATTGCCTTGCGCATCCTTGAGGAAGGGCGGACCCCAGTGGCGCGTGTCGTCGCCGGCGCCGGGGCGCTCGACCTTGACCACATCGGCCCCGAGGTCAGCCAGGATCTGGGTGCACCAGGGACCCGCCAGCACGCGGGAGAGGTCGAGCACCTTGATGTGCGGAAGGGCAGAGGGTTTGTCGGTCATGGTGTTTCTCTCTTTGCTTTGCGCCAGCGTAGCACCTGCCCCGAGGGGAATGGCCGGGGGCCTCATAGGCGCTGCGCTTTGCCAAATCGGCCCCCAGCCATTCCCCTCGGGGCAAAAAGGGGGTTAACGGTCAGCGACGCAACGCATACCTTCGCTGCTGCATGGGGTTGGAGGTGGTGGCCGATTTGGCAAAGCGCAGCGCCTATGAGGCCGCCGCCCCCAACCCCATGCAGCCACCAGGAAACTCAAAGCCCCAAAGAATCAGTTGGCGAACGCAGCAATACCGGTCTGTGCACGGCCCAGAATCAGGGCATGGATGTCGTGCGTGCCTTCGTAGGTATTCACCACCTCCAGGTTCACCAGGTGGCGCGCCACGCCGAACTCGTCGGAAATGCCGTTGCCGCCCATCATGTCGCGCGCCAGACGGGCCACATCCAGTGCCTTGCCGCAGGAATTGCGCTTGAGGATGGAGGTGATCTCCACCGCGGCGGTGCCCTCGTCCTTCATGCGGCCCAGGCGCAGGCAGCCCAGCAGGCCGAGCGAAATTTCGGTCTGCATGTCGGCCAGCTTCTTCTGGATCAGCTGGTTGGCCGCCAAGGGGCGACCGAACTGCTTGCGGTCCAGCACGTACTGGCGCGAACGGAACCAGCAGTCCTCGGCCGCACCCAGGGCGCCCCAGGCGATGCCGTAACGCGCCGAGTTCAGGCAGGTGAACGGGCCCTTCAGGCCTTGCACTTCGGGGAAGGCGTTTTCTTCCGGGCAGAACACGTCGTCCATCACGATCTCACCGGTGATGGATGCCTTCAGGCCAACCTTGCCATGCACGGCCGGTGCGGAGAGGCCTTTCATGCCCTTTTCCAGCACGAAGCCGCGGATCGGGCCGACGGCGCCGCCTTCGCTCACTTCGCGCGCCCAGACCACGAACACATCGGCGATCGGGCTGTTGGAGATCCACATCTTGTTGCCCTTGAGGCGATAGCCGCCGGCCGTCTTGTAGGCTCGGGTGGCCATGGAGTTGGGGTCGGAGCCATGGTCGGGCTCGGTCAGGCCGAAGCAGCCGATCCACTCACCGGTCGCCAGCTTGGGCAGGTACTTCTGCTTCTGCGCTTCCGAACCGAATTCGAAAATCGGCACCATCACCAGCGAAGACTGCACGCTCATCATCGAACGGTAGCCGGAATCGACACGCTCCACTTCGCGGGCGATCAGGCCGTAGGCGACGTAGTTCAGCCCCGGGCCGCCGTACTGCTCGGGAATGGTCGGGCCCAGCAGGCCCAGTTCGCCCATCTCGCGGAAGATGGCCGGGTCGGTCTTTTCCTGGCGGAAGGCTTCGGGCATGCGCGTGGCCAGCTTGTCCTGGCAGTAGGCGGCAGCGGCATCGCGCACCATGCGCTCGTCATCGCTGAGCTGCTGGTCGAGCAAAAAGGGATCGTTCCATTGAAAAGCGGCGTTGGCCATGCGGGTTCTCCAAAAAGTTGACGCCATGGTACGGGCCATTCACGCCCAGGGCAAACGACAAATTGGCACCCAGATATGAAATTTTGGCATGTATTAATTGCGCTTGGCCAGCCAATCTCCTTCATACCCCCTCTGAAAACAACCGTCTTTCACGTGTGAGTTGTGTATATTCAGCACACCATGCGCCGCAAAATCCCCTCACTGCAAGCCCTGGCCTGTTTTGATGCCGCTGCCCGTCATGAAAGCTACACACGCGCGGCGCAGGAACTGGCGCTGACGCAAAGCGCGGTGTCGCGCCAGATCGGCGCGCTGGAGGAATTCCTCGGCATTGCGCTGTTCCGGCGCACCCGCCATGGCGTGGCGCTCACACCGAGTGGCGCCGACTATGCACGCCAGATCGCCCCGCGCCTGCAGGCCCTAGAGCGCGACACGCTGGAAGCCATGTCGCGCCAGGGCACGACCGGCGCGATTGCGCTGGCGGCGGTGCCGACCTTCGCCACGCGCTGGCTGTTACCGCGCCTGCCGGACCTGGCCACACAGCACCCGGAACTGGTGGTGCACATCGAAACCCGCACCCGCCCCTTCCTGTTTGCCGACACCGGCTTCGACGCCGCGCTCTATTCCGGCACGCCGGAGCAGGTGGCCAACTGGGCCGGTACGCGCGCCATGCCCTTGATCGAGGAAGAGGTGGTGCCGGTCTGCGCGCCCGCCTTGCTGGGAGGGCGCAAACGGCTCCAGCCTGCCGACCTGGCACACCTGCCGCTGCTGCAGCAAAGCACACGACCCGAAGCCTGGCGCCAATGGTTCGAGGCCATGGCCGTGAACGCGCCGTTTGCCCTGTCCGGGCCGCGCTACGAGCTTTATTCCATGACGGCCGCCGCCGCGGCCCACGGCCTGGGGCTGGCGCTGGTGCCGCGGCTGTTGATCGAGCCCGAGCTGGCCAGCGGCGAACTGGTGGTGGCATGCCCGAAGCCGCTGAAGAGCGGCCGCGCTTATTACCTCGTCACGCCCGAGCGTGGCGAGCCCCGCCCCGCGCTGGCGGCGTTTTCAGCCTGGTTGCAGCGCATCGCAGCCGCCTAGAACTCAGAGCGACTCGACGCGGTTGCGGCCATTCTGCTTGGCCTGATACATCGCCTTGTCGGCAGCGGCGACCATGTCGTCGATCGATTCGGCAGCCATGGCCTGCAACGCATGCAAGCCGATGCTGATGGTGAACTGCATGGTTCTTCCATCGGTCGCTTCAAAACGGGCCTGCTCCACGGTACGACGCAACTGCTCCGCCAGCGTGCCAGCCCCCTGGGCGTCGGTGTCCGGCAAGACAACGAGGAACTCCTCGCCGCCCCAGCGGCCGGCCATGTCCTGGGCTCGCAGCCGGCCACGGATGCAGTCGGCCAGTCCGCGCAAGGCCAGGTCGCCAGACTGATGACCAAAGGTGTCGTTGACGCGCTTGAAGAAATCGATGTCGATCATCAAGAGGGTCAGTGCACGGCCGCTGCGCTGGGCCTGCGCCAGGTTCTGCGTCAGCGTCTCCACGATCAGACGACGGTTGCTCAAACCGGTCAGGGCATCGTGCAGGGCCATGTTGAGGTTTTGCGCATCGGCGCGCTCTTTCGTCATGATCACCAGCCCGATGCCGACCAGGACAAGGGCGACGGTGGCCAACAGAAATGTGACCGTTTGAATCTGGTTCGACGCCGTGATGGAAGACAGGTCTGTCGTGGTCGCGAGCGCACCGACCATGCGAAGCACAAAAACCAGGGCCAGAATCGCAAACCCCGCCATCTCGAAGTACTGCCCCCGACCAATGGTGTCGTGACGCTTCTGGATCAGGAGCACCAGGGCTGCAAGGCCTTGCAGCAAAAGGATCAGGTTGCTCAGCGCGACACGCGCTTGCGGGGCCGGCATCAGGGCACTGATGCCCACCATCAGCAACACGACCGGAAACCAGCTCAGCCCGTACGCGGGGCGACGCTGCTGGAACTCGCGCAAACCTTCGGTGAACAAGGCAATCGTCGCCGACAGCAGGCCCGTTGCCGCCACCACGAAAACCACGTCGCTGATCTGCCCCCGCAGACTGAAGAGGATGTACGCCAGGGTATGCGTCCCCATCGCCCAGGCCCACAACGCCAAGCCGTCACGCCGCGCCCGGCTGGCCACCACACCCAGGCTGAGGCCGAGCGTTGCCGTGACGGCAATATTGACCAGCATCAGGGACGGCGTATGCACAATCATGTGCGCATTATTCAGCTTTGCTCGCCTTTGCGTTTGCCGCTGGTCAGGTTTGCCAGGTCCGCCTTGTTATGTCAGCCGCCGCTGGGCAAAAGCCACGTACCAGTCCAGGCACGCAGCATTGGCCATGGCGTCCTTGTTCACCACTTTCTCGATCGGCTGACCCAGCAGCAACTTCTTGATTGGCAGTTCCTGCTTCTTGCCGGTGAGGGTGCGCGGAATCTCGGCCACCTGGAAAATCTCGTTGGGCACGAAGCGCGGTGACAGCGCGGTCTTGATGGCGTCGTTGATGCGCGCTTTCATCGCCGCATCGAGCGTGTGGCCCTCGCGCAGCACCACGAACAGCGGCATGTAGCTCTCGCGCCCCAGATATTCCAGATCCACCACCATCGAGTCCAGCACCTCGGGCAGGCCTTCGACTGCGCTGTAAAGCTCGCTGGTGCCCATGCGCAGGCCGTGGCGGTTGATGGTGGCATCGCTGCGGCCGTAGATGATGCAGCCGCCTTGCGGCGTGATCTTGAGCCAGTCGCCATGGCGCCAGACCGGCCCCATCTCGGCCGGGCCATCGCCACCACCGGGCCGGCGGCCGTGACCGGCCGGGTACATGTCGAAATAACTGCCCAAATAACGCACGTTGTTCTGATCGTTCCAGAAATACAGCGGCATGCTGGGAATCGGCTGCGAGCAGACCAATTCACCCACCGCATCCACCACCGGCTCGCCCTGCTCGTTCCAGGCCTCGACCGCGCAGCCGAGCAGGCGGCACTGCATCTGGCCTGGCACCTGTGGCAGCTCGCGGTTGCCGCCGATGAAGGCCCCAGCAAAGTCGGTGCCGCCGGAAATATTGCACCACCAGATGTCGGGCGTGCCCATCTTGGCAAACTGCTCCGTGCCCCACGCCTGCGCCTCCTCGCTCAGCGGCGAGCCGGTGGTGCCCAGGGCCCGCACCTGGCGCAAGCCCTCGATCTGCGACAGGTCAATGCCAGCCTTCAGGCAGTTGGCAAAAAAGGCCGCACCCGCGCCAAAAAAGGTCACCCCCACCGCCGCGGCAAAACGCCACAAGGTGGTCCAGTCGGGTGCGATCTTGTTGCCGGCCTCATCCACCGTGCTGCCGCCCGGGCTGCCGTCGAACAGGCAGCTGGTGGTGCCGTTGAGCAGCCCGCTCATCTGCGCGTTCCACATCACCCAGCCGGTGGAGCTGTACCAGTGAAAGCGCTCGCCCAAGCTGTTGGGCGCGTAGCTGCAGCCCACATCGTTGTGCAGCCCCTTGAGCGCCAGCGCCACCAGCAGGGTGCCACCATGGCCGTGCACGATGGGTTTGGGCAGGCCAGTGGTGCCGCTGGAATAGACGATCCACAGCGGATGGTCGAACGGCAACCAGAGCGGCTGGAATGCGACCACCTCAGCATCATTTCGGGCCGTGGCCGCCATGAATACGGCGGGAGACGCTATGGATTCAGGAGCGAGCGGCACCAGCCCCAGGTTGTCGTGCACGATCACGTGTTGCACACTGGGCAGCGCGGCGCACAACTCGGCCACCACGTCGCGGCGGTCGAAGTCGCGTCCGCCATAGGTCACGCCGTCGCAGGCGATCAGCACCTTGGGTTCGATCTGCTTGAAGCGGTCCAGCACCGCCGCGGTGCCCATGTCGGGCGCGCAGATGCTCCACACCCCGCCCAGGCTCACCACCGCCAGAAAGGCGACCATGGCCTCGGGAATGTTGGGCAGGTAGGCGGCAACGCGGTCGCCCGGTTGCAGGCCCTGGGCCTTCAGATGCAGCGCCAGCGAGGCCACCTGGCGGCGCAGCTCGGGCCAGCTCAGCTCACGTGCCGGTACGCCACGGGCCAGGCTTTTCTCGTTGTGGCTGACCAGCGCCGGGAAGCCGGCGGCATGCGCTGCCTCGACATGGCGGAACACCTGCTGCACGTAGTTGACTTGCGCGCCCGGAAACCAGCGCGCGCCCGGCATCCGGTTCTCGGCCAGCGCGGCCGTGTGCGGGGTGGGCGACTGCAGTTCGTAGTAGTCCCAGATGCTCTGCCAGAAGGCGTCCAGGTCCGTGGTCGACCAGCGCCACAAGGCGTCGTAATCGTCAAAGGACAAGCCGCGCTGCTCGCGCAACCAGTTCTGGTACAGGCGGATCTGGGGAAGGTAGGAAGCGGTCGTCATGCGGGGCATCATGGCATGAACGCCTCCCCGCCCGCAGCCGCGTCGGGGACAAACCACCTCCGGATTTACCCCGAGACAGAACGGGGATTTGCAATTTCGGACACTTGTGCTAAATTTACCTCATGCGCCTCGATGCCAAAACTGCCAAGAGTGAACTGACGCGTGCCGCCATCATCGGCGCCGCGCTCGACCTCGCCGCCGCCGAGGGCCTGGAGGCGTTGACGCTGCAAGCCGTGGCCGACCGCATCGGCCTGTCCAAGAGCGGCGTGTTCTCGCGCGTCGGCTCGCGCGAAGCGTTGCAGAAGGCGGTGATCGAGGAATTCGGCCGGCGTTTTCTGGCTGACGTGTTCGTGCCAGCCATGCAACAGCCCAAAGGGCTGCCGCGGCTGGACGCCATCGTGCAGCGCTGGATCGCCCGCATGCGCGACGTCGAGGTGAACAACGGCTGCCTGTACACCGCCGGCGCCTTCGAACTGGACGACCGCGAAGGCGAACTGCGTGACCTGTTGTTCCAGGAGATTTCGCGCTGGCGGGCCGCGTTGCGTCGCACCGTGCTGCAAGCCATCGAAGCCGGCCACCTGAAACCCGACACCGTGCCGGAGCAACTGGTCGGTGAAATCTACGGCATCGCGATCGGCCTGCTGCACGACGCCCGCTTCCTGCGCGACCCGACCGCCGCCGAGCGTGCCACCGCCACCTGGCAGCGTCTGCTGCAGAGCTACCAGGCTTAACTTACCCGCCAACCCGCTCTCCCTGATGTTGATCTTGTCTGCCTGCTCACCCACATTTCGCACGATCGTGCGAAGAAAGGAACTGCCATGTGGATCGTCTTTTCCGGCCTCGGCCTTTACCTGCTGGTCCGCGGCGTGATCGCCGCCTTCGCGTCGCTGCGCAACCTGCCGCGCAACAACAGCGACTGGATCTACTACTGACCCCTCTGTCCAGGAGTTCACCATGACACACCCCGCCCCCCAGGCCGCGCCCATGCCCTACGGCAACGGCCCCGTCGTCCGCTTGTTCCGCCTGGGCCTGGGCGCCTCACAGCGCCTGTGGCCCGGTTTGGCCGTGCGCGCCGCCCACCGCCTGTTCGGCACGCCGCTGCCGCCGCGCTGGCTGAGCCGCCGGCAGCCCTGGCAGACGGACTGGCAGATGGCCTCCTGGCCGTTCGAGCGCGCCAGCCTGACGCTCTACACACGTGCCACCACCGCCCCTGGCACTGGCCCTGTGGTGCTACTGGTGCACGGCTGGGGCGGCCACGCCGGCCAGATGCTGGCGCTGGCGGAAGCGTTGACTGCCCAAGGCCTGCAACCGGTGCTGGTGGAAATGCCGGCGCATGGCCGCAGCGGCGGCGGGGTCAGCAACCTGCCGCAATTCGCGCGTGCCCTGGACTACGTGGCCGGCCGCCTGCAGCAGCAGGGCCACACGCTGCAGGCGGTGGTGGCACATTCGCTGGGAGCCAATGCCGCGGCCTATGCCGTCAGCCGTGGGCTGGAGGTGCAGCGCCTGGTGCTGCTGGCACCGCCCGCCTCGCCGTATGAATACACCCGCCTGTTTGCGCGCATGTTCAGCCTGAGCGAGACCACGCGCGCGGCCATGCAGCAGCGCATCGAGGCGCGCGAAGGCATCGTGATGCCGCAGTTCGAGCCGGCGGCGGTCGGCCCCCGCATCCAGATCCCCACGCTGGTGGTGCACGACCGTGGTGACCGCATCAACCGCTTCGCGGACGGTCTGGCCTATAGCCGGGCGATTGCCGAGGCGCAGCTGATCGCCACCGAAGGCCTGGGCCACGCCAAGATCTTGAAGGAAGCAAGCGTATTGGCCGAGGTGGCGCGCTTCGTTGCCTGAGGTCCACGCCAAGCGTGGCCGCGGGCTTACTGCGTGCCGAAGATGCGGTCGCCCGCATCACCCAGGCCGGGCAGGATGTAGCCGTGGTCGTTCAATTCGCGGTCGATGGCGGCGGTGAAGACTGGCACGTCAGGGTGTTCCTTGTACAGGGTGTTGATGCCTTCCGGGCAGGTCAGCAGGCACAGGAACTTGATGGACTTCGGCTTGCACTGCTTCAGGCGCGTCACGGCGGCAGCGGCCGAGTTGCCGGTGGCCAGCATGGGGTCGACCACCACGATGTCGCGCTCCTCCATGTTTTTGGGCATCTTGAAGTAGTACTCCACCGCCTGCAGTGTTTCGGGGTCGCGGTACAGGCCGACATGGCCGACGCGCGCGCCCGGCACCACCGACAGCACGCCATCCAGAATGCCATTGCCGGCACGCAGGATGCTGGCGAACACCAGCTTCTTGCCGTCGATCATCTTGCCCGTCATGGTCTCCAGCGGGGTCTCGATCTGCACGTCCTGCAGCGGCATGTCGCGGCAGACCTCGTAGATCATCAGCGCCGCCAGTTCATTGAGTAGACGGCGAAAGCTGCTGGTGCTGGCTTCCTTCTTGCGCATCAGGGTCAGCTTGTGCTGCACCAGCGGGTGGTCGATGAGGTGGACATTGGCGCGCGCGGCGGGGTCGATCTGGATCATGACGCTTACTTTCGCTTCAAATGATACGGATATGGATTGCGCCGTATTTTCTCCCGGGTCTGCCCCCTGTGTCTGGCACGGCAAATGCATTAGCATCGCCGCACCTCACAACCCGGAGAAAAACAATGAGCCTGTTCCAATGGACTGAGAAAAGCGCCGACGTGCTGCAGCAAGGCGGCGTGATCGGCCCCGACGAGCGCCTGCCCTGGCCGCAAACCGCCGTCATGGGCGTGCAGCACGTGATCGCCATGTTCGGCGCCACGGTGCTGGCCCCGATCCTGATGGGCTTCGACCCGAACATCGCGATCCTGATGAGCGGCATCGGCACGCTGATCTTCTTCCTCATCACGGGCGGCAAGGTGCCGAGTTACCTGGGTTCGAGTTTCGCCTTCATCGGCGTGGTGATTGCGGCCACCGCCTACGCCGGCAAGGGGCCGAACGCCAACCTCGGCCTCGCCCTGGGCGGCATCATTGCCTGCGGTGCGCTCTACACCCTGATCGGCTTCATCGTGCAGGTCGTCGGCACCGGCTGGATCGAGCGTTTCATGCCGCCGGTGGTGACCGGCGCCGTGGTGGCGGTGATCGGCCTGAACCTGGCCGGCATTCCCATCAAGAACATGGCGGCCAGCAACTTTGATTCCTGGATGCAACTGGTCACCTTCGTTTGCGTCGGCCTGGTGGCGGTGCTCACGCGTGGCATGGTGCAGCGCCTGCTCATCCTGGTCGGCCTGATCGTGGCCACCGTCATCTACGCGCTGCTGACCAACGGCATGGGCCTGGGCAAGCCGCTGGACCTGTCGGGTGTCATCAACGCCGCCTGGTTCGGCTGGCCGGCATTCACCGCCCCGGTGTTCGACGTCACCGCGATGTCGCTGATCGCCCCGGTGGCCATCATCCTGGTGGCCGAGAACCTGGGCCACATCAAGGCCGTGACCGCCATGACCGGCAAGAACCTGGACGCCTACATGGGCCGCGCCTTCATCGGTGACGGCATCGCCACCATGGTCAGCGGTGCCGCCGGCGGTACGGGCGTCACCACCTATGCCGAGAACATCGGCGTCATGGCCGCCACCAAGATCTACTCCACCGCCATCTTCGTTGTCGCCGCCCTGCTGGCCGTACTGCTGGGCTTTTCACCGAAGTTCGGCGCCATCATCCAGGCCATCCCGCTGCCGGTGATGGGCGGCGTGTCCATCGTGGTGTTCGGCCTGATTGCCGTGGCCGGCGCCAAGATCTGGGTCGACAACAAGGTGGACTTCAGCGAGAACAAGAACCTGATCGTGGCCGCCATCACCTTGGTACTGGGCACTGGTGACTTCACACTAAAGTTCGGCCAATTCGCACTGGGCGGCATCGGCACCGCCACCTTCGGCGCCATCCTGCTGTACGCGCTGCTGAACCGCAAGCGCTGAATCGCTATTAATTCAACAGCTGCTCGCGCCCGTCGGATCTGCCCCGACGGGCGTTTTTGTTTACAACGTCAATCGGCAGCGGCTTGCGCCAACCGCTCGCTCTTCCAGTAAACGTCAT
Organism: Curvibacter sp. PD_MW3; assembly: GCA_002633085.1. Taxonomy (GTDB): domain Bacteria; phylum Pseudomonadota; class Gammaproteobacteria; order Burkholderiales; family Burkholderiaceae_C; genus Hylemonella. Next base: position 72,066 of record NSIV01000003.1, read on the forward strand.
CACCGCCGTTCATGCGGTTGAGCACACGCGCCAACACAAACATCAGATCGCTCAGCCGGTTGAGGTACTGGCGCGGCGCTTCCTTGATGGCTTCCTCGTTGCCCAGCGCCACCACGGCACGCTCGGCGCGACGGGCCACGGTACGGCACACGTGCGCCAGTGCGGCAGCGCGTGAGCCCGCCGGCAGGATGAACTCCTGCAGGCGCGGCAGTTGCTCGTTGTACTTTGCCAGGGCTTCGTCCAGCGCCAGCACCGCCTCCGGTTTCAGCAATTCGTAACCCGGGATGGACAGCTCACCGCCCAGGTTGAACAGCTGGTGCTGGATCTCCACCAGCACCCCACGCACGTCAGCCGGCATCTCCTCGCACAACAGCACGCCGATGTTGGAGTTGAGTTCGTCCACATCGCCCATGGCGTGCACGCGCAGGCTGTTCTTGGAGACGCGCTTGTTGTCACCCAGGCCGGTGGTGCCGTTGTCCCCGGTGCGGGTGGCGATTTGCGTGAGGCGATTTCCCATGATGGCAACCTTGGATCAAAATGTGGGCTGACCGCGCCCGAAACCTTCAGGCGCTGAAACATCGATTATTCCCCAGCCGCTATACGGCTGGGTTTGCCCGTCTGGAGACTTCATGAACGCACCCGCGCAAGCCGCCCACCTGCTGCCCGAGATCCATCAACGCGCGGTGCCGCCGGCCCTGGTCGAAGCGCTGAAAGCCCGCTTCGGCGAGCGCTGCTCCACCGCGCTGGTGGTGCGCGAGCAGCATGGCCGCGATGAGTCGGTGTACTCGGTGCCGCCACCGGCCGCCGTGGTGTTTGCCGAGAGCACGGCCGATGTGTCGGACGCCATCAAGCTGGCCAGCGAACACAACGTGCCGGTGATTCCGTTTGGCGTCGGCTCCTCGCTGGAAGGCCACCTGCTGGCGGTGCAAGGCGGCATCAGCATCGACGTGTCGCGCATGAACAAAATCCTGGCGATCAACCCGGAAGACCTGACGGTCACCGTGCAGCCGGGCGTGACGCGCAAGCAGCTCAACGACGAGATCAAGAGCACCGGCCTGTTCTTCCCGATCGACCCGGGTGCCGACGCCAGCATCGGCGGCATGAGCGCCACCCGCGCCAGCGGCACCAACGCCGTGCGCTACGGCACCATGCGTGAGAACGTGCTGGCGCTGGAAGTGGTGACCGCCAGCGGCGAAGTCATTCGCACCGGCACGCGCGCCAAGAAAAGCAGCGCCGGCTACGACCTGACGCGCCTGATGGTGGGCAGCGAAGGCACGCTGGGCATCATGACCGAGATCACGCTCAAGCTCTACCCGCTGCCGGAGGCGATCTCGGCCGCCATCTGCTCGTTCCCGAGCATCGAGGCCGCCGTGCGCACCACCATCCAGATCATCCAGATGGGCATTCCGATTGCCCGCGTGGAGCTGATCGACGCCAACACCGTGCGCATGGTCAACACCTATGCCAAGCTGACCTTGCGTGAAGAACCCATGCTACTGATGGAGTTCCACGGCTCGCCCGCCGGTGTGAAAGAGCAGGCCGAAACCGTGCAGGAGATTGCCAGCGAATTCGGCGGCAACGCCTTCGAATGGGCCACCACACCGGAGGAACGCACCCGCCTGTGGACCGCGCGGCACAACGCCTACTTTGCCGCCATCCAGAGCAAGCCGGGCTGCCGCGCCATCAGCACCGACACCTGCGTGCCCATCAGCCGCCTGGCGGACTGCCTGCTCGACTCGGTGACCGAGGCCGATGCCAGCGGCATCCCCTACTTCCTGGTCGGCCACGTCGGCGACGGCAACTTCCACTTCGGTTACCTGATCGACCCCGAGCTGCCGCAGGAACGCGAGGTGGCCGAGGCCTTGAACCACAAGCTGGTGCACCGCGCCCTGACACTGGGCGGCACCTGCACTGGCGAGCACGGCGTGGGCCTGCACAAGATGGACTTCCTGCTGACCGAGGCCGGCAGCGGCGCGGTGGACATGATGCGCACCATCAAGCGCGCACTGGACCCGAAGAACGTCATGAACCCGGGCAAGATCTTCGCGCTCTGACCAGGGCCCGTTTGCACTAACCTGGTTTGCGCGCGATGACGGTGGCAAACCGTTTCACGGTGTTGCCCGGCGCCTCGAACTCGCTGAGCTCGTTCTGCACGATGTCCCAGCCGGCGAAGCGCTGCTGCAAGTCGGTGGCCGTGAACAGGCAGTGCTCCGCGGGCTCGAACATGTCCATGTAGGTGGTGCCTTCGATCAACACGTTGACGGCCGCATACCCACCAGGCCGCACCTGCCGCTGCAACTCACCCAGCACCTTGCGCGCGGTGGAGCAATCGAAAAACATCAGCAAGCCGATGGAGACGATGCAGTCGTAGTCGGCGTCGATCCGGTACTGGCGCAGGTCAGCCAGTTCGGCCCGAACGGGCAACGCCTCCGCCGCCGCCCGCTGCTGCATGTGCGCCACCGCGGCCTGGCTGGCGTCGAGCGCCGTCACGCGGCAACCCTGCCGTGCAGCCGCAAACGCCAGGTTGCCCATGCCGCTACCGAAGTCCAGCACCTCGCCATGCAGGTAGGGCAAGGCCAGCGTCTCGAACGGGTTCAGCACCAGGGCTGCAGCCGAGGCTGAACGGGCAAACTGCTGGTCAAAAAATTCAATGCTTCGGGTCATGGTGAGGAAAGGCAACCAGATGGCAGATGGAAGACAGGTTGGGCATTGTGCAATAGCGGGCCGCGAAGACACGGGTTTCCCCTTAATCGGGAATCCTTGATTTAAGTTACTTTCGCATCTCTTCATCACAGGAGAAACGACATGCTCAAGCACATCACCGGTTTGGCCATTGTGTTGTTGGCGGCGCTGCCCGTGGCGGCACAACCAGCCTCCGACCCTGCCGAGGTCGACGCCGTGGTGGCCGCCGTCAAGGCCGCCAATCCGGATTTCAAATCACTGTGTCAAAAGGGGCCTGATGGCATCCGCAAGGCCTCGACCGAAGCTGTGATGGGCCTCATGGCCTCCGGCAAGGTGAAAGGCAACCCGCAGGCGCTGGGCGGCGAAGCCGGCCAGAAGGTCGGGCGCGAGTGCCGTGGCGGTTGAGGCACGGCCCAAAGCCCTCTGATGCAAAACCGGCCATGGCCGGTTTTTTTCCTTGCACGCACAGTCATCACCATCCTTCTTCAGAAACCCGTCCCATGCCCATCACCCTGCCCTGGCGCTTTCTGGCGTCCCTCACCCTGCTCGGCGCATTCAGCGCTGCAGCCCATGCCGCCAGCGAGGCGGAAATCCAGCTCGTTTATGACGGTGTGCGCAGCAAGTTTCCGGACTTGAGCGCGTACTGCAAGCTCTCGGATGCGGAAAGACGGCAGGCGACGGTTCAAGTCACGATCGCACTGGCCGGCGCCAAGAAGCTGTCTGACCCGACCGGGGCCGGGCCGCAAGCCGGTGTTTTGCTGCGCCGCGATTGCGGGCTGGACACCGCACCTGCGGCCAGCAACCCGAGCACCGTGCGCTGGATGGTCAGCGCCAAGCCGCTGGCGTTTGATGCCGACCGACAGACCTTGGGGAGGTTCACCACCGCCGCGTCCCTGGCGAACCGCATTTACACCCCCGAAGGTGCAGGCCCGTTCCCGGCCGTTGTGTTGAACCACACCATCGGCGGTGTCAGCCAGCACATGCTGGTGCAAGCCAAGGCTTTGCTGGACGCCGGTTTTGCCGTGCTGGTGGTGGACAGCTATGGGCCGCGCGGCATCCGCCCCGGCACCATCCTGTTCCCGGCCGAGGTTGCCAAGGACGACTACGATGCGCTGGCCCACCTTGAGCGGCAGCCCTACATCGACAAGACCCGGATCTTCCAGACCGGCTATTCGCTCGGCGCGCTTGCTGCCGCTTTGCTGGCCAGCCCCGAAGGTGCGCAGGTCTTCAAGGCGCCCGGGCGCTTTCGCGCCTCGGTGGGCCACTACGGCACCTGCGCCCTGCACAGCAATTCATCGTCGCCCAGACTGGACATGCTGTCTGCCGACAGCGACCGCCCGGTCCTGATGCTGATGGCGGAACTCGACATCGAGACACCGCCCAAGGCCTGCTTCCCGTTGCTGGAGCAAATGAAGGCAGCGGGCAAAGAGGTCGATTGGCATCTCTACCCCAACACCACGCACGGCTGGGACAAGTCGGAAAACAATGGTTATGTCTACCGCAGCGCGAGCGGCGAGAGCATGACCTACCGCTACGACGCCGCCGTCACGAAAGATGCCACCGAACGCATGATCGCGTTCTTCAACCGCTACCGTTGAAGCCCGGCCAGGGCCTGCAACTTGAGAACGGTGGCCCAGTTTCTGGTGGTGACCGATTTGCCGGCCTTGCCCAGCAAGGCTTTACCCGCTTTGCTTTCAAGGATGCCGCTCACGCAATTCAGGTACGCGGCATGCTTGCCGAGCACAAACTGTTCCGGCGGCACCACCAGAGGTTCGATGCCGGCCAGCCCCGACAACGCCGTGGCGTCTTGAACGAAAGCAACCAGGAGCCGCGTAGAGTCTGTCGCTGTTGCGGCCAGCGGGTTCTCAGCAACGATCGTCGCCAGTTCCTGCGCTGACTTGACGATCACCGGCACGTCGATCTTCAGCTTGCTGGAGATTGCGGCTGCAATCTGCGCAGCGTGCTTGGCCGGCGTGCCCTTGGCGGCACGGAACACCACGTTGCCGCTGTTGAGCAGCGTCACCACATCCGTGTAGCCCAGCTCAGCCAGCAAGGTGCGTAGCTCGGCCATGGGAACGCGCTTGGCCTTGCCCACGTTGATGCCGCGCAACAGCGCTACGAAGAGAGGCATGTGTGAGGCCTGTCGTTAACTTACTTGCCCAGGTAAGTCGTGAGCAGATCGAAAAAGCGCTTGTAGAACTTCTGGTCTTCAATCGTCTTGCCGGCCACCTTGACCAGTGCGTCCGTGCTCTTGCTCCAGGGCATGGCAATGCCGCCGCCGGGCACGCTCAGGCTGGCGGCGCTGGAGGTCTTCTTGAGTTCGTAGGTGGTCTCTACCGCGTTGACGAAAACTGTCGCGCCGCTGCTGCTGGGCTTGCACACCACATCGAAGTCGATGGTGACGTTGACCTCGTCATCGGGCTGGAAGTCTTTTTTGGCGCGCACGTTCTGCGCTTCGGCGCGCTCGATGCGGTAACCCTGGCTCAGCAGCGCATGCTGCGCCGCTTCGCAGGCTTGCACCTCGCTCTGCCGGAATTGTTTGAAATACGGCGACTCTTTGCTGAACGCCTCATCCGGATAGACGCTGGGAGTTCCGCAAGCGGCCAGCAGGGCCAGCGTCAACAGTGCCGTGATCAGCTTGAGGGTGCGGCAAATGATTCTCATGGTGTGTTGGTCTTGAGCGGTGCGTGTGAGTACTTTGGTGCGCCGTTTCATTTTGCCTGCTTGCGAATGACCAGGGCAATGCCGCCCAGGATGGCTGTGGAAGCCAGCAACAGGCGCAGCGTGAGCGGCTCACGCTGCCAAGCGATGCCGCCGAGTGCCGCAATCACCGGCACGCTGAGTTGCAGTGTGTCCGCCGTGGTGGCCTTGAGATGCTATAGCGCTATATACCAGATGATGTAAAACGCCCCCCGCAATGTCCACATGCGTGCTGTTGGTGAACAAGAGGCTCATAACGAGTGCCGCCGGCACCGGTATGCATGAAGTTAACTCACACGAATCGGGACATGACTGAAAACTACGTCATGTCCAAAACAGGAGAACGAGTAAGGCCCCTTTGTAAATTTTCACGAAATACTTGAAAAATGAGGATTTTCTGAGTATTATCTACTCAACCCATCTTCCATCGTGGGTTAAAGCCGACACCTCTTCAGCAGATAGAGGGTCAATTGTGGCAACTGCAACTTGATCTAGGAGAAGCACATGAACACAACAAATAAGGTCCAGATTGGACAGATAGTTGAGGTTAAACATGAAGTTTCAGGTCAACGTTGGCCAGGAGTTCCCTTGCTACGTAGTTGAAGAGCAATCGATTCCGCTTGTTCTTCAAGTAACGCAAACTATTAGTTTGCCTTCAGTCGAGGCCAATACGCGCCACAGCATGGCGTCTTCTCGCTCTGCGAGTAAGACTATGTGGATAGTCGTCGGCGTCCTCGGTATAGGTTTTCTTCCATCCATTGTTTATGGATGGGTATCTGGAGATTACTCAGCGTTGAAATCGCTCGCAGACAGTGGACGTGATCTACTGATGAACGGTTTCAAGCTGTTGGTGAAATCATGAGCTCGACCAAACGTGTGCAACTCGACTTGCCTGAACGCTCAATGGCGCGACTGCAAGATTTGCGAGGAAAAACCGAAGCCACTTCTTATGCAGAAGTGATAAAGAATGCGCTTCGTCTTTATGAAGCTGTAGTAGAAGAAACTGAAGCTGGTAATAAATTCTTTGTCCGAGCCCCATCTGGGGAGACTACGGAATACAGAATTTTTTAAACCCACCTAGATCTGAAATACGTCTACCTCACCCAGCGCAGGGGCGCATAAAATTAATAGACTGAGGCGGAATCAAACCACCGACACGCGGATTTTCAATCCTCATCTCTATTCAAGCAGCTTGGTACACCCACACCGGCTTCCCCTGCACCCCCTCTAGCTTCGCCACCGGCGTCAGCCCCACGGCCTCGAACTCCAGACTGACCAGCCAGGCCTCAGGCTTGAGTTCCGCCCTCGCCTTTTCGATGGCGCGCGGCATGCTCTCCGGGCGCTGGAACAAATACACCAGGTCGTAACCCGACCAGTCCGCTTTCCAGATATCGCCCCGCACCACCGTCGCCCACGGGCAGCGGCGGGCGCAGAGCCAACGCAGCGGCCAGCTCCATTCGATGCCGTGCAGTTCGGCCAGCGGGTAGGCCTGGCGCAGTGCCTGCAGGCCGTGGCCAAGGCCACAGCCAGCGTCCAGCACTTTCGCGCCCGGCTCCAGCGGCGCGACGTTGGGTAGTTCGTTCAGTGCATCGGCCGGGGTGGGAAACAGCGGTGCGTCGCGCCAGGCATTCAGCGGGTAGATCAGGGCCAGCAGGGCCAGTGGCAGCAGCCAGCCCCAGGCCGGCAGGGCCAAGCCGCCGGCGAGCAAGGCCGAGAGCGGAAAACCCAGGCCGATGATGAGGCGGCGCCACCAGTTGGCGCCCAGCACGCTCAAGACCACCCCCGCGCCGGAGGCCAGCGCCAGTGCGAGCACCGCGTTCAGGCCCGCGCGCAGCGACAGCACCAACAGCAGCCACGCCAGCCCCCAGGCCAAGAGTGCTGGCAGGGGCCAGGGCAGACGGGCCAGCATGCGGGTGGCCGGGTTAGTTTAGTGGCCGTTGCCGCGCAGGCGGTCGATCAGGCCGTTGAGTTCGTCGAGCGAGCCGAACTGGATGCTGAGCTCACCCATCTCTTCCACGCGGCCGTGGCGCTTGACGCGTTTCTTGACGCGCACTTCGACCTCGGCGGTCAACAGGTCGGACAGTTCTTCTTCCACGCGCTTGAGGTCACGCGACTTTTCCTTGCCCGGTTTCTGCGGCGTGAGGGAGAACTCGGCACCGAGTTTTTTCACCAGGCTCTCGGCCTCGCGCACCGACATCTTCTTGGCGGTGATCTGGTTGGCGGCGGTGATCTGGGCCGCGCGGTCCAGCGCCAGCAAGGCGCGGGCGTGGCCCATGTCGAGGTCGCCGGCCATCAGCATGGTCTGCACCGGCTCGGCCAGATTCAGCAGGCGCAGCAGGTTGCTGGCGGCGCTGCGTGAACGGCCGACGGCTTGCGCCGCCTGTTCGTGAGTAAGCCCAAACTCTTTGATGAGTCGCTGCAGGCCTTGCGCCTCTTCCAGCGGATTCAGGTCTTCACGCTGGATGTTTTCGATCAGCGCCATGGCGGCGGCGGCCTCGTTGGGCACGTCGCGCACCAGCACCGGCACGCTGTCCAGACCGGCCAACTTGGAGGCGCGGAAGCGGCGTTCACCGGCGATGATTTCGAACTTGCCGGCGTTCGGGCCGTCATGGAGCTTGCGCACCAGGATCGGCTGCATGATGCCCTGCGCCTTGATGGACTCGGCCAGTTCGTACAGCGCGCCCTCGTCCATGCGGGTGCGCGGCTGGTACTGGCCGGCCACCATGTCGGTCAGCAACAGCGAGGCCGGCTGGCCAGCGTTGGCGCCGGCCGCAGCGGCGGCCTCAGCGGCTTCGTCCACTTTGGGGCCCAGCAGGGCTTCGAGTCCACGGCCCAGGCCTTTGGGTTTTTTGGTCACCATGACGGTCCTCTTTTTCTCTTTTAATTTAAATCGGTCAGCCGGCGCAGCAGCGCCTGGCCCTGCGGCCAGTCGCCCAAACCTGAGTCGGCGTTGATGTGGCCGGCGTTGCCCAGGTCCACCAGTTCGGCGCCCCAGTCGCGTGCCAGGCTGTCGGCTTTCTCAAACGTGCAATGCACGTCGTCGCGGCTGGCCACCAGAATACTTTTGAACGGCAGCGAAGAGCGCACGATGGGCGACCAGCTTGGCAGCAGCGGCCGCATGGCCTCGCGCTCCACGTCGCCCGGCGCCACCAGCAGCGCGGCCTTGACGCGTTGGGTGTTCTGCGAGTGCGCGGCCCAGGCCGCCACCTGGATGCAGCCCAGGCTGTGCGCCACCAGCACGGCCGGTTCGTCACAGCGCAGCACGGCTTCTTCCAGTTGCATCAACCAGTCGCCGCGCAACGGACGTTCCCAGTCGTGCTGCTGCACGCGCGTGTAGCCGTGCGCCGCTTCCCACCGGCTTTGCCAGTGCGCCGGGCCGGAGTTCTGCCAGCCGGGCAGGACAAGAACGTTGGCGGGCTTCATTTGCTATTATTTTGATAGCTGTTAGCACAATAGGGACAAGGGCTAAGGGCGTATTTCTCTTGGAAATCACATGGCCTTGATGCGCTCCACCATTTCCTCGGCGAAGCTGATGAAAGCCTGCGCGCCCTTGGACGACGGGTCGAACACCACACCCGGCACGCCGTAGCTGGGCGCTTCGGCCAGGCGCACGTTGCGCGGGATGACGGTGTTGAACACCTTGTCGCCGAAGTGGCTCTTGAGCTGGTCGCTCACCTGCTGCTGCAGCGTGATGCGCGGGTCGAACATGACACGCAGCAGGCCGATGATCTGCAGGTCCTTGTTGAGGTTGGCGTGCACCTGCTTGATGGTGTTGACCAGATCGGTCAGGCCTTCGAGCGCAAAGTACTCGCACTGCATCGGCACGATGACACCGTGCGCGCTGCACAGGCCGTTGAGCGTGAGCATGGACAGGCTGGGCGGGCAGTCGATCAGCACGAAGTCGTATTCGGCATCGACCTGCGCCAGCGCTTCTTTCAGGCGCTTCTCGCGCCGCTCCACTTCCACCAGTTCGACCTCGGCACCAGCCAGTTCGCGGTTGGCACCCAGGATGTCGTAACCGCAGCCGCCTTCGATCAGCTTGTCGCTCTTGGCCCGCGCTTCGGCTACCGAGGCGGACTCCAGCAGAACGTCATAGACCGTCAGCTCCAGCTTGCGCTTGTCCACGCCCGAGCCCATGGTGGCATTGCCCTGCGGGTCGAGGTCGATCATCAGCACGCGCTGGCCGACCTTGGCCAGACCGGCCGCCAGGTTGACCGTGGTGGTGGTCTTGCCGACGCCACCTTTTTGGTTGGCAACGCAGAAAATTTTGGCCATGGCGTGGTGTCCCTTGTGTCTTTGGAGTCGTGTTATCTGGTGAAAGCGAGTCGCAGGCCGAAACCGACCAGGCACAGGCCGGCCAGTTTTTCCAGCACGCGGCCAACCAGCGGGTTGGCGCGCAGGTGCCCGGCCAGATGGTGCGTGAGCAACGTCATGGTCAGGCCGTAGAGAAAGGTCAGCACGGCAATCGTCAGCGCCATGAAGCCGAAAGTGGGCAGGCCCTGGTGCTGGGCCGGATCGACGAACAGCGGGAAGAAGGCCATGTAGAACACGATGGCCTTGGGATTGAGCAGGGTGATCATCATGGCCTGCCGCAGGTAATGGCCGGCCTTGATGTTGAGCACCGGCGCCGCACCGGGTTTGGCCAGCAGCATCACGACGCCCAGCCAGGCCAGGTAGGCAGCGCCCAGCCACTGCACGGCATGGAAGGCCGTCGGGTAGGCCAGCAGCAATGCTGCCACCCCGGCCACCGCGGCCCACATCAGCACCTGGTCACCCAGGATCACCCCGAGGGTCGCCGCCAACCCGCCGCGCACCCCACCCTTACCGGTGGAGGTGATCAGGGCCAGGTTGCCCGGGCCGGGAATCAGCAGAAAAATGATGACCGTGGCGACAAATGCGCCGTAGTCCGCGACACCAAACATGGGGGAATTCCAGGAAACCGAAGGCCTGAGTTTACGTTAGGTTGACCGCTCGGCCCGGGCGGTCGCGGCAGGTGAATTCCCGACCCCGCCACCCAACTGCCGCGGCCTCAAGCCTGCGGGCGCATCCAGACGATGCAGCGCTCGGCACCCAGCCCGGGCACGGCCAGTTGTTCCACGTGAAACACAGCCACGTCGGCCGGCAGTTGCGCCAGCTCGTCGGCCGGCGGCTTGCCCTTCATGGCCAGCCAGAAACCGGCCGGCGCCAGCGCGCTGCGCGACCAGTTGGTGAAGTCCACCAGTGAGGCGAAGGCACGGGAGCAAACCACGTCATACCCCTCGCTCAGGGTCTCGACCCGGGCATGCAGACCACGCAGGTTGGGCAGCTTGAGCGCCACTGCCGCCTGCTGGACGAAGGCTGCTTTCTTGGCCACGGTGTCGACGCAGGTCACCGTGATGTCCGGGCAGCAGATGGCGACCACCACCCCCGGCAGGCCGGCACCGGCGCCAACGTCGAGCAATTTGAAGCCGGCACCATCAGCCGGCGCCCTGCCCTGCAGTTGCTGCCGCAAAGGCTGGATCACGGCCAGGCTGTCGAGCAGGTGGTGGGTCAGCATCTCGGCCGGGTCCCGCACTGCCGTCAGGTTGTAGACCTTGTTCCATTTCTGAATCAGGGCCAGGTAGTCGAGCAACTGGGTGAACTGGGCTTCGCTCAAGTCCAGGCCAAGTGCCTGCACCCCGTCTTTCAGGGTGGTCTGCAATGTGGCGCTCATGCTCCGGCCGCTTCCGTCTCTAACGTGGCAAAGCCTTTGAATCCACTCTTCTTCAAATGGATCAGCAGCAGCGAGATGCTGGCCGGCGTGATGCCGGAGATGCGGGATGCCTGGCCCAGGGTTTCCGGCCGGTGTTTTTGCAGCTTCTGCCGCGCCTCGATCGACAGGGCCGAGACCTGCAGGTAGTCCAGGTCGGCCGGCAGCTTGAGGCCCTCGTAATGGGAAGCGCGCTCGACCTCCCCTTTCTGGCGGTCGATGTAGCCGGAATACTTGGCGGCAATCTCCAGTTGCTCCACCACCGCCTGGTACAGATCACCCAGTGTTTCACGTGAAACACCGCCGGCTGACTGCCCCGCGCCAGCGCCTTCCGATTTCAGGGTGGCGTACTTGCCGCCGTCCAGCGACATCAGACCGGCGTAGCTCACGTCCGGCCGGCGCAGCAGGTCGAACAGGTTGTACTCGCGCTCGATGGTGGTGCCCAGCACACGCTCGGCTTCGGCCGCAGCCAAAATGCGCGGGTTGACCCAGGTGGCTTTCAGGCGCTCTGTTTCACGTGAAACAGCATCGCGCTTGCGGCTGAAGGCGTCCCAGCGGGCGTCGTCCACCAAGCCCATCTGGCGGCCGGCTTCGGTCAGGCGCATGTCGGCGTTGTCTTCCCGCAGCTGCAGGCGGAACTCGGCCCGACTGGTGAACATGCGGTAGGGCTCGGTCACGCCCTTGGTAATCAGGTCGTCCACCAGCACACCCAGGTAGGCTTCGTCGCGGCGCGGCAGCCAAGACGCTTCGCCCCGGCACTGCAGCGCGGCGTTGATGCCGGCGAACAGGCCCTGGGCTGCCGCCTCTTCATAACCGGTGGTGCCGTTGATCTGGCCAGCAAAGAACAGGCCGCCGATCTGGCGGGTCTCGAAACTGCTTTTCAGTTCGCGCGGGTCGAAGTAGTCGTACTCGATGGCGTAACCCGGGCGCAGGATGTGGGCGTTCTCCAGCCCTTTCATGGAACGGACCAGGTCGTACTGAATGTCGAACGGCAGGCTGGTCGAGATGCCGTTGGGGTAGTACTCGTGGGTGGTCAGGCCTTCGGGCTCCAGGAAGATCTGGTGGCTGTCCTTGTCGGCGAAGCGGTTGATCTTGTCTTCCACGCTCGGGCAATAACGCGGGCCGACGCCCTCGATCTTGCCGGTGAACATGGGGCTGCGGTCGAAGCCGGAACGGATGATCTCGTGGGTGCGTTCGTTGGTGTGGGTGATCCAGCACGGCAGCTGCTGCGGGTGCATGGCCGCGTTGCCCATGAAACTGAACACCGGCACGCCCTGCTCTTCGTTCATGCCGCCGGGCATACCATCGCCGGGTTGCTCGGTGCACTTCGAGAAGTCGATGCTGCGGCCATCCAGCCGCGGCGGGGTGCCGGTCTTGAGGCGGCCCTGCGGCAGCTTGAGTTCCTTGAGACGGGCGCTGAGCGACACCGCCGGCGGATCACCGGCGCGGCCGGCCGCGTAGTTGTTCAGGCCGACGTGGATCTTGCCATCCAGAAAGGTTCCGGCTGTCAAAACGACGGTCCGGCTACGGAAGCGGATGCCGACCTGGGTCACCGCCCCCACCACGCGGTCACCTTCCACCATGAGGTCGTCTACCGCCTGCTGGAACAGCCAGAGGTTGGGCTGGTTTTCCAGCCGGCGGCGGATGGCGGCTTTATAAAGAATGCGGTCGGCCTGGGCACGTGTGGCGCGTACGGCCGGGCCCTTGGAGCTGTTGAGAATACGGAACTGGATGCCGCCTTCGTCGGTGGCAATGGCCATGGCACCGCCCAGCGCATCCACCTCTTTCACCAGGTGGCCCTTGCCGATGCCGCCGATGGACGGGTTGCAGCTCATCTGGCCCAGGGTCTCGATGTTGTGGCTCAGCAGCAGGGTCTTGCACCCCATGCGGGCGGCCGCGAGCGCGGCTTCGGTGCCGGCATGGCCGCCGCCGACGACGATGACATCGAATTCTTGTGGGTACAACATGGTGCAGGGGGTGACCGCCAAGCGGTCTGCGCAGGGGAAAGAACCCGCAATTTTAGCCGGCCGGGCCGATTTACGCGACAATTAAGGATATAAATCCGGCCCTCGCCCAGGTGCCATATGCGCCAGGCGCTACAAACTTCATAGCAAATCACATGGATTGCCGTCCCGGCTGTGGCGCCTGCTGCATTGCCCCCTCAATTTCCAGCCCGATTCCCGGCATGCCCGTCATCAACGGGGTCAGCAAACCGGCCGGCGTGCGCTGCATCCAGCTCGATGCGGCCAACCGCTGCCTGATCTTCGGCCAACCCGGGCGACCGGCGGTCTGCAGCAGCCTCATGCCCTCGCCCGCCATGTGCGGCGAGTCCAACGCCCAGGCCCTGCAGTTCCTGACCGAGCTCGAACGAGAGACTCGACCAAATTGATGTGAGTCAAGGACAAAATTGGCTAAAAATGAAATAATTGCAAAATCAAACAGCCAGACGCCATCAATAAGCTCCCTTCATGAACCCGACCGACACAACCCTGCCTGTGGCGGTCAAGGCCAAACTCTGGCGTGGGCTGCCCGGCTTGGTGCTCGTCGGGGGCCTGGTACTCAGTGCCTTGATGTACGTGCAGAACCGGCACAACTTGGAGGAGCAACAAAGCGCCCTCTTCCAGTCCGAGGTTCGCAAGGCCGTCGAAATGATCGAGACCCGGATGGGCACGTATCTGCAGATCCTGCGTGCCACCGGTGGGCTGCTGAAAACGCAGCCCCAGGTCAGCCGGGAGCAGTTTCACAAATTCATCGACCAGCAAGGCGTCGGCACCGACCACACCGGCATCCAGGGGGTCGGGTTCGCGCGCCTGATTCGCCCTCAGGAACTGAGTGCACACATCGAGTCGGTCCGGCGCGAGGGCGCGGTCAACTACACCATCCGGCCCGAAGGCGAACGGCCGCTTTACTCGTCAGTTGTCTATCTGGCCCCCCCCCTGGGTCGCAACCTGCGCGCGATCGGCTACGACATGTACGCCGAGCCGGTGCGCCACCTTGCCATGCAACGGGCGGCCGACACAGGTGAAATAAGCCTGACGGGCAAGGTCCGCCTCGTGCAGGAAACCGGCCAGGACGAACAAGCCGGCTTCCTGGTCTACGCCCCGATCTATCGGGAAGGGGCTCCGCTCACCAACGTCGAAGAACGCCGCGCCGATCTGGTGGGTTGGGTTTACGCGCCGTTTCGCATGAACGACTTCCTGACCGGCGTCTACGGTGAGCACACCGGCAACCTGCTGATCGACATCTACGATGGGGTCGAGGCCACGCCGGCCAACCTGATGCACACCGAGCAGGCCACACCGCGCGACCCGAAGGACAAGCCCTCGACCATCTACGAAAGCGTGCAGACGCTGCACCTGCTGGGGCACACCTGGACGCTGCACATGCGGGCATCCGATCTGATGCTGTCCCGGATCGACGCCCGTCTGCCCACACTCCTGGGCCTGGGCGGCGCGCTCATGAGCCTGGTGCTTGCCTACCTGATCTGGGTGCTGGTCACCCGGCGCGAGCGGGCCATCGCCATGGCCGTGAAGATGAACGACGCGCTGGTGCAGGAGAGGGCCAAACTCTCCGCCATCATCGCCGGCACGCACGCCGGCACCTGGGAATGGAACGTGCAGACCGGCAAGACCACCTTCAACGAACATTGGGCCCAACTCATCGGCTACCAACTGTCAGAGCTTGAGCCCACCTCCATCGAAACCTGGAGCCGGCGCGCCCATCCGGACGACTTGAAAGCCTCCGAGGCGCTGCTCCAGCAGCATTTCAATGGCGAACTCGAATACTATGAATGCGAAGCTCGCATGCGCCACAAGGAAGGCCATTGGGTCTGGGTGCTCGACCGCGGCCAGCTCGCCAGCCGCACCCCCGATGGCAAGCCCCTGATGATGTACGGCACCCATCTGGACATCACGCATCACAAGCAACTGGAAGAGAGCTACAAGCACGGCGCGCACCACGACCAGCTGACCGGACTGCCCAACCGCACTCTGCTGGCGGACCGGCTGGAGCACAGCCTGCTGGTCGCGCAGCGCAACCACGAGTCGCTGGCGCTGATGTTCATGGACATCGACGGCTTCAAGCAGGTCAACGACACGCATGGCCATGAAGCCGGCGACCTCGTGCTGCAAACCATGGCGCGGCGTATCCAGCGCTGCATCCGCGCCTCCGACACGCTGGCCCGCATTGGCGGTGACGAATTCGTGGTCCTGCTCCCGGATGTCACCGACGAACACCACGCCTGGGTCCTGGCAGAAAAGATCGGCGCCATCGCACGCGAGCCAATCCCGCTGGCGGAAGGCGCCACCGCCTGCGTCTCGCTCAGCATTGGCATCGCCCTTTACCCGGAACACGGCCAGGATGCGGCCACGCTGACCGAACACGCCGACCAGGCCATGTACAAGGTCAAAAAAGGCGGCAAAAATGCCGCCGAGATCTACCACGAAGACTGAGCCGCGGGTTAGCGCGGCTGCAGCCTCGCCCGCCTCAGAACGGGTAGTGGCGCGGTGTGGTCTGCATCGTGATCCAGCGCAGTTCGGTGAATTCGTGGATGCCGGCCTTGCCGCCGAAACGGCCAATGCCGGAGCCCTTGACACCGCCGAACGGCATCTGAGCCTCGTCGTGCACCGTGGGGCCGTTGACGTGGCAGATGCCGGAATCGATGCGGCGCGCCACGTTGAAGGCACGCGCGATGTCACCGCCAAACACGGCCGACGACAGGCCGTACTCGTTGTCGTTGGCGCAGGCCACGGCCTCGTCCACGCCGTTGACGCGCACGATGGCCTTGACCGGACCGAAGGTTTCTTCCGAGTAAATCCGCATCGCCGGGGTCACGTGGTCCAGCAGCGTGGCCGGCATCAGCGTGTTCTCGGCCTTGCCGCCGCACAGCAGCTTGGCGCCTTTGGCCAGCGCATCGTCGATCAAGGCGTTGCAGTGCTCGACCGTGCTCATGCCGATGACCGAACCCAGCACCACCGGCTCCGGCTTGCGTGGGTCACCCAGGGGCAGTGCGCTGGCCTTGGCAACGAACTTCTTGACGAAGGCATCGGCGATTTTCTGGTCCACGATGATGCGTTCGGTCGACATGCAGATCTGGCCGCTGTTGGCAAAGCAGCCGAAGGCCGCGCCGTTCACCGCATCGTCGATGTTGGCATCGTCCAGGATCACCATCGGCGCCTTGCCACCCAGCTCCAGCACCACCGGCTTCAAGTACTTGGCACAGGTCATGGCAATGATCTTGCCCACGCGGGTGGAGCCGGTGAAGTTGACACGGCGTACCGCCGGGTGCGCCACCATGGCTTCCACCACGGCTGCGGCATCGGCCGGCGCATTGGTGACGTAGTTCACCACGCCGGGCGGGAAGCCGGCATCCTGGAACGACTCGATGATGAGCTGGTGCGTGTGCGGGCAGTTTTCCGAACCCTTCATCACCACCGTGTTACCGCAGGCCAGCGGCACGCAGATGGCGCGCACACCCAGGATGACGGGCGCGTTCCATGGCGCCATGCCCAGCACCACGCCAGCGGGTTGGCGCACTGCCATGGCCAGGTTACCCGGCACGTCGGACGGAATCACCTCGCCGCTGATCTGGGTCGTGAGCGAAGCCGCTTCGCGGATCATGCCGGCAGCCAGATGCACGTTGAAGCCGGCCCACATGGCGGAGGCGCCGGTTTCGGCGGCCACGGCCTCGATGAATTGCGGCGTCTTGGCTTCCAGCGCATCGGCCGCTTTCAGCAGCAAGGCGCGGCGCTCGCTGGGGCCGGTCTGGCTCCAGCTCTTGAACGCTTCGGCAGCGGCCTCCACCGCCATCACGGCATCCGCCGGTGAAGCGGCTGGGGCGCGCGTGGCGACGCTGCCGTCGAGCGGGTTGCGGCGCTCGAACATGGCATGGTTTTCGGCGCTGACTTTCAGGCCATTGATGAGCATGGACATGTCGGACATGGGTGAGACTCCTTCAGGTAATGGATCAGAAAAAAACAGTTCAGGCGGCCACCGCAGGGCGCTGGGCGGTCGGTGTCGGTTTGGACTTGTCGTCCTTCTTGCCAGCGCCGAGGTAGGCCTCACGGATAACACTGGAGCGCGCCAGCAACTTGGCCGGGCCGCTGGCCACCAGCACGCCACGCTCCAGCACATAACCACGGTCGGCCACGGCCAGCGCTTTCTTGACGTTCTGCTCCACCATCAGCACGGTGGTGCCGGCGTCGGCAATGCGGCGGGCAATCGCCAGCAGCTCGTCCACCATCTTGGGCGCCAGGCCGAGCGAGGGTTCGTCGAGCATCAAGAGGCGTGGCGCGCTCATCATGGCGCGCGCCACCGCCACCATCTGCTGCTCGCCGCCACTCATGGTGCCGGCCAGCTGGTGGGCGCGCTCGCGCAGCTTGGGAAAGTCGTTGAAGGCCTGCTCCAGCCGGCGCACGCGTTCGGCCTTGGAACACAACCAGCCGCCCAGTTCCAGGTTCTCCGTCACCGTCATCTGCGGGAACAGCTGGCGGCCTTCGGCCACCAGCGCCATGCCGCGCTGCACGATTTCGTTGGTCTTGGTCGGCAGTGCCACGTCGTTGAGCAGCACCTCGCCCTGGCGCGCAATCAGCCCGGACAGCGCCTTGAGCAGCGTGGTCTTGCCGGCCCCGTTGGGGCCGAGGATCACCGTCAGGCCGGGTTTGATCTCCAGTGTGAGGTCGCGCAGCACCAGGAAAGCGCCATAACCGGCGTTCAGGCCGTTGATCTTCAAGTGGGCTTGCTGGCTGCCGCCCAACACAAAAGGACTTGGGTCGTACCACATCATGCAACCACCCCGGCGTCTTCCACCATCTCATCACCCAGGTAGGCTTCAATCACCTCGGCATTGCGCACCACGTCCTCGGGCACGCCATCCGCAATCTTGCGCCCTTGGTGCAGAACGATCACACGCTCCACATATTTCAACAAGGTCGTCACCGCGTGTTCGATCCAGACCACGGTCAGGTCCAGCTCGTCGCGCATGCGCCGGATCAGCTGCGCCATGTTGTCCACCTCGATTTCGGTCAGGCCGGCAGCCACCTCGTCGAGCAGCAACATGCGCGGGCGCGTGGCCAGAGCCATGCCGATCTCCAGCACCCGCTGCTGCGAGGGCGTGATGGCCGTCGCCGGCAACCCGGCCAGATGGACCAGGCCGATCAGTTCCAGAATGCTGGTGGCATCGCGCAAATGCCAGGAGCCTTCACGCTTGCGGCCAGCGAACTTCAGGCCGAAGTCGATGTTGGCCGCCACTGTCATGTCGGCAAACACGCGCGGCGTCTGGAAGGTGCGCGCCACGCCGGCGGCGGCGTAAAAATGCGGCGGCTTGCCGGCCAGGCTGCGACCGCCGGCGATGAGCTGGCCCGAGGTGGGCGGGATCACGCCCGAGATGGCATTGAAGAACGTGGTCTTGCCAGCGCCATTCGGGCCGATGATACCGACCAGCTCACCGGCGCGAAACGTGGCGCTTACCGCATCGACCGCGACCAGGCCGCCAAAACGCACCGTGATGTCGCGGGCTTCGAGAAAAACGTCAGACATTCTTGCGCTCCCTGCCGCGCAGTGCGCGTACCGACTGGCGGCTGTTGCGCCACCAGTCACCGAAAGTGCTCCAGCGCAAGGAGGCCAGGCCGCCCGGCAGGTACAACACGCACAGGATCAACAAAATACCGAGCGACATCATGTAGATCTGCGGGAACTGCAGCCGCAGCGTCTCGGCCAGCACGCTGAACACGATGGCGGCAATCAGCGGCCCCCACAGCGTGGCGGCGCCGCCGATGAGGGCGATCAGCACGGTCTGGAAACCGATGAAGGGGTTGAACACGGTGTGCGGGTCGATGTAGGTCCAGCGCACCGCCATGGCGGCGCCCACGGCACCGGCAAAGGCGGCGGTGAGCGCAAAGCCGGCGGTCTTGATCAGACGCGTGTTGACGCCCAGCGTCTGCGCGCGCTGTTCGTCGGCACCGATGCCCAGCAGCGCCAGACCGAAGCGGGTACGACGCAGCACGATGGACGTCAGCACCGCCAGCATGGCCAGCGCCAGCACCGTCAGGTAGATCGTGTCGGGCTCCGGGATCACGGTCAGCACGCGGCCCACCGTGCCGGAAAACCGCTTCTCGAAGAAGGTCACGGCGTGCATGATCAGCTCGGTCATGCCGAAGGTCAGCACCGCAAAGTAGGTGCCGCGCAGGTGCAGCACCGCCAGGCCCATGACCACCGCCACCAGGGCCGACAGGCCGGCCCCCAGCAGGATGGCCTCCATCCAGGAGAACTGGCCGAGGAAGATGGCGCTGGTGTAGGCACCGATGCCGAAGAAGGCCGAGGTGGCCAGCGACATGTAGCGCGTGCTGCCGCAGAACAGGCCCCAACTGGACGACAGGGCGACGTACATCAGGCAGGTCAGCGCCATGGACACCACGAACTCGCTGCCGTAGTGCGGCAGCGCGAGCGCCCAACCGGTGATGGCAAGCAGAACCAACAGGTCGCGAATCAGGAATTGACGGGAATTCATGCTTTCCTGCCTTTGCGAGCAAACAGACCTTCGGGCCGCAGCAGCAGCACCGCAATGAACACGCTGTAGGACAGCAAGGCCTTGAGCGAGGGGCTGGTGAAGTGCATGCCCAACGCCTCGATCACGCCCAGCAGCAGGCCACCGGCCAGGGCCCCGCTCATGCTGCCGAAGCCGCCGAGCGTGATGACGATCAGTGCCGTCACGGTGTAGGGCTCGCCCATCGAGGGCGTGATGGTGTAGGCCATGGACAGCAGGCTGCCAGCGATGCCCGACAGCCCCAGGCCGATGCCGAACATCAACGGGTGCAGGCGCTGGGTGTCGATACCCACCAGCTGCGCGCCCACCGGCGACTGCATCAGCGCACGCACGCCCTTGCCGAGCAGGGTCATGCGCATCAGCACGATCAGCGCCGCACTGAAGGCCAGCGCCAGCCCGAACACCAGCAGCTTGTTGCCGGCAAACTGGGCGTCGCCGATCTTCACCGAGTCGGTCAGGTAGTCGTAGCCACGCAACTCGCCGCCCCACATGAAGGAAGCGAAGTTCTGCGCCAGGAACATGAGGCCAAAGGCCACCATCAGGCCGCGCGCCTCGAAGACGTCGAGGTTGGGCGAGGTAGCCGTCAGACGGCGGAAGCACAGCCGGTGCAGCACCAGGCCGAGCCCCATGAGGATGAGAAAAGACACCGGCACCATCAGCAGCGGCGACACCCCGAAGGCGTCCTGCGCCATCCAGGTGATGTAGGCACCGATCATCAGAAACTCGCCGTGTGCGATGTTCAGGATGCGCATGAGCCCGTACTGCAGGTTCAGTCCGAGCGCCACGAGCGCGTAGATGCCACCGGTGATGAGACCGGAGGCGATCAGTTCTAACCAGGCAGTGATAGACATAAAAGATCAGGCGAGAGAAAGAATCCACAATGACCGCCGAGGCCGTCATCGGGGGCCACCGCGGAACCGGCTTCGCCGGGCCGCTGGTGGCGTCCCCCTGGGGGGCTGAGGGCCGCAGCTCCAAGCCTGCCTGCGCAGGCTTGGACGGTTCCGAAGAGCCGGCGCCTCTGGCGCTGGCACCGGGCGGCCGCAGGCCGACTCAGGGGGGCAACGTTATTTCCACACCGGCTTGCTCGGGTTGAGCTTGGCAGTGGCCAGCTTGGCCGGCCACACCACTTCAAACTCGCCGTTCTGCCACTGACTCACCGTGCCGGGCACCGAGACCTCGCTGCCCTCAAAGTGGATGTTGCCGAGGATGGTCTTGAATTCGTTCTTGGCAATGTGGTCGCGCAGCGCCTTGCGGTCCAGGCCGACCTTGGCCACGGATTCCGTCAGGATCTCCAGTCCGGCCCAGCAGTGACCGCTGGCCCAGCGATCCGGCTCCTTGCCGCCGAACTTCTTGGCGTGCGCATCGAAGTAGGCCTTGGCCGCCGCGCTGGTCTTGCCGTTCCACGAGCCCATGCCCAGCACGCCTTCGGCACCGGCCGGTGTCATCACGTTCTTGTAGAGCTGGAAGGCGGTGCCGACCGAAGCGTAGAAGAACTTCGGGTTGAAGCCAATCTCCTTGGCCTGCTTGCTGGCCAGGATGGTGTCCGGCGGGTAGGTGATGCCGATGAAGGCATCGGGGTTGAGGTCCTTGATGCCACGCAGCACCGGCGACAGGTCTTTCACGCCCAGCGGATAACCCTTGCGCTCCACCACCTGGATGCCGGTGTTCTTCAGCGCGTTGTTGAGGGCAGCGAAGTTCTCCAGGCCGAACAGGTCGTCCATGTAGACGATGGCAATGGTTTTCACGCCATTGGCCTTGAGCATGTCCACCAGTGCGCCCATCATCTTGTCGGGCTGCTGCAGCAGCGAGAAGAAGTACGGCAGGCGCATGTCGACCAGCTTGCGCGACAGGGCGGTGGGCGCCAGCATCGGGTAGCCATAGCGGTTGGCCAGCGGGGCGATGGCGAAATTGGCGTTGGAGCCCCAGGGCGGCAGGATCAGATCGACCTTGTCGCTGCCCATGAGCTTCTCGTAGGAGCGCACGCAGGTTTCGATGTCGCTGCGGTCGTCCGAGCTGACCAGCTCGATCGGGCGACGCACGCCCTTGACGTCCAGACCGCCGGCGGCGTTCTGCTGCTCGGCCCACAGCAGGAAGTTGGGCTCCTGGCTGACTTGCGCGCCGCCCGCCCACGGGCCGGTGCGGGCAATGGCATAGCCGATGCGCACCGGCTTTTGCTGCGCCAGCAGATGGGGGGCAAAGGTGGCGGCACCAACGGTGGCAGCGGCGCCTTTGAGCAGGGTACGTTTTGATTGTTGAACCATGTTGTCTCCAGTGAAAGTGGGCTTTCGGTAATTGGACAGGCAATGCTAGGAAACCTCGCCGGACATGGCTTTGCTGAACGTGCACAAAGTAGTTGACGGTTCACGCAAGAAAATCAGGGTTAACCCTTGTCCTCACGCCACCTCTGAATTTGGCGCAACGCCCATAATCGCGGGACCATGCAGCCACACGCCATCGAACGGAGCACCGTATGACCGCGACCACCGCCGTCACGACGGACGACTTCGCGCCGCGTGAACGCGCGCCGATCTGGCGCGAGTGGATCTGGAAGCATTTCGGTGGTCTGGAGTCCGACCTCTACGGTGACACCGACTTCGACGGCCACATGGCCTCGGCGCGCGCCGGCGACATCATCCTCACCAAGCTCGAAGCCAACCGCCACCGCGTGGTGCGCACGCAGGACATGGTGCGCGCCAGCGACGAGGGTTACCTCAAGATCGTGGCCCCCATGAAAGGCCGCGCCGGCGTCGAGCAGATGGGGCGCCAGGCCTGGGTGGCCCCCGGCGCCTGGACCATCTACGACACCACCGGCAGCTACGCCGTGGCCAACCCGGAGCGGGTGGAGCACCTGATCGTCATGCTGCCCAAGGCGCAGATGGTGGAACGCGGCCTGCGCCTGGAAACACTGATGGCGCGCCCGGTCGGCGGCGCCAGCGGCATCGCACGCGTGGCACTGACCACCATGCGCAGCACCTTCCAGGAGCTGCCGCACATGAGTGCTGACGCCGCGCGTGGCGCCGGTGAGCTGATCGCCCAGCTGGTGCGCCTGTCCCTGATCGAGCTGTCAGGGCAGGAAACCGCGCAGACACAGCGCGAGGTGCTGAAAGACCGCATCCGCGGCTACGTTGCGCTGCACCTGCGCGACCCCGAGCTGACGGTGGACCAGATCGCCCATGCGCTGAACTGCAGCAAGCGCCACCTCTACAACGCCTTCGCCGAGGAAGACCAGACCCTGGCCAGCTACATCCAGCACCTGCGGCTGGATGCCTGCCTGCGCGAACTGCAACATCCGATGGCGCAAACCCGCCCGATCACCGAGATCGCGCTGTCCTGGGGCTTCAACAACCCGTCGCACTTCAGCCGCGTGTTCCGCGAACACACCGGCATGAGCCCGAGCGAGTTCCGCCAGCAGAGCCAGGCGTCCCAGACGCGACTGCAGCCGCATTGATCTTTGCGCTGGCTTGGTCAACAGTAGCGGATCATTCCAACAAGATCCGCCGGAGACAACACCATGCACATCCCCTCATTGAAAGAAGTCGTCAGCGCCGACGAATGGCAACTGCGCTGCGACCTCGCCGCCGCCTACCGCCTGGTGGCCGCCTACGGCTGGAGCGACCTGGTGTTCACCCACATCAGCGCACGCATCCCGGGGCCGGAACATCATTTCCTCATCAACCCCTACGGCCTGATGTTCGACGAGATCACGGCCTCCAGCCTGGTCAAGGTCGACCAGGACTGCAACAAGCTCAGCGACTCATCGTTTCCGGTCAACCCGGCCGGCTTCGTCATCCACAGCGCCATCCACCAGGCGCGCGAGGACGCCGGCTGCGTGCTGCACACGCACTCGCGCGCCGGCGTGGCGGTGAGCGCGCAGAAATGCGGCGTGCTGCCGATCAGCCAGCAGTCCACCTTCGTGCTCGGTTCACTGGCCTACCATGACTACGAAGGCGTGGCGCTACGCGACGACGAGAAACCGCGCCTGCAGGCCGACCTGGGCCGAGCCAACTACCTGATGCTGCGCAACCATGGGCTGCTGACCGTGGGCCGCACCATTGCCGACGCCTTCTTGAACATGTACATCTTCGAGGCCACCTGCCGCATCCAGCTCGACGCCCAGGCCGGTGGTGAACTGGTTCACATCAACCCGCAGATCCTCACCGGTGTGGCCACCGCCATGAAAACCGTCACGGTAGGCCAGGGCGCCAACCTG
Organism: Curvibacter sp. PD_MW3; assembly: GCA_002633085.1. Taxonomy (GTDB): domain Bacteria; phylum Pseudomonadota; class Gammaproteobacteria; order Burkholderiales; family Burkholderiaceae_C; genus Hylemonella. Next base: position 95,928 of record NSIV01000003.1, read on the forward strand.
GCCTGGCCGGCGCTGCTGCGCAAACTCGACCGCATGGACCCGGACTACAAAACCTGAGCCCCACGATTGCTACTTTTTTGATAGCTGTTGGCGCAACAAGAACAAGGGCTACTTGCCAAAAAGCTTCTTCCAGCCTTCGCTCGCCTTGTCGCCCAGGCTGGCCCCGGCGCCGGTGCCGACGCCGGGCATGAGCACCGTCCCGATGGCCGCACCGATCATGGCGCCGCGCGTCAGCGTCACCTGCGGATCGCTCACCGTGCCGCCCAGCGCCAGTGGCACACCCACCGCCCCGCCAAGCTCCACGCTGATGCGGCCGCTCAAGGCCTGACTCGGCGCCACAGCCACCTGACCGGTGGCACTGAGCACGCCCGAACTGGCCACCAGGTTGCTGAGTTCGATCGCCCGGCCGTGCGTGCGCACCTGACCGGCCAAGGTATCGAGCGGCGTCTCGCCGCCGCGGCTCATGCCCACGGTCTTCACCGCGCGGGCCAGGTCGATGCCATGCACCACCGCATGGCGCACGGTGAAGGTCGACTGGGTCTGCAGCACCTCCGGCAACGCCCCGGGCTTGCGGGTGCGGGCACTCAAACTGGTGTTGGCTTCGAGCTTGCCGCTCAAAGGTTGTGCGGCCTGCGACTTCGGGGTCGGTTCGGGCGCCGTCAGGCGTGACAGGTCCACATCGCGCGTCTGCAACTGGCCCTTGAGGGTGAATTCAGCGCCCACTTCTTTGGCGGGCTCCAGCTCGATGCGCCCCTTGATCGTGCCACCGGCCACCTGCAAGGCCACACCCCAGGCCAGGGCCTGCGCTTCACGCTGCAAGACCAGCTTGCTGCCCTGCAGCCGCCCCTGCACGATCTGCACATCGAGCTGTTGCGGCCAGACATCCGGGCTCAGAGCGGCTTCGGCCTGCAGCGTGATGGCCGCCCCCTTGGCATCGACCCAGGTCAGGCCGTCGAGCACGGTGCGCCGCGGCAGGAACTGCCAAGGCACATCACCCTCCTCCTGGCGGTCGCCCTTCTTTTTCTGCAACGCCAACACCAAGGCATCCAGGCCTGGCTGCGGCAGCACGGCACGGCGCACGACCAGCGTCGCGGGCGCCACTCGCCCCTGCAGCAGATCGGCCCAGACCGGCCGCACCTCGACGCGTTCCACCGTCAAGGCCGGTTGGGTCTGCACCGTCATGCGCTCCATCGCCACGGCCGGTAGTGGCCACAGTGCGACATCGATGCGACCGAGCGTCACCCCCACACCGAGCGCGGTGCCGGCTTGTTGTTCCATGCGCTGACGGAAATCGTCGGTGCCAATCCAGCGCTGCAACACCAACACGCCGGCGGTCAGCAGCGATAACAACACCAGCAAGGCGATCACGATCCATTGGATGACACGTTTCATGCCGGCATTGTGGCATCGGCCTGCACGGCCCAAGCGGTCAAACCGGCGGCGGCGACAGGCTGCGCTGGCGCCAGGCCAGCAAGGCGCCCAGCCACAAGGCCAGCGCCGAAAACACCAGGCCACGGCTCAGGCCACCCGGGCCGTCGGCAATCCAGCCCACGATGGTGGGGCCGACGATCTGGCCCGCGGCAAACACAATGGTGAAGGCGCTGATGCCGGCCGCCCACTGCTCGGCCGGCAGGTTGTGCCGCACCAGCGCCGTGGTGGACGCCACCACTGACAGGAACACGCCACCGAACAACAGGCCGGAGACCAGCACCACACCCCAGGACGAGGTGAGCGCCGGCAGGAGGGTGGCCACGCCGAGCAGGGTATTGAGAATCGCCAGCGCCTGGCCGCCACGGTAACGGTCCAGCAGCCCGGCCCACAGCCGCGCCGAGACCACCACCGCCAACCCGAGCAGCGCATAGAACCCCGTGATGGCCCCCGGTGCCACGCCCTGCTCGCGCAGCAGTGCAATCACAAACGTCATGTAGCCGATGTAGCCGACACCGAACAGACCGTAGCCGGCCAACGCGTAAGCGAGCGGTCGCCAGCGGAACGCGGTGGTCGGCGCAGCAGGCCCGGCGGCCGGTGCAGCGCTGAGTTGGCGCAGGCGACTCGCCGGCCACCACAACACCGCAGTAACCAGCCCACAGACGGCGGCCAGCAGCCACCAGGCCCAGGTCCAGCCGTGCGGCACGGCACTGGCAGCCGTCAGCACCTGCGGCACGGCCAGGGCCGAGAGTGTGATGCCCCAGCCGGTGCCACCGTAATACAACCCCAGCAGCAGGCCACCGCGTTGCGGCTGCAAGGCCCCCATGCGCGCCGCCAGCAAGCCGCCGGCAATGAAGATGAAAGCACTCGCCACCCCGGCCAGCAGGCGCTGCAGCAAGAGCGGCGCTGCGGTGGTAAAGAACCCGCTCAGCCCCATGAACAGGCTGGCCAGCAAGGCGCCGCCCAGCAACAGCGTCACCGCGCCCAGGCGTTGCATCAGCCGTGGCGTGGCCAGGGCACCCAGCAGGTAGCCCAGGGCATTGGCGGTGTTCATGGCGCCGGCCAGGGTGTAGCTCCAGCCCAGGTCGGCGCGCATCACCGGCAACAGCAGGCCATAGGCGAAGCGCGTGATGCCCAGCGAGACGGCGGCGGCGAGCGAGAGCGCCAGCGCCAGTCCCATGAGCGACAGGGGGGAGGCTTGAGAAAGCGGTGAATGGCGCGACATGATGTTCAGCATTCTGCGGGAAAGCCGCGTCCTGCGTGCCCGGCGCCTGTCACAAAGACAGCAGCCTGTCACGGGCAAGGACTTCGATGACCCCGTACGCTATGTCATGTTTCAACCCGCTGTGAAAGAAAGTCCCCATGAGCTCCCTGTTTGATCCCGTCCAGGCCGGTGCCCTATCCCTGTCCAACCGCATCGTCATGGCGCCGCTCACACGCAACCGCGCCCCGGGCGCCTTGCCCAACGCCTTGATGAGCACCTACTACACCCAGCGCGCCTCGGCCGGCCTCATCATCACCGAGGCCACCGCCATCAGCCACCAGGGCCAGGGTTATGCCGATGTTCCTGGCATCTGGAGCGAGGAGCAGGTTGCACGCTGGAAAGTCATCACCGACGCCGTGCATGCGGCCGGCGGCAAGATCGTGGTGCAGCTCTGGCACGTCGGCCGTGTCTCGCACACCGAACTGCAGCCGAACGGCCAGGCACCGGTGGCGCCCTCGGCCATCACTGCCAAGACCAAGACCGTGCTGATCAAGGACGGCGTGCCGACCTTCGTCGAGACGTCGGCACCCCGCGCACTCGAACTCACTGAGCTGCCCGGCATCATCAATGACTACCGCCGTGCGGCGCGCAACGCCATCGCTGCCGGCTTCGATGGTGTGGAAGTGCACGGCGCCAACGGCTACCTGCTCGACCAGTTCCTGCGCTCGGGCTCCAACCAGCGCACCGATGCCTACGGCGGCTCGATCGAGAACCGCGCCCGTCTGCTGCTTGAAGTGATGCAGGCCGTTTGCGAGGAGATCGGCGCCCAGCGCACCGGCCTGCGCCTGTCGCCCGTCACGCCGGCCAACGACGCCAGCGACCCGAAGCCGCAACCGCTGTTCGAGCATGTGGTGCGCGAACTGGCCAAGCTGGACCTGGCCTATGTGCACATCATCGAAGGCGCCACCGGTGGCCCGCGCGATCACCAGCAAGGCGACACGCCGTTCAACTACGCCGCCCTGCAAGCGGCCTACCGCGCCGCTGGCGGCAAGGCTGCCTGGATGGTGAACAACGGTTATGACCGCCCGCTGGCGGAACAGTCACTGGCCCAGGGCGCCGACCTGGTGGCCTATGGCCGGCCCTTCATCGCCAACCCGGACCTGGTGCGCCGGCTGCGCGAAGGCGGTCCGTTCAACGAGGTGAACCGCGCCACGCTGTATGGCGGCGGTGAAAAGGGTTACACCGACTACCCGGCACTGGCCTGATCGCCAGCGGCCGACCGGGGCAGGCGGCTCAGTGGCCGCCCTCCTCGGCGGCCCACAGGCGGTGCGCGTCGACCAGCACGCGGGTCACGGCCTCCTGGGCATCCCAACGCGCGGCTTCGGCGGCCAGCGCGGCCTCGAGTGCCGCACGGCGCGCCTGCAAGGCCTCGGTCAGCGTCACCTCGCCCAGGCCGTAGGCCTTGCCGGACAGTTGCGCCACACGGGCCATGGCCTGCTGCACCGCCGCTTGGCGCTGCGCCACGGCCACGGTATTCGCGGCCTGCAGCACGGCGCGCTGCGCAGCCGCTTCGACCCGTTGACGCGTCTGGGCCAGCCGTTGCTCGGCAGCATCAGCCAGCGCCAGCGTGGCACGCTGCTCGCCCTCGCGGTAGGCGCCGGGCAGCGGGATCGACACATAAACCCCGACGATGTTTTCCTGCCCGCTGCGTTCACGCGCCGCGCGTACCCCCAGCAAGGGGTCGGGACGGGTGTCGAGCCGGGCCCGTTCACTGCGCAAGCGTGCCTGGCGCAACTCGGCTTCGGCCAGTTCGATCTCGTGGTTGTCACCCACGATACGTTGCAACCAGTCTTGTGACGTGCCAGGCAAGGGCGGGGCCTCCGCGGTGCTGGCCTGCGACTCCGTCTCAAGCACCAGACCGGGAAAACGCTTTTGCAATTCCTGCCGTTGTATCTGCTCGCGTGCGATGGCCAGTTGCTCGGCCGCCTGCGTCCGGTCCTGCTCGGCCTGTGCCATGAGCTGATCCATGCGCGGCGCATCGCCAGCCTTGACACGCCGCGTCGCCACCTGCAGCTGCTCCTGTGCCAGCGCGGTCTGTTGCGTCAGGACGGCAGCGGTACTGCGTTCGCGCTGCCAGCTGTACCAGGCCGCGACCAGACTGCGCACCGCCTCGTGCCAGACATCGGCATAAGCCGATTGACCGGCCGCCACCCCGGCGTCGCCAAGATCACGGTCGGTCTGGGCCTTGCCGCCCCAGCGGATGCTGCGCTCCAGCGCCAAGTCGCTCTCGGCATAGTCCGGCCCGGCGGTTTCCTTGCGGCGCTGGGCACCCAGCTTGATGTTCCATTCATGCACCCCGGCGGCCAACTGCTGGCTGCGCGCCAGCGCCAGCGCCATGCCAGAACGCGCAGCCTGCACCTGCGGCAAAGCCGAGATCACCTCGCGCGTCGGGTTCACCGGCGGCAAAGACAGCCGTGCCACCAAGGCATCGGCCTCATTGGCCAACGCGCCAAAGGCCAGACAGCAGATCAGGGCGCCCAGCGCCACACGGCTAGCTTTTAACCGTTTCATACCAGCCTCCCGAATGCCTGCAAGGGAACGGCCCAATAAAACACCTGGGGCGATTGCAGCACCTCGCGCAGACGCGCCACCAGCGGCTCCACATCACGGCGGCGCATCACCATGTGCACGAAAACCCGGCGCGCGCGCCCCTGGACCTGCTCCATGGCCGTGGTCAGCGGCGCATGAACCCCGATGCCATGCCCCTGGATGACGGAAAAACCGGGCACCAAATCGGTATGCTGGCGCAGCAGGTCGAGCATTTCTTCTTCGAGCGCCAACGGCATCGCCAGCGTCAGCAGGCAATCCATGTCAACGGCCCAGGGCCCCTCGGCCGGAGTGGTTGAATCTTGGTTCATGATTTGACCGCCACGCCAAAGCGGCGGAACAGAATGGGCAACAGCAGCAGCGTCAGTGCGGTGGCGCTGAACAGGCCACCAATCACCACCACCGCCAGCGGACGCTGGATCTCGGAACCCGGCCCGGTGGCCAGCAGCAGCGGCACCAGACCCAGGGCCGTGATGCTGGCGGTCATCAGCACCGGGCGCAGGCGTCGCAGCGCGCCCTGGTGCACCACCTCGGCCAAGGCCATGCCGCGCGCCAGCAACTGGTTGAAGTGTGTCACCAGCACCAGCCCGTTGAGCACGGCAATGCCCATCAGCGCAATGAAACCCACCGAGGCCGGCACCGACAGGTACTCGCCCGACACCGCCAGCGCCACCACACCGCCCACCAAGGCAAACGGGATGTTGGCGAACACCAGCAGGGCCTGGCGCAGTGTGCCCAGGGTGGCGAACAGCAACAGCACGATCAGGCCCAGCACCACCGGGATCACCAGGGTCAGACGCGCCGCGGCACGCTGCTGGTTCTCGAACTGGCCGCCCCAGGTGACATGCATCCCCGGCGGCAAGGTGATGTTCTTCGCTACCGCGGCCTTGGCTTCGTCGACAAAACCCACCAGGTCGCGGCCGCGCACATTGGTTCGCACCACCGCCATGCGCGAAGAGTTTTCGCGCTCGATCTTCACCGGACCATCGACCACCTCCAGCGTGGCCACGTGGCTCAGCGGAATGGCCTGGCCGTCGGCCAGCGGCAGACGTACTTGCGCAAAGGTGGCCGGCGTCATCTGCGTCGCCGCCGGGCCGCGCAGCAGCAAGGGCACGCGCCGGGCATCGACCAGCACCGTACCGACCGGCAGGCCCTCCACCAGCGTGCGCAGGTCGTTCTGGATCTGCTCCACCGACAGCCCCAGGCGGCCAGCGGCCACGCGGTCGATGGCCACGCGGAAGTACTGCACGCCTTCGTTTTTCACAGTGATCACATCCTCGCTGCCGCTGATGCCCGAGAGCAGCTTGACCATCTGCTCGGCCAGCTGGTTCAGCACCTGCGGGTCGCTGCCGAAGATCTTGACCGCCACGTCGCCGCGCACGCCGGACAGCATCTCGGCGGTGCGCATCTCGATCGGCTGGGTGAAGCTCAGGTTGATGCCGGCAAACTCGGCGCCCACCTTGCGCACCTCATCCAGCACGGCTTCCTTGTTGTCGAAACGCCATTCGGCCTTGGGTTTGAGCACCAGAAAGGTATCGCTCTCGTTCAGGCCCATCGGGTCCAGCCCCAGCTCGTCGGCGCCGACCCGGGCCACGATGCTGCTGACCTCCGGCACGGTGGCCAGCACACGGCGTTGCAGCGCCTGGTCCATCGCCACCGAGGTGTCCAGGTTGATGGACGGCAGCTTCTCGATCTGCACGATGGCGTCGCCCTCGTCCATCGAGGGCATGAACGACTTGCCCACCAGCGTGTACAGCACCACGGCCAGTGCCAACAGCGCCAGCGAAGCCCCCACCACCAGCCGGCCGTGGCCGAGTGCCCAGAGCAGCACGCGCGAATAATTGCGCTCCAGCCAGACCACCAGCCGCGGCGAGGCGTGGTGTCCGCCCTTCAGAAAAAACGAGGCCAGCACCGGGATGACGGTGAGCGAGAGCAGCAAGGACGTCAGCAGCGCAAACACGATGGTGATGGCCACCGGCGCAAACATCTTGCCCTCCAGGCCTTGCAGTGTCAGCAACGGCACGAACACCATCATGATGATGAACATGCCCGAGGTCACCGGCAGCGCCACCTCCTGCACGGCGCGGAACACGTCATGCAGCTGCAGCTTGCCCGCGGCAGAGGGGCGCGCCTGCAGATTTTCCACCACCACCACCGCCGCATCAACCAGCATGCCAATGGCAATCGCCAGGCCGCCGAGCGACATCAGGTTGGCCGAAAGATTGAACTGCTCCATCAGGATGAAGGTGCCCAGCGCGGACAGCGGCAGGATCAGCGCCACCACCAGCGCTGCGCGCAGATTGCCCAGGAACAGCAGTAGCAGCACCAGCACCAGCACGATGGCTTCCATCAGTGCCTTGGACACCGTGTTCACCGCGCGCTCCACCAGGTTGCCGCGGTCATAAAAAGGCTTGACCGTGATGCCGGGCGGCAGGGTCTTGCCGATGATCTCCAGCCGGGCCTTGACCTCGCGCACCACCTTCTGCGCGTTGGCGCCGCGCAGGCCCAGCACCAGACCTTCGACCGCCTCGCGCTTGCCGTCCTGGCTCACCGCGCCGTAGCGCGTCAGGCTGCCCATGCGCACCAGCGCCACGTCGCCCACGCGCACCGCCTGGCCATTGCGCTCGAGCACGGCAATGGCACGCACATCGTCGAGCGTGCGGATGCTGCCGTCGCTGCGCACCAGCAGCGACTCCTCGCCGCTGGCCAGCCGGCCGGCGCCGTCATTGCGGTTGTTGGCCGCCAGCGCAGCCTGCAGCTGCGCCAGCGAGACGCGCCGCGCTGCCAGTGCCGCCACATCGGGCACCACCTCAAAAGCACGCGCATGGCCGCCGAGCGAATTGATGTCGGCCACGCCAGGAATGCCGCGTAGCTGCGGCCGGATCACGGTGTCGAGCAGGGTGCGCTTCTCGGTCAGCGTGGCCTCGCCCTCGATGGTGAACATGAACATCTCACCCAGCGGCGTGGTGATCGGTGCCAGGCCGCCCGAGAGGCCCGCCGGCAACTGGTCCATCACGCCACTCAAGCGTTCGTTGACCTGCTGGCGCGCCCAGTAGATGTCGGTGCCGTCGGCGAAATCGAGCGTGATGTCGGCAATCGCGTACTTGCTTTGCGAACGCAACATGGTCTGGTGCGGCAGGCCCAGCAGCTCCTGCTCGATCGGGATCACCACGCGCGACTCGACCTCGGCCGGCGTCATGCCGGGCGCTTTCAGGATGATCTTGACCTGGGTCGACGAGACATCGGGAAAAGCGTCGATCGGCAGGTCGCGAAACGCCAAGGTCCCGGCGCCCACCAGGCCCAGCGTCAGCACCAGGACCAGCAAGCGCTGCGACAGCGCAAAGGCAATCAGGCGTGCCAGCATCACTGCCCCGCGCCGGCTTCAGCGCCCAGACCGAGCCAGGCGCCCTTGATGGCGGCCACACCTTTGACCGCCACCTCGTCCCCGGCCTTGAGGCCGGAGGTAATGACGACATCGCTACCGCCCCCGGGGCCGGTGGTCACGACCACGGCACGAAAGCCCTGCGGCTGGCGCACGAACACGTAATGGCGGCCACCCTGCTGCACCACGGCAGCCGCCGGCACGCTCAAGACGCCCGCAGCGGATGCTGCCGCCGAGCCCTGCCAGCGCAGCTGCACGAACTGGTTGATACGCAGGCAGTCCTCGCGCCCCGTCAACTCGGCGCGCAACTGCACGCCCTGGGTCGCGCTGCTGAGCTGCGGTGACAGCGCAGTGATGCGCGCCGGCGCCTTGCAGCCGTCCACCTGCAAAGCGTCTCCCACGCGCAGGGCCTGCGCCTGCTCGCGGGAGGCCTGCAATTCGATCGCCAGGCTGCCGGCGCGCGCGATGTGCGCCACCAGACTGCCGGCTTCCAGCCGCTGGCCGGGGGTGGCCATCTGTTCCAGCACCGTACCGGCCACCGGCGCCACCAGCGTCAGCTGCGGCGACAGACCAGCGGTTTTGGACGCCTGGGCCAACGTGGCCTCGCCCACGCCGGCCAGGCGCAAGGCCTGGCGGCGCTCCCGTGCGGCCACCGAGGCCATTTCGTACTGGGCGCGCGACTCATTGCGGCGGTGCTCGGAGACGATGCCATCGGCAAACATCTGCTCGTCGCGTTGCGCCTTGCCTTGCGCCAGCCGGGCCTGCGTGTCGGCCATGAGCCACTCACGCAGCCACTGCGCCAGCTCCGGGCTCATGATGCGCGCCACCGGCTGGCCGGCGCGCACGATCTGCATCGGGGCCACCAGCACGGCCTGCACCACGCCGGCCACCGGCATGCTGACCACATCGCTTTGCTGCGCCGGCAACACCACCGTGCCTTGCAGCAGCATCGCGCCCCCACCGCCGGTTTGTGCCTGCACTTGCACCGTACTCACGCCGGCACCCGCGTCAAGCTTCTTGCTCCAGGGAATGGGCTTGGAGGCGTCCTGTGCCGCCGCGGAACCCGCAACGCCAGCGAGAAAACAGGCGACGGCCAAAGCGGCCAGGGTAGGTCTGGGAGGAAATAGCATGGGCAACTTAAAATCTTCCGGTCCGAGGGACGACCGTCTTTCGACTCTAATCCATTCCGATTAAGGCCTGCTTAAGGATTGGCGGTATGACCGGCTTGTGTCATATCGCCATGGTAGGCTCAAACGCCCCATGCCTACCGTTCGCCTTCGCCGCTTTCTGCCTGCCTCCTGCCTTGCTTTTGCCTTCGCAACAGCAGGCTCGGCTTTGCAGGCGCAGACCCCGGAGGAGCCGCCACGGTGGTCATTTCACGGGCAGACCACCTTCATCTGGCAGGCCAAACCGGCCTTTCACGCCGCCTACAACGGACCCAACAGCCTGAGCCCGCTGGAAGAACGCTCCTATTCACTCACCGCCACCGCCGACATCGGCCTGCGCCTGTGGGACGGCGCCCAACTGCACCTCAACCCGGAAGCCGCCAAGGGCGAGCCGCTGTCACGCCTGACCGGCGCTGGCGGCCTGTCCAACGGTGAACTGGCGCGCACCTCCGGACCGGAGATCAACGGCTACCGCGCTCGCCTGTTCCTGCTGCAGCGCTGGAACGCCGGTGGCGAAAGTGAGACCATCGACGCCGACTTCAACGAAATCGGCGGCCGAACAACGGCCCGGCGCTGGACGCTGGTCGTCGGCAACTACTCGCTGCTCGACTACTTTGACAGCAACCCCTATGCCAAGGACCCGCGCAGCCAGTTCTTCAACTGGGCCTTCATGACCCACGGTGCCTGGGATTACGCCGCCGATTCGCGTGGCTACAGCAACGCCGTGCTGCTCGAATACAGCACGCCCACCTGGGCCGTGCGCGCCGCGCGCGCGGCCGTGCCGGTTGAATCCAATGGCTTGGCGCTGGACGGCGACCTGGGCCGTCGTTATGGCGACCAGCTGGAAATCGAATCCGACCTGCCGCTGCAGTTGCCCGCCGGCCCGCTGCGCGCCAGCGTGCTGTGGTTTCGCAACCAGGCCGTGATGGGCAGCTACACCGACGCACTGGCGCTGGGCGGCACGCCGGATGTGGGCCGGGTGCGGCGCGAGCAGACCAAAACCGGCTGGGGCCTGACGCTGCTGGCACCGCTGGCCGAGGACGCCGGCCTGTTCCTGCGCGTCAGTGCCAACGACGGCGCCACAGAAACCTATGCCTTCACCGAGATTGACCGGCAAACGGCCGTGGGCGGCCAGTTCACCGGCGCCGCCTGGGGCCGCCGGGCCGACCGCTGGGGCGTGGCCCTGGCGGTCAACGACATCTCCGACCCGCACCGGGATTACCTGAAGGCCGGCGGACAAGGTTTCTTCCTCGGCGACGGCCGGCTCAACTACGCACCGGAACGTGTGCTGGAGGCCTGGTACCGCTGGGCCTTGCCGGCGTGGAGCACCCAGGCCGGCAAGGTCCAATCTGCGGTTTCGCTCGGCTGGCAGCAGATCAGCAACCCGGGCTATAACCAGGACCGCGGCCCGATCCAGGTCTACTCGCTGCGCTGGCACAGCGAGTTCTAAGAAGTCCTAAGAAGTTCTAGGCAGCGCTGGCGGCGGGAAAGCTCACCGTCGCCCTCAGGCCCTGCCCGCTCGGCGCGTCACCGAGTTCGAACCCGGCATGCATCACAGCCGCGAATTTCGCGACGATGGCCAGGCCCAGACCCGCCCCCTGGCCAAGCCGCTCAGCCTGCACGCCGCGCACGCCGCGCTGCATCAGGTGGCGGCGCTCCTCCGGCGACAGGCCCGGACCGTTGTCGATCACCGACAGCGTCACCACGCCCGCCTGCTGCGCCAGCACCACCGTCACCGAGCTGTCCTGGCCCTGCGGCGCATGGCCGTAGCGCAGGGCGTTGTCAATCAGGTTGCCCAGCACGCCCTCGATCAGCGCCACATTGCCAGCCACCCACAAGCGTTGCTCCAGCCCCTGCACCCCCAGGTCCACCCCGGCGGCATCGGCGCGCGGAATGTAGCGCAGCACCGTTTCATGCACCACCTCATCGAGCGCCACCGGCGCGTTTTGCACCCCCGCATCGGCCTCCTCGGCCAGGGCGAGCGCCAGCAACTGCTCGACCAGGCGACTGGCACGCGCTTCACTGGCGCCGATGCGCTGCAACTGCTCCCGCCACAACGCCGGATCCTGCTGCGCCAGCCCGTATTCGGCCAATGCGCGAATGCCCGCCAGCGGGGTGCGCAACTCATGCGCCACATTGCCGGAAAACTCCCGCTGCGTCTGCATGCTGTGGCTGACGCGTGCCAGCAGCGCGTTGATGGCGGTGCCCAGGTGCTCGATATCGCTGGAGCTGGCCGACACCGGCACCGGCGTCAGGTCCAGCGCGTCGCGCTGCTCGACCGAACGCTGCAGCTCGGCCAGCGGCCGCAGCTCCTGGCCGATGATGCGGCGCAACCAGCCGGCCAGCAGCAGCAGCAACAGCACCTGCGGCGCCACGGAATACAACAGCACGTTGTGCAGCAAGGCATCGCGGCTGCCCATGGTCTGCGCCACCACCACCATGAAGGGCTCCGGTTCGCTGCGCAGCAGCACCACGCTGCGCAAGTCCTTGCCCTGGTAGCTGATCTCGGAAAAACGGGTACGGGCCGGTGCCTCGGGTTTGGGGGCATGCAGGCCGGGATGACCGGCCATCACCGACCCGTCGGGTCGCTGCACCGCAAAAAACACGTTCTCACTCTGGTCGAACAGCACCGCGCTCATCTCGCGGGTCGAGAGCTCCAGCGCCAGGTCGCCCGCATGGAGCTTGACGCGCGAGGCCAGGGCATAGGCATCGTCAAGCAAGGCGCGGTCGAACGCTTTCTGCGCAAAATAGTAGGCCACGCCCACGGTGAGCGCCGTGCCCAGCAGCCAGGTCAGGGCCAGTGGCAACAACACATGGCGCACCACCCGTGCGCGCAACGAGGCCTTGCGCGGCAAGGCTTCGGCAGAGGCCGGCACGGCGTTCACCCTGGTTCTCCCGGTACTGGCTCCAGCACGTAGCCCAAGCCACGCAAGGTACGGATGCCCGCCCCGCTGCCTGCCAGCTTCTTGCGCAGGCGTGAAATGAAAGCCTCCAGCGCGTTGTCCGCCAGGGCCTCGTCAAAGTCGGAGAGCTTGTCAGACAGCACCCGCTTGCTGACGACCCGGCCCGGCGGCGTCATCAGCTCCCACAGCACCTCGAACTCGCGCGCCGGCAACTCCAGCAGCATCGCGTCGACCGAAAAACGACGCGCCTTGCGGTCCAGGGCCAGACGGCCCACCTCGAAACGGTCTTCGGTGCCCTGGGTCCGGCGTACCAGGGCCCGCAAGCGTGCTTCCACCTCGGCCAACTCAAACGGCTTGCCCAGGTAGTCGTCGGCACCGGCATCCAGCCCGGCAATCCGTTCCTCGGTCCGGTTTCTTGCCGTGAGCACCAACACCGGCGTACGGTCGCCGCGAGCACGTGCTTCGCGCAGCACGGTCAAGCCATTGCCCTGTTCGCTCTGGGGGTTGCTGGTCGCCGGCAGGTTCAGGTCCAGCAGCACGGCATCGAAAGGCTGGACATGCCAGAAGTGGCGGGCCTGCTCCAGCGTTTCAGCCACGTCCACCCGGTGCCCGGCATCGCGCAGGCTGTGCAGCATGACATCGCGCAGGACGGCATCGTCTTCGACCAGCAGGATTCTCATGGAGGCAGCATCAGCAAGGAGGGTCTCTACGCGTTTTCACCAAGCGGGAAGTCAGCCCGTGGTCAGTCGGTACTTTCGACAATCAGTGCATGAGCATACGACAGTTCTTTCTGCTTTCAAGCCTGCTGCTGGCGCTGCCCGCCCTGGCGCAGGCACCCGCCAGCGCAGCGGTCTCGCTGGAACAGGCCCTCACCGCCGCCCGCAACAACCTGGATGTTGCCCTGGCACGCAATGCCCTGGCCGCCGCCCGCGCCGACATCGTGAGCGCCAACCGCGCACCGCTTCCCGTCCTGACGGCCAAACTGGGCCAGATGGACCTGCAAAACGGCATCGGCGAAGGCAACTTCATGACCGAGAAACGGGTCGACAAATCCATCGGCCTGGATTGGACCTGGGAACGCGGCAACAAACGCGAACTGCGCACCTTGACCGCCGAACGCGCCGCCACCGCTGCCCAGGCCGACCTGGACGAGATCCGCACCCAGCAACTGCTGGGCGTGCAGGCGGGTTTCTACAACCTGCTGGCCGCGCAGGAGCGTCTGACACAGGTCGCGTTGATGGAGCGCAGCGCCGCCCAACTCGCCATCACCGCCCAGAAACGCGTGCAGGCCGGTGATCTGGCCGCCCAAGACGCCGCCCGTACCGAGATCGAAGCCCAGCGCGCACGCTCCGACGTCCAACTGGCTGAGCTGGATCGCCAGCGCGCTGCCCTCATGCTGTGGCAATTCACGGGCTTGCCGACCCCGCCCGAGCAATTGCAGGCGCAGACCGACTGGCCCGCGCTGAGCAGCGACATGGCCATGACTCAGGGCCTGGATGCCCTGGTGGATGCACGCCCCGATGTGCGTGCCGCGCAAGCCCGCGTGCAGTCCGCGCAGGCGGCGCTGGATAACAGCACGGCGCTGCGCCGCTCCGACATCACCTGGGGCGCCTCCTACGACCATTTCCCGGGCACCTCCACCGCCCTGATCGAACTGCGCATGCAGATGCCGCTGCAATGGGGCTACAGCTACCAGGGCGAGATCGCACGCGCCAACGCCCAATTGGCCCAGGCGCAGGACGGACTGGAAAAAATCCGCCGTCAGGCACGCGCCGAACTGCAGCGTCTGCAACAGGAAGCGCTCAACACGGCTTTGCGTGCCCGCACCTACGAAACTGACATCCTGCCACGCGCCCGCAAGGTGGCCGATGGAGCCGAACTGGCCTACAGCAAAGGCGCCATGTCGCTGACCGATCTGCTCGATGCGCGACGCACCCTGCGCGCCACGCTGCTCGAGGCCTTGACCGCCCGCGCCGACTATGCCAAGGCCGCTGGCGCCTGGCAGCTGCGCACCCAAGCGGAGGCCGGCGCCCCGGCCACCCCACCCAACTCTGCCAACTGAATACCGTCACATCCTAGGCGTCGTTGAACCATGCTGAACCGTTTTCTTCCCGTCCTCCTCCTGTCTGCCCTGGGACTGGGCGCCTGCACCGAGACACCCGCCCCCAAGGCGGAGGCGCCGGCACCGATCGTGCAGAACAACCAGCTGCGCTTTGCGGCCGGTCACCCGCAACTCAACCTGCTGCACGTCACCGCCGCCTTGCCGGCCAAGGCCATGACGGTCGAGTTGCCCGCCAAACTGGTGTGGAACGAAGAGCGCACGCAGCGCATCTACCCGGCCTTTGCCGGCCGCGTCATGAGCATCAAGGCTGACGTCGGCCAGAAAGTCCAGCCCGGCACACCGCTGGCCCTGCTGGCCTCACCCGATTTTGGCCAGGCCCAGAGCGAGACCGCCAAGGCCGAGGCCGATGCCCGCCTGACACACAAAGCGCTGCAACGCCAGCGTGAGCTGTTCGAGGCCGGCATCGTGGCCCGCAAGGAACTGGAGCAGACTGAAACCGACGCCGAACGCGCACAAGCCGAAGTGGCGCGCGCCCAAGCCCGTACCCGCCTGTATGGCAGCGGCAGCGGCGTCAACCAGCAACTGGCCCTGAGTGCCAGCATTGGCGGCGTGGTGGTGGAGCGCAACCTCAACCCCGGCCAGGAAGTGCGCCCGGATCTGGCCGGCCCGGGTGTGCCGGCGTTGTTTGTGGTCACCGACCCTTCCTCGCTCTGGATCCAGATTGATGCGCGTGAATCCGAAGTTGGCATCGTGCACCCCGGGACGGCCTTTGAACTCTCGATTCCTTCCCTGCCCGGACAGACCTTCCAGGGCAAGGTCATCGCCACCTCCGACTTCATCGACCCCCTGACCCGCACCATCAAGATCCGCGGCGTGGTGGCCAATGCCGACCGCCGCCTCAAGGCCGAGATGCTGGCCACCGCCAAATTCGAGCGCACCTTCGAATCCGGCGTGGTGGTACCCGCCGTCGCCGTGCTGCTGCGCGGCACCCGGCATTCCGTGTTCGTGCAAACCCGGCCCGGCGAGTTCGAACGCCGCGCTGTGGAGCTCGACTACGAAGGCCCGCGCGAGGTCGTGATTGCCAAAGGCCTGCAAGCCGGCGAGCAGGTCGTGATTGAAAATGCCCTGCTGCTGGCGCGGCTCTTGCGACTTGCAGAAGAAGAGGCCCGAGCCCCCGACAATGCTGCCGCAGCAGCTACCAAATCTGTAGCACCCGGCGCTGCCGCAGACACCGGAGCGGCGCAGAAATGAAACGCCTGATCCAATACGCGCTGCATCAGCCGCTGTTCATCATCCTGGGCACCCTGCTGTTCGTGATGGCCGGCGTGTTCGCCTTCAAGAATCTCTCGATCGAGGCCTTTCCCGATGTCACCGACACCCAGGTCACGGTCATTGCGCTGTTTCCCGGGCGTGCGGCCGAAGAGGTGGAGAAGCAGGTCACGCTGCCAATCGAGACCGCCCTGGCCGGGCTGCCCAACTCGATCCGCGTCTTCTCGCACACCCAGTTCGGCCTGTCGTACACCGTAGTCACCTATGACGACAGCGCCAATGTCAACATTGCACGCCAGCAGGTGATGGAGCGCCTGAACTCGGTTGATCTGCCGCCCGGAGCCCAAGTCAACATCGCGCCCAACGCCACCCCGGTGGGCGAAATCATGCGCTACCGCCTGCGCGGCGACGGCCTGTCCACCACCGACCTGCGCACCCAGCAGGACTGGGTGGTCGAACGCGCCCTGCGCCAGGTCCCGGGCATCGCCGATGTGGTGGCCATGGGCGGCTTCATCAAGCAGTACGAAGTCCAGCCCGACCTGGACAAGCTGCGCGCCTACAAGCTCACCTTCCAGAACCTGCTCGATGCGCTGGGCCGCGGCAACTCCAACGCCGGCGGCAGCTACGTGGCCCAGGGCTCGCAGCAGTTTGCCATCCGGGGTATCGGCTTGCTGCGTTCGGCCGATGACATCGGCCGCATCGTGCTCGATTCCCGCAACGGCACACCCGTACTGATCCGTGACGTGGCCCAGATCAAGCTCGGCGCGGTGCCGCGCCTGGGCATCACCGGCCAGGACGACGACGACGACGCCGTGATCGGCATCGTCATCATGCGCAAGGGCGAGAATGCCAGCGTCGTGCTCAAGGGTGTGAAGGACAAGATCGCCCAGCTCAACGAACGCGGCCTGCCGCCCGGCGTGCAGATCGTGCCTTTCTACGACCGCACCTGGCTGATGGGCAAGACCATGACCACGGTGTTCCACAACCTGGTGGAAGGCGCGCTGCTGGTCTCGCTGGTGCTCTACCTGTTCCTCTCCAACCTGCGCGCCAGCCTGGCAGTGGTGGTGGTGATTCCGCTGGCCCTCTTGGCCACCTTCCTCGGCCTGAAGATCATGGGGGTGCCGGCCAACCTGCTGTCGCTCGGCGCCATGGACTTCGGCATCATCGTTGATGGCGCGGTGATCGTGATCGAGAACATCATGCACCGGCTGGAAAAGGAGGGCGAAAACATGCCCGACAGCGAACGCCGTCAGGCCATCATCGATGCGGCCAATGAGGTCGGCCGGCCCACGCTGTTCTCCATGCTCATCATCATCGCGGCGCACATTCCGATCTTTGCGCTGCAGCGTCACGAAGGCCGCATTTTCCAGCCCATGGCGCTGTCGGTCACCACGGCACTGATCGGCTCGCTGATCTTCTCGCTCACCCTGGTGCCGCTGCTGGCCTACTGGATGCTACGCAAGAAGTTGCCCCACGGCGACAACCGTGTGGTCGCCACTGCCAAACGCTTTTACGAACCGGTGCTGGTCTGGTCACTGGAACACCGGCGCAAGGTCGTCGCCATTGCGTTAGGCGGCTTCGTGCTGTCCATCGTCGCGGCCGCACGCCTGGGTTCCGAATTCCTGCCGGAACTCAACGAAGGCACCTTCTGGGTCAACTGGGACATGCCGGCCAGCCTGTCGCAGGAAGAAGCCGCACGCGTGCTGCGCAAGGCGCGCCAACAGCTGCTGACCCTGCCGGAGGTCCGTACCGTGGTTTCCAAGGCCGGTCAGCCGGAAGACGGCACCGACCCCAAGACGCTGAGCATGGCGGAAGTCTTTGTTGACGTGAAGCCGATGGAGGAGTGGCGCAAGGGCATGACGCGCGAAGCCCTGATCGAGGAGATGGACCGCAAGCTCTCGGTCATCCCGGGCGTGGACCCCGCCTTCTCGCAACCGATCCGTGACAACGTGCTCGAATCGATTTCCCAGATCAAGGGTCAGATCGTGGTCAAGGTGGCGGGCGACGACCTGGGTGAACTGCAACGCACGGTCGAGGGCATGCGGCGTGAGTTCCGCCAGGTGCAGGGCGTGCAGCGCGCCGAGGTCGACCGCCTGGGCGATCTGCCGCAGCTGGTGATCGACATCGACCGCGAACGCGCCTCGCGCTTCGGCCTGAACGTGAGTGACGTGGAAGACGTGATCGAGTCGGCACTGGCCGGCCGCGCCGCCACCCAGCTCTGGGAAGGGGAGCGCAAGTTTGCCGTGACCGTGCGCCTGCCGGCAGACGAGCGCGTCATTGCCAGCCTGCCGAGCACGCCGCTGCCCATTCCTGCAGGCGGCTACACCACCCTGGGCTCGGTCACCAACATCCGCCAGACCACCGGCGCCATGAACATCGCCCGCGAAGCCGGTCGGCGCACCATGGCTATCGGCGTGTTCATCAAAGGCCGCGACATGGGCTCGGTGGTCAAGGACATGAAGGCGCGCGTGGCGAAAAACGTGACCGTGCCCGAAAACTACACCGTCAACTGGTCGGGGGAATTCGAAAACCAGGAACGCGCCATGCAGCGGCTGTCGGTCGTGGTGCCGATCTCGCTGCTGTTGATCTTCGTGCTGCTGTTCGATGCCTTCGGTTCGTTCAAGAAGGCGGCCCTGATCCTGATCAACGTGCCGCTGGCGCTGATCGGCGGCTTCATTGCGCTGTGGGCGTTTTCGATCCCGCTGTCGGTGTCGGCGGCCATCGGATTCATCGCGCTGTCAGGCCAGGCTGTGCTCAACGGCGTGGTCATGCTCTCGGTGTTCCAGCAGTTGCGCAATGCCGGCCATACTGTGCTGGAAGCGGCGCGCTTGGGCTCCATGCAGCGCCTGCGCACCGTGCTCATGACGGCGATGCTGGCCGCCCTCGGCCTGCTGCCGATGGCACTGTCGCACGACATCGGCTCGGAAACCCAGCGTCCGCTGGCCATCGTGGTCATCGGCGGCCTGGTCACCGCCACCCTGCTCACGCTGGTGGTGCTGCCGGTGCTTTATGTCGCCTGGTTCTCCAAGCTCAAGGTCGATGAGCAGTTGGCCAAGCCGGCCGCCCTTCCCTGACCCAGCTCGGGCTTAACCCTCGCCGAGGCCGATCGGCGAGGGCGCCCGCATCACGATGCGGGTGAACAGGCGGTCGTAGACCGGGTCACGCGGGTACTTCCCGGTCAGCGGATCGCAGTTGGTAGCAAAGGCCGCATCCAGCGCCTTCCAGTCTTCCGCCGTCAACACTTTCTCAGCCTCGGGCATGATCACCGTCTCCTCCAGCCGCATGTGCTCGAGGTAGAACTCCAGATAGCGTTTGGCCGCCTCGTCGAAGGCCGCCCGGCGCGACTCGCCCAACAGCTCCCAGGCCAGCAGCAGGTGCTGCAGCTCGCGCACCGCTGACTCGCCGTAGGCGTGGTCCTTGTCGAGTTTGTCCAGGGCGTCCTTCAGGTGTGGCGCCCGTGCCCGTACCGGGGGAAACAGCAGTTCGCTTTCCTTGGTGTGGTGCAGGCGTTCGGGGAATTCGTCGATGTAGAACAGCATGGCGCGCAGCACATCGAAGAAGTTCTCCGGCTCGCTCGCGGGGCCGCGCTGGACCATCATGCGCAGAGACTGCAACATGGCCGCCAGAGCGGCATGTTCGTCATGGATGATGCGAATACTTTCGTGGCTCATGATGGAACTCCTCAGGTCAAATCAATTGTTTGATCCTAGCTTGTCATGCCAGCTTCTTCGCAAGCTTGACCTTCATCAAGCTTTGCTCACATCCTCAGGT
Organism: Curvibacter sp. PD_MW3; assembly: GCA_002633085.1. Classification (GTDB taxonomy): domain Bacteria; phylum Pseudomonadota; class Gammaproteobacteria; order Burkholderiales; family Burkholderiaceae_C; genus Hylemonella. The sequence goes on from NSIV01000003.1 coordinate 115,720, forward strand.
CAGCAGGGCCTGGACCTCATTGCTCACGCGGAACTGGCGCACCACATGGGCCAGGCGGTCGGCCTGCTCGCGCATGGATTCCGCTGCCGCCGCGGATTCCTCCACCAGCGCCGCATTCTGCTGCGTCATGCGGTCGATTTCGTTCACGGCCTGGCTCACGTTGCCAATGCCTTCGGACTGGCTGGTCGAGGCGATGGTGATCTCGCCGATGGTGTCGCTCACGCGTTTGACGCCGCCCACGATCTCCTCCATCGCCCGCCCGGCTTCTTCCACCAGGCGCACGCCGCCGTCCACCGCCGTCACGCTGTTGTCGATCAAGCCCTTGATTTCGCTGGCCGCCGCGGCCGAGCGCTGCGCCAGGGAGCGCACCTCGCTGGCCACCACGGCAAAACCACGACCTTGTTCGCCGGCACGCGCGGCTTCCACCGCGGCATTGAGCGCCAGGATGTTGGTCTGGAAAGCGATCGAGTCGATCAGGCCGATGATGTCGCCGATCTTCTTGCTGGCCTGCGAGATGCTTTGCATGCTCTGCACCGCCTGCCCGACCACCGAGCCGCCACGCTGTGCCGCCTGCGAGGCGGTGGCCGCCAGCTGGTTGGCCGTCTGCGCCGAAGCGGCGGTGTGCTGGACGTTGCCGCTGAGGTTGGAAATGGAGGACACCGTCTGCTGTACATTGCTGGCGGTCTGCTCGGTGCGGCTGGACAGGTCCTGGTTGCCGGTGGCAATCTCGCGGCTGGCAGTGGCGATGCTTTCGCTCGAATCCCGCACCTGGGACACCATGTGCCCCAGACCTGAGCGCATGGCCTCCAGGGCGCGCTGCAGGTCAGCCACCTCATCCTTGCCATTGACCCGCATCTGCTGCGACAAGTCGCCGCTGGCAATCGCCTGGGCCAGGCCGCGTGCCTGCTCCAGCGGTTGACAGATGGCCTGCATGTTGAGCAGCGTCAAGGGCACCACCACGATCAGCGCAAACACCACCAATGCAGCGAAAAGGAACAGCGTCTGGTCCAGTGCCGCACCCTGGCTTTCAACCGCTTGCCGGGCCGTCTCGCGCAGCGCGTTGTCGATCTGCTGCAGCAGCTTGTCGGCTTCCTCGAACTCGGCCACCGCGCGCGCGCTCATGCGGTTGGCAATGGTGGCGGTCTCATAGGCGCTGGCCTCCAGCTGCCCGGCCACCTGCCCGAACATGGTGCGGTAGGCCTTCATGTGCTCGGTCGCTTTCTGGACCCGGGGCTTGTCGGTCTCAGAGGCGCTTTCCAGCAGCTCCGCCAGCGTCTTCTCGATCTTCTGCATGTCGGCCAGCCACTTGCCGCGAATCTGCTGGATCGCCTCCGGCTTCTCATACTGGATGATCATGTCCTTTTCATGCCGGCGCACCAGGCTCATCTCATAGCGCAGACCGCCCAGCCGCTCCACCCCGGCATGCGACTGGTTGACCTGCTGCTCGCCCAGGTTGTGGATGCGGAACATCCCCAGCATGCCGGCACCACCCAGCAGGCCCAGCAGACACATGACCACCACGATCGCACTGAGCATGCGAAAACGGATGGTGAATTGGCGCATCAACTCAAAAATTTTCGACATCATGACCCGTCCCGTTATCCATTAGTTATGAAATGAAACCGAAATGGCATTCTAGGCGGCGAATACTTCAGTTTGCGCTTACATATCCCGAGGTCGCCAACGTCGCAGTAACAGGGCGTTGGTCATCACACTGACCGAGCTCATGGCCATGGCCGCGCCCGCCACCACCGGGTTGAGGAAGCCGAACGCGGCCAGCGGGATCCCCGCCACGTTGTAGATGAAGGCCCAGAACAGGTTTTGCCGGATCTTGGCCACTGTCCGGTCCGAGACATCGAGCGCGGCCGCCACCAGCAACGGGTCGCCGCGCATCAGCGTGATGCCGGCCGCATGCATGGCCACGTCGGTGCCGTTGCCCATGGCCAGGCCGACATCGGCCGCCGCCAGGGCCGGTGCATCGTTAACGCCGTCGCCCACCATGGCCACAGTATGTCCACCGGTCTTCAGTTCCGCCACCTTGGCCGCCTTGTCGCCCGGCAACACCTCGGCCAGCACCTCGCCGGCTTCCGGCCGAAGTCCCAAGCGGCGCGCCATGGCCTCGGCCGCACCCTGGTTGTCGCCCGAGATCATCACGGTGCGGATGCCGCGTGCGCGCAACGCCGCCAGCGCCTCTTTGGCCCCTGGCTTGGGTTCGTCGCCAAACGCCATCAGGGCACGTAATGTCAAGCCGGCGGTGGTGCGCTCCAGCATCGCCGAGACCGTGGCGCCCTGGGCCTGCAACTCGGCGGCACGGACTGCCAGCGCCCCCAGGCCTACGCCCAGTTCCTCCATCCAGCGCAGGCTGCCGATCAGGTAGCTCCTCACCCCGACCTCGCCCTCGCTGCCGCGGCCCGGCACCGCGCGCACGTTGTCCGGCGCTTCGATCGGCAGGCCGCGTGCCTGTGCCGCCGCCACGACGGCGCGTGCCAGCGGATGTTCGCTGCCGCTTTGCAGGCTGGCCGCAGCCTGCAGCACCATGGCCTCATCCATGCCCTCGGCCACCACCAGCGCCGTCAGGCGCGGCTGACCCACCGTCAGCGTGCCGGTCTTGTCGAAGGCCACGGTGTCCACCTTGTGCGCCAGCTCCAGGGCCTGCGCATCCTTGATCAGGATGCCGAACTTGGCGGCCACACCGGTGCCGGCCATGATGGCGGCCGGTGTCGCCAGGCCCAGGGCACAGGGGCAGGCAATCACCAGCACCGCCACGGCACGGATCAAGGCCAGCTCGAACGGGTGGCCGGTCAGCCACCAGCCCAGCAGTGTGATGAGCGCCACCAGCAACACCACCGGCACGAACACCGCCGACACCTGGTCCACCAGGCGCTGGATCGGTGCCTTGGCGGCCTGCGCATCCTCCACCAGGCGGATGATGTGCGCCAGCACCGTCTCGCTGCCGACCGCACCGACCTGCATCACAACCCGGCCCTCGCCGTTGATGGAGCCGCCGGTGAGCTTGGCACCGGCATCCTTCGCTACCGGCAACGGCTCGCCGGTCAGCATCGACTCATCCACCTGGGTATGCCCCTCCAGCAGCGTGCCATCGACCGGGAAACGTTCCCCTGGCCGCACCACCAACTTGTCGGCCACCAGCACCTCGGCCACCGGCACATCGAGCTCGCCTTCGCGGCCGACCAGGTGGGCCACGTCCGGGCGCAGCGCATGCAGGGCGCGGATGGCGGCGGTGGTCTGGCGCTTGGCACGGGCCTCCAGCCATTTGCCCAGCAGCACCAGCGTCACCACCACGGCCGAGGCCTCAAAGTACAGGTGCACCATGGCACCGTGTTCTGCCGTCAGCCACAGCCACATCGACAGCGCCCAGCCGGCTGTGGTGCCGATGGCCACCAGCAAATCCATATTGCCGGTCAGGGCCTTGAGCGCATGCCAGCCCGCTTTGTAGAACCGCGCCCCCAGAATGAACTGCACCGGTGTGGCCAGCAGAAACTGCGCCCAGGCCGGCAGCATCCAGTGCAGCCCCAGCAGGTCGCCCAGCATGGGAACGACCAGCGGCGCCGACAGCAGCAGGCCGATGGCGACCGGCGCAAAACCGGTCCAGGGTGAGGCATCGCCCTCTTGCTCCAGCGCATCGGCAGCACGCGGCTCGTAGCCGGCATCGCGCACGGCACGACGCAGGCGTGCCTCCATCTGCTCGGAAGGCTCGAAGCTCACCCGCGCCGATTCGGTGGCCAGGTTGACGCTGGCCTCTTTCACGCCAGGTACTTTCTTCAGGGCCTTTTCCACGCGCGTCACACAGGAAGCGCAGGTCATGCCGCCAATGCCAATGTCCAGGGAAGGGGTCGCGGAAGGGGTGGTGATGGTGCTCATGCGTGAATTCTGAACCTTGCCATGATGGGAGGGTCAACCCCTGCGTTAAATCAACCATTCTGCCGCCAAGGTTGCCATAATGCCCTTGACCTTCCCATCATGGCAAGGTTCAGGATAAGCGCCAGCTATCAGGCTGAACCTGTTTTCTGAAGGAGTCCATATGAATCAGATTTTTGAAGTCACCGGCATGACCTGCGGTCACTGCGAAAAAGCCGTCACGCAAGCGATCCGGCAACTCGACCCGCAGGCCGAGGTCAAGATCGACCGCAGTCAGAACAAGGTCGAGGTGCAGTCGCAGCAACCGCGCGACGCACTGGCCAAGGCGATTGCCGAAGAGGGCTACGCTGTCACCGTCTGAACCGCAGGCTGCCATGACCCGCACCTTGAACGAAATCCTGTGGCCTGTCAGCATCAGCCATGCCGCCGAACTCTCCGGCATCTCGGCCAAGATGGTGCGCCATTACGAATCGCTCGGGCTGCTGCCGCGGGTGGCGCGCACCGACAGCGGCTACCGCCAGTACAGCGAGGCCGATGTGCACACCCTGCGTTTCATCAAACGCTCTCGCGATCTCGGCTTCTCGATGGCTGAGATCGCCGAACTGGTCACGCTATGGCAAAACCGGCGCCGCACCAGCGCCAGCGTCAAGCGCATCGCACAGAAACATGTGACTGAGCTGGCACAACGCATCGAAGCCATGCAGGCCATGCAGCGCTCCCTGCAGCAGTTGCTGCACCATTGCCATGGCGACGAGCGACCCGAGTGCCCCATCCTCGACGACCTGGCCAGTCAATCGACCCGAAGCCTGCCGGTCGGTTGACGCCAACTGGCCCACCTCCAATAATGACCTTCACCCACTTCACAGGAGTTACAACATGAAATCCAATGTCGGCGGTATCGACCGCATCATCCGCATCGTCGCCGGTGTCGTTCTCATCGCGCTGGCCGCCACCAACACTGTGGGCTGGTGGGGCTGGCTGGGCATCGTCCCGCTGGCCACCGGCCTGATCGGCTGGTGCCCGCCTTATGCCTTGCTGGGCTTCAACACCTGCGCCATGAAGGACAAGCCGCAGTCCTGAGGTTTTCTCACCGCCGCTGACCGCTATGCTTTTGATAGCTGTCGGCGCATATTTTGAAAGGGCCAGAGGCTGATTTGACTGCGAATCGGCCTCTTCCTCGTTCCCATGAACATCCCCACCCTCCAGTCCCCGCGCCGGGTCGAGCGCCTCATCACCGGCCAACCCACCCGTGACGGTGCTGGCGTCAAACTCACACGCGTGCTCACGCATGACCTGCAACGCCGGCTCGACCCCTTCCTGATGCTGGACAACTTTGCCAGCGACGACCCGAAGGACTACGGCGCCGGTTTTCCCGACCATCCGCACCGCGGTTTCGAAACCGTCACCTACATGATTGCCGGGCGCATGCGTCACCGCGACAGCGCAGGCCATGAGGGCCTGCTGCAAAACGGCGGCGTGCAATGGATGACCGCCGGCCGCGGCCTGATCCACAGCGAAATGCCGGAGCAGGAGGCAGGTGTGATGGAAGGCTTCCAGCTCTGGCTCAACCTGCCGGGCAAAGACAAGCTGTGCCAGCCGGGGTACCGCGACATCCAGAGCAGCGAAATCCCCGAATTCACCAGCCCGGCCGGCGAGGGTGAAGACACGCGCGGCGGCGTGCGCGTGCGCGTGATCGCCGGCAGCAGCCACGGCGTGGCTGGTGCCATGCAACGGCCGGTCGAGCAGTACCCGACCGACCCGCTGTACCTGGACCTGCACTTCCCGGCCGGCGGCGCCACCTTCGCGCAGCCACTGCCGGCCACGCACAACGCCTTCATCTACGTCTACCGCGGCACCGTGCACGTGGTGGACGGCGAAGACAAGGCCACGCCGGTGCCGCTGCACCGCATGGCCATTCTGGAAAACGTCGGCGACGGCGTACGCCTGCAGGCCGATCCCGGCAGCGAGCCGGCACGCGCCCTGCTGATCGCGGGTCGTCCCCTCGGGGAGCCGATTGCCCAGTACGGGCCCTTTGTCATGAACACGCGTGAAGAGCTGATGAGCGCGATGGATGATTTTCGCAGCGGCCGCCTGGCCTGAGCGCACATCAGCGCAGCGAACTTTACACAGCCTTCGCACGCCGTCACGACACGGATACACAGCGCGCGCAGACTCCGTTTCACCTGTTGTTCTGACAGGTTTTTTGAAAGGAAGAGCCCATGAAATCCGTCTTCAAACCCGTGCTGCTGGCTGGCCTGATGGCTGTCGCCCTCACCACCCTGGCCCAGCCCGGTCCAGGCCCGGCGACCGGTCCGGGCGCGGGCAACCCCAGCGCCAGTGCCAGTGCCAACCCGGAATTCCGCGACCGCATGCAAGCGCGCATGCAGCGCCACATGGACCGTCGCACCGCCGACCTCAAGGCCAAACTCAAACTCAGCGCCGAGCAAGACAGCGCCTGGAACGCCTATGTCACCGCCATGAAGCCGCCGGCTTTCGGCCCGCATCCCAGCCGCGCTGAACTGGACAAGCTCACCACACCCGAGCGCCTGGACAAGATGCGCGAACTGCGCAAGCAACGCGAAGCCGAGATGGACAAGCGTGACGACGCCACACGCGCGTTCTATGCCACACTCACGACCGAGCAGAAAAAAGTCTTTGATGCCAACACCGGCCGCCCTTTTGGTGACCGTGGCAGCCGTGGCGAGCGCAGGCCCCCACGCAAGGACTGAGTCCTGAAACCAACCTGACCTCAGCCCGATGCACAAACAGGCGCCACTCACCGTTCGCACCATTGAAATTCATCAACCGATGCGCTGGCTGGCCCTGGCTTGGCGCGACATGGCGCGTTGCGGCTGGGTCAGCTTCGTGCATGGGGCGGTGCTGTGTGTCTTTGGCCTGCTGTTGATGATCGCGGCGCGCCACCAGTTCTGGCTGCTGGCCGGTGCCTTCTCAGGTTTTCTGGTGGTCGCCCCCGTGCTGGCCACCGGCCTGTATGCCTTGAGCCGAGCCGTCGAGCGCGGTGAACCGGCCTCTTTCCGGCTCGTGCTGCAAACCTGGCTCAGCTGGCGCCGCCATGGCGACAGCGCAGACGGCAAGGACTGGCGCCTGGTGAAGTTCGGGCTGTTGCTGGGACTGGCCGGCACCGGTTGGGTGCTGACGTCGGCCGCGCTCATCACGCTGCTGTCACCGGTCCCGATCGAGCGACCACTCGATTTCCTGCGCTTTGTCGTGCTGGCGCGCGACAACTACCTGTTCGAGCTCTGGCTCGCACTGGGCGGCATGATGGCCGCACCCATGTTTGCTTCCAGTGCTATTGCCCTGCCCCTGTTGCTGGACCGCCGCGTGAACGTGCTGCAAGCCGTGGTGACAAGCTGGCAGACCGTGCTGCTCAACCCGGGCCCCATGGCCTGGTGGGCCTTTCTCATCATGGGCTTCTCGCTGCTGGGACTGTGCTCGGTACTGCTCGGCTTGGTGGCCGTGGTCCCCATGCTGGGCCATGCCAGCTGGCACGCCTACCGCGATCTGGTGGATGCCTCGGCCCTGCCGGAACGCACTGCGGCCATCGGTACGGAGGCGCGCTGATGTTCGGCTACAGCGAAGAACAAATCGCCGCCTTCGGCCTGAGTTTCGGCGTGGGAGCATTCATGCTCTACATGCTGTTCATCATCGGCCACCTGGCTTGGGAATCCAAGGCCGGCCGTTTCGGCACCTTTGTGCTGTTCCTGGGCCTGGCGTTCGGCATGGTCGGTTTCGCCGCCAAGTTCGTCATCCAGTGGGTGCTGGAGAAATAACTCTCCTTCCCCCCGCTACCAGGCCAAGGGCTTTTCGGGGAACGCCGTGGAACCGGCTTTGCCGGGCCACTGGCGTTGTCCCCCACAGGGGGAGAGGGCGGCTACACGCAGTGAGCCGCCAACAGGGGGATGTCAGACCAACGGCCGGATGCCGATCAGCATGCCGTGCAACCAGAACGCCACCGCACCCCAGGCCGCCGCACCGAGCAAGACCGTGATCACCGTCGGCAGCGTCTGACCCGGCGCATAGACCGTCCCCGCAATGCGGTCGCGCCGCCGTGCCGCGGCAAAGCTGGCCACGGCCCACAGCAGGAAAGCGCCGAACAGGATCTGATGCACCAGCATGCCGTTGGACAGCAAGTGCGCCAGCGCCCAGACCTTGACCCCCGCAGCCATCGGATGATGCAGACGCGCCTTGATGCTGTTGCCCGGCACATAGGCCGCGGCGAACAGCACGAACGCCAGCAAGGTCAACAGGCCGGCCAGGTGGCGCATGCCGGTGGGAGGCGTCCACAGCACCACCGGCTGCTCGCGCGCCACGCCAAAGCCCCAGACCACCAACGCCAGCCCGGCCAAGGACAGCAGCGAATACAGCCCCTTCCAGGTTCCTTCGCCCAGCCGCTCGCGCAGGTGGGTCCGCCAGCCATCAGCCACGATGCGCACCGAATGCACACCCAGAAAAATCACCAAACCCAATATCAGATAAGTCATACGTTTGCCCTCGCGTCTCAGGCGGCCATCACGCGGTTCTTGCCGGCGCGCTTGGCCAGGTACATGGCCCGGTCGGCACGCTGGATCGCTTCCAGCCCTGCTTCATCAGGCTCAAACTGCGCCACACCGGCACTGAAGGTGATCAGAATCTTCTCGTTGCCGTCGAGGAAGAAACGGCGGGTCAGCTCGCGCTGCAGGCGCGTCATGGCCTCCACGCCCTTGTCCAGCGGCGTGTCGGGCAGCAGAATGACAAACTCTTCGCCGCCATAACGCGCCAGCGAATCCTGTGGCCGCATGCATTCGCGCGCCACCGTCGCCAGATGCGTCAATGCTGCATCGCCGGCGGCGTGCCCCCGCTCGTCATTGATCTTCTTGAAATTGTCGATATCGAGCAAGGCCACGCACAAGGCGCTGTCGCGCCGCTGCATGCCTGACACCTCGCGATGCAGCGCCTCGTCCAGGCCCTGGCGGTTGAGGGCGCCGGTCAGCGTGTCGTGCCGCGCCTGGGCGCTGACGCGATCGAGCTCCCGGTGCAGCTTGACCAGTTCGGCCTCGGTCGCCTGTGTCTTCTCCCGCATGGCCTGCAGTTCGTCGCGCACCGTCAGCGATTCATTCGCCATCGCCCGCGTGGCACCGATGACCTCCTTGAGGACCGGGGCAATCTCCTCGATGCTCTTGGCCTGTTCAATCAAGGCCACGCTTTCTTCCATCTTGCCGTGGAAACTGCTGCTCGACTCGGTCATCTGCGACAAGCGCTCGACGAAGATGGCCAGCATGCTGCGCAGCTCTTCCTGTGCCTCCATCGCCCGGCCCTTGGCTTCGGTCTGCTTGAAGATCACATCCTTGAGGCGACGCTCGACATCGTCGAGACGGCGCAAGGTCAGGGGCGGCGAAGCGGCCTCCATCAATGCATCGGTCTGGCCCTTGAGCCAGCTGTCGTCCACGCTCAGCTCGCCAATGTTCTCGATGATCAGATGGAGCAGCTTGAGCAGTGTGTTCTTGATCTCGGCCTGATCTTCTGCCGCAAACGACAGTCGATGACTGAAATTGGCCAGCAAGGTCTTGATGCCAATCACATCCGCGGCCGGATCGCGCAGCGTCTGCAACAGCTTGTCGACCTGTTCCTGAAACCGGGCATCATCGTTGCCGAGCGCTGGCAGGCTGTACTCCACCATGCGTGCAATCTGCTCCATGAACTCGGCTGTGAACGCCGGGACCGATGCGATCGGCGCCACCGGCTCGGGTGCCGACTCGCTGGGTGTGCCGCCGGGCAGGGCAAAGCCGGCATACCCCACCAGGGCGCTTTGCACGCCCTGCCAATTGCGCTGGCCAATCGCGTACTCCAGCAATCCCTTCTGCTTTTCCTGGCCTGGGTTCTTGGTCGGCAAGGATTGCGCAATCTGGCGCAATGGCTCTTCCGGAAAGGGCTGGATGAGCGGGATGCCGGCAATCTCGTTGTAGATCGACTGGTAGTTGCCCGGCGTTGGCAGCAGCTTTTTGGCCGTCAACTGCCTAAGCGTTTCACGCGCAATCTCAAAAGGTTTTTTTTCTGTCATGGCCATCCGTTCGGATATCGCTACTCGGCAAGACCGCATGGGCTCGCCGGGAATTGGAAATGATTATGCGGGTATCCCACATTGGCGACAACGTCGTTTGTCATCGTCCAGCGTCCTGTCGAATCCTGGTTTTTGCACCACCATCAAGCCTGTGTGAAGCGCGCCAGCAGCCCAGGAACGGCTGCTTTGGCAGTACGTTGCAGCGCCATCAACAGGGCATGGTCTGGCTTGGCAACACCGTAACGGGTTCGCAGGTCATGCCGGATGCGGTCCAGCAATGCCGCCGCCATCTCGGCATCGGCCAGCGCGCGGTGGGCGGCACCGGTGCGTGGCAGCCGGTGGTAATCCACCAGTGAGCCCAGTTTGTGGTTGGGTGCTTGCGGGTAGAGACGGCGCGAGACCAGCAGGGTGCAGATAAAGGGTTGCGGTGCCGGCAAGCCCAGGCGTCCCAATTCAGCCACCCAGAACTTGCGGTCAAACGCCGCGTTGTGTGCCACCAGCGGTGTGGTGCCCACAAAGCGGCTGGCCTCGGCCATGACCTCGGCCGCATCGGGGGCTGCCGCCACCATGGCATTGCTGATGCCGGTGAGTTGGGTGATAAAAGACGGAATTCGCACACCGGCATTCATCAGGCTCTGAAAGCGGTCCACCACCCGGTCTCCGTCCACCATCACGATCGCCACCTCGGTAGCGCGGTCCCCATGGTCGGGCGAGATACCGGTGGTCTCGAAATCGATGACGGCAAAGGCACTCATGCCGGGCCGCAGCTCAGGCCTTTTTCAGGAAACAGGCCTTGAGCATGAAACCGCCCTGATCGGTCTTGCAATCGACCTCATGGTCGCCGGCACCTGCCGGCAGGCGGATACTTTTGACCTTGGTGCCCTTCTTGAGCACGATGGACGAACCCTTGACTTTCAGGTCCTTGATCAGGATGACCGCATCGCCATCCGCCAGCGGGTTGCCATTGGCGTCGCGAACCACGCCATCACCGCTTTCGGCCGCGTCGTCCTCATCGGTTGAGACCGCCATGGGCCATTCGAAACCGCAGTCCGGGCAGACGTAGTTGTCGCCATCCGGGTAGGTGTTTTCCAGGCCGCACTGAGGACAGGCCGGTAATGTGTCAGTCATGCTCATTGCGCTCAGACGTCGATATTGCCGGCACGCAGTGCATTGGCCTCGATGAACTCGCGGCGCGGCTCCACTTCGTCGCCCATCAGCATGGTGAACACACGATCAGCTTCGATGGCATCGTCGATCTGGACCCGCAGCAGACGTCGAACGGTCGGGTCCATGGTGGTTTCCCAGAGCTGGGCCGGGTTCATCTCACCCAGACCTTTGTAGCGCTGGCGCGCCGTGGCACTTTCAGCCTGGGCGATCAGCCAGTTCATGGCAGAACGGAAATCGCCGACCTTCTCTTCCTTCTGCTTTTCACCCTCGCCACGCATGACCTTGGCGTCTTCGTTCAGTAAGCCGCGGAAGGTGTTTGCCGCCTCAGCCAGGGCCGCGTAGTCGGCACCATGCACGAAGTCCTGCGTAATGACGCTGCTCTTGACGTTGCCGTGATGGCGACGGCTGATGCGCAGAATGGGCTTGTCAGTGCGAACATCGAACTCGCCAGCCACCTCCGCCGTCGGCAGCTTGGCCTGCAAAGCCGCCGCCGAGGTTTCCGCGTCGCCCACGGTGTCCAGATTCAGGCTCACGCCATCGGCAATGGCACGCAAAGCCTCGGCATCCATGAAATTGTGCAGGCGTTCAATCACCGCTTCGGCCAGCTGGTGCTTGCGTGCCAACTCGGCCAGCGTATCGCCGCTGATAAGCGTCCCCTTGTCGCCGCCGGTATGAACGGAAGCGTTGACCAGAGCGATACGCAGCAGGAAGGCATCCAGCGCACTGGCGTCCTTGAGATAGAGCTCTTCCTTGCCGGCCTTGACCTTGTACAGCGGCGGCTGGGCAATGTAGATGTGGCCACGTTCCACCAGGTCAGGCATCTGGCGGTAGAAAAAGGTCAGCAACAGGGTGCGGATGTGGGCGCCGTCCACGTCGGCATCGGTCATGATGATGATGCGGTGGTAACGCAGCTTGTCGACGTTGAAGTCGTCCACCCCCGACTTGCCGGATTCGACCGCGGCCTTGCCGATGCCCGTACCCAATGCCGTGATCAGCGTCACGATTTCATTGCTGGTCAGCAACTTCTCGTAGCGCGCTTTTTCCACGTTCAAAATCTTGCCACGCAGGGGCAGGATGGCCTGGAATTTGCGGTCGCGGCCCTGCTTGGCCGAGCCGCCAGCGGAGTCACCCTCGACGATGTAGATCTCGCACAGTGACGGGTCTTTTTCCTGGCAGTCCGCCAGCTTGCCCGGCAAACCCATGCCGTCGAGCACACCCTTGCGGCGCGTCATCTCACGGGCTTTGCGTGCCGCTTCGCGGGCACGGGCCGCTTCCACGATCTTGCCGCAAATGATCTTGGCGTCGTTGGGCCGCTCTTCCAGGAAATCGGTCAAGGCCTTGGCCACGATGTCTTCCACCGGGGCCCGCACCTCGGAGCTCACCAGTTTGTCCTTGGTCTGGCTGCTGAACTTGGGCTCGGGCACCTTGACGCTCAGCACACAGCACAGGCCTTCGCGCATGTCGTCGCCCGACACTTCCACCTTGGCTTTCTTGGCAAATTCATTCTGCTCGATGTACTTGCTGATGACGCGTGTCATCGCCGCACGCAGGCCGGTCAGGTGGGTGCCACCGTCGCGCTGCGGAATGTTGTTGGTGAAGCACAGCACCGACTCGTTGTAACCATCGTTCCACTGCATCGCCACTTCCACACCGATGCTGGTGCCGGGAATACCGCCGTAGCTGTCGGCCGGGCGTTCACCCATGGCGTGGAAGGCATTGGAGTGCAAAACCTTCTTGTTGGCATTGATGAAGTCGACAAAACCCTTGACGCCACCGGCACCTGAGAAGTCATCTTCTTTGTTGTTGCGCTCGTCCTTGAGACGAATACGAACGCCGTTATTCAGGAAACTCAACTCGCGCAAGCGCTTGGCCAGAATTTCGTAATGAAACTCGTTGTTCTGCTGGAAGATGTCGGTATCGGGCAGGAAGTGGACTTCGGTACCGCGCTTTTCGGTCGACCCCGTAACTTTCATCGGTGACACTTCAAAGCCGTCAACCTTTTCAATCACACGGTTCTGAACGAAACCACGGGCGAATTCGAGCTGATAGACCTTGCCTTCACGGCGCACCGTCAGGCGCAGCCATTTCGAAAGTGCGTTCACACACGACACGCCCACACCGTGCAGGCCACCAGACACCTTGTAGCTGTTCTGGTTGAACTTGCCACCCGCATGCAACTCGGTCAGTGCGATTTCCGACGCACTGCGCTTGGGCTCATGCTTATCGTCCATCTTGACACCGGTCGGAATACCTCGGCCGTTATCGGTCACGCTGATCGAGTTGTCCGAATGGATCGTCACCACGATGTCGTCGCAATGCCCAGCCAGTGCCTCATCGATCGAATTGTCCACAACCTCGAACACCAGATGGTGCAAGCCGGTACCGTCCGACGTATCACCGATGTACATGCCCGGGCGTTTGCGCACCGCCTCCAAACCTTCAAGAATCTGGATCGATCCCTCGCCATAGCCTTCCGATGCACCTGCCTGGTGAGCATCGATAACCGGCTGGACAGTGGTAAAGGTCTCGGTGCTGGGCTTGTTTTCTTCAGTCATGACTAACTTCTCTATCGATTTCTCAAACTCTTGAATGACCAAACCCGCGATGGACCCAATGTCCATGGCGGGTTGCAGCCTGCTGTCTGCTCAGCTTCAGATGCGCATCGGCATCACGACATACTTGAAATTGGCATTCTCCGGAATGGTGATCAAGGCTGAGCTGTTGGAATCCGACAGCTCTACCTTCACCATGTCCTGGTCCATGTTGGCCAATGCATCGATCAGGTAAGTCACATTGAAACCGATCTCGATGCTGTCGCCGTTGTAGTCGATGTCCAGTTCATCCACCGCTTCTTCCTGCTCGGCGTTGTTGGATGCCACACGCAAGGTGCCCGGGTCGATATTCAGGCGGACACCCTTGAACTTGTCGCTGGTCAGGATGGCGGTGCGTTGCAGGCTGGCCAACAGGGCCTGACGACCCAAGGTGATGCCGTTCTTGTGGTTCTTCGGGATGACGCGGTTGTAATCGGGGAACTTGCCCTCGACCAGCTTGGTCACGAATTCCATGCCTTCAAAACTGAACTTGGCCTGGTTGTTGGCAAATTGCATCTCAATGGCACCATCGGCATCGCTCAACAGGCGCTGCATTTCCAGTACTGTCTTGCGCGGCAGAATCACTTCTTGGCGTGGTACCTCGACATCGAGTGTGGCAGAGGCAAATGCCAGTCGGTGACCATCGGTAGCCACCAGACTCAGCTGCTTGCCTTCAGCTACAAACAAAATGCCGTTGAGGTAATAACGGATGTCATGCACTGCCATAGCAAATGACACCTGGCTGAGCAAATCCTTCAATGTCTTTTGCGGCACGCTGAACGAGGGGCCGAAGCTGGCCGACTCCTGTACCAGCGGAAAGTCCTCAGCGGGCAGAGTCTGCAGCGTGAATTTGCTCTTGCCACCTTTGAGAATCAACTTGGCCTGGGCAGATTCGAGAGAAACCGTCTGGTCTGCCGGCATGGTGCGCAGGATGTCGATCAGCTTGCGAGCACCCACTGTGGTCGTGAAATTACCGGCATCTCCGTCGAAATCCACGGTGGTCCGGATCTGGATCTCCAAGTCGCTGGTGGTGAACTGCAGGGCGCTCCCTGTCTTTCGAATCAGCACGTTGGCGAGGATCGGCAAGGTATGCCGACGCTCAACAATACCTGCCACCGATTGCAGCACCGATAGCACTTTGTCTTGAGTTGCCTTCAGGACGATCATGTCAACCTCTTCCTTAATTTCTCTATTTCAAATTAGTAGTAGTAGTTAAAGGGCGTCCATTTCTGTGGATATCGCCATTTTCCCTTTTTTTATCAACGACTTGGCTGCTATTGAAAACTGTGTGCAGTCATGTTTCAACGCACTGGTTGAACATGAACAACTTTGACTTTTGGCTTTCTTCTGTGGATAACCTGCTAGTTGTCCAGAAACTATCCCCAGTGTTGTTGTTTGGATGAGATTTCAAGCGTTTGTCCTCCACTGACTAGCCCTTCAGGGTCTGTTCCAGTACATGCAATTGCTGGTTCAACTCGGTCAGTTGTTGTCGTTCAGCAGAAATCTTGCGCACGGCATGCAGCACCGTAGTGTGATCACGACCTCCAAACAGTTCACCGATCTCGGGCAGGCTTTTCTGTGTCAGCTCCTTGGCCAGGTACATGGCAATCTGCCGTGGCCGGGCAATGCTCGCGGGACGTTTTTTGGAATACATGTCGGCGACCTTGATCTTGTAGTAGTCAGCCACCGTTTTCTGAATGTTTTCCACAGAAATTTGACGATTTTGTATCGATAGAAGGTCGCGCAGGGCTTCGCGTGCCAGTTGGATAGAAATTTCCTTCTGGTTGAAGCGTGAATAAGCCAGGATTTTGCGCAACGCACCTTCAAGCTCACGAACGTTCGAGCGGACGTTCTTGGCCACGAAGAAAGCCACTTCTTCCGGCATTTCGGTGCCTTCTGCCAGCGCCTTGTTGATCAGAATCGCAACCCGCATTTCGAGCTCAGGTGGCTCGATCGCCACAGTCAGACCGGAATCAAAGCGCGAGACGAGGCGCTCGTGAATGTCAGCGAGGCCTTTGGGATAGGTATCGCTGGTCATCACGATGTGGGATTTCTTGGCCAACAGTGCTTCAAAGGCGTTGAAAAACTCCTCTTGCGTACGTTCTTTGTTGGCGAAGAACTGGACATCGTCAATCAGCAGCAGATCCAGCGAGTGATACTTGTCCTTGAATTCGTCAAACGTCTTACGCTGATAGGCTTTAACCACATCCGAGACAAACTGTTCTGCATGGATGTAGAGAACTTTGGCGTTGGGATGTTCGGCCAATAGACGATTGCCAACAGCATGCATCAAGTGGGTTTTACCCAAGCCGACACCGCCGTAGATGAACAACGGGTTGTAGAGCTGGCCTGGTGAGCTGGCCACATGCATGGCCGCAGCCCGAGCCATGCGATTGGCCGTACCTTCCACCAATGTGTCGAAGGTCAATGCTGGATTGAGCCGATTTCGAGTGTTGCCAAGGGATTTTTCCTCGACCGATGCAAGCACTTCTTCCCCGGGATAAAAATCAACGGAACTGGCAGAAATGGACGTCTTTTGGATGTTTTCTCTGGGGGTGAGCGCTAACTCAACAGAGACGGGCTGGCCGTAGATTTTTTCCAACAATGCCGCAATGCGAGCACTGTATTGCGCGCGGACCCAATCGAGCTTGAAACGGTTGGCGACAAACAGGGTGACCTTGGACAAGTCGTCTGCCACATGGGCCAGTAGTGGCTTGATCCAGGTGTTGAACTGTTGCTCCGGCAATTCTTGCGCCAGATGATCGACACAGGTTTGCCACAGGCTTTGTCCCGCTTCGTTGCCCACAGAGCCAGGGTGGCTGTTGAATTGTCCCTCTGTCATGGTGGGTGGCGATTTCTGTGGATAGTTATTGTTTGTGATGCTTGGAATTGTAATTTATCAAGAATTTATCCACAATTTTTTTCGTCAATCATGACTTTGTCACACTACGCGATAAAAGCGCTGCAAAACATTGCCAGGATTGAGAAAATTTGCGATAATCTTGGGTTTCCCTGATTGTTCAGGGTGATGTGGGCATGTATTGCGCGCGTCTGCTTCGAGATGGCGGACGACGAAACCGGTACAAGTCAAACACATATTTTTGAGCTGAATCTCCAAGGATTTCAAAATGAAACGCACTTACCAGCCTTCCAAAATTCGCCGCGCGCGTACCCATGGCTTCCTGGTCCGTATGAAGACCCGTGGTGGCCGTGCCGTGATCAACGCACGTCGCGCCAAAGGCCGCAAGCGCCTGGCTGTCTAATCGTCAGCCGTTCAGCACATAGCTGAGACGCGATTCCCGCGCGACGCTCACGTGCAACGGCTGAAAACACGAGAGCAGTTTCAGGCCGTCTTGGCAGGTCGTACCGTCGCACGAACGACCCATTTCGCCATGCACAGTTCCGCACCGGTTATGGCGACAGAGAGCCAATCACAACTGACGCTGCCGTCCAAACCAGAGCTCTTCAGCCTCGACCAAACATGGATCGGGGCCATGGTGCCCAAACGATGGGCCCGGCGTGCTGTTACCCGAAATTTGATCAAGCGTCAGATTTACAGCATTGCCGATCATTTCGAATCTTCTTTACCCCAAGCCGCCCATGTCGTGCGCTTGCGTTCCGCTTTCGATCGCGCACATTTCAAAAGTGCCAGCTCGGACGAACTAAAAAAGGCGGTCCGAATGGAGATCGAACAATTGTTCGGTCTTGCCGCAAGCGCTCAAATCAGGACGGGCGCATGATGAAATCCGCATTGATGGCGCTGGTTCGTGCGTATCGTCTGCTGCTGAGCCCGTGGTTGGGATCAGCTTGCCGTTTTGAGCCTACCTGTTCCCTGTATGCTCTGTCTGCGCTGGAAAAGCACGGCGCTGCGGCAGGGAGCTATCTGACACTGCATCGCCTGGCTCGTTGTCATCCCTGGTGTGCTGGTGGTCATGATCCGGTCCCGGAAGAACGGCCCCGTTTCCTGACCCGTTTGCTTCCTCTTCCCTCTCAAAAGAAGTCTTCATGAACGATATTCGCCGCACCATTCTGTGGGTGGTCTTTGGTTTCTCCATGGTCCTGCTGTGGGATCAATGGCAAATCCACAACGGCCATCAGGCCACCTTCTTTCCGAAGTCCAAGCCCCCGGTTACGGCAACACCAGCCGTCAGTACGGCGGTCGGTGCACCGCCGGTGGCGGCGCAGACACCTGCAGGCAGCGCCCAGATTGCGACTGCCGATGTGAGCAGCAAGCCTGCCGCGGCACGTGAACGCGTGGTGGTCAGCACGGATGTTCTGAAACTGACCTTTGACACCGAAGGCGGTTCGCTCGTCCAGTCGGAATTTCTCAAGCACCGCGACCTGAAGGAAGCCGGCAAGAACTTCGTGCTGCTGGATGAGAACAAGGACCGCGTCTATGTGTCGCAAACAGGCCTGATTGCTGGCGCTGCAGGCGGTACTTATCCGACCCACAAAACCGTGATGGCCATCGCGTCCGGTGAACGTGAACTGAAGGATGGCGCAGACGAGCTGGTGGTGAAGTTCGAATCACCCGAGGTCGGCGGCGTCAAGCTGGTCAAAACCTACACCCTTAAACGTGGCAGCTATGCACTGGGCGTCAAGCACGAGGTCGTGAACAACAGCCCGGCTGCCGTCGCTCCGCAGCTGTACCTGCAATTGGTGCGTGATGGCAACAAGCCGGTGGGCGAAGATTCGTCCTTCTATTCCACATTCACCGGTCCGGCGGTCTACACCGACGCCAAGAAATACCAGAAAGTGGAATTCAGCGACATCGAGAAGAACAAGGTTGAGATCGAAAAGCAGTCGGAAAACGGCTATGTCGCCATGGTGCAGCACTACTTTGCCAGCGCCTGGCTATTGGGCGACGGCATCAAGCGTGATCTGTTCATGCGGAAAGTCGATAACAACCTGTATGCCGTCGGCATGATCACGCCGCTCGAAGCGGTGGCCCCGGGCAGCAGCAAGACGGTGGAGGCACGCTTCTTTGTCGGTCCTCAGGAAGAAAAGAAGCTCGAAACACTGGCACCTGGACTGGAGCTGGTGAAGGACTACGGCTGGTTAACGATTCTGGCCAAGCCGCTGTACTGGCTGCTGGACAAGCTGGAGCACCTGATCGGTAACTGGGGCTGGTCCATTGTGGCGCTGGTGGTGTTGCTGAAGGCCGCTTTTTACTGGCTCAATGCGAAGGCCTATGCCAGCATGGCCAAGATGAAAGCGATCAACCCGCGCATCATGGAAATGCGTGAGCGCCTGAAGGACAACCCGCAGCAGATGCAGCAGGAAATGATGCGCATCTACCGCGAAGAGAAGGTCAACCCGATGGGTGGTTGCCTGCCGATCATGATCCAGATCCCGGTGTTCATTGCCTTGTACTGGGTGCTGCTGTCCAGTGTGGAAATGCGCAATGCACCCTGGATTCTGTGGGTGACGGATCTGTCGGCCAAGGACCCCTACTACATCCTGCCCTTGCTCATGACGCTGAGCACCATGTTACAGACCGCACTCAACCCGGCACCACCGGATCCGATGCAGGCCAAGATGATGTGGATCATGCCGTTGGTTTTCAGTGTGATGTTCTTTGCTTTCCCGGCCGGACTGGTGCTGTACTGGTTGACCAACAACATCCTGTCGATTGCCCAGCAATGGATCATCAACAAGCGCATGGGTGTTCCGCCACAGTTCAACTTGCCGAAGTTCAAGTGATCAACCGGGGCCGCGCAAGCGGCCCTTTTCCATCCAGCACCAGACGCCATGCTCGCACGACACAAGGAACCGATTGCCGCCATTGCCACCGCCCCCGGGCGCGGGGCCGTGGGCATCGTGCGCGTGAGCGGCCAAAATCTGGAGAGCCTGATCGCGGCTGTGTGCGGCAACGCCTTGAGCCCCAGGCACGCAACCTACCTTCCTTTTAAGGACCGGCAAGGCGCGCCACTGGACCACGGCCTTGCAATCCATTTTCCGGGCCCCCATTCCTACACCGGGGAGGACGTGTTGGAGTTGCAGGCACATGGTGGACCAGTGGTGCTGCAGCTGTTGCTGGCGCGCTGTCTCGAAGCAGCAACGGAAATCGATCCTGCCACGGGGCAGGCACGCTTGCCCGGTCTGCGTGTGGCCAAACCCGGCGAGTTCACGGAACGCGCATTCCTGAACGACAAGATCGATCTGGCGCAGGCCGAGGCGATTGCCGACCTGATTGATGCCAGTACCGAAGCAGCGGCACGCAGCGCCAGCCGATCGCTGGCGGGTGATTTCTCGCGTGAGATCCACACCTTGCGGGACGCGCTCATCCACTTGCGCATGCTGGTGGAAGCCACCCTCGACTTTCCGGAAGAGGAAATTGATTTTTTGCGCAAGGCCGATGCCCAGGGACAATTGAACAAGCTGCAACAGCAACTGGCAACGGTGTTGCAGCACGCCAAACAGGGCGCCTTGCTGCGCGAAGGCATCAAGGTCGTGATCGCCGGCCAGCCCAACGCCGGTAAAAGCTCATTGCTCAATGCCCTGGCGGGTGCGGAGCTGGCCATCGTGACGCCGGTGGAGGGCACGACGCGCGACAAGGTGCAGCAGACCATCCAGATAGAGGGCGTGCCGTTGCACGTCATCGATACGGCGGGTCTGCGTGACAGCGAAGACGAGGTGGAGAAGATCGGCATTGCCCGTGCTTGGGCAGAGATCGAAGCCGCCGATGCCGTCCTGTTCCTGCACGATCTCACGCGAGCCGAAACGCCGAGCTACAGCGAAGCCGATGCGGCGATTGCCGTCACCTTGGCCGCCAACCTGGCGGTGCGGGTGCCGGTGCTCAATGTCTGGAACAAAACCGATGCCGATGGCATTGCTCCGCCGCCGGAGGACCTCGCCATCTCTGCCAAGACCGGAGCAGGACTGGATGCCTTGCGTCGTCGTCTGCTGGAGATTGCCGGCTGGCAGGCCGCGCCGGAAGGCCTGTACATCGCGCGTGAGCGCCACGTACAAGCCTTGCATCGCGTGCAGACACATCTGGACATGGCTGCTCAGCACCTGGCGGCTCAGGCCCAGTCGCTTGACTTGCTGGCCGAAGAATTACGCTTGGGACAAAACGCTCTCAATGAGATCACCGGCGAGTTCACGTCCGACGATTTGCTGGGCGTTATTTTTTCCAAATTCTGTATCGGTAAGTAAGCGGGGCTGCGCGACGGGGCAAGGGCCACTAAACTGCCTTGAGGATCCGGCGCAGAAAACAGACGTGCGTCCGGCAGTTCATGAAAGACCTTATGTCCTTGCTTCCCAACTGGTTCGCCAAAAAAACACCAGAGACGACATTGCCGCCAGAAAGTGCGGGGGCCAGACAGCAACCCGGTTCAACAGGACGCCGGCAACAACGCATGGAACGGCGCGAGTTGTTGTATGCCGTGATCCGTGAAGCCATGGTGCATGCCGGGGTGCTGACAGCCAGCTACAGTTTCAAAGTGCTGTCGCTGGAGCCGCAAGGGGGCCGCTACATCATCATGGTGGATCTGGCGCGCGATCTTGCATTCGAATCACGGCGGCAGACCGAAGTGGAAAAGCAGATTGTTCTGCATGCCAAGGCACAACACAACATCCAGGTTTCAGCCATCTACTGGCGTGTCAATGATCGCCTCAAGGGCATGGCGCCTAAAGTGACCGTAGCGGCTGCCCCCGTGAAAACAGTGCCGCGTTTTGAGCCCATCGGGGCCGATGAGGTGGCGGCGCTGAGGCACGCACTGGCGGTGGGCATGGCGGCCACACAAGCGTCAGGTTTTGAAGATACCGAGGTGATCGTGGCCAAAGACCCCTATCCGGTGCTGAGCCGGACCCAATACGGCGATCTGAACTGATTGCGCAGCTTCAGGCTCCAGCAAAGTCGACCAGGGTAAAGAGTTGCAGGCCTGCGGCACGCAACTTTTGCGAGCCGCCCAATTCGGGCAGGTCGACAATCGCGGCCCCTTCCATGACATGGGCACCGAGCTTTTCGAGTAATTTCTTGCCGGCCAGCATGGTGCCGCCGGTGGCGATCAGGTCATCGACCAGCAGAACACGATCGCCTGCCTTGACGGCATCCGTGTGCAGTTCAACGGTTGCGCTGCCATATTCGAGTTCATAGGTCTCCTCCACGGTGGTGAAGGGCAGTTTGCCTTTCTTGCGGATCGGGATGAAGCCGACCGCGAGTTCGTAGGCAATGACCGAACCGAGGATGAAACCACGCGCATCGAGGCCCGCCACCACATCGGGTCGCGTCCCCGGGTCCATGTAGCGGTGCACAAACGCGTCGACCATGACACGAAACACCTTTGGATCCTGCAGCAGCGGAGTGATGTCCCGAAATTGCACACCGGGAGCGGGCCAGTTGGGAACGGTCCGAATATGGCGTCGCAGATAGTCGTTGATGTTGCGGTCTTGCATGAGTCACCTGTGAATCATCGTTGTGTGTGCCTGGCCGTGAGGGGGACTGCGCGGCGCAGCATCAGCCTTTGAGCAGCTTGTCCTCCACCATGGCCAGGGCCTCGGCCCGGCCGGAGAGTACCAGTGTGTCGCCGCTTTCCAGCAGCAGCTCTTGGGTTGGTGCCAGATTCTTGCCGTTATGGCGACGCAGGTTGACGACGCGGGCATCGGGTATCAGCTGCGCGAGTGCGCTGAGCGGCTGGCCGATGACACGCGCCGCGGCCGGCAAGGTGATGCTGGAAAGACGCTCCTGCGTGCCTTCATCCACTGCACTGTCGTCGGCACCGTGGAAATAGCCGCGCAGCAGGTTGTAGCGCGCATCGCGCTGGTCCTGCACGATGCGGATCACGCGGCGCATCGGTACCCCCACCAGCGCCAGCGCGTGGCTGGCCAGCATGAGCGAGCCCTCAATGGCTTCCGGCACGACTTCGGTGGCCCCGGCGGCGCGCAGCTTGTCGAGCGCATGATCGTCCTGTGTGCGCACGATGACCGGCACCTGCGGTGCATGTGCGCGGACATTGGCCAGCACCTTCATGGCGCCCGGTACATCCAGGTAGGTGATGACGACGGCGCTGGCCCGGCTCAAACCGGCGGCACTCAGCGCCTGCAGCCGTGCGGCATCTCCGAACACCACGCTGTTGCCCGCGGCGGCGGCCTGGTGGACGCGGTCCGGATCGAGGTCAAGGGCCATGTAGGGAATCTTCTCGCCCTCCAGCATGCGCGCCAGGTTCTGGCCGCAACGGCCATAACCGCAGATGATCACGTGCTTGCTGGTGTTGATGGATTTGCGGGCGATATTGGTCATCTGCAATGACTGCTGCAGCCATTCGCTGGCGACCAGTTTCATCACAATCCGGTTGCTGTAGGCGATCACGAACGGTGTTGCCAACATCGACAGCACCATGGACGCCAGAATCGGGTTGAGCAGGGCCGCATCCAGCAGGCCTTTTTCGTGCGACAGCGACAACAGCACAAAGCCGAATTCACCGGCCTGTGCCAGGTAAAGCCCGGTACGCAGAGCCACGCCCATGGAGGCGCCCATGAGGCGGGTCAGCAAGGTGATCAGCGAGAGCTTGAGCACCAAGGACAGTGCGATGAGCATCAGTACCAGGGGCCAGCGCTGCAGGAGGATGTGCCAGTCCAGCAGCATGCCGATGGTGATGAAGAACAGCCCCAGCAACACATCGTGGAAGGGGCGGATATCGGTCTCCACCTGTTGCTTGTACTCGGTCTCCGAGATCAGCATGCCGGCGATGAAGGCACCCAGGGCCAAGCTCAGACCGGCCAGCTCAGTCAGCCAGGCCAAGCCGAGTGTGACCAGCAGCAGGGTGAGCATGAAAAGCTCGTTGCTCTTGTGTCGGGCCACCTGCGTGAGCGACCAGCGCATCAGGCGTTGGCCACCCATCAGCAGCAAGGCCAGCAGCACCACCGCCTTGAGCAAGGCAAGACCCAGGGCTGTGAACATTTCATTGGCCGGGCTGCCCAGCGCCGGGATCAGCACCAGCAATGGCACCACGGCCAGATCCTGGAACAGCAGGATGCCCATGACGCGCTTGCCGTGTTCACTTTCCAGTTCCAGGCGCTCGGCCATCATCTTGACCACAATGGCCGTGCTGCTCATGGCCATGACGCCGGACAGGGCCAGTGCCGTCTGCCAGCTGATTTTCCAGAGCGAAGGCAGCAGCCAGTTCAGCAAGAAAGCACCCAGCACCGTGAGCACCATGGTCAGCAGTACCTGCAGCAAGCCCAGACCGAACACATGGCGGCGCATCGAGCGCAGCTTGGGCAGGTTGAACTCCAGGCCGATGGCGAACATCAGGAACACCACGCCGAATTCGGCCAGGTGGCGCACGCCAGCGGAATTCTGTGCCAGCGCCAGCGCATTGGGGCCAATCACCACGCCAACCACCAGATACCCCAGCATCGGGGGGAGTTTCAGGCTGCGAAACACCACCACACCGAGTACGGCGGCCAGCAGGTAAATGAGGGTGAGTTCAAGCGCACTCATACCCTGATACTAGCAAGAGCAAGCGTGCCCGATAAAATCACAGCATGACCCCACCCAAAACCCCGGACCGGCCGTTCGATGCCGACAAGGCGCTGCAACTCGCCCGCGAGACGCTGGAGATCGAAGCCGCCGCTGTGCTCGGTCTGCGCCAGCGCATCGGCGACGCCTTTGCCCAGGCGGTCGCACGGATGCTGCAGGTGGAAGGACGTGTGGTGGTCATGGGCATGGGCAAGAGTGGCCACATTGGTCGCAAGATGGTTGCGACACTGGCCTCGACCGGGACCCCCGCCATGTTTGTCCATCCGGCGGAAGCCAGCCATGGTGATCTGGGCATGATCAAGACCACCGACCTGGTGCTGGCCATTTCCAACAGTGGTGAGTCGGACGAGCTCACCGCCATCCTGCCTGTGCTCAAGCGCCTGGGCGTTCCGCTGATTGCGATGACGGGTCATCTGGACTCGACGCTGGCCCGCCATGCCGACCTGGCGCTCGACAGCGGTGTCGAAAAAGAAGCCTGCCCCTTGAACCTGGCGCCGACGGCCAGCACCACGGCGCAGCTGGCCCTGGGTGATGCACTGGCGGTTGCGCTGCTCGATGCGCGCGGTTTCAAAGCCGAAGACTTCGCACGTTCCCACCCTGGCGGCGCGCTGGGGCGCAAGTTGCTGACCCTGGTGGAGGACGTCATGCGTAGCGGCGAAGCCGTGCCGAAGGTGGCCCCTGAGGCAGGCTTCAGCGAAGTAATGCGCGAAATGAGCGCCAAAGGCCTGGGCGCCACGGCGATCGTCGACGCACAAGACCGGGTGCTGGGCATCTTCACCGACGGCGATCTGCGCCGCCTGCTGGAAAAGGGCGTGGATCTGCGCACCGGCTCCGCCGGGCAGTTCATGCATCCTGATCCGGTCACCATTACTGCGGACGCGCTAGCGGTGGAGGCGGCTGAACGGATGGAGTTGCGAAGCATCACCAGTGTGCTGGTGGTCGACGCCGAGGGGCGCTTGTGCGGTGCACTGAACAGCAACGACCTGATGCGTGCCAAGGTGATCTGATGACGCCGGCACTGAACTTTCCCCCGGAGCTGTTGCTCAAGGCCCAGGGCATCCGCGTTGCCTTCTTTGATGTCGATGGTGTGCTGACCGATGGCGGTCTGTATATTTCCGAGGCCGGCGAGACGCTCAAGCGCTTCCACACGCTGGATGGCCATGGCCTCAAATTGCTGCAGCGCGCCGGCATCACGCCGGCGGTGATCACCGGGCGTGACAGCCAGGCCTTGCGAGTTCGCCTGCAGGCGCTGGGCATCGTCCATGCGCATTTTGGAACCGAGACCAAGCGACCGGCGGCAGAGCAAGTCCTGCAGACGCTCGGCCTGGACTGGACGCAGGCTGCCGCGATCGGCGACGATTGGCCCGATCTGGCGGTCATGCGGCGTTGTGCGTTTGCTTGCGCGCCGCTGAACGCGCATGCGGAGGCACGGGCCGTGGCCCACCACGTGACACGGGCCCGCGGTGGAGACGGTGCCGCGCGCGAGTTCTGCGATGTGCTTCTGATGGCCAGTGGCCGTTATGCTGACCTGCTCGCGGAGTGGCAACAGTGATCCGCTTGTTGCGCGCGACCTGGGATCGCATCTCGATCTATCTACCCATCATCCTGATGGGCGTGCTGGCCCTTGGGACCTACTGGCTGGTGCGCAGCACGCCCGTGTTCGAGGCGCCTGCCCCGGACCAGCCGGCCAAGCATGAGCCGGATTACTTCATGCATCAGTTCTCGGTCAAGACGTTTGATGTCTCGGGCCGCCTGAAAAGCGAGATTTTCGGCACCGAGGCGCGCCACTATCCGGACACCGATACGCTGGAGATCGACAAGGCGCGCATCCGCTCCTTCAGCAGCAAGGGGCGCCTGACTACTGCCACTGCCAATCGGGCGCTCACCAACAGTGACAATTCGGAGGTGCAACTCATCGGCAACGCCTTGGTGGTGCGCGACCCCTTTGTCGAAACATCGGGCGAAACGATCCCGCGCATGAGCTACCACGGTGAATTTCTGCATGCCTACATGGACACCGAGATTGTCAAATCGCACAAGCCGGTCGAATTGACGCGTGGCAATGACCGGTTCACGGCCAACAGCATGGAGTTCGACAACGTCGATCAGATCATGCAATTGCACGGTCGGGTGCGCGGCACGCTGGTGCCGGATCCCAAGAAATAAGCCTGATGCGCAAGCTGGCCTTTATCACCGGCGCCTCCAGTGGCATCGGCCAGGCGCTGGCCAAGCGGTTTCACCAGGCCGGTTATCGGCTGGCGCTGGTGGGGCGCCGCACGCAGGAGATCGAATCATGGTGCAGGCAGCTTGAAATAAGCGCAGATAGCTATCAAATATATAGCGCCAATGTGGCAGATATCGACAGCATCGTGGCGGCAGGACGGGCATGCCTGGCGGCGCAAGGCGTGCCCGATGTGGTGGTGGCGAATGCCGGCATCAGCATCGGCATGGACACGGCCGAGCGGCCGGATCTGGATGTGATGGTGCAGACCCTGGCAACCAATAACATCGGCTTGGCCGCCACCTTCCATCCTTTCATCGACGCGATGGTGCAGCGTGGCGGCGGTCGCCTGGTGGGTATGGCCAGCGTGTCAGGTATCCGCGGTCTGCCCGGCCACGGAGCCTACTGTGCCAGCAAGGCCGGCGTGATCAGTTATTGCGAGAGCTTGCGTGGCGAATTGCGTGCTAGTGGCGTGAAGGTGGTGACATTAAGCCCGGGTTATATCGACACACCACTGACGCGGCAGAACCGTTATGCCATGCCCTTTCTGATGAGTGCCGAGGCTTTTGCCGAACGCGCGTACCGAGCGATCGAGGCCGGGGCAAGTTACTGCGTCATCCCGTGGCAGATGGGCGTGGTCGCCAAACTGCTGCGCTTGCTGCCCAATGCCTGGTTCGATCGCTTGCTGGCAGGCCGTCCGCGCAAGCACCGCCGTACCGACGCCTGACCCCGGAGAGCACGGGGATTTCGCGACGCTGGCATCATGTCGGCCATGTTGGATGTCGTCGTGCTTTTCTTTCTGCTCGGGGTGCTGGCGCGTTGGTTCAAGAGCGACCTGCGCCTGCCCGAAGCTCTCTACGAAACCCTCTCCATCTATCTCTTGCTCGCCATCGGGCTGAAGGGCGGCATTGAATTGAGCAAGCAGTCCCTGCTGGTGCTGGCGCCGCAGGTGGCGGCGTGTCTGGCGCTCGGCTTCACTATTCCGTTCCTGCTGGTGCCCGTGTTGCGTCGCCTAGGCTTGAGCGCCGTGGACAGCGCGGCGCTGGCGGCGCACTACGGCTCGGTCAGCGTCGTGACCTTTGCCGTGGCCAGTAGTTATCTGCAAAAGCGCGGCGTGGCGCTGGAAAGCCATGCCGCGCTGTGGGTGGCGCTGATGGAAGCGCCGGGCCTGATTGCGGGCATTTTGCTGGCGCGCCTGGGCGCTGGCGACGCCTCGGCGCGGGTCAACTGGAAGGAGCTGGCGCACGATGTTTTCCTCGGCAAATCGGTACTGTTGTTGGCCGGCGGTCTGCTGATCGGCGCGGTGATGGGTGAGGCGGGAACGGCGTCCATCAAGAACGTCTTCATCGATCCGTTCAAGGGCGTGCTGGCGCTGTTCCTGCTGGAGCTTGGACTGGTGGCTGGCGGTCGTTTGGGCGAACTGCGGCGTTATGGTCTGCGCCTGCTCGGCTTTGCCCTGCTGGCGCCGCCGGTGCTGGCCGTGCTGGGCGCCCTGGTCGGCCGTGCTCTAGGGCTCAGCTTGGGTGGTGTGACGGTGCTGGCGACCCTGGCCGCCAGCGCCAGCTACATCGCTGCCCCCACCGCCATGCGCATCGCCCTGCCACAGGCCAATGCGGCGCTGTCGATCACGGCGGCGCTGGGCGTGACCTTTCCGTTCAACATTGTGCTGGGCATCCCGCTGTATTTCGCGTTGGCCCAGCGCCTGGCCTGAGGGGAGACAAAGATGACCAAACACCCGAAAAAGCTGCTGGTGATCATTGCCGAGGCGGCCTTGGAAAAGCGGTTGGTGAGCGACGTGCGCCAGGCCGGCGCCCATGGTTACACCGTGCACGATGTGCGCGGCGGCAGCGGCTACGCCACGCGGGAAGGCAGCTGGGAGGCCGACCGCACCATCGAGCTCAAGGTTATCTGCGACGATGCCGTGGCCGACGCCATTGCCCGCCATGTGCTGGCGAGCTATGCCCCGCATTACGGCCTGACCCTGTTCTTTGCCGATGTCGCTGTGCTGCGGCCCGAAAAGTTCTGATTCTGCTATAAAAAACATAGCGCTTTGCGCATACGCTGATTGGCGTAGGCAACAAAAAAGGCCCCAAGGGGCCTTTTCGTATCCATGACGGATCAGTAGCCACGGCGTCCGCCGCCACCGCCGCGCGGGTTGCCGTAGGGGCTGCGGAAACCACCGTCTCCGCCTTCGTTGCCACCACCATAACCGCCACCACCTCCTCCGCCGTAACCGCCGCCGCCGCCTTCACGTCGGCCGCCACCGTAGCCACCTCCGCCGCCACCACCATAACCGCCACTGCGGGGGGGGCGCGGTTCCATCGGACGCGCCTCGTTGACCACGATGCTACGACCGCTCAGCGGCTGGCCATTCATGCCGTTGATGGCGGCTTGCGCCTCGGCATCGCTGCCCATTTCGACAAAACCGAAGCCCTTGGAGCGGCCGGTGTCGCGCTCCATCATGACCTTGGCGCTGGAGACGGTGCCGAACTGGCTGAAGGCTTGCTGCAAATCTTCGTCTCGCACCGAATAAGGCAGGTTACCGACGTAAAGTTTATTGCCCATGCAGGGACTCCTGAAAAACTTGAAAACGAGCGATGGAGTCCCTAAAAACGCAATCAATGTGTGTCAACGATGCGAATTTGACAGATCACCGCAATCCTGTGCGGCGGCCTCCTAGCCGTCGCGATTCGGTTTTTGCCATAGAAATGTTTTCCACACAAGTGGGGTTGGCGCTAGGTCGGTAACCAAACGCAGGCATGAAAAAAGGGCCACGAGGGCCCTTTTGGATGGAAGCAGCGAATCGATGCTTAGTAGTTGCGGCCACCGCCGTAACCACCGCCGCCGCCTTCACGACGACCGCCGCCGTAGCCGCCGCCGCCACCACCGCCGTAACCGCCGCCGCCATTGCCGCCGCCGAAGCCACCGCTACGGGGGGGACGCGGCTCCATCGGACGCGCTTCGTTGACCACCAGGCCACGGCCGCCATGCTGCTGGCCGTGCATGCCGCTGATAGCAGCTTGCGCTTCGGCATCGCTGCCCATCTCGACAAAGCCGAAGCCCTTGGAGCGACCGGTGTCGCGTTCCATCATGACCTTGGCGCTGGAGACGGTGCCGAACTGGCTGAAGGCCTTCTGCAGGTCTTCGTCGCGGAAAGAATAGGGCAGGTTGCCCACGTAAAGTTTGTTGCCCATGAATGGACTCCTCAAAAAGACTCAGGTAAGGCGATGGAGTCTGATAGCCGCGAGCAACAAACCAATGAAGACTTAAAGCAGACGCAAAACCGACTTAATCACCGCAAATTCATACCGCCGTTTTAGGGCGATATATGCCCATTATGCGCGAATCCAAGAAAAATACTCAAATAAATTGCCAATCCATGCGCCCAAACCATGAAAAGTGGCTGCAAACGCACAACAGGCGCCCATTTTCAGTGGACGCCCTCTGAAATTACCAGTTGGCTTCGCGGTCCGGGCTCGCGCCGATTCGGTGGATGGACAAGTCAGCGCCGTTGAATTCTTCCTCCTGGCTCAAGCGCAGCCCAAGCGTGAGCTTGAGCAGGCCGTAGACAACGAAACCTCCCGCCAGCGCCCACACCACGCCCATGGCTGTACCGATGAGCTGGCCACTGAAAGAGATGCCGCCCAGGCCGCCGAGCGACTTGCTGCCGAAAATGCCGGCGGCCAAACCGCCCCAGGTTCCGCACAGGCCGTGCAGTGGCCAGACGCCCAGCACATCGTCAATCTTCCATTTGTTCTGCGTCAGCGTGAACATGACGACAAAGATGGCGCCGGCGATGCCGCCGACCACCAGCGCCCCCAGCGGGTGCATCAGGTCGGAGCCGGCGCATACGGCCACCAGACCGGCCAGCGGGCCGTTGTGCACAAAGCCGGGGTCGTTCTTGCCCAGCAGCAGCGCCACCAGTGTGCCGCCCACCATGGCCATGAGCGAGTTCACGGCCACCAGGCCGGTGATCTTGTCCAGTGTTTGCGCGCTCATGACGTTGAAGCCGAACCAGCCGACCACCAGGATCCAGGCGCCCAGTGCCAGAAAAGGGATGCTGGAGGGCGGATGGGCCGACATGGCGCCATCCTTGCGGTAGCGATTGCTGCGTGCACCCAGCAGCAGCACGGCCGGCAAGGCGATCCAGCCGCCCACGGCATGCACCACCACGCTGCCGGCAAAGTCGTGGAACTCTTCGCCGGTGAGGGCCTTGATCCAGGCTTGAACGCCAAAGTGCTGATTCCAGGCGATGCCTTCGAAGAAGGGATAGACAAAACCGACGATGGCGGCCGTCGCGATCAACTGCGGCCAGAACTTGGCGCGCTCGGCAATGCCACCGGAAATGATGGCGGGAATGGCGGCAGCGAAGGTCAGCAGAAAGAAGAATTTGACCAGGTCATAGCCGCTCTTGGCCACCAACTGTTCGGCACCAATGAAAAAACTGGTGCCATACGCAACCGCATAGCCGCACAGGAAATAGACGACCGTGGACACGGAAAAGTCCACCAGGATCTTGACCAGTGCATTGACCTGGTTTTTGCGCCGGACGGTGCCGAGCTCCAGAAATGCAAAACCAGCGTGCATGGCCAGAACCATGATGGCGCCAAGCAGGATGAACAGGACATCCGCGCCCTGTTTGAGTGCTTCCATGAGAACCTCGCGTAATGAAATGCTTGTTTTTGGTGCAAAAAAACGGCGTTTGCCGAATTGCACCAAGATAAAGCAAAAATCGAGCCAATTGTGCGCCACGTCTGTGCGGTCCATGCACCAGAACGTGCGGTGGGTTGCCGTATCGAAACCGCTACCATCGAGAGATGGAAGCATTTCTCGTCTCAACCGGTATCGTCACTTTGGCCGAAATGGGTGACAAGACCCAGTTGCTGGCCCTTATTTTGGCGGTCCGGTTCCGCAAACCCTGGCCGATCGTCTGGGGGATTCTGGTGGCCACCCTGGCTAACCATGCACTGGCCGGAGCAGTCGGCACCTGGGTGACCACCCTGCTGGGGCCCGATGTGCTGCGGTGGGTGCTGGGCGCCTCGTTCATTGCCATGGCCGTCTGGATGCTGATTCCGGACAAGATTGAAGATGAGGGCGAAACCGGCCAGCCACCGCGTCTGGGCGTGTTCGGTACCACACTGGTGGCTTTTTTCCTGGCCGAAATGGGCGACAAGACGCAGATTGCCACCGTCATGCTGGCCGCGCAGTACCAGGCGTATGCCTGGGTGGTGGCCGGTACCACGCTGGGGATGATGCTGGCCAATGCGCCGGTAGTCTGGCTCGGCGAGCGCATGACGCGCCGGGTACCGATCCGGCTGGTGCATCTGGTCAGCGCCGGCATCTTCGCCGTGCTGGGCGGCCTCACCCTGCTGGGCTGGGGCTAACAGTTACGCGGGGTCTTGTTTGGCCTTGCGGCCGTAGATGACGTAATAGGTCAGCCCCACCAGCACGCTGCCTCCGACCAGGTTGCCGGCGATCACCGGCAGCAGATTGCCCAGCATGCCGCTCCAGGTCACCGGCACGGTGGCCGCCAGGCTGGCCGGGCCGAACTGCTGCAACAGCATGGCCAGCGGCATGAAATACATGTTGGCAATGCTGTGCTCAAAGCCGGCCGCTACAAAAGCCATGATGGGCGGTACCACGGCCACCGCCTTGTCCACCACGCTGCGCCCGGCCATGGCCATCCACACCGCCATGCACACCAGCACATTGCACAGCACGCCGCGAAAGAAGGCCTGCATCGGCGACAGATCCTGCTTGGCCAGTGCAATCTTCACCACCTGCTGGCCGATGGCGCCACCATTCAAGTCGGTGTGGCCGCTGGCGAACACCAGCACCGCCAGCCCGGCGGCACCGACGAAATTGGCCACACAGACCAGCACCCAGTTGCGCAGCACGTCGAAGCTGCTGATGCGGCCGTCGGCCCAGGCCATGGCCAGCAGATTGTTGCCGGTGAACAGTTCTGCCCCTGCCACCACCACCAGCAAGAGGCCGAGCGAGAACACCAGCCCACCAGCGATGGCGCTGGCGGCGAAACCCAGCGTCGCGTCCGACTTCACGAGCACGAACAGCATGGCGCCCAGGCCGATGAAGGCACCGGCCAGCATGCCCAGCATCAGCAACGGCAGCGTGCGTAGGCGTGCTTTGTTGACGCCGATGGACTCGATGCGTTGAGCGATCTCGCTTGGGGCATAGGCATCGGAGCCATACAGTTCATTGGTGTCGGCCATGGGCACTCCTGATTGTCCAGACTTGGACTTATACTAACTCCAGCGCCGATTTGAACCCGATTGCGGGCGCCGGAACCCTGGAGTTCCGAAGTTCAGCTAAAGAGGCAAGTGTTTCGTTCATTTGAGACCCGGCCGAGCTGAAGCTATGCCGGGTTTTGTTTTTTGAAACACTGAGCGATGTTGATTGCCAAGCCCCAGTCGATGCAGTTTGATGCGGCCCTGCCCTTGCAGAGCGGCGCGAGCATTCGCGGCTATACGCTGGCCTACGAAACCTACGGCACGCTCAACGCCGACAAGTCCAACGCGGTGCTGATCTGCCACGCGCTCAATGCATCGCACCACGTGGCCGGCGTCTACGAGGGCCAGGACAAGAGCGAAGGCTGGTGGGACAACATGATCGGCCCGGGCAAGCCGGTCGATACCAACAAGTTTTTTGTCATCGGCGTCAACAACCTTGGCTCCTGCTTCGGCTCCACCGGCCCGATGCATGTGAACCCGGATACCGGCCGCGTGTACGGTGCCGACTTCCCGGTGGTCACGGTGGAAGACTGGGTCAACGCCCAGGCGCGTCTGCTCGACGGTCTGGGCATCCAGACCCTGGCCGCCGTCATGGGTGGTAGCCTGGGCGGAATGCAGGCGCTGTCGTGGACGCTGCAGTACCCGCAGCGTGTGCGCCATGCTGTGGTGGTGGCCAGCGCGCCCAACCTGAATGCCGAGAACATTGCCTTCAACGAGGTGGCGCGCCGCGCCATCGTGACCGACCCGGATTTCCACGGCGGTCATTTCTACGAACACGGTGTCATTCCGAAGCGCGGCCTGCGCATCGCGCGCATGATCGGCCACATCACCTACCTCAGCGATGACGTCATGAACGAGAAGTTCGGACGCGAACTCCGGAGCGCCGTCGGCGGCGCGGTGCGCGAGGGTTATCAGTACACCACGCAGGACATCGAGTTCCAGATCGAGAGTTACCTGCGTTACCAGGGCGACAAGTTCAGCGAATACTTCGACGCCAACACCTACCTGCTGATCACCCGCGCGCTGGATTATTTCGACCCGGCCCGCACCTTTGGCGGGGACCTGAGCCGGGCGCTGGCGGTGGCGCAGTGTAAATTTCTGCTGGTGAGTTTCAGCACCGACTGGCGCTTTTCGCCAAAGCGCAGCCGCGAGATCGTCAAGGCCCTGCTCGACAACCGGCGCGATGTCAGCTACGCCGAGATCGACGCACCGCACGGGCATGATGCCTTTTTGCTGGATGACCCCCGTTATATGGGCGTAGTCAGCTCCTATTTCGATAGCATTTCGAAGGAGTTCTCAGCATGAGCGACCACAGCACCCTGGAAGCAATTGCCCGCCTCGTGCCGCAAGGCGCGCGCGTGCTCGACCTCGGTTGCGGCGACGGCGCCTTGCTGGCGCATCTGCAGACCAAGCGCGGCTGCAGCGGCTACGGGATCGAGATTGATGACGCCAATGTGCTGGCCTGCGTGCGGCGCGGCGTCAACGTGATCCAGCTCAACCTCGACGAGGGGCTGTCGATGTTCGGCGACCAGAGTTTCGACGTGGTGCTGCAGATCGACACGCTGCAGCACCTGCGCAATGCCGAAGTGGTGCTGCGCGAAACGGCCCGTGTGGGCCGTACCGGCATCGTGGCCTTCCCCAACTTTGCCCACTGGCCGAATCGCCTGAGTGTGCTGCGCGGCCGCATGCCGGTGACGCGCCGCCTGCCTTACCAGTGGTACGACACGCCCAACATCCGCGTCGGCACCCAAGCCGACCTGGAAATGCTGGCGCAACGCAACGGCTTGAAGATCCTGGACAGCTTCGGCATCCACAACGGCCATGCTGTGCGCTTCGCACCCAACCTGCTGGCCAGCACGGCCGTGCTCAAGTTCTCGCGATAAAGCGAAGCACCCCCCGAGCGGCCGTGCCGCTCCCCCCTCAAGGGGGGCGCACCCAGCGGCCTGGCCAAGCCAGTTCCGCGGGTGCCCTGGTTTTGCAGTTCGCGCTTTATCGGCTGTGGGTGGTGCGCGACGCTCAGGTGTTGAGATCGGCGCCGCGGGTTTCCGGCAGGAAGAAGTAGCCGACCACCAGGGCGACGAGCAGCAGCGCGGTCGGGTAGCCCAGGCCCATCAGGGCGCTGCCGGATTTTTCTGCGATCAGCGTCACCATGTAGGGCGAGAGCCCACCGATCCAGCCGGCGGCCAGGTTGTGAGGCAGTCCGACGGCGGTGTAGCGCGTACGGGCCGGGAATAGCTCGGACAGCAAGGCGGTCTGCGGCCCTGTCACCAGGGCCACCGCCAGCACCGGGATCAGCAACAGGCCAAAGACCAGCACTGGCTGCTGGGCCAACTGCTGCAGTCCGGCGTAGACCGGCTGGATCGAGGCGGCGCCCAGCAACAGCCCGGTCAGCACCACGGGCCGGCGTCCCAGGCGGTCCGACAGCGCCCCGCACACATAGGTGAGGGGAAAGAGACACAAGGTGGCGGCCAAGGTGACCCAGCCGACCTGCACCGAGTCCATCTTCACCACGGTTTTGAGATAGATCGAGGCATAAACCTGGGAGCAGAAAAACAGCAGACCGCCGCCGGCCGAGATGCAGAAGAACAGCAAGGCCATGCGCCCCAGGGTCTGTCGGTCGCGCAGGCAATCGAGCAGCGGTGTCTTGGCCGTGTTGTTCTGGCGGCTTAGTTCGGTGAATACCGGGGACTCATGCAGGGCCAGCCGGGCCTTCATGCTGGCTAGCAACAG
This sequence comes from Curvibacter sp. PD_MW3, assembly GCA_002633085.1. Classification (GTDB taxonomy): domain Bacteria; phylum Pseudomonadota; class Gammaproteobacteria; order Burkholderiales; family Burkholderiaceae_C; genus Hylemonella. The sequence goes on from NSIV01000003.1 coordinate 151,100, forward strand.
CAGGGCCGAGAGCAGGAAGGGAATGCGCCAGCCCCAGGCTTTGAAATCGGCCTCGCTCAGCCAGGTTTGCAGCAGCACGAGCTGCAAGGTGGAGGCCAGGATGCCCAGCCCGCCCATCCACTGCAGCACGCTGGTCAGGGCGCCGCGGCGCTCGGTCGGGGCGTGTTCGGCCAGGTAGACGTTGGCGCCGCCGATCTCGCCACCCATAGCCAGGCCCTGAACCAGTCGCAAGGCCAGCAGCATGCCGGTGGCCGCCCAGCCCCATTGCGCATGGGTGGGCAGCAAACCCACCAGAAAGGTCGCGCCGCCCATGATGCCGATGGTGGCGATGAACACTTTTCTGCGCCCATAGCGGTCGCCGAAGGAGCCGAATAGCGCCGCCCCCAGCGGGCGTACCACCATGCCCATGCCGAAGGTGGCCAGGCTGTAGAGCAGTCCTGCGACCGGATCATCGGCCGGGAAGAACAGAACGGCGAAATGGACGGCCAGTGTTGCGAAGGTCAGGAAGTCGTACCACTCGATGAAGGTGCCAAAGCAGGCGGCCAGGGCCACTTTGCGATAGGCCGTTGAATCAGTGGCAGAAGCGGATGACGGCTTAAAAAAGGCAAGGAAATTCAGGTGCATGGTTCGAGTATCTGTCCTTTGCTCCCCGCAAGCCGATGGCTAGAGTTGAAAGAGGAGCCGGATGTTCACCAAGCAGAATCAGCAAAATCGTACAAATTGACGGGTATTTGTTAAAAATGATACATTTGCGACAGACAACGAATTGCGTCAGATCGGACAGACCTGCTCGTTGATCGGTGGCCGTTTGCATCCCGTCGGTGCGATAGCGCTTCAACATCCCCAGCGAGCAAGACGGAGCAGTCCAACAGGAGTCGCCATGACAACACGCGCTATCACAACAGAGTTTGCCCGAACACCCGTCAAGCAGGCGAGTCAGCCGGCACTACTTGGAGACAAGGCCATTCTGGTGGCCATCGGCTTGAGTGCCGTGGCGGCCGTGGTGCTTGGTTTCCAGTTTGTCGATTCCGGGCTGGCCTTGACGGCGACCGCGGTGTTGGTGGCGCTGGCTGGTTTTGCTTATGCCACGCTGCGTGGCAGTCTCGCGTCGCGTTTGATCCTGACATTCGTGCTGACGTCCCTGGTCGAGCTGCACATCCAGTTGGCGCGCGGCATGCTCGAATTCCACTTCGGGGTTTTTGTGTCGCTGGCGTTGTTGCTGGTTTACCTTGACTGGCGGCCGATTGTGTTTGGCGCGGTCCTGTTCGCCGTGCACCACATTGCTTTTGACCGCCTGCAGGCCGCCGGTTTCGGCTTTTACTGCCTGACCCAGCCGGACTTTGCCATCATCGTGCTGCATGCCGTTTATGTGGTGATCCAGACCTCGTTGGAAGTGGTGCTGGCAGTCTTCATGGGACGCACCGCGCGTGAAGGCGTGGAGCTGGGCGAACTGGTTGCCGGTGTCGACCGGCCCGATGGCATTTCGCTCAATGTGGCCCAGATCGAAGTCACCGCCCCGGCCGCACTGTCGCTCAAGGCCGCGCTGGCCCGGATGGACTCCGCCGTCTCGGCGGTACGTGCCTCGACCAACAACATCGAGACCGCTTGCAGCGAAATTGCCACCGGCAACCAGGACCTGAGCCAGCGCACCGAGCAGACCGCCAGCAACCTGCAGCGCACCGCCTCCAGCATGGAAGAACTCACCAGCAATGTGCGGCAATCGGCCGATGCGGCACGCCAGGCCAACCAGCTGGCAGCGACCGCGGCCGAAGTGGCCGCCCGCGGTGGCGAAGTGGTGGGCCAGGTCGTCACCACCATGGATGAGATCAACCACAGCTCGAAGAAAATCAGCGACATCATTGGCGTCATTGATGGCATCGCCTTCCAGACCAACATCCTGGCGCTCAATGCTGCGGTGGAAGCCGCCCGTGCCGGCGAGCAAGGCCGCGGTTTTGCCGTTGTGGCCAGCGAAGTGCGCTCGCTCGCGGGCCGCAGCGCGGAAGCCGCCAAGGAAATCAAGGGCCTGATCAGCGCCTCGGTGGAGAAGGTGGCGTCGGGCTCGCGCCTGGTGCAGGACGCCGGCAGCACGATGGACGAGATCGTTGGCTCGGTGCGGCGCGTGAGCGACATCATTGGCGAGATCACGGCGGCCTCCAGCGAGCAGAGCAGCGGGATTGGCGAGGTCAACAGCGCGATCAACGTGCTGGATCAGATGACGCAGCAAAATGCGGCTTTGGTGGAACAATCTGCAGCTGCAGCGGAAAGCCTGAAGGATCAGGCGCAGCGCCTGGTCGGGGCGGTGGAGGTGTTCCGCGCTTCCTGAGGAAAGTCGGCATGAATGACCGTATTGCGCAATCCGTGCTGGACAGCACGCGTGTCCTGGATGAAGTCAGTCAGGCCTGGGATGGCGACATCGTCCGCCAGCTGAGCGACTACATCACCATCCCGGCCAAGTCGCCGATGTTCGATCCGTTATGGGCCGAGCATGGTTACATCGATACCGTGGTGCGCAACGCTGCGGCCTGGGTCGAGGCGCAAAAGATCGAAGGCCTGCGGCTGGAAGTGATCCGGTTGGCCGGGCGCACGCCGGTGCTGTTCTTTGAAGTACCGGCCAGCCAGGGTGAAGCGGGGGGTGCTGTGTCGGCGCAAACCGTGCTGATGTACGGCCATCTCGACAAACAGCCCGAGTTCAGTGGCTGGCGCAACGATCTCGGACCCTGGACACCCCAATACGAGGACGGCAAGCTCTACGGCCGCGGTGGCGCTGATGACGGCTATGCCGTCTATGCCAGCATTGCCGCCATTGCGGCGTTGAAAAGTCAGAAGGTGGCGCACCCGCGCATCGTCGGTCTGATCGAAACCTGCGAGGAAAGCGGCTCCTACGACCTGCTGCCTTATATCGATGCCTTGCGTGCACCGGGCAACAACCGGCTGGGCGATGTCGGGCTGGTCATCTGCCTCGACTCGGGCGCCGGCAACTACGACCAGTTGTGGCTGACCACCAGCCTGCGCGGCATGGCCAGTGGCGTGCTGAAAGTGGAGATCCTGAGTGAAGGCGTGCATTCGGGCGATGCCAGTGGCGTGGTGCCGTCGAGCTTTCGCATCATGCGTCAGGTGCTGGACCGGCTGGAAGACAGCGCGTCTGGCCGCCTGCTGCCGCAGAGCTTTCACTGCGAGGTGCCGGCTGAGCGGCTGGCCCAGGCGCAGGCCACGGCGGCCATCCTTGGCGAGGAACTGTACCGGCGTTTCCCCTGGGTGCACTACGACTGCGAGGGCGACACACGCGTGGCCCTGCCCATGACCACTGATCCGTTGCAGGCCCTGCTGGCGCGTACCTGGGCGCCGACACTGAGCGTGACCGGCGCGGAAGGCCTGCCCGATCTGCAGAATGCCGGCAACGTGCTGCGGCCTTACACCGCGTTCAAGCTGTCCTTGCGTTTGCCGCCGCTGGTCGATGCCGCACAAGCCGTGCAGGAACTCAAGGCCGTGCTGGAAGACAATGCGCCCTACCAGGCGCGGGTGACCTTCGAGGGCCTGAGTTCGGCCACCGGCTGGAATGCCCCGGAAACAACACCGTGGTTCGAACAGGCCCTGGCTGCGGCATCACGCAACTACTTCGGTGCCTCCTGCGGCTATATCGGACAGGGTGGCACCATTCCGCTGATGAACATGCTGTCCAAGGGTTTCCCCAAGGCGCAAATGATGGTCTGTGGCGTGCTCGGCCCCAAGAGCAATGCCCATGGCCCGAATGAGTTTCTGCATGTCCCCTACGCCCGCAAGCTGACGGCGGCGGTGGCGCAGGTGATTGCGCAGATGCCTTGAGGCGCGAAAGCTTGACGGAATCCACTCTCTCCACCTTCGTGGCCAGCGACGGCGAGAACATTGCCATCCAGGACTGGCCGCTGGCCTACGGCCGTCAGCTGCGCGGCGTCGTGCTGCTGGTGCATGGCCTGGCTGAGCACGCCGGGCGTTATGACCACGTGGCGCGGCGTCTCAACGACTGGGGTTTTGCGGTGCGGGGCTACGACCAGTACGGCCATGGCGAATCCAGCGGCGTGCGTGGCGGCCTGCCGCATGAGCAGCGATTCCTCGACGATCTGGCTGATGTGCTCGACAGCACCCGTGCGCGCATGGACCCTGCCACGCCGCTGATCCTGTTCGGCCACAGTCTGGGTGGGCTGGTGGCGGCGCGTTTTGTGTCCCTCCAGCCGGGATCGGTCGAGGGCCTGGTGCTGTCTTCGCCGGCGCTCGATCCGGGTCTGGGCTTCTGGCAAAAGCTATTGCTCGCGGTGTTGCCGCGCCTGGCGCCCGACCTGTGCGTGCGCAATGGCCTTGATCCTCGACTGATTTCACACGACGCGGCGGTGGTGCGCGCCTACCAGCAGGACCCTTTGATCCACGACCGCATTTCAGGCCGGTTGGCGCATTTCATCGTCAAGGCGGGTGCTGCCACCCGCGCGCTGGCCACGCAATGGCGCGTGCCGACGCTGCTGCTGTATGCCGGGGACGATCATCTGGTCAGCCCGGCCGGAAGCCGCGACTTTGCCGCAGCGGCCCCCGCCGGGATGGTGACCGCACATTGCTTCGAGGGGGCCTATCACGAGATCTTCAACGAACTGGAGCGTGAGCCTGTGTTCGACCAGCTCAAGCGCTGGTTGGATGCCCGTTTTTGAGCCGGGATCCGCTCAAGCTCGCGCTGCCCGTCGCCGCAACGCCAGCCACAGCAGCGCGACGCCGGTGAGTACCACCGGCACCAAGGAGCCGAGGTTCAGCAGCTGCCAGCCCTGCGTGGTGACCAGTGCGCCGGAGGCGAAGGAGGTGACGGCCATGACCGCGAACACGCTGAAGTTGATGGCGGCCTGAGCGCGGTCTTTTTCTTCCGGGCGGTAGGCCTGCAGTGCCAGTGTGGTGCTGCCGGTGAAGAGAAAATTCCAGCCAACACCGAGCAAAAACAGCGCGATCAGGAACTGGTGCAGATCGACGCCGGTGAGCGCAATGGCAATACACAGCGCGTTCAGCAGCACGCCAACGCCCATGATGGTCAAGGTGCCGAAGCGCTTGATCAGGTGACCGGTGAAAAACCCCGGCGCGAACATGCCGATCACGTGCCACTGCAGCACCAGTGCCGCATCGTCAAAGGGAAAGCCGCAGACCTGCATCGCCAGTGGCGTCGCGGCCATCAGCAGGTTCATCACGCCATAACCCAGCGCCGCGCCGACGGCGGCAACAAAAAACAGCGGCTGGCGCACGATCTCCCGCATGGGGCGTCCGCCGGCGCTGCTTTTTTGCGCAGCTGACACGGCCGGAAAGCGGACAAAGGCCATCAGTCCCATGGCTAGCACGGCCACGACCGCCAGCGCCAGATAGGCGCCGGCAAAGGGGGTGGCCAGCAGGTTTCGGGTGTACTTGGCCAGGTTCGGCCCGATGATGGCGCCGATCAAACCGCCGGCCAGTACCAGCGAGACGGCTTTTTCGCGGTAGGCCGGGGCGGCCAGTTCGGCGGCGGCAAAACGGTAGAGCTGGCCGTTGGCGCTGTAGTAGCCAGCCACCACGGTGGCCACGACCAGCAGCCAGAAATTGTGATGCCAGGCCGCCCAGGCGCACAGCAGCGCCGACAACAGTGCGACCACCAGACCGATCTGGAACGAGGCCTGCCGCCCATAGCGTGCCTGCGAGCGCGCCACCAGGCCGGTGCTCAGGGCGCCGCCGACCACATAACCCATCACCGGCAACGTAGCCATCCAGCCCAGTGGCGCCAGGCTCAGGCCCACCAGGCCGTTGATGGCGATGAAGACGACGTTGTTGGTGAGAAACAGGCCCTGGCAGATGGCCAGCAGCAGCAGAGGACGGTTCATGCGCCCAGTGTAAGCGTCGCCAGCGCCGCCAGCGGTGCGGTCTCGGCGCGCAGCGTGCGCGAGCCCAGCGTCACGGGCACAAAGCCACACGCCAGGGCGGCGGCTTCTTCGGCACTGGTGAGGCCGCCTTCGGGGCCGGAGAGAAAGATCACCGACCCCTGGCCGCCGCCGGCCAGCGCTTGCTGCAGAGGCTGGGTGCCGGCTTGCAGCGACAGCAAGAACCGGGCGCCGGGACCCAGCGTCCGGACCCAGTCCGACAAGACCAGACTCTCGCGCACTTCGGGCACGCGGTTGCGGCCGCACTGCTCGCAGGCCGCAATGGCAATGCCCTGCCAGTGCGCGCGTTTCTTTTCGGCGCGCTCACCTTTGAGTTTGAGCACGCTGCGTTCGGCCAGCAGTGGCTGGATGCTGGCGACGCCGAGTTCGGTGGCTTTCTCCACCAGCCAGTCCATGCGCTCGTTGGCCGGTACGCCGAGCGCCAGGTGCACTTCACGCGCCGTCTCACGTTCCACGGGCGTGTGGGCGCCGACCTGTACCTGCACATCGCTGCGGCCCATGCGTGTGATGGTGGCTTCGAACTCACCACCCTCGCCATTGAAGAGCGTGATGGTGATGCCCGGCTGCAGGCGCAGCACCTGCACATGGCGCGCCGCACCTGCGGGCAGGTCGAGCAGCGCGCCGCTGATCAGCGGCATGGGGCAGTGGAAGCGAGACATATGCTATGAATTCAGGAGCTGTTGGCGCAGATGTGACAAGGGCTTGATGCTGTTTTTATTTAAACCCGGCCAAAAGCGTAGCCGCTGGCCTCGGTGATGCCCTCGACCTCGTCCACCAGCCGCAGCAGGGGCTTGAGTTCGATGTAACGCGAACAGGTGGCACGGATGTACTGGATGAAGCGTGGTGCATCGGCCAGGTACTGCGGTTTGCCGTCGCGCAAGGTGAGGCGGGCAAAGATGCCGGCCACCTTGAGGTGGCGTTGCAGGCCCATCCACTCGACGCCGCGGTAGAACTCGCCGAAGTCGTCGCCGACCGGCAGGCCGGCGGCGCGGGCTTTTTGCCAGTAGCGGATGGTGACGTCGAGCACGAATTCCTCGTCCCAGCTCAGGAAGGCGTCGCGCATCAGGCTGGCGATGTCGTAGGTGATGGGGCCGTAGACCGCATCTTGGAAGTCCAACACGCCTAAGCGTGTTTCGCCCGCGTCGCCCGGGACCATCAGGTTGCGGGGCATGAAGTCGCGGTGCACGTAGACACTGGGCCAGGCCAGGTTGCGTTCGATGATGAGCGCGAACATCCGGTCCAGTGTCTCGCGTACTTTGCCTTCCACGGCCACGCCGCGGTGGCGGGCCAGATACCAGTCTGGGAAAAGCTCGAGTTCGCGCCGCAGCAGGGCCTCGTCATAAGGCGGCAGCACGTCGGGACGGGACGCTTTTTGCCAAGCGACCAGGGCGTCAACCGCTTGCAGGTACAGGGGCAGATTGGCGGCGGTATGGTCCCGATCAATCACCTGCATCATGGTCTGGCCACCCAGGTCGGACAACAACATGAAGCCTTGTGTTTCGTCCCAGGCCAGGATCTGCGGCACGTTCAAGCCGGCCTCCTGCATCAGGCCGGCGACTTGCACGAACGGGCGGCAATTTTCCTTCTCGGGCGGCGCATCCATGATGATGCGGCTGCCCTGGGCGGCATCGATGCGGAAATAGCGCCGGAAACTGGCGTCGGCCGATGCCGGTCGCAGCGTGGCCGTCTGGAGTTGCTGGGGTGCTGCCTGGGCGTCAAGCCACTGGTGGAAGGCGGTCTCGCGTTCGGAGGACGTCCAGGTTATGGCGGTTTCAGACATGGGGGTGGCGCCAGGGCGCGCTTCGGTTGGGGTCATGGATAATCCATTCTACAAAGCCCGTCCATGCCAAAGTCCGATTCTTTCGATTTGCCGAATACCCGATGCGCCCGATGCACCGATGCGTTTACCGATGCGTGATTTGAACCTCAGGGCGTCCTGCTTCGCCTCCGGTCCCCATGCCATGTTGCCGCCATTGGCCTTGCTGGTGGCGGCTTTGCTGCAGGCCGGTCTGGTGCGGGCACAGGAGGCGATGCCTGCCCAGAACGAGTCGGTTCAGTTACGCAGCAGCCCTCAGCTACAGGAGCAGATCCCGGCGGCGCAGCGCCGCAGTTTGCCGACCTTCCTCTTCAGTGACCTCCTGAGCGGCCGTCCAGACCTGGACATGACTGCCGAAGGCCGTGTTGAGTTGCGGCGCGGCGACACCGTGATCCGGGCCGACCGGCTGGAGTATTACCAACCCGACGATCTGGCCAAGGTCCGCGGTAACGTGCGCATCAACCGGGGGGGTAGCGTGTTCGAGGGCCCGCAGATGGAACTCAAGGTCGACGCCTTCGAGGGGTTTTTCACCCAACCGGACTACGAATTCCTCGGCAATGGCGGACACGGTCAGGCCGAGCGCGCCGATTTTCTGGATGAGAACCGCGCTGTGATCCGGAATGCGACTTTCACGACCTGTCAGCGCAAGCCCGGGCCGAGTTGGATGCCGGACTGGCTGATGCGGGCGGCGACGCTGCGCATCGACAACGAGGAAGAGGTCGGCGAGGCCGAAGATGCGAAACTGAGTTTCAAAGGCGTCACATTCCTGTCCATGCCGTCGGTCAGTTTTTCCCTGAGTGAGAAGCGAAAATCCGGCTTCTTGGCGCCCGTATATGGGGTGGACAGCACCAGCGGCACGGAGCTCACGGTGCCCTATTACTGGAACATCGCGCCGAACCGTGACGCCACGCTCTACCCTACAGTCATGCTGAAGCGTGGCATCAACATGGGGGGTGAATTCCGTTATCTCGAGCCGCTCTACAACGGGCGTTTGCGTCTGGATTACCTGCCGGGCGATAAACTGCGCGACAGTGACCGTTGGGGATACTCTTACACGCACTCGGGCGCGCTTGAAACCGGATCACCTTGGCTTGGCAACCTCGGCATCAACCTGAATCTGAACCGCGTCAGTGACGACAACTACTGGCGCGACTTTCCGCGTGCCGCAACGTCCCTAACACAGCGCTTGCTGGCCAACGATGCCACGGTCAGTTGGGCACGGGGGTTTTACTCGGCTTCCCTGCGCACCCTCAAATGGCAGACCTTGCAGGACCCGGAGTCGCCGATCGTGCCGCCGTATGACCGGTTGCCGCAAATCGCGGCCCGTTACGCGCAACTGGATGCGGGCGGTTTCGAGGTCTCGCTGGATGGCGACTACACCGCTTTCGAGGCCGACCGGCGACTCACCGGGCAACCCAACAGCCAGCGTAGCGTGTTGCTGGGCCAGATCAGCCGGCCCTGGCTCAGTGCGGCTGGGTTTATCACACCCAAGCTGCAACTGCATTCGACCGCCTATCAATTCGATACGGTGTTGGCGTCGGGTGCAACTACCGCGACACGCACGGTGCCAACGTTCAGCCTTGACAGCGGCTTGGTGTTCGAGCGCGATGCCAGCTACCTCGGGCGCGCTTTTCGCCAGACCCTCGAGCCGCGCCTGTTCTATGTGAACACGCCTTATGTTGATCAGAGTTATCTACCCAATTACGATTCGGGTGCCAACGACTTCAACTTTGCCAGCATTTATACCGAGAATACTTTCGTTGGCAACGATCGTATTTCTGACAACAACCTGCTCACCGCGGGTGTCACCACGCGTCTTCTGGACCCGGAGACGGGTGCTGAAACGGCACGCTTCAGCATCGCGCAACGCTATCGCTTTGCGGATCAAATCGTTACCTTGCCTGGCGGTATGCCAGCCAAGGAGCGCTTAAGCGATATTTTGTTAGGTGCTGGCTTCAATTGGGATAACCGCTGGGCCTTCGATTCCGTTGTGCAGTACAACCCGACCACCGAGAAATCGGTTCGCTCGACGGTTGGTGCGCGCTACCATCCCGGCAACTACCGGGTGCTCAATATGGCCTACCGCTTTCAGCGCGATGTCAGCGAACTGGTCGATGTCGGCTGGCAATGGCCACTCAACAATCTTTGGGGTGACACAGGCCAGGATCTTGGCAAAGGTAAGGGTCAAGGGCCTGGTCGCTGGTACAGCGTTGGCAGATTGAACTACAGCTTGAAAGACAGCAAGTTGGTCGACACCATCGTTGGCTTTGAGTACGATGGCGGCTGCTGGCTGGGCCGCATCGTGCTGGAGCGCTTGTCGACCGGTTTGGTGTCCACCAACGAACGCATCATGTTCCAGCTCGAGTTTGTGGGTTTTTCCCGGGTCGGCATCGATCCCATGTCTACGCTGGTCAGAAATATTCCTCGTTACCAGAATCTGCGTGAACAGATCGGCTCACCCAGCCGTTTCAGCAATTACGATTGAACCATCATGATTTTTCGAGTCTCGGCCCTGAGCGCGGCCTGTCTGTTGATATTCGCCGTCTTGCCGGTTCAGGCGCAGGCGTTGAGGCCAGCCGCGCGACCGGCGTCGACGGTTGGTGCTGTGCCTGCCGCTGCTCAGGGCGCCATCCGTCAAGGCGACTTCATTGTCACGATCGTCAATTCTGAACCCATTACCAACCATGATGTGGCGGTCGAGGTCCAGCGCGTGCAGCAGCAGTATGCACAGCAACGTCAGGCTCTACCCGATGCACGGGAACTCACGCGCCAAGTGCTGGAACGCCTGATCAACGAGAAAGCGCAGCTGCAGCTGGCGCGAGAGTCGGGCATCAAGGTCGATGAGCCTTCGGTTGATCAGGCCGAGCAGAGTGTTGCATTGCAAAATCAGTTGAGCGTGGATGAGCTGCACCGTCGTATTGCCCAGGACGGCATCAATCCCCAGCAATTTCGCGACCAGTTGCGCAACCAGCTTCTGCTCACGCGTTTGCGTGAGCGTGAGGTCGAGCCCCGGGTGCGCGTCAGCGATCTGGAGGTTGAGCAGTATCTGCAAGAGCAGTTGGCCAACAGCAATGCGCCAGCCAATCAGCTGATCAATATCGCGCAGTTGCTGGTGGCGGTGCCCGACCAAGCTAGCGAGACCCAGGTGGCTGCCCTGCAGGCCAAGGCCCAGCGCGCGCTGGAACGTGCCCGTGCCGGCGAGGACTTCGCGACGCTGGCGCGTGAACTCTCCGATGCGGCCGATCGCACCAATGGCGGCCAGCTTGGCTTGCGGCCGGCCGACCGCTATCCCCCGCTGTTTCTGGATGCAACCAGGTCGTTGGCGGTGGGTGGTATTTCGGGGCTGGTGCGTTCCGGTGCCGGTTTTCACGTTCTCAAACTGGTGGAGAAACGCAATGCCGGTCTGCCGCCGGTGGTGATCACCCAAAGCCGGGCCCGTCATATCCTGTTGCGCCCGAGCGCGCAGTTGAGCGAGGCGGCTGCGCGCGACAAGCTCAATGATTTCCGTCGGCGCATCCAGACTGGCCAGACCGATTTCGCCACGCTGGCACGCGAAAATTCCCAGGATGGCAGTGCCGAACAGGGTGGCGACCTGGGCTGGGCCTACCCGGGCCAGTTCGTTCCCGAGTTCGAAGCGGTCATGAACCGGCTGGCTCCTGGCCAGATCGGTGAGCCGCTGATTTCCCGTTTCGGCGTGCATCTGATCCAGTTGATGGAGCGACGCAACACGACGCTGAGTGAGCGCGAGCAACGCGAGATGGTGCGCAACATGCTGCGCGAGAAGAAGCTCGATGAGGCTTACACGAACTGGGTCCGGGACATCCGTGCGCGTGCCTATGTCGAAATGCGTGAGCCGCCCCAATGAGCATGGTCTTCGCGCTCGGCCCGGTCGTGTCCTCGTTGCAATGAAACATATTCCCCGCAAACGCTTCGGGCAGCACTTTCTGGCCGACGACGCCATCATTGACGGCATCGTGCGCGCCATCGATCCGCGTCCTGGCCAGGTGATGGTCGAGATTGGTCCTGGCTTGGCGGCATTGACGCAGCCGCTGGTCGAGCGGCTGGGGCGCTTGATCGTGATCGAACTGGATCGCGATCTGGCGGCGCGCCTGCGTGCCCATGCACAGCTGGAAGTGGTCGAATCTGATGTGCTGCGTGTTGATTTCACGCAGCTGGCGCAGGCGCACAGCACGGCAAAACTGCGCGTGGTCGGCAATCTGCCCTACAACATTTCCACGCCCATCCTGTTTCATCTGCTTGAGCACGTGGCAGCGGTAGAAGACCAGCACTTCATGTTGCAAAAGGAAGTGATCGACCGCATGGTGGCGCAGCCGGCAACATCCGACTATGGCCGGCTCAGTGTGATGCTGCAATGGCGCTACGCCATGGAGAACGTGCTGTTCGTGCCACCTGAGAGTTTCGATCCGCCGCCGCGCGTGGACAGTGCCGTGGTGCGCATGGTCCCGCACGCAGATCCGGCGCTGGTGGACGTGAAGCGCTTGAGCGAGATCGTACAGGTGGCATTCAGCCAGCGGCGCAAGCTGTTGCGCCATACCCTGGGCCGCTGGCTGGAAGAAAAAGGCCTGGCAGGCAACTTCGACCTGCAACGCCGGGCTGAGGAAGTGCCTGTGGCCGAATACGTGGCCCTGGCGCAAAACATTCCGGCATGAAAAAAGCCACTGCGCTGGCAGTGGCCTAAATCGGAGGCACCCGCGGAACTGGCTTTGCCAGGCCGCTGGGTGCGTCCCCCGCCACCGAAGGATGTGCGGGGGGAAGGCGCGTAGCGCCTCAGGGGGGGTACCTCTCTACGCTGCCGCGAGCCAGTACCCGGCGTTGAAGGGACTGCTCATGCGCAGTGCCAGGGGCGACACGTCAAGCAGTTTGTCGGTCGGCATTTTCTCGCCGCCCTCTTCGCCCAAGTCGATGCCTGTGGCCACCGTCTCGCTCTTCACGCCTTCGGCGTTAGCCTCATTCGCCCGTTCTGCTTGGCTGGTTTGTGCAGAACGGGCTACAGAAAAGAATAGAAGCACCTGAATGGAATTTTCCGGTCGCTCCAATAATCGGCAGCGTCCCGGAAGATGTCGAGCAACTGCTCGCGCGCTTCCTTGTCGAACTTGGTGTTCGCCGGAATATGCTCCAGCACGGCAATGAAGCCAGGCTGTGGCCCCGACTTGTGCAGCGGGTCCGTCATGCAGTCGTACAGGGCATCGAAGTTCTTGCCGACATTGACGGCCAGCATGAACTGCTGGGCAATCAGATCGAGCACATCCTGCTTGGATTGCGCATTGGCCAGATTGGCGTAGAGGAAGTGATGGCCCAAGGCCTGAGCAGCTTCCTGCAGATCCTGGACCCGGAAAGCCCGGATCGACTGGACGATGTTGGTTCTAACAGTACGAAGTGGTGTTTCCATCCCCGCGTCACTTTCTTGAAAAACACAAATCTTTTAACTAGGGCACGATCCGGCGAAAACTCGCATAGTGATCAGCCGTGTAATAACAGGCATCTGGCGTCCTGGGCGCGCCGCCACACACAATCCGTCGGGCCCCTCGATCGCGCGAGCCCCATGTTGGCACGGTGTACTCACGGTAATAGCCGCGTTTGCTGGCCGGTAGCAAGCGCTCGCGGTTACCAAAAACTGAGCCATCCTTCTCATATGGAAACGGTCCTCCCTGATGAATCAGGTGGTAAGTTTCCACACCCTGGCGGGGCAATTCAGCCACCGTCACCGTCATGGGTGCATCAGCTACCGCAGGGCCTTTGGCTTGCGCCAGATTGGAACCCCAGGCTGCTGCAAGCAAAAAGCCAGTAAGTACTAACTTGAAGCCTGTGCTATGCGCCATGAAATAAAGCCTGTCATTACTTTCGGGTAAACCCGAAAAGTTCAAGGCTGCAAGTGTCGCTGATCTGGGTCTAAAAAGCAAGAGGCTGCTCAAAACTTGAGCAGCCTCTTACACATGGAAAAGAGGGGCTAGTTGGTGCCAACTAGCCCTTTTAGGGTCAACGGGCGGCGTTGGCGTCGGCCACCGTCAGGGCGGTCATGTTCACGATGCGACGCACCGTGGTGCTGGCCGTCAGGATGTGCACCGGCTTGGCCGCACCCAGCAGGACCGGGCCAATGGCGATGTTGCCACCGGCAGCCGTTTTCAGCAGGTTATAGGCAATGTTGGCGGCATCCAGGTTGGGCAGCACCAGCAAGTTGGCATCGCCAGCCAGGGTGCTGTGGGGCATGAGGGTGGCGCGGGCGGCGCCGTCCAGGGCCACATCACCATGCATTTCGCCGTCCACTTCCAGCCAGGGCGCTTGCGCGCGCAGCAAGTCTAGCGTCTGCCGCATTTTGACGGCGCTGGGCTGGTTGCTGCTGCCGAAATTGGAGTGGCTCAGCAAGGCGGCCTTGGGACGCAGGCCGAAACGAACCATTTCCTCGGCCGCCATGACGGTGATCTCGGCCAGTTGTTCCGCCGTGGGGTCATAGTTGACGTGGGTGTCGACCAGGAACAATTGGCGGTCCGGCAGCAACAGGCCGTTCATGCAGGCATAGGTGTTGACGCCTGCGCGTTTGCCGATGACCTGGTCGATGTATTGCAGGTGCAGGCCGGTATTGCCCCAGGTGCCGCAAATCAGGCCGTCGACATCGCCCTTGTGCAGCAGCATGCCGCCGATCAGGGACAGGCGCCGACGCATTTCGATCTTGGCGATCGGTACGGTCACGCCCTTGCGCTCGGTCATGCGGTGGTAGGTCTGCCAGAAATCCCGGTAACGGTGGTCCTGCTCGACATTGACGATGTCGTAATCCTGCCCTTCTTTCAGGCGCAGGCCGAATTTCTCGATGCGCTGGGCAATGATGGCCGGGCGGCCGATCAGCGTCGGGCGAGCCAGGCCTTCGTCCACCACGATCTGGGCGGCGCGCAGCACGCGTTCGTCTTCACCTTCGGAATAGGCCACGCGCCGTTTGGCCGCTTTCTTGGCCGCCGTGAAGATCGGCTTCATGATGGTGCCCGACGCGTAGACAAAGCTTTCCAGCTTCTCGCGGTAGGCATCCATGTCGGCAATCGGGCGCAGTGCCACACCGCTGTCGGCAGCCGCTTTCGCCACCGCAGGGGCGATCTTGATCATCAGGCGTGGATCAAACGGCTTGGGGATCAGGTAGTCCGGGCCGAAGGCCAGCTTCTCACCGGCGTAGGCCGCGGCCACCACCTCGCTCTGCTCGGCCTGAGCCAGCTCGGCGATGGCGTGAACTGCCGCGATTTCCATTTCCATCGTGATGGTGGATGCGCCGGCGTCCAGTGCACCCCGGAAGATGTAGGGGAAACACAGAACGTTGTTGACCTGGTTCGGGTAGTCGGAGCGGCCGGTGGCCATGATGGCGTCATCGCGCACGGCCCGGACTTCCTCCGGTGTGATTTCCGGCGTCGGGTTGGCCAGCGCGAAGATGATGGGCCGGGCCGCCATCTTCTTGACCATCTCGGGCTTAAGCACGCCGCCAGCCGACAGGCCGAGGAACAGGTCCGCGCCTTCGATGACTTCGGCAAGCTTACGGGCACTCGTTTTCTGGGCGTACTGGATCTTGTCCTCGTCCATCAGCTCGGTGCGGCCTTCATAGACCACGCCGACCAGGTCCGTGACCCAGATGTTCTTGCGCGGGATGCCCAGTTTCACCAGCAGACCGAGGCAAGCCAGGGCTGCTGCACCGGCACCCGAAGTCACGAGCTTGATCTCCTTCGGATCCTTGCCGGCAACCTTGAGGGCGTTGAGGATGGCCGCACCGACGGTGATAGCGGTGCCATGCTGATCGTCATGGAAGACCGGGATCTTCATGCGTTCGCGCAGTTTGCGCTCGATATAGAAGCAGTCCGGGGCCTTGATGTCTTCGAGGTTGATGCCGCCAAAGGTGGGCTCCAGGGCGGCAATGATCTCAACCAGTTTCTCGGGGTCTTTCTCGTTGATCTCGATGTCGAAGACATCAATGCCGGAGAACTTCTTGAACAGAACCGCCTTGCCTTCCATCACTGGCTTGCCGGCCAGCGGGCCGATATCGCCCAGGCCCAGCACGGCCGTGCCGTTGGTGACCACACCGACGAGGTTGCCGCGGCGGGTGTACTTGAAGGCAGTTGCCGGATCCTTGACGATTTCCTCACACGGTGCGGCAACACCGGGGGTATACGCCAGTCCAAGGTCATGCTGGTTGACCAGCTGCTTGGTGGGGGCAATGGAAATCTTGCCGGGGGTGGGGAACTCGTGGTACTCGAGCGCGGCGCGGCGCAACTCATCACGTTTATCGTTCGACTTCGGGGTCGTGTTGGACATGCATCGTCTCCTGCTGCAACCAGGTTGGCGGAAAAAGCAAACCGTGAGCCAATCCGTCAGCTTCTGTAAGGCTTGGCATTGTAGACCTCGAAAGAGTCAGGTCGGTGTAGGCAATCCGTGGAAACGGGTCGCTCGCTTTTTACTTTTATGCACGAATGAAAAAAGGCGAGCGAGCCGACCTCACGTCAGCGACGGTGCCGCGCTTGCTTGGGAAGCGGGTCTGTGGCTCCCCCAGCGTTCCCAGACCTTTTCGTGGCAAAAGAACGCCACGGCTTGTACGGTGGGCTCCAGCAGGCTCAGGGTGAACGCCATGAGCAGGTCGCCGGTCACCGAGTAAGCCACGAAGGCCGCCACCGTGATGTGGACGAGGTAATAACTCGCCGTTTTCTTGAGCGTTGCCAGGTTGGCGCGGGCAAAGTTGGCCATGATGAACCCCATCTGGTTAAAAGCAATTTGAATGAGCTCTATGGTAGTTTTTGGCTATCAAAAAGGCCAATTGCTTTTGTCAAACGGGCAGATAGGGGCCGCTCAGGGAGTTCTGCGCCCAGGCGGAATGTCTTGCGAAGATGTCCGGTTACTTCTCAAGCCATTTCAGGAGCTCGGCCATGCTTTGCTGGGCCCCGGTATCAAAGCTGTCGATACCGATGCGCTTGAGGATTTCCTCGCCTTCGACACTGGAAGACAAGGCCAGCAGTTCTTTTTGAATGGCCTTGATCTGCTCTGGGCGGATGGTGCGGTTGGCCACCAAGGGGAAATACGGCTGGGCCACACTCTTGTGCAGCAGACGGAAGCCGTCTTTCTCCATCTTCTTGGCCAGGCCGGAATAGGAAGCAATGGCGCCGACATCGGCGAACTGGTTCTCAAGAAAGAAGCCGACCGCGGCTTGTTCTCGGACGTACTGCACCTTCTCGCGCGCCATGTCGAAGCCGCGGTCACGCAGCTCGGCCCGGCAAAAACGGGACATGTAAGAGACTTGCTCCGGCATGGCAAAGCGTTTGCCATGGGCCATGTTGAGCTGGGTGATGGCGGAGTTCTTGGGCACGATGATCAGGCAGTGGCCGTCCGGTTTGGCGCTGGCAACATAGTTGTAGCCATCGTCGCGCATGGCCCGCGCCGGGTAGTCGCTCGGCCGTGCCATCACGAAGTCGAAACGGCCGCTTTTCATGCCGGATTCCAGGCTGGAAAACTCACGCGCGAACACCACATTGACCTTGAGCTTCAAGGCGCCGCCAATCACATTGGCCAGGCCCTGGTACTTGGCAATGACCTGGGCGTGATCGAGGCCGCCGGAGGTGCCTTCGCTGATGGCCATCACCAGCGGGGCTTGTGCGTGGGCCTGGCCGCCAAGCAGCAGGCAGGCGGTGAGCCACAAGGCGCGAAGAGAAAAGAAGTGGGGCATAGGCTTCATGTCAGTGGCGCATCAGGGCTTCGATGTCATCGGCGTCGACCGGTACATCGCGTGAGATCAGTTCGCAGCCGCTGTCGGTGACGATGGCGTCGTCCTCGATGCGGATGCCGATGTTCCAGAACTCGCGTGGGATGTGGTCGCTCGGCCGCACATAGAGGCCCGGCTCCAGGGTCAGCACCATGCCGGGCCGCAGGATACGGCTGGGGCGGTTCTGGATGACCTCGCCCGAGAGTGGATCGTGTCGCGAATTCACCTCGCCAAGCTCGGAGGGCTCCACGTAGCTGCCGCAATCGTGCACGTCCATGCCCAGCCAGTGGCTGGTGCGGTGCATGTAGTGAGCAAAGTAGTGGCGGTGGTGGATTGCGTCATCCAGCGTACCGACCTGGTTCTTGTCGAGCAGGCCGAGGTCCAGCATACCTTGCGTCAGCACCTTGACGGCCGCCTCGTGCGGGTCAGTGAAGCGGGCACCGGCCCGGGTGGCCGCCGCCGCGGCGTTCTGGGACGTCAGCACCAGGTCGTATAGCGCGCGTTGCGGTCCGCTGAACTTGCCGTTGGCCGGGAAGGTACGGGTGATGTCGCTGGCGTAGCCGTCGAGTTCGCAGCCGGCGTCAATCAGCACCAACTCGCCATCGCGGATCGGTGCGTCGTCAGCGCGGTAATGCAGCACGCAGGCATTGGCACCGGCGGCGACGATGGAGCCATAGGCCGGGTACTGCGAACCGTGGCGGCGGAATTCGTGCAGCAGTTCGGCGTCGAGGTGGTACTCGCGCACGTCCTCGCCTTGGCGCAGCATGCGCGCCGACAGCTGCATGGCGCGGATGTGGGCGCCGGCGCTGATCTGCGCGGCACGGCGCATCACGGCCTGCTCATGGGTGTCCTTGATCAGGCGCATCTCGTCCAGCAGGCTGCACAGGTCGCGCTGAGTGTCGGGGCACAGCGCGCCAAAACGCGCGCGCGCGCGCACCGATTTCAACCAGCCGTCGATGCGGCCCTCCAGCCCCTGGTGGGTGGCAAACGGGTACCAGACCGTGGCCTTGTTCTCCAGCAGTTTCGGCAGGCGCTGCTCCAGCTCCGTCACGGCAAAGGCCGCATCCACGCCCAGCGCGGCCGGCGCTGCCTCAGGGCCGAGGCGGATGCCGTCCCAGATCTCGCGCTCCAGGTCTTTTGGCTGGCAGAACAGTGTGGTGTGCCCATCGCTGGTGATGACCAGCCAGGCATTGGGTTCGCCAAAGCCGCTCAGGTAATGGAAGTAGCTGTCGAAGCGGAACAGGAACTCGCTGTCGCGGTTGCGCAGGTGTTCGGGCGCCGTCGGGATGATGGCGATGCCATCAGCGCCCAGTTGCTGGGCAAGCCGGGCGCGGCGCTGGGCGTACAAGGATGAGGTCATGATGGTTCGGTCTGGTTGAGCTGCGCCAGCCGTTCTGGGGTGCCAACATCGGTCCAGGCCCCCAGGTACAGCTCCGCACTGATCAGCTGATTGTCCATGGCCCGGCGCAGCAGGGGTGCCAGCGCGGTCTTGACGCCCTGCGGGTTGCCGGTCAACACGTCGCACCAGGGCGGCTCGAACAATTCGCGCCGGTACAGGCCGATGGTGCTGTAGGTGTATTTGATGTCGGCTTGGTTTACGGCCAGTTGCGGGCCGGGTGTGGTCGGGTCGGGCGTCAGCCCGAAATCACCTTTCGGGTTGTGCGCCGGATTCGGCACCAGCCAGAGATGCGCCAGCTTGCCGGAGGCGACAAAGCGCTGCACGGCCGCCGGCGAAAAGACGAAGTCGGGTGCGAACACATCCCCCGCCAGGACCCAGAACACATCACTCAGCAGAGGCAGGGCGCGCACGATGCCGCCGGCCGTCTCCAGCGCACCGCCGAAGTCCAGTCCTTCATGCGAGTATGAAATTGATAGCGGTTGGCGCAGATCTGACAAGGGCTGGAGGCCAAAATGAGCCGGAATCTGCTCGCCCAGCCAGGCGGTATTGATAACGATGTTGGTGAAGCCGTCGCGGGCCAGTGCATCCACATGCCATTGCAGCAGCGGTTTGCCGCGCACGTGCAGCAAGGGTTTGGGCGTGGCGTCGGTCAAGGGGCGCATGCGCTCGCCGCGGCCCGCGGCCAGCACCATGGCGTGGATGGAAGTGGGGTGTTGCACAGGGTGCACTTTAGACGATTGCCGCCGTGCAGTGACCCCGGGCCGGGGTCCGGTGAAAGGCCCCGGTAAAATAACGGGTTTCCCCTGATACCTCTTCCGGAGCGGCCCCCTTCATGGCAAATACCCAACAAATGGCCAACGCGATTCGCGCGCTGGCAATGGATGCAGTGCAACAAGCCAACTCCGGACATCCCGGCGCCCCCATGGGCATGGCCGACATGGCGGTGGCGCTGTGGGGCGAGCATCTGCGTCACAACCCGGCCAACCCGCACTGGGCCGACCGCGATCGCTTCGTGCTCTCCAATGGCCACGGCTCCATGCTGCTGTACGCGCTCTTGCACCTCACCGGCTATCCGCTGCCGATGAAGGAGCTGCAGAACTTCCGCCAGCTGCACAGCAAGACCGCCGGCCACCCTGAGGTGGGCCTGACCCCGGGCGTGGAAACCACCACCGGCCCGCTGGGCCAGGGCGTGACCAACGCCGTCGGTATGGCGCTGGCCGAGAAGCTGCTGGCCAAGGAATTCAACCGCGACGGCCACACCGTGGTCGACCACCGTACCTACGTGTTCCTGGGTGACGGCTGCATGATGGAAGGCATCAGCCACGAGGCGGCGGCCCTGGCGGCGGCTTGGAAGCTCAACAAGTTGATCGCGCTGTACGACGACAACGGTATCTCCATCGACGGTCAGGTCACACCCTGGTTCACCGACAACACAGCGCTGCGTTTCGTCGCCTACGGCTGGAACGTGATCGGCCCGGTCGATGGCCACGATGCCGCCGCCGTGTCGCGTGCCATTGCCGACGCCAAGAACTCGGCCGAGAAGCCGACGCTGATCATCTGCAAGACCTCCATCGGCAAAGGCAGCCCGAACCGCGCCGACACCGCCAAGGCCCACGGCGAGCCGCTTGGCGCCGAAGAAATCAAGCTCACGCGCGAAGCGCTGGGCTGGGACCACCCGCCCTTCGTCATTCCGCAAGCCGTGTACGACGACTGGAACGCCAAGACCCGTGGCCTGTCGGTGGAAGCTGCCTGGGACGCCAAGTTCGCCGCCTACAAGGCCGCCTACCCCGAGCTGGCCGCTGAATTCAAGCGCCGCATGAAGGGTGAGTTGCCCAAGCAATTTGCTCAGGTGGCGGTGGATGCGGCCATTGCTGCGCACACCAAGGCCGAGACCGTGGCCTCGCGCAAGGCCTCGCAGCTGGCGCTGGAAGCCTTCACCGCCGCCCTGCCCGAGCTGCTGGGTGGCTCGGCTGACCTGACCGGCTCCAACCTGACCAACACCAGCCACACCCCCAACCTGCGCTTCAACCAGGCCGGCGAGCCCAACGGCGGGCGCCACATCAACTATGGCGTGCGCGAGTTCGGCATGGCCACCATCATGAACGGCATTGCGCTGCATGGTGGTTTCATTCCCTACGGCGGCACTTTCCTGACCTTCAGCGACTACAGCCGCAACGCTATCCGCATGGCCGCGCTGATGAAGCAGCGTGTGATCCACGTGTTCACGCACGACTCCATCGGCCTGGGCGAAGACGGCCCGACGCACCAGTCGGTCGAGCACGCCGCCAGCCTGCGCCTGATTCCCAACCTCGATGTCTGGCGCCCGGCCGACACCGCCGAGACCACCGTGGCCTGGGCCGTGGCGCTGCAGAACACGACCAAGCCCACCGCGCTCCTGCTGAGCCGCCAGAACCTGCCCTACGCCCCCAAGACGGATCTGGGCGACATCAGCCGCGGCGCCTACGTGCTGTCCGAGCCGGCGCACCTGGGCCTGAAGCAGAAGGCCCGCGCCGTCATCATCGCCACCGGCTCCGAAGTGCAGCTGGCGCTGAAGGCGCAGGAGCTGCTGGCCGCAAAGAAGATCGCCGTGCGCGTGGTCTCCATGCCCAGCACCACCACGTTTGACAAGCAGACTGCAGCCTACAAGACGGCTGTGCTGCCCGCCAATCTGCCGCGCATCGCGGTCGAGATGGGCGTGACCGAAGGCTGGTGGAAATACGGCTGTGCCGCCGTGGTCGGCATCGACAGCTACGGCGAGTCGGCCCCGGCGCCGGTGCTGTTCAAGCACTTCGGCTTCACGCCCGAGAATGTCGCGGATACGGTGCAGGCCGTGCTGGCGAAGAAATGAGTTTGGAAATAGGTTTGTTTTTTAACTTTTCTTGAGAAAGCCCATCATGACGATCAAAGTAGGTATCAACGGTTTTGGCCGCATCGGCCGCAACGTGCTGCGCTCTGCCGTGCAGAACTTCAAGGACATCGAGATCGTTGGCATCAACGACCTGCTTGAGCCCGAGTACCTGGCCTACATGCTCCAGTACGACAGCGTGCATGGCCGCTTCAAGGGCGAAGTCAGCGTGGACGGCAACACCCTGATCGTCAACGGCAAGAAGATCCGCCTGACGCAAGAGCGCGATCCGGCCAACTTGAAGTGGAACGAAGTCGGTGCCGACATCGTGATCGAGTCCACCGGCCTGTTTCTGGACAAGGACGGTGCCGGCAAGCACCTGGCCGCTGGCGCCAAGAAGGTCATCATCTCCGCGCCCTCCAAGGACGACACCCCCATGTTCGTCTTCGGCGTGAACGACAAGACCTACGCCGGCCAGGCCATCATCAGCAACGCCAGCTGCACCACCAATTGCCTGGCCCCCGTGGCCAAGGTGCTGAACGACAAGTGGGGCATCAAGCGCGGTCTCATGACCACCGTGCACGCTGCCACCGCCACCCAGAAGACCGTGGACGGCCCGAGCAACAAAGACTGGCGCGGCGGCCGCGGCATCCTGGAAAACATCATTCCTTCCTCCACCGGTGCTGCCAAGGCCGTGGGCGTGGTGATTCCTGAGCTTAACAAGAAGCTCACCGGCATGAGCTTCCGCGTGCCGACCTCCGACGTCTCGGTGGTCGACCTGACGGTGGAGCTGAACAAGGAAGCCAGCTACGAGGAAATCTGCGCCGAGATGAAGGCCCAGAGCCAGGGCGCTTTGAAAGGCATCCTGGGCTACACCGAAGACAAGGTGGTGGCCACCGACTTCCGCGGCGAGACCTGCACCTCGGTGTTCGATGCCGATGCCGGCATTGCGCTGGACAAGACCTTCATCAAGGTGGTGAGCTGGTACGACAACGAGTGGGGCTACTCCAACAAGTGCCTGGAGATGGTGCGCGTAGTGGCTAAATAAGGCACACCCCCGTGGCGGCTTTGCCGCCCTCCCCCTTGCAGGAGGGGGCGCAGGCAGCAGCCCGGCCGAGCCGGTTCTGCGCCTGCCCGCGAACGAAAAACGCGCCCGAGGGCGCGTTTTTTCATGCTTCGTTCTAAGTCTTAGTGGTGGTGGCCGTGGGCGCCATGCGCATGCCCGTGGGTCACTTCCTCCGGTGTGGCGGCACGCACCTCCAGCACTTTGAGCGTGAAGCGCAGCTCCTTGCCGGCAAACGGATGATTGCCGTCGAGCAGCACTTGCGGGCCCTTGATCTTGACCACGTTGAACACTTGCTCACGGCCGTCGTCGGTCATGCCGCGCAGCTGGCCGCCGACCTTCACGCCGGGGGGGAATTCGCTCTTGGGGATGGTGCGCACCAGGCCTTCATCGCGCACGCCAAAGGCATCTTCCGGCTGCAGCACCAGGGTGGTGGCAAAGCCGGGGGCCTGGCCTTCCAGCGCGGCTTCGAGCTTGGCAAAGGTGTTGCCGTAGCCGCCATGCAGATAGGCCTGCTGGCCGGATTCGGGTGGCTGGCCCGGGCCAGCGCTCACGGTGTAGCTCAGGGTGACGACGGTGTCTTTGGTGATGTTCATGGAAACTCTGAAACAGAATAAAAATTGGGCTTGGCCCTTGTCAGTCGTGCGCTAGGCGCTACTGAATTTGTAGCGCTCTGGCGTTTACTTCGGCTTTTTGCGTCCGTACTTGGCTGTGAAGCTGGCCTTGGCCAGGCTGTTGGCGTTGATCATGAAGCCGGTCAGCGCGGCGGTGGCATCGGCCGGCACGTCCAGCTTGTCGACCTTGAGCGCATGCACGGTAAAGATGTAGCGGTGTGGCTTGTCACCCTGCGGCGGGCAGACGCCACCCCAGGCCTTGACGCCGTAGTCGATGCGGCTCTGCGTTGCCCCCTTGGGCAGCGTGCTGCTGTCTGGGGTGCCGGCATTGCCCGGCAACTCGGTCACGTCGGCCGGGATGTTGATCACCATCCAGTGCCACCAGCCCGAGCCGGTGGGCGCATCCGGGTCGTATACCGTGACAGCAAAGCTCTTGGCGTCCTTCGGGGCGCCGCTCCACTTCAGTGCGGGCGACTTGTTCTCGCCACTGCAGCCAAAGCCGTTGAACTCGAAGCTGGCCGGCATCTTGCCGCCGGCCTTGATGTCGGGGCTGGACAGCTTGAAGCCCTTGGCCTGGGCCAGGGGCGATGCAAGAAGGGCGGCGCCGAGCAGGGCCGCGCTGAGCAGGGTGCGTGTCATGGGATCTCCTGTGCTGGGTGGAAGGTGTGCAGTCTAGGTTTGTGAGTGTCGGTTTGCCGGTCTGGAGTTTCAACCCAGGTGCTTGCCGACGATGCCGGCCAGCTCGAACATCGTGACCTGCGGCTTGCCGAACACCGGCAACAGCTTGGCGTCGGCATTGATGGCGCGTTTGTTGGTGGCGTCCTGCAGGCCGTTGGCCTTGATGTAGTCCCACAGCTTCTTGACCACCTCGGTGCGTGCCACCGGCTCGTTGCCGATGACGGCCGCCAGCGCGGCACTGGGCGCCTTGCCGGCTGCCGGCTTGCGTGGGGCCTTCGGGGCGGCGCTCTTGGCCGGTGCTTTTTTGGCGGCGGCTTTCTTCGCTGGCGCCTTCTTGGCGGCCGGGGCGGCTTTGGCCGTCGTCTTGGCCGAGGGCTTGCGCGGCGGGAACTTGCTGGGTGCGAATTCGAAGTTCACCTTGCCGGCTTCGGCGTCCCAGGCCAGCATGGCCTTGAAGGGGCGGCGCGTGCGCATGGAGACGAACTTGTCGAGCAGGTCGGTCTTGCCGGTGGCCAGCAGCTTTGTCATCTGCTCGCGCTCCACCGGCTGCTGCAGGATGATCTGGCCGCTCTTGAAGTCGCAGCTCGGCGTGGGCTGGGCCAGGGTCGGCACCGATTTTTCGCAGACGTAGTTCTTGCCGTGTTCGTACACCGCGCCACCGCACTTGGGGCAGGCGCCGAGCGATTCCTTGGCCGAGAAGTCCACCAGCTCGCCGGTTTCCTCCGCCTTGTCGTCGCCGAAGTCGAATTCGAGTTTGTAGTTCTTCGCCTCTTCGTCGAACTTGATCACCATCTCGGCGGTGAACGGCCAGCCGGCCTTGGAGCGGAAGCCGTCCAGCGGGCCGATGCGCTTGTCGCGCAGGAACTGCTCGACTTCCGCCACCTCGAAGGTGCGGCCCGCAGGCGTCTTGCCGAAGGAGAAACCGCAGCCTTCGCTGTTGCCGTCCTTGCCGGTGCAAGCGTAACGGCGGTAGTTTTCCTTCACCACACCGCCGCAGTTAGGGCACGGCGTCGTGAGCGTGGCGTAGTCGCCCGGCACGGTGTCGCGGTCGTATTCCTTGGCCTTCTTGACGATGTGCTCGGTCATCTCGGCGATTTCGCGCATGAAGGCGTCACGCGAGAGCTTGCCGTGCTCCATCTGGGCCAGCTTGTACTCCCATTCGCCGGTCAGCTCGGGCTTGGAGAGTTCCTCCACGCCCAGGCCGCGTAGCAGCGTCATGAGCTGGAAGGCCTTGGCGGTGGGGATCAGCTCACGCCCTTCACGCAGCATGTACTTCTCGGCGATCAGCCCTTCGATGATGCTGGAGCGGGTGGCTGGTGTGCCCAGGCCTTTTTCCTGCATCGCTTCGCGCAGCTCGTCGTCTTCCACCATCTTGCCGGCGCCTTCCATGGCGCCCAGCAGCGTGGCTTCGGAGTAGCGGGCCGGCGGCCGGGTCTTCAGGGCCTTGGGGTCGACCTGTTCGGTCTGTACGCGCTCGCCCGGCTGCACGGCTACCAGGGTCTTGCCGCTGTCCTCGCCTTCTTTGGCTTCGTCCTGTGCTTCCTTGCCGTAGATCGCCAGCCAGCCCGGCTTGACCAGCACCTTGCCCTCGCTCTTGAAGGCGTGGTTGGCGGCGGTCGTGATGCGGGTGGTCACCTGGTATTCGGCGCTGGGGAAAAACACCGCCATGAAGCGGCGCACCACCAGGTCGTACAGCTTCTGCTCGGCGTCGCTCAGGCCGCTGGGCGCCTGCAGCGTCGGGATGATGGCAAAGTGGTCGCTGACCTTGGCGTTGTCGAAGATGCGCTTGCTGGGCTTGATGTAGTTGTTGTTCAGCGCCGTGAGCGCGTGCGGTGCCAGGTGCTTCATGCCGGAGTCGGCCAGCATGCCGAAGGTGTCCTGCACCACCGGCAGGTAGTCCTCGGGCAGATGGCGCGAATCGGTACGCGGGTAGGTCAGGGCCTTGTGGCGCTCGTACAGGCTTTGCGCCAGCGACAGCGTGGTCTTGGCGGAGAAGCCGAACTTGCCGTTGGCCTCGCGCTGCAGGCTGGTCAGGTCGAACAGGGCCGGCGAGGCCTGGGTCGTGGGTTTGCTTTCCTCGGTGACGGTGGCGCTCTGGCCGCGCACCGCATCGGCAATGGCCTGCGCCTCCCGGGCGGACCAGACGCGGTCGGCCTTCTGTTCAGGGTCGGGCTCCACGCCCTCGCTGGCCGGTGCCTTCTTCCATTTCGGGTCGAACCACTTGCCGGCGTATTCGCCCGCCTGCGCGCCGAAGGTGGCGTGCACCTCCCAGTAATCGCGGCTGATGAACTTGCGGATCTTTTCTTCGCGTTCCACCACCACGGCCAGCGTCGGCGTCTGCACCCGGCCGACGGTGGTGAGGAAGAAGCCACCGTCGCGCGAGTTGAAGGCGGTCATGGCACGCGTGCCGTTGATGCCCACCAGCCAGTCGGCCTCGGAGCGGCTGCGCGCGGCGTCGGCCAGCGGCTGCATCTGCTTGTCCGTGCGCAGCGCATTGAAGCCGTCGCGGATGGCCTGCGGCGTCATGCTCTGCAGCCACAGGCGGCTGACCGGTTTGCCCAGGGGTTTGGCGCCACCGGCATATTGCTCGATCAGGCGGAAGATGAGTTCGCCCTCGCGGCCCGCGTCGCAGGCATTGATGATCTTGTCGACGTCCTTGCGTTTCGCCAGTTTGACCACGGCGTTCAGGCGCGTCTTGGTCTTGTCCACCGGCTTGAGGTCGAAGTGCGGCGGGATCACGGGCAGGTGGGCAAAGCTCCACTTGCCGCGCTTGACGTCGTACTGCTCTGGCGCCTGGATCTCCACCAGGTGGCCGACCGCGCTGGAGACAACGTAGGTGTCGCTCTCGAAGTATTCGTCATGCTTCTCGAACTTGCCAGCAATCGGCGTGAGGGCGCGCACGATGTCTTGGGCGACCGAGGGCTTTTCGGCAATGACCAGTGTTTTGCTCAAAACGGCGTTTTTCATCTGACTACAATCCAGTTCTCGCGTGCGCGCATGCGCATGCACGTGAGCGCGCACACGCGCGCGCCCATACGGATTCACCTTACCAAATTTTTCAGCCGTGTCCAAACAAGCCCCCGCAAATCCCAGCCGCCGCATTCAGACCCGTCGCTCCGGCGTCCATGGCAAGGGGGTGTTCGCCGTGCAGGACCTCGCCGAAGGCGAGACCATCATCGAGTACGTGGGTGAGGTGATTTCCTGGGAGGAGGCGCAGCGCCGCCATCCGCACGACCCGAAGGACCCGAACCACACCTTCTACTTCCATGTGGATGAAGACCACGTGATCGACGCCAAGTACGGCGGCAACTCTTCGCGCTGGATCAACCACTCGTGCGATCCGAACTGCGAGGCCGACGAGGTGGAGGGCCGCGTTTTCATCAAGGCGCTGCGCAACATCAAGGCTGGCGAGGAGCTGAACTACGACTACGGCCTGATCATCGACGAGCCCTACACCAAGAAACTCAAGGCCGAGTACCCGTGCTGGTGCGGCGCCAAGAACTGTCGCGGTACCCTGCTGGCGCCGAAGGACGACGAGCCGAAGAAGTCCAAGAAGAAAGACAAGAAAAAAAAGGACAAGGCGAAGAAAGACAAAGTGAGCAAAGCCAAGGCAGAAAAAGGCCAGGCCAAGAAACCCAAAGCCAAGGGCGACAAGCGCTGAAGGATGTGGCCATGGTGACGGTCGGTGCTATGAAACCCGGTGGACGCGTCTTGCAGTGGCCGGCCGAGGCGATCTGGGAGGCCGTGGCGCCCACCCTGCCCAGCTTCACGGTCGAGGTGCTGCCGAGCATCGACTCCACCAACACCGAGTTGATGCGCCGCGCCCGTGCCGGGCAGGCCGAGCCGGTGCTGCTGGTGGCCGAGACCCAGACCGTCGGCCGCGGTCGTCTGGGGCGGGCTTGGCAGGGCGCCACGCCCGCCGACATCGGCGCTACCCTGACCTTTTCCCTTGGCCTGCCGCTGCAGATGGCGGACTGGTCCGGCCTGTCGCTGGCAGTGGGCGTGAGCGTGGTGCAGAGCCTGCACCCCGATCTGCAGCTCAAATGGCCCAATGACGTCTGGCTGCACGACCGCAAGTTGGCCGGCATCCTGATCGAGACCGCGAACAATGCCCCCGTGCTGGCCACTGCTGCTGCCGGCACCTTGGGACAGCCCGGCGGCGCCGGTATCGGCGCCATGCGCTACGCCGTCATCGGCGTGGGCATCAACATCGCGCCGCGCACGGCCACCGGCCTGGCCACGCCGCCGGCCTGGCTGCAGGAGCTGGAACCCGGCATTGATGCGCCCGCTGCACTGTTGCGGGTGGCTGCACCGCTGGTGCAGGCAGTCCAGCGGTTTGAGGTCCAGGGCTTTGCAGCATTCCAGGCGGCATTCCTGCAGCGCGACGCCCTGGCCAGCCGTTCGGTGAGCCTGAGCGACGGCACCCAGGGGCTGGCGCAGGGGGTGGACAGCAGCGGCGCCTTGCTGGTGCATACTTCGGCGGGGTTGACCCGGGTCAGCAGTGCCGAGGTCAGTGTCCGTCCCTCCACCTGAACTTTGTTCGACCGCATGCGACTTCTTGTTCTGGCGCTGGTGCTGCTCAACGGCCTCTACTACGCCTGGTCCCACGACCTGCTGCGCGACTATGGGTTTGCGCCGGCCCGGCAATCCGAGCCGCAGCGCCTGGCGCAGCAAATCCGGCCCGAGGCCATCCGCATCCTGTCGCCCGACGAGGTGCGTCGCACCGAGCCGGCGGCCTCCGTTGCGGCCAAGGCGCCGGAGTGTCTGCAGGCCGGCTTGTTTGACGAGGCGCAGGTGCTGGCCTTGCGCAAGGCCCTGGAGGGCGCCCTGCCGCCCGGTTCCTGGCTGCTGGACGCGGCGGTCGAGCCGGCGCGCTGGATCGTCTACATGGGGCGTTACCCGAATGCCGAGGCGCTGGCGCGCAAACGCGCGGAGCTGGCCAATCTCAACCTGCGTTTCGAGCCGCTGACCAATCCCGAGCTGGAGCCCGGCCTGTCGCTGGGGGGCTTCACGACGCAGGCCGCAGCCGACGAGGAGCTGACGGCATTGAGTCGGCGCGGCGTGCGCACGGCGCGCGTGGTGCAGGAGCGCGCCGAGGCCCGCGGCAGCCTGCTCAAGATCCCGGCGGCCGACGAGGCCTTGCGCGCGCGGCTGGACGAGGTCAAACCGGCCTTGGCCGGCAAGCCGCTGCGCAACTGCAAGTGAATTTCAGGCGGCCTGTTCGAGCTGCGGATCGCCGAGATTGAAGCGCACGTTGAAGCGCGCCCCCGGCGGTACCTGGCCCGGCCGCGTCTCTTCCACGGTGATGGTGGCGCGATGCTGGTGGGCGATCTCCTGCGCAATGGGCAGGCCCAGGCCCGAGCCGTCCGCTTCCACCCCCAGGGCGCGGTAGAAGGGCTGGAACACCAGTTCGCGCTCCGCCTGCGGGATGCCGGGGCCGGAGTCTTCCACCTGCAGCAGGGCCACCTTGCCGAAGGGGTCGGCCAGCACGCGTGCTGTAATGACGCCGGGCTTCTCGGGGCTGGAGGGTGTGTAGTTGATGGCGTTGTCCAGCAGGTTGCGCACCAGCTCCTTGAGCAAGGTCGGGTTGCCCTCCAGCGTGATGCCGGGTGTGCCGGGCTGCGCACCTTCGAAGCCGAGGTCGATGTGTTTGTCCATGGCGCGGGGCACGCAGTCGCGCACCACGTCCATGGTGAGGCGCGCCAGATCACAGGGTTGGCGGTGGGTGGTTGCATTGCCGCCCTCGGCGCGGGCCAGGGCCAGCAGCTGGTTGACGGTGTGGGTGGCGCGGATGCTGGCGCGGCCGATCTGCCGCAGCGACTGCTTCAGCTCGTCGGTGCTGGTGCTTTCGCGCTGCGCCAGATCGGCCTGCATGCGCAGGCCGGCCAGTGGCGTCTTGAGCTGGTGCGCGGCATCGGCCAGGAAACGCTTTTGCGTGGCGATCGAATCCTTCAGCCGCAGCAGCAGGTCGTTCACCGAGGCCACCAGCGGCGCCACTTCCAGTGGCACGGTCTGGGCGTCCAGCGGACTGAGGTCGTCCGGCTTGCGGGCGCGGATGCGTTCCTCCAGCCGGTGCAGCGGCTTGATGGCCTGCACCAGCGCCAGCCAGACCAGCAGCACTGCCAGCGGCAGGGTGACGAACTGCGGCAGCATGACACCCTTGATGATCTCGGCCGCCAGCACCGAGCGCTTGTCCAGCGTCTCGGCCACCTGCACCAGCGCCATCTTGTTGCCCGGCAGGTTGAGCGGTACCCACATGTAGGCGACCTTGATGTCCAGACCGTGGAACTCGTCGTCGCGCAGGCGGACTTCGCCCGGCGCCACCGGTTCGTCCTCCGGCGGCAGCGGGAAGTCGCGTTCGCCGCTGAGGTATTCGCCACGGGTGCCAAGCACCTGGTAGTAGACGGTGTCGGCATCGTCGGCGCGCAGCAGCTCGCGTGCCGGCAGCGGCAGATTGAACTGCACGTGTTGCTGCTTGACCGTGATCAGCTGAGCCAGGGCATTGACGTTGTACTCCAGCGCGCGATCGAACGGTTTGCCGGCGATGCTTTGCGCCACCAGCCAAGTCAGCACCAGGCTGATCGGCCACAGCAGCAGCAGCGGTGTGAGCATCCAGTCGAGGATTTCGCCAAACAGCGAGCGCTGCTCGCGCTGGAAAAGTTTCACGTTGAAGGCGTCAGGTTGGGGCGGGCGTCGCCTGAATGCTCAGGCGTTTGGAATTTTCTCAAGACAGTAGCCGAGGCCGCGCACGGTGGCGATGCGGATCGGGCCTTTCTCGATTTTCTTGCGCAGGCGGTGGATGTAGACCTCGATGGCGTTGTTGCTGACCTCCTCGCCCCACTCGCACAGGCGCTCCACCAGCTGGTCCTTGCTGACCAGGCGGCCGGTGCGCTGCAGCAGCACTTCGAGCAGACCGAGCTCGCGTGCCGACAACTCGACCATCTTGCCGTCGATGGTGGCGACGCGGCCGGCCTGGTCATAGACCAGCGGGCCGTGCTTGATGCTGCTGCTGGCGCCGCCCATGCCGCGACGCACCAGGGCGCGCACGCGCGCTTCGAGCTCCTGCAGGCTGAAGGGCTTGGCCATGTAGTCGTCGGCACCGTAGTCCAGGCCCTTGACGCGTTCTTCCACGCTGTCGGCGGCGGTCAGGATCAGCACCGGCAGGGCGGAACCGCGCGCGCGCAGTTTCTTCAGCACCTCCAGGCCATGCATCTTGGGCAGCCCCAGATCCAGGATCAGCAGATCGAATTCGGTGTTCGTCATCAGGGCCGCATCGGCCTCGGTGCCGCTGGCGACATGGTTGACGGCGGCACCGGAACTGCGCAGGGTGCGCAGCAGGCCATCGGCCAACACCTGGTCGTCCTCGGCAATCAGAATTCGCATGCTTGTCTCCTTCTCGACGGTCGACGTGAGCCGTCTCCGTCTTTGTTGCAATTTTAGGCGCTGGCGTCTTGCCCTGCCTCAGGCAGCATAGGCCTCCAGGCCGAGCGCGATCACGGCGGCCACTTCTTCGCCCACCGTCTGCTTGAGTTCCGCCTCTGCCTGAACCACGGCCTGCTCGAAAGCCGAGAGCCAGGCCAGTCCGTCCGCGGTGAAGCACACCCGCTTGGCGCGGCCGTCGCGCGCATCGGTGGTCCGGGTCACCAGGCCCCAGGCCTCGCACTGGTCGACCAGCTTGCCCATGGCCTGCTTGCTCATGCCGGCCAGTTCGGCCAATTCGCTCAGGCGCGAACCTTCCAGCGCCAGATGGCGCGTGATGTGGACGTGGGCGGCGCTGACCTGGCCGCGTGCGGCCAGGTTGGACAGGGCCAGCGGTACCTCGGCGTTGTGCGCCATCAGGTGTAGCACGCGGGCGTCGAAACGACGCATGGCGTGGCCCAGCAGCCGTCCCAGATGGGTCTGGCGCCAGCCGGCGTCGGCGGGCTTGTGCAGGGGGTCGTGGGTCATTTGCAAATAGTAAACCAAGATGACCAAAAAACCTGTTTACTTGCAAGTATGGCGCCCATTAAACTACTGTTCAAGCATCCAGCCTGTGATTAAAAACACTGGATAAAACGAATCAAGCCACTGAACTTCAAGGAGATTTCCATGGACGCAACCACCGTCAAGGGCACACGAGCCGATGCCGCCAACAGCGAAAAAGCCAAGGCCCTGCAAGCCGCACTGGCCCAGATCGAAAAGCAGTTCGGCAAGGGCACCATCATGCGCCTGGGCGAGGGGGAGTCGATCGAGGACATCCAGGTGGTCTCCACCGGTTCGCTGGGGCTGGACATTGCGCTGGGCGTCGGCGGCCTGCCGCGCGGTCGTGTGATCGAGATCTACGGCCCAGAGTCGTCCGGCAAGACCACGCTGACGCTGCAGGTCATTGCCGAGATGCAGAAGCTGGCCGGCACCTGTGCCTTCGTCGACGCCGAGCACGCGTTGGATGTGCAGTACGCGCAGAAACTGGGCGTCAATCTGCCCGATCTGCTGATTTCCCAACCCGACACCGGCGAACAGGCGCTCGAGATTGTCGACAGCCTGGTGCGCTCCGGCGCGGTGGATCTGGTTGTGGTGGACTCGGTGGCGGCACTCACCCCCAAGGCGGAAATTGAAGGCGAGATGGGCGACTCCCTGCCCGGCCTGCAGGCTCGTCTGATGAGCCAAGCGCTGCGCAAGCTGACCGCCACCATCAAGAAGACCAACTGCACGGTGATCTTCATCAACCAGATCCGCATGAAGATCGGCGTCATGTTCGGTTCGCCCGAAACCACCACCGGCGGCAACGCGCTCAAGTTCTACGCCTCGGTGCGCCTGGACATTCGCCGTACCGGCACCATCAAGAAGGGTGACGAGGCCATCGGCAACGAGACCAAGGTCAAGGTGGTGAAGAACAAGGTGGCGCCGCCGTTCAAGACTGCCGAGTTCGACATCCTGTTCGGTGAGGGCATCAGCCGTCATGGCGAGATCATCGACATGGGCGTGACCGCCCGCATCATCGAGAAGTCCGGTGCCTGGTACGCCTACAACGGCGAGAAAATCGGCCAGGGCCGCGACAACGCACGCGAGTTCCTGCGTGAGAACGCGGAGCTGGCGCACGAGATCGAGAACAAGGTGCGCGAATCGCTGGGCATTCCCTTGATCAACGAGACGACCGAGGCCGAATAAACCTGGGGATTCCGGTCATGGCGTTTGAGCAACCCTCACTCAAGGGGCGGGCGCTGCGGCTGTTGAGCACCCGCGAGCATTCGCGGGTAGAACTGGAGCGCAAGCTGGCCCGGTTCGAGCAGGCGCCGGGCGAGTTGACGCAGGCGCTCGATGAATTGCAGGCCAAGGGCTTCATCAGCGAGCAGCGCGTGGTGGAGTCCGTGCTGCACCGGCGCGCCGCCAAGCTGGGCGCCACGCGCATCCGCCAGGAACTGCAGGACAAGGGGCTGGACCGGGCGCTGGTCGAGCAGGCGCTGGCCGGGCTCAAGGACAGTGAATTGGCGCGAGCACGCGAAGTTTGGCGCCGAAAGTACGACGCAGCGCCTGCCAGTCCGGCGGAGCGGGGGCGGCAGCAGCGTTTTTTGCTGACCCGCGGCTTTTCTGCCGAGGTGGTGCGCCGGGTCCTGGTGGGTGCCGGCGCGCAGGATGATGAATAAAAATAGCTGTTGGCGCTGTCAAATCGGCGCCAACAGCTATTAAAAAGATAGCAATCTGGGGTTACAGCCCCAGCATCAGCCTGAGGTTCTGCACGGCGGCGCCGCTGGCGCCCTTGCCCAGGTTGTCCAGGCGGGCCACCAGCACGGCGTGGCGGAAACCGTCGTCGGCGCCGTGGTTGGCGTAGACGCGCAATTCCATTTTGTTGGTATCGGCCAAGGCCACGGCATCGAGCTTGCCGTCCGCCGTGGCGGGCTCTACCGTCACCCATTCGCTGCCGGCGTAGTGGCGAGCCAAGGCGTCATGCAGGTCCTGCGCGCTCGGCTGGCCCGGCAGCGTGTCCAGGTGCAGCGGCAGCTGCACCAGCATGCCTTGGCGGAAATTGGCCACCGACGGGATGAACAGCGGGCGGCGTGTCAGCCCGGTGTATTTCATGATCTCCGGCAGGTGCTTGTGCTTCAGGCTCAGGGCGTAAAGCTCGAAGGGCGGCGCACTGCCGGCCTCGTAGGCTTCGATCATGCTGCGCCCGCCGCCCGAGTAGCCGCTGACCGAGGGCAGCGCCAGCGGGTAATCCTTCGGGATCAGGCCGGCATCAACCAGTGGGCGGATCAGGGCGATGGCGCCCGTGGCGTAGCAGCCGGGGTTGGCGACACGGCGCGCCTGCAGCACCGCCTCGCGCTGGCCGGCGGCCAGCTCGGGGAAACCAAAGACCCAGTCGGGGTGGGTACGGTGCGCGGTGGAGGCGTCTATCACTTTCGGGCCGGGCTGGCCGCTGGTCGCCAGGCTGTCGATCATGGCGACCGACTCGATGGCGGCATCGTCGTGCAGGCACAGCACCACCAGATCCACCTGGGACATCAAGGCACGCTTGGCCGCCGGATCCTTGCGCAGCTCAGGAGCAATGCTGACGAGTTCAATCTCGGGCATGGCCTGCAGCCGTTCGCGGATCTGCAGGCCGGTGGTGCCGGCCTCGCCGTCGATGAAAACCTTGTGTTGGGTCATGGTGGATAGGGGGCGGGGTATGCGTCAGCCATTGTAAGTTTTTGTGCGTAGCAACATGATACATTCCAAGGCTGTGCTGAATCCAGCACCCGATGCGGAATAAACCAGTTCAGCAACGGGATAAAAACTTTCATTTCCTGAGAGAGCCCTCATGAAGATTCACGAGTACCAAGGCAAGGAGATCTTGCGCAATTTTGGTGTGCCAGTGCCGCGCGGCATTCCGGCATTTACAGTGCAAGAAGCGGTGGAAGCCGCGCAGAAGCTCGGCGGCCCCGTGTGGGTTGTCAAGGCGCAGATCCATGCCGGTGGCCGCGGTAAGGGCGGCGGCGTGAAAGTGGCCAAGAGCATTGACGACGTCAAGCGCCTGGCCGGTGAAATCCTGGGCATGCAGCTCAAGACCCACCAGACCGGCCCCGAAGGCCAGAAGGTGCGTCGCCTCTACATCGAAGACGGCGCCGACATCCAGAAGGAATACTACGTTTCCCTGGTGACCGACCGTGCCACGCAGAAGGTGGCCTTCATCGCATCGAGCGAAGGCGGCATGGACATCGAGGAAGTGGCCCACGCCACCCCCGAGAAGATCATCACCGAATACATCGATCCTCTGACGGGTCTGGGCGAAGCGCAGGCCAAGAAGATTGCCAATGGCATCGGCCTGCCGGCCGAGTCCACCGCCCAGGCGGTGGACCTGTTCCAGAAGCTCTACAAGTGCTACATGGAAACCGACGCGTCGCTGGTGGAAATCAACCCCCTGAACCGCGACAGCAAGAACCAGCTGATTGCGCTGGACGCCAAGTTCAACTTTGACGCCAACGCCCTGTTCCGCCACCCGGAAATCGTGGCCCTGCGCGACCTGGACGAAGAAGATCCGGCTGAAGTCGAAGCTTCCAAGTTCGATCTGGCCTACATCTCGCTCGACGGCAACATTGGCTGCCTGGTGAACGGTGCTGGTCTGGCCATGGCCACCATGGACACCATCAAGCTGTTCGGCGGCGAGCCGGCCAACTTCCTGGACGTCGGCGGCGGCGCCACGGCCGAGAAGGTCACCGAAGCCTTCAAGATCATGCTCAAGAACCCCAAGGTCAAGGGCATTCTGGTCAACATCTTCGGCGGCATCATGAAGTGCGACACCATTGCCAGCGGCGTGATCACCGCCTGCAAGGCCGTGAACCTGAGCGTGCCGCTGGTGGTGCGCATGAAGGGCACCAACGAAGAACTGGGCAAGAAGCTGCTGGCCGAATCCGGCCTGCCCATCATCGCCGCAGACACCATGGCCGAAGCTGCGACCAAGATCGTGGCTGCCGTCAAGTAAGCCCGGAGAACAAGCATGTCGATCTACATCAATAAAGACACCAAAGTCATCACCCAGGGCATCACCGGCAAGACCGGCCAGTTCCACACTGAAAAGTGCCAGGAATACGCCAACGGCAAGAACTGTTTTGTCGCCGGCGTGAACCCCAAGAAGGCGGGCGAGTCCATCTTCAACATCCCGATCTACGCCTCCGTCAAGGAAGCCGCCAAGCAAACCGGCGCGACTGTGAGCGTGATCTACGTGCCGCCGGCCGGTGCCGCTGACGCGATCTGGGAAGCCGTTGAGGCCGACCTGGATCTGGCGATCTGCATTACCGAAGGCATTCCGGTGCGCGACATGCTGATGGTGCGCAACAAGATGAAGGCCAAGGAAGCCGCTGGCGGCAAGAAAACCCTGCTGCTGGGCCCCAACTGCCCCGGTCTGATCACGCCTGACGAGATCAAGATCGGCATCATGCCCGGTCACATCCACCGCAAAGGTCGCATTGGTGTGGTGAGCCGTTCCGGCACGCTGACCTATGAAGCCGTGGCCATGCTGACCGAAGTGGGTCTGGGCCAGTCGACAGCCGTCGGTATCGGTGGCGACCCGATCAATGGTCTCAAGCACATCGACGTCATGAAGGCCTTCAACGACGATCCGGACACCGATGCCGTCATCATGATTGGCGAAATCGGTGGTCCCGACGAGGCTGAAGCGGCACGCTGGTGCAAGGCCAACATGAAGAAGCCGGTGGTCGGCTTCATCGCTGGCGTGACGGCGCCTGCTGGCAAGCGCATGGGCCACGCCGGCGCGCTGATTGCCGGCGGTGCCGACACAGCCGATGCCAAGCTCGCCATCATGGAAGAGTGCGGCTTCATCGTGACACGCAACCCGTCCGAACTGGGCAAGCTGCTTAAAGCACAGCTGTAAGCAAAACTACGAATCTGCGAGGATGGCCATCAACCGCTAAACTCGCACTGTTCGGAACTCTGGGAGCGCTCCAGGCGAATTGTCTGGAGCGCTTCTTTCATATTACAGATACAACACAGGAGAACTCGGATGGAAATGCTTCAGGATGTCAATTTCTGGATTGGTCTGATGAAGATCATCTGGATCAACATCATTCTTTCCGGTGATAACGCCGTGGTGATTGCCTTGGCAGCCCGCTCGTTGCCGCCGCATCAGCAGAAAAAGGCCATCTTGTTTGGCTCAGGCGCGGCCGTGGTGCTGCGGATTGTCCTGACCATCGTGGCTGCCAAGCTGTTGCAGCTGTCTTTCCTGCAGGTGGTGGGCGGCATGTTGCTGCTGTGGATCGGCATCCAGCTGCTCAGCGAGGAAGAAGAAGAAGGAGGCGAGGCCAAAGAGGGCGGGGGCCTGATGGCGGCGGTGCGCACAATTCTCATTGCCGATCTGGTGATGAGTCTGGACAACGTGATTGCTGTGGCCGCTGCTGCCAAGGGCAACGATGTCCTGTTGCTGCTGGGCCTGGCCATCAGCATTCCACTGGTGATTTTTGGTAGCACGCTGATGATCAAGCTGATGGAGCGTTTTCCCATCATCGTCACGCTGGGTGCCGGCTTGATCGGCTGGGTCGGTGGCGAGACGATTGTCAGCGATGTGGCGCTCAAAGAGGTGGCTGCGGCCAATCCCTGGTTGCATTACGCCGCTGCAGCGGCTGGCGCCGCCTTTGTGGTGCTGGTGGGTCGGGCGCTGCAAAAGCGCCATGCGATCCAGCACCAGGCAGAGTAGTCTCTGCGGTTACGCCATCCCTGAAGGGGCTGGCGTCTTGTAAGCTAGAGGGCAGATGCTGAGCAGCGATCTGCCCTTTTTTATTGGCACGGACGCATTGGCCGTGGCCCTTGGGGGCGATCGGTTCGACCAGACGATGCGGATGACGGGTCCAGAACAATGATTTACAAGTTTTGCAGCGAGACCAACACGGGGTTGACCCGTGCCAACAACGAAGATTCGGTGGCTTTTGATGAGTCTGCTGGCGTGGCTGTTTTGGCGGATGGCATGGGCGGCTACAACGCGGGCGAAGTCGCCAGCGGCATGACGACAGCGCTGATTAAGACGGAGCTAGGACATTGGTTGACCGAGACCCAGGGGCGGGCCAAGCCGCGGGACATTCTGCGGGCTATTGAAATATGTGTCGATAATGCCAACAAGGCTGTTTTTAATGCAGCCCAAGCCAATGCTCAGTACGCTGGGATGGGAACCACCTTGGTGGTGGGAGTGTTTCAAGGCTGTCATTTGTTGCTGGGGCATATCGGCGATTCCCGGTGCTACCGCTTGCGTCGCGGAGAGCTGGTGCAGATGACTCGAGATCACTCGCTGCTGCAGGAGCAGATTGATGCAGGGTTGCTGACTCCGCAGCAAGCCGCCACGTCCGTGAATAGAAACCTGGTAACGCGGGCTCTGGGCGTTGAGGAAGCGGCGTTGTTGGAGCTGACGGAGTGCGAGGTGGCTGAGGGGGACCTGTACCTCATGTGTTCTGATGGTTTGTCTGACATGGTGAGTGATGTCCGCATCGCAGAGTTATTGGCCCAGAAGACACCACTGCCACAGCGGGCGCAAGACCTGATTCGTGCGGCGAATGAACAGGGCGGGCGGGACAATATCACGGTGCTGCTGGCTCAGGCGGAGGCGGTGCCGGTGC
Source organism: Curvibacter sp. PD_MW3 (assembly GCA_002633085.1). Classification (GTDB taxonomy): domain Bacteria; phylum Pseudomonadota; class Gammaproteobacteria; order Burkholderiales; family Burkholderiaceae_C; genus Hylemonella. The sequence continues at coordinate 189,739 of NSIV01000003.1, forward strand.
CGCAAACGCGGGGGCTCGTCTCCCGATTGCTGGGAAAATAGCTGGGTAGGGTATATAGATGATGCGTAACTGGAGGAGTCAGACATGCCGAAAATGATCGTTTCGATCGACGGTGTTGTCATCAAGGAAGTCCAAATCACCAAGGAGCGCACGACCTTGGGCCGGCGCCCCTACAACGACGTCGTGATTGATAACCTGGCGGTGAGTGGCGAGCATGCCGCTGTGCAGATGACAAGCGATGAGGTCTTTCTGGAAGATCTCAACAGCACCAATGGCACGTATGTGAATGGCAAGGCTGTCAAGCGACAACAGCTTTTCAATGGTGACACCATAGAAGTGGGCAAGTACAAGATTCAGCTCGTGAGCGAGCCCGAGGGCGAGCGTTTCGACAAGACCATGGTGTTCAAACCGGGCATGATGATGCCGGCTGCAGCAGCGCCATCTGTCGAGCGTGCCGTGGGGAGCGAGTTGCAAGGCTGTATCCGAGTCTTGTCGGGTGCCGCCTCGGGTCGCGAGGTGCCGCTCACCAAGGTCGTGACCACAGTGGGAAAACCGGGCGTGGCGGTAGCGGCCATCACCCGGCGGCAGCACGGTTTTGTGGTCGCTCGGGTGGAAGGCGCCAACAATCCCTTGCTCAATGGCACGCCGATCGGGAATGAGCCGCTGGCACTCAAGAGCGGCGACCTGATTGAACTGGCCGGCACGCAAATGCAGTTTATCCAGACCTGACGGTCTGTTTCCCGGCCTCGCGAGTGGCAGGAGTTTGATTTATGAGTGCAGTCATGAGACCTTCAGCATCGGACAAGACATCCGAGCAGGCTTTCTTCGAGTCGCAGAAACTGCCGCCCGACAAGCGTGGGGTTACGTTCGAAGTTCTTTTCTACCGGCAGCTACAACAAGTCACGGCCCGCATTCATGAAACCGAGAACATTGAGCAGATCATGCTGGAGGTCAGCCAGGACATCTGCAAGCTGCTCAACGCCGACCGACTGACCCTCTATGCGGTCAACGAAGATCAGAGTGCGATCGTCTCCAAGCTCAAGACCGGGCTCAGCACCAGCCGCGAACTCAAGTTGCCGATCAGTCCGCAAAGTCTGGCGGGATACGTGGCCTACAGCCGCAAGATGCTCAATCTGGCGGATGTCTATGACGACGAGGCGCTCAAGCAGATTCACCCGGCGCTGACCTTCCTCAAGGAGGTCGACAAGCGTTCGGGCTACCGGACCAAGCAGATGCTGGTGGCGCCGATCATGGAGGGGGCGTCTCTGCACGGTGTGCTGCAGGTCATCAACAACAAGAGCGACCAGACGTTTGGCGAGTTGGAGGTTGAAGGGGTGGCCCAGTTGTGCAAGACGCTGGGCACCGCGATTCGTCAGCGGATGCAAAAATCCAATGAGGGCCAGCGCCGCAAGACGACCAAGTACGACGGCTTGGTCGCGGACGGCGTGCTGACCGACGAAGAGTTGCGGCAGTGCATCCAGGAGGCACGCGAGCAAGGCATGTCGGTCGAACATCTGCTGACAGCCAAGTACCAGATCCAGCCAGCGCAGATCGGGCCGTCGTTGGCCAAGTTCTTTGGCGTTCCCTATGAGCCCTTCAATGCCGGGCGCATCCGCTCCGAGATGCTGCATGGTCCGCTCAAGCGCGAGTTTGCCGAAGGACAAGGCTGGATTCCGCTGGAGGAATCTCCGGAGGGGCTGGTCATCATGTGTCTGGATCCAGAGGCCACACGCGGCGCCCGTGTCGTGCCGCAAGTGTTCCCGCGCATCAACAAGTTCGCCTACCGGGTGACGACGCAAACCGAATTTGCTGAAACGTTGAATCAGGTGTTCGGCAGTGTGGACACCACGTCGATTGACCAGATGCTGGCCGATCTGTCTTCAGCGCCGCTGGATGATGAAGGCAGCAATGACGACTCGCTGGAGTCGGCGGCGGCAGACAACGAACTGGTCAAATTCGTCAACAAGGTCATCATCGACGCCTATCACCAGAAAGCCTCGGACATCCACATCGAACCGATGCCGGGTAAGCTCAAGACCGGGATCCGTTTCCGTATTGATGGCACGCTGATGCCCTACATCGAGGTGCCGGCGCATTTCCGCCAGGCCATGGTGACGCGCCTGAAGATCATGTGCGATCTGGATATTTCCGAGCGTCGCAAGCCGCAGGACGGCAAGATCAAGTTCAAGAAATATGGTCCGCTGGACATCGAGTTGCGGGTGGCTACCATCCCGTCGGCCGGCGGTGTCGAGGATGTGGTCATGCGTATCCTGGCAGCGGGTGAGCCCATCCCGCTGGAAAAACTCGGCCTGACGCCGCACAACCGGGAGCGGGTGGAGGCCACGGTCAGCAAGCCTTATGGCCTGTTCTATGTCTGTGGGCCGACTGGCTCCGGCAAGACCACCACACTGCATTCCATCCTCAAGTTTCTCAACACGCCCGAGGCCAAGATCTGGACGGCCGAGGACCCGGTGGAAATCACGCAGAAAGGTCTGCGCCAGGTGCAGATCAACCGCAAGGCTGGCATCGACTTTGCGTTGATCATGCGCGCCTTTTTGCGTGCCGACCCCGACATCATCATGGTCGGCGAGTCACGCGACAAGGAGACGGTTGCCATGGGTGTGGAGGCCTCGCTGACCGGTCACCTGGTGTTCTCCACCCTGCACACCAACTCGGCGCCCGAGTCGATCACCCGTCTGCTCGACATGGGCATGGACCCGTTCAACTTTGCCGATGCGCTCCTGGGTATCCTGGCGCAGCGCCTGGCAAAGAAGCTGTGCGATTGCAAGGAGTCGTACCACCCGAACACCTCCGAGATCAACAGTTTCATTGCTGAATATGCCGAAGAGTTGCGCAATACGCCAGCGTGGAAGGCCGACTTCAGCGGCGAGGCTCAGAAGCTGTTCGAAGACTGGGTGGAGCGCTATGGCGAGAATGGCAAGCTGCGCTTTTACAAGGCGGTGGGTTGCGACAAGTGCAACAAGACCGGCTACAAGGGACGCCTGGGCCTGCACGAACTGCTGATTGCCGACGACCGCATCAAGAAGCTGGTGCAGGAGCGCGCCCGGGTGGCTGAAATTTTCGCGGCAGCGGTGGAGAGTGGCATGCGCACCCTGAAGATGGATGGCATGGAGAAAATCCTGCTGGGGCTGACAGATCTCAAGCAGGTCCGCTCGGTTTGCATCAAGTGACAGGATTGGGTTGACAAATTTGTCGTTGTGCGCGGCGGGTTGACAAAAATGCGCTATTAAAGTGCGGGAAATAATAAAAATCACCGAGAAATTCGGAAAATTCACTCTAAAACCACTTGGCACACAATCTGCTCAATAAGCCACTCAATGATTTTGTTGTCATGCCTTTAATCTAGGAGATTTCTATGAAGCGTACTTTGCAAAAGGGTTTCACCCTGATCGAGTTGATGATCGTTGTGGCCATCATCGGTATTCTGGCTGCCGTCGCTCTGCCGGCGTATCAGGACTACACCGTTCGTGCTCGCATGTCGGAAGTGATTCTGGCGGCCTCACAGTGCCGTACCAGCATTACTGAAACCGTCCAAACCGCGGCGGCAGCTTCGGCATTCCAGGCCGGCGGCTGGGGTTGTGAGTCGGCATCGGCCACTACCCAATTTGTTGCCGCCGTTCGAACCAACGCAGGTGGTGCGATTCAGGTTCAAAGCCAAGTGCCTGGTGCATTGGGCAACATCAACTTGGGGCCCGTCGTTGCCGGTGGCGCTGGTATCACACCTGGCGGCAATATCAGCGGCTGGCTGTGTGGTCCCGCCACAACCGGTGGTGTGAATCCTCGTTTCCTGCCTGGCTCTTGCCGTGACACGACGGTGGGTGCGTTGACCGGCTTCCAATAATCTGAACTGACTCAGGAAAACAGGGCCTCGTGGCCCTGTTTTTTTTATGATGGTCTACACGTTGCCACTGTTTGTCCTGTTGTTCAGCTTTTTGGTGTCAGAGCATTTCCCGCCGTGGACGGCCTACCACACAGAGGTACCAGCCTTTGCCTCCGTGGTGCTGGCGTTGGTGCTGTGCTGGCGTGCAGCATCAAGGCGAGTGCCACTGGCAAGCGTTGCGCTTCCAATAGGCCTGTTGGTTCTGAGTGTGCTGCTGCAGTTGGCGTTAGGTCAGCTGAGTTATGTCGGCGATGCTTGGGTCGTCGTGGCCTATCTGTTGGCTTTCCTGGCGGCCGCGTGGTGGGGGCAACAGTGGGCCGAGAAGATAAGGCCACAGCAGCTTGTGTTCGGGATCGCCGTGTTCCTGCTGCTCGCCGGTATGTTGGTTGAGTTTCAAATGCTGGCCCAGTGGCTACAGGTTGAAGCTCGTTTTGGCGGCTGGGTGATCGATAAGCCGCCGCATGGCAGACCCTACGGTAACCTTGGGCAGCCTAATCAGGCGGCAACTTTGCTGGTCATGGCCTCAGTGGCGCTGATCCTGCTTCAGGAACTTGGCAAGGTGCGCCGTCGTGTGGCTTGGCCGGCGTTGCTGTTCCTGGCTTGGGGTATCGTATTGACTCAATCGCGTACGGCCCTGCTTTCGTCCTTTCTGTTGTCTTTGGGTCTGCTGGCGACAGCGCCGGCTCATTGGTCGCGTGCGAAGGCTAGCATCGTGATTTGGATGGCTGGAATCATGGTTGGCACAGGGCTGTTGCAAATCATGCCATGGGGGGACACCAGTGCAACTGCAACTAGCCTAACTTCAGTGGGCTTGCGGCCGCTAATGTGGCGGCAGCTCTTGGCAGCATTGACTGAAAGTCCGTGGGTTGGCTGGGGCTGGTTGCAGATCGCCTCGGCGCAGCAGGCAGGCGCGTTGCTGGTGCCAGGTGTGGAGCAGACCAACTATGCCCATAACGCCATTCTGGATCTGTTGCTTGTGGTTGGCATTCCGGCTGGCGGGGCCTTTTTGCTGTGGCTGCTGCTGACATGTTGGCGCTATGCATTACGCATATTGGCCCACGAAGGTGCCCTGTCATTGGCTTATGTGCTGGTGCCGTTTCTGGTGCATTCGATGCTGGAGTTCCCGCACGCCTATGCTTATTATTTGGTTTTAGTGGGGGTCATCCTTGGTGCGATGGAGCAGTGGACACGTGTCCCAAGTGGCAGACGGATCGTCATGCCGCGTGTAGTTCTTGGTGTGCTGGCTGTGAGTTTGACGGTGTTGTACCTGAGCTTGGCGATGGACTATGCAGGGGTTGAAGAGGATTTTCGGGTCAACCGGTTCGAGAACCGCAGGCTGGGGAGTACACCGGTCGATTACAGGCCACCGAAAGCGCGGCTGCTGACGCAATATGGCGAATTGCTGGCGGCGATGCGTCTGCGGGCTGTCCCTGACATGCAGCCGGAGGATTTGGCTTTGCTGCAGCGGGTCTCACAGCGATTCTCCTGGGCGCCACTTTATTTCAGAACGGCGTTGGCGCTGGGACTCAATGGACAAGCAGAATTGGCGCAGGCACAACTCAATAAGATCAAGGCCATGTATACCGCAGAAATCTACGACGACGCTCGAGACAACTGGCTGCGAATGCAGCGGGAACAATATCCGCAATTGGCTCGCATCGCCTTGCCATGAGGCAAGCCGTCGAGCGCCAGACCAAGTCCCCTGGCGCGGTTGGGGTGTTACTCGGAATAGCAATGGCGGCGACCTGGCTCAATCCCCGGTCCTACAGTCCTTCGCCCGCGGTTCCTGGCATGCTGTTGGCGCTGATGGTGCTTGCCATTTTTCTTTTATGCAGGCATCGGTGGAGCGCATCGGTGTTGGCCTGGAGCTGGCTGGTAGCTGCTTTGCTCAGCAGCTTGATCGGTTGGTGTCAGTACTTCGAGATTGCGCACTATTTCGCACCTTGGATGAGCGCGGCGGAGGGTATGCAAGCCTATGGCAATCTGCGCCAACGCAATCAATATGCCACATTGACCAATGTCGGGTTGGCCGCGCTGGTTTTTCTGGCACTTCATGTGTCGCGTGTTAACACGTGGCAGCAGCCAGCATTGCTGGCTGGCAGCGTAGCACTAGCCTTCGGCAACGCAGCTTCCTCGTCGCGCACAGGGCTGGTGGAGTTGGCGTTGCTGCTCGTCGGGGCTGTCTGGCTGGTGCGCGGTGGGCGGCACCGGCTGGTGCGTCGTTTGTTGTTGACGGCCTTCGTGGCTTATTGGCTTGGCGTTCTGCTGTTGTCCTTGTTGGCAGGCGAAGAGATTGGTAGAAGCGGAATCCTGGGACGTTTGCAGAACGTAAATCCAGGCTGTGCCAGTCGGATTACCCTTTGGCGCAATATGCTGGAGCTTATCAGCGAGCGCCCCTGGTGGGGTTGGGGTTGGGGGGAACTCGATTACGCGCACTTCATGACGGCTTACGAGGGCACACGGCAGTGCGAGATGCTCGACAATGCCCACAATCTGCCATTGCACCTGGCTGTTGAGCTGGGCTTGCCATTGGCATTCCTGTTGTCTGCAGCATGTATTGGGTGGGTCTGGCGTGCGCAACCGTGGCGAGAGGTTGATCCCGCGCGTCAATTGGCTTGGAACGTGCTGGCCTTGATCGGCTTGCACAGCATGCTGGAGTACCCGCTATGGTACGGGTCGTTCCAATTGGCGGCGATCTTGAGCCTGCTCTTGCTTTGGCGCCGGCCACAGACGGCATCGCTAGGTGGGGGTGTGGTTAGGTACCCTGGCTATCTGACGCGCGGCTTGGTCGCTGCTCTGCTGGCAGCAGTGGCGTATGCTGGCTGGGATTATTACCGCATTAGTCAGATCTATCTGCCGGTCGAGGTGCGTTCGCCAGCGTATCGTGAGCACACCCTAGAAAAAATCCGCAAATCATGGTTATTTCGGGATCAGGTTCGATTTGCTGAGTTCACCTTGACTCCCTTAACGCACGACAACGCCGCTCAACTCAACGCCACGGCACATGACGTGCTTCATTTCTCGCCGGAGGCGCAGGTTGTGGAAAAGCTGATCGAAAGCGCTGTTTTGTTGGGGCGCGATGACGAAGTCCGGCTCTTCATGGCGCGCTACCGGGCAGCTTATCCGCAAGCTTATGAACGTTGGCAGGGAAAGAGCCGCCGGGAGTGAGATAGAAGCGCCTATCTTGCGACGAAGCTGCCTGATTTACCGCCATGCTTTTCCAGCAGCTTGACATCGTTGATGATCATGCCGCGGTCAACGGCCTTGCACATGTCGTAGATGGTGAGCAACGCGACTTGTGTGGCAATCAATGCTTCCATTTCAACCCCAGTTGGTCCTACGGTTTCCACCGTGGCTGTGCAGGTGACGTGACTGGGGTGGCTGGCAGTAGCGTGATGGGAGGAAAATTCGACAGCCACACGAGTGAGTGCCAGAGGATGGCACAAAGGAATCAAGTCGCTGGTCTTTTTCGCCGCCTGAATTCCAGCTATGCGGGCAATGCCCAGCACATCGCCTTTCTTGGCGGTGCCGGATTCGATAATTGCCAGCGTGGTTGGCAACATTGCGATGTTGCCGCGGGCAACGGCAATGCGGTGGGTGCTGGCCTTGGCGGCGACGTCCACCATATGGGCTTGGCCGTGCTCGTCAAAATGGGTCAAAGAACTCATGGGGCAACAACTTTACGAAACATTCACGATTTTCTAGCATCATACGATCATGTTCAGTACCTTATTCTGGAAAGACCGCTTGCGGGCCAGCGGTATCCACTTGGCTATCAGCCTGGGTATGGCGGCGTTGGCGGCCATGCTGGTATTTGCTGTCTGGTATCCCTACCCTTACCGTGAAATTTCAGGCGGACGAGAATTATTTCTTATCGTGGTCACGGTGGATGTGATTCTTGGACCCCTGATCACGCTGACAGTGTTCAATCGCGCCAAGCCAAAGGTTAAGCTGCGTCGTGATCTGGTCGTTGTCGTGCTGGTTCAACTGGCTGCACTTGCATATGGTTTGTGGACCGTGGCGGTGGCTCGGCCGGTGCATCTTGTTTTTGAGTATGACCGTTTCCGCGTGGTGCATGCGGTGGACGTACCGCCAGAATTGATGGGTCGTCTGCCGCCAGAGGTGGAAGCATTTCCGTTGAGGGGCCCGACGTTACTGGCCCTGCGCCCATTCCATGATGGCAACGAACAGGCTCAGGCCACCTTGGCAGCTTTGGAAGGGGTGCAACTCAGTTCCAGACCTGATTTATGGCAGCCCTATCCGCTGGCACGCCAGCGCGTCTTGGACGTAGCAAAACCTGTGGTGTCACTCAAGCAGCGTTTTGCTGATCATGCGGGTGAGATTGATGTTGCAGCGGCGCGCATTGGCCGTCAGTCTGAAACGCTGGTCTATTTGCCGATGGTGGGGCGTAAGGCGGCGTGGACGGTGTTCTTGGATTCAAGCTCCGCCGAAGTGTTGACGTTCATGCCGTTGGATTCGTTTTAAGCGTGAAATCAAAGACCTATCGACTCTTCTTGTTGGCCAAATATGCGGCGGTTGCTGTATTTTTTATGGCAATTCAAGTGGGTGTCCCAAAGACTTCGTACGCCCAACTGCCGGCACTCGGCGACGGTGCGGAAATGAGCACCAGCGCCGAACGTCGTCTCGGGGATCGCATTGCCCGTTCGCTCTACCGCGACCCAGATTACATTGATGACCCGGTGCTGGGCGAATACGTGCAGGGCATCTGGCAGCGCTTGCTGCAAGGTGCTCGCCAGCGTGGTGAGCTTTTGCCCGAACTGGAAGCCGCATTTGCCTGGGATGTGGCGCTCGGTCGCGATCGCAGCGTCAATGCCTTTGCTTTGCCGGGGGGCTATCTCGGTGTACATCTCGGCTTGATCGCCGTCGTCAACAGCGAGGACGAATTGGCCTCTGTGCTGGCGCACGAACTCAGCCACGTCACGCAGCGGCATATTGCCCGCATGGTGGGACGCCAGAGCGCACAAGGGCCCTGGGTGATTGCCGCCATGATCCTGGGGGCATTGGCGGCCAGCTCCAATCCCCAGGCAGCCAGCGCCATGATTGCCGGCGGCCAGGCCGTGGCTGTTCAGGGGCAGCTCAACTTTTCGCGTGACATGGAGCGCGAGGCCGACCGTGTGGGTTATGGCGTCATGACGCAAGCCGGTTTTGAGCCGCAGGGTTTCGTGAGCATGTTTGAAAAGCTGCAGCAGGCCAATCGCTTCAATGACAGTGGGGCCTTCCCCTACCTCAGAAGCCATCCTTTGACGACCGAACGCATAGCCGACATGCAGGCGCGGCAACAGTTGCTGCCGCAGGCACCGCCCGTGCAGCTGACGATGACGCATGCGTTGCTGGCGGCACGGGCCCGAGTGTTGAGCAACGGGGATGTGGAGAGTCTGCGCACGACGGTGGCCGAGGCCACGGGCGACCGGTTTGGCAAGTTTGCTCCGGCTCGGCAGGCCGGTGTGCTGTATGCCGCGGCATTGGCGGCCTCCAACCAGAGAGGCTTTGCGCTGGCAACCCGTTTGTACGGGCGCTTGCAGGCGATGGTCCAGGGGCCAACACAGGCACAACGGCTGGTGCATTTGCTGGGAGCCGAGTTGTTGCTGGCGGCGGCAGACTCCAAGCGGGCAGGCGAATGGCTGGGTGGTGGATCGGCCGTGCCTGCCAAGCGGTCCGAACTGTTCCTGTGGGCGCGTGCCATGACGCAAGCCGGTCAAGCCGCACCAGTGACTCCACAACTGCGCGCATGGGTGACAGACCACCCGCGCGATGCACAAGCCTGGCAACTACTGTCTGCGGCGTACCTGGCGCAGGGTCAAACGTTGAGTGGGGTACGGGCTGAAGCGGAGGCTTATGCGGCCCGGTTTGACTACGAGGCGGCTCTGAACCGGTTCAAGGCTGCCCAGGACGTGGCCCGTCAGGGCGGAAAAATCGATCACATCGAGGCATCGATCATCGACACCCGGACGCGTCAGCTGGAGTCATTGGTAAGGGAACAGGCGCTCGAGCGCTGAATCGACCACCAGTCCAAACGCCGAGTAAATCAGTGAGCCAAGCAAGGCGGCGGCGAAGCCATGAACTTGGAAGCCGTCGAGCACCGTGGCGGCGGCCCAGAACAGGACGGCGTTGATGATGAACAGGAACAGCCCCAGCGTCACCATGGTGACGGGCAGCGTCAGCACGATCAGAACCGGCCGTAAGACGACGTTGAACAGACCGATGACAAGGGCCGCCACCAGTGCGCTGCCAAAGCTTTGCACTTCCACGCCACTGTAAAGCGAGGCAACCGCCAGCAAGGCGGTTGCGCTGAGCAGCCATTTAATGATGAGCTTCATGGCGGGTAAGCATAGCACCCTGCCATGAAGTCTGTCTCGACGGCTTCGACTTACTCGGCAGCCAGAACCAACGCTGCGCCCATGCCGACAATCGCACCGGGCACGGTCCAGCGGGCTTCGCTGCTGGCGGGTTGGTCGGCGGTGACAGGGGGCAGGTCCTGGCCGAACTTCGGGCGACGGGCATCGAGCACACGCGCCACGCCCTGCTGTTTCAGCAGCTCCTGTGTCTGTTCAACCAAGGGGCCGTTGGCCAAGACGGTGGTGACTTTGTCGCCCTGAGCCTGCAGTTCCGGCGTGATCAGGGCAAACAGTTTCTCGGCCCACTTGTTGCGCCAGTTTTGACGCGCAGAATGGTTGACCCACTTGCTGATGTGGCGCGTCATGCGTGGCGGGCACGCCACCAGAATCCAGTGCGTTCCCTGCTGGCTACCTGAGGCGCCATTTTTCATGGGCGTGAGTTGATGCCGCGCAAATTCCGCATCGTCCAGGTACACAATGATTTTTTCCATGATGAAATCCTTCTAGGTTGAGGACAGGGGGAGAGAACTTTGAGCCAGGATCAGATGGCGTGGCCAGACTGACCGTTGCGTTCGTTCGGCTGGCGCCGCGCAGCCCACCAGCCGCCTGCCAGCACGCCGACAACAGCGACCGCATAGGTCATCCAGCGGGCCGCGATATTCAGCGGTTCTGGCGAATCGAACACGGCATCGAGCAAAGGTTCATTGACAATCATCTTGGCGGCCGTGAAGGCCAGCACGGCGGCACCCAGTTGGATGATGATGGGGAAACGCTCAACCAGCTTGAGCACCACGGAACTGCCGAACACCACGATGGGCACACTGACCAGCAGGCCGATGACCACGAGGTCGAAGGAGCCATGAGCCGCGCCGGCGACGCCCAGAACGTTGTCCACGCCCATCAGCGCATCCGCCACGATGATGGTTTTCATGGCACCCCAGAAGGTGCTGGCAACCGGGCCGTCGTGTTCGTCGCCTTCTTGGTCGGCCAGCAACTTGTAGGCAATCCAGACCAGACCCAAACCACCGACCAGCATCAGGCCCGGGATCTTGAGCAACCAGACCACGCCCACCGTCATCAGAGAGCGAACGACAATGGCCCCCACGGTGCCCCAGACAATGGCTTTTTGCCGAAGATCGGGGGGGAGGCTGCGTGCGGCCAGCGCGATCACGATGGCGTTGTCGCCAGCGAGCACGAGGTCGATCAGGATGATGGCCAGCAACGCCGACCACCAGGGGGCGGAAAAAAACTCCATGACAAATACTCCGAGTTGTTTCGATTAACAACCTGGACGGGTAACGTCAATGGAGGCAGTGGCTGGAAAGAGCCACGGACGCGCTTCGACGAAACCTGACACAGGTCCCAATCGAAGGTCTTGCTCGGCATGGAGTCATGCAGATTTTTGCCCAGCAAGCCGGAAGTAATACTTCGTAATGACGACTTGCCGATACTTGTTGCAACGATGCCGGTTTTTGTGGCACCTCCCTGTGTCGCAACAAATGGGAGCTACTCCCCTTCGTGAAGCGAATTGAAACACAGCCGCCATCAACCATGTGCTTTGTGGGGATTTGAGGGGTGTCAATTCTCCGGGCCCGCCGGGCGAGGGCGCTATCATCCGTCTCCCTTTTGCAATGCATCCCATGGCTGGAATCCACATCACCGACATCGAAGCAGCGATCAACTACTGGCGCGACAAGAAGCCGTCATCCGACGGTATTACCTTGGCGCCGGAAGTGCGTGCATTGGCGGAGGTCTATGCCTTGATGGTGTTCTACCGGGAGCCGGAGGCGGACGAGTTTTCCATGCCGCAACCCGCGCTGCAGGCCTGGCTGGCTTGGTACGAAAGCACGCCGGACACGCCCTGCATTGCGATCTGTTCCACCAGTCAGGGTGATGAGGAATGCAAGGGCTGCGGCCGTAGCTTTGACGAGGTGCAGCTCTGGACCGAGATGCGGCCAGCGCAGAAGCGCCAGACCTGGCGCCGCATCACACTGTCTGGTCAGGCTTGGCGTTTCAACCGGTACGCCGAACGGGCGGGAGGCAGCGCCAGTGATGTGCCGTTGGCTCAGGCGCAGGGCGAGCCGGCCTGACGGCGTGAGCAAGACCCCGGGTTTGTCTATTTCCAGCGGATCGGTTCGATCGTCACCGTCTGGCTGCCATTGCTGAGCATCAGGGCGCCTTCCTGAATCGTGGCTTGCAGTTGCATGCTGCGCTCAGCCAGAGCGGCCAGGGCCTGAGAGGCTTCGGACGGCATGCGCCAGACTTCCAGTCGGTCCAGCCGCGTGAGCTTGTTCTCGATGCCGCGCCACCAGACCTCGGCGGCATGGTGAAAAGCATAGACCAGCACCGTATCAGCCTTGTTGCAGGCCTTGGCCAGGGGTTTGTCTTCGGGTTGGCCGACCTCGATCCACAGCCGGGTCTGGCCAGTGAAGTCACGCAGCCAGACGTCGGGCTCGTCCGGGTCGGACAAGCCGGCACCAAAGGCCAGCGTGCCGTCGCCCTGGCAGACCGTCTGCAGCCGATGGGCCTGCAGCGCCAGGGCCGCCAGCCGGATCATCATGCGTTCGTCGGTCTCGCTCGGATGGCGCGCCAGTGTCAGCGCATGGTCGGCGTAGTAGCCGTGGTCAATGTCGGCGATTTGGAGGCTGGCCTTGAAGACCGTGGACTTGATCGCCATGAAGTGTGGGGTTGTGGGGTTATTGCGGGGAACGCCGCGGAACCGGCTGCGCCGGGCCGCTGGCGTTGTCCCCTCTCAGGGGGAAGCGGCGTGAGCCGCTCAGGAGGTGTTAAATCCGCTTGGCCAGTTCGGCGGCCTTGCCGGTGTAGTTGCCGGGCGTCATGGCCAGCAGGCGCTGCTTCTCGGCCTCGGGGATGTCGAGTTTCATGATGAAGCCCTGCATCAGTTCGCGCGTCATGGCTTCGCCACGGGTGAACTTCTTGAGCTGCTCGTAGGGCTGGGGCAGGCCGTAACGGCGCATCACGGTCTGGATCGGCTCGGCCAGCACTTCCCAGGAGGCGTCCAGGTCGGCGGCTAGGGCCGCTTCGTTGATTTCCAGTTTGCCCAGGCCGGTGGCCAGCGACTGGTAGGCCAGCACGGCATAGCCGATAGCGACACCCATATTGCGCAGCACAGTGGAGTCGGTCAGGTCGCGCTGCCAGCGCGAGATCGGCAGCTTTTCGCTCATGTGGCGCAACAGGGCGTTGGCCAAGCCGAGGTTGCCCTCGGCGTTTTCGAAGTCGATCGGGTTGACCTTGTGCGGCATGGTGGAGGAGCCCACCTCGCCCTCACGCAATCGCTGCTTGAAGTAGCCCAACGAGACATAACCCCAGACGTCGCGCGACCAGTCGACCAGGATGGTGTTAGCGCGGGCGATGGCATCGAACAGTTCGGCCATGTAGTCATGCGGCTCGATCTGGATGCTGTAGGGCTGGAATGTCAGGCCCAGGCCCAGTGGCTCGGGGGTTTCGATGACCTTCTTGCTGAAGGCTTCCCAGTCGAAGTCTGGCCAGGCGGACAGGTGGGCGTTGTAGTTGCCGACCGCGCCGTTCATCTTGCCCATGATCTTGACGGCGGCAATGCGGTCGCAGGCCGTCTGCAAGCGCACCACCACGTTGGCAATCTCCTTGCCCACCGTGGTGGGGCTGGCAGTCTGGCCGTGGGTGCGACTCAGCATGGGCACTTCCGCATAGGTGCGGGCCATGTCGCGCAGCTTCAGCAACAGCTTGTCCAGGGCGGGCAGCAGCACGACGTCGCGCGCAGAACGCAGCTGCAAGGCGTGGCTGGTGTTGTTGATGTCTTCGCTGGTGCAGGCAAAGTGCACGAATTCACTGGCTTTTTCCAGTTCGGGCCGAGCCTCGAACTTGGATTTGATCCAGTACTCAACCGCCTTCACATCGTGGTTGGTCGTTTTCTCGATTTCCTTGATGGCGTTGCCATCAGCTTCCGTAAAATTCTTGACCAAACCAAGCAAGTAAGTACGTGCTCCGGGCGAGAGGGGCTTGAATTCCGAGAATCCGGCGTCACTCAGGGCGATGAACCAGGCGACCTCGACCTGGACGCGGCGGTGCATATAGCCCTGCTCGCTCATCAGGGGGCGCAGTGGGCCAAGTTTGCTGGCGTAGCGGCCGTCCAGCGGGGAAAGGGCCGAAATGGTGGAGAAACTCATACCCGAATTGTAGTTGGGTCGCCCCGGAATGGGCGTTGCAGCCTCCAGGCCAACCCCAATCGCTAGAATCTGACACCTAGCGAAACTAGAAGACCCATGAAACTGATCGGATCCAACACCAGCCCTTACGCGCGCAAAGTGCGCATCGTGATGGCTGAAAAAAAGCTTGACTACAACTTCGTGCTCGAGGACGTGTGGTCAGACCAGACCACCATCAAGGACTCCAATCCTCTGGGCAAAATTCCCTGTCTCATCATGGAAGGCGGCGAAGCGCTGTTTGATTCGCGTGTGATCGTCGAGTATCTCGATACCCTGTCGCCGGTGGGCAAGCTGATCCCGCCGGTGGGGCGGGAGCGGGCTGAAGTCAAGACCTGGGAAGCACTGGCCGACGGCGTGATGGACGCAGCTTTGCTGGCGCGCATGGAGGCCGTGTGGAGCAAGCGAACCGAGGCGCAGCGCAGCCAGGCCTGGATTGACCGTCAACTCGGCAAGATCGACGCGAGTCTGGAAGCCATGAGCAAGGGTCTGGGCGACAAGCCGTTTTGTACCGGCATTCACCTGAGTCTGGCCGACATCGCCGTCGGTTGCGCGCTGGGCTATCTGGATTTCCGTTTCCCGCAAATTGGCTGGCGCAACGACCATCCCAGTCTGGTCCGTCTGTTGGAAAAGCTGGAGCAGCGTCCGAGTTTTGCCGAGACCCGGCCGCAATAAGGGCAACGCTGCAAACCGGCGAGCGGCCGGTGCTGTAAAGCCTTTGTCACAGAGACTGGCTAATCTGGTCAGATTCCGTGACACATGCCATGCTTTACCCTGAACTGTTCAAGCAACTGGAGGCGGTCCGCTGGGACATGGACCGCGACATTCCCTGGCATCAACACGATGCCAGCGGCTTGAGCGATGAGCAGGCCCAGACCATCAAGATGAATGCCATCACGGAATGGTCGGCGTTGCCGGCCACCGAGATGTTCCTGCGCGACAACCGGGACGACAGTGATTTCTCGGCCTTCATGTCGATCTGGTTTTTCGAGGAACAGAAGCATGCCTTGGTGCTGATGGAATACTTGCGGCGCTTCCGTCCGGATCTCGTCCCGACCGAACAGGAGCTGCATGCCATCCGCTTCGAATTCGATCCTGCCCCAGCATTGGAAACACTGATGCTGCACTTCTGCGGCGAGATCCGGCTCAATCACTGGTATCGCCGTGCTGCCGAATGGCATACCGAGCCAGTGATCAAGCATATCTACACCACCCTGAGCCAGGACGAGGCCCGCCATGGTGGTGCCTATCTCAAATACATGCGGCGAGCCATGGCCAGATCCGGGGCTGAAGCCCAGGCGGCCTTTGCCAAGGTGGGTGTTCTCATGGCCAGTGTGCGCCGCACGGCGCAGGCTTTGCACCCGACCAATTTGCACGTCAACAAGACGCTTTTCCCGCGTGACACCATTCAGAGTCGTTTGCCCAATCCGGAATGGCTGGCGCACTGGCTGGACACGCAGATCAACTTTGATGCGGTGTGGGAAAACAAGGTGATCGATCGCATTCTGCACAACCTGAGTCTGCTCATGGGGCAGAGCTTCCAGACCGTGCAGGAACTCAATCGCTATCGCAAGGGGCTGACAGCGACGCTGGTATCGGGGGCTTTACCAGAGGCGGTCTGAGCTGCTGGCGGCGGTCAGGGGCAGCAGTCGCTGCAGATTGATCTGGACCTTGACATCACGGTGAGGCACGCTGGCCACGATGCGGTAGTCGCGCAGGGCGGTGTCGCGCACGATGGGCTCCCCCGTCGGGATGCCATCGCGATTGATCAGCACTGCCACCTTGGGGGTCGTGGTGTTGATGCCGCGCTGGATCACAACGGCCACCTCGTTGGTGTTCAGGCGGACGAATGAGCCCGGTGAGTAAATGCCCACCGCCTTGATCAGGGCGGCGCCGGCCTCATCAACCTGGCGGTTTTCATCAAAATAACTGGCCTGCATGGCGGCTGCCGGCGAGGTAGGCACCCGCGATGCGCGTGGTGCCAGGCGCGCACCAAACATGTCGGCGCGCTGGATCAGGCGGGCCATGCGCATACCCTCCGACATGCTGGCTAGGGGGCCGGGCGGCACCTGGTGGTGATCGCGGACCGCTTCCAGCCAGACCTTGTCGGTGATGCCCAGTTCGGCAAGCAGTTGAACCGAGCGCGTGGCATGCAGATCGATCTGCTTGCGTTGTTCGGGCGTCGGCGCGGCGAGCTGCATGGCCAGCCGGTCCTGCAAGTCGGTCATCCCGATGTTCATGGTGAGCGCGGCCCGACACAGTGTCGACTCCTGCTCACGGCTCCAGTTGAGGACTTCTCGCGCCGCCAGCCCGCACATGACGCTGACCAGCATGGCATGGGTTGCGCTATAGAGCTTGAGTTCACTGGCCGAGAGGTGAAACAGGGCAAACAGCGTGCCGTTGGGATTGCGTTGCGTGTGCCGCCGTAGTTGGTTGTTCAGCCGGTCGAGCCGCTGCAGAAAATTGGGCGAACTGGTATCTCGCAACAAGGCATTGGCCTGCACCTGCAGGTCCAGCCAGTCCGCAGGGGCATCGTCGACTTCCACGCGCGTGGGATCCACGCCGGGCACCACCTTGGTCTTGGCAATCGTGCCCAGCGACTTGTTTTCAGTCACCATGTGGTGCAGCCGGTTGACATAGGAGCGGTGGTGTTCTGCGTCGACAATATCAACGAAGATCTCAAACCCCTTGCCGATCATCTTTTCCAATTCAGCCTTGTCGTCGATGACATAGCCTTTGTTGGCCAGCAGCGTGCCTGTGGCATCCCGAAGGGCATAAGGCAGCGGCTCGCCCAGGCGAATCGAATCAAGACTGACAGTAATCAGGCGCATAGATATGGAATTATGCCGCGACAACCGTGTTGGGATGTCGCGGAATATGGGGCGAATCGCCCGTGTTTTCGTGCTTAGGTCGGGCCTGGTTCGAGAGGTTCGATGCAGCGGGTGCCCTGTTAGGATGCCGCCTATGACAGACCGTTCCGTTGCAGACCTTCCCGAGTTCCTCAACAAGCTGTGCCCGCGTGAGGCGCTGCCGGCGCGCCTGGCAGCCCTGACCCGGCCGCTGGTATTCACCAATGGCGTGTTCGATGTCATGCACCGCGGTCATGCGATCTACCTAGCCCAAGCCCGGGCCTTGGGTGCCAGCCTGATTGTTGCCCTGAACACAGACGCCTCGGCACGGCGCCTGGGCAAAGGGCCCGATCGTCCGCTCAACAATGAGCAGGATCGCGCCATTCTGGTGGCGGCGCTGGGAGCGGTCGATCTGGTGACCTGGTTCGACGAGGACACACCAGAACAACTGATCGCTGCCATCCGCCCGGACGTCCTGGTCAAAGGTGGTGACTACGACATGCGCAAGTTGCCGGAAAGCGCGCTGGTGGCGTCCTGGGGTGGTCGGGCACTGGCGTTACCGTTTGTCGAGGGTTATTCCACCACGGCGCTGGTACGCAGGATTCGCAGCGCGTCCTGAAACAGGCGCGTCAGGGGGCGCCGAAAACGGCTGCCCACAAGGCCAGTACCGCGTCGCGTTCGGTCGCCAGTTCTTGCGGATCGACTTCGGTCGGCTCTTCATTGAGGCGTGCCCGATGCTGCACCCGCCGCAGTTCGCGGTAGGCGTCGGCCGCGGCATCGCCGATGCCGGCGGGCAACAAGCCGCAGGCCTGCGCTGTCTGCAGCAAGGCGATATTGCCCACATTGGCGGCCAGTTCCGGGTGGCTGGCTGCCTGCGACAGCACCAGATACTGCACCGCAAACTCCGCATCGACCATGCCGCCGGGGCTGTGCTTGACATCGAACTGCACGCCGTGCGCCGGATGCGCCGCACGCACTTTCTCGCGCATGCCGACGATCTCCTGCCGCAGGGCCTGCGCATCGCGCGGGGCGCAGATCACGGCCTGTCGCACGGCATCGAAGCGCTGGTGCAGATCATCGCTGCCCAGCACGAAACGCGCGCGCGTCATGGCCTGGTGCTCCCAGGTCCAGGCGGTGTTGCTGCCGCGCTGTTGCTGGTAGTTGGCGTAGGCCTCGAACGTCGTGATCAACAGGCCGGAATTGCCGTTGGGGCGTAATGCGGTGTCGATCTCGTACAGATCACCTTCGCCGGTCTTGACCGTCAGCCAGTTGATCAACTTGCGGACCAGGGTGGCATAAACCTCGGGTGCCTGTTCATCATCGTCTTCGTAGACGAACACGATGTCCAGGTCGCTGCCATAACCCAGTTCCTTGCCGCCCAGTTTGCCGTAACCGATGATGGCGAACTGATGCTGTTCGCGGTGCTTTTTCTTCAGCCGCTCCCAGCACCAGCGCGTGGTGATGCGCAAGATGACGTCGGCCAGTGCGCTGAGGTCATCGGCCACTTGCTCGACTGTCAGCACGGCTTCGATGTCGCGGGCCAGGGTACGGAACACCTCGGCATGGTGGGCACGGCGCAAGAGGTTGAGCAATGACTCTTCATCGTCATCCCCCGCAGCCTGCAGGGCTTGCCGTCGCATTTCCAGCTCGGCTTCGAAGGCCGCTGCATCAAAGCGATCGCTCAGGATGGTGCGGCTGGCCAGCTCATCAATCACACCCGGGTGCAGCAGCAGGTAGCGTGCCGGCCAGCGGGCGGCACCCAACAGACGCACCAGGCGCTCGTGCACCGCCGGTCGCTCCAGCAGCATGGCCAGGTAGCTCTCGCGTCGCAGCAGGGGTTCCATCCAGTCGATGAGCCGAACCGCCGCCTCTTCACTAGCACGGCCCTCGCGCAGCCACTCGGCAGTGCGGCCTATCAGTCGCACCAGCCGGGCACGCGACTCCTCGCGCAGTGCCAGCACACGCGGATGGTGGCGCCAAGCCGCGACTCGTTCGCGCAGCAAAGGTGGCAACTGTTCCAGCAATTCGTCGAAATCGGCGGCGGTGGCACCGCCGGCCGGCTCGCTCTTGCCGTTGTTGCACCCCTTGCACTCCTTGTTGCCTTGCCCGCCGAGTAAGGTGTCGAATTCCTGTGCCACGATCTCCCGATGGGCGTCGAGCTGGGTCAGGAACGGGCACGTCCCTTCATAGCCCATGGTGTGCGCGATCCAGAGCAGGTCGTCATCGCGTGTTGGCAGTACATGGGTCTGCTGGTCGTCGAGGTACTGGATACGGTGCTCCACCCGACGCAGGAACAGATAGGCCTGCGACAAGGCGTCTGCCGTGGCCTTGGGCATGAGTCCGGCGCGCACCAGGCGCTGCAGGGCATCCAGCGTGGGGCGCGTGCGCAATTCGGGGAACTGGCCGCCGCGTACCACCTGCAACAGCTGAACCGTGAATTCGATTTCGCGAATGCCGCCGCGGGAGAGCTTGACGTCGTTGCTGCGTTCCGGGCGGCCGGCGCTGCGGCGCGCGGAATGCTCCCGGATCTGCCGATGCAGAACGCGCAGGGAATCGAAGACGTTGTAGTCCAGATAGCGCCGGAACACGAAAGGTAGCACCATGCTGCGCAGGCCTTGCCCAGAGCCGTCGTGCATGTTGCGGCGCGGCGCGACGATGCGGCTCTTGAGCCAGGCGAAACGCTCCCATTCACGCCCTTGCGCATGGAAATATTGCTCCAGGGCACCGAGCGAAACCGCGGGTGGGCCCGAATTGCCATTCGGGCGCAGTGCCAGATCGACGCGAAAGACAAAACCGTGTTCGGTGGTGTCGCCGATCAGGCCATAGATGGCGCGCACCGCCTTCGCAAAGTATTCGTGGTTGGAGATGCGTCCGCGCCCTTCCGGGCTGCCGGCCGTTTCGCCGTCCTGGTCGTAGACGTAGATCAGATCGATGTCGCTGGAGACGTTGAGTTCGCGCGCGCCGAGCTTGCCCATGCCGACGATCCACATCAGCGCCCGTGCGCCTTGCGGTGTGGTTGGCATGCCATGGACCTCGTCCAGTGCTTGCAGCGTCTGGGTGGTGGCAATGTCCAAGGCGAATTCAGCCAGGTCGGTCATAACGCGGGTGATGTCATGCAATTCGGCTTGCTGGTCGCAGTCCAGCGTCACCAGGCGTTCCATGACCAGATGGCGCGTGGTGCGCAAGGCGGTGGCGACATCGGCGCCGCCGCGTTGCAGCGCCTCGAACACCTGCTGCATGCTGTCCTGATGGGGTCGGCCTGGCGGCAGCAGATGCAGCTGGGACTCGTAGCGTCGGCGCACGCGCTGGGCGAAGCGGGAGTGGTCCGACAGGGCCTCAGTGCTGGATGGCACCGAAACGTCAGCTTGCGTCAAGTCGTTCACACCGTTGCGGGTCATAATTCCTGTCACGTTTCCGATGTACAAAATGGATGACCTGCCGAGCCGACCTTCATCACTGCTGAAAATCATGGCAATTGCCACGCGCGTCGCGCTTTGGCTGCTGCTGGGGGGCTGGCTGGTCATGATCAGCGCCTGGGGGGCGCTGCACCTTTTCATTGTGCCGCGAATTGGCGAACTTCGCCCGCAACTGGAAACCCGGGCCAGTCAGCTGTTGGGGGTGACTGTGCGCATCGGTGCCATCGAAGCCCGTCCGGATGGCCTGATCCCCTCGTTCGAGTTGAGTCAGGTTCGTCTGATTGATCCGGTGGGTCATGAGACCTTGCAGTTGCCGCGGGTACAGGTGGCCTTGTCGCCGCGCTCGCTCTGGAACTTCGGTTTTGAGCAGATCTACATCGAGAGCCCGCAACTGGACATCCGGCGTGCGGCCGATGGCCGTATCTTTGTGGCCGGACTGGATCTTTCGAAAGACCAGAGCACCGACAGCCAGGCGCTGGATTGGTTTTTCTCCCAGACCGAGTTTGTCATCCGCGGCGGCACCTTGCAGTGGCGCGATGAGCTGCGCGCTGTCCCGGCGCTGGTGCTGGAACGGGTCGACTTCGTTGTGCGCAACACCGCGCGCAGCCACGCCTTTCGGGTGGATGCGACGCCGCCGCCCGAATGGGGGCAGCGCTTCACACTGATGGCCAATTTCCGCCAGCCCTTGCTGTCCGGAAATGCCGGAGAGTGGCGCAAGTGGGATGGACAGGTTTTTGCCCAGTTTGGCCATGTCGATCTCTCGCAGCTGCGGCGTTATGCCGACCTGGGCATGGATGTGGCTCAAGGCAGCGGCGCGCTCAGGGCCTGGGTGGATGTCAGTCGCACTCAGGTGACCGGGGCGACGGCCGATGTGGCCATGTCCGACGTGCAGGCGACTCTGACGCCGAAGCTGGGGGCCTTGTCCCTTCCCTTGCTGACCGGCCGGCTGGGCGGGCGACTGCTGCAAGGCGGGTTTGAATTCTCGACCCAGGACCTGCAGTTCGAACTGGACGATGGCCTGCGCTGGCCGGGTGGCAATGTGCGCGTCGTGCATGTGGCGGCCGAAGGCCGTGCACCGGCGCGTGGTGAACTGCAGGCGGACCGCCTGGATCTGGCCGCATTGGCCCGGATTGCCGATCGCCTGCCCTTGGATGACGCCATGCATGCGGCAGTGACCGCCTATGCGCCCAAGGGCCTGGTGGAACGAATTCAAGCTAACTGGCAGGGGCCGCTGGAGGCGCCCACTCGCTTCGACGCCAAAGGGCGGGTGGTGCGGCTGGATGTGGCTGCTGGCTCGCCGGCCCCGGCGGCCCGCGGTGGTGTGGGTTCGCCCGGCGTGCGTGGGGCGACCATCGATTTCGATGTGAACCAATCGGGCGGGCGGGCCACACTGTCCTTGCAGGATGGTCAATTGGAGTTGCCCGGCGTGTTCGATGTGCCGACGCTGGAGTTCACCCAGTTGGCGACCGACCTGCAGTGGCAGATTGATGGCGAACGCATCAGCCTGCAGCTACCCAATCTGAAATTCAGCAATGCCGATGCGCAGGGCGAAGCGCAGGTCAAATGGCAGACCAGTGAGCCTGCGGCGGCCCTCGGGCGTGGCCGTTTCCCCGGTGTGCTTGATTTACAAGGCAGTATGAGCCGGGCGGATGTCGCCCGGATTCATCGCTATCTGCCGCTGGAGGTCGAGCGGGACGTGCGTGACTACCTGCGTGATGCCCTGGCGCAAGGACGGGCCAGTGGCGTGCGTTACCGCGTCAAGGGTGACTTGAACAACTTCCCGTTTGCCGATCCGAAGCAGGGCGAGTTCCGTGTCTCGGCCAGTGTGCGTGATGCGACCTATGTCTATGTGCCGCGCAGCCTGCAGCCGGCCGGTGCCCTGCCTTGGCCGGCACTGACCCAAGTGGAAGGCGAGTTCCTGATGGAGCACGCCAGTTTGCAGCTCAAGAATATGAGCGCGCGGCTGGCTGGGGCGCCGGGGGTGCGCATCAATCGGGCCGATGCGCAAATCCCGAACCTGCTGCAGGGCGCGACAGCCGATGTCAGTGCCGAGGCCAAGGGGCCGCTGGGTGAGATGTTGAGTGTCTTGGTGAACGGCTCGCCACTGGGCGAAATGATCGGTCATGCCCTCAAGCAGGCCAGCGCCAGCGGCAGCGCCGATCTGCAGCTCAAGCTCAAGCTGCCGGTGATGGATGTGAATAAAACCAGTGTGCAGGGCAAGATCACGTTGGCGGGCAACGATCTGCAGATTGCCCCAGACATTCCCCGCCTGAGTCGTACCCGCGGCGTGGTGCATTTCAGCGAGGCCGGTTTTGCCATCAGCGGCGGGCAGGCGCGTGCGCTGGGTGGTGATCTGCGTGCCGAAGGCGGCACCATTCCCGTGCCGGGAGCCGCCACGCGCAGTGGGCCGACCGTGTTGCGTGTGCAGGGCAATGCGACCGCCGAGGGGCTGCGCCAGGCGCGCGAACTTGGTGCCGTGGCCCGGCTGGCGCAACAGGCCACGGGCAGCACGAACTATGTTCTTGTGCTGGGCATTCGCCGCGGTGTGCCCGAGCTGCAAATTACAAGCAACCTGCAGGGGTTGGCGTTGAGTCTGCCGGTACCGCTCAGCAAAAGTGCCGAGGCGCTCCTGCCACTGCGGCTGGAGACGGTGCTCACGCGTGAGTCGCAGCAAGCCGGCGCCAACGCGCCTTTGCATGACCAGTTGACGCTGGAGCTCGGCCGCATCGCCTCGGCGGTGTACGTGCGGGACGTATCGGGTGCCGAAGCGCGTGTCCTGCGCGGGGCCGTGGGCGTCGGGCTGGCGCCGGGTGAGCAGGTGCCTTTGCCGGCCGACGGGGTGGTGGCCAATATCAATCTGCAAAGTGTGGACGTGGATGCCTGGAGCGCGGCCCTGTCCGATCCGGCTACGGCAGGGACAGCCGGTCGCACGGCCGACGTTGGCCTGGTCAGCATTTACATGCCGACCCGGCTGGCGGTGCGTGCCCATGAGTTGATCGCCACCGGACGCAAGCTCAACCAGGTGGTGGCGGGTGGCTCGCGCGAAGGCCAGACTTGGCGTGCCAATCTGGACGCACAGGAACTCAGTGGCTATCTCGAATACCGCCAGCCTGTGGGCAACAGCGCTGGCCGGCTGTATGCGCGTCTGGCCCGCCTGGCGTTGGCGCAGTCTTCTGCCAAGGACGTGGAAACGCTGCTCGACGAACAGCCGGTCAGCATTCCGGCGCTGGACATCGTGGTCGATGACATGGAACTGCGCGGCAAGAAGCTCGGCCGGATTGAGATCGAAGCCGTCAATCGCGGCGCCGGCGCAGCGGCCCGCGATGGTGGCTCACGCGAGTGGCGACTCAATCGGTTCAACATCATCATGCCGGAGGCGGTTTTCACGGCCACCGGCAATTGGGCCTTGCTCAACGAGCCGGTTGGCCGGCCAGCACCAGGTCGTGCGCAGCCCGAGCGACGGCGCACCGTGATGAACTTCAAGTTCGAGATTGCTGACGCCGGCGAATTGCTGGGCCGTTTCGGCATGAAGGAGGTGATCCGTCGCGGCAAGGGCCGGATGGAAGGCCAGATCGCCTGGGCCGGCTCGCCGCTGGCACTGGATTACCCGACGCTGGGCGGTGCCTTCAATGTCAATGTGGAGAGCGGCCAATTTCTCAAGGCCGACCCGGGCATCGCCAAGTTGCTGGGCGTGCTGAGCCTGCAGTCCTTGCCACGGCGCCTGGCGCTGGATTTCCGCGATGTCTTCAGCGACGGGTTCGCCTTTGACTTCGTGCGCGGTGATATTCGTATCGAACAGGGCATTGCCAGCACCAACAACCTGCAGATGAAGGGTGTGAATGCCGCGGTGCTGATGGATGGGCGTGCCGACATCGCACGCGAGACGCAGGACATCAAGGTCGTCGTCGTGCCGGAGATCAATGCCGGCACGGCCTCGCTCATTGCCGGCTGGATCAACCCGGCCGTGGGCCTGGGTTCCTTCCTGGCCCAGCTGGTGTTGCGCCGCCCGCTGATCGATTCAGCCACCGAGGAGTTCCAGATCACCGGCAGCTGGACCGACCCCAAGATCACGCGCACCGATGCGCCGGCGGCCGGCAAGGGTGGCAGCAAAAGCGAGGCTGGGCGATGAAAGTAGCGGCGATCCAGATGGTGTCGGGCACGCAATGGCAGGCCAACCTGCTGCGCGCCCAGGCGCTGATGCGGCAGGCGGCCGACGAAGAGGCCGAACTCGTGGTCTTGCCGGAATACTTCTGCCTGCTCGGCATGCGGGACACCGACAAGCTGGCCATCCAGGAAGCGCCGGGTGACGGACCCATCCAGGCTTTTCTGGCCGAGTCGGCACGTGCGCTGGATCTGTGGGTCGTGGGCGGCACCTTGCCCCTGTCTGTGGCGCCGGACGCGCCGGTTGAGGCGGCCGCCCGCGTCTACAACAGCACATTGGTCTATTCACCACAAGGCGACTGCGTGGCACGCTATGACAAGATTCATCTGTTTCGCTTCGACAATGGCCGCGAACGCTACGATGAATCACGCGTCCTGCTCAGCGGCACGCAGCCCGTCACCTTCGACCTGCCTTCGCGCGACGGCCATCGCTGGCGCTTGGGACTGAGTGTTTGCTACGACCTGCGTTTTCCCGAGCTCTACCGGGCTTATGCCCAGGCCGGTGCCGATCTGCTGCTGGTACCCAGCGCCTTCACGCACACCACGGGCCAAGCGCACTGGGATGTGCTGCTGCGCTCGCGGGCGGTTGAAAACCTCGCCTTCGTGCTGGCCGCTGCGCAAGGCGGTTTGCATGAAAACGGCCGCCGCACCTGGGGCCACTCGATGCTGGTCGATCCCTGGGGGCACGTGATGGCCGAGCAGGCCGAGGGCGAGGCCGTGGTGATGGCTGAACTGCGGCCCGAGTTGCTGCAGCAATGCCGCCTGCAGCTGCCGGCGCTGGAGCACCGCGTCCTGTGAGCACCGAGGGCGTGGAAACAGACCGTCTGCCTTCGGCCTGGCGTCGGCGGACCTTGTGGTCGGCGTTGACAGCTTTGGTCGTGGCCCTGCTGGTCACGCTGGTCTGGCTGGCCGGACGCTACGAGGCCAGCCAGGTGCAAAGCCGCCTCGAACGCGATACCGCGGATGCGGTGGGTGATATCCGCGCTGCGCTGTCGCACAACGTGCAGAGCCTGCAGGCCCTGCAGTTCAACGACCCGACGCCAGCGGCCTGGTCCATGGCGGCAGCGGCGCTGCTGCGGGAACACCGTGAGCTGGTGCGCATCGAGTGGCGCGACAGCAATCACAGGCCTCGTCTGTTTGCCGACACGCCTTACCGTCCGTCCGTGTTCGACCGCCTGGGCCGCGACAGCGTCCAGACCGAAGTTCGGCAGACCTGTACGACCGCGCGCCGGCTCAGCGCGCCGGCTTATTCCAGCAGTTACTTCGTACCGTTGACCGATGGCCTGGGCATTGAAGTCATGGAGTTGTGCATGCCCCTGGTGACCACGGGTGTGGTGATGGGCTATCTGGTGGCCACCTATTCGCTGCAGGACATGCTGGACGACCTGGTGGGGCGGCAGCTCACGCGCAGCCAGGAGGTGTCGTTCACCGAAGGCGATGGCACCCGCTTGGCCGTGCGTGGCACGGCGCGGCGCGCCAACCGTGTTTTCACCGCCCATCACCTGCTCGACCTGCCCGGCACCACCCTGGTCCTGCGCATGGACAGCTGGCGCGGCGCACCCGACCTGTTTCCCAATGTGCTGACCGCGCTGGTGACGGCAATGTCGATCGCCCTGGTCTCGATCCTGGTGCTGCTGAGCAAGGACATGCGCCGGCGGCTGAAGGCCGAACGCGACCTGGCCGACGCCTTGGCCTTTCGCAAGGCGATGGAGGATTCGCTCGTCACCGGGCTGCGCGCGCGTGACCTGCATGGGCGCATCACTTATGTGAACCCGGCTTTTTGCCAGATGGTCGGCTTCACGGCAGACGAACTGCTGGGCCAGAGTGTCCATGCGCCCTACTGGCCGCCGGAACTGGCCGACGAGTACATGAAACGTCAGGCCATCCGGCTGGCCGGCACATCGCCGCCGCGGGAAGGTTTCGAGTCGGTGTTCATGCACAAGGACGGCACGCGCTTCCCCGTGCTCATCATCGAAGCGCCGCTGATCAATGCACAAGGGGCGCAGACCGGCTGGATGAGTGCCTTCCTCGACATCCGCGAGCAGCGCCGGGTCGAGGAACTGTCACGTGCCAGCCAGGAACGGCTGCAGGCCACGGCGCGCCTGGCCATGGTGGGCGAGATGGCCTCCCTGCTGAGCCATGAGTTGAACCAGCCGCTGGCCGCCATGTCCAGTTACGCCACCGGCTCGCTCAACCTGCTGCGCGCCGGGATGCACACGCCGGCCGACATCGAGCTGGCGATGCACCGCATTGCCCAGCAGGCCGAGCGTGCCGGCAAGATCATCAAGAGCGTGCACGACTTCGTGCGCCGGCGCGACCAGGCACGTGAAACGGTGCCGCCGCAAGCCCTGGTCGATGCCATCCTGCCGCTGATCAACCTGCAGGCGCGCAAGCTCGGGGTTCAGGTGCAGATCCAGCTGGCGCCGGGTCTGCCCAAGGTGCTGTGCGACCGCACGATGGTCGAGCAGGTGCTGCTCAACCTGGTGCGCAATGGCATGCAGGCCATGGATCGGCCGGACATCCGCCAGCGCGTGCTGACATTGGCGGTGCGGCAAGAGCACGGCGATGGGCGCTGGCTGGTGTTCTCCGTGGCCGACGTCGGCCCCGGCATCGCGCCGGAAGTCGAGCAGCAGCTGTTCACGCCTTTCTTCACCACCAAGGCCGAAGGCATGGGGCTGGGCCTGAGCCTGTGCCGCACCGTGATCGAACAGCATGGTGGCATGCTGGCCTTCGAGCCCCACCAGCCCCAGGGGACGGTGTTCAGCTTCACCCTGCCGGCAGGCAACTGACATACCATCACGCCATGCAACCCATGATTGATGTTTCCGTTTTCATCGTCGACGACGATGCCAGCGTGCGTGAGGCGCTGGCCTGGCTGCTGCGCTCGCGCCGTCTGCCCAGCCAGGTCTTCGACAGCGCCGATGCTTTCTGGCAGATGGTGGAAGGGGGCTGGGAACCTGCGCAGGCCTGCTGCCTGCTGCTCGATGTCCGCATGCCCGGCCTGAGCGGGCTGGCCCTGTTCGAGCGTTTGATCGAGCGCGGACTGCACCAGACCATGCCGGTGATCTTCCTCACCGGCCATGGCGATGTGCCGACCGCCGTCGACGCGGTCAAACGTGGCGCCTTCGATTTCTGTGAGAAACCGTTTTCCGACAACGCCTTGGTCGACCGCATCGAGCAGGCGCTGGTGCAGTCTGCGAGCTTTGTGCAAGCGCGCCGGGAAGTGGCGCAGCTGCGTCAGCGCCTGGGTGAATTGACCGAGCGCGAACGCGATGTGATGCGTCTGGTGGTCGATGGCCTGCCCAACAAGCGCATTGCCGATCAGTTGGAGATCAGTGTGCGCACAGTGGAAGTGCACCGCGCGCGCGTGTTCGACAAGATGGAGGTCAAGTCCGCGGTGGAGTTGGCCAATCTGCTACGCCATCTGCAGGGCGGCTGAATTCAGTCCTGCTTGCCTGGCGGCGTTTGCTCGGCCTCGTCAGTGCGGGGCTGCTCGGGCAGTTCGCCATGCTTGCGGCCGGAAAACATGGTCCACCAGACGATCAGCACCAGCAGCGCCAGGGCGCCGAAGGCTTCAAGCAAAATCAGACTCATGAACCGACTCCTGAACTGGGTAACGAATATCGTGATTGTAGGAACGCTGGCCGGCTGCGCCAGCGCGCCCTGGCCGCCGGCGGGCCGCGCGCCCGACAGCCGCGCACGGGCGCCCGCCGCCGACAGCGCGCTCGGCCCGGCCTTGCTGCAGGCACGCAGCCGCTGGACCCCGGTGGCGTGGAGCGAGCTGCCCGGTCTGCAGGAAGACCCGCTGCATGAGGCCTGGAACGCCTGGCTCAAGAGCTGCGAGCGCCCGGGACCAGTGTTCGCGCCGCTGTGCAGCGAGGTGCGCCTGCTCAGCATCAGCAGCGTGCAGGAGCAGCGCGCCTGGATGATGGCGCGCCTGCAGCCCTACCGCGTGGAGGGCCTGCAAGGCGGCGAGGACGGCCTGCTGACGGGTTACTACGAACCGGTGCTGGAAGCCGCACGCCAACCCAGTGCCGAGTTCAGCGTACCGCTGTACCAGCCGCCGCCCACACTGGGCCAGCGCAAGCCCTGGTACAGCCGGCAGGAGATCGACAGCCTGCCCGAGGTGCAAGCGCTGTTGCGCGGGCGCGCCATCGCTTATCTGGCCGATCCGATTGACGCCCTGACGCTGCAGATCCAGGGCTCGGGCCGTATCCGCATCCGTGAAGCCGATGGCACGCAGCGTCTGGTGCGGCTGGCTTTTGCCGGCTCCAACGACCAGCCTTACCGCAGTGTCGGCCGCTGGCTGCTCGATCAGGGCGCGGTGCGTGACGCCTCCTGGCCCGGCATCAAGGCCTGGCTGGCGCAGAACCCGACGCGCGTCAACGAACTGCTGTGGAGCAATCCGCGCGTGGTGTTCTTCCGCGAAGAGCCGCTGCCGGAACTCGACGCCGCCTTCGGGCCACGCGGTGCCCAGGGCGTGCCGCTGACACCGGGCCGTTCCATCGCCGTTGATCCTGGCAGCATTCCCTATGGCACGCCGGTCTGGCTGGCCTCCAACGGGCCGCAGGTGCAACTGCAAAAGCTGGTGTTGGCGCAGGACACCGGCAGCGCCATCACCGGCGCGGTGCGCGCCGACTACTTTGCCGGCTGGGGTGCCGGTGCGGCGGAGTTGGCCGGGCGCCTGAAGCAGCCGCTGCGCCTGTGGGTGCTGTGGCCGAAGTGACAGTGCGCGTTGTGTCGGGCGGGAGCCTTTAGCGAACGTTGACGCGCACCTGCACACGCAACTGCGACTGGCTGGCGTCGCGCGCGCTGCTGCTCAAGCCGCTTTGCTGGCCGTCCTGCGACTGTTCGCTTTCGGCGATCGTCATCCATTCACCCAGCGGCAGCACGATGGCGGTGCTGGTGCTGGCGGTTTCAGCGGCCAAAGGATTGCGCCCTTGCAGGGTGCTGATTTCCAACTCCACCGCGTCACCGCCGTCCCAGCGCGGCGTGGCGGTGAAACCGGTGCCGGCCTGCAGCCAGACCGTGCCCGGCACGGTGATCCACTGACCTTGCCGCTGGAACGATTGCAGCAGGCGCAGTGCCACCGTGTTGCGCAGCACGATGGCGGCACGCCGGCCATTGAGTACCAGCACCTGCTGCTGGGCGTTGCCGCTGCGGCCGGCCTGGGTGTTCTGGGCGCCCAGGGTGATGGTGGCGTTGGAGTCGCCCGGCTGCAGGCGCACTGCTGCCGTCGCGTCCAGACGCTCGCGCGTGCTGCTGTTCTGGTCGATCTGGCGTACTTCGATCTGAAGGTTGCGCAGCGGCAGCTCGCCGGCCGCGCCGTCATTGCGCCAGTCTGCTCCTGAATTGATAGCTGGTTGCGAATGAACGACGAGGGTTAGGGCCGCAAAACATGCCAAAGTCAGGGTGCGGATGGGGTTCATCGTTTGCTCCTGGTGTTAGGCCGCGCCGGGGGTGGCGCGGCGGCCTTGGCTGCGCCCTGCGCCTGCAGATGCCCCAGCGGCAGCGTGCTGCTGGCCTTGACCTCACCGAGCGAGAAGCTGGTGTGCAGGTCCTTCACGTTGGGCAGGTTGATCACGCTCTGCAGCGCAAAGCGCGAAAAGCTGTCGAGGTCCTGCGCCACCACCTGCAGCTCGAAGGTGCCGGTGCCGCTGATGTAGTGGCAGGAGATGACCTCCGGCAGCTTCTTGATGGCTTCTTCCAGGACGCGGGTGGCGTCGCCGGTGTTGCGCTCGGCATCCAGCCGCACAAAGGCCAGCACGCCCAGGCCGATCTTCTGGCGGTCGATCTCGGCGCGGTAACCCTTGATGAAACCGTTGGTTTCCAGCGCGCGCACGCGGCGCCAGCAGGGGGCTGCCGACAGGCCCACGCGCGAGGCCAGCTCGGCGTTGGTCAGGCGGGCATCGGCTTGCAGTTCGTTCAGGATGGCCAGGTCGAATTTGTCGAGTGTTTCCATTTATGCCTGTATTGAGCAAGATTCTTTCTCAGGATAGCCTAAATCGGGCAAAGAAAGCAAAGACTTATCCAGGCAGTCGGCATACACTTTCCTCGCAGAAAAAACGTTGCCCTTGTCTGTTCCCCGGCCTGTCTGCAGGCCGCAGCAAGAGGCTGAACCCAGAATTCCGGAGACATCCCGCCATGAACGCCCCGTTGCCCGAATCGATTCGCAAGGCTCTTGAAACGGTCACCCTCGACGACAAGTATTCGCTCGACCACGGCAGCGCCTTCATGAGCGGCGTGCAGGCGCTGGTCAAGCTGCCGATGCTGCAGCGCCTGCGCGACCAGTTGCAGGGCAAGAACACCGCCGGTTTCATCAGCGGCTACCGCGGCTCGCCGCTGGGTAATTACGACCAGACGCTGCAGAAGGCGAGCCCGTACCTCAAGGCGCAGAACATCGTGTTCCAGCCTGGCGTCAACGAAGAGCTGGCCGCCACGGCGCTGTGGGGCACGCAGCAGCTCGGCTTTGCGCCGCCCGGCAGCAACCGCTTCGACGGCGTGTTCGGCATCTGGTACGGCAAGGGGCCGGGTGTGGACCGCTGTGCCGACGTCTTCAAGCACGCCAACATGGCCGGCACCACGCCCTGGGGCGGTGTGCTGGCGGTGGCCGGTGACGACCACGTGGCCAAGAGCAGCACGGCCGCACACCAGAGCGACCACATCTTCAAGGCCTGCGGCCTGCCGGTGTTCTTCCCGGCCTCGGTGCAGGAAATTCTGGACCTGGGCATCCATGCCCTGGCCCTGAGCCGTTATGCCGGTGTCTGGTCCAGCATGAAGACGATCCAGGAGATCGTCGAGTCCAGCGCCACGGCCATCATCGATCCCGAACGGGTGCAGATCCAGCTGCCGACCGATTTCGACATGCCCGCTGGCGGCCTGCACATCCGCTGGCCCGACCATGCGCTGGAGCAGGAAGCCCGACTGTTCCACCACAAGTGGTACGCCGCGCTGGCCTACATCCGCGCCAACCGGTTGAACTACAACGCCATCGAGAGCGCGAACGACAAGTTCGGCCTGATCGCCAGCGGCAAGGCCTACAACGACACGCGCCAGGCGCTGCGCGACCTGGGGCTGGACGACGCCACCTGCCGTGCCTTGGGCATCCGTCTGCACAAGGTCGGCGTGGTCTGGCCGCTGGAAGCGCAAAGTGCACGCGACTTCGCCACCGGGCTGCAGGAAGTGCTGGTGGTGGAGGAAAAACGCCAGATCATTGAATACCAGCTCAAGGAAGAGCTCTACAACTGGCGCGACGACGTGCGCCCGAACATCCTGGGCAAGTTCAACGAGGGCGACAGCGCCGGCGGCGAATGGTCGCAGGCCAACCCGTCGAGCAACGAGCTGCTGCGCGCCAATGCCGATCTGACGCCGGCCCTGATTGCGCGCGCCATTGCCGGGCGCCTGAAGAAGCTCGGCATCCTGGCGGCCGGCAGCGACATAACGGCGCGCGTGGACGCGCAGCTGACGGTGTTGGAAGCCAAGGAACGTGCCATGCAGGTGCTCAACGTCGGCGGCCCGGCGGCCGAGCGCATGCCCTGGTTCTGCTCCGGCTGCCCGCACAACACCAGTACCCGCGTGCCCGAGGGTTCGCGCGCCATGGCCGGTATCGGCTGCCACTTCATGGCAACCTGGATGGACCGCAGCACCATCGGCTTCACGCAGATGGGCGGCGAGGGCGTGCCCTGGGTCGGCCAGCAGCCGTTCAGCACCGAGCAGCACGTCTTCGCCAACCTGGGTGACGGCACCTACTTCCACAGCGGCATCCTGGCCATCCGCCAGAGCATCGCGGCCGGCGTCAACATCACCTACAAGATCCTCTACAACGACGCCGTGGCCATGACCGGTGGCCAGCAGGTCGGCGAGCGGCCCGAAGGCCACAGCGTGGTGCAGATCGCGCAAAGCATGCGCGCCGAAGGGGCACAGAAGATCACCATCGTTACCGACGAGCCGGAGAAATACGACAGCGTGCAGGGCCTGCCGGCCGGCATTGCCATCCAGCACCGCGACACGCTCGATGCCGTGCAGCGCGAGTTCCGCGAGATCAAGGGCTGCACCGTCATCATCTACGACCAGACCTGCGCCACCGAGAAGCGTCGCCGCCGCAAGCGCGGCACGATGGTCGATCCGGCCAAGCGTGTCGTCATCAACGAACTGGTGTGCGAAGGCTGCGGCGACTGCGGTGTGCAGTCCAACTGCCTGTCGGTCGAGCCGCTGGAAACCGAGTTCGGCCGCAAGCGCACCATCAACCAGAGCAGCTGCAACAAAGACTACTCCTGCCTCAAGGGCTTCTGCCCGAGCTTCGTCACGGTCGAAGGCGGCCAGTTGAAGAAGAAGGCCAAGGGCCAGGCCGCGTCGCCTTATGAGTTGGGCGTGCTGCCCGAGCCGGCCCTGCCGTCGGCCGCCACGGCTTACGGCATTGTGGTCGCTGGCGTCGGCGGCACCGGCGTCATCACCATCGGCCAGTTGCTGGGCATGGCGGCGCATATCGAAGGCAAGGGCATCGTCACGCAGGACGCGGCCGGTCTGGCGCAAAAGGGCGGCGCCACCTGGAGCCATGTGCTGATCGCCGACACGCAGGCCGAGATCCGCACCACGCGTGTCGGCATGGCGGCGGCCGACCTGATCCTGGGCTGCGACCCGATCGTGACCACGGCCAAGGAAACCACGCTGCGCATGCGCGAAGGCCGCACGCGCGTGGCGCTCAACAGCCACAGCACGCCGACCGCAGCGTTCGTGAAAAACGCCAACTGGCAGAACCCGGCGGACCAATGTGTGGCCGATATCACGCGCGCCGTCGGTGTTGCCGGCATGGGCGTGTTCGACGCCGATGCGGTGGCGGCCAAGCTGATGGGCGACACCATCTTCGTCAACCCGATGCTGCTGGGTTATGGCTGGCAAAAGGGCTGGATTCCGCTGCGCCGCGAATCGCTGTTGCGCGCCATCGAACTCAATGCCGTGGCGGTGGAGGCCAACAAGGCGGCCTTCGAATGGGGCCGCCAAGCGGCGCACGACTGGGCGCGAGTGCAGGCGCTATTGAGCCCGGCCCAGGTGATCGCCTTCCAGCCGCGCGAAACCCTGGACAGCTTGGTGGCGCGCCGCGTCGAGTTCCTGACCGGCTACCAGAACGCTGCCTATGCCGAGACCTACCAAGCCTTCGTGGCCCAGGTGCAGGCGGCAGAAAGCCCACTGGGCAAGACGGCCTTGAGCGAGGCCGTGGCGCGCTACCTGTTCAAGCTCATGGCCTATAAGGACGAGTACGAAGTGGCACGCCTGCACACCGATGCGGCCTTCCTCGGCCGCGTCAACGCCATGTTCGAAGGCGATTTCAAGCTGCACTACCACTTGGCGCCGCCCCTGTTGGCCAAGAAGAACGCCAAGGGGGAGCTGGTCAAGCAGTCCTATGGCCCGGCCATGCTGACGGGGTTTAGGCTGCTGGCCCGCCTCAAGGGCCTGCGCGGCACGGCGCTGGATGTGTTCGGCCGCAGCGAAGAGCGCCGCAGCGAGCGCGCACTGATCGGCGAGTACCGGGCCTGCATCGAAGAATTGCTGGCCGGCCTGAACGCGACCAACCATGCGGCGGCGGTGGAGGTTGCACGGATTCCCGAGCAGATCCGTGGTTATGGCCACGTTAAGGCGCGTCACCTGGCCGCAGCACGCCAGCAATGGGCCGAGCGCATGGCGAACTGGCGCCGTGGTGGCACGGCGCAGCAGGCCGCCTGAGTTTCAAGGGAAATCGGGCTCTTAGCCTTGTCAGATAAGCGCGAAAAGCTCCTGAATTCATAGCAATTCAGGGTGTTTGGCGGGCCGGTGCGTGCCGTGCCCGCCGTTTGGCGGCGGGTGTGGGGCTTTGGTCAGGTGGTCCATGGGACCCCAAGCCAGCCGCATACAATGGCCAACTGCTCGTTTCGCCCCGCTTGTCGGGCGTTTCGTGCCGCCGCCTGGAGCGGCATCCCCTGTTTTTTGAACCTCTGATCTGGAGTTGCCTGTGTTCATTTCTTCCGCTTTTGCCCAAACCGCACCCGCCGCTGCCGCTGGTGGCAGCATGCAGGACTCGCTCATGAGCATGTTGCCCCTGGTGCTGATGTTCGTGGTGCTGTACTTCGTGATGATCCGTCCCCAGATGAAGAAGCAGAAAGAGCACCGCGCCATGGTCGAAGCCCTGGCCAAGGGCGACGAAGTGGTGACGGCCGGTGGCCTGCTCGGTCGCGTCAGCAAGATGGGTGACAACTACATTGGCGTCGAAATTGCCAATGGCGTCGAGATCCAGGTCCAGCGCAGTGCCGTGGTGCAAGTGCTGCCCAAGGGCACCATCAAGTAAGAAGAATCCGAGCGACCGACAGCCTGAGTGCGATCATGAACCGTTACCCGGTGTGGAAATACGCGATCATCGTGATCGCATTGCTGGTGGGCTTTTTGTACACCCTGCCCAACTTCTTTGGCGAGGCGCCTGCCGTGCAGGTATCGGCCGCCAAGGCCAGCCAGAAAGTGGACAGTGGCACGCAGGCCCGTGTTGAAGAAGCGTTGAAGACGGCCGGCCTCACGGCCGACGTCATCAGCCTGGAAGCCGGCTCGGTGCGAGCCCGCTTCGCCTCCACCGACGACCAGCTCAAGGCCAAGGACGCGATCCAGAAGGCGCTGGTGCCCGACGCGGCCGACCCGTCGTATGTGGTGGCGCTGAATCTGCTGTCGCGCTCGCCGTCCTGGCTGTCGGCCTTGCATGCGGCACCGATGTACCTGGGACTGGACTTGCGCGGTGGCGTGCACTTCATGTTGCAGGTCGACATGCCGGCCGCGCTGACCAAAAAAGCCGAGTCGCTGGCCGGCGACTTGCGCACCGTGCTGCGCGAGAAGAACGTGCGCCACGGCGGCATCAGCCGCAATGGCCAGAGCATCGAGCTGCGTTTCCGTGATGCTGCCACGCTGGAGGCTGCCAAGCGCGTGCTGGCCGACCAGTTTGCCGAGTTGCAGACGGTCGAGGTGCAGGAAGGCGGCGACTACAAGCTCACCGCCAGCATCAAGCCGCAGGCCGCGCGCACCGTGCAGGACCAGGCGCTCAAGCAGAACATTACCACCCTGCACAACCGGATCAACGAACTTGGCGTGGCCGAGCCAGTGATCCAGCAGCAGGGGCTGGACCGCATCGTGGTGCAGTTGCCCGGCGTGCAGGACACCGCCAAGGCCAAGGACATCCTGGGTCGCACCGCCACGCTGGAAGTGCGCCTGGTGGAAGAAAGCACCGAAGCGCGCGCCGCCGAAACCGGCACCGGCCCGGTGCCGTTCGGTACCGAGCGCTACCTGGAACGCAGCGGCCAGCCGGTGATCGTCAAGAAACAAGTGGTGCTGACCGGCGACAACCTGACCGATGCGCAACCCGGCTTCGACAGCCAGACCCAGGAGCCGACCGTCAACCTGACGCTCGACGCCAAGGGCTCGCGCATCTTCAAGGACGTGACACGTGAAAACGTCGGCAAGCGCATGGCCATCATCCTGTTCGAAAAGGGCAAGGGCGAGGTGGTGACGGCGCCGGTGATCCGCTCCGAGATTGGTGGCGGCCGCGTGCAGATCTCCGGCCGCATGACCACGGTGGAGGCCAACGACACCGCGCTGCTGCTGCGAGCCGGTTCGCTGGCCGCGCCGATGGAGATCATCGAGGAGCGCACCATCGGCCCGAGCCTGGGCGCCGAGAACATTGCCAAGGGCTTCAACAGCGTGACCTGGGGCTTCCTGGCCGTGGCGATCTTCATGTGTGTCTACTACATGCTGTTCGGCCTGTTTTCCAGTATCGCGCTGGCGGTCAACCTGCTGCTGCTGGTGGCTGTGCTGTCCATGCTGCAGGCCACGCTGACGCTGCCGGGCATGGCGGCCATGGCGCTGGTGCTCGGTATGGCGATCGACGCCAACGTGCTGATCAACGAACGCGTGCGCGAAGAGCTGCGCAACGGTGCCTCGCCGCAGGCTGCCATCCACGCCGGCTATGACCGCGCCTGGGCCACCATTCTGGACTCCAACGTCACGACGCTGATTGCCGGTCTGGCGCTGCTGGCCTTCGGCTCCGGGCCGGTGCGCGGTTTTGCCGTGGTGCACTGCCTGGGCATCATGACCAGCATGTTCTCCGCGGTGTTCTTCTCGCGTGGCCTGGTCAACCTCTGGTACGGCCGGCAGAAGAAGCTCAAGAGCGTGTCGATCGGCACGGTCTGGCGTCCCGATGCCGATGCATCGGCCAAGGCGGAGTGAGGAAAAAAGACCATGGAATTCTTTAAGATCAAGCGCGACATTCCGTTCATGCGGCATGCGCTGGTATTCAATGTCGTGTCGTTCCTGACGTTTGCCGCGGCGGTATTTTTCCTGTTCTCGCGTGGCCTGCACCTGTCGGTGGAGTTCACCGGCGGCACGCTGATGGAAGTCAGCTACTCGCAGCCGGCCGACCTCGGCGCGGTGCGCGGTGCCATCGCCAAACTCGGCTACCAGGACGTGCAGGTGCAGAACTTCGGTACCGCGCGCGACGTGCTGATCCGCATGCCGGCGGTCAAGGGCGTGAGTTCGGCCCAGCAGAGTGACAAGGTGATGGCCACGCTGAAGGAAGCCGATGCCGCGGCCAGCCTGCGCCGCACCGAGTTCGTCGGCCCGCAGGTCGGCGACGAGCTGGCGGCCGATGGCCTGAAGGCGCTGGCCTTCGTGGTGGTCGGCATCATGATCTACCTGGCGCTGCGCTTCGAGTGGAAGTTCGCGGTGGCAGCCATCATTGCCAACCTGCACGACGTCATCATCATCCTCGGCTTCTTCGCCTTCTTCCAGTGGGAGTTCTCGCTGCCCGTGCTGGCGGCGGTGCTGGCGGTGCTGGGCTACTCGGTCAACGAGTCGGTGGTGATCTTCGACCGGATTCGCGAGAATTTCCGGCGTTACCGCAAGATGGACACGGTGGCCGTCATCGACAACGCCATCACCTCCACCATCAGCCGCACCATCATCACCCACGGCAGCACCCAGTTGATGGTGCTGTCCATGCTGCTGTTCGGCGGTGCCACGCTGCACTACTTCGCGCTGGCGCTGACCATCGGCATCCTGTTCGGCATCTACTCCTCGGTGTTCGTGGCCGCCGCCATTGCCATGTGGCTGGGCATCCGGCGCGAAGACCTGGTGAAGGGTGGTGGCGGCGCCCGCAAGGAAGACGACCCCAACGATCCCAACGCAGGGGCGGTGGTCTAGCACCAAGCTGCCCTCACCGGGTGTTCAGACATGGCAGCCCCGCAGTCCTTTTCGCAACGCATCGAGCTGGCGGAAAAGACGCGCGGGCTGTTTGTCGCCGAGGTCGGTCGCGTGCTGCCAGAACTGGGGGCAACGGTCGGGGAGCGCCTGACGGCGCTCATGAACGAAACCGGGACCTCGCGCGAGATGCAGAGCCGGCGCGACGCCTGGCTGCTGTACCAGCAAACCCAACCGGTTTGGCTGGAGGGCACCCGGCGTGCCTGGCAGGCTGCCAGCCGGCCCGCTGCCGGCAAGACGCCCGGACTCACACTGGATGAGGCGGGCGACCGCCTTGAGCTGGTGGGCACCGATGAGGTCGAAAACAAGATCCTGAGTTCCCGGCTGGTGTTGGGCGTGACAGAGAAAGTCAGCAGCCAGCTCGATGACCTGCGTTTGCGCATCCGCTTCCTCGAAGGGCGCGACGAGCTGACGGCGTACGACATCCTGCGCCCGGACGTGCTGATCCTGCCGCTGGTCACGCAGTGGGGTGACAGCGGGATGTCGCGCGAGGCCTGGCCCTGGATCCACGACGCGGTGCAGCGGCTGTTGGCCGAACGCCTGCAGACGGCCTACAGCCGCTGCAACCAGTTCCTGATCGAGCAGGGCGTGATGCCGACGATCGACTTCAAGGACCGGGTCAAGCGCGTGTCGGTGGCCGCGGCGGCCCCTGCACCGGTGGTCTCAGCCTCGACGGCGGTGCTGCCGGACCCGGCCAAGCCCGCTTCGTTGACGCAACCGGCACCTGGCTCAAGCTCAAGCGGGGCTTCGCCCGGTGGTGCGGCTCCCCATTTTTCTTCAGGTGTTGCTGCCGGTGGCGCTGTTCGCGGTCAGACGGCGGCCGGCGGCATGACCCCGGCTTCGGGTGTGCCGGCACGCCGAGGCGCCGGTTTGTTCGGCGGGCGTCTGGGCTGGGGGGGCGAGGGCACATCGGTTCAGACCCCTCTGCACGGCGGGCCGCAGGAAGAAACCCGACTGATGACCCAAGACACGCCGCTGGCGCGGGCACAGGGCCGGGCGCAAGGGGTGGTGGGGCAGTTGCGACGCCTGTTGGGCACGGCGGGCGGCGCTGGTTTTGACGCCACCGTGGCGCAAGGGCCCTCGCCGGCGCTGGCAGCGGCACTCGTCCATCGCCCGGGGGCGGCGGGCATCGGTATCGACTACGCCCTGGTGGGGGAGGATGACAGCCCAGCGGGCGTAGCCCGGGTGGCGGTGGTCCTGCGCGAACAGAGCAGCGAGCTCAAGAAAAAAGCGGGAACCCGCAGCGAAAAAGCCACCATCGAGGTGGTGGCGCTCATGTTCCAGTCCATTCTGACGGAGGAACGCATACCGCCGGCCATGCGCGTCTGGTTTGCACGCTTGCAAATGCCGGTGTTGCGTGTGGCACTGGCCGAGCCGGCGTTTTTCGGTTCGCTCGATCACCCGGCGCGCCAGTTGATCGACCGCATGGGTTCCTGCGTCATGGGCTTTAATGCCGGCGATGTGGGTGGCAACGTTCTGGAGACGGAGATCAAACGCATCGTCCAGGTGATCGAGCAGTACCCCGAGACCGGCCGGCAGGTGTTCGAGGTGGTGTATGGCGAGTTCCAGCAGTTCCTGACCCGTTTCCTGACCGGCAAGGAAGCGACCCAGAAGGTTGTGAGCGTGGCGCAGCAGGTGGAGCAGAAGGAAACGCTCACCATCCAGTACACGATCGAGATGCGCAAGCTGCTCAAGGACATGCCGGTGCGCGACGAGATCCGCAGCTTTCTGTTCAAGGTCTGGGCGGAGGTGCTGGCGGTGGCGGCGGTCCGGCAGGGGCTGCAGCATGCGGAGACCGTGACATTGCGTAAAACGGCGGCCGATCTGGTCTGGGCAGCGAGCGCCAAACCCAACCGCAGCGACCGCACCCGCGTCATCCAGGATCTGCCGCAGTTGCTGCAGCGCCTGCGGGCCGGCATGACGCTACTGGGTTTGTCGGTGGCGGATCAGGATGCGCACATCAAGACCGTCAGCGATACGCTGGCCGATGCCTTTCTAGCCAAGACGCAGCCGATTTCGCCAGCGCAGATCGAAGTTCTGGCCCGACACCTGGCCGAACTGGAGTGCACGGTCAACGACGATGGTCTGGGCGATTTGCCGCTGGACGTCGACAGCATCGAGTTGTTGCTGGGTATCGAAGCCTCGGATCTGGAAGTGGTGGCCAATGGGGGCTCGAACCCGACGCCAGCCATGCTGGCCTGGGCGCGGGAGTTGCAGCCCGGTGCCTGGTTCACGCTGGACCACAACGGCCGGCTCGCTCGCGTCCAGTTTGTCTGGCGCAGTGAGCGCAAGCAGCTCCATCTGTTTGCTTCTACCGAGGGCCGCAGCTACCTGATCCAGGCCGGTCGCCTGGCGGCTTACCTGCAGGCGGGCTTGTTGCTGCCGCAGGAAGAAGAGTCGCTGACGGTGCGCGCCACGCGCGACGCGCTGACCAAACTCGAAGCCAATCCCGAGCGCCTGCTCGGTTGAGCCACGTGCTCAGTGCGCGACGCGCTCCAGCGTGTCGTCACACAACTCGTCGAGGATGAGCGCGTCGGGTTCCTCGCCAAAACTCCAGTAGACCATCAGAACAATGATCTTGAGGTCGTCGAGCGTGAGTTCTTCGGCCGGCACCGCCATGGCGCGGTCGACGACGATCTCGCGCATCGGCGAAGGCAGCACACCTGAGGATTCGAGGAAGCTGATGAAGCCCAGGCACTCGGCACCCAGGTGGTCCTGCTCGGCCACGGAATAGACGCGCATGCTGTGCGGCGATTGCAGCCGGGTCGGGGTGTCGCTGTGCGCAGCGGCGGTGAGGCCGGGCAACCAGTGTGTGCACCGGGTTGCCAGATTCAACCCGGTCAGCCAGTCAAGGGCCTCGCGGATTTCGTCGGCCTCGAAGCCAACGGCATTGAGCTTGCGTTGCAGTTGGTCTGGTTCGGGACAAGCGTCGCCGCGCCAGTAGTTTTCGTAAACGTACACGAGCACTTCAAACATGCGCTCAAATATATCGCATCCCGTTGCGGGTGATCCTCGCATTTTGAGGGGCTTATCGGGTCAATTCAAAATCAAGTTGTGGCGATGCGCTGAAACAGACCACCGGGCAGACGCGCGACCTGGCCGTCGAGTTCCAGCGTCATGAGGCGGGCCTGCAACGGTGCTGTGGCAAGCCCGGTGCGGGCTTGCAGCGCATCCAGGCTCACAGGGTCGAAACCAAGCGCTTGCAGCAAGCTGTCCTCAGTCGCCATGCTGGCTGGCGGGGGTGTCGGCACGCGGTCGGCGATAGGCATCCCCGGCAAATCTTCCAGCACATCCTGCGCGGATTCCACCAGCTTGGCGCCCTGGCGGATCAGGGCATGGCAGCCATGCGACTGCGTGGCATGGATGGAACCCGGAATCGCAAACACGTCCTTGCCCTGTTCGGCCGCCAGGCGAGCGGTGATGAGCGAGCCCGATTGCAAGGCCGCCTCCACCACCAGGGTGGAACAGGACAGGCCGGCAATCAGGCGGTTGCGACGCGGGAAGTTGGCCGCCAACGGCGGTGTGCCCAAGGGATATTCGCTGACGATCAGCCCATGCTGTGCGATGTCGTGCGCCAGTTGGTGGTGGCGTTTCGGGTAGACGCGGTCCAGTCCGGTGCCGACCACCGCGATGGTGGCCAGGCGGGAGTCGTCTGCCCCGGCAAGCGCACCTTCGTGTGCGGCGCCATCCACGCCCAGCGCCATGCCCGAGACAATGGTGAGCCCGGCCTGGCTCAGGCTCTGCGCGAACTGGCGCGCGTTGAGCGCGCCCTGAGGCGTCGGGTTGCGACTGCCGACCATGGCGAGGGCCTGTGACGGGTGGAGCGGCAGGTCGAGCCGGCCCATGGCGTACAGCAGCAACGGCGGGTCCTCAATCTGCAGCAGTGCGGACGGATAAGCGGTGTCGCCGAGCGCCAGAATCTGACGTGGAGCGCTGCCTTCCTGATTCTGCAGCCAGTGCCAGGTGGTCTCCAGCTGGGCTGGCAGTTCGGGTGGTTCGGCAAGCAGGGCATCGGCCTGTGCTGGCGTGACCACTTGTTGCAAGGCACTGGGCGACTGGCTGAAGATGGCCTCAGGCAGGCCGAAGGCCGCCAGCAGTTTGCGTGCTGTCAGGTTGCCGATGCCCGGCGTCAGCGTCAGGCGCAGCCAGTTGGCGAGTTCGTCGCGCTCCATCGGCTGTGCGCCTGGTGGCTGGGTGCGCGCGGCCTAGCGCGGGGCGGTGAGGCGGTCGCCAACCCGAACCCCGTCGGTGATGTCCAGAATCAGGGCGTAGGAGAGCTTCTCGAAGGTCTTGAAGACCATCAGCAGGCCGTTGCGCTCGTCCGGCAGCTTGATCTGCGGCCGTGCGGGGTCGGTCTTGTCGACCAGTTGCTGGCCGTCCTTGAGGATGGCCATGACGTGGCCGCTCTCGATGCCGTCGCGCCGACCGCGGTTGATCACCACCACCTGGTTCTGTGCCGCGTTGACCACGGCACTGCCGTAGACTGACACGATGCGGCCGCTGACCACGCCGCTGGGCGCGCGCGGCGTGTAGCTGGGGAATTCGCGTTCCGGTTCCGGCAGCATGCGGTCGCCGACGCGCATCTCTTCTTTGGTGCTGATGACGTCAATGGTGGCCGGCACGATGACGTTTTGCAGCTTGCCATCGCGGTTCTCGGTGTCCTGCGTCGATTCACCGCGGACCAGTTCGGCTTTGCCGAGGAACTGGGCCTCGTAGCCCAGGACTTCGCCGGTGGTCGGGTCTTTCAGCGGGGTGGCATTGCGGAAGACGCGCCAGCGCTGGGTCTTGTTCTTGTCGTCCAGCAAGGGCATGCCGCTGGGGCCGCGTGCGTAGGCGCGGTCGCCGCGGCTGAGCATGACACGGTTTTCCTGCGTGGCCACGATGCGCGGCGCGCTGCTCAGTTCGCTTTCTTCCACGATCACCGGCTCGGCCAGGAACGGTTCAATGGCACGGGTCTGCAGCGTTGTCAGGGCGTCGCTCGTTTTCTCGCTGCGCACGCGTGGCGACAGGCGCACGGTTGCCAGGTCGACGGGTTCGCCGTTGGCCCCGTCAGCCAAGCGCAGCTTGGCAAGGCCACCGCTCTTGTCCAGCACCAGCCGCTGGCCGGGGTAGATCAGGTGCGGGTTGCGGATGTCGTCCAGGTTCATGCCCCACAACTCGGGCCAGCGCCAGGGGCTGCGTAGGAACAGGGAGGAAATGGCCCACAAGGTGTCGCCGCTTTTGATGGTGTAGCTGTCGGGGGCGTCGGGTGCCAGTTCGCTCAAAGGGACGCCCGCTTGGGCGACCTGTTTGGCGGTGGCGCTCTGGGCCGGGGTGACGGGGTATTTCTGGCCCCAGGCGGCGCCACTCAGCAGGCAGACGCTCAAAGTGGCCAGGGCGGTTATTGTGATACCGGGTTTTGCCATCAGATGTCGTGTCATATCGTGTTGTTTCACTAGGCCCTCCCCGGGCGGCTCTCGGGCGGCAGAGATGGCTCAGTTTGCCCGGTCAGGTCTTGATAAATCACGCGCGATTTTGCGCCCAAGCCCTTGATCGGGCAATGATTTTTGCCCTCTGTTACTGCTGTGGTTACCAAAAGTAGCGAAAATAACGACATCTTTCATCTGAATTTATGGCCCTGCTTCCCATTCTCTGTTTCCCCGATCCGCGACTGCACAAAGTGGCCCAGCCCGTGCAGGCGGTGGACGCGCGCATCAAGACGCTGATCGCCGACATGTTCGAAACCATGTACCACGCACATGGCATCGGTCTGGCGGCGACGCAGATCGATGTGCATGAGCGCCTGATCGTGATCGACATCTCCGAAGAGCGCGACCAGCCCTTGGTGCTGATCAACCCCGAGATCACCTGGGCCAGTGCCGAGATGAAGGTCAACGACGAAGGCTGCCTGTCGGTGCCGGGCATCTACGACGGCGTCGAGCGCCACGAGGCCGTGCATGTGCGCGCGCTCGACGGCGAGGGCCAGATGCGCGTGATCGAGGCCGATGGCCTGCTGGCCGTCTGCATCCAGCACGAGATGGACCATCTGCTGGGCAAGGTGTTTGTCGAGTACCTGTCGCCGCTCAAGCGCAACCGCATCAAGACCAAGATGCTCAAGGCGCAGCGCGAGGAACGGCGTTGAGGGTCATCTTTGCCGGCACGCCCGAGTTTGCCCGGGTCGCGCTGGAGCGGCTGCACGCCGCCGGCTTCGACATCCCGCTGGTATTGACGCAACCCGACCGACCGGCCGGCCGCGGCATGAAGCTGCAGGCCTCGCCGGTCAAGCAGTTCGCGCTCGATCACGGCATTGCCGTGGCGCAACCGCACAGCCTGCGGCTGGACGGCAAATACCCGGACGAGGCAGCTGCGGCGCGCGCCGCCATTGAAGCGGCGCAGGCCGACGTGATGGTGGTGGCCGCCTATGGCCTGATCCTGCCGCAGTGGGTGCTGGATACACCGCGCTTGGGTTGTTTGAATATCCACGCGTCTTTGCTGCCGCGCTGGCGCGGTGCGGCACCGATCCACCGCGCCATCGAGGCCGGTGATGCCGAGACCGGCGTCACCATCATGCAGATGGATGCCGGGCTGGACACTGGGGCCATGCTGCTGGTCGAGAAGTTGGTGATTGCGCCCGAGGACAGCACCGGCAGCCTGCACGACAAGCTGGCCGTGCTCGGCGGCCGCATGATCGTCGAGGTGCTGGAGCTGGCGGCCTGCGGTGGTCTGCATGCAGTGCCGCAGCCTGCCGACGGCGTGACCTACGCGCACAAGATCGAGAAACACGAAGCGGCCATCGACTGGACATTGCCGGCCGAGGTGATTGC
Organism: Curvibacter sp. PD_MW3; assembly: GCA_002633085.1. Lineage (GTDB taxonomy): Bacteria > Pseudomonadota > Gammaproteobacteria > Burkholderiales > Burkholderiaceae_C > Hylemonella. Next base: position 234,690 of record NSIV01000003.1, read on the forward strand.
CCGGCGCATCCGTGCTTTCAATCCATTCCCCGGCGCTGCGACGGTATGTCAGGGTGAAGTCATCAAGCTCTGGAGCTGCGAAATTGATAGCGCCTCGCGCCTATCTGACAAGGCGCCAGGCACGATTTTGTCTGCAGACCAGACGGGTGTGGCGGTGCAGTGTGGTCTGGGCGTGTTGCGGCTGACCGAGCTGCAGCGTTCCGGTGGCAAACGCTTGGCGGCGACCGAGTTCCTGCGCGGTTTCGCCTTGTCGACCGGCACTGTGCTCGGTTGAGGGCACCGGCCATGTCTCCTGTGCGGCAGTTGCTGCGTCATCCCGAATACCGCTACGGCCTGCGCGACGCGATGTCGGTGGCACCGGGCCTGGCGGCCTGGGGCCTGATGACTGGTGTGGCCATGGTCAAGTCCGGCATGAGCCTGGTCGAGTCGGTGGCCATGACGCTGCTGGTCTACGCCGGCAGTTCGCAACTGGCGGCCATCCCCTTGATCGCCGCCGGGGCCCCGGTGCTGGTGATCCTGGCCACCTCGTTCTGCGTCAACCTGCGCTTCGTTGTCTTCAGTGCCCACATGCGGGCTTACCTGATGCACCTGCCGCGGCGCTGGCGGCTGTTCGTCGGTTACCTGACGGCCGACCTCAGCTATGTGATGTTCACCAAGCGTTACCACCAGCCACCGCAGAACCAAGCTGAGCAGCAGGCGCAACTGGCCTACCTGCTGGGCAGCGCCACCACCAACTGGACCAGTTGGCAGGGCGCCAGCCTGCTGGGCATTGCTCTGGCGCATTCGGTGCCGATGCACTGGGGCCTGAGTTTTGCCGGCATCCTGGCCTTGCTGGGCGTGGCTTGCTCGCTGGCCTCCAGCCGGCTGCGCGTGGTGTCGGCCGGCGTGGCAGGCGCGGCCGCGGTGGCGGCCTTCGCCCTGCCCTTCAAGCTCAACATCGTGGTGGCGATTGCGGCGGCGGTGGCGCTGGCGTTGCTGCTGGAAAAGACGCCGCTGGCGCACAAGGAGCGCGCATGAACAGCACCGATGTCTGGACCCTGGGCGTGATCGTCGGCCTGGCGGCGGTGACCGTCATCACACGCTCCTTCTTCTTCATGTCCAGCAAGCCCTGGAGTTTGCCGCACTGGGCGCAGCGTGGCCTGCAGTACGCGCCGATTGCCGCGTTGTCGGCCGTCATCGTGCCGGAAATGGTCATGACCCAGGGGCAACTGGTGAGCACCTGGCAGGATGCGCGCCTGTTTGCCGTGGCGGCTGGTACCGCCTGGTTCTTTTGGCGCCGCGGCAGCGGGCAGGTGGTGCTGGGCACCATCGTGGTCGGCATGGCGGTCTATCTGCCGCTGCACCTCGGCCTGGGCTGGTAAGCCGCACGACAGGGCGCGGCCTAAAATTACGGGTTTCGCGCGCCAGCCGCCAGGCCTGGCCCGCGCCCCGGTTTTCCAACTCTTCGTTTCAACCACCATGAACTTCATCCGCTTCCAGGATTTGTGCGCACAGGGCCAAGCTGCCGGCAAGCGCGTCTTCATTCGTGCCGACCTCAACGTGCCGCAGGACGACAGTGGCGCCATCACGGAAGACACCCGCATCCGTGCCTCCCTCCCCTGCATCCAGATGGCGCTGGACGCCGGTGCCGCCGTCATGGTGACCTCGCATCTGGGCCGCCCTACCGAGGGCGAGTTCAAGCCCGAAGACTCGCTGGCCCCGGTGGCCCGGCGCATGGCCGAGCTGCTCGGTCGTGACGTGCCGCTGGTTTCGAATTGGACCGACGGCGTGAGCGTGGCCCCCGGCCAGCTCGTCATGCTGGAGAACTGCCGCCTCAACAAGGGCGAGAAGAAAAACAATGAAGAGCTCGCCCGGAAGATGGCCGCCCTGTGCGACATCTTTGTGCACGACGCCTTCGGTACCGCCCACCGCGCCGAGGCTTCCACCTATGGCATTGCCCAGTTCGCTGCGGTGGCCAGTGCCGGCCCGCTGCTGGCCGCGGAAATGGATGCCATCAGCCAGGCCCTGACGGCACCGAAGCGCCCACTGGTGGCCATCGTCGCCGGCTCCAAGGTCAGCACCAAGCTCACCATCCTCAAGAGCCTGGCCAACAACGTTGACCAGCTCATCGTCGGTGGCGGCATTGCCAACACCTTCATGCTGGCCGCCGGCCTGAAGATCGGCAAGAGCCTGGCTGAACCCGATCTGCTGGCTGAGGCCAAAGCCGTGATCGAGGTCATGGCCGCGCGCGGCGCGGAAGTGCCGATCCCGGTGGATGTGGTCACGGCCAAGGAATTCAAGGCCGATGCGGTTGCCACCATCAAGAAGGCGACCGAGGTGGCCGACGACGACCTGATCCTGGACATCGGTCCTGAGACCGCCAAGAAGCTGGCTCAGCAGCTCAAGGCGGCCGGCACCATCGTCTGGAACGGCCCGGTCGGCGTGTTCGAGTTTGCCGCTTTCGAAAACGGCACCAAGGTGATTGCCCAGGCGATTGCCGAATCGAGCGCCTTCAGCATTGCCGGCGGTGGCGACACTCTGGCAGCAATTGCCAAGTACGGCATCGAGAAAGAGGTGGGCTACATCTCGACCGGTGGCGGTGCTTTCCTGGAAGTGCTGGAGGGCAAGACGCTGCCGGCCTTCGAGATCCTGCAGAAGCGGGCCAACGGTTGACCGGTTCCTGCTTCAGGCGGTGCGGCCGGCGGCAGGTGCGCGCAAGGCGTTGTTGAGCTGATCAACGACTTCCGCCCAGTCCGCATCGCCCAGCAGTTCCTCTCGCAACATGGCCGCTTGTGCGGCCGTCCAGAACGGCGCATCGGCCAATGCCACGTTGGCCGCCAGCGGCGAGTGCGCGCTGACAAAGGCCCGAATCCCGTCGGGATCGGACGGCAGGCCGAGTTGCGCGAACAGTTCCGAGAATCGGTGGTGAGACTTTTGCATGGGGGCTCCTTGTCTGGGCAGAAATCCGGAACAGACGCGGACAGTGTCCCGCTTTTTCGTCTGTCGCGCCACGGGGTGCTCGGGGGGCGGTCGCTTGTTGTTCCTGTGTAACTAATTTCGTGTAAAAATAGAAACTAAGTTACAAGGAGACAGACATATGACGCGTCGTGCGACCAAGATTGTTGCCACCCTCGGCCCCGCTTCCAGTGACCCGGCCCTGCTTGAACAGATGATCCGTGCCGGGGTCAATGTGGTGCGCCTGAACTTCAGCCATGGCAAGGCACAGGACCACATCGACCGCGCCCGCCTGGTGCGGGAAGCGGCTGCCCGCGCCGGACGCGAAGTGGCCATCATGGCCGACCTGCAGGGTCCGAAAATCCGCGTCGGCAAGTTTGCCGACGGCAAGGTCATGCTGGAAACCGGCCAAAAATTCATTCTTGACGCCACGCGCACCGAGCCAGGTGATGCCAGTGCCGTGGGCCTGGACTACAAGGAACTGCCGCGCGACGTGAAGGCCGGCGACGTGCTGTTGCTCAACGACGGCCTGATCACCATGAAGGTCGAAGCCGTCAAGGGCGAGGCGGTGCATGCCGTGGTGACCATGGGCGGTGAGCTGTCCAACAACAAGGGCATCAACAAGAAAGGCGGCGGCCTGACGGCGCCGGCCCTGACCGCCAAGGACATGGAAGACATCAAGACCGCGATGAGCTTCCAGGCCGACTACGTGGCAGTGAGCTTCCCGCAGAACGCCACCGACATGGAAATGGCGCGCCAGCTGTGCAATGTGGCGGCCGCCGAGTACAACCACAAGCCGCACCTGATCGCCAAGATCGAGCGCGCCGAGGCGATTCCGAAACTGGAAGAAATCCTGCGCGCCAGCGACAGCATCATGGTGGCGCGCGGCGACCTGGCGATCGAGGTCGGCAACGCCGCCGTGCCGGCACTGCAAAAACGCATGATCCGCATGGCGCACGAGATGGACAAGACGGTGATCACCGCGACCCACATGATGGAGTCGATGATCAACAACCCGATGCCCACGCGCGCCGAGGTGAGCGACGTGGCCAATGCGGTGCTCGATGGTTCTGACGCCGTGATGACCTCGGCCGAGACCGCGGCCGGCAAGTTCCCGCTGGAAACGGTGGTCGAGATGGCCAGCGTCTGCGTGGCTGCCGAAGCCGCAGAAGACGTGGCGCTCGATGCCGACTTCAACGGCAAGACCTTCTCCCGCATCGACCAATCGATCGCCATGGGCGCGCTGTTCACGGCGCACCACCTGGGCGCCAAGGCCATCGTGGCCTTGACCGAGAGCGGCTCCACCGCCTTGTGGATGAGCCGCCATCGCGTGCACATTCCGATCTATGCCCTGACGTCCAAGGTCGCGACGCAGCGCAAGATGGCGCTGTACCGCAACGTGACGCCCCTGTTGATGGACACCAGCGCCGACCGCGACACCGCCTTGCACGATGCCGAACAGCACCTCAAGGCACGCGGCATCATGCAGCCGGGTGACATCTACGTCATCACCTGCGGCGAACCCATGGGCTCACCGGGCGGCACCAATATGCTCAAAATCTGCCGCGTCTCCTGAGAACTGGTAAATAAATCTACTGCGCACCCCGATCGCAGCGTTGGGCGGTGCTGGCTTCGGCCGCTACGCTTAACTTTCGCTTTTTGCGAAAGTTAGCCTACGCCGCAACTGCGTTGTCGGAATCCTCACGTACAGGAAGTACGTTCCGGTTCCTGCGCTCCGTCCGCCTTGCGCTCGGGTCGCTCGCTACGATTTCTTCACCAGTTCTGGCGATGCCTCGGTCTTGAGTCGCTGCTGGGCGATCGTGGGGGCAGCGAACGACACGCAGTGCGTGAGCGTGGGGGCCATATTCCCAGCAGGTAAAATCGGTGGCAGTTACCAAGTAGTTACCAACTTCCCCGGGGAAAACACCATGGCACTCGTTTCGATGCGCGAGCTGCTGGACCATGCTGCCGCCAATGGCTACGGCATTCCGGCTTTTAACGTCAACAATCTGGAGCAGGTCCAGGCCGTCATGTCGGCTGCCGACGAAGTCGGTGCACCGGTCATCCTGCAGGCCAGCGCCGGCGCCCGCAAATACGCGGGTGAGTCCTTCATCAAGCACCTGATCCAGGCCGCTTGCGAAGCCTACCCGCACATTCCGCTGGTGATGCACCAGGACCACGGCACCAGCCCCAAGGTCTGCCAGGGTGCCATCGAGCTGAACTTCGGCTCGGTGATGATGGACGGCTCGCTGATGGAAGACGGCAAGACCCCGGCCTCCTTCGACTACAACGTCGACGTGACGCGCAAGGTGGTCGAGATGGCGCACAAGGTCGGCGTTACGGTCGAGGGTGAACTGGGCTGCCTGGGCAACCTGGAGACCGGCGAGGCTGGCGAGGAAGACGGCATCGGTGCCGAGGGCAAGCTGGACCACAGCCAGATGCTGACCGACCCGGAAGAGGCCGCCCAGTTCGTGAAGGCCACCCAGCTCGACGCCTTGGCGATTGCCATCGGCACCAGCCACGGCGCCTACAAGTTCAGCCGTCCGCCCACCGGTGACATTCTGGCGATCTCGCGCGTGAAGGAAATCCACGCCCGCATCCCCAACACCCATCTGGTGATGCACGGCTCCTCCTCCGTGCCGCAGGAACTGCTGGCCATCATCAACCAGTACGGTGGCAAGATGAAGGAAACCTACGGCGTGCCGGTGAAGGAGATCCAGGAAGCCATTAAGTACGGCGTGCGCAAGATCAACATCGACACCGACATCCGCTTGGCCATGACCGGCGCGGTGCGCAAGTTCCTGGCCGAGAACCCGGACAAGTTCGACGCCCGCGAGTGGCTTAAGCCGGCGCGCGAGGCTGCCAAGCTGGTCTGCAAGGCGCGTTACCTGGAGTTCGGCTGCGAAGGCCAGGCTGGCAAGATCAAGGGCGAGACCCTGCAGGTCATGGCCGCCAAGTACGCCAAGGGTGAACTGGCCCAGCTGGTGAAATAAGCCTTCCGCTCCATTCTTGCGATAATCACAGGCCCGGCGCAGCAGCGTCGGGCTTTTCTTTTTCAAGTCCCATCATGACCTCTGCTCTGCATACCTCCAGCCTGACCTCCCTGCCCCTGCTCGCACGCGGCAAGGTGCGCGACAACTACGCCGTGGGCGACGACCGCATCCTGATGGTGGCCTCGGACCGCATCAGCGCTTTCGATGTAATCATGGGCGAGCCGATCCCGGGCAAGGGCGAGCTGCTGACGCAGATGGCGCTGTTCTGGTTCGGCAAGCTGGGCCACATCTGCCCCAATCACCTGACCGGCGAGGCGCCCGAGAGCGTGGTGACGCCGGCCGAGGTGGCGCAGGTCAAAGGCCGCTCCATGCTGGTCAAGCGCCTGAAGCCGATTCCGGTGGAAGCGGTGGTGCGCGGTTATCTGGCCGGCAGCGGCTGGGCTGAGTACCAGGCCGGCCAGTCGGTCTGCGGCGTCAAGCTGCCGGCCGGCCTGCAAAACGCCAGCAAACTGCCCGAGCCGATCTACACGCCGGCGGCCAAGGCCGAAGTGGGCGAGCACGACGAGAACATCACGTTCGAGAAGACGGTGGAGATGATCGGGCTGGATCTGGCCACCCGCATCCGCGACATTTCGATCGCCATCTACAAGGCCGCCAGCGAGATTGCGCTGACCAAGGGCATCATCATCGCCGACACCAAGTTCGAGTTCGGCCTCGACAAGGACGGTGCGCTGGTGCTGATGGACGAGGTGCTGACACCCGACTCCTCGCGCTACTGGCCGGTGGAAGGTTACCGGGTCGGCGCCAACCCGCCGAGCTACGACAAGCAGTTCCTGCGCGACTGGCTGGAGACCGCCACCGTGGACGGCAAGCCCTGGGGCAAGACGGCGCCGGCGCCCAAGCTGCCGGCCGAGGTGATCGAGAAGACCGCTGCCAAGTACCGCGAAGCGCTGACGCGTCTGACCGCCTGAACGGTGCTTGCCCGCCCCTTGGGCATGTAGTAGCGGAGTAACACCCGCGGCTGCAGAACTGCAGAAACAATGGTCCGCCAAAACCTATTTCAAGGAGACCGACATGGCGGGCAAGAAGATTCTGATGATCTGCGGGGATTACTGCGAAGACTACGAAACCATGGTGCCGTTCCAGGCGCTGCTGGCGGTGGGGCACACGGTGCATGCCGTCTGTCCGGACAAGGTGGCGGGTGACCACATCAAGACGGCGATCCACGACTTCGAAGGCGCCCAGACCTACAGCGAAAAACCCGGCCACAACTTCACGCTCAACACCTCTTTTGCCGACGTGAAGCCGGCCCAGTACGACGCGCTGGTGCTGCCCGGCGGCCGCGGCCCGGAATACCTGCGCAACAACGCGGCCGTGGTGGCCATGGTCAAGCACTTCTTCGAGGCCGGCAAGCCAGTGGCGGCGATCTGCCATGCGGCCCAGTTGCTGGCGGGGGCGGGCGTGCTTGCCGGGCGCAGTTGCTCGGCTTATCCAGCTTGTCGTGCCGAAGTGGAACTGGCCGGCGGCACCTATGTCGACATTCCGGTGGACCAGGCGCACACCGACCGCAACCTGGTGTCGGCGCCGGCTTGGCCGGCCCACCCGGCCTGGATTGCCCAGTTCCTGACGGTGCTGGGCACCCGCATCACGCATTGATGCTGGATTGACGCCGAAGCCGCGTTGGCCGCATCATGCGGTTCAACGCGTCGGAGACAAACCATGTGCCAGGTTTTTATCAGCGCCGATCCGGTGCTTTACCAGAGCCGCGCCCGTTCCGTGCGCCTGCATGGCGTGGCCACCAGCATCAAGCTGGAGAACCTGTTCTGGCAGGTGCTGGAGGAAATCGCACGCCGCGACGGCATGAGCGTGCCGCAGCTGTGTGCCAAGCTGCACGACGAACTGGTTGAGGAGTGTGGCGGGGTGGACAACTTTGCCTCGTTCCTGCGCGTTTGCTGCGGCCGTTACCTCGCGCTGCAACTGTCCGGCGGCATTCCGCAGGATGTCTCGATCCCGATCAGCAGCCTCAATGCCGGGCAGGTGCTGGCCGCCGAGGGGCGTGCCGCGACGTTTGGCGAGCTGCACTAGGTTGTGGTGGGCGGCCTACGGTCGCAGGCGTGACGGCGCAAGACGCCGGAGCTGGCGACCCACCGCGTCGCGAAAGCGCGGGCTATGAAGGCAGAAGCCGCCGATCAGGCCCGCGACGGCGCCCAGCACGGTGTCGACCAGGCGCGCCTGCAGCAGCGCATCCGGCGAGACCTGCCCCAGCCGGCCGGCTTCGGCCAGCAAGATCGTCATCGGGGTGATGAAGATCACGGCCAGGCCGTAGTTGCGTACCACCAGGCTCTCGATCACGAAGGAGAGCGCCACCATCAGCAGCGCAATGCGCCACGTGTCCAGCGGCAGCGCCAGCAAGCCCCACGACAACAGCAGGCCGATACCGGTGCCAGCGATGCGGTGAACTTGCCGGTTCCACACGGCACGCAAGGACACGCCTTGGATCACGGCCAGACAACTGACGGGCACCCAGTAGGCGCGCTCCAGCTGCAGCGCTTGTGCCAGGGCCAGGGACATGCCGACGAAGAGCCCGATCACGACCGAGTCGAACACGACGAAATCAAAGGTCGCCGGCGGCAAGGATGGGGCTGGCTTTGGCGCCTGCCGGCGTACGATGTAAAGGCTGTAGAAAAAGGCGATCAGACAGGCTTGCAGGCAACCCAGCATGAGCAGCCCCGCCTGATGCGGTAGCTGCGATAGCTCGATCGGCGAATAGGCACCGATCGACGCCGCCATGATGAAAAACAGGCTCCCCGGTGGCCCCAAGGCGTAGAACCGGCACACCATCGACACCAGGATGGTGATGAAGGTCAGCACGGGCACCAACAGCAGCGGCAGGAAATGGCCCATCAACCCCAGCGCGTAGCAGGCACTCATGCCGAAGGCACAGGCCATCAGGGTGACCATGCGGTGATGAAGTGGCGTGCTGGGGGCGTAAAGAAACACCATGCCACCCAGCGAGGCGACGAGTCCGTCGTCCAGATGGTCGAAATAGGCCCCGATCAAAATCGGCAGGCCCGAGGCCAGCGCGGCGCAAAGCGGCATCTGCCAGCCCCGGTCGCTCGGGTGGAACGTCGCCAGCTGGCGCAGTTCGGTGCGCAGCCGCGCTTGAACGTGATGCCATCCTGGCCAGCGCATCATGGATTCTCAGCGAGGGGCTGAAGGTCAGGTACGGCGGGCCTGGGCGCCAACGCGGGGCTCAGTTCAGCGCCATGCTGAGTTTGCGCCGGTAGGCCGAGATCAACGCCGCCTGCTCGTCTTCCTGCACCGTGGCATGGCCGGCCAGCTCGATGCCGCCGGCGCTCTTGCCGGAGACATCGGGGCCGGCCTGGGGCTTGGGCGGTGTCAGCAGGTCCAGGATGGCGATGAAGGTCTTGCGCGGGGCTTCTTCGTCCCACTTCTTGTCGCGCATGATGATCTCCAGCAGTTCGTCCAGCGCGGCCAGCCATTCGTTGTGCGCCATCAGCACGCGCGCCTTGGCGAAGCGGCTTTCGAAGTCGCGCTTGTTGGCTTCGATCTTCTGGTCGAACTGCGCCAGCGTCCATTGGCCGCGCGGGTCGGTGGCGACGAACTCCAGCGCATTGAGCCACTGCTGGAGCGCCTCGAAACGCAAGGGCACCGGAATCTGTGCCAATGCCGGCGCCAGGGCACCGGCGGCCTCGGCCAGATGGCCGGTGCCGATCAGCAGCTTGACGTAGTCGTAACGCCTCTCGTCATTGGCCGGCTCGGCTGCCACCGCCTCGGCCATGCGGGCCAGCGCACCGGCCACATCGCCTGATTCCAACGGATCCGGCGTTTCCGGCTCATCTATGTCGGCAGGCGCCTGGCCTTCGGCACCGAGATGTTTGTCGAGGAATTCGCGCAGCTTGCCTTCCGGCAGCGCGCCCATGAAGCCATCGGCCGGCTTGCCGCCGACCATCAGCACGCAGGTCGGGATGCTGCGGATGCCGAAGGCACCGGCCAGTTCCTGCTGCTCGTCGGAGTTGATCTTGGCCAGCACAAAGCGGCCGGCGTAGTCGGTTTCGAGCTTTTCCAGGATCGGGCCGAGCGCCTTGCACGGGCCGCACCAGGGCGCCCAGAAATCGACCAGCACGGGCACGGACATGGAGGCCTGGATGACCTCGGTTTCGAAGTTTTCGGTGGTGATGTCGATCATTTGGGGCAGCTCGGGGCAAAAAAGTAAAATTCAGTTCTGATCATTTGCGGGACAGACCGCAGGCGCACAGCGGCAGGCTCTGTCCTCAACATTATGAAAACTATTATTGGTGTCGTCATGGGTTCCAGTTCCGACTGGGACACCATGCAACAGGCAGTCCAGATTCTCCACCACTTTGGCATCGGGCACGAAGCCCGCGTGGTGTCGGCGCACCGCATGCCCGACGACATGTTCGCCTATGCCGAAGCCGCCGCCGGGCGGGGCCTGAAGGCCATCATCGCCGGCGCCGGCGGTGCCGCCCACCTGCCGGGCATGCTGGCAGCCAAGACCACCGTGCCGGTGCTGGGTGTGCCGGTGCAGAGCAAGGCGCTGTCGGGTGTTGATTCGCTGCACAGCATCGTGCAGATGCCCAAGGGCATTCCGGTGGCCACCTTTGCCATCGGCCCGGCCGGTGCCGCCAATGCGGCGCTGTTCGCGGTGGCTATGCTGGCCAATGAAGACCCGGCCCTGCGCGCCAAGCTGGACGCCTTCCGCGCTGAGCAGACCGAAGCCGCACGCGCCATGACGCTGCCGCCGGCCCTATGAGCGGCCAGCGCATCCTCCCCGGTTCCCTGGTCAATGGCCAGCCGGCCACGCTCGGCGTCATGGGCGGCGGCCAGCTCGGCCGCATGTTCGTACAGGCGGCCCAGCGCATGGGTTATTTCACCGCGGTGCTCGACCCCGATCCGGCCAGCCCGGCCGGCCTAGTGAGCCATCACCACATCCAGACCGGTTATCTGGACGAGCAGGGTCTGGCGCAGCTGATGCAGCGCAGCGCCGCCATCACCACCGAATTCGAGAATGTGCCGGCACCGGCTTTGTTGACGCTGGGCGCGCAGCGCCCGGTGGCGCCGGCCGCGGGCGCCGTGGCGATTGCGCAGGACCGCGCCCAGGAGAAAGCCCACTTCCAGCGCTGCGGCGTGCCGGTGGCGCCTTATGCCGTGATCGAAACGCCGGAACAACTGGCGGCTGTGCCTGACGCGCTGCTGCCCGGCATCGTCAAGACCACCCGCCTCGGCTACGACGGCAAGGGCCAGATCCGCGTCAAGACGCGCGCTGAACTGGTGGCGGCCTGGGAGGAGTTGAAGCACGTGCCCTGCGTGCTGGAGAAGATGCTGCCGCTCAAATTGGAGTGCTCGGTCATCGTGGCGCGCGGCTGGGACGGCACCTGCGTCAACTTCCCGGTGCAACGCAACCTGCACCGCGACGGCATCCTGGCGGTGACCGAGGTTTATGAAGAAAATCTGCCATCCGCCCTTGCCAAGCAAGCGGTTGAAGCTACCAAATCGATAGCGAATGGCCTGCAGTACGTCGGTGTGCTGTGTGTCGAGTTCTTCGTGCTGCAGGACGACAGCCTGATCGTTAACGAGATGGCGCCGCGCCCGCACAACAGCGGCCACTACACGCTCGACGCCTGCGACCAGTCGCAGTTCGACCTGCAGGTGCGCACGCTGGCCGGCCTGCCGCTGGTGCAGCCGCGCGCCTACGGCCCGTCCATCATGCTCAACCTGCTGGGTGATGTCTGGCTGGCCTTCAACAATGCGCCGCCCTGGGACCAGGTGCTGGCCCTGCCCGGTACCCACCTGCACCTGTACGGCAAGCTCGACGCCAAGCCCGGCCGCAAGATGGGCCACCTCAACATCACCGGCAGCACGGTCGACGAGGTGCGCGCCACGGCGCAGGCGGCGGCCAAGCTGCTGGGCATCGAACCTTTTTGATAGCCAGGGCCTGCATGATCCTCGACGGACGGGAACCGGCTGCCATCGCGGCCGCCGCGCAGGCGCTGCAGCAGGGGGAACTGGTCGGCCTGCCGACCGAAACCGTTTACGGCCTGGGGGCCGATGCCGCCAATGAGGCGGCGGTGGCCAAGATCTTCGCCGCCAAGGGCCGGCCCAGCGACCACCCGCTGATCGTGCACGTCGCCGACGCCGCCGGCGTGGACCACTTCGCACGCGACGTGCCGGCCTTCGCGCAGCAATTGATGCAGGCCTTCTGGCCCGGCCCGCTCACCCTGATCCTGCCGCGCCGCCCCGAGGTGGGCGCGGCGGCGGCCGGCGGCCAAGACTCGATCGGTCTGCGCTGCCCGGCGCACCCGGTGGCGCATGCGCTGCTGCTGGCAGCCCGGGCGTTGGGCGTGCACGGCGTGGCGGCACCGAGCGCCAACAAGTTCGGCCGCGTCAGCCCGACCAGCGCCGCCCACGTGCAGAGCGAGTTCGGCGACAGCCTGCTGGTGCTCGATGGTGGTGCCTGCGAAGTCGGCATCGAGTCCACCATCATCGACTGCACGCGCGGCTCGCCGGTGCTGCTGCGCCCGGGCCAGATCTCGCGCGAGCAGGTGCAGGCCGCCTGCGGTCTGAAATTGCTATCAAAAGAGGAGCTGATCGCGCCGGCACCACGGGCTTCCGGCACACTGGAGTCCCATTACGCGCCGAATGCCCGGGTGCGCCTGATGGATGCCCGGGCCTTGCAGACCGCGCTCGATATGCTGGGCCCGGACCTGGATGGCGGCCTGGCCACGATCGCGGTTTATGCGCGCGCCGTGCTGCGGCTGCCGTCCAACCGGGTGCTGTACCGGCGCATGCCGGACGACGCGGCGGCGGCGGCACAGCAGCTGTTTGCCGTGCTGCGCGACTTCGACGCCCAGGGCGTCAAACTGATCTGGATCGAGCCGCCGCCCGACACCCCCGCCTGGGAAGGCGTGCGCGACCGCCTGACACGGGCCGCCGCATAAGGCTGGCCTGAATGGTGAAACCGCGGCACCATTCAGCACCATGACGACACTCGGCACGTTGATCGAAACCCACGGCTACTGGGTACTGGCGCTGGGCTGTCTGCTTGAAGGCGAAACCGTGTTGCTGCTGGCCGGTTTCGCCGCGCATCGCGGCTACCTTCATCCGCTGGCTGTGATCGCGGTGGCTTCGGCCGCTGGCTTTGTGGGCGACCAGTTCTATTTCTGGCTCGGTCGCCGCCATGGTGCCGCCGTATTGGCGCGCTGGCCGACGCTGCTGCAGCGGGCGGAGCGCGTGCACCGCTTGATCGATCGCCATCATGAAGCGATGATCGTCGCCATGCGTTTCGCTTACGGACTGCGGATTGCCGGGCCAGTGCTGATCGGCACCACGACCCTTCCGGCATTGCGTTTTGCTGCGTTCAATGCCGTGGGCGCCGTGCTCTGGGCCTGCCTGATCGGTGCGCTCGGCTGGGTGTTCGGCCATGCGGCCGAGGTCGTGTTTTCGGAGGTCCGCCATGTCGAGGGCTGGCTGCTGCTGGGGCTGGCAGCGGCCGGTGCCTTGGTCTGGTGGCTGAGAAAACAAGGGAAACATTGAGCCGCGTGCCGCCATGCTGAAATCCATTCGCACCCTGCGCTTTCGCTTCAACGTGCGCCGGCTCGGCCCCGGCCTCATCACGGGCGCAGCCGATGACGACCCGAGCGGCATTGCCACCTACTCGCAGGCCGGCGCTCAGTTCGGCTTCGCGCTGCTGTGGACGGTGGTCTTCACGCTGCCGCTGATGGCGGCAATCCAGATGATCAGTGCGCGCATCGGCCATGTGACCGGCCACGGCCTGGCGGCCAACATCAAACAGGCCTTCCCGCGCCCGGTGCTGCTGGCCATCGTCGGCCTGCTGCTGCTGGCCAACACACTCAACCTGGCGGCCGACATCGCCGCCATGGCCGAGGCCCTGCGCCTGCTGGTCGGCGGCCCGTCTCAGGTCTATGCGGTGACGTTTGGTTTGCTGTGCCTGGTACTGCAGGTCTTCCTGAGTTACCAGGTTTATGTGCGCTGGCTCAAGTGGTTGACGCTGGCGCTGTTGGCTTATGTGGCGGTGGTCTTCACGCTGCGCATCGACTGGTGGCAGGTGGCGCAGCAACTGGTCTGGCCGCAGCTGCAACTGGGCCGCGAAGCCTTGCTGACCATCGTTGCCGTCTTCGGCACCACCATCAGCCCTTACCTGTTCTTCTGGCAGGCCGGGCAGGAGATGGAGGACGTGAACGCGGGGCCGAAACACACCGATTCAACCGCGCAGGTCCGCGGGCATTTGCGCCGCATCCAGTGGGACACGCTGGTGGGCATGAGCTTCTCCAACCTGATTGCCTTCTTCATCATTCTGAGTACGGCCGCCACGCTGCACGCGGCTGGTGTGCGCGACATCCAGACCTCGGCCCAGGCGGCCGAGGCGCTGCGGCCGCTGGCCGGCGAGTTGACCTTTCTGCTGTTCAGCCTGGGGATCATCGGCACAGGCCTGCTGGCGGTGCCGGTGCTGGCCGGCTCGGCCGCCTATGCGGTGGCGGAAGCGGCCGGCTGGCAGGGTAGCCTGAGCCTGCGGCTGGACAAGGGTGAAGGGCGCGGCTTCTACGGTGTGGTGGCCCTGGCCACGCTGGGCGGCGTGGCGCTGTGTTTTGCGCCGATCGACCCGGTGCGCGCCCTGTTCTGGGCCGCCGTGCTCAACGGCGTCATTTCCGTGCCCATCATGGCCGTGATGATGTTGCTGGCCGCGCGAACGGACATCATGGGTGTGCACGTGATCGGCCGACGCCTGCGCTGGCTCGGCTGGCTGGCCACGCTGGCCATGGGGGGCACCGTGGTCACCATGTTAGCCACGCTGTAAGTGCCGGCCGCGGAGGCCGCTCGTTCAGCGAAAGCGCAGTTTCATCACCAGGATGGCCGAAGCCAGCGCCAGCGTGATGGCGTTGGCCACCACGACCGGCCAGGCATCAATCAGCAGGCCGTAGACCAGCCACAGTGCCACGCCAGCGGTGAAGGCGCTGTACATGCCCAGCGAAATGCCACGCACGTCGCGCGTGGTGAAGGTGTGCCACGCTTGCGGTACGAAACTCAAGGTGGTCAGGCTGGCAGCGAGGTAGCCGATGTAGTCGGTCAGTGGCATGGAAAATCTCTTGCGGTTGGCGCACCCGGCGCGCTCAGGTGTCGAGCTTGGGCATGGGGTTGGACGCGTCTGCCACCACGACACGGTTGCGGCCCTCGGTCTTGGCGCAGTAGAGCGCGCGGTCGGCGCTGCGGATCAGCGCCTGCGGCGAAGTGCCATGCCCGGGGTAGCTGGACAGGCCGATCGAGAGGGTGCCCTGGATGCGGAATTCGCCGAAGGCAATCGTCGTGGCAGCAAAACCCGAGCGCCACTGCTCGGCCCGCTCCAGCGCCACGGCCTGCGGCATGTTGGGCAACAGCAGCAGGAACTCCTCGCCGCCAAAACGGCACACGACGTCGGCACTGCGGGCTTGGGCGCTGAGCATGCCGGCGAGCTGTTTCAGTACTTCGTCGCCGGCCTGGTGGCCGTAGGTGTCGTTGATCCGCTTGAAGTGATCCAGATCGATCAGCATCAGGCTCAGGGGGAGTCCTTCACGCTGGCAGCGCGCCAGTTCTCGCTCCAAAGTGCTGTCCAGATAGCGCCGGTTGTACAGGCCTGTGAGGGCATCACGGTTGGCCTGGTCGCTCAGCTGTCTTTGCAGCGTGTTGATTTCATCGAGCTGCTTTTGCAGCGCCTGCTCGTCGAGTTGCAACTGCTTGCGCACGCGGTGCAGCTGATGGTTGCGCGTGTAAGCCACGTTGGCGACGATCACCAGATAGAGCGTCAGGCCGATGATGCACAACACCGTGGCAGGCCAGTCGGTGGCGGGGGAAAAATGCAGGCCGCCGATGGCCACCGCGAGCAGGATGCCGACGCCAATGGCGGCAGCGGAATGGGTCATGGCCCAGGGGTCGCGGTAGAGCGCGTGGTTGATAGTGGTCGTGATGAACAGGGTGAAGGTGATCCACACGGGAAAGCCAAGTGCCGCGGCCCAGATGCCGAACAGCAAGGAATCGATGGTCAGGTTGTGCAGCTCGGCTTGCCGGGTGTCGCGCGCACGGCAAGCGCGCCAATAAGCGACATGAGGGTACACCATGAATTGCAGGCCCAGCAGCGCCCACGCGTAGGGCCCGTACGCCGGGGTCTGCGTTCTCATGTGCGCGCCGAGGATGGCGAACAGCATGAGGTAGGACGCAATGCGGTTGACGCGGTTCAGCCGCACGCTCCAGTGCGGGGCCGTGGTGTTGGGGGCCATCGCGTCCATGGTGGTGTGCCTACTGGTCGTTCACGGTCCACTCGATCAGCGCTTCGATCGCTGGCCGTGCCGCGCTAGCATTGGCATGGTTGGCCATGGCCACCAGCACGTAACGTCGGCCGCTGCGGCCATCTACGAAGCCGGCCACGGCGGTGACGTCGCGCAGGCTGCCGGTCTTGAGGTGGGCGCTGCCCTGAGCCCGGTTGCGCACCCGGCGCAGCGTGCCGTCCACGCCGGTGATGGGCAACGAAGACGCTAGCTCGGGCAACAGCGGCGAGCGCCAGACATGCTGCAGCAGCTTGGCCAGTGCCTGGGCCGAGATTCGCTCGTTGCGCGACAGGCCGGAGCCGTTGTCCAGCACCGGCAGGTCGTCGGCGCCGAAGCGCTCTTTCCACCAGCCCTGCAGCACCTCACGCGAAGCGGCAAAACTGCCGATGCCTTTTTGCGCCAGGCTCAGGGTCAGGAAGAGTTGCTGCGCCATCACGTTGTTGCTGTACTTGTTGACGTCGCGGATCACCTCGGCCAGCGCCGGCGAGGCGAGCTCGAAGGCCGGTGCCAGCCCAGCCGGCACGGTGCCTTCGCGTACCCGGCCCTGCAGCTGGCCACCCATCTCGCGCCACATGCCCTCGACCGCGCGTACGGCGTAGCTGGCCGGGTCGGCATAGGCCAACGGCCAGACCTTCTCACCGCAGTTGGCCGGGTAACGACCGGCGAAGCGGATGCGGGCCGGGTCGGTCAGGTCGGCGCGCAGCGCGGCGCGGTAGTCGCCGCAATCGGTCTCGATCAGTGGCACATGCGTCTGCAACTGCACGCCGGCCAGCGGGGGATCAAAACTTACATGCGCCGCATTGGCGCTGCGGTCGGGCACGAAGGTCATGACGACCGACTTGTAGTTCAGCAGCAGCGCATCGGGCGCGGCGTTGTAGGGGCGCAGGCGTTCGCCGTCGAACTCGCCTGGGTCAGGCGCCGCCACTTCGAAGGCGCTGCGGTCGAGCACGATGTCGCCGGCAATGGTCTTGATGTCCAGCCCCTGCACGCGGCGCAGCAGCAGCCACAGGCGCTCCATCACCAGCTTGGGGTCGCCCTGGCCCTTGATGTAGACGTTGCCGTACAGCGTGCCGTTGCGCGCCGTGCCTTCCACATAAACCGGCGTGGTCCAGGTGTAGTTCGGCCCCAGCGTGTCGAGTGCGGCGAAGGTGGTCACCAGCTTCATGACCGAGGCCGGGTTCATCGGCACGCCGGTGCGGTGACTCAGGCGCGCCGGTGCGCGGCCGTCCACGTCCACCACCAGAACGGCCAGTGCCTCGGCCGGCACCTTGGCGCGCGCCAGCGCAGCGTTGACTTCTGGTGGCAACCGGCTTTGCGCGTTGGCCGTGCCGGCAGCAAGCAGCAGCCCCAGCAGGGGGAGCGTCAGCAGGCGGTGGAATGGGGGGATGCGGGCAAGGGGCAATGCGGGCATGGTGCGGACAGTCTAACGCCGCCCGTCGATAATCAGACCATGCATTTCCTCAAGGGCTGGTCCCCGCGCACGGTCGGTTTGGCGGCGGCCGTGATCACCGTCACCATCTGGACCGCTTTCATCGTCATCGCCCGTGCCTCGGCCAAGGGCTCGCTCACGCCGTTTGACATCGCGCTGGCACGCATCGTCGGTGCCAGCCTGGTGCTGGTGCCACTGGGCGCCTGGCTGGTGCGGCGTGACCGCGCCATTCCGGGCCAGCCCGGCGGCGGTGCTTCTTCCTTCTTCGGCCTGTCGCCGCTGGCGCTGCGTGTCACAGCGGCCTGCGGCCTGTTCGGCGGTCTCGGTTACGCGACGCTGGCCTACAGCGGTTTCTTCTACGCGCCGGCGGTGCATGCCTCGGTGCTGCTGCCCGGCAGCCTGCCGCTGTGGACCACCTTGCTGGCGCTGTTCGTTTTGCATGACCGCATCACGCCGGCGCGCACCATCGGGCTGGCCTGCATCGTCGCCGGCGATCTGCTGGTGGGCGGTGCCAGCTTGCTGCGTGCCTTCGACGGCGGCGAGGTGTGGAAAGGCGACCTGCTGTTCATGGCCGCGGCCATGTGCTGGGCGGTCTACAGCGTGCTGGCACGCCGCCATGCGCTGGATGCGGTGCGCGCCACCGCCGCCATCACCGTGTTTGCGCTGTTCAGCTATGTGCCGTCTTACGCCCTGCTGCTGGCTCTGGGCGTGCTCCAGAGCCATCTGCTGACGGCGCCGCTGGGCGAGGTGCTGTTCCAGGTGCTGTTCCAGGGCGTGGGTTCGGTGGTGATCTCGGGCGTGACCTTCACCAAGATGATCCAGCACTTCGGCCCGGTGCGCTCAACCATGATCACGGCGCTGGTGCCCGGTCTGTCGGCGCTGGGTGCGGTGATCTTTCTCGGTGAGCCGCTGTACTGGAATCTGCTGGCCGGCCTGGTGTTGGTGACGGTGGGTATCCTGTTCGGCGTGCGTAAATCGGTTGCTATCAAAACAGAAGCACTTGGCGCAAATTCCACGGGGGCCAAGGCCTGATTTTTATGAAACTGCTTGCCTTCGACACCAGCACCGAACTGATCTCCATCGCCGTCACGCGCCTGGTCGATGGCCAGGCGCGTACCTGGCAGCACACCGGCGCCGGCGGGGCGCAAGCCTCCAGCGCGCTGATTCCGGCCATCGAGGTGCTGATGGCCGAGGCCGAACTGCGCTACGAAGAACTCGATGCCATCGCCTTCGGCCAGGGGCCGGGTTCCTTCACCGGCCTGCGCACGGCCTGTGCGGTGGCGCAGGGGCTGGGTTTTGGTGCCGGCGTCCCGCTCTTACCGGTGGACACACTGCTGGCCGTGGCCGAGGAGGCGCGCCAGCAGTACGCACCGCAGCAAAGCGCCTTGCGCGTGCTGGCCCTGCTCGACGCGCGCATGGACGAACTGTACGCAGCGCACTACGCCTATGAGGGCGGTGTGTGGCAGCAGCGCGAGGACTACGCGCTGTTCAAGCCGGAACAGCTGGCGCTGCAAGACAGCATGGCGCTGGCCGGCAATGTGTTTGCCGAGTATGGCGAGCGCCTGCCGGTCTCCCTTGAGCTGCCGCGCTGGCAGGCCCTGCCCACGGCAGCGGCCATGCTGCGCCTGGCGCCGGCGCTGTTGGCGGCCGGCCACGCCGTGCCGGCCGAGCAGGCCCTGCCGCGCTACATCCGCGATAAAGTGGCGAAAACCACCCTGGAGCGCGCCGCTGAAAAAGCGGCTGCCCACTGAACACCCGCCCGCGTTCGCCATGAGTGCCGTCCTGCAGCCCGCTGAAGCCCGCTTCGAGCCGCTCACCGCCGAGCGGCTGGACGCGGTGCTGCACATCGAGCAGCAGGCCTACCCGCATCCCTGGACGCGCGGCAACTTCAACGATGCCATCCGGTCCGGCTACCAGGGCCAGTTGCTGATGGCCGGAGACGAACTGCTGGGCTACTTCGTGGCCATGAAGGGCGTGGACGAGGTGCACCTGCTCAACATCACGGTGGCGCCCGCGTACCAGCGCCAGGGCTGGGCGCGCGTCATGCTCGACGCGCTGGCGATCTGGGCGCGCGGCCAGGGCGCCGACTGGCTGTGGCTGGAAGTGCGCGTCAGCAACGCCCGTGCAATTGGCGTCTACGAAAACCATGGTTACCGCCGCGTCGGCCTGCGCAAGCGTTATTACCCCGCCGAGCACGGCCAGCGCGAAGACGCGGTGGTCATGAGCCTGCACCTGTGAGCGATCAGGGACAATGGCGCCATGAGCTTGGAATTGGATGCGCGGCAGCGCGCGATGCTGGAAGAAATGGGTGTGCGGGTCTGGAGCCCGCTGCACCCGTCCGGCATGGACGATGCCCCAGCCCGTGCAACGCATGAGGCCGCCGCGCCAACGCGCCCGCATGCTCCTGAAACTGTAGCGCCTCGCGCAACAACGACGAGGCCAGAGGCCCAATTCGATTCACAAACTGCAGCGCCTGTGCCGACTGTCGCCTCGGCCCTGCCGGCCGACATCGCCGCCATGGACTGGCCGGCGTTGCAGCAGGCGGTGGCCGGCTGCCAGGCCTGCGGTCTGTGCCAGGGCCGCAAGAACACCGTGTTCGGCGTTGGCGACACCCAGGCGCGCTGGCTGGTGGTGGGCGAGGCGCCGGGCGAGAACGAGGACCTGCAGGGCGAGCCCTTTGTCGGCCAGGCCGGCCAACTGCTTGACAACATGCTCAAGGCCGTCGGCCTGAACCGCGGCGCTACCGGCGCGCAGGGCGTCTACATTGCCAACGTGCTCAAGTGCCGCCCGCCGGCCAACCGCAACCCGCAGCCGGAGGAAGTGGCGAAGTGCGAGCCCTACCTGCGCCGCCAGGTCGAGCTGCTGCAGCCGCAGATCATCCTGGCGCTGGGGCGCTTTGCCGCGCAGTCGCTGCTGCAGGCCACGGTGCCGGACATCGCCACCATTCCGCTGGGCAAGCTGCGCGGCCAGGTGCACCAGTACAACGGCGTGCCGGTGATCGTGAGCTACCACCCGGCTTACCTGCTGCGCACGCCGCAGGACAAGGCCAAGGCCTGGGCCGACCTGTGCCTGGCACTTGATGTGGCGAAACGAGTGCCAGCGCGATAACTGTCTTTGCGTGAGAAGATGACGACCATGTCTCAATTCCTGCGTTCCCTGGTCATCGGCCTGACCATTCTGCTGGGCTTGGTTGCCGCCTGGACTTGGCTGACGCTGAGCTGGAGCTACGCCGACGGTGAACGCGCCGGTTATGTGCAAAAGCTGTCGCGCAAAGGCTGGTTGTGCAAGACCTGGGAGGGCGAGATTGCCATGGTGACGATGCCGGGCGCCATTCCGGAAAAGTTCGAGTTCAGCGTACGCGACGACGCTGTGGCGCAGAAGATCAACGCCCTGGCTGGCAAGCGCGTGGTGCTGCATTACCGCCAGCACAAGTTCGTGCCGACCTCGTGTTTTGCGGAAACCGAATACTTCATCCACGACGTCCGAGAGGTGCTGGAAACGCAGACGCCAGCACCTCTGGCGCCCAGTGCTGCGCAGGGCGAATTGCAAGCACCGCGCTGAGCAGGCGCGCAGGATCAGGCTCGGCGCAGCTCGGTAGGCGCCATCCAAAGGAGGGACTGTGAAACCAGCGCGTTTTTTCCTTGTTGCGTTCCTGCTGCTGGCAGCAGCGGTGAGTGTGCCGGCCCGTGCGGCCGAGGAGGTGAGTGAATCGGTCATCACGGCCAGCTTGCCAGGGCGCAGCATCTCGGCGCTGGTGACGCATTGGCGCGAACACGATGCCTTCCGGCGCGCGGTGCTGCTGATGCCGGGTTACCCCGGCATCATGAAGCTGCGTTCGGTGAATGACTACGCGCTCAAAGGCAACTTCCTGCTGCGCAGCCGCCAGGCCTGGCTCGACCGCGAGACGGTGGTGTTCTCGGTCGATGCGCCGTCTGATGAGTGGAATGGCTTTTCCGGTGCCTTCCGCGCCAGTGAGCGTTATGCCGAAGATATCCGTGAACTGGTCGGTGTCATCCGGCAGCAATATGGGCTGATGCCGCTGGCGGTGGTGGGCACCAGCGAAGGCAGTATCTCGGCCTATTACGCGGCGCGGGCGGTGCCGCGCCCGGACACCAAGGTCATCTTCACCAACTCGGTGTTCCTCTCCAGCCCGAACGTGCAAGGCTTGAGCGAGCTGGATTTCGAGCGCTACGGCCTGCCCATGCTGTGGGTCCATCACGCCGACGATCCCTGCCGCCTGACGCCCTATGCCGAGGCGCAGCGGCTGGCGCAGAAGACCAGCGCGCCGCTGATCACGGTGAAATCCAGCAACGCGGGCCGCGGCCCGGCCTGCCAGCCGTACACCCAGCATGGCTTCATCGGTGTTGAAGAACCCACCGTGCAGGCCATGAAGACCTGGCTGCTGCAAGGTGTGGCCAGCGACGTCGTGGTGCCGTAGTACAACAGACTTGGAGCGCTTCATGTCAGCGACAGCCTCGGTCTTCATTGCCACCAGCCTGGACGGCTTCATTGCCAGAGTCGACGGCAGCATCGACTGGCTGCTGCAGGCCCAAGCCACCGTGCCGGCCGGCGAGGATTGCGGTTACCAGGCCTTCATGGACACGGTGGACGGGCTGGTCATGGGCCGCAAGACCTTCGAGCAGGCGCTGGACTTTGACCCCTGGCCCTATGCCGGCAAGCAGGTTGTGGTGTTGTCGCGCCAAGGGGTGGCAGTGCCGGCGGCGCTGCGCGACTCGGTGAGTATCAGTGCCGAGGCGCCCGCCGACTTGCTGGCGCGGTTGTCGGCCACCGGTGCCCGCAAGCTCTACATCGACGGCGGGCAGACCATCCAGGGCTTCCTGCGCGCGGGTCTGATTGACGAGCTCATCATCACGGTCATCCCGGTGCTGCTGGGCGCGGGCCGGCCGCTGTTCGGTCCGCTCGATGCCGATGTGACGCTGACCTATGTCGAGACGCGGGCCTACCCGTTCGGTTTCGTGCAGAGCCACTACCGGCGTGCCCGGCCATCTGCCGCATGAACAGCGAGGAGTCGTCTGACCCGGCACGCCTGTTTCTGGCCTTGTGCCCGGGGCGTGCCGTGCAGGCCGCGCTGGCCGCACATGCTGACGCCTGGCGTTGGAATGAGGAGGTTGCCCGCTACGCCCCTGCCGACTGGCATGTGACGCTGCACTTCATGGGCGCCGTGCCGTGTTCGCGTATCGACGAATTGCGCGCCGGACTGGACGTACCCTTCACGCCCTTCGAGTTCCGCTTCGGCCAGCCGGCGTTGTGGCCGCACGGCCTGGCGGTGCTGCTGCCCATGGCGCTGCCCGTGGCCTTGCAGCAGTTGCACGACGAACTGGGCCATCGCCTGCGCCAGCTGGACTTGCGCACCGATGAACGCCCCTACCGGCCGCACCTCACGCTGGCACGCCGGGCCGGCGAGGCGCGGCCGCCAGCGCGGTGGCCGGCCTGGGGCTGGCAGGTGCAAGGCTATGCACTGATGGTGTCGACGGGCGAGACCGAACCCGGCGGCCAGCGCTACCGCGTGCTGCAGCAATACGGCGCGCCGGATGCGGCCGATGCGCTGCGGCCTTGACGCACAATGCACTCCTCTTCCCCTCATTTCCGACCATGAGCACGACTGCCGACAACCCGCTTTCCATCGAGCTGTATGACGAGCCGGGGCACCTGATCCGCCGTGCGCAGCAGATCGCGGTGTCCAAGTTCCATGAAGTGCATGGCCGGCACGTGACGCCGATCCAGTACGCCATCCTGCGCACACTGCACGAGACGCCCGGCATCGACCAGGTGACGCTGGCACAGTTGATCGCGCTCGACACCTCCACCACCGCCGACATCGCGGCCCGGCTGGAGACCAAGGGCTGGATCCTGCGCGAGGTGCTGCCGCGCCGCCAGCGCCGCCTCTCGCTCACGCCCGCGGGAGAGGAAGTGCTGCTGGAGCTGCGCCCGGGCGTGGACATCATGTACCGCGGCATGATGAGCAGCCTGGAGCCGGCTGAGCAGAAGGAGTTCATGCGCCTGCTGCGCAAATTCGTGCACCTGCACGACCGGCAGAACAAGCCGGAAGACCATGAGGCCCGCACCGCCCGCGTCAGGGCCAAGCCCCGGGCCTGAAGCGCGTCCAGCCCGCCGCCGGTCGGAAAACCAGGCATTTAAGGGTTATCACCTAGTTTTTGGCCTGTTGCTGCAAATCTTCATTCAGTACAATGAATCACATTCAGTGTACGGAATCAAAGATTTCCAAGTCAATGATTTCCAGACTGGTATCCAGATTCCGTCCGACTATCTTTAACCGAGCGAGGTGTTCACATGTTCCCGAAAAATACCTGGTACGTCGCTGCCACCCCTGGCGAGATCGATGAGAAGCCGCTGGGCCGCACCATCTGCAACGAGCGCATCGTGTTCTACCGCGGCGAGGAGAACAAGGTCGCGGCGGTGGAGGACTTCTGCCCGCACCGCGGCGCCCCGCTGTCGCTCGGTTACGTCTGCGAAGGCAAACTGGTCTGCGGTTACCACGGCCTGGAGATGGGCTGCGACGGCAAGACCGTGGCCATGCCGGGCCAGCGCGTGCGCGGCTTCCCGGCCATCAAGGCCTACCCGGTGGTCGAGCGCTACGGCTTCATCTGGGTCTGGCCCGGCGATGCTGCCCAGGCCGACGAGACCAAGATCCCGCACATGGAGTGGTACGACAACCCCGAGTGGGCTTATGGCGGCGGTCTGTACCACATCAACTGCGACTATCGCCTGATGATCGACAACTTGATGGACCTGACGCACGAGACCTATGTGCACAGCACTTCCATCGGCCAAAAGGAGATCGACGAAACGCCATGCAAGACCACGGTGAATGGCGACGAGGTGGTCACAGCACGCTACATGAATGGCATCACGCCGCCGCCGTTCTGGAAAGCCGCCCTGCGCAGCAACAACCTGCCGGACGACGTCACCGTGGACCGTTGGCAGATCTGCCGCTTCACGCCGCCGAGCCACGTCATCATTGAAGTGGGTGTCGCGCTGGAAGGGCAGGGCGGCTACGATGCGCCGAATGACAAGAAGGTCTACAGCAAGGTGATCGACTTCATCACGCCCGAGACCGAGACCTCCATCCACTATTTCTGGGGCATGGCGCGCAAGTTCAACCCGAAGGACAAGGCACTGACTGCCACCATCCGTGAAGGCCAGGGCAAGATCTTCGGCGAAGACCTGGAGATGCTGGAGAAGCAGCAGCGCAACCTGCGCGACTACCCGGACCGCGCCCTGCTGATGCTCAACATCGACGCCGGTGGCGTGCAGTCGCGCAAGATCATCGACCGCCTCGTGGCCGAGGAACAAGCCTTGACTAAGGCCTAAGGGAACGACATGAGCAGTGCAACAACGCTCTCGGTCCGCGTCGCCCGCAAGGCGGTGGAAGCGCAGGACATCGTGACGCTGGAGCTGGTGGCGGCCGACGGCAGCGCGCTGCCGGCTTTCGGTGCCGGCGCGCACGTCGATGTGCAACTGCCGGATGGAAAAGGTGGCCCGGGCATCACTCGCCAGTACTCGCTGTGCAACGATCCGACCGAAACGCACCGTTACCTGATCGGCGTGTTGCGCGACCCGGCCTCGCGCGGCGGCTCACAGGCCGTGCATGAGTTGGTGAAGGAAGGCGACGTGCTGCAGATCAGCACGCCAAAGAACCACTTTCCGCTTGCGCATGACGCCAAGAAAAGCCTGCTGCTGGGCGGCGGCATCGGCATCACGCCGATTCTGTGCATGGCCGAGCGCTTGGCCAACACCGGTGCCGATTTTGAGCTGCATTACGCCACGCGCTCGCCCGAGCGCACCGCGTTTCGCGAACGTATCGCAGGCTCCGGCTTTGCCAAGCAGGTGCAATTCCATTTCGACGATGGCGATGCCGCGCAGAAGCTGGACCTCGCCAAGCTGCTGGCCCAGCCGCAAGCCGGCACCCACCTCTACGTCTGTGGCCCCAAGGGTTTCATGGACGCGGTGTTGAACACGGCGCGCGAAAAAGGCTGGCCGGAAGAGCAACTGCACTACGAGTTCTTCGGCGCCACGGTGGAAAAGTCCGACAGCGATGCCAGCTTCGAGATCAAGCTGGCCAGCTCGGGCCGCATCGTCATGGTGCCGAAGGACAAGACGGTGACGCAGGCGCTGGCCGAAGCCGGTGTCGAGATCCTGATGTCCTGCGAGCAGGGCGTGTGCGGCACCTGCCTGACGCGTGTGCTCGAAGGCGTGCCAGACCACAAGGACAGCTACCTCACCCCCGAAGAGCAGGCGGCGAACGACCAGTTCCTGCCCTGCTGCTCACGGTCCAAGACGCCGCAACTGGTGCTCGACCTCTGAGCGCAGAGGCGACCAACACAACCCGGCGAACCTTGTCATAGGGTGCCGGGTTTTTTCATTCAGCGCGCGCGCGCCGGCAGCAGCACCGAGGCAATCGCCAGCATCATCAGCCCCACAGCTGCATAGTCCTGCCAGTGCAGCACCTCGCCCAGCCAGAGCGCACCGCTGAAAACGCCGATCACCGGGATCAGCATCACGCTCAAGGTGGATGCCACCGGTGTCAGGTGCCGCGCCAATGACAGCCACAGCGCCTGCACCAGACCGAAGATCAGCACCGCGTTGTAGGCGATGGCGCCCCAGGTGGCCGCGGAGGGCGCTTTCCATTGCGGCCCTTCGAACCACAGCGCCAGCAACGTCATGACGAGCGTGGTCATCAGCGTCATCCAGAAGGCGATGGTCACGGTCGGCACTGTCATGGTGGTGCGGCGCATCAGTTGGGTGCCAAACGCCCACGCCATGGCCGAGACCAAGGCAAGCAGCACGCCGACCGGTTTGCCCGCGAGATTGGAAATCTCATGCCACAGCAGGAGGAACACGCCCAGCGCCGCGGCGGCCACGCCGCCCCAGCCGCGCCGCGTGAGCCGGTTGCCGAACAGCAGGGCACCCAGCAGGGCGGAAAAGATCGGCATGCTGTAGCCGAGGATGGCAGCCCGCCCACTGGTCAGGGACTTGACGGCGACGATCATCAGCGCATGCCAGATGAGCATGTTGAACAAGGTCAGCCAGGCCAGTTCGCGCCAATGCGCCCGCGCAATGCGAAACGGTGCCTTCATGGCCATGAGCCCGAGCGCCAGCACCGGCAGGCCCAGCCACATGGAGATCACGCGAAAGGTCAGCGGCGGGTGATCGGTGACGCCGATTTTCATGATCGGCCAGTTCAGGCCCCAGACCCCGGTGATGCAGACGAGGGCAAGAAGTTGTTGGCGCGAAAGGGAATGCATGGGCTGGATTGTGCGGGTTTCTTACAATCACGGCATGACCTTCCTCGACATGCTGCGCGCCGCCGAGCGCCAAAACGGCTCCCTGCTGTGCGTGGGGCTGGACCCCGAGCCGGCCAAGTTCCCCGCCGGCCTCAAGGGCGACAGCCGCAAGATCTACGATTTCTGCGCCGCCATCGTCGACGCCACGGCCGACCTAGTGATCGCCTTCAAACCGCAGATCGCCTACTTCGCCGCGCACCGTGCCGAAGACCAGCTGGAAAAGCTGATCGCCCACATGCGCCGCGCCGCGCCGCAGGTGCCCATCATCCTGGATGCCAAGCGTGGCGACATCGGCAGCACGGCCGAGCAGTACGCGCGCGAGGCTTTCGAGCGCTATGGTGCCGATGCCGTGACGCTGTCGCCTTTCATGGGCTTCGATTCGGTGATGCCTTACCTGAAATACGAAGGCAAGGGTGCCTTCCTGCTGTGCCGCACTTCCAACCCGGGCGGTGACGATTTCCAGAACCAGCACCTGGCGGATGTGCCGGGCCAGCCGCGCCTGTACGAACACATTGCCGCGCTCGCGCAAGGGCCGTGGAACCTCAACGGCCAGCTCGGCCTTGTGGTTGGCGCCACCTACCCGGCCGAGATCGAGCGCGTACGCGCTGTGGCTCCTACCGTGCCGTTGTTGATTCCCGGTGTCGGCGCGCAAGGCGGCGATGCCGTGGCCACGGTGAAGGCCGGCTGGCGTGCTGCCGGCGGCGAAACGACGGCTCCGATTGTGGTGAACTCCTCGCGTGCCGTGCTCTACGCGTCTGCCGGCGAGGACTTCGCCGCCGCGGCACGACGTGAAGCGCTCAAGACACGCGACGTGCTCGAGGCGGCCAAAGCCTGACGGGCACACCTGCCCGTGTAACAGCTTGCAAAGAGGCTCTGCAAACCGAGCCTTGCCCCGCTACAGTTGGCACAGACCAGCAAGTGGATGCTGGCAGGAGTGATACATGCAAAAGCAAAAACAACGTTGGGTACGGTTGAGCGTGGTGGCGGCCACGCTCATGTCTCTGGGCGGTACGGTGCTGGCGGAGAAGCCGGACTGGGCTGGCCCGCCGGGCAAGAACAAACACCGGGACGAGCAGCGCGATGAACGTCGCGACGGCTACCCGTCGCGCCAGGGCGGTTCGGTGGAGATCCGCATCGGCGGCTACTTCGGTGATGCCCAGCGCACGGCGGCGAATGACTATTACCGCCAGCAATACCGCGGCGGCAACTGCCCGCCCGGCCTGGCCAAGAAGAACAACGGCTGCCTGCCGCCAGGGCAGGCGCGGAAATGGGCCATGGGCCGCCCCTTGCCGGGCGACGTGGTCTATTACCCGATCGAGCCCGGCATCCAGATCCGTCTGGGCACGCCGCCGGCTGGGTACAAGTACGTGCGTGTGGCATCCGACATCCTGCTGATTGCCGTCGGCACCAGCATGGTGGTCGACGCCATTCAGGACCTCGGTCGCTGAATTCAGTCAGCTATCAATTTGATAGCTGATTGCGCATTATCCACAAGGTCTAGCGGCCGATTTTGGCCAGAATCCGGTCGCCGAACATGACACAGACCAGCGCCAGTGCCACCAGCGCGATGCCGGCCCACTGCCAGGGCGCGATGGTTTCGCCCAGCGCCAGCATGCCGGCGCTCAGGCCCACCACCGGCACGCCCAGGCTGAACGGCGCCACGCGGTTGGCCGGGTGGCGCTTGAGCAGACCGGTCCACATGGCGTAGGCCCAGATGGTGGCGATCCAGCCCAGATAGGCCACCGCCAGCCAGGACGTCCACGGCACGCTGAGCCACTTGGCGCTGCTGGTCCAGCTCAATGCTGGTGTCGCGGCGGCCGGGTCGGCCAGCCAGCTCAGCAGCAGGAAGGGCAGCACCGGCACCAGGCTGCTCCAGACCAGGAACTGCAAGGGTTCGTAGCCCGGGCTGGCCTGTTGCGCCTTGCGCGCCACGATGTTGGAGGCGGCCCACATGGCTGCGGCGCCCAGGTTGAGCAGCAAACCACTCACGGTGGTGAGACCGGCCGAGCCGACGACGAAATTCATGCCGAAGCAGGCCAGGCCCAAGGCGGCGAATGTCAGGCCGCCCACCAGCGGGCGGCTCAGGCGCTCGTGCAACAGGAAAAAACTGAACAGCGCCGTGAAGAACACATGCGTTTGCATCAGCACCGAGGCCAGGGCGGCGGTCATGCCGACCTGAAGTGCCAGAAACAGAAAGCCGAACTGGCCGACACCCTGGCACAGGCCGTACAGCAGCACCCACTTCCAGTGCAGCGCGGGCGCCCGGATGAAAAACACCAGCGGCAGCACGGCCACCACATAACGTGCGGCGCCGAGCTGAAACGGCGTGAAGTCATGCAGCGCAAACTTCATGGCCACGAAGTTCAGGCCCCAGATGACGATCACGCCCAGCGCCGCGGCGTAATCACGGGCCGAAAAATGCCGGGCCGTCATGCGGTGAGCAGGGGCTTGAGGTAGCGCCCGGTGTGGCTGGCCGGGTTGGCGGCCAGGTCTTCCGGCGTCCCTACGCCCACCACGGTGCCGCCGCCGGCACCGCCTTCCGGGCCCATGTCGATCAGCCAGTCGGCGGTCTTGATCACGTCCAGGTTGTGCTCGATCACCACGATGGTGTTGCCCGCGTCGCGCAGCTGGTGCAGCACCTTGAGCAGCAGGTCGATGTCGGCGAAGTGCAGGCCGGTGGTGGGTTCGTCCAGGATGTAGAGCGTGCGGCCGGTGTCGCGCTTGGAGAGTTCCAGCGCCAGCTTGACGCGCTGCGCCTCGCCGCCCGACAGCGTGGTGGCCGACTGACCCAGCTTGACGTAGGAGAGACCGACGTCCAGCAGCGTCTGCAGCTTGCGTGCAATCGTTGGTACGGCGTTGAAGAAGGCGTAGGCCGCTTCCACCGTGAGGTCCAGTACCTGGGCGATGTTCTTGCCCTTGTACAGCACCTCCAGTGTCTCGCGGTTGTAGCGCGCACCGTGGCAGACATCGCACGGCACATAGACGTCGGGCAGGAAGTGCATCTCCACCTTCACCATGCCGTCGCCCTGGCAGGCTTCACAGCGACCACCGGCGACGTTGAAGGAAAAACGCCCCGGGCCATAGCCGCGCTCGCGCGCCATCGGCACCTCGGCCATCAGCTCGCGGATGGCGGTGAACAGGCCGGTGTAGGTGGCGGGGTTGGAGCGTGGCGTGCGCCCGATCGGCGACTGGTCGACGTTGATGACCTTGTCGAAATGCTCGATGCCTTCGATCTCCTGCACCGGCGCCGGCTCGTCGTGAGCGCGGTAAAGCTGGCGCGCCACCGCGGTGTAGAGCGTGTCGTTGACGAGGGTCGATTTGCCGGAGCCGGAGACGCCGGTCACGCAGGTGAACAGACCGACCGGGATGTCGACGCTGACGTGCTTCAGGTTGTGGCCGCTGGCACCGATGAGGCGCAGCTGGTCCTCGCCGGGGGCGTGGCGTTCTTTCGGCACCGCGATCTTGAGCGTGTGCGCAAGATAGCGGCCGGTGAGCGAATCGGGGTTGGCCTTCACCTCGTCGTACGTGCCTTGCGCCACCACGCGCCCGCCGTGCACGCCGGCACCGGGGCCCATGTCGATCAGGTGGTCGGCGGCACGCATCATGTCCTCGTCGTGCTCGACCACCAGCACGCTGTTGCCGATGTCGCGCAGGTGTTGCAGCGTGCCGATCAGGCGGTCGTTGTCGCGCTGGTGCAGGCCGATGCTGGGCTCGTCCAGCACATACATCACGCCGGTCAGGCCCGAGCCGATCTGGCTGGCCAGGCGGATGCGCTGCGCCTCGCCGCCGGACAGTGTCTCGGCGCTGCGGTCCAGGCTCAGGTAGTTGAGGCCAACGTCGTTGAGGAACTTCAGGCGCAGCCGGATCTCGCGCACCACCTTGTCGGCAATTTCGGCCTTGGCGCCGTGCAAGTGCAGCGTGTCGAAGTACTCGAAGCACTCGCGCAGCGTCAGGTGGCTCACTTCAAAAATGGCGCGCGACTGTTCGCCCTCACCCACTTTCACATGGCGTGCTTCGGTGCGCAGCCGGGTGCCGGCGCAGGTTGGGCAGGGCTGCGTGCCACGCAGGCGCGCCAGGTCCTCGCGCACCAGGGCCGAGTCGGTCTCGCGGTAGCGCCGCTGGATGTTGGGGATGATGCCCTCGAAGGCGTGCTTCTTGCTGACCTTCTTGCCCTGCGAGGCGCCGGAGTCCATCACGTAGCTGAACTTGATCTCCTCTTCGCCCGAGCCGTAGAGGATGACCTGCTGCACGTTGGCGGGCAATGATTCGAACGGGTCGTCGAGGTCGAACTTGTAATGCTTGGCCAGGCTCTCCAGCATGGCGAAGTAGTAGGCATTGCGCCGGTCCCAGCCCTTGATGGCGCCGCTGGCCAGGCTGAGCGTTGGGAACGCCACCACGCGCGCCGGGTCGAACACCTCCTGCTGGCCGATGCCGTCGCAGCTCGGGCAGGCCCCTTGCGGGGAGTTGAAGGAGAACAGGCGCGGCTCGAGTTCACTGATCGAGTAGTGGCACAGCGGACAGGCGAACTTGGCGTTGAACAGGTGTTCGACGTTGGTGTCCATCTCCAGCGCAATGGCGCGGCCATTGGCCAGCCGCAATGCGGCCTCGAAGCTCTCGGCCAGGCGTTGGCGCAGCGCGGCAGCGTCTGCATCGTCGGCGCCACGCACCTTGAGGCGGTCGATCACCACGTCGATGTCGTGCTTTTCAGTCTTCTTCAGTGTCGGCAGTTCATCGAAGTTGCAGGCCACGCCGTCGACGCGAAAGCGCACATAACCCTGCGCCTGCATGTCTTCGAAGACTTCGGTGAATTCGCCCTTCTTCTCGCGCGCCAGCGGCGCCAGGATCATGAGCCGGGTGTCGACCGGCAAGGCCAGGGTGGCGTCCACCATCTGGCTCACCGTCTGCGCCTGCAGCGGCAGGTTGTGCTCGGGGCAGTAAGGCGTGCCGGCGCGCGCGAACAGCAGACGCAGGTAGTCGTGGATCTCGGTCACGGTGCCCACCGTGGAACGCGGGTTGTGGCTGGTGGCTTTCTGTTCGATGCTGATCGCCGGGCTCAGACCTTCGATCAGGTCCACGTCCGGTTTGTCCATCAGCTGCAGGAACTGGCGCGCGTAGGTCGAGAGGCTCTCGACATAACGGCGCTGCCCTTCGGCGTACAGGGTGTCGAAGGCCAGGCTCGACTTGCCCGAACCCGACAGGCCGGTGATTACCACCAACTGGTTGCGCGGGATGTCGAGGTCGATGCCCTTGAGGTTGTGGGTGCGCGCACCACGGATGTGGATGGCCTGTTGCTGCAGGGCGTGGGCCAGGTAGCGGCCTGAGCCGTCCTCGGCAGGGGTGGGCTGGGGGCGAAGGCCGTCAGGGGTGGAGTTCAAAGCGTTGCGTCTTCAACAAAACCCTCCATGATAGAGATAGACGGGGTTTCCCGCATCCTTTGCGCCGCTTTTGTTGGGATCAGTGACAATCGACGCTTTTGTGCTCGCCGCTTGCGGCGACCTCATGCGAGCCGGATTACCTTCTGTGTCTTCTACCATTTCTACCCATCAGACCGCTCCTGAACCGGGCACCATGACCCCGGTGGAGCGGCGCGCCAGCCTGTCGCTGGCGGCCATTTTTGCCTTGCGCATGCTCGGCCTGTTCCTGGTGCTGCCGGTGTTCGCGCTGGAGGCGGCGCGCTATCCCGGTGGTGATGACCCGGCCCGGGTCGGGCTGGCCATGGGCATCTACGGCCTGACCCAAGGTCTGCTGCAACTGCCTTTTGGCATGGCGTCGGACCGGTTGGGGCGCAAGCGCGTCATCGTCGCCGGTCTGCTGCTGTTTGCCGCAGGCAGCGTCGTGGCCGCCTTGGCCGACACCCTGCTCGGGCTGACCCTCGGGCGTGCACTGCAAGGCGCCGGTGCCGTGTCGGCTGCGGTGACGGCCCTGCTGGCCGACCAGACGCGCGACGAGGTGCGCACCAAGGCCATGGCACTGGTGGGTGCCAGCATCGGCCTGATGTTCGCCCTGTCGCTGCTATTGGCGCCGCTGCTGGTGAGTTGGGTCGGCTTGTCGGGCTTGTTCACCCTGACCGCTGCGCTGGCGCTGGGCGGGGTGGCGGTGGTGATCTGGCTGGTGCCGCCCGAGCCGCAGCAGCACAAGGACATGCCGCGCGGTCGCCTGTCGGAGGTGCTGACGCATGCCGGCCTGCTGCGGCTGGATTTCGGCGTGTTCGTGCTGCATGCGGTGCAACTGGCCATGTGGGTCGCCATTCCGGCCCTGCTGGTACAGGCCGGCCTGCCCAAGGCCGACCACTGGTGGGTCTACCTGCCGGCGGTGCTGGCGTCTTTTGTTGTCATGGGCACCACCCTGTTTCCGCTGGAAAAGCGCGGTTACCTGCGCGCCGTGTTCCTGGCGGCCATCGGCCTGATCGGGTTGGTGCAGTTGGGCCTGTTGTGGAGCGCCCAGGCGCCCAGCATCGCCGTGCTGGCGGTACTGCTGTTCGTTTTCTTTTGCGGCTTCAATGTGCTGGAGGCCAGCCAGCCCAGTCTGGCTTCGCGCATCGCGCCGCCGCATGCGCGCGGCGCGGCGCTGGGTGTTTACAACACCTTGCAGTCGCTCGGTTTCTTTGCCGGCGGCGCCTTGGGCGGCTGGCTGGTCAAGTCCACCGGGGTGCACGGCCTGTTCGTGGTCTGCACCATCGGCATGGCGCTTTGGCTGCTGGTGGCCTGGCCGATGAAAGCGCCGTCCGGGCGGCGTTGAAGGCGCCATAATCGCTGTTAATTCAGTTTGGAGAACCCCCCATGGCATCCGTCAACAAAGTCATTCTGGTCGGTAACTGCGGCCGCGATCCCGAAATCCGTTACCTGCCGTCCGGCCAGGCGGTGGCCAATGTGAGCGTGGCCACCTCCAGCCGCCGCAAGGACAAGAACACCGGTGAGTCCATCGAGGACACCCAGTGGCACCGCGTCACCTTCTACGACCGTCTGGCTGAAATCGCCGGCGAGTACGTCAAGAAGGGCCAGCCGATCTACGTCGAAGGCCGCCTGAAGTACGGCAAGTTCACCAACAAGGACGGCCACGAGCAGAACACCGTGGACATCATCGCCACCGAAATGCAGCTGCTGGGCAAACGCGAAGGCATGGGCGGCCCGTCTGACGACGAAGGTAGCGCACCGCGCCGTGCCGCGCCGGCACCGCGTCAGGCACCCAGCGCCCCGGCCCCGCGTCAGGCACCGGCCAGGGCTTCGAGCGGCTTTGACGACATGGACGACGACATCCCGTTCTGACCCGACGTTCCTCTCGTCCAGGACATCCGAGCCCCGGCAGCCGCAAGGCTGGAGGGGCTTTTTTGTAGGGATTTATTGTACTCCTGGGGGTATTGTGTATACTCCGGCCAGTATCTGGAGATTGCCATGAATTCTTCCCGCGCTTGTGTTGCACTGGTTCGCCGCCTGACGCCGTGGCTGGCCGTTCTTGCCGTGTCCGCAGCTGTGGCGCAGGGGGCGGTCCAGGTGCCGACGGTCCAGGTCCAGGCGCGTGCCGTCTCCACCGGTTTCGAGATCGACGGCGTGATCCAGCCGGTCAAGCAGAGCGTGGTATCGGCCCAGACCTCGGGCCGTGTGGTGACCCGGCTGGTGACGATGGGCGACCGCGTCAAGGCCGGCCAACTGCTGGCCACCATCGACGACCGCGAGACCGCCGTCGGTGTGCAGCGCAGCCAGGCCCAGGTGGCGCAATCAGAGGCCGAGCTGCGCAACGCCCAGGCCAACTACGAGCGCACCAAGGAGTTGCAGGCCAAGGGCTTCGTCAGCAAGGCGGCACTCGACATGGCCGAAACCCAATTCAAGGGTGCCCAGGCCGGGCGCGAGCAGGCCAGTGCTGGCGCGCGTCAGTCGGCGTTGTCGCAGGGTTACACCCGTGTCACCGCCCCGTACGACGGCTGGGTGCTACAGACCCATGTGGACGCCGGTGACCTGGCGGTGCCGGGCAAACCGATCGTGACGGTCTACGCGCCGCAGCCCTTGCGGGCCGTGGTGCAGGTGCCGGCCTCCAAGGCCGATGTCACCCGTCAGGCCAGCCAGATTGAAGTGCAGCTGGGCAGCGACTGGGTGACCCCGGTGGCGCGCAGCGCCATGCCCTCGGCCGATCCGGTGTCGCAAACCGTGGAATGGCGCCTCGAACTCGCGCCCCAGGTCACGCAAAACCTGTTGCCGGGCCAGCAGGTGCGGGTGCGTTACGTCGGTGGCCAGGCCAATCGCATGGTGGTGCCGGCCGCGGCTGTGCTGCGCCGTGGTGAGTTGACGGCGGTTTACGTCGCGAGTGACAAGGGCTTTGCGCTGCGCGCGGTCCGTCTGGGTGCCGACCACGGCGCGCAAGGCCTCGAGATCGTGGCTGGCCTGAGCGCCGGTGAGCGTGTGGCGCTGGATCCGATCAAGGCCGGCCTGGCGGGCGCGCAGGCCGTGCCCGCAACCCGTTGAGGCCGCCATGAAAGACACCGTTCACAACACCGAGCGCCTGGGCATTTCCGGCCGCATTGCTGCGGCTTTCCAGGCCAACGCCATCACGCCACTGTTGGCTCTGGTCGCGCTGCTGCTGGGCCTGTTTGCCGTGCTGGTGACGCCGCGCGAGGAAGAGCCGCAGATCAACGTCACCATGGCCAACGTGCTGGTTCCCTTTCCCGGGGCCAGCAGCACCGATGTGCAGAACATGGTGGCGCGTCCGGCGGAAGCCGCGTTGAGCCAGATTGCCGACATCGAGCACACCTATTCGGTTGCGCGACCGGGTCTTGCCGTGCTGACGGTGCAGTTCAAGGTCGGCGTGCCGCGCACCGAGGCGCTGGTGCGTCTGTACGACGTGCTCAATGCCAACCAGGACTGGCTGCCGCGCGACCTCGGTACCCTGACGCCGATCGTGAAACCCAAAGGTATCGACGATGTGCCGGTGCTGGCCGTGACGCTGTGGAGCCGCGACGCACTGCCGGCCCAGGAGCTGGAGCGTGTGGCGCACGAGGTGGAAACCGAACTCAAGCGCGTGCCCGGCACGCGCGAGGTCCAGACCATCGGCGGGCCGGGCCAAGCGGTTCATGTCTGGCTGGACCCAACGCGACTGCGCGAGCGTGGCATTGATGTGCTGAGTCTGAAGCAGACGCTGGCCGCAGCCAACTTCGGCATGCCGGCGGGGGGGGTGCTCGATACCCAATCGCAGACACCGCAGATGCTGACGGTGGAAGCGGGCGAGTTCCTGCGTTCGGCGCAGGACGTCGGCGATGTGGTGGTGGGTGTGCACCGCGGTGCGCCGGTTTACCTGCGCGAAGTGGCTCGCATCGAAGCCGGTGCCCGGCAGCCGCAGCGTTACGTCTGGTTTACGCCGGGTGCAGCCCTGGCCGGCGACCACGCAGCGCCGCAGGGTGAAGCCGCTGCCGCGGGCCAGGTGTACCCGGCCATCACGCTGACCGTGACCAAGAAGCCGGGTGAGAACGCGGTTGACGTGGCACGCGCAGCCAACGCGGCCGTGGCCGCGCTGAAGAACACGGTGATCCCATCCAATATCGAAAGCAGCATCACGCGCAACTACGGCGAAACGGCGGCGGAAAAAGCCAACAAGCTGATCCAGAAACTCGCCTTTGCCACCGGTTCGGTGATCCTGCTGGTGGGCTTCGCGCTGGGCCGGCGCGAGGCGGTCATCGTCGGCGCTGCCGTGATCCTGACGCTGACGGCAACCCTGTTCGCCTCCTGGGCCTGGGGCTTCACGCTCAACCGCGTGTCGCTGTTTGCGCTGATCTTCTCCATCGGCATCCTGGTGGATGACGCCATCGTGGTGGTGGAGAACATCCACCGCCACCAGCAGCTCACGCCCGGCGATTCGCTGCGCGACATCATTCCGCGCGCCGTGGACGAAGTGGGCGGTCCGACCATCCTGGCTACCCTGACAGTGATTGCCGCGCTGCTGCCGATGGCCTTCGTCTCGGGCCTGATGGGGCCGTACATGAGCCCCATTCCGATCAACTCCAGCCTCGGCATGGCGATCTCGCTGGCGATTGCCTTCACCGTCACGCCCTGGCTGGCGCTGAAGCTGATGAAGCCGCACGATGCGACGCACGGCCACGAAGCGGCTGCTGCTGGTTTGGGCCACAAGCTGCAAAACCTCTTCACCCGTTTGCTGACGCCGTTCCTGGCCAGCTCGCGCAAGCGCTGGCAGCTGCTGGCCGGCATCATGGCGGCGCTGCTGCTGTCGGTCGGGCTGACGCTGGTGCCCTCCAGCTTCATTGGTGTCGTGCTCAAGATGCTGCCCTTCGACAACAAGAGCGAGTTCCAGGTGGTGGTGGAGATGCCGGCCGGCACGCCGCTGGAAGATACCGCCGCCACTCTGCACGAGTTGGGTGCCTTCCTGGCCCAGCAACCCGAGGTGCTGGACCTGCAGGGCTACGCCGGCACGGCCTCGCCCATCACCTTCAATGGCCTGGTGCGCCAGTACTACCTGCGGGCCGAAGCCGAGCAGGGTGATCTGCAGGTGAACCTGGTCGACAAACACCATCGTGATGACAAGAGCCACGTCATTGCCCAGCGCCTGCGCCCGGAGCTGGAGCAGATCGGCAAAAAGCATGGCGCCCGCAT
Source organism: Curvibacter sp. PD_MW3 (assembly GCA_002633085.1). GTDB lineage: Bacteria > Pseudomonadota > Gammaproteobacteria > Burkholderiales > Burkholderiaceae_C > Hylemonella. The sequence continues at coordinate 272,322 of NSIV01000003.1, forward strand.
CAAGGTGGTGGAAGTGCCGCCGGGCCCGCCGGTGATGAGCCCGCTGGTGGCCGAGGTCTATGGCCCGGATGAAGCTGGACGCCAGCAACTGGCCCTGCGCATTGCCAAGGCCTTTGGCGAAACGGCCGACATCGTCGGCATCGACACCTCGCTCAAAGTGGATGCACCACGCGCCTACCTGCGCGTGCGCCGCCAGCGCGCCGAATCGCTTGGCATCCCGGTGGCTGCCGTGGCACAGACGGTCGCGGCCGCCCTGTCGGGTGCTGACGCGGCCTACCTGCACGACGCGCAGTCCAAGTACCCGGTGCCGGTGCGCCTGCAGCTGCCGCGTGAATCGCAGGTCGGGCTGGACACCGTGCTGGCCCTGCCGATGCGCGCTGCCAATGGGCAGTTAGTGCCCTTGTCGGAACTGGTGCAGGTTGAGCGCGGCATCATCGACAAACCCTTGTTCACCAAGGACCTGGCCAACGTGAGCTATGTCTTTGGCGACATGGCCGGCAAGCTCGACTCACCCTTGTACGGCCTGTTCGCCATTCGCCCCAAGCTGGAAGCAGCGGCCTTGCCGGGCGCTGGTGAACTGGGTGAGTACTGGATCAAGCAACCGGCCGATACCTTCCGTCAGTACGCCATCAAGTGGGACGGCGAATGGCAGATCACCTACGAGACCTTCCGCGACATGGGTGCCGCCTACGGCGTCGGCCTGATCCTGATCTACCTGCTGGTGGTGGGCCAGTTCCGCTCCTACACCACGCCGCTGGTCATCATGGCGCCGATTCCGCTCACGCTCATCGGCGTCATGCCGGGCCATGCACTGCTGGGCGCGCAGTTCACCGCCACCTCGATGATCGGCATGATCGCGTTGGCCGGCATCATCGTGCGCAACTCCATTTTGCTGGTGGACTTCATCGAACTGCAGGTCAAGCAAGGCATGGCGTTCAAGGACGCGGTGGTGAGTTCCGCCGCCGTGCGGGCGCAGCCGATTGCCCTGACCGGCCTGGCCGCCATGATCGGCGCCTTCTTCATCCTCGACGACCCGATCTTCAACGGCTTGGCCATCGCGCTGATCTTCGGCATTCTGGTGTCCACGTTGTTGACGCTGGTGGTGATCCCGGTGCTGTACTACTCGCTCTACCGCAAGCGCCACGAGCAGGCAGATGGTGCACCGTTGGCCCCGGTTTGATATTTCTGTTTTCCCTAACCAACCTCAAGGAGTTTGAAATGACTGTTGAACGCTATGTCCGCCTCATGGCCGGTTTTTTTGTCATGCTGTCGCTGGCCCTCGGCGTCGAAGGCAGCCCCATTTTTGTCAGCCAGTGGTTCCTGGCTTTCACGGCTTTCGTCGGCTTCAACCTGTTCCAGTCCGGCATCACCGGCTTCTGCCCGCCGTCCTTCCTGCTGAAGAAGCTGGGCGTGCCGGAAGGCGGCTCGGCCTGCAGCACCAAGTAAGCACTTGAGCAGGAGCACACCATGAGCGAGACCAAGCCGCGCGTGCTGCTGCGCCAGCAGCAGGACTTCCAGTTCGAGATCGACTTCGGCGCCGACGTGCCCAAGCTGATCGGTGACGAACACCCGCCGCTGGGCCAGGGCCGTGGCCCGACCCCGGTGCAACTGCTGGCGGCAGCCGTGGGCAACTGCCTGTCGGACTCGCTGCTGTTTGCGCTGCGCAAGTTCAAGCAGGCCCCCGAGCCGATCAGCTGCGAGGTGACGGCCGACATCGGCCGCAACGCGCAGAACCGTCTGCGCGTGCTGGGGCTGGACGTAGTGCTGACGCTGGGGGTGCCGGCTGCGAAGCTGGAGCACCTGGACCGTGTGCTCGGCCAGTTTGAAGACTTCTGCACCGTTGCCAGCAGCGTCAGCCAGGGTGTGCCGGTGCGCATCGCTGTGCGCGACGCCGACGGTCAGCAACTCAAGTGAAGGACACCGCCATGCACGCTGATGCCACCCGCAGCCGCAAGGCGGCCACATCACCCGCCACCGCAGCGGCCGAGGGCTGCGCGCCCACTGTGCTGACCGACAGCGATTCGCGCACCGAAATCCTGAACCGCCTGCGCCGCGCCGAAGGCCAGCTGCGCGGCATTCAGCGCATGGTCGAAGAAGGTGAAGATTGCCTGAAGATCGGCCAGCAGTTTTCGGCTGTGCGCAAGGCGCTGGACAGCACCTACCTGCGCATGACGGTCTGCTTCATGGCGCAGGAGCTGGAGACCAAGCTGGTGCCGAATGATGCGCAGAAGGCCGATCTGTCGGCCATGATGAAGGACATGGAGACGCTGCTGGCGCGGATGGGTTAGCGCATGGCATCTAAAGTGGCTTGATCTGTCAAGCCTTTTGTATATTCGCTTGATGGAAGATAAGTGTTAGCCGGCCCAGCGAGATGAGGGCTACCTTGCTCTAGCTAAGACGCTGGCCAATCCGTCTTTCTCCACCTCTGAAAAGAAGTCCTCTGCCCACTTGGGAGTTTTGGTGCCGGCTTGCCGGAGCCAGTTTGCTTGGACTCCTTCACTACGCGGTGGAATCTCTGATCCATGGCCTTCTTGTTCTGAAGACCACCAAGCTCCGGAGAGTCGATCTACGGACTCCATTCGCAGGAATGAGAATCCTGCCAAGTCTGAATCGAGCCACTTGTAGCGTGCGAACCAGTAGTCTCCAGCTCTACGCCAGCCAAAGTAAACACCTGTCAGGTAATTGTTGTCGCCGTAACAGTATGGCGAAACAAGCTCCCCGCGAATCACGCGTGAGTACGCATGGCTGCCGCTTTCGGTGTTGAACCAGTGTCCGGAGAGTGTCTGAAGTTCCTTTTCGAGGTTGTGGTCGGTTTTGTCGTTACTCTTTAGGAGGTTGACGGCGTCCCCCACCATCGCTTTAAGTTGAGCGACCTCTGAAAGGAGTCGACCTACCTCTGCCTCACTTGAACTCTGCAGCACTACTCCTTTGGACTTGAGCGACCCAAGAGTGTCCAGAAGAGATTGCCTGAGTGGCGCCGTAAGGGTCGCGTTTAGTCGGTTTCTGTCGTACTCAATGCTCTGCATGTCCTTGATGTCGAACGGCAGCGATGGAACGCTTTGTGTAATGATGATTGCCGGCTTTCCAAGCGCCATGGCGAAGCCAAGTTCCCACATAACATTTGGCTTCGTTTCGGTCAGATCGGCAATACAGAGAGTGGCTGACCGAAGTTCGGCCAAGAGCCGCTCAGTGATCCGACCAGCGGGCCGCGCCTCGTCCAATCGGAAGCAGCGTCCTCTGCTATCAGGTGCCACTCCTTCGACGGTCGTCTTTATGGCTGCGTAGACATCATCAAACTCGACTGCAAAGGGCATGATTACGAAGCAGTTCATGATTTGCCTCGCTGTATAAAAAGGTAGTCGTATATCAAGCCATCCCCCCTTCTTTTCGCTGCAAGTGTCGAATTTATAGCAGCCATCGGATCAAGGGGGCAGCGCGATAACGGCGTCGTCTAATCGGCGGCGTCAATCACGCCGCCACCTAGGCACACCTCGCCGTCATACAGCACGGCCGACTGCCCCGGCGTCACCGCCCACTGTGCCTGTGGGAAGGACAGGCTGAAAGCACTGCCTTCGATGTCGTCGATGGTGCAAGCCGCATCGGCCTGCCGGTAGCGCGTTTTGGCCGCCATCTCGCTTGGTGCTGGCGGTTCACCGGCGACCCAACTGGCGTCCTGCGCGTGCAGGGTGTGACTCAGCAGCCAGGGGTGCTCGTGCCCCTGTACCACCCACAGCGTGTTCTTCTCCATGTCCTTGCGCGCCACGAACCACGGTGCGTGTTCGCCGCCGCCCTTTTGCGCGCCCTTGGCCTTGATGCCGCCGATGCCCAGGCCTTGCCGCTGGCCCAGGGTGTAGAAGCTCAGGCCGACATGGTTGCCGATGACGCGGCCATAGGCCTTGTCGCCGGGCGCGGGCGTGCCGTCCTTGATGGGGCCGGGTTCTTTCTGGATGTAGCGATTGAGGAACTCACGGAACGGCCGCTCGCCGATGAAGCAGATGCCGGTGGAGTCTTTTTTCTTGGCATTGGGCAGGCCGATTTCCTCGGCGATGCGGCGCACCTCGGTCTTGTGCAGTTCGCCCACGGGGAACAGCGTCTTGCTCAGTTGTGCCTGGTTCAGGCGGTGCAGGAAGTAGCTCTGGTCTTTGCTCGGGTCCAGGCCTTTCAGCAGCTCGTGCTTGCTGGTGGCCTCGTTCAGCCGCACCCGGGCATAGTGACCGGTGGCAATTTTCTCCGCACCTAGGCGCATGGCGTGGTCGAGAAAGGCCTTGAACTTGATTTCGGCGTTGCACAGGATGTCCGGGTTGGGCGTGCGGCCGGCCTGGTACTCGCGCACGAACTCGGAAAACACGCGGTCCTTGTACTCGGCGGCAAAGTTGACGTGTTCGATCTCGATGCCGATCACGTCGGCCACGCTGGCGGCGTCGACGAAGTCGATGTTGGAGGAGCAGTACTCGCTGTCGTCGTCATCTTCCCAGTTCTTCATGAAGATGCCGATGACCTCATAACCCTGCTGCTTGAGCAGGTACGCGCTGACCGCGGAGTCCACGCCTCCGCTCAACCCCACCACCACCCGTTGCTTACTTGACTTGCTCATAGGTGTGCGATTATCCCAGCCATGACAAGAAAGGGCTGGTGACGGGCTTTTATGGAACTCAGGCAGATTCGCTATTTCGTGCGTGTGGTCGAGCTCGGCAGCATGAGCCGCGCCGCGCTGGAACTCGACATGGTGCAGTCGGCCCTGAGCCAGCAGATCAGCCGGCTGGAGGGCGAGCTGGCCACCCGGCTGCTGCAGCGCACCAGCAAGGGCGTGGTGCCGACCGAAGCCGGTCTGGCCTTTTTCCGCGAGGCCCAGCTCACCCTGCGCCATGCCGAGCAGGCGGCCCGCGCCGCGCAGCAGGCGCGCTTGTCGGGCACGGTCAGCGTTGGGCTGGCGCCCACCACCGCTTCGGTGCTGGGTGTGCCGCTGATGCGCGCCATGCGCGAACGCTACCCCGATGTGCGCCTGCACATGGTGGAAAGCCTGTCCGGCCACATCACCAGCATGCTCAATGCGCGCCAGCTCGATCTGGCGGTGCTGTTCGACACCCATGCCGCGCGGCGCTGGAGCGTGATGCCGCTGCTGGAAGAAAAGCTGTTCTTCATCCGTTCGCGCCCGGGGCTGGGCGCCAAGACGCCGGCCAAGGTCCGCATGGCCCAGCTCAAGGGCGTGCCCTTGATCCTGCCCACCGGCACCCACGGCCTGCGCAGCACGCTCGACACGGTGTTTGCCCGGGCACGCTACCAGCCCAATGTGGTGGCGGAAATCGACTCGCTGCCGATGCTGATGGACGCTGTCGATGCTGGCCTTGGCGCTACCCTGCAGCCCTGGGCCGCCGTGGGCCGCTTTGCCGATGCGCAGCAGCGTTTCCATTTGGCCGAGGTGACCGACCCGCAGGCACGGCGCGTCAATGCGCTGTGCAGCCTGTCAGACGACGAGCTGTCGCCGGCAGGGCTGGCCACCCGCGTGGTGCTGGCCGACTGTGCGCGTGAGCTGGTGCGCTCGGGCCGCTGGGTCGGAGCGGCGCTGGTGGATGGCTAGGCCTGTCACCAGACTCTTCTCCATCACAAAAACTGATGCCCCCATGCGCCTGGCGCATGGGTCGCCCCATTGAAGACGACTACATTGCGACCGTTCAGGACGGCGCACACGGCGAGATCCTGAATGCCCGCATTGATGGCACAACACAAACAGGAGACACACGCCATGCTGTTCAAGCTCAAGACATCCATGATTCCTCTCGCGGCTGTGTTGCTGACGGTTACCGTCAGCAACGCTCAGCCAGCCAACCCGCTTGACGCGGTGCCAGAGAAAATGCCGTTTGATGTGCCTTACGGCGCCCCGGTTTCGTTGGAGCGCGCTGATGCCGTGCTGACTGCTGCAGTGGGCGAGTCCAAGAACCGCAACTGGAAGATGGTGTGTGCGCTGGTCGATTCCAGCGGCAGTCTGGTGTCTTTCAAGCGCATGGATGGGGCTCAGTTGGCCTCCATCGAGATTGCCATCCACAAGGCACGTGCCTCGGCCAGGTACCGGCGCGAGACCAAGGCTTTCGAGGCCGGGGTGCAAAACGGCAACAACTACCTGCTCACCCTGGATGATGTGATTGCCTCGCGCGGTGGCATTCCGTTGGTGGACAGCGGCAAGCTGGTCGGTGCCATTGGCTGCTCCGGTGGTACCGGTTCGCAGGACGAGGCGGTGGCCAAGGCGGGTGTGGCCGCGCTGAAGTAGGCGACAGCGATCGGGGCCAAGCTCAGAGCAGGTTGACCCCTTTCCACGTTCCGCTTTGCACCAGCTGCTTCACGGTCTCGCGCAGCTCGCCGCGCACGGCGGCGGCGGCAGGTGAGAGGCGGTCCTGGTCGACCGAATAGAGGAAGTTGGGGCGCTTCATGTTGGCGTCCGAAAAGGCCAGGGTCCGCCAGCCCTCGCGCATACGGCCTTCCAGCAGCGCCGCCGACATGGGCTTGATGGTGGCGCCCATGCCGTCGCGCACACAGGTCATCAGCAGCGAGAGCGAGTCGATCTCGGCCACCACGTGCATCGCCAGGTTGCGCTGCTCGAACTCGGCGGCGATGCGCCGGCGCAAGCCATGAATGCCGGTGGGCAGGATCAGCGGCAGCACGGCGGTGTCTTCACAGCTGAGCTTGACACGCCTGGGGGCCACCAGGTCGCTGTCTTCGGGCAGCATGACGAACAGTTCCTCTTCCACCAGCGGCTCAGCCGGCAGGTCGGGCACCGCATCGCGGCTGAACAGGATGGCCAGATCGAGTTGGCCCATGCGCATCATCTGCGCCAGGTGGCCACTCATGCCCTCCACCACGTTGAGCACGATGCCGGGGTACTTCTCGCGAATGCGTCGCATGAAAGGCACACCCACGGCACACACCGTGGTGGCGGCCAGGCCCACCGAGACCATGCCATGCACGGTGCCGGGCTCCTGGCGTGCCACGGACAGGGCCTGGTCCAACTGGCGCAGCATGAAGCGCGCGTGATGGTGCAGGGCGGCGCCATTTTCGGTCGGTGTCACCCCCTTGGCGGTGCGGATCAGCAAGGGCTTGCCGACCTCGGCCTCCAGTTTGGCGATGTGCTGGCTCAGCGCCGGCTGGGCAATGTAGAGCTGGCGCGAGGCCTTGGCCAGGCTGCCGCTTTCCACGATCTGTACGAAGTACTTGAGTTGACGCAGGTCCATCGTTCGATCCTATAAGTTTTTGAGGATGGTTGGGTATAAGAAATAGCTATACCCCATCTCGGAAAACAGTATTTTTCAGAGTGACGCGCTCTTCCTATCATCGGCCTTCCATTCCATTGCATACCCAAATCAACAGGAGACAATCCCATGGAATCCAAGCAGAAACAGGCTGAAGTTCAGACGCCGTCCAGCCAGCGCCGCACCCTGTTGCAGGCCGGTGCCCTGGTGGTGGGTGGTGCCGCACTCGGTTTCTCGTCCTTGGCGGGCGCGCAATCGAGTCCGATCAAGATCGGTCATCTGACGCCGATGACCGGCTTCCTGGGCGCCCTCGGTGAATACGCTACGCAGGGCATCAAGATGGCGGCCGAGGAAATCAACGTCGCCGGCGGCGTGATGGGCCGCCAACTCGACGTGATGAGCGAGGACTCGGTGAATCCGCAGGTGGCCTCGCAGAAGGCGCAGCGCATGATCGAGCGAGACAACGTGGCCGTGCTGATGGGCGAGATCAACTCTGCGGCTGCCCTGACGATCTCGCAGGTCGCCGCCCGCAACAAGAAACTGTTCATGAGCATTGGCGCACGCTCCGACGCGCTGCGTAACAAGGACTGCAACCGCTACACCTTCCACGTTGACATCCCGGTCACGGTGATGGTCAATGCTGCTGGCGAGGCGCTGCTGCGCGAGGGCCTGGTCAAAGGCAAGAAGATTTTTGCCCTGACGTCCGACTACCTGTTCGGGCACGACCTGTCGCGCCAGGCCAAACGCTTCTTCACCGCCAATGGCGGCACCGTGATCGGTGACGAGCTGGTGCCGACCGACCTGACCGACTTCAGTCCGCAACTGATCAAGATCCGCCAGGCCAGGCCCGATCTGGTGGCCACCAACCTGGGCGGCAACCAGGTGACCAACTTCGTCAAGCAGTACGCCGAGTTCGGCCTCACCTACCCGGTGGCCGGCTTCAACCTGAACACGGCGGATGCATGGGCCGCCGGAGAAGGCAACCTGGGCGGGATCTGGCCGACGGTGTGGCACCACGAACTCAAGACCCCCGGCTCGCAGGCCTTTGTCGAGAAGTTCACCAAAAAGTACGGTCGCATCCCGGAAAACCACGCCTGGATCGAGTACGTGTCGCTCAAGATGCTGGCGCAGGCGATGAACGCCACCAAGTCGACCGATACCGACAAGCTGATTGCCTACTTCGAATCGGAAGCGCAGTTCGACATCCTGAAGGCGCGCAAAGCCTACTTCCGCAGCTGGGACCACCAGCTGATGCAGGAAGCCTATCCCTTCACGGTCAAGCCCAAGGGGCAGGCCAAGAACAAGCAGGACTTCCTGCTGTTCGGCGAAGCCGTGCCGGGTGCGAACGAACCGCTTGACAAGCTGGCGCCCCCGAAGTCCGAGAGCACCTGCAAGATGTGACGTGAACTGACGGCTGGGGCGGCATGCCCCGGTCGTGCGGGCCGCGGCGCTGCAGCGTACGGCCATTCTTTTCCCTGGATCGTTATGGAACTCGTTTTCTTGCTCGAGCAAGTCGTCAACGGCCTGGTGCTCGGCGGCTATTACCTGCTGCTGGCCCTGGGCCTGTCGCTGATCTTCAGCGTGGGCGGCATCGTCAACCTTGCGCACGGCGCCTTCTACGCGCTGGGCGCCTATGTCTCGCTGGAAGTGATCAAGCACGCCGGCTTCGCCGGCAGCATCTTCATCACGCCCTTGGCCGTCGGCCTGCTGGGCATCCTGTTCGAGCGCTACCTGCTGCGCCGTTTCTACACGGCCGATCCCATCCTGAGCCTGCTGGTGACGTTCGGCCTGGCCATGGTGGGCGAGCAGGCGCTGCGCATGATCTGGGGCTCGGCTCCCCTGCCCTCGAATATGCCACCGGAGTTCAAGGGCAACGTGATCATGGGGGACCTGATGTTCTCCAAGTACCGGCTCTTCATTTTGGGCGTGGTCATCCTGGTCATGGCTGGCATCTGGTTGCTGCTGCACAAGACCTCCTTTGGCCGCGTGGTGCGGGCCGGCGTGCAGAAGCCCGACATGGTGGCTGTGCTGGGCATCAAGCTGCAGCCCTATATGACGGCCATCGTCATGCTGGGTGTGGCCACGGCCGCGCTGGGTGGGGTGCTGTTCGGGCCGATTGCCATCGTGCACCCGGCCATGGGCACCGAGATCATGACGGTGGCCTTTGTGGTGGTGGTGATCGGCGGCCTGGGCAGCTTCTGGGGCGTGGTGCTGGCCGCGTTTCTGGTGGGGGTGGTGCGCGGCATCACGATCTACTTCGTGCCGGCAGCCGGCGAGGCCTCCATGTACGTGCTGATGTTCCTCGTGCTGATGTTCCGTCCGCGTGGCCTGTTGGGTGAGCGCATCGAGCGCTTCGAGTGAGAACGAGAAGAAGACAAGAATGAGTGCTTTCCTGAACTCCAAATACCGTCCCTTGTGGATCGCGGGCGCGGCCCTGGTGCTGCTGCCCCTCGGCTTCCAGGGCATCGGCCTGACGCTGGACACTGCCACCGTGGTCGTTCTGCTGGCCATGGCGGCCATGGGCCTGAACCTGCTGGTGGGCTACACCGGTCTGGTGTCCTTCGGCCACGCGGCCTGGTTCGGCATCGGTGGTTATGCCGCGGCGCTGGCGCAGCTGAACTGGTTTCCGAACCAGATGTGGCTGCCGCTGCTGTTCGCCGTGGTCTTCACTGCGGGCCTGTCGCTGGCGGTGGGTTTCCTGATTCTGCGCCGCCGCGGCGTCTATTTCTCGCTGCTGACGCTGGCGCTGTGCGCGCTGACCTTCGCCATCGCCTTCCGCTGGACGGCGCTCACAGGCGGCGAGGGTGGCCTGGGCGGCATCGAGCGTGGCATGCTGGGCCCGATCGACCTCAACAGCCACCTCGCCTACTACGTGCTGGTGGCCGTGATCGCCTTTGGTGTGGTCTACGCCCTGCTGCGCGTGGTGCGCTCGCCCTTCGGGCACGTGCTGGTGGCGATCCGCGAAAACGAGCAGCGAGCTACCTTCCAGGGCTACAACATCGACCGCTACAAGCTGCTGGTCTTTGTGATCTCGTCCACTGTGACGGGCCTGGCCGGCGGCTTGCTGATCTTCCTGCACCGCCTGGCGGCGGCCGAGTCCACCACGGTGGCCTTTTCCGGTGAATTCCTGGCCATGGTGGTGATCGGTGGCATGCGCAGCTTCCTGGGCCCGGCCCTGGGCGCGCTGTTCTTCCTGCTGTTCCGGGAGCTGTTCTCGATCTACACCGACAACTGGCTGCTCTACTTCGGCCTGATCTTCGTCGGCTTCATCGTCTTCTCGCCTTCGGGCTTGACCGGCATCTGGGCTCAGCTGCGTCGGCGCTTCAGTCCGTCGCCCGAGGATGGCGCGGCCATGAGCAAGCGCAAGATTTTCGAGGGCTTGCCCCTGCCCGAGTTCCTGCGCCCCGCGCGCAAGGAGGGTGCCGTGCTGGAGGCTCAGGGCATCAGCAAGCGCTTCGGCGGCATCCAGGCCGTGCGCGACAACAGCCTCACCGTGCAGGCGGGGCAGATTCATGCACTGATCGGCCCCAACGGTGCCGGCAAGACGACGACCTTCAACCTGATCTCGGGCATGTTCATGCCGGATACCGGGGCGGTGCGCCTGCACGGCAAGGAGATCCAGCACCTGCCGCCCGAGCGTATCTGCCAGCAGGGCCTGGCGCGCTCCTTCCAGATCACCAACCTGTTCAAGGGCCTGACGATCTACGAAAACCTGCGCCTGTCCTTGCAGGCGCGGCACGCGGCGCGTTTTGACTTCTGGCGCGATATCGACAGCTACCCCGAGATCCATGCCGAGACCGCCGAGCTGATGAAGTTCCTGGGCTTGCAGGGCATGGAAGAGGTGGGTGGGGGTGACCTGTCCTACGGTGGCCAGCGTCTGGTGGACCTGGGCATTGCCCTGGGCTCCAAGCCGGAGGTGCTGCTGATGGATGAGCCGCTGGCCGGGTTGGCCGCCGCCGAGCGCGAGCGTGTGTCGAATCTCGTGAAGACCATCGCCAGCAACATCCCGGTGCTGATCGTGGAACACGACATCGACCGTGTGCTGGCCTTCTCACACCGCGTAACGGTGATGAACCAGGGCGAGGTGCTGATGAGCGGCACGCCCGAGGAAGTGCGTAATGACCAGCGCGTGCAGGAGATCTACACCGGCACCGGCACACCGCCCGTCACGGGTCGCTCGGGCAAGGCCGTGGGCGACCGGCCTCTGGTGCTGGATTTCGACAAGGTCAACGCCTTCTACGGCAAGAGCCACATCCTGAACGACGCCAGCCTGCAGGTGCGGGAAGGCGAGATTGTCGCGCTGCTGGGCCGCAACGGGGCCGGCAAGTCCACGTTGCTCAAGAGTCTGGTGGGTCTGGTGCCGCCAGCCAGCGGTCACGTCAACTTCAACGGCCGCGAGATCGCGGGCCTGAGCGCGCCTGACATTGCCCGCATCGGCATTGGCTACGTGCCGCAGGGCCGTGGCCTGTTCGCCGGCATGACAGTGAGCGAGAACCTGGCGCTGGGCCGCCTGGCGCGGCCGACCGATGGTCGCACCGGCGTGGTCTGGGACGAGGCGCAGATCCTCGACTACTTCCCGCGCCTGAAAGTGCGCATGAATGTGGCGGCCGATTACCTGTCGGGCGGCGAGCAGCAGATGGTGGCGGTGGCGCGTGCGCTGTCGGGCAATGTCAAGTTGCTGCTGCTGGACGAACCGTTCGAAGGCCTGGCGCCCACCGTGGTGCAGGAGTTGTTCACGGTGTTTGACAAGCTGCGCCAGCATGTGTCCATCGTGATCGTCGAGCACAACCTGGATCTGGTGCTGGCCCTGGCCGACCGCGTTTATGCGCTCGAGCGCGGCGCTGTGTTCCATGAAGGACCCGCTGAACCGCTGCTGACCGATCTCGACTATCGCAAGAAGATTCTGTGGCTGTGAACGGCCATTGGATCGAAAGAATTCAACCCCATGACTGGAAAGACCATGACCCCAAAACAAGACCTCCGACTCCTGGTGGAGACGATGGCCAACATGCCCTGGAAGGAGTATCCGGGCCACTTCGGTGGTGCCCTCTCCAAGGAACTGGCCGGCCCCACAACCACCGGCAGCTCGCGTGTGGACTTCCGCATTTCGCGCTATGCGCCGGCTGCCTACGTGGGCGAACATGTGCACAAGGTGCAGGAACAGGTCTACTACGTTCTCGAGGGTGAGGGCATCCTCACGCTCGATGACGACAAGCGCCTGATGCGCCCGCACGACTATGTCTACGTGCCCCCCGGCATCCGCCACAGCTTCACCAACACCGGCACCAATGGCCTGGTGTTTTTGGTGATCACCACCCCGGCCGATGACGAAGAGGAGATGCGCTGATGGATCGCAAGGCAAGCGCCGTGCTGGGCACGGCAACCCCCGCTGTCTACGGCCTGCTGGTCGATGGCCAGTGGGTCGAAGGTGCGGGACCACGCGTCTCCGTGCGAGACAAATACAAGTTGCAACCTTGCGCCACCATCACCACGGCCGATGCGGCGCAGGTGAAGCAGGCCATTGATGTGGCCCATGCGGCCTTTCGCCGAGGTTCGCCCGCCGCCTACGAACGCGGTGCCGTGCTGGACCGTGCGGCGGTGCTGCTGGAAGCACGTCTGGATGAGTTCGTTCGTGCCATGCAGTTGGAAGCGGGCTTCACGCAGACCGATGCCACGGGCGAAGTACGTCGCTGCCTGCAGACGCTCAAGCTCTCTGCCGAGGAAGCGCGCCGCCTGGCCGGTGACGTGATTCCGCTGGCCGGCGCCCCGGGTGCCGCTGGCCGCCTGGGCTTCACCCTGCGCGTGCCGTTGGGTGTGGTGGCCGCCATCACGCCGTTCAACTCGCCACTCAATACCGTGACGCATAAGGTGGCACCGGCTTTTGCGGCCGGCAATGCCGTCATCCTCAAGCCTTCGTCCTTCACACCCATCACCGCCTGCCTGCTGGCCGAGGTGCTGCTGGAAGCCGGCATGCCCCAGGGCTTCCTGTCCGTGCTGCACGGCAGCGCCGAGGTGGTCCAGCACCTGCAGGCCGATGATCGCGTGCGTTTCTTTGCCTTCACCGGCAGCACCGAAGTCGGCCGCAAGATCCAGCAGGCTGCCGGCCTGCGCCGCACGCAGATGGAGCTGGGTTCGATCGCTTGCACGATTCTGTGCGACGACGCCCAGCTGGACATGGCGCTGCCCAAGGTGGTCAACGCAGGTTTTCGCAAGGCCGGCCAGGTCTGTACCTCGGTGCAGCTGCTGCTGGTGCATGAGTCGCTGCAGCAAGACGTGGAAACGCGCCTGGCGCAACTCGTCAAGGCGCTGTCCTATGGCGACCCGCAAGATTCCAAGACCTTTGTCGGCCCCGTCATCAGCGAAGACAACGCGATCCGGATCGACGGCTGGATCCAGGAGGCCGTGGCCAAGGGTGCCAAGCTGCTGGCCGGTGGCCCGCGCCAGGGCGCCGTGGTGCCGCCCACCTTGCTGACCAACATCAGCGACAGCATGCGGGTGGGTTGCAACGAGATCTTTGGTCCCGTGGTCTGCATCGTGCCGTTCAAGACCCTGGCGCAGGCCATAGATCGCGTCAATGCCACGCCTTTTGGTCTGGCCACCGGCCTGTTCACCAATCGACTGGGCGATGCGCTGAATGCAGCGCAGCAATTGGAAGTGGGTGGTGTGCACATCAACGAGACCTCGAGTTCGCGTGTCGACCTGATGCCCTACGGCGGTTCCAAGGACAGCGGCTTCGGCCGCGAAGGCCCGCACTATGCCGTTCACGAAATGACTGAAGAGCGTATCGTGACTTTCACCACGACCTGATACCGAGACAAGAGAAAGCTAGCTATGCCCAAGATGAAAGGTGGCGAACTGATCGCCGAATACCTGGTCCAGGAAAAGATGCCGTATATCTTCGGCATCTGTGGTCACGGCAACGTGGGCATCCTGGATGCGCTGTACGACGTGCGCGACAAGATCCATCTGGTCTCGCCGCGCCACGAGCAGTGCGCCGGCCACATGGCCGATGCCTATTTCCGCGTCAAGCACAAGCCGGTGGCGACACTCACCTCGACCGGCCCCGGCTCGGCCAACATGGTGATGTCCTGCGCTACCGCGTTGTCGGACTCCTCGGCCTTCCTGTGCATCACGTCGAACGTGCCGACCTCGCAACACAACCGCGCGCCGTTCCAGGAGCTGTACAAACACAACCAGGCCGACTTCGCGCAAGTCATGCGCCCGGTGGTCAAGCGCGCCTTCCAGCCCACGCGTGTCGACATGCTGCCGTTGGCCCTGCGCCAGGCCATGGACACCATGGTCACCGGTCGCCCCGGCCCGGTGAACCTGGACATCCCCTACAACGTGTACCAGGAAGAAGCGGATGTCGAACTGCCGCCGCCCTCCAACGTGCAGCGCGCGCACCGCCCCGGTGCTAATGACCTGGACGTGGCGACCACGCTGGACTTGCTGGCAGCCGCCCACAAGCCGGTGCTGTTCATCGGTCATGGCGCCACGCTGTCGGAAGCGGGCGAAGAGATCACAGAGTTCGCCGAGAAGCTGGGCATCCCGGTCATCACTTCGCCCAACGGCATGGGCTGCATTGCTGGCGACCACCCGCTGGCCCTCGGTTTCATCGGCCGCAACGGCGCCTATCCGGCCAACGAGGCGGGCCGCCGCGCCGACCTGGTGATCACGCTGGGCACGCGCTTTGACGACCGCAGTTCGTCGAGCTGGCATGAGGGCTACTCCTGGAACTTCCCCAAGACCCAGCTGGTGCACGTCGACATCGACCCGCAGGAGCTGGGCCGCAACTACGCGCCGACGCTGGGCATCATTGCCGACGTCAAGGTGTTCGTGCGCCAGTTGCTCAACGCCCTGCCAACACGCAGCGCTATCACGGCCACGCGCTACGCGCCTTGGTTGGCCGAGGTGCAGGGCTGGCAAGGCCAGTGGGACGCTTTCGTGCAGCCGCATTTCGGCGACTCGACCAGCCCGCTGCGCCCCGAGTTCGTGGTCGGCACCCTGCAAAAGGTGCTGCCCGATGACGTGATCCTCTCGCTCGACTCCGGTGTGCACCACAACTGGTTCATGCAGTTCTGGAAGGCCAAGCGCCCGCAGAGCATGCTCAACAGCTGGGGTTACTCGTCGATGGGTTTTGGCGTCTGCGGCGTGATGGGCGCGCACTTCGCGGCGCCCGATCGTCCCTGCGTTGCCGTCGTTGGCGATGGCGGCTTCACCATGGCGCCCTACGTGCTGTGCACGGCGGTGGAGCACAACCTGCCGGTGATCTGGATCATCTGGAACAACTTTGCCTGGGGCGCCATTCGTGACCTGCAGTACGGTTTGTTCAACGGCCGAGAGATCGGCACCGCGTTCTACAACGGCCAGACCGGCGAGCGTTACAACCCCGACTTCGCTGCCTGGGCCCGTGCCTGTGGCGCCGACGGTTACACCATCACGCGTCCGCAGGACCTGGGCGTGACGGTGCAGCAGGCGCTGAAGAACAAGCGCCCCTGCGTGATTGACGTCCACGTCGATTCCGAAGTGCGCCCGCCGTCCACCGGCACCTGGCAATTGCCCCCGATTCCCTACAAGGAACCGCAGTTCGGCAAACCGTATAGAGCGTAACCCCCCTGAGTCGGCCTGCGGCCGCCTTCCCCCGGAGGGGGACGCCACCAGCGGCCCGGCAAAGCCGGTTCCGCGGTGGCCCGCGATAAGACATTCTGATAACTGACTGATTGGAGATTTCATGAGCAACAAAATCGCACTCGTTTTCGGTGGTACGCGCGGCATCGGCGCAGCCACGGTGCAGAAACTGGCCGAGAGCGGCTATGACGTGGCGTACACCTACGTCACCAGTGCCCCCAACCTGCCGGCCACCATTGGCACATCCCGCACCAAGGGTTATGCCGTCAACATCTGTGAAGCCGCACAAGTGGCACAGGTGTTCGCCGACGTGGTGCGCGACTTCGGCAGCGCGCCGCACTGCGTGGTGGCCAATGCCGGCATCAACGTGCCGCCCGGCCCGCTGGCTGCTTTCGACCCGGAGAACTTCCGCAAGCTGGTCGAGGTGAACATCGTCGGTGCCTTCAACGTGCTGAGCGCGGCGGCCCGAAACGTGGTGGACGGCGGCAACATCATCGGGCTGACCACCTCCATGGTGCGCGTGGCCGTGCCCGGTGGCGGCCCCTACACCGCCACCAAGGCCGCGGTGGAAAGCCTGTTGCGCTCCATGTCCAAGGAACTGGCGCCGCGCAAGGTGCGCGTCAACGGTGTGGCACCGGGCCCGGTCGATACTGACCTGTTCCGCGCCGGCAAGAACGAAGAAGCCATTGCCCGCTCGGCCGCCATGAGCCCGTTCAACCGCATTGGCACGCCCGACGAGGTGGCCGAAGTGGTGAGCTTCCTGGCTTCCGACAAGGCTTCATGGGTGCACGGCCAGATCATTCAGCCCAATGGCGGCATGGTTTGAGCGTCTGAAATTTGCGTTTAACAAAAAAATATAGGAGACATTTCGTGAAATTGCGCTTTCTGAGTGCCGCACTCGCCCTGTGTGCTGCAATGGCACCCGTTACTTCCTCCCTGGCTCAGTCCTACCCCGCCAAACCCATCACGCTGAATGTGCCTTATCCGGCCGGTGGCCCGACTGACGTGCTGGCACGCACGCTGGCGAACGTGATGGAGAAAAACCTCAAGCAAGCCATGGTGGTGGACAACGTTGCCGGCGCTGGCGGCACGGTGGGTGCGGCCAAGGTGGCACGGGCCTCGGCGGATGGCTACACGATCCTGTTGCACAACCTGGGCATGGCCACATCGCCAACGCTGTACCGCAAGATGCCCTACAACACCGAGGATCTGGTGCCCGTCGGCATCGTGGCCACGGTGCCGATGGTGCTGTTGGCCAGAAACGGCCTGCCGGCGAAGACCCTGGCCGAGCTGGTGAGTTACATCAAGGCCAACCCGAGCAAGATCAACATGGGGCATTCGGGCATCGGCTCGGCGGCGCATCTGTGCGGGCTGCTGCTGCAGTCGACCCTGCAGGCCAAGGTCACCACCGTGGCGTACCGTGGTGCCGGGCTGGCCATGACGGATCTGATGACGGGTCAGATCGACATCATGTGCGAACAGGTGTCGAGTTCGGCGTCCTTCGTCAACACCGGCCGGGTCAAGGCCTATGCCGTCACCGGCAAGCAGCATCTGCCCATCCTGGCCAAAGTGCCGACCTTTGCCGAGGCGGGCTTTCCCAAGGTGGACGTCGGCGTCTGGCATGGCCTCTATGCGCCCAAGGGAACACCGTCCGATGTGATCGAGCGCCTTTCGGCTTCGCTCACCGAGGCCTTGCGGGATGCCGAGCTGCAGCGCAAGTTCACCGAGTTGACCGCTGTCACGGCGGCACCGGCCGAATCAAAACCCGAACCGCTGCGCAAGTTGCAGGCGGCTGAGATGGAGCGCTGGGCGCCCATCATCAAGGCTGCGGCCGAATACGCGGATTGAGAGGGGCCTGGATGGTACGTGGCGACGCTGTACGGGCAGTGCGCCATGTGCATCCGGATCGCACATGAAGCTTGCTGTCTTCACCAAAAACCTGACCAACCCGGCCTATGGCGCGGCGCGACTGGGTGCTGAGCGCGCCGCTGCGCAGTTTGGCGACGAGGTGCTGCACTTTGTGCCGCACAAGGGAGATGACCCCGAAGAGCAAAGCGCGCTGATCGACGAGGCGCTGGCGTTGCAGCCGCGGCCTGATGCCTTTGTGCTTTCGCCGGTACATGCCAGCAAGGTGAATCCGGCGATCCGCCGCATCGCTGCAGCCGGCATTCCGATGATCGGTTTCGTCAACCCGATTGAGGCCGCGCCCATGGTGGGCTACGTCAGCTCGGATGACTACGCGCTGGCGCTGGCCATTGCCAGCTATCTTTTCACGCATCTGCAGGGCCAGGGCCGCGTGCTCGTGGTCACCGGGCCCGAGGAGTCCTACACCAGCCTGGAGCGGCTGCGCGGTTTCCGGGCGGCGGCCAGCCAATACCCGGGCATCGAACTGGTGGGGCAGGTGGCGGGCGACTATGTGCGTGAAGTGGCCCGGGAGCGCACGGTCCAATGGCTGCGCGTCAACCCGGCACCTGCGGCCTGCCTGGTCGCCAACGACATCATGGCCATCGGCGTGCTGGATGCACTTGATGCCGCCGGCCAGGTGGCGGCTGTAGTTGGCGTCAATGCGATTCCCCAGGCCATCGAAGCGATAGCGGCCGGTCGCATGCTGGCCACGGCTGACTTCAATGCCATGCAGATGGCGTATCTGGCAGCTGAATGTGCGGCACGCCACCTGCGTGGCGAGGCCGTGCCGGCAGTCATCGAACTGCCGGTGCAAATCGTCGACGGCGGCAACTGCCAGCAGTGGGCGCTGCCCTACGAACAACGTCCCGTCATCACACTGGAACAGCTGAGGAGCAAGACATGACATGTGCCTTCGTGAAGCAGTTGGGCCGCGCTGTGCTGCTGGCTGCATTGGCAGGCGCCGGTGCAGCCATGGCGCAGGACTACCCGAACAAACCCATCCGCATCGTGGCCCCCTTCGCACCGGGTGGTGCGGTCGATATCCTGGCACGCATCATTGCTGAGCGTCTCGCGTCGGCCTACGGTCAGAGTGTCATCGTCGACAACAAGCCCGGTGCCAGCGGTCATCTGGGCGCGCAACTCGTGGCCAAGTCGCCCGGCGATGGCTACACCCTGATGGTGGGCACCATCGGCATCCACGCTGCCTACGCCAGCTACAGCAAGTTGACCTACAGCCCCGCCAAGGAGCTGAAACCCATCATGATCATTGGTGAGTCCCCGAACGTGGTGCTGGTGCCGGCCAACTCCAAGTACAGGACTTTTGCCGACCTCCTGGCTGATGCCAAGGCCAACCCGGGCAAGGTCAGCTACGCCTCGGCCGGCCCGGGCTCTTCGGTGCATATGGTGACGGCGCTGTTCGAACTGGCCAGCGGGGCACGCCTGAACCACGTGGCCTACCGCGGCAGCGGGCCGGCGTTGATCGACCTGATCAGCGGCCAGGTTGATGTGATGTTCGACAACATGTCCTCGGGCATGCCGCACGTGCAGAGTGGCCGGCTGCGCGTGCTGGCCGTGACCAGCCCGAAACGCGACGCGCGTTTGCCCGATGTGCCCACCCTCAGTGAAGCCGGTGTGCCCGGCTACAGCGGCACATCGTGGTTCACGCTGGCTGTACCGGCCAGCACGCCTGCGTCCCTGGTGGAGAAACTGAACAAGGACGTGCAGCGCGTGCTGGCCTCCCCCGAGGTGGTGACACGCTACGACAAGCTGGGTATGAACTACACGCCGAACAGCCCGGCCGAAGCGGCCGCCTTCTTCAAGAGCGAAACCACCAAATGGAACCGCGTGATCGAAGTGGCAAAGATTCAACTGGATTGAGGACGACACCATGCTGAATAAGACTTTCAAGTCGCTGCTGGCTCTGAGCCTGCTCGCGAGTGCCGCGTTCGCCTTGGCGCAGGATGCCTACCCGAACAAGCCGATCAAACTGGTCGTGCCCTACGCCGCTGGCGGCCCGGCCGACATGCTGGCCCGCACGGTGGCCGAGAAGCTCGGTCCGCGTCTGAGCCAGGCGGTGGTGATCGACAACAAACCCGGTGCCGGTGGTCATACCGGAGCCGAGCTGGTGGCCAAGGGGCCGGCCGATGGTTACACGCTGGTGCTGACCACCATCGCCCACAACGGCGTTGTCAAGCTCTATCCCAACCTGCGTTACGACCCGACCAAGGAGCTCAAGCCGGTGATCCTGATTGCCGAGAGTCCGAGCGTGTTGCTGGTCAACCAGAATGTGCCGGCGAAGTCGGTGAAAGAGTTGCTGGCCCTGGCCCAGAGCAAACCCGGCAAGCTCACCTACGGTTCGGCCGGCAATGGTTCTGCCATGCACATGGCGGCTGAACTGTTTCGCTACATGACGAAGATCGACTACGTGCACGTGCCCTACCGTGGTGGCGCACCGGCCATGGCCGACCTGCTGGGTGGCCAGATCGACATGCTGTTCGAGAGCGTGGGCACGGCGCACCAGCACATCAAGAGTGGCAAGGTGCGCGCACTGGCCGTGACCAGCACCAAGCGCAACAGCAGCCTGCCCGATGTGCCCACGGTGGCCGAGGCCGGTGTGCCGGGTTACTCCTCCGTGCCCTGGTACACCATTTCGGTGGCCAGTGGCGTGCCTGCAGCCATCGTGACCAAGCTCAATGCCGAGATCAACGCCGTGCTCAAGACGCCTGAGCTGGTCCAGCGCTGGGATGGCCTGGGCGTGGTGGCCTTGGGCGGCTCGCCGGCCGATGCGGTGCGCCGCAACGAAGCCGAGACCGCCAAATGGAGTGCGGTGATCACGGCCGCCGGCATCAAGCTGGACTGAAAGGGCTGAACGATGCAGCGCAAGGAAGAAGTGTTCGACGTGGTGGTGGTGGGCGGTGGTGGCGCGGGCCTCGCCGCTGCCATCGAGGCGCGCGAAGCCGGCCGCAGCGTCGTGCTGCTGGAAAAGAACCCGGCGCTGGGCGGCTCGACCGCCTGGTCGATCGGTTCCGTCAGTGCCACCCAGACACCGCATCAGCGGCGCCGCGGCATCGAGGATTGTCCCGAAGACCATTGGGCCGACATGCCCGGTTTTGCCGGCGATCTGGCAGGGCGCGACAACGACGCGTTGCGCAAGATTTTGTGCGACGAGATGCCCGCCACGTTCCAGTGGCTGCTCGATTCCGGCGTGCGTTTCATGGGCCCCATGCCCGAACCGCCACACCGCCAGCCGCGCATGCACAACGCGCTGCCCAATTCGCGTTCCTTCATCTATCACCTCGGGCGGCGTGCGCGACGTGCCGGTGTGGACATCCGCACCAGCATGCGGGTGAGTGGCATCGTGCAGCACGAAGGCCGCGTGACCAGCGTTGATGCCGAGGGTGACAGCGGATGGCAGCGTTTCACGGCGCGCGGTGGCGTGGTGCTGGCAGCGGGAGACTTCACCAACAACCCGGACTTCAAGGCGCGTTTCATGGGGCCGCAAGAAGCCAAGGTTGAGGGCGTCAATGTGACGGCCACCGGCGACGGCCAGCGCATGGCCGAGGCGCTGGGCGCGCGCATTGTCAATGGCGACCTGGCGCTCGGGCCGGAGATCCGTTTCATGGCACCTGCCAGCGAGACGCTGGTGCGCCGCCTGCCGCCGTGGCGCTGGCTGGCGGTGTTCATGGCGTGGTCGCTCGACCATTTGCCTGCCGCCATCCTGCGTCCTTTCATGATGAAGTTCCTCACCACGGCGCTGGCACCTTCGCCGACGCTGTTCGAGGCCGGTGCCATTCTGGTGAACCGGCGTGGCGAACGCTTCGGCAATGAGTTGGATAAGCCGGCCTGGCGTCTGCCAGATCAGCCGGACAAGCAGGGCTATATCGTGATCGACCGGGCTCTGGCACAGCGCTTCTCGGTCTGGCCCGATTTCGTGTCCACCGCGCCGGGTGTGGCTTACGCCTACATCCCGGACTACCGGCAGAACCGGCCGGATGTCTACACCGAGGCCGAGACCCTGGAGGGGCTGGCGCAGAAGCTGGGCCTGGACGCGATGGCCTTGAGGCAAAGTGTGGCTTCCGGCCGCGTGCGTCCCTTGGGCGAGGGCCCCTATGTCGCGCTCGGTCCGGTGCGCTCGGTGTTCGTGCACAGCGAGGGCGGCTTGAGGGTGGATGGCCAGCATCGGGTGCTGGGGGGTGATGACCAGCCTCTGCCCGGTCTGTATGCGGCGGGCTCGACCGGCCAGGGGGGGTTGTTGCTCAAGGGGCATGGCCACCATCTGGCCTGGGCTTTTGTGTCGGGCCGGCGTGCGGGTCGGCTGGCCGCCCAGGCGGCGCCGTGAGTCGATCAGGCCCGGGGCATCACAATTCGTGATACCCCCATGCGGCGGTGCCCCTGTTGAAAACGGGGGGCAGCCATTACAGTGGCGCATTCCCGAATGCATTTTTCCGGTACGGCCCAGGGCCTGTGCTGCTGATGGAGGTTTTTCGCAATGATTGATGTGCTTGTCATCGGCGGCGGCAATGCGGCGCTGTGTGCCGCCTTGATGGCGCGCGAAGCGGGGGCTTCCGTGCTGCTGCTGGAAGCGGCGCCGCGTGAGTGGCGTGGCGGCAATTCCGCGCACACGCGCAACCTGCGCTGCATGCACGATGCGCCGCAGGACGTGCTGGTCGACGCCTACCCGGAAGAGGAGTACTGGCAGGACCTGCTCAAGGTCACCGGCGGCATCACCAACGAGCATCTGGCGCGCCTGACCATCCGCGCTTCCAGCACCTGCCGCGACTGGATGCGCCAGCACGGCGTGCGCTTCCAGCCGCCGCTGTCGGGTGCGTTGCATGTGGCGCGCACCAATGCCTTTTTCATGGGCGGTGGCAAGGCGCTGATCAATGCCTACTACCGCAGTGCCGAGAACCTGGGCGTGCAGATTCGCTATCAGGCCCCGGTGGATCGCCTGGAGATCCAGAATGGTCGCTTTGTTGCCGCCCATGTGGGTGGCGAGCGCATCGAGGCCAAGGCCTGCGTGCTGGCCGCCGGCGGCTTCGAGTCCAACCGGGAATGGCTGCGCGAGGCCTGGGGCCAGAATGCCGACGGCGAGTGGCCGGCCGACAACTTCCTGATTCGCGGCACGCGCTTCAACCAGGGTGTGCTGATCAAGCACATGGAAGAACAGGGCGCCGACATGATCGGCGACCCCTCGCAATCGCACTGCGTGGCGATCGATGCGCGCGCGCCGCTGTATGACGGCGGCATCTGCACCCGCATCGACTGCGTTTCGCTCGGTGTGGTGGTGAACAAAAACGCCCAGCGCTTCTACGACGAGGGCGAGGACTTCTGGCCCAAGCGTTACGCGATCTGGGGCCGGCTGGTGGCGCAGCAGCCAAGCCAGATCGGCTACTCCATCATCGACAGCAAGGCCATCGGCCGCTTCATGCCGCCGGTGTTCCCGGGCGTGCAGGCCGACAGCCTGCCCGAACTGGCGCACAAGCTGGGCCTCGATGTCGACACCTTCATGCGTACGTTGAACGACTACAACGCCGCTTGCCGCGTTGGCACCTTCGACCACACAGCGCTGGACGATTGCCACACCGAAGGTGTGGCGCCAGCCAAGACGCACTGGGCGCGTCCCATCGACACCGCGCCCTTCTACGGTTACGCGCTGCGCCCCGGCATCACCTTCACCTACCTGGGGCTGAAGGTCAACGACCAAGCGGCGGTGCATTTCGGCGGTGTGCCGAGCGACAACCTGTTCGTGGCCGGCGAGATGATGGCCGGCAATGTACTGGGCAAGGGCTACACGGCTGGTGTTGGCATGTCGATTGGTACGGCTTTTGGGCGCATCGCCGGCACCCAGGCTGCGCAAGCCGCTATGAAATCAGGAGCAAATTCGGTGTGGGGCAAGGAGAAGACACGTGCAGCAGCTTGAGAACCTGACCCGCGAAGCCCGCGCCTTGGCCAATGGTGAGGTCGTGCCCGGCACGGCCGAGGCCGAAGTGGCACGCCAGCTGCAGATCTGCAATGCCTGCCGTTATTGCGAGGGTTTCTGTGCCGTGTTCCCGGCCATGACGCGCCGGCTCGAATTCGGCCAGGCGGACATTCACTACCTAGCCAATCTGTGCCACAACTGCGGTGCCTGCCTGCATGCCTGCCAGTACGCACCGCCGCATGAGTTTGCCGTCAACGTGCCGCAGGCCATGGCCAAGGTACGCCTGAGCACCTACACCGACTTTGCCTGGCCGCCCTCGCTGGGCCGGCTGTACCAGCGCAACGGCCTCACGGTGGCGCTAGCCACGGCTGGTGCGCTGGCCTTCTTCATGATGCTCACGCTCTGGCTCAAGGACACGCTGTGGCGTGTGCCGGCTTTGGCCGATTTTTATGCCATCTTCCCGCACAACCTGCTGGTGGGCCTGTTCGCGCCGGTGTTCCTGTTCGCCGTGCTGGCGCTGGCCCTTGGTGTGCGCCGTTTCTGGCGCGAAGTGACGCCGGGCCGCGATTACGAGGCGCCGGCGTTGGCGGCCATTCAAGGCGCGGCGGCGGCCGAAGCCGCCACGGACGCGTTGCGCCTGAAGTACCTCGACGGCGGCCACGGCGAAGGCTGCAACAACGAGGACGATGCCTGGACCTTATGGCGCCGCCGTTTCCACCACGCCACCTTCTACGGTTTCCTGCTGTGTTTTGCCGCCACCAGCGTGGCCACGCTCTACCACTACTTGTTGGGTTGGGTCGCGCCGTATGACCTGCCCAGCCTGCCCAAGCTGCTGGGTGCCGCGGGCGGTGTGAGCCTGCTGGTGGGCACGGCCGGCCTGTTCCGCCTGAACCTGCGCCGCCATCCGCAGCACGGCGACGCGGCGCAAAAGCCGATGGACCGTGGCTTCATGGCCCTGCTGTTCTTCACCAGCCTCACCGGCCTGGGGCTGTGGGGTGCGCGCGGCACGGCGGTCATGCCGGCCCTGCTGGCACTGCACCTAGGGGTGGTGATGGCTCTGTTCCTGACCCTGCCCTACGGCAAGTTCGCGCACGGCATTTTCCGCAGCGCCGCGCTCTTCAAGTGGTCGCTTGAAAAACGGTTGCCGAGCAAACTCCAACTCGGGGATGATTGAGCCTCGGTCCCATGAAACCATGATGAATGCCGGGAGACATGCCATGACAGCCGTTTCGTCTTGTGTGCGCCACGCCTTGCTGCTTCTGATCGGCCTGCTGGCCTTGACCGGCCAGGTGCTGGCCGACGAGATCCGCGTCATCAGCTCGGGCGGCTTTACCGCGGCCTACAAGCAACTGGTGCCGCTGTACGAGCAAGCCAGCGGGCACAAGGTGATCTCGTCCTACGGCGCCTCCATTGGCAACGCGCCGGACTCCATCCCCAGCCGGCTGGCACGTGGCGAGAAGTTCGACATCCTGATCCTGTCCGATGCCGGGCTGGAGGCGCTGGTGAAGCAGGGCCATGTGGCACCGGGCAGCCGCGTCGACCTCGGGCGCTCCATCATCGGCCTGTCGGTGCGCAAGGGCACGCCCAAGCCGGATATCCGCACGGTGGACGCCTTGCGTCAGACCCTGCTCAATGCCAAGTCGATTGCCTATTCGGCCAGCGCCAGCGGCACCTACCTGTCGACCGAACTGTTTCCGCGCCTGGGTGTGGCCGAACAGCTCAAGGACAAGGCGAAGAAGATCTACAGCGAGCGCGTGGGTGCCGTGGTGGCACGCGGTGACGCCGAGCTCGGCTTCCAGCAGGTCAGCGAGTTGCTGCCGTTCACCGAGCTGGATTACGTCGGCCCGCTGCCGGACGAGGTGCAGCAGACCATCTTCTTCTCGGCCGGCATCGGCACCGAAGCGAAGGCCCCCGAGGCGGCCCGGCATCTGGTGCGCTACCTGGCGTCACCGGCGGCGGCCTCCATCGTGCGCAGCACCGGACTGGAGCCGGTTTCAGGTGCAAAATAGGTCGTTTATCCTTGTCGGATAAGCGCCTGCAGCTCTTATTTTTGTAGCAATTGCACCGAGGTGTCGGTGTAGACCAGGTCCAGCGGGTAGCGCTGGCCGCGCAAGTGGTCTTCCATGCAGCGCAGTACCAGCGGGCTGCGGTGGCGTGCGGTGCTGGCGCGGATCTCATCCGGCGTCATCCACACCGTGCGCACGATGCCGGTGTCCAGCACGCGACCTGCCACCACCTCACCCAGTTGCCCCGTGAAGGCAAAGCGCAGGTAGGTGATGTCCTCCATCGCCTCGCCGGGGCGCTGGCGCTGCAGACGCGACATGTAGATGCCCAGCAGGTGGCTGGGCTTGAAGCGGTGGGTGGTTTCTTCCAGCGCTTCGCGCACGCAACCCTCGACGGGTGATTCGCCCGGGTCCAGATGGCCGGCCGGGTTGTTGAGCATCAGGCCTTCGGGGGTTTCTTCTTCCACCAGCAGAAAGCGGCCATCACGCTCGATGATGGCGGCGACGGTGACACTGGGTTTCCAACGCGTATTCATAGATGAAGATTATGGATTGCCGCCGAAATAGTTATAGAGCTTATGCCTGGGAGCCTCGTAATTCTCAGGTAAGCTTGTTGTCGCGTGCGGGCCGCCCTGTCGGGCGAGGCCCGCGTGAGCATCATGAAAATCATATTCAGGAGACGATGAATGCAAGCTGGCACAGCTCAACCGGCGCAACGCATTGGTGTGCCGCGGGAGATCTTCCCGGGTGAAAAGCGCGTGGCCACAGTGCCCGACGCGGTCGAAAAACTCATCAAGCTCGGCTTCCAGGTGGCCGTCGAATCCGGCGCCGGCGATGCCGCCAATTTCAGCGACGACGCCTATCGCGCGGCAGGCGCTGAAATTGTCAACGGTGCAGCGGCGCTGTGGGCCACCTCGGACATCGTGTTCAAGGTGCGTGCACCCAGCACGGACGAAGTGGCGCTGATGCGCGAGGGCGGCGTCCTGATCGGCTTCATCTGGCCGGCGCAGAACCCGGAGCTGATGCAGCAGCTGGCCGCCAGGAAGGCGACGGTGCTGGCCATCGACGCGCTGCCGCGCACGCTCTCCCGCGCGCAGAAGATGGACGCGCTGACCTCCATGGCCGGCGTCAGCGGCTACCGCGCTGTCATCGAGGCGGCCAACGCCTTCGGCCGCTTCTTCAATGGCCAGATCACGGCCGCAGGCAAGGTGCCGCCGGCCAAGGTTTTCATCGCCGGTGCTGGCGTGGCCGGTCTGGCGGCCATCGGTACCGCTGCTGGCCTGGGCGCCATCGTGCGCGCCAACGACACCCGTCCCGAAGTGGCCGACCAGGTCAAATCCCTGGGCGGTGAGTTCGTCAAGGTCGACTACGAGGAAGAAGGCTCGGGCGGCGGCGGTTATGCCAAGGTCATGAGCGAAGGCTTCCAGGCCGCGCAACGCGCCATGTACGCGCAGCAGGCCAAGGAAGTCGACATCATCATCACCACCGCGCTGATCCCGGGCAAGCCGGCGCCCAAGCTCATCACCGCCGAGATGGTGCGCTCCATGAAGCCGGGCAGCGTGATCGTCGACATGGCGGCCGAGCAGGGCGGCAACTGCGAGCTGACCGAGCCGGGCCAGGCGGTGGTCAAGCACGGCGTGACCATCGTCGGCTACACCGACCTGGCTTCGCGCCTGGCCAAGCAATCGTCGACTCTGTACGCCACCAACCTGCTGCGCCTGACCGAGGAGCTGTGCAAGGCCAAGGACGGCGTCGCCAACGTCAACATGGAAGACGACGCCATCCGCGGCCTGACCGTCATCAAGGAAGGCAGCATCACCTGGCCGGCCCCGCCGCTCAAGCCGGCTGCCGTGCCGGCGCCGAAGCCCGCCGCCGCGCCGGTGGCCCAGAAGAAGTCCGGCCACGGCCATGGCAGCAGCGGACCACTGCCAGCCAAGACGCTGGCCATCCTCTTCGCTGTGGCTGCGCTGGCCTTCTGGTTCATCGGTGCTTATGCGCCGGTGGCCTTCCTCGGGCACTTCACGGTGTTCGTGCTGGCCTGCTTCATCGGCTACATGGTGGTGTGGAACGTCACGCCCGCGCTGCACACGCCGCTGATGAGCGTGACCAACGCCATTTCCAGCATCATTGCCATCGGTGCGCTGATCCAGATCGCACCGCCGGAAGCCGGCATGGGCGGACGCCCTGACGAGCTGATCCGCTGGCTGGCGTTTGCCGGCATCGTGCTGACGGCGGTCAACATGTTCGGTGGCTTCTCCGTCACCCGCCGCATGCTCGCCATGTTCCGCAAATAAGAAAAAAGAGAAGGAAGACGATCATGTCCCAAAGTCTTGCGACGGTGGCCTACCTGGGTGCCGCCATCCTGTTCATCCTGAGCCTGGGCGGCCTGTCCAACCCCGAAACTTCGCGCCGCGGCAACCTGTTCGGCATGGTCGGCATGGCGCTGGCTGTGCTGGCCACGGTGTTCGGCCCGCGCGTCAGCCCGGCCGGTATTCCGTGGATCATCGGTGCGCTGCTGGTGGGTGGCAGCGTCGGTCTATATGCCGCGAAAGTGGTGAAGATGACGCAGATGCCCGAGCTGGTCGCGTTGATGCACAGCCTGGTCGGTCTGGCGGCCTGCCTGGTCGGTTTTGCCAGCTACGTCGATACCTCGGTGCAACTCACTGGCGCTGAAAAACTGATCCACGAAGTCGAGATCTACATCGGCATCCTGATCGGCGCGGTCACCTTCTCAGGCTCGCTGGTGGCCTTCGGCAAGCTCAATGGCAAGATCGGCGGCAAGCCGCTGCTGCTGCCGGGCCGCCACTGGCTGAACTTGGCCGGCCTGCTGGTGGTGATCTGGTTCGGGCGCGAGTTCATCCACGCCCCTACCGTGGCCGAAGGCATGACGCCGCTGATCGTGATGACGGTCATCTCGCTGCTGTTCGGCATCCACATGGTGATGGCCATTGGCGGCGCCGACATGCCGGTGGTGGTGTCCATGCTCAACAGCTATTCCGGCTGGGCCGCTGCGGCCACCGGCTTCATGCTGTCGAACGACCTGCTGATCGTGACCGGTGCGCTGGTGGGCTCCTCTGGTGCCATCCTGTCCTACATCATGTGCAGCGCGATGAACCGCAACTTCATCAGCGTGATCGCTGGTGGTTTCGGTTCGGGCGGCGGCGCGCCGGCCAAGTCGGGTGAAGCCGCCCAGCCGCAAGGCGAGGTGGTGGCGGTGAGCGCGGTGGAAACCGCCGAGCTGCTGCGCGAAGCCAAGAGCGTGATCATCGTGCCGGGTTACGGCATGGCGGTGGCGCAGGCCCAGCACACGGTGTACGAGATCACCAAGACCCTGCGCGACAAGGGCGTGAACGTGCGCTTCGGCATCCACCCGGTGGCCGGCCGCATGCCGGGCCACATGAACGTGCTGCTGGCCGAGGCCAAGGTGCCGTATGACATCGTGATGGAGATGGACGAAATCAACGACGACTTCCCGGACACCGACGTGGCCATGGTCATCGGCGCCAACGACATCGTGAACCCCAGCGCCATGGAAGATCCGGCCAGCCCGATCGCCGGCATGCCGGTGCTGGAGGTGTGGAAGGCCAAGACCTCCATCGTCATGAAGCGTTCCATGGCCTCGGGCTATGCCGGCGTGGACAACCCGCTGTTCTACAAGGAGAACAACCGCATGTTGTTCGGTGATGCCAAGAAGATGCTGGACGAAGTCTTGACCGTTCTCAAGAGCTGAACAGGCATAATCCCGCCACAGGGAAAAAAGCACGACCGTGCCGAAATACCCGGCACGGTTTTTTTTCGTCCCGAGAAATTCAAATCAAGACAGGAGACATGGTGATGACCGACCGCATCTGGTTGACGAGCTACCCTGAAGGCGTCCCGGCCGACCTTCCGCCTTCGCCCTATGCCTCGCTGGTGGCGCTGATGGAAGAAAGCTTCCGCCATTACGGTGCCCGCCCGGCCTACAGCTTCATGGGCAAGGAGCAGACCTATGGCGAGACCGATGCGCTGAGCCGCGCCTTTGCTGCCTACCTGCAGGGCCTGGGGCTGGTCAAGGGCGATCGCGTCGCGATCATGATGCCCAACGTGCCGCAGTACCCGATCGTGGTGGCGGCCATCCTGCGTGCCGGCCTGGTGGTGGTCAATGTCAATCCGCTGTACACCGCGCGCGAACTGGAACACCAGCTCAAGGACTCCGGCTCGAAAGCCATCGTCATCATCGAGAACTTCGCCAGCACGCTGCAGAAGTGCCTGACCGCCACGCCGGTGCAGCATGTGGTGCTGTGCGCCATGGGCGACCGCCTTGGCACGCTCAAGGGGGCGCTGGTCAACTACGTGGTGCGCAAGGTCAAGAAGATGGTGCCCGACTACAGCCTGCCCGGTGCCGTGCGTTTCAACGACGCACTGGCACAAGGTGCGCGCGGCACCTTGCGCCAGCCCAATATCCAGCCGGACGACGTGGCGGTGCTGCAGTACACCGGCGGCACCACCGGTGTCTCCAAGGGTGCTGTGCTGTTGCACCGCAACGTGATTGCCAATGTGCTGCAGTCCGAAGCCTGGAATGCGCCGGTCATGAAGAAGGTGCCGGCCAACGAGCAGGCCACCACCGTCTGTGCCCTGCCGCTGTACCACATCTTCGCTTTCACGGTCGGCATGATGCTGTCCATGCGCACCGGCGGCAAGCTGATCCTCATTCCCAACCCGCGCGATCTACCGGCGGTGCTGAAGGAGCTGTCCAAGCACGTGTTCCACAGCTTCCCGGCGGTCAACACCCTGTTCAACGGCCTGGCCAACCACCCGGATTTCAACAAGGTGGACTGGAGCCACCTCAAGGTGTCGGTCGGCGGCGGCATGGCCGTGCAGGGCGCGGTGGCGCAGAAGTGGTTCGAGAAGACCGGCTGCCCGATCTGCGAAGGTTACGGCTTGTCCGAGACCAGCCCCTCAGCCAGCTGCAACCCGGTCACATCCACCGGCTTTACCGGCACCATCGGCGTGCCCTTGCCCAGCACCTGGATGAAGATCATCGACGACGACGGGCGTGACGTGCCGCTGGGCCAAGCGGGTGAGATCGCCATCAAGGGCCCGCAGGTGATGGCGGGCTACTGGCAGCGCCCGGACGAAACGGCCAAGGTCATGACGGCCGACGGCTGGTTCAAGTCCGGTGACGTCGGCATCATGGACGAGAAGGGGTTCGTTCGTATCGTCGACCGCAAGAAGGACATGATCCTGGTCAGCGGCTTCAATGTCTATCCGAACGAGGTCGAAGACGTGGTGGCGCGCCTGGACGGCGTGCTGGAGTGCGCCTGCGTCGGCGTGCCCGATGCGCAATCGGGCGAGGTGGTCAAGCTGGTGATCGTGCGCAAGGACCCGGCGCTGGATGAGGCGACGGTGCGCGCCTGGTGCCGCGAGAACCTGACGGGTTACAAACAGCCCAAGGTCATCGAGTTCCGCACCGAGCTGCCGAAAACCCCGGTGGGCAAGATCCTGCGCCGCGAACTGCGGGACAAGCAGTGACCCGCAGGGGCGCTGCTTGCGACGGGGGCTGATTTTGCTGACTGTGCGTTGCAAAGTGACGTGCCGCAGCCATAGTC
The DNA here is from genome assembly GCA_002633085.1 of Curvibacter sp. PD_MW3. Classification (GTDB taxonomy): domain Bacteria; phylum Pseudomonadota; class Gammaproteobacteria; order Burkholderiales; family Burkholderiaceae_C; genus Hylemonella. The sequence continues at coordinate 303,607 of NSIV01000003.1, forward strand.
ACATCATCTAGTCCATGACCATTGCCATTCTCAGCGCCTTGGCCGAGGAGCAGCAGGGCTTGCTGGACCTGCTGCATCAGCCCCGGAGCGTCACACGCGCCGGGCGCGAGTTCTGGCAGGGTGAACTGCATGGCCAGCCGGTGGTGCTGGCACTGTCGCGCATCGGCAAGGTCGCCGCTGCGACCACGGCCACGACGCTGATTGAAGCCTTTGGCGTTCAGCGTCTGGTGTTCACCGGCGTGGCTGGCGGTGTCGGCCATGGCGTGCGGGTAGGGGACGTGGTGGTCGCCACTGACTTTGTGCAACACGACATGGATGCCTCGCCCATCTTTCCGCGTTATCAGATCCCGCTTTACGGCCGCGAGCGCTTTGCTTGCGATGCCGCGCTGTCTGCTCATCTTTTAAGAGCGTCTCGCGCAGGTTTGGCGAGGCTCAAGACCGAATCTGATCTTCAAGATCAGACGGTGCACCACGGCCTGATCGCCAGCGGCGACCGTTTCGTCTCGGCCGCCGAGGAGGCCCGCCGGCTGCATGCCGACCTGTCGGATGCCGGTCATGCGCCACTGGCAGTGGAGATGGAAGGCGCCGCGGTGGCGCAGGTCTGCCACGACTACGGCATCCCCTTTGCCGCCGTGCGCACCATCTCCGACCGCGCCGACGACAGCGCGCACGTCGACTTCCCCAAATTCGTCACCGAAGTGGCCAGCCGCTACGCCCTGGCCATCATTGACGAGTTCGTGCGCACATTACCCCCGCGTTAAGCGACCGACAGCACCTGAAGTGCCTTAACCGGAAAACGCCGTGGATCCGGCTCCGCCGGTCCACTGGCGTTGCCCCCTTGAGGGGGGAGGGCCGCTACACGCAGTGAGCGGTCAACGGGGGCTTCACTTCAACCAGCCACGCTTGCGGAAGTACCACATCGGCACCAGTGCACTGGCCACCATCAGCGCCAGCGCATAGGGGTAGCCCCATTTCTGTGACAGCTCAGGCATGTACTGGAAGTTCATGCCGTAGAGGCTGGCAATCAGCGTCGGCGGCAGCAGCGCCACGCTGGCCACCGAGAAGATCTTGATGATCTTGTTCTGGTTGATGTTGATGAAACCGACCGTGGCGTCCATCAGGAAGTTGATCTTGTCGAACAGGAAGGCGGTGTGCGAGTCGAGCGAGTCGATGTCGCGCAGGATCTGGCGCGCTTCCTCGAACTGCTCGCCGTTGAGCATCTTGCTGCGCATCATGAAGCTGACGGCGCGGCGCGTATCCATCACGTTGCGGCGGATGCGCCCGTTCAGGTCTTCCTGCCGCGCGATCGCGCCCAGCACCTCGCCCGCCAGGGCGTCGGTCACGTCGCCCGACAGCACTTGCCGGCCGGCTTTTTCCAGCTGGTCGTAGATGCCTTCCAGCGTGTCGGCCGAGTACTCGGCATCGGCATCGAACAGCTTGAGCAGCACCTCCTTGGCGTCCTCGATCAGGCCCGGCGCGCGGCGCGCACGCATGCGCAGCAGGCGAAACACCGGCACGTCCTCGTCGTGGATGGAGAACAGCACGCCGCGGCTCTTGAGTTCGATGTTGTGCTGGTTCAGGATGAAGGCTACGCGCACCGTGCGTGGCTCGTCCTCGTCGGCCACCAAGAAGTCGCTGCGAATGTGCAGCTCGCCGTTGTCTTCTTCATAGAATCGGGCGGATTCCTCGATGTCCTCGTCCATCGCGTCTTCCGGAATGGACAGGCCGTAGTACTGTTTGACCCAGCGTTTTTCTTCGACGGTGGGCGACTCCAGGTCAACCCAGATCGGCTGGAATCTGGAAAGCTCTTCCAAGGACTCGATCTCTTCCTGGAAGAGCCGGCCATTGGCAAGCGTAAAGATATTGAGCATGGCTCACTCCCACGGTGGTGTTGCATCTGACGGGGATTCGGGGTTTCGCTTTCAACCCCTGATGCTGATGAGGGAGTTGAAAGCTACCGACTAGGGCAGGTTTCCAAGGAGCGTTCTCCGAAATTTCGATGGCCGAATTATCGCACTGGCAGTGCGTTGCCTGGGTGAAAACGTGGTGGCCACGTCAGACGCGCGCAACAGTCCGGCGCAGGCGGGTGGGTGGCGGCAAGAAGGGGGCGAGGTGCGCGCGAAAAAGGGCGCTTGGGAGCGGTCGGCTGAGCACCGAACTCACGCATTGTGACGGCATCTCATGGGGGCTGGCAAGTCCTTCGGCGACATAGGGGAAATACACGTGTCTGGAGAGGGAAAAACCTTGCTTTTCCTCAATCAAAGGGGATTGCTTTTCCCGTCACCCCGGCGCATAGTGAAACCGTCTGCAGCGTGCAAGCCCGATGTCGTTGACGGGCTTGGCGCTGCAGACAACTGTTCAATCCCGAGAGCAACAGGAGGCTACTCATGAACTTGACGATCAGCGGTCATCACCTCGAAGTCACCCCTGCCCTGCGCAGTTATGTCACGACCAAGCTTGATCGAATTACCCGGCACTTTGACCAGGTTGTCGATGTCAAGGTGCTGTTGACGGTTGAAAAGCAAAAGGAGAAGGAAAGACGGCAGCGCGCCGAATGCAATATCCATGTGAAAGGCAATGACCTGTTTGCGGAAAGCGCCCATGAGGACCTGTACGCAGCAGTGGACGAGCTGGTCGACAAGCTCGATCGTCAGGTGGTGCGACACAAGGACCGTTTGCAAGACCACCACCATGAGGCCAGCAAGCGCATGATGTAGTCTGGGCTTGCATGCAAGCCCCGAGCCGCGGCTTACCCCCGCGGCTTTTTTGTGTGCATAATCTGGCCTCCCAACCATCATGAATCGTCTTTCGTCCATCCTGCCCGTTTCGCAAGTGCTGGTGCATGTCGACGCCACCAGCAAGAAAAGAGCCTTCGAAGAAGTAGGGCTGCTGTTCGAGAACTTGCATGGCCTCAGCCGCGCCCTGGTGACGGACAGCCTGTTTGCGCGCGAACGACTGGGTTCAACGGGTCTGGGTCATGGTGTGGCGATTCCGCATGGTCGTATCAAGGGCCTGAAGGCGCCGATGGCCGCCGTCATGCAACTGGCCCAGCCTATCGGCTTCGATGCGCCGGATGAGTTGCCGGTCAGTTTGTTGATCTTTCTGCTGGTGCCGGAAGCGGCAACGCAAAAGCACCTTGAGATCCTGTCTGAAATTGCCGAGTTGCTCAGTGATGCTCCCTTGCGGACCCAGCTCGTTGCCAGCGACAGCGCCGAAGCATTGCACGACCTGATTGCCGCCTGGCAGTCGGCCCAACTGACCTCCTGAGCCGGAATCGTTCACGTGAGGCCCACCGTTGTCAGCGCCGAAGTTCTGTTTGAGGAGTTTCGCAGCCGGCTGAAGTGGGAGTGGGTTGCCGGTCTCGGTGCCTCCGAACGCCGTTTTGACGAGGTTGCCGTGCGCGCCGCCCGCTCGGGCGCCGACCTCGTGGGTTATCTCAATTACATCCATCCTTACCGCGTGCAGGTCCTGGGCGAGCGCGAGGTGGCCTACCTCACCAACGCCACCAAGGATGACTGCGCGCGCCGGATCGCGCGCATCGTGACGCTGGAGCCGCCGGCTTTGGTGCTGGCCGATGGCCAGACGCCGCCGCCGGCCTTGCTGGCCATGTGCGAGCAGGCGGAGATCCCCTTGTTTGCCACGGCGGCCTCGTCGGCCTACGTGAACGATCTGTTGCGCAGCTATTTGTCCAAGCACTTCGCCGAGCGGACCTCGATCCACGGTGTGCTGATGGATATCCTGGGGCTGGGCGTTCTGATCACGGGTGAATCGGGGCTGGGCAAGAGCGAGTTGGGCCTGGAGCTGATTTCGCGTGGCAACGGCCTGGTGGCCGACGATGCGGTTGACCTGTTTCGCATCAACGAATCCACGATCGAAGGGCGCTGCCCGGACTTGCTGCAAAACCTGCTGGAAGTGCGCGGCATCGGCCTGCTCGACATCAAGGCCATTTTTGGCGAGACCGCGGTGCGGCGCAAGATCCGCCTCAAGCTGATCGTGCATCTGGTGCGGCGCGAAACGATGGAGCGCGATTACGAGCGCATTCCGTATGAGCCGCTGACGCAGGATGTGCTGGGCATTCCGGTGCGCAAGGCGGTGATCCAGGTGGTGGCCGGCCGCAACCTGGCCGTTCTGGTGGAGGCCGCCGTGCGCAACACCATTCTGCAGTTGCGTGGCATCGACACCTACCAGGAGTTTGTCGAGCGCCACCGCAAGGCTATGGGCGAACCCGGCTGAGCCCGGGTTTCCGGCCTGTTATCCGTTTTCAGTTCGGGTTGGGGATGCCGCGGTTGGAGGCGGTCCGGTTCGGGCAGGCGTCCTTGGTGCAGTGGGCGTACAGGCTCAGTGCGTGGTCCGCAATGGCAAAGCCTTTGGTCTTGGCCACGGCGTTCTGCCGGCTCTCGATCTCGGCATCAAAGAACTCTTCCACCTTGCCGCAGTCCAGGCAGACCAGATGGTCGTGGTGCTGCCCTTCGTTGAGTTCGTAGACGGCCTTGCCGCCCTCGAAGTTGCTGCGCGTCAGGATGCCGGCCTGCTCGAATTGCGTCAGTACCCGGTACACCGTGGCCAAGCCCACGTCGGAGCGGTCCTGGAGCAGGACGCGGAACACATCCTCGGCCGTCATGTGACGCTGGGCACCCTTCTGGAAGATTTCCAACACCTTGAGTCGGGGCACGGTGGCTTTGAGACCGGTGCTTTTGAGTTCTTCAATGCTGTTCATCTGAGGTCTTTCTTGCGCGGACAGTGGGGCTGCGGCGACAGGCTCAACCGCTACAATGGGCCGATCATATCGCTACACCTCGACTCATGTCCGATTTTCACCGCGACGTCCCTCGTCTGGGGCTGGTTTTAGCCATTGGCGTTGCCTGTGCCGTGTTGACTGCTTGCAGCAGCACGAACGGCACGGGCAACCGCCTGACAGAAGCCTTCAAACCCTACCGTGTCAGCGTGGTGCAGGGCAATGTGGTGACGCGCGAGCAGGTGGCGGTGCTGCGCCCCGGCATGAGCCGCATCCAGGTGCGCGACATCCTGGGGACGCCGTTGCTGGCCAGCGTGTTCCACGCCGACCGCTGGGACTATGTGTTCACTTTCCGCCGCCAGGGTTCAGAACCCCTGTCGCGCCGAGTCACCGTGTTCTTCAAGGGCGACCTGTTGGAGCGTTTCGAGGCGGATGATGCCTTGCCGTCCGAAGCCGAGTTCGCTGCTTCGCTGGAGGGCAATCGTGCCCCGGCCAAGGTGCCGGTGCTCGAGGCCACGTCCGAGAGCCTGCAGAAGTTTCCGGCACCGGTCAAGGCGGCCGAGCAGCCCAAGCCCCTGCCTCCCCTGCCGGCCAGCTACCCTCCGCTGGAGCCAGCGGCCCGTTAAAGCCCATCCATTGCCATCATGACTGTCCAGAACCCTCACAAGATTGCCATCGCCGGAGCCTCCGGACGGATGGGGCGCATGCTGATCGAGGCCGTGCAAGCGGCTGACGACTGCGTGCTGGCCGGCGCCCTGGATGTGGCCGCCAGCCCGGCCATCGGCAACGATGCCACCGCTTTTCTTGGCCATGCCAGCGATGTGGCCATCACGGCCGACCTCAAGACCGGACTGCAGAACGCCCGGACCCTGATCGACTTCACCCGGCCGGAAGGCACGATGGCGCATCTCAAGGTCTGCCGCGAATTGGGCGTGAACATGGTGATCGGTACCACCGGTTTCAGCGAGGCGCAGAAGGCCGAGATTGCGGCGGCGTCGCAGGACATCGCCATCATGCTGTCGCCCAACATGAGCGTGGGCGTGAACGTCACGCTGAAATTGCTGGAGATGGCGGCCAAGGCCCTGTCCACCGGCTACGACATCGAGGTGATCGAAGCGCACCACCGCCACAAGGTCGATGCGCCCTCTGGCACCGCGCTCAAGATGGGCGAGGTGATCGCCGGCGCGCTGGGGCGCGACCTGAAGGATTGCGCGGTCTATACGCGCGAAGGTGTGACCGGCGAGCGCGATCCATCGTCCATCGGCTTTGCCACCATCCGCGGCGGCGACATCGTGGGCGACCACACCGTGCTGTTTGCCGGTATCGGTGAGCGCATCGAGATCACGCACAAATCGTCCAGCCGCGTCACCTATGCCCAGGGCAGCCTGCGTGCCGTGCGCTTCCTGGCCGGCCGCAAGACCGGCTTGTATGACATGTTCGACGTGTTGGGCCTCAAATGAGTTTCCCGCAGTTCTTTCTGCAAGGCGACGCCATCACCCGCTTGGTGGCCGCGCTGCTGCTGGCCATGTCGGTCGCCAGTTGGGTGGTGATCGTCTGGAAAAGCTGGCTGCTGCGGCGCACAGGCCGCGATCTGGCGCGGGCCACGGCGGCGTTCTGGCAGGCAGGTTCGATGGAGGAGGCGCGACTGAAAGTCGGCGCCTTCGACCGCGAAGCCCTGTTGCTGCCGCTGATCGAGGCCACGCAGGTGCAATCGGTCGGCACGCTGGCCGCCGCCGGCGAGCGTTCACAACAGCTCACCCGCGTGTTGCGTGATGCCCTGCATGGCGTGCTGCGCCGCCTGCAGTTTGGTCAGGTGTTGCTGGCGACCGTGGGTTCCACGGCACCTTTTGTCGGCCTGCTGGGCACGGTCTGGGGCATCTACCATGCGCTGACCGGCATGGCCAGTGCCGGCCAGATCACCATCGAACGTATTGCTGGCCCGGTGGGCGAGGCGCTCATCATGACGGCCGCTGGCCTGGCCGTGGCCATTCCGGCGGTGCTGGCCTACAACGTGCTGGGCCGGTTGACGGGCCAGATCGAGGCCGATCTGGAGGGCTTTGCCCTGGATCTGCGTGAGTTGCTGCTGGGCCAGTCGGCCGCCTGAAGCAAGCCCATGGCATTCGGTCGCCTTGAACGCACTACCGGGCCGCAGCCCATGAGCGACATCAACATGACGCCGCTGATCGACGTCATGCTGGTGTTGGTGGTGATCTTCATCCTGACCGCGCCGCTCTTGGCCAGCTCGCTCCGCCTGGACCTGCCAAAAGCTGAGACAGCCCGGCCGCAAGAGGCGCCGCAGGTGGTCCAGGTCGCGCTCGACCAGGCCGGCCAGGTCTATCTCCAGGACCAGCCGCTGGCGCTGGAGGCCTTGCAGCTGCGTCTGGCCGACATCGCGCGACAGAATGCGCAAGCCGAAGTCCAGTTGCGTGCCGATGAAGCCGTGCCGTATGGCCGGGTGGTGGCGGTGCTGGACGCCGCCCACAAAGCCGGACTGAGCCGCATCGGCTTCGTGGCCAAACCCTAAAATGGGGCGGTTGCGACGTCTGCGTCGCCCCAAGTGAACTCCCAAATGCAAGACAAATACAACCATCTCGACGTTGAGAAATCCGCTCACAGCCACTGGGTGGCGCGCGACGCCTACCGGGTGACGGAAGACGCCGGCCGCAAGAAGTTCTATGCCTGCTCCATGCTGCCCTACCCGAGCGGCAAGCTGCACATGGGCCATGTGCGCAACTACACCATCAACGACATGCTCACGCGCTACCTGCGCATGAACGGCTACAACGTGCTGATGCCCATGGGGTGGGACGCCTTCGGCCTGCCGGCCGAAAACGCCGCGCTGAAGAACGGCGTGCCGCCGGCCAAGTGGACCTACGAGAACATCGCCTACATGAAGGGCCAGATGCAGGCCATGGGCCTGGCCATCGACTGGAGCCGCGAGGTCGCCACCTGCGACCCGACCTACTACAAGTGGAACCAGTGGCTGTTCCTCAAGATGCTGGAGAAGGGCATTGCCTACCGCAAGACCCAGGTCGTGAACTGGGACCCGGTGGACCAGACGGTGCTGGCCAACGAGCAGGTGATCGACGGCCGCGGCTGGCGCACCGGCGCACTGGTGGAAAAGCGCGAGATTCCGGGTTACTACCTGAAGATCACTGACTACGCCCAGGAGCTGCTGGACCACGTGCAAATGGGCAACGAGAAGGCCACGCTCAACGGCTGGCCCGAGCGTGTGCGCCTGATGCAGGAGAACTGGATCGGACGCAGTGAGGGCGTGCGTTTTGCCTTCACTCACGATATTCAGGGTGCGGATGGTCGGCTCATCGGCGACGGCAAGATGTATGTTTTCACCACCCGTGCCGACACCATCATGGGCGTGACCTTCTGCGCCGTGGCGCCCGAGCATCCGCTGGCCCAGCACGCGGCCAAGTCGAACCCGAAGCTCGCTGCCTTCATCGAAGAGTGCCAGAAGGGTGGCACGACCGAGGCCGAACTCGCGTTGCGGGAAAAAGAGGGTATGGCCACCGGCCTGTTCGTCAAACACCCGCTGAACGACGAGCAGGTTGAGGTCTGGGTGGGCAACTACGTGTTGATGAGCTACGGCGATGGCGCCGTCATGGGCGTGCCGGCGCACGACGAGCGCGATTTCGCCTTTGCGCTGAAGTACGACCTGCCGATCCGGCAGGTGATTGACGTCGCGGGTCAGGAGTACGACTACCACCAGTGGCAGGAGTGGTACGCCGACAAGCAGAATGGCGTGACCATCAACTCCGACAGCTTCAGTGGCCTGGGCTATCAGGAAGCCGTCAATGCGGTGGCTCATGCATTGCAGACGCGCGACCTGGGCGAAAAGAAGACCACCTGGCGCCTGCGCGACTGGGGTATTTCGCGCCAGCGCTACTGGGGCACGCCGATCCCGATCATTCACTGCGACGCGTGTGGTCCGGTGCCGGTGCCCGAGAAAGACTTGCCGGTGGTGCTGCCGCAGGATCTCGTGCCCGATGGTTCCGGTAACCCGTTGAACAAGTGCGAAAGTTTCCTCAAGGTGGACTGCCCTTGCTGCGGCAAACCGGCACGGCGCGAAACCGACACCATGGACACCTTTGTGGATTCGTCCTGGTACTTCATGCGCTACTGCGATCCGACCAATCCGGACAAGATGGTCGCGGACGGTGCGAACTACTGGATGCCGATGGACCAGTACATCGGTGGCATCGAGCATGCCATCCTGCACCTGCTGTACGCACGCTTCTGGACCAAGGTCATGCGCGATCTGGGATTGGTGAAGATCGACGAGCCCTTCACCAAGCTCTTGACGCAAGGCATGGTGCTCAACCACATCTACTCGCGTCGCACCGAGAAGGGCGGCAAGGAGTACTTCTGGCCGCACGACGTCGAGCATGTGCTCGATGAGGGTGGCAAGATTGTCGGGGCCAAGCTGAAGAACGCCGTGGGCGATCTGCCCGTGGGCACGGTCATCGACTACGAGGGCGTGGGCACCATGTCCAAGTCCAAGAACAACGGAGTCGACCCGCAGGAGCTGATCGAGAAGTACGGTGCCGACACCGCGCGCCTGTACACCATGTTCACCGCGCCGCCGGAGGCCACACTGGAGTGGAACGATGCGGCGGTGGAAGGCAGCTACCGCTTCCTGCGCCGCGTCTGGAATTTCGGTGTCAAGCTGTCTGCTATCGATTCAGTAGCGGCTGACGCCAGTGTGGCGGGGGCCAAGAGCCTGAAAGATGTGGAATTCAGCAAGGAGGCCAAGGCCCTGCGGCTGGAAATCCACACCGTGCTCAAGCAGATCGACTACGACTACCAGCGCATGCAGTACAACACCGTGGTCTCCGGGGCCATGAAGCTGCTCAATGCGCTGGAAGACTTCAAGGCCATGGACGGTGCGGGCGCCGCGATGGCCCTGTATGAGGGCTTCGGCATCCTGTTGCGCTGCATCTATCCGGCCACCCCCCACCTGACGCATCAGTTGTGGGGCGAGCTTGGCTATGCTGGTGTCTTGGGCGACCTGCTCGATGCACCCTGGCCGCAGGCCGACGAGAGCGCGCTGCAGCAGGACGAGATCGAACTCGTGCTGCAGATCAACGGCAAGCACCGCGGCGCGGTGCTGGTGCCGGCCGGAGCGAGCAAGGAGGCGATCGAGGCGTTGGCCGTCGCCAGCGAACCGGTAGTCAAACAGGCGGATGGTGCGCCGATCAAGCGTGTCATCGTGGTGCCGGGACGCCTGGTCAACGTGGTGCTTTGAAGATGAAAACTGCTGCCGTTTCAAGTCGCCGTGATTTTGGTCGCGCCATGGGGCGACTGGTGACGCTGGGGCTGGTCGCTCCGCTCGCGGGTTGCGGCTTTCAATTGCGGCAGCCGCCCACGTTCGCCTTCAAGTCGATCTATACCGGCGTTGCGCCCACCTCGGTGCTGGGTACCGAACTCAAGCGCAACCTGGCGGCCATGGGCAGTGTCGAGCTGATCACCGATGCGACGCAGCAGCAAAAAGCCGATGTGATTCTGGATGTGCTGCAGGAGTTGCGGCAGAAAATCGTGGTCGGCACCAATGCGGCGGGCCAGGTGCGCGAGTTCCAGCTGCGTCTGACGTTCCGCTTCCGCCTGCGCACACCCAAAGGCAAGGAACTGATTCCCGATACCGAGATGGTGCAGCAGCGTGACATCAGTTTCAACGAGTCGGCGGTGCTGGCCAAGGAAACGGAAGAGGCCTTGCTCTATCGCAGCATGCAGACCGACATCGTGCACCAGTTGATGCGGCGTTTGGCGGCCGTGAAAGAGATATGAAAGCCCCCCTGAGGCGCTGCGCCCCGTGCCGCAGCCGGAGTCCGCGGCTCTTCGGGCACGTCCAAGCCTGCGCAGGTAGGCTTGGAGCCGCGGCCCTCAGCCCCCCAGAGGGGGGACAACGCCAGTGGCCCGGCAGAGCCGGTTCCACGGCGTTTCCCGGTTTTAATGCCCAGGGTGACTAGCGCATGCAAGTCGCCGCCAACCAACTGGAAGCCCAGCTGCAGCGTGGGCTGAAGAGCCTGTACACCCTGCATGGCGATGAGCCGCTGCTGGTGCAGGAGGCGGCGGACACCATTCGCGCTGCGGCGCGCGCGCAAGGTTATACCGAGCGGACCTCGCACACCGTGGCTGGCGCCCATTTCGACTGGAGCGAGGTACTTGCGGCAGGCGGCAGCTTGAGCCTGTTTGCCGAGCGTCAGATCGTCGAGATCCGCATCCCTTCCGGCAAACCCGGCAAGGATGGCAGTGTGGCGCTGCAGCAGTTGGCGGAGGCCTCACAGGGGAATGATTCCACGCTGACCCTGGTCATGTTGCCGCGTCTGGACAAGATGACCAAGAGCGGTGCCTGGTTCGGCGCGCTGGAGAGCTTCGGCGTGACGGTGCAGGTTGACCCGGTGGAGCGTAATGCCTTGCCGCAATGGATTGCGCAGCGCCTGGCGGCGCAGGGCCAGCGTGTGGCGGCCGGTGAAGAGGGGCAGCGCACGTTGCAGTTTTTTGCCGATCGGGTGGAGGGCAACCTGCTGGCGGCACATCAGGAGATTCAGAAACTGGCCCTGCTTCATCCAGCGGGCGAGTTGACGTTCGAGCAGGTCGAAGGTGCCGTGCTCAACGTGGCGCGCTATGACGTCTTCAAGCTGTCGGAGGCCGTGTTGGCTGGGCAGGCGGCGCGGGTGCAGCGCATGCTTGACGGCCTGCGTGCCGAAGGCGAAGCCGAGGTGTTGGTGCATTACGCACTGGCCGAGGACATCCGTGCGCTCAAGCGCGTCAAGGATGCTGTCGCTCAAGGGCGTCCTTTGCCCATGGCCCTGCGCGAGCAGCGCATCTGGGGCCTCAAAGAGCGGTTGTTCGAGCGCGTGTTGCCGCGCCTGACGGAAACGGCGCTGGCCAACCTGCTGCATGCGGCGCACCAGGTGGACGGCATTGTCAAAGGCCTGAAGCAGCCGGACTGGCCGGCGGACGGCTGGCAGGCGCTGCACCGCTTGGCGATGCAGCTGTGCAACCACTGCGCCGTTCAGGCCGGGGTGCACGCCAAAACCGCGGGCGTGAGAAAATGAAACCATGAACGCGCTCAATATCGCTGAATACACGCAGACCCTGGGCATGCAAGCCAAAGCGGCTTCCGCCCTCATGGCCAAGGCGTCAACCGCTACCAAAAACGCAGCGCTGAAACGCCTGGCCGCTCTGCTGCGTGCCAATGTCGAATCGCTGGGCCAGGATAACGCGCGCGACCTCGAGCGTGCCGTCGCCGCCGGTTTGGCCGCGCCGATGGTGGATCGCCTGCGTTTGACGCCCAAGGTCATCGATACCGTGGCGGAGGGTTGCGAGCAACTCGCCGCCATGCCGGATGTGATCGGCGAGATCATCGGCATGAAGCAGCAGCCCAGCGGCATCCGTGTCGGCCAGATGCGCGTGCCGATCGGCGTGTTCGGCATGATTTTCGAGAGCCGGCCCAATGTCACCATCGAGGCGGCCAGCCTGAGCATCAAGAGCGGCAACGCCTGCATCCTGCGCGGCGGCTCGGAAGCCATTGAATCCAACAAGGCGCTGGCCCGGCTGGTGCAGCAGGCCCTGGTGGAGTCCGGCCTGCCGGCCGACGCCGTGCAACTGGTGCAGACCACCGAGCGCGAAGTGGTAGGTCAACTCATCACCATGCCGCAGTACGTGGATGTGATCATCCCGCGCGGCGGCAAGTCGCTGATCGAGCGCATCAGCCGCGATGCCAAGGTGCCGGTGATCAAGCACCTGGACGGCAACTGCCACACCTATGTCGACGATCCGTGCGACCTCGACATGGCCGTCAAGGTGGCCGACAACGCCAAGACCAACAAGTACAGCCCCTGCAACGCCAGTGAAAGCCTGCTGGTGGCGCGCGGCGTGGCCAAGGCCTTCTTGCCGCGCATCGGTGCGGTCTTTGCCGCCAAAGGGGTGGAGATGCGCTGTGACGCCGAAGGGCGTGCGATTCTGGCCGAGGTGCGGGGTGCCAACCTGAAGGAGGCGACCGAGCAGGACTGGTACGAGGAATTCCTGGCGCCCATCATCAGCGTCAAGGTCGTGGCCGGTCTGGATGAGGCGATTGCGCACATCAACCACTACGGCAGCCACCACACCGACGCCATCATCACGCGCGACCACATGCACGCCCAAGCCTTCCTGCGCGAAGTCGATTCCGGCAGCGTCATGGTGAATGCGAGTACCCGCTTTGCCGATGGTTTCGAGTATGGGCTGGGGGCTGAAATCGGCATCAGCACCGACAAGTTCCATGCCCGCGGCCCGGTCGGCATCGAAGGCCTGACCTCGCTCAAGTACGTGGTGTTGGGCGACGGCGAAATCAGGAATTGACCCCCACACCAGGAGCCGGACATGAAACATAGCACCGTGACACGTTGGGTGAGCATTGGGTTGGCGGGGCTGTTGCTGGCGCCCTTGGCCAGCCAGGCCAGCTCCTCACTGGCCGTCGAGATGGGCTGCTACAACTGTCACGGCGCTTACCCGCGTGGCGATGCGCCGAGTTTCGAGCGGCTGTCGGTCCGGTTTGAGAAGCGCCGGGGTGATGCGGCGGCCGAGCAGCATGCAGTCGAGGAGTTGCTGCGCGGTGAGCCGCTGCAACACATTCCCGCCCATGAGCACCTCAGCCCGGAAACGGCCCAGCGGCTGATCCATTGGCTGGTCGAAGGCGCGAAATAGCGCAGACAGCGGGGCCTGGGCGGCGCAACGTCCGGCCTGTCACCTTGAATATGGCGTGACGGTCCCCACGTCCTAGAATTGCGCAACCAAAAACAAATGAGGGCTGCATGGTTCCCCATCTCATCACGGCACTGACAGGCCCGATCAACGAACTCGAACAACGCATCCTCGACTCCATGCCGGCCATCGAGCGCTGGTTCCGGCTCGAGTGGATGGAGCACACGCCGCCGTTCTACAGCTCGGTCGACGTGCGCAATGCCGGTTTCAAGCTCGCGCCGGTAGACACCAACCTCTATCCCGGTGGCTGGAACAACCTCACGCCGGAAATGCTGCCGCTGGCGGTGCAGGCCGCCATGGCCGCGATCGAGAAGATCTGCCCCGAGGCGCGCAACCTGCTGCTGATCCCCGAGAACCACACGCGCAACACCTTCTACCTGAGCAATGTGGCGCAGCTGCGGCGCATCTTCCACATGGCGGGGCTGAACGTGCGCATCGGATCGATCAACCCCGAGATCAAGAAGACCACCACCGTCGAGCTGCCGAATGGCGAGACGGTCACGCTGGAGCCGGTGATCCGCAGCAAGCGGCGCCTGGGCCTGAAGGATTTCGACCCCTGCACCATCCTGCTCAACAACGACCTGTCTGCCGGCATTCCCGGCATCCTGGAAGACATTCACGAGCAGTACCTGTTGCCGCCGCTGCACGCCGGCTGGTCGACACGGCGCAAGAGCAACCATTTCCAGAGCTACGAGGAGGTGTCCAAGCGCTTCGGCAAGCTGCTGGGCATCGACCCCTGGCTGATCAACCCGATGTTCAGCAAGTGCGGCGAAGTGAACTTTGCCGAGGGCACGGGCATGGAATGCCTGACCAGCAATGTGGATGCGTTGCTGGCCAAGATCCGGCGCAAGTACAAGGAGTACGGCATCAAGGAAAAGCCGTTTGTCGTGGTCAAAGCCGACAACGGCACCTATGGCATGGGCATCATGATGGTGCGCGATGCCAAGGAACTGGAAGACCTGAACCGTCGCACGCGCAACAAGATGAGCGTGATCAAGGATGGCCAGGAGGTCAACGACGTCATCATCCAGGAAGGCGTACTGACCAACGAGCGCATGAACGACGCGGTGGCCGAACCGGTGGTCTACATGATGGATCGTTATGTGGTGGGCGGTTTTTACCGCGTGCATGCGGAGCGTGGGGTGGATGAAAATCTCAATGCGCCGGGGGCCAGTTTTGTGCCGCTGGCCTTTGCCGAAAGCCCCCATTTGCCGCAGCCGGGCATGAAGCCGGGGGCCAGTGCCCCCAACCGCTTCTACATGTACGGTGTGATCGGGCGGCTGGCCATGCTGGCGGCCAGCTATGAACTGGAAGCCACCGATCCGGAGGCGGAAGTCTATGAATAAGGCTGGCCCACGGGGATAGTTGTTGCATTGCAACATCTCCGATCCTGAGCCACGTCAGGCGGTGGGAAGCTGTTGGAAGGCCGGCAGGCCGGGAGCACAATAGCGCCTTCCGCATGTTATGGAGCTCCGCTCGTGAAGACGGGGCAATTTTGTGTCAGCTTCCAAATCCTCGCTTGCTGCGCTCACTCTGGGCGCCATCGGCGTCGTATACGGTGACATCGGCACCAGCGTCCTGTATGCCGTCAAGGAAGTGTTCGGTTCCGGCCATGTACCGTTCACGCCGGCCAATGTCTACGGCATCCTCTCGATCTTCTTCTGGACGTTGACCGTCATTGTTTCCCTCAAGTACGTGACGTTGGTGCTGCGGGCCGACAACGCGGGTGAAGGCGGCCTGGTGGCCATGCTCGCGCTGGCCTCACAGTCGGTCAAGGACAAGCCGGCACTGCGGCGCTGGTTGCTGGTGGTCGGCATCTTCGGCACCTGCCTGTTTTATGGTGATGGTGTCATCACCCCGGCGATTTCGGTGCTGTCGGCGGTCGAAGGTCTGGAAGTCGTCTCGCCGGCCTTCAAGAAAGCCGTGATTCCGCTCACGCTGGTCATCCTGTTCGGCCTCTTTGCCGTGCAAAAGCGTGGCACGGCCGGCATCGGCAAGTTCTTTGGGCCGATCACCGTGGTCTGGTTTGCCGTCATCGCCGTCCTGGGCGTGACGCACATTGCCAGCAACCCGGCCATCCTGTGGGCGCTGAGCCCGCACTACGCCATCGGGTTCATCGTGCACAACCCGGGCATCACCTTCATCATCTTGGGCGCCGTGGTGCTGTGCGTCACCGGCGGCGAGGCGCTCTATGCCGACATGGGCCACTTCGGCAAGAAACCGATCCGCCTGGCCTGGTTTTCCGTCGTCATGCCGGCGCTGACGCTCAACTACTTCGGCCAGGGCGCGTTGTTGCTGAAGAACCCGGACGCCGTGAAAAACCCGTTTTTCATGATGGCGCCGGACTGGGCGCTGCTGCCCCTGGTGGGTCTGGCCACCATGGCGACGGTCATCGCCTCGCAGGCCTTGATCTCGGGTGCCTTCAGCGTTACCAAGCAGGTTATCCAGCTTGGCTACCTGCCGCGCTTGCAGGTGCTGCACACCAGCGTCAAGGACACGGGGCAGATCTACATGCCCTTCGTCAACTGGGGGCTGTTCGTGGCCATCGTGTTGGCTGTGGTGCTTTTCAAGTCCTCCAGCAACCTGGCCGCAGCCTACGGCATCGCTGTCACGCTCGACATGCTCATCACCACCGTACTGACCTTCTTCGTCATTCGTTACGGCTGGAAGTACCCGCTGGTGCTGTGCCTCGGTGCCACAGGCTTCTTCTTTGTGGTGGATCTGGCCTTCTTCACATCCAACCTGATGAAGTTGTTCGATGGCGGCTGGTTCCCGTTGCTCATCGGTGGCTCCGTTTTCATGCTCATGATGACCTGGAAACAGGGGCGCAGCCAGCTCAACGCCGCCTTGCGCCAGGATGCGCTGGACCTGCCCGGTTTTCTGGAGGCGGTGTTTGTCAGCCCGCCGGCCCGTGTCGAAGGCACGGCCGTGTTCCTGACGGCCGAGCCCGGCAATGTGCCCAATGCCATGCTGCACAACCTCAAGCACAACAAGGTGCTGCATCGGAACAACCTGTTCGTGACGGTGCGCAACCACGAGGTGCCATGGATAGGCCTCGACAAGCGGCTGCAGATCGAGCCCTTGGGGCATGACTGCTGGCAGGTCATCGTGCACTACGGCTTCAAGAACGACCCGGACCTGCCCTCCGCGCTGGAACAGATCCGCACCCGCGGCTGTGAGCTTGAACCGATGACCACCAGCTACTTCCTGTCGCGCGACATCGTCATCCCGACCTTGGGTCAAGGCATGGCATCGTGGCGGGAAAAGCTGTTCGCCCAGATGCACCACAACGCCAGCGGTGCGGCCGCGTTCCTCAACTTGCCAAACAATTCCGTGGTCGAGCTGGGTTCGAAGATCGAGATCTGACCAAGCGACCCCGGCAAGGCCAAGCAGGCGAGTTGTCTGAAAAAGAAAAAGCCATCCGCAGAGATGGCTTTTTTCTGGGCTGTGAGCGGCGCGATCAGTCCGTCGTGATGCCCGCCGACTTCACCAGCTTGCTCCAGCGTGCCGCCTCTGCCTTGATATGGGCGGCAAACTGCTCGGGCGTGCCGCCGCCCAGCTCGTTGCCCTGGCTCAGCATCTGGGCCTTGATGGTGGGGTCGGCCAGCGCCTTGTTGGTGACTTCGTTGAGCAGCTGGATGATGGGCTTGGGTGTTGCCGCCGGGGCCACCAGGCCCTGCCAGTTGCTGATCTCGTAGCCGGGAAAGCCCTGCTCGGCCATGGTCGGCACGTCGGGGAACTGCGGCGAGCGCTTCAGGCTGGTGATGGCCAGCGGGCGCAGCTTGCCGGCGCGGATATTGGCCGAAGCAGCGTACATCTGCTCGAACATCATGTCCACCTGGCCGCCCATCAGGTCCATGGCCGCAGGCGCGCCGCCCTTGTAGGGGATGTTGGTGATGAAGACGCCCGCCATGTTCTTGAACATCTCGGCCGCCAGGTGGTGCGAGCCACCGGTGCCGCCATTGGCATAGGTCAGGTAGCCCGGTTTGGCCTTGGCCGCGGCAACGATGTCCTTGACGCTCTTGAAGGGCGAGTCCGGGCGCACCATCAGCACCAGCGGGCCACGCTCGATCAGGCAGATTGGTGCCAGATCCTTTAGCGGATCGAAATTGACCTTCTTGAACATGGTCGGGTTGACCGACAGCGGTGCAAAGTTGCCCATGCCGATGGTGTAGCCGTCGGGTTTGGCGCGCACGATCGCTTCGGTGCCGATGTTGCCGCCGGCACCCGGCTTGTTGTCAACGACAACCGGCTGGCCCAGGGCGGTGGAGATGAAGCGGCCGAACTGGCGCGAGCGCTGGTCGGTGTTGCCGCCGGCCGGGTAAGGGCAGATGATGGTGATGGGCTTGCCCGGGTATTTGTCCTGGGCGAAAGACAGGCTGGGCAGCCCGAGTATGGCGGCGGCTTGCAGAAGATCGCGGCGTTTCATGAGAGACTCCAAAAATATGCCTGCTACGGTACTGCTTTTTGGCGGGCAGCCACATACGGACTTACCACAATCACTGCGAGGGCGACGCCCTATGAACATTCTTTTCATTGCCGATCCGCTGGAGACCTTCAAGACCTACAAGGACAGCACCTTTGCCATGATGCGCGAGCTGCAGCGCCGTGGCCACCGCATTGCCGCCTGCGAGCCCCGGCATCTGGTCTGGCAGGCCGCCACCGGCGTGCAGGCCCATGTGCGCCACATCACGCTCACGGGGCATGAGGAGCGCTGGTTCCATGAGGCGCCCGAGCCGCCGTTGCAGCGCCTGGCAGCCTTGCGTGATTTCGATGCCGTCGTCATGCGCAAGGACCCGCCTTTCGACAGCGAGTATTTCTACGCCACCCATCTGCTGGAGCAGGCCGAGCGCGAAGGGGCGCGTGTTTTCAACAAGCCGCGTGCCCTGCGTGATCACCCGGAAAAGCTCGCCATCCTGGAGTTCCCGCAGTTCACCGGCCCCACGTTGGTGACGCGTGATGCACTGGCGGTCCGCGCCTTCCACGCCGAGCACCGCGACATCATTCTCAAGCCGCTGGACGGCATGGGCGGCATGGGCATCTTCCGCGTCAAGGAGGATGGCCTGAACCTGGGCGCGATCATCGAGACCTTGAACCGCGATGGTGCGCAGACCGTGATGGTGCAGAAGTTTCTGCCGGCCATTGCACAGGGCGACAAGCGGGTGCTGGTGATCGGCGGCAAGCCGGTGCCCTACTGCCTGGCGCGTATTCCACAGGGGGGCGAGGTGCGCGGCAACCTGGCAGCCGGCGGCAAGGGTGTGGCCCAACCGCTGAGTGCGCGCGACCGCGAGATTGCCGAAGCTATCGGCCCGGTGCTGGCGGCGCGCGGTCTGCTGCTGGTGGGGCTGGACGTGATCGGCGACTGCCTGACCGAGATCAACGTCACCAGCCCGACCTGCTTCCAGGAGATCACCGACCAGGCCGGCTTCGATGTGGCGGCGATGTTCGTCGATGCGCTGGAGCAGGCGCTGGCCTGAGCACCGACGCGTCGACGATTTCTGACGCTCTAGCGCAGCAGGGCCAGCACGCCCTGCGGCAACTGGTTGGCCTGCGCCACCATGGCGGTGCCGGCCTGCTGCAGGATCTGGGTACGCGACAGGTTGGAGGTTTCCGTGGCGAAATCAGCATCCATGATGCGGCCACGCGAAGCGTTGGTGTTCTCCACCATGATGCCGATGTTGCCGATCGCGCTCTCAAAACGGCTCTGCACGGCGCCCAGCTTGGCACGCGCGCTGTTGACCTGGTCGATGGCCGAGTCGAACATCTTGAGGGCATACCAGGCACCCGCCTGCTGGCCCAGCGAGCTGTTGACAGTGTCGATGCTGTCCAGGCCGGTCAACGTGCCGGCGGACGCCGTGACGGCAGCGGTCAACCCCGTGCTGGCGATGGTCCAGCCGCCCGTCAGGCTGAAATCGGCCACGGCCCCGCTGCTGTCCTTCGCTGTTGATACAAGGTTCAGGGAGTAGGAACCGTTGGTGGTTTTTTCCAGATAGGCGGTGACGCCAGTATCGGGTGTCTTGCGGTTGATCGTTTCGACCACCTGGCCCAGTCGCTCCTCGCCGCTGGAGGCCGCGCCGATGGCATCCAGGCTGTAGGTTTGTCCGCCCGTAACCGAAATCTGCAGCGCACCGGATGCGATGGCCACCAGCGAACTGACATCGCTGCCGTAGAGCCCCCCAGTGCCTTGGTTTGCAAACGTCACGCTGCCCAGTTTGGCCGACGTGCTGTTGGTCAACGCGCCGACCGTGATGTTGTCGCCCGAGTTGGCACCCACTTGGAACACGGCGCCCGCGAAGGAGCCGTCCAGAACCTTCTGGCCGTTGAAGGTGGTGGTCTTTGCCACGCGGTCGACCTCACTGCGCAGCTGCGTCATTTCCGCGTTGAGCGCTGTGCGGTCGGAGGCACTGTTGGAGGCGTTGGCGGACTGCACCGCCAGTTCGCGCATGCGTTGCAGCATGTCACCCACCTTGCCCAGGGCGCCTTCAGCGGTCTGGGCCAACGAGATGCCGTCGTTGGCATTGCGTGCGGCGACGCTCAGCCCCTTGGACTGCACGCTCATGCGCTCGGCAATCGCCAAGCCGGCTGCGTCATCCTTGGCGCTGTTGACGCGCAGGCCAGACGACAGGCGCTGCATCGACGCGCCCAGCGAGCTGGCCGAGGCCGACAGGTTGCGCTGCGCATTCAGCGATGCAATGTTGGTGTTGATGGACGTGCTCATTGTTCTGGCTCCGTGACGGATGTTCTCAAGTGCTCCCTGTAGCACTCCTACGAACCATATCGGGCGAGCGGAGATAAAACTTGACGCGGCACTGCGCCAATATCGTCTGGCGTGACGAAGAAAAGAGGGGTGAATCACCCGCAATTCGAAGGATTGGTCTGAGGCCCGCAGTGGGCTGCCGTCAGCGGGTCTTCAGGCCGCGGGCGCGCCGTCGACGAACACCCGCAGCTCACCCGGGGCGAAAGGTGTCCACACCTCATCCGTGGTCAGTGGCGCCGTCACCACCACGGCCACCCGGTCGCCCGGGGCCGCGTGCTCGGCAAAGTTGACGCTCAGGTCCTCGTCGCGCAGCGTGGCGCTGCCGAAGGGGTGCTGGCGCACCACGTGGTAGAGCTGGGTCGAGGCATGGGCCCACAGCGCCTCACCGTTGCTCAGCAGGAAGTTGAAGGTGCCGTGTTTTGCAATCTGCGGCGCCAGCTCGCGCAACGTCAGCGTCAGCTCCGCCACGCTGGGCACGTCGGCATGCGACTTGGCCAGCTCCTGCAGCAGCCAGCAGAAGGCCTGCTCGCTGTCGGTGTTGCCGACCGGGTGGAAGCTGCCGTGCAGTCGTGGTGCAAAGTTCTTCAGGTCGCCGTTGTGCGCGAACACCCAGTAGCGGCCCCACAGTTCGCGCACAAAGGGGTGGCAGTTCTCCAGCGTCACCGCACCTTGTGTGGCCTTGCGGATGTGCGAAATCACGTTGCGGCTCTTGATCGGGTAGTGCCGGATCAGCTCCGCCACCGGCGAGACGCAGGCCGACTGATGGTCGACGAAGTGACGCAGGCCCTTGTCCTCGAAGAAGGCGATGCCCCAGCCGTCACCGTGGTGGTCGGTGCGGCCGCCGCGCTCGGCGAAGCCGGCGAAGCTGAACATCACGTCGGTCGGCACATTGCAGTTCATGCCCAGTAATTGACACATGGTGTTTACTCCTCGCTGCGCCTGGCGGGTTGCCGCAGGCGCCAGGCCGCCAGCACGGCCAGGGCGCACACCAGCGCCAGCAGGACAAAGGTCTCATCAAAGGCGGCCAGCCGAGCCACGCTGGGCTCGGCGGCCGTGTCATGTGCGCCGTGGGCGGCCATGCGCCACTGCAGGATGATGCCGCACAGGCTCACGCCCGCGGCACCGCCGAGCATGCGCAGGAAATTGATGGCACTGGAAGCCTGCGAGATCAGGCGGTGCTCCAACCCCTGCATGGCACCGTTGTTGAGCGAAGGCAGGATGAAGCCCAGCCCGATGCGCCCCAGGATGGTCCAGGTCACCAGCACCCAGAGCACGGCATGCAGGCCGATGGTGGCCATCAGCGCAAAGGAGGCGGCCAGCAACAGGATGCCGATGCTGATCATCAGATGGACGGGGATGCGGTCGGACAGGCGGCCCGCCAGCGGAATGGTGACGGCCAGCACGATGCCGGCCGGCAGCATGATGGTGCCGACCAGTGCCGGCGACAGGCCTTGACCCATCTGAATGTAGAGTGGCAACAGGTAGGTGGAGCCGAACAGCGCCGTGCCGTAGATGAAGGCGACCAGACTGCCCATGGCAAATGGCCGGTGCTTGAACAAATCCATGTGCATCAGCGGCGTACCGCCGTGCTGCGCCTGGCGTTTTTGCCACCAGACAAACCACACCACGCACAGCAGCGCCACCCCCAGCAGCACGAAGGCGGATGCATGGGCGTTGCCATGCAACTCGACCAGACCATTGAGCAGGCACAGCGTGCCCACCGTGCACAGCAGCAGACCCTGCCAGTCCAGCCGTGAGTTGTGGCGGTCCGGCGCCACGCCGCCGGGCGCGTTGGTCGGGACATAGCGGTACGCCAGCCAGAGCGAGGCCAGGCAAAAAGGCGCCACCATGAAGAAGATCGAGCGCCAGCCGAACCACTCCACCAGCAGGCCGCCGATGCTCGGCCCCAGTGCCGGGGCCAGCACCACTCCCATGCCGAAGATGCCGCCGGCCCGCCCGCGTTCGTGCGGCTGGAAGGCGCGGATGATGATGATGGCCGGGATTGGCTGCACAATGCCGGCGGCCAGCCCCTCCACCACGCGCGCGGCCAGCACCAGGCCAAAGTGGTTGGCCAGGCCACCGCCCACACCGCCGGCCAGCAGCATCAATGTCGAGAGCACATAGGTCTGGCGGTAGCCAAAACTGTTCAGCAGCCAGGGTGTGGTCAACATCGCCACGGTGGAGGCGACCATGAAGCCGGAACTCACCCAGTGCGCCCGTTCCTGCCCCAGCGAGAAGTGGTGACTCATGTCGGGAATCGCCACGTTGACGATGGTGGACGACATGATCGAGGCCATGGTGCCAATCATCACCGCCAGCAGCAACAGCCAGCGGTAGCGCTTGCCGTAACGCGCTTGCATGTCAGCCAGGGTGGCGGGGTGCTTCACGCGCGGCCTTCCTGCATGGCGCAGCGCAGGCTGACACGGCCGATGCGTGTGGTGTGCTTCAGTGTGTCGTGCAAGGCCTGCTGCAGTCGGGCCAGCTCGTCTGGCGGGCGGGTGCCTTGCAGTTCAACCTCGATCTCCAGCCCGCTGTCCAGGTAGTGCAGCTGCAGCGTGGCTGGTGCCCGCACGACCTGCTGCACCAGCGCCTGGACTTGTGTGCGCGGCGGCAGCGCCAGCAGCCGCTCCAGATGGCGCACGGTTCCGGGGTCGATGTGCACCGTGCATTCGGCCACGCGGTGTTCCGCCTTGACCCGTGCGCTGATTTTTTCGGCGATGTAGTGGCCTTCGGAGACCGAGATGTGGGTGTCGACCTCGATGTGCACATCGATCACCGCCCAGTCGCCCATGCGCCGGGTGCGCAGGCCGTGCTGGTCACGCACGCCGTCGACCGACAGAATCGTCTGGCGGATGCGCTCAATCTCCTCCGGGTCGAGCGCATGGTCGGTCAGGCCGTGGAAGGCCTCGACCGAGAAATCCCAGCCCGCCTTGGAAATCATGAAGCCGACGATGACCGCCGCCACCGCATCCATGCTGTGGTAACCCAGCAGGTTGGCACCGATGCCCACCGCCACCACCAGCGAGGAGGCGGCGTCGGCGCGGGCATGCCAGGCGTTGGCGATCAGCAGCGAAGACTTGAGGCGCTCACCGATGCGGCGCATGTAGCGGAACAGCGCTTCCTTGGCGATCAGGGTCAGCGCGGCGGTGGCCAGCGCGATCGGGTGCACCGCGTCCATGCCGACGCCGGCATGCAGCTTGACGCCGGCGCTCCACACCATGCCGATGCCGGTGGCCAGCAGGATCAGGCCGATCGCCAGCGAAGCCGCGGTTTCGAAGCGGGCGTGGCCGTACTGATGGGTGTCGTCCGCGACGGCATGCGAGTGGCGCGCGGCAAACAGCACCACGCCATCGGCCACCAGGTCGGACAGGGAATGGATGCCGTCGGCAATCAGCGCCTGCGAACGGGCGAAGAAACCGATGGTCACCTGGGCCGAGGCCAGAAAAATATTGACCCAGACGCTGACCCAGGTCGAGCGCAGGGCCTGTCGCTGTTCTTCGTTCGAGCGGATCATAGGAGTGTCATATCGACGGCCAGACCCCGGATGCTAGCAGGCATATGCGGCGATGCAGACACGGCCAAGTAATGCATTAGCGCCTAGACATGTGAACTGCTGATGCGCGGAATCAGCGTCGGCGCCAGGTCGGCCGCGCTAAACGTTCCGGGCGGCGGTGGCGCAGACTTGGCAGATGCAGGCGCGCTGCTGCGCCTCGGCCGGCACGCGTGCCAGCAGGGTGGCATCGAAGGTAACGCCGGTGCACCAGCAGGGCGGCTGCGCCACACCGGTCTCGCGCTGCACCTCCATGGCGCAGCGGTTGGGCTGGCCGCACAGCGGGCAGCGGCTGGGGTCGATGGCGGTGGGCGTGGACATGGCGGCCAGTTTAGCCCTTGAGCGCCGTGTTGGCGCAGTGCCTCGTTTAGACTTGGCGCTCTTATCTGCGCCACGTGCCCTTCCTGTGCCTGCCCACGCTTATTCCCGTCTGCCGCCCTTGCTGCTGGTCCTGTTGCTAGGTCATGCCCTGGTGCATTTCGGCCTGGGCTGGGTGCTGGGGCTGTCGGGCGACGAGGCGCACTACGCGTTGTATGCGGCGCATCCGGCGCTGAGCTACTACGACCACCCGCCGCTGGTGGGCTGGGTGCAATGGCCGCTGGTGGCGCTGGGCGCGCCCGATGGACTGCTGCGCCTGCTGCCCGAGGCGCTGTGGCTGGCCACTGCACTTTTCATTTTCAGCATGGCGCGCCGCCTGCAGGGGCCGCTGTCGGCTGGCACCACAGCGGCCAGCGCCGATGCCGGTTTGTGGGCCGTGCTGGCCTACAGCCTGGCACCGGTGCTGCACGTGCTGGGCATCGGCCTTTTGCCCGACACACTCTTGATGTTCTTCACCGCGGCCATCCTGTGGCAGACCCTGCGCATGCTGGATGCGGCCGAGGCGCAGCGCCTGTCGGCCTGGTTGCTGCTCGGCGGCCTGCTGGGGCTGGCTGGGCTGGCCAAGTACACCGCCATCTTTGCCGCCCTGCCGGTGGCGGCCTGTCTGCTTGCCGCCCACGGTCTGCGCCTGTTGCGTCGGCCGGCGCCCTGGCTGGCGCTGGCGCTGGCCGTGGTGTTGGTGCTGCCGGTCTTCATCTGGAATGAGCAAAACGGCTGGATCTCGTTCACCTACCAGTTGCATCACGGTGCCGGTAGCCACTGGCAGTGGCAGCAGCTGGCCGGTTTCCTGCTGGCGCAGGTGCTGCTCTACCCGCTGCTGCTGTGGGGCGTCTTCGGTCTGCGCCGTGCGGTGCTGGACGGTGCTGGCCTGCCGCGGCCACAAGCTTGGCTGCTGAGCTTCTTCGTCCTGCCGTTTACGGTGCTGGCCTACCTGTCGGGTGGCGGCTCCAGCCTGCCGCACTGGACGGCACCGGCCTGGGTGGCGCTGGCGCCGTTTGCCGGCGTCGGCCTGGCCGCGTTGTGGGCGGCTGGCCGCAAGCGCCTGATCTGGGTGCTGGGTGGCGTGCAGGCTTTCTTTACCCTGGCGCTTTACGTGTTGATGCTGATGGCCGGGCCGACCTGGCTGCAGGCCGAAGCGCCAGGCAGCACCGAGACCGAAACCATCAACCCTTTCACCGACTTTTATGGCTGGGATGCCGCTGGCGCGAAAGCGCTGCAGCTGGCACGCGAGCAACAAACCACCCGTCTTGTCGTGCAGAACTGGACGCTGGCCAGCCGCCTGGCCTGGTACGCGCGGCCGCTGCCGGTGCACGTGATCGCGCCCGGTTTCGACCAGTTCAGCCTGTGGTCGGGCGAACTGCCGCTGGGGGCGGATGCCGTGCTGCTGGACTGGTCGCAGATGGCCTACCAGTTGCCAGTGGGCGAGGGCCAGTTCCAGCGCTGCGAGCCGCTCGACAGCTTTGCCGTGGCGCGTACCGGCCGGCCGGTGGCGCGTTTCAGCTTCTACCATTGCAGTGGCTGGGGTGGCCGCCCGGCGCCACGCCGGCTCGGCGAACCCTGAGCACCTGGCTGCCAACCTTTTGATGCCATGACGACAGACTCTTTTTCCGCCGCTCCCCGTATCGCACCCTGGTACTGGGCCGTTCCCCTGCTGGTGGCGGTGGTGACGGCACCGCTGTGGCTCGGCTTCTATGAGCCCACGGTGTTCTATTTTCTGAATCGCCAGTTCGCTGCGCTGCCGGACATCGTCTGGTCGCTGCTTTCGCTGTTCGGTACCGGCTGGGCGGTGTACGCGGCAACCGCGCCGGCGCTGTGGCGCGCGCCGCGCATCATCCTCGCGTGGCTGTGCGCCGCGCCGCTGGCCGGCGCCTTGACGCGTGTCGGCAAGATGATGGCCGACAACCCGCGCCCGCTCGAGGTGCTGGGGCCGCAGGGCATCAACGTCATCGGCGAGCCGCTCTACATTGCGGCCATGCCGTCCGGCCACAGCATGACCGCGTTCGCCGCCGCCAGCGCCATCTACTTCTCGCTCGCACCGCAAGGGCGCCGGCGCCTGCTCTGGCTGTTTGTGCTGGCGTTTTTTGTGGCCTGTTCACGCGTGGCGGTGGGCGCGCACTGGCCGGCCGATGCCGCGATGGGCGCGGTGGCCGGCCTGTTCAGTGGCCTGACCGGTGCCTGGCTGGCGGCCCGCATTCCCGAACGGCAGCTGCGGCCGCAGAGCTGGCTGATGCGCGGCGTGGCGCTGTTCGGCGGCTACTGCCTGTATGTGCTGTTGACCGACCAGATGGGCTTTGCCATCAACCTGCCCTACCAGTACGTGCTGGGGGCTTTCCTGGCGGTCTGCCTGGCACTGTTTGCCCGCCGCAGCCTGCAGTCCCATTAAGAACAAGCACTGGAGACCCCGCGCATGATCCTCTACGACCTGGTGAACGGCCGCAAGACCCACTTCAGCCCCAACTCCTGGCGCGTGCGTCTGGCGCTGGCCCACAAGGGGCTGGCCTATGAGGTGCGCGACGTGCTGTTCGGCGACATTCCCAGCATCAACGCCGGTGGCGACAAGCTGACCATTCCCACCCTGTCGCACAACGGCAAGCTCGTGACCGACAGCTGGGACATCGTGCGCTACCTGGACGAAACCTTCCCGCAGACGCCGCGCCTGATCGCGCCCGGCGCCGACGGCCAGGTGCTCAAGTTCTTCCAGTACTGGGTGCAGACCACCATCCACGGCGGCATTGCGCGCCTGATCCTGCGCGACCTGCACGACCGCCTGGACCCGGCCGACCAGCCCTACTTCCGCGCCTCGCGCGAGAAGATGTACAAGCAGACGCTGGAGGCCTTGCAGGCCGGGCGCGAGGAGCGTGTCGACGCCTTCCGCAAATCGCTGCAGCCCATGCGCCTGTCGCTCGGCCACGGCCCGTTCGTTTGCGGCGAGCAGCCCGGCTACGCCGACTACCTGGCCTTCGGTGGCTTCCAGTGGGCGCGCGTCAGCAGCCCGTTCCAGCTGCTGGCCGAGGACGACGTGGTGCACGCCTGGTTCGAGCGCTGCCTCGACCTGTTCGACGGCGCCGGCCGCCGCGAGGCGCCCGCCACCTGACGGCAGACCGCACCATGGACCGCCTGCAACGTTTCCTCGATGCGCAGGCCCCGGTCTTTGAACAGGCCTGCGCCGAGCTGCAGGCCGGTTGCAAGCAAAGCCACTGGATGTGGTTCATCTTTCCGCAGTTGCGCGGCCTGGGGTTGAGTGCCACCGCGCAGCACTACGGCATCGCCTCGCGGCAGGAGGCGCTGGACTACTGGTTGCACCCGGTGCTCGGGCCACGCCTGAGGCATTGCATGGCTTTGCTACTGGCGCACCGGGGCCTGAGCGCGCAGGCCATCTTCGGTGCGACCGATGCCATGAAGCTTAGGTCCTGTGCCACGCTGTTTGCAGCGGTGGCGCCGGATGAGCCGGCATTCCAGCAGGTGCTCGATCAGTACTACGCCGGTGTGCCTGACGATCGGACGCTGGCCTTGTTGCAGTAATCCCCGGATTTTCAAGTCAAATTGGCCTCTGACCCTTGCAGAATATGCGCAACCAGCTATCAAAAGCATAGCGACTGCGTGCTGCTGGGTAATTCATCAAAACCTGATCTGGCGCAGGACATCCGCCAGCGTGAGGCGCACAATAGAGACTTGTTTCTGCCTGGGCTACCTGTACCGACGATGCTTCGCTTTTTACCTCCCCTTGCCAAAGGCATCATTGCATTTGTGCTGCTGGTGCTCAACACGCTGTTCTGGTGCAGCCTGTTGTTTGCGCTGGCGCTGATCAAACTGGCGCTGCCCTTCGAGGTGGTCCGCCAGCGCATCGACCCGGCGCTCAACACCATTGCCACCGCCTGGATCGCCTGCAACAGCGGTTGGATGCGCCTCACGCAGAACACCACCTGGGACGTGCACGGCGTGGAGGCGCTGCCGTACCAGGGCTGGTACCTGGTGAATTGCAACCACCAGTCCTGGGTCGACATCTTTGTGCTGCAGCACGTGCTGAACCGGCGCATTCCGCTGTTGAAATTTTTCCTCAAGCAGCAGCTCATCTATGTGCCGGTGATCGGCCTGGCCTGGTGGGCGCTGGACTTTCCGTTCATGAAGCGGCACGGTAAGGCCGCCTTGCGCAAGAACCCGCGCTTGCGCGCACAAGACCGCGAGACCACCCGCCGCGCTTGCGAAAAGTTCGCCCGCGTGCCCACCAGCGTGATGAACTTTGCCGAAGGCACGCGCTTCACTGCTGTCAAGCACCGGGGCCAGTCCTCGCCCTACCGCCATCTGCTCAAACCCAAGGCGGGCGCGTTGGCACTGGCGCTCAACGCCATGGGCACGCAGTTCCACTCGATGGTCGACGTGACCATCGTTTACCCCGACGGTGCGCCCACGTTCTGGGAGTTCCTGTGCGGCAAGACGCCGCGTGTGATCCTGCATGCCCGGCAGCTGGCCATTCCGCCCGAGTTCTGCACCGGCGACTACGAAGGCGACTCCGAATTCCGCGGCCAGTTCCACCGCTGGCTGGCCGGCATCTGGGAAGAGAAGGACCAGCAGATCGAGCTGCTGTTGCACGGCCGCTGATCCTGCGGCAACCATGCATTGCTGACGGCCACCCAAGGGTGGCCGTTGTCTTTAGTGCCCCGGTCTTGCCCGCGCCGCTGCGCGCTGGATGTCGCGCAGCATGAAGAGGTAAAGCCCCTCCACCTTGTCGCGTGCCCAAGGCGTCTTGCGCAGGAACCGCAGGCTTGACGTGATGCTCGGGTCGTGGCTGAAGCAGCGCACCGGAATGCGCTCGGCCACGACCCGAGCATCACGTCAAGCCTGCGGTTCCTGCGCAAGACGCCTTGGG
>NSIV01000004.1 GCA_002633085.1 Curvibacter sp. PD_MW3
GCACTTCGGCGGCACCGCCGGCGGCGACTTCGGCCAGCACCTCTTGCGTGGCCGGGTTGACGGTTTCGAAGTAGTCGGTGCCGGCGACCGGCTTGCCGTTGATGAGGTGGTTGATTTGCATAGCTCTTCCTTATCGCTGAAAAGTCGAGTCACCGACCAGTGTGTTTCGCAGTGTTCCAATGCCCTCGATTTCACATTCGACGACATCGCCTTCATTCACGTTAACTACGCCATCAGGTGTCCCCGTAAGAATTACATCCCCAGCGGATAGCGTCATAAAACTTGAAAGGTACTCAATGAGCGCTGCGACACTGTTGATCATGTTGGCTGTCGTCCCGGACTGGGTTACAACGCCATTCACGCTAGTCCGTAATTCGAGCGCCTGTGGGTCCGGAACGTCTTCTGCGTCCACGAACCATGGTCCGAGAACAGTTCCGCCGTCACGATTTTTCACTCGCAAATTTGGCCTGTACCAGTTCTCCAGGTAGTCACGTATGGCGTAGTCGTTGCAGACCGTATATCCCGCCACGTGCTGAAGTGCATCTTGCAATTTGACCGACTTTGCTGTTTTCCCGATGACGACTGCAAGCTCACACTCGTAGTGCATGAATGCGACACCATTGGGTCTGCGTGTCTGACCGTTATGACCAACTACTGAACCAGGCCCTTTGATGAAGACCAGAGGCTCGTCTTTCGACGTCACCGTCAGTTCTTTGGAAAGTTCTTTGACGTGATCCGCGTAATTCAGACCAAGCGCAATGATTGTTCCGACTTCAAAAGGACTCAGCCATACGACATCTGCTTCTCCCAGGATGCGTCCATCGGCAAGCTGCAATCCCTGCTGGTGCGGATACGCGTCGTGCACGGCTCCACCATATGCCACTCGTGCTCGTTTCATGCGATTACTCCGTTGACCGTTCCCAGCGATGAGGTGACCTTGAACCTGTCCCCTTTCTTGGCAAGCACTGCATCGGCCTTCAGGCCGATGAGCAAGATATCTCCACGAGATAACGTCATGAAATCAGTAACGTCCGCTACCAGCTGATCCGCTGACCGAACCATGTTGTTGAACGAGTACGTCCCTGCATGCGCCCCATTGATTTCGACTGACAACTCGACGCTCCCGATCTCATGGATTGAGTTGAGAGGCACGATGCTCTTAGCCATGACACAGGAATGATCCCGCGCCTTGAACCTGACAGATGGACGATAGAAACTGCCGTGCGGGATGGTCAAATCCGCGACAAGTACCATTCCGGCGACTACATCAGCAACATCTTCCTTCCGGACGCGACATGCGGCCCTCTTGAACACCAACCCGATCGTTGCATTGATTTCGACCGCAGCTTCATTCGCGGCCAGTCGCATTTCTGTATTTTGTGAAATCAGCGTATTCCTTGGCTTCAGATAGAGCACCGGCGCCACTGGGGCAGCTTTGTACGGAGCTCGATTCACAGCGTCTCCGATTGCATCCAAGGATTTTGGATCGTTCATCAGAACACCGTAGACCGTGCCACTGAGCCGATAAGGATCTTGATCAAACTCAATCATTGTTTGTTTCTCGCCTATATTTACTAATATGTTAGCAGAAAGATTGCTAATATGCGAGTAATATCTTCAGCATGAGAAATGAAAAGTTGTCCTTTAAGCGCAGGAACCTACCTCAGCTCTTGCTGCAGGCCCGCGAGGCTGTACTTGCTAGGTTTCGCCCCCTATTGAATGAGGCCGGCTTCACGGAGCAACAATGGCGAATTGTTCGAGCCCTTGTCGAACATGGGCCACTAGAGCCGCGGCAGATTGTTCCGCTTTGCGGGATATCCAGTCCCAGCCTTACCGGCATCCTGTCTCGGATGGAGGAAACCGGTTTGGTAAAACGTGAGCGGATCGCAGAAGACCAACGTCGATTGTTAGTTACTGCCACGCCCAAAAGTCGAATGATGGCTTCCAAGATTGCTCCGAAGGTCGAGGAGGCATACGAGCAACTTGAGAGCGAAGTTGATGCAACGCTTCTTGATCATCTCTATGAATCTCTCACTGAGCTGATCGAGAAAATTGAATCGGAAGTTGAAGACGCTTAGTTGTCAGCAGCGACCATTAGCGATCAACAGCTTCCGGCTTCCCATCGCATCACCTAGGCGCCCCTGAGCCACTAGGTGGCTCTCGATCTTGGAGTACGGAAGAACTACGATTCATTGCTAAAAAGGCAGCCGCTAGATTTGTACAGCTCTTTGCACACGGTGAATCACCACCGGCTTGCCACCATATCTGCGCTTGAACATCCAATGCGCAAGTGCAGAATCCAAGTGTGTTGCGTGATTTGGAAACCAATCTGCCAGAGCATCCACCAACGATCGAGCGACAGTTCTGTCGCCTTGTTCAAGCAACGCTCGTACTTCGCGTATGGACTTCAGGACTGCCTCATGTTGCTCCATGTGGCATTCCCGAGGAGGAAAATTCGTCTCCGCCATCCAGCGATCCTCTTCCTGAAAATGTTCCTGGGTGTGACGCTCAAGTTGCGCGAGAAGTTCGACCAGTTCACCATCCGCTGCGCCTTGGCAATCGGCAATGAGTTGAACGAACTCTTCGTGCGTGTCATCCATAGGGCCGTAACCCAGACGTAAACCATCACTCCACTGGATCATCTCAGCACCTCAGTCAGTCGACAACTTTGAGAACGTCTTCGCAATAGCAGAGTTCCTCATTTCCTACCATGCTCGGATCTCCAGGATGCTCCAAGAACTTAGCATTCACCCAGATGCCATCTCCAATGTTCTCGACAATCTCTGCCACGGCTTGCGACTTCAGAAGGATTTTTTGCCCAGGTTTGAGCTCAAGGAAGTTGACGAACATGTTCTATCTCCTTAAAAGAATCCACTGATATTCTTGGCCAGCAATACGGTCTGTCCAAGCGTGATTTCGCGTCGTGCAAGCTTGAGTCCATTCTCGGTGCGTCGGATGATGTCCTCGCGCTTCCCAATGA
Organism: Curvibacter sp. PD_MW3; assembly: GCA_002633085.1. GTDB lineage: Bacteria > Pseudomonadota > Gammaproteobacteria > Burkholderiales > Burkholderiaceae_C > Hylemonella. The sequence goes on from NSIV01000004.1 coordinate 2,981, forward strand.
AGTTGTACTCTTCATATTCACAGCGGTTCTGATAGACATGGAATCGACTCCGAACAGCAAATTCTTGCTCACCGTTCTCGTTTGTTCTAGATCCTGTCACCTGAACGTTGCTGATCAGACGGCAAAAACGGGATAGAGGCTCTTCCGCCCAGTGAACTCCGGTCTGAATTTGTTCAGCCCGCTTTGTCAGGGTCCACTTATCTTCGTTATGCCAACTCATCTCTTTCTCGATTTTTGTTCGCTCACGCGTCGCGTGCTCACCAAATTTGACGTTGAACATCATCGGCATGAAGTAAACCAGATCGTCTGCCAATGTGTCCAGCCATGCCTTGAGCTCCCTGCTATCGAGCAACTCCGCTTCGTCGTAGAGATACTCTTCGATCTCCATGCGAAGCTTGAAATAGTTCGCGTCGCGGGGTACTTCCGTGAAGACCGATTTGGATTCGGCCGATGCGATTTCAGACATATGTACTCCTTCAATGTGTCTATTTGACTAATGTCTTTTCCGGGATGGGTCCGCCTTGATTTGCGAAACAACCTACGTCAATGACGGTCCCAGTAATGGCCTCGGATTCCTTTGAGAGCAGAAAAGCCACCGCGTTTGCAAGATCTGCCCCGTGCGCGGGTCTTCCGGCTACTGTGCCGTGGACTTTGCGCGAGGTGAACGCAGCCACATCCCCCCCAACACGTCCGACACTCATGCCAGAAACAATTCCGCCGCCGCCTGGTATGGCTACATTGACGCGAATGTGGTCATGGAAGTGGTCGTACGCCATTGCTGTGCTCAATGCGAGAACCGCCCCCTTGCTCGCCGCATACGCAGCCATATTCGGTTTGCCGTAGCCGGCGCCTGAGCCAATATTCACAATTGACCCCGAGCCTTGCCGCCTCATATGCGGGATCACGGCCCTTGACATCAGGTAGATCCCTTCCACGTTGACGGAGAGGATCCGCTTGAACATCTCAGGCTCCGTTGTCAGGATGGTTCCAAGTGGCCCGATCGCTGCGTTGTTCACGAGACCATCAATCTGGCCATACTTTTCAATTGCCATTGAAACAACTCTGGCCACATCCTTTTCATTTGAGACGTCTGCCTCGACGGCTTCGACCTGGCCTTCAAGTTTTGATTCAGCTATCGCACGTTCAAGTGCTTCAAACCCCCTTGCTGTGCTTGAAACCTGCGCCTCGGCCAGTCCAAACGCGATTACTTGATACCCGCGTTTAGCAAGCTCAACGCTGATGGAAAGACCGAGCCCGAAGGTGCCGCCACTTACCAGTACTACTGGCTTTGTCATGTTTAATTACCTTGCCCTTTTTGAGCAGGCGCTTTATCGGCCAAGACATCCCAACTCTCTTCGTTCATGTAATTCCTCCATGCACGGTAGAACTGACGCGGGTTCTCTTCGCTGACCTGCAAACTGACGTTTCCAGCAACGGGTCCTTCCCCTGGGGGCAATGCAGTCCCTAGCGATTGCATGTAGTTGTAGGGATATCGACGCGCGATGGGGCCTCGGCTACCGGCCGTCGCATAGTTCCAGTTCTCCATGTCATCTTGCTCTGTCATGCCAGCTGGTCCGGAGTAGCGCATGTAGTAACGGCGCATGAAGTCTTTCACCTCTTGCGGCGCGTCCTTGTCTACAAGGAAGAAACGCCAAGCTTCGGTTTTCTCGGGTCCATGTGGATGCCATACGCAGATTGATCGTGGCTGGCGACCATGGAAAGATGCATTCGGAAAGATGGTTCCCACAAAGGGCATTAGACGTGCCTGCTCACCCATCCGTCGCTTGCGCTCGTCGTGACAGTACTGAAAGTAATCTGCTACCACCGGGTTGTTCTGGAAGGTGTTCACGAACGGACTGTCTTCTGGAACGATGGCGCTGTGCACACCATGTCCACCAGGAAAGTTGACCCACAGATGCTTGGCGAATTCGAGCTCGTTATCGCGTCGTCCTTTGACGCCAGCTTCGGCGCTCGGTCCGATGCCGACCAGATCGACAGAACGATGGCTCACGTTGTGATAGGTATCACCCAGAAAGTTCTCCGCAGCAACCTTCCAGTTGCACGGAATGATCCACTTGTGGACTCCCATCAGCACTTCCGAGCCGCCTTCCCGCCCATCTCGACAATCCAGCGCCAGGTCGAGGTGTGTCTTGGCTTCGCCGAGATAAGTCAGAAAATCCGGAGCATCTTTGTCCCAGGTAGCCCAAATAGTTCCCTTGTAGTTATAGATCTGGGCGACTTCGATCAAGGACCACTCATCCTTGTTCAAATGCTCCTCGTACAACCCCTTGTACTGCGGAACGCCGAAGAGCTTTCCTTCTGTCGTGAAACTCCAGCTGTGGTAGGGGCAGGTAAAGAGTTGTGTGTTGCCATGGTCGTACTGGCAAACCTTCATCCCGCGATGACGACACGAATTGTGGAAAACGTGGATTTTGTTTTTCTTGTCACGTGTCAGGATGACTGATTCAGTCCCCATGCGCGAGGTAAAGAAATCACCCGGATTGGGAATCTGACTCTCATGGCCAACAAATAGCCAAGCGCGAGTAAAGACTCGTTCGAGTTCTTCTTCGAAGATGTCCTTGTCAGAGAAGATTTCACGACTGATCAGGCCGCGCTCGTTATCGATCATTTTTGAGTAATTCATGTTGTCTTGGGTGGTTTGTTGGGTTAGGCAAATCGTTCGCAGAGGATCTCGCTTTTCTTCGCCCCGGCTTTGATGCTTGCGGCTCGTGCTGCATCAACCATCGGCGGCGGACCACATAGATAAATCTGCGTATCCGGACTCATTCGACCCGTCCCGATCAGATCTGTTGGATAGCCTTTGGCGCAACCGTCTGGGACATCTGTTTCCGCTGCAATTTCTATATGAAGGTTCGGAATTCGAGCCTGGAGATCCTTTAGCTCTTCCAGTGCGAACAAATGTCTACCCGTCCGAGCTCCGATCAATAGTCGGGTCTCAGCTGCTGCCACTTCAGGTTGGACCCCATTGGCGATCTTCCTGAGCATCGCCAAGAAGGGGGCTAATCCAGTCCCACCAGCGATCAAGAGTCGCGGACGTTCGGTTTCTCTGAGGAAGAAGCTTCCTCGTGGTGCACTGACTTCAATCGGCATTCCTGGCCTAGCTTCGTCAAGGAGCCATGTTGAGAATTCGCCGTCCGGCACGATTCGGACATAGAAGACTAGACGCGTAGCCCCCGATTCATTCGCCATGGAATATGAACGCGGCTCTTTGAGACCTTCAGGCTGCAGTCGTACGTACTGGCCAGGCAAGAAATTGACCGGCGTCGCCACATCGACCAAGAGACGCACAATTTCCTCGGCAATCTTCTGGACTTCGACGACAGTTCCAGCCTGACCAGGTGCCTCCTCACCACTAGCCTCTGATGCGTCATAGGGCATTTCGATGACGGATGGGCCACGAACCCTGGCGACACAGCACAGAATTCCTCCGTCTTCTTTTTCGTCATCCGGCAAGACACTCGAGTCATACTCGTCTAACTCAACACTTCCCGAAACACATTTCGCGACACACGTACCGCATTGCCCGTTGGAGCAGTCGGTCAACAGGTTCATTCCCAGAGATTCCGCTACCGCCAAGAGCTTTTGTCCCTCTGCAGCTTCTGCAGTTCGACTTACGCCATCGGCGAAGAGCAGCGTGACAGGGTGCATTGTCATTGCATGTTCCTTCGATGACGAGCCACTAGTCGGCTTTGATGTTGGCCCGCTTGGCAATCTCCGACCAACGCTTGATGTCAGAGTCAATACGGCGCATCAGTGCTGAGCCATCGGTATTACCTGGGTCCATACCGAGTGCTTTCAGCTTCTCGATCATGTCCTTGTCCTTCAGGATCTCGGCCATTGCCACTCGCAGCTTTGCCAGCACGGGCTCGGGGGTTCCTCGCGGTGCCATGAACGCGGTCCAGATCGGTGCGTCGTAACCTTTGTAGCCAGAATCACCCACTGTTGGAATCTCTGGGAAAGCGCTGGACCGAGCGGCCGTCGTGACAGCCAGGGCTTTCAGGCGCCCAGCTTTGACCTGCGTCATCACTGCGGCACTGTCAAGCAATGCCACTTGGATCTCTCCTCCAAGCAACGCGGCAACTGTCGGACCTGAGCCACGGTAGTTCACGTGGTTCATCTTCACCCCTGTTGCTCCAGCCAGGAGTTCTGCAACCAACTGAAAGGACGTGCTAGCGACCCCGTGATCAAGCTCACCTTTGGTCTTTTTGGACAGAGCGACCAGGCCTGCCAGATCGTTGAAAGGCTGTGACGCGTTCACCGTCACCACCAGCGGGAATGTGCCGAGCAGTGCGATCGGGTCAAAGTCCTTTCCTGGGTTGTAGGCCAGCCCGGGCATCAACACTGGGTTCACCGTGAGACCGCCACTTGATGAAACAAGCAATGTGTAACCGTCAGCCTTCGCCTTCGCCACGAAGTCTGTCCCGACCGCAGAACTGGCACCCGGCTTGTTCTCCACAACAAACGGCTGCTTCAACTTGTCTTGAAGCTTTATGGCTATGGTGCGCGCAACAATGTCATTGGTACCGCCGGGAGCGAATCCGACAATGATCTTTACCGGCTTATCCGGGTATACAGCCTGAGCGTGAGCACCCACTGACACAAAATTGCTGACTGTCGCTAGCCCAGCCCAAGCCGACAATTTCAACCACTTAACCCAATTTGTTTGCGTCATTTGCGTTTTCAAAGTTTTCTCCTTGTTTGGCTTACTTGCCTTGACTTGTCCGTCTGGTGAAAATAGAATCCATTTGATGATTATTATGACTTGGATCAATCGTTTATATATTAGTAATAACCCGCATCAACCCTTACTTAAAGTCATCAATTAACTGAAACTAATCAGCACTTCCTATGGAAAATGAAAAACAAGGCGCTGAAGGCGTAAGGGCGGTCGTTCGTGCCCTAGAAATCCTTTTGGCTTTTGCGAAGGGAGACCGCGAACTCACAGTGACGGAGTTACTTGCACGTGTGAATCTGAGTCGCCCAACTCTCTACAGGCTCATCTACACGCTTCAAGAGTGCGGGTTCGTAACCTCAGAGGGAGAACCACAGAAGTTCCGCCTAGGTCCATCGATCGGACAGCTCTCGTGGGCATGGGCATTGAACCTTGACGTCGCGCGAGTTGCAAAGCCATTCATGGATGAGATCGCAGCGAAGACTAGGGAGACTGTGGCCGTATTTACCCCAGCCGGGACTACTCGTACCTGCGTCGCAGAGATTCCCAGCACGCAGCCTTTGAGCTTCAAACGAGGAGTTGGTTACAGCGAGCACATCATGCGAGGCGCCACTGGCAGAGCGTTGCTAGCATGGATGCATCTACCTGACTCGCAGTTCGAGGAATACTGCCAAGAGACAGGTCTTCACTCGCAGCGCCTGCGAAAAGAACTGGAATTAGTCCGCGCCAATGGATATGCAACAAGTAGCGATGAGTTGATTCAGGGTGCAGTCGCCGTTGCGGTGCCTTTCTTTGATGGCGGTAGCCGCATCGCGGGTTCGATTGGTGTGTTTGGACCATCCGCTCGATTGACTCCAGCGCGGATACAAGAATTTGCGCCATTGTTGATCGATGCCGCCCAGAAAATTTCTTCAGCCTTAGGCAGAAGTGAGGCGTAAATCGACAAGGGCTTGAGTTCTTGGAATCCGTAAGGGATTGGGAGGGCTATTGCAGGCTCCATGGACGCCAACCTATGCCTCTAAGACAGCAACACCGCAGGAACCACTTGCGCTTCACCTTTGTACGTTGGCCGGCTAGCGTTGGTGCTAGTCACACGTAGACATGCGCTAGGTGCATTAGAAAAGACCAACAACGAAGACGGTGACAGTGACGGACGAGTGGGCCAGCCCTGGTCCCCGCACATGTCCCCGCAGATTGAGGACACCTGCGCAGAACTGGGGGCTCAAATGGAACAAATTTGCTGGGGGCCGTACGAAACGCAGTGCCACGTTGTTGCCCAAGTTGCCGTAAATTCAGTCACAAATCAAGCACCAGACGATCCGACTTCGCCCTAGAGCAGCAAGGCAGCATACAGGTGCCCGCCGCCTGCTCAGCAGGCGTTAGGTACAGATCTCTGTGGTCAACGGTGCCCGCCAGAACAGTCGTGAGGCATGCCCCACAAACGCCCTGTTCACAGGATGTTTCCACGGCCACACCACTTGCCTTGAGCACTTGCGTGATGGCTTGGTCAGCAGGCACCCAAACAGAGCGCTGTGAGCGGTCCAGATACACCTCAAACCCTTGGTCAGTGCCAGCCGGATGCGATACAGCCCCGAAATGTTCAGAATGGAACCGTTCGTCGGGGATGCCCACCGCCATAGCAGCAGCCTTAGCCGCCTGGATAAAAGGCCCTGGTCCACAAGCGTACACATCCAAGGGGTGCGCGACCTCCTGCTCCAAGACACCTAGCATGTTGAGCCGGCGTCGTGAATCTCCATGCGTGAAATGAAACTTCACCTGGTCCACATACGCGCTGTTTGCCAGGCGGTCCATGAAAGCGGCATCTGCCGGTTCGCGTGAACAGTAGTGCAACACAAACCGCTTGCCCAAATCGTGCAGTCTCTCTGCCATCACCACAATGGGCGTGATACCGATGCCGGCGGCAAACAAGACACTGAACGCAGTATCCTCGTTAAGAGGAAAGCGGTTCTTGGGCTCGGAGATCTGCAACACGTCGCCTTCGGACACACCTTCGTACATTGACACCGATCCACCACGACCATTCATCTCCCGCCGAACGGCGACCTGGTACGTACCCTGGCTCGACAATGGGCCGCACAAGGAATACTGTCGAACATGCCCAGCGGGCGTCCAGACATCGATATGAGCCCCTGCAGTGAAGGTGGGGAGCCTATTGCAGGGTCCAGGGGCCAATTCAAACAAGGCCGTATTTGTGGCCAGCACTTGCTTGCGAACCACCTTCACTTCGGTTACCAATGGCATCTCACTCGATCAAGAAGTTGCCAGCATCAAAGTGCACCAACGGTGCTTCGGGATCAAAGCTCACGCCAACTGGGTCTTCACCACGGGCCACGGCATCCAACTGATTTTTCAGGAAACGCCGCAACATCACGATACCCCGATCGGACATGGCCAAGTGCTCCTCCGAGTGCTTGGCCACCACGCCCTGACTGACCATGGCTTCATAGTCCCCCGGGGCGGCACGGTGTTCTTCCTCGGTCAGCTCTTCCCACAATTTGCCGTTCTGGCGCGAACGCATTTTCGACAGCTCACCCGCTTCTTTAACCCGACCCACCACGTAGATCCTGAAGCTGTGGTCATCAATGGGCAAGATCCAACCTATCGATTCCACCCGTCCAAACTTTCCCACCTTGGGACTGGGAATCACACGAAGCGTTGGTATGGCAGCCTGACTGATGCGATGAAAGACCTTCCCGTCGCCCAGATCCCGAACCGATGTAGTCCGAACGCCCAGTTCGACGGTATCCCATGTCACCTTGGGCATCAAAGCCATTTGCTCGATGAACTGCGTGCCACTGAACGTGGAGTGCAACACGACCACATGAAACGGGTCCACTAGATTCTCGTAGTGCTGCAACCAGTTGCATTGAATAATCTGAGGGCCACCACCTCCGATGCTACGGTCGTTGGCCTCGAGAAACTCCCCCTCATCCAACCGCTCCAAGGCGTCATAACGCGGCAGCACCGGTTTTTTGTCCGGAGGTCCCATATAGGCCCAGATGAGGCCATAGCGCTCTTCCACTGGGTACCACGGTTGGCGAACCTTGTCTTTGGCGCGCCCGCCCTCCGGCTCGCAAGGCTGTTCCACACATTTGCCTTGCACGTTGAACATCCATCCGTGGTAACAACAGCGTATCCCCTCTTCTTCCACCTTGCCGTAATACAAAGAGGTACCTCGGTGCGCGCAGTGGGGGTACAGCAAGCCAGGGCGTCCTGCCTTGTCACGAAACAGAATCAGATCTTCACCCAGGACCCGCACACGGCGAGGCGTATCTGAGGCGTCCCCCTCCAAACCTACCGGGTGCCAATAACGCCGTAACAGTTCCCCCATCGGGGTACCGGGTCCGACCTCGGTCAACTCGCGCTTGTACGTCGGTTCAGGCCGGCCATACGCCGTACCTTGGTCGGGGACAATGGGAATCACACGTGCATTCATTTCTGTAACCTCCAACGAACTCAATAACTACTGGCCTTAGCTGGCCTTCAGACCCGCTGCACGGATCAAGGCTTCCCACCGTGGCAGGTCGCGGATCTGGTCTTTGGCAAATTCGTCCGGCGACTGGAACACTGGCTCAAGGCCGAACTCCACCAACTTGGCGCGCACGTCTGGGGACTGGATGGACTGACGAAGGTTCTCCACGATCTTGTCCACCACAGGTCGCGGTGTCTTGGCAGGTGCCAAAAAACCAAACCAGCTATCGGTGGCAAATCCACTTTTCAGCCCCTGCTCTGGAAACGTAGGTACGCTGGGCAACACACTGACACGTTGTGTGCCGGCAATCCCCAAGACGCGAACTTTCCCCGAATCCAGAAAAACCTTCGCTGTGGCCGGATTTGCCCAAGCAGAATCAAGAACACCGCTCAACAAGTCAATGTGAGCAGGGCCTTGCCCTTTGTAAGCGACATGCTCCATGGGGGCACCCACTTGGCTCTTGAGGAGTTCGGTATACAGGTGTGCAGCGGTGCCTTGGCCCCACGTACCACAGGTCACCCGGCCTTTGGACTTGGTCCAGGCTACAAACTCTGCCATGTTGTTGACAGGTGTGTCAGCACGTACCATCAACACCGGACCTCCCACACCCACTGGCGTCAGGGGCTGGAAATCCTTGATCGGGTCGTATGGCACTTTCTGCAGGAAGGGCAGCACCAACTGGGTGTTGGTAAGGGTGAACAACAGGGTGTGACCATCTGCTGGCGCCTTGGCCACAAAATCTGCCGCCAGCAAGCCACCTGCGCCAGGCTTGGTTTCAACCACCACTGGCTGCCCCCAACTTTTGGTCATTTTTTCCCCAAACAGCCGGGCAAGTACGTCCAGCGGCCCACCTGCCTGCCCAAAGGGCACGATGCGAATAGCCCGGCTGGGGAATGCAGGGGTCTGGGCAATCGCTGTGCCCATGAGGGGCGAGGTCATTGCGGCCCCCAACAGATAACGTCGTTTCATGGTGTCTCCTTGTTGTTTTGACTTAGATCAACGATTCGAAAGGCGCAACCATAGCTAGGATGGCGCGGTGAGTCAAAACACATTTGTGGATATGGAATATCCAAACAACTGATATTCAGGATTCACATACGATTGGGAGGATCACTGTCTTGCCTAATCAACAATAGCCTGTTGTCTCAAAACTTCCGTACAGGACCCGCGATGGAAAACAAGACCTACACCCTCATCCGCGGTGTGGACGTAATCATGCTCAGAACCTTTGACGCCTTGCTACGGGAGGGAAGCGTATCCAAGGCCGCAGCCAGGTTGTTTCTAAGCCAACCAGCTGTCAGCGCATGCCTAAAGCGGCTACGGCTGGTGTTTGATGACGAGTTGTTTACCAGGTCGAAAAACGGGGTCGTACCCACGAACAAAGCGTTGGCCCTCGCGCCACAGGTGGAAAAAGTGCTGGAGGAGCTGCAACGCTTAGTCACGCTGAACCAGGTGTTCAGCCCGGCCACGTCTGACCGGATCTTGCGCATCGCGGGAAGCGACCACACCTGCCGCACACTGTTGCCCACTCTGAGCCGCAACTTGACAGCACTGGGGTCGTCCATCAAAGTGTCATGGTCCTTGCCTAATTACAACCGGTACGCAGAAGACTTGGCCAAAGGCAATATCGACTTGGCATTGATACCTAAGATGACTCAGGTCACTGGCGTTCAGTCGCAGCTGTTGGGAGAAGACGCCTACATCTGCGTGGCCCGTGAAGGTCATCCGTTGTTTGCCGCTGACGTGAACTTGGACAGCTTTTGTTCCTACCCTCACGTCGCACTTGGACAGACACGGTCCGTTCTGGAAGACACGATCGATGGCACGTTGACCCGGCTGGGCCGGCGCCGTCATGTGCAAGTCACAGTGACGTCCTTCAGCCAGATGGCAGACCTGTTGGACAGAACGGACCTGATAGCGGTCTTCCCACAACGGGTCGCCAAACGCTACGCGGGTGTCCTCGCGAGCGGACGGTTGCCGTTTGAACTACCCAACTACCGGCTCTACCTCTGTTGGCACAAACGCAGCGAAGCTGATGCTGCGTTCAACTGGCTCAAGGAGCAGATTTTGCAGACCACGGAACTCACGCTTTGAGCATCCTCTTGACCGTCATTCAACAGTCACGCTCTTGGCTAGGTTTCTAGGCTTATCCACATCCGTCCCTCGTGCGCAAGCTGTGTGATACGCCAGCAGCTGCAGCGGCACCACGTGCAGCAGCGGCGACAAAGCGCCGTAATGCTCCGGCATGCGGATGACGTGCAGGCCTTCGCTGCTTTCGATGTGCGTGTCGCTGTCGGCTAGCACGTAGAGCACACCGCCACGGGCGCGCACCTCGTGCAGATTGCTCTTGAGCTTTTCCAGCAGCGCATCATTGGGTGCCACCGTCACGACCGGCATCTCGCTGGTGACCAGCGCCAGCGGGCCGTGCTTGAGCTCGCCGGCCGGGTAGGCCTCGGCGTGGATGTAGCTGATTTCTTTCAGCTTGAGTGCACCTTCCAGCGCAATCGGGTAGTGCAGACCGCGGCCGAGGAAGAGCGCATTTTCCATGCGGGCAAAGTCCTCCGCCCAGCTGATGATCTGAGGCTCCAGCGCCAGCACTGCCTGCAAAGCAACGGGCAGGTGGCGCATGGCCTTCAGGTGTTGCGCTTCCTCTTCCTCGCTCAAGTGGCCGCGCACCTGGGCCAGCGCCAGCGTGAGCAGGAACAGGCCAGCTAGCTGCGTGGTGAAAGCCTTGGTGGAAGCCACGCCAATCTCGACGCCGGCACGCGTGATGTAGGACAGCTTGCATTCGCGCACCATCGCGGAAGTCGCCACATTGCAGATGGTCAACGTCTGCTGCATTCCTAGAGATTGCGCATGGCGCAGCGCAGCCAGCGTGTCGGCGGTCTCGCCCGACTGGCTGATGGTGATCACCAGCGTGCGCGGGTTGGGCACGGAGTCTCGGTAACGGTATTCGCTGGCCACCTCCACCTGGGTCGGAATCTTGGCCATGCTTTCCAGCCAGTACTTGGCGGCGCAGCCGCTGTAGTAGCTGGTGCCGCAGGCCAGGATGAGCACGTTGTCGATGTCTTTGAACACGCGGTAGGCGCCGTCACCGAACAGCTCCGGCACGATGCCTTCCACGCCTTCGAGCGTGTCGGCAATGGCGCGCGGCTGCTCGAAGATTTCCTTTTGCATGTAGTGGCGGTAGGGCCCGAGTTCGGCGGCACCGCTGTGCGCCTGCACGGTCTTGACCTCGCGCTGCACCGGCTTGTGGTTGCGGTCCACCACCCAGTACTTGCCGAGCTGGACATCAACCACGTCGCCCTCTTCTAGGTAGACGATCTGGTCGGTGACGCCCGCCAGCGCCATGGCATCGCTCGCCAGGTAGTTGCTGACCCCGTCCTGGCCCACGCCCAGGATCAACGGCGAGCCGGCGCGCGCGCCGATCACGCGCTGCGGTTCATCCTTGTGGAAAACAGCAATCGCATAAGCGCCGTGCAACTGTTTCACGACGGCCTTCACCGTCTCGAACAGATCACCGTCGTACAGTGAATCGACCAAATGGGCGATGACCTCGGTATCGGTCTGGCTGTCGAACACATAACCGCGCTTCTGGAGTGCCGCGCGCAGTTCGTCGTGGTTTTCAATGATGCCGTTGTGCACCAGCGCCACACGGCCTGGGCGCTGCGCCGCGTCGGCCCCGGGGCCATGGCTGAAGTGCGGGTGTGCGTTGTGCACCGCCGGTGCGCCGTGCGTAGCCCAGCGTGTGTGCGCAATGCCGATGAAGCCTTCCAGTGGCGCCTTCGCCACCTGTTCGGCCAGTTCGGCCACGCGTGAGGTGCTGCGCGCGCGCTTCAAGCCGCCATCGGCATGCACGGCGACGCCGCAGGAGTCATACCCGCGGTACTCCAGCCGTTGCAGGCCCTGCACCAGCACGGGAACGATGTTGCGGTTGGAAACGGCGCCGACGATGCCACACATGCTTGATATCTCCTCAAATGGATGGCCGATGGTAGAGCGCTTAAGTCAAAATTTCTGATTGATTTTTATTGATTTTTGAACTTTAATTTCATAAATTGGATTTATATTGAAAATATTCCAATAAATAGATATTTATGGAACAAATCACCATCGACGGAACCGACCTCTTGTTGCTGGACGCCCTGCAGCGCGACGCCGGCCAGAGCAACCAGGCCCTGGCGGCACGGGTGCACATTTCGCCACCCACCTGCCTGCGCCGCGTCAAGCGCCTGGCAGATGTCGGTCTGATTGAAAAACAGGTGGCGGTGCTGAGCGGCGACCGGCTGGCCTCTTTGATTGGCCACGGCTTGCAAGCCATTGTGGAGATCACGCTCGACCGCCAGGGCGCGGAAGCGCTCGAGGCCTTTGAGCAGCGCGTGGCCGCGGACGATGCCGTGCAGCAGTGCTACCGCGTCTCCCCCGGGCCGGACTTCGTGTTAGTGGTGCACGCACGCGACATGCCGGACTACCTGGACCTGGCCCAGCGACTGTTCACCAGCGATGCCAATGTGCGCAATGTCAAAGCCTTCTTCAGCGTGAAACGCAGCAAGTTCGGCACGCAGGTGCCACTGCCGAAGAACATGCCCTGAGCGGGCCGTTCACGCCGCCAGCGGCAGTGTGAAGCGGATACAGCAACCGGCATCCGGCGCGCCCTCGGCGCGGATGCTGCCGCCATGGCGCTCAACAATCTTGCGCGCCAGCGCCAGCCCCAGGCCCTGGCCTTCGAATTCGCTGGCGCTGTGCAGGCGCTGAAAGACGTGGAACAGCTTGCCCTGCTGTTGCGGGTTGAAGCCCACGCCGTTGTCGCGCACGAACAGCAGGCATAACCCATCTTCGTCCGCTGGTTGCCAGCCAATGCTGATCACCGCCGGTGCGCGCGGGCGTGTGAACTTGAGTGCATTGGACAGCAGGTGCGCAAAGAGCTGACGCAGCAGAACCGCATCGCCTCGCAGCCGTGGCAGATCGGCCGCCACCTGCCAGTCAATCTGCCGGCCAGCCGCCTCGGCCGCCAGCACGTGGCGCGCCTCAACGACCAGCGCCTGCACATCCAGCGTCGTGGCGTCCAGTTCAGCCCGATCCAACTGGGACCAGGCCATGAGCCCGTCAATCTGTCGCCCCATCAGCTTGGCGGCGTTGGTCACGGTATCGAGGTAGCTCACAACGTCGGCCGGCGTCGAGTCACCCAGCTCCTCCCGCACCAGGCCGGCATAGGCGCTGATGTGGCGCAGGTTGGCGCGCAGGTCGTGCGACACCACATAAGCGAAGTCACCCAATGCATCACGCGCCGCCTGCAACTCGGCGCGCAGCCGGCTCAGCTCTTGCTCCTGGGGAGAGGGTGGCGCACTCATGTCCGGGGACTCACTTTTTCTTTTTCACGGGCCGCGTCCAGTTGGCCACGCTCACCTGCTTGGCGCGCGCCACGGTCAACGCACCGGGCGCAGTGTCCTTGGTGATGGTGGAGCCACCACCCACCGTGCCGCCGGCGCCGATGGTCACCGGCGCCACCAGCACGCAGTTGCTGCCGATGTGCACATCAGCCTCGATCACGGTCTGGTGCTTGTTGGCGCCGTCATAGTTGGCGGTAATGCTGCCCGCGCCGTAGTTGACGCGCTCGCCCAGGCTGGCATCACCCACATAGGCCAGGTGGTTGGCCTTGGCACCGGCGGCCATGGTGGCATTTTTGACCTCGACGAAGTTGCCGATGTGCACCTCCTGGCCCAGCTTGGCACCAGGACGCAGGCGGGCAAAGGGGCCCACCAGCGCACCGGGGCCGACCTCGACCCCGTCCTTGTCGCTGTGACCACCCTCGATATGGGTGTAGGGGTGGATCACGGCACCGGCGCCGATGCGGGCATTGCTGATGACGCAGTTGGCGCCGATGCGCACGCCTTCGCCCAACTGGACGCGACCGGAGAAGATGCAGTTGACGTCAATCTCCACGTCCTGCGCGCACTGCAGTTCGCCGCGCACATCGAAGCGTGCCGGGTCAGCCAGCCGCACGCCCTGCTCCATGAAGGCCTTGGCCTGGCGCAATTGATGGGCGCGCTCCAGCTCGGCCAGTTGCACCGGGCTGTTGATCCCAGCCACCTGCAACGCATCACTGATCTTGTGCGCCACCACCGGCACGCCGTCCGCCACGGCGAACTTCACCACGTCGGTCAGGTAGTACTCACCTTGTGCATTCTTGTTGTCCAGTTTGGCCAGCCAGGGCTTGAGCAGCTTGGCTGGCACAGCCATGATGCCGCTGTAGATTTCCCTGATCTGGCGCTGCGCGTCACTGGCGTCCTTGTGCTCGACGATGGCCTGCACGGCCCCCGAACCGGTGCGTTCGATGCGGCCATACCCTGTGGGGTCGGCAAACTCGATCGTCAGCAGCGCCAGCTTGTTCCCGTCGCACGCACTGATCAGCGCTTGCAATGTGTCAACCTGCGTCAACGGCACGTCGGCCGACAGCACCACCACCACGCCGTCGTCCGGCAGCGCGGGTACTGCCTGCTGCACCGCATGGCCGGTGCCAAGCTGCGGCTCCTGCCGCACGAATTCCATGCCAAATCCGGCTCCAGCCCTTGCTGGCTGTGCGAGACCCGCTTCAACTTCCATAGCGCCGTGACCGGTGATCACCACCACGCGGCGCGCATTCAGGCCGGCCGCGGTGTCCACCACATGCTGCAGCAGTGCACGCCCGGCCAAACGGTGCAACACTTTGGGCAGTTTGCTTTTCATGCGGGTGCCCTTGCCGGCGGCCATGATGACCACATCCACTGCCTGTTGGGACTGAACCATGTTTTTCTCGTTTGCTTCCGTCAAGTTGAATTCCAGACGCCTGCCGGCGCTCCTGCCCCGCATTATCGGCGCGCTGCTGCTGGTTTTTCTGGGTGGCTGCAGCGCCGTCCGAATTGGCTACAACAACGCCCCCTCGCTGGTCTACTGGTGGCTGGACAGCTACATCGACTTCAACGATGCCCAGGCGGTGCAGGTACGCGACAGCCTGAGCGCGCTGCAGGCCTGGCACCGCAAGACCGAGCTGCCGGCCTACGCCGACCTGTTGCGCCAGATACAGCGCGTGGCCAGCGGGCCAGTCACACCGCAGCAGGTGTGCGAGTTCAGCGACCAAATACGCACGCGCGTTCAAAGCCTGGGCGAGCAGGCTGCCGAGGGCATGAGCCGCGTGGTGCCGACGCTTACGCCGGAGCAACTGCGCCACCTGGCACTGCAGTTCGACAAGCACAACCGGACCTGGCGCGAAGAGTGGCTGGACGGCACACCGGCCGAACTTTCAGCACGTCGGTTGAAGAAAGCCGTGGAGCGGGCGCAGAGCTTTTATGGCCGGCTGGAAGAAACGCAACTGGCCATCCTTCGCCAGAGCGTAGCCAGCCCCACCTTCGACGCGCGACTCGCCTGGCGTGAACGGCTGCGTCGCCAGCAGGACATGCTGCAGGTCTTGCGGGAACACGGCAACAGTGACCGCCCGGCCCACGTCAAAGCTGAGATTCTGGCGTTGCTGCAACGCAACCTGAATTCGCCCGATGCGGCCTACCAAACCCAGTTCGAACGCCTGGTCGTCGAGAGTTGCACCAACATTGCCGCGCTACACAACAGCACCAGTGCAACGCAGCGACGCCAGCTGCAGGAAACACTGCAGGACTACGAGGCCGATGCGCGGGCCCTGATCAGCGCCAAATAAGGGGCCTGCATTGCAGGCCCCGGCAGATCGGCAACAGGCGCTCAACCCTGCAGCGCCGCCCACATGGCCTTGTCGCGCTCGGCAGTCCAGATGCGCGGGTTCTTGATGCCGCTGGCCTCGTCATAGGCACGGGTTACGTCGAAAGGCAGGCAGTGCTCATAGATGAAGACTTTGCCGAACACCGGGTCCATGCTCTTGCGCGTGTGCGCCATGGCGGCTTTCAGATCCATCTTCTGCGCCACGGCTTCCTTGCCCGCCGTGTACAGCATCTCGACCCAGCGCTTGGTGTAATCCAGCGCCTTGTTGACGTTGGCGTTGCCCTTCATGGCCTCGCCGCGACCCGGCACGATGGCCTCGGCCTTGAGGGCGCGCAGCGCCTCCAACGTGGCCGGCCACTCTTCGAGCTGCGCATCGCCGGTGTAGACGCCGGCCTCGAACTCCACCAGGTCGCCCGAATACAGCACCTTCTCTTCCTCCACCCAGGCGATGGTGTCGCCGCGCGTGTGGCCGGGGCCGGGGCTCCAGATCTGCACCACCACGCCACCCAGATTGATGCTGAGCTTGCCTGGCACTTCACCTTTGACCGGGTTGCCGCCGCCGATCACCATGCTCGGCCAGGTCAGGCCGGACACGGTTTCGGCGTTGCGGAACAGGCGCGGGAAACGCTCCATCTCGCTTTTCATGTCCTGCGCGCCACGCTCGCGGATCAGCTCCAGCGTGCCCTGGCTGGCAATGATCTCGGTCGCACCCTCGGCCACGAAAGCGCTGGCGCCGAGCACGCGCACCGCGTGGTAGTGCGTCAGCAGCACGTACTTGATCGGCTTGTCGCTGATGGTGCGGATCTTCTTGATGAGGTCGCGCGCCATGGCCGGTGTGGCGGTGGCATCGCTGACCAGGATGCAGTTGTCGCCGATGATGACGCCTGAGTTCGGGTCGCCCTCGGTGGTGTAGGCCCAGCAGTGTTTGCTGAGTTGCTCGAAGGTGATTTTCTTGTCGGTCAGGTCGGCTTGCGAGGCAAAGGCTTTGCTCATGGTGTCTCCGGTAGGGTCTGGATCAGGGTACATCGGGGTACGGCCCCGATTTTATTTAAGCGTAACGCATTACGGATGGTGAAACCGAAAAACCCCGGTTGCCGGGCACACCCTCACTTGGTCAGACCACGCTCCAGCATGGCCACCACCTCGTCGGCAAAGGCGGCGTAGCTCAGGGGGCCACCCGGGCGCAGCCAGGTGAAGGTCCAGTTGATCATGCCGAACAGCATCATGGTGATGGCGGTCTGGTTGCGCGCGTTCAGCCGCCCCGGGTAGGCGCGCTTGAGCATGTGCGTGACGGCGGCCACCACATCACGCTGGCGGTTGAAGATCTGCTCCCGCTGCACCTCACCCAGAAACTTGGTGTCATGCAGCAATGCCACATGGCGTGTGGCCGAGGTTTCGTACTCTTGCAAGAAGCAGCGCACCAGCTCATGCAGCGCGGCGCGGTCATCCAGGTTGCGCCGCTGCGCCGTGGCCTGCACCTGGCCGACGAGGGCCAGCAGCTGCTGGGTATAACGGTCCAGCAGGTCGAACAGGATGGACTCCTTGCTGTCGTAGTAGTGGTACAGCCGCGCCTTGGAGGTGCCGCAGGCCGTGGAGATGTCGTTCATGCTGGCGGCGGGGTAGCTCTTGTCGGCAAAGCACTGCGCCGCGATGTCGAGGATTTCGTCGCGTTTGAGCTCGTGGGAAGCGGATTTGGGTCGAGCCATGACAGGAATAAAGTGCAGCAGCTAGACCGGCCAGACCACGCCGTTGTCGTTCAGGATGGCGTCCAGCGGCACATCGTGCGGCTCAGGCTCGAAGTCCGACAGGAAGCCCTGGGTGAAGCCCAGCCCCACGGTAAAGGGCTTGGGCTGCAACGCCGCCAGCGTGCGGTCATAGAAGCCGCCGCCGTAGCCCAGGCGATAGCCGCCGGGGCCATAGCCGACGCAGGGCACGAACAGCAGAGTGGGCACAATCAGCTCGGTGTCTTTCGGCTTCGGAATGCCGTAGGCATCTTCCTCCATCGGGCAGCCGGGGTACCAGGCGTGGAAAGTCAGGGTTTTGTGCACCTTGTCGATCACCGGCAGGCCGATGCGCCGCGGCTGCGGCTGGTCGATCAGTTCGCCGTCCTCCTTCCATCGGTGCAGGGCCGGCAAGGGGTCGAACTCACCCTTGATCGGCCAGTAGGCACCGATCACCGCATCCGGGCGCCCCACCAGCCAGATGCGCATGACTTGCTGCAACAGGGTCGCGCGTTGTAGGCGATCGGGCAGGTTCAGGCGTTGAGAGATGAGTTGCTGGCGCAGCGCCTTCTTTTCCTGCGCCCTTTTTTCCTCAGATGTGTCCATAATTCCCACATGCAGTTTCAAGCCATTCTGACATCGATCGCCTTGGTGGCGGGTCTGATGTTGCCACACGCCAGCGCCGTTGCCGCCTCCAAAGTCAAACCCCGCCCGCAAACCGCAGACGATGCCGTCATCCTGGACATGAACCAGGCCTTCAAGAAGGGCGACCGCAAACGCCTGTCTGCGCTGCTGCCGCAGGTGCAAGGCCATGTGCTGGAACCCTGGGGCGCTTATTGGGAGTTGGCCGCGCGGCTTGACGAGGCCGGCCCGACGGAAATCCGGACCTTCCTGAGCCGTTACGCCGGCACTTACCAGGAGGACCGCCTGCGCAACGACTGGCTGTTGCTGCTGGGCAAACGGCGCGACTGGGCCACCTTCTCCGCCGAATACCCCAAGTTCCGCATGAACGACGACCGCTCCGTACGTTGTTATGCGCTGCTGAATGAGGCCCAGAACAGCGGTGCCGACGTGGCCGCCCAGGTGCAGGACCTGTGGCTGGCGCAGAAGGAAGCCGATGAAGGCTGCGCTGCCGCCGCCGACCAGCAACTGGAGACCGGCAAGCTGAAAGCCCACACAGCTTGGCTGCGCGCCCGCCTGGGCTTCGAAAACGAGCGTCCCCGTATCGCCGCACAGGCGGTGGGCCTGCTGAACCCGGACTGGGTGGACAGCGTCAACGCTGTCTACGCCAACCCGGTGCGCTTCCTGGATGACAAGATCACCGCCCTGCGTCCGCGCACCAAGGAACTGGTGACGCTGGCACTGGTGCGGCTGGCCAGCACCGACACCACCGCGGCCATGGACGAAATGAACAAGGTGCGCTGGCGCACCCAGCTCACGCAGGAAGAACGCAGCTGGGTCTGGGGCGTGATCGGCAAACGCGCCGCACGCCGCCTGACCGAGGGCGCCATCAACTATTTCTCCCACGCGCAGGACCAGCACCTCAACGGCGACCACCTGACCTGGAAGGTACGCGCCGCCTTGCGTGCCGGTGCCTGGCAGGAAGTACTGAATGCCACGGCGGCCATGCCGGAGGCACAACGCCAGGACCCGGCCTGGGTCTACTGGCGCGGGCGCGCCCTGCTGGCGCTGGCCGGCAAACCGGACGCACCGGCTCAGGCACGCGCACTGTTCGAGTCGATCGCCTCGCCGCGCGGCTTCTACGAACAGTTGGCGCAGGAAGAACTGGGACGCCCGATCACGGTGCCGCCCAAGCCGGAACCGCTGACCGCGGCAGAAAAAGAAGCCGCGCAGGCCAACCCCGGTCTGCGCCGCGCGCTCTACGCCATCCAGGCCGGGCTGCGTGCCGAAGGCGTGCGCGAGTGGAACTACAGCGTTGGCGCACACCAGCGCGGCGGCCTGTCCGATCGCGAACTGCTGGCTGCCGCCCAACTGGCCTGTGACAACCAGGTGTGGGACCGCTGCATCAACACCAGCGAGCGCACCAAGACCGTCATCGACTTCGAGCAGCGCTTCCCGATGCCGTTCAAGAACGCCGTGGTGCAGCGCGCCGGGCAGATCGACCTTGACCCGGCCTACGTCTACGGCCTGATCCGGCAGGAGAGCCGCTTCATCATGGACGCGCAGTCCAGCGTCGGTGCCTCCGGCCTGATGCAGGTCATGCCGGCCACGGCACGCTGGACCGCCAAGCGCATCGGCCTGACCGACTTCAAGCCGCAGCAGATTACCGACCGCGACACCAACATCGCCATCGGCACCGGCTACCTCAAGCTGGTGCTGGATAGCTTTGACGGCTCCATGCCGCTGGCCGCTGCCGCCTACAACGCCGGCCCGAGCCGCTCACGCGCCTGGCGCGGCCAGGACGGCGACCCGATGCTGGAAGCCGCCATCTGGGCCGAGAACGTGCCGTTCAACGAAACGCGCGACTACGTGAAGAAAGTGCTGTCCAACACCACCAACTACGCCGCGCTCATCACCGGCCGGCCGCAATCGCTCAAGGCCCGGCTGGGCCAGGTCGGCCCGCAACGTCCTGGCAAGAGCGACACCTACGAAGACCTGCCATGAAGAAGGTGCTGCTGCTCGGCGGCACCGGTTTCGTCGGCCGCCATGTCTGCGAAAAGCTGGCACGGCTGGACTGGCGCATCACCGTACCGACGCGGCGCCCCCACCAGGCGCAACACCTGCAGCATCTGCCGCGGCTGGAGGTGGTCACGGTCGACGTGCATGACGAGGCAACACTGAGGCAACTGGTCAGCGGCCACGACGCCGTGGTCAATCTGGTGGCCATCCTGCATGGCACGGCAGCAGCGTTCGAACGCACCCATGTCGAGCTACCCACCAAGCTGGCGCGCACCTGCCTGGCGAATGGCGTGCCGCGGCTGCTGCATGTCAGCGCCCTGAGCGCCGAGCCCAACGCCGCCGAGACAGCACCGTCGCTTTACCTGCGCAGCAAGAGCCGCGGTGAAGCGGCCCTTCAGGCGGCTGCGGCTGACGGCCTGCAGCTCACGGTGCTGCGCCCCAGTGTCATCTTCGGTGCCGGCGACCAGTTCCTCAACCTGTTCGCCCGCCTGCAGCGCGTGTTGCCCGTCATGCCACTGGCCGGCGCGCAGGCACGCTTCCAGCCGGTCTGGGTGGAAGACGTGGCGCAGGCCATCGTGCACTGCCTGCAAAACCCGGCCAGCATCGGCCAGACCTATGAGGCTTGCGGGCCGGACATCTTCACACTCAAGCAACTGGTCCAGCTGGCGGGCCGCTACAGCGGCCTGCGCCACGCCCGCCCGGTCATCCCGCTGCCCATGGCGCTGGGGCGGCTGCAGGCCGGCTTGATGGAATTGCTGCCGGGCCAGCCGCTGATGAGCCGCGACAACCTCGACTCCATGCACATCGACAACGTCGCCAGCGGCCGGCTGCCCGGCCTGGCAGCGCTGGGCATCACGCCCACGGCCCTGGGTGCCATCGCCCCCGGCTATCTGAGCCAGAACGACCGCTACGTAACACTGCGCGGCCAGTACTGGCGCCACTGACGTGACAGGCAGGGTTGACCGCTACCCCGCCGTTCAGGCCAGGTGGAGCGTGCGGCGCAGCCCCACATATTCCAGTTCCGCCAGGCCTAGAACGGCCAGCGCCTGCACGACGAGAAAAATCTGGCCCAGGGTGGTGGGCGTGAACCAGACGAAGGCCACCAGCAGACTCGCCAGCACCCACGCCACATTACCGAGCACGACGACCCAGACCAGCAGCGTGGCTGGCTTGGCCGAGTTCCCCGTCAGCCACATCAAGGCAGCGCAGGGAAACAACAACAGGCCAGCGACCAGCAACAGGGTGGACGGCAAGCCCAGCAACGGCTCAAGCGCCGCTTTGGCCAGGACCAGCAGCAACCCCATGGCGAGGCAGGTCAGGGCATCGAGTTGCAGGATGCGCGAGAGCAAAGAGGTTGGGTTCGCGGCCAGAGGGGGCTGAACAGCAGACATGGTGAACTCCTGAAAATTGGACAAGGGAGGCCAGTCTTTCGAAGTTCCTGCCGTGGGTCGATTACCTGACAGGTCATGGACGCCACGCACCCCCTCGGGCATGGTGCCTATGCCGGCGCCCTGAAAATGTGGTGCTGCGCCCATCTGGAAACACACCGCGGAGGCAATATGACGGTCACGAGCAAGCCAATCCCGACAGACAACCGGTCCGGGGTCGGCTCCCTGGTCAAGGCATGGCGACTGGGCCGGCGCATCAGCCAGATGGATCTGGCGCTGGATGCAGGAATCTCCCCCAGACACCTGAGTTTTGTGGAGACGGGGCGCGCCAGGCCAAGCGCCGACGTGCTGCTGGCCCTGGCCGCCCAGTTGGAGGTGCCTTTGCGCACCCGAAACACCTGGCTGCTTGCCGCCGGCTATGCGCCGCGTTTCTCGGAACAGGCGCTGACATCGGCCAAGATGGCGCAAATCCATGCAGCGCTCAGCAAGCTGCTGAGCGCGCACGACCCCTACCCCGGCGTGGTGCTGGATGGCCGCTGGAACGTGGTCCTGGCCAATGACGCAGCCCAGCGCCTGATCGCACTGCTCCCGGAGTTCCTCCGGCAACCGCACGTCAACATGTTTCGCGCCAGCCTGCACCCGCAAGGATTTGCCGCCCTGACCCGGAATTTCCCGGAATGGGGCGGCTATCTGATGCACGAGCTGCAGAAACTGGTGCTGCAGTCCCGCGACGAGGACATGGCGGCATTGCTCCAAGAACTGGCCAGCTATCCGAATGTCGTCGCGATCCAGGGCCTCCCGGCCGAGGCGCCCAACAGCGCACCCCGCCTGCTGATCCCTTGCCTGCTCGAGCTCAATGGCCAATGCTTCTCGCTTTTCACGACCATGTCGTCGTTTGGCACCCCGCGCGATATCACGCTGGCAGAACTGAGCGTGGAACTGTTTTACCCGTCCGACCCCGAAACCGATGCGCTGCTACACCAGCTCGCCGCTGCGTCATGATGGTGCCGAGCGGATCCACATTTCTGAATGACAAGGAGCGACCATGCTGAAACTCTTCATCGGCAACAAGAACTACTCGTCCTGGTCCATGCGGCCCTGGGTGCTGATGCGCCAGGCCGAGATCCCGTTCGAGGAAGTGTTGGTGCGCTTCGACGCCTTCGATGCCGGCTCACAGTTCAAGCAGACACTCAGCGGTCTCACCCCGACGGGCAAGGTGCCGCTGTTGATCGATGGTGAGCTGGCCATCTGGGACACGCTGGCGATTGCGGAATACCTGGCCGAGCGTTTCCCCGAATTGCACCTGTGGCCGCAGGACGCGGCGGCTCGTGCGCGGGCGCGCAGCATCTGCGCCGAGATGCACGCCGGCTTCACCGCGCTGCGCAGCCACTGCCCGCAGAACATCGAAGCCTCACTGCCCGACGTCGGCGCCCTGATCTGGCGCGACCAGCCCGCCGTGCGTGCCGATGTGGCCCGGCTGGTGAGCATGTGGGAAGAACTGCTGGCACAGCACGGCGGGCCGTTGCTGTTCGGCGACTTCACGATTGCCGACGCCTACTTCGCACCGGTCGGCATGCGTCTGAAGACCTATGCCTTGCCCGTGCCGCCGGCCGTGGCCGCCTACGTCGATCGCGTGGCGGCATTGCCCGGCGTGGCAGCCTGGCTTGCGCAGGCGCGGGCCGAACATGACTTCCGCGCCTTCGAGGAACCTTATCGTCTGCAGCGCTGAGTCCCGGCCGGACGCACTCTGCGCCCCTTCACTTTTCTCCATAATGGGGGTTCACGTTGCGCCCTCATAGATGAAAAAGAAAAACAAGCACTTGCTGGCTCGGGTTGCCCTGGCCATGGCATTCGCCCATCCGGCCGCTTCGCAGGCTCAGCCCTTGAGCTTCGAATCAGCGTGGCAACGCCTGCTCAGTGGCTCGGACAAGTTGGCCGCCGCGCAATCGGCCGTCGACAGCAAACGCCTGCAAGGCGAGGGGCTCAAGGGCCTGGGCGGTCCGGTGGTCAGCGTCACCGGCGCCAGCTACGTCTACAACGCCAACCTGAACATCAACCTCGACCCGGTAAACCAGGGCATTGCGCAGGCCACACAGTCGCTGCCGGCGCCGTTGAAAAACGTGCCGATCAGCGTCTCGCCTCTGCCGTCGCAATACATCTACAACCGGCACGAATCAGCCACCAACGCCTCGGTATCCGCCATCTGGCCAATCTATGCTGGCGGCGCAGCCGACAGCATGCGCGGTTTCGTCAAGGCCCAAGGCGACGAAGCCCAGGCCGACGCAGCGCGCACCAGCCACGAGCTCGCGACGCTGCTGGCGCAGCGCTACTTCGGTGCCCAACTCGCAGTCCGCGCGGCCCGCCTGCGCGCGGCGGCACGCGACAACGTGGCGCGGCACGACAGCACCGCTGAGCGCCTGCTGGCAGCGGGCCTGATCTCGCGCATCGAGCGGCTGCAGGCCCAGAGCGCCTACGAGGAGGCCAAGCGCAATGCCTTGAAGGCACAGGACGATGCCGACATGGCCATGCTCGCGCTGGCACGCACCATCAAGGTGGCCGGTCCGGTCGAGGCACTGTCGCCGTTGTTTGTCATCTCGCAGCCGCTGGAGCCGCTGCCGCATTTCACCGATGCCGCACTGCGGCTCCACCCCGGTCTCGACAAGGTGGCGGCCAAGAAGGCACAGGCCGAGCAATTGCACGAAGGCGAGGAAGCCATGCGGCGCCCGCAAGTTTTTGCCTTCGGCCAGCACCAGATCAAGAGCGACAACCCGGACTGGGTCGCCGGCATTGGTGTGCGCTGGACACTGTGGGATGCCGTGAACCGCGACACCCTGGCCGCGGCCTCGCTCAAGCAGGTCGAGCAGGCCGAACGCACCGACGCCCAGGCACGCAATGACATCGCGCTGCTGGTCGAGAAGAATTGGCGCGCCCTGGAGAACGCGCGGCGCCAGTTCCTGGGGCAGCAGACATCGGCCGAGCTGGCCGCCGAGGTGCTGCGCCTGCGCACGGCCGCCTTGCGCGAAGGCACGGGCACGGCGCTTGAGCTGATCGATGCCGAAACCAATATGGCCAAGGTGCAGACCGAGCGTGCCCAAGCCGCTTACGAGTACGTCATGGCCCTGGCCAATCTGCTGGAAAGCTGTGGCCTGTCCGAAGAATTCAGCGCCTACATGGCACGCGCCGACGTGCGGGTGGAATGAAGATGAACAAAAAAACTGTCACCATGATCGCCGCCGGCACCGCCGTGCTGGGCTTCCTGGTCTATGGCGTCTGGCGTGCTGCGCAGCCGGCACCCGACGTCTTCCAGGGCCAGATGGAAGCACGCGAGACCGATATCGCGCCCAAGGTGCCAGGACGCATTGCACAGGTGCTGGTGAAAGAAGGCGATGTGGTGCAGCCTGGCACCCCGCTCATCCGCATGGACAGCCCCGAAGTCAATGCCAAGCTGGCTCAGGCCAGTGCCGCGCAGGAAGCGGCCAAGGCCATTGCCGCCAAGGCGGAACACGGCGCCCGCCCCCAGGAAATCGAGATGGCACGCCTGCAATGGCAACGTGCCGAGGCCGCGGCCGAACTGGCCGCCACCTCGTTCAAGCGTGTGGACGGACTGGCGCGCGACGGCCTGATCGCCGCCCAGAAACGCGACGAGGCCGAAGCCAACAACAAGGCTTCGCGCGATGCCGCCGCTGCCGCCAAGGCCCAGTACGACATGGCGCGCATCGGCGCACGCCCCGAGGACAAGGACGCAGCGAACGCGCAGGCGCGCCAGGTGGCCGGCGTAGTGGCCGAAATCGAGGCGGCCAAGGCCGAGACCGAGCTCAAGAGCCCGGTGTCCGGCGAAGTGGCCAAGGTGCTGGCCAAGGCCGGCGAACTCTCACCGCAAGGCGTGGCCGTGGTCAGCGTGGTGGACCTGAAGGACCAGTGGGTGGTACTCAACGTGCGCGAGGACCGGCTGCAGCGCTTTGCCATCGGTTCCGAGTTCGATGCTGTGCTGCCGGCCCTGTCAACACCGGGCGCCAGCAAGGTGGTGCGTTTCAAGGTTTTCCACAGCGCCGCATTGCCCGACTTCGCCACCTGGCGCGCCACGCGCAGCGGCCAGGGCTTCGACGCCCGGACCTTTGAGGTGCGGGCCCGGCCGCTGGCGCCGATCGAAGGGGCACGCCCCGGCATGAGCGTGCTGGTGCAATAACCACATCGCCCGCCCTTCCTGCCGCCCAACGATTGCATGCTGTGGGTTCAATAGCATCCAGCATCCGACGCGAAGCCCGCTTGCTGCGCCAGCGTCCCTGGGACCTGGCCATGATCAGCTGGGTGCCGCTGCTGGCCGCCGCGCTGCTGTGGTGGATCTTTTCGGCCGGCCTGCCGACCCGGCTACCCATTGGCGTGCTCGATGACGACCATTCCGTCCTCTCGCGCCAGCTGGTCCGCTTCCTCGACGCCACACCCGGCTTGGCGGTGGCCCGGCGCTATGACAATCCGGCCGAGGCCGAGCATGCGCTGCGCCGCATCGATGTCTATGCCGTGGTCAGCATTCCGCGCGATTTCTCACGCGACGTGAAGCAGGGCCGCAGCACCCAGGTCACGCTGCTGCACAACGCGCAACTGGGCACGCACTCCGGGCTGATCCAGCGTGACGTGCGCACCGCCGTCGGCACGCTCTCGGCCGGTGTGGAAATGACGGCGCGCAACAAACGCGGCGAAGCGGCCCAAGGCGTGCGCACCAGCATGGAGCCGGTGCGTGCCGGCATGGTGACGCTGTTCAACGCCTCGCTCGACTACGAGCAGTTCCTGGCTGCGGCGCTGATCCCCGCACTCCTGCACATCCTGGCCATGACGGCCGGTGCCTGGGCCGTGGGGCGCGAGTTGCGCGACCGCACCCTCGGCGACTGGCTCGGCCCGACGCCGGCCCTGGGCCAGACGGCCGGCGCCCTGCTCGGCAAGCTGCTGTGGTCCTGGCTCGGCCTGGGCGGGGTGGCCACACTCGCCCTGCTCTGGATCACCTGGGGCCGCGGCTGGCACCCAGCGGGCTCGGTGCCATGGACGCTGGTGGCGCTGTGGGTGTTTCTGGCACTGTCCATCGCCTTGGGGGCACTGGCGTCTGCCGCCACGCGCTCCTTGCGCACCGCCTTGTCCGCCACCGGCTTCATCACGGCGCCGGCATTTGCCTTCAGTGGCGTCGGCTTCCCGCTGCTGGCCATGCCCTGGGCAGCCCAGCTCTGGGCCCTGGCGCTGCCCTACACGCATTACATCCGGCTGCAGATGGAGCAGTTGCAAATGGGCGCGCCGCTCAGCGTTTCCATCGCCACCCCGCTGTGGATGGCGCTGGCCACTGCCGTGCTGCTCGCCGCCTGTGTACCGCTTCTGCGTGCCGCGGCGGCACAACCTGCCAGCTGGGGGAAACGCTAGATGCTGCGTGCCATCCTCCAGGCCTGGCAGGCCACGCTGGCGGCGGTGATGCGCGATACCGGTGTGCTGTTGCTGCTCGTCGGTGCACCGGTGCTCTATGGCTTCTTCTACCCCTGGCCCTACTCGCAGCAGGCCGTCACGCGCGTACCGGTGGCGGTGGTGGACCTGGACCACAGCAGCCTGTCGCGCCAGATCACGCGCTTTGCCGCGGCCAATCCGCGCATCGATGTGCGCTGGGTCACCGGTGACGTCCAGCAGGCGCAACAGGCGCTGTGGCGCGGCGAGATCGAAGGCTTTGCCGTTCTGCCGGCCGACCTGAAACGCCAGGTGGTGCGCGGCAGCCCGGCCACCGTGACGGTGGAGGGCGACGGCGCCTACGCTCTGCTCAACAAGGCGGTGCTGTACGGTTTTGCCGAAGCCGTGGGCACGGTATCCGCCGGGGTCGAAATCAAGAAGCTACAAGCCGCGGGCCAAGGCGCACGCCAGGCCACGGCCAGCCGCAGCCCCATCAACACCCAGATGGTGCCACTCTTCAACCCGACCGAAGGCTACGGCAGCTACGTGGTGCCGGCCGTGGCCCTGCTCATCATCCAGCAGACGCTGCTCATGGGCGCGGCCCTGCTGGCCGGCACCTGGGCCGAGACCGGCGCCCACCGCGCCAGTGCGCACACCTGGCTGGGCCGCCTCCTCGGCCTCTCGACGCTGGGCCTACTGTCGGGCCTGTTTTATGTCGGCTGGGTGTTTGAGTGGCAGGACTTCCCGCGCGGCGGCAACCCGTGGGGTGCGGTGGCGTTGCTGGCGCTTTACGCGCCGGCCATCAGTGCCCTGGGCCTATTGCTGGGCGTCTGGTTCCGCGACCGTGAGCGCGCCATGCAGGTCTTGCTGCTCACGGCCCTGCCGATGGCCTTCCTCTCCGGTTTCTCGTGGCCGGCCGAGACGCTGCCGGCGCCTCTGCAGGCGCTGCGCTGGCTGATCCCCAGCACCTCGGGCATCCAGGCTTCCTTGCGGCTGAACCAGATGGGCGCCTCGCTGGCCGACGTGCTGCCCCAGTTGCTGACGCTGGGCGCATTGGCGCTGGTGGCAACGGGGTGGTTGATGTGGCTGGGGCGAGCCCATGCTGATCTGACAACTTCCCGCTAGTGACCGCAGCCATGAACAACCGTCGCTCGTAGAACGCGGGCTGATGGCCAGTTGGGGAAGGCGCCCACGGCGCTCAGGCTGTCAAAATGTCGGCCATGAGCGCCCCGAACACACCAAGAATCAATCCCTCTTTCCCCATCGATTTTGTGCCGCTGGCCGGCACACCTCGTGATTGCGAGGATTGCGGCAAGGCCGAGCGCGTGGGCTTCCAGTTTGATTACGCCTACCAACCCATTGTCGATGTCGATCACAGAACGGTCTTTGCGCATGAGGCTTTGGTTCGCGGCCCCAACGGCGAAGGTGCGATGTCCGTGCTGTCGCAAGTCAACGAACAGAACCGCTATCGCTTCGATCAGGCTTGCCGGGTCAAGGCCATCAAAGGCGCCAGCCAACTGCAGATCCAGGAGCACATCTCCATCAATTTCCTGCCGAACGCGATCTACAAACCGGAGATGTGCATCCGCACCACGCTGGAGGCCGCCAGGGCACACGATTTTCCGCTCGAGCGCATCATCTTCGAGGTGACCGAAGGGGAGCGGATTGAGGACGGCCCCTGGTTTGCCGAGATTCTGCGGGAGTACAAACGTTGCGGTTTCAAGACCGCCATCGACGACTTTGGTGCCGGTTATGCCGGAATGAAGCTGCTGGCGGACTTTCAGCCCGACATCATCAAGATCGACATGGACCTGATTCGGAACGTGGATACCAACCCGGCGCGTCAGGCCATCGTGCGAAGCCTGGTCCGCCTGTGCGAAGAGATGCGGATCCAGGTGGTTGCCGAGGGCATCGAAACCCTGGCGGAGCGGGATTTCCTCTACGACGCAGGCATCCACCTGATGCAAGGCTACCTGTTTGCAAAACCGGCTTTTCGCGCCATTGCTGCGGTAGACCCCTCGCTTTTCCCGACATCGCAACGCTGACCCTCGGGTTTCTGCCGTCAGGGCTCGCACGGTTGGTCGTGCCGCGCAAGGCATCCGTCGTGCTCATCTCGAAAAGTTCGAAGAACACGATCAAGACATTTTGCTTGGTCGCCTGAATCGATCCAACCATTCGTCTTGGACATATCACCGGTTCACGCCCTCGTTTCTTCGAGGCCAGACCGGTGTACGCGGCACCCGCCGGCGCCCCCAATTCCCGTTACTAACTGTTAGTGCATCGCATAATGCGTGAACGCATATACCCACATGCACAAGAGGTTTATTTTTCTTTTTGTCTAGGACAAACAAAGAAAACAGTACGATCCGTGTACTGAATGATGCGTTCTTCTCATCACTGCATCACAAACCATCCAGCGAAGCGATATCAGGACCCCACCCATGAAAACTCTCACTGTTCGTGCCAAGCTGACTCTGGCGTTTGGGGGCCTGATATTGGTCGTCCTGGCCATTGCAGGTTTTTCCGTCACCGGTCTTGCGGATGCCAATGCGCGTTTTGAAAATTACGTCAACGGCATCAATGCACAAGCAAGTGCCGCTGCACGCGTTCGCGCCGCGATTGATCTGCGCGCGATTGCGGCACGCAATCTGGTGCTGGTCACCAAAGCCGAAGATCTGGCGCTTGAAAAACAGATTGTGCTGAAGGCTCATGCGGATGCCACACAGAACCTGGCCCAACTGAAACAGCTCGCTGACACCGGCAAGGCCCCGGCGGATGTCCGCAAGATGATCGATGAGATTTCCCGAATCGAGCAGGCTTATGCGCCGGTGGCACTCAACATTGTTGACCTCGCATTGAACAGCAAGCACGAGACTGCGATCGAGAAGATGAACAACGAATGCCGACCCTTGCTGGCGGCACTCATCAAAGCGACCGACGACTATGCCGAATTCACTGACGCTCGGGCAGGAGAGCAGATCAAGAAGGCCATGGAGGAATACGCGTCCCAGCGCAATCTCCTGATTGCGGTCAGCTTGCTGGCCGTGGTCTTGGCCGTCGTCGCGGGCATGCTGATCACACGGAATCTGTCGCATGACTTGGGCGCCGAACCCTCAGAGTTGCGCCGTGTCGTCAATCAAGTGGCCGATGGCGACCTGACGACGGCAGTGCAGGTTTGCGCAGGCGATGAAGCAAGCGTGCTGGCCGCCGTCGGCCGCATGCAGACATCGCTCATGCAGATTGTGTCCTCGGTCCGTCAGGGTGCAGAAGAAGTCTCCAGTGCCTCGGAGCAGATTTCCAGCGGCAACGCCGAGTTGTCGGCGCGTACCGAGAGCCAAGCAAGTTCTTTGGAACAGACCGCAGCGTCCATGGAGCAGTTCAGCTCGACCGTCAAGCAGAACGCCGACAACGCACGTCAGGCGAATGAGCTGGCACAAAGTGCCAGCGCCGTTGCCGCGCATGGAGGTGAGGTTGTGGGCAAGGTCGTTGACACGATGCGGGGCATCAATGACAGTTCCCGCAAGATTGCCGACATCATCAGCGTCATTGACGGCATCGCCTTTCAGACCAACATCCTTGCACTGAATGCAGCGGTGGAAGCCGCACGGGCCGGTGAACAAGGTCGAGGTTTCGCGGTGGTCGCCAGTGAGGTGCGCAGCTTGGCGGGTCGCAGTTCCGAAGCGGCGCGGGAGATCAAGGCGCTGATCACCGATAGCGTGACGCGTGTGGAACAGGGTGCAGTTCTGGTCGACGATGCGGGCAAGACCATGGCCGATATCGTTTCGGGTATCCGGAACGTCGCGGAAATCATCGGCGAAATCTCAGTCGCCAGCCGCGAGCAGAGCCAAGGCGTCGCCCAGGTCGGGGAGGCGGTCAGCCACATGGATCAGTCCACCCAGCAGAATGCCGCCATGGTGGAAGAAATGGCCGCCTCTGCCGCCAACATGTACGCCAAGGCTCACGAGCTGGTGAAAGCCGTGGCCATTTTCAGGCTGACTGACAGCAGGGGTTCTGCCAACCTCGGATACGCCGCACCAGCGTTGCTTAGCCGTTGACCAAGACCACCGAAGCCTGGCGTCAACATGGCCCTTGGGCATGAACCAGCCCCACCGCGCCATCCCAGGGCAACGTCCAGACGCCCTCGCTGCCGAGCAAAGCTAAACTGCCACCCATGCAGATATACATGGTAGGTGGTGCGGTCCGCGATGCCTTGCTGGGCTTGCCCGTGAAGGACCACGACTGGGTGGTAGTGGGCGCCACGCCGGAAGAGATGACGGCGCGCGGTTTTGTGCCGGTGGGCAAGGACTTCCCGGTGTTTTTGCACCCCGAGACCAAGCAGGAGTACGCGCTGGCGCGCACAGAGCGCAAGACGGCGCGCGGCTACAAGGGTTTCGCCATCCACACCTCGCCCGAAGTCACGCTGGAAGAAGACCTGGCGCGGCGCGATCTTACTATCAATTCGATAGCTGTTCGCGCAGACAATACAAGGCCAGATGGAACTTTTGATCTTGAACACCTGACCGACCCCTTCAACGGCCGGAAAGACGTGGCCGACAAGGTATTCCGTCACGTCACCCCCGCTTTCCGCGAGGACCCGGTGCGCATCCTGCGCGTGGCGCGCTTGTCGGCGCGCTTCACCGACTTCACCGTGGCGCCCGAGACCATGACGCTGATGCAGCACATGGTGGAGGACGGCGAGGCCGACCACCTGGTGGCCGAGCGCGTCTGGCAGGAGCTCAGCCGCGGCCTGATGGAAGACAAACCGTCGCGCATGTTCGAGGTGCTGCGCGCCTGCGGTGCCCTCAAACGTCTGCTGCCGGAAGTGGACCGCCTGTGGGGTGTGCCGCAGCCGGAGCAGCATCACCCCGAGATCGACACTGGCGTGCACCTGATGATGGTGCTGGACACGGCCGCGCAATTGGGCACGTCGCTGGCCGTGCGCTTTGCCTGCCTGGGGCACGACCTCGGCAAGGGCACCACCGACCCCGAGGTGCTGCCACGCCACATCGGCCACGAGGAACGCAGTGCGCGTTTGCTCAAAGGTTTGTGCGAACGCCTGCGCGTGCCAGTGGACTGCCGCGAACTGGCCGACGTGGTGGCGCGCGAGCACGGCAACATCCACCGCAGTGGCGACCTCGGTGCGGCAGCACTGGTGCGCTTGCTGGAACGCTGCGATGCCATCCGCAAGCCACAGCGCTTCGCCGAGATCCTGCAAGCCTGCGCCTGCGATGCGCGCGGTCGCCTGGGGCGCGCAGACGAAGACTACCCGCAAGCCTTGCGGCTGCAGGCTGTGCTCGACGTGGTGCTGGGCGTTGCCACCCACACCATCGCCGAGCACGCCATGGCGCAAGGGCACAACGGCAAGAAGATCGGCGAACTGATCCATGCCGCGCGCACCGACGCCGTTGCCCGCCATCTAGCCACTCTCGAACCCTGAACTCACCTATCTGCCATGCCTGACACCGCCACCTCATCCACTCTGGTGCGGGGCGCCTGCCCGCACGACTGCCCTGACACGTGCGCCCTGCTGACGCAGGTGGAGAACGGTGTGGCCATCAAGGTGTCCGGCAACCCGGCACACACGCACACCGACGGCGTGCTGTGCGCCAAGGTCTCGAAGTACACCGAGCGCACCTACCATCCGGAACGCGTGCTGCACCCGCTACGCCGCACCGGACCCAAGGGCAGCGGCCAGTTCGAACGCATCACGTGGGACGAGGCGCTGCGCGAGATCGCCACCCGGCTGGGCGGCATCGCGCAGCGCAACCCGCAAGCCATCCTGCCTTACAGCTATGCCGGCACCATGGGGCTGGTGCAGGGCGAAGCGATGGCGGCGCGCTTCTTCCATCAGCTGGGCGCCTCGTTGCTGGACCGAACCATCTGCGCCTCCGCCGGTGGCGCGGGCCTGACGCACACACTGGGCGGCAAGCTCGGCATGCGGGTGCAGTTCTTCGCCGAGGCGAAGCTGATCCTGATCTGGGGCAGCAATTCGATCGGCAGCAACCTGCACTTCTGGCGCCTGGCGCAGGAGGCCAAGCGGCGCGGCGCCAAGCTGGTCTGCATCGACCCGCGCCGCAGCGAAACCGCCGAGAAGTGCCATGTGCACCTGGCGTTGCGCCCCGGCACCGACGCCGCCCTGGCGCTAGCCCTCATGCATGAGCTGATCCAGCACGACTGGCTGGACCACGATTACATCGAACGCCACACCCTGGGCTGGCCGGCACTGCGCGAGCGCGCGCTGCAATGGAGCCCGGAACGCGCGGCCGAGGTCTGCGGGCTGGAGGCACAGCAGATCCGCGACCTGGCACACGACTACGGCCAGTGCCTCGTGCGCGGCGAGCCGGCCGCCATCCGCCTGAACTACGGCATGCAGCGCGTGCACGGCGGCGGCAATGCGGCGCGTGCCGTGGCCTGCCTGCCGGCGCTCATCGGCGCCTGGCGCCACCGGGCCGGTGGCGTGCTGCTGAGCAGCTCGGGCGCTTACCCGACGCGGCGCGAAGCGCTGCAGCGCCCCGACCTGCTGGGCAACCGTCGTCCGCGGGTTCTCAACATGAGCACCATCGGTGACATCCTGCTGCACCAGGGCGATGCCTCCTGGGGGCCGAAGGTGGAGGCGCTGGTGGTCTACAACAGCAACCCGGTGGCGGTGGCGCCCGAATCCGGTGCGGTGGTGCGTGGTTTTGCGCGCGAGGACCTGTTCACCGTAGTGCTGGAGCATTTCCTGACCGACACCGCCGACCATGCCGACATCGTGCTGCCCGCCACCACGCAGCTGGAGCACTGGGACATTCACACGGCCTACGGCCACACCGACGTGCTGCTGAACCGGCCGGCCATCGCCCCCCTGGGCGAGACGCGCAGCAACACGCAGATCTTCCGCGACCTGGCGCGGGCCATGGGCTTCGACGACCCTTGTTTTGCCGACAGCGACGAGACGCTGTGCCGCACCGCCTTCGACGGCCTGATCGATTTCGACGTGCTGCTGCGCGACGGTTTTGCCAGCCTGCCGCTGCCCGACGCCCCCTTCGCCCAGGGCGGCTTTGCCACGCCGTCCGGCCGCTGCGAGTTCTTCAGCGAAGCGCTGCAACGCAGCTGGGGCGACGGCCTGCCCGACCATGTACCCAACCACGAGCCGGCCGGCAGCGATGCGCGCTACCCGCTGGCCATGATCTCGCCGCCGGCGCGCAACTTCCTCAACTCGACCTTCGTCAACGTGAAGAGCCTGCGCGACATCGAGGCCGAACCGGTGCTGGAGATGCACCCGACCGATGCCGCCGCGCGCGGCCTGCGCGACGGGCAGGCGGTGCGCGTATTCAACGACCGCGGCAGCTACCACTGCGTGCTGCGCCTCAACGGCCGCGCGCGCACAGGCGTGGTCAACGGCCTGGGCATCTGGTGGCGCAAGCTGGGCCTGAACGGCACCAACGTCAACGAACTGACCAGCCAGAAGCTGACCGACCTCGGCGGCGGCCCAGTGTTCTACGACTGTCTGGTTGAGGTGAGCGAAGTAAGCGCCGCCTGACTTCAATCGCCGTCAGTCTTCCGGGCACACCAGAAAGGCTTGACACATGACAGCCTGAGATCGTGCGTAGTCCGGCTTTCCTTGATGCAAATCAGGTTTCGAGAGGACGGCCTTCGGCAGAATTCCCCCTACTTCAAGTAGTCCTATTGGGAGAGCCGTGTGCGGTCAAGTGTGAAACTGAAAATTTGGACCCAGTTGCTGGCCACCATCGGCGTGGCGCTGCTGGTCGTCTGGTCGGGTGTGATCGTCTGGCAAAGTTATGTGTCGCGCCAGGCCGCCTTGGCCCAGGCCCAGGACTTCTCCCTCAGCATGCACGACGCCACCATGGCCGGCCTGACCGGCATGATGGTCACCGGCACGGTGGCGCAGCGCAACATCCTGCTCGACCAGATCAAGCAGCTGGGCACCATTCGCGACGTGCGCGTGCTGCGTGCCGAGGCGGTGAGCAAGATCTTCGGCCCCGGCAGCGGCAAGGACGATGCCCAGCCCGATGCGCGCGAAAACCAAGTGCTGCAAAACGGCAAGGAACAGATCTGGACCGAAAGCGACGACAAGGGCGAGTACATGCGCGCCATCCGCCCGGCCATCGCCAGCAAGAACTACCTCGGCAAGGACTGCACGGTGTGCCACCAGGTGCCCGAAGGCACGGTGCTGGGCGCAGTGAGCATGAAGGTCTCGCTCGACCACGTGAACCAGGGCCTGGTGGAACAGCGCTACAAGTCCATCTTGGCGGCCATCCTCACCAGCATTCCGGTGCTGCTGCTGATCTACCCCTTCATCCGCCGCGTCGTCACGGCCCCGCTGGCCGGCGGCGTGACGGCCGCACGCGCCATTGCCACCGGCGACCTGACGCAGAAGATCGAGGTCACCTCCGGCAACGAGGTGGGCGACCTGCAGCAGTCGCTGTGCGACATGAACGACAGCCTGATCCGCATCGTCGGCCAGGTGCGCTCGGTTACCGACGAGATCTACACCGCCTCGAACGAAATCTCGCAACGCAATGCCGACCTGGCCGGCCGCACCGAGGAGCAGGTGGGCACGCTGGAGCGCACCGCCCAGTCCATGCACCAGTTCACCGCCATGGTCAACCGCAATGCCGAAGACGCGCAGCGCGCCAACCGGCTGGTGCTTGACGCCTCCGAGGTGGCCACCCGCGGCGGCGGCGTGGTGTCACAGGTGGTGAAGACCATGGAGTCGATCGACAGTTCCTCCAAGCGCATCGTGGACATCATTGGCGTCATCGACGGCATCGCCTTCCAGACCAACATCCTGGCGCTGAACGCGGCGGTGGAAGCCGCGCGCGCCGGTGAGCAGGGCCGCGGTTTTGCCGTCGTGGCAGCCGAGGTGCGCAGCCTGGCCCAGCGCTCGGCCGAAGCGGCCAAGGAAATCAAGACACTGATCGACGATTCGGCCGCGCGCGTGCAGACCGGCAGCGCCCTGGTGCACCAGGCCGGCGCCACGATGAAGGAAATCGTGGAGAGCATCCAGCACGTGACACAGATCATGAGCGGCATTGCCACCGCGAGCGCCGAGCAGATCTCGGGCATCGCGCGTGTCAACCAGGACATCGACGGCATGAACAGCGCCACGCAGCAGAACGCAACCATGGTGGAACAAGCGGCCTTCAATGCCCGTTCGCTGCAGGAGCAGGCCGGCCACCTGGAGCAGGTGGTGCGCACCTTCAAGCTCGAGGTGGCGGCCGCGACTGCGGTCGCCGACGAGGCCCTGCCGACCGGCAGCGCGCCGCAGTTGCCCTACGACACCCGTCGCTGAACCGCCCGGCTCAGCGCAGCTGGCTGCGCACCCAGGCGGCGATCTGCGCCGGTGAGGTCATGGCGCCCGGCTGGCGCGCCACCTCGCGCCCGCCCACGAACAACGCCAGCGTCGGAATGCTGCGGATGTTGAAACGGGCCGCCAGGTTCTGCGCCGCTTCGGTATTCACCTTGGCCACGCGCACCTGGGGTTCGAGCTGGCCGGCCGCCTGCTCGTAGGCCGGCGCCATCATGCGGCACGGCCCGCACCAGGGCGCCCAGAAGTCCACCAACACGGGAATCTCGTTACGACTGATGTGACGCTCAAACGAGGCTTCATCCAGTTCCAGCGGATGCGCCGTGAACAACGGCTGGTGGCACTTGCCGCAATCGGGCGCATGCCCCAAGTCGGCCACCTGGACCCGGTTGGTGGTGTGGCAGTGCGGACAGACGATGTGGCGCGTATCGCTCATGAGGAACCCCTTCTTCTCCTTCCCAGAATGGGGGCAGGGGTAGGCAGTTCAAGAGGTGGTCAGAGCACCTTGGCCACGCCGGCCGCCACCAGGCTCAGGATGATGGTGGTGGTCAGCGGCAGGTTGAACTCGCGGCCGAAGAGCGTGAAGTTCAGGTCGCCCGGCAGGCGGCCGAAGCCGATCTTCTTGAACCAGGGCGTGAAGGCGTTGATGATCAGCAACGCAATGAAGATGACGATGAGCCAGCGAAACATGGTTCAGAGTGTATGGGTACGGTCACCCGCGGAGAAACCCAGCGCGGCCCAAGGCTCACCGGCCGTTAAACCGATGACCTTGAACAGCTCGCCCATTTCGTGCTCCATGATGAGCTTGCTGGCCTGGGCGCGTGCGGCCAGGTCGCTCTGCTCCATCAACTGCGCCAGGCCGCAGTTCAGCAGGAAGCGCGCCTGCGAGCTGTAGCCCAGCACCTCCAGCCCCGCTTCCTGCGCCGCCAACGCCACGCCGGTGAAGTTGACGTGGGCGGTGATGTCCTTCAGCCCCACGTCACACAAGGGGTCGGCATCCGCCTGGTGAGCGCGGTGGCACATCACGGTGCCCATGTGGCGCTGCAGGTGGTAGTACTCGCGCTCGGGAAAGCCGTAGTCGAGAAAGAAGGCCGCCCCCTGTTGCAGCTTGTCGGCCAGCGTGCGCACAAAAGCCTCGGCCTGCGGATGGATCTCGGTCAGGTAGTCGTGCGCGCCCTCCACCTCGATCGACGGGCGCAGCGCAGTGGCGCGGTCCTGCCAGACGAAAGCCTGCGTTGCGGCATCGACCGTCACGCCACGCTCATGCCAGACACCGCCCAGGCGGGCCAGCAGCTTGACCGGCATAGCGTCCAACACCTCGTTGCCGACCACCACGCCCTGCATGGCCGCCGGCAACTCGCTGGCCCAGCGCACCTTGTCGCCGAACTTCTGCAGCGTTTGCTGCTGGCGTGCGCGCAGGGCGCCCGAGAGGTCGACGATGGTGTAGCGCGTCACCTGCTCGCCCAAAGTGTCGAGCAGTTGCAGCGCCAGCGCGCCGGAGCCGGCGCCGAACTCCCACACTTCATGGGTCTGCGTCTGCTGCAGCGCCTGCCCGACCTGGGCCGCCAGCGCGCGGCCGAACAGCGGCGACAGCTCGGGCGCGGTCACAAAGTCGCTGCCGGAGCCGGGCATGAGGCCCAATTTGCGCAAATCGTTGGCGTAATAACCCAGGCCCGGGGTGTACAGGGTCTGGGCCATGAAGTCATCAAACCCGAGCCAGCCGCCGGCCACCTGGATGGCTTGCGCAATGCGGGATGTCAGGGCGGTCGTTAAACTGTCGGGTGTTGTCATTACCCGCCAATTCTCCCTCAATGCCTGCATCCTCTCCCACGCGCACGGTTCTCGTCACCGGCTCGGCCAAACGGCTGGGGCGCGAGATCGCGCTCGCCTTGGCTCGCGCCGGCTGGCAGGTGGCGGTGCATTACCGTGGCTCGGCGGATGATGCTATGAAAACCGTAGCTGATTGCGCTGCATTCACGGCGTCTGCAGCCGCTTTTGATGCCGATCTGGCGGATGAGGCGGCGGTGCGTGCACTGCTGCCGCGGGTGATTACCCACTTTGGCCAGGTCGATGCCGTGGTCAACAGCGCGGCGATTTTCGAGCACGACAGCGCGAAAAGTTTCAGCTTTGCCGCCATGGAACGGCACCTGCGCTGCAACACCGGCGCGGCCATCATCCTGGCGCAGGCACTGCATGCCCACGTGAGCGAGCGTACCGGTCGGGGCGGCAACGGGAACGACGCCGGACGTGGTGTCGTGGTCAACCTGCTGGACCAGAAGCTGTGGAACCAGAATCCGGACTTCATCAGCTACACCCTGTCCAAGGCTGCGCTGGAAGCCGCCAACACCATGCTGGCCCAGGCGCTGGCCCCCAGGGTGCGGGTGGTAGGCGTGGCGCCGGGCCTGACGCTGACCAGCGAATTCCTGACGCCAGAGAAGTTCGAGGCACTGCACAAGCTGTCGCCCCTGGGCCGCTCGTCCACCGCGGACGACGTGGCGGCAACGGTGAAGTTCGCGTTGGAGAATTCGTCCATCACCGGCACCACGCTGCTGGTGGATGGCGGCCAGCACCTGATGCGCTTCGAGCGTGATTTTTCGATGATGTGAGGGCACGATGTCCAATAACAAAAGTACCCAGATCCTCACGCTCACCGGCTTGCGCTTCGATGCCAACCTGGGCATCCTCGACCATGAGAAAACCGCGCCTCAGCCGATCCAGGTGGACGCCGAGCTCAACCTCGGCCCGCAGGCGCTGCTGCCGCACGACGACGACATCAACCACGTGTTGGACTACCGCAAGGTGCGCCAGATCATCATCAACGAATGCACAGCCGAGCACGTGAACCTGCTGGAAAGCATGATCGGCAAGCTGGCCAACCGCCTGCTGCAGCTGCCCGGCGTGGTGGGCGTACGCGTGAAGATCGTCAAGCTGGAGATCTTCGACGACTGCGAAGTGGCGATCCGCGCCGAGACGGGAACCTGGTAAACGGGGCTGGACCCCGATTCAGGGTGACCTCCGCTGCAGCGGGAACCCTGCCGTGAAATTGGGCTCTGACCCTCACTGATTGAGATGAATTGAGAAAACCATGAGTGCAGTTTGGATTGAGAACGAACCGTCGGTCAGCGACACCAAGTCGCTGAAGATCGAGCGCGAGACGCACAAGCTCGAGAAGCGCCTGTGCCGCCAGGTCGGGCAGGCCATCGTCGACTACAACATGATCGAAGAGGGCGACCGCGTCATGGTCTGCCTCTCAGGCGGCAAGGACAGCTACGGCATGCTCGACATCCTGATGAAGCTGAAGGCGCGTGCGCCGATCGACTTCACGCTGGTGGCCGTCAACCTCGACCAGAAGCAACCCGGTTTCCCCGACCACATCCTGCCCGAGTACCTGGCCAAGCTCGGCCTCCCCTTCCACATCGAGACGCAAGACACCTACTCCATCGTCAAGGACAAGATCGCCGAAGGCAAGACCATGTGCAGCCTGTGCAGCCGGCTGCGCCGCGGCATCCTGTACCGTGTGGCACGCGAGCTGAAATGCAACAAGCTGGCGCTGGGCCACCACCGCGACGACATGCTGCAGACATTCTTCCTCAACATGTTCTTCGGCGGCAAGTTGAAGGGCATGCCACCAAAGCTCACCAGCGACAACGGCGAATTCATCGTCATCCGCCCGCTGGCCAATGTGGCCGAGAAGGACCTGATCCGCTGGGCCGAGCACCGCCAGTTCCCCATCATTCCCTGCACCCTGTGCGGCAGCCAGGAAAACCTGCAGCGCAAGCAGATCGGCAACCTGCTGCGCGAGTGGGACAAGAAATTCCCCGGCCGGCTGGAGACCATGTTCACCGCGCTGCAGAACGTCGTGCCCTCGCACCTGATGGACGCCAAGCTGCACGACTTCAAGAACCTCAAGGCCACTGGCGTGCCGGACGAAAACGGCGACATCGTTTTCGATGAAGAGGAATTCCCCACCACGCCGGCCCTGCCGGGTGTGCAGGTGGTGTCCCTGTAAGCGCCACGCCCATGAAACGCCTGCTTGCCCTGTTCGCCCTGGCCCTGCTGCTGTCCGGCTGCGGCGGCATGCGGCTGGTGGACGCCCAGGTGCAGGCCACCGCCACCAACGCCACGATCGACAAAGGCGGGCGTTACCGCTTCGAGCGCCTGCCTTCGCAGGCCGACCAACCCCTGACCGCGCAGGTCGAGGCCATCACCCAGGTGGCACTGGCGCAGGTGGGCCTGGTGCGCAACGACAGCGCCGCACGCTACAGCGTGCTGCCCGGCGCACGCGTCCAGGCCTATACCGCCGACTACTGGGGCGACCCGTGGGGCCGCTCTCCGGGAGCTGGGCCCTACGGCCAGGTCATCATCGGCACCGGCAGCGCCGGTAGCATGGTCGGCTGGGGCATGCGCTTCCCGCCGCCCACCTACTACCGCTACGAGATCAGCCTGTTGCTGCGCGACCTGCAAAGCGGCCAGGTGGTCTATGAAACACGCGCCACGCACAACGGCCCCTGGGCCGACAACGCCAACATCCTGCCCGCCCTGTTCGAGGCGGCGTTGAAAGACTTCCCCCACCCTCCGGCCGGCGTACGCCAGGTCAATATCGAAATTCCGCGCTGAGTCGCGGCAAATCATTGATGGACGCCACCCGCATTCTGGCCATTCGGCACGGTGAAACCGCCTGGAACGTCGACACCCGCATCCAGGGCCACCTCGACATCCCCCTCAACGAACGCGGCCGCTGGCAGGCCCAGCGGCTGGCCCGCGCGCTGGCAACACGCGACAGCCTGCAGGCCATCTACAGCAGCGACCTGTCGCGCGCCCATGAGACCGCGCGCGCCATTGCCGAGGCCACTGGCGCACCGCTGGCCACGCACGCCGGCCTGCG
This sequence comes from Curvibacter sp. PD_MW3, assembly GCA_002633085.1. Taxonomy (GTDB): domain Bacteria; phylum Pseudomonadota; class Gammaproteobacteria; order Burkholderiales; family Burkholderiaceae_C; genus Hylemonella. The sequence continues at coordinate 44,254 of NSIV01000004.1, forward strand.
CGAACGCGGCTTCGGCCTCTTTGAAGGCAAGACCTACGTCGAGATCGAGCAGACCTGGCCGGAAGAGTCCGAGCGCTGGCGCAAACGCGACCCACACTGGACACCGCTGGGCGGCGGCGAATCGCTGGTGCAAGTGCGCGAGCGCATCACGCGCACGCTGCACGAACTGGCCTCGCGCCATCCCGGTGAACAGATCGTGCTGGTGGCCCACGGCGGCGTGATGGACCAGCTCTACCGCGCCGCCACCGGGCAGGACCTGCAGGCGCCGCGCACCTGGCAGTTGACCAACACCGCCGTCAACCGCCTGTTGTGGACGCCGCAAGGCCTGTCCCTCGTCGGCTGGGCCGACACCACCCACCTCGACGACGAATCGCTCGACGAAATCACCAGTTGAGCGGTACCCGAACCACCAAGGGCCACGCACACTGGCAGGCGCCACGCATTCGGGTTAGTGCGAGGGACGCACCGTGCCGACCCTGACGACAATCTGCCCATGACGTTCCACTCGACCAGCGCGCCCTCCAACCCGCTTTTTCTGCTGCTGATCGTGCTCGCCGCCGTGTCCACCGGCACGGCAAGCGCCGGGCTGATCGAGCTGCACCGCATCACCAAGCCGCTGGCCATGCTGATTGCTATTATTTTTATAGCTATTCGCGCATACCAATCAAGACCCAGAGGCCGATTTGAATCACGATTCAAAGCATGGCTGCTGATCGCCCTCGCCTGCTCGCTGGCAGGCGACGTGGCCCTGATGGTCCCGGGCTACTTCATCCCCGGCCTGGTGGCTTTCCTGCTGGCCCACCTGAGTTACATCGCCCTGCTGAAGCAGGGCCAGGTCTGGTTTGCGAGCCGGCGCGCGCTCATGGCCACGCTGGGCTTTGGCGCCGCCATGTATGCCGTGCTCTGGATTGGTGGCTTGCCGCCCGCCCTGCGCGCACCGGTGGCCGCCTATGTGGTGGTGATCGCGCTGATGGCGGCACAGGCCATCGGCCGTGCCACGGTGCTGCGCGACCAGGCGGCCTGGGGTGTGGCCATCGGTGCCGGCTTCTTCATGCTCAGCGACACGCTGCTGGCACTCAACAGGTTCGTCGTCCCGCTGCCGCTGGCACCGCTGTGGGTGCTCAGTACCTATTACGCGGCACAGATCCTGATCGTGCGCCACGCACGACCAAGCTGACGACAGGTCACGCCGGCACTGAATGCGCCTGCGCTTCGTCGCGCGCGATGCGGCCGTCTACCAGCTCCACGATGCGGTCGCAGCGTGCCGCCAGGCGCGGGTCGTGCGTCACCACCATGAAGGAAATGCCGCGCTCGGCATGCATGTGGCGCAGCAGTGCAAACACCTCGTCGGACGAGGCGGTGTCGAGGTTGCCGGTGGGCTCGTCGGCCAGTACCAGCGCCGGCGACATGACCAGCGCCCGCGCAATCGCCACGCGCTGCTGCATGCCGCCCGACAACTCGGAGGGCCGCTTGTCCATGGCATGGCTCAGGCCGACCGCCGCCAGCAGTTCACGCGCGTGCTGTTCATGTTGGCGGCTCACGCGGCCTTCGGCCATCAGCACCGGCAAGGTCACGTTCTCCACCGCACTGAAAGCCGGCAGCAGGTGGTGGAACTGGAAGACAAAGCCCAGCGTGCTGCGCCGGCGCAGCGTCAGTTCGCCATCGTCCAGCGCCTGTACCTCCTCGCCTTGCAGCAGGTAGCGCCCCAGGGTCATGCGCTCCAGCAGGCCGATGATGTTGAGCAGCGTGCTCTTGCCCGAACCGGAGGGCCCGATCAGCGCCATGAAGTCGCCGCGCACCACGTTCAGGTCCACGCCGTGCAGCACCTCAGCCTCGTTGGGCTGGCCGATGTTGTAACTCTTGCGCACGCAGTCGAGTTCGATGAGTTTGTCGCTGGTGCTCATATCCGTATTGCCTGGGCTGGGTCCATGGCGGCGGCGCGGCGCGCTGGGGTAATCGCCGCCAGCACGCCACAGACGGTGGCGATGCCGGCCACCTGCAAGGCGGTTGCCAGCGGCAGCGTGATGGCGAACAAGGGCAAGCCGTCCGAGCCGCGCACGAAATGGGTGAAAGCCCAGATCAGCAGCACCGCCAGCACGATGCCGAGTGCCGACCCCAGCGCGCCCACCACCGCACCTTGCAGCAGGAACACGCGCAGCACCTGGCCGCGCGTGGTTCCCATGGCGCGCAGGATGCCGATCTCGCGGCGCTTTTGCACCACCGACACCACCAGCACACTGGCAATGCCCAGCACCACCACGATCATCACCACGCCGCGGATCAGCGCCGTGCTAACCGACTGGGCATTGAGGGCCGAGACCAGTTGCGCGTTGTTCTCCTGCCAGCTCTCCACCTTGTAGGGGTAGCGCTGCCGTAGCTCTTGCGCCAGTTCGTTGGCGGTCCACACATCCTTGAGCGTCATGTCCAGCACGGTGGCGCCGCCGGGCAGGCCAAGCAGGCTTTGCGCGGCACGCAGCGGCACGATGACGGTGCGGCGGTTCAGGTCGCGCACGCCCAGGTCCACCAGCGCGGTCACGCGCACGGCATCGCTCACGCTGCGGCTGCCCACCGTGGTCTGTAGCGTCACGCGGTCGCCCACGCGCACCCCCAGATCGGCTGCCAGGTCGCGGCCCAGGATGGCCTCGCCCGGGTCCAGCCGCGCCACGCCACTCACCACCTTGCTGCGCAGGCCAACGATGCGGTCGTAGCGGTCCAGCTCCACGCCCATGAGTGCAATGGCCTGCGTGGCCTCGCCGCGCAGCGCCAGGCCCGAGCCCGAGACCATGGGCGACACGGCCGCAATCGGCCCCATCTGTTCCAGCAGCGGCAGCAAGGCCTGCCAGTTGGCAACCGAGCGCAGGCGCTGCACGCGTGGCTGGGTTTCGGTCAGGGTCAGCACGTCGTCGGCGGCGCGCGCCGGGGTCACCGCGTCGTCCAGTGCGCGCAGCGTGATGTGGGCCTGGGCGCCCAGGGTCTTGGTCAGGGTGCTGCCCTGCAGGCCGGAGATGAGTGCGGAGATATAGGCCACCACCGCCACGCCGGCTGCCACGCCCACGATGATGAGCAGGGTCTGCATGCGGCCTTCACGCAGGAAGCGCAGCGCCACACGGAGTTCGAAACCGAGCCAGCCGCGCATGGCGATTCCGCTCAGCGCCCCATGGCGTTGCTCAGCGCCGAGCCGGCACTGCCAGCGCCATCGGCGCGCTGCGCAGACGGCGACGCCGCAGCGGGCTGCCAGGCCACGGGACTGACGCTGACGCGCTGGCCGGCCTTCAGCGCCGTGCTGGTCAGCACGGCGTCGCCAGCGCGCAGACCGTCGAGCACCTCTACGGCCGCCAAGGTGCGCAAGCCCAGTCGCAGCCGGCGCTCCTGCGCAACGCCGTCAACGGCAACCAATACGCTGGCCGTGTCACCCTGGGCCTGCCGCAGCGCGGCCAAGGGCAGGGCCAAGGCCTGCTCACGGCGGCCGGTTTCAACCTCGACCGACAGCGTCATGTCTTCACGCAGAAAAGCGGGCGGCTCCTGCAGCAGGGTGAACTTGACCTCGATGGCGCCACGCTGCGCGTCCACCACCGGCGCGATGGACAGGATCTTCGCCGCGAAGCGCTGGCCGGCAAAGGCATCGGCCACCACCGCCGCCTGCTGGCCCGTCTGCAACTGGTCCAGGAAGCGCTCGTCCACCTGTGCCACCAACTGTGTCGGGCCGGTCAGTGCCAGGCTCAAGAGGGCCTTGCCCGGCTGCACGATCTGGCCGGGTTCGACCTGGCGCGACAGCACGCGGGCATCGGCCGGCGCCACCAGCACCGCCTGCGTCAGGCGTGCGCGTGATGCGGCCACGGCGGCACGGGCCGAGCCGCGCTGCGCCACGGCGACATCAACCGCACGTTGGGCCTCGTCAAGTTGCGCCGCACTGTAAAAACCCTGCGCCACCAGTTGCTGGCCGCGCTTCAGCGTGGCTTGCGCTGCCTGCAACGTGGCGTCGGCCTGGCGCTCAGCGGCCACGGCCTGCGACAGCGCGGCATTCAATTCATCGGTTTCGAGCCGGATCAGCACCTCGTCGGCCCGCACCTGCGCCCCTTCACGCACCAGCACCTGCGCCACCCGGCCGGTCAGGGTGCTGCCGACATCGACGCGCGACAGCGTGGCCACGCGAGCGGAAAACTGCAGGGTGCGCACCAAGGGGCCGGGCTGCATCAGCAGTGCCTCAGCACGCGGTGCACGCAAGGTGAAGGCCGCCAGCGCGGCGAGTGCCAGCGTGAGCAACACGGCGATAACGATCCAACGGGTCTTGCCGGCAGGAAGTTTGATCATCTCGGTTGCTCCAACATGCCCCCAGCGATCCAAAGCGAATGAAACGAGCTAACCGGGAAACGCCGTGGAACCGGCTTCGCCGGTCCACTGGCGTTGCCCCCTGCAAGGGGGGCTGAGGCCTGCGGCTCCAAGCCTGCCTGCGCAGGCTTGGACAGGCCGAAGAGCCTTGGCCTCTGGCCGAGGCCCCACGGCGGTAAGCGACACGAAGTGCGCGAAGCCTGGGGGTGTTTCATTTCATGCCTCGAACAGGCCGCCCTCGGTCTTGGGCGGCGTCACGCCCAGGTGGCGGTAGGCCGCCAGCGTGGCAATGCGCCCGCGCGGCGTGCGCTGCAGGAAGCCTTGCTGGATCAGGTAGGGCTCGATCACGTCCTCGATGGTGTCGCGCTCTTCGCCAATGCTGGCGGCGATGTTGTCCAGGCCCACGGGGCCGCCGTCGAAGCGATGAATCACGGCTTCCAGCAGCTTGCGGTCCATCAGGTCGAAGCCCTGTGGGTCGACGTCGAGCATGGCCAGCGCCTTGTGCGCAATGTCCTGCGTGATGCGGCCAGTGCCCTTGACCTCGGCGTAGTCGCGCACGCGGCGCAGCAGGCGGTTGGCAATGCGCGGCGTGCCGCGCGAGCGGCGCGCGATCTCGAAACCGCCTTCGGCGTCCATCGGCGCATTGAGCAGACCGGCGCTGCGCGTGACGATGCGGCCCAGCTCTTCGGCCGAATAAAACTCCAGCCGCGCGACGATGCCGAAACGGTCGCGCAACGGGTTGGTCAGCATGCCAGCGCGCGTGGTGGCCCCCACCAGCGTGAAGGGCTGCAGGTCGAGCTTGATGGAACGCGCCGCCGGCCCTTCGCCGATCATGATGTCGATCTGGTAGTCCTCCAGCGCGGGGTAGAGGATTTCCTCCACCACCGGTGACAGGCGGTGGATCTCGTCGATGAAGAGCACGTCGTTCTTCTCGAGGTTGGTCAAGAGCGCCGCCAGGTCCTTGGGCTTTTCCAGCACCGGGCCGCTGGTCTGGCGCAGGTTCACGCCCAGCTCGTGCGCAATGATGTGGGAGAGCGTGGTCTTGCCCAGGCCGGGTGGGCCGAACAGCAGCACGTGGTCCAGCGCTTCCTCGCGCTTTCTGGCCGCGCCGATGAAGATCTCCAGCTGCTCGCGCACCTTGGCCTGGCCCACGTACTCGTCCAGCAGCTTGGGCCGTAGCGCGCGCTCGATCGCCTCCTCGCCGGGCGAAGTCGGCGCGGCCGAGACCACGCGGTTGGCGGAAGAGGGGGCAAAGTCGTCGGTCTGGATGCTCACGGCAGAATCAGGGGGAGATGTCACACAAAACGCTGGCGTTTTACGCCATGATGCACGACTATACCCCCTGGACCTTGTTGCCTGACCGGCCTCTTTTTATATCTTCTCAAGCCGGGCGCCGCCCGTGCCGATACCCTAGAAACCATGTCTGATCGTCTGCTGCCCACCCCCTGGATGTTCCGCTCACGCTATGTCGCCATGACGGGACTTGGCCTGGCCTGCCTGCTGGCACTGCCGCCCTTGCGCGCGGCCGAGCCCAACGCCAAGCCAACACCTGGCACCGCCGTCGGCCAGGACATTGCCGAGCAGCTGCGCGAGGCGGCCAAAGGCAACCTGTCGCAGAAACAGCTCACCGTGATCGTCAACGGCTCGGAAGCCAAGAGCACCGGCATCACGGCCATCCCCAAACCGGCCAAACCGGTGGCCCCGACCAAACCGGCCGGGGCAAGCGCCAAGGCCGCGGAGCCTGAACCATCCGAGCCGCCCGCACCGGCGGTGCAAGGCCACAAGCCGGCGCCCGTCTCGTCGCAATACCAGCGCGCCCGTACCGCTGCCCTGGTCGGCCACGCAGCACCGACCGCATCACCCAAGAAAGAGAGCCACGGCCACGACGTGCACTGGGCTTATGAAGGCGAAGGCGGCCCCGATGCCTGGGGCCAGCTGAAATCGGAATTCAAGACCTGTGCCATCGGCAAACGCCAGTCGCCCATCCACATCCAGGAATCGAACACGCTGCAAGGCCCGGCCGAGGCCATCCAGTTCAGCTACCAACCCAGCCAGGGCACGGTGGTGAACAACGGCCACACGATTCAGGTGGATGTGATTGGCAACAACAGCATCACGGTGCGCGGCTCCAACTACAGGCTGCTGCAGTTCCACTTCCACCACCCGTCGGAAGAGCGCATCAACCACAAGGTGTATTCCATGGTGGCGCACCTGGTGCACCGCAATGCCGAGGGCCAGTTGGCCGTGGTGGCCGTGCTGCTCGACCCGGGTGCGGCCAACGGCCTGATCAACAAGGTCTGGACCTACATGCCGCTCGACAATGGTGACGCCGTGCGCATGCCCGACGGTCTGCTGGACCTGAACGAGCTACTGCCGAAAGACCAGCGTTATTACCAGTTCCTCGGCTCGCTCACCACACCGCCCTGCACCGAAGGCGTGTTGTGGCTGGTGCTGAAGCAGCCCACCACCGTCAGCGCGGAGCAGCTCAAGCTGTTCAGCCAGCTCTACCCGCACAACGCGCGCCCGGTGCAGCCGATCAACGACCGCCCGATCCGCGACGCGCAGTAAACCGAAGGGCGCCGGTCTAGCCGGCGAAGACCCGCCAGCCCCAGGCCACGCCTAAAGCGGCAATCCCCAGCCAGATCAGCACGATGACGACCGCCGCCACGCGGCTGGTCGGCTTGCCCGCTTGCCTGGCGGCTTGCACCTTGGCGTGGCACTCATCCAGCACCGCCTGCGGCACCAGCTTGATGGCCAGCGCGATACCCAGCGGAATCAGCACCAAGTCGTCCAGATAACCCAGCACCGGCACGAAGTCCGGAATCAGGTCGATCGGGCTGAAGGCATAGGCCACGATGACGGCCACCAGCAGCTTGGCGTACCAAGGCGTGGCCGGATGGCGCGCCGCCAGGTACAGCACATAGGTCTCGCCCTTGAGCGCCTTGGCACGCCGCTTGAGCCGAGCCAGCCAGGCCATAGGGCCCGCCTTTACCTGGCCAGTGCCTTGAGCGCGAGCTTGATGCCCTCGCTCACGCCCACGTCACCCGGCAAGGCCTTGAGCGCGGCGGCGGCTTCCTTGTCGCTGTAGCCCAGGGCCAGCAACGCCTGCAGGATGTCGGCCTGCGCATCGTCCACCGGGCCACCCACGGCGCCGATGTCGGCCCCCAGCTTGCCCTTGAGTTCCAGCAGCAGGCGCTCGGCCGTCTTCTTGCCGATGCCCGGCACCTTGACCAGGCGGCCGGCTTCCTGCAAGCTCACCGCCTGCGCCAGTTCGGCCACGCTCATGCCCGAGAGCACGGCCAGCGCGGTGCGCGGGCCGACGCCGCTGATCTTGATCAATTGGCGGAACGCTTCACGTTCAGTGGGTGTGCCGAAGCCATAGAGCAGCTGGGCATCCTCGCGCACGATGAAATGCGTCAGCAGGCTGACCTTCTCGCCCAGGTTGGGCAGGTTATAGAAGGTGCTCATGGAGACCTGGACTTCGTAGCCCACGCCATGGCAGTCCACCAGCACCTCGGGTGGATTTTTTTCGAGAAGAATGCCTGTGAGCCGGCCGATCATGGGGTGTCCGTTTTGTTGTCAGTGACTATGATTGCAGTTTGGGCCCGTTGTCATGCCGGCCCGCTTACAGGAATTATCAGCTTGATTCTCCGCCACCTCTTCTCTCCGCCGAATAACGCCCGTCTGGCCCACCTGTGCGGCCCCATGGACGAGCACCTGCGCACCATCGAGACCGCGCTGCAGGTGAAGATCGCCCACCGCCATGAGCAGTTCAAGGTCGACGGCCCCAAGGTCAAGGCCAAACGCGGCATGGAAGTGCTGCAGGCGCTGTATGAAATGGCGGCGCGCCCGATTGACACCGCCACCGTGCAACTGATGCTGGCCGGCGACGCCGCCATGGCCACGGAAGAAGGCGAAACCCTGCAAACCCGGCGCAGCAACCTGCGCGCCCGCACCCCCAACCAGGCGCACTACCTGGACAGCATCGCCAACCAGGACATCACCTTCGGCATCGGCCCGGCCGGCACCGGCAAGACCTACCTGGCGGTGGCCTGCGCAGTGGACGCGCTGGAGCGCAGCGTGGTGCAGCGCATCGTGCTCACACGCCCGGCGGTGGAAGCCGGCGAGCGCCTGGGCTTTCTGCCCGGCGACCTGACACAGAAGATCGACCCCTACCTGCGCCCGCTGTACGACGCGCTGTACGACCTGATGGGTTTCGAGAAGGTGCAGAAGGCCTTCGAGCGCAACGCGCTGGAGATCGCGCCGCTGGCCTTCATGCGCGGGCGCACGCTCAACAACGCCTTCGTCATCCTGGACGAAGCGCAGAACACCACGCCCGAGCAGATGAAGATGTTCCTCACCCGCATCGGCTTCGGTTCGCGCGCCGTGGTCACCGGCGACGTCAGCCAGATCGACCTGCCCAAGACGCAGCTCAGCGGTCTGATCGACGCCGAGCGCGTGCTCAAGCGCGTCAACGGTATCGCCATCTGCCGCTTCACCAGCGCCGACGTGGTGCGCCACCCGCTGGTGGCCCGCATCGTCGACGCCTATGACAAGCCCCGCGCCAGAACGCTATCAAAAGAATAGCTGCTTGCGCATATTTGACAAGGGCCAGAGGCCAAAATGACCATGAATTCACTCTCACTGTCGCTGCAATTCGGCAGCCCCTCCGGCATGGCGCGCCACCGCGCCGTGCTGACGCGCGCCAAGGTAGCGCGCTGGATCCGCCACGCCCTGCTGCGCGATGCCGAGCTCACCGTGCGCATCGTCGACGCCAAGGAAGGCCAGGCGCTCAACCGCAGCTACCGTCACAAGGACTACGCCACCAATGTGCTGACTTTCGACTACGCGCAAAAGCCGGTGGTGCTGGCCGACCTGGTGCTGTGCGCCCCGGTGGTGGAACGCGAAGCGAAGGAACAGGGCAAGACGTTGGAAGAACACTACGCCCACCTGCTGGTGCACGGCACCCTGCACGCGCAGGGCTACGAGCATGAGACCAATGAGAAGGACGCGTTGGAGATGGAAGCGCTGGAAGTCCTGCTGATGGAATCGCTGGGGTACGGGAATCCATATGAGTAGTCTGCGGCCTCTACGCTATCTCTGGCACATCACCTGAACGATGAAACTGCAAACCAAGCACCGCACGCGAACGCGCCGAGGCTAAGTGCCATAGCCACTATCGCAATAACCAAGCGCCAATCACGCTGGATTTGTTCGCCCCTTGCGACCAGATTGAGGCGATTCAGCTGGGTTATGTAGGCAAATAGCATTCCAACCCCACAGAAAACCAAACCAGCGAGAAATGCGGCCATTGCCCCTCGCATATCTGGCGTGTTCCCTGCCTTTCCAGCGATGTTTCCCAAGTAGGCAAGGATTGCAACCGCGGCACCGCCATTCGCGAGTGCACAGAATTTAAACGCCTCCGTCGAGATAGTGATGAGCGATTTATAGGTCTCTACCCAGTCGCTAAACACGGGATCCGAACTCATGGCCAACCTCCCTCATCGTCAAACAATCCGCACCGGTATCGTCACTAGCCCATAGTTGACCAGATGCACCTGCATGTCAACGCATCAGGTGTGCTGTTTCAGCCGCTTCACGATCAACTGTCGCAGCGCCTGCGCCGCCACCGACAGGCTCTCCCCCTCACGCTGTACCACGTAGATGCGTCGCTTCAGGCCCGCCAGCTTGAGCGCACGCGTCACCAGTGCCGGGCGCTGAAAGTGGAACAGCGTGAGCGCCGGCACCACGCTGATGCCCAGCCCAACTTCCACCATGCCGGCCACGGTGGCCAGGTGCTCGACCTCCAACACCGTGTTCAGTTGCATCGGGTGCAGTGCAGCATCGAGCCGCTGGCGCACGCTGCTGTTGCGCGCCAGGTGCACGAAAGGGTAAGGCGCCAGGTCTTTCAGCTTGAGTTCCGTTGCCTTACGCTTGGCCAGCGGGTGGTCCTTGCGGCACACCAGATGGAAACCATCCGAGCACAGCACCTCGGTCTGCAAGCCGGCGCTGTGGGCCCCAGTGGAGGCCAGCGCGAACTCGACCACGCCGCCGCGCAGCAGGTCGAGACAGTCGTCCGACAGGCTGTCGTGCAGGCTCAGCTCCACCCCCGGCCACTGCGCCTTGTACTCGGCCAGGATGGCCGGCAGCCAGCCGGCGGCAAGCGACGGCAACGCCGCCAGGCAAACGCGGCCGGTGCGCAGCTGCAGGTGGTCGCGCAGGTGGCCGACAGCGGCACCAAAATCACCCAGCAACTGGCGCGCCGAGGCCTCGAACAGCCGGCCCTCGGCGGTGAGCTCCACGCTGCGCGTGCTGCGGTCGAACAGGCGCGCGTCGAGCGACGCCTCCAGCGCACGAATGAGCGCGCTGAAAGCCGGCTGCGACAGATGCACCTGCTGCGCCGCGCGCGTGAAGCTGCGCTGCTCGCCCAGCGCCAGGAAGGCGCGCAGCTGGCGGGTGGAGAGGTCGGGTTGGCTCATGGGAATGAATCCGGACAATTGATTTGTTTTACAGATCAATTGATTCTAATTTTCAATTTCACAAATCAAAAGCCATGGCCTACAGTGCACGTCAGAAACACCTGAACGCATGACGACGACCACCCCTGCCCCGCTCTTCATCGGCTGTGCCGCCGGTTTCTCTGGCGACCGCGTCGACGCGGCCGGCCCGGTGGTGGACACGCTGATCGCCCGCTTGGCCGAACGCGGCGGCAGCGCCTGCCTGATCTTCGAAACGCTGGCCGAGCGCACGCTGGCACTGGCCCAGCTGCGCCGCCGCGCCGACCCGCAGGCCGGCTACGAGCCGCTGCTGGAGCTGATGCTGCGCCCGGTGCTGGCGCGCTGCCTGCAGCACGGCATCCGCATCGTGAGCAACTTCGGCGCCGCCAACCCGCGGGCCGCGGCACAGCTGATCCAGCGCATGGCGTGCGAACTCGACCTGCCTACACCCCGGATCGCCGTGATCCACGGTGACGACCTGTCGGCCCCGGCCCAGCGCGCCCTGCTGCGCACGCACCTGGGCGAGCAGGTCGATGCGTTGCAGATCGTCAGCGCCAACGCCTACATCGGCGCCGAGCCGATTGCCGCCGCGCTGCGCGCCGGCGCGCAGATCGTGGTAGCCGGGCGCGTGGCCGACCCCTCGCTGGCCCTGGGCCCGGCACTGGCGCACTACGGCTGGCGCAGTGACGACGGGGATGCGCTGGCCGGCGCCACCATGGCCGGCCACCTGCTGGAATGCGGCGCCCAGGTCTGCGGCGGCTACTTTGCCGACCCCGGCTACAAGGACGTGTCGGACCTGGCCCAGGTGGGCTTTCCGGTCGCCGAAATCGACGCGCGCGGTGGCTGCATCATCGGCAAGGCCGAGGGCACCGGCGGCCTGGTGAACCTGGCCAGCGTGAAGGAGCAACTGCTGTACGAGGTGCACGACCCAGCGGCCTACCTGACACCCGATGTGGTGGCCGACATCAGCGCCGCCGAGCTTGAAGCACTCGGTCCCAACCGCGTGGCCTTGCGCGGCGTGCGCGGCCACGCACGCACCGACACGCTCAAGGTCAATGTCTGCCATGAAGGTGGCTGGCTGGCCGAAGGCGAGATTTCCTACGCCGGCCCGCGCGCCGAGGCGCGCGCCCGGCTGGCCGCCGACGTGCTGCGCCAGCGCCTGCCCGCACACACCTTGCGCGTGGACCTGATCGGCGCACTCAGCGTGATGGGCGACGACAGCGGCGCCCTGCTGCAGGCCACCCCCGCCGGCACGGCACGCGACGTGCGCCTGCGTGTGGCCTCTGCCTGCACGGAGCGCGCACAGGCTGAGCAGCTGACGCGCGAGGTGACAGCGCTCTACACCTGCGGCCCGGCCGGCGGCGGTGGCGTGCGCACCGCGCTGACGCCGCGCCTGAACACCCTGTCTGGGCTGGTGCCGCGCGAGGCGGTGCCGGTCGGTTTTGAGATGCTGGAGGCCTGATGGACAAATACAGCTTCATCACCGTGCCGCTGTACCGTGCCGCCCACGGCCGCACTGGCGACAAGGGCAACCGCTCCAACATCAGCGTGATCGCCTGGCAGCCCGAGCTCTATGCGGCGCTGGTGGCGCAGGTCACCGAAGAGGCGGTGGCGCGCCACTTCGCGCACCGCCACCCCAGCGCCGTGCGGCGCTACCTGCTGCCGCAACTGGGCGCGATGAACTTCGTGCTGGACGACGTGCTCGATGGCGGCGTCAACGATGCGCTGAACCTCGACACGCACGGCAAGGCGCTGTCTTACTGGCTGCTGGACCTGCCGGTGCGCATTCCCACGGCTCTGCAACCCTTGCTGGCCGGCGATGACCACGATGTATTGATAACCACTTGAGGAGACACCCATGAACCGCACGACTTCCCCCCGCATCCGTCCGCTCGCGTTGGCTATGCTGGCTGCCGCACTGCTGGCCCCCACGCTGGGCAGCGCCCAGGGCTTCCCGGAGAAACCGATCACCTTCATCGTGCCCTTTGCCGCCGGCAGTGCCACCGACCAGTTGGCGCGCGCCATCGCCCAGGGCGTGACGTTGGAAAGCAAGCAATCGGTGGTGATCGACAACAAGCCGGGCGCCAATGCCTTCATCGGCGCGCAAGCCGCCAAGGCGGCCAAGGCCGATGGCTACACGGTATTCATCACCACCAACACCACGCATGCCGCCAACGAACACCTGTTCAAGCGGCTGCCCTATGACCCGGTGAAAGATTACGAGCCGGTGACGGCACTGGGCCGCGGCGGCCAGATCATGGTGGTCAACCCCAGCCTGCCAGTCAACAGCGTGGCGGACTTCATCAAGCTGGCCAAGGCACAGCCGGGTAAGCTGTCCTTCGGCAGCGGCAGTTCGTCCAGCCGCACGGCAAGTGAGCTGTTCAAGCAGATGACGGGCACCTACATCGTCAACATCCCCTACCGCAGCAACCCGCCCGCGGTGACCGACCTGATCGGCGGCCAGATCGACATGATGATCACTGACATGGCCACCGGCCTGCCGCAGGTGAAGGCCGGCAAGCTCAAGGCGCTGGGTGTGTCGACCAAGAAGCGCAGCCCACTGGCGCCCGAGGTGCCGACCATCGACGAAGCCGGCGTGAAGGGCTACGAGATGACCTACTGGTTTGCCGCCTACGTGCCGGCCGGCACGCCGGCGCCAGTGATCGCGCGCCTGAACAAACTGCTGGTGGGCGCCGCACACAGCAGCACAGCCGCCAACTTCTACCAGTCCACCGGCACCGAAATCTTCACCAGCACCGCGGAAGAACTGCGCAAGTTCCAGGCCGCCGAATCGCTGAAGTGGGGCCGCATCATCAAGTCGGCCGGCATCGAGGCGGAATGAGTTTCAGCGCACCGTCAGCGGGATGGTGACCGGCCCATCGTTGACCAGGTGCACCTGCATGTCGGCGCCAAATTGGCCGGTCTGCACCACTGGGTGTGCGGCACGCGCCCGGGCCACGAAGTCGTCGTAGAGCCGCCGCCCCTCATCAGGCGGTGCGGCATTGCCGAAGCTCGGACGGTTGCCGCCCGAGGTGTCGGCCGCCAGGGTGAACTGGCTGACGATCAACAAGCCGCCGTTGACGTCCTGCACGCTGCGGTTCATCTTGCCGGCGTCATCGCTGAAGATGCGCAGCTTGAGAATTTTGGCCAGCAGGCGCTCGGCCTGGGTCTCGATATCACCGCGTTCGGCACACACCAGAATGAGCAAACCCGCGTCGATCTGGCCGACGGTGTGACCGTCGATCTCGACGCGGGCTTCTTTGACGCGTTGAAGTAAAGCCAGCATGCGGCGTTTATACCGCGTCCCGCCGGCGCTTCGGCTGGCGGTTTACTTGCCGCGGGCCACCGACTCCATCGCGCGTTTTTCCATCGTCCACTGGTGCATGGAGCCGTCGTACAGCTTGGCCTGCTTGTTGCCTAGCAGTTCGTGCAGCACGAACCAGGTGCCCGAAGCCTGGTGGCCGGTGTTGCAGTAGGCAATGGTGGCGGCTTGCGGGTCGACGCCGCTCATCTTGAAGATATCGCGGTAGGTGTCGGCGCCCATCAGGCGGGCAGCGTCGCCGCCCTGGCTGGACATCAGCGTGGTCGGCACGTTCTTGGCACCCGGCACATGGCCGAAGGTGCTGACCGAACCCGGCTTGCTCAGGCCCAGGAAGGTGGCGGTGTCGCGCGCATCGACCAATTGCGACTTGGTGCTCATGGCCTTTTCGACATCGTCCGAGCTGGCCGTCAATTCGGCCGAGCGGTCCGCCTGGGCAACCCAGTTGCCTTCCGTGGGCTTGACCGCTGCGCTGCTGACCTCACGGCCTTCGGCAATCCAACCGGCGGTACCACCGCTGAGCACGGCGATGTTGTCTTCACCGTAGACCTTGAACTGCCAGTACAGACGCGCGGCTTCGTTGAAGTCGATCGGCTCCATGCCGGTCGAGACCAACACGATGGGGCGGCCCGCCTGCACGCCCCAGCCGCGGGCCAGCTTTTCGAAGTCAGCGCGCTCCGGAATCATGCCGCTGAGCTTGAGGCCGTTGATGACACGCTCGACACGCACCTTCTTGTTGTCCACCGGCACGGCATCGGCAATGTGGCCGCCGAGCTCGACCAGGAATTTCTTGCCGGTCTTCTTGTCGGTCTCGAACTCCGGCGTTGCGGTGAACGACTTCTGGTTCGGGCGCACATCGAGCACCGTGACATCGGCCCGGTTCTTGGCCAGCCACTCGCCGTCGACTACCGGGCCAGGCACATTCAGGGCCAGCGCCCACTGGGCCAGGCCTAGCAGGGCCGCGCCGGCAAAGAAACGGATGTGAGTTTTCATGAAGGTCTCCTTTTATGAACGGGAACGGGAACGGGATGGCTGGCCCGCGACATGCAAGGCATCTTGCGGCCAGTGAAGGGGAACGGAACGCCAGACCGCAATGCGACGGTCGGCCCAGGCCTGCGGCCGGTCGATGCGGTGACGCGCGCAATGGCGCGCCAATGCGTCGTCACGCTGCAGCAGCATCTGGCGCAGCGGCGCGGCATAAAAACGGACCATGTCGGCCAACCACAGCGCAGCACCCGCCAACGGGCCGCGCAGGCGCAGCTCGATGCCGGGCAGGCCACGCACCAACGACTCGGCCGCCATCCAGCGCTCGCCCGTCACCCACTGGTTGGTGGCAAACCAGGTCAGCGGCAGGCCGCGTGCGTCGAGTGAGAGGCCGGCCAGGTGTGACAGGCGCCCTTGCGGGCTGCGGCGAAACAGGTGGATATGGCCATGCTCCTGCGGATGGCGCGCACTGTCTTGTTCAGTGCGGTCATGGGCATGGAAATAGAACTGCCAGCGGCCGGTGTTGTCCACGGCGTCATGGCGAGGATAGTGCTGCCAGACTTCAAAACGCTGGCTGCGGCCGATGAAGGGGTAGAGCATGGAGCGGCCCTGCTCGGCCAGCCGCAGTTGCCGGGTCAACGCAGCATGTGCAGCGTCGGCAACGTCGTGGCGAACCCCAGTGGCAGCCACTTCAACTCCGCTTAACGGCTCTTGCCCGCGCAGGGGTTGTCACTACCGCTGCGGCGGCGGGACTTGCCCGCACAAGGATTGGCGGCACACGGATTCTCAGCACCGCGCCGGCTTTTGCCGGCACAGGGGTTGCCAGCGCACGGGTTGTCCGCACGGCTGCGGCGACGGCTGCCAGCACACGGGTTGCCACCAGCGCACGGTGCAGCGGCCTTGGCCGGTGCATCGGCTGCCTGAGCCACGTTGGCGGCCGGCACCGTCAGCAAGGTCATGGCCAGCGCCGAGACCAGCGGGGCCAGGTTGTTGCGGGTACGTTTCATGAAAAAGCTCCTGCAAAAAAACAGAACAGCATCAGACTTGGCCAGCCGCGCGCGCACGGCGCTCGAACCAGCCACCGAGAAAGAACACCCCCACTGCGGCGGCCACCAACACGACCAGCACCAGCCACTCCGGCACGCCCAACAGCTCAGGCAGGCGGTCGCCCTGGGTCAATTCACCCGCGGTGGTGAGCGCATCGAGTTGCGGGAAGAAGCCGGCGAACAGGTAGGTGCCGATCAGCAGGCCGGCAAAAAATACCAGTGCATCGATGCGCCCGGTCATCAAGCCCACCGCCGAGGTACCCGGGCAATAGCCCCCCACGGCAAAGCCGGCACCGATCAGCGCACCGCCGACCGCAATGGCCCACAGGTAGGGAATGGGCACGTAAAGCGCTTGCCCATTCACCAGGCCAACCTGCTCCAGCACATACAGGCCGACCGCCGCAAAGACGATGGCACTGAACATGACCTTGAACACCGACCAGTCGGTCAGGCGGAATTGCGCCGTGAGCTTGCAGCCGCTGCCGAAGCCGGCACGCTCCAGCACGAAACCAAAACCGAAGCCCAGCAGCACGGCCACCAGCGGGCCGCCTGCAGAGAACAGACCGTTCATTTGACACCTCCACCGCTCAGACGCGCGGCCACCAGGCCAGCAGCAAAGAAGGCGCCGAGAAAAACAAAACCCGCCACGCTGAGGACCGCCGCGCCCGACAGGCCGACGCCACTGGTGCACCCAGCGGCAATGCGCGCGCCGAAGCCGGCCAGAATGCCGCCGGCCAGGGCCTTGAGCAGGCGACCGATGCGGCCAGCACTCGCCTCACCTTCGATGCGCCATGCCATGCGGCCGGCGAAATAAGCCGACCCCAGAGCACCGAGAAAAACACCCAGCACCTGCCAGGTGATCCAGGACGACAGCACCGAACCGTCTTCGATCATCGGACCCAGGTAGTCGTTGGCCAGCGTCCATTGCGGCGCAGCCAGATCACCCAGCCACGCGCTCAGGCGGGTGGTGAACCCGGTGGCACCGAGACCATGACCGGTCAACACAAACGTCAACAACAGCACCACGCCCAAGGCCAGGCCAGCGCGCCACGCCGGCCAATAGGGCCGCTGCGGCAGCCCACATGCATTTGAGTTTTCCACTTCGTCTCCTGTAACGAGATGACCCCGGGAATATACCCCCAGGGGCTTACCAACAAGAGTCGAAGTATAGGGTCAATTCAGGTACATCACAGCCCCCGCCTGACGCCGGCGGCGGCTTCAAATGCCGGCAAAGGTGTCAACGCAGCGCAGCGCGGGCCTGCTGGAGCCGATCGTCGAGGTAAGCGCCGTAGAAGTCGGGGATGTAGCCCCCGACCAGCCGCTCGGCCACCTCCACACCATCGCGGCCCAGGAACAGCACCGTGGGGGCGATGCGGATGCGCCACTGGCGGATCATGTCGTCATGGGTGGTGCTGTCGCCGCGAAAGTTCTTCAGCGCGCGCTTGCTGCGCATATCAACCTGCACCACCGGCAAACCTTGTTGCTGACGCAACGGGCCAAGGTAGTTCTCGCGCACCACCTTGCAGAAAGGGCAGCCTTCCAGGCTGACCATCACCACCAGAGGCTGCCCCTTCTTCAGGGCCAGCGCCAGTTCGTCCTGCAGCGATTCAGCCGGCGGCAAGATGGCCGGCGCCGCCCATGCCGCGCCAGTGGCACACAGAGCACCACCGGCCAGCAACAGGTCACGGCGCGACAGGCCGCGGCCCGCTACAGGGGCAGAGGTGAAAGCCGGCTTCATCATCGCGCTTCCTGCTCAAGCAGCAGATAGGTGTTGTAGGCGTTCATGCGGTTGGCAACACGAAACAGCGGCAGGTGTTCGAACTGACTCCAGTCGGTGTTCTTGTAGGCATCTTCGAAGGGCTCCAGATTCTGCGCCGCTTTGCCCATGCTCTCGCGCAGGTAGACCAGGTAATCACGCGTCAGCTGCATGTCCTTGCGCGCCTCGTGCGAGAGCGGGCCATGACCGGGCACGATGACGGCAGCGTCGAACGCCAGCAACCGTTCCAGCGCCGCGATCCAATGCCGGCTGTCTGCTTGCCCCACATAGGGAATGCGGCTGCGGAACACCAGATCGCCGGCAAACAGCACCTTCTCGCTCGGCAGATAGACCGCCAAGTCTTCCGGCGTGTGCGAGGGGCCCACCGGCTTGATCTGGAACTGCACGCCACCGACCGTCAGATTCTGTTCGCCATCAATCCACTCGTCAGCCTCGACCAGGTGCGTGTCATCGTTGACCCAGGGCGCCAGTTCCTGGCGCGACACTTCCAGCCGCAGGCGGGCGGTGTCGGAGTTCAGATACACCTTGGCGGCCTGGTGCGCGATGATGTGCGCGCCCAGTGCCTTGAAGGCCTGCAGGCCATAGATGTGGTCGGCGTGGTAATGGGTAACGATCACATGGGTGATGGGCTGGGGTGTGTGCTTGCGGATTTCCGCCACCAGCCGCGTGGCCAGCGCCGGCGAGCCCAGTGCGTCAATCACGACCACGCCAGCTGGCGTCACCACAAAACCCGCATTGGAGATGAAATTCTGGTTGGCCGGTGAGCCGAGTGCCGAAACACCCTCAACAAACCAGGCCGAAGGCGACACCTGTTGCGCCACCATGGGCGGCGCCTCGTCGGCGTTGGCCAGCACCACGGTCAGTGCCAGCCCCAGGCCCGCCAGCACCCGGACCAGGAAAGTCGTCTTTGTCTTCGTCATACCCATTCGATCTTCGACCCCGTCATCTTGTATTTCATGCCACCGGTACTTGAGGAAGATCAAGTTTGACAGGGACAATTAAATTACCATCCAATATAAGCAAATACTAAATTATGGGATGGCCCCATGGATCTGGCAACCCTTCTTGAACAGCATGGTGAAAGCGTTCTCCTCGCAACAGGGGGACTTTGCATTGGCGCCTTGTTCGGTTTTTTTGCTCAGCGCTCCAGGTTCTGTCTGCGTGCGGCCGTCATCGAGTTTTGGCACCACAAGTTTGGCGAAAAGCTTTCGGTCTGGCTGCTGGCCTTTTCCACAGCGGTGGTGGTGGTGCAGGCACTCATCCTCTTGCATTCACTGGATGTCAGCACGTCCCGGCAGATTGCGTCGCGCGGCAGCCTCTCGGGAGCGTTGATCGGTGGCCTGCTGTTCGGTGCCGGCATGATCATGACGCGCGGCTGCGCCAGCCGTCTGCTCGTCCTCTCCGCCAATGGCAATCTGCGCGCCCTGCTCTCGGGCCTGATCTTTGCCGTGACGGCACAGGCGGCGCTGTCGGGCGCGCTCGCGCCCTTGCGTAACACCATCAGCGCCTGGTGGACCGTCGAGGGAGGTCCAACGCGCGACCTGCTCGCCATCACGGGGGCCGGCCACTGGGGCGGCCTGCTTTTCGGTCTGGTGTGGCTGGTGGCCGCACTCTACTTTTCAGTGCGCAGCGGCTGGGGCTTCTGGAAATGGGTCGGCGGCATCGGCACCGGCCTGATGGTGGCAGCAGGCTGGTATTTCACCTACCTGATCTCGTCCAACTCCTTCAACGTGGTACAGGTGCAGGGCCTGACCTTCAGCGGCCCGTCCGCCGAATGGCTGATGCGGGTGCTGTCGTCCCCCGGCCCGGCCATCGGCTTTGACTTCGGCCTCCTGCCTGGCGTGTTTGCCGGCTCGTTCATCGGCGCCTGGATCGGAAACGACTTCCAGCTGGAGGGCTTCAAGGACGGCTACAGCATGCGCCGCTACATTGTTGGCGCCATGTTCATGGGCTTCGGCTCGATGCTGGCCGGCGGTTGCGCCGTGGGTGCCGGCATGACCGGGGGGGCGATCTTCGCGCTGACGGCCTGGATGGCACTCATCGGCATGTGGGCTGGCGCCGGCATCACCGACCGCCTGCTGGACAACAAGACCGCCGCCCCTCAACCCAGCGATCGCGTGACCAACACCCAGGCCCAGATGCAGGCGCCTTGAAAGCTACCCGCAAGTAGTACCCGTTAATATTTTGAGGGTAAACACTCGGGACAATCGGCTGCCGGCTGATTACATTAGTCCCGAGTGATATTTCGTGAACCCCAAGAAGGAGACCCTCATGCGCCTCAAGAGCCCATTTGTGGCGGTGCTGTTGTCAGGCATCGCTGCCACCGCCGCCAGCGCGGCGACGCCCAAGGACACTATCAATCTGCACCAGCGCGCGCTGGCTGCCATGTGTGCCAATTGCCATGGCACGGAAGGCCGCACCACCGATGGCTCAGCCATCCCCTCGCTGGCGGGCATGCCGCGCGAATACATGGTGGCGCAGATGAAGGCCTTCCGTGAAGGAACCCGTCCGGCAACCGTGATGCACCAGCTGAGCAAGGGGCTGACGGAAGAGCAGGTCCAGTCGGTTTCCACCTATTTCTCGAACCTCAAACGCTGAACAGGAGACAAGCCAACATGAAACGACGCAGCTTTGTACAGGCATCTCTGGCACTCGGCACCCTGGGTGGCACGCTTTCCATGGTGGGTTGTGCCAGCACCGGCACCCTTCCCGCCAAGGCCAAGGTGGTGGTGATCGGCGGCGGCTACGGCGGCGCCACTGCCGCCAAATACGTGCGCATGCTCTCCAACTACCAGATCGATGTGGTGCTGGTGGAGCCGAACGACAGCTTCATCTCCTGCCCGATCTCCAACCTGGTGATCGGCGGCTCCAAGACCATGGGCGACATCACGACGCCCTATGACAACCTCAAGGGCAAGCATGGCGTGATCCATGCGCGCGACCGCGTGACCAGCATCGACGCCGCCAAAAAAACCGTCACGCTCGGCGGTGGTGCCACCATCGGCTACGACAAGCTGATCGTCTCGCCCGGTATCGACATGCTGTGGAACAGCATCGAAGGTCTGCAAGCGGCCAGCGCGTCCGGCCAGATCCTGCAGGCCTGGAAGGCCGGCCCCGAGACCCTGGCGCTGCGCCGCCAGCTTGAAGCCATGCCCGACGGTGGCGTCTATGCCATCACCGTGCCACTGGCCCCCTATCGTTGCCCACCCGGCCCCTACGAGCGCGCCAGCCAGGTGGCCAGCTACTTCAAGAAGGCCAAGCCCAAGTCCAAGGTGCTGATTCTGGATGCCAATCCGGATGTCACCTCCAAGGGGCCGCTGTTCAAGAAGTTCTGGGCCGACAACTACAAGGACATCCTGGAGTTCCGCCCCAACCACAAGGCGATCGCCGTTGATGTCAAGAGCAAAGCCGTCAAGTTCGAGACCGAAAGCGATGTCAAGGCCGACGTGCTCAACGTGCTGCCCGATATGAGCGCCGGCAGCATCGCCATGACATCCGATCTGGCCAACGTCAACAAGCGTTGGTGCAACGTCAACTACCTCACCTTCGAGTCGACCGCCGCCAAGGATGTGCACGTGATCGGCGACTCGGTGCTGGCCGCGCCGCTGATGCCCAAGTCAGGCCACATGGCCAACTCACACGGCAAGGTGGTGGCCGCGGCCGTGGTGGCCCAACTCTCCGGCATGGATGTCAACCCGCAACCCCTGCTGACCAACACCTGCTACAGCTTCGTCAACGACAAGCTGGTGGTGCATGTGGCCTCGGTCCACCAGTATGTGGCGGCAGAAAAGACCTTCAAGACCGTGCCGGGCTCGGGTGGCGTCTCTGCTGCCCCCAACGAGCTCGAGGGTATCTACGCCTGGAACTGGGCGCAAAACATCTGGGCAGATACACTGTTGTGATGTACGCAGGCTCGGCAATGCGTCCGGGCCTGCACTCCATGCCGGCAACTGCCGGCATTTTTGTTGGACCTCATTCAGGAAATGCCCATGTACAAATTCATCGGAATGCTGGCCATTGCGTCGCTGGCCACGTTTGCCCATGCCCAGGATGCCAAGCCTGCCCAGTCGACCGCGGCGGTGAAAGCCAGCGCAGCTCAGAAAGCATCGACGAAGAAGGTGGCCGAGAAAACGGTCAAGGTGGTGTATCACGTCAATACCGATGTGAATACGGTACCAGCCATCCTCAACAACGTTCGCAACCACTTGAACGCCGATCCCAAAGCCAAGATCGTGGTGGTGACCCATGGCCCCGGCATCAATTTCCTGATCCAGGATGCCAAGGACAGCCAGGGCCGGGAATTCAGTGGTTCTGTGAGCGAACTGGCAGGCAGAGGGGTTGAGTTCAGGGTCTGCAACAACACCCTGACCAGCCGCAACATCGACCCCGGCACCTTGCTGATGGAGGCCAAGATTGTTCCGTCTGGCGTGGCCGAGGTCGCCCGCCTGCAAGCCCTTGAAGGTTACGTCTACCTCAAGCCCTGAGTCAGGGCTCAGCGCCGGGACAGTGCAGTCCTGGCGCTGTCAGGCCTGTTCGAAATTGGCCTCGGTGGCAATCTGCGTGCACACTGCACGGCACAGGGAAGCCACCCGGTCATCAATGATGCGGTAATAGATCTGCACGCCATCGCGGCGCTTGCCCAGCACACCCGCCTGGTAGAGCGTGGTGAGATGCTGCGACATGTTGGGCTGGGTGGTGTCGATCTTGCTGAGCAGGTAGCTCACATTGCGCTCGCCATCGCACAGATGGCTGATGATCTTCAGCCGCATCGGCGCCGACATGACGCGAAACACCTCGGCAGCCAGCTCGAAGACTTGATCCGGCTCAGTCACGCTGCCCGGGGTCGCTTGAATGGTTCGCTTGGTCATGGCAGATAGGGTTGGTCTGGCGTCATCCGCAATATAAGTCCGTACTCATTTTATACACAGCCTTCAGGCGCTGCGCTCGCGCAGCGTGCGGCTCAAGAGCACCACAGGAATGAGCCCCACCAGCACCAGGGCCAGCGAAGGCAGGGCCGCCTCGCCCAGTCGCTCGTCGCGCGCCAGCTGGTAGGCCACCACCGCCAAGGTATCGCTGTTGAAAGGCCGCAGCACCAGGGTGGCCGGCAGTTCCTTCATCACATCGACAAAGACCAACAGGGTGGCGGCAATGGTCGAGCGACGCAGCAAAGGCCAATGCACCCGGCGCAGCAGCCCCAGGTCGCCGGTGCCCAGCATGCGCGCCGAATCATCGAGGCTGGCCGGGATGCGTGCATAGCCACTTTGCACCGATTGCAGGGCCACGGCGCAAAAGCGGACCAGGTAAGCCCAGACCAGGCCGAGCGAGGTCGCTGTCAGGTAATAAGCCAGGCTGCTTTGCGGCCAGACGGTCTGCGCCCAGCCCACCGGCAGCAGCAAACCCACGACGATCACGGCGCCAGGCACGGCATAACCCAGACCGGCCAGATACACGACGGCACGTGTCACGAGGTCAGGGGTACGCCGCAAGCTGAAAGCCAGCAGCATGGCCAACGCCACAGCCAGCACGGCGCTGACCAGCCCCAGGCGCACACTGTTGAGCGCCCAGACTGGGAAACGGTCCCAGGGCAGGACCGCCCACTCCGCGAACAGCGGCCGGAACATGAACAGCACGGGAGCGACAAAGCCCATCAGCAATGGCACGCCACAGATCACCCAGGCCAGCCACTTGCGGCCACCCGTCAACGGCGTGGGACGCGCCTCGGCGCCACCGGCGCGTGTACCCCGCGTGGCAAACCGCATGCGCCGTTGGGCCCGCTGCTCCAGTTGCAGCAACAGCACGACCAACACCAGCAGCATGGTGGCCAGCTGCGCGGCGGCGACGCGGTTGTCCATGGCCAGCCAGGCCTTGTAGATGCCGGCGGTGAAGGTCTGGATGCCGAAATAGCTGGCGACGCCAAAATCGGCCAGCGTCTCCATCAAGGCCAGGGCCACGCCAGCGGCCACCGCCGGCCGGGCCAGCGGCAGGGCAATTTCACGGATGCGGCGTGACAGAGGTGCGCCCAGCAGACGCGCCGCCTCCATCAGGTGCGTGGCACGTTCACCCAGCGCCGTGCGTGCCAGCAGGTAGACATAGGGATAGAGCGAAAAGGTCAGCACCCAGGCCGCACCGGCCGTGTTGCGGATTTCCGGAAAAACCCGACCTTGCAGCCCCGTCATCTCACGCAATAGGGTTTGGAACGGCCCGCTGAACTGCAGGAAATCGGTATAGGCGTAGGCCACCACATAGGCCGGCATGGCCAGCGGCAGCAGCAAGGCCCACTCGAAAATGCGCCGTCCCGGAAAGTCAAACAGGGTCACGGCAGCGGCGGCCGACAGCCCGACCGCCACCACCCCTGTCGCCACCATCAGGCACAGCCAGAATGTGGTGGCCACGTAATCCGGCAAGACCGTGCGCGTCATCTCACCCAGAATCTGGGCCGCCTGGGCACCATGCTCTCCCCAAGGCACCCACGAAGCCAACACGGCCAACACCGGCACCATCAAAAAGACGGTGAACAGCAGCAGGAAGAAGTGGCGAAGCCGGTGTGACGGCATGAAGGAAAAAGGTGGAAAGAGCAGGGAATGGGGGCAGGCAAATGAGAATTGTAAGCATCTACAATGGGACACCATGTTTCTTGAGGTCTCCCAGCTCCAGGTCCACTATCCCGGGCGCACCCAACCTGCCGTCAATGGCGTGTCTTTGGGACTGCACGCGGGTGACATCGGTGTGCTGATTGGCCCGTCCGGTTGCGGCAAAACCACCTTGCTGCGTGCGGTGGCGGGCCTGGAGCCTGTCACGGGCGGCGACATCCGGCTCTCGGGCCAAGTGGTGAGCAGCCCCTCCAGCCAGTTGCCGCCGGAAGCCCGGCGCATCGGCATGGTGTTCCAGGACTACGCGCTGTTCCCCCATCTTGACGTCGGTCGCAATGTGGCTTTCGGCATCCATCAGTTGCCGGCAGCCGAGCGTGCAGCACGTGTCAAGGAAGTTCTGACACTGGTCGGGTTGGAAGGCAGCGAGCGCCGCTTCCCCCATGAACTGTCCGGTGGGCAGCAGCAGCGTGTTGCGCTGGCGCGCGCACTGGCGCCGCGCCCGCAGCTGCTGCTGCTGGACGAGCCCTTCTCCAACCTGGATGTCGATCTGCGCGAGCGCCTGGCGCATGAAGTGCGCAGCATCCTGAAAGCGGCCCAGGCCACGGCCCTGTTCGTCACACACGACCAATTGGAGGCCTTTGCCATCGGCGACACCATCGGCGTCATGCACGAAGGGCAGCTGCACCAGTGGGATGACGCCTACACGCTGTACCACCGTCCGGCCACGCGCTTTGTGGCCGACTTCATCGGCCACGGCGTGTTTGCCCCGGCCACCATCCGTGAAGTCAACAATCAAATCGTGGTGCAGACCCCGCTCGGGGACCTGACCGATGTCGCCGAGTGCCCGCTGCCCTGCGCCTTTGCCGCCGGCGAATGCGATGTGCTGCTTCGTGCCGATGACATCGTGCACGACGACTCGGCACCGGTGAAAGCCGAGATCATCCGCAAGGCCTTTCGCGGCTCCGAATTCCTCTACACGCTGCGGCTGGAGAGCGGCCAGACCGTGCTGGCCCACGTGCCGAGCCACCACGACCACAAGCTTGGCGAGTGGATCGGCATCCGGCCGGAAGTCGACCACGTGGTGACTTTCAACCGCGCCTGCCCGATCCGCCACAGCGAGCTGTGCCAGATGCCTTGTGCCAGCGCGGGGGGCCAGGCAAACTGCACCGTCACGATCACGCCTGCTCCAGCTGGCTGAAGGTCAGTCGGCCGGTGACAACTGGCGTAGCTGGTCGATGGTGGTGCGCACGTCCTCTGCCCAGGCGCGACGATCACGTCCCCCGGCTGTTTGCGGCTCACCAAAAACGATCTGCACCGTGATGCCTTTCGAGCGAACCGTGCGCCAGACCGAGCCGAGCAGGGTGTCGTCACCGACGTAGCAAGGTGCCAGGCTGCGCTGCCCGGTGTGCGTGTTCAGAAATTGCAGGGCGACGGGCTGCACCGGCGCCTGCGCGGTGATCGCCGCTTGCAACAGATTGGCATGAAAAGGCAGCAGGTGCTCGCCATCGCTGGTGGTCCCTTCCGGGAACACCGCCAGCACATCGCCAGCGCGCAGACTGTCGGCCATGTGATGCACCACGCGCATGGCGTCTCGGCGGGACTCGCGCTCGATGAACAGGGTTCCGACGCCAGAGGCCAGTGCGCCGATGAGCGGCCATTTCTTGACATCGGCCTTGGACACAAAGCGGCAATAGCGCGCCGCATGCAAGGAGGTGATGTCCAGCCAGGAGATGTGATTGGCAACCAGCAGCACCGGCCCCTGCTCGGCCGGCGTGCCCTTCAGCACCAGCCGGATGCCGAGACGCGCCAACATCTCGCGCGACCAGACCTGGACCCGGATTTCCTTCTGCTCCTGCGACAGGCGCGGGAAACGGAACAGGATGGTCAGCAGCCCGACCAGGATGTGAAGCAGGGCACGCCACAAGCGCCAGACGGCGCGCCATCGTGAGGCCGGCTGCTCAGTCCTGGAACGCAATCTGCCCACCCACGATGGTGCAGCGCACCCGCCCTGGCAGCTCGTAGCCGGAGAACGGGGTGTGCTTGCCCTGGCTGCGCAGCATGTCAGGCTGCACCACCCATTCGGTCTGCGGATCGAAGACACAGACGTCAGCCACCCCACCTGTCACCAGTTGGCCGGCACTCACTTGCAGCGTCCCCAAGGCATTGCCGAGCACGCGCGCCGGTTCACTGGTCAGCACCGCCAGGGCACGCGTCAGGCCCACGCCGCTTTCCTGTCCCCACTTGAGGGCCAGGCTCAGCAACAGCTCGACGCCGGTAGCACCCGGCTCGCTTTCAGCAAACGGCAGCGCCTTGGCATCCTCGTCCACCGGCGTGTGGTCTGACACCAGTGCATCGATGGTGCCGTCGGCCAGGCCTTCACGCAGAGCTTCGCGATCGGCCTGCTGGCGCAGCGGCGGGTTCAGCCGCATGCGGCTGTCAAAGTAGCCGATGTCGGTGTCCGTCAGGTGCAGCGAATTGATGCTGACATCGCAGGTCAAGGGCAATCCTTCGTCCTTGGCCTGACGCACCAACGCCACGCCGGCGGCACTGCTGATGCGGCACAGGTGCACCCGCGCCCCGGTGGTGCGCATGAGCTCGAAAATGGTCTGCATGGCAATGACTTCGGCCGCCACCGGCACGCCGGACAGGCCCATGCGCGTGGCCAGCGCGCCGCTGGCCGCCACGCCCTGCCCCAGGTAGTAATCCTGCGGGCGCAGCCAGACCGCGTAGTCAAAGGTGCTGGCGTACTGCATGGCACGCTGCAGCACCTGTGTGTTGACGAGTGGCACATCGGCCTGGCCGAAGGCCACACAACCGGATTCGGTCAACTCCACCATCTCGGTCAGCACTTCACCCTGCAGGTTGCGCGTCAGCGCCCCTTGCGGGAAGACGCGCGCCTGATGCAGCTTCTCGGCACGGAACTTGAGCATCTCGACCAACCCCGGCTCGTCCAGCACCGGATCGGTGTCGGGCGGGCAGACCAGGCTGGTCACACCACCGGCAACGGTGGCCGCCATCTCGGATTCCAGCATGCCCTCGTGCTCGTGGCCCGGCTCGCGCAGGCGCAGTGCCAGATCCATCAGGCCGGGAGCAACAATGCAGCCTGAGGCGTCAACCGTGCGGTTGGGCGCGAAATCGGCCGGCGCACTGCCGATGGCGATGATGCGGCCGGCCGCGATGGCCACGTCGGCGATTTCATCGCGGTTGCTGGCAGGGTCGATCACCCGGCCGTTCTTGATCAGTACTTTCATCTTCTTAGCTCCACAGCCCGGCGCACAACGCTTGGCGCACCACAAGACCAAATCGGGAAGCGTCGTGGAACCGGCTCTGCCGGGCCACTGACGCTGCCCCCTTGAGGGGGGTGGCGTAGCGACACACCGTGTCGCGCAGCCAGGGGGTGTTCATGCCTCATTCCCGGCAACGATGCTCATCACCGCCATGCGCACCGCAATGCCAAAGGTCACCTGCGGCAGGATCACGCTCTGCTTGCCATCCACCACGGCCGAGTCGATCTCGACACCACGGTTGATCGGGCCCGGATGCATCACGATGGCATCGGGCTTGGCCAGTTGCAGCTTCTCGGGCGTCAGGCCATAACTCTTGAAAAACTCCTGCGACGAGGGCAGCAGTGCGCCGCTCATGCGTTCGTTCTGCAACCGCAGCATGATGATGACGTCACAGCCCTTGATGCCTTCTTCCAGCGTGTGGCACACGCGCACGCCCATCGGCGCCATGTTGGCCGGCACCAGCGTCTTCGGCCCCACCACGCGCACCTCGGCGCAACCCAGGGTGGTGAGCGCATGGATGTCGGAGCGCGCCACGCGTGAGTGCAGCACGTCGCCGACGATGGCCACCGTCAGGTTGGAAAAGTCCTTCTTGTAGTGCCGGATGGTGTACATGTCCAGCAGGCCCTGCGTCGGGTGCGCATGACGACCGTCGCCGGCATTGATGACGTGCACATGCGGCGCCACATGCTGGGCGATCAGGTAAGGGGCGCCGGATTCGCTGTGGCGTACGACAAAGAGGTCGGCCGCCATGGCGCTCAGGTTGGCGATGGTGTCCAGCAGCGACTCACCCTTGGAGGCGGAGGAGCGGGCGATATCGAGGTTGATCACGTCGGCCGAGAGGCGCTTGGCGGCGATCTCGAAAGTGGTGCGGGTGCGCGTGGAGTTCTCGAAGAACAAGTTGAACACGCTCTTGCCGCGCAGCAGCGGCACCTTCTTGACCTCGCGGTCGCTAACGCTGACGAAATTGGCCGCCGTGTCGAGAATGTGCGTCAGGATGTCCTTTGACAGCCCTTCGGTTGACAACAGGTGGATCAGCTCGCCGTTCTTGTTGAGTTGGGGATTGCGTTTGTAAAGCATGGTCGTGTCTTGGGCTGGGCTTGTCAGTGCGGGCTGTTCCTGTCGTGTGCCAACGGTGGCCTCACGCAGCCTCCACTTTGAAGCTGAAGTTACCTTGATCGTTGCGTGCCAGGGCCAGTGACTGATCTGTCGGCAGCGTCACCCGTGCCGCGGCAAAGTCCGGCTGGATCGGCAACTGGCGACCACCGCGGTCCACCATCACCGCCAGCTGAATGCTGGCCGGACGCCCGTAGTCGAACAGTTCGTTGATCACAGCGCGGATGGTGCGACCGGTGTAGAGCACATCGTCAAGCAGCAGGATCTGTGCCTCGTTGACGTCGAAAGGCAGCACCGTCTGGCCGCCGGCAGCCAGCCCCCGGCGCGCAAAGTCATCGCGGTGCATGGCCGAGGAGATGAGGCCTGGTTCGCCCGGCAGGCCCAGGTCACGCTGCAACCGCTCCACCAGCCAGGCGCCGCCCGAGGTCACGCCCACCAGCCGGGTCTTGGCATTGCAAAGTCCCCGGACACCGCGCAGCAGTTCGCGGTACAGCGCTTCTGCATCCAATACCAGTGTGCTCATGCCATCGTCCTCAAAAACTGTTCCAGAATGATGCAGGCCGCGCCGGCATCGGCATCCTTGGCGCCATCGGCCAGGGCTTCGGTCGTACTGTAGCGCTCGTCAACCTCGTAGACCGGCAGACCAAAACGCCCACGCAACTGGCGCGCAAACTTCTGCGCCCGAACCGTATTCTCGTGCGGTGCGCCATCAGGGTGAAAAGGGACACCGACCACCAGGGCGTCGGGCTGCCACTCCTTGAGCAGGGCTGCGACCTTGTCGAAGCGCGCGTCGCCTTCGGCCCGTATCGTCGGACGTGGCTGGGCTTGGCGCAGCATCCGGTTGCCCACGGCCACACCAGTGCGCTTGAGACCGAAATCTAAAGCCAAAAAGGTTTGCAACTCAGCAGGCACGACCGTCATCTGTGCTGCCGTATTCATGTCAGTGCCGTTCCCGTACCGATCACGCAAACCGCGGAACGCCGTGGAACCGGCTTTGCCGGTCCACTGGCGTTGCCCCCTGCAAGGGGGGTGGCGTAGCGACACGCAGTGCGCGAAGCCTGGGGGTGCTCCATCATGCATGCCCCGCTTCAGGCGACAGCATCCAAGCCTGCAGGCCGAGCAAGGACAGTGCCTTGTCGTAGCGCTGGGCCACCGGGGTCTCGAAGATCACGGCCAGATCGGCATCGACCGTCAGCCAGCTGTTCTCGCCGATTTCTGACTCCAGCTGGCCTTCACCCCAAGCAGAATAGCCGAGCGACACCAGCACACGGCGCGGCCCGCCGCCGGTCGACAGCGCTTCCAGCACATCGCGCGAAGTGGTCATCTCCAGCCCGCCCGGGATGACCATGGTGGAGGAATAAACCGGGTCGTTGGACTCGGCCTTCTGCGGCAGGATGGCCTCGTGCAGCACAAAACCGCGCTCGGTCTGCACCGGCCCGCCTTGGAAAACCGGCTCGTCCTTCAGGTCGGTGCGCCCCAGCGGCAGATCGACCTTGTCGAACAGACTTTGCAGTTTGATATCGCTGGGTTTGTTGATCACCAGTCCGAGCGCCCCGCGTTCGCTGTGCTCACAGAGGTAGACCACGCTTTTGGAAAAAGTCGCATCTGCCAGTCCGGGCATTGCAATCAGGAAATGATTCGTGAGGTTGATAGGTGCAGAATCATCGGACATTGTTTGATTTTAGCGGCGATCATGCCAAAACCCTTTGATTCCGGCCTAGTGTGGTTCCGGCGCGATCTGCGCACCGACGACAACAGCGCCTTGTGCCTGGCCTTGCAGCAATGCCAGAAGGTTTACTGCGCCTTCATCTTCGATCGCGACATTCTCGACCCGCTGCCCAGAGCGGACCGCCGTGTCGAGTTCATTCAAGCCTCCCTGGTTGAGTTGGATGCGAGTCTGCGCTCACTGGCGGCCAAACCGGAGGCTGGTCTGATCGTGCGCTACGGTGTGGCCAGCGAGCTGATCCCGGCACTGGCGCAGGAGTTGCGGGTACAGGCCGTGTTTGCCGCCCATGACTACGAACCCCAGGCCATGGCACGTGATGCCCGGGTCCGCGGCAAGCTGGCCAGCCTGGGTATTGCCCTGCACACCTGCAAGGACCACGTCATCTTCGAAGGGCGCGAGGTCCTGACCAAAACCGGCACGCCTTATGGCGTCTTCACCCCCTACCTGCGCAGTTGGCTCGACAGGCTTCAGCACCACCCGGTGCGCATCCAAGACCCGGCACCACTGGCCTCGGCCCTGGCTGCGCGCCCAGCCGGGTTTCATCAGGCCGTACCGACACTGCATGAACTCGGCTTCGAGAAGACCAACCTGGCGGAGCTGCGCATCCCGACCGGCACCAGTGGTGCCCGCCAGTTGTTCGAGGGTTTCTTCGAGCGCATGGATCAGTACCATGAGACCCGCGACTTTCCAGCCGTCAAGGGGCCGAGCTACCTGGGCGTCCATCTGCGGTTCGGCACCGTCTCGATTCGCAAGCTGGTCGCCACGGCACTGCAAAGCAGCATCGCCGGCAGCCGCGGTGCCACGGTCTGGTTGAATGAACTGGTTTGGCGCGAGTTCTACTTCCAGATTCTGGCCAACTTCCCGCACGTCTGCAGCGGCGCCTTCAAGCCCGAGTACGACGCCATTGCCTGGGAGCGCGGGCCGCATGCCAAGTCGCTCTTCCAGTCCTGGTGCGAAGGGCGCACCGGCTACCCCCTGGTGGATGCGGCCATGGCCCAGCTCAACCAGACCGGTTACATGCACAACCGCTTGCGCATGGTGGCCGGCAGTTTTCTGGTGAAGGACCTCGGCATCGACTGGCGCTGGGGGGAAAGCTATTTTGCGGAAAAACTGAACGATTTCGACCTGGCCGCCAACAACGGCGGCTGGCAATGGGTCGCCTCCAGCGGCTGCGATGCACAGCCCTGGTTCCGCATCTTCAACCCGGTGAGTCAGAGCGAAAAATTCGACCCGGAGGGCAAGTTCATCCGCCGCTACCTGCCACAACTGGCAGCCCTGCCCACGACGGCGCTGCATGCACCATGGAAAGCCCGCCCGCTGGAGTTGAGCAGTGCCGGCGTCGAACTGGGGGGCAACTACCCGCAGCCTCTGGTGATGCACGACGAAGCGCGCGCCCGGACCCTGCAGCGTTATGCCGTGGTCAAGAAGTCGCCCTGATTGCTATTATTTTCATAGCGAGTGGCGCCGTATTTACGGGGTCAAATGACAAAATCATACCTCGATCGGCTGCACACTGTAGTGCCGCACCAGATTGAGCAACTCATCTTCCGAATAGGGTTTACCCAAGTAATGGTTGACTCCGAGTTCGCGCGCATGATCGCGATGCTTCTGCGCAATGCGCGAAGTAATCATGATGATGGGCAGATCACGCAGGCGCTCATCCATGCGGATGTTGCGCACCAGATCGAAACCGTCCATGCGCGGCATCTCGATGTCGGTCAGCACCACCATCGGCATCTCTTCCTGCAAGCGCTCCAGCGCCTGCAGGCCATCCGCCGCCACCGCCACGCGGTAACCTTCCCGCTTGAGCAGGCGCTGTGTCACACGGCGCACCGTGATGGAGTCGTCCACCACCAGCACCAGGGGCAGCTCGCTGGCTGCCAGTCGCGCCGCAGGCAGAAGGTCAGCGGCACCGGCCTGGTGTGATGTCGCATCGCCCGTTTGAGCCGCCTGCTGCAGTTCGCGCGCCCGCTCGCCATAAACCGCGCCCAAGGCAACCGGGTTGTAGATCAGGACCACCGCACCCGAGGCCAGCACCGACATGCCCGCCAGACCCGGCAAGCGCGAGAGCTGTGCACCGAGGTTCTTCACCACCACCTCCTGGTTGCCCAGGATTTCGTCCACGTGGATGGCCAGGCGCTGACCCGCGCTTCGGCAAATCACCACCGGGATGGTCTTGCTCTGAGCTTCATGGCTGCGTCCTGAGGACTGCAGCAGCGCCCCCGCCCAGAAGAACGGCATCGTCTCGCCGGCGTAGTCCAGGCTGCCGCTTTGGTAGGCCTGTTCCAGTTCGTGCGCCGAGACACGGCGGACCATCTCGACCAGATTGGCCGGCACCCCGACCGTCAGATGCCCCATGCGCAACATGACCACCTGCGTCACCGCCGTCGTCAAGGGCAGCACTAGCTTGAAGCGCGTGCCCTGCCCGGCCTCGGTACCGGTCTCGATCCGGCCGCCCAAGGCATAAACTTCCGAGCGCACCACGTCCATGCCGATACCACGTCCGGCCAGCTCCGTCACCTGCGCGGCCGTGGAAAAGCCCGGCATGAAAATCAGGTTGGCGGCCTCGGCGTCCGACAAGGTTCCGTCAGGCGCCACCAGGCCACTGGCCAGTGCTTTCTCGCGGATGTGCCGCAGATTGAGCCCAGCGCCGTCATCGCTGAAGATGATCGACACGTCGTTGCCTTCCTGGTGCAGGCTGATCGCAATCGTGCCGGCCAACGGTTTTCCGGCCGCTTCGCGTTGCTCGGCAGATTCGATACCGTGTGCCACCGCATTGCGCAGCATGTGTTCGAAGGCCGGCGCCATCCGCTCCAGCACACCGCGATCCATTTCGAGCGAACCACCGCTGATGTCGAGCTTGACCTGCTTGCCGGCTTCCTTGGCGGCTTGTCGCACCACGCCATAGAGGCGTTCCGAAATGCTCTCGAACTCCACCATGCGCGTGCGCAACAGATCGCGCTGCAACTCACGCGCCTGGCGTGCCTGCGCCACCGAGTCGTCCTCGGTGCCTTCCACCGTGCGCAGCAGGTTGCGCTGCACGGTGGCCACGTCATTGACCGACTCCGCCATCATGCGCGTGAGTTCCTGCACGCGCGTGAAACGGTCGAACTCCAGCGGGTCGAAACCTTGCGCCGTATCCTTGGCCATGCGTGACTGCATCTGGCTTTCTGCCTGCAGCTCGATGTCACGCAAGTGCTGACGCAGCCGGTCCAGATTGCCGGTCAACTCTTCCAGTGAACTGCGCAGCTGGCCCACGCGCACATCCAGGCGGGAGCGCGTGATCATCACCTCGCCGGCTTGATTCAGCAACCGGTCGAGCAGCTGCGAGCGAACGCGAACCGACTGACCCGTGCCTTGCCGGGCCGGCGCCAAGGTGGCCATCGAGGGCATCGGCATCGTGAAGGGGGTCGAGGCCAGCTGCGGTACGGGTGGCGAAGCCGGTGCAACGGCCGGAGCCACCTCCGGTGACAGTGCGGCATCCGCACCCGCGCGCAAGGCATCAAAGTTCTGTTGCAACGCGTCGAAGCGCGTCAACAGAGGTTCGATCTGCGAGGCCTGCACGAACTCGGAGCCCATCTGTTCGATGGCCGACTCCATGCGGTGCGCCATTTCACCCAGGCGCATGGCACCTGCCAGACGCGCGCTGCCCTTGAGGGTGTGCAATACCCGCAGCACGTCCATGCGGGCGCTGGTGTTCTCCGGGTGGTTGGACCACTCACGCAAAGCTGCGCTGAGTTGCGGCAACAGCTCAACCGCCTCTTCCTCGAAGATCGGGAAGAGATCGGGGTCAATGGCATCAACCGCATCGATATCATCGACACGGTCCTCCACCACGATCTGTGCAGCGCCGACATGCGCGTGGACTGGTGCAGGAGCCTGCACCACTGCGGGCGGCGGCTCGGGCGCAAGAGGCGTGGAGACGAAATCGAGTGAAAAATCCTCTTCGGCATCCACCGTCTCTGCCGCCCCAGCGTCGGGAGATTCGCTTGGCGCATCAAAAGCGTCCACAGGTGAACTCACCAGCGCACCCGCCCCTGTGCGAGCGAAATCGGCTGTCAGGATGGCGTGCAAGGCCTCAATCAACTGCGGATCCGGCTCCTTGAGGAAACCCGCTGCGAATTGATGCAACAGATGGCGGATATCGTCGGCTGCGGCGAGGAACACCTTGACCTGTTCTGCCTGCCCTCTACTTTGCAATTGCACGTGCTGCAGTGCGTGCTCCAAGGCACGGGCAATCTCGGACAAGGCGCGGAAACCAACCGTCGCCGAACTGCCGGCCAGGGAGTGGGCCAGCCCCACCGTGGAATCGGCGACCGGACGATGTAATTCGAGTGCCCACTCACTGAGTTCCGTCTGCAAGCGACGGGACCACTCATCCGCCTCGTTGAGGTAGACGTTGTAAAGAGGAATGCCGATACGCAAGGTCCCGATGACCTTGACCTGTTCATCATCGCCCGCATCGGTCGCTGTCAAGAGTTGCGCATCCGGCTCCAACTCGATAGGCTCCAGCGGCGGCAACTCCAGCTCCGGCAAAGGAAAGTCCTGCTGGTCTGCCGACACCTCTTCCGCCGTTTCAAGCATCGAAGGCTCGGCAGATGCAGGCTCAAGCCCGATGTCCGGCAACGCTGCCGGGATCGCCTCCAACACACCAGGCCTCGTAATATCCTCGTCGGTTTCGCTGGGCACAGATTCCAGTGCCGGCTCATTGCTGGGCATCGGCAGAGACACGGCGGCCAGACTGCCAAAATCGATCCCGTCCAGTTCCAGCGGCTGCTCAGCCACGTCGGCCACGGCCACCTCAGCCGCTCCCCCGGTCATGCCGGCATCAAACTCGGCCGGGATCTCAAGTTCGAATTCAGGCGTCAGCTCAAGCTCGGGCAACGATTCCACGGGCTGCGGTACAGAGACCGCCAATTCGGGTTCGGGTTCAGGCTCGGATTCGACGGAAACCGGTGTCGGCAAGACCGGTGCTTGTTCAGCCCCGGGTATGCCGAGCAGAAGCAAGCGGCCTTCGAGCCGCAGGGCATCCGCCGCCTGACGAAACGGAGCAGCACTCCAGGCGTCATCACGGTGCTGCGCAATGTCTTCCACCCAACGGCTGAAGCCTTGCATGGCATCAACCGCAAGTTGCAACAACTCAGCACTGGCCGGCTTCTGTTCAGCCAGCCAGCTGTTGAGCAATTGCTCCATGGCCCAGGCGGCTTCGCCGAATTCGTCCAAGCCCACCATGCGGGAGCTGCCCTTGAAGGTATGGAAAGCTCGGCGCACCGTGGTTTGTTGCCCCAGGTCCGTCGGATCCCCCTTCAAGGCGGCCAAGGCCTCCTGGCCGTTGCGCACCACCTCGCGCGCTTCATCCAAAAAGATGTCGCGCAAATCAGCGTCATCATCTTCATCGGCCGCCCCCTGCGCTTGTGGCGCGACAGGAGGCGTCAGCGGTTCGGACACCAGCGCCGCCACTTCCTGCAGTCTCTCGGCCGCTTCGGGAACCTCGTCAGCAGGTGGCATCGCCGCCGGCGCAGGTGGCGGAAGCACCTCGGGAGATGGCGCCGGTATGGCTTCCTTTTCGCGCCCCATCAGGGGTTTGAATTCACCCTGTTCTTCATCGTAGACAAAGAGCTTCTTGGCCAGCGCCCGCTGGTAGCTCAACATATCAATCAGAAAACCAAGCGCGCCCAGGCTGTTGCCCAACTTCTCGAACACACCTGTCCGCGCGGACGCTTCGTCGATGTCGTCCACGAGCAGACGCTCGACACTGTCGCGCAAGCGCAGCGTGGCCAACGCCGCCTGATCAAGGCCCAACACGGAGAACACGCCGCGCATCTGCCCCAACTGGCTCGGCACCTCGGCCAGCGGGTGCTTGTCTTGCGGCTTGCGGAAGAACTGGTCCAGCGCGTTCTCCACCTCGGCCAACGTGCTACGCAATTCATCAACCACACCGCCCATGGTCTGTCGGTCACTGACACGGCGGTACAGGTCTTCCATCCAGCCTTCCAGCGGTTCCGGCTGACCACCGGCCATCACATGCTCTAAGCGGAGTGCCAGACGTCGGCTGCGCTCGGCCATGCTGGTGTCGGCGGGGTCCATGTCCTCATAGGCTGCATCGAGATACAGAATCGCCGTCGCCACCTCCATCGCCACAGGCGTGAGGGGCGGCTCGCCGGAACGTACCGTGCTCTCCACCGCCCGCGTCAGGGCACGTGCCAGCTCACCGCTTTCCGGATGCAGCTTCAGGATGGAATCGCACACCAGGTTGAACTGGTCTGACACCACCTTGAGTCGATTGGTATCCCCGCCGGAGAGTGTCGACCAGGTCTCGGTCGCCGTGGCAATGCGCTTGCGGGTCTGAACCAGCAGTGCCGGATCAAAGCGTCCGAACAAGACCGTCTCGTAATCGACAGCACGCTCGGCCGTCAGCCCATAGGCTTGACGAACCGCCGCCAAGACCGGCGCGTCCGCCTCAGCCGCGGCAACGGACTGGGCGCAGAAAAACAGCAAATCCTGCGCCAGCCGATCTGACACATTGTGATCGCCACGTGCCAAGTTGGCGTATTGCAACAGAACGCGGGAGGCGGCCCGTTTGACATACACATCGACCTGGCACAGCTTCTGGGACAGCGCCTCAAAGTAGGCCGCGCAAATCTTCCAGAACACGCGAGGCTCAAGCACCTGCTCGCCGGCTGCCAGGCCCAGGCAGATATCGCGCAGGATCTTGGCCGACGACACATTGCCGGTCTTGACCATGTTCAATACGGCCGGGTCCATCTTGGCCCGAACGGCTGGCGCATACGGCAACGGCTCCACCGCCCCAGGCAAGGTCACATCGATCCAGCGCCATTCGTGCGCCCACAAGTCAGCCGGATGGATACGATCCTCCCCGACCAGCTGCAGCACATCGCGGTATTGCGGAAACAGCGCCACCGCAGAGACCGTCTTGCCACGCAGCACGCCCTCCAGGTATTCCATCAGCGCAAAGCTGGCACGTTCCACCTTGGTGGCAGCCTCTTCGCTGCAGAACTCGGGGCGCTGTACAAATTTCTGTGCCAGGGCCTCCATGGCCCGCAGCACCTTGGCAGGCGCCCCCAACCCCACCATTTCCAACGCGCCGACGGCTTGATGCAACTGCTGGCGTGCAATGCGCAACTGGCTGGCATCCAGCGACTCCAGCTCGGAGCCGCGCGCCAGTTCAGCGTCGCGCACAAAGCGGCGAATGGCCTTGGTCGCGCCATCCAGCGATTTGCGAAGTTCGTCCAGCACCCAGGCCAAGGGCCCGAGATCGTTGACCGCCACGTCGGGGTCGCTGCTGATGGCTGCGTGCGCTTGCATGGGTGGACTCGCTCCTGCGGATGACGTTTAGCGGACCACGCGGTCAGACGATCTTGAAACGCGCCACCGATTGGCGCAGTTCTTCGGCCATGCGCGACAACTCGCGCACCTGGGTTGCCGTGGAGCGCGTACCTTCACCGGTCTGCTCCGTCACGGCAAAGATGTGCTGAATGTTGTCGGCCACCACATTGGCCAGACCGGCCTCCTTGGAAGCAGCGCCGGAAATCTCTTCAATCAGTTCGGCCAGTCGACGCGACACGCGGTCGATTTCGGTCAGCGCCGTGCCGGCGTTGTCGGACAGCTTGGCCCCTTCGACCACACCCTGGGTGGAGCGCTCCATGGCGGCCACCGCGTCCTGGGTATCGGTCTGAATCGCCTTCACCAGCGCCGCAATCTGGCGCGTCGCATCGGCCGAACGCTCGGCCAGACGCTGCACCTCCTCGGCCACCACCGAGAAACCGCGGCCCGCTTCACCCGCCGAGGCCGCTTGGATAGCGGCATTCAAGGCCAGCACGTTGGTCTGTTCGGTAATGTCGGAAATCAGTTCGGTGATTTCACCGATCTCCTGCGAGGATTCACCCAGGCGCTTGATGCGCTTCGAGGTTTCCTGGATCTGGTCGCGGATCGAGTTCATACCGCCGATGGCATCCTGCACGGCCTGCAGACCGGACTCGGCCGCTTGCAGCGATTGGCGGGCCACTGCGGCCGACTCCTGCGCCTGCACCGACACCTCGTTGATTCGGGTCGCCATGTCCACCACCGAACGGCCGGTTTCGCGAATTTCATGCAGTTGTTCGTTGGACGCCGCCAGCAGTTCGGTCGAGGTTTGGTCCACTTCCGCAGTCGTCTGCGCCACCTTGGTCGCCGTGTTCTGCACGTTGCCCACCAGCAAGCGCAACTCCTCCACCGTGTAGTTCACGGAGTCGGCAATGGCGCCCGTGATGTCTTCCGTCACGGTGGCTTCCTGCGTCAGGTCGCCCTCGGCCACCGTCTGCAACTCGTTCATCAATCGCAAAATGGCAGCCTGGTTGGCGTCATTCACGCGCTTGGCTTCCTGCTCCTGACGCTCGGCTTCCTGGCGCTGCGCCTCGGCAACCACCTGGCGCTTGCGGCTGTCCTGCAGTTGGACATAAGCCAGCCCGCCCGCGCACAGCAGCGAGAACAAGGCCGCGCCACCCAATGACAGCAGCGCCACCGGTCCCAGACCGGTATTGGCCGCCAGACGGGCCTGCAGCTCTTCCAGATCGCGCCGGATCGGTTCGCTGTCCGCAATGATGGTGACCTGCGCCTCACGCGCCGACACCAGGCCCTGCAGATTGCCCAGAATGGCACCGGCCTGGGTGCGCGTCTGTTCATACAGCTTGATCAGGGCGCCGAGCTGTTCGCGGGTCTGCGCGTCCTTGGTGGCACTCAGGCGCAACTCGGGGCTGCCGTCCAGCAAGCCTTGCGCAATTTCCTTGAAGGAGTTCAAGTCCTTGCCCAGCAGGAACACCGCTTCCGGGCTCACGCCTTCCGCGGTCAGGAACTCGTTGGACGACTTGCCGATACGCTGCGTCAACATCACCAACTGACCCGCTGCCGAGATTTCGGTCGCCGGGGCGTTTTGCTGCAGCTTCAGCGAGGACACTGTTTCAGCGATTTCCAGCAGGTCCGAGGACTGGCGGTTGATCAAGCGCAATGCCGAGCCGACCTGCGTCAGGATTTTTTGTTGCGCCATGATGACGCCCGCACTCTTTTCCGCCTTGAACATCAAGGGCAGGATCTTCTCGAGCTGCGGCTGCAACTCGTTGTCCAGCGCTTGCAAGCGGAGTTCGTCGTCACCGTCCTTGAGACCCTTGAGGGTTTTCGCCAGAATGCTCGAACTTTCCGCCACTTCCGGGAACGCCTGCGGCACACCCACCAAGGCCTGCGACACCGATTTCGCCAGACGCTGCGACTGCATCAGGGACTGACCGGTAGCGCTCACCTGCTGAGCCACCTTGTCGGCGCCGTTCAAGCCCACAAACGCCACCGAAGCCAAGGCCACCAGCGAGACACCCAACAGCAGAGCCAGCAAGCGCTGATGCTGCACCACAGTGCGCCGCCCCAGCACGGGCACCGAAATGAGGTCGCTCAGGTCTGCCTCCGGCGCGGTGTCCGCCGCCCCGCGCACCACCGCTTCGGCCGCCTGGGCCTGCGTGTGGGGCGTCATCGGTTCGGTGTGAACCACACCGGCAATGGTCTCATCAGGCGTGGCCAGACTCAGGTTCGAAGCCTGCTCGGAATCAGGCGCCTTCTTCCGGGCGAACAGGTTTTTTAGTTGATCGACAACAGACATGGTGAAACCCCAAGTTTTAACTTAAGCACTGATGCTCAAGAATTCAGGCAACTGCGACAACAGCTGGAGATTGATCTCCTGCCAGTACTCCCCACTGGCATCCACATACCGATTTCCAAAATAAGGCGGCGCCGACGCAGCGGGCGGCTCGGACCCCGTGAACGTCTCCACGTGGCGCAGACCGGCCAGCGCGTCCACCAGCAAAGCGCTGTTGACCTCCAGCGCCGCATTGAAGGTGACGACACTGGCCTCACCCGGTTGCGACTCAGGGCGCCTGACGGCACTGCCTGACCCGGTGAAGGCGGCCAGATCGACCACCCCGTACAGGCCACCGCGCAAATTCACCACCCCCAGAAACCAGGGACGCACATAGGGCACCACCTGGATGTCGGCCAACGGAAAGATCTCACCCGACTGCGCCAGCGGAAACAGGTAGTTGCTCCCGCCCGCCCGAACAGCCAGCCACGAGATGGACAGACCTTCCATCTTGGCCGTTTGCAGGCGGCTGGCTAGACGTGTCTGGAGCTCCCTGAGTGCTTCGCGATTGGCCATGGGTCAGTGTTCAGCCCAAGGACTTGATTTTGCCCAGCAGCTCAGCCGCATCGACCGGTTTGGTCACGTAGTCACGTGCGCCCTGGCGCAGGCCCCAGACCCGGTCGGTCTCGAGGTTCTTGCTGGAGCAGATGATGATCGGAATGTCGGTGTACTCGGGCGTGCGATTGATGGCGCGCGTGAGCTGGAAACCATTTTGGCCCGGCATGACCACATCCATCAGGATCAGGTCTGGCTTTTCTTCGGTCAGCCGGCGGAACGCCTCGTCGGCATCCTGGGCGGTTTTCACCGTCATGCCGTTCTTCTGCAGCAGATCCGTCAGAAACATCAGCTCGGTTTTGGAATCGTCGACGATCAGAACTTTTTTTACCGGCATCAATTTACTCCTTGCGTGACTATGCCAAACTGCTGCACAGCCTGCAACAACTGGTCTTTGGTGAACGGCTTGGTCAGGTAATCCTGCGCCCCGACCATGCGGCCGCGCGCCTTGTCGAACACGCCGTCCTTCGATGACAGCATGACCACCGGCACGGCAGCGAACTTGGGGTTGCGCTTGATGATGGCACAGGTTTGGTAGCCATCGAGACGCGGCATCAGGATGTCGCAGAAGATCAGATGCGGTTCGTAGTCGTTCACTTTGGCCAAGGCATCGAAGCCATCTTCAGCCAGCAGCACTTCGTGCCCACCCTGCTTGAGGAAGATCTCGGCACTGCGCCGGATGGTGTTGCTGTCATCGACAACGAGGACCTTGAGGACAGGTTCTTGGGTGCTCACAGACAGTGCTCCTGATCAGGAATGGGCGGGGTCAAGTGCAAACATCTTGATACAGATATTTCAAATCTGAACCATCTCAAAGTCTTCTTTGCGGGCCCCGCACTCAGGACAAGTCCAGTTCATGGGCACATCAGCCCATTTTGTACCGGGTGCAATACCGTGCTCCGGATCGCCGGCTGCCTCGTCATAAATCCAGCCACAAATCAGGCACATCCACGTCTTGGTATCACTCACAGCTTACGGCGCCTTCGAATAGAATGAAAACATTGTATAGAGGCGACATAGCCCATTTGGGTCTATGCGCCAGACATGCGATATTCTGCCTGATGAAAAACGCAGGCCGGCCCATGCAAAACCCACCCCAAACCGAAACAGAACACGAGGAAACCCGGCCCGCGTGCGTGCTGGTTTTCAATGCCAACGACCCCTGCGGTGCCGGCGGCCTGTCCAGCGACGTGACGACCATCGCCTCGGTGGGCGCCCATGCGCTGCCGGTCGTCACCGGCACCTACGCCCGCGATACGGCCGAAATCTTCGAGCATTTCGCCTTTGACGAAGAGGTGGTGGCCGAGCAGGCCCGCACCCTGCTGGAAGACGTGACGGTGCAGGTCATCAAGGTCGGCTTCGCCGGCACGCCGGAAAACCTGACGGCCATTGCCGAGGCGGCCTCGGACTACCCGGACATTCCGCTGATCGCCTACATGCCCAACCTGTCGTGGTGGAGCGAAGTCCAGATCGACCTCTACCTGGACGCCTTCCAGGAACTGGTGCTGCCGCAGACCGCCGTGCTGGTGGGCAACCACAGCACTCTGTCGCGCTGGCTGCTGCCGGACTGGAACGCCGAGCGCGCCCCCAGCGCACGCGACATTGCCCGCGCGGCGGCCGAATTTGGCGTCTCCTACACCCTGGTCACCGGCATCCCGGCACCCGACCAGTTCATCGACAACGTGCTGGCCTCGCCGCAGACCGTGCTCGGCAACGTCAAGTTCGAGCGCTTCGAGGCCGTGTTCTCCGGTGCCGGCGATACCCTGTCAGCCGCCCTGGCGGCCCTGATTGCCAGCGGCTGCGACTTGGGCGAAGCCTTCACCGAAGCCTTGGGCTACCTCGACCAGTGCCTGGACAGCGGCTTTCGCCCCGGTATGGGGCACGTGATCCCTGACCGGCTGTTCTGGGCCTTGCCCGCAGATGACGCAGACGAAACCGACGATGGCTCGTCCGGTCCCGCCTCCAGTTTTGAATTTCCTCCCCATGACACACAGCACTGACCTCAACGACTCCCTGTTCGAGCGCGCCAAGCGCGTCATTCCCGGCGGCGTGAACTCGCCCGTGCGCGCCTTCCGTGCCGTTGGCGGCACGCCGCGCTTTGTCAAACGCGCCCAAGGCGCCTACTTCTGGGACGCCAACGACCGGCGCTACATCGACTACATCGGCTCCTGGGGCCCGATGATCCTGGGCCACGGCCACCCGGCCGTGGTCGAAGCGGTGCAAAAGGCCGTGCTGGAAGGCTTCTCCTTCGGCGCCCCCACCGAGCGCGAGATCGAGCTGGCCGAGGAAATCCTGAAGGAAGTGCCGTCAATGGAGATGGTGCGCCTGGTCAGCTCGGGCACCGAAGCCGGCATGAGCGCCATCCGCTTGGCGCGCGGCGCCACCGGGCGCAGCAAGATCATCAAGTTCGAGGGCTGTTACCACGGCCATGCCGATGCGCTGCTGGTGAAAGCCGGCTCGGGCCTGGCCACCTTCGGCAACCCCACCAGCGCCGGCGTGCCGGCCGAGGTGGTCCAGCACACGCTGGTACTGGAGTACAACAACGTGCAGCAGCTGGAAGAAGCCTTTGCCCTGCACGGCAAGGATGTAGCCTGCCTGATGATCGAGCCGATCGCCGGCAACATGAACTTCGTGCGCGCCTCGGTGCCCTTCATGCAGCGCTGCCGCGAACTGTGCAGCCAGCACGGCGCGCTGCTGGTGTTCGACGAGGTGATGACCGGTTTCCGCGTGGCGCTGGGCAGCGCGCAAAGCGTGTACGCCAAAGCCATCCCGGGCTTCAAGCCGGACATCACGGTGCTGGGCAAGGTCATTGGCGGCGGCATGCCGCTGGCGGCCTTCGGCGGCCCGCGCGCCCTCATGGAACAAATGGCGCCGCTCGGTCCGGTCTACCAGGCCGGCACGTTGTCGGGCAACCCGGTGGCCACCGCCTGCGGCCTGGCCACGCTGCGCGAGATCCGCAAACCCGGCTTCTTCGATGCACTGGCCGGCAAGACTCGCTCGCTGGTCGATGGCCTCAAGGTGGCGGCCACGGCCGAAGGCGTGCCCTTCAGCGCTGATTGCGAAGGCGGCATGTTCGGTTTCTTCCTGCTACCCACGCTGCCGCAAAACTACGGCCAGGTCATGAAGACCGAAGGCGCCAAGTTCAACACCCTGTTCCACGGCCTGCTCGACCGCGGCGTCTACATCGCCCCGGCGCTGTACGAGGCCGGTTTCGTCAGCGCCGCGCACAGCGCCGATGACATTGCGCAGACGGTGGCAGCCGCACGCGAAGCGTTCAAGTTGCTACAAAAATTATAGCTTGTTGCGCATGGATGGCAAGGGCTGAGGGCCAATTTCCTTCGGAACGACCAGCCCAAGCCACCCGCCAGCCCCACACCAAGCCGATGGCGGCACAATCCTGGCATTCACCATGCCCAGGAGTGCCGCTGCCATGTCCCCGACCGAACCGCTGATCCTCTCCACCCGCGATGCGCGTGGCGTCGTCACCCTGACGCTGAACCGCCCGCAGGCCTTCAACGCCCTGTCCGAGGACATGCTGACCGCCCTGCAGCAAACCCTTGAAGCCATTGCGCAGGACGACAGCGCACGCGTGCTGGTGATCGCTGCGGCGGGCAAGGCCTTTTGCGCCGGCCATGACCTGAAGGAAATGCGCGCCGCGCCGTCGCAGGCCTATTACCAGACCCTGTTCAAGCACTGCAGCCAGGTAATGCTAGCCCTGCAGCGCTTGCGCGTGCCGGTGATCGCCCGCGTGCACGGCATCGCCACCGCGGCCGGCTGCCAGCTGGTCGCCATGTGCGACCTGGC
Organism: Curvibacter sp. PD_MW3; assembly: GCA_002633085.1. Lineage (GTDB taxonomy): Bacteria > Pseudomonadota > Gammaproteobacteria > Burkholderiales > Burkholderiaceae_C > Hylemonella. The sequence continues at coordinate 88,960 of NSIV01000004.1, forward strand.
GGTGGCCGCCAGCGACGCGCGCTTTGCGGTCAGCGGCGTCAACCTGGGCCTGTTCTGCGCCACCCCCAGCGTGGCGCTGTCGCGCAACCTGGGCCGCAAGGCAGCGTTCGAGATGCTGGTCACGGGCGAGTTCATCAGCGCCGAACAGGCGCGCGAGAAAGGGCTGGTGAACCGGGTGGCCGCGCTGGAGCAGCTCGACGCCGAAGTGGAGCGGCTGGTGGCCAGCATCGTCAGCAAGCCGCCCGTGGCGCTGGCGATGGGCAAGGAACTGTTCTACCGCCAGCTGGAATGCGGCATCGAAGCCGCCTACCAAGCCGCCAGCCAGACCATGGCCTGCAACATGATGGACGACTGCGCACTCGACGGCGTGCAGGCCTTCATCGACAAGCGGCCCGCGTCAGCCGGCCGGGAGGGTCAGCACAAGGGCTGATCATTCCCATCTTGCTACTAAATCAATAGCTCCTCCCGCCCATTTCACAAGGGCGGGAGGCCGATTTGGCTTAGAAACCCCAGGTGCCGCTCAGTGACGGAAGTGGCGCACGCCACTGAACACCATGGCCACACCGCGCTCGTTGGCGGCGTCGATCACTTCCTGGTCACGCATCGAGCCGCCGGGCTGGATGACGCAGGTCGCGCCCGCATCCACCACCACGTCCAGGCCGTCGCGGAACGGGAAGAAGGCGTCGCTGGCCACCGCCGTGCCCTGCAGCGTCAGGTTGGCGTGCTGCGCCTTGATGCTGGCGATGCGCGCCGAATCGAGGCGACTCATCTGGCCAGCACCGACGCCCATGGTCATGCCGTCCTTGCAGAAGACGATGGCATTGCTCTTGACGAACTTGGCCACCTTCCAGGCGAACAACAGGTCGTCGAGCTGCTGCGGCGTCGGCGCCAGTTTGGTGACGACCTTGAGCTCGCTGCGCTGCAGCTCGTAGTTGTCGGCAGTCTGGATCAGCAGGCCGGAACCGACACGCTTGACGTCGTGCGAGTTCAGGCCGCGCTCCCAGGCGGTCTTGCCATGGCGCTGGATGCCTTCGAGCGAGATCTCGAGCACACGCACATTGGCCTTGGCCTTGAAGATCTCCAGCGCTTCCGGCGTGTAGGCCGGCGCCATCAGCACCTCGACGAACTGCTTGCTCACCGCTTGGGCGGCAGCGGCATCGACCGGACGGTTGAAGGCGATGATGCCGCCGAAAGCGGAGGTCGGATCGGTCTGGAAGGCCTTGCTGTAGGCCTCCAGCGCATCCTTGCCCACGGCCACGCCGCAGGGGTTGGCGTGCTTGACGATGACGCAGGCTGGTACGTCAAAGCTCTTGACGCACTCCCAGGCGGCATCGGCGTCGGCGATGTTGTTGTAAGAGAGTTCCTTGCCTTGCAGCTGCTTGGCCGTCACCAGCGAACCAGGTGCCGGATAGAGGTCGCGGTAGAAGGCGGCCTGCTGGTGCGGATTTTCGCCGTAGCGCAGGTCCTGCAGCTTGACCAGGTTGCTGTTGGCCTGGGCCGAGAACGGCAGGCTCACCGGTGCGCCGGCTTGGGTGCTTGCCTCGAAGTCGATGGCGGACAGGTAGTTGCTGATGGCGGCGTCGTAGTTGGCGATGCGGTTGAACGCCGCCACCGACAGCGCAAAGCGCAGCTTGTCGGACAGTTTCCCGCTGGCTTTCAGTTCGGCCAGCACGGCCGGGTACTGCGAGGCGTCGGTCAGCACGCCAACGTCCTGCCAGTTCTTGGCGGCGCTGCGCACCATGGCCGGGCCGCCGATGTCGATGTTCTCGATCGCGTCTTCCAGTGTGCAGCCGGGTTTGGCCACCGTGGCTTCAAACGGGTAGAGGTTGACCACCAGCAGGTCGATGGTGTCGATGTTGTGCGCCTTCAAGGCGGCCATGTGCTCGGGCACGTCGCGGCGTGCCAGCAGGCCGCCGTGCACCTTGGGGTGCAGGGTCTTGACGCGGCCGTCCAGCATTTCAGGGAAGGCGGTGACTTCGGCCACCTCGGTCACAGGCAGGCCTTGTTCAGCCAGCAGCTTGGCAGTGCCGCCAGTAGAAATGAGTTTGACGCCCAGCGCGTGCAGCGCCTTGGCAAAGTCGACGATGCCGGTCTTGTCGGATACGGAAATGAGTGCGTTCATGGTTCAGTGCTTACTTGATTAATTTGTGTTCGACGAGTTTCTTGCGCAGGGTGTTGCGGTTCAGGCCCAACCACTGCGCAGCGCGCGACTGGTTGTGCTCGGCCTGCTGCATCACGACTTCCAGCATCGGTTTTTCGACGATGCGGACCATCATGTCGTACATCCCGTCCGGTTCGGTGCCGCGCAAATCCTTGAAATAACCTTCCAGGCTTGTGCGCACGCATTCTTCGATATGTTTTTTGCTCATTCAATCACCTCCACGATGCGCGCTCCGGTATTCGCCCTGGGGGCGGCCCGGTGGCTCATGCGGTCAACTCCATTTGTATTTGTTCTTCGTTCAGGTCCGTCAAGGCATCCGACACCGCCACAGGCATGCGGTCCATATGAACACCCAGTTCATCAAAATAATCCGACACCGCCTGCACCTGTGCCCGGCAGTCCTCCAGCGCGTTCATGCGGGCGCGGAAGGCTTCGCCGCCGGGCAGCGTCTTGACGTACCAGCCGATGTGTTTGCGCGCACTGCGCACGCCGGTGTATTCACCGTACAGCGCGTAATGGTCCTGCAGGTGCTCCAGCAGCAGACGTTTGACCTCGGCCACCAACGGCGGGGCCAGATGCGTGCCGGTGGCCAGGAAGTGGCCGATCTCGCGGAAGATCCACGGCCGGCCCTGAGCGGCGCGGCCGATCATCAGCGCATCGGCACCGGTCAGGCGCAACACCTCGCGCGCTTTCTCGGGCGAGGTGATATCGCCATTGGCCACCACCGGCACCCGCAGCGCGGCCTTCACGGCGGCAATGGTGTCGTACTCGGCGGCACCACCATAACCCTGCTCGCGCGTGCGGCCATGCACCGTGACCATCTGCACGCCGGCGCTCTCGGCCGCGCGGGCCAGCACCACCGCATTCTTGTGGGACTGGCACCAGCCAGTGCGCATCTTGAGCGTGACCGGCACGTTGTGCGGCGCACAGGCAGCCACCACGGCCTCGATGATCTGCAGCGCCAGCGTCTCGTCCTGCATCAGGGCCGAGCCGGCCCACTTGTTGCAGACTTTTTTGGCCGGGCAGCCCATGTTGATGTCGATGATCTGCGCGCCGCGGTCGATGTTGTAGGCCGCGGCCTCGGCCATCATGGGGGCATCCGTGCCGGCAATCTGTACCGCGATCGGGCCGACCTCGCCCTCATGGTTGGCACGGCGCGAGGTCTTGAGGCTGTTCCACAAATCCTTGCGCGACGTCACCATCTCGCTCACCGCATAACCGGCCCCCAGCGCCTTGCACAGCTGGCGGAACGGCCGGTCCGTCACCCCGGCCATCGGGGCCGCAAACAGGGCATTCGGCAATTCGAAGGAACCGATGTTCATGCGAAGGGAGGGGTGGGCGTTGGCTGGAATAAAAAAACGCTGCCGAAAAATGAGGCAGCAGTCGGGTCGCGTATTCTAGCTGCTCAAAATTTCAGCAATTGAAATGCGCGACCACGGCGTGCGACGTCGTGCCTATACTCGTACCGCCCATGGACGCCTGGATCAATCACCTGCTCGCACTACTGGCGCTGCCGCAATACGGCTTGAGCACCTTGTTCGCGGTGGCTTTTGTCTCCGCCACGCTGCTGCCCATGGCCTCGGAACCGGCGCTGTTCGGCCTGCTCAAGCTCAACCCGGAACTGTTCTGGCTGGCCATGCTGGTGGCCACGGCCGGCAACACCCTGGGCGGCGCCCTGAACTGGGCACTCGGCCTGGGTTCGCACCGCATTCTGGACAAGTACCAGCATTCCGCGACCCATTTGCGCGCGCTCGACTGGCTGGAACGCATCGGCCCCAAAGCCTGCCTGCTGAGCTGGCTGCCCCTCATCGGCGACCCCTTGTGTGCGGTGGCCGGCTGGCTCAAGCTGCCGTTCTGGCCTTGCCTGCTCTACATGGCCATCGGCAAGTTCGGGCGCTACCTCGTGATGACGGGCGCACTGCTGTGGGTTTTCCCGTCCTGACCACCTAGTTCAAGGTTCCCGCCGCACGCGCGGCAGCCTCGTACACCGCCGGCAAGTGATAGCCGCGCCGAGCCAGTCGCTCGGCGTGCATCAAGACGACAAAAGCCTGCCCCTGCACCACCAGAAATTCAGACGGAGAACGTCCCTGCAGCAGTGCCGCCGTCAGACGGCCTGCCGTCTGTCCCTGCTCATGGGCCGAGGAAGCAATGGCCAGACTACCGCCGTCAGGCACAAAACCGTTTTTGGCCGCCAGCGGCAGGGCCTTGCTGTGGGCTTCTGTCCAAGCCATCACCTCGGCCGGTGGCACCGACTTGTAGCCACCGACCGCCCGGTGCAGGCCCTGGTAGCCGGTGATGAACAAAACATCGGCCTTCTGTCCCAACGCGGCCACCCGATCCTGCCAGGCGGGATAGTTGTCAGTCTGTTCGCACGGCAACAGCTTGTGGGGAGACCAGTCGTACGCTGCCAGTTGTGGCGCCTCCAACAAGGCCTGAGCGCGAGCGTCCCCCAGGCAAGCCATGGTCAGCGGCCGGCCGTGACCGAGCTGCGTCAACGCTTCGCGCAAGGCTGCCACCGGAATACGCTCAAAGATACCGGTGGTGTTGCTGGCCGTGTCGAAGCCATAGGCTGCCGGTTCAGCATCGATACCTGCAAACACGATACGAATTCCTGGTCGGTTCAGCAAGGCCGGCGTCACCAGCTTGGCCGCAATGTCATCAAACACCACCAGAACATCAGGTTCGAAAGCCTCCACGGCGCGTTGTGCCGAGGCGGCGGCGGTCTCCATATGCTGCTCACTGGGCGCGCCTCCCAGGCGCATGTAGTGCCAACGCGTCAGCACGGAGCGAGGATAGGCTTTGAGCTCCTTGCGGTAGCTGCGGTCCAGCGCCTGCGTCCAACCGAAATCCTCGTCGTAGGTGTGGATGACCAGCACCCGTGGACTGGCGACATTGAAGTAAAGCACCAACAACAATGACAACAGCAGAAAGACGCTGACGAGCAGGGCGGCAAGGCTTTTTTTCATACCAGATCCAGCGCATCCCAATAGGGAATGGACAGCCCGACCGCTAGCACACGCAAGGCGCATGACGCTAGGTTGAACCGAAGGAACAGCGGCTCATTGAACATGCGGCCTTTGCCATCCACCACCCGCAGCTGTGTGTAGGTACTGCTCTGGTAGGGGAAGAACCAGAGATCGGAGAACATCGCGGCCAGGAAACCAATGAGCCAGGGGTTGATGCCGGTTGCCGCGGCCAGCGGCATGAGCAGGATGGCCGACACCACCATGCCGGCCGTGATGGGCAAGGCCAGGCGAACCACCAGCACCACCACCAGCTCGAGCAGGACCAGCCGGATGATGTCGTGCTGCAGCAAGTCGGCCATGCCGTCGATCCAGGGCTTGATCTGGTCCACCAGATGCAGATGCTCCATCACACCCGTCAAGCCCTGCAGCGACAGCAGAAAGAACACCATCGGCCAATCCACATAGTTCTGGAAATTCTTCTTGCTGACCAGGCCATACAGCAGCAAGGCCACCAGAATGAAGCCCCCCACCCAGGGCAGCGGAATGTGGTGCCAGGACACGCCTGCGGCCCCCAGCACCAGCAGGGCCAGCCCCATGAGGGTGAAGCGCTCCTCCGCCCCCAGCGGCCCCAACAAGGCCAGTTGCTGCCGTACCTGGTCCTTGGAGGCCGGCAAGGCCTGGCCAGGGCCGAAGAACAGGCGATCCAACACAAAGTGCCCGCCCGTGACCACCAGCGCGCACACCAAGGCGGCCACGAACCAGAACAGCCCCTGAAACTCGTCCTGCAGCTGTGTCGGCAGCATGGCAAACACGATCAGGTTGGAGCTCTTGCTGGTCAGGAACATGGGCGACATGTTCATCGAACCCGCATAGGTGGCAGCCGCCAGCCGGGTGTGCGCCCGGCTGCCCGGCTGGACCCCGCCGGCGCTGCAGAAATCACGGTACAGCGGCAGCACCAGCGCCATGCGCGAATTGCTGGACGGCATGATGGGCGACAAGGCATAACCGGATGCCACCAAAGCAAAGCCGTGCCAGAACGGCGTATCCGGCAACAACACGCGCATCCACAGGATCAGGCGGTACGACAGCCCGGAAGCCACCAGCACCCCGCCCAGCACATACACCGCAACGAACAGAATCAGCCCACTGGAGGCAAAACCGGACAACACCACATGGGCCGGCGCCAAGTCCACCAGCAGCATGGCCGCCATGGCGAACAGGGGTGGCACGAATTCATCCACCAGTGAAAACATCCACATGGCGACCGTTGCCGACAGGATGGCCAGGAACAGCATGTTCGGCAAGGCCCATCCCTGGTGGATGCCCAAACCCAACTGGAGCAGGGGCAGAAACAGCGCACAACTCCAGCCCCATACTTCGCGCCGCGACGTGCGGGCCGGCTGGCCAGAGGCAATGGCGGTCGGCTCCGGCACGGGGGTGCCGCTGAGGCTGGCCAGCAGCGCTCTCTGAGCCGCTTGGGCCAGTGCCGGCATCTCGGCCAGCACCTCGAGCAAGGCACGCTTCGGCAACACGATCAGCACGGTGTCAGCGTCCGCACTGACGTCGCGTACGTACGTCGGTGCCCCAGCCAGCACTTCCTCACCCGCCAGGGCGACCGAAGACGGCACGTCCCCGGACGGTGTCTGCACCACCAGCCCCCCCTGCAACACCAGCAGCAATTCGGCGGCCGGTGCGCCGGCCTGCACAACACGCTGACCTGCTGCCACGTGCCGGAGCTCGGCCGCCCCCAGCAGCCGCGCCAAGGTTCGGCCGGACAGGCGCGCAAACAGGGACTCGGCCTGAATTCGGGCGGCAACCGTGGCAACAGGGGTCTCTGGCAACTCAGATGGCAGATTCATGGTCTGGGCAAAAGGCAGATGGAAAATTCTAAGCGCGGCACCGGCACCAGAAACGACAACGGCCAGCATGGCTGGCCGTTGCGGCAACTACGTCCAGGGCAAAAGGCGCTGGAGCAGGTGGGTCATCAGGCACTGAACAGGAAGTTCATCACATCGCCGTCCTTGACGACGTACTCCTTGCCTTCCGCGCGCATCTTGCCAGCATCCTTGGCGCCCTGCTCGCCCTTGCAGGCGATGAAGTCTTCAAAGGCGATGGTCTGGGCCCGGATGTAGCCCTTCTCGAAATCGGTGTGGATCACGCCAGCCGCCTGGGGTCCGGTATCACCCACATGGATGGTCCAGGCACGCACTTCCTTCACACCCGCCGTGAAATAGGTCTGCAGACCCAGCAACTTGTAGGCCGCACGAATCAGGCGGTTCAGGCCGGGCTCGGTCTGTCCCAGCTCTTCCAGGAACATCTGGCGGTCGTCGTCGCTCATCTCCGCCATTTCGGCTTCCAGCTTGGCACAGATCGCCACCACCGGGGCATTCTGGGTCGCGGCGTAGGCCGTCAGACGGTCCAGGAAAGGGTTGTTTTCAAAACCGTTCTCACTCACGTTGGCCACGAACATGGCCGGCTTGGCGGTGATCAGGAAAAACTGCTTCAGCAAGGGTTGATCTTCCTTGCTGAACTCCAGCGTGCGCACCGGCTTGCCTTCGTTGAGCGCCGCCTGGCACTTCTCCAGAATCGCCACCAGCTTGATCGACTCCTTGTCCCCCGATCGTGCCGTCTTGGTCACGCGGTGCAGCGCCTTCTCGACCGCCCCCAGGTCGGCCAGGCACAACTCGGTCTGGATCACTTCGATGTCCGAGATCGGGTCCACCTTGCCGGCCACGTGGATCACGTTGTCGTCTTCAAAGCAACGCACCACATTGACGATGGCATCGGTCTCGCGGATGTGCGCCAGGAACTTGTTGCCCAGGCCCTCGCCAGTACTGGCACCGGCCACCAGGCCGGCGATGTCGACAAACTCGACGATGGCCGGCACGATGCGCTCCGGGTGGATGATTTCCGCCAGCTGCTGCAGGCGCGGATCGGGCACCTCGACCACGCCCACATTGGGTTCGATGGTGCAAAAGGGATAGTTCTCCGCCGCAATGCCCGCCTTGGTCAGGGCATTGAACAGGGTGGATTTACCGACGTTGGGCAGGCCGACGATGCCGCACTTCAGGCTCATGGAAATTCCTTAGAAATCATTAAACGATCGAACCCGAGGGTGCGTGATCGAGGTGCCCGATCCGCGTCTGGGGCACGATGCCCCGGCTCGATCAACCCAGGCCAGGACAAGGCATTTCTGCAACGTTTGCCCTCGATTGGCCAGGAAAACTAGGCCAATTGTACTAATCGGCGAATCCTTGCTTCGCCGCCCGAGCACGACCGCCGGGCCGGCCTCCCGGTTGTGCCGCCGCAATAGACTATGGGCAGATATGGCATGACGCCCCACCCGAGCCACCAACAAAGCCCTTCCATGCCCCTCTCTCGCCGCCGACTCTTGACGCTAACGGGTAGCCTCTTCACCCTTTTCTCTGCACAGGCCCAACCGGTTCCCCTCTGGCCCACCAAGCCTCTCAAAATCGTCGTGGCCTACCCGCCTGGCGGGGTCAGCGATGTCATCGCCCGGGCCCTGGCCGAACAGCTGGCGAGCCGGCTCGGGGTTCCCGTTTTGGTGGACAACAAAGCCGGCGCCAGCGGCTCATTGGGAGTTGGTCTGGTTGCCAAGTCGGCACCCGACGGCTACACCCTGGCGTTCTCGGCCATCTCCCCGCTGACGCTCAGCCCCCATCTTGGCAAATCAGCGTTCGACCCGGTCAAGGACATTGCGCCCGTCGCCAGCGTGATGTACTCGCCCGTCCTGATTGCCGCCACCTCGGCGCTGAAAGAAGGCGACCTCAAGAGCTTGCTGGCCACAGCTCGCGCCCGACCTGGCGCCGTGCGCTGGGCGACCTCCGGGCCGGCCTCGCTGGGCCATGTCGTGCTGGAGCAGATTCGTGCTGCAGCCCAGCTGGACATCACCCACGTTCCTTACAAGGGCGGTGGCCAGCAGATCACCGATGCGCTGAGCGGTCAGTTTGAAGTGCTGTCAGTCAACACGTCTTCGGCCGTCCTGCAGCACATCCAGACAGGCAAGCTGCGCCCATTGGCTGTGGGGTCTCCTGCCAGATTGAATAACCTGCCCACGGTTCCGACACTGGCCGAACTGGGTTATCCAGCCGCCAACCTGAGTTCTCACTTTGGAATCCTGGCGCCGGCAGGCACACCCGCTTCCGTCGTCACCCGGTTGAATGGCGAGATCAACGCGATTCTGTCCACGCCCGCCATGCGCGAGCGCTTGTTGGCCGCGGAATGTGTAGGAGAGCCGACCAGCCCCACCGAATTCGCCGGGCTGATCACCGCCGAATCCGCCAGCATGGCGCGCATCATCCGCGACGCCCATATCAAGGCGGAATAGGACTGGCAACGCCCGGCTGGGCTGCGCGTCAGTCGAAGCGAAAGTCCGCCGCCACCGTCTGCCCGACGCGCAGCACCGTATCCACACCCGCCAGCACGATGGCGTTCATGCCAAAGGTCACCGCGCCATTCAGCCGCGCATCGCGCCGGTAGGCCTGCAACGTATCGCTGACTTCCGGGCTGCTTTGTGCCGTGGCCGGGTCGATATTGGGAATCGGACAGCGCGGGCAGGGCTTGACGGGCTTCAGGACCACCTCACCCTCGCCGGTCGCGATACGCAAGGTGTCGAGCCGATCCTCGTCATGCGCCTCCGGCCCAGCCAGCACGATATTCGGCCGGAACCGCTCCACCCCCACCGGCGCATGGCCGGCGGCCTGCAGGCGGACATTGAATTCGTCGAGCGAAGCCTGGCCCAGCACCAACAACGGAAAGCCGTCACTGAACTGGTTGAGCGCTTCCACGCCGCCGGTCCACTTCAGGCTGGAAAGGCGTTTGTGCTCCGGATCGAAACGCACCAGACGAAACCTGGCCGCTTGGGCCGCGGGCAGCCCCTGGTCGGACAGCGACAGAAAATCGGTGAACCACTGGGCTGCGACATCGCCCATGTCATAGGCCGGCACCTCGTCGTCCCAAACGCGTACCCGTGTCGGCTGCTCCACGGCATCGACGGCCAGATGCAGCGCCAGCATGCCGGGCGCGCGCAGCGCCAGCTCCGTGCCGCCGCGCTTGAATTGCGGCTGCACCAAGGCCAGACGCGGCTGTTCGCGCTGCGACACAAAACCGCCCTGCGCATCCACCACCATCCAGGCACGGTCGAGGTCGAACCCGGTCTCGGTCAGCACTGCTTCCTGCAACTCGATGCCTGCGCAGGATTTGACCGGGTACACGAACAGTTGCGTTATGCGGGCCTGGACATCGCCCGGGCTGACAGTCGATTCACTCACTTGGCAGGATCCCCATGGTTATTGGAATGGAATTGACATTCGACAGGATCGATTCTGCCCTGCCTTCTACAATGCTCAGATGGCTCTTCCCCTGGATGTTTGTATTCGTGGCAGCGGCATCGTGGGCCGCACGCTGGCCCTGTTGCTGGCGCGCGAGCGCCTGCGTGTCGGACTGGTGGAAACCCCAACCCAACCCAATGCCCCCGCCGATGTACGCGCTTACGCCTTGAACCGCGCTTCCAAGGAATTGCTCGACGCCTTGCGCTGCTGGCCCTCGCCTCAGGCGGCCACCCCGGTCACCCACATGCAGATCTGGGGCGACCGCGGCGGCGAAGTCAATTTCGACGCCAGCGAACTCGGCGCCACCGCATTGACCTGGATCGTCGATGTCCCGGTGCTGGAGGCGCAACTGGCGCAGGCAGTCGGCTTCCAGCCGCAGATCGAAGTGCTGACCGCTCCGGCACCGGCAAAACTCACCGTGGTCTGTGAAGGCCGTGCCAGCAGCACACGCGCCGAGTTCGGCGTTGACTTCCAGGTCACCCCCTATACCCAACACGCGCTGGCGGCCCGGATCCAGTGCGAGAAACCGCATGGCCAGAATGCACGCCAGTGGTTTTCCAACGGCGACATCCTGGCGTTCCTGCCCATGGGCGGCGAACAAGGGAACTCTGTCGCAATTGTCTGGTCTGTCTCTCCTGAACACGCTGCCCGCTTACAGGCAACCAGCCCGGACGATTTCTGTCACGAGTTGGAAGCTGCCAGCGGACACGCCTTGGGCCAGTTGACGCTGATCAGCGAACGCCGGCTCTGGCCCTTGCAAAAAGCGCAGGCGCAGCAATGGACGGGTCAGGCGGCCTGCGGCGCCTGGGTGCTGGCCGGCGATGCCGCTCACAACGTGCACCCGCTGGCCGGCCAGGGCTTGAACCTGGGGCTGGCCGATGTGGCGGAACTGGCCAAGACGCTGCGCGAACGCGATTACTGGCGCGACGTGGGCGATGCCAAGCTGCTGCGTCGTTATGAACGAGCCCGCAAGGCCGGCATGCTGGCGCTGGATACCGGCATGGATGGCCTGCAACTGCTGTTTGCCCGTGAAGGGGAAGCCTGGCGCACCCTGCGCAACTGGGGCATGAACACTGTGGAGCGCAGCGGCCTGCTCAAGCAATGGCTGACCCGGCAGGCCATGGATTTTTGAACAACGCGACGTGTCGCATGGAACGGATGATGATGAATGCTCTGAAAACCCTGCTGGTCAGCACTTGCGTCTTGGCCAGTATCGGCGTCCAGGCCCAGGAAGCGGTGATCCGCAAAAACCTCACTGAACGCATCCCGCAACTGCAGAAGATCGACGAGATCAGCAAGACCCCGGTCAACGGCCTGTACGAGGTCCGTGTCAACGGCACCGACATTTTTTACACCGATGCCGACGCCAACTACCTGATCCAGGGCAACCTGATCGACACGCGCCAGCGCCGCAACCTGACCGAAGAGCGCATCGACAAGCTGACCGCAGTGAACTTCGACACCCTGCCGCTGAAAGACGCCTTCACCGTGGTGCGCGGCAACGGCAAGCGCAAGGTGGCCGTGTTTGAAGATCCGAACTGCGGCTATTGCAAGCGCTTCGAACGCGATCTGGACAAGGTCACCAACGTCACGGTCTACACCTTCCTCTACCCCATCCTCAGCCCGGACTCAGCGGAAAAGTCGAAGAACATCTGGTGCGCCAAGGACAAGGCCAAAGCCTGGCAGGACCACATGCTGCGAGACCAGCCGCTCCCCGCCGCCAGCTGTGACGTCTCGGCCATAACCCGCAACCTGGAACTGGGCCGCAAACACAAGATCACCGGCACACCGACCCTGATCTTTGCTGACGGCTCGCGCGTGCCGGGCGCCATCAACGCCCAGCAGATCGAGAAATATCTGAACGAGACCCGCTAAGCCAGCGCCGCATGTCCAAAGACTTAGCCCCCGCCCTCATCCACTACCGGGTGGAGGTTGCCGACCTGCATGCCCACCTGTTTCGCGTCACGCTGACCATCGCGCAAGCGCAGGCACAGCAGCGCGTGTCGCTGCCCGTCTGGATTCCCGGCAGCTATCTGGTGCGTGAGTTTTCCAAAAATCTGCAACGGTTGCAGGCACGGCGAGACGGCCGGCTGGTCGCCGTGCAGCAACTCGACAAGTGCAGCTGGCAGATCGACTGCGCGCCACAAGACCCGCTGGTGCTGAGCTACGAGATCTATGCGTTCGACAACTCGGTGCGCACCGCCTGGCTCGATGCCACACGCGGCTTTTTCAACGGCACCAGCTTGTGCCTGCGCGTCGAAGGCCAGGAAGACACCGTTCACGAACTTGAGCTGGTCGCCAGCCAGGCCATCGCCAGTTGGTCTGTGGCCACCGGGCTGCCCCCGCAGAAGATCAACCGACGCGGCTTCGGCAGCTACCGTGCCGCCGATTACGACGAACTGGTGGATTGCCCGGTAGAGCTGGGGGAGTTCTGGAATGGCACGTTCACTGCTGGCGGTGTACCGCACCGCTTCGTGGTCGCCGGCGCGCCGCCGAGTTTTGACGGCGAACGATTGCTGGCCGACACACGCAAAATCTGCGAGGCGGAAATCCGTCTCTGGCACAGCACCGACACGGGCAGACGGCACAAGGCGCCGTATCGCTGCTACCTGTTCATGCTCAACGCCACCGATGACGGCTATGGCGGCCTGGAGCACCGCAATTCGACGGCGCTGATTTGCACCCGGCGCGACCTGCCGCGCCTGGGCGCCAAACCCGGAGACGGCTACACCACCCTGCTGGGATTGATCAGCCACGAATACTTCCACACCTGGAACGTCAAACGCCTGCGCCCGGCCGAATTTGCGCACTATGACTACGCGCAAGAAAACTACACGCAACTGCTCTGGTTCTTCGAAGGCTTCACCAGCTACTACGACGATCTGCTGCTGCGCCGCGCCGGCCTGATCGACAACGCGACCTACCTCAAGCTGCTCAACAAGACCATCAACCAGGTGATGCAAACGCCGGGGCGCACCGTGCAATCGGTGGCACAGGCCAGCTTCGACGCCTGGGTCAAGTACTATCGGCAGGACGAAAACACCCCCAACGCCACCGTGAGCTACTACAGCAAGGGCGCACTGGTGGCGCTGTGCCTGGATCTCACCTTGCGCGCCGAAGGGCCGCATACGCTCGACGAGGTGATGCGTGCCCTGTGGCAGCGCTGCCAGGGTGGTCCGATGTCTGAAAACGACCTGTTGCAAGTACTGCAGGACATCACGGGCCGCTCCTACGCCCGAGAGATCAAACGCTGGGTACACACCACGATCGAACTGCCGCTCAAGGAACTGCTGGAGCGCCACGGCGTGGCGATTCAGGAAGATCCGGCCCAACTGGCACAGCAGCTGGGCTTACGCGTGGCCGAGGGCACAGCCATCCAGATCAAGACCGTGCTGCGCGGCGGTGCTGCCGAACGGGCGGGCCTGGCCGCCGGCGATGAATGGCTGGGCGTGGAAGTAGGCAGCGGCAAGACCCACAGCGGCTGGCGCCTCACCAAGCTCGACGACCTGCCGATTTATGCCGGCGCGCACCCCAAGGTCCAGGCCTTGGTGGCGCGCGACAAGCGCCTGTTGAAGCTCACGCTCAACCTGCCGCGCGGTGTGACCACCTGGCGCCTATCGGTGCGCGACCCGCAGCTCATCGAGCGCTGGCTCGCAGCCTGATCAGGGAGTCTTCTGCCGCTGGTCGAGCACGCGCTTGGCCTTGCCCAGGCTGCGCTCGACACCACCCTCGGGCCGCAGCTCGATCTCGACGCTGGTGCCGACATAGGCCTTGATTTCGTGCTGCAGTTGCTTGGCCGCGGCTCGCGCTGCCAAGCTGTCAGGCGACACGTCGGGCCGAGTCTCCACCACCACCAGCAGATCGTCCATCGGCCCATTGCGCCGCAAGATGCACTGGTAGTGCGGCGTCAGTTCTGGGCGCCGCAAGATCAACTCCTCAACCTGCGTCGGAAACACGTTCACACCGCGCACGATCATCATGTCATCGCTGCGACCCGTGATTTTTTCCATACGGCGCATGGTGCGCGTGCTGCCCGGTAGCAGGCGCGTCAGGTCGCGCGTGCGGTAGCGGATGACCGGCAAAGCTTCCTTGGTGAGGCTGGTGAAGACCAGCTCGCCGACTTCGCCGTCGGGCAGCAACTCACCGGTCTCGGGATCGATGATCTCAGGATAGAAATGGTCTTCCCAGATGGTCGGCCCGTCCTTGGCCAGCACGCATTCGCTGGCCACGCCGGGGCCGATGACCTCGCTCAGACCATAGATGTCGACGGCATCGAGTCCCATGCGCAGCTCGATGGCGTGTCGCATGTCATTGGTCCAAGGCTCGGCGCCGAAGATGCCAATGCGCAGGCTTGATTCGGTCGCTTTGATGCCTTGCCGTTCGAACTCCTCGGCAATCGCCAGCATGTAGCTGGGTGTGACCATGATGATGTCGGGCTTGAAATCCTGGATCAGCTGCACCTGCCGCTCGGTCTGCCCGCCGCCGAAGGGCACGACTGTCAGCCCCAGCCGCTCCGCCCCGTAGTGGGCGCCGAGACCACCGGTGAACAGGCCATAGCCGTAGCTCACATGCACCATGTCGCCGGGCCGGGCTCCTGCGGCGCGGATGCTGCGCGCCACCAGGCCAGCCCAGGTATCGATGTCATTCTTGGTGTAGCCCACCACGGTGGGCTTGCCAGTGGTGCCGCTGGAGGCATGGATGCGCACACATTGCTCGCGCGGCACGGCGAACATGCCGAAGGGATAGCTGTCGCGCAGGTCTTTCTTGGTGGTGAACGGAAAGCGTGCCAGATCGGCCAGTGTCTGGCAATCATCCGGGTGCACACCGGCTGCGTCGAACTTGGCGCGGTACACCGGCGAATTGCGGTAGGCGTGCTGCAACGTGGATTGAAGCCGCTTGAGCTGCAGGCTGCGCAACTCATCGATGCTGGCCTTCTCGATCGGGTCCCAGGCAAACTCGCGCTGATTCATGCAGCCTCCGGAATGACGGTGCCCTGGATCTGGGCGCTTTTGCCGCGGAACATGGCAATCACCTCGCCACGCTGATTGCTCACGCGCATGTCGTAGATGCCATGCCGCCCCTGCAACGTCTGCTCCACACCTTCGCAGGTCAGCACATCGTCCAGTTGCGCCGGTTTGAGGAACTCGATGCTGCAGCCGGCCGCCACCGCCACCTTGTTGTAGCTGTTGCAGGCAAAGGCAAACGTAGAGTCGGCCAGTGTGAAGATCAGACCGCCATGGCAGATCTCATGGCCGTTGAGCATGTCTTTGCGCACCGTCATGCGCATCACGGCTCGGCCGGGTGCGCACGACAGCAGTTCCATCTGCATGAATTCGCGCGAAGCGCGGTCGGCGGCAAACATGGACTCGCCGACACGGCGCGCCAGTGCCTCGGCGTTTTTCACATCGCTCATCCCTCACTCCCCCTTGAACTGCGGTGTGCGCTTTTCGCGGAATGCCAGCACACCTTCGATGTAGTCGTGTGTGCGCCCCAGTGCCGACTGCAAGTCACGCTCGGCGTCGAGCTGCTGCTCCAGCGTGCGGCTGCCGGCACGCTGCAACAGCTCGCGCGTGGCCACCAGCGCCTTGGTCGGCATGACCGCCAGGCGCTGGGCCAAGGCCAGTGCCGCAGCAACGCAGTCATCGCTCACATCCCAGATCAAGCCCCAGTCGCGGGCCTGGACCGCGGTGAGTTTGTCGCCAGTCACGGCCAAGGCCATGGCGCGTGCCAGCCCCAGGCGCTGTGGCAGCAGCCAGGAGCCACCGGCATCGGGAATGAGACCGATCTTGCTGAAGGCCTGGATGAAGCTGGCCTGCGGCGTTGCAATCGCAATGTCGCAAGTCATGGCCAGCGAGGCACCAGCCCCGGCCGCCACACCATTGACGGCCGCGATGGTCGGCATGCGCAGTTGCTGCAACCGCCGCACTGTGGGGTTGAAGGCCTGCTCGATCACCGGGCCGGGATTGGCCCGCTCGACCAGATCAGGCCCGGGGGCGAAATCGAATTCAGACAGATCGGCGCCGGCACAAAAGCCACGGCCGGTGCCGGTGATGACCAGCGCGCGAATGGCCGGATTGGCCTCGGCCCGGTCCAGTGCGGCCCACAGGTCGCGGTGCATCTGGCGCGTGAAGCTGTTCAGCGCTTGGGGCCGATTCAGGGTGGCAATGGCCACCGCTCCTTGCTCGGCATAGAGAACAGATAACTCGGCGTTTGACTCAGACATCAGGCATCCCTCGGGTTGGCGTGACGAAAGCCACGCCGGCTTGGTCAGGCCAATTTAACATCTCCCGACCGATCGGTCGGTTAATGTTTTCCCTTGGTTTTGCCGCAAAAATCCCGGTTTTACCGGGCCCCGCCAGTACTTAAGCCAACGTCACCTTCTTGAACTTGCGCTTACCAACCTGCAGCACATAGGTGCCGGCGCCGAGCTTGAGCCCTTTGTCACTGACGACATTCGAGTCCACCCGCACGCCGCCGCCATCGATCAGGCGGTTGCCCTCGCCACTGGAGGCCGCCAGGCCCGTCTGTTTGAGCAGCGCCCCGATGCCCATCGGGCCTGCTTCGAGCGGGATCGTCTGTTCCTCGATCTCGTCGGGCACACCACCGCGACTGCGGTTGATGAAGTCCTGCTCAGCCGCATCCGCCGCCGCCGCCGAATGGAAGCGCGCCGTGATCTCCTTCGCCAGCAGCACCTTGGCTTCTTTCGGGTTACGGCCTTGCTGTACTTCCTCTTGCAGCTTTTCAATCTCGCTCAGGCTGCGGAAACTCAACAGGGTGTACCAGCGCCACATCAGCTCGTCGGAAACCGACAACACCTTGGCGAACATGGTGTTGGCATCCTCGGCGATGCCGATGTAGTTGTTCTTGGACTTGGACATCTTCTCGACGCCATCCAAACCTTCCAACAACGGCATGGTCAGAATGCATTGCGGCTCCTGGCCGTACTCGGCCTGCAAGTGCCGGCCCATCAGCAGGTTGAACTTCTGGTCGGTGCCGCCCAATTCCAGGTCGCTCTTGAGGGCCACGCTGTCGTAGCCCTGCATCAGCGGGTAGAGGAACTCGTGCACCGAGATCGGCGTGCCAGCCTTGAAGCGGTCATGGAAGTCGTTGCGCTCCATCATGCGCGCCACGGTGTACTTGGCCGCCAGCTGGATCATGCCCATGGAGCCCAAGGGCAGGCACCATTCGCTGTTGTAGCGGATTTCGGTTTTCGCCGGGTCCAGCACCAGACTGGCCTGCTTGTAATAGGTCTCGGCGTTGGCCTTGATCTGCTCCGGCGTGAGCGGCGGGCGGGTGCTGTTGCGCCCCGACGGGTCGCCAATCAGACTGGTGAAATCGCCAATCAGGAAGATGACCTGATGGCCCAGATCCTGCAACTGGCGCATCTTGTTGAGCACCACAGTATGACCAATATGGATGTCAGGTGCGGTCGGGTCCAGCCCGAGCTTGATACGCAGCGGCTGGCCAGTGGCCTCGGCGCGCGCCAGCTTTTGCACCCAGTCAGCCTCCGGAATCAACTCCTCGCAACCGCGCAAGGTCACCGCCAAGGCCTCCCGGACACGGTCAGTTACAGGAAATTTCGGTGTGGAGGCTTGATTCATAAGGGTTTTTCCAGATGCCAGGGGGTCGGGGCCAGCTATACTAGCCGCTTGCCATTGCGCAGGATTTTAAGTGCGCAATGCCCGCTGGCCGCGGTGCCCTCAGGCCCCTGCCACACCATCATCTTTGGGTTGCCCTTTGAAAAACGGTTTCATGACCGCTGGAAGTGACTTTTTGACTTTTGCCGGTCACTGGGTCGAGCACCACCCCAAACGGGTGATGGGTGCCGTCGCTGCAGCGCTTCTGCTGGGTGGCGGTGGCGCCTATGCCGTGGCTTCGGCCGTGGTGTCGCTGGGCCCGGATGCAGGGCAATTGCCGGTGCGAGAAGTCCTTGAGACCGTTTCCCCCCTTGCCCTGGAACCCCAGTCCGAAGCACTGGACCTGCACCGCTTCCGCCTGTTTCGCTCCGACCTGACCCGCTCCACCGATACCGCCGACACGCTGCTCAAACGCCTGGGCATCAACGACCCGGCGGCGGCGGCGTTTTTGCGTGCCGATGCCAACGTCCAGAAAACGCTGCTCGGCCGCGTTGGCCGCAGCATCACCGCCGAAGCCACTGATACGAATACCCTGCTCAAGCTCAGTGCACGCTGGAGTCCGGAGGACGATGGCCGGTTCACTCGTCTGGTAATCGAAAAACAAGGCGAGACGTTTGCCTCGAAGCTTGAGACGGCCCCGCTGACCGCCTCGACCCGCATCGCCAGCGGCGTCATCCGCACCTCGCTGTTCGCAGCCACCGACGACGCGCGCATTCCGGATGCCATTGCCATCCAGGTAGCCGAAATTTTCTCCGGTGACATCGACTTCCATCGCTCGCTGCGCAAGGGCGATCGCTTCTCGGTGGTTTACGAAACACTGGAAGGTGATGGCGAACCGCTGCGTGCTGGCCGGGTGCTGAGCGCCGAGTTCGTCAATGGTGGCAAGACCTACCAGGCCATGTGGTTCCAGGAGCCCGATGCCTCTGCGGCACTCCCGCAGGAACAAGGCCGCGCCACCCACAACCTGACCAAGGGCGGCTACTACACCCTGGATGGTCAGAGCCTGCGCCGCACCTACCTCGCGTCCCCGCTGGAGTTCTCGCGCGTGACCAGCGGCTTCAAGATGCGCTTCCATCCCATTCTGCAGCAATGGCGCGCCCACCTCGGTGTCGACTACGCCGCCCCAACCGGTACACCGGTACGCAGCATCGGTGATGGTGTGGTTGAGTTTGCCGGTGTGCAGAATGGTTTCGGCAACGTGGTGTTCGTCAAGCACCGCAACAACCACACCACGGTCTATGCTCACCTGAGCCGTATCAACGTCAAACGCGGCCAGTCGATCAACCAGGGTGAGAACGTTGGCGCTGTTGGCGCCACGGGCTGGGCGACCGGCCCCCACCTGCACTTCGAATTCCGCGTCAACGGCAATCACCAGGATCCGCTCACGATTGCGCGCCAGAGTGAAACGACGCCCGTTTCGGCCGCAGCCAAGCCCCTGTTCATGCGCTCAGCTTCCGCGGTCCACCAGCAACTGCTGGCAGCAGCCTCCCTGCAGCAGGGCGCTTCGCAGTAAGCGACCTCGCCACCGGGGTGACCAGCGTGTCTGAGTTCTACATCGGCCTGATGTCCGGGACCTCGCTCGACGGCGTGGACGGCGTCCTTGCCGAATGCGCCGAGACGCACACCCGGGTCATCCAGCACGCCCATCTGCCCTTCCCGCCGGACCTGACCGCCGAACTGCTGCAACTCAACAACCCTGGCGGGGTGGATGAACTGCACCGCGCCGCCCTCGCCGCCAATGCGCTGGCCCGGCTTTATGCTGCTGTCGTGTCCGAATTGCTCGAGCGTGTGGCACTGCCCCCAAGCGCCGTCACGGCCATCGGGGCACATGGCCAGACCGTGCGCCACCGCCCTGGCGAGTTCGATGCCACCGGCTACACCCTGCAGCTGAACAGCCCGGCGCTTCTGGCCGAACTGAGCGGCATCGATGTCGTGGCGGACTTCCGTAGCCGCGATGTGGCGGCCGGCGGCCAGGGCGCCCCATTAGTACCGGCCTTCCACCAGGCCATGTTTGCTCAGGCGAGCCAGACGGTGGCCGTGCTCAATGTCGGCGGCATCGCCAATCTCTCGGTGCTGCGCGACGATGCCGTGCTGGGCTTCGATTGCGGCCCCGGCAATGCACTGATGGACGCCTGGTGCCGCCAGCACACCGGCCAGCCCTTCGATGCAGAAGGACGCTGGGCAGCAGCTGGCCAGATTCATGAACCCTTGCTGCAGGTGCTACTACGGGAACCTTACTTTGCCTTGCAGCCCCCCAAGAGCACGGGGCGCGATCTGTTCAATCCATCCTGGCTGGCCGACAAGCTGACCGGCTTTGAGGTCGTGGCACCGGTGGATGTGCAAGCCACGCTGACGGAACTGACCGCCAGCGCTTGCGCTGCTGATGTGCTGCGTCATGGTGCAGGCAGTACGCGCCTGATCGTCTGTGGCGGCGGCGCGCTCAACAACTACCTGATGCAGCGCTTGCAGGCACGACAGCCCCATCTCACGGTGGTTTCCTCGGAGCAAGCCGGCTTGCCCGCCTTGCAGGTGGAAGCGGCCGCCTTTGCCTGGTTGGCACGCAAGGCCGTGCTGCGCCAGACGGCAAGCCTGAAAAGCGTCACGGGCGCTCAAGGCGCCCGTGTGCTCGGAGCCATTTACCCAGCCTGAGCCGGGCTCACGCTCAGGTCGAGAAGGAAGAACCGCAACCGCAGGTGGTGGTGGCGTTCGGGTTCTTGATGACGAACTGGGCACCCTGCAGGTCTTCCTTGTAGTCGATCTCTGCGCCCACCAAGTACTGGTAGCTCATGGCATCGATCAGCAAAGACACACCATTCTTGGTCATGGTGGTGTCGTCTTCGTTGGTCACCTCATCAAAGGTGAAACCATACTGAAAACCGGAACAGCCGCCACCTTGCACGAAGACACGCAGCTTGAGGTCAGGGTTGCCCTCTTCCGCAATCAGATCCGCCACCTTGGCAGCAGCGCTGTCGGTGAACAGAATGGGGGCAGGCATCTCGGTTTGAATGTTTTCGGCGACGGCGCTCATGGATGGCTCCAATTAAGATGGATTGAGCAAATACTACACAATTTCGCTCAAGAATTCAGTTACTGGTTATTTGCCGCCAATTTCAGTGTGGGCTTTTCCTCGGCCATGTCGACCGGGCGCATCTGGCCAGCAATGATGGCCCCCTGGTGCATCTCCAGCGCGCTGTAATGGATATCGCCTTCAATGTGGGCCTTGGGCTGCAATTCGAGCATCAGGCGCGCGTAGACCGGTCCCTTCACCGTGCCATTGATGATCACATGGTCGGCATGGATCTCGCCAATCACCGTGGCCGTTTCCGAAATCACCAGAATGCTGGCCTGATCGGGGTTGGCATTCACATCGCCAATCACTTTGCCGTCGACGCGCAAGCCATCCGAAAAACGCAGGGTGCCGTCAATCTGGCTGCCATCCGCAATCAGGCTGCGGATGGGGGGCTGTTTTTTCTTGTTGAACATGTTTGCACCTCTCTGATGGATTACAACTTGATCGACTGCACCGCCTTGGTCACCGTACCCTCCATGACCTTGGCTGAAATACCCTTAATCACGGTCTGGGGCGGCAATTCAAATACCCCTTCAAGCCGGCCGTACTGGCGAAACTTCAAGGACTGGGGACCGCTGGGCAACGGCGCCGACCACGGCTTGCCGCCCTGCAACCCGGTGAAACTCAATTCAAGACGCCCGTTGAATTCAGGTGCGTTCTTCACCGGCTGGATCACCAGAACCTGCCATTTTAGTTGACGCCCATCCTGCAGCTCTGCCTGCAGGCCCCGAATGGCCAGACTTTCAGCACCGCCGGTCGGAATCAGCTTCTCGAAAAAGCCCAGGTCATCGCGCAAGGAACGGTTTTCGCTCTCCAGCTGCTTGTTCTGGGCACTCAGACGCTCTTGCGCCGCCTTCTCGGCGGTTAGCAAGGTACTGGACGTGTTGGCCACCGACATGGCCTTGTCGCGCTCGTCCTTCATGGCAGACAGCTGCTGACGCGCCGCAGCCAGCTCTGTGCGCAACTGCGTGACCTCCTCGGTGCGTCCGCCGTCAATGCCGGCAATGTCCTTGCCAAACTCGAACGCCCACAAGCCGATGGCGGCGCAAAAACCCAGCACGATGGCGACAAGCGCCCAGCGCAGGGGCCATGGCATGGAACTGCGCACGGACATGCGCGGCGCACTGATGGTGAGGCGGCGGTGGAGCAGGCGAAATCTCATGGAAGGGGGAGTCTAGCAGTCCAAAAACACAACAGCCGCCAGAATTTGCATTCGGGCGGCTGCTGAGCTGCAACAAATTGCAGCAGACGAAACTTCGTGTGAAATTAACGCTTGCTGAACTGCTTGCGACGGCGTGCAGAGTGCAGACCGACCTTCTTACGCTCGACTTCACGCGCATCACGCGTCACGAAGCCGGCCTGGCTCAGGACGGGCTTGAGCGATGCATCGTAGTCGATCAGGGCACGGGTAATGCCGTGACGGGTTGCGCCGGCCTGGCCGGACTCACCACCACCTGCCACATTGACCATGATGTCGAACGATTCGGCATGGTTGGTCAGCATCAGGGGCTGCTTGCAGATCATGATCGAGGTTTGACGACCAAAGAAATTCTCGATGTCTTTGCCATTGACCGTGATCTTGCCGGTGCCTTTTTTCAGAAACACGCGGGCGACGCTGGATTTGCGACGGCCGGTGCCATTGTTCCATTCACCAATCATCTCAAGGCTCCTTAGATTTCCAACACTTTGGGTTGCTGGGCGGTGTGCGGGTGCTCAGCACCACCGTACACCTTGAGCTTCTTGATCATGGCGTAGCCGAGCGGGCCCTTGGGCAGCATGCCCTTGACGGCCTTTTCCAGCGCGCGGCCGGGATGCTTGGCTTGCATGTCACGGAAGTTGGTGGCTGTGATACCACCCGGGTAACCCGAGTGACGGTAGTACACCTTGTCCAACGGCTTGGCGCCGGTGACGCGCAGCTGGGCTGCGTTGATGATGACGATGAAGTCACCGGTATCGACGTGAGGCGTGTAAATGGCCTTGTGTTTGCCGCGCAAACGGAGAGCAACTTCGCTGGCTACTCGTCCGAGGACCTTGTCGGTCGCGTCAATCACAAACCACTCGTGCGTCACGTCAGCGGGTTTGGCGCTGAACGTTTTGGTCATGAGTTTTCTCTTAAAAGAGGGTTTGTCGGACTCTTTTCCACGGTCGGCGTTCCTCTGACGGGAATCTCTTAGGTGGGAATTCAAGCTTCGCCGCGGAGTCACGGTAGCGCTGCGAAGCCTGCCATTATACAAAAACTTGCGTTTTAGGCCAAATCCGGGCCTCAAGGCCGATTTGCGCCACCCTCCGGGTAGCGCTGGCGGTCTTCAATGCACACCGGTAGCTTCGCGTATTCGGGCTTCTGGCATTCGAGGTGAATGCACATCGGGCGCGTGATGAAGTTGCTGTCAGCGCACACTTCCGTCGCAGCTGGCGCCGTCTTGGCAGCCGCCTTGCCCGCCGGAACCGGTGTCGCTTTCTCGACCGGCACCACCTTGTCGTCCGGACGTGCCGCCGCCTCCTTCGCCTTGCGAGTGCCCACCGCCCGGGCTGGTGCAGCAACGGGTGCCGCGGCTGCAGCCTCCTCGCCCCGCCGGGGCAGGGCCGGACTGACCGCTGGCGCCGGCTCGGGCGCCGCCACCTGGGGTGCCTGAACCGGTCGGCCCTCTCGCCAACCCCAGTAGGCCAGCCCCATCAAGCCCAGCGCAGCCAGCACCAGCCCGGCCGTCTTCCGGCCCGACCAGCGCCCCTGCGTGGCGGCGCCTCCAGCGGCCGGCACACTCAGGGCAGATGGGCGGGTTTCATCATCGCCAAAATCCAGGTCCGGCCGCCCGCCATCCAGCAAGATGTCGTCGCGGGCCTGGGTGACCGGCCACTCGTCTTCGTTCGCGCCTGCCGGCGACGACGTGGGCAGACCATCCGCCTGGATGTTCATCAGGCCGTCGCCCAGCGCGGCTCGCCAGTCGAAGGTCGACAGATGATCGGGCGGCAGCAAGCGCATTTCACCGATCAGCTGCGCCACACTCTGCGGCCGCTGGGACGGCTGGATCGCCAGTGCGTGGTCAATCCCCTGGATGAACTCAGCCGAGTAGTGCTGGCCGAAATGCGCCTGCACGGTGGCGGCCACGCTGGCCATCGTCGGCAGGTTGTCGCGCACCACCCGAAAGGTGGCAGGCGGCGGCGGCTCGTTGCGCACGCAGCCATGGACCACGGCCGCCAGCGCGTACAGATCGGACCAGGGGCCCGGCTTCAGGTCCTCGGCCGAGGCGTATTGCTCGATCGGCGCGTAGTTCACCTTCAGGATGGCGGTGTGCTTGTGCGTCTGGTCGCTGATGGCCCGCCGCGCAGCCCCCAGGTCCAGCAGCACGGGCGGGCCGACGTCCTGCAGGAAGATGTTGTCGGGCGAGACATCGCGGTGCACCGTGCCGTGTTCGTGCAGCACTCGCAGCGCCTGCAGAATAGACCACAACACGGTACGCAGCCAGGCTTCGGGCGGTGGCTCTGCCATCTGGCTGCGCGCTTGCTTCAGGGTGATGCCGCTGTACAGGGGCATCACCATATAGGCGGTGTGGTTGGCCTCCCAGAAGCGGTAGACCTTGACCAGGGACGGGTGGTCGAACTGCGCCAGCAGCCGCGCCTCGGCAATGAAGGAGTTCAAACCGGACTGGTAGGTCGGCTGATCCGTGGTGGAACGCAAGGCCAACGACAGGCCGTCTTGCCGGTTCACCAGCGCCGACGGCATGTACTCTTTGATGGCTACCGGGCGATGCAGGGAATGGTCGTAGGCACGGTACACCATGCCAAAGCCCCCCACACCCAGCAGCGCCTGCACCTCGAACTCCGCCAACCGCGTACCGACAGGCAGGGCGTCGACATGCGCTGGCGGGGTCACAGCAGGGGACAGGGTGGAGGCAGGGGTATCCGTCATGCGGCGGATTCTTGCATGGAATCTTGCGTGCCGATTCTGTGAAATACGCTCTTCGGTCGCCACCCTCGTTACCATTGGCACCTATGTTCAGTTACCGCCACGCCTTCCATGCCGGCAATCATGCCGATGTGCTCAAGCACACCGTGCTCATTGCCATGCTTCACCACCTCACCCAAAAGGAGGCGGCCCTGACGGTGCTGGACACCCATGCCGGCGCCGGCCTGTACCGGCTTGACAGCGAGTTCACCGAAACCAGCGGCGAGGCCGCAGACGGCATCCAGCGGCTGCTGAAACCGACCGAGGGCATGACACTGGCACCGGCCCTGCAGGACTACCTCGACCTGGTGGCCAGCTTCAACAGCAAGGGCAACTGGCGCATCTACCCCGGCTCGCCCTTCATCATCCAGCGCCTGCTGCGCGGGCACGACAAGCTCAAGCTGTTCGAACTCCACCCCACCGACACCAAGACATTGATGGCCAATGTGGAGCAGTTGGAAGCCGGCCGCCAGGTGGCAGTGCTGCGTGAAGACGGCTTCGAGGGCATCCGTAAATTCCTGCCACCGCCTGCGCGCCGTGCCCTGGTGCTGTGTGACCCGAGCTACGAGCTCAAGAATGACTACGCACGCGCAGCGGCCATGGCAACCGAGGCGCTCAAGCGCTTTCCCACCGGCACCTATGCCATCTGGTACCCCATCATCCCGCGCCCCGAAGCGCACGACCTGCCGCGCAAACTCAAGACCCTGGCCACCAAGGCCGGCAAGAGCTGGCTCAACGCCACGCTGACGGTCAAGTCCAGCAAGCTCACGACCGACGTCCAGGGGGAAGAAAAACGCCCCGGCCTGCCGGCCAGCGGCATGTTCATCATCAACCCGCCGCACACGCTCAAGCCCGCTCTGCAGGCGGCGCTGCCGCAAATGGTGACCCTGCTGACGCAGGACCGCCACGCCGCCTTCACGCTCGACGCCGGGGGTTAACCCCAATCGAATTAACCGACCGGTCGGTCGGTTAATTGACTATACTGCCCCTCAACCGGCGCCCAAGGATTCGGCGCGCCGCAGGAGACCGGCATGTACACGCAAGCGCTCGACCTACCCGACAACGCGGCCGCCAAGGTGGCCGCCCCGGCCAGCCATGAGGCCGGCCCCATGGCCCGCTTCGAGGCCTGCATCGATGCCGACGGCCGCATCGAACCGCAGGACTGGATGCCCGAGGCCTACCGCAAGACCCTGGTGCGCCAGATCAGCCAGCACGCGCACAGCGAGATCATCGGCATGCAGCCCGAAGGCAACTGGATCTCGCGCGCACCCTCGCTCAAGCGCAAGGCGATCCTGATCGCCAAGGTGCAGGACGAGGGCGGCCACGGCCTCTACCTCTACAGCGCGGCCGAGACGCTGGGCACATCGCGTGACCAGCTGCTCGACGGCCTGCACACCGGGCGCGCCAAGTACAGCTCGATCTTCAACTACCCGACGCTGAACTGGGCCGACGTCGGCGTCATCGGCTGGCTGGTCGACGGCGCGGCCATCATGAACCAGATCCCCCTGTGTCGCTGCTCCTACGGCCCTTATGCGCGCGCCATGATCCGCATCTGCAAGGAAGAAAGCTTCCACCAGCGCCAGGGCTACGAGGCCCTGCTGACCATGATGCAGGGCACACACGCGCAGCGCGCCCTGGTGCAGGACGCGGTGAACCGCTGGTGGTGGCCGGTGCTGGCCATGTTCGGCCCGCCCGATGCCGACAGCCTGCACAGCGGCCAAAGCATGCGCTGGGGCATCAAGCGCATCAGCAACGACGACCTGCGCCAGCGTTTCGTCGACGCCACCGTACCGCAAGCCAAGGTGCTGGGCGTCACGCTGCCCGACCCCGACTTGGTGTGGAATGAAGAACGCCAGCACCACGACTACGGCGCCATCGACTGGGACGAGTTCTGGGCCACGGTCAACGGCAACGGCCCCTGCAACCGCGAACGCCTGTCCACCCGGGTGAAAGCCCACAACGACGGCCAGTGGGTGCGCGACGCCGCCCTGGCCCACGCCGAGAAACAACAACGCCGCGCCATGAAGGAGGCCGCATGAGCACCACACAAAAAGAATGGCCCTTGTGGGAAGTTTTCATCCGCAGCAAGCAGGGCCTGGAGCACAAACACTGCGGCAGCCTGCACGCCGTGGACGCCGCACAGGCGTTGCAGATGGCGCGCGATGTCTACACGCGGCGCCAGGAAGGCGTGAGCATCTGGGTTGTGCCGTCCAACGCCATCACCGCCAGTGCGCCGGATGACAAGGGCGAACTGTTCGACCCCTCGGGTGACAAGATCTACCGCCACCCGACCTTCTACCGCATCCCCGACGAAGTGGGCCACATGTGATGAAAGCCCCCGTCGACTACCTGCTGCAACTGGCCGACAGCGCGCTCATTCTCGGCCAGCGCAACGCCGAATGGTGCGGCCACGCACCGGTGCTGGAGGAAGACATGGCGATGGCCAACGTCAGCCTCGACCTGATTGGCCAGGCGCGCCTGCTCTACCAGCATGCAGCCACGCTGCTGAACGCAGATGCGGGCGATGCCGCCAACGAGGTCACCGAAGACCGCCTGGCCTACTTCCGCGACGTGCCCGAGTTCCGCAACTACACCCTGCTGGAGCTGCCGCACTTTCCCAGCCGCACCGGCCTGCTGGCGCCCAGCGCCGCGGCGGAACGCGACTTCGCCACCACCATCGTGCGCAACTTCCTCTACAGCGCTTTCATGGCGCTGCTGTGGGAAGCGCTACAAGCGTCGAAAGACGACGAACTGGCAGCGATTGCCGCCAAGTCGCTGAAGGAAACACGCTACCACCTGCGCCACAGCCGCGACTGGCTGGTGCGCCTGGGCGACGGCAGCGAGGAATCGCATCAGCGCATGCAGTCGGCGCTGACCCACTTGATGCCCTACACGCAGGAGTTCTGGTTCGCCTCGGTGGCGGAAAGCGCCGCTGCCGCGCAAGGCAGCGGCGTGCTGCCCACCACCCTGCAGGCCGACTGGGATGCGCTGGTGGACGCCGCCCTGCAGGAAGCCACGCTGCAGCGCCCCGCCGCCGCCGGCTTTGTGACGCAAGGCAAGTGCGGCCGCCATTCCGAACACCTGGACTATGTGCTGGGCGAAATGCAGGGCCTGGCGCGCCAGCACCCCGGAGCCAGTTGGTGAACCGGCAACAGATCGAAGCCTTGCTGGACGGGATTCCCGACCCGGAGATTCCGGTGGTCAGCATCCGCGAACTCGGCATGCTGCGCGACATCCGTGTGCATGGCGACGAGGTCGAGATCGTCATCACGCCGACCTACAGCGGCTGCCCGGCGATGGAGCAGATCGAGGCTGACATCCGCGCCGCGCTGGCGGCGCATCCGGTGCGCACCCGCATCACGCGCCAGCTGGCGCCGGCTTGGAGCACCGACTGGATCGGCCCGGAAGCGCGCGAGAAGCTGCGCCGCTACGGCATCGCACCGCCGCAAGGTGCGGCCGCAACCGAGCAGGTGATTCGCTTTGCCCCCAGATTCGCTCCTAAAAAAGGAGCGGCTCACGCAGATTTGACGGCACCAGATGGCCAAAATCATTCCATAAGTTGCCCGCATTGCGGATCCACCCACACCTCTGAGAGTTCGCACTTCGGCTCCACCGCCTGCAAGTCACTGTGGCGCTGCCTGGACTGCCGCGAGCCGTTCGACTATTTCAAGCCCTACTGAGCCGAGCACCATGTCGACACCCCACTTCCACGAACTGTTCGTCAAGCAGATCACGCCGCAGGCCGCCGGCGCGGTGGCCGTGACGCTGGCCATCCCGCCCGAGCTGCGCGATGCCTACGCCTTCCAGCCCGGCCAGTTCCTGACGCTGCGCGCCAACATCCAGGGTGAGGCCGTGCGGCGCAGCTACTCGATCTGCAGCAGCACGCAGCAGCTCACGCGGGCACAGGAGATCGAGGTCGGCATCAAGCCGGTGGCCGGCGGTCTGTTCTCCAACTGGGCGACCACGCAACTGCAAGCCGGCGACACGCTCGACGTCATGCCGCCCGACGGCCGCTTCACCTCACACCTGGCCCCTGGCGCTGCCGTGCACCGCGTCGGCTTTGCCGCCGGCTCGGGCATCACGCCGTTGCTCTCGCTGATTGCCAGCACGCTGGAAAACGAACCGGATTCGCGCTTCACCCTGGTCTACGGCAACCAGCGCGTTGACAGCATCCTGTTCAACGAACGCCTGCAGGACCTGAAGGACCGCTACCCGGCGCGCCTGTCGCTGATCCACCTGCTGTCGCGCCAGGCGCAGGACGTGGCGCTGCTCAATGGCCGCATCGATGGCCCCAAGGTCACGGAACTGGTGAACACGCTGATTCCAATCAGCAGCATCGACGAAGCCTTCATCTGCGGCCCCGAGGGCATGATCGAAGCCACCGAGCAGGCCCTGCTGGCGGCCGGTCTGGACAAGGGCCGCCTCCGCACCGAGCGCTTTGCCACCGCCGGCAGCCCCGTGCAAGCAGCGCGCACCACGGCGACGAGCAAGGCGGGCACGGCAGCGCCGATCGCGCTTGACGTGGTGGTGGACGGCAAGACCCACCACCTGGGCATGGGCAAGCAGGACAAGCTGCTGGATGTGGCGCTGGCCGCCGGCCTGGACCTGCCCTACTCGTGCAAGGGGGGGGTGTGCTGCACCTGCCGCGCCCGCGTGATCGAAGGCCGGGTCGAGATGGAGAAGAACTTCACGCTCGAGCCCTGGGAGATCGACAAGGGCTTCGTGCTGACCTGCCAGGCCCGCGCGCTCACGCCCAAGGTGGTGGTGAGCTACGACGAGCGCTGAAGAAGCCGCTCAGAGCCCGAGGCGTCGGCAGAGCTCCAACGTCGTGGCGCTCTGGTTCATGCTGTAGAAGTGCAGCGCCGGTGCACCGCCGGCTCGCAACTGTTCGCACAGATCACTC
This sequence comes from Curvibacter sp. PD_MW3, assembly GCA_002633085.1. Taxonomy (GTDB): domain Bacteria; phylum Pseudomonadota; class Gammaproteobacteria; order Burkholderiales; family Burkholderiaceae_C; genus Hylemonella. The sequence continues at coordinate 118,991 of NSIV01000004.1, forward strand.
ACCACATCCAGACCGAAGGCGCGGATACTGGCGGTGTCGTCGCCGAAGCCTTGCAAGCGCAGGCGGATCCAGCGCGGAATCTCAGCGCCGCAGGCGTCGGAAAACCGCATCAACTGGGTCGAACTGGTGATGGGCATGATGCCCGGCACCACCGGCACCGTCACACCCAGTGCATCGGCCTCTTCCACGAAACGGAAGTAGGCATCGGCGTTGTAGAAGTACTGCGTGATGGCCGAATCGGCGCCAGCCTTCACCTTGGTCACAAAGGCCTGCAGGTCGGCCGCCGGCGACTTGGCCTGCGGGTGCACTTCCGGGTAGGCCGCGACCTCGATGTGGAAATCGTCGCCGGTCTCGGCACGGATGAAGGCCACCAGATCGCTGGCGTACTGGAACTCGCCGCCCATGCCGTAGCCACTGGGCAGGTCGCCGCGCAGCGTGACCAGGCGCTTGACGCCCATGGCCTTGAGCGTGGCCAGGTTCTCGCGCATGGTGGCGCGGGTGGCGCCGATGCAGGAGATGTGCGAGGCGGCGTCCATGCCTTCGGCCAGGATCTCGCGCACGGCAGCGAAGGTGCCTTCCTGGGTGGAGCCACCGGCGCCGTAGGTCACCGAGCAGAACTCGGGTTTCAGCGCGTAGAGCTGCTGGCGCACGGCGCGCAGCTTCTCCACGCCCTCGGGCGTCTTGGGCGGAAAGAATTCAATGCTGAGGGGAAGTCGGGTCGGCTCGGTCATGAGGGCCTTCCTTGAATCTATTTGGTCGCGTGAATGAAGAACTCGCGGTTGCCGTCGCCGCCCTCGATGGGCGAGTCGAACCAGTCCCGCACCGTCAAGTCCAGGGCTTCGCAGGCATCACGCAGGCGCTGCTCGATGAAGGGATAGAGCGATTCGTCGCGCACGATGCCGCCCTTGCCGACCTGGCCGGGCTGCAACTCGAACTGCGGCTTGACCAGCATCAGCAGGTGGCCGCCGTCTTTGAGCAGCGGCACGATGGCCGGCAACACCAGCGTCTGCGAGATGAAGGACAGGTCACCCACCAGCAGGTCGAAGCCGGCCTCGAACAGCTCATCGCCTTCGAGCGCATCGGCAATCGCCTCGGCATCGCGCGCGTTGACCTTCTCGATGCACAGCACACGCGCGTCATCGCGCAGGCTCGGGTGCAACTGCGCTGACCCGACATCGATCCCCACCACGCGAGCCGCGCCATGCTGCAACAGGCAATCGGTGAAGCCACCGGTGGACTGGCCGACATCGAGGCACATCAACCCCTGCACCGGCAAGCCGATGTGCTTGAGCGCCGCTTCGAGCTTCAAGCCGCCACGCGAGACGTAGCGCGCTTCCGAATCGTCGAGCAGACGCACCTGCGCCTCGTCCGGCACCTCGTCACCATTTTTGGCGACGCGCTTCCACACCTCGCCTTGCAGCCACTCCACGCCATCCGCAATCAGGCGCTGGGCCTGGGAGCGGGTGCTGGCAAGGTGCCGATGAACGAGAAGTTGGTCAATGCGCATAGGTCAAGAAGAAAGAAGCAGAGTGGCATGCCCACCCCAGCCGGGGGACACCGCGGAACCGGCTTGGCCGGGCCGCTGGTGTCGCTCCCTTGAGGGGGAGGCGCCGCAGACGCACGGGGGGGCTATCAATAGCGATACGTGTCTTTCTTGTACGGGCCGGCCTTGTTCACGCCGATGTAGGCCGCCTGCTCGTCGCTCAGTTCGGTCAGCATGGCGCCGACCTTCTTCAGGTGCAGACGCGCCACTTTTTCGTCCAGGTGCTTGGGCAGCACATAGACCTTGCCCGACTTGTATTCCTTGGGCTTGGTGAACAGTTCGATCTGGGCGATGGTCTGGTTGGCAAAGCTCGACGACATCACGAAGCTGGGGTGGCCGGTGCCGCAACCCAGGTTCACCAGACGGCCCTTGGCCAGCAGGATGATGCGCTTGGCCGGGTTCTTGCCCTTGGCCGGGAAGATCACGTGGTCCACCTGGGGCTTGATCTCTTCCCACTTGCATTTTTCCAGCGAAGCGACGTCGATCTCATTGTCGAAGTGACCGATGTTGCAGACGATGGCCTGGTCTTTCATGGCCGCCATGTGCTTGTAGGTGATGACGTTCTTGTTGCCGGTAGCCGACACGAAGATGTCGGCCTTATCGGCAGCGTATTCCATGGTCACGACCTTGTAGCCTTCCATCGCGGCTTGCAGGGCGTTGATCGGGTCGATCTCGGTCACCCAGACTTGGGCGCTCAGGGCGCGCAGGGCCTGGGCCGAGCCCTTGCCGACGTCGCCATAACCAGCCACCACGGCGATCTTGCCAGCCACCATCACGTCGGTGGCGCGCTTGATGGCATCCACCAGCGACTCACGGCAGCCGTACAGGTTGTCGAACTTGCTCTTGGTCACCGAGTCGTTGACGTTGATGGCGCGGAAGGCCAGTTCGCCCTTGGCGGCCATTTCGTTCAGGCGCAGCACGCCGGTGGTGGTCTCTTCGGTCACGCCGATGATGCCCTTGAGGCGGCGGCTGTACCAGGTGGGGTCCACCTTGAGCTTGGCCTTGATGGCATTGAACAGGCAGATCTCTTCTTCGCTGCTAGGCTTGGACAGGACCTTGATGTTCTTCTCGGCCTTGGCACCCAGGTGCATCAGCAGCGTGGCGTCGCCACCGTCGTCCAGAATCATGTTCGGGCCTTCGGTCTTGGAACCTTTGGGTCCGAATTCGAAAATGCGGTGGGTGTAGTCCCAGTAGTCAGTCAGGTTCTCGCCCTTGTAGGCGAACACCGGGGTGCCCTTGGCCACCAGGGCGGCAGCGGCATGGTCCTGGGTGGAGAAGATGTTGCACGAAGCCCAGCGCACTTCGGCGCCCAAGGCCTGCAGGGTTTCGACCAGCACGCCGGTCTGGATCGTCATGTGCAGAGAACCGGTGATGCGCGCGCCCTTCAAGGGCTTGGACTTGGCGAACTCTTCACGGATCGCCATCAGGCCGGGCATTTCGGTCTCGGCAATGTTCAGCTCTTTGCGGCCCCAGGGCGCCAGGCTCAGGTCGGCGATTGCGTAATCTTGGTTTTTAGCGGGTTTCAGGACGCTCATGGCTCACTCCAAAAGTCAATTTGAAAGACCACGGGTCGCGGGCGAATCAGGGGAAATGACTCACCGCACAGGTCCGTGGGTGAGCGCCGTTGATGCGGTGGAGGGGGCGGTGCCCCTCCACGGGTCCGAGCCTCGTTCAACGGAATGTGAACTGCAACGCTCCTCGGAATGCCGTGATTATACGGAGATGGCGGCTTTGGCGCTGCCTTTTCCGTTCAGCCGCCCGCCAATTCACGCGTCAGCTGCGCCGCCGGCACGGCCCGGCAGCCGCTGGTGTTCTGCCCCGCCCACAGGGGCGAGAAGTCGCTGCTGCCCATCCCCTCGGCCTTGGCGCGCAGCGGCGCCACCGCTGACGTGGCCAACGGGAAGACCGGCGCCACCGGGCTCAAGGGGCCTTGCTCGCGCATCAGGCGGGTCATGATGCCGCGCGCTGGCCGGCCGGTGTACAGATTGGTCAGCGCCGTGTGGCGGGCCGCCTCACTTGTGAGCGCGGCGCGGTGAATGGCGCTGGTGCTGGCCTCCGGGCACAGCAGGTACGCGGTGCCCACCTGCACGCCGGCGGCACCCAGCGCCAGCGCGGCCCGCACCCCGGCCGCATCGCTTATGCCGCCGGCCGCCACCACCGGCACGCGCACGGCGCGCACGATCTGCGGCAACAGTGCGAAGGTGCCGACCTGCGTACTCAGCTCGTCGGTCAGGAACATGCCGCGGTGGCCGCCGGCCTCCAACCCTTGCGCCACGATCACGTCCGCACCATGGGCCTCCAGCCAGCACGCCTCGTCCACCGTGGTAGCCGACGAAATGACCTTGGCGCCCCAGGACCGCACTCGAGCCAACAACGCTTCGCTCGGCAGACCGAAGTGGAAACTCACCACCGGCGGCTTGAACGCCGCCAGCAAATCGGCGGTGGCGGCATCAAAGGGCAGACGCCCCGGGCCGGCGGGGATCGTTGACGGGTCGATACCGAACTCGGCGTAGTAGGGCGCCAAAGACTGCCGCCAGGCGGCTTCCCGGGCCGGGTCGGCCACCGGGGTGTGATGGCAGAAAAAATTCACATTAAAGGGTTGGGCCGTCTGCGCCCGAATGCTCGCCAGCTCCGCACGCAGCGCCTCGGCGCCGAGCATGGCACAGGGCAAGGAGCCCAGGCCGCCGGCATGGGACACGGCCACCGCCAACGCACTGCCCTGCACGCCAGCCATCGGCGCCTGGATGACGGGCAACTCGATGCCCAGAACTTGCTTCAATAAACCCATGTCGGACTCCTGTCAGTGCGCCCATCGGGGGCCGGCTCCCAGCCCTGCACGCTGGCAGCACTGTAGCGGACTTGCCGGGTAAAATCGGGGCTTCGGCACTACCGGCCCGCTGTTCGCGGGACGGGTCTGCAGCCCTCTCGTCTTGGCAGCGCGCCTGACGCCTGCCCCTCATCTTCTGGAACTGTTGTGTCCTACGCCCCTGAAACCCGGCGCCGCCGTACCTTTGCCATCATCTCGCACCCTGACGCGGGTAAGACCACGCTGACCGAAAAGCTGCTGCTGTTCTCGGGCGCGATCCAGATCGCCGGCTCGGTGAAGGCACGCAAGGCCTCGCGCCACGCCACCTCGGACTGGATGGAGATCGAGAAGCAGCGCGGCATCTCGGTGGCGTCTTCGGTGATGCAGATGCAGTACCGTGACCACGTCATCAACCTGCTCGACACGCCCGGCCACAAGGACTTCTCGGAAGACACCTACCGCGTGCTGACGGCGGTGGACTCGGCGCTGATGGTGATCGACGCCGCCAACGGTGTGGAAGCGCAGACGCGGCGCCTGATCGAGGTCTGCCGCCAGCGCGACACGCCCATCATCACCTTCGTCAACAAGATGGACCGCGAGGTGCGCGACCCGCTGGACATCCTGGACGAGGTGGAACGCGAACTCGGCATGCCCTGCGTGCCCATGACCTGGCCGGTGGGCCAGGGCAAATCGTTCGGCGGCATCATCAACCTGCGCACCCAGGCCATGACGGTGTTTGAATCTGGCAGCGAGCGCCGGCCGCAGGACTTCGACACGGTGCCGTTGAGCGACCGCGCCACCCTGCTGCAACGCTTCGGCCACGATTTCGAGGCGGCGATGGACAGCATGGAGTTGGCCACCGGTGCCTCGCCCACCTTCGACCGCGAAGCCTTCCTGGCCGGCAAGCAGACGCCGGTGTTCTTCGGCTCCGGCGTCAACAACTTCGGTGTGATGGAGGTGCTGGATGCGCTGGTGGACCTGGCGCCCTCACCGGGCCCGCGCACCAGTTCGCTGCTGGTCAACAAGCAGCCAGTGGTGAAGGAAATCCAGCCCGACGACGACGCCTTCTCCGGCGTGGTGTTCAAGGTGCAGGCCAATATGGATGCCAACCACCGCGACCGCATCGCCTTCGTGCGCGTCTGCTCCGGCAAGTACACGCCGGGCATGAAACTGAAGGTGCAACGCACCGCCAAGGAACTGCGCCCCACCAGCGTGGTGACCTTCATGAGCCAGCGCCGCGAAGCGGTGGAAGAGGCCTACGCGGGCGACATCGTCGGCTTCACCACCCACGGCGGCGTGCAGCTGGGCGACACCATCACCGATGGCTCCATCGCCCTGCAGTACACCGGCCTGCCCTTCTTCGCGCCCGAGCTGTTCATGACCGTGGTGCTGAAGAACCCGCTGCGCACCAAACAGCTGCAGCAGGGCCTGGCCCAGCTGGGGGAGGAAGGCGCGATCCAGGTGTTCCGCCCCGAGATGGGCGGCAACATGCTGCTGGGCGCTGTCGGCCAGCTGCAGTTTGAAGTGGTGCAGCACCGCCTGAAGAGCGAGTACGACGCCGACGTGCGGCTGGAGGGTTGCCAGTACACCGGCGCGCGCTGGATCACGGCTGACACGCCGGCCGAGCTCAAGGCCTTCTGCGACGCCTACCCGCAGCGGCTGGCGCGCGATGCGGCCGACACGCTGGCCTACCTCTGCACCTCACCCTACGACGTGCGGCTGGCGCAGGAGCGCTTCCCCAAGATCCACTTCCACCCGCTGCGCGAGCACGCCGGGCTGTCGCTGCAAAGCGCAGGCTGAAAACGTTCAGGGGGCGGCGAAGAACGCCGCCACCTCGTGCTGAAACTGCCGATGCCCTTTTTGCAGGTGCATCATGTGGCCGGCATCGGGAATCACCACGTACTTCTTGTACGGATGGGGCAACTCGCGGAAGAAGGGCCACAGCCCCGCCAGGTCGGCCACATCGTCGTACTGGCCGTGGATCATCATCACCGGCACCGGCAGCCGCGCGGCATCCACCATCGGCAGCTTGGTGAGCAGGTCCACTTGCGGCCCCGTGGGTGACCGGGTCTCCACCAGCGCCGCCGACCGCGCAAACGCCTCCACCACCGCAGGCTCGTTGGCCTCAGGCGGGGTCATCGAATCGAAACGCAGCTTCCAGCCGGACTCGGTGATGCGGATGTAGGGCGAGCGCTTGAAGGTCTCCAGCCGCGGGCGACGCGCCAGCAGGTCCGGGCTGTCGGCATGCATCTGCGCATAGCTGATGTAACGGACCACCTTCTGCGGATGCGCCATCACGAACATGCCACCGTACTGCGTCCCCCAGGACCAGGCCAGCAGATGGACCTGCGCCGCGCCGCGCAGGTCACGCACATAGTCGACCGCCGCATTCAGGTCGGCACTGGCCTGTTCGGTGCTCAGATGACCTTCAGGGTGCGTCGAGCTGCCAAAGCCCCGCACATCGAGCGCGAACACGTCAAACCCCTGCCGGGCCAGAAAGTCCATCAGGCTGTAGGACGGATGGCCAGGCACCTTCAAGTCAAAACTCTCGCGGCCGGCGGTGGCCGAGCCGTGCGCCAGCATCACCACCGGCTTGCCGCCTGGCATGCCTTGGTACTTCTCCCAGACAAAAAGCCGGATGTCCCCCTGGACAACCCAATGCGACTCGCCGTGCACCGCCTGGCCTTCTGCCTGCATACAACCGCCTCATGTAAAGTTGTCCAAATTCTCTCTCAATCGCGCCATGCAGTCTCTGAGCCAATGGTCCGCGGATGATCGGCGTCCGATCATCGGCGTGTTGACCGACATCGACGACACCCTGACCACCGAAGGCGCCATCACGCCCGACGCCTTGCAGGCCCTGGCCGACCTGCGGGCCGCCGGCTTGCATGTGATCCCGATCACGGGCCGCCCCGTTGGCTGGAGCGAACCGTTCGCCCTGAGTTGGCCGGTCGATGCGATCGTGGCGGAGAACGGTGCCGTGGCACTGATTCAGCCTCGCCACCCTGCGGGAGTTTCTGGCAAAAACAGCACCCAGCCCTTGCCAGATAAGAGCCAAGCGCTATCAAAACGATACCAGCAGGATGCCGCCACCCGGGCCACCAACTTCGCCCGCATGCAGCAGGTAGCCCAGCGCGTCCTGCATGAAGTGCCCGGCACGACGCTGGCCGAAGATTCGCCAGGCCGCGAAACCGACATTGCCGTCGACCACAGCGAGTTCACGCACTTAGGCCCCGAACAGATCACGCAGGTGGTGCAGATCATGCAAAGCGAGGGGATGTGCGCTACCGTGAGCAGCATCCACATCAACGGCTGGTTTGGTGCGCACAACAAGCTGGAGGGCGCACGCTGGATCGTGCGCGAACTGCTGGGCCGCGAACTCGATGCTGAAATCGCCCGCTGGGTCTATGTGGGCGACTCCACCAACGACCAGCTGATGTTCCAGCACTTTCCCTTCAGCGTGGGTGTGGCCAACATCCGCCGCTTCGCGGCCGAGCTCACGCACCAGCCACGTTTCATCACGCCAAGCGAGCGCGGCGCCGGCTTTGCCGAGGTGGCACGCGCGCTGCTGGCCGTGCGCGCCGGCTGAATCACAGCCGGCCGGCTCACTCGTGCCGCCTAGTGCAGATCACCCAGGACGCCGCGCAGCAAAGCCAGCCCCTGCGCCACCTCCTGCGCACGGGTGTTGAGTGCCGGCATGAAGCGCAGGCAGTGCGCGCGCGGCGCATTGAGCAGCAGCCCGCGCTCACGCGCCAAGGTGACCACCTGCGCGGCACGGTCATGCCCCAACTCCAACGCCAGCAGCAGGCCATGTCCGCGTACCTCTCCCAGGCCAAACTCGCGGGACAGACTGCGCAACCCGTCTGCCAGTTGTGCACCCACCTGGCGTGAGGCGTCCAGAAAACCCTCCGCCAGCAAACTGTGCATGACGGCCACGCCGGCGGCGCACATGAGCGGGTTGCCGCAAAAGGTGCCGCCCTGCTCGCCGGGCGCGAAGCAGGCGCAGGCCGTCTTGGCCAGCAGCGCCGAAAGCGGCGCGCCGCCGCCCAGCCCCTTGCCCAGGGTCATGATGTCGGGCTCCACCCCATACTGCTCGTAGGCAAACAGCGTGCCGGTGCGGCCGCAACCGGTCTGCACCTCGTCGGCGATCAGCAGCAGGCCATGGGCATCGCACAGCGCACGCAAGCCCTGGAAAAAGGCCGCATCGGCCGGCATGACACCGGCCTCGCCCTGCACCGGCTCGAGCATGACCGCGACCGTCTTTTCATTGATCAGCGCGCGCACCGATGCCAGATCGTTCCAAACCGCCTTGGGGAAACCCGGCACCTGCGGTGCAAACATCGTGTCCCAGCCCGGCTTGCCGCTGGCGGACATGGTGGCCAGGGTGCGGCCGTGAAAGCCGTTGATGAAGGTGATGATCTCGAACGCGCCCTGCTTGTGCAGCTGGCCCCACTTGCGTGCCAGCTTGATGGCGCCCTCGTTGGCCTCGGCGCCCGAGCTGGCAAAGAACACCTGGTCAAAGCAGCTGTGCTGCGTCAGCAAGGTAGCCAGTTCCATGGCCGGCTCGTTGTAGAAGGCCGGGCTCGGATTGATCAACGTGCGGGCCTGGTGGCACAGCGCCTGCGCCACGGCGGCCGGCGCGTGCCCCAGGCAATTGACGGCCCAACCCTGCACCCAGTCCAGATAACGGCGGCCCTGCCGATCGAACAGGTACGCGCCCTCGCCGCGCACGAAAACAAGTTCCGGGCGCGGGGTGATCGGCATCAGGCTGCTGGTGTTGAACGGGGCGGCAGTCTCGGGCATATCGAACCTCTTTCTGTGGAGTACAAAAACAAAAAGGCCACGGGGGTGAGCCGTGGCCTGGTCGGAAAAACTGAAGAGATCAGTTCAGGTGATTACATTTTCTTCAACCCATTTCCGCGCACGCCCACAGCCCGCCCGACATGCGTCGGGCGTTCATGGAGCGTCGGGAGGATTGGCGGGAAATGATCACAGGCAAATACTAAGTCGTCCGGCGTCGAACGTCAACGCATCGATCTTGGACGCTAGTCGTAGAGCTGGTCGGCCGACACCTGGACGGTGATGGCCTTGTCAGCCAGCGGCCCCACAATCGCACGCCCGGGCTGGGAGGTATCCCGCTGCACAGGGCGCCCCAAGGGTTCGCCATGGGGATTCGTCAGGGCCACCACCAGCGGATCCTTGAGCGTGAGCCCACGCCGCGTCACCACCGCAGATTCACCACTGGCCAGCTTGACGAAGCACCCCGGCGGGTAAATGCCGCACTCCTTGATCAGCGCCGCTGCGAGCGGATTGCCGCCGCTTTGCGCGTACAGGTCCTTGGCCGCCTGGTGCGCCGGCTGCTTGTCGCGTCCGGCACGCGGGCTGTATTTGGCGGTGAAGTTGTCGATGAAACGGATCAGCTGCGACAGCTCGCCTGGGGTCTGCACCTGCTTCGGGTAACCGCTGCCACCCGGGCATTCATGGTGCTGCTCCACCGCCAGCAGCCATTCCTCATCCTGCAGCCCGTTGGCGCGCAGCAACGACGCAGAGACCAGCGGATGGGCATCGATTTCCTGGCGCTGCTGCGGTGTCGGGGGTGTCCGCTGCATCGCCAGCTTGGCTTGCAGGCTGGCCATGCCCAGATTCATGGTCAGGGCGGCACCGATCAGGCTCAGGCGCCGATTGTCTGACCACCCCAGGCGCCGGCTGACCAAGTGGCACAGGACGGCCACATGCAGCGAATGCGCCTCCGGGTAACGCTGAGTCTGGCTGTAGTCATGACGCACGATCAGGAAAATCATCTGATCGGTACACGATTCCGGGCAGCCGGCAATCCGCACCACCATCTCGCGTACTTGTTTGAGGAACTGTGGATCAGCGGGGGTCTGCAGCAGCAGCCCCAGCCTGCGCAGCAACGCCTCCCAACGGACGGAGAAACGTTCCGCGGGTCGCTCAATGGCGTCAGACTCCCGGGCGGGCGGCACATACCGCTTGACCTCCTCGGTGTCGACAAACATGCCGCGGTTGAGCAAATCCAACAGCTTGGACTGCTCATGCAGCACCAGCCCCTTGGCCAGCAGCAGGCGGCCAGCAGCATCGCGCACACCGAACGGCAGCGGCACCCCCGGCCGCAGTATCTGGAATACCTGATCCAGCGAAATCATCTGCATAGTTATTTTTTTGGCTCAAGGCCCCTTCCCTACGAGATTTATAGCAGGATTTGATTTCCTCTTGAAGTCCCTCTCGAATTTGCTATCAAATCAGTAGCGTTAGACGCATCTACCGCGCCAGCACCGGCGCCAGTGCCAGTCCGGTGTGGGTACCCTGTCGCACCACCGCCTCCGGTGTCGCTGCGGCGGCAATGCGCCCGCCGTCCTTGCCGCCGTCCGGGCCCAGATCGATGATCCAGTCAGCCTCGGCGATGACGTCGAGGTCATGTTCGATCACCACCACGCTGTGGCCGCCGTCCACCAGCCGATGCAGCACGCGGATCAGCTTGTCCACGTCGGCCATGTGCAGGCCCACCGTGGGCTCGTCCAGCACATAAAGCGTGTGCGGCGCCTTCTGCCCGCGCCGGCCCACCTCGTCACGCACCTTGGTGAGTTCCGTCACCAGCTTGATGCGCTGCGCCTCGCCGCCGCTGAGCGTGGGCGAAGGCTGCCCCAGCGTCAGGTAACCCAGACCGACATCCTTCAGCAGCTGCAGGGGGTGCGCGATGGAAGGCATGGCGGCGAAGAACTCGACGGCTTCGTCCACCTCCATCTGCAGCACATCGCCCACGCTTTTGCCGCGCCAGGTCACGGCCAGCGTCTCGGGGTTGAAGCGCGCACCGCGGCAGGTTTCGCACAGCACCTTCACATCGGGCAGGAAGCTCATCTCGATGGTGCGCACCCCCTGGCCTTCGCAACTCGGGCAGCGGCCCTCACCGGTGTTGAAGGAGAAGCGCCCGGCCGCATAGCCGCGCGCCTTGGCTTCCAGCGTCTCGGCAAACAGCTTGCGGATGGTGTCCCAGAAACCAATGTAGGTAGCCGGGCAGGAGCGCGGCGTCTTGCCGATCGGTGTCTGGTCGACTTCGAGCACGCGGTCAACGGTCTCAAAGCCGCTGACCGATTCGCAGCCGCTCCAGACTAACGCCTCCCCCGCAGCCAGCGCATCGCGCCCGGCCTTGGTGGCGCGTTTGGCCACCGCCGCCTGCACATTGCTCAGCAGCACATCGCGTGCCAGCGTCGATTTACCCGAGCCACTGACGCCAGTGACAGCCACCAGGCGCTTGAGCGGAATGCTGGCGCTGATGTTCTGCAGGTTGTGCAGCTTCGCGCCGTGCACGGTCAGCCAGGGCTGCTCACTGTCGGCAACGTTGCGACGCGCCTGCAACGGGTGCTTCATGGCGTGCAGCAGGTAACGCCCGGTCTGCGAGTCGCCCGCGCCGGTGATGTCGTTCACGCTGCCTTCGGCGACCAGACGACCGCCGCGCTTGCCGGCGCTCGGCCCGATGTCGATGATGTGATCGGCACGGCGGATGGTGTCCTCGTCGTGTTCCACCACCACCAGCGTGTTGCCCTTGTCGCTCAGGGTTTGCAGGGCATTGAGCAGGATCTGGTTGTCGCGCGCATGCAGGCCGATGGTTGGCTCGTCCAGCACGTAACACACGCCCTGCAGGTTGCTACCCAATTGCGCGGCCAGGCGGATGCGCTGCGCCTCGCCGCCCGACAGTGTGGGCGCGCCACGGTCCAGCGTCAGGTAACCCAGCCCCACCTGCTCCAGGAATTCAAGCCGGCTCCGGATTTCGGGAATCAGGTCGCGCGCGATATCGCTTTCACGTTGGGTCATGCGGCCTGACAGCGCCAGCGCCTGCACCCAGGCCCGGATGTCGCTCACGCTCAGCCGCGCGATTTCGGTGATGCCGACACCGTTGAACTTCACCGCACGGGCGGTCGCATTCAGACGGGTGCCTTCGCAGCTCGGGCAGGCGACATCGGCCACGTCCTCCACCTCGGGCTCGGCAAAGGTCTGCTCGCGCCCCTTGTCCTTATCGTCGCGCACCGAGTCATCGAGCAGCTTGCGCTGCTCCTTGCTGAGTTTGACGCCGGTGCCGACACAGTCCGGGCACCAGCCATGCTTGCTGTTGTAGGAGAACAGACGCGGGTCGAGCTCGGCATACGAGGTGGCGCACACCGGGCAGGCGCGCTTGGTGGAGAACACATCGAGCCGGCCGATACCCGCCGTTGGCGCCTGGTTCTTCATCGCCTCTCGCAGGCCATCGAGCCCGCTCAGCACATGCAGCACACCCTTGCCGTGCTCCAGCGCTGTCGTCAGCGCCTGGCGCAACTGGGTTTCGTTGTCCGGCAGCACGTCGAGGCTGGCCACTGGCAGCTCGATGGTGTGCTCCTTGAAACGGTCGATGCGCGGGAAGCCCGTGGTCGGCAGGAAGTTGCCGTCGACCCGCAGGTGGGTGTAGCCACGCGGCCGCGCCCAGTCGGCCAGCTCGGTGTAGACGCCCTTGCGATTCAGCACCAGGGGGGCCAGCAGGCCGATGTGCTGGCCACGGAAACTCTTCATCAGCTGCGCCACGATGCTCTCGGGCGTCTGCGGCGCCACCGCGGCATCATCGTGAATACAGTGCTGCACACCCAGCTTGACAAACAACAGGCGCAGGAAGTGCCAGACCTCGGTGGTGGTGCCCACCGTGCTCTTGCGCCCGCCACGCGACAGGCGCTGCTCGATCGCCACCGTGGGCGGAATGCCGTAGACCGCATCGACCTCGGGCCGGCCGGCCGGCTGCACGATGCTGCGGGCATAGGCGTTGAGCGATTCGAGGTAACGGCGCTGGCCTTCGTTGAACAGGATGTCGAACGCCAGCGTGGACTTGCCCGAGCCCGACACCCCTGTGATGACATTGAATTTGCCGCGCGGAATGTTGACGCTCAAGCTCTTGAGGTTGTGCTCCTTGGCGTTGACGATCTGGATCGCGTCCAGCGTTTCCTGCACCGGGCGAATCCGTCGCGGCAGGGGGGTGAAAGCCTGCGGCATGAAGCGCACAGCGCCTTCCTGGGCTTCATGCACCTCGCCCATGGCCAGCGCGTACTCACGCAGCGCACGGCCGGTATGTGACGTTGGATGTTGGCGCACCTCTTCCGGCGTGCCGACCGCCACCACCTCGCCGCCAGCGTCGCCGCCTTCGGGGCCAAGGTCGATCAGCCAGTCACTGGCGCGCATCACGTCGAGGTTGTGCTCGATCACCAGCAGCGAGTGGCCGGCATCGAGCAGCTTGCGCAGCGCCCGCATCAGCTTGGCGATGTCGTCGAAGTGCAGGCCGGTGGTGGGTTCGTCGAACAGGAACAGCGTGCCCTTGCGCGCCATGGCCTGGCGGCTGGCGCTGGCGCTTTTGGCTGCTTCGGCCAGGAAACCGGCCAGCTTCAGACGCTGCGCCTCGCCACCGGAGAGTGTGGGCACGGGCTGCCCCAGGCGCACGTACTCCAGCCCGACATCGACGATGGGCTGCAGCGCACGGATGACGTCACGGTCGTTGGCAAACAGGCTGCAGGCCTCGCTGACGGTGAGCTCCAGCACGTCGGCCACATTCAGGTGCTTGCCGCCGCGCTCAATCGTGATCTCCAGAATCTCCGGGCGGAAGCGTTTGCCGTCGCAGTCCGGGCAGCGCAGGTAGACGTCGCTGAGGAACTGCATCTCCACGTGCTCGAAGCCGGAGCCGCCGCAAGTGGGGCAGCGGCCGTCGCCGCTGTTGGCGCTGAATTTGGCGGCGGTATAGCCGCGCTGGCGCGACAGCGGCGCGTTGGCAAAAATCTCGCGCAGCGTATCCCAGGCGCCGACATAACTGACCGGGTTGGAGCGTGCCGTCTTGCCGATCGGCGACTGGTCGACGAACACCACCTCGCTCAGCTGTTCGGCACCGAGCAGGCGCTCGAACGCGCCCGGTGCCTCGGTGGATTTGCCGAAATGCCGCATCAGCGCCGGCGCCAGCACATCCTGGATCAGGGTGGACTTGCCTGAGCCGGAAACGCCGGTGACGCACACCAGCCGCCCGAGCGGAATGTCGACCGAGACATGCTTGAGGTTGTGTTCGGTGACGCCTTCGAGCAGCAGGCGCGGCGTGCTCTCGCTCACCATGCGCTTGAAGCCGAAGCCGACCTGCTTGCGCCCCCCCAGGTAGGCACCGGTCAGGGTATCGGCATTCCGCAGGTCCTCGGTGCTGCCATCGAACACGATGTTGCCGCCGCGCTCGCCCGGGCCGGGGCCCATGTCGATCATGCGGTCGGCCGCCAGCATCACCGCCGGGTCGTGCTCCACCACCACCAGCGTGTTGCCGGCGTCAACCAGGCGCTGCATGGCCTCGATGATGCGGTGCATGTCGCGCGGGTGAAGGCCGATGCTGGGCTCGTCCAGCACGAACAGGGTGTTCACCAGTGAGGTGCCCAAGGCTGTAGTGAGGTTGATACGCTGCACCTCGCCACCCGACAACGTGCGGCTCTGGCGATCCAGCGTGAGGTAGCCGATGCCGACGTCGCACAGGTATTTCAGGCGGGTCGTGATCTCTTCAAACAGCAGCTTGAGGGCCTGATGCTGGCCCTGGTCGACTCCCTGAGCCAGCGTCCCCTGCGCCATCTCCACCTGGGCCACGCGTTCAAAAAAGGCGCGCAGACGATCGATCGGCAGCAGCATCAGGTCGTGCAAACACAGACCCGGCAGCGCCTCGAGCTGCGCACGCGACCATTGCACACCGGCAGGCATGAAGCGTTTGGCCGGCGCCAGCACCGCGTCCGCGTCTTCCTTGGCGCCGATGCGCCAAAGCAGGCTCTCGGTCTTCAGGCGCGCACCGTTGCAGGTCTCGCACGGTGTGTAGCTTCGGTACTTGGACAGCAGCACCCGGATGTGCATTTTGTAGGACTTGGTCTCCAGGTACTCGAAGAAGCGCTTGACGCCATACCACTGCTGGTTCCACTTGCCGTTCCAGTTGGGCGAGCCGTGGATCACCCAGTGCTGCTGCTCGGGCGTGAGCTTGTTCCAGGCGGTGTCGCGCGGAATGCCAGCGGCCTCGGCATGACGCATCAGGTCGTCCTGGCACTCGGCCCAGGCCGGCGTCTGCATCGGCTTGATGGCCCCGGCACGCAAGGTCAGCTTATCGTTCGGGATCACCAGGCCGTAATCAACGCCGATGACGCGACCGAAGCCGCGACAGACCTCGCACGCCCCCACGGCCGAGTTGAACGAAAACATGGAGGGAATCGGATCGGTGTAGCGCTGGTCGCTCTCCGGGCAGTGCAGGCCGGTGGAAAACCGCCAGACCTCGGGCTCGTCCTCGTCACGCAGCCGGTAGACGTTCAGGCGGCCGCTGCCGCGCTTGAGCGCGACCTCGATGGCCTCGACCACACGCGCGCGCTCAGCGTGGCTCAGGCGAAAGCGGTCAGCCACCACATCCAGCACTTTTCTCGGGCCGGCCTGCGTGGCCACTTCGCGCTCGGCCTGTACCTTGGTAAAACCGCTGGCCGACAGCCACTGCGTCACTTCGTCTTCGGTGGTGCCGCCCGGCAACTCGACCGGGAACGTGATGACCAGCCGTGGATCGACGGGGGCCTCCAGCGAAGCCGACTCGGACGCGGCTTGCGCACGCGCCTGCAACTCGGCATAGATGCTGTCCGCCGAATCGTGCCGCACCGGCAACGCGGTCACACGGTCGAACAACTGGCCGGCACGGGCGAACAGCAACTTGAGGTGGTCGTTGAGTTCGGTCATCGTGCCGACCGTCGAGCGCGACGAGCGCACCGGGTTGGTCTGGTCGATGGCAATGGCCGGCGGCACACCCTCCACCTTGTCCACCGCAGGTTTGTCCATGCGGTCGAGAAACTGGCGTGCGTAGGCGCTGAAGGTCTCGACATAACGACGCTGGCCCTCGGCGTAGAGGGTGTCAAACACCAGGCTCGACTTGCCGGAGCCACTGGGGCCGGTAACCACCGTCAACTCCCCGGTACGGATGTCGAGATCAAGGTTCTTGAGGTTGTGCTGGCGTGCACCGCGGATGCGGATGGTCCCCTGGGTCATGGCGTGGCATCTTTCTAATCAGGCCAATCATTCTAGGCAGTCACGGCCGAATCGGCCGGATTGGGGTCATGACAGTTCTGTTACAGCCAGATACCCCTGAAACGCCGCTTAAACTTCACAATCCGGGGAAAAAGGAGCAGGAAATACCATGTGGAATTACAAAACCTTGGGCGCCACCTTGCTGGTGCTGGCCAGTGCCACCGCGCAAGCGCAGATCCTGATTGGCCAGACCGCTGGTTTCAGCGGCCCGGTGGCCGCCGGCGTCAAGGAAACCACGGACGGTGCCAAGCTCTACATTGACAGCATCAACGCCAAAGGCGGTATCGGCGGACAGAAGATCGAGCTGATCTCGCTCGACGACAAGTTCGACCCCAAACTGGCTGGAGAAAACGCACGCAAGCTGATCGAGGATCAGAACGTGGTGGCCATGTTTCTGAACCGTGGCACGCCTCACACCGAGGCCATCCTGCCCCTGCTGGACAAACATGGCGTGCCGCTGATCGGCCCGTCCACCGGCGCCATGACGCTGCACCAGCCGGTACGCAAGTACATCTTCAACGTGCGGGCCACCTATCAGCGCGAAGCCGAGAAGGCCGTCATCCACCTGGCCACCATCGGCATGACCAAGATCGCCGTGGTTCTCGCCAATGACAGCTTCGGCGAGGACGGCCTGGCCGGTGCACAAAAAGGGCTGGCAACCGCCAAGATCAATGCCGTCGCAGTGGAGAAATTCGACCGCGCCAAGCCGGACTTTTCCAAGATCGCGCCACTGGTGGCCCAATCCGGCGCCCAGGCCGTGCTCATGATCGCCTCCGGTGCTGCTGTCGTGGACGGCATCAAGGCCTTCCGTGCGGCCGGCAGCAATTGCCAGGTTGTGACCTTGTCCAACAACGCTTCGGGTGGTTTCATCAAAAGCCTGGGGGACAACGCCCGCGGCGTGATCGTCTCACAAGTGCTTCCGCAATCTCTGAGTTACGCCCTGGTCAAGGAAGCGCAGGACCTCGCGCGCACCAAGGACATCGCAGAAGTCAGCCCGGCCATGCTGGAAGGCTTCGCCTCGGCCAAAGTACTGGTGGAAGCCTTGCGGCGCACGGGCGGCAAACCGACCCGCGACAAAATCCAGACCGCGCTGGAAGGCATGAACAAATTTGATCTGGGCGGGCTGGAAATCAGCTACAGCCCCAAGGACCACACCGGCCTGGACTTTGCCGACCTGGCCATCATCACTTCCGATGGCCGCTTCCGCCGCTGAGCCGGGCCGAAGCGTCAGCCCTTGAGGGCCTGCTCCAGTTCCTGGCAGGCTTTCGGCCCGAGCACATCCTGGATCTTGGGCAGCAACGCCAGCAGCTCGTCGTAGCCACTGGCGGCCTCAACCGCCAAGTTGAGCTTGAAACCGCGCAGCCCCAGAGAGGCGGTCAGCCGGGTGGCGATCGGCCAAGCCTCGGCATAGCGCACCTGGGGTGTTCGCGCGCTCATCGCTTCGACCGCGGCAAGCTGCGGCCCGTTCGCAGCCAGAAATCCCTGGGCCAGCATATGGTCCACGTCGGCTTGTGTCACACCGAGACCGGCAGCGGCAGCCAGCACCTGGTCTAGGGTCTTGGTTCCATCAAACAAAATGAAAGCCGAGCGCTGCCGCGCCGACAGCAGCGGAGAACGCTGCTTGAACGCCTGCTGCCCGGCCTCAGTTTTTGAGTATGTCATGGCGATGATGTGCGGCCTTTGTGGCCGTCATTGTCTCCTCAGGACACCATCTTACTTGGCTGCGCTGGCAGCCGGCTCGGCAGGCACGGCGGCCGAGGCAGCGGGGGCTGCAGCCGAAGCGGGCGCTTCCGGCGCATGCACGGCGTCAGCACCGTGCTTCTCACCACCCATGTCCAGCTGGTCGCCGCCTTTCATGATGACAAACATGGCCAGTGCGGCAAAGACGATGAAGGCAACGATGATTTTCCACATAACTTTCTTCCTTTAAAAAAAAGGCCCTCTGCAGGAGGGCCTGTTTGCCTACCCGGATCCGGCGAGCCGGACCGGGAGGCTTATTGAAGCACAGGGCTTCAGTCGTTGGCGTAGATGTCCACGTCCTTGGTTTCACGGACGAACAGCATGCCGACCACGAAGGTCATGCCGGCCACGATGATCGGGTACCAGAGACCGTTGTACATGTTGCCGGTTTGCGCCACGATGGCGAACGCCGTGGTGGGCAGCAGGCCGCCGAACCAGCCGTTACCGATGTGATACGGCAGCGACATGGAGGTGTAGCGGATGCGGGTCGGGAACATTTCCACCAGCATGGCGGCGATCGGGCCATACACCATGGTCACCAGGATCACGAGGTAGGTGAGGATGGCGATGACCATGACCTTGTCCACCTTGGCCATGTCGGCCTTGGCGGGATAGCCGTGGGCCTTGAGGGCTTCGGCAACAGCCTTCTTGAACTCGCCGTCAAGCTTCTTGGCATCGTCAGCCGGGATGCCCTTGGCGGTGTAGCTGGTGATGAGCGTGTCGCCGATCTTGATGGTGGCGGGGCCGGTACCGGCCACATTGTCATAGCTCACCGAAGCACCCGCCAGCACCTGCTTGGCGATGTCGCACGAGCTGGTGAACTTGGCGGTACCAGTCGGATTGAACTGGAACGAGCACTCTTTCGGATCAGCCGTCACAACCACCTTGCTCGCTTGCTGAGCCTTGTACAGGTCAGGGTTGGCGGCCTTGGTCAGCGCTTCGAACACCGGGAAGTAGGTCACGACCGCCAGCAGGCAGCCGGCCATGATGATCGGCTTGCGGCCGATCTTGTCAGACCAGGCACCGAAGACGATGAAGAACGGCGTGCCGATCAGCAGGGAGATGGCCACGTAGATGTTGGCAGCAGCACCATCGACCTTGAGCGCTTGCGTCAGGAAGAACAGGGCATAGAACTGGCCGGAGTACCAGACCACGGCTTGGCCGGCGGTCAGGCCGATCAGGGCCAGGATCACGATCTTCAGGTTTTTCCATTGACCGAAGGCTTCGGACAGCGGTGCCTTGGAGGTCTTGCCTTCAGCCTTCATCTTGGCGAAAGCGGGCGACTCGTTCATGGACAGACGGATCCAGACCGAGATGGCCAGCAGCAGGATGGAGACGATGAAGGGAACGCGCCAGCCCCAGTCAGCGAAGGCAGCTTCACCGATCATGGTACGGGTACCCAGAATCACCATCAGGCTCAGGAACAGGCCCAGGGTGGCCGTGGTCTGAATCCAGGCGGTGTAGGCACCGCGCTTGCCGTGCGGCGAGTGCTCGGCCACGTAGGTGGCAGCACCGCCATACTCACCGCCGAGCGCCAGGCCTTGCAGCATGCGCAGGGCAATCAGGATCACGGGCGCCGCGACGCCGATGGTGGCGTAGTTCGGCAGGATACCCACGATGAACGTGGACAGGCCCATGATCAGGATGGTCACCAGGAAGGTGTACTTGCGGCCGATCATGTCGCCCAGACGGCCGAACACCAGCGCGCCGAAAGGACGCACGATGAAACCGGCAGCGAAAGCCAGCAGCGCGAAGATGAAGGCCGAACCGGCATCCAGACCGCTGAAGAACTGCTTCGCGATGATGGCTGCGAGCGAGCCGTACAAGTAGAAGTCGTACCATTCGAAAACGGTGCCCAGCGAAGAGGCGAAGATCACCTTCTTCTCTTCGGGGGTCATTGGCCTTGCAGCCGCTGAAGTAGCCATGTTGTGTCTCCTTAAGGAATTGGATCCCCTGACGAGGGGACTGCCGTGCATTCTTGGAGACAGCACTGACCACTTTCTTACATCTACCTTAGGGGATAACCCTGAGTCTCGGCGCCATTTCGCGCCAAAAATCAACGCTGGCGGACCAGGCCCGAAGTCACATTTGTGACGGCGTTCCAGCCGGGGCCGTCAAACCAGGTATCCCCCTCCAGATAACGGCGCGACATGGGCAGGCTGTCCAAGCCCCAGAACAACTTGCCGTCCACGGCAAAGGCAGGCACGCCGAACACGCCGGCGGCGATGGCCGCTTCGGTGTTGTCGCGCAGCCGGGCCTTGACGGCCTCGTCATCCGGCGCCAGCGATGGTGAGAGTTGCTCCCGCAGTTGCTGCAGGCGCGCCGCATCAACCGCGTCGGCCCCGCCATGCCAGACGTGGCGTAGCAGTGTTTCGCACACATAACGGTTGGGGTCGCCACCGCCAGCACAGGCGATGGCCAGCCGCAACAGCGGCAGCGGGTTGAAGGGATGCACCGCCGGCATCTGAAGCTCAACCTGATGCTGCTGCCCCAGCCACTGCACATGGCGGTAGGTCCAGTCCCGCTTGGCCGGCACCTCGGCCGGCCCGAGCTGGCCGTGGTGCTTGAGGAGAGCGCCCAGCAGCACCGGTTTGTAGCTGACCGAGTAGCTCAGGCCCATGAGCGCCTCGGGCAAGTACTCGAAGGCCAGATGGGCGTAGGGCGAGATGAAATCCAGGTAGAAGGTGATGTGCTTCATGACCTCAAGCTCCTTGTGTGACGGCGCGTTGCTCGATCCGGGTCCAGACGGTGCGCTTGTCGGCGTCATTCATCGTCGACCAGTCCCGGATCTCCTGCAGCGTGCGCAGGCAGCCGAGACACAGGATGCGATGCTCATCCATCTTGCAAACCGATATACAGGGTGATGGCACATTTTCGGCCATTGCCCTTGCCTGTGCTGCGCGAACCGCTATCGAATCCATAGCATTCATCGCCACTTACCCGCGCTTGGCGAGCAGCGCCGTGGCAGCGCGCGAGCCGGGCGCACGGCCCAGGACGTCGCTGATGAACTTGCCGGCATCCACCAGCCGCTCCAGATCGATGTCGGTCTCGATGCCCAAGCCATGCAGCAGGTAGACCACATCCTCGGTCGCCACGTTGCCGGTGGCGCCCTTGGCATAAGGACAGCCGCCCAGGCCGGCCACGGAGGACTGGAAATTCCAGACGCCCATCTCCAGCGCGGCGTAGGTATTGGCCAGCGCCTGGCCGTAGGTATCGTGGAAGTGGCCCGAGACGTCGTCCAGACCGAAGTGCACCAGTGTGGCCTCGATGGCGCGTTGCACCTTGCGCGGTGTGCCGACGCCGATGGTGTCTGCCACGTCCACCCGCTGCACACCGATGTCTTTCATCAACCGCGCCAGCATGCCCACCCGCTCGGGCGGGATATCACCCTCGTAGGGGCAGCCGACGGTGCAGCTCATGGCCCCTCGCACACGAATGCCTGCCGCACGCGCGGCCGCCACCACCGGCGCGAAACGCTCAATGCTCTCGGCAATCGAGCAGTTGATGTTGCGCTGGCTGAAGGCTTCGCTGGCGGCACCGAAGACCACGATCTCATCCGGCTTCGACAACACAGCAGCCTCGAAACCCTTGAGGTTGGGCGTCAGCACCGAGTAGCGCACGCCACTTTGGCGCTGGATGCCGGCCATGACCTCAGCGTTGTCGGCCATCTGCGGCACCCACTTCGGGCTGACGAAGCTGGTGACCTCAATCTCCTTCAAGCCGGCGTCCTGCAGGCGGTGCACCAGCTCGATCTTGACGGCCGCCGGCACCGGCTGCTTCTCGTTCTGCAGGCCATCGCGCGGGCCGACGTCGATCAGTTGGACTCGTTCAGGCAAGCTCATGTCAATATCCTCTTACCGGATCAACAATACCGGCAATCGATTCCCCGCACTCCAGGCGGGTGATCTTGGTCGCGATCTGCGCCACGCTCTCGTCGCGCAGCGTGCGTGCCGCCGTATGCGGTGTGACGGTGATCTTCGGATGGCGCCAGAACGGGTGGCCGGCCGGCAGCGGCTCCTGGCGGAACACGTCGAGCGTGGCGCCAGCCAGGTGACCGTTGTCGAGCAACGGAATCAGGTCTTCCTCCACCAGATGCGCGCCGCGCGCCACGTTGATCAGGTAACCCCCCGGCCGCAGCTGCGCCAGGGTCTGCCGGTTCAGGATGCCCTCGGTTTCAGCGGTCAACGGCAGCAGGCACACCAGCACCCGCGTCTCAGCCAGAAAGTCGGACAACTGTTCAGCGCCGGCATAACAACGCATGCCGGGCACGTCCTTGGCGTTGCGGCTCCAGCCGAGCACCGGAAACTCGAAAGCCTGCACGGCACGCGCCACGCGCTGGCCCAGCACGCCCAGCCCCATGATGCCGACCGGAAAATCCTGCCGCAGGCGCGGCCGCCGGAAGGACCACTTGCCCTGCGCCACATCCTGCTCATAGAGATCAAACTCACGGAAGTGGCGGATCAGCGCATGCACCACATACTCGGCCATCTGCACCGACATGCCCGCATCATCCAGCCGCACCAGCTGGGTCGCTGGCGCCACCTTGAGCTGCGTCAGCGCATCAACGCCGGCGCCGAGGTTGAACAAGGCCTTGAGGCGCGGCTGCTCGTCCAGAAAGGCCTGCGGCGGCGCCCACACCACCGCGTAATCGCCCGGTGGGGCCCCGGATGCCCAGACTTCGATCTCGGCCTGCGGCAAGGCTGTGCGCAGTGCGGCCAGCCAGGGTTCTGCCTTGAAATCGGTGCAACAGAAATAGATCTTCATAGGCCGAGCTTAGCGGCTGTCGCGCACTGACAGGATTACGCCGCCGAGAGCTTCAGCAGCTCCGCACCCTCGGCCACCTGGTCGCCCGGCGCATAAAGCAGTTCGGCCACCACGCCGTCGACTGGCGCGGCGATGGTGTGCTCCATCTTCATGGCCTCCATCACCGCCAGCACCTGCCCCTTGGTCACCTTGTCGCCGGCCTGCACGGCAAACGACACCACCTTGCCTGGCATCGGCGCGGTCAGGCGCCCGCCCTCGGTCTGGGTCTCGCCGGCATGGGCCAGTGCGTCGATCACGGTGATCTGCGTCGCCCCCTGTGGCAGGAAGACATGGGCCACCTCACCGCTGCGCAACACCTGCACGCGCTGGCGTTGGCCGGCGAACTGCAGGTCGATGCCGTCCGGACTCGCCGCCATCTGCAAGGCACCGCTCACCTCACCCGCCTGCAACTGCAACGCGCCGTCATGCAGGTAGGTCAGCACGGCGGTTTGCGGTTCGCCATGAAACTGGAAATCGAAATAACGCTGCGTCAGGCCATGCGAACGCCAGCCGTCGCGCCGCGCCCAGGGGTCAACCCAGCCGGAGGCAGCCACGCCGGCCTGCTCTTGCAACAGGGTGTGTGCCACCACGCTGGCAGCGGCCCATGGCAGGCCGACGCGCTCCTGCTTGAACAGCACGGCCGACTCGCGCACGATCAGCGCGGTGTCGAGGTCGGCCTCGGCAAAGGAGCCGCTTTGCACCACATGGCGCAGGAACTGCACGTTGGTGCTCAGGCCGACGATGCGCGTGGCGGCCAGCGCCGCGTCGAGCCGGGCCAGGGCCTGTTCGCGCGTCTCACCGTGCACGATGAGCTTGGCCACCATCGAGTCGTAGAACGGGCTGATGGTGTCACCTTCGCGCACGCCGGAATCGACGCGCACATCACTGCGTTCGAACGTGCTGCAGGCCGGCAGGCCGTAGACCTGCAGCGTGCCTGTGGCCGGCAGGAAATGGTTGTCCGGGTTCTCGGCGCAGATGCGCGCCTCGATGGCGTGGCCATGGATACGCAGTTGCTCCTGCTGCAGCGGCAGCGGCTCGCCAGAGGCAACGCGCAACTGCCACTCCACCAGGTCCAGCCCGGTAATCGCTTCCGTCACCGGGTGCTCCACCTGCAGCCGGGTGTTCATCTCCATGAAGAAAAAACTCATCTTTCCTTCACGTTGCTCGACGATGAACTCCACCGTGCCGGCGCCGACGTAGTTCACGGCACGCGCTGCTGCCACGGCGGCCAGCCCCATCTGCTGGCGCATGGCCTCGCTCATGCCCGGCGCCGGCGCTTCTTCCAGCACCTTCTGGTGGCGCCGCTGCACTGAGCAGTCGCGCTCAAACAGGTAGACGTAATTGCCCTGCGTATCACCAAACACCTGGATCTCGATGTGGCGCGGGCGCAGCACGTATTTTTCGATCAGCACCGCCGCGTCGCCGAAGCTGTTGATCGCTTCGCGCTGGCAGGAGGCGAGCGAAGCCGCAAAGTCTTCGCTCTTCTCCACCACGCGCATGCCTTTGCCGCCGCCGCCGGCGCTGGCCTTGATCAGCACCGGGTAACCGATGCGATCGGCCTCGTGCTGCAGCAGCTTGGCATCCTGGTCGGCGCCGTGATAACCCGGCACCAGCGGCACGCCGGCCTTTTCCATCAGCCGCTTGGACTCGGCCTTCAGACCCATCGCCAGGATGGCAGAGGCCGGCGGGCCGATGAAGACCAAGCCGGCCGCGGCACAGGCCTGGGCAAACGCTTCGTTCTCGCTCAGGAAACCGTAACCCGGGTGGATGGCCTGCGCGCCTGTCGCCTTGGCGGCCTCGATGATGCGCTCCCAGCGCAGGTAGCTCTCGGCCGGCGCGCTGCCGCCGATGTGCACCGCTTCGTCGCACACGCTGACGTGCTTGGCGTTTGCATCGGCATCGGAATAGACCGCGACCGTTTTGATGCCCATGCGGCGCGCTGTCGCCGCCACGCGGCAAGCGATTTCACCTCGGTTTGCAATCAGGATCTTGTTAAACATTCGTTACTCCAACGTGACTCACACGATCTGTTGCGTCACGCATGCCTTAAAAACCAAGCCATTGCTCCGGCTCGGTGCCTTTACTCGCAGCGTCTAAAGAATTTTCCACCCGCACATTCAATCGCCAACACAATGGAGCTGTACTAGCGCCTTTCGCCGCTGAGGGGCAACGATGGCAAGACAGCGCTGGTGACTCGCTTCTCAAAGAAAGCCGTCAAAGCATCAGGCAGCCGCTTGGCATACTCCACCACAGCCTCCTCAGAAACCACAAGACTTTGCGGAATGAAGACTCGGACCCAGCCGTATTCATTCGAGGCAAAACGGAAGTACTGAACCTCATACACTGGACCAGGATTTCCTACACCCTTTTCGCGAAGCCACTCCTTGGCCTGCCCATAGAAGGCGTCATTGGAAATCGTGAGGTGAGTCTTGCGCTTGAAAATCAGCAAGCATTGAGACTGACCGTAGCTGCTTTGAAAATCGTCTTTATAGAGAAAGCCCTTTACCAGGCAAGGCTCGTCAGTCCATCGCGTTACCAGATGGCTGTCTGTGGGTAGTTTCAATACTATGCCCGCCCGCATGATCTTCTCATCGGTGCTCATCGCATAGGCCGTGAAGGTCTGGGGACGCGTCTCCTTGTTCATCCCATGAGCGTCGCTAGTGTGGTCTTGTTTTTTTGCCACAAAGGTCCAACTCCCCTCCGGCAACTGCAAAACCCTCACCCCAATCTTCATCTGCCTGCCATCGATTCTCTGAGGAGGATGGCTCACCTCGATATCAATAGCGTAGGCAACATGGAATAAAAATCCACAGACCATCGACACTACGACTCGCGCCATCAGCAATGAATAGCGACTCATTTGCAGCCCCCTTGCCCCGTCAGAAATTCATCGAAGTATTGGCTGATATGCATTCTGGCAAAGCACTCCATCACATCCGGAACACACCGAACTTCGTGTCCGGAATCGGCGCGTTGAGCGCCGCACTCAGACCCAGCGCCAGCACGCGCCGCGTATCAGCCGGGTCGATCACGCCGTCATCCCACAGGCGGGCGGTGGCGTAGTAGGGGTGGCCCTGGGCCTCGTACTGGTTGCGGATCGGCGCCTTGAAGGCCTCTTCCTCTTCCATGCTCCACTGGCCGCCCTTGGCCTCGATGCCGTCGCGCTTGACGGTGGCCAGTACGCTGGCGGCCTGCTCGCCGCCCATGACCGAGATACGCGCGTTTGGCCACATCCAGAGGAAACGCGGGTTGAAGGCGCGGCCGCACATGCCGTAGTTGCCGGCGCCGAAACTGCCGCCGATGATGACGGTGAACTTCGGCACCTGGGCAGTGGAGACCGCCGTCACCATCTTGGCGCCGTTGCGCGCGATGCCCTCGTTTTCGTACTTGCGCCCGACCATGAAGCCGGTGATGTTCTGCAGGAACACCAGCGGGATCTTGCGCTGGCAGCACAGTTCTATGAAATGCGCCCCCTTCAAGGCGGACTCACTGAACAGGATGCCGTTGTTGGCCACGATGCCCACCGGCATGCCCTCGATGCGGGCGAAGCCGCACACCAGCGTGGTGCCGTAGCGCGCCTTGAACTCGTCGAACTCGGAGCCGTCGACGATGCGGGCAATGATCTCGCGCACGTCGAACGGCTTGCGGGTGTCGGTCGGGATCACGCCATACAGTTCTTCCGCTGCAAATTTAGGAGCTGCCGGCGCAGCTGTGACAAGGCTTGGAGCCTTGTTTGAGTTCAAGTTTTTCACCGCGGCACGCGCCAGCGCCAGAGCGTGCAGGTCATTCTGTGCCAGGTGGTCAGCCACGCCGGACAGGCGGGTGTGCACGTCGCCGCCGCCCAGGTCCTCGGCCGTCACCACCTCGCCGGTGGCCGCCTTCACCAGCGGCGGGCCGCCGAGGAAGATGGTGCCCTGGTTCTTGACGATGATGGCCTCGTCGCTCATGGCCGGCACGTAGGCGCCGCCGGCGGTGCACGAGCCCATGACCACGGCGACCTGCGCAATGCCCAACGCGCTCATGTTGGCCTGGTTGTAGAAGATGCGACCGAAGTGGTCGCGATCCGGGAAAACGTCGTCCTGGTTCGGCAGGTTGGCGCCGCCTGAATCCACCAGGTAGATGCAGGGCAGGCGATTCTGCTGCGCCACTTCCTGCGCCCGCAGGTGCTTCTTCACCGTCAGCGGGTAATAGGTACCGCCCTTCACGGTGGCGTCGTTGCAGACGATCATGCAGTCCACGCCGCTGACGCGGCCGATGCCGACGATCAGGCCGGCGCAGGGCGCCTCGTCGTTGTACATGGCGTAGGCCGCCAGCGGGCTGAGCTCCAGGAAAGGCGTGCCGGGGTCGAGCAGGCGCTGCACGCGCTCGCGCGGCAGCAGCTTGCCGCGTGCCGTGTGCTTGGCGCGCGCCGCCTCGCCACCGCCCTGGGCCACCCGGGTCACCTGGGCATTGAGATCGTCCACCAGCGACCGCATGGCCGTGGCGTTGGCCTGGAAGTCGGCCGAACGGGCATTGAGCTTGGTTTCCAGAATCGGCATGGTTGTGCTTTCTGCGCTCCCGCCGGCAGCGCGCCAGGCGGAGTTGACGTTTACGTAAACGTCAATTGTGGCAGATTTGGACGCCTGCCCGCCGCAAATGTCGGCAGAGCACCACGACGGTGCGTCAAACAGGCACGGCCCTTGCTAAACACAAGGGCGAGAAGCCCACCCGTGAGTACCATGTCTTTCCTCCCTACACGCTCACGCCGCACCAGCTTGCTCAGTGCCGGGGAACTCGACCGGGCACGTGTGCTCGACACGCTGGTCAACAACCTGGACGGCATGGCCTACCGCTGCCGCAACGACGCCAGCTGGCGCATGATCTTCGTCAGCCAAGGTTGCCTGATCCTGACCGGCTACCAGCCGACCGAACTGGTGGAAAACACCACGATCACCTGGGAAGACATCACCCACCCTGAAGAACGCGCTTATGTGCGTGCCCATATCCATGCGGCTGTACTCGGCGGGCAACGTTTTTCCGTGCAATACCGGATCGTCACGAAATCAGGGCACTTGAAATGGGTGGTCGAACGCGGCATTGCCGTGCCCGATGAAATGGGTGAGGTCGTGATCGAGGGCTTCATCGAAGACGTGACCAACCAGCGCGAAATGCTCGAGGCGCTGGAGCAAGCCGAACTGCGTTACCGCAACATCTTCGAGCACGCATCCGAAGGCATCTTCCAGACCACACCCGACGGCCGTTACCTGGCGGCCAACCCGGCGCTGGCACGCATCTACGGCTATGCCAGTCCGGCAACCCTGATCGCCAGCCTGGACGACATCGGGCGCCAGCTCTACGTGCGTCCAAGCCAGCGCGAGCGCTTTCGCCAACTCATGGAGCAACAAGGCGAAGTGCTCAACTTCGAATCCGAGATCTACCGGCAGGACGGCGCCCGCATCTGGATCTCGGAGAACGCCCACATCGTGCGCGACACCGCCGGCGAGACGCTTTACTACGAAGGGACGGTGCAGGACATTTCGGAGCGGCGGCATTACCAGGAGCAACTCGAGCGCCAGGCCAACCACGACATGCTGACCGGCCTGCCCAACCGCATCCTGCTGGGGGACCGTGTGGAGCAGGGCATTGCCCGCGCGGCGCGGCTGGGCTACTACCTGACGGTGGTGTTCATCGACCTGGACAACTTCAAGTTCATCAACGACAGCCTGGGCCATGGCGCCGGTGACAAACTGCTGCGGGAAATCGCCGACCGCCTCAAGCACTGCGTGCGCACGTCTGACACCGTGGCACGGCTGGGCGGCGATGAGTTCGTGTTGCTGCTGAACGACCACTTCCGCGCCAGCACCGTGATGTCTCAACTGCAGCGCGTGCTGACCGAAATCGCCCGGCCCGTGCTGTTGTCCGGGCGTGAATTCCACATTGGTGCCAGCCTGGGTGTTGCGCTCTACCCGGCCGACGGCGAAGACTCGGCCAGCCTGCTCAAGCATGCGGATGTCGCCATGTACGCGGCCAAGAACCGCGGGCGCAACAACTTCCAGTTTTTCACCAGCGCGCTCAACCGCGAAGCCGACGAGCGACTCAACCTGGAGACGGCGCTGCGCCTGGCCATCGAGCATGACGAATTCGAGGTGCACTACCAGCCCAAGTTTGACCACCGCCGCCGCATCGTCGGCATGGAAGCGCTGGCGCGCTGGTTCCACCCCGAATACGGCGCGGTCAGCCCCGACAGATTCATCCCGATCGCCGAAGAAACCGGCCTGATCCTGCCGCTGACCACCGCCATCCTGCGCCGCGCCTTTGCCGCCGCCCACCACTGGAACCGTCAGCGCACCACCCCGCTGCGCATGGCGGTCAACCTGTCGCCACGCCTGTTCCTCAGCGGTGACATCGTGGCCCACGTGGCTGAGCTGCTGGACGAAGCGCAACTGCCGGCCGCGCAAGTTGAGCTGGAAATCACCGAGACCGTGTTCATGGGCGATGGCGATCGCGCCATCACCACGCTGGACCGCTTCAAGGACCTGGGCGTCAACCTGGCGATGGACGACTTCGGCACCGGCTATTCCTCGCTGAGCTACCTGCGGCGCTTTCCGCTGGACATCATCAAGATTGATCGATCGCTGGTCACCGGCATCGAGCACGAGGAAGAGGTGGCGATGATCGCGCGCGCCGTCATCTCGCTCGGCCAGAGCCTGCGCAAGACCGTGGTGGCGGAGGGCGTGGAGAACCAGGCGCAGTTCGACTTTCTGCGTTACCAGGGCTGCCACGAATTCCAGGGCTACCTGCTGTCGCGCCCCCTGTCGCAGGAGGCACTGACCCGCCTGCTCGACGCGGGCTAGCGCAACACGTCCGGCAACTGCGCCATGTCGCCGAACACCTCGACGGCACCCGCGCGGCGGAACACCTCGGCATCGCCCTGCGGCACGTAGGCAAACACCGTGGCGCCGGCCGCCACGCCGGCGGCAACACCGGTCAACGTGTCTTCCACCACGGCGCAACGCTGTGGCACTGCCGCCAGGGCGGCGGCGGCAGCCAGGTAAACGTCCGGGTGCGGCTTGGAGCGCGGCATCTCGTGGCCGCTGAAGATACGGCCGGCAAAGTAGTCGAGCAGGCCGACCTTGCGCAACTGCAATTCGACCTTGTGGCGGTCTGCGCCCGAGGCGCAAGCGATACGCGCGTCATGCCGGGCATGGACTTCATGCACCGCAGCGTGTGCGTTGGCAATGACGGTCAGTTCGGACTCCAGCGCCGCATTGCGCCGGGCACGAAAGCCGGCCAGCCAGTCCTCGGTCAGCGGCTGGCCGGTGTGCTGCTCGATGCGCAAGCGCTCGTCCTTGACCGCCTTGCCGACAAAGATGGACCAGCATTCCTCGGCCGTCAGCTCCCAACCGCGCTCGGCCAGCATGTCGCGCAGCACGCGATTGACGATGGGCTCGGAGTCCACCAACACGCCATCGCAGTCGAACAGGATTGCGTCAAATCGCATTACATCAAATTACTATTATTTTGATAGCAACTGGCGCAATAATGACAAGGATGGGGCATCGATTTCATTGATGATCGCCATCAACGTAGTACCAGCGCCCCTCTTCGCGCACAAAACGGCTGCGCTCATGCAGGCGCACGGCACGGCCGAACAGCTCACGCAGCCGGGCGACGAACTCGACCTCGGCATGGTCATCGTCGATGACCTGATTGTCGCGCACCTCCAGCCCCAGCCATTTGACACCGGCATCGAAGCTCACCCGCGACGGCCGCTTGCTGGCATGCCAGGTGGCTCGCAGGTAGTCGGCACGCTCCCGCACGAAGGCCGTGTAACGCGAACGCATCAGCGCCTCGGCGTCGGGCGCCGGCGTACTTTCGTCTTCCACGTAGCGGCCGCAGCATTGCGCATACGGCAGGACCTGGCCGGCCGCATCGCGCCGGCCGCAAGGGCAGTCGACAGCTGACACCGCCATCAGCCCTTTTTCGCCTTGCGCTGTTCCAGCGTCTCCACCGGACCGCCCTGCTTCACCCATTCGGCAAAACCGCCGTCGATGTGCGCCACGTTGGTCATTCCCATGTCCTGCAGCGTCTTGGTGGCCAGCGCGCTGCGCCAGCCGGCACCGCAGAACAGAATGAAGCGTTTGCTCTCGTCGGCCCACATCGGCTTGTGGTACGGCGACTCGGGATCGACCCAGAACTCCAGCATGCAGCGCGGCGCATGCGTGCTGCCGGTGACGGTGCCGTCCTTCAACTCGCGCACGTCGCGAATGTCGACGATATGCACCTTCGGGTCGTCCAGCATGCCCAGCACCTCGGGCACGGTGTAGGTCTTGACCTGGGCCATGGCCTCGTCGACGAGGGCACGGAATCCTTTGGTGATCGGCATGGTGTGTCTCCTGAATAGGAAGGTGCGGCCTCGATGAGGTCGCCCGGGAAGCTTGTTGAAATTGTCGCATGGCCGACCGCAAAGAACGCGCCTCAAGCCACCGGTCCAGGTGCGCCACGCCCGTCTCCCATCTGAAGTATCATCGCCGCCGACTTGAATTCAGAGACATGGCAAACGAAGTGGGATCCATCAGACAGGCAGGCGCGTCCACCGCGGTCAAAGGACTGGTGAGCAGCCGGCCGCTGACGCCCCGCGTCTCGACCTACGACCCGTACGCCGACGCCCAGGCCAAACGACAGGCCAAGGCCGAGCAAATGCAGATCATCCTCAACACCATGGGCCAGCCCACCGGCCGGTTGATCAGCTTCGTCGTCTGACGGCAGCCGGCACGCGCCTGCGGCTCAGGCCAGCGCGCGCTGGATCAGGATTTTCTGCACGTCGCTGGTGCCCTCATAAATCTGGCACACGCGCACGTCGCGGTAGATGCGCTCGACCGGGAAGTCGCTCACATAACCGTAGCCGCCGAGCGTCTGGATGGCGGTGCTGCACACCGCTTCAGCCATCTCACTGGCAAACAGCTTGGCCATGGCGGCTTCCTTCAGGCAAGGCCGGCCGGCATCACGCAGCGCCGCGGCATGCCAGACCAGCTGGCGCGCGGCTTCGATCTTCGTCGCGCACTCGGCCAGACGGAACCCGACGGCTTGGTGGTTGAAGATCGGCTGGCCGAAGCTCTCGCGCTGTTTCGCGTAGTCGAGTGCCACCTCGAACGCGCTGCGCGCCATACCGATGCTCTGCGCCGCGATGCCAATGCGCCCGCCTTCCAAGGCGCCGAGCGCAATCTTGTAGCCCTCGCCCTCGGCACCAATCAGGTTTTCGGCCGGGATGCGACAGTTGTCGAAATTGATTTGCGCCGTGTCGCTGGAATGCTGGCCCAGTTTGTCTTCCAGGCGCGCCACCACATAACCCGGTGCGTCGGTCGGCACCAGGAAGGCGCTCATGCCCTTCTTGCCGGCGCCCTTGTCGGTGACGGCAATCACGATGGCCACGTCGCCGTTCTGGCCACTGGTGATGAACTGCTTGACGCCGTTGATCACATAACCGTCGCCATCTTTCTCTGCCGTGGTGCGCAGCGACGAGGCATCGGAGCCGACGTGCGGCTCGGTCAGACAGAAGGCGCCGAGCAGCTGGCCCTGGGCCAGCGGCGTCAGCCAGCGTTTCTTCTGCTGTGCGTTGCCGTAACGCATGAGGATGGCGTTGACCGGGCAGTTGGTGACGGAAATCGCGGTGCTGGTGCCGCCGTCACCGGCGGCAATCTCTTCCAGCACCAGCGCCAGCGTCAGGTAGTCCAGGTTGGCGCCACCGAACTCTTCCGGCACGCAGATGCCGTAGGCACCCAGCGCGGCCAACCCCTGGTGTGCCTCTTTCGGGAAATGGTGTTCCTTGTCCCAGCGCGCCGCATTTGGCCACAGCTCCTGCTTGGCAAAGTCACGCACCGCGTCGCGGATCATTTCCTGGTCTTGGGTCAACAGCATGGGCTTGTCTCGCTTGTCTTGTTCAATTGACGTTTACGTTAACGTCAATTATGCCCCTGCTGCTACCGGGGCTGCCGTCAGAACGCGTCGTAGCGCCGGCCGTCGTGATGCAGGAACGTGCCCTTGTGCTCCGCCGTCAAGCCACCAAGGGTGCGGCGCATGGCGGTCACGCTTTCCTCCACCGACAGTGGCGCGCCGGCACCGCCCATGTCGGTCCGCACCCAACCCGGGCACAGCGCCACCAGAATGGCGCCCGGGTAGTCGTGCTGGGCGGCCACCACCGCCATGTTGAGCGCTGCCTTGCTGACGCGGTAGGTCCAGCCGAAGCTGGACTCGACCGCACCGATCTGCCCCATGCCGCTGGTGATGAAAGCGAACTTGCCGCCGTGGCGCGAAGCCGCCACCAGCGGCGCCACCTGCGGAATGGCCTGCATGGCGCCCAGCACATTGGTGTGCATGATGCAATCAAACTCGGGTTGAGTCGGCGGCGTGTCAGCGCCGCTGGTGCTGTAGACGCCCGCCACGTAGAGCGCGATGTCGATTTCCTCGCCATCGAGCTGCCAAGCCAGGCCGCTGATGCTGGCTGGGTCGGCCACGTCGAGCTTGAGCGCCGTGGCGCCCAGCGCGCGCAAGCGCGCCAGCCCGGCGGCATCGCGCGCGGTGGCAATGACACGCTCACCCGCCTCGGCGTATTGCCGCACGAACTCCAGGCCAATGCCGCGGGAGGCGCCGATGACCAGGATCGTTGCCATATGCGCTTTCAGAGCCGGAAGGCGCCGACCAGTTGGTTCAGGTGCTGCGCCTGTTCGCGCAGGCTCATGGCGGCAGCGGCGGACTCCTCCACCAATGCGGCGTTCTGCTGCGTGGCCTGGTCCATCTGCGTCACGGCCTCACCCACCTGGGCCACGCCCTGGCTTTGCTCGGCGCTGGCGGCACTGATCTCGCCCATGATGTCGGTCACGCGGCGGATGCTGCTCACCACTTCGCTCATGGTGGTGCCCGCCTGGTCCACCAGGGCTGTACCCTGCTCGACCCGCTGCACGCTGTCGGTGATCAGGGTCTTGATTTCTTTCGCCGCTTCGGCCGAACGGCCGGCCAGGCTGCGCACTTCGCTGGCCACCACGGCAAAGCCACGGCCTTGTTCGCCGGCACGGGCGGCTTCCACGGCCGCGTTCAGTGCCAGGATGTTGGTCTGGAAGGCAATGCCGTCGATGACGCTGATGATGTCGTTGATCTTGCGGCTCGAATCATTGATGCCCTTCATGGTGTCGACCACCTGGGCCACCACTTCACCGCCCTGGATGGCCACCGTGCTGGCGCTTTGGGCCAGCTGGTTGGCTTGTTTGGCGTTGTCGGCGTTCTGGCGCACGGTGGAGCTCAACTCTTCCATGGAAGCTGCAGTCTCCTCCAGCGAACTCGCCTGGCTTTCGGTGCGGGCACTCAGGTCCTGGCTGCCGTCTGCGATCTCGCTGCTGGCCGTGGTGATGCTGTCCGTCGAATGACGCACCTCGCCGACCAGTCGGCGCAGCGAATCCTGCATGCGCACCAACTCCTGCATCAGGCTGTTGTCGTAGCGCGTTGGCGGCACCGGGTAGACCAGGTTGCCTTCGGCAATTTCATGCAGGGCTTTGCGGGCGTCACCCGGATCACCACCGAGCTCATTGCACACGGTATTGCGCAGGTAGAGCGTGAAGCCGACGGCCACGACCACGGCCAGCACCGCCAGCGACAGCGCAAACACAATGAGCCGGTTGGCCTGAAGTTCCACATTGGCCTGCGCCTCTTCAGAAATCTTGCCAGCCACCTTGATCTGCTGCAGCAGCTCAGCCCGCAAGTCCCGCCAGGCAGGGGTCTCTGTGCTGTTGAGAAACGGGATGGTGTCCGGCGACTGCTCCTTGATCAGCACCGTCACCTTCTCCTGCGCCTGGGCATGCTTCGCTCGCAGTGCCGGCAGCTTGCTCAGACCTGCCTCAAATTGTGTGCCCTGGGCAATCTTGCTCGCCTCGGCAAACGCCTTTTCATAGCCGGTGCGCGCGCCCTCCAGGTTGTCGTAAGCACGCTTGTTGGTCGGATCGAGCACGATGTTGCGCAAGGCCTGCCCCATCTGCAGACCCTGGGCGTACATCTCGGTCAGGCCACTGCTGATGCGCTGCTCGGTTTCGATGTAGTGGTGAAACTGGTTTTGGGTATGGACCAGCCCGCCGATGCTGCCGGCCAGGCCGATGATGAACAGCACCGCAGGAACCACGGCACACAAAAGAAGCTTGTTACTGAATTTCATGGGGTTAACCCTGATATGTGACAAGCCACATTCTGCATCATCAGTCACTTATATTTGGCCAAAAATACCAGGGGGGGCATGTCGCCCCCCTCTTCTTCTGACGTCAAAAAACGACGACTCAGAGCATTTCCAGCGCCACCGCCGTGCCTTCACCACCGCCAATGCACAGCGTGGCCAGGCCGCGCTTGAGGCCACGGGCCTGCAACGCGTACATCAGCGTCACCATGATGCGTGCACCACTGGCGCCGATCGGGTGGCCCAGCGCGCAGGCACCGCCGTTGACGTTGACGATGTCGTGCGACACCTTGAGCTCTTCCATCAGTGCCATCGGCACCACGGCAAAGGCCTCATTGACTTCCCACAGGTCCACGTCCTTGACACTCCAGCCGGCCTTGGCCAGCGCCTTCTGCGTGGCGCCCACCGGGGCGGTGGTGAACCAGTTCGGCTCCTGCGCATGCACGGCGTGGGCCACGATCTTGGCCAGCGGCTTGCAGCCCAGCTTGGCGGCGGTGGAAGCACGCATCATCACCAGGGCGGCGGCGCCGTCGTTGATGGACGAGCTGCTGGCAGCGGTGATGGTGCCGTCCTTCTTGAAGGCGGGCTTGAGCGCCGGGATCTTGTCGAGCTTGGCCTTGCCCGGGCCTTCATCGATGGAGATCACGGTGTCGCCAGCGCGGCCCTTGACCGTGACCGGCGTGATCTCGGCGGCAAAAGCGCCGGACTGGATCGCGGCCTGCGCGCGACGCACGCTGGTGATGGCGAAGTGGTCCTGCGCCGTGCGGCTGAAGCTGTACTTGGCGGCGCACTCTTCGCCGAAGGTACCCATGGAGCGGCCGGCTTCGTAGGCATCCTCCAGGCCGTCGAGCATCATGTGGTCGTAAATCTTGTCGTGGCCCATGCGGTAGCCGCCACGGCCCTTGAGCATCAGGTAGGGTGCGTTGGTCATGCTTTCCATGCCGCCAGCCACGATCACGTCGGCCGAACCGGACTGCAGCATGTCGTGCGCAAACATGGCCGCGCGCATGCCGGAGCCGCACATCTTGGACAGCGTCACCGCGCCCGCGCTCTTGGGCAGGCCGCCCTTGAAACCCGCCTGGCGCGCCGGCGCCTGGCCCTGGCCTGCCATCAGGCAGTTGCCGAACAGCACCTCGTTGACGGCCTCGGGCGCGATGCCGGCACGCTCGACGGCGGCCTTGATGGCTGCGCCGCCGAGGTCATGGGCGGCGAGGGAAGAGAAGTCACCCTGGAACGCCCCCATGGGGGTACGGGCGGCGCCAACGATAACGATGGGATCGGACATGATGTGCTCCTTCGGTCTGAATACAAGTGGGCACATTTTGCCGCGAAAGCCCTCGGTGCGGCCCTGCGGGAAGCAGTCCGGATGACTACGTATGTCCCGCAGGTGGCAAGCTCGGCGCCCCGCTGGCAAACCAGGAGAGTCTCCACGCCACGGATCAGCCCTGCGCGATCGGAATGTAGATCTCCCCGCCCGCCCGCTTGAACTCTTCCGACATGGTTTCCATGCCGGCAGTCAAGGCCTGTTCCTCGCTCACACCTTGTGTTTTGGCGAACTCGCGCACCTCCTGCGTGATCTTCATCGAGCAGAACTTCGGCCCGCACATGGAGCAGAAGTGCGCCACCTTGGCCGAGTCCTTGGGCAGCGTTTCATCGTGGAATTTCTGTGCCGTATCGGGATCCAGTGACAGGTTGAACTGGTCCATCCAGCGGAACTCGAAGCGCGCCTTCGAGAGCGCGTCATCACGCGCCCGCGCCCCCGGGTGGCCCTTGGCGACGTCGGCCGCATGCGCGGCAATCTTGTAGGTGATGATGCCGGTCTTCACGTCCTCGCGGTCCGGCAGGCCCAGATGCTCCTTGGGCGTGACGTAGCACAGCATGGCAGTACCGAACCAGCCGATCATGGCCGCACCGATGCCGCTGGTGATGTGGTCGTAACCGGGCGCAATGTCGGTGGTCAGCGGGCCCAGGGTGTAGAACGGCGCCTCGCCACAGTGCTTGAGCTGCTCGGTCATGTTGGCCTGCACCATGTGCATGGGCACGTGGCCGGGACCTTCGATCATGGTCTGCACATCGTGTTGCCAGGCGATCTTGGTCAGCTCACCCAGCGTGCGCAGTTCGGCAAACTGCGCCTCGTCGTTGGCATCCGCGCCCGAGCCGGGGCGCAGGCCGTCGCCGAGCGAGAAACTCACGTCATAGGCTTTCATGATGTCGCAGATGTCTTCGAAGTGGGTGTAGAGGAAGTTCTCCTGGTGGTGCGCGATGCACCACTTGGCCAGGATGGAGCCGCCACGCGAGACGATGCCTGTCACCCGGTTGGCCGTGAGGTGGATGAAGGGCAGGCGCACGCCGGCATGGATGGTGAAGTAGTCCACGCCCTGCTCGGCCTGCTCGATCAGCGTGTCGCGGAAGATGTCCCATGTGAGGTCTTCGGCCACACCGCCGACCTTCTCCAGTGCCTGGTAGATCGGCACTGTGCCGATGGGCACCGGCGAATTACGCAGGATCCAGTCGCGCGTGGTGTGGATGTTGCGTCCGGTGGAAAGGTCCATCACCGTGTCGGCGCCCCAGCGGATGGACCACACCAGCTTCTCCACCTCTTCCTCGATGCTGGACGTCACCGCCGAGTTGCCGATGTTGGCGTTGATCTTGACCAGGAAGTTGCGGCCAATGGCCATCGGCTCCAGCTCCGGGTGGTTGATGTTGGCCGGGATGATGGCGCGGCCGCGCGCCACCTCGTCGCGCACGAACTCAGGCGTCACTGTCTGTGGGATGGCAGCACCGAAGCTGTTGCCGGCCAGGCGCTTCTCACGCTCGGCATTGCTGAGGTATTGGGCCATCCAGTCGCGCTGCTGGTTCTCGCGGATCGCCACATACTCCATCTCGGGCGTGATGATGCCGCGGCGGGCGTAGTGCATCTGGCTCACGTTGACACCGGCCCTGGCGCGGCGCGGCGTGCGCTGCAGGCCCGCTGCCTGCGCGCGCAACGCCGCCAACGCATCACTCTCGCCGCTCTTCAGTCCGTCATCGAGTGCATACGGTGTGCGTCCCTGGTAACCCTCGGTATCGCCACGCGCGGTTATCCAGCCCTCGCGCAAGGCCGGCAAGCCCCGACGCACGTCGATGGTGGCCTGCGGATCGGTGTAGGGGCCAGAGGTGTCGTAGACCGTGATGGCCTCACCGTTGCTCTGCGTGATCTCGCGCATGGGTACGCGCACATCAGCGCGCGCGCCGGGCACATGAATCTTGCGCGAGGCCGGTAGCGGCTCGCGCGTGAGGGAGATGAACTGGGCGAGTTTGTCGGGTGCATTCATGCGAAGTCTCCTTGTGACAGCAAACACATTGCTCCGAAGGAGGTTCACAGAACGCGAACCGGAAGACGGCACGAGGCCAGCAAGCGGGACAGACCAGGCTCTTCACGAGGGAAAAGGCAGCAGGCCAGGCTCTTCTTACGCCGGTATGAACCGGATCAAGTTCGCGGGTTTGGAATCCATCTCAGCGCAACCATTGCGCACCCCGGGCAAGGCAAAGTGTACGTCAGCCCATGGCCAACGCCATGACCAAGGTCAATTTTTGCCAACCGGCCAACTACATGCTGGTGCGCCGCTGCGAGAAACGCCGGCTGCGCTCGTAGGGGAAAACGTCGTACACGTACCCCTGCCGGATGCGCTCCTGGTGGCTCTGCCAGAAGGCCACGTCGAGCAGGTCGGCATGGTGTTTCATGAAGACCTCGCGCACCACCGGGTTGCCCAGCAGAAAGGGGGCGAAGGTTTCGGGAAACACATCGTGCGGCCCCACGCTGT
The DNA here is from genome assembly GCA_002633085.1 of Curvibacter sp. PD_MW3. Lineage (GTDB taxonomy): Bacteria > Pseudomonadota > Gammaproteobacteria > Burkholderiales > Burkholderiaceae_C > Hylemonella. The sequence continues at coordinate 157,975 of NSIV01000004.1, forward strand.
ACCAGACCTCGCCCGACATCTCCTCTTCCTCGGTGCGGGGCTGCGGCACGCGACGGAAGTTGCAGTCGGTGATGTACTCGATCTCGTCGTAGTCGTAGAACACCACCTTGCCATGGCGCGTGACACCGAAGTTCTTCCACAGCATGTCGCCGGGAAAGATGTTGGCCGCCACCAGATCCTTGATGGCCTTGCCGTACTCGATGACGGCGCGCTCCAGTTGGGCACGGGCGCGCAAGGCATCCTCGTCTGTGCGCGACGGATCGGCCCCGCCGGCGTCGAACACCTCCTGCAGGTAGATGTTGAGCGGGATCATGCGCCGCTCGATGTACAGGTGCTTGATGATCACCTCGCTGCGGCCGTCACCATCGCGGTCGCTGATCTCCAGCTGGCTCGGTGCGAACTTTTCAATTTCAGCGATTAACTCGTCATTGAACCGTTCGCGCGGAAACGCCACCAAGCTGTACTCCAAGGTATCGGCCATGCGGCCGACCCGGTCGTGCTGCTTCACCAGCAGGTACTTGCCCTTGATCTGCTCACGCGTGGTGTCCTTCGGCGGCGGATACCAGTCCTTGATGAGCTTGAACACATACGGAAAGGACGGCAGGTCGAACACCAGCATCACCATGCCCTTGATGCCGGGCGCGATGCGGAACTTGTCGCTCGAGTGCTTCAGGTGGTAGAGAAAGTCGCGGTAGAACAGCGTCTTGCCCTGCTTGGCCAGGCCGAGCGCGTTGTAGAGCTCGGCGCGTGGCTTGCGCGGCATCATGCTGCGCAGGAACTGCACATAGGCCGACGGTACCTCCATGTCCACCATGAAGTAGGCCCGCGCAAAGGAGAACAGCATGAGCAGATCGTCCTCGCCGAACAATGCGGCATCGATCACCAACTGACCATGTTCGTTGTGCAGGATGGGCAAGGCAAACGGCACCTCGTGAAAGCCATTGATGATCTTGCCCACCACGTAGGCGCCCTTGTTGCGAAAGAACAGGCTGGACAGCACCTGCACCTGGAAATTGGCGCGCAGCTTGACCTGCCCCAGTTGCGCGTTCACCGCCGCCAGCACATGGTCGACGTCTTTGGCCAAGTCCTCGAACTCGCGCTGCAACTGGAAGTTGGTGATGACGCGCTCGATGGCCTCGCGCAGCGTCTCGCGCGTCGGGTAGTAGGCGCGGTAGGTCGGCTTGGCGGCCGGCTCGTCGTTTTCGATGTACTCGGTGCTGACAGCCGGGCGCACGAAGATGAAGTCGTTCTGGAAGTGCGTGCGGTGCAGGATCTTGCAGGTGACCGAGTTGAAGAAGGTCTCGGCCAGCTCAGGCTGATGGTGGTCCACCAGCAGGCCGATGTAGTGCAACTTGACCTGGTGCCAGATGGCCATCGGCTGCGTGCCGGCCTGGAACTCCTTCGCCAAGCGCTGCACACACTCCTTGACGCGCAGGTCGTAGAACTCGATGCGCTCGCGCTGGGCGCGCTGCTGGCCATGCCAGTCGGCGGTCTCGAAACGGTGTTTGGCCCGCGCCGATTCGGTGCGAAACAGGCGATAGTGGCGGTTGAAGCCATCCATCATCGCCTTGGCGATGTCATAGGCGATGGAGGAATCAAGCCGCTGCGGAAACATCGGGGTCCTCAGGACCGGGCGGCGAGCACTCCCTGAATCGCGGCCCTGTACATGGGTTCGATCGAGTCGGTGCTGTTGATGGTCATCTTGAGATCCTGCAGCAAGCCATCGTGCACCCCGAAGGACCAGCCGTGAATGCTGACGTTCTGACCGCTGGCCCAGGCGTCGAGCATGACGGTGCTGACGCCGACATTGACCACCTGCTCGATGACGTTGAGCTCCACCAGCGCATCATGACGATGGCGCTCCGGCATGGCGTCCAGCAGCCCGCGATGGCGGTCGCGCACATCCTGGATGTGGCGCAGCCAGTTGTCGGCCAGCCCGATGCGCGCGCCCTCCAGCGCAGCCTGCACGCCGGAGCAGCCGTAGTGACCGACCACCATGATGTGCTCCACCTTGAGCCGCTCGACCGCGAACTGGATGGCGGAGAGCGCGTTCAGGTCCGAATGCACCACGATGTTGGCGACGTTGCGGTGAACGAACACCTCGCCCGGGTCGAGACCGGTGATCTGGTTGGCCGGCACCCGGCTGTCGGAGCAGCCGATCCACATGTACTTGGGCGTCTGCTGCTTGACCAGCCCGGTGAAGAAACCGGGGCGCTCGCGCTCCATCTGCTCGGCCCAGGCACGGTTGTGGAAAAACAGGTCTTCAAGGGATTTGCTCATGCGCTCGATTGTCCTACACGGTGAGAAACCCTAGTGCCGCAGGGTGGCACGCACATTCCAGTCCAGCAAGCCGAGTTGCGCGCGCGCCTGGGCATCCTGCTGCGCATCGAAATGGCAGTCGGCGCCGGCCGGCCCGGGCGAGCAAACAAAGCTGGCCGGGTCTCCCAGGGTCCAACTGCCTTGGGCATTGCGGGCCGTGCCGTAGTAGTTCATGCTGAACGGCGCATTCAGGGCCGGGTTGGTCTGCTTGGCCGGGTCGAGCAGCAGGTTACGGCCCGTCTTGACATAGCCGCTGTTGACGCCCAGCAAGGGCAGCAACGTGGGGAACATGTCGCGGTGGCTGGCGGGCAGTTGGCGCTGCGGTCCACAGTCGAGGCCATCGTCCCAGATCACGAACGGCACCTGACTGAGCAGGTAGCGCCGCTCCGGCGTGGCGTACAGACCGAAGCTGCGCACATTGTGGTCACCGGTGGCGGCTATCACGGTATTGGCGTGCTGCGGGCCCGCGCGCACTTCTTGCACCAGCCCGCCCAACAGGTCGGTGGCGTAATGGTAGGAGTCGATGTTGAGCCACAACGTATCGGCACTGCGCTCGCCCCCCCACTTGGCTTGGTTGCGTTCGACCCGCTGGTACTCCGGCGGCAGATCGTAGGGCGGGTGGTTGGTGGCGGTCAGCACGAAAACAAACAGCGGTTTGTCCTCTTTTTTCTTCAGGCGTTCGGACAGGTAGCGGAACACATAACTGTCCCACACGCCCCAGATGCCCAACGTGGCCTCGGGATAGGCGGCCTTGAGGTTGTTCGCATCCACCACTTCGTCAAAACCCTGCGTCCTGAGCACGCGATCCAGGTCGCGCCAGCCAGATCGCGTCGACGTCACGAACAGGGTGTGATAACCGGCCTGCTTCAGGAGCAGAGGAACCGACCAGGGAATCGGTGTCTTGCCCTGCGGCCCGAGCGTCAACGGTGTGATCGGGGTGGAAAACAGGATGGCTTCGAGCGAGGGGTGCGTACCGGGCTGCGCAGAGTCGAAGTTGGAGAAATGGCAGGCCTGCTTCAGCGTCGGCGCCAGCCGGCCCAGCACATCAAAGTCTTTGGCCTGGTAGCGGAACGGTTCGGCACTCCAGGACTCCATCAGGAAGAACAGCAGGTTCTTGCGCGGCTTGCCGGGTGGGGCATCGACACCCTGGGCAAACAATGAAGCACGCAGCGCCTTGTCATCGCCGGCCTCGATACCGAGCACACGTGCCGCCGCCATCGGCGAGTCATAGCCCAGCTGCTTCAGACCCAGCAATGGATCGCTGAAGTTCTGCGACGCCTTGCGGCCATCCCAAGCGAACTTGAGCGCAATCACGCCGTTGGGCACCATGTCGTTGAGGAACTGCGAGGTCGTGACCGAGACGTTCTGCCGCCCCAGCGCCATGGCGCGCAGCGTGCCCTTGGTGGTCAATACCAGCAGGAACAGCGCCGCCAACACCCCCAGCAAGGTCAGCCAGACCGGGATGCGCCGGTCGCCAATGCCGCGGTTCAGCCGCAGGCTCAGCCGGCCATAGGCGGCCTTGCGGGCCGCCATGGAACCCCAACTCGCGCCGGCGAGCACCGCCAGCGTCAACGTGACCGGGAAGTCGCTCCAGATGGTCTGGAGAATAGCCTTGGTGTCATCCTCGAAGAAACCGAACACCACTGGATCGATCGGCGTCTTGTAGAACCCGAAGTAATGCAAATTGACCAGTGAGGCGGTGACGAACAGCAGCGTCACCGTGCCGGTCAGCCAGCCGTGCCAGCGCGCCGGCACGATGATCAGTACCGGCCACAGCAGAATCGCCGCGGCGGCGCAGACCTTGAGGTCGAAGCGAGCGCCCTGGAACACCACGGACCAGAGATCGGCCAGCGGCGCATCGAAGCCTTCGGGCCAATGCCAGGCGATCTGCCCCATGCGCAACAGCGACAACGCGCAGGCCACGCACAGCACCATGACCCAGGCCTGCAGGGTGGCGGAGGCCAGCGCCCCCAGCAAATGCTGGCCGAAGGTCCGCAGCGAAAACTTCATTGTCGACTTCCCTTGTTCACTCAGGGAAGTATTGTGCCGCCTGCCGGCGCCTCCCGTATCCAGGGAGGCGACCGGTCACATGGTTTCGGCAAACAGCTCGCGGCCGATCAGCATGCGGCGGATCTCACTGGTGCCGGCACCAATCTCGTACAACTTGGCGTCGCGCCACAAGCGGCCCAGCGGGTATTCGTTGATGTAGCCGTTGCCGCCATAGATCTGCACGCCTTCGCCCGCCATCCAAGTGGCCTTCTCGGCGCACCACAGAATGACCGAGGCGCAATCCTTGCGCACCTGGCGCACATGCTCGGTGCCCAGCATGTCGAGGTTCTTGGCCACGGTGTAGGCGAACGAGCGGCCGGCCTGCAACACGGTGTACATGTCGGCCACCTTGCCCTGGATCAGCTGGAATTCGCCGATGCTCTGGCCGAACTGCTTGCGGTCGTGGATGTAGGGCACCACGTTGTCCATCACCGACTGCATGATGCCCAGCGGGCCGCCGGTCAGCACGGCGCGCTCGTAGTCCAGGCCGCTCATCAGCACCTTGGCACCGCCGTTGACGCTGCCCAACACGTTGCTCGCCGGCACCTCCACGTTGTTGAACACCAGTTCACCAGTGTGGCTGCCGCGCATGCCGAGCTTGTCGAGCTTTTGCGCGATCGAGAAGCCCTTCATGCCCTTCTCGATCAGGAAGGCGGTGACGCCGCGTGCGCCCAGCTCGGGCTCGGTCTTGGCATAGACCACCAGGGTATCGGCGTCCGGGCCGTTGGTGATCCAGAACTTGCTGCCGTTGAGCAGGTAGTAGCCGCCCTTGTCCTCGGCCTTGAGCTTCATGCTGATGACGTCGCTGCCAGCGCCCGGCTCGCTCATGGCCAGGGCGCCCACATGCTCGCCGGAGATCAGCTTGGGCAGGTACTTGCGACGCTGTTCGTCATTGCCGTTGCGTTTGATCTGGTTCACGCACAGGTTGCTGTGCGCACCGTAGCTCAGGCCGACGCTGGCCGAAGCGCGCGAGATCTCCTCCATGGCGATCATGTGCGCCAGGTAGCCCATGTTGGCGCCGCCATACTCCTCGCCCACTGTGATGCCGAGCACGCCCAGGTCTCCCATCTTGCGCCACAGGTCCATCGGGAACTGATCGTTGCGGTCGATCTCGGCCGCACGCGGCGCAATCTCGGCCTGCGCGAAATCGCGCACCGCATCACGCAGGGCATCGATGTCGTCGCCAAGCTGGAAGTTGAGTCCGGGCAGGTTCATGCAAGTCTCCGTCGAATGAAATGGGGTTAATAAGTCTTGGGCACGGGCACCAGGGTCTGCTGCAGCATGGCGCAGGCGCGCTGCTGGCCGTCGGCATCGATATGCACCACCTCTGCGGCAGTGACGATGATGCGCCGGCCTGCCTTGAGCACACGGCCGGTGGCGCGCAGTTCGCCACCCTGAAAGCTGTTGAAGAAATTGATCTTGTATTCGGCCGTCACCACTTCCATGCCTTCCGGGGCCACGGTCAGGCCGGCATAACCGCCGGCAATGTCGGCCAATGCACCCATGGCGCCGCCGTGAAAGCCATCCTGTTGCTGCGTCACCTTGTCGGAATACGGCAGCGCCAGTTCACACAGCCCCAGCTCCACGCGCAACAGGCGCGCGCCGAGGTGGCGCATCATGCCCTGGCGCTCGAAGCTGGCCTGCACACGGGCGAACTCAGGCTGCATGGGCCTTCTTCCCGCGTTTGGCTTCGACCTTGGCCAGCAAGGCACGGGCCTCGCGCTGGTGCGCCTTGACCTCGTCCAGGTTGGCCTGCAGGTCGGCCATCTGCTCCTCCACCTGCCGGCGGTGCTGAGCCAGCACGTCCAGGAATTTCTGCAACTGCGGCCCGGTATCGCGCGGGCTGTCGTACATGTCGATGATCTCTTTGGCCTCGGTCAGGCTCAGCCCCAGCCGCTTGGCGCGCAACGTGAGCTTGAGGCGCGTGCGGTCGCGACCGCTGTAGACCCGGTTGCGCCCGCCGGGGCCCGAGCGCTCGGGTTGCAGGAGGCCCATGTCTTCGTAGAAGCGCATGGCCCGTGTGGTCAGGTCGAACTCCCGGGCCAGATCGCTGATGCTGTAGGTCGTTGCCATAGGGTTTGGATGAGTGCAAGGTCCACCGCCACGCCAACGCGGCACCTCCCGCAGGACGGCCGCACGCATTGACGTTTACGTAAACGTCAATTATGCAACCAAAACCCGAGCCGCCACAGCGGCGGGAAGTCAGCGCGGCAACCGGTCTGGGCGCAGCAGCAGGAAGGCGCCCAAGGCCAGCAGCGCCAAGCCGGCGGCGAATAAAAAGGCGCTGGCCGGCTGCAGCAGCCACAGCGCCCCGGCGATCAGAGAAGCGGGCAGGTAGATCAGGCCCGTCACGAAGTTGTGCAGCCCGATGGCTGCGCCGCGCCGTTCCTGCTCCAAATCAGCGATGAAGGCCTTGCTCTGGGCTTCGTCAATCGCATAGAACACACCAAACAGCAGGAACAAGGCAATGATCTGCCACGGCTCGCTGGCAAAGGCAAACCCCAGGCTCATCAGCAGGTACGTCAGGTAACCCAGCATGACCATGTGCCCCCGCCCCAGATGGTCGCCCAGTTTGCCGATCAACGGCGCGGCAATGACACAGGCAATGTTGAACAGGGCATACAGCAGCACCACATCCTTGACGCTGAAGCCGATGCTGTGGGCTTTCAACAGCAGGAAACTGAAGCTGAAATAGGCCAGAGAAAAAATGCCCGATGTGACCAGGTAGCGCTTGAAGGCCGGACTGAGGACACCCCAGGTCTCGAACATGTTTTCGCGCTGACGCGGTATGCCAGGTTGCTCCTTCACCTGGCTCAGGACCAAGATACTGAGCAGGGCGGGAACCATCGCAACCCAGAACAGGATCCGGAAAGACGCCAGGCCTTCCCCCAACCATGACAGCAGACCGTAGGCGGCCAGGGGCCCCAACACGGCCCCGGATTTGTCCAGCGCCTTGTGCACGCCGAAGGCATAACCGCGCGTGTCCTTGTCCGCCACCGTCGACAGCCAGGCATCGCGCGGCGGCCCGCGAAAGCTCTTGCCCAAGCGCTCGATGACACGAAAAATCCCGAGCCCGGCCACCGAGCTGGAGACCAGCAGAATCAACTTGGCCAGCGTGGAAAAACCGTAACCCGCCAACGCAAAGACCTTGCGCCGGCCGGTGCGGTCCGACAACCAGCCCGACAGGTAGTTCAAGGAGGACGCCGCCAAGTCGGCACAGCCTTCGATCACGCCGAGCAAGGCGGCCGAAGCGCCCGCAATCGTCGTGAAGAACACCGCGAACACGGCAAAAATCATCTCGGAACTGAGGTCGGTCAGGAAACTCACCAGTCCCAGCTTGAGCACATCAGGATGCACTCCCAGCTTGTTGTTCTCTGAATCATCCGGCATCGTGCGTCCTTTTCTTTCGCAGCTGACATTCTGGCGCTTTTGACAGACCGGGCCCAGCGCTCCGGAAACGGAGGCGACAGCACCACGCAGCAGGCGTCCCTAGAATGAGCCGATGGTTGACGTGAACGTCAACGTTACCTGTGCAGTACATCCTATGAACGAACTCGAACGCCAACTCCACTACCCCCTGGGCGACACTCTGCCTGCTCCCGGCACGACACTGGAAGTGGCACCCGACATCCGTTGGGTGCGCATGGCCCTGCCTTTTGCGCTGGACCACATCAACCTCTGGCTGCTGCGTGACGAGATCGATGGCCAGCCCGGCTGGAGCGTGGTGGACTGCTGCATCAGCCGCGACGAAGCCAAGGCTCAGTGGGAACAGATCTTCAGCAGCGAGTTCGAAGGCCTCCCGCTGCTGCGTGTCATCGTGACCCACATGCACCCGGACCACATCGGCCTGGCCTATTGGCTGTGCGAGCGCTGGAGCACACCGGAACATCCCTGCCGCCTGTGGATCAGCGCCACCGACTACAACCTGGCTCGTGTCGGCTCGGCCGGCACCAACGGCTTCGGCGGCGACAGTTCGGCCCTGTTCTTTGCCTCGCATGGTCTGACCGACCCGGCGTCGATGGACAAGATCCGCGAACGCGCCAGCTACTACCCCACGCTCGTGCCGGCCGTGCCACGCCACTTCCGTCGCCTGATGGACGGTGACATGCTGCACATTGGCGGCCGGGCCTGGCGCTGCATCAGTGGTCATGGCCATGCACCGGAACACATCTCGCTCTACTGTGATGAGCTGAAATTGCTGATCGGTGGCGACATGATGCTGCCGCGCATCTCCACCAATGTCAGCGTGTTCGACATGGAGCCCGAGGCCAACCCGCTGCAGCTGTTCCTGCAATCCATCGACAAGTTCAAGACACTGCCGTCCGACACGCTGACCCTGCCCTCGCACGGCAAGCCCTTCACTGGCCTGCACCGGCGCATCGAACAGCTGCACGAACACCACCATGACCGCTTGGCCGAAGTCATGGACGCGTGTCGCGAAAAACCTTGCAGCGCTGCCGACGTATTGCCCATCCTGTTCAAGCGCAAGCTTGATCTGCACCAGACCACGTTCGCCATGGGCGAGTCGATCGCGCACCTGCATACGCTGTGGTTTGAAGGCCGGCTGCAACGCAGTCGCGATCCGCACGGCGTTTACCGCTTCAGTGCCAGCACGGTCGCATGAATCGGGAACATGGGATACGAATGGATACAAATCGCCCGTCAACGTTGCTGCCAACGCACTCGTTGTGGTAAGGCCTCTGGGATTTTCCGGAGCAGCAAGTTGAACTTTGAAAGGCATTTGAAATGAGCAAGATCCTCGCTTCCCTGATTGCTGGTCTGTTTGCTGTTGGCGCGTTCGCACAAGCTGCGGCACCCGCCACCCCGGCTACGCCGGCCACTCCTGCAGCACCTGCCAAAGTCGAAGCGAAAGCCGACACCAAGGTAGAGAAGAAGGCTGAAGTGAAGAAGAAGGTTACCGCCAAGAAGGCGGAAAAGGCAGCTGAGAAGACCGAGAAAGCCGCCGAAAAGAAAGAAGACGCGAAGAAGTAATTTCATCGTCACTTCCAACAAAAAGCCCGCACCACGCGGGCTTTTTGTTGCGCGCTCCTTGAGACCTTGTCCGCCACGCGATGCGCATCACCGCGGCGGGCGAGCCCCCCAACGGCACAACATGCGTCTATGTACTACTACGTACAAATACAGCGTTGAGAGATTTCTACAATCTGGTGTCTCGCGTCTGAAGCCGACAAACCGTCGGGTCTGCGCCGACACCCCGATCCAAGCCCGCCCGCAAACACACGGACTGAGGGCGCCTGGCGATCCACTCACAGCTGCCAAGAGGAAGCGACGCGAAGCACAACCGCTTCTAGCCGACAAATGCATTGTCACGCGTGTCACCGCGCACCCAGCCTGGGCGCTGGCGTTCACCACCTTGGCTCACAACCGACTCGATTAATTCACAACATCACAAGGAGTATTTGATGGTTTGGCAACAGGTTTATGACCCTTTGGGCAATATGGCCCTCTCCACGCTGCTGGCGGCAGTGCCCGTCGTCGTTATGCTGGTCGGCCTCGGCTTCCTGCATCTCAAGGCGCACATTGCTGCCGCCGCCGGCCTGGTCAGCGCGCTGGCGATCGCCGTGTTTGCCTTTGGCATGCCCGCTGAAATGGCCGGCAAGGCCGCCTTTCTCGGTGGCCTGACCGGCCTGCTGCCGATCGGCTGGATCGTTCTCAACATCATCTTCCTGCACCAGCTGACCGAAGAAAACGGCAGCTTCAAGGTGCTGCAGGATTCGATTGCCGGCATCACGGAAGACCGTCGCCTGCAACTGCTGCTGATTGCCTTTGCCTTCGGTGCCTTCTTTGAAGGCGCCGCGGGCTTCGGCACGCCGGTAGCGGTGACGGCCGCCATCCTGATCGGCCTGGGCTTCTCGCCGTTGGCGGCGTCCGGACTGTCCCTGATCGCCAACACCGCCCCGGTGGCCTACGGCGCACTGGGCACGCCGGTCATCACCCTGGCCAAAGTGCACGGCTATGACGTGGGCGAGGTGTCGGCCATGATCGGCCGCCAGTTGCCCTTCTTCTCGCTGATGGTCCCGTTCTGGTTGATCTGGGCCTTCGCCGGCTGGCGCGGTATGAAGCAAATCTGGCCGGCCATTCTGGTCACCGGCTTGAGCTTTGCCATTCCGCAGTTCCTGGTGTCCAACTACATGGGCCCGGAACTGGTGGACGTGATTGCCGCCATCTGCTCCATGGGTTCGCTGGTGCTGTTCCTGCGTGTCTGGAAACCGGCGGAGATCTGGACCTCGGTCTCCCTCAAGGGCCATGAAGCGGACGGCGGCAAGGCACAGGCCCCTGTGGCACCGGCCAAGCACGACCGCGCGGCCGTGATCAAGGCCTGGACGCCGTGGGCCATCCTCACGGGCTTTGTGTTCCTCTGGGGCCTGCCTGTCACCAAGAACTACCTCAACAGCCTCTTCGCACCGAAGTTCGCCATTGATGGCCTGCACAAGCTGATCGAGAAGATCCCTCCGGTGGTGCCGAAGCCGACGGCGGAATCCGCTGAATATGTGCTCAACCTGCTGTCGGCAACCGGCAGCGGCATTCTGCTGGCAGCCGTCGTCGGCGGCCTGGTCATGGGCTACGGCATCCCGGCGCTGCTCAAGTCCTACGGCAAGACCTTGTGGCTGGTGCGTTATTCGCTGCTGACCATCGTGCTGATGCTGGCCCTGGGTACGCTGACCCGCTACTCCGGTCTGGACACGACGCTGGGCCTGGCCTTCGCCGCCACCGGCATGTTCTACCCCTTCTTCGGCACCCTGATGGGCTGGCTGGGCGTGGCGCTGACCGGCTCCGACACGGCCTCCAACGTGCTGTTCGGTGGCATGCAGAAAGTGGCTGCAGAGCAACTCGGCCTGTCGCCCAACCTGATGGGCGCCGCCAACAGCTCGGGCGGCGTGATGGGCAAGATGATCGACGCCCAGTCCATCGTGGTGGCCTCCACGGCAACCCGCTGGTTCGACCACGAAGGCGACATCCTGCGTTATGTGTTCTTCCACTCCATCGCGCTGGCCTGCCTGGTCGGCATCCTGGTGACACTGCAGGCCTATGTGCCGCCGTTCACCCTGATGGTCATTCACTGAGCCTTGACCACCCCCTGAAAAAGACCGCTTCGGCGGTCTTTTCTTTTTTGCCAAACCGCCAGACCAGGCGGCGAGCGATCGCGCCCACCTTGCCCCCTACAATGCGCCAACCTGGTGCGATCGGCACCGCTCTGGAGTGCGTCACGTGCCCGTCGTTCTGTCCTGGCTTCGTTCCTTTTTGCCTGCGCCTTTGACCGTTGGACGGCGTGAAATCTGGCTGGCATGCGTCGGCGCCGGGCTCGGTCTGCTCGGCACCGAATGGCTGAGCCACCACGTCTTGGGCAGCGCCAATCCCTGGTTCATTGCGCCCATGGGCGCCTCCGCCGTGCTGCTGTTTGCCGTGCCGGCCAGTCCACTGGCCCAGCCCTGGTCCATTGTGGGCGGCAATCTGGTGTCGGCTCTCATCGGTGTGAGTTGCGCGCTGTGGCTCGGCCCGAGCGGCCTGGCTGCGGGCCTCGCCGGTGCGCTGGCCATCAGCGCCATGTTTGCCCTGCGTTGCCTGCATCCACCCGGCGGCGCGGTGGCCCTGACGGCCGTGCTGGGTGGGCCCGCCGTGAGCCAACTGGGCTATGGCTTTGCACTCTGGCCCGTTGCGGCCAACTCATGTCTCATGCTGCTGCTGGCACTGCTGTTCAACAACCTCATGCAGCGCCGCTACCCGCACCAGCACGCGCCACAACCGCACCCCCACCGCACAGCCGATCTACCACCCAGTGCGCGCCTGGGCTTCACGCAGGACGACCTGGATGCTGCCCTCGCCGGCCAAGGCGAATTGCTGGACATCAACAAGGATGACCTGGAGGAAATCCTGACCCGGGCTCAGCTGCATGCCAGCCGCCGCAAATGGGGCGATGTCTATTGCCGCGACATCATGTCGCGTGATGTAGTGCACATCGGACCGCGCGACTCGCTGGACGCCGCCTGGGAGCGCCTGGCCAAGCACAAGGTCAAGGCTTTGCCGGTGGCGCAGGAAGACGGCACGCTGGTCGGCATTGTGTCGCTGCACGACTTCTTCATCGGCCACAGCGCACCGACGTCACGCATGACGCCGGCCATGAGCACGGCACGTTATGTCGAGGACATCATGACGAGCAAGGTGCGCGTGGCACGCCCGGAACAGCCCATGGTCGACCTGGTCGGACTCTTTTCCGACGGCGGCTTGCACCACATGCCCGTGGTCGATGCGCAGCATCGCGTGGTCGGCATGATCACGCAGTCCGACCTGGTCGCCGCGCTCTTCAAGACCGGCATCGGCAAACCCGCCCAAGCCGATTGAGATCATCCCCGTGGAGATCAGCATGCCATCCGGGACATCCCCCTCCGCTCCGTTGACGGTGCTGCACATCGGTGCCGAGCAGACCACCGTGCTCAGCCGCAATGGCACTACCCTGGCCACCCCGTTGGTGCTGGCCGTCGGCGCACAGAAAACAGCGCAGCTGTTTTTCAAGCACGAGCCCCCGACACCGTACGAGCTGGAGAACGCCATCGCGGCCGTCGAGGACGAGGTGATGCGCGTGCACTCACAGATCGTGCCGGACTCCCGTCTGGTCACGTCGGACGCCACCATTCGCGAGATCGCCCGGCTGGCCGGCATGACGCCGGCCACGCCACTCCAGCTGTCTCGGGATGACATGGAGCAGGTCTTTCAACGGCTGACCGCACGCAGTCTGGGGCGCCCCGCTTCGCAAGACGCCATGCCCACCGATGCCGCGTTCGCCGCCACCTTGCTGATCCTGCGCGAATTCATGCAGCATCTGCATTTCGCGTCGATCACCGTGCAGGCATAAGCACGGACGTTCACGGGGCGTCAGGCCAGCCAGCGCGTCCAGCCCCACGGCAGCCAGGCGGCCAAGGCCACCAGCAGCAAGCCCATGGACACGACGGAGCCGAAGCGCATGCCACCGGCCGCGTAAGCCGCCACGATCTTGCTCACGCTGTTGGTGGAGAAGGCCAGCAGCACCGCTGTCAGCATGGTGGCCGCGTCGGTGCCGCCATTCGCCGCCAGGGTGATGGCGGCGGCCGACACCGAGTGCATGTCGGCAAAACCGGCCAAGGCGGTGGCGGCAAATGTGGCCAAGGTTCCGAAGGCGCCCTGCACCCAGGTCACCACGGCTGTTACCCCCGACAGCAGCAGCGCCAGACCGATGGACTGCCCGAGATGGAAAGCGCGGCCCTTCACATCGTTGTCCTGCACTGGTGCCCCGATACGGCGGAATGCGACCAAGCCCAGCACCAGTGCCATGGCCAGTGCGCTGCCCATGGCCGGCGCAAGGACACGCAAGGACGCTGGATTCAGCACCAGCGCAATCAGCAGCACCTGCAAGGCCGTGGAGACGGTGGAGAACCAGGCGCCGGCCACGCAGGCGCCGCGCAGTTCCGGGTGCTTGCTCGCGCGCGCGCCCATGGCGGCAATGGTGGCGGTGCTGGAGACAAAACCCGCCACCAGTCCCGAGAGCGGCATACCGAGCCGGGCACCGAACAGGCGCAGCGCCACATGCCCCACAGCCTGCACCGCCATGATCATCACCACCAGCAGCCACACCGTGCGCGGGTTCACGCCAGCCAGCCAGGTCAGCGGGTGGTCGGGCGTCAGCGGCAGGATGATGAGGGCCGAGCCGGCCAGCACCAGCGCATCGCGCAATTCCTGTTCCGACAGGCTGCGCGTGGAGAAGCGCTGCAGCGGCTCGCGTGCAGCCAGCAGACCGGCCACCGCCACGCCGCCGGCCGCGGCCTCGCCCTGGTGCTCCACCGTGAGGACGCCCAGCAGGAAGGTGAGGAACAGCGCCATCTCGGTGGTGATGCCGGGGTCTTTGGAGCGATCCTTGAGGTGCGAGACCACTGCCAGGGAGGCCACCAGTGCGGCCGTCACGACCGTGAGCCAGGGCTGGTCCAGCAGCTGGGCACCGGCCCCTACCAGCGCCACCAGGGAAAACGTGCGGATGCCGGCAAAGTGGCGCGTCGGCCCCCGACCTTTGTGCCGTTCGCGATCGACGCCGATCAACAGCCCCAGCCCCAAGGCCAGCGCCAGGCTGCCCAGGGAGTCGAGATTGAAGTCCATGTTCATGTCAGTGCCAACGCGGAATGGCGTCGTCCTTGAGTTGGCTGCGCAGGGTCTCGTAATCCGGCATGACGGAGCGCACCGTGTCCCAGAACCGCGGGCTGTGGTCCATCACGCGCAGGTGGCTCAGTTCATGCGCCACCACGTAGTCGATGACGGACTGCTGGAAATGGATCAGACGCCAGTTCAGGCGAATGGCGCCATCGCTGCGTGCGCTGCCCCAGCGGGTGCCGGCGCTGCTGAGCGAGAGTTTGCGCCATTGCACCTGCAGTTGCGGCGCGTAATGGTTGAGTCGTGCGGTGAAGATGCTGTGCGCCTGTCGCATCAGCCAGGCCTGCACCGTATCGCGGATCTGCGCGTGCGTCGCCGTTTGCGGCAGACCGATGTGCAGCGTCAGCCGCGGCACCCCTGCCAGCGTCAGGTTGGGCGCCTCGGCATCGGTGCGCAACACCACCTCCACCCCGGCCGACTTGAGGCCGCCACCGACAGTGGTGAACGCATGCCGAGGGTCCAGCACCACGATGACCGGCTCACCCAGGAAGGGGAAGGTCGCACCATCCTGCCACTGGATGCGGGCGGACTCCAGCCGCTGCTGGCGCTCGCGTGCTTCGTCGAGCTTGCGCACGATCCAGTTGGCTTTTTCCTGCAGGGCGGCTTCCACCTCGTACAAGGGCACCCAGCGCGGCGCGCTGACCACCAGGCCGTCGGCCCCAACCGCCATGCCGATGGTGCGGCGCTTGCCGCGCTTGAACTCGTAGGCCACCACCGCCTCGCACAGACGGCTTTCGCGGTTGGCACGCGGATGCGCAAAACGTGCCAGCGTCATGACGCTGCCCAACGACTGGGCTGGCGGCTCATTTGCTATCAATTCAGGAGCTGATGGCGCAATATCAACGGGGGCCGAAGGCCGATTTGACATCTTTTCCCGCTGAGTCTCGGCAACAGCGGCCACTTCCCGTGGCGCGGGATCGAACAGATCGAGGGCTAGCTGCAGAAAGCTCATGCGCACGACTTTACCGAAAATCGCCCAAACACCAGCAAGAAAACTCTCCCGCCGGGAAACGCCGCGGAACCGGCTTTGCCGGGCCGCTGGCGTTGCCCCCTCTTCGAGGGGGGTGGCGGAGCGACACATCGTGTCGCGTAGCCTGGGGGAGCTTCACTTATACGCATCGGGGTCGAGCCGGCGCATCTCCGCCTCGATCCAGGTTTCAACTTCGCGCATGAGTTCGGCCGGGTCGCGACCCGTGCTCGGAATCGGCTTGCCAATGGACACATCCACCACACCCGGCCGCTTGATGAAGGCCTTGCGCGGCCAGCACTTGGCCGAGGTCACTGCCACCGGAATCACCGGGGCACCGGTCTCCACCGCCAGCCGGGTACCGCCGGTCTTGTAGGTACCGGCCTGGCCACGTGCAATGCGCGTGCCCTCGGGGAACATGATGATCCAGACGCCGCGCGCCAGCAGCTCCTTGCCTTGTGCCACCACCTTGGCAAAGGCTTTGGAGCCCTGCGAACGGTCGATGTGAATCATGTCCAGCCGCCCCATGGCCCAGCCAAAGAAGGGCACATACAGCAGCTCCTTCTTGAACACATAGGCCAGCGGGTGCGGCATCAGCGTGGGCATGTAAAAGGTTTCGAAGGTGGACTGGTGCTTGACCAGCAGGATGGCCGGGCTGATCTCGCCCAGCGGCAGGTTGTCCATCCCGGTCACGCGCACCTGGATGCCGAGGATGACGCGCGCACCGTCGATGGCCCAGCGCAGCCAGCGCACCGCCATCCCATACAGCGGATTGCCACGCACGCGGATCGAGGCCAGCACCATGATGATGCCCCACGGGATCACCGTGACCAGCATCCACAGCGTATGGAGAATGGAACGAATCAAAGGCATGGGGGAATTTTTCAGGTAGCGCTGTCGCGTCGTACCAGATGGTCGGCAAAGGCCAGCAGGTTCTCGTGCACGCGCGTGCCGGGCGGAAAGTTGTCGGGCAGCGGCTGGCCGCGCAGGGCCTCGCCTTTGCCGGTCAGCACCAGGTGCGGCTCGCAGCCGACGCTGGTGCCGGCAATCAGGTCGCGCGCCGTGTCGCCCACTGTGGGTACGCCCTTGAGGTCGATACCGTAGCGCTCGCCGATCTGCTCGAACAGGCCCGACTGCGGCTTGCGGCAATGGCAGGCCTGGTCGGGCGCATGCGGGCAGTAGAAGATGGCATCAACGCGGCCACCGGCGGTGGCCAGCAGCTTGTGCATCTTGGCGTGCATGGCGTTGAGCGCCGCCACGTCAAACAGGCCACGCCCCAGCCCCGATTGGTTGGACGCCACCACCACATGCCAGCCGGCGTGGTTGAGCTTGGCGATCGCCTCCAGCGCACCGGGCAGCGGCTTCCACTCGGCCTCGGACTTGATGTAGTCGAGGCTGTCTTCGTTGATGGTGCCGTCGCGATCGAGGATGACCAGCTTCATCGTGTGCACGTCAGGCCGCCAGACGCGAGAGGTCGGCCACGCGGTTCATGGCGTCGTGCAGGCTTTTCAGCAGGCCTTGGCGGTTCAGGCGCAGGTCCAGCTCTTCGGCGTTCACCATCACGTCGTCAAAAAAGGCATCCACCGGCGCACGCAGCGCGGCCAGCGTCTGCAGCGAGGCGGTGTAGTCACCGGCCTCGAACTGGGCGTTGGCTTGCGGCACCACGCTCTTGAGCGCGGCGTACAAATCCTTCTCGGCCTGCTCCTTGAGCAGCACGTCACTGACATGGGCGTCCACGTCGCCGGCCTTCTTCAGGATGTTGCTGATGCGCTTGTTGGCAGCCGCCAGTGCAGCGGCTTCCGGCAGCGCGGCAAAGGCACGCACGGCGGCGAGGCGCTTGGTCACATCGCCCAGACGCTGCGGCTGCAGCGCCAGTACGGCCTCGACTTCCTGCGCAGAGTAGCCCTGCTCGCGCAGGGAACCGGCCAGGCGGTCGTAGATGAATTCGGCCAGGGCCGGCGTGGCATCGCTGATCTTGTCGCCAAAGGCTGGCACGGCACCAGCGAGCAGGGCGTTGAGGTCCAGCGGCAGATCCTTTTCAGTCAGCATGCGGATCACGCCCAGCGCATGGCGACGCAGCGCAAACGGGTCCTTGTCGCCAGTCGGCAGGTTGCCGATGCCGAACATACCGACCAGCGTCTCCAGCTTGTCGGCCAGCGCCACCACCAAGCCGACTTGGCTGCGCGGCAGTTCATCGCCAGCAAAGCGCGGCTTGTAGTGATCTTCAACGGCGAAGGCGATGTCCTCGCTCAGGCCGTCATGGCGCGCGTAATAACCGCCCATGATGCCCTGCAGTTCGGGGAACTCGCCCACCATGTCGGTCAGCAAATCGGTCTTGGCCAGACGGGCCGCGGTATCGGCGGCCTTGGCCAGCACTTCGCCACCCAGTTGCTGTGCGATGGCCTTGGCAATCGCACGCACGCGCTCGACGCGCTCACCCTGCGTTCCGAGCTTGTTGTGATACACCACCTTGCCCAGCCCCTCGACGCGCGACTCCAGCGTCTTCTTGCGATCCTGGTCGAAGAAGAACTTGGCGTCGGCCAGACGCGGGCGCACCACGCGCTCGTTGCCGCCGATCACCGCACTGGCATCACTCGGGCTGATGTTGCTGACCACCAGGAACTGGTGGGTCAGCTTGCCGGCCGCATCCAGCAGCGGGAAGTACTTCTGGTTGGCCTTCATCGTGAGGATCAGGCACTCCTGCGGCACGTCGAGGAACTGCTTCTCGAATTGACACACCAGCACATTGGGTCGCTCGACCAACGCGGTCACTTCATCCAGCAGGGCCTCGTCTTCAATCGGGCGGGCACCGTTGCCGACCTTGGCAGCCGCAGCAGCCAGCTGGCGCGCGATCTCGGCTTTGCGTTCGGCAAAGGAGGCGATCACCGCGCCGTCTTGCAGCAGCGTGGCGGCATAACTGTCGGCGTCCTTGATGACAACCTTGGCGACCTTGGCCTCGAAACGGTGGCCTTGCGTGCTGTTGCCGGCGGTGAGGCCGAGCGCCTTGACCGGCACCACGGTGCTGCCGTGCAACGCCACCAGGCCGTGCGCCGGGCGCACGAAGTTGACGCTGCTCCAGCCCGGCAGTTCGCAATCGGTCTCGAGCTGGTAGCTCATGACCTTCGGGATCGGCAGCTTGGTTATCGCTTCTTCAAGCGCCTTTTGCAGGCCAGTGTCGAGCGTGGCGCCGGTGACCAGGCTGTCGTAGAACAGCGCTTCGGCCTTGCCGTCGGGCGCGCGCTTGAGGGCAGCCACGGCGGCAGCCGGGTTGGAGACGTCTGCACCGAGGGCCTGCAGTTTTTTCAGCAGCGCGGGCGTGGCGTTGCCACTCGCATCCAGCCCCACCGTCACCGGCATGAGTTTTTGCTGCACCGCCTTGTCGGCGGCCTTGAGCCAGACGTGCGTGACGTGCGCGGCCAGCCGACGCGGCGAGGCGTAGGCGGTAACGACGGAGTCGGCACCGGCCAGGCCCAGCGCCTTGAGTTGATCAGCCAGCGTGCCGGCAAAGGCATCGCCCAGCTTCTTGAGCGCCTTCGGCGGCAGCTCTTCAACAAACAGTTCAACGAGAAGATTCTTGGTGGTCATCGTGTTCTTTCCCGGCCTTCAGGCTGCCTTCTTCGTCAACGGTGTCATCTGTTCCACCCACTCGCGCGGCGCCATGGGGAAGCCCAGGCGCTCGCGGCTCTCGTAGTAGCTCTGTGCCACGGCCCGCGCCAGGTTGCGGATGCGGCCGATGTAAGCGGCGCGCTCAGTGACGGAAATCGCACCGCGCGCGTCCAGCAGGTTGAAGGTGTGCGCGGCTTTCAGCACCTGCTCGTAGGCCGGCAGCGCAAGCTGCTGCTCCATCAGGTACTTGGCCTGTTTCTCGTGCGCGCTGAAGGCGGTGAACAAGAAGTCGGCATCGCTGTGCTCGAAGTTGTAGGCCGACTGCTCTTTTTCGTTCTGCAGGTAGACGTCGCCATAGCTCATGGTGTCGGTCCACTTCAGGTTGTAGACGTTGTCCACGCCCTGCAGGTACATGGCCAGGCGCTCCAGACCGTAGGTGATCTCGCCGGTGATGGGCTTGCAGTCGATGCCGCCGACCTGCTGGAAGTAGGTGAACTGCGTCACCTCCATGCCGTTGAGCCAGACCTCCCAGCCCAGGCCCCAGGCGCCCAGCGTCGGGTTTTCCCAGTCGTCTTCCACGAAGCGGATGTCGTTTTTCTTCAGGTCGAAGCCCAGCGCTTCGAGCGAGCCGAGGTACAGCTCCAGGATGTTGCTGGGCGCCGGCTTCAAGACCACCTGGAACTGGTAGTAGTGCTGCAGGCGGTTCGGGTTCTCGCCGTAGCGGCCGTCCTTGGGGCGGCGGCTGGGCTGCACGTAGGCGGCCTTCCACGGCTCGGGGCCAATGGCGCGCAAGAACGTCGCGGTGTGCGAGGTGCCGGCGCCGACTTCCATGTCGTAGGGTTGCAAGAGGGCGCAGCCCTGGGCATCCCAGTAGGACTGCAATTTCAGAATGATTTGTTGGAAGGTCAACATGGCTGTGAGCTGGGGCACACGGCCCGGCAAGACAGGCTTGGCCGGGGTCGCGCGACCGGTTGCTGGTAAAGCGGTTTTCCCGCGTAAACCCTTGATTTTACGGGGCTTCCTGCCTGCGGGGGCTGAATCGGACGCCAGCGCGGCGGACGCTTCACTTTCGGTGCCGGGCACGGGCCAGCGAAACCGTCGTCCGCCACAGAGATTCCAAGAGAATCAGGGCCTCGGCCCTTGTCAAATATGCACCAATAGCTATGTTTTTGATAGCAATCGACGCATACCCAGTCCCAGCACGAGCAGGACCACGCCCCACAGCGGCCACAGACCGAAGCGCGACACCCACCAAGCATAGGGTGTGAGGCCCTGGCGGCCTTCGACTTCACCGCTGAGCACGCCACGGGTATGGCGCGGTAGTGCAGCCGTCACGCGGCCCTGGTGGTCGATGATGGCGGTGGCGCCGGTGTTGGTGGCGCGCACGAAGGGGCGCGCGAACTCCAGCGTGCGCATGCGCGAGATGTGCAGGTGCTGGTCGATCGCCACCGTGTTGCCAAACCAGGCGATGTTGCTCAGATTCACGAACACCGTCGGCGCGGTGGCCGGATCGGCAAAGCGCGCGCCAAGTTCTTCGCCGAACAGGTCTTCGTAGCAGATGTTGGGCGCCAGGCGCTGGCCCTGCCATTCGAAGGAAGACTGGCCGAGGTCGCCGCGATTGAAGTCGCCCAGTGGGATGTTCATCATGGCGGTGAACCACTTGAAGCCGGTCGGGATGAACTCGCCGAACGGCACCAGGTGGTGCTTGTCGTAGCGCCAGGCACTGGCCTGGCCCGGCTTGAAGCCGACGGCCGCATTGGTGTAGCCCGCGCTGAAACTGCCCCAGGGCATGCCGATGAGCGCGGCCTGCTCGCCACTGGCAAAGCGTTTCGTGAGCGCATCCCAATAGCCATCCGGCAGTTGCTGCGGCAGCAGCGGCAGGGCCGTCTCGGGCGCCACCACCAGCGGTGCGCGGCTGGCCCCCAGTTGCTCGCCGTACCAGCGCAGGGCGGTGGGCACGCCGCTGCCGGGCTGGAATTTTTCGTCCTGCGGAATATCGCCCTGCAACAGCGCCACCTGCAGCCGCCCCGCCGAGGTGGAGGTCACGGGGCCGCCCATCTGGTAGACCCAAGGCAGAACCAGCACGACCAGCGCCGCGCCCCGCTGCCATGGCCCGCAGGTCCGGATCTGCGATGCCGTCATGGCCAGCCAGGCTGCGATCGCACTGATGCCGTAGACCCCCAGCCAGGGCGCATAACCGGCCAGAGGGCCGTCCACATGGGCGTAGCCGCCGCCGCCCCAGCCAAAGCCCGTGAACCAGCGGCCACGCGCAAGCTCGGCCAGCAGCCACAGCGCCGCAAAAAACATAGCACGTTGCGCCCGATGGGTGGGCCCCAGGCGCACAAACAAGGCACAGGCGGCGGCGTAGTACAGGGCCAGCACGGCGGCCAGTGCCAGCACCGCTGCGGCGGCCAGCGGCGCCGGCAAGCCACCGTAGGTGTGCATGGAGATGTACATCCACCAGAAGGTGCCCGTCAGCCAGGCACAGGCGAAAACCCCACCCAACGCGGCAGCGCGCCGCCAATGCACGCCACGATCCAGTTGCCAGGCCAGCACGCCCAGCGAGAGCCATTGCAGCCACCACAGCGGCTGGCCGCTCCAGGGGGCGGCGATGGACACGGCCTGCGCCAGACCGGCCAGCAGGCTCAGACACAGGGGCCAGAACAGAGGCTGTTCGGCCTCAGCGTTCAAGACCGGTCTCGGTGGCAGGCGACACCTTGAACCACTTCACGGCGCCGCCCTTGGTATGGAGCACGACGAACTGCAGGCCGGCCATCACATGCTGCTCGCCGCGTTTGGGCACATGGCCCATCTCGTGCGCAATCAGCCCGCCGATGGTGTCGAACGAGGCATCCGGGTCACTCCCGGTCAGGGTGACGTTGAACGCGTCGTTCACGCGCTCGACCGAAGTGTCGCCACTGACGCGGTAGGTGCGATCCGCCAGGCCAAAAATGTCGCCTTCGTCCTCGGCAATGTCGAATTCGTCTTCGATCTCGCCCACGATCTGCTCCAGCACATCCTCGATGGTGATGAGCCCGGCGGTGCGACCGAACTCGTCGACGACCATGGCGAGGTGATTGCGGTTGCCGCGGAATTCGCGCAGCAAATCATTCAGGCCCTTGCTTTCCGGAACGAAGACCGCCGGCCGCAACAGGGCCCGGATGTTGAACTCTGGCGCGCGCTGCAGTTTGAGCAGATCCTTCGCCATGAGAATGCCGATGATGTTCTCGTGCCCGCCCTCGAAGACCGGAAACCGTGAATGTGCCGTACTGATGACCGCGCGCAACAACTCGTCGTAGGGCGCATCGATGTCGATCAGATCCATGCGGGTGGCCGGCACCATGACATCGCCGGCTGTCATGTCGGCCATGCGGATCACGCCTTCCAGCATGACGCGGGACTCGGCGCCGATGACGTTGTTGCCTTCAGCCTCGGCCAGCGTTTCGATCAGTTCGGCGGTGGAGTCTGGTCCGGGGTGGATGAACTCGACCAGCTTCTGCAGAAAGGTGCGCTTGTCTTCCTTGTCAGGAAGCCGCGCAGGATGTGGGTCTGACACAGAGGAATGTGCAGGACATGCGGTAGTTGCGACCCCCTAAGGATAGCGGATTGGCAAGACCGCCCAATGACAGCGTTGTGCCGCGTTCAGGACGAGGTTTTGTGGCGCGCATCGCGCACACCGCGCCGCACTTCCTGCAGACCGGCCAGAAAATCCCAGAACTGCTTGGCCTGCCGCTTCAGGCTGTAGTCGGTCTGGGCAATCTGCTCCTCCAGCATCTCGGTGATGCGACTGTCAAAGGTGGCCGGCGGAAGCCGCAGATAGGCCTCGCTTTCCGAGCCATCCCGCTCTACCGTGGCGCCGGCCTTGCGCGCGATCTTCAGCATGGCCGTGTTTTCAGTCAGGGCGTGGATGAACATCAGGTGCACGCCCTCGTTGCGTGCATGCATCACGGCCCGGTCAAACAGTTTGCCGCCGTAGCCGCGCCCGCGCGCCGATTTCGACACCGAAACCCCAAATTCGCCACAGGCATCGAAATTGCGATCCACCGAATGCGCCAGGTGCGCCATGGCAATGAGTTCCAGCCGGCGGTTGTAGATGCCAAAGATGTCATCACGCTCGAAGTCCAGGCCTTCGACATAACGACGGATCTGCTCATCGGTGGCCGCGTAGCCAAAGCGCAGGTAACGATCATGCCCCTCCAGGGCCAACAGGTGCTTGGCGATCCGCTCCCGATGCCCGGGGCCCAGCTTGCGGATGCTGGCGACCCAAGGGGCCAGACGTGAACTGTTCTCCTCTCGAAAAGGCAAATCCAATTGATTGCGATGTCTTGTCGATGAGGAAGGAGGTTCCAGCGGGTCAGCCATAGGGGTGAATGTAAGGGCATTTGCGCAAATCGCCAAGATGGGCCCTATCTTCCCGTGCACGGTTGACGCCTGCGTGACAGTTTCAGGCTGCAACCTAGGACAAGCCCGGTGGTACGCCGCGGCCAGCTGCGCTCAAATAGCTGCATATGGAGTACTTGATGGATAAATTCTGGCTTGAACATTACCCCGAGGGGGTCCCGCACGACGTTGACCCCGACCAATACAGCTCGCTCGGTCAGTTGCTCGAAGAGTCTTTCCGCAAAAACGCCGACCGCCCGTTTTCCGTCTGCATGGAACGCTGGATGTCCTACCGCCAGCTCGACGAGTTGTCCGCAGCGCTCGGCGCCTGGCTGCAACGCCTGGGGCTGGAGCCTGATGCGCGCGTCGCCATCATGCTACCCAACATCCCGCAGTTTGCCGTCACCATGGCCGCCATCCTGCGTGCCGGGTACACCTGCGTCAACGTCAACCCCTTGTACACGGCACGTGAACTGGAGCACCAGCTTCGGGACTCGGGGGCCACGGCGATCGTGGTGCTGGAGAACTTCGCGCACACGCTCGAGGAAGTGATCGACAACACGCATGTGAAGCATGTTGTCATTGCCGCCATGGGCGATCTGCTCGGCCCTTGGTACGGCCGCTGGATCACGTTTGCCGTGCGCCACCTTGCCAAGATGGTGCCCGCCTTCCGCCTGCCACTGTCCGAAGGACGTACCGTCACCCAGTTTCGCAAAGCCCTGGCGGAAGGATCGCACCTGACGCTCAAGCCTGCCGTCAGCACACTGGACTCGGTCGCCTTCCTGCAGTACACCGGCGGCACGACCGGCTTGAGCAAAGGCGCCGTGCTCACCCATCGCAACATTGTGGCGGCCATCCTGCAGGCCGAAGCCTGGTTCACCCCCGCGCTCAAACGCGTTGGGGATGTGCGTTCGACCAACAGCATCGCCGCATTGCCGCTGTACCACATCTTCGCGCTCACACTGTGTTTTCTGGCCATCCGCTGGGGCTCGCACATGACGCTGATCCCCAATCCGCGCGACATCGGCAAGTTCATTGACACCCTGAAACGCCGTCCGTTCCACATGCTGCCAGCCGTCAACACCCTCTTCAACGCCTTGCTGCAGCACCCCCAACTCCGAACCGTCGACTTCTCCCACCTTTGCATCTCACAGGCCGGCGGTATGGCCGCGTCTGAAGGAACGGCCAAACACTGGCGCGAAGTCACCGGCTGCGCGATGGTGGAAGGCTGGGGCATGAGCGAGACCTGCGCCATTGGTACGAATAACCCGGTGACGACCGATCGCTTCAGCGGCAGCATTGGCCTGCCATTGCCCGGTGTCGAGGTTGCCATCAAGGATGACGCCGGCCGGTCGCTGCCCGTCGGCGACTCCGGTGAAATCTGCATTCGAGGCCCCAACGTGATGACGGGCTATTACCGCCAGCCCACCGAGACGGCCGATGCCTTCACGGCCGATGGTTTCATGCGCACTGGTGATATCGGGATCATGGACGCACAGGGCTACACCAAGATCGTCGATCGCAAAAAGGACATGATCCTGGTCAGTGGCTTCAACGTTTTCCCCAGTGAACTGGAAAATGTCATTTCGCTGTGTGATGGCGTTCTCGAATGTGCCGTCATCGGCGTGCCCGATGCCAAGCAGGGAGAGGCTATCAAGGTTTATGTGGTCCGTAGCGACCCGACCCTGAGTGAGGAAGATGTCGCCAAGTACTGCCATCAGAACCTGACGGGCTACAAACACCCCAAGTACATCGAGTTCCGCGACGAGCTGCCCAAATCCAATGTCGGCAAGATCCTCCGTCGTGAACTGCGCGCAGGAAAGTAGGCATTCACCGCCTGTCATCACCTCGATAGGCAGCCGTTCTACACTCTGACGTGATGACTGCTCACGCTCTGTTGCCGGACGACATCCGCGTTTTCGAACGCGGCTGGTTGTCGTCCAACAACATTCTGCTCTGCTCCGACACGGACGCCGCCCTGGTTGACAGTGGCTACGTGAGCCATGCGCGCCAGACGCTGTCACTCTTGACGTCGGCTCTCGGCACGCGGCCGCTCAACGTGTTGGTGAACACCCACCTTCACAGCGACCATTGCGGCGGTAATGCCAGCCTTCAGCAGCAGTACCCGGCCCTGCGCACCCTCATTCCGCCCGGCCATGCCGAACAAGTGCGACGCTGGGATGCCGACGCGCTGAGTTACGCCCCCACAGGCCAGTCATGCCCATCTTTTCGGTTTGATGGCTTGCTTGAACCTGGCAGCAGTTTGCACCTTGGCCTGCGCGACTGGCAGGTGCATGCGGCGCCTGGTCATGACCCTCATTCGGTAATTCTTTTTGAGCCGGAACTCCGACTGCTCATCTCTGCCGATGCACTCTGGGAAAACGGCTTTGGTGTCGTATTTCCTGAAATTGAAGGTGAGGATGCCTTTGATGAAGTGGCTGCAACATTGGATCTGATCGAATCTCTGCAACCGCGTGTGGTCATCCCTGGCCACGGCGGCGTCTTCCAGCAAGTGGATGCCGCGCTCGAAGTGGCACGTCAGAGGCTTAAGCAATTCATCGCCGATCCGCGTCGACATGCACGCCATGCCGCCAAGGTACTGATGAAATTCAAATTGCTGGAGTTGCAACGGGTTTCGCTCGACGACTTCCAGCAATGGATTGGGCAAACCTCGTATTTCGCCCTTCTGCATCACACGCATTTCAAAGTGCAAGACTTCAATCTGTGGATCGAAGAGCTTTTGCAGGACTTGGTCCGTGTAGGCGCGGCCCGTGTCGGCGACAAGATGCTGTTCAATCAATAAACACCATCGCTTGCGTTCAAGCAAAAAAAACGCCCCATCGAATGATGGGGCGTTTTTGCTGTAAGAGCCTGACGATGTCCTACTTTCACACGGGAATCCGCACTATCATCGGCGCTGAGGCGTTTCACTGTCCTGTTCGGGATGGGAAGGAGTGGGACCACCTCGCTATGGTCATCAGGCATAACTTGTTGTCATCTTGACTGGGTCAAGACGACCAATTTATAGAGCCAATCAGCTTTGTATTTTTGAATGCGTCACTTGGCATAACAACCTTGATTGCTTCAATCAAAGTTATAGGGTCAAGCCGCACGAGCAATTAGTATCAGTTAGCTTAACGCATTACTACGCTTCCACACCTGACCTATCAACGTCCTGGTCTTGAACGACTCTTTAGGGGGCTCAAGGCCCCGGCAGATCTCATCTTGAAACGAGTTTCCCGCTTAGATGCTTTCAGCGGTTATCTCTTCCACACTTAGCTACTCGGCAATGCCACTGGCGTGACAACCGATACACCAGAGGTGTGTCCACTCCGGTCCTCTCGTACTAGGAGCAGGCTTCCTCAAATCTGCAGCGCCCACGGAAGATAGGGACCAAACTGTCTCACGACGTTTTAAACCCAGCTCACGTACCTCTTTAAATGGCGAACAGCCATACCCTTGGGACCGACTACAGCCCCAGGATGAGATGAGCCGACATCGAGGTGCCAAACACCGCCGTCGATATGAACTCTTGGGCGGTATCAGCCTGTTATCCCCAGAGTACCTTTTATCCGTTGAGCGATGGCCCTTCCATACAGAACCACCGGATCACTATGTCCTGCTTTCGCATCTGCTCGACTTGTCAGTCTCGCAGTTAAGCACGCTTATGCCATTGCACTATCGTCACGATGTCCGACCGTAACTAGCGTACCTTCGAACTCCTCCGTTACGCTTTGGGAGGAGACCGCCCCAGTCAAACTGCCTACCATGCACTGTCCCCGATCCCGATAAGGGACCCAGGTTAGAACCTCAAACACACCAGGGTGGTATTTCAACGTTGGCTCCACGATACCTAGCGGCACCGCTTCAAAGCCTCCCACCTATCCTACACAGATCTGTTCAAAGTCCAATACAAAGCTACAGTAAAGGTTCATGGGGTCTTTCCGTCTTTCCGCGGGGAGATTGCATCATCACAAACATTTCAACTTCGCTGAGTCTCAGGAGGAGACAGTGTGGCCATCGTTACGCCATTCGTGCAGGTCGGAACTTACCCGACAAGGAATTTCGCTACCTTAGGACCGTTATAGTTACGGCCGCCGTTTACTGGGACTTCAATCAAGAGCTTGCACCCCATCATTTAATCTTCCAGCACCGGGCAGGCGTCACACCCTATACGTCCACTTTCGTGTTTGCAGAGTGCTGTGTTTTTAATAAACAGTCGCAGCCACCGATTTTTTGCAACCTCATTGGGCTCCCCAAGTAAATGGTTCACCTACTAAAGGCACACCTTCTTCCGAAGTTACGGTGTCAATTTGCCGAGTTCCTTCTCCTGAGTTCTCTCAAGCGCCTTAGAATACTCATCTCGCGCACCAGTGTCGGTTTGCGGTACGGTCGTGTGTAGCTGAAGCTTAGTGGCTTTTCCTGGAAGCAGGGTATCACTCACTTCGTCTGCAAGCAGACTCGTTATCACCCCTCATCTAAGCCCGGCGGATTTGCCTACCAGGCACGACTACAGGCTTGAACCAACATGTCCAACAGTTGGCTGAGCTAACCTTCTCCGTCCCCACATCGCACTACACATCGGTACAGGAATATTGACCTGTTTCCCATCAGCTACGCATCTCTGCCTCGCCTTAGGGGCCGACTCACTCTACGCCGATGAACGTTGCGTAGAAAACCTTGCGCTTACGGCGAGGGGGCTTTTCACCCCCTTTAACGCTACTCATGTCAGCATTCGCACTTCTGATACCTCCAGCACGCTTTACAACGCACCTTCACAGGCTTACAGAACGCTCTCCTACCACTTGCAATAAATTGCAAATCCGCAGCTTCGGTAACTGGCTTAGCCCCGTTACATCTTCCGCGCAGGACGACTCGATCAGTGAGCTATTACGCTTTCTTTAAATGATGGCTGCTTCTAAGCCAACATCCTGACTGTTTTAGCCTTCCCACTTCGTTTCCCACTTAGCCAATTTTAGGGACCTTAGCTGGCGGTCTGGGTTGTTTCCCTCTTGAGTCCGGACGTTAGCACCCGGTGCTCTGTCTCCCAAGCTGTACTCATCGGTATTCGGAGTTTGCCTTGGTTTGGTAAGTCGCCATGACCCCCTAGCCAAAACAGTGCTCTACCCCCGATGGTAATACTTGAGGCACTACCTAAATAGTTTTCGGAGAGAACCAGCTATTTCCAAGTTTGTTTAGCCTTTCACCCCTATCCACAGCTCATCCGCTAGTTTTGCAACACTAGTCGGTTCGGACCTCCAGTACCTGTTACGGCACCTTCATCCTGGCCATGGATAGATCACTTGGTTTCGGGTCTACACCCAGCGACTGAACGCCCTATTCGGACTCGATTTCTCTACGGCTTCCCTATTCGGTTAACCTTGCCACTGAATGTAAGTCGCTGACCCATTATACAAAAGGTACGCCGTCACCCTTGCGGGCTCCGACTTTTTGTAAGCATGCGGTTTCAGGATCTATTTCACTCCCCTCCCGGGGTTCTTTTCGCCTTTCCCTCACGGTACTAGTTCACTATCGGTCAATGATGAGTATTTAGCCTTGGAGGATGGTCCCCCCATATTCAGACAGGATTACACGTGTCCCGCCCTACTTTTCGTTAGCTCAGTACCACACGTCTCTTTTCGCATACAGGGCTATCACCTGCTATGGCCAGCCTTTCCAGACTGTTTTGCTAAGAGTCGTGCTATCACTAACAGGCTTTTCCGATTTCGCTCGCCACTACTTTCGGAATCTCGGTTGATGTCTTTTCCTCGAGCTACTGAGATGTTTCAGTTCACCCGGTTCGCCTCGCATACCTATGTATTCAGTATGCGATACCTTTGCAGGTGGGTTTCCCCATTCGGAAATCTCCGGATCAAAGCTAATTTGCCAGCTCCCCGAAGCTTATCGCAGGCTATCACGTCCTTCGTCGCCTATCATTGCCAAGGCATCCACCACATGCTCTTAGTCACTTGACCCTATAACTTTGATCTCTCTTGCGAGACTTCAAAGCGTTTCAAGGACTTGCTAGGTCTTTCACCTAGCGCGTTATGCCGTAATGTGAATGATTCTTTGGTATTGCTACCAGAGAACGATTCGTCATTACTTGAAATACAAACAAAGTTTGAATTTCGTTTTGACGCAATCAAAAAATTGTCATCAGAGGCACGGTCTGCACTAAACCTTTACGAATGTGCAGTTTCCTCTGACAACGCTGATTCGACTCTATAAATTGTTAAAGAACAGCCGTGAGTCTTGCGACTCGTTGTTGATCGATATATATCAACCAACATCAAAGCAGCCTCTTGCAAAGCAGCTTTGATGTTGAGATTTGATGGTGGAGGATGACGGGATCGAACCGACGACCCCCTGCTTGCAAAGCAGGTGCTCTCCCAGCTGAGCTAATCCCCCAGTTTGATGGACGGGATGGTGGGTCTGGTTGGTCTCGAACCAACGACCCCCGCCTTATCAAGACGGTGCTCTAACCAACTGAGCTACAGACCCAAGCCGGTCGCTTTAACCAGGACTAAGCCCTAGCCGTTGGCGACAACCTTCCAACAACCGATAAGTGTGAGCGTTCAAATTAGATTGCAGTTTCCAGAAAGGAGGTGATCCAGCCGCACCTTCCGATACGGCTACCTTGTTACGACTTCACCCCAGTCACGAACCCTGCCGTGGTAATCGCCCTCCTTGCGGTTAGGCTAACTACTTCTGGCAGAACCCGCTCCCATGGTGTGACGGGCGGTGTGTACAAGACCCGGGAACGTATTCACCGTGACATTCTGATCCACGATTACTAGCGATTCCGACTTCACGCAGTCGAGTTGCAGACTGCGATCCGGACTACGACTGGCTTTATGGGATTAGCTCCCCCTCGCGGGTTGGCAACCCTTTGTACCAGCCATTGTATGACGTGTGTAGCCCCACCTATAAGGGCCATGAGGACTTGACGTCATCCCCACCTTCCTCCGGTTTGTCACCGGCAGTCTCATTAGAGTGCCCAACTAAATGTAGCAACTAATGACAAGGGTTGCGCTCGTTGCGGGACTTAACCCAACATCTCACGACACGAGCTGACGACAGCCATGCAGCACCTGTGTTACGGTTCTCTTTCGAGCACGAAACCATCTCTGGTAACTTCCGTACATGTCAAAGGTGGGTAAGGTTTTTCGCGTTGCATCGAATTAAACCACATCATCCACCGCTTGTGCGGGTCCCCGTCAATTCCTTTGAGTTTCAACCTTGCGGCCGTACTCCCCAGGCGGTCAACTTCACGCGTTAGCTTCGTTACTGAGTCAGTGAAGACCCAACAACCAGTTGACATCGTTTAGGGCGTGGACTACCAGGGTATCTAATCCTGTTTGCTCCCCACGCTTTCGTGCATGAGCGTCAGTACAGGCCCAGGGGATTGCCTTCGCCATCGGTGTTCCTCCGCATATCTACGCATTTCACTGCTACACGCGGAATTCCATCCCCCTCTGCCGTACTCTAGCTATGCAGTCACAAATGCAGTTCCCAGGTTGAGCCCGGGGATTTCACATCTGTCTTACATAACCGCCTGCGCACGCTTTACGCCCAGTAATTCCGATTAACGCTTGCACCCTACGTATTACCGCGGCTGCTGGCACGTAGTTAGCCGGTGCTTATTCTTACGGTACCGTCATGAGCCCCCTGTATTAGAGGGAGCCTTTTCGCTCCGTACAAAAGCAGTTTACAACCCGAAGGCCTTCATCCTGCACGCGGCATTGCTGGATCAGGCTTGCGCCCATTGTCCAAAATTCCCCACTGCTGCCTCCCGTAGGAGTCTGGGCCGTGTCTCAGTCCCAGTGTGGCTGGTCGTCCTCTCAGACCAGCTACAGATCGTCGGCTTGGTGAGCCTTTACCTCACCAACTACCTAATCTGATATCGGCCGCTCCAATCGCGCGAGGTCTTGCGATCCCCCGCTTTCATCCATAGATCGTATGCGGTATTAGCGTAGCTTTCGCTACGTTATCCCCCACGACTGGGCACGTTCCGATATATTACTCACCCGTTCGCCACTCGCCACCAGGATTGCTCCCGTGCTGCCGTTCGACTTGCATGTGTAAGGCATGCCGCCAGCGTTCAATCTGAGCCAGGATCAAACTCTATAGTTCGATCTTGAATTTTTTCGCTCTTTCGAGCAACTCATAAAAACGGAATTGAAGTGAACTTCACTTCTATTCTCATGAGCATTTAAAGTCTTGCGACTTAGTTCCGAAGAACTTGGCAATCACCTTCAAACGCCCACGCTTATCGGCTGTATATTTTTAAGGAACCGTCGTAAAACTCACTTGCTTTACGCTTGCTTTGCTGTGATCAGCGAAGCCTTGAATTATAGCACTATTTTTTCCACCTAGTCAACACTGCGATTTATTTTTTGCTTCGAACATTTGCTCTCAACATCGCAAGTCAACCCGACTTTAGTACCGCTTCGCCGCACCGATCATTTGCAATGAATCTCAGCAGCGAAGCCCGCAACTATAACACGCTTTTTTGTCTTGGCAAAACATTTCTTCGCGCCACGACAACTGGACCGCATCTCGCACCACTCATCGCTGGAGGTGAGCCCCCCTGAAAGCTTCATTGAGAGCCATTCGTAGCCCACTGAAAGCCTTGTCACCTATGAAGCGCTAGGTGCAATCTTTATTTGCAGCCACGCTCATCAAGAGTCACCTTGCTTGGCGACAGCCCGCCCCAATCACCCCAAGCAAGGATAATTCCGCTCTTATGGCACTTATCACCCTACTGAATGCACAACTGGCTTTTGGCCACGTGCCCCTGCTCGACCACACTGACTTTTCATTGGAGGCGGGCGAACGAATTGGGTTGATTGGCCGCAATGGCACAGGAAAGTCCTCGCTTCTCAAAATCCTGGGGGGACTGGAGAAGCCGGATGATGGCACCCTCCAACTGCAGCAAAACTTGCGACTGGCCTATGTGGCGCAGGAACCGAATCTTGACCCCAACGCCACAGTCTTCGAAGCTGTTAGCGAAGGCTTGGCGCGAACCATTGCTTTGATCGATGCGTATTCGCAGGGCGAAGGCGACCTCGACGCCCTCCAGGACGAGATCGAAGCGCGGGATGGCTGGAACTGGCAGCAGCGTGTCGAGGCCTCACTGCAGCGCCTACGTCTTGATAGAGACGCTGTGGTCGGAACGCTTTCGGGCGGCACCCGCAAACGCGTTGCGCTGGCGCAAGCCTTGGTGGCGCAGCCCGAAGTGCTGCTGCTGGACGAGCCGACCAACCACCTTGATCTCGACTCCATTGAATGGCTTGAAAAGCTGCTCATGGAATTCAAGGGTAGCGTGGTGGCCATCACGCACGACCGCGCTTTTCTGGATCATGTGGCCACCCGCATCGTGGAGCTGGATCGTGGCCGCCTCAGTTCCTATCCAGGCAATTTTGCCCAGTACCTGATACAGAAGGACGAGCAACTGGCGCAGGAAGCCGTCATCAACGCCAAAGCCGACAAACTGCTGGCACAAGAAGAAGTTTGGGTCCGCAAGGGCATCGAGGCACGCCGCACGCGCAGCCAGAGCCGCATCAGCCGGCTGGAGCAATTGCGCGAGCGCCGTTCAGCCCGACATGAGGCCGTCGGCCGCGTCAAGATGGATGTGGCGACTGGCACGTCCAGCGGCAAACTGGTCGCAGAGCTAACGGATGTCAGCAAGGCGTTTGGCGACAAAACCATCGTCCGAAATTTCAGTGCCACCATCTTGCGTGGCGATAAAGTGGGGCTGCTCGGCCCAAATGGCGCCGGCAAGACCACTCTGCTCAAGCTGATCCTGGGCGAGCTGCCGCCTGATAGTGGACAAGTACGTCAAGGCGCCAATCTGCAAGTGGCCTATTTCGACCAGATGCGAAATGCTCTGGACCTCGACGCCACGCTGGAGGATTTCATCAGCCCTGGCAGCGAATGGATCGAGATTGGCGCCAAACGTCAACACGTCAAAAGCTATCTGGGTGATTTCTTGTTCTCGCCAGCGCGCGCCAATTCACCGGTACGCTCTCTTTCGGGCGGCGAGCGCAACCGCCTGTTGCTCGCGCGGCTGTTTGCCCGCCCCGCCAATGTCTTGGTGCTGGATGAACCCACCAACGATCTGGACATTGACACACTGGAGCTACTGGAGGATCTTCTGCAGAACTACGAAGGCACGGTGTTCCTGGTCAGCCACGACCGGACCTTCCTCGACAACGTCGTTACCAGCACCATTGCCTTTGAAGGAGATGGCTGCTGGCGCGAGTACGAAGGCGGGGTACAAGACTGGCTGACGCAGTCCCGGCGACGTGAAGCATGGCTTGATGCTACAAATTCAGGAGCGCCCGCCGCTTTATCAACAGGGCCTGAGACCCAAAATGATGCTGGAAAACCAGCGCCATCACGTCCAACCGCCCGTGCCAAACTCAGCTACAAGGAACAGCGGGAGTTGGAGGCGTTGCCTGATTACATTGATACGCTGGAAGTGGAGCAAGCGCAACTGCGGGTGGAACTGGCTGACGGCAGCCTCTACACCCGTGACCCGCAACGCGCCACCGAACTGCATGCCCGCGATGCAGCCATCGAGAGCGAGTTGATGACTGCACTGACGCGTTGGGAAGAGCTGTCCGCCAAATAAGGCGGACACCACAACACCCGCCGCAGGCCTCAGACTCGGTAGCGGTCGGTTGTATTGCTCAGGCGCGACAACAGGGCTGGCGCGATCGACGTCAACGGCAGCACCTCGTCTGCCGCACCGTGCGCAATGGCTTCGCGCGGCATGCCGAACACGACGCAACTGGCTTCGTCTTGCACGTAGTTGTAGCTGCCGGCATCTTTCATTTCGCGCATGGCCTTGGCACCGTCGTTGCCCATGCCTGTCAGCATGATGCCGAAAGCGTTACGCCCCACCACTTGAGCGCATGACTTGAACAAGACCTCCACGGAGGGCTTGTGCCGGTTGACCGGCTCACCGTCTTCAACAACTGCCACATAGTTGGCGCCACTGCGATCGATCCGGAACTGCTTGCCGCCCGGGGCGATATAGGCATGGCCGGGCAGAATCCGTTCGCCATGCACAGCTTCCTGAACCGTAATCTGACATAGGCTGTTAAGACGGGCTGCAAAACTGGTGGTAAAGCCAGGTGGCATGTGCTGCGTGATCACGATACCGGGCGAATCCGCCGGCATGCGAGTCAGGATTTCCTTGATAGCCTCGGTGCCGCCGGTCGAAGATCCGATACAGATCAGCTTCTCGGTGGACAGCCGCCCCAGTAACTTAACCTCAGGGCGAGGCGCAGAAGCACCTTCTGTCGCGGCCCCAGCAGCGGGGGTTGGCAGTCGTCGGATATGCGCTGCGGCAGCCACCCGGATCTTCTCGACGATCTGATCGGACAGATCCTTGATGCCTTCGGCCAAACCGATACGCGGCTTGGCGACGAAATCAACCGCCCCCAATTCCAGTGCGCGCATGGTGACTTCGGCCCCACGCTCGGTCAGCGTGGAGATCATGACCACCGGCATCGGCCGCAGACGCATCAGGCGCCCGAGGAAATCAATGCCATCCATGCGCGGCATCTCGACATCCAGCGTCAGCACATCCGGATTGAGTTCGCGGATCATTTCGCGCGCGATCAAGGGATCGTTCGCCGTGCCAATGCACTCCATATCTTTCTGGCGATTGATGATTTCTGCCAACAGGCTGCGCACCAGCGCCGAATCATCCACCACCACAACCCGAATCTTCTTCAAACAGATTCCCCTAGAACAGATCGACAGAACCACCCGCAGTGGATTTCGCAACCAGCGCAGCATTGCCCCTGCGTTCCTCGACAACCAGCGATTCGGGATGCGAATGCGCCAGCCGTTTGACCAGAACCTTTCCCGTCACGGGGAAAAAGCACACCTTGCGCGGGTGAATATCCAGCACATCCTGCGACACCACCGGAATGCGCTCGGTCGCCAAGTAATCCAACACAAATTTGGTGTTGCGTTCACCCACATTCATGGTGGTGAAACCGGCCATCACCGCCCCGCCCCCGAATACCTTGGCCTGCATGGTTTCGCGCCGAGCGCCAAGCTTGATCATTTCGTTGATCAGCAACTCCATCGCGTAGGAGCCATAACGTCCCGAGCCATCGGCACCATCACCATCCGGCAACATGAAGTGATTCATGCCCCCGATGCGCATCTTGTTGTCCCAGATGCAGGCGGCGATGCAGGAGCCCAGAACGGTCATGATGACCAGGTCTTCGCTGGAAACAAAGTACTCCCCCGGCAGCACCTTCACGGCGTCGTACTGGAAGTGATGGTCAGCATAGAAAAAAGAAGCTTCGCCCGGCTTGCGTGGCTGCGCTTTCAGTTGGTCGACCCGCGACACCCGGCCGCTAGCCAGAACCTTTGCCGCAACACCCGCGCTGGAAGCACTAACGGCGCTCATAAACCGTTTTCCCGCGCAACACAAACAAGTCACGCGATTCGTTGAAATTTTCCGAGTGCCCCACGAACAGCAGCCCACCGGGCTTCATCACGCGGTGGATGCGCTCCAGCACGCTACGTTGCGTCGCGGCATCAAAGTAAATCATGACATTACGGCAGAACACAATGTCGAACGGCTCGCGAAACGGCCAGTCATCGCGAATCAGGTTCACGCTGAGAAATTCGATCATGCGCTGCAATTCCGGCTTGACGCGGACCATGCCCTCATTGCTGCCCTTGCCGCGCATGAAAAAGCGCTGCAGCCGTCCCGAATCGATACCCTTCAGGCTGTCAAGTCGGTACACACCGCGCGCTGCCGTCATCAATACCTTGGAGTCGATATCACTGGCCCACAGCTTGAAGTTCGCATGTCCGCCCAGGGCATCCATGGCCGTCATCACGATGGAGTAGGGCTCTTCGCCAGTGGATGCCGCATTGCACCAGACGCGCCAAGCCGTGCTCGCCGGTTTCGACTTCAGATGCTCAGCCAGGATATCGAAATGGTGCTGCTCACGGAAAAAGGACGTCAGATTGGTCGTCAACGCATTGACAAATTCTTGCCATTCCGGACCGTCATGCGACTCCAGCCACCCCAGGTAATCGCGAAAGCTCTGATGCCCCGTCTCACGCAGGCGGCGTGAGAGTCGGCTGTACACCATGGCGTGCTTGCCGTCATGCAGGCTGATGCCGGCACGCTGGTAGATCAGAGACTGAACGCGGGCGAAATCCGCTTGCGTCCACGCGAATTCCCGCCCTTGGGCGTCCGCACCACCGGTTTCAGAAGCGGCTGTTGCCCCGCCTCTGACGGTTGCCATCGGCCGCGGCATGCGTGGCGTTATCAGCATCAGAGAAAGAAGCTCACGAAATCGGCGGTCATTCTTCTGCGGCAATCAGGCCCATGTCGAGACCGGACATGAGCTTCTCGATGTCCAGCAGAATCAGCATGCGCTCACCCACGGAGCCCAGACCCATCACGGCCGAGCTGTCAATGACGCTGTCGATTTCCGGGGCCGCCTTGATGCTGTCAGCAGGCAACTCCATCACATCACTGACCGAGTCAACCACAATGCCGACAATGCGGTTGCGCAGGTGCAGGATGATGACCACCGTGAAATCGTTGTACTCGGCCTTCACACAATTGAATTTCAGACGCATGTCAACGATCGGCACAATCGTGCCGCGCAGATTGACAACGCCTTTGATGAACTCCGGCGCATTGGCAAGACGGGTAGGTTTCTCGTAGCCTCGGATTTCCTGGACTTTGAGAATATCGATGCCGTACTCTTCCTGATCCAAGCGGAAAGTCAGGTACTCACGTGCCCCAACCGACGTCGTTTCATCTGTTTTTTCCATCACATCCATTCACGTTCTCCTTCGCAAAGCTCAGTGGCGCGAGCGACGCACCAGAGCACTGGTATCAAGAATCAGCGCAACCTTGCCGTCGCCAAGAATCGTGGCGCCCGACACATTCGGAACCTTGCGGTAATTGGTCTCGAGGTTTTTCACCACCACCTGCTGTTGACCGAGCAGCTCATCCACCAGCAGGGCAACGCGGCTGCCTTCGGCCTCGACCACAACCATGATGTCGCAAGCCTTTTCGAAGTCGAAACGCGGCACCTGGAACACCTTCTCCAACTCGATGACCGGCATGTATTCTTCACGCACCTTGACCAGTTGCGAGCCCTGACCCACGGTACTCACCGCGTCAGGCTTGACCTGGAAAGACTCAACCACTGAAGACAACGGCAAAATATAGACTTCGTCGCCGACACCCACGGACATGCCATCCATGATGGCCAGCGTCAGTGGCAGACGCACCGAAACCCGCATACCATAGCCTTCGGCCGATTCGATTTCGACCGTGCCGCCGAGCGCCGCGATATTTCGCTTGACCACATCCATGCCGACGCCACGGCCGGACACGTCGGTCACAACCTCCGCCGTCGAGAAGCCCGGTGCGAAAATGAGTTGCCAGACATCGGCATCGGACATCTGATCAGAGACCTCGATGCCGCGCTCACGGGCTTTGCGCAGAATCTTTTCGCGCGACAGGCCGCGGCCGTCGTCGCGCACTTCGATCACGATGGACCCACCCTGGTGGGCTGCGGACAAGGTGATGGTGCCGGTCTCTGACTTGCCTTTCGCAACCCGATCCTCCGGCATCTCGATGCCATGATCGCAGCTGTTGCGCACCAAGTGAGTCAGAGGATCGGTAATCTTTTCAACCAAACCCTTGTCCAACTCAGTGGCCTCGCCCTGCGTCACAAAGTCCACCTTCTTGCCCAGCTTGCTTGCAAGGTCGCGCAACATGCGCGGGAAACGGCTGAACACAATCGACATCGGAATCATGCGAATTGACATCACCGATTCCTGCAGATCACGTGTATTGCGGTCCAGATCCGCCAACCCCGTCAACAATTGCTGATAGACGGTCGGGTCCAGCGTGCGGCTGTTTTGCGCTAGCATGGCCTGCGTGATCACCAGCTCACCCACCAAATTGATCAGCTGGTCCACCTTGTTGATGGCCACACGAATCGTGGCGGCCTCAGGCTGCGCCAACTGGGCCGGCGCCTTAGCCGCGGGCTTGACAGCACCTTTGGCTTCGGCCGCTTCGGCTTTGGCAATGGCTGGTGCACCGGGGGCGCCATCAAAGAAACCGAATCCTGGTGCCGGCGCAAGCGGGGCCCCGGGAGGGGGATCATCACTCCAGCTGACCGATTCAGAAGCCGCACCCGCCTCCTCGCCGAGATCGCGAATCAGCACATGCTCACGTGCGACGTGGAAAGCAAACAAGTCAAGCAAATCATCGTTGCTGGACGAAGTCCCCACTTTGAAAACCCGGAAGTTGGGTCGATCGCTGGGTAGATCGACGATTTCCCCCAAGCCGGCAATATCGCGAAACAGCTCTTTGACCGGGTCGACCTGGTCCAGCCGCTCCAGCGGCCCCATCTGAATCTCCAGCTGACGCTCCCCCTTAACGACGGGCGTCTCTGCCTTGGGCACCACCACCACGGGAGCAACAGGTGCCGGCGCCGCCACGGGCGCAGGAGCGGCCGCCGCAGGCGTGGCACCAGAAGCCAACTCGCTGATGCGACGCACCAAGTCCGCCGAGGAGGGCGGCTCACCGGTCTCGCCTGCCTGATGACGTGCCAGCAAGCTGCGCGAAATATCAGCCGATTCGAGCAGCACGTCCACCATCATGGCGTTCGGCTGCAACTCATGCCGGCGCAGCTTGTCGAGCAGGGATTCCATCTGATGGGTCAGCTCGGCTACATCGCTGAAGCCGAAAGTTGCCGCCCCGCCCTTGACGGAGTGAGCACAACGGAAAATGCCGTTCAGCTCCTCATCATCCGCCGTCTCCAGATCCATGTTGAGCAGCATCTGCTCCATCAGATCCAGGTTTTCCCCCGCTTCTTCGAAGAAGATTTGGTAGAACTGACTCAGATCGAAATCGCCCGATCCACCGCTTTCCTGATGCGCCTCAGCCATGACTAGAACTCCTGTGCTTCGTATGCGAAGCGTATTATCAATTGTATCAATTTATACGTCACTTGATGACTTTTTGGATGACATCTAGCAATCGAGCCGGATCGAACGGCTTAACCAACCACCCGGTCGCACCCGCAGTGCGGCCGGCCTGCTTCATCAAATCGCTGGACTCCGTGGTCAGCATCAAGATCGGCTTGGTTTTGTACTGGGGATGTTCCCGCAGCTTGCGCGTCAAGCCCAACCCATCCAGCCGGGGCATGTTCTGGTCCGTCAGGATCAAATCAAAGAGTTGGGTCTGTGCCTTTTCAAAGGCATCCTGGCCATCCACCGCCTCCACCACTTGGTAGCCAGCCCCTGTCAGGGTAAATGTCACCATCTTGCGCATGGAAGGCGAGTCGTCAACGGCAAGGATCAAAGGCATGTGAGGCTCCGACTGATTGAATTAGCTTGATAAATGATGATTTTCAGAACAACTCGATGGAACCGGCATCCATCTCATCCTGTGTCACCGGATTCGGCCGTTCTGGAACTTCTTCGACGAAGGGCACAGCCTCGCCGTCTTCCTGTCCCATGGATTCTGCGGCCAAGCGATAGGCACAGCCCTGGAGAATTTTGGAGGTATGGTTGATCAATTGGGACGCCATGTCCTGGAACTGCAACTCCGTCACGGCCGAGTGCAGCGCTGCACGCACAGCGTCAAGCGCCTCGGAGTCGACCAGCGCAGGGTCAGCCAGCGTGGCACTGGCACTGGTAAAGCGCTCCATCAGGTTTTCCATGGTGTGCGCCAGCAAGCCATCCAGCCGAGTCAAATCGTGCACCACGACCAGCAGCGCATCCTGGACTTCGGCGACCAGCATGACAGGCAACTGCACGGCGGGAACGGTTGGCGTCGTCATCGTGGGTTGCATTGTCATTCCATTCTGTTGCCCGGTTGTTGCTTGATTCACAGCTCCATTGATCCCAGCATAAAATTTTGCCAGAAGTAGGTTATCAGGATTCCATCTAATTGCGGCGATTTCCCGACCTTTTTGGATGATTCAACAAGCCAACAGAGCCCGGGCGCCTTATAAAGGCTTCTCCGGCCTCAATCATCATAGCGCCTAATTTATGCATCCTGCCCCCCGTCATCCGATTCGCATCCTGCATCTGGAAGACTCCCCTCTTGATCACGATCTGGTCGCCCGCACGCTTGTTAAAGCGGGCATGACATGCGACATGCGCCGTGTAGAGAGACTCGACGAATTCCTGAGTGCGCTCCAAACCGACCTCTTCGACGTCATCCTGGCCGACTACCGCCTGCCGGGCTTCACTGCGCTGGACGCATGGCAAGCCCTCCGGGAACAGCCCCAACGACCGCCCTTTATCTTGTTATCGGGAGCTATTGGCGAATCTGCAGCCGTCGAAGCCATCAAACTGGGCATCAGCGACTACCTGCTCAAAGACGACATGGGAAAACTCCCCCACGTCATCCACCGAGCCTTGGAGGTGCAGGAAGCCCATCTTGCCAAGGAACGGGCAGATGCCGAACTGGCGGCTTCCGAACAGCGTCTGGCCCATTTCGCAGATCACCTGCAGATGACCATTGAGCAGGAGCGCGCCGCCATCGCACGCGAAATTCATGACGATATCGGGGGCTCACTGGCCGCCATCAAGTTCGACCTGTCCTGGCTTGGCCGGCATTACGGTACCCCCGATGCGCTGGCGCACATCGAATCGGCGTTGGACATGTTGCAACACGCCTTGGGCGCCAGCCAACGCATCATGCTCAATCTGCGCCCCGCCATTCTGGATCAGGGCCTTGAAGCGGCGGTCGACTGGCTGGCCCGGGAATTCGAGTCACGCACAGGCATCCGGACCACCTTTCGCGCCAACCTCAATGAAGCCGGCATTAGCAAGCCCGTGCAACTGGCGTCGTACAGGACAGCACAGGAAGCACTTACCAACATATCCAAACACGCTCAGTGCAGCGAGGTGCGGATTGAGCTCTCGGACGCGGAAGATGTTCTGACTTTGGAAATAGCCGACAATGGGCGCGGCATTCAGCCAAGCGAGCGCGCCAAGCCCAAGGCCTTCGGACTCAAGGGACTTCAGGAGCGGGCGCGAAGCGTGGGGGGCTGGCTGGATGTGAGCAGCCGTAGCGGCGAAGGCACCGCCATCACCTTAACCATTCCACTCTCGAACCAACCAGCCGGCAATTTACAGGATGGGACTTCATGATCCGCGTCATTCTTTGCGATGATCACGCCGTCGTGCGACGCGGCATCCGTGAAATGCTGTCAGAAGCCGTCGATATCCAGGTGGTCGCGGAGGCTGGCAGTTACGCCGAAGTGCGCGAAGCTTTGCGCTCTGCACCTTGTGACGTACTTGTTCTCGATCTGAACCTGCCTGGCCGCGGTGGGCTGGAGGTTCTGGCTTCGCTGCGCGAAGCCTCATCTCCCATCAAGGTGCTGGTGGTTTCCATGTTTCCGGAAGACCAATACGCCATCCGCTGCCTGCGTGCCGGCGCGCAAGGCTACCTGAACAAGGCCGGCGACCCAGGCGAACTGGTCACGGCCGTGCGCACAGTAGCGCAAGGCCGCAAATATGTCACGCCAGATGTAGCTCAAATGCTGGTGGAAAACCTCTCAGCCCCCTCGGATGAGGCCTTGCACGCCGCCTTGTCGGAACGCGAACTTCAGACCCTGCTGAAAATTGCCTCCGGCAAACGTCTGTCGGACATTGCGGAAGAACTCATGCTGAGCCCCAAGACCGTCAGCGTCTACCGCGCACGCGTGCTGGAAAAGCTCAAACTCTCGAACAATGCCGAACTGACCGTCTACGCCATCCGGAACGGGCTGGTGTAACCGCCCAGCTAGCGACCGGTGAAGATATCGATCGCGCGCTCCATCAGCGCCGTGAACGGGCGATCCAGCATGGGCAACGTCACGGCCATGCCGATCAGCCCGACGGCCAGGGTGATGGGAAAACCGACCGCAAAGATATTCATCTGCGGCGCCACACGCGACACGATTCCCAGCGCCAGATTGGCAAACATCAGCATGCCCAGCATCGGCAAGGCAATCCAGAAGCCACTGGCAAACAGCTCACCGCCCAAGCCATAGAGCTTCATCAGACTCAGTGCTTCCAGAAAGTTCTGATTCACCGGAAACACCTCGAAACTGCGCACGACCGCCATCAACACCATCAGATGGCCATTGAGCACCACGAACAGCAGAGAAGCCATGTAGCCGAAAAACCTGGCTGTCGCACTGGCCTGGGTGTTGAGTGAAGGG
Organism: Curvibacter sp. PD_MW3; assembly: GCA_002633085.1. GTDB lineage: Bacteria > Pseudomonadota > Gammaproteobacteria > Burkholderiales > Burkholderiaceae_C > Hylemonella. Next base: position 200,725 of record NSIV01000004.1, read on the forward strand.
TCGAAAAAGGATGCAAAGTTCAAGCCCATCTGGAACCCCACCACATCGCCCGCCAGCTCGAAGGCGGCAAATACCAGCCGCACGACAAAACCAATCGCCAGCCCGATGCCGACTTGTTGCACCACCGCCCCCCAGGCCTCGGCCCCGTTGAGGCTGATGACGGGCTGCGATGGCAGACTGGCCTGCGCCGCCAGGGCGATCAAGAAAGCGAGGGCAATTCGTGCCCGCACAGGAAAGGCACGGGATGAAATAACGGGGGCGGCTGTGAAAACCGCCAGAATCCGCAGGAACGGCCACAGGATAGGCGTGAGCCACGCCATCAACTGAGCCTCCGTCAGTGAAATCATCGTCGCCCGCTCAGGCCACGATACCGGGAATGGACTCGATCATGCGCCGGATGTACTCCACCAGCATGTTCAACATCCATGGGCCAGCCCAGGCAAACACTGCCATGGCCGCAATCAGCTTGGGAACAAACGCGAGGGTGGCTTCGTGGATCTGGGTGATCGCCTGGAACAGACTGACCAGCAAGCCCACCACCAGCACGACGCCCAGCACGGGCGCCGACACCATCAGGAGCATCAGCAGGGCCTCTTGTCCGATGGTCAGAACCATTTGCGCATTCATGCCAGGCTCCTCAGGTCACAAAGCTGGCTGCCAGCGAGCCAATCAGCAAGTTCCAGCCATCGGCCAGAACGAACAGCATCAACTTGAAAGGCAGGGCCACCAGCACAGGTGACAGCATCATCATCCCCAGCGACATCAGCACACTGGCCACAACGATATCAATCACCAGAAAGGGAATGAAAATCATGAAACCGATCTGGAACGCTGACTTGAGTTCGCTCGTCACAAACGCCGGTACCAGAACACGCAACGGTGCGGTCTGCGCCTTGGCATCCGGCCCCAGTTTGGCCAACTTGGCAAAAAGTGCGAAGTCGGACTGACGCGTCTGCTTGACCATGAATTGACGAATCGGCGCCTCGCCTTTTTCCAGCGCCTCATCGAACGTTATCGTGTTCTGGGTGTAAGGCACATAGGCGTCTTGGTATACCCGATCCAGGGTGGGCCCCATCACGAAAAACGTCAAAAACAACGACAGGCCCACAATGACTTGGTTGGGCGGTGCCGACTGCGTGCCCAGCGCTTGGCGCAACAAGGACAACACAATCACGATGCGGGTAAAACCCGTCATCATCAGCAAAATCGCGGGCAGGAAGGACAGCGCCGTGAAAAAAAGCAGGGTCTGAATCGGCACGGAGTAGCTCGTGCCGGATTCACCGCTTCCAATCAGCAGCGGCAGCTGGGCATTGCCTTGCGCCCAAACCAAGGAAGGCAGCATGGACACCATTGCCACCACCAAGATGGCAATGCAACGGTTAGAGGGCCTCTGAAGGCATTCGTGATGTTGACTCACCGTCAGCCCTCGCATCAAGATTGCGCCGGCACGGAATTCGCCACGCTCTGGCTCACTTGGCCCACCACAGCGGGGGCCGTTACCGCGACATGAAGACAGGTGATGTTTTGTGCCGTCACGCCGAGAACGAGCCAAGTGCGCGCGTCCTCTGGACCGACCTCAACGGTCACAACCCGCTGGTGCGGCCCCACGGCGATGGCCGAGACGATTTTCGCAGCACCCGCGGTCGAGGCTCCGCCCGGCGCACGGCGCTGTATCCACCGGATTCCCAGTGGCAGCAAGGCCAGAAGCACCAAAAAGACGGCAACAGAAACAATGGTCTGCGTCATGCGCGCAGTTTACCCCTTGCTGAGGCGCTTCAAACGCTCCGATGGCGTCACGACGTCGGTCAGCCGGATACCGAACTTGTCGTTGACCACCACCACTTCGCCCTGGGCGATCAGGTAGCCGTTGACCAGCACGTCCATCGGCTCGCCTGCCAGCGCATCCAACTCCACGACCGAACCTTGGCCCAACTGGAGAATATGCTTGATCGGCACCTTGGTTCGCCCCAGCTCGACCGACAACTGGACAGGAATGTCCAGCACCATGTTGATGTCGCTGCTTGATCCATCGGCAGCCGTACCCCCAGCGGAAAAAGGACGAGGTGCCTCCCCGCCGGACAGCACGCCACCCGGCTCGATATCACCCGACGAGCTGTCGGCTGTTTTCTGTTCCTGCAGTGCTTCGGCCCAGTCGGCCATGCCGTCGTCTTCCGGTTTGTCATCAACCGCCATGTCGTTCCCCTAACCAGTTCATATCGTTGCCTCTCAGGCTCTTGTCGATCCGGATGGCATATTTCGAATTGTGTGTCCCGTATTGACACTCGAAAACCGGCACACCATCAACGCTGGCCTGAATCTTGGGCTGCCGCTCCAACTCAATGAAGTCGCCGGGCTTCATCGCCAGCAATTGCTCAATGGTTGCGTCGGTACGCGCCAGCTCCGCCACCAAGGTCACCTCAGCAGCCTGAATTTCCCGCGTCAGAACATTGACCCAACGGCGATCCACCTCGATCGAGTCGCCCTGGGTCGATGAGTACAGCACATCACGGATCGGCTCCATCGTCGCATAAGGCATGCAGAAGTGGATGGAGCCCGTGATTTCACCAATTTCCAGCTGAAACGAAGTCGAGATCACGATTTCGCTGGGCGTGGCGATATTGGCAAACTGGGGTTGCATCTCGCTGCGCTGGTAATCCAGTTCCAGAGGATAGATCCCCTTCCAGGCTTTTTTGTACTCCTGCGTGATCACATCCACCATCCGGTTGATCACCCGCTGCTCGGTCGCAGAGAAATCCCGCCCTTCAATCCGGGTCTGGAACTTGCCGATACCGCCATACAGCGTATCGATCACGCCGAATACCAGCGCCGGCTCGCAGACAATCAGGCCACTGCCACGTAGCGGCCTGATGGCCACAATATTGAAATTGGTCGGCACCGCCAGCTCGCGCAAGAAGGCGCTGTAACGCTGAACCTGAACCGGCCCGACAGAAATCTCGGGACTACGGCGGATGAAGTTGAACAAACCGATCCGCAGATTGCGCGCAAACCGTTCATTGACGATTTCCATCGTCGGCATGCGACCGCGAACAATCCTCTCCTGACTGGAGATGTTGTAGGAACGAATTGAACCGGCCTCAGGCGTTTCTTCAACTGTCTTCTGACTCTCGCCTGTGACCCCCTCCAAGAGGGCATCAACTTCTTCCTGGGACAGAAAGGATTCACTCATGACACGTGTCCAGTTTCGTCGTCACTGCACAATGAAGCTTGAAAACAATACGCCGCGCACCGGATTGCCGCCTTCTTCCGGCTTGCCTTTCTTCGCCTTGGCCGCGTTCTTCTTGCCCTTGCCACCCGCAGGACTCTCGTCCTCGAAATGGCGGGACGCTTCGGCCAGAATATCGGCCGCCAGCTTCTCCTTGCCTTCGCGCTGCAACAGCTCTTCGGCTGTGCGCTGCGAAACCAACATCAGGACGCTGCTGCGAATGGCCGGCAGGTAAGGCTTGACACGGTCGGGCGCCTTGATATCGGAAAGCTCCAGCGTCACGCCCACTTGGGCCACCTTCTCACCACCGGGGTCAGCCAGATTGACGACCATGTTGTCCATCGGCAGATAGGTCGGCGGGCCTTTGGGCACCACGTGCGCCACCTCCTCTTCCTCATCTTCGAGGTCCGCATTCTTCTTGCTCAGATAGAACCAGCCGCCGCCACCGCCCAGGACCAGAAGCAAAACGGCCGCCAAGATGATCAGCAGCATTTTTTTGCTTTTGGGTGGTTTGACAGCTTCTTCAGCTTCGGGTTTCGCAGACACAGTGAGTTCCTTCAAAGGCAAGACCTGAGGGAGGTATCAGCCCCCACGCAGAGGGACTGAGCCGCCACTTTAACGTTCAGATTATGGGCCAGCACCATGCGAACGATACCTTGATTAACGGCAAAAAACCATCGCATTCGAAGTGGCTGGCGACATCACCAGCCCTAGACGAACAGGTCGACAGACCGCCCCGACAAACGGGCCGGGCGGGCGCCCGCTTCCACCGGTTGCGCCTGCGACACGGCGACGGTTGCCTGCCGGTCGCCTTGGCGAGGCCTCTTTTCCTGGGAAGACGAGCCATCGGCACCGGAAGATCCGACGGAGACGCCTGACAGCACCAGCCCCTCGTTGCCCAGCAGGTCCTTCAAGTGCGACACCGCCCCTTCCAGCACTTGTCGCGCCTCCAGATGGTCTGTACGGAACTCAACCCGCGCCTCGTTGCCTTGCAATGAAATGCTCACCTCGACCGGGCTATCTCCCATGCCATCGAGTTTGAGTTCGGCATTCTGGACATCTTGCCCGATCCAGTAGTTCACCTGCTCGGCCACCATCGCCTCGGGCGACATGACGGCGGTCGGTTCAGCCATGGTGAAGGACTGCTCAGTAGCCGGCGTCGCTGGCAGGGCCTGATGACCCCATGCGCCATCGCCCTTGCCACCCTGCCCATTGTCCGTTCTTTCGCCCGCACGTTCGGCCCGCCGGACACCCAACTCGCTGGTCCCAACAGCCGCCACCGCCTGGGCCACGCCCGAGTTGGCCTCCACCCGGGGCTCTCCCTGGGCCAGCTTCTGCAGACGCGCATCAGCGACAACCTGACTGCTGGCGCTGGCATTGGCAGCGGCACCGGACTGCACCGGGGTAACGTCCTTGACGGCTACGCGCGATGTGTTGCGGTTTGCCGCTGGGGCTTTGGCGGCAACGTCCTTGATCGCCTCACCCAACTCCGGCCGCATCAGATCCTGGTTTTTAGCGGCCGGCGCGGGCGACACGCCCTGCGCATCTGGCCGCGCCTGCTGCGACAGGACGTCGCCCGAAACAGGTTCCGTCAAGACCGCGCTGCCCTCGGGGGAGCGCACCGCCAGGCGTTCATCCACTGGCGGCGGAGTCTTCTGGAATTGCAGAGATTGCGCCAACAAGAGATTCGGGTCGACAGCCGCCCCCTCCTTGGCAAGCAGATCCTGCCCCGCCAACAAATCCGCCGGCACAGCGCCTTCCGCGCTAGTCGTCAGGTCATCTGCGGCGGCATCCTCATCGTTCGCCCCCAATTGCATGAGCAGCGCAGAAAAGCCCCCGGCGTCCGGCGCACCGGCATCGCCAGCAACGCTCGGCTTGCCTTTGGCGCCGTGCGCCCCGTGCGCCCCGTGTGCTCCACGTGCGCCCTGGGCGGCAGCCTTGGGCGCGGCAGGTGTACAACTTTCAACACTCATGTCATTTCTCCACTCTGTAATTGCGCCATGGCTCTTGCATGCTGCATGGCCGCAAACTCGTCCGTCTGTCTCTGTTCCCGGCGTGCCATCAGCATGGCTCGCTCCATCTGTTTTTTTGCCAGCAACTTTTGCAGCACGGCCAGCCGCATCTCGGCTTCCTGGACGCGCTTCCTCTCGACCTCCACCTGCAGCAGCAGATTGGCAATCACCCCATCTTGCAGGCCGATGGCATGGTGCAGACGGTCCATGAACTGGTAGTGATGCTGCAGAATGCCCGTGCTCATGGACACCTGCGCCGAGCTCACCCACCTAGCCTCGGAATCGGCCGCATAGTTGGCCAACTGTTCCAGCTGGTTCTGTCCCTGCAGATAGGCGCGCTGGGCCTGCATCAGATGGCGCCCCGCTTCATCACGTTTCTCGGTCGCCAGCTCGATCGCCAGCACCAGACTTCTCAAGGCCGACATGCGTCACCTCCACCCATCATCGCCCTCCTCAAGCTCGATCGTGGCTGCCATCTGTTGCACGCTGTCCTCGAACGGGGCCGCCACATGCATTTCCTGCTGAAGGTACTCAGACATGGGCTGATGCAAACGGATGGCCTCGTCCAACGCCGGATCAGACCCTTGCACATAGGCGCCAATCTGCACCAGATCACGCCCCTTCTCATAGCGGGAGCTGATGGCGCGAAAGCGTCGAGCCACATCAAAATGCTCGCGGGATACCACGTTGTGCATGACGCGGGAAGCTGACTGGCCAATGTCGATGGCCGGATAGTGGCCCGCCTCGGCCAGCGAGCGCGACAACACGATGTGGCCATCGAGGATGGCTCGGGCAGCATCGGCGATCGGATCCTGCTGGTCGTCGCCCTCGGTCAACACCGTGTAGAACGCCGTGATGGAGCCCACCCCGTTGAGCCCATTGCCGCTGCGCTCCACCAGCTGAGGCAGCTTGGCGAAGCAGGACGGCGGATAACCTTTGGTGGCCGGCGGCTCGCCAATGGCCAGCGCGATCTCCCGCTGGGCCATGGCATAGCGGGTCAGCGAATCCATCAGCAGCAGCACATGCTTGCCCCGGTCCCGGAAATCTTCTGCCACCGCCGTGGCGTAGTTGGCACCTTGCAAGCGCAGCAGGGGCGGCGCATCTGCCGGCGCGGCCACCACCACGGAGCGTTCGCGCCCATCCGCGCCAAGAATGTCCTCGATGAACTCCTTGACCTCGCGTCCGCGTTCGCCGATCAGGCCGACCACGATGACGTCCGCCTGGGTATAGCGCGCCATCATGCCCATCAAGACGCTCTTGCCGACACCCGAACCCGCAAATAACCCGATACGCTGGCCGCGGCCAACGGTCAGCAGACCGTTGATGGCACGAACGCCCGTATCCAGCGGCTCACGGACCGGCGCACGGTCCATGGCATTGAGAGGCACGCGGTCCAGTGGACGGGCCGCCACATCGAGCAGTGGCCCCATGCGGTCCAGCGGCTCGCCATGCGCGTCCACAACCCGCCCCAGCAAGCCCTCGCCCAGAGGCAGGCGCAAGAGCCCTGGAACTGAGCGCACTTCCTTGCGCACCACCTCTTCACCGAGCCGCGGCACAGGCATATAGGGCGCCAGCGGCACCACACTGGCACCGCTGGAGAGGCCCTGCACGTCGCCGGCCGGCATGAGAAAAGCTCGCTCATTGGCAAAGCCCACCACCTCGGCCAGCACCGGCTCTTGCATTCCACTGTTCACCAGGCACTGGGAGCCCACCGGCACACGAATACCCGAGGCTTCCAGCACCAAGCCGGTCAGGCGCGTCAGGGTACCGCCGGTTTCCAGCGTCGTGCCTGCGGACTGGACACGCTGCCGCGCCCCATCCAGAAACTGCTGCCATTTGGCGGAGGGATCAGGGCTCATCTGCAGCCGCCTCCCATGGCAGATTCAAGCCCAGCTGACCGACAGCGCGGGCCCAACGCTTTTCCAACGTGCCATCGATTTGCGTGCCTGTGGACTGGATCTGACAACCACCGCGCGTGATGGCGGCATCGGCCAGCAAAGTCAATGGCAGGCTGGGGTATTCCGAACGCAGCACATCCTCCAGCATGTCCATGTCCAGCGGATGAAGCTTCAGAACAGTGCTCTTGCTGTCGGCAATCAGCGGTGTCAGCGCCTCGCGGATCACAGGCAGCAGAGTGTTCGGGTTGGTAGAGATTTCATGGCGCAACACCTGGCGCGCCAGTTCGCAAGCCAGCTCCAGCATGCCGCGCGCGGCCACCTGCTCGGCCGCATCCAGCTGCACATGGGCCGACGCCACCAGCGCGGCCAGTTGCCGGGCCGTGTCCTGCCCCTGATTGTTCAGGAACGCGTTGACCTGCTCCTGCGCTTCCAGCATGGCCTGGCCGTGCCCTTGGGCCAGCCCCTCGGCAAACCCCTTGGCATAGCCTTCCTCTCGGAACGTCTCAGCCTGCTCTTCCTGCAAACGGGCCCGCGCCTGCTCTTCAAGCAACATGGCGGCCGCGTCCACCGCGCCGAAACGCCACTGGGCCACGGCATCGATTTCTTCGCCGGGAATGAAACGTGAGTAGTTGCTAGACATACGGCTTAAACCATGGCGTCATCGGCGCCACCGGCGATGACAATCTGACCCTCGTCGGCCAGGCGACGCACGATCTTGAGAACTTCCTTCTGCTGTGCCTCGACCTCGGACAAGCGCATGGGGCCACGTGACTCCAGATCTTCGCGCAGTGTTTCTGCCGCCCGCGACGACATGTTGGAGAGAAATTTCTCCTTGAGCTCGGGCTGTGCGCCCTTGAGTGCCACGATGAGTGCGTCGGACGCCACTTCCTTGAGCACCATCTGGATCGCCTTGTCGTCGAGCTTGATGACGTCGTCGAACACAAACATCTTGTCCATGATCTTCTGGGCCAGTTCGGGATCGTGGCTGCGAATGGACTCGATCACGGTGCCCTCGATGACCGTGCCCATCAGGTTGATCATCTCTGCGGCCGTCTTGACGCCGCCCAGCGAAGCCTTGCGAATCTTGTCGCCGCCGGCCAGCACCTTGAACAACACCTCGTTCAGATCCTTGAGCGCCGTCGGCTGGATACCTTCCATGGTGGCAATACGCAGCATGACTTCATTGCGCTGCCGCTCGGTCAGGTGCTTGAGCACATCGGCCGCCTGGTCGAAGTCCAGATGCACCATGATGGCGGCCACGATCTGCGGATGCTCGTTGCGCAGCAGTTCGGCCACCGACAACGGGTCCATCCACTTCAGGCTTTCGATGCCCGAGACGTCCCCGCCTTGAAGAATGCGGTCCAGCAACAGCGCCGCCTTGTCATCGCCCAACGCACGCCGCAGCACCGAACGGACATAGTCACCCGAATCGGACACCAGCAAGCTGTGCGCCGCGGCCACACTGGTGAAGCGCTCGACCACCTCATCGACTTTCTCACGCGTGATGCTTCGGGTCTTGGCAATGGCCTCACCCAGCTTCTGCACCTCTTTCGGTGACAGATGCTTGAACACCTCTGCCGCCTCTTCCTCGCCGAGGGACATCAGCAGGATGGCAGCGTTTTGCAGTCCGTCGTCTTGTGACATGGCTTTACTCGTGCATTCAGCGGTTAGGCCGCAGCCTCGCCACTAATCCAGTTCTTGACAATACTGGCCACTGCCGCCGGGTTCTCCCGCGTCAGCTTGCGCGCGTCCTCCAATGCCATTTCGCCGGCAGTGGGTACGGGCGGCTCATCCCTCTTGGGTGCGGCCAGTTGCGGCCGTTCGGGCTCTTCTGCCAGTACGGCATCGATTTGTTTGCGCGGTGTGGCGGGCCGGGTCGCCGACTTGAGCGCCGGACGGATCAAGCCGAACAGCACCAACGCGCCCAGCAATACGGTCCCCACCGGCCACGCAAGATTGCGTGCCAGCTCCTGGGTTTCAGGCTGCTTCCAGAAAGGCACCTCGGGCAAGGTGATCTTTTCCTTGGCAAATGGTGCATTCATGAGGTTCACGGAGTCACCTCGGTCCTGGTTGAAGCCGATTGTCTCACGGACCAATGCGGTCATTTTCTCCAGTTGCTGCTCCGTCAGAGGCTGGGTTGTGGTCTTGCCCTTGTCATCGGTCTGGGTCTGATGGTTGATCACCACGGCGGCACTCAGACGTTTGACGACGCCGGAGCCGGCCTTCACCACCTTGATGGTCTTGTCCACCTCATAGTTGATGATCGACTCGCGCTTGCTGTTGCCGACGGCCGCACTGCCAGCAGCAGCGCCAGCAGGCGTGGGCGCCAGCGTCTGGGCCGGGCCGTTCACCGGGGCGGTTGAGGGGCCGGGCGGTTGATTGGTCGTGGCCCCCGGCACACCAGAAGGCGCACCACTGCCACTGGAGTTGGTGCTTTCCACCAACTGCTGGCTGCGAATGGCGCCGGACTCTGCCGTCTGGTTGGGGCGGTGCGACTCCGAGGTCTGCTCAGTCTGGGAAAAGTCGACCTCGGCCGTCACCTGCGCCTTGACGTTCTGCCGGCCCACAACCGGCTCCAGAATATCCAGCACCCGCTGACGGTACATTTGTTCGACCTGCTGTACATACTGCAGCTGCTGCGCATCAGCGCCGCCGGCCACACCGTTGAGCCCGTCGGCCGGGGTCGAGAGCAGCTTGCCTGTCTCATCCAGCACGCTGACAGCCTCCGGCTTCATCTCCGGCACGCTGGAAGCCACCAGATGGATGATGCCGGACAGCTGATTGCGGTCCAGCGAACGACCGGCATTCAGGCTGACCAGCACCGAGGCCGATGGTTTTTGCTGTTCACGGAAAAACCCGTTCTGATTGGGCAGGGCCAGATGCACGCGCGCACTCTGGACCGACGACAAGGCTTGAATTGAGCGCGTCAACTCTCCTTCCAGGCCACGCTGGAAGGTCAAACGCTCCTGGAACTGGGTCATGCCAAAGCGGTTAGCCTCCATCAACTCGAAACCCGCCACCGATCCCTTGGGCAGGCCCTGGGAAGCCAGGCGCAAACGGGTGTCATGCACCTTGTCGGCCGGCACCAGGATGGCGTTGCCGCCATCGGCATGCTTGTAAGGAATGTTCAGTTGCGACAACTGGGCAATGATGGCGCCGCCGTCCTTGTCCGCCAGATTGGCGTACAACACACGCCATTCAGCCTGCCGGCCCATGAACAGGCCGGCAATCCCGATCGCGACAAACAAGGCAATGCCCAGGGCCAGGCGCAGTTTCTGCCCCTGGTCCAAAGCCGCCAGTCGCTGAGTCAAGTTGGAGTTAACGGGAATTGCAGGAGCGATATCCATCATGTTTTCCGGTGCGGTGAGATGCAGCCTTGCATGTCAATGGCACCGATTATTCGGGCTGGACCCGAAAACATTAGGACGATAAGCCCTGGATTTCCCTGCTATTTCAAAATAATGGTGCCCGCGGCAGGGCGATAGGATCGCTGCAACCCTTTTTTCCTTCGGGACAGCACCATGGACCTTCGCCTTTCACCCACCACCATGCCCGTCGCGGTGCGGCCCGGCCTCGCCTCGAAAACCACCGCCAGTCAGGTGGCAGGGGCTGCGGACGGCGGCTTTTCCGGCGCGCTCAAGTCGGCACTGAACTCGGTGAGCCAGGCCCAGAACCAGGCATCCAGCCTGCAGCGAGAAGTGCAGATGGAGAACCCCAAGGTCAGCCTGGAAGAAACCATGGTGGCGATTCAGAAAGCCCAGATCGGCTTCCAGGCCACGCTGCATGTACGCAACCGCATGGTGCAGGCCTACACCGACATCATGAACATGCAGGTCTAAATCGAGCACAAACCCTTGTCGGGAAAGCGCCAACAGCTATAAATTCAATAGCAAATCAGTGAAGGAAGCGGGAGCCTGCAAAACGCTCCTCGAAGTGCGTCAACCACGGCTCCGCCAGATAACGAATCTGGGCATCGTTGAGCAGGATGCGTTGCATGATGCGGGTTTTTTCGCGGCGCTGCTCAGGCTGCAACTCCTCGCTGCGCGCCTTGATTCGAAGCTGCTCGATCAGCACGGCGCAGGCGCCCTCGAACCGAACCACCTGATCCCAGTCTTCAGCTTTGGCCGCATCCAGCATCTTGCGACTGCTGTCCTCGATGGCGCGGTAATAATCAATCAGCATTTGCGGCATGGCCTGGCCCCTTGCAGCAGTGGGTGCGGATGCGTGCATGGTCTTATTTTCCAATTTGTTTCCAGGCATCAGCAATCGGCTCGATCAACCCTGTCACTTCCCTGATCTTGTCGATGTCATTTCTGAGATTGGCCTCGGTCAGGCAACGCACTGCATAGCTGTAGACCGTCCGCAGATTCCCCGCCACCTCGCCACCAGCATCGTCCAGGGCGGCCTTAAGGCCTTCCTCAATCAGGCGAACCGCCTTACTGAGCTGCGCGCCTTTGAGCGCCTGGTCACCACGCTCCAGCGCGGCTCCCGCCAAAGACAGTGACTGGAGCAAGGCATCAAAGAGAAGATTGACCAACTGATGTGGGCTTGCGCCATCCACAGAGGTCTCAACGCTGACTCGTTTGTAGGCAGAAGCTGCCCGGGTACTGACTGGTGTAAACATCGTGTCACTCATCAATCTTGTTGACTTATGTTAGATGTATCGGCACCAAGCGTGTGAAACTTAACCCGGAACTGAGCTTATGAACAGCATTTATTCAATGGAATCACTTGTTCCACTGAGCCACTTGCTGGTTGATGTAGGTGTTCAACGCGCTCAGGCCGGCCATCTTGGTATCCAGCGCGCTGTACTGTGCCCGCAGCCGCTTCTCCAGCAAGGTCACCCGGTCGCCGACCTTGGCCTGGTCCTTGGAGTTGTTCTTGAGTTCGCTCTGCAAGGCGTCGGATTTGGTCGTCACCGTCCCCCCCGTCGCGAGAAGGCCATCAGCAAAGGCCTTGATCTTCAGGCCGAATCCGTCGGTGGCAGTTCCCGTGTTATCGGCCGTGAACAGCGCCGCAAGGTTGGTCGGGTCCTTCATGGCCGTATCGAGTTTGCTGCTGGACAGCGTCATCAGGCCGCCGCGCTGAATATCCAGCCCGATGTCCGCCAAGCGTGAAAAACTTGACCCCGTGCTCGAGGTGCCCAGCAATCTGCGCATGGCATTCTGCAAGCCGACGATCACGCTGTCGCCCTGCATCGTTCCGGCCGTCTTGCTGGCCTCATCGTATTTGGTCGCCTCGGTCAGGGTCTTGCTCAGGCTGTTGTAGGAAGCCACGAAATCCTGAATGTTCTTCTTGATCGTGGCCGTGTCGTTGGCCACCGTCACCGTCACCGGCGCGGTCGTGACCGCTGCAAAATTCAGCGTCAGGCCAGGCACCGCATCGGCCAGCGTGTTGTTGGCCGATTGCACGGCAATGCCGTTGATGGTCGCCTTGGTGTTCAGGCCTTTCTGATAGGTGTTCGCCGCCATGCCAAACGAGCCGTTGGCCGGGTCGAAAGCCAAGCGGGACAAACCGGCACTGTCGGCATTGTTGCCGTCACTGTCCCCCGTCGCCTGAATACGAAAGCCGGTGGCTTCACCCGTGCTGTTGGAGCGCATCAACAAGCGCTCGCCCGAGGCGTCCCGCAGAACCGTGGCCGTGACACCTGCCGACGCGGCATTGATCTTGGCCGCGATTTTTGTAAGTGTGTCCTCGCCTGCGCCAATCGTCACGCTGATGGTAGAGGCTGAACCCGCCGTAAAAGCCGGTGTCCCGGAATAGTTCCAGGTCCCGATGTCGATATTGAGGGTGCCGGTGCCGATCGCCGAATCCACGGTCACCGCATTGGATGCCGTCGACTGCGCCGCGGCCATCTGCTGGACTTCAACGCTGAACGCCGTGGCTGACGCAGCACCCGACACGCTGCCGGTGACTGCGCTCTCATTGGAGGACTTGACCGTGACACCGGTCCAGGAGCTCGCCTTTGCCAAGGTGCTCGCCGACGCGGACAAGGCGGCGACCTGCGACTTGATCTGGCCGACCACGGACACCTGCGTCTGGATCTGGCTCGCCTTGCTGATCAGCTTGCTCAACGGCTGCTGCTCCAGCGCCGTCATCTTGCTGATGATGCTTTCAACATCAATGCCACTGCCTATACCGATCGATGAGATTGACATACTTTCCTCCTGGCTCCTGGCCCAGACGCGCTTGCCTATGCTGGCCGCTGGCTGAACCTGCTCAGTCCCTTAACGACCAAGGGCGGCGACAGTCAAAACCGTCGCCGCCTTGAAAACCATCCCAGTCTAGCCAGATCTGGGTGGTTTAATCGCCAGAAAAGCTTACCTCAACAGGGCCAATACACCTTGCGGCAGCTGGTTGGCCTGGGCCACCATCGCCGTACCAGCCTGTTGCAGGATCTGGGTACGCGACAGGTTGGAGGTTTCCGTGGCGAAGTCAGCGTCCATGATGCGGCCACGCGAAGCGTTGGTGTTTTCCACCATGATGCCGATGTTACCGACAGCGCTCTCGAAACGACTCTGGACAGCGCCCAGCTTAGCGCGAGCGCTATTCACCTGGTCAATTGCCGAGTCGAGCTTCTTCAGCGACAGCCAGGCATTGCCCTGGGTGCTGACCGACAGTGTGTCGATGCCGGTGGCGGTCGTTGCAGCCAGCGTGCTGGCGGAAACGCCGGTGGTGGTGGCCGTGAAGCCCACCAAGCTCACCGAAGCGGCTGCACCCGAGGTGTCCAGGGTGGACGAATAGAGTTCCACGTCGAAAGTACCGCTGGAGTTCTTGGTCAGGTAAGCAGTCACGCCGGTATCAGCCGTCTTGCTGTTGATGGCTTCCACCACTTGACCCAGACGCTCGTCGCCCGTGGTAGCGGCGCCAATAGCGCCCAGTTGGTAGCTGGAGCCGCCCGACACGGAAATGCTCAGCGTGCCGGTGGCAATGGCGGTCAGGGTCGTGATCGACGAGGCCGAGATACCAGCATTGGCGGTATTGGAGGCGTAATCAATATCAGCCAGGCCGCTGGCCTTAGCGTTGGTCAGCGAACCGACGGTGATGTTGTCACCAGAGTTGGCACCCACCTGGAACACGGCACCAGCGAAGGAACCGTCCAGAATCTTCTGGTTGTTGAAGGTGGTGGTCTTGCCGACGCGGTCGATTTCATCGGCCAGCTGCTTCACTTCAGCCTGCAGGGCGGTACGGTCAGCCGAGCTGTTGGTACCGTTGGCGGACTGCACAGCCAGTTCACGCATACGTTGCAGCATGTCGCCGACTTTACCCAGCGCGCCTTCAGCGGTCTGAGCCAGCGAGATGCCGTCATTGGCGTTACGTGCGGCGACGTTCAGGCCCTTGGACTGCACGCTCATGCGCTCGGCAATCGCCAAGCCGGCAGCGTCGTCTTTGGCGCTGTTAACGCGCATACCTGAGGACAGGCGCTGCATGGAGGTGGCCAGCGAGCTGGCGGACGCCTGCAGATTGCGCTGGGCGTTCAACGAAGGGATGTTCGTGTTGATACTAGGCATTTCAATACTCCTGAAAGGAAGGTGTCAATTGACGAACCTTTTTGAAGGCCCGTTGCAAGTGTTTTCGGGTGGTTTTCAGGAAACTTTAGGACTGAATCGTCTGGCTTGACCCATATTGGCAGCCATCCCTACCGCCTTGAAGGCAGTCATATCGGCAGATATGCCGGGTTTTTTACCCTTTTATTCCGGCAACGCCCTATGGCATCCATCCGCACAATTCCCAAACCGCCAAAACCGTCAGCGCGTCGTGCTGACTTCAAAAACCGGCACTGGCCACTTTCTTACGTAAAGGAGCTCCGAAATGGCTGCTACGATTAATACGAATATTGCGTCGCTCAACGCCCAGCGCAATCTGTCCTCGTCGGCCAGTTCGCTGGCCATCTCCATGCAGCGCCTGTCTTCGGGCATGCGCGTTAACAGCGCCAAAGACGACGCTGCCGGCTTGGCAATTGCCGAGCGCATGAACACCCAGGTCAAAGGCCTGACGGTGGCGGCGCGCAATGCCAACGACGGCATCTCGCTGGCTCAGACCGCTGAAGGCGCCCTGGGCAAGCTCGGCGACATGCTGCAACGTATGCGTGAACTGGCCGTGCAGGCCGGCAACTCCACCAACAGCGCGGCCGACCGTACCGCCCTGCAGGCTGAAGTTTCCCAATTGCGCGACGAAATCGACCGCGTCTCTAAACAAACCACCTTCAACAACCAGAAGATTCTGGACGGTTCCTTCGCTGGTGCCGTGTTCCAGATCGGCGCCAATTCGGGTGACACGGTGTCCGTGGGTGCCCTGACCAACGCCACCGCGCAAGGCCTGTCCAAAATCGACTACGCCTCCAATGCCAGCACCAACACCGGCATTGCCGCCTCGGCCATCACGACCCTGACCGCCATTGCGACCGGCACCCTGAGCATCTCGATCACCGGCGGCATCTCGTACGACCTGGGCGCCATCAATGCGGCCACCACGGGCGACGAACGGATGGGCCAGGTCGTCGAAGCGATCAACCGCAAGACGCCTGACACCGGAGTGACCGCTTACCTGAGCAAGGCCAGCGACGGCAGCTATTCCGTTGAACTCTATTCTTCGGCCATGAACACCTCAGGAACTGCCGCCGTGGCCAGCCTGGCAGGCTTCACCACGGCCACCACGGGCGTGGCCGCCACGACGCTGGCCGCGACCAGCGCCACCGGCGTTGACACCCTGTCGGTCAGCACCCAGGGCAATGCCTGGCTGGCACTGAAGAAAGTCGACTCGGCCATTGACCAGATCAACACCTCGCGTGCCATGCTGGGCGCGATGCAGAGCCGCTTCGAGAGCGCCATCTCCAACATCGACATTCAGGTCGAGAACCTGTCCGCTTCGCGTGGTCGCATCGTCGATGCAGACTTTGCCAAGGAAACCGCCAACCTGTCGCGCACCCAGATCCTGCAGCAGGCTGGCATGGCCATGGTGGCACAGGCCAACCAACTGCCGCAAGGCGTGCTGGCCCTGCTGAAGGGCTAAATCGCCCCGGTCCTGTCCAGAGGACGCATTGGTGAGGGATCATCAATGCGTCCTTTTTACATTCAGCTCATGCTTGTCTTCGGCAAAGGCGCGCCCACGTCGCCGTGCAGCGCCGCTGTCAACTATCATCCCAGCTCAACCTGACCGGAGTGATCATGCGTCAAGGCCCCTTGCTCAGCGAAGCCCAGGTCGCGGAATTCAAACGCAATGGCGTTCTGATCCTGCGCAATTTCTACGACCTGGAGCGCGACATTGCCCCGATCCAGCAGGCCATTTATGACCTGATCGGGCTGTTGATCGTCAAATACCGCCTGCCCATCAGCCGCCCAGCCTTCTCCCCGGCCACGTTTGATGCCGGTTACCAACAGCTGATCGCCCTGAACCGCGCTTATGGCGCCGAAATCTACGATGCCGTCAAACAGATTCCGGCCTTCGTGCGGCTGGTCGCGCATCCGCTGCACGACCAGTTGTTTGCCGAGCTGCGCCCCGGCTCGTTCCCGGCCGTCGCGGCCGGTGGCTACGGCATCCGCATCGACAACCCGAACGAAGACCGCTTCCGGGCCAACTGGCACCAGGAATACCCGGCGCAGCTGCGCAGCCTCGATGGCCTGGTCTACTGGAGTCCGCTGGTGCCTGTGACCGAGGACATGGGCCCCGTGGAGTTCTGCCCCGGCTCGCAGGTCGAAGGGGCGGTGCCGGTCCACACCCGCGATCCGAACAACCCGGAAAAAACCGGCGCCTATTCCCTGACACTCCAGGGCGAAGAGGCGTTGCTGCGCAAATACGCCCATGTCAGCCCCCTGACATCGCCTGGCGATCTGGTCGCCATCGACTTTCTCGTGCTGCATGCCTCCGGCCACAACCGCAGCCAGCGCTCGCGCTGGACCATGCAGCTGCGTTACTTCAATTTCCTTGAACCCACCGGCCAATCCCATGGCTGGCGTGGCTCGTATGCCGCCGGGGTCGATTTCCGTACCATCCACCCGGAACTGTGTGCCGACTAGGAGACGATGATCTTGAATTGCAATCTGTGCGGCACACCGCTCGCCGACAAGCTCTACGACTCGGGCAGCACCAAATCCCTGACCTCCCTGTGCACGGCGCATGAAGGCCGGACGCAGGTCTATGTCTGCCAAGGCTGCGCCCATGTGCAAAGCGTCGCCATGGACAACATCGACGCCTACTACGACGACAGCTACGACATCCTGGTCGACAGCGAAGAAGAAGACCAGATCTACGAAGTCGTTTCTGGCCAAAAGGTCTACCGCACGGAACACCAGGTCCGCGTCCTGCGCGACAAGATCACGCTGTCAGCGGGCATGAAGATCCTTGATTACGGTTGCGCCAAAAGCGCCACCATGCGCACGCTGGCCGGCCTGACGCCCGGACTGGAAGTCCACCTGTTCGATGTCAGCGACCGCTATCGCCCGTTCTGGGACAAGTTCATTCCCCAAGAGCGCGGGGCCACCTATGAAACGCCCCCCGCCTGGAACGGCCGCTTCGATGCCGTCACCTCGTTCTTCTCGCTGGAACATATGGCGCAGCCGCAAGATGCGCTGCGCAAGATTGCGACCCTGCTCAAGCCCGGCGGCATCTTCTACGGCATCGTGCCGAATGTCTTTGCCAACACGGCCGACCTGATCGTCGTCGACCATGTCAACCATTTCACGCCACCATCGCTGGCCTATTTGCTGCGCGCCAACGGCTTCGAGGTCGTGGAAATCAGCGACAACGCCCATCGTGGCGCCCTGGTTTTCCTGGCCCGCAAGCGGGAAACTGCGGCCGGCGCAGACCTGCCGGCTCCGGCGGAAGTCCAGCAGGTGGCCCGGGCGGCCCACGATATCGCCCATTTCTGGCAAATGGCCGGCAGCCGGGTCCGCGACTTTGAACAATCCCTCGGTGCCGAGGAACCCCTGGCTCTCTATGGTGCTGGCTTTTATGGCGCCTTCATCACCTCATGGCTGCAGCAGCCGGAGCGGGTCCGCTGCGTGATGGACCAGAACCCTTTCCTGCAGGGGCGCCAGATCCATGGCGTGCCGGTCATCGCGCCGGCTGATCTGCCAGCAGACATTCATGTGATGCTGGTCGGCCTGAACCCGGCCCACGCGCGGCAGGTGATCGGCGACATCCCGGCCTTCAACCATCGGTCGCTCAACTGTTTTTACCTGTGAGAACCGGCATGCTGATCGGCAACAAAGTGGTTTTACGCGCCTGGGAGCCAGCGGACCTGCCTGCGCTCCAGGCTTTGCGCAACGACTTTCCGTTGCAGCGCCAATTGATGGCGCAGCCCAAGGGCAGCTCACTGGAGCAGGTCCGCGCTTGGCTGAATGCGCGCGCCCAGGCCGCTGACGCCGTGTTTTTCATCATTGCCGACAAAACCAGCAACCAGCCCCTGGGTTATGTTCAGTTGCTGGATATCAACCTGCTGCATGGCACGGGCCGGCTGGGCATCTGCATCGGGCCGCAGGCCCAGGGCCAGGGCTGCGGTGGCGAGACACTGAACCTTCTGGCCGACTATGTGCGCGAGGTGTTTGGCCTGCGCAAGATCCTGCTGGAGGTATTGGCCGACAACCAGGGCGCGATCCGCCTCTACCTGCGCCACGGCTACCGCGAAGTGGGGCGCTGGCTGCAGCACTTCCACACCGGCAACGGCTACGCCGACGTCGTCATCATGGAAAAGCTGCTGACAGCATGAAAGTGGTCATATCCCAGCCGATGTTCTTCCCCTGGGTGGGGATGTTCGAGCAGATCCGGCTGGCGGATGTCTACGTCCATTACGGTGATGTGCAGTTTTCCAAGGGCAGCTTCACCAACCGCGTGCAGATCAAGACGGCGCAAGGCATCAAATGGCTCACCGTGCCGCTGCAGCAGGTGTCGCTCGGGCAGTCGATCGACGAGGTCCGCCTCGACACCCGGACCGACTGGCGGCGCCAGCATTTGGACCAGCTCAAGCAGGCCTATGCCACCGCCCCCTATCGCAAGGACATGCTGGCGCTGGTGGATTCGGTCTATACACAGTCGCACGCCTCCATCGGCCACTTGAGCCGGCATTCGATGGAAGTATGCTGCCGCTATTACGGGCTTGATGCCGGCCGCCGCTTCGTCGAAGTGGAACAATTGGGCATTGCCGGCGCCAGCAGCCAGCGGGTCCGGGACATCGTTCTGGCGGTGGGCGGCACCCGCTACATCACCGGTCACGGCGCGCGCAACTACCTGGACCATCAACTGTTCGAAGACGCCGGCATCCGCGTCGAGTACATGGACTACGAGAAACGGCCCTACCCGCAACTGCATGGCGAATTCACGCCCTATGTATCGTTGCTGGACCTGATCGCCAACACGGGCCCCGCAGGAATTGAGTGCATCTGTTCAGGAACCAGTTACTGGAAGGACTTTTTGAAAAATGAATGAAATCGACAAATTCAAGGAAGAGGTTCGCGCCAACATTCGCGGCCTGATGGACGACCACGACGTGCAGGCGCTGTCGCGCATCTGGGTGCGCGAGATTGCGCGCCACAAGTACGCCTACAACTTCTCCTGGATGGGCCGCCCCATCATCCAGTTCCCGCAGGACATGCTGGCCATGCAGGAGATCATCTGGGCCACCAAGCCGGACCTGATCATCGAGACCGGCATCGCCCATGGCGGCTCGCTGATCTACTACGCCTCGCTGATGGAAATGATGCAGCTCGACGGCTACGTGCTGGGCATCGATATCGACATCCGGGCCCACAACCGGGCTGAGATCGAAGCCCACCCGATGCACAAACGCATCCAGATGATCCAGGGCTCCTCGATTGCCGCGGAGACCGTGGCCCAAGTGGCCCAACACGCCAAGGGCAAGAAGAGCGTGCTGGTCATCCTCGACTCCAACCACACGCACGAGCATGTACAGCAGGAGCTCAAGCACTACGCGCCCTTCGTGACGAAGGACAACTACCTGGTGGTGTTTGACACCCTGGTGGAAGACATGCCGGATGACCTGATCCAGGACCGCCCCTGGGGCAAGGGCAACAACCCGAAAACGGCGGTGCGCGAGTTCCTGAAAACGAACGATCAGTTCGAGATCGACAAGGCTATCGAGGCCAAGATCCTGATCACCGTCGCCCCCGACGGCTACCTCAAGCGCGTGCGCTGAACACGGGCCAGCCCGCGAGCGGGCTGGTGTTGCGCCTCTTAACAGGCGCGGATCGCGAGTTGCCGCACGACGGCCGCCACGCGCTCGATCTCCGGCGCCGTCATGTCATGGTAGCTCGGCAGGTTGATGGCGCGTCCCGGAATGGACCAGGCCAGCTTGTTCTGCGGACAGTCGTCGAACATCGGCAGGCTCGACAAAGGGTGAAAGAACACCCGCGCATCGACATTCTCCGCCGCGAATGCCTGCTGTAAGGCCTCGCGCGTCACCCCGGTTTCGGCATCGAACACCACCGTCGGCATCCAGGCGCCGTTGACCGTGCCGGGCGGCTCCGGATTGAGGTGCACGCCGGGTAGCCCCTGCAGCCCTTGCCGATAGGCCTGAAAAATCTCGCGCTTGCGCGCGATCAGCGCATCGATGCGTTCGACCTGCGCGCAGCCGACGGCCGCCTGCAGGTTCGACATCTTGTACTTGTAGCCCACCACATCGGGCCAGAACTGCTTGGTCTGGCTGCGCGCACGGCCATGGTTGGACAGGGTCAGCACACGCTCGTACAGCGCCGGATCCTGCGTCACGAACATGCCGCCCTCGCCGGTGGTCAGCGTCTTGGTGCCGTGGAAGGAAAAGCTGCCGAACACACCCATGCTGCCGGCGCGCCGGCCCTGGTGTTGCGAGCCGATGGCCTCAGCCGCGTCCTCGATCACGGGAATGCCGTGGCGACGCCCCAGGTCCAACAGGGCGTCCATGTCGCACAGGTTGCCGTACAGGTGAACCGCCAGGATGGCCTTGGTGCGCGGTGTAATGGCCGCCTCGGCCGCGGCCGGATCGATGCACCAGCTGTCGGGCCGGATGTCGACGAACACCGGACGCGCGCCCAGGTGCACGATGGGGGCCGCCGAGGCGATCCAGTTGGTGTCGGCCATGATGACCTCGTCGCCAGGACCGATGCCCAGCGCCGCCATGCCCATGTGCAGCGCTCCGGTGCAGCTGGAGGTGGCAATCGCATGCGCCACGCCCAGATGGGTGGCGAACTGCTGCTCGAAGCGGTTGATGTACTCGTAGCAGCGTTCACCCCAGCCGTTTTGCGCCGCGTCGGTGGCGTAAGCCACTTCGCGCTCGGTGATGGAGGGCTTGGTGTAGAGGATGCGTGGTTTCATAGCACTTGCAGCTTGGGAACGGCGGTCACGAACTGGCCACCCCACTCGCGGATGTAGGCCAGCTGGGTAGTGATTTCCTCACGCAGATTCCACGGCAGGATCAGCACGCGGTCCGGCCGGTCGGCCTTGAGGTGGGCTTCGTTGACGATCGGAATGCGGCTGCCGGGCATACAGTGCGCCTGCTTGGCGGGGTTCAGGTCCACCACGTAGGGCAGCAGGTCGGGGCGCACGCCGGCGAAATTCAGCAGCGTGTTGCCCTTAGCGGCCGCACCGTAGGCCGCCACCTTGAGGCCATCACGCTGCGCTTGCAATAAAAATGATAGCAGCTCACGCTTTATTCGCAAGGCTTCAGCCTGGAAATTGGCATAAAACGGCGGGGCATCCATGCCGGCCGCCTGCTCGATGGCCAGCAGGTCGGCGACGGCGAGCGAAGGGGTATGCGGGCCACCCTGGCGCTGGGCATAAACGCGCAGGCTGCCGCCATGGGTCGGCAACTGCTCCACATCGATCACCTGCAGCCCGTTGGCCGCAAAGATGCGCTGCACGCTGCCCAGCGACAGGTAGGAGTAGTGCTCGTGGTAAGCGGTGTCGAACTGGCACTCGCGCACCATGCGCAGCAGGTGCGGAAACTCGAAGGTGGCCACGCCGGCGGGCTTGAGCAGGATGGCAAAACCGGCCACGAAGTCGTTGATGTCCGGCACGTGGGCCAGCACGTTGTTGGCCGCCATCAGGTCGGCCTGCCGACCCTGCGCCGCCAGCTCGCGCGCCAGCTCGACGCCGAAGAAGCGCTCGACGATCTCGATGCCCTTGGCACGTGCCGCCTGCGCCGTGCTGGTGGTGGGTTCGATGCCATAACAGGGCACACCGGCCTGCTGCACGTATTGCAGGAGGTAACCGTCGTTGGCCGCCACCTCCACCACGCAACTCTGCGGCCCCAGGCCGAAGCGCTGCTGCATGGCCTGCACATAGGCCTGCGCATGACGCAGCCAAGAGCTGGAAAAGGAACTGAAATAGGCGTAGTCGGCACTGAACAGCGCTTCTCGGCCGGCATGGTCTTCCGTCTGCACCAGCCAGCACTGATCACACACCAGCAGACGCAACGGGTACCAGACCTCGGGCGCATTCAGTGCTGCCGGCGTCAGGTAGGCATTGGATGGCGGCGCACTGCCCAGGTCGAGAAACGGTCGGTGCAATTCCGATCCGCAATGGCGGCACTTCACAGTCGGACTCCTTCAAAGTCTGCAGCAATCATGGGGTGACCGGCATCGCGTGGCGACAGTCCCTGCACCGGCTTCGGCCAGGCAATGCCCAGGCGCGCATCCTGCGGGTTCAGGCCCGCCTCGGCCTGCGGCACGTAGGCGCTGGAATGGCAATACAGCAGCTCGACATCATCGCTCATGGCCTGGAAGCCGTGGGCAAAACCCTGCGGAATCAGCAGGGCACGGCCATTGTCAGCCGACAACAGCTCGGCGTGCCAACGTAAAAAGGTTGGCGAGCCCAAGCGCAGGTCGACCGCCACGTCCCACACCGCGCCGCGCAGACAACTCACAAGTTTGATCTCGGCATGCGGCGGCTTCTGGTAATGAAGGCCGCGCACTGTGCCGGCCTGCCGTGTACAGGTATGGTTAATCTGGGCCACCGAGCCGTACCAGCCAGCGGCATGCAGCTCGTCGGCACAGAACAGACGGCTCAGAAACCCCCGTTCGTCCCGCAGCACTTGCCGTTGCACCCGCTTGAGGCCGATCAGCGGTGTGTCAGTGATGAGAAAACGGCTCATGTGTTGGCCGCCTCGTAGTCCGCCAACTCGGCCAGGCACAGGGCACGCGCATCGGCGCCCGCCTGGTGTTGGCGGTACCAGGTCATGGTGCGGATGACAGATTCGGATAAGCCCCAGCGCGACTGCACACCCAGCACCTGACGCGCCTTGGCCACTTCCAGCGCCAGCCAACCCGCCTCGTGCGGTCCCTCGCTGCCATCGCCCCAGCTGACCTCGCCAGCACCCCAGGTCTGGCGCGCCTGCTCCACCACGGTACGCACCGTGGCGGCCTCAGCTGTCGCCGGACCGAAGTTGTAAGCCCCCGCATCCTGCGGTTTGTGCCAGAGATGCTCGGCCAGCCGCAAGTAGGCAGCCAATGGCTCCAGCACATGCTGCCAGGGGCGGATGGCTTCAGGGCGACGAATCTCCAACGGCCGGCCAGCCTGCCAGGCACGCACCGCGTCGGGCAACAGCCGGTCGGCCGACCAGTCGCCACCACCGATGACATTGCCGGCCCGTGCCGTGGCCACGGCCACCTGCCGCTCACGCAGGAAAGAGGCGGCATAGCTGGCCGTCACCAGTTCAGCGGCAGCCTTGCTGGCGCTGTAGGGATCGTGGCCACCCAATGCATCGCCCTCACGGTAGGGGTAGACCCATTCGCGGTTCTGGTACACCTTGTCGGTGGTCACCACCACCACCGAGCGCACACCATCGACCTGACGCAACGCCTCGAGCAGATGGACTGTGCCCATGATGTTGGTGGCAAAGGTCTCGACCGGCTCACGGTAGCTCTGGCGCACCAGCGCCTGGGCCGCCAGATGCAGCACAACCTCAGGCCTTGCTTGCCGCACGCGCTCCGCCAACAAAACAGCATCGCGCAAATCCACCGTCTGGCTGTCCACCAGGTCGCCGATACCGGCGGCCTGGAACAGGCTGGGCTCGGTGGCAGGCGGCAAGGCCAACCCGGTCACCTGCGCCCCCAGTCGCTGCAGCCACAGGGCCAGCCAGGCACCCTTGAAGCCGGTATGCCCGGTCAGCAGCACACGCTTGCCGCGCCAGAAGGACGGATCAGGCAGGAAAAGCGTGGAGGCCACCGGCATCACCACATCTTCCAGGGCGCACGGCCCGATTGCCAGAGGTCTTCCAGCATGTTCTTTTCCCGCAGCGTGTCCATGGGCTGCCAGAAGCCCTGGTGTTCGTAGGCCATCAGCTGGCCGTCCGCGGCGAGGCTGGTCAAGGGCTCACCTTCCCAGCTGGTGGGGTCGCCGGTAATGCGTTCGATGCAGCGCGGCGACAGCACGAAGAAGCCGCCATTGATCAGCCCGCCATCACCGCGCGGTTTCTCCGTGAAGCCGTTCACCTGGGCGCCCGCAATCTGCAGCGCGCCATAACGCCCCGGCGGCTGCACGGCCGTGACCGTGGCCAGCTTGCCATGCGCCTTGTGGAAACGGATCGCCTCCGCGATATTCACATCGGCCACGCCGTCGCCATAGGTGAAGCAGAAAGCATCTTCCTGGGCGACATACTCGGCCACGCGCCGCAGGCGGCCGCCGGTCATGGTGTTCTCGCCGGTGTCCACCACCGTCACACGCCATGGCTCGGCATGCTTGCGATGCACTTCCATCAGGTTGTTGCCCATGTCAAAGGTGATGTCCGACATGTGCAGGAAGTAGTTGGCAAAGTACTCCTTGATCACATAGCCACGGTAGCCGCAGCAGATCACGAAGTCGTTCACGCCATGCGCGCTGTACATCTTCATGATGTGCCAGAGAATCGGCTTGCCGCCGATCTCGACCATCGGCTTGGGCTTCAGATGGGTTTCTTCGGAAATCCGGGTGCCCAAACCACCCGCCAGAATCACGGCTTTCATTGCTTCTGTGCCTCCCACTGCTGGAACATGAGCTGATAGACCTGCTCGGCCCGGCGAGCAAAGGCCGCCTCGTCCATCACCACGCTGGCCTGCATCTGCGGGCGCAGACCGGCACGGATTTCGGCCAGCTTCGCCCGGTCCGCTGCCAGCGCGACCGCCTTCTCGACATATTCTTCTTCGCTCTGCGCAATCCACTCCTCATGGCCCACGCCGTGCAGGATCGAGCTGCCCAGGCGCCCCACGCTCGGCCGCCCGGCCAGCGTGATGTACGGCACGCCCATGTACAGGCTCTCGAACAATGTCGTGCCCGAGTTGTGCGGGAAGCAGTCCAGTCCGATGTCCATGCCGCGCAGCACGTCCCACGGCGGGCTGTGGAATCCAATCTCCAGCCGGTCGCGCGTCACGCCGTGTGCCTCGAACTTCTGGATCAGCGCCTCGCGCACACCCTCGTCCTTGTAGGAACTGCTGTCGACCACCAGGCGCGCGCCCGGCACGCGCTTCAGAATCTCTGCCCACACCCGCACCGTGCGGTGGTTGATGCGGATGGCACGCGTCAAGGTGCCAAAGGTCACATGGCCGCGCTCCAACGCCGGCAGGGCACTGACTTCACCCATGTTCAGCGCCGGCCGGTACGCGTACGAGCCGTTCGGCACACGCCAGGGCGTCTCGGCAAACAGGTGCTCGCTGCCCACCGGGGCGGCAGGCTCGTCGGTCAGGAAGTAGTCGATCGCCTTCAGGCCTGTGGTGTAGCCAAATCCCAGCCAGCTCACCGACACCGGCGCAGGCTTGCGCGCAAACGCGCCAAGACGGCAACCCGCGGTATGGCCGGCCAGGTCCACCAGGATGTCGATGCCATCGGCACGGATGCGCTCGGCCAGCGCCTCGTCGCTCATGCCTCGCGTGGCCACCCAGTGGTCCACATAACTCTTGTAGCGTTGCGTCACCTGGTCTTCGCGCGCCAAGTCCGCATAGGCAAAGACTTCGACAACCGACCGGTCATGCTGCGACAACAAGGGCTCCATGAAGAAACGGCAGGAATGGTTGCAGAAATCGGGCGAGACGTAGCCCACCCGCAGCCGGCGTCCGGCACTCGGCTCGTTGTCATGCGCCCGCCACAGCCCGCGCAGCGGCGCACCGAAGCGGCGGTCGTACTCTTCATACGAAGCGTAGATCTCCTCCGCGCTGAGATCGGGGTGGTAGTTGAGCACAAACAGGTAGTTGCCATACTCGCCCCGATGCTCGGGCATGAGCTCGAGCGACTTGCGATACCAGTGGATGGATTCCGTCTGTTGTCCCTGCAGCTGCAAGCTGCGCGCGAGCGTGCTCATGCCCACCGGATTCTTCGGATCGATCTCCAGCATCTTGCGAACGTGTTGCTCGGCCTCCACCATGTGGCCAGCGTCCTGCAAGACCAGCGACAGGTTGTTCAGCGCCTCAATCAGGTCCGGCTTGATCGCCAGCGCCTGGCGGTAAGCGTCCGCGGCCTCTTGCGGTCGACCGAGTTCACTCATACCCAGCGCGAGCTGGAAGTAGAAGTCATGGTCCTCAGCCTTGTTCTTCAGAGCATTGCGGTAGGCCGCTTCGGCCTCCTGCACGCGCCCCTGCTTGAGGAGCACCTTGCCCAGCCCCCGGGAAGCTTCCGCCATGTCCGGCAAGGCCTGCAGGGCACGCCGCCAGTGGGTTTCTTCCTCAACGAGGTTGCCCTCTTCTGCCAGCAGCAAGCCCAGATTCTGATACGCCTCGGCAAAGCCCGGCTTCACCTGCAGCGCCTTCTTGTAGAAAGACGCCGCCTCCGGCAATTGGCGCAGCCGCCACAGCACATTGCCCAGGTTGTTCAACACCTCGAAGTCTTCAGGCGCATGTTGGAACAGCTGTTTGTAGCAGCGCGCGGCCTCTTGCCAGAAACCCAGCTTCTCGTAGCTCAAGCCCAGGTTGAACAGCGCCTCCATGTCATCGGACAGCAACGCCACCGCGCGTTCCTTGGCCTGCAGCGCCCCTTTGAGATCGCCCTGTTTTTGACGGAACGCGCCGAGCAGCTTCCAGCTGTAGCCGTGTGAGGGGTAGCTTTGCGTGAAGGTCAGCGCCTGGAGTTCTCCGGCCTTGTAGTCACCGGCCTGGAACAAGGTCACCAGCTGCTGCATCTCATCCGGCGACGGACTGACCGCCTGGCGCTCAGGTGTTGCGTCGCTCCATTGCTGGAACATGAGCTGATAGGCCTGCTCGGCCCGGCGAGCAAAGGCCGCCTCGTCCATCACCACGCTGGCCTGCATCTGCGGGCGCAGACCGGCACGGATTTCGGCCAGCTTCGCCCGGTCCGCTGCCAGCGCGACCGCCTTCTCGACATATTCTTCTTCGCTCTGCGCAATCCACTCCTCATGGCCCACGCCGTGCAGGATCGAGCTGCCCAGGCGCCCCACGCTCGGCCGCCCGGCCAGCGTGATGTACGGCACGCCCATGTACAGGCTCTCGAACAATGTCGTGCCCGAGTTGTGCGGGAAGCAGTCCAGTCCGATGTCCATGCCGCGCAGCACGTCCCACGGCGGGCTGTGGAATCCAATCTCCAGCCGGTCGCGCGTCACGCCGTGTGCCTCGAACTTCTGGATCAGCGCCTCGCGCACACCCTCGTCCTTGTAGGAACTGCTGTCGACCACCAGGCGCGCGCCCGGCACGCGCTTCAGAATCTCTGCCCACACCCGCACCGTGCGGTGGTTGATGCGGATGGCACGCGTCAAGGTGCCAAAGGTCACATGGCCGCGCTCCAACGCCGGCAGGGCACTGACTTCACCCATGTTCAGCGCCGGCCGGTACGCGTACGAGCCGTTCGGCACACGCCAGGGCGTCTCGGCAAACAGGTGCTCGCTGCCCACCGGGGCGGCAGGCTCGTCGGTCAGGAAGTAGTCGATCGCCTTCAGGCCTGTGGTGTAGCCAAATCCCAGCCAGCTCACCGACACCGGCGCAGGCTTGCGCGCAAACGCGCCAAGACGGTTGCCGGTTGAATGCCCGGCCACATCCACCAGGACATCAATGCCATCGGCACGGATGCGCTCGACCAGCGCCTCGTCGCTCATGCCGTTGGTCAACACCCAGTGATCCACATAACTCTTGTAGCGCTGCGTCACCTGGTCTTCGCGCGCCAGCGTCGCATAGGCAAAGACTTCAACGACCGAGCGATCATGCTGCGACAGCAAGGGCTCCATGAAGTTTTGCGTCGAGTGGGCGCGAAAATCCGGCGACACATATCCCACCTTGAGACGGCGCTTGCCAGCAGGCGGGTTGGTATGGGGGCGCCACTGGGCTCTCACCGGCAGCCCGAAGCGTCGGTCAAACTCGGCATACCCCTCATAAACAGCCTCGGCACTGAGATCCGGGTGGTAGTTCAGGGTAAACAGGTAATTCGAGAAATCGATCCGGTTGTCCGGTTGAAGCTCCAAGGCCTTCTTGAAATAGGCCAAGGAACGGTCAATCTCACCCAGGCGCTGGTAAGTGATGCCAAGATTGTTGAAAGCCTCCGGGTAGTTGGGCTTGAGCTTCAAGGCGCGATTCAGGGCATCCAGCCCGGCTTGGAATTCGCCGACTTCCTGCAGCAAATGCCCCAGATTGCAATGCACCTCCGGATCCAGCGGCAACAACTGCGCCGACTTGCGCTTGGCGATTAACGCTTCGTCCAGCTTGCCCTGCGTATGCAGCATGACCCCCAGGGACTTCCAGGCAAAACCGGAATCAGGGTATTGGGCAATCAATTCGCGGGCTCGCGCCTCACCGGCCACCCAGTTGCGCTGGCGGAACAGCTGGATCAGCGCAACCTGGTCCGCTTCAGAAACTTCCTGTGCGCGTCGGACCTTGAGCTTCTTCTCGGGTTTCGGCCGCGCCCCCGCTGCGGTTGCAGCCACCTGTGGCGGCTCAGCGTCCGCCGTCGGTGCCGCAACGGTCAGTGATGTGGCTGGTACCTCTTGCGGTGCGTCGGCCAGACGCTCATCCAAGGCATTGACCATGGCCATCTGCACCCCCATCGACTGGGCGATCGGCAGCAGGCTTTTGGCCAGTTCTTTCTGGTCGGCCCGAATCAGGGCGTCGATATAACTGAACCAGTATTGCGCCCAAGCCGAATCGATATTGAGTGCCGCCTCAAAGTAGGGCAGGGCATCCACGGGCCTGAGCAACTGGATCGCCAGCAGCACCCCCAGGTTGTGGTTGGCGTCCGCATGGCCTGGCTCCAACGCCAGGACGGCACGGTACAACGCCTCAGCCTCATCGAACTTCCAGGATTGGTGGCAAGCCATCGCCTGCTCCAACAGCTCATCAACGGACGGCTCTCCCTGGGAGGTTGGATCAGTGATGTCTGTCATGTCGCAGCTGTCGATTGGCATGGAAGAGGTGGCCTGAAATGTACGCCATGAAGAATAGCGGCGCCACCCCGCCACAAACGGATGAATAGCACCTGATTCCACTCTCATTTCCCCAACCCGGCCGGACGCCGTGTAGGAATTCCCCCTACAAGCCACCTCCCTCACTTCCCACGCCAATGGTAGCCAGTCGCCGATTCAAGTTTCTTGGGCGATCGACAGAATCAGGTCCATCGCCTCACGGGGCCCGCCCACATGAAGGAGCTGAACATGACCGACGAACAACTGACCGCTGAAATCCGCGAAGCCAATCTGACTTACCTGATGCTGGCGCAAAGCCTGATTCGCAAGGACAAAGCCGAAGCGCTGTTCCGTCTGGGCATCTCCGAAGAGTCCGCCGACCTGATCGCCGCCCTGTCCCCGGTGCAGATCTCGAAGATCGCCTCGGGCAACATGCTGCTGTGCCGCTTCCGCATGGACGACGACGTGGTCTGGAACCTGCTGACCAACCACACCACGCGCAAAGTTGACAACGACGCCACCACCAAGCTGCACGCCAGCATTCTGATGGCCGGCCGCTTCGCTGAATCCATCTAAGGAGAACCGACATGGCCACCGCAAAAAGCGTTCTCAACGAATCGCGCGAAATCGAACGTGCCGTTGCCCTGATCCAGCTTGGCGCCCGCCTGCAGGTCCTGGAAAGCGAAACCAATCTTTCTTACGAACGTCTGTTGCGCCTGTACAAGGAAGTGGCCGGCCGCTCGCCCTCCAAAGGCCAACTGCCCTTCTCGACCGACTGGTTCCTGACCTGGCAGCCCAACATCCACTCTTCGCTGTTCCTCAATATCTATGAGCACCTGACCAAGGTCAGCGCGCTGGAAGACATCGACGCCATCATGAAGGCCTACAAGCTCTACAGCGAGCAGATCACAGCCTGCGCCATGGAGCCGATCCTGTCACTGACCCGCGCCTGGCGTCTGGTCAAGTTCATCGACAACAACATGCTGGGCATGACGCGCTGCTCCAAGTGCGGCGGCCATTTCGTGACCGAACCTTACGAAAACTCGCGTCACTTTGAATGCGGCTTGTGCTCGCCGCCGGCACGTGCTGGCAAAAGCACTGCCGCCGGTGGCATCCTGCTGCACTGAAGCACTCAAAGAAGGCAACTAAATGCCGATAAAGGGTCCTTAGGGGCCCTTTTTCCGTTTTGGCGCGTCACCTGAATCCCCTAGAATGGTTTGATCCAATTCATCAGTTTGGCCATTTCGCCCCAGCTGCAACCACCAACATTGACACTGCACAAACATGACAGTCATCATCGGTTATGTCGTCGCCATGGGTTGCATCTTCGGCGTCTACGTCTTTCACGGCGGCAACATCAGTGTGATCCTGCATGCCTTGCCGTTCGAACTGATCACGATTTTTGGTGGCGCCCTCGGTGCCTTTGCCGTCAACAACCAGCCCAAGGTGCTCAGGGCCACGATCAAGCTGTTACCACAAGCGCTAAAAAGCTCCATCTATACCAAGGAGCGGTATCTGGAGCTCATGGCCTTGCTGTATGACGTCCTGCAAAAAGCGCGCAAGGAAGGTCTGATGGCGATTGAGAAGGATGTGGAGAACCCGCACGAGTCGCCGATCTTTCAGAAATACCCGACTGTGGGCAATGACCACCATGTGGTCGAATTCATGACCGACTACCTGCGCATGATGGTGTCTGGCAACCTCAATGCCCACGAAATCGAATCCCTCATGGACAGTGAGATCGAAACCCACCACCAAGAGGCGCATGGGCCAATCGCTGCGATTGCACGACTCGCCGGCGCCCTCCCTGCCTTCGGTATCGTGGCAGCGGTGTTGGGCGTGGTCAACACCATGGGCTCGGTGGGGCAGCCCCCGGCCGTGTTGGGCGGCATGATTGCCTCGGCTCTGGTCGGCACCTTCCTCGGCATTCTGCTGGCTTATGGCGTGGTGGAGCCCTTGGGGGGGCTGCTGGAGCAGAAATCGGAAGACAGCGCCAAGGAACTGCAATGCATCAAGACCACGCTATTGGCCAGCATGCAGGGCTACAACCCGTCAACCGCCATTGAATTTGGCCGCAAAGTCCTCTTCTCGACGGAGCGCCCGACCTTCCTGGAGCTGGAAAGCCATGTCCGCGGCAAGAAATAAGACCAAGCAAGGTTGATATGGCGTCCGACGCGAAAAAGCTCCAGCCCATCATCGTCAAGAAGGTCAAGAAGGGCGGCCATGCCGCTCATGGCGGTGCCTGGAAGATCGCCTATGCCGACTTCGTGACGGCCATGATGGCGTTTTTCCTGCTGATGTGGCTGTTGGGCTCCACCACCGACGGCGACAAGAAAGGCATTTCTGATTTTTTCAGCGCTCCGATGAAAGTGGCCATGGCCGGCGGCAGCGGCACGGGCGCCAGCAACTCCATCTTGCCCGGTGGTGGCGCCGACCTGACACAAATGGTCGGCCAGGCGCGTCAAGGCGACAGCAAGGAACTGGCGCAGAAAAAGAAGGAGCAAGAGGCTATTCGGGCCGAAGCGGCCAAGCAGGATGCAAAAAAAATGGCCGCCTTGAGTGCCAAGATCAGCGGCATCATCTCCAACAACCCGAGGCTGGCCGAGTTCAGCTCCCAGATCCGGCTGCAAACCACCCCCGACGGGCTGCAAATCCAGATCGTCGATGACCAGAAACGCCCGATGTTCGATACCGGCAGCGCTGTGGTGAAACCCTACATGCGCGACATCCTGCGGGAAATCGGCACGGCGCTCAGTGGCGTCGAGAACAAGATCAGCCTGGACGGCCACACCGACCGGGCCCCTTACGGCAGCGGCGAACGCGGCTACAGCAACTGGGAGCTGTCGGCTGATCGCGCCAACGCCTCGCGCCGGGAACTGGTGGCTGCCGGCATGCCGGACGACAAGGTAGCTCGTGTGGTCGGCCTGGCTTCCAGCATCCTGCTGGAGCCGGATCAGCCGCTGAGCCCAGTCAACCGCAGAATCAGTATCATTGTCATGACCCGTGAAGCCGAAGAGCGCCTTCTAGGCACTGGCCGCACGCCGGTATCATCCCTGTCCAACACCGATGCCGGGGAAACTGCCACAAGATGACAAATCCGTGCATCATCAAAACCGTCCATCCTTGCGATAATCAGGCTAAACGCCATTGAAAGGGTCACTTATGGCCAATCCGCTCCGATTTTTAGTTGTCGACGACTTTTCCACCATGCGGCGAATTGTCCGCAATCTGCTCAAAGAGAGCGGATTCAGTGAAGCCGATGAGGCCGAAGACGGTGTTGTTGCCCTGCAAAAGTTGCGCAACGGTAATTTCGACTTCGTTGTCAGCGATATCAACATGCCGAACATGAACGGCTTCCAGTTGCTGGCCGAGATCAAGAAGGATGACAAGCTGAAGCACATCCCGGTTCTCATGGTCACCGCTGAGGCACGTAAAGAAGACATCGTGCTGGCAGCCCAGCAAGGTGCTGCCGGCTATATCGTCAAGCCGTTCACCAAAGCAACCCTGGAAGACAAGCTGATCCACATTCTCAAGAAAACGGGATTGCAGTAACCATGGAAACCAGCGACGCCCCCCAAGGTGCCGGTGAAGCCGAGAATTCCGATGTCCACCATAAGATCGGCCAACTGACACGTCAGTTGCACGATACGCTGCGTGAATTGGGCATGGCCGAAAAGCTCCGCGGCAGTGCCGAGGAATTGCCAGACGCCAAAAGCCGCTTGTCCTATATCGCAAAATTGACTGGCGAGGCAGCGGAAAAAGTCCTGAACCGGGTCGACCAGGCCAAGAACCAGCACGATTACATCGCAGCCGAGACCCTTCGCGTCAAGGCACTGATGGTGCAGGATCCAGTCGCCGCAGTGGCCAAAGGCCACATCATGAATTTCCTGACGGACATGGAGCAGTCCAGCAAGGAAATTGACCAGCACCTGACCGAAATCATGATGGCGCAGGATTTCCATGACCTCACGGGGCAGGTCATCGCCCGCGTCGTCAACCTGGCCACGACCATTGAAGATCAGTTGGTGAGTTTGTTGATCCAGACAGCACCACCCCAGACGGTGGTCACCAAGCCGTCGACACCCTCGGTAGAAGGCCATCCTGTCCTGCAAGGACCAGTCATCAACCCCGAAGGCAATACCGAAGTGGTCACCAGCCAATCCGAAGTCGACGACCTGCTTGCCAGCCTCGGTTTTTAATCCAGCCAACTGGCCAGCCTCCAAACGGAAAGTAGCTGGCCAAACCCCCTCTTTTTGACCTTTAGTTTGCCGAGTCGATAACGACAATGGTGGGAACTTCAACGTCCCACCACCATGACATCGAGCAGTCAGGATCGCAATCTTCCCGCCTCGGAACGCAAGCTGCAAAAAGCTCGCTCCGAGGGCCAGGTTGCGCGCTCGACCGACCTGACGCATCTGGCCGTTCTGGGGGCCGGTGCCGCGGCCGTGATGACGCTGTCGCCCCTCCTGTTCGAACGTCTCAAGCTGGGCCTCAGCCAGCAGCTCTCCTTCGACGCTTCCACGGTCCTGCACCCTGACACCATGCTCACCCGCCTGCAGGACATGGTGTTGGCCGGGCTCATGGGCAGTGTCGTCTTCGCAGCCATCATCATCGCGGCCATCATCCTTAGCGCCGTCACAGCCGGCGGCTGGGTCGCCAGCCTCAAGCCCGTCATGCCCGACCTGAGCCGCCTCAGTCCACTCAAAGGCATTTCCGGCCTGTTCTCGAAGAAAAAACTGGCTGAAGTCGTGAAGATGACGGTTGTTTCGCTGATTTTGATCGTCATTGCCGCCACCTTCCTGAAATCCAGCATCGGCACCATTGCCTCCCTCATCCTGCAGCCCTCCAGCGCAGCGCTGCGTCACCTGATGGACTGGCTGTCCACCGGCATGGGGCTGCTGCTGCTGGTGATCCTGGTTGTAGCCATGATCGACCTGCCACTGCAAAGCTTCCTGCACAAGTCGCAGCTCAAGATGTCGCTCCAGGAGGTGAAGGACGAACACAAGGAGTCGGACGGCAACCCGCAAATGAAGGGCAAGATGCGCGCCAAACAAAGAGAGATGGCGCAGCGTGGCAGCATTCGTGCCGTTCCCAAGGCTGATTTTGTGGTCATGAACCCGACCCACTATGCCGTGGCCATCCAGTACGACGAAGCCACCATGGGGGCACCACGTGTCATCTCCAAAGGTGCGGATCTGCTGGCCATGAAGATCCGCGACATCGCCAAGGCCCACGATATCCCGGTACTGCAGTCGCCACCGCTGGCACGCGCCTTGTACGCCAACGCCGAGCTGGATGAAAACATTCCCGCCACCCTGTACGCCGCCGTGGCACAGGTGCTGGCCTATGTTTACCGCCTCAAAGCCGCCATGCGCGGTGAAGGCCCCATGCCGGATGAAGTGCCTGCGCCCTTCGTTCCACCCGAACTTGACCCCCTGGCCAAACAGCCCGTCACCGCATCATGAACCCGCAATTCAAAACACTGCAGAATTGGTTTGGCAGCAACGCGTCGATGCTGCAAGGCGTCGCTGCCCCCATGCTGGTCGTCGCCATCCTGGCCATGATGGTCCTGCCGCTGCCGGCCTGGTTGCTGGATGTGTTTTTCACCATCAACATCTCCGTCGCCCTGATGGTCATGATGGTTGCCGCGTACATGCTGCGCCCGCTCGACTTTGCCGCCTTTCCGTCGGTCCTGCTGCTCACCACCCTGATGCGGCTGTCGCTCAACGTGGCCTCCACCCGGGTGGTGCTGCTGGAAGGCCACACCGGTGCCGGTGCCGCGGGTGCTGTGATTGAAGCCTTCGGCCACTTCCTGATCGGCGGCAACTTTGCCGTCGGTCTGATCGTGTTCGCCATTCTGGTGGTCATCAACTTCGTGGTGGTCACCAAGGGCGCCGAGCGTATTGCCGAGGTCTCGGCGCGTTTTGCGCTGGACGCCATGCCTGGCAAACAGATGGCGGTTGACGCCGACCTCAGCGCCGGCACCATCGACGAGAAGGAAGCCAAGCGCCGGCGCGCTGAAGTGGCCGAAGAGGCTGATTTCTTCGGCTCCATGGACGGTGCCTCCAAGTTCGTTCGTGGCGATGCCGTTGCCGGCATCCTGATCCTGTTCATCAACATCATCGGCGGACTCATTGTCGGCATGGCCCAGCACGGTCTGAGCATCAGCCAAGCCGCCGACAGCTACATCCTGCTCGCCGTCGGTGATGCCCTGGTGGCCCAGATCCCCGGCCTGCTGATCTCCGTGGCGGCCGCCATGGTGGTGTCTCGCGTGGGCAAAGAGCACGACCTGGGACGTCAGATCATGAGCCAGATGTTCGTTTCGCCGCGCGTGCTCGGCATCACGGCCACCATCATGGGCATTCTGGGCATCATCCCCGGCATGCCGCATGTCGTGTTCCTGATGATCGCCGCCATTCTCGGCTACATGGCCTGGGTGCTGGCCCACAAACCGCCAGAGCCGGAACCGAAAGAGGAAAAACCAGCGGTCGCCCACGACGGCGAAGCCAGCTGGGACGATCTGCAACCGGTGGACCAGCTGGGCTTGGAACTCGGCTACCGTCTCATCACGCTGGTCGACAAGAACCGCCAGGGCGACCTGCTGACCCGCATCAAGGGGGTGCGCCGCAAGTTCGCCCAGGAAGTGGGCTTTTTGCCCCCTCCTGTGCATGTGCGCGACAACCTCGAACTCAAGCCCAGTGGCTATCGCATCACCTTGCGCGGCGTCATCGTCGGCGAGAGCGAGGCCTTCCCCGGCATGTACCTGGCTATCAACCCGGGCGGCATCACCACGCCGCTGCTGGGCACCGCCACCACCGACCCGGCGTTCGGGTTGCCGGCGCACTGGATCGATGAACGACAGAAGGAAGCGGCGCAAATGGCCGGCTTTACCGTGGTTGATTCCGAGACTGTGATGGCCACTCATTTGTCACACTTAATGCAAGTCCATGCGGCCAAATTGCTGAGCCGCACGGAGACCCAGCAACTGGTGGAGCATGTCAGCAAACTGGCGCCGAAATTGATCGAAGAAGTAGTTCCCAAAATGGTGTCGATTGCCGTCTTCCAGAAAATCCTGCAATTGCTGCTCGAAGAGTCGGTGCACATCCGCGATATCCGCACCATCATTGAATCGATCGCCGAGCATGCCGGCATCACCTCCGATCCGGCCGAGCTGGCACGTCGTGTGCGGGTGGCCCTGTCGCCGGCCATCGTGCAACAGATCTACGGCCCCTCGCGCGAACTCAACGTCATCGCCATCGATCCGCCGCTGGAGCGTCTGCTGGTGCAAGCCTTGAGCAATGCCAGCGGGCCGGCGCTCGACCCCGGCGTGGCTGACATGCTGAGCCGCACAGCCGCCGAAATGGCACTCAAACAGGAAGAAATTGGCGTACCGGCCTGCCTCCTGGTGCCGGACACCATCCGCAACGCCATTGCACGGCTCGTGCGCCGCGTGGCTCCCCGTCTGCAGGTTCTGGCACACAGCGAGATCCCTGAAACCCACACCATCCGTATTGGCCCGATTCTGAGAGGCGCAACATCATGAACATTCAACGCTTTCACGCCCCGACCTCACGCGAAGCGCTCGCCAAAGCGCGCATGGCTTTTGGCGAAGGAACCCTGATCCTCTCGAACCGTCCCACCGCCACGGGCGTGGAGGTTCTGGCGACCGCTGAAGACACCCTGAACTCGCTGGATCAGCCCCAAGCTGCCGCCAACAAACCTGCAGCCGCGCCGAAGCGGGCAGCCACGGCGTCCAAGCCCGCGAAAAACACCGCCCCGACGACGCAGTCGCAGGTCGAAGAGGATGCCGAGCAACTGGCCATGAGCACGCTGTCCTTCCAGGACTATGTGCGTGAGCGCATGCTGCGCCGTCGTCATGACTCGCTGAAAGTCATTGCGCAGGACACCCCCGCCCCGGCAGCCACACGCTTGAGCGAAAGTGCCGGCCCTGTCTGGATGGAATCCCCCG
>NSIV01000015.1 GCA_002633085.1 Curvibacter sp. PD_MW3
GGCTGGGGTGGCGGGGCGCTGGCCCTTGGCGGCAGGGTCGAACAGTTCGCGGATCAGGGCCAGCTTGGGCTGGGCCGTGGCACCGCCGCTGTCGAGTTGCAGGGCCTTGTTGTAGGCCTGGCTGGCCAGTTTGGCATAGACGTCACCCAGGTTCTCGTGCGCGGTCGAGTAGCTTGGGTTGGTGCGGATCGCCATCTCCAGCGCGGCACGCGCCTTGTCGTACTGGCCCTGGCCCGCATAGAGCACGGCCAGGTTGTTGTAGGGCTCGGGCAGCTCGGGGTAGTCTTCGGTCAGCTTGGTGAAGGTGGCGATGGCGTCATTGGTCTTGCCGGTCTCGCGCTGGATCACCCCCTTGATGAACCGCATCTGCGGGTCGCGCGGCTTGGCGGCGAGGTGCTGATCGGCCTTGGTCTGGGCTTCGGCCAGCTTGCCGGCAGCGACCAGCTTGTTGACGTCGCTGTACTCATCAGCATGCACGGACGGGAGGGCCAGACTGCCTGCCAATGCAAGCAGCCGGAGGAGGTGAGAAATTTTGGCGCTACCGTGCTTCATAAATCTTGGATGGGTGCAAGCCCGTGTCGGATGACAAATCGCGGGGCTTTATACTGCGCTGGATTGTAGCCTCGCCAACGTTTCCGACCGGTTGCGCCGGTCGTTTGGCCCGCTTTAGAAATATTCATGAGTTTGCGCATATACAACACGCTGTCGCGTGCTCTGGAACCTTTTACCCCGATCGAGCCCGGCCATGTCCGCATGTACGTCTGCGGCATGACGGTCTACGACCTGTGCCACCTGGGCCATGCGCGTGCCATGGTGGCGTTCGACGTGGTGCAGCGCTGGCTGAAATCCAACGGCTATCGGGTGACCTACGTGCGCAACGTCACCGACATCGACGACAAGATCATCAAGCGCGCGCTGGAGAACGGTGAGACCATCCGTTCGCTGACCGACCGCATGGTCGACGCGCTGCACCAGGACGCCGATGCGCTGGGCATCGAGCGCCCGACGCATGAGCCGCGTGCCACCGACTACGTGCCGCAGATGCTGCAGCTCATCGGCACGCTGGAGCAAAAAGGCCTAGCCTACCGCGCCGGCAATGGCGATGTGAACTACGCGGTGCGCAAGTTCCCCGGCTACGGCAAGCTGTCGGGAAAATCGCTGGACGAGTTGCGTGCCGGCGAGCGTGTGGCGGTACTGGACGGCAAGGAGGATCCGCTCGACTTCGTTCTGTGGAAGTCGGCCAAACCAGCCGAGCCGGCTGAGGCCAAGTGGGACAGCGCCTACGGCCTTGGCCGCCCGGGCTGGCACATCGAATGCTCGGCCATGAGCTGCGAGATGCTGGGCGAGAGCTTCGACATCCACGGCGGCGGTGCCGACCTGCAGTTCCCGCACCACGAGAACGAGATTGCCCAGAGCGAGGGCGCCACCGGCAAGCCGCTGGCCAATGTCTGGATGCACAACGGTTTCGTGCGGGTGGACAACGAGAAGATGTCCAAGTCGCTGGGCAACTTCTTCACCATCCGCGAAATCCTGGCCAAGTACGACCCGGAGACGGTGCGCTTTTTCATCATCCGTGCGCACTACCGCAGCCCGCTGAACTACAGCGACGCGCACCTTGATGATGCGCGTGCTTCGTTAAAACGCCTTTACACCGCCCTGGCAGAAGCTCAAGACATCATTCGACATCAAGTTGGATCAAACGTTAAAGCGGCTGATTTCAAAACTCTTCCTGCTAGGAGTTCTTGGGTTGTTCGCTTTAAAGAAGCAATGGACGAGGATTTCGGGACTCCTGAAGCAATCTCAGTTTTGTTTGGTGTAGCGAGTTCGATAAATTCACATTGCACGGCCCTGAAAACAACGTACTCCAAGTATGAGGATTTAGAGGGTAGTCAGTGGTTGTCATGGTGTGCATTGCGAGAGGAAGTGAGGATTCTTCTCACTTTGGGGAAAGTTCTAGGGTTGCTACAAAGAAAGCCAATTGATTGGCTGCAAGGGCGAGCTGAAGCTAAGTCACGAATCAAAGGTTCAACTCAAAATCGTTTGAGTACGAAACGAATTCAGAAAATGATTGAGCAGCGGGCGGCAGCCAAACAGGCGAGGAACTTTGCCGAGGCCGACCGCGTTCGCAACGAACTGCTGGCGCAAGGCATTGTCCTGAAGGACTCGTCCACCGGCACCACCTGGGAGGTGGCGCAGTGAAGGCTGGCATGATGGTTTTTTTCGTCCAATCCCGAAAGGCGTGATGTGCCCGCGACCAAAAGCATAGCGCCCAAGATCTTCACGCCCGACTACTGGGATGAGGCCTGCAAGCACCTGATGAAGAAGGATCGGGTGATGAAGCGGCTCATCCCGCAGCATGGCGACGCCTGCCTGCAGACCCGGGGCGACGCCTTCACCACGCTGGCGCGCAGCATCGTGGGCCAGCAGATCTCGGTCAAGGCGGCACAGACGGTGTGGGAGCGCTTTGTTGCGTTGCCGAAAAAGATGACGCCGGCCAATGTGCTCAA
The DNA here is from genome assembly GCA_002633085.1 of Curvibacter sp. PD_MW3. Taxonomy (GTDB): domain Bacteria; phylum Pseudomonadota; class Gammaproteobacteria; order Burkholderiales; family Burkholderiaceae_C; genus Hylemonella. The sequence continues at coordinate 2,508 of NSIV01000015.1, forward strand.
GCTCAAGGTCGATGACATGCGTGCCGCCGGCTTGAGCGTGCGCAAGGTCGAGTACCTGGTGGACCTGGCGCTGCACTTCGACAACAAGCTGGTGCAGGTGGCCGACTGGGAGGGCATGGACGACGAGGCCATCATTGCCGAGCTGGTGGACATCCGCGGCATTGGCCGCTGGACGGCCGAGATGTTCCTGATCTTTCATCTGATGCGGCCCAATGTGCTGCCGCTGGATGATGTGGGCCTGATCAACGGCATCAGCCGCAACTATTTTTCCGGTGAATCCGTCAGCCGCAGTGATGCGCGCGAAGTGGCCGCGGCCTGGGCGCCTTATTGCAGCGTGGCAACTTGGTATATTTGGCGCTCCCTCGACCCCGTGCCGGTGGAGTATTAGCCGTTGGCCTGACCGGCGCCTGCCCCGTGGCAGGCGATCCGCCTGAGGTGCCAACGCAGAGAACAAGGAGTTAGTCGATGGCGAAAAAAACATTCCTCGATTTCGAGCAACCGATTGCCGAACTCGAAGCCAAGATTGAAGAACTGCGCTACGTGCAGAACGAGTCGGCGGTGGACATCACCGAAGAAATCGACCAGCTGAGCAAGAAGAGCCAGCAACTGACCAAGGATGTCTACAGCAACCTGACGCCCTGGCAGATCACCAAGATCGCGCGCCATCCCGAGCGTCCCTACACGCTGGATTACGTCAATGAGCTGTTCACCGATTTCGTTGAGTTGCACGGCGACCGCCATTTTGCCGACGACCTGAGCATCGTCGGCGGCCTGGCCCGTTTCAACGGCAACGCCTGCATGGTGCTCGGCCAGCAAAAGGGGCGCGACACCAAGGAGCGCGGCATGCGCAACTTCGGCATGAGCAAGCCGGAGGGCTACCGCAAGGCGCTGCGCCTGATGAAAACAGCCGAAAAATTCAAGCTGCCGGTGTTCACCTTCGTGGACACCCCTGGCGCCTACCCCGGCATCGACGCCGAGGAACGCGGCCAGTCCGAAGCCATCGGCCGCAACATCTTCGAGATGGCGCAGCTGGAAGTGCCGATCATCACCACCATCATCGGCGAAGGCGGCTCCGGCGGTGCGCTGGCCATTTCGGTGGGCGACCAGGTGCTGATGCTGCAGTACTCGGTCTATTCCGTCATCAGCCCCGAAGGCTGTGCCTCCATCCTGTGGAAGACCGCCGACAAGGCGCAGGAAGCCGCCGAAGCCCTGGGCATCACCGCCCACCGCCTCAAGGCCATGGGGCTGATCGACAAGATCGTCAACGAGCCGGTTGGTGGCGCGCACCGCGACCACAAGCAGATGGCGGCTTTCCTCAAGCGCGCCCTGGGCGAGGCCTACCGTCAGGTCGCCGACCTCAAGGTCAAGGAACTGCTGGAGCGTCGCTACGAGCGCCTGCAGAGCTATGGCCGTTTCACCGACACCAAGACCAGCGGCAAGTAAGACGGCCGGCCTGTCGCGCACCATCGTGCGTGGAGCGGGGGGCATCCCATGAGCAAGACGCTGGCGCAAGCCATGGGCGAGTTTGCGCCCGGGTTGCCGCTGGCGGTGGCCTACAGCGGCGGCGCCGACTCCACCGCGCTGCTGCTGGCCTGTGCCGAGAAGTGGCCGGGCCAGGTCTGCGCCTTCCACGTCCACCACGGGCTGCAGGCGGCGGCCGACACCTTCGTGCAGCACGGCCGCGAGTTCTGCGCGCGCCTGGGCGTGCCATTGCGGGTGAGCCGGGTCGATGCGCGCCATGCCCCAGGGGAGAGTCCGGAGGCGGCAGCGCGCCACGCACGTTACGAGGCTTTTCGGGCCCTGGCCCAGGAAAATATTGCGCCAGGCGCTATTAAAAACATAGCGGTTGCGCAGCAGGCGGATGACCAGGTCGAGACCTTGCTTTTGGCGCTGAGCCGCGGCGCCGGTCTGCCGGGCCTGAGTGCCATGCCGGCCGAGTGGGTGCGCGATGGCCTTCACTATTTTCGGCCGCTGCTTGATGTGCCCGGGGCCGAGCTGCGCCACTGGCTGCGCGAGCGCGGCGTGGCCTGGGTCGAAGACCCGACCAATGTCGACGAACAGTTCACGCGCAACCGCATCCGCGCGCGCCTGCTGCCGGCTCTGGCCGACACCTTTCCGCAGTTCCGCGACACCTTCGCCCGCAGTGCGGCCCATGCCGCCGAAGCGCAGCGACTGCTGAACGAGCTGGCGCACGACGACCTCGCACAGATTGGTCTGCCGCCGCAGATTGCCCGCCTGCAGGCCTTGAGCCGGGCGCGCCAGGCCAATGTGCTGCGCCACTGGTTGCGTAGCGCGCATGGGACGGTGCCCAGTGCCGCCCAGCTGCAGGAGCTGCTGGACCAGGTGGTCGCCTGCACCACGCGCGGCCACCGCATCCGCCTCAAGGTCGGCGCTGGCTTTGTCGAGCGGCAGGGCGCAGTGCTGACTTGGTACAATCCCTAGGTTTTGCTCGCAGGTGCGTCACCGGAGCAGGGCGCACACTTGTGTTGACACCGGCGAGCCGCAGCGCGCTGCGCAGGCCAAGCCACCAATCCGACTAATTCAATGGCATTGATCGTTCACAAATACGGCGGCACGTCGATGGGCTCTACCGAGCGCATTCGCAATGTCGCCAAACGCGTCGCCAAATGGGCGCGCGCCGGCCACCAGATGGTGGTGGTGCCCTCGGCCATGAGCGGCGAGACCAACCGCCTGCTGGGCCTGGCCAAGGAGCTGGCACCCGCCAAGGCGTCCGATGCCACCAACCGCGAACTCGACATGCTGGCCGCCACCGGCGAGCAGGCCTCGAGTGCCTTGCTGGCGATTGCATTGCAGGCCGAAGGCATGGAGTCGGTCAGCTACGCGGGCTGGCAGGTGCCGATCATGACCAACAGCGCCTACACCAAGGCGCGCATCGAATCGATTGACGACAAGCGCGTGCGCGCCGATCTGGCCGCCGGACGGGTGGTGATCGTCACCGGCTTCCAGGGTATCGACGAGCAGGGCAACATCACCACGCTGGGTCGGGGTGGTTCTGACACCTCTGCCGTGGCCGTGGCCGCGGCCATGAAGGCTGACGAGTGCCTGATCTACACCGACGTGGACGGCGTCTACACCACCGACCCGCGCGTGGTGCCGGAAGCGCGCCGCCTGCAGACCGTGAGCTTCGAGGAGATGCTGGAGATGGCCTCCATGGGCTCCAAGGTGCTGCAGATCCGCTCGGTCGAGTTTGCCGGCAAGTACAAGGTGCCGCTGCGCGTGCTCTCCAGCTTCACGCCCTGGGATATTGACCTCGCTGAGGAAGCCAAGTCTGGCACGTTGATCACTTTTGAGGAAGACGAAAAAATGGAACAAGCCATTGTTTCCGGCATTGCATTCAACCGCGACGAAGCCAAGATTTCCGTGGTCGGCGTGCCCGACAAGCCGGGCATCGCGTACCAGATTCTGGGCGCCGTGGCCGATGCCAACATCGAAGTTGACATGATCATCCAGAACATCAGCAAGGATGGCAAGACCGACTTCAGCTTCACCGTCAACCGCAACGACTATGCGCGTGCGATCGACCTGCTCAAGGACAAGGTGGTGCCGAGCCTCGGTGCACAGGACGTTCTGGGCGACACCAAGATCTGCAAGGTGTCGATCGTCGGCATCGGCATGCGCAGCCACGTCGGCATCGCCAGCAAGATGTTCCGCTGCCTGAGCGAAGAGGGCATCAACATCCAGATGATTTCCACCAGCGAAATCAAGACTTCTGTGGTGATCGACGAGAAGTACATGGAGCTGGCCGTGCGTGCGCTGCATAAGGCATTCGATCTGGATCAGCCGAAGGCGTGAAATTGCATTGAAGTCGTGCGATAATCTCGCCTGACTTTAGGAAACGTGACCGAGTGGCCGAAGGTGCTCCCCTGCTAAGGGAGTATGGGGTGTAGAGCCTCATCGAGGGTTCGAATCCCTCCGTTTCCGCCAATAACAAGCCCCGCCTCGTGCGGGGCTTTGTTTTGGGGATTCCACGCACGGGGCGCCGCTAGAATCGCCCGGTGACATCACCCGCCATTCCTTCCCCCAAGTCTTTGTACAGCCCGTCGGCCCAGGCTGCGATTGCCGCCTCCATGGCGCGCGTGGCCTTGCTGGCCGCCGGGGTCGACTGCATCTATTTCCTGTTCTTTCTGGTGGTTGATTCGCCTTGGCTGGCCTGGATCAATGTGCTCAGCGTGGCCATGTATGCGGCGGCCTACCGGCTGGCCAGGCGGCAGAAACTGCACGGCTGCGCCTTGCTGATCTGGCTGGAGGCGTTTGTGCATGCCGTGATCGGCACACTGATGACCGGCTGGGACAGCGGTTTTCACTATCTGCTGCTGATGTTCATCCCCTCGGTCATCCTGACCAACTCGCGTCGTCAGTCGCTCGCGTTTGTCGTCGCTCTGCTGGTTTTTCTGGTCACACTGGATTTCCTGTCGCGCGGCTTGGGACCGCTGGCACCGTTGTCAGCCAGCGCCTTGGTGGCGCTGAAGTGGCTGAACATCACGATCTTCATCTCCATGTTCTCGTCGCTGTCGCTCTATTACCGGCGCAAGATCTTTCAGGCCGAGCGCTCCTTGCATGCCCAGGCCACGCAGGATGCCCTGACCGGCCTGTACAACCGGCGCCACTTCCAGCTGGTGGCGGAGCAGGAGCTGATCCGCTGCCAGCGCACCGGCAGCCGCGCCTGCCTGCTCATGATGGACATCGATTTTTTCAAGACGATCAACGACACCTATGGTCATGAGACCGGCGACCAGGTGCTGATCTCGGTGGCCCGCACGCTCAAGCAGGGTGCGCGCGCGATGGACACGCTGGCGCGCTGGGGCGGCGAGGAGTTCATCCTGCTGATGCCGGACGTTGATGCCGCGGAAGCCCTGGCCGTGGCCGAGCGCTTCCGCCAGGCGGTGGAACGCACACCGATCGTCTTTTCTTCCGGCGAGATCTTCTGTACCTTGTCGTTCGGCGTGACGCAACTGGAACGCGGTGAGCCGCTGAGTACGGCCGTCGGCCGCGCCGACCGCGCGCTCTACCGCAGCAAGGTGGACGGCAAGAACCGCGTCAGTCACGAGTGAACGGCGGTACCCGTCGCGTTACTCGATCGATGCGCTCCAGCGTGCATCCCAGGTGTTTTCCATCTGGCGTCGATCGCGCTTGGTGGGGCGGCCGTGTTCGATGCTCAGCGCCGGCTCGGCGGCCAGGCGGCGCTGTTCGGCTGCCTGCTCACGCGCCAGCCGGCTGGCTTCGGTTTCCTCGTAGAGCTGCTGCGCCACGGGTGCCGGACCGCGCTGGTTGCTGATGCCCAAGACCCGCACCGTGCGCGTGACAGGGCCCTGACGCATGGCGACGAGATCGCCGGCGCGCACCTCGCGTGACGGCTTGGCCACCTGTTCATTGACCAGCACGCGGCCTTTGCCGATTTCCTCGCAGGCCAGCGAACGCGTCTTGTAGAAGCGGGCAGCCCAGAGCCATTTGTCGATGCGCAGTTGTTCCATGTCAGCTTGCGACGGCGGGCCTTCATGCGGCCGTCATGAGGTCCACTGTACCATTGGCGCATGGAAAAAACGGACACCTTGCCGCGTGATGCCCAGAGCATTCTGGAGCTGGCGGCGCGCTCCATGTTCGACCTGTTTGCCAACGCCAGCGAAGGCATGCTGCTGGTGGACCGGCAGGGCAAGGTGGTCTGGATCAACGAGCAGTACAAGCGTTTCCTGCCGGCACTCGGGTTCGAGCGGGTGGAAGATTTTGTCGGTCACCCAGTGGCCAGCGTGGTGCACAACACGCAGATGCACCATGTGCTGGAGAGCGGCAAGCCGATCCTGATCGACCTGCTGAGCAACCGCGCCGGCACCTTCGGCGTCAGCCGCATTCCGCTGCGTGACAGCTCGGGCGAGGTCATCGGTGCGCTGGGCATCGTGCTGTTCGACCACCCCGAGACCAATCTGCAGCCGCTGATTACCAAGTTCGCTGCCCTGCAGCGCGAGCTGGATGATGCCCGCCGTGAGCTGGCCAGCCAGCGCAGCGGACAGCGCCAGGCCAAGTACACCTTCGCCAGTTTCGTTGGTGCCAGCCCGGCGGTGGTGGAGGTCAAGCGCCTGGCGCGCCGTGCCGCGCAGTCCAGCAGCACTGTGCTGTTGTTAGGCGAGACCGGTACCGGCAAGGAGTTGCTGGCGCATGCCATCCATGCGGTGTCGGCACGTGCGGCCAGGCCGTTCGTCAGCGTCAACATCGCCGCTGTGCCCGACACCCTGCTGGAGGCGGAGTTCTTCGGTGTGGCGCCCGGGGCCTACACCGGTGCCGAGCGCAAGGGTCGTGACGGCAAGCTCAAGCTGGCCGACGGCGGCACGTTGTTTCTGGATGAGATTGGTGACATGCCGCTGGGGCTGCAGTCCAAGCTCTTGCGCGCCTTGCAGGAAGGGGAGTTCGAGCCCCTGGGCTCCAACCAGCTGATGCGCTTCGATGCCAAGGTGATTGCCGCCACCTCGCGTGACCTCGGGCGCCTGGTGCGCGAGGGCAAGTTCCGTGAGGACCTGTACTACCGTTTGAACGTGCTGCCGATCCGGGTGCCTCCGCTGCGCGAGCGCCGCGCCGACATCCCGGCCCTGGCCGAGGCGCTGGGGGAAGACATTGCCTTGCGCAGTGGTTTGCCGCAGCCTGAACTGACAGCAGACGCCATGGATTTGCTGTCAGCCCAGGTCTGGCGTGGCAATGTGCGCGAGTTGCGCAATGTGCTGGAGCAGGCCGCCATGCTGGGCGACACCCACCGCATTGACCGGGCACAGATCGAGAAGGTGCTGCGCGAGACCGGCATTGAACAGCTGGAACCCGTGTTGACCGAGGGCGCGCAGCAGGCTTCGGCGTCGGCGCCGATCCGCCCGCTGGCAGAACAGGTGGCGCAACTGGAGCGCACTGCCATTGCCGCGGCCATGGCGGCCAGTGGCGGCAACAAGGTGGCTGCAGCGAAACTACTGGGAATCTCCCGTGCCACCTTGTATGAGCGGCTGGATTCATTTGCCTGATATTTAGACAAATGTATTAAATTAATACACTTATTTGTATTAATTTTGAGCATTTGGGGTTGATCCGTTCGGGAAGGTCAATCAAATCAAGCACTTGGCGATTGGCATGATCTGTGCTCAGATGCACTGTTCGCACACATAACAAGGAGACATCCATGCAACGACGCACCTGGGTCGCCCGGGCCGGTCTGATGACCGCGACCATGGCCGCCACACTCTTCGCCAGTTCGGCTTTCGCGCAGGGCAAGGAGATCCGCATTGCCCACATCTACAGCAAGACCGGCGCACTGGAAGCCTATGGCAAGCAGACCCAGACCGGTTTCATGATGGGCCTGGACTACGCCACTGGCGGCACCATGACGGTTGCTGGTCGCAAGATCGTGGTGATCGAGAAGGACGACCAGGGCAAGCCCGACCTCGGCAAGAGCCTGCTGGCCGCCGCCTATGGCGACGACAAGGTGGACCTGGCCGTCGGCCCCACCGCTTCGCCCGTGGCGCTGGCCATGCTGCCGGTAGCCGAGGAGTACAAGAAGGTGCTGCTGGTGGAGCCGGCCGTGGCCGATTCCATCACCGGTGACAAGTGGAACAAGTACATCTTCCGCACTGGCCGCAACAGCAGCCAGGACGCGATTGCCAACGCCGTGGCGCTGGACAAGGAAGGCATCAGCATCGTCACCATGGCGCAGGACTCAGCCTTCGGTCGCGACGGCGTCAAGGCCTTCAAGGAAGCGCTGAAGAAAGCCAAGCTGGTGCACGAAGAGTACCTGCCGCCGGCCACCACCGACTTCACCGCCGGTGGCCAGCGCATGATCGACAAGCTCAAGGGCCTGCCGGGTCGCAAGGTGATCTTCATCATCTGGGCCGGCGGCAACCCGTTCAAGATCGCCGACATGGACCTGAAGCGCCACGGCATCGAGATCGCCACCGGGGGGAACATCCTGCCGGCCATGACGGCCTACAAGCAGTTCCCCGGCATGGAGGGCGCGGCCTACTACTACTTCGGCATTCCGAAGAACCCGGTCAACGAGGCGATGGTGTCCCAGCACTACAAGCTGTTCAAGGCACCGCCGGACTTCTTCACCGCCGGCGGTTTCAGTGCCGCCATGGCCGTGGTCACGGCGCTGAAGAAGACCTATGGCGAGACCGCCAGCAACAAGCTGATCGCCGCCATGGAAGGCATGAGCTTCGACACGCCCAAGGGCAAGATGACTTTCCGCAAGGAAGACCACCAGGCCATGCAGAGCATGTACCACTTCAAGATCAAGGTGGACCCGGCCTTTGCCTGGGGCGTGCCTGAACTCGTGCGCGAGATCAAGGCGGAAGAAATGGCCATCCCCATCCGCAACAAACGGTAATTGAGTGCTCGGCTACTGCGCGCGCCGATGGCGGCGTTGCGCAGTGCTCGAAATCCTCACGTACCGCAAGTACGTTCCGGTTTCTGCGCGCTGTGCGCCTTGCCCTCGGCGCGCTCGCTACGCCGCTCCCTCAATTCCTTTTCGATTCTTCAAATGCTTGAAACTCGGGATCTCACGATCCGCTTCGGCGGGCACGTGGCGGTCAATGCCGTCTCGTGCGCCTTTGCGCCGGGCACGCTGACGGCCATCGTCGGCCCCAACGGGGCCGGCAAGACCACTTACTTCAACCTGATCTCGGGGCAGCTCCAAGCCACGGCCGGGACGGTGTCGCTCAATGGGCGCGATCTCTCCGGTCTGCCGGCTTCGGCGCGTACGCGTGCCGGCCTGGGGCGGGCCTTTCAATTGACCAACCTGTTCCCGAATCTGAGCGTGCTGGAGAACATCCGGCTGGCAGTGCAGGCCACGCTGGAGGGGCCGCACCGTCGCGGTTTGAACCTGTGGAGCATCTGGAGCGATCACGCACGGCTGACCGAGCGGGCGCACGAAATTTTGGCGTCGGTGGCCATGGCGCGGCAGCAGGATGCGCCGGTGGCCAGCCTGCCGCATGGCGACCAGCGCAAGCTGGAAGTGGCGTTGCTGATGGCGCTCGACCCGCAGGTCTACATGTTTGATGAACCGACCGCCGGCATGAGCCACGACGAAGCGCCGGTGATCCTGAACCTGATCCGTGCGCTCAAGCAAGACAAGTCCAAGACCATTCTGCTGGTGGAGCACAAGATGGACGTGGTGCGCGAACTGGCCGACCGCATCATCGTGCTGCACAACGGCACGCTGGTCGCGGATGGTGAGCCAGCGGCCGTGATTGCTTCGCCGGTGGTGCAAGAGGCTTACCTCGGCGTGGCCAAGGAGGTTATCGAATGAGCGATATGTTGTTGACGCTCGAAGGCGTGCACACCCACATCGGCGCGTACCACATCCTGCATGGTGTGGACCTGGTTGTGCCGCGCGGCCAGCTCACCATGCTGCTGGGCCGTAACGGTGCCGGCAAGACCACCACGCTGCGCACCATCATGGGCCTGTGGCAGGCCTCGCAGGGTCGTATCACCTTCAACGGGCAGGACATCACGCGTCGGCACACACCGGCCATCGCTGCGCTGGACATCGCTTACGTGCCGGAGAACATGGGCATCTTCGCCGACCTCACGGTGAAAGAGAACATGCTGCTGGCCGCACGCCAGGCCAAGCACGCCCGCGACATGGACGAGGAACGCCTGCAGTGGATCTTCAAGCTCTTTCCGGCGGTGGAGAAGTTCTGGAACCATCCGGCCGGCAAGCTCTCGGGCGGGCAGAAGCAGATGCTGGCGGTGTCGCGCGCCATCGTCGAGCCGCGCCGCCTGCTGATCGTTGACGAACCCAGCAAAGGGCTGGCGCCGGTGATGATCGACAACATGATCACGGCCTTTCAGCAGCTCAAGGCCAGCGGCGTGACCATCCTGCTGGTGGAGCAGAACATCAATTTCGCCAAACGCCTGGGTGACCGCGTCGCCGTGATGGACGACGGCCGCGTGGTGCATGCCGGCGCCATGCAGGCGCTGGCCGAGGACGAGGTATTGCAGCAGTCGCTGCTGGGGTTGGCGTTATGACCAAGGATTTCGATTACAAGCCCTTGCTGCTGGTGCCCTTGTTGGCGCTGGCTGCCTTGCCGTTGATCGGCTCCGGCTCGACCTGGCTCACATTGACGGTGGCGGGGCTGGCCATGGGCATGATCGTCTTCATCATCGCCTCCGGTCTGACACTGGTGTTCGGCCTGATGGATGTGCTCAACTTCGGCCACGGTGTCTTCATCGCGCTCGGTGCCTTTGTGGCCACCAGTGTGCTGGGTGTCATGGGCGACTGGACTGGCTCGACCGAGCTGTGGCGCAACCTGCTGGCGGTGCTGCCGGCCATGCTGGTGGCGATGGCGGTGGCCGGCGCGCTCGGCCTGGCGTTTGAGCGCTTCATCGTGCGGCCGGTCTACGGCCAGCACCTCAAGCAGATTCTCATCACCATGGGCGGCATGATCATTGGTGAAGAGTTGATCAAGGTGATCTGGGGCCCGCTGCAGATTCCGCTGCCGCTGCCCGAGGGCATGCGCGGCGCCTTGGCGCTGGGCGAGGCTTCGATCGAGAAATACCGCGTGATTGCGGTGGTGGTGGGGCTGGCGGTGTTTGCCGTGCAGGCCTGGACGCTGTCGCGCACCAAGATCGGCCTGCTGATCCGCGCCGGCGTGCAGGACCGCGAGATGGTCGAGGCACTGGGTTACCGCATCCGCCGCCTGTTTGTTGGTGTCTTCGTCATGGGCAGCGCGCTGGCCGGCCTGGGCGGCGTGATGTGGGGCCTGTACCAGCAGAACGTGGTGCCGCAGATGGGCGCGCAGGTCAATGTGCTGATCTTCATCGTCATCATCATCGGCGGCCTGGGTTCCACTGGCGGCGCCTTGATCGGTTCGCTGCTGGTCGGGCTGATGGCCAACTACACCGGCTTTCTGCTGCCGAAGGTGGCGCTGTTTTCCAACATCGCGCTGATGGTTGCCATCCTGCTCTGGCGGCCGCAAGGCGTGTACCCGGTCGCGAACCGTTAAGGAGAGGAAGAGATGTTTGCTCGCCTCATTTCCAACGACCTGCCGCGCAGCCGCGTGCTGGCGGTGCTGCTGGTCCTGCTGCTGCTGGCGCTGGCGGCTGCGCCCTTCATCGCGCCGGGCGTGAAGGCGCTCAATGTCGCGGCCAAGGTGCTGATCTTCGTCGTGCTGGTGGCCAGCTTCGACCTGCTGCTGGGTTACACCGGCATCGTCAGCTTCGCGCATACCATGTTCTTCGGCATCGGCGCCTATGGCATCGCCATCGCCAGTACCCTGCTGGGGCCCACTTGGGGCGCGCTGGGCGTGGGGCTGGTCGCGGCGCTGCTGCTGTCGCTGCTGCTGGCGCTGGCCATCGGCCTGTTTTCGCTGCGCGTGCGTGCCATCTTCTTTGCCATGATCACGCTGGCGGTGGCCTCGGCCTTCCAGACCCTGGCCTCGCAGCTGTCGGAGTTCACCGGCGGTGAGGACGGGCTGAGCTTCAAGCTGCCGGAGTGGCTGTCGCCCAGCTTTGAGCTGTTCGAGGAGCCGGTGCTGGGCGTCATGCTCGACGGCCGGCTGATCTGCTACTACCTGCTGTTCGTGGCCGCGCTGCTGCTGCTGCTGGCGCTACTGCGCATTGTCAATTCGCCGTTCGGCCGCGTGCTGCAGGCCATCCGTGAGAACGAGTTCCGTGCCGAGGCCATTGGCTACCGCGTGGTGGTGTACCGCACATTGTCCAGCGTGCTGTCGGCGCTGTTCGCCTGCCTGGCCGGTGCCATGCTGGCGCTCTGGCTGCGCTACAACGGGCCCGACACCTCGCTCTCGTTCGAGATCATGATGGACGTGCTGCTGATCGTGGTCATTGGCGGCATGGGCACGATCTACGGCTCGGCTCTCGGTGCGGCGCTGTTCGTGGTGGCGCAAAGTTATCTGCAGGACCTGCTGCGTTTGGCCAGCGAGGCCGCATCTGCCGTGCCGCAGCTGTCGGCCCTGCTGTCGCCCGACCGCTGGCTGCTCTGGCTCGGCCTGCTGTTCGTGCTGTCGGTCTATTACTTTCCCACGGGGGTGGTCGGGCGCCTGCGCGCTGCCGTCGCCCAAGGAGGCGCACGATGAACCCCACGTCGAATTACCTGACCCTGGCCGGTCGCGAAATCCATTACATGGCGTGGGGCGCGCCGGATGCGGAGCCGGTCATCGCCTGGCATGGCCTGGCGCGCACCGGGCGCGACATGGACGAACTGGCCGAGCACCTCAGTGCCCACGGCTACCGCGTGATCTGCCCCGACACGCTGGGCCGCGGCTTGAGCCAGTGGAGCCCGTTGCCGCTGCAGGAGTATTGCCTGGCGTTCTACGCGCGTCTGGCGGCTGCGCTGTTCGATCAGCTGAAGATCGAGCGCGCGCACTGGGTCGGTACCTCCATGGGCGGGGCCATCGGCACGGTGTGCGCCTCGGGCCTGTTCCAGCCGCAGCTCAAGGCACGCATCCGCAGCTTGGTGCTCAACGACAACGCGCCCGAGCTGGCGGCGGCGGCCATCAACCGCATCCGCGCTTATGCCGGCAACCCGCCGGCGTTCGAGACCGTGCGTGAGCTGGAGGCCTTTTTCCGCCAGGCCTACAAACCCTACGGCTGGCTCAGCGACGCGCAGTGGCGCCGCCTGACGGAGACGTCCACCCGCCGCTTGCCCAATGGCCGTGTGACGCCGCATTACGACCCGGCCATGGTGCAGCAGTTCGAGCATCACCCCGATGACTACCTGATCTGGGACCACTACGAGCAGGTCGAGATCCCGGTACTGCTGTTGCGTGGGGTCGAGTCCGACCTGGTGCTGCCCGAGACGGCCGCAAAGATGCAGATCTGCGGCCCGGGCCGCCGCGGGCCGTTGCAATCGATCGAGGTGCCCGATTGCGGCCACGCGCCGGCGCTCAACGTGCCGGCCCAGCTTGACGCCGTGCTGGACTTCATCCGCCGCGCCGCCTGACGCTGCGGCGACAGGTCTTGCTGCAGGCAGCCGCTGCGGCGCGGTGCCGGCTTGGCACAATGCAGGCTCGATTCATCAAGAAGAACGAGGAGCAGGCATGGCCTTGACGATCTACGGCATCATCGCATCGCGCGCGTTGCGCCCCCTGTGGGCTGCCACCGAGCTGGGGCTCGATTTCGAGCATGTGCAGACCGACTACAAGGTCGGCACCACGCGCACGCCGGCGTTCCTGGCAATCAACCCCAATGGCCACATTCCGGTCCTCGTCGACCACCGGCCCGAAGGCGATGTGACGGTGTGGGAGAGCATGGCCTGCGCGCTCTACATCGCGCGCCACCACGGCCAGGCTGACGGGGTGAACCTGGTGCCGGCAACGCCGCGTGAGGACGCCGAGGCGCTGCGCTGGAGTTTCTGGACCGTGACCGAACTGGAAAAAGACGCGCTCACCGTGTTGATGCACCGCCTGGCCATGCCGGCCGAGGAGCGCAAGCATGATCTGGCCGAGGCCGCCGAGCGGCGCCTGAAGGTACCGCTGCGTGTGCTGGAGCAGCATCTGGCGCAGCAGCAGGCGCGCGGTGAGGCCTTCATGGCGGCGGCACGTTTCACGGTGGCCGACCTGTGCGTGGCCAGCGTTGTGCTGTGGGTGAAGCCGGCGCGCGAACTGCTGGCGCAGTACCCGCTGATCAGTGCCTGGCTGGTCCAGTGCCTGGGGCGGCCGGCCTACGAAGCGCTACGGCGCCAGCGCTAGCAATCTCAAGCCGAATTAGCCTTTGAGCCTTGATTTATAAGTGCCGACAGCTACTGAAATGATAGCGTTCTGGGTCTCAGTTGCGGGCGCCCAAGGTCAGTGCGGCGGCGCGTGACGCTGCCAGCGCCTCGGCATCGGGTGCTCTGTGTGTCGGCCAGCCGGCCAGGTGCTGCAATGTGATGCCGCCCAGCGCGGCGATGGCCTCAGGGCTGTCGTTCAGGCAGGGGATGTAGTGGAATTCCTGGCCGCCGGCGGTCAGGAAAGCCTGCTTCGCTTCCTGCGCAATTTCTTCCAGCGTTTCCAGGCAGTCGCTGGTGAAACCGGGGCACACCACGTCGACGCGCTTCACACCGGCCTGACCCATCTTGATCAGTGTCGGTTCGGTGTAGGGCTCGAGCCACTTGGCCTTGCCGAAGCGCGACTGGAAGGTCAGCTGGTACTGGTCGCGGCTCAGCCCCAGTTGTTCGGCCAGCAGGCGTGCCGTCTTGTGGCATTCACAGTGGTAGGGGTCGCCCAGGTGCAGCGTGCGCTCCGGCACGCCATGGAAACTCATCACCAGCTTGTCCGGCCGGCCATGGGCCTGCCAGTAGGTGCGGATGCTTGTGCTTAAGGCGCTGATGTAGCCAGCATCGTCGTGGTAGCGGTTGATGAAGCGCAGCTCGGGCAGGCTGCGCACCTGCGCAGCCCAGTGGTAGATGGCGTCAAACACGCTGGCGGTGGTGGTGCCGGAGTACTGCGGGTAGGCTGGCAGCACCAGCACGCGCGTGGCACCCTCGGCTTTCAGTGCGTCGAGCTGCGCGGCGATCGACGGGTTGCCGTAGCGCATGGCGTAGCGCACGGTGACGTGGTGGCCTTGGTTCTGCAGCCAGGCTTGCAGCCCTTGTGCCTGTTTCTCGGTCCAGACCTTCAGCGGTGAGCCTTCCGGTGTCCAGATGCTGGCGTACTTGGCGGCTGACTTGGCCGGTCGCACGCGCAGGATGATGCCGTGCAGGATCAGCCACCAGATCGGCCTGGGAATTTCCACCACGCGGTGGTCGCCCAGGAACTCGGCCAGGTAGCGGCGCAGCGCCGCCGGCGTGGGCGCATCGGGCGTGCCCAGGTTGCAAAGCAGAATGGCCGTAGACGGCGCCTGGCCATGGGTGTACGCGGGTTCTTGTTTGAATGCCATGCGGTATTCTCGCCCAGCAATGCTAGATACAACCAAGATACGGGCAATATCCCTCGACCTCGATGACACCTTGTGGCCGATCTGGCCGGTGATCGCGCGCGCCGAGCAGGCGCTGCAGGACTGGCTGCGGCCGCTGGCGCCGCAAACGGCCGACCTGCTGGCCGATGCCGAGCAGCGCCTGGCCTTGCGGCGCGAAGTGCAGCAGCAACAACCCGAGATCGGCCACGATCTGCGCCGGCTTCGGCAGGAGTTGATCCGCCGCGCATTGCAGCGCCATGACGAAGACACCGCGCTGGTGGAACCCGCCTACGAGGTCTTCATCGCCGAGCGCATGCGCGTCGATCTGTTCGAGGATGCGCGCCCGGCGCTGGCCTGGCTGGCGGCGCGTTACCCGGTGGTGGCGCTGTCCAACGGCAATGCCGATCTGCACCGCGTTGGCCTCGGAGAATACTTTCATGCCGGCCTGAGCGCGCAGAGCTTCGGTGTCGGCAAGCCCGATCCGCGCATCTTCCACGCAGCCGCACAGGCCGCTGGCGTGTTGCCGCACGAGGTGCTGCATGTGGGCGACGACGCTGCACTGGATGTGCTCGGTGGCCTGAATGCCGGCATGCAGACAGTCTGGGTCAACCGGGCCAACCACGACTGGGCGCACGAGACGCTGCGCCCGCACGCCACGGTGGACGACATGGCGCAGCTGTGCGTCTTGCTGCGGGCGACTGCCTAACGCTGCGGCTGCAGCACCAGCGTGCTGCGCGTGTTGGCCGCCACATCGGCCGGGCTCAGGTGCATGGGCTGGTAGCGGCCGGCCACATAGGCTTCGGCCTGGTCGTGGTGGTAGGGATCGAGCAGCACGCCGCTCTGGCCCACCGGGTTGATGCCCAGGCCCTTGCCAGCATCGGCGAAATCGATCAGGCGCCGTGTGGACGGGCCATAGCTCACGGCCCAGGGGGCCGGGCCCACCGGGAAGGCGAGGTTGTTGGGCACTTCACGGCCGCCCGGTGCTTCGAACGGGCCGATGTTGAACAACAGATCCAGCGGTTTTTGCTGGCCCAGAGGATGGTTGTGGGTCAGCGTATGGGCCTTGCTCCAGACCCAGCTGGCCGGGGTCTTGCCCAGGCTGGTATTGAGATGCGCGATGGTGGCGCGCCAGGCCTGTTGCAGGATGTCGCGCCGTTTTTCCACCGCGGGGGTGCCGCGCTGGTCCCACCAGGGGGAGTCGGCATCGGCAGTCAGGCGCGGCAGGGCGTGGTCGAGCGCACGTGTGCGCAGCAGGTTGCGGAACTGCACGTCGCCAAGTTCGTCCTGCATGGCGGCCTTGGCCAGTTCGTAGATGAACTGGTTGAACAGGGTCGGCGCGATGCTGGTTGTGCCGTGGCTGCCGTCCCATTCGGCCAGCTGGCCCAGCAGGGCGCGCTCGGCGCCGTCCACCACCACGGTGTTCAGCTCCATCAGCAGCGGCCTGAGCACGCGCGGCCCGTAGGCGGTGCGGCCATCGAGCTGCAGCGCCTTGCTGTTCTGCAGGTCCCATTTGACGCCGGGCTCGCGCAGCAGTTGGTCGAGCCGCTGGGCGCGCTCGTACAGGTTGTAGTAGCCCGGCACCGGCAGGCCGCTGCTGGGCGCCGGCTGGTGGTTGGCCGAGACGATGTAGCCGCGTGCCGGGTTTTCTTCCTGCGGGTTGTCCTGAAAGCGGTAGAAGCCCAGCTTGTCGGCCTCGCCCTTGCTGCCGTCCAGGATGAAGGCCGGGTTCACGTTTTCCGGGCGTTGCGGCAACTTGGCGGCGGCCCACCAAGCGATGTCACCGGCCGCATTGGCCCAGACGATGTTGAGGCCGGGCGCATGGATCTTGCTGGAGGCCTGCCGGGCCTTTTCACGCGTGTCGGCGCGGTTGAGTTCGTAAAAGGCATCGAGGATGGGGTTGTCAGTTTCGGCCCAGGTCCACCACATGGCGATCGGCGTCTTGCCCAGGCTGTCGGCAAAGGCGTCGTTGATGAGGGGACCATGCGGCGAGCGGCGCAGCGTGAGCGTGACCGGTGCGGCACCCTTGACGGCAATCGTCTCGCTGCGGCTTTGCAGATCGACCCACCGGCCCTGGTACCAGACCTGGTTCGGGTTGGCCGGGTTGACCTTCTCGGCCACCAGGTCCAGGTCGTCGTTCTGGAACATGGTCAGGCTCCAGCCGAACTGCGGGTTATGGCCGAGCAGGGCCACCGGGTTGAGCGCCTGGTGATGGCCATAGAGCTCGAAACCCGGCGCCTTCAGGTGCGCTTCGTACCACACCGAGGGGGCGGCAAAGCTGATGTGTGGGTCGCCGGCCAGCAAGGGTTTGCCGCTGGCGGTGTGGCGTCCCGAGACCACCCAGGCATTGCTGCCTTCGAACTGAGGTACCCCGGCTGCGTTCAGCGCTTCGTGGCTGAGCTCGGCCAGGCGGTTCAGCCCCTGCCAGTCGGCCGGGGTCAGGCGCGGGGACGACTGTTTGGCCATCAACGCAGTCTCGGCCAGGGGGCCGACCACGCCCAGCGGATGCCATTCGAGGTCAAACGTCTTCAGGTAAGCCGGGCCGAGCTGATCGCGCACAAAGGTCAGGACCGGTTCGGTGCGAAAGGCGGCGGCAAAGCTGTAGGCTAGGTAGCCTGAGACGGCGATGGTGTCGACCGGCGTGAACGGGCGCGGCGTGATGCCGAGAAGCTCGAACTCCAGCGGCAGCGGCCGGCTGGCCTGGTACTGGTTGATGCCGTCGAGGTAGGCCGCCAGCGCCTGCCAGGCTGGGCTGTTGTGGTCGGCGCGGGCCACCACCGCCTCGGCGTGGGCGCGCAGGCCGAGGGTGCGGAACAGGCGGTCGGTGTCGAGCAGCTTGGGGCCGATGATCTCGGCCAGCTCACCGCGCGCCAGCCGGCGCACCATTTCGATCTGGAACAGCCGGTCCTGCGCATGCACATAACCCAGGGCGCGGTAGAGGTCGGCCTCGTGCTGGGCGCTGATGTGGGGGACGCCGCGCTCGTCATAGGCCACGCTGACCGGTGCTTTGAGTTTTTGCAGGCCTACGGTGCCGTGGCGCTGCGGCAGCTTGGAGCGGGCGTGCCAGGCGAAAGCGCCCGCCGCAGCGATCACGACGACCGTCAGCAGCACGATCAGGGAGATGAGGGAGATCTTGAGGAAGCGTTTCATCGACACGGGCAGAGGGTTATGACGTGGTGGAACTCAGGCGATTGTGCGTGACTTGTGTAGGGGCGTCCATGTCCCGCGCTGGCGGTGCCGCAAGGCAGGCGGCCGCCTGCAGGCCGCTGCGCACCGCGCCCTCCAGCGTGGCGGGGTAGGGGCCGGCCACATAGTCGCCGCAGGCCAGCAGACCGGGGGCGATGGCTTGCGGTGGACGCTGCAGACCGGGCGTGCAGGCGAAAGTAGCGCGTTTTTCCACCACGGTCTGCACCGGCTGCAGGGCCAGGCCCAGTTGTGCGCCGGCCTGCGCCAGTACCTGGTCTTGCAGCAGGTCGCGTTCTGCGTCGCTGGCGCTGACAACGAAGGCCAGGAGGCCTGCCGGGCCGCCAAGCTGGCCGCGGTCGAACACGAACTGTGCCGGAGCCGCTGCGTTGTTGCGTAGGGCCAGCATGGGGGATGTCAGGCGGGCGTTGTGCCCCCAGGCGTAAACGGTGGTGATAGCTTCATAACGCAGTGCCTGGGCCGAGGTGGCCCAGCGGGTCATGCTGTTTGCTATCAAATCAGGAGCTTTTGGTGCAGATTCCATAAGGAGGCGGGCCGATTCTGATGCCGAAGCGGCGAGCAGCACGGCATTGAAGGATTCGCCGTTGACATGCCATTCGGAGCCTTGCGCCTGAATCTGCGTGACGCGAGTCCCCGGTCGCACCGCACCGCCGTGCTGCTGCAGCCAATCTGCGGCGGCGGTGGGGAACAGGGCGGAGAGATCCTGCCGCGGCAGCAGCAGGTGCGAGCCGCCCGGGATGCCGAACAGCGCGTCTTGCAGCACCCGCAGGAACACCTGGGCGCTGGCCTGCGTGGCCGGCGTATTGAGGGCCGAGACGCACAGCGGCTCGATCAACTCCTGCAGCACCGGTGGCGCCAGGCGCTGGCACAGCTGCGCCACTGACAACGCGGAGTCGCACTGGAAACCTGCCATCTGCCAGCGCAAGGCTTCGCGCAGCAGGCCCCCGCGTGCGCCGAGCGGCCAGCCGCGTGCCCGCGCAATGCCGACGAAGGCATCCAACGGGGCTGGCAGCCATGCGGCGTGCGGAAACTGCAGGCCGGCGCCATCGGGAAAACGCAAGGTGAGCGGCAGACGCAGCAGGGCGGCATCCGGGGCAACGCCGACTTGACGCATCAAGCGCAGTGATTCCGTGTAGGCCCCGATCAGGATGTGCTGGCCGTTGTCGAGGGTGACTTCGCGGCCATCGGGCAGCGTGCCCGGCACGGCGCGAGCGCGCCCACCCAAGGTGCGGGCGGCTTCGAACACCGTGACCTGATGGCCGTCGCGCGTGGCTTGCACCGCGGCGGCCATGCCAGCCCAGCCGGCGCCGATGACCGCCAGCTTCATCACGGTTTCGCCGCCGGGCCGCCCCAAGGCGAAACGCGGCCCCCTCGGGGGGCAGGGAGCCACACGCAGTGGGCGACCGTGGGGGTCATAACCTGCCCAAAGCCTGCACGCGCCAGGCCAACCAGAGCTTGCGCAAGGGCGTCAGGCTGATGCGCTGGTGCAGCACCTGGAAGTTGTCGCGCTCAATTTCGCGCAACAGAGTGCGGTAGATGCTGGCCATCATCAGGCCGGGTTTCTGTGCCCGGCGGTCGCCCTCGGGCAGCAGGGCCAGGGCCTGGTCGTACAGGCGGTGGGCGCGTTCGGCCTGGAACTTCATCAAGGCGGTGAAACGTTCCGAGTATTGGCGTTTCAACAGCTCGTGCGCCTTGACGTCGAACTGCTGCAGCTCGCTCATCGGCAGGTAGATGCGCCCGCGCAGCGCGTCCTCGCCGACGTCGCGGATGATGTTGGTGAGCTGGAAAGCCTGGCCCAGCGTGTGCGCGTACTCGGTGGTCTGTGCCTGCGTCTGGCCGAAGATGCGCGCGGCGACTTCGCCCACCACGCCGGCCACCAGATGGCAGTAGCGCTGCAGGGCCGGGTAGTCGAGGTAACGGGTCTGCTGCAGGTCCATCTGGCAGCCTTCGATGACGGCCAGCAGGTGGCGTGCCTCGATGC
This sequence comes from Curvibacter sp. PD_MW3, assembly GCA_002633085.1. Classification (GTDB taxonomy): domain Bacteria; phylum Pseudomonadota; class Gammaproteobacteria; order Burkholderiales; family Burkholderiaceae_C; genus Hylemonella. Next base: position 22,570 of record NSIV01000015.1, read on the forward strand.
CGTAGTCGGCTGCCAGCGGCATCAGCGCCTGCGTCACCGGGTGGGTGGATTCACCGGCATAGGCGCGTGCCACCTCGGCCTGCCACCAGGCCAGCTTGGTCTGGGCTACGCCGGCATCACTTACTTCGTCCACCACGTCATCGACCTCGCGGCAGAAGGCATAAAAGGCGGTGATGGCGGCGCGGCGCGGCTTGGGCAAAAAGAGGAAGGCGTAATAGAAGCTGCTGCCGGAGGCGGCGGCTTTTTGCTGAACGTACTGCTCTGGCGTCATGGGGGGATTGTTACATCCAGATCGCACGCCACAGCATCACGGCCCCATCCCAGGGCTTTAAGGTGGGGCGGGTCTGCAACGTGGCGTAGTGAAGCGCCTCGATCTTGTCCAGGATGCGCAGGCCACCTTGCACCACCAGGCGCAACTCCCAGCCGGCGCGGCCCGGCAGGTGGTGCACGAGTTCAGCGCCTTTTTGCATCATGGCCCTTGCCATTGTTGCCTGAGCTGCTATCAATTGGGTCGCGTTGGGCGTCTGCTGCAAGGCATGCAGCTCGGCGCGTGTGACGCCGAACGCTTGGCAGTCCGCATCCGGCAGGTAGTGGCGGCCGCGTGGAATGTCGCGGCTCAGGTCCTGCCAGAAATTGATCAACTGCAGTGCGGTGCAGATGGCGTCGCTCTGACGCAGTGCGGCCTCGTCCTGCACACCATACAGGTGCAGCAGCAGGCGGCCCACCGGGTTGGCTGAGCGGCGGCAGTAGTCCAGCAGTTCGGTCTGGTCGGCGTAACTGGTCTGGTCGCGCGTCTTGCGCACGTCTTGCGTGAAGGCGTCGAGTAGGTCGGCCAGCAGCGGCACCGGCAGATGAAAGGCCTGCAGCATGGTCCGCAGCGGGTCGAACACCTGCGGCCAGCGGCCGCTGTGCGGCTGGCCGGCGGCCAGGGTCTGCAGGTCGGCGTGGTAGGCGGCCAGATCATCCAGCCGCTGTTGCGCCGGGGCATCACCTTCGTCGGCGATGTCATCGGCGGTGCGGGCGAAGTGGTAGATGGCGGCGATCGGCGCGCGCAGCTGGGGCGGGCAGAGCACGGACGCCACGGGAAAGTTCTCGTAGTGCTCGATCGGCTGGTAAGCAGGGGGGGTGTTCACGCCGGGGATTGTCGCCCAGGCATGCGATGAATCTCCCCATCTCTCGCTTGACAGGGAAATGCCTTTGCTCTAGATTACTAACCAATCGGTCATTAATTATTGATTTACATCAGGTCGCCCATGTTTTCTTCCCATTTTTCCGGACCCCAGACCCCGCGCTTGGCCTTGCTGTTGGCCGTTGCTGCTGCCTCCACCGCCTTGCTGGCGGGCTGCTCCCGTCCGGCGCCGGCCGAAGAGCCGGTGCGTTCGGTCAAGGTGCTGACGGTGGGCGCCGGCAACATGCAGTCGGCGCTGGAGTTCTCGGGCGACGTGCGGCCGCGCATCGAGTCGCGGCTGGGCTTTCGCGTGGCCGGCAAATTGACCAGGCGTTATGTGGAACTGGGTCAGCGGGTCAAGGCCGGTCAGGTGCTGGCGCAGCTTGACCCGCAGGACTACCAACTGGCCGCCGATGCGGCACAGGCGCAACTGGGTGCTGCCGTGACCAACCGCGACCTGGCAGCGGCCGACTTCAAGCGCTACAAGGAGTTGAGGGAGCAGAACTTCATCAGCGGTGCCGAGCTGGAGCGGCGCGAGGCCACGCTCAAGGCGGCGCAGGCCCAGGTTGACCAGGCGAAGGCCCAGCTGTCCACACAACGCAACCAGGGGGCCTACACCACGCTGGTGGCCGACGCGGCAGGCGTGGTCACGGCCGTTGAAGCCGAACCCGGCCAGGTGGTAAGCGCCGGCTTGCCGGTGGTGCGGGTGGCGCAGGACGGACCGCGTGATGCCGTGTTCTCGGTGCCGGAAGACAAGGTGGCCGCCGTGCGGCCGGGGTCGGCGGTGGCAGTGCGTGTCTGGCCCGGCCAGACCCTGCTGGACGGCAAGGTGCGCGAAGTGTCGGCCAGTGCCGATCCGGTGACACGGACCTACCAGGTCAAGGTGGGGCTGGAGGTGAAGGACGCGAAAGACGTGCCGCCGCTGGGCGCCACCGTGACGGTGTTGCCGCAGGCGCAGGAGGTGCAGGGCGCGCAAGTGATCAAGCTGCCCACCAGCGCGCTGCGCCAGGAGGGGCAGGCCACGGCGGTCTGGGTGCTCGACCCCGCCAGCATGACGGTGAAGTCGCAGCCGGTGCAGATCGCCACGGCTGACGGTAACGAGGCCGTGGTGGCCAGCGGCCTGCAGCCCGGCACGCTGGTGGTGGCCGCCGGTGTGCATGTGCTGTCACCGGGCCAGAAGGTCCTGATCTACCAGGAAAAAATAGTCAAACCCCTCACCAGTACGGCGCAAACAGCTATCAATTCCGTAGCGTCGCCGGTGCAGGCCGCTTCCGTGAATGGCAAGTGAGGCCGGCATGACGCAGACATCCAAACAAGACGAGAAGCCCCGCTTCAACCTATCGCGCTGGGCGCTGGAGCACCCGGCGCTGACGCGCTACCTGATGCTGGTCCTGATGCTGCTGGGCTTCGTGTCCTATTTTCAGCTCGGGCAGGACGAGGATCCGCCGTTCACCTTCCGTGCCATGGTGGTGCGCACCTACTGGCCTGGCGCCACGGCGCAACAGGTGGCGGAGCAGGTGACCGACAAGATCGAGCGCACGCTGCAGGAAGTGCCGCATGCCGACAAGATCCGCAGCTATTCCAAGCCGGGCGAGTCGCAGATCATCTTCCAGGTCAAGGACTCGACCAAACCGGGCGAAGTGGCTGACCTCTGGTACACGGTGCGCAAGAAGGTGGGCGACATGCGCTACACCTTGCCCGCCGGCACCCAGGGGCCGTTCTTCAACGACGAGTTTGGCGACGTCTACGGCGTGATCTACGCCCTGGAAGCCGATGGCTTCAGCAACGCCGAAGTCAAGCGCTTTGCCGATGATGCACGCCAGCAACTGCTGCGCGTGCCCGACGTGGCCAAGGTCGAATTGTTCGGCGTGCAGGACGAAAAGCTCTACATCGAGATTTCCCAAAAGCGCCTGGCGCAGCTGGGGCTGGACATGAACCAGGTTCTGGTGCAGCTCGGCCAGCAGAACGCGGTGGAAAGCGCCGGCGCGGTGCAGACCCCGCTGGATGTGGTGCAGGTCCGGGTGGCGGGCCAGTTCGAGGCGATTGATCAGTTGCGTGCCATGCCGATCCGTGGCAGCTCGGGCAGCCAGCTGCGTCTGGGCGACATCGCCGAGATCAAGCGCGGTTATGTCGACCCAGCTTCCATCAAAGTGCGCCACCAGGGCAAGCAGGTCATTGCACTGGGCATTTCCATGGCCAAGGGTGGTGACATCATCCATCTGGGCAAATCGCTGAAAACCGCGACCACCCAGATCGCGGCCACGCTGCCGGCCGGTGTGCAACTGGTGCAGTTGCAGGACCAGCCGCAGGCCGTGGCGCGCTCGGTCAACGAATTCGTCGGCGTGCTGATTGAGGCGGTGGTGATCGTGCTGCTGGTGAGCTTTGTCAGCCTGGGCTTTCACAAGCGCGACGGCGAACCCCGGCTGTGGAAACGTTACTACGTGGACATTCGCCCCGGCCTGGTGGTGGGCATCACGATTCCGCTGGTGCTGGCGCTGACCTTCCTCGGCATGCAGTATTGGGGCATCGGCCTGCACAAGATTTCGCTCGGCTCGCTCATCATCGCGCTGGGCCTGCTGGTGGACGACGCCATCATCGCGGTGGAGATGATGGTGCACAAGATCGAGGAGGGCTACGACAAGGTGCGCGCCGCCACCTTCGCTTATGAGATCACCGCCATGCCGATGCTGACCGGCACACTCATCACGGCCGCCGGTTTCCTGCCCATCGGCATGGCCAAGTCGGGCGTGGGCGAGTACACCTTTGCCATCTTCGGTGTCACCACACTGGCGCTGGTGCTGAGCTGGCTGGTGTCGGTTTATTTCGTGCCCTACCTGGGCAACATCCTGCTGCGGGCCAAGCCGCCGAAGAAGGAGCATCCGCACGAGCTGTTTGACGGCCCGTTTTATGTCTATTTCCGCCGGCTGCTCAACTGGTGCGTGGAGCACCGCTGGCTGACGATTGGCATCACGCTGCTGACCTTCGTGCTGGGCATCGTGGGCATGGGAAAGGTTCAGCAGCAGTTCTTCCCCGATTCGAGCCGCCCGGAGATCCTGGTTGAACTCTGGTCGCCGGAGGGCACCTCGTTTGCCGCCAATGAAGAAGTGACCCAGCGCGCCGAAAAGCGCCTCATGGCGGAGGCCGGTGTGGCATCTGTCAGCACCTGGGTCGGCTCGGGCGTGCCGCGCTTTTACCTGCCGCTGGACCAGGTGTTCCCGCAGAGCAACGTGTCGCAGCTGATCGTCATGCCGGTGGATCTGAAGACGCGCGAGGCGCTGCGCATCAAGCTGCCGGCCTTGCTGGCGCAGGAATTCCCCGAGGTGCGTGGCCGCGTCAAGCTGCTGCCCAACGGGCCGCCGGTGCCGTACCCGGTGCAGTTCCGCGTGGTGGGCAGCGACCCGGCGGTGCTGCGCGAGCGCGCCGACGAGGTCAAGGCCGTGCTGCGCGAAAGCCCCAACACGCGCGGTGTCAACGACAACTGGAACGAATCGGTCAAGGTGTTGCGCCTGGAGATCGACCAGGCCAAGGCACGCGCCTTGGGTGTGAGCAGCCAGGCCATTGCCCAGGCCTCGCGAACCATCCTCTCGGGCATGACGGTCGGCCAGTACCGCGAGGGCGACAAGTTGATCGACATCGTGCTGCGCCAGCCGCTGGACGAGCGCGACGCCATCACCGACCTTGGCAATGCCTATCTGTCCACCACCACCGGGCGCTCGATCCCGCTGACGCAGATCGCCAAGCCGGTGTTCACCTGGGAGCCAGGCGTGATGTGGCGCGAGAACCGCGACTACGGCATCACGGTACAAAGTGATGTGGTCGAAGGCCTGCAGGGCGCGACCGTCACAGCCGAGCTGTTGCCTAGCTTGCGTGCCCTGGAAGCCAAGTGGAAGGCGGCCGGCCTGAGCAGCTACCGCATCGACGTGGCGGGCGCAGTGGAGGAGAGCAGCAAAGGCCAGGGCTCGATTGCGGCCGGCATTCCCGTCATGCTGTTCATCACCTTCACCTTGCTGATGCTGCAGCTGCAGAGTTTCAGCCGCGCCATGCTGGTGTTCCTGACCGGCCCGTTGGGCATGGCGGGCGTGGCCGGTGCGCTGCTGGCGTTGGGCCGGCCGTTCGGTTTCGTCGCCTTGCTGGGGGTGATCGCGCTGATGGGCATGATCCAGCGCAACTCGGTGATCCTGATCGACCAGATCGAGCAGGACCGCGCCAACGGCGTGCCGGCCTGGGATGCGATCGTGGAAAGCGCGGTGCGCCGCATGCGCCCGATCGTGCTGACCGCTGCTGCGGCCGTGCTGGCCATGATCCCGCTGTCACGCTCGGTGTTCTGGGGCCCGATGGCCGTGGCCATCATGGGCGGCCTGATCGTGGCCACCCTGTTGACCTTGCTGGCGTTGCCGGCCATGTACGCGGCGTGGTTCCGCGTGAAGCGCGAAACGCCAGGGGTTCTGCCAGCAGGTTAAAATAGAAAGTTGACCGATTTCGTGGGGAGGTCTGTCCAGACCTCCCCATTTTGTTTTGTCGCGCGGGTGGCGAAATTGGTAGACGCACCAGGTTTAGGTCCTGACGCCAGCAATGGTGTGGGGGTTCGAGTCCCCCCCCGCGCACCACACAAGGCGGCACCGGCGGCGAAAAAGCTGCCATGTCGATGGCGCAAGCCGATTTTTTGAATTTTTTGGAGTGAGTCAATCATGGCTGTTACTGTTGAAACCCTTGAGAAGCTGGAACGCAAGATCACGTTGAGCCTGCCCATGGCTGCCATCCAGTCCGAAGTCGAGACGCGCCTCAAGAAGCTGGCCCGTACCGTGAAAATGGACGGCTTCCGTCCCGGCAAGGTGCCGATGAACGTGGTGACCCAGCGTTATGGCTATTCCGTGCACTACGAAGTGCTGAATGACAAGGTTGGCGAGGCGTTCTCCCAGGCTGCCAACGAAGCCAAGCTGCGCGTGGCCGGCCAGCCGCGCATCACCGAAAAAGAAGGCGCGACCGAAGGCGAAGTGGCCTTTGATGCCGTGTTCGAGGTGTACCCGGAAGTCAAGATCGGTGACCTGAGCAGCGCCGAAATCGAAAAGCTCAGCGCTGAAGTGGATGAGGCGGCCATCGACAAGACGGTCGAGATCCTGCGCAAGCAGCGCCGTACCTTTGCCCAGCGCGCTGTGGATGCCCCCGCCCAGGACGGCGACCGCGTGACGGTGGACTTCGAAGGCAAGATCGACGGCGAACCCTTTGCCGGCGGCAAGGCTGAAGGCTTCCAGTTCCTGGTCGGCGAAGGCCAGATGCTCAAGGAATTCGAAGACGCCGTGCGCGGCATGAAGTCCGGCGAAAGCAAGACCTTCCCGCTGGCTTTCCCGGCGGACTACCATGGCAAGGATGTGGCCGGCAAGACGGCTGACTTCATGGTCACGCTCAACAAGATTGAAGCGGCCCACCTGCCGGAAGTCAACGAAGCACTGGCCAAGTCGCTCGGCATTGCCGAAGGCACGGTTGAAGCCCTGCGCGCTGACATCAAGAAAAACCTGGAGCGTGAAGTCAAGTCGCGCCTGCTGGGCCGCAACAAGCAGGCCGTGATGGATGCGCTGGTAGCCAAGGCCGAACTGGATTTGCCCAAGTCGGTGGTGCAGTCTGAAGTGGACCGTCTGATCGAAGGCGCCCGCGCCGATCTGAAGCAGCGTGGCATCAAGGACGCCGACAAGGCGCCGATCCCGGCCGAAATCTTCCAGCCGCAAGCCGAACAGCGCGTGCGCCTGGGTCTGGTGGTGGCTGAATTGGTGCGTGCCAACAACCTGCACGCCACGCCCGAGTCGCTCAAGGCGCATGTGGAAGAGCTGGCTGCCAGCTACGAGAAGCCGGAAGACGTGGTGCGCTGGTACTTCGGCGACAACCGTCGCCTGGCTGAAGTCGAGGCCGTGGTGATCGAAAACAACGTGACCAACTTCGTGTTGTCCAAAGCCAAGGTGTCCGAGAAGGCCATTTCCTTTGACGAACTGATGGGCCAGGCCTGATTCGGGTCTGAGTTTTCATGCAGGGTGGGGCTTGTGCCGGGCTTGCAGTCCGGTCGACAAGCCCCATTTGCTTTGTGGCCCATAATCTTCGCTAAATTACGTCAATTCTCTGGAGTCGATAGTCATGAATCTGCGCAACAGCGCCTATAACGGTGCCCTGGATACCCAGGCCCTCGGCATGATCCCGATGGTGATCGAGCAGTCCGGTCGCGGCGAACGCTCGTACGATATTTACTCGCGTCTGCTCAAGGAACGCGTGATCTTCCTGGTCGGCCCGGTCAATGACCAGACCGCCAATCTGGTGGTGGCACAGCTGCTGTTCCTGGAGAGCGAGAACCCGGACAAGGACATCTCGTTCTACATCAATTCGCCCGGCGGTTCGGTGAGCGCCGGCATGGCGATTTTTGACACCATGAACTTCATCAAACCTGACGTGTCCACGCTGTGCGTGGGCATGGCGGCCAGCATGGGCGCGTTCCTGCTGGCGGCAGGTGCCAAGGGCAAGCGTTTCTCGCTGCCCAACTCCAAGGTCATGATCCACCAGCCGCTGGGCGGCACCCAGGGCCAGGCCACCGAGATCGAGATCCATGCCCGCGAGATTCTGAAGACGCGCGAGCAGCTCAACAAGATCCTGGCCGAGCGCACCGGCCAGCCGCTGGACAAGATCGAGCGCGACACCGAGCGGGACTACTACCTCTCGGCTGATGAAGCGAAAGACTACGGCCTGGTCGACCAGGTCATCGCCAAACGGCCCTGAGTTTTCGGCCTGACGGTTGGTTGGCGGCAACCGCCCTTTGCGCTGTGGCGCAAGGGCGTGCCTGCCATTTCGGTATCATTTGGTAAATATTCGGTAATTTCCCGCAAAAGGCATTCCTCACATGGCCGAGAAAAAAGGCTCTTCCAGCGAAAAAACACTGTATTGCTCTTTTTGCGGCAAGAGTCAGCACGAGGTCAAGAAACTGATTGCCGGTCCTTCGGTGTTCGTCTGCGACGAATGCATCGAGCTGTGCAACGAAATCATCCGCGATGAGTTGCCCTCCGGTACCGAAGGCGCAGAAGCGCGCGGCGATCTACCGACACCGGCCGAGATCAAGGCCAATCTGGACAACTATGTGATCGGTCAGGAAGTCGCCAAGCGCACGCTGGCGGTGGCCGTCTACAACCACTACAAACGCCTACAGCACAAGGAAAAGGCCCGCAAGGACGATGTCGAACTGGCCAAGAGCAACATCCTGTTGATCGGTCCCACCGGCTCCGGCAAGACGCTGCTGGCACAGACGCTGGCGCGCCAGTTGAACGTGCCGTTTGTCATGGCCGATGCCACCACGTTGACAGAAGCCGGCTACGTCGGCGAGGACGTCGAGAACATCGTTGCCAAGCTGCTGCAAAGCTGCAATTACGAAGTCGAGCGTGCCCAGCGCGGCATCGTCTACATCGACGAGATCGACAAGATTTCCCGCAAGTCGGACAACCCCTCCATCACGCGAGACGTGTCGGGTGAGGGTGTGCAACAGGCCTTGCTCAAGTTGATCGAAGGCACCATGGCCAGCGTGCCGCCGCAGGGCGGGCGCAAGCACCCGAACCAGGACTTCATCCAGATCGACACGACCAACATCCTGTTTATCTGCGGTGGTGCTTTTGCCGGGCTGGAAAAAGTGATCGAGAACCGGACCGAATCGTCTGGCATCGGTTTCGGTGCCGCCGTGCGCAGCAAGCAGCAGCGCAGCCTGACCGAGGTGTTCAAGGACGTCGAGCCCGAGGACCTGATTAAATTCGGCCTGATCCCCGAACTGGTCGGCCGCATGCCGGTGGTGGCCACGCTGGCCGAGCTCAGCGAGGATGCCATGGTGCAGATCCTGACCGAACCCAAGAACGCCCTGGCCAAGCAGTACGCCAAGCTGTTTGCCATGGAAGGTGTCGATCTTGAACTGCGCCCCGGCGCACTCAAGGCCATCGCCAAGAAGGCGCTGACGCGCAAGACCGGCGCCCGGGGCCTGCGCTCCATTCTGGAGCTGGCCCTGATCGACACCATGTTCGACTTGCCCAATCGGGACAACGTCGAAAAAGTCGTGGTGGACGAGTCCACCATCGAGGAAAACAAGCCGCCGCTGCTGGTCTACCGGGAAGCCGCCAAAAAGGCCTGACCCGAAGGCTCGATTCAGCCGGTATTCCAGCTGTTCCTTCATGGTTTTGAAACACCCGCCCGATCCATAATCGGTTGCGGGTTGAAAATTCGCACTTGCAGTCCATATTCAACAGGTAACGAAAAGGTTTTCCCATGTCCGGTCATACCCCTCTGCCTGCTACCCCGATCGAATTGCCGCTGTTGCCTCTGCGCGATGTGGTGATCTTCCCCCACATGGTGATCCCGCTGTTCGTGGGACGCCCCAAGAGCATCAAGGCGCTCGAAGCCGCGATGGAGGCCGAGCGTCGCATCATGCTGGTGGCGCAGAAAGCTGCCGCCAAGGATGAGCCGCAGGTGTCCGACATGTTCGACGTCGGCTGCGTTTCCACCATCCTGCAGATGCTGAAATTGCCCGATGGCACGGTCAAGGTCCTGGTCGAAGGCCAGCAGCGCGCTCTGGTGAACAAGATTGTCGAAGGTGAGTCGCATTTCACGGCCGATGTCACGCCGGTGGAGCAGCCCGCCGAAGCCGATCCGGCTGCCGCCGCCCAGACCAGCGAAATCGAGGCATTGCGCCGCGCCGTGATGCAACAGTTTGACCAGTACGTCAAACTCAACAAGAAAATTCCGCCCGAGATTCTGACTTCTATCGCCAGCATCGATGACCCGGGCCGTCTGGCTGACACCATCGCCGCCCATCTGCCCCTCAAGCTGGACAACAAGCAGGCGGTGCTGAGTTTGTCCCAGGTGCGTGACCGTCTGGAGAATCTGTTCGAGCAGCTCGAACGAGAGGTCGACATCTTGAATGTCGACAAGAAGATCCGCGGTCGCGTCAAACGCCAGATGGAGAAGAACCAGCGCGACTTCTATCTGAACGAGCAGGTGAAGGCCATCCAGAAGGAACTGGGAGAGGGCGAAGACGGCGCCGACATCGAAGAAATCGAGAAGAAGATCAAGGCGGCCAAGATGCCGGCCGAGGCCCGCAAGAAAGCCGATGCCGAGCTCAAGAAGCTCAAGCTGATGTCGCCCATGTCGGCCGAAGCCACCGTGGTGCGCAACTACATCGACACGCTGATCAGCCTGCCGTGGAGCAAGAAGACCAAGATCAAGCATGATCTGGCCTTGGCCGAGGAAGTGCTCAACGAAGACCACTACGGCCTGGACAAGGTCAAGGATCGCATTCTTGAGTACCTTGCTGTGCAGCAACGTGTGGACAAGGTCAAGGCGCCGATTCTTTGCCTGGTTGGCCCACCGGGTGTGGGCAAGACGTCGCTGGGGCAGTCGGTGGCCAAGGCCACGGGACGCAAGTACGTGCGCATGGCGCTGGGCGGCATGCGCGACGAAGCCGAGATCCGCGGTCACCGCCGTACCTACATCGGCGCCATGCCGGGCAAGGTGCTGCAAAGCCTGTCCAAGGCCGGTACACGTAACCCGCTGTTCCTGCTCGACGAGATCGATAAGCTGGGCACGGATTTTCGTGGCGACCCTTCCAGCGCCCTGCTGGAGGTGCTGGACCCGGAGCAGAACAACAAGTTTGGCGACCACTATGTCGAGGTCGATTTCGACTTGAGCGACGTGATGTTTGTGGCAACCTCCAACTCCATGAACATTCCGCCAGCCCTGCTGGACCGCATGGAAGTGATTCGCCTGTCGGGTTACACCGAGGATGAGAAGGTCAACATCGCCCAGCGCTACTTGCTGCCCAAGCAGTTGAAGAACAACGGCGTCAAGGAAGCGGAATTGCTGGTCACCGAAGACGCCCTGCGCGACATCGTGCGTTACTACACACGCGAGGCGGGTGTGCGTTCATTGGAGCGCGAGATCTCCAAGATCTGCCGCAAGGTGGTCAAGGGCTTGCAGCTCAAGAAAATGGAATCCCAGGTTATTGTCAATGCTGACAACCTCAATGATTTCCTCGGTGTGCGCAAGTTCACCTACGGCCGTGCCGAGCAGCAGAATCAGGTCGGCCAGGTGGTCGGTCTGGCGTGGACGGAAGTCGGTGGCGACCTGCTGACCATTGAAACCGCGCTGATGCCGGGCAAGGGCGTCATCACGCGTACCGGTTCGCTGGGCGATGTGATGAAGGAGTCAGTGGAAGCCGCGCGCACCGTGGTGCGCAGCCGGGCGCGTCGTCTCGGTATTCCTGATGAGTTCTTTGAAAAGAAGGACATGCACATTCACGTGCCTGACGGCGCGACGCCGAAGGACGGCCCGAGTGCAGGTGCCGCCATGACCACAGCCATGGTGTCGGTACTCACGGGAATCCCGGTACGCGGCGATGTCGCGATGACCGGCGAGATCACGTTGCGTGGTGAGGTCACGGCCATCGGTGGCTTGAAGGAAAAACTGCTGGCCGCTTTGCGCGGGGGTATCAAGACCGTGCTGATCCCCGAGGAGAACACGAAGGATTTGCAGGAGATTCCCGAGAACGTGAAGAACGGCTTGGAGATCGTGCCCGTCAAATGGATCGACAAGGTATTGGAGATCGCCTTGGAGCGCATGCCTACACCGTTGCCGGATGACGAGGTCACTGCCGCGGCGGTACCCGCTGCAGCACCCGCATCGGAGCCGGCAGCCGTAGCGCGGGGGTCCGTCAAACATTAAGTCAAAATTTTTAGCGGTACTTTTGCAAAAGCAAAAAAATACCGCTATAATTTGAGTCTTGATAACGCGGGAATAGCTCAGTTGGTAGAGCGCAACCTTGCCAAGGTTGAGGTCGAGAGTTCGAGACTCTTCTCCCGCTCCATTCATTGCCCCGGTGCATCGGCCTCGCAGGCGACAAGCGCTTGTTTGCAGGTTCGGTTCTGCATCGGGAGTCCCCCCGGTTTTTTGCAGGACAATGTGGGGGCTGCATGCCTCGATGGTGAAATTGGTAGACACAGCGGACTTAAAATCCGCCGCTTCCCTGCATAAGGGGCGTACCGGTTCGACCCCGGTTCGAGGCACCACCAAATCATGCAGCGACGGTATACACAAAGAGTTCATCATGGCCAGCTACAACGCTCCTTTTGAGATCCATGTCCATGGCCAGGTGCCATTGCGTGCGGATACGACGTTTGAGCAATTGCAGGAAGCTCTCAAGCCCTTGTGGACATACGCTGGTGCGCGATCTCTTGTAGACGGTGCGCACAGCAGCTACGAAGAGGAGCCTGGCATCCGTTTCGATGCGCACGAACATGTGCTACAGATGTGCTGGACCGTCACTGGCGATGAAGATTTCCGTCAATCGCTCGACGAGATGTGCATGAGCCTGAATGAGTTGTCGCAGGCCGGAGCACCGATCGAGGTGACCTTCTACGACACAGAGTTCGACGAAGAGGACGCGGAGCCGGAAGCGCAATCGCGAGATGATTTCCTGGTGATGTTTGTCGGCCCCACACCGGCGGCCATCATGCAGGTGCAGCGTGACCTGCTGGTGCAGGACACGATCAACATGATGGAGCGCCACTTCGATGCGGCCGAGCTTGGCGGTGTGGTGGCCGAGATCGACAAGCTGTTCACGCAGCGATTCGATGCCTTGGTGAGTTCCCTGGAGTTGGGCAAGCCACCGCGCGGCTCAGGCGGCAACCATGGCGGCACGGCCCACGGTGGTGGTCGCAAGCCCAGGCATCTGCATTAACGACTTTAAGTACGCTGCCAATAGTTGGCGGCGTGCTATCATTTTCGGAGTCATCCGTTCCAGAAAGGCTCCGTGAACATGGTCGCAGCAGATTCTCCTGCGCAAGCTGGTCAGAGCATGACGCCAGACCGGCGTCAAAAAATGCGCTTGGGAGATGTGCTGCTCCAGCAACGTCTGATTTCACAGGATCAACTGCAGCAGACGCTGGATTTGCAACGCAAGACTGGCAAAAAGATGGGGCGCCTGCTGATCGAGAGTGGCGTCATTACCGAAGAAGGCCTGGCCAACGGACTGGCGCGCCAACTGCGTATTCCTTACGTCAATCTCAAGACTTTCCCGTTCAGGGCCGAACTGGTGAAGCTGTTGCCTGAGTCGGCGGCACGCCGTTTCCGGGCGCTGGTGCTGGAAGACAAGGACAACCGCTTGCTGGTGGCCTTTGCGGATCCGCTGGACCTGTTTGCCTTCGACGAAGTCAGCCGCATGACCAAGCGCAATGTCGCCATGGCCGTGGCACCTGAAACGCAGCTGACGCTGGCTTTCGATCGGCTGTACCGCCGCACCGAGGAGATCAGCGGCTTTGCGCGTGCAGTGGAGAAAGACCTCAGCCTCAGTGACGAAGTCGATTTCGGCGAACTGGCCAACACGGTTGGCCAGGAAGGTGCGCCCATCGTCAAATTGCTGCAGTCAATTTTTGAAGATGCAGTCCAGATTGGAGCATCGGATATCCACATCGAACCGCAAGAGACGGGCCTGCAGATCCGCGTCCGGGTGGATGGCGTGCTCCATACCCAGACTTTGGCTGAGAATCGGGTTGCAGGTCCGTTGTCGCAGCGTCTCAAGCTGATGGCGGGTATCGACATTTCGGAAAAACGCTTGCCTCAGGACGGGCGCTTCAGCGTGCGGGTGCGGGAGCAAACGATTGACGTGCGTCTGTCCACCATGCCGACCAGCTATGGCGAGTCGGTTGTGATGCGTCTGCTCAATCAGAACAGCGTGTTGCGCCGGCTGGACAGCATCGGCATGCCCGCGGAGATGTTGGCACGCTTCAGGGAGGTGCTGGGACGGATATCCGGCATGGTGCTGGTGACGGGGCCGACCGGGTCGGGTAAAACCACCACGCTTTACGCGGCACTGTCCGAGATCAATTCAAGTGAACTCAAGATCATCACGGTGGAAGATCCGGTGGAGTACCGTCTACCGGGAGTGACGCAGGTACAGGTCAACGAGAAAATCGACCTGTCTTTTGCCCGGGTGCTGCGCGGCACCTTGCGCCAGGACCCGGACATCATTCTGGTCGGTGAAATGCGCGATGCAGAAACCGCCGAGATCGGCCTGCGTGCCGCCATCACCGGGCATTTGGTGTTGTCTACCTTGCACACGCGCGATGCCATCAGTACGCCGTTTCGTCTGCTCGACATGGGGGTGCCGCCCTTCATGGTGGCCACCTCCTTGCAGGCCGTGATTGCGCAGCGCTTGGTGCGGGTGAATTGTGAGGTTTGCAGCGAGCAACGCGAACCCACGGCCCAAGAACAGGCCTGGCTGGATACTATGCTGGCACCTGGTGATGCGCCCGTGAAAGCCAGGCGCGGCCTGGGCTGCTCTGCCTGCAATGGCACGGGGTATGCGGGGCGGCATGGGGTCTATGAGCTGCTTGAAATGGATGTCGCACTCACCCAAGCAGCCACCCGAGCCGACCCGGTTGCCTTCATGCAGGCGGCGCGAGCCCGCATGAAAGGGCATACGCTGTCTTTTCATGCGCTGGAACTAGTGCGCCAGGGGCGTACCTCGCTGGCAGAGGCGCTACGTGTAGGCCAAGATATTGAAGAGCTGGAATAAGCGTCATGGCCGTATTCGCTTGGCAAGGGCGCAATGCCCGGGGTGAGCTGGTCAAGGGCAGCATGGATGCCGTGACCGAAGCGTCCGTGGCGAGGGTGTCCCGAATTTTGTGTAAACGGGGCGAGCGTTAATTCTTGGGCATTCTC
>NSIV01000016.1 GCA_002633085.1 Curvibacter sp. PD_MW3
CCCACCGACTGGCCGATGACCGCGCCGGCAGCCGCCCCCAGACCACCGCCCAGCAGCGTGCCGCCATCACCAGCCCATGCCGGGCTGGCAGCACCGGCCAACAGCAGCAGCGCACTCAGACACGAGCCGCAGATGGAAATGGAGGAAATGGAGCGATTCACAGTTTTCATTCGATTCGTCACGTCAGCAAAGATGGAAGGGTTGGCAGTGTAGGTCCGCGCAAGCCGGAAACGGCGGGCTTGTTACAGACGCACACAGACACTACAGTCCGTCACGGCAGGCGTGTAACATGGTCCGGCGTACAACGAACAAGGAAGGAACCGACATGGCAACCAACCCCACTGCGAACGTCGCAACCAGTGGCTCGCACGAGTCCGTGAACGTGATCGGATTGATCGCTGCCTTCCTGGCGCTGATCGCCGTCATGCTGTTACCCACCCCTTCAGGACTGCCCGTCGCCGGCCAGATCATGCTGGCGCTGCTGCTGTTCTCGGTGATCCTGTGGGCCACCGAAGCGGTGGACTACGCCATCAGCGCCGTGCTCATCACCGCACTCATGGCCTTCATGCTCGGCATGGCGCCCAATGCCGCCAAGCCGGAAGCCGTGCTCGGCACCGGCCCGGCGCTCACACTGGCGATGGGCGGCTTTGCCAACACCGCGCTGGCCCTGGTAGCGGCGGCCTGTTTCCTGTCGGCCGCGATGACCATCACCGGGCTGGACAAGCGCATCGCGCTCTTCATCCTCTCCAAGGTCGGCGCTCGCACCAACCGCGTGCTGATCGGCGCCATCCTGGTCGGCATCGTGCTGTCCTTCCTGGTGCCTTCAACCACGGCACGCGTGGCCTGCCTGGTACCCATCATCATGGGCATCATCCTGGCCTTCGGTGTCGACAAGCGCTCGCGCTTTGCCGGCATGCTGATGATCGCCACCGCCCAAGCGGCTTCGATCTGGAACGTGGGTGTGAAGACCGCCGCGGCACAGAACATGGTGGCCATCGGTTTCATCGAGAAGAACTTCAAGACCACCATCACCTGGGGCGACTGGCTGATCGCCGCCGCGCCGTGGTCGATCCTGATGTCGATCGCGCTCTACTTCGTCATGATCAAGATGATGCCGCCGGAAACCGAGGAGATCGCCGGCGGCAAGGAAACCATCCGCCAGGCCCTGCACGAGCTGGGCCCGATGAGTTTCAACGAGAAAAAGCTGCTGTTCATCATGCTGGCACTGCTCGGTTTCTGGGCCACCGAAAAGGTGCTGCACCCGTTTGACACCTCGTCCACCACCATCGCCGCCATCGCGCTGATGTTCACACCCGGCGTCGGTGTCATGGACTGGAAGCAGGCGCAATCAAAGATTCCATGGGGCACCATCGTGCTGTTCGGCACCGGCATCAGCTTGGGCACGGCGCTGCTGCAGACCAAGGCCGCCGCCTGGTTGGCCAACATCATCGTCGCCAACCTTGGCTTGGCCGGTGCCTCGGCCTTCCTGATCCTGGCCCTGCTGTCGCTGTTTCTGATCGTGGTGCACCTGGGTTTTGCCAGCGCCACCGCCCTGGCCTCCGCCATGATCCCGATCATGATCAGCGTGCTGCAGCAGATTGCCGGCACCCCCGGCTCTGCGCCCTTGAACCTGGTCGGTATGACCATGCTGCTGCAGTTCGTGGTGAGCTTCGGCTTCATCCTGCCGGTGAACGCGCCGCAGAACATGGTGGCCTTCGGCACGGACACCTTCACGGTGAAGGACTTCGTCAAGACCGGGCTGGTGCTCACCGCCATCGGCTTCGCACTGGTGCTATTGCTGGGGGCAACCTACTGGCCGTGGATGGGATACATGACGCTCTGAAACCAGGCCCGTTCAGACCCAGTACTTATTAACGCCACACCTGCGCCAGCGCCGCCCAGGCGCTGGCCACTACCGGCTCGTTGCGGCGCGCCTTGAGGCAGACGAAACTGAGCCGGCAGTCCAGGCTGACGCGGTCGGCAATCACCAGACCGCGCGCCTGCGCCTCGTTCATGGCAATGGCGTCGCGCACCAGCGACAGCCCCACACCGGAGCGCACCAGGTCAAGCATGGAGGCCTCCTGGTCCACCAGCGCCACCTGGCGCGGGTGCAGACCCAGCGGCTCATAGACACTGGCCAGCAAGCGGTGGTGGGCGGAGGCCGGTGGTGTGGCGATCCAGGGCAAAGCGGCCAACGCCTTCCAGTCGCGCCCGAGCACCTGCTCGCCCCAGCCCGCCGGCGCCAGCACGCGGTAGGTGAAGTGCGACAGCACCTTTGCTTCAAAAAGCAGAGCACCCGGCGCTGATTTGGCGAGGGCCGATGTCATTTTTGGCTCTGAATCGTCAGGCAACCCCAGGTAGAAGCCGACATCCAGCTCGCCGCGCCCAACCTGGTCCAGCACTTCGCCGCTCATGCCCTGGCGCAACTCGGTTTCGATCTGCGGCGCCGATTCCACCAGCTCTTTCAGGAAAGCGCCCAGGCGCGTGAATTCGGGGTCAAGGATGGTGCCGATGCGCAGCCGCCCGCGCACCGTGCTGTGCAAGCTCAAAGCTGCCTGGCTGAAGTCGCTCAGCGCCGCCAGCGCTTTCTCGGCCTGCGGCAACAACGCCGCGCCGTCACGCGTCAGCGTCAGGCCATGCGGCGTGCGGGCGAACAGCTGCAGGCCGGTGGCCTCGGCCAGGGCCTTGAGCTGCAGGCTGACCGCTGGCTGGCTCAGGTGCAGGCGCGTTGCGGCCCGCGAGACGTTGCCCTCGCGGGCGACGGCGATGAAAGCACGCAATGATTGGGGATCGGCAGCAATAGCCATATTTGCAAAATTTATATCACCCTTTTGAGCAAGTCATTGGATAAGTGGCCAAATTTCTAGGAAACTCCCACTTACCGAGGAGCATTCACCATGAGCATTACAAATATTGACCACTACATCGCCGGCCACGTGGTCGCCGGCACGTCCGGCCGCGCGCAGGACGTCTACAACCCCGCCACCGGCGCCGTCAGCGGCCGCACGGCGCTGGCCAGCACGGCGGAAGTCGACAAGGCGGTGGCGGCTGCGCAGGCCGCCTTCCCGGCCTGGGCCGAAACGTCGCCGCTGCGCCGCGCGCGCATCCTGTTCAAGTTTCTGGAGTTGCTGAACCACCACCGCGACGAGCTGGCGCGCCTGATCACCGCCGAGCACGGCAAGGTGTTCACCGACGCGCAGGGCGAGGTGACACGCGGCATCGAAATCGTCGAATTCGCCACCGGTATCCCGCAGCTGCTCAAGGGCGACTTCACTGAGCAGGTCTCTACCGGCATGGACAACTGGACGATGCGCCAGCCGCTGGGCGTGGTGGCCGGCATCACGCCGTTCAACTTCCCCGTCATGGTGCCGATGTGGATGTTCCCGGTGGCGATTGCCGCCGGCAACACCTTCATCCTCAAGCCCAGCCCGATCGACCCTTCGCCTTCGCTTTTCATGGCCGACCTGCTCAAGAAGGCTGGCCTGCCCGACGGCGTCTTCAACGTGGTGCAGGGCGACAAGGAAGCCGTGGACGCACTACTGGCCCATCACGACGTCAAAGCCATCAGCTTCGTGGGCTCCACGCCGATTGCCAACTACATCTACGAGACCGGCGCCCGCAACGGCAAACGCGTGCAGGCGCTGGGCGGCGCCAAGAACCACATGGTGGTGATGCCCGACGCCGACCTGGATCAGGCGGTGGACGGTCTGATCGGTGCCGCTTACGGCTCGGCTGGCGAGCGTTGCATGGCGATCTCGGTCGCGGTACTGGTCGGTGACGTGGCCGACAAGATCATGCCCAAGCTGATCGAACGCACCAAGGCTTTGAAAGTGAAGAATGGCATGGAACTCGATGCCGAGATGGGCCCGATCGTGACCGGCATTGCACACCAGCGCATCACCGGTTACATCGAGCATGGCGCCAAGGAAGGCGCCCAGCTGCTGGTCGACGGCCGTGGCTTCAAGGGCAAGGCCGCCGGTGCCGGCTGCGATAACGGTTTCTGGATGGGCGGCACGCTGTTCGACCACGTGACGCCGGAGATGAAGATCTACAAGGAAGAGATCTTCGGCCCGGTGCTGTCGTGCGTGCGCGTGCCGGATTTCGCCACCGCAGTGAAGCTGATCAACGACCACGAGTTCGGCAACGGTGTCTCCTGCTACACACGCGACGGCCACGTGGCACGCGAATTTGGCCACCGTATCCAGGTCGGCATGGTCGGCATCAACGTGCCTATTCCCGTGCCCATGGCCTGGCACGGCTTCGGCGGCTGGAAGCGCTCGCTGTTTGGCGACATGCACGCCTACGGCGAAGAGGGTGTGCGTTTTTACACCAAGCAGAAATCCATCATGCAGCGCTGGCCCGAGAGCACGCCCAAGGGTGCCGAGTTCGCGATGCCGACGAGTAAGTAAGCCCCCTGAGTCGGCCTGACGGCCGCCTTCCCCCCAGAGGGGGGACGCCACCAGCGGCCCGGCGAAGCCGGTTCCGCGGTGGCCCGCGACGAAAACCTTTCATGCGTTGCCGGTCACGGCTGGGAGACAAGAACAATGAGCGATATGACCTTCGACTACGTCATCATCGGCGCCGGCACTGCTGGTTGCCTGCTGGCCAACCGCCTGAGCATGGACGCCAGCAAGCGCGTGTTGCTGATCGAGGCGGGCCGGCGCGACGACTATTACTGGATCCACATCCCGATCGGTTATCTGCACTGCATCGGCAACCCGCGCACCGACTGGCTCTACAACACCGAACCCTCGGCGGGCTTGAATGGCCGCACGCTGCGCTACCCGCGCGGCAAGACGTTGGGCGGCTGCTCCAGCATCAACGGCATGATTTACATGCGCGGCCAGTCGCGCGACTACGACCAGTGGGCCGCGCTCACCGGAGACGACAGCTGGCGCTGGGAGCAGGTGCTGCCCTACTTCAAGCAGCACGAAGACTATTACAAGGGCGCCGATGCGCTGCATGGCGCCAAAGGCGTGCCGACCGAACTGCTGACCCTCAAGGGCGACACGGGTAACGCCGGGGCCGACCTCTACCGCAAGCTGATGCGCCACCACCAGACCGGCGGCGAATGGCGGATTGAAAAACAGCGCCTGCGCTGGGACGTGCTTGACGCCTTCGCCCAGGCAGCCGTGCAAGCCGGCATCCCCGCCACGGAAGACTTCAACCGCGGCAACAACGAAGGCGTGGGTTATTTCGAGGTCAATCAGAAAAAGGGTTTCCGCTGGAACACCGCCAACGCTTTCCTTCGCCCCAAATGTTATGGCCGGCCCAATTTCGAGATGTGGACCTCGGCCCAGGTGACGCGGCTGGTGATCGACACCCAGCCCGATGGCAGTCAGCGCTGCAGCGGCGTGCAGGTCTGGACCGGGCAGGAGATGGTCACCGTCACGGCCAAGCGCGAAGTGGTGCTGTCAGCCGGTAGCATCGGCTCGCCGCAAATCTTGCAGCTCTCGGGCATCGGTCCGGCGGCACTACTGCAACAACACGGCGTTCCCCTGGTGCATGAATTGCCGGGTGTCGGTGCCAATCTGCAGGACCACCTGCAGATCCGCTCGGTTTACAAGGTGAAGGGCGTCAAGACGCTCAACACCATGGCCAACTCCCTATGGGGCAAAGCCAAGATCGGGCTGGAGTACGCCGTCAAACGCAGCGGGCCGATGAGCATGGCGCCCAGCCAGCTCGGCGCCTTCACGCGCAGCGACCCGGCCCAGCCCTGGCCCAACATCGAGTACCACGTGCAGCCGCTTTCGCTCGACGCCTTTGGCGAACCGCTGCACGACTTCAACGCCATCACCGCCAGCGTCTGCAACCTGAACCCGACCAGCCGCGGCACGGTGCAGATCAAGAGCCCACGCTTCGAGGATGCGCCGGCCATTGCACCCAATTACCTGAGCACACCGGAAGACCGCCAGGTGGCAGCCGACTCGCTGCGCGTGACGCGCCGCATCGTGGCGCAGCCGGCGCTGGCCAAGTACCAGCCGGAGGAGTTCAAACCTGGCACGCAGTACCAGAGCGACGAGGATCTGGCCCGCTTGGCGGGCGACATCGGCTCCACCATCTTCCACCCGGTCGGCACCACCCGCATGGGCCGTTCGGATGACCCGATGGCGGTGCTCGACGCCCAGCTGCGCGTGCGCGGCATCCAGGGCCTGCGCGTGGTGGATGCCGGGGCCATGCCCACCATCACCAGCGGCAACACCAACTCGCCGGTGCTGATGATGGCGGAAAAGGCCGCACGATGGATCATCGAGGACGCCAGCCGCGACTGAAAAACGCGCCCGCACAACACGACGGAAAGACAGGGAAAACCCGCATTTCCGTCGTGTTGCAGCAGAGTAAACTCACGCCACTCACCAGCCGGCTGCCATAGCGCCGGGCACGGGAGGAGCCGAGGAAGACACCGACAATCTCAAGAAGATTTTTACCATCCAGAGTAGATGGCATTTGCAAGGCACCGGACACCCCGGTGCCTTTTTATTTTCCGAACAAAATCCAGGCTTGGCCCTTATCGAATCTGCGCGAGCAGCTCCTGTTTCGATAGCGTTTTGCAAGCCGACATGGATGCGACAATTCCGCATGGAACTTCTTTGGGTATCGCTGGCCTCGCTGCTGGCCGGGTTTGTCGATTCAATCGTGGGCGGCGGCGGTCTGGTGCTGGTGCCTGCGCTGTTTGCCGCCTTCCCCACCGCCCACGCCGCCACCCTGTTCGGCACCAACAAATCGGCCTCGGTCTGGGGCACGGCCTTCGCCTCCTGGCAATACAGCCGCCATGTCGAGATGCGCTGGGGCGCCATGCTGCCGGCCATTGCCATGAGCTTTCTCGGCTCGTTTGCCGGCGCCTGGATCGTCACTTTGGTCTCACCGCAATTCTTGCGCAAGCTGCTGCCGCTGATCCTGCTGGGCGTGCTGCTCTACACGCTGGCCAAGAAGGAGCTGGGGCACACCCATGCACCGCGCTTCTCCGGCCGCCAGGAGTTGCTGGCTGCCGGCGCCGTCGGCCTGAGCATCGGGTTTTATGACGGCTTCTTCGGCCCCGGCACCGGCAGCTTCTTCATCTTCCTGCTGGTGCGCTGGCTGGGTTATGACTTCCTGCACGCCTCGGCTGGCGCCAAGCTGCTGAACCTGGCCAGCAACTTCGCGGCCATCATCCTGTTTTCCTTCAAGGGTCATGTCTGGTGGCACTACGCCTTGCCGCTGGCGCTGGCCAACGTGGCGGGCAGTCTGCTGGGCACGCGGCTGGCGCTCAAGCATGGCACCGGCTTCGTGCGCGGCGTCTTCATTGTGGTGGTCGGCGCGCTGATCCTGAAGACCGGCTTTGACGCCTTCTTGCGTCAAGGCGTCTGAGTCGTCGGCAAAGTGCGGCCCTTAGGCGGCCAGGCCACTTCCGCAGCCACACGCGGCTTGCCGATCGGGGGCCCGGCTCGGCCCAGTTTGACGGCCGCCAGGTCTTCTTCATTCGGGTACTGGCCCAGCAGCCAGTAGTCGAACACCCGGCGCGCCAACGGCGCGGCATGCTCGCCGCCAAAGCCGGCGTTCTCCACTACCACCGCCAGCGCGATCTTCGGGTCGTCGGCCGGGGCGAAGGCCATGTACAGCGCGTGGTCGCGCTGGTGCTCTTCCATCTTGGCGGCGTTGTATTTTTCCTTCTGGCCGATGGTCACCGCCTGTGCCGTGCCGGTCTTACCTCCGCTGAGGTAGCCGGCACCGGCAAAGATCCGCGTCGCCGTGCCCTCCTGCGTCACGCCGACCAGTGCACGGCGCACGATCTCCACATGCTCGGGCTTGAAGCCCAGGTCCTGCGGCGGCTTCGGCACCACCGGCACACGGACGTGGCTCACCGCGTCCTGGGTCGCCACGACCAACTGCGGCGTGTGCTTGATGCCGCCATTGATCAGCGTGGCGGTGGCCGACGCCAGTTGCAACATGGTGAAGGTGTTGTAGCCCTGGCCGATGCCGAGCGAAATCGTCTCGCCGGCGTACCACCGCTGCTGCTCCGGCTTCTTGTAGGTCTTGCGTTTCCAGGCCTGGCTGGGCAGCACGCCGCGCACCTCGCCCTGGATGTCGATGCCGGTGTACTGGCCGAAGCCGAGCGGGGCCATGAAGTCGTGAATGGCATCAACGCCGAGATCATTGGCCAATGAGTAGAAATAAACGTTGCTCGACTTGACGATGGCGCGGTACATGTCCACCGGGCCGAGGCCATGGTCGCCGTGGCTGCGAAAAACGTGGCCGCCGAAGGCCCAGGAACCGGCATCGTTGACGATGAACGAAGGCGAGCGCTTGCCGCTTTGCAGTGCCGCCATCGCCATGAACGGCTTGTAGGTGGAGCCAGGCGGGTAGGTGCCGCGCAGGGCCCGGTTCAAGAGCGGCTTGTTGATCGACTCGTTGAGCTCTTGCCAGCTGTCGGAGTCGATGCCCTCGACAAACAGATTGGGATCGAAGGTCGGCTTGCTGACGAAGGCCAGCACCTCACCGGTCTTGGGGTCCAGCGCCACCAGTGCCCCACGGCGATCGCCGTACATCTCCTCGATCAGGTTCTGCAGCTTGATGTCGATCGACAGCTGGACCGTGTTGCCCGGGGTGGACGGGTGGCTGGCCAGCTTGCGCACGGCGCGCCCGCCGGCCGAGGTCTCGACCTGCTCGACCCCGGTGAGGCCGTGCAACTCCTTCTCGAAGCTCTGCTCGACGCCCAGTTTGCCGATGTACTCGGTGCCACGGTAGTTGGCGATGTCTTCGTCAGACCACTCCTCAATGACCTTCTTCTCGGCCTGGTTGATGCGGCCGATGTAACCGATCACATGGCTGGCCAGCTCACCCCAGGGATAGTTGCGGAACAGCCGGGCCTTGATCTCGACGCCGGGAAAGCGAAAGCGTTGCGCCGCAAACTTGGCCACTTCCTCATCGCTCAGGCGGGTGCGGATCGGCAAAGACTCGATGCCCTTGGTCTCTTCGCGTAATTTCTTGAAACGCCGCTTGTCGCGCGGCGTGATGTCCAGCACCTTGGACAACTCTTCAATGGTCTTCTCGATGCTCTCGACTTTGGCGGGCGTGATCTCCAGCGTGTAGGCCGAGTAGTTGGTCGCCAGCACGATGCCATTGCGGTCGAGGATCAGACCCCGGTTGGGCACCACCGGCACGATGGCGGTGCGGTTGTTCTCGGCCTGCTCGCTCAGGTCTTCATGCCGGACCACCTGCAGGTAGACCAGCCGCATGGCCAGCAGCGCAAAGCAGACCAGCACGACAAACGTCACAGCCAGCACGCGGGCACGAAAGCGCGTCAGATCGGCTTCAACGTTGCGCAGTTCAGTCATCGCATCCAGTCAACGCTCGCAAGGCGTACAAAGGCACCTTGGCATCTCACAGGGGACGGTCGGCATCGGGATCCGGCGCGCGCCGCTGCGGCAGCAGCAGCACGACCGTGACCAGCGGCCACAGCAGCGCCTCGATGACGGGCCCCAGCAGGATCAGAAAACCCGGGAAGGTCCCGCCCACCAGCATGCGCACCGCCAGCTCCACCGCATGGACCACCAGCAGCAGCGGCAACACCTGCAGTGCCTGCTGCGGCACACTGAACCAGAGCAGGCGACGGTGGATGGTGATGGCATAAAAACCCAGCACGGTGTAGGCCAGGGCATGCTGGCCGAGCACGCTACCCTGGTGCACATCCATCAACAGGCCAAACACAAAGGCTGCCCCGACGCCGACACGCAGCGGCTGATGCACGCTCCAGAACACCAGCACCAGCGCCAGCAGGTCCGGCGTCCAGGCGGCACGTCCCCACAGCCCCATGTTCTGCAACATGTTCAACAGCAGGGCCACGACCAGACTGCTCCAGATGAACAACGGGTTCGCTGGCAGCAGCAGTTGCTGACCCGGACGCATGATCATTTGGACTTACCCTTCTTGCCCGGCTCGGGCGCAGCCTCAGGCTCCGGCAAGGCCGGGATCTGGCTCGACACCGGCTGCAGCACCATCACGTGCGCAGCCCCGGCAGCCAATGCCACCGGCGTGCAGTAGATGCGCGCAAACGCCGACTCAACCCGGCGCTCCACCTTCTCAACGCGCGCCACCGGCAAGCCCGGCGGGTACACACCATCAACACCGCTGGTGGTCAGCAGGTCACCGGCCTGCACGTCCGCATTGGCGGCCATGAAGCGCAACTCGAGCGCACCGGCATGCGCGCCAGGGTCGCCAAAAGCCACGGCACGCGCGCCGGTGCGGGCGTTGAGCACCGGAATGGCCTGGTCACGGTCCGTCACCAGCGTGACTTCACTGACCAAGGGGTAGACACGGGTGACCTGACCCAGGACACCGGACTCATCCAGCACCGGCGAGCCGGCGCTCACGCCGCTCAACATACCTTTGTCAATCACCACCTTGCGTGTGTAGGGGTCCGCCGCGTCATACAGCACCTGGGCCGCCTGGCCGGTCGCGGCAAAGCGCTCGCGCAGCACCAGCAATTTGCGCAGGCGGCTGTTCTCCAGCATCAGCTGCTCCACCTGGTTGGCACGCTGGGACAACAGACCGAGCTTTTGCTTGGCGGCTTCCTGTGCCGACTGGGCGGACTGCAGCGATTCGAAATAGCTGCCGGCGTTCTGCGTCCACAGCACCGGCCGCATCACCAGCCACTGCACCGGGTACAGCGCCGTGGCCACAGCCATGCGCAAGGGTTGCGTCAACGCAAAGCGTGTGTCGGCCACCATCAGGAACAGCGCCAGAGCGCTGAACACCATGAGTTTGGATAAGGCCGACGCACCCTGTCGGAAGAAGGGCGGCGGGTTCCTGTCCAGCGTACCGAGGGGCATCGCTGTACCTGCGGCTTATTCGCTGGTGAAGATGCTGCCCAGACGCTCCATGCGCTCCAGTGCGATACCGCAGCCGCGCACCACGCAGGTCAGCGGATCTTCGGCCACCAGCACCGGCAGGCCGGTTTCCTCGGACAGCAGTCGGTCCAGGTCGCGCAACAAGGCACCACCACCGGTCAACATCATGCCGCGGTCGGCGATGTCGGCACCCAGTTCGGGCGGCGTCTGCTCGAGCGCGTTCTTGACGGCCGACACGATGCTGTTGAGCGGATCGGTCAGCGCTTCCAGGATTTCGTTGGACGAGATGGTGAAGCTGCGCGGCACGCCTTCGGAGAGGTTGCGGCCGCGCACTTCCATTTCCTTGACTTCGGAGCCGGGGAAGGCGGAACCGATCTGCTTCTTGATGGCTTCGGCCGTCGGCTCGCCGATCAGCATGCCGTAGTTGCGACGGATGTAGTTGATGATGGCGTCGTCGAAGCGGTCGCCGCCGACGCGCACGCTGCCTTTGTAGACCATGCCGCCAAGCGAAATCACGCCGACCTCGGTGGTGCCGCCACCGATGTCGACCACCATCGAGCCACTGGCCTCGCTCACCGGCAGGCCGGCACCGATGGCTGCAGCCATCGGCTCTTCGATCAGGAACACCTCGCTGGCGCCGGCACCCAATGCCGACTCGCGGATGGCGCGGCGTTCAACCTGGGTCGAACCGCAGGGCACGCAGATGATGATGCGCGGGCTGGGCTTGAACATGCCGCGCGGGTGCACCATCTTGATGAACTGCTTGAGCATCTGCTCGGTGACGGTGAAGTCGGCAATCACGCCGTCCTTCATCGGGCGGATGGCTTCGATATTGCCCGGCACCTTGCCGAGCATGGCCTTGGCTTCGTGGCCGACGGCCTGGATGGCTTTCTTGCCCTGGGGGCCGCCTTCGTGGCGAATCGCCACGACCGACGGCTCATTCAGCACAATGCCCTTGTCGCGGGCCACGATCAGGGTGTTGGCAGTCCCCAGATCGATCGCCAAGTCGGTGGAAAAGTACCGACGGAATGATCCAAACATCACATGTCCTCTCTGCTGGCATGGCGAACGCTTCGGTTCACCACCACCGGATTACGGTTCAAAAATCGCTTCCGACACCTCAGAATTCCGCGAAATACCGAGAAATTACAAGCGTGGCGCCAAAGGCGGGATAATACCCTATCCCCTGTGAATAAGCCGGCTGTAGTCCCCCGCCTTCGGGGCGCTTTACACACGGTTTCAACCCCTGATTTCACCATGTCACTGACATCTGCCGATATTTCGCGCATCGCCAACCTCGCCCGGCTGGAGCTCCAGCCGGAGGAGAGCTCGCGCATGCTGACCCAGATCAACGGTTTTTTCGACATCGTGGAGCAGATGCGCGCGGTCGATACCAGCGGCATCGAACCCCTGGCTCATCCACTGGCCACAGTCGCCGAGGTCGCATTGCGCCTGCGCGACGACGTCGTGAGCGAACCGAACAACCGTGAAGCCAACCAGAAAAGCGCCCCCGCCGTCGAACGCGGTCTGTTCCTGGTGCCGAAAGTCATTGAATGATGTCCACCGAACTGCACCAACTCTCCGTGGCCGAACTGGCCCGGCAGCTGCGCGAAAAGAAAGTTTCCGCTGTTGAGACCGCACAGCATTTCCTCGGGCGCATTCGCACGCATGAGGCGCTCGGCGCCTTCGTCGACATGAATGAAGAGGCCACGCTGGCCCAGGCGCGCGCGGCCGACACCGCGCTGGCCGCCGGCAACGCTGGCGCGCTGGCCGGCGTGCCGATCGCCCACAAGGACATCTTCGTCACCAAGGACTTCGCCACCACCGCCGGCTCGAAGATGCTGGCCGGCTATCGCTCGCCGTTCGACGCCACCGTGGTGAGCCGCCTGGCGGCAGCCGGTACTGTGACACTGGGCAAGGTGAGCTGCGACGAATTCGCCATGGGCTCGGCCAATGAGAACGTCGCCGTGCCAGCCCTGGGCCACCCAACCCCTGCCCCGGTGCGCAACCCGTGGGACACCAGCCGCATCCCCGGCGGCTCCTCCGGCGGCAGCGCCGCCGCCGTGGCAGCGCGTCTGGCACCGGCGGCCAGCGGCACCGATACCGGCGGTTCGATCCGCCAACCGGCCTCGTTCTGCGGCATCACCGGCATCAAGCCCACCTATGGCCGCGCCTCGCGCTACGGCATGATTGCCTACGCCTCCAGCCTGGACCAGGCCGGCCCGATGGCACACAGCGCCGAAGACTGCGCCCTGCTGCTGTCCGCCATGTGCGGCCCGGACCCGGACCGCGATTCGACCTCACTCGATGCACCGGCCGAAGATTTCACCCGCACACTGAACGACAAGCTCGACGGCCTGCGCATCGGCATTCCGAAGGAGTTCTTCGGTGAAGGCCTGGCGCCCGACGTGCGCGCCGCGGTGGATGCGGCGCTGAAGGAGTACGAGAAACTCGGCGCCAAACTGGTGCCGATCTCGCTCCCCCGCACCGAACTGTCAATTCCCGTGTACTACATCATCGCGCCGGCCGAGGCCAGCTCGAATCTCAGCCGCTTCGACGGCGTGAAGTTCGGCCACCGCGCCAAGGACTACACCGACCTGCTCGACATGTACAAGAAAACGCGTGCGCAAGGCTTCGGCGACGAGGTCAAGCGCCGCATCATGATCGGCACCTACGTGCTGTCGCATGGCTACTACGACGCCTACTACCTGCAGGCGCAGAAGATCCGCCGCATGATCGCCGACGACTTCCAGCAGGCTTTCCAGCAGTGCGACGTGATCGCCGGCCCGGTGGCGCCCACGGTGGCCTGGAAGATCGGCGAGAAAGCCGACGACCCGGTGGCCAACTACCTGGCCGACATCTTCACCCTGCCGGCTTCGCTCGCAGGCCTGCCGGGCATGAGCGTGCCGGCCGGTTTTGGCGCAGGCAACATGCCGGTGGGGCTGCAACTGATCGGCAACTACCTGCAAGAAGGCAAGCTGCTGAATGTGGCGCACCAGTTGCAGCAAACCACTGATTTCCACCTCCGCCAACCGGGGGGCATCTGACCATGAGCGCACCCAAACTCGTCCAGGGCTATGAGGTCGTGATCGGCTTCGAAACCCATGCCCAGCTCTCCACCCAGAGCAAGATCTTCAGTCGCGCCTCGGTCGCCTTCGGCGCCGAGCCCAACACCCAGGCCTGCGCGGTGGACCTGGCCCTGCCCGGCACGCTGCCGGTGATGAACAAGGGCGCCGTGGAGCGCGCCATCCAGTTCGGTCTGGCCATCGGCTCGCACATCGCGCCCAAAAGCGTGTTCGCGCGCAAGAACTACTTCTACCCCGACCTGCCCAAGGGTTACCAGATCAGCCAGTTCGAGATCCCGGTGGTCCAAGGCGGCGAAGTCGATTTCTTCCTCGGTGACGAGAAAAAGACCGTGCGCCTGGTACGTGCCCACCTGGAAGAAGACGCCGGCAAATCGTTGCACGAAGACTTCATCGGCCAGTCCGGCATCGACCTGAACCGCGCCGGTACACCGTTGCTGGAGATCGTGACCGAACCCGACATGCGTTCCAGCGAAGAGGCCGTGGCCTATGCCAAGGAACTGCACAAGATCGTGACCTGGATCGGCATCTGCGACGGCAACATGCAGGAAGGCAGCTTCCGCTGCGACGCCAACGTCTCGGTGCGCAAGCCCGGCCAGCCGCTGGGCACACGCCGCGAGATCAAGAACCTGAACAGCTTCAAGTTCATGCAGCAGGCCATCGACTACGAGGTGCGCTGGCAGATCGAACAGATCGAGGACGGCCATGCGATCCAGCAGGCCACCGTGCTGTTCGACCCGGACACCGGCGAGACGCGCGCCATGCGCACCAAGGAAGACGCGGCCGACTACCGCTACTTCCCCGACCCGGATCTGCCGCCGCTGGTGATTGCATCCGAGTGGATCGAGCGCGTGCGCTCGGAAATGGCCGAGCTGCCGCGCGTGATGGCGGCCCGTTTCGTGACCGACTACGGCCTGCCGGAGTACGACGCCACCACCCTCACGCAAAGCAAGGCCATGGCCGCCTACTTCGAGGCAGCCGCCCAGACCAGCAAGCAGCCCAAACTGGCCAGCAACTGGATCATGGGTGAAGTGTCACGCCGCATCAATGCCGGCGAGATCGGCATTGAGCAGGCACCGGTGAGTGCAGCGCAACTGGCTGCCCTGATCACCCGCATCGCGGACGGCACCATCTCCAACAACGCGGGCCGGCAGGTGTTCGACGCTCTGTGGACCGGTGAAGGCCAGGACGTGGATGCACTCATCGAGTCCAAGGGCCTCAAGCAGATGAACGACAGCGGTGCGCTGGAGCAGATCATCGACGAGGTGATTGCGGCCAACCCCGACAACGTGGCGCAGTTCAAGGCCGGCAAGGACAAGGCGTTCAACGCCCTGGTCGGTCAGGTCATGAAAGCCAGCAAGGGCAAGGCCAACCCGCAACAGGTCAATGACCTCTTGCGCAGCAAGCTGGGCTGAAAACGGACGTCAGCGGCTTTTGCTGGCCGCTGGCGCGGCGGCAACCCACAGGGGTTTCAGACGCGTCTGCTCGGCATCGAAACGCGCGTTGACGCGGTCGCGCTCGGCCTCCTGCTCGGCAATGAAGCGCTTTTGTGCCGCCTGGTTGCGGCTGTTTTCATCCAGCTGCCGGCGCAGCGCCAGTGGTGCTTTGGCCGGATCCTTCTGATAGAACTCCAGTTCGGCCAGCAGGCCCTCGCGCTGGCGCACCAGTTCGGCCTCGCGCTTGCGCGCCACCTGCTGCACCACGGCAACCTGGGCCAGCGCCTCGGCCCGCTCCTTGTCGTGTGCCGCCTGATTCGGATAACGCAACAACAAGGCCCGCTCGCGCCGCACCGCCTCGACCTGACGGGCTTGCGCCTCGGCCTCCCGACGCTGGCGAAGCTCTTGCTGGGCGCGCTCCTGTGCATTGAGCGACGGCCCGACCGTGGCACGCACGGTGCCACTGGGGTTGAGCAGGTGCTGCTCACGATCCGCGCATTCCGCGATCGGCCGATCGGCGGTGCGCTTGCGCCCTTGGCCATCCGTACAGGAATAGATGTTCTGCGCCGGCGCCTGGGCCCACCCATCCCCCAGTGCGCTGAATAACACCGCACTGATCAGTGCATGGCCCGCGGCCCTACCCATGTCAGCCTTCATTCACGCCGTAGCGCTGCCGGTAAGCCAGCACGCGCTGGTGGTCGGCGGCCAGACCGGTGCTGCTGTGGGCTTCCAGGTACTGCAGCAAATCCGCCAGCTTCGCGATGGCGCCAACCTGCAGCCCGAGGCGCTCACGCACGTACTGCACGGCGCTGTAGGGCACGTCCTGGCCGTTTTCCGTGGCCATCTCCTGCCGGTCCAGCGCAATCACCACCGCATGCGGCGTGGCGCCGGCGGCCTCGATGATGGCAATCGACTCGCGCGCCGCCGTGCCGGCCGACATCACGTCATCCACAATCAGCACCCGCCCCTTGAGCGGCGCCCCCACCAGCGTGCCGCCCTCACCATGGTCCTTGGCCTCCTTGCGGTTGTAGGCAAAAGGCACATTGCGGCCGCGCCGCGCCAGCTCGACCGCCAGCGCCGCGCCGAGCGGAATACCCTTGTAGGCCGGGCCGAAAATCATGTCGAACTCGATGCCGGACGCGATCACGCGCTGCGCATAGAATTCGGCCAGACGCCCGAGCTTGGCGCCGTCGTCAAACAGGCCTGCATTGAAAAAGTAGGGCGACAGACGGCCCGCCTTGGTCTTGAATTCGCCAAAACGCAGCACGCCGCAATCCACGGCAAACTGCACAAAATCCTGGGCCAGCTTGTCCTGCCCGGCCTGCTTGACCTCACCGCTTGCCACACCGTTCGCCATGGGAAATTCCTTGTTCAAATTAAGCAGCCTCAACCTCAATGGCATTCGTTCCGCCACCAGCAAGGGGCTTGAAGCCTGGCTTGACGCCACCAAGCCCGATTGTATTTGCGTGCAGGAAGTCAAGGCCCAGGCGGCCGACGTGGCCGGCCGCTTCGAAAGCCTGGCCAACCTGCGCGGCCACTTCCACTTCGCCGAGAAAAAAGGCTATTCCGGTGTCGGCATCTACAGCCGGCACGAGCCGAGCGATGTGCGCATCGGCTACGGTTCGCCCGAGTTCGACGCCGAGGGCCGTTACGTCGAGCTGCGTTTCGACACGCCGCAGCGCAAACTCTCGCTCATCAGCTGCTACTTCCCCAGCGGCTCTTCGGGCGAGGAGCGCCAGCAGGCCAAGTTCCGCTTCCTGGACGAGATCTACCCCCACCTCCAGCAGCTCAAGCGCGAGCGCGAGTTCATCCTGTGCGGTGACGTGAACATCGCGCACAAGGAGATCGACCTCAAGAACTGGAAGGGCAACCTGAAGAACTCGGGCTTCCTGCCCGAAGAGCGCGCCTGGATGACGCGCCTGTTGAGTGAAGGCGGCATGGTGGACGTCTACCGCCAACTCCAGCCCGACGCGACCGAGGCCGCCTACACCTGGTGGAGCAATCGCGGCCAGGCTTATGCCAAGAACGTGGGCTGGCGGCTGGACTATCACCTGGCCACGCCGGCACTGGCCGAACGGGCCCGTCGCGAGGCGATCTACAAAGGCGAGAAGTTCTCCGACCACGCGCCGATCACGATCGACTACGACAGGGTGCTCTGATCCGCTTCAGTCGGCCAGCGTTTCCCCGTTCACAAACAGTGGCAGCGCTGACATCTCGCTGGCGGGGCAAGGACGTGCAAAGAAATAACCCTGCAGCACATCCACACCCAGGTCACGCAGAACGCTTGCCGTGTTCTCGTCTTCCACCCCTTCGGCCACGGTACGCAAGCGCAACGCCTGAGCCAGGCTGATGATGCCCTGCGCCATGCGCAAGCCCTCCGTGGTGTGCACACGGCGCACGAACGAGATGTCAATCTTCAATTCGCCGATCGGCAGTTCATGCAGTTGTGACAGCGAGGCATAGCCGGTACCGAAATCATCGATGGCCAGCGTGAAACCGGCGTTAGATAGCTGGCGCAGCCGCTCCTCGGCAAACTCCACATCCATCAGCGCCACAGATTCCGTCACCTCCAGCACCAGGCTGCGTGGATCGAGCTCGTAGCGCTCCACGTCGGCCAACAGCACGAGCATGAAGTCGGAAGCGAACAGCTGCCGCTTGGAAATGTTGATAGCCAGCGTCAAGTCGGGATGCGTCTGGCGCCACTCGCGGAACTGCTCGAACGCCTGGCGTCGCACCAGATGGCCAAGCTCGCCAATCAGGCCCAGGTTTTCCGCCATCGGGATGAAGCTGCCGGGCGAAATCCAGCCCAGATCGGCGTCATGCCAGCGCGCCAGTGCCTCGACACCAATCAAGCGCTGGCGCCCATCGGCATGGGCGCTGGCCGCCACCTGCGGCTGGTACCAGACGGCAATGCGCTGGTCCCGGATGGCCTGCGCCAGGCGGGTCTGGATGTAGAGTTCCTTCTTGCCCAGCCCCTTGCTCGACATGTCGGCGAACAACTGAAAGTTGTTGCGCCCCTGCGACTTGGCATAGAACATGGCGCGGTCGGCCTGCGCCAGCAGGCTGTCAATGTCACCGCTGCTCTCGTCATCTGGGTAGACCGCAATGCCCATGCTGAAGGTGGCATTGATGGCCAGGCTCTCCAGCATCACGGTCTGACGCATGGCCTCCACCATTTTCTGCGCCACTTGGCGCACGGCATCGGCAGTGGTCAGGTCCGGCAGCAGCACCACAAACTCATCGCCGCCCCAGCGCGCCAACGTGTCGCCGTCGCGCAGGCAGTCCTTCAGCAGCTGGGACAAGGTCAACAGCAAGGCGTCGCCCGCCTTGTGGCCGTAGGCATCGTTGATGTTCTTGAAGTGGTCGAGATCGATGAAACACACCCCCACGCGGTTGCCGGTGCGCGAAGCCTGCTGGATGGCCTGCTTGATGCGGTCCTCCAGCAGCACCCGGTTGGGCAGACTGGTGAGCGCATCGTGCAGCGCCATGTAGGTGATGTGGCGTTCCTGCAGATAGCTCTTGGTGATGTCGCGTAGCACGCCGCGCGCGCCGGTCACTTCGCCATCGTCGTCGCGCTCGACGACAAAGCGGCACTCCATCCATTGCTCGGGGCGGGCATGGGTCTGGATGCGGTAGCGGCCGCGGAACTCGTCCTTCTGCCCTGACACCAGCCCCACCAGATGCAGCTCGAAAGCACTGCGATCCTCCTCATGCACATGGGCCAGCAAGCTGGTGTCGACCATGGGCGCCGTACCCACCAGCAACCACCAGCCGCTGTTGGCACTCAGAATGCGGCCGCGCCGATCGAGTTCAAGCACCGCCTCTTCCAGCAGGTCCAGCGTCCGCACGAAGGAGTGCTGCTCGGCCGCCCTTACCTTCTCCTTGCTCAGGGCCTGGTGCAAGGCATCAAACGGCAGATGCACGCTGTCGACGAACACCACGCGGTAAATGAAGTAGTAGCTGACGATCTTGTAGACATGCCCGGAGGCATTCACCAGGTCGGTCACGCTGCCGTAGCGTGTGAAAAACAGCTCGGACAACCCCGCAATGGCGGCGGCCGCAAACAGATCGGCCGCGTTGAAGCCCACGTTGCGGCGGGACTGCCGGTAGAACAGCCAGGCCGCGGTACCGTAGATCGCCACCAGCAGGTATTCGACCTTGACCTTGAGTGGCGTCAGACCCTGCCCGGGCGCGAAGAACACCGGCACCTGCTCGGGACGGAACAGGATCGCCCAGTAAATCAGTGCCACATACAGCAGGACCGCGCCCATGAGCGCATGGCGTGTGTAGCGATTTTTCAGGGGCTGCCAGGGCCGCAATGCGATGACCAGCAGGCCCACAGCCACCAAGAACCGCGCAGGTAGCCAGAAGCTGATGGCCTTGCCGGGGCCGGAAGGGGTGACCAGATCCGGCATGCCCGCATACGACAGGGTATGGCCGAAATCGAGCAACGCCGTCCCGAACAACACGGCACCCAGCAAGGCGATATTGCCCGGGCGGTCTTGCGAATAGGCATGCCAGGCAATGCCGAAGCCCAGCATGGCAACGATGATGGAGGCCACCTCCAGCGTGGTGTGCAGCGTCAGAAATTGCTTGGCCGGCAGATCGGCATCGAGCACCCCGGCCCACAGCAGGGAACTGAGCAGTGCCATGGCGACCACCCCGGTCAGTGCCAATCGCCTATTTTTCTCCTGGTCGGCGGACGAAATCGTCGACTCCGTTGACTGCATCAATACTCCCTGCGTATCCCTGTTTGAGTTGCTTGGTGCAAGCGTCTGGCGCTTGTTCGACTTCTAGCCTGAATAAGGGAGAGCGACGAGAATGACACCATGACCGATAGCGCTGTCTGCACAGCATAACGTGAGATTGTTACGGAATGTATAGTGCTTTGCTCAAAGGGTAAACCCCAGAATCCAGCCACCATGCTCCACTACGAAACCATCCCCGTCACCGCCTTCCAGCAGAACTGCTCCATCGTCTGGTGCGACGAGACCATGAAGGCCGCCATCATCGATCCGGGCGGCGATCTCGATGTGCTGCTCGATGCCGTGCAGAAGCTGGGCGTCACGCTGGAACAGATCTGGCTGACGCACGCCCACATCGACCACGCAGGCGGCACGGCCGAGCTGTCGCAACAACTGGGGCTGCCCATCATCGGGCCGCATCCGGGTGACCAGTTCTGGATCGACGGCCTGCCCATGCAAGGCCAGCGCTTCGGGCTGCCGCATGCCGAATCGTTCACGCCCACGCGCTGGCTGCATGACGGCGACACGGTCAGCATCGGCCACAGCACGCTGCAGGTGCGTCACTGCCCAGGCCACACGCCCGGCCATGTGGTGTTCCATTCGCCGGAGATCCAACGGGCATTTGTGGGCGACGTGCTGTTTGCCGGCTCAATCGGCCGCACCGACTTCCCGCAGGGCAACCACGAGCAACTGATTGCCAGCATCACGCAGCGCCTGTGGCCGATGGGGGACGAGACGGTGTTCATTCCCGGCCACGGGCCGGAGAGCACCTTCGGCCGCGAACGCAAGACCAACCCGTTTGTGGGCGGCACCTGAGCGCGTCACCCCGCCGACCTGACGAAACCCAACTGCAGGACGCCGTGGAACCGGCTTCGCCGGGCCACTGGCGTCGGCCCCTTGAGGGGGGATGCGAGCCACACGCAGTGGGCGAGAGTCGGGGGTGTTTACTTCTTCGCGCGCTCGTACAGCGGCAGCACGCGGGGCAGGTTTTTCTCAATGTCGGCAATGCGCGTCTTGCCCGAGGGGTGGGTGGACAGCCATTGCGGCGGCCCGCCCTTGTTGGCCGCACTCATCTTCTGCCACAAGGTAACGCCCGAGCGGGGGTCATAGCCGGCACGCGCCGCCAGTTCCATGCCCACCAGATCGGCTTCCGACTCGTCTTCTCGGCTGAACTCCAAGGTCAGCAGGTTGGCCCCGCCGCGCGCCAGTGAATCCGTCAGCCGCGGGTCGATGCCAAAGATGCCGGCCGCCAGCACGCCGCCGATGCGCGCCGCGCCATGCGTGACCGCACTCTTGCCCATGCGCTCGCGCGCATGCTCGCGCAAGGCGTGAGCCACCTCATGGCCCATGACCATGGCCACTTCGTCGTCGCTGAGCTGAAGCTTGTCGAGGATGCCGGTGTAGAAGGCGATCTTGCCGCCCGGCATGCAAAAGGCATTGACCTGCGACGATGCGATCAGATTGACCTCCCACTGCCAGTCGCGGGCACGCGGGTTCCAGGCCAGGGCCTGGGGAATGATCTTGCGCGCGATGGCGCGCAAGCGCTGCAGTTGCGGATGCTCACGCGGCGCCAAGGCATTCTTGGCTCGCGCCTGCGCCAGCAGCTGGCTGTACTGCTGCCCGGCGCTGCTCTCCACCTCTTCGGCAGGCACCAGTTTGCTGAAGGCCGAGTTCTTGCCCACCTCCACGCCCTCGCGCGCCTGCGCTGGCAGCGCGAGCAGGGCCAGCGGCAGCAGGCCGCACACCAGCCAGCGCCGGGGTTGACGCCATAAGTTCAAAGGTTCACGTTTCGACATGGGTAGGACAGGGCAAGGCAGCGCTTATTATTCCCGCATGAGCTCAAATGCCGCTGAAACCAGCCAAATCAAGACCTCCTGGCTTGCCTCCCTGCGTGTCTACCTCGAAGCACCGACCCTGCGCATGCTGGTGCTGGGTTTTTCTGCCGGCCTGCCGCTACTGCTGGTGCTGGGCACCCTGAGTTTCCGCCTGCGCGAGGCCGGTGTTGACCGCAGCACCATCGGCTACCTGAGCTGGGTCGGGCTGGCCTACGCCTTCAAGTGGGTCTGGGCACCGCTGGTGGACCGGTTGCCGCTGCCGGGGCTGACCCACTGGCTCGGCCTGCGCCGCAGCTGGCTGCTGCTGGCACAAGCCGTCATCATGGCTGGCTTGGCGGGCATGGCCTTGCAGGACCCGCGCCTTGGGCTGGAGCCCTTGGTGTGGTGCGCGCTGCTGGTGGCCGTCGGCTCGGCCACGCAGGACATCGCGCTGGACGCCTTCCGCATTGAATCAGCGGGCGCCGAACGCCAGGCTGCGCTGGCTGCGGCCTACCAGACCGGTTACCGCTTGGCCATGATCTGGGCCGGCGCCGGCGTGCTGTGGATCGCGGCACGCGCTGAAGTGGCGCCCGCTGTCGCGGGCGCCATCACCTACCAGAATGCCGCCTGGCAGATGGCCTACCTGGCCATGGCTGCCAGCATGCTGCCTGGCATGCTGACCGTGCTGTTCTCACCTGAGCCGGCGCGCCGTGAACTGCCCCCGGCCAAGAACCTGGGCGAATGGCTGCGGAGCGCACTGGTCGAACCGTTTGCCGACTTCATTCGCCGCTACAAATGGCAGGCGGCGCTGATCCTGGCATTGATCGCGGTCTACCGCATCAGTGATGTGGTGATGGGCATCATGGCCAACCCGTTCTACGTTGACATGGGCTACACCAAGGACGAGGTGGCAGCGGTCACCAAGATCTACGGCGTCATCATGACGCTGGCGGGCGCCTTCATCGGCGGCGCGTTGGCGATGCGCCTGGGCGTGATGCGCGTGCTCATGCTCGGCGCCATCCTCAGCGCAGCCAGCAACCTGCTGTTTGCCTGGCTTGGCTCGCGCGGCCACGACGTGACGGCGCTGATCGCCGTGATTTCGGCCGACAACCTGGCCAGCGGCATCGCTTCGTCCGCCTTCATCGCCTACCTCTCCAGCCTGACCAATGTCAGCTACTCGGCCACCCAGTACGCCCTGTTCAGCTCCATGATGTTGCTGCTGCCCAAGTTCGTGGCCGGCTTTTCCGGCGACTACGTGGACGCCTTCGGCTACACCCACTTCTTCACGGCCACCGCCTTGCTGGGTTTGCCGGTGCTGCTGCTGGTCTGGCTGGCATCTCGCATGAAATCGGCTTAGCGCCCTTGTCAAATATGCGCAAACAGCTATACTTTTTATAGCAAATAAAGATCCCGATTTACTTATCTTTACCGCGGATTCAAGCGCATTTGACGGCCTGGCATCATCATGGAGTTCATTGCATGAACAGACCTCTCACATGAGCCAGCATCTCCTGATGATCGAAGACGATGCCCGCCTAGCGGGCATGGTCAGCGAGTACCTCGCGCAATCGGGGTTTGCGGTGGCGCATGCGGCCGACGCAAGCGCCGGCCTGGCTCGCCTGCAAAGCCACGAGACGCCGCCGCAGCTCATCATCCTCGACCTGATGCTGCCCGACATGGATGGGCTCGAAGTCTGTCGCCGCATCCGCGCCCTGCCGGGCGGCCTGGCGCAGACCCCGATCCTGATGCTCACCGCCAAGGGTGACCCGATGGACCGCATCATCGGCCTGGAGATGGGGGCCGATGACTATCTGCCCAAGCCGTTCGAGCCGCGTGAGCTGCTGGCCCGTATCCGCGCCATCCTGCGCCGGCGCGGCGACAACGACGCGCCGGCAGGCAGTCAACTGAATTTCGGTTCGCTGGCCATCGACCGCGATGCCCGGACCGTCGCGGTCAACGGGCAAGCCTGTGAACTGACCTCCTACCAGTTCGACCTGCTGGTCACGCTGGCCGAACGGGCCGGCCGTGTGCTGACGCGCGACCAGATCATGGAAGCGGTGCGCGGGCGCGAACTGGAAGCCTTTGATCGTTCGATCGATGTGCACATGGGCCGCATCCGCGCCGCCATTGAGGCCGATCCAAAAAATCCGAAACGCATCCTCACGGTGCGTGGTGTCGGTTATGTCTTTGCCCGCCAGCAAGACTGAAGCCCGAGTGCAAGCCCCGATGAGCACTCCACTGACACAACGCCTGTACCTGCGCATCTGGCTGGCCGTGGTCGCCACGGTGGTCATGCTGACCCTGGTGTTCAGCTGGCTCTGGCGCCAGGAGGCCGATCGCGAGCGCGCCCAGCGCCCCGGGCGCGAGATCGTGTTGCGCAACGCCAGCGGCGACATCATCGGCCAGGCCGTGGTGCGTCCGGGTCGTCTGCCCGGCCAGGGTTTTGAATTCGAGGTGCCGACCCGCGATGGGCAGACCCTGTTCGTGCAATTGCCGCGGCCCAACCGGCCGCCTCCGATGATGGCGCCGCCCTGGTGGCGCCCGCCGTTTGATTTCGTCTGGCTACTCGGACTGGTGGCACTGGCCGTCGCCCTTGGGGCCTATCCCATCGTGCGGCGCCTGACCAAACGGCTCGAAGCACTGCAGCAGGGCGTGGAGCGCTGGGGCGAAGGTGATCTGACGCGCCGCCTGCCGGAAGACGGGCGCGACGAAGTCGCCTTCCTGGCCCAGCGCTTCAACGTTGCGGCCGCCCGGGTGCAGGCTTTGCTGCAGTCACAAAAGGCATTGCTAGCCAACGCTTCACACGAACTGCGCTCGCCACTGACACGCATCCGCATGGGCCTGGAGCTCATGGGCGAACACTCCAGCGCCACGGCACGCGAGGAAATCGCCCGCAATATCCACGAACTCGATCAGCTGATCGACGAGATCCTGCTGGCCAGCCGGCTTGAAGCCAGCCCGATCGACATCGGCACGCTGGAGCCGGTGGACCTGGTCGGCCTGTGCGCCGAAGAATGCGCGCAAACCGGTGCCGAATTCGAGGTGCCGGCCGGTTGCACCAGTCTGCTGGTACCAGGTGTGGCCAAACTGCTGCGTCGGGTGGTGCGCAACCTGCTGGAAAACGCGCGCCGCCACGCGGCGGGCGACATCAGCCTGAGCCTGCAGCCCAACGGCCAGCAGGTCACGATCCGCGTCTGTGACCGCGGCCCCGGCGTGCCCCCCGCGCAGCGGGAACGCATTTTCGAGCCCTTCTACCGTCTGCCCGGCGCGTCCGAGCGCGACGGCGGCGTGGGCTTAGGTCTGGCCTTGGTCAAATCCATCACCACGCGCCATGGCGGCAGCGTGCATTGTGAAGAGCGCCCCGGCGGCGGTGCCTGTTTTGTGGTCGAGCTGCCTGTCACCGCCTGAGCCCCGAACGGGGCCTCACCGCCAAAGTCCGCCCGCAGCCGCTGTCCGGAAAGGCTGAATGTCGCATTTTTGGACAAAACCGGGGTCATATCCCCCATTTGTGGGATATCCCAACTCGTTCTGACTCGGTAAAGTTGCATCCAACTGCTGTCACAGTCATACGAAAGATTCCGCAGACCATGCCGCCTTCAGAGCAGCAGGCCGATCCGGAATCAAAGAATCCCAACGACGTCCTTTCGAGGACTTTTCAAAGCCACCCTTCCAGGTGGCTTTTTTTTGCCTGGCGTTGGCGGTCAGGACCTGGCTACAAAACCTGCAGCACCCGATCGGCGGTGATGTCGTTCAAACAGCGCAGATGGCCCAGCGGGCACTCGCGCTGGAAACAGGGCGCGCAGTCCAGCGGCGGCTGGTAAGCTGGGTCGTTCTTGAGCCAGATCACCCGCGCCTGGTTGCTCAGGGGCGGCGTGTGCAGCGGGCTGCTCGAACCGAAGAGGGCCACTTGCGGCACGTCCAGCGCTGCCGCCACATGCATGAGGCCGGTGTCGTTGCTCACCATGGCCTTGGCTGCTGCGATGAGACAAAAGGCGTCCAGCAAATCCGTGCTGCCGGCCAGATTGCGGCCGTTCTGACGCTGACCGGTATGGGCCAGCTGGATGATCGCGTCGCCCAGTGCCGCCTCCTTGCCCGAACCGAGCAGCAGCACCGGCAGCTCGAGCCGTTGCGCCAGTTCGGCGAAGCGGGCCGCGGGCCAGCGCTTGGCCGGGCCGTACTCGGCGCCCGGCACGAAAACGTAGTACGCGTCGCGCGACAAACCCAGCCGATCCAGCACGGCATCGCAACGGGCGGCTTCGACCCGCAAGTGCGGCCGGTCGCCCGCCACGTCCGGCTCGCCGCTGAGCGCCGAATAGAACGCCACCATGGGCGGGCGTTGCTGCTTCGGGGGATTTTTCAGCCGATGCGTCAGCAGGCCGAGACGCGCCTCGCCCAGATAACCGACGCGCTTCGGAATACGGGCCAGAAAGGGCAACAAGGCGCTCTTGAGCGAGTTGGGCAGCACATAGGCCACGTCGAAGCGGCCTTGCATTTGCCGCGCCAGCGCGCGCCGCGCCTTGAGCTGCAGGCCGCCGTGGGCAAAAGGCAACTCGATGACCTCCGCCACCTGCGGCATCGCACGGTAGACAGGCGCCACCCAGGGCAACGCCGCCACCGTGAGCCGCTCGCCGCGCGC
The DNA here is from genome assembly GCA_002633085.1 of Curvibacter sp. PD_MW3. Lineage (GTDB taxonomy): Bacteria > Pseudomonadota > Gammaproteobacteria > Burkholderiales > Burkholderiaceae_C > Hylemonella. The sequence continues at coordinate 26,541 of NSIV01000016.1, forward strand.
GTGCAGGCGACGCAGCAGAGGCTCCGTCATCACCGCATCCCCAATCCACTGGGGCGCGATGATGAGGGCGTTAGTGGCTTGCACCGAAGTGCTCACCCGCTTTCAGCTTGTAGACCGTGCCGCAATAGGGGCACTTGGCCTCACCGGTTCGTGCCACGTCCAGATACACCTTGGGGTGGCTGCTCCACAGCTTCATGTCTGCCTGGGGGTTGGGACAGAAGACCCCACCCTGGTGGTTCAGATCCTTGGCCAGCAGTTCAACCGTTTGCTTGCTCATAAATGCCTCGCTTCTACTTCTAATGACGCGATCTTGGGGCCTAACCGCGAAACGCCGTGGAACCGGCTCCGCCGGTCCACTGGCGTTGCCCCCTGCAAGGGGGTGGCGCAGCGACACGAAGTGCGCGCAGCCTGGGGGTGTTAAACCTTCGTCAACCAGTGGGCGTATTTCGGATTGCGTCCATTGACGATGTCAAAGAACGCGTTCTGGATCTTCTCCGTGATCGGGCCGCGGCTGCCGGTGCCAATCTCGACGCGGTCCAACTCGCGGATTGGTGTCACTTCGGCCGCCGTGCCGGTGAAGAAGGCTTCATCGGCGATGTAGACCTCGTCGCGCGTGATGCGCTTTTGCACCACTTCCAGCCCCAGGTCCTTGCAGATGTGCAGCACGGTGTTGCGGGTGATGCCATTGAGCGCGCCGGCCGACAGATCGGGGGTGTAGACCACGCCGCCCTTGATGATGAACACGTTCTCGCCCGAGCCTTCGGAGACGAAGCCGGCCGAATCCAGCAGCAGCGCCTCGTCGTAGCCATCATCGGTGGCTTCGGTATTGGCCAGGATGGAGTTGCTGTAGTTGCTCACCGCCTTGGCCTGCGTCATCGTGATGTTGACGTGGTGGCGGTTGTAGCTGCTGGTCTTAACGCGAATGCCCTTGGTGATGCCGTCTTCGCCGAGGTAGGCGCCCCAGGCCCAGGCCGCCACCATCACGTGGATGGTGTTGCCCTTGGGCGAAACGCCCAACTTCTTGTCGCCGATCCAGGTCAGCGGACGCAGGTAGCAGCTCTCCAGCTTGTTCTCGCGCACCACCGCCTTCTGCGCTTCGTTCACCTGCTCCTGGGTGAACGGGATCTTCATGCGCAGGATCTTGGCGCTGTTGAACAGGCGCTCGGTGTGGTCCTGCAGCCGAAAGATCGCCGTGCCGTTGACGGTGTTGTAGGCGCGCACGCCCTCGAAAGCGCCGCAACCGTAGTGCAAGGTGTGGGTCAGCACGTGGATCTTGGCATCGCGCCAATCCACCATCTGGCCATCCATCCAGATTTTTCCATCACGGTCGGACATCGAGGTAGGTAGGGGACTCATCGGTACTTTCCTTAGAAGGGCGAGGCAAGCGAACTTGCAAAAACGTTGATTTTACGGCGCGGGTGCGGGCGGGGTGGTTGTGGTGGCATCCACGGGCTGTGCCGGGCGGACCAGCTCCCAGGTCACCAGCTTGCCCTGCCGGAATTCGCAGGTCACGAAGGACTCGGAGGCGTCGGTCCAGCGAAACAACTCAGGCTGGCTGTCCTTGGGGCTGACCAATTCGCCCAAGGCGCGCGTCATGGCCACCACATGCAACAGGTTAACGCCGGGCTTGAGCTTGGCGTTGAGCATGACGGCACTGTCGACAAAACCGATCGGCCGGTCGGTGGCGCGTTTGAGGACCTGCATCATGCGGGTGAAGTGCAGCAGCAGCCACATCACCAACGCCCCCAGGGCGATGGCCACGCCGCCCCAACCATACGCCCGGTACGCCACGACGACCAGCACCACACTGGCGATCGGCACAAAGATTTTCTGAAATTGCATACCCCCGATTTTGACTCACTGGGGCATCAGTCACCCCGGCTCTGCGCGGGCGCAGGCCAGGACACCGAGACAGCCAGCCCGCCCCATCGGGCCGAAACCGCCGTCTGGACCTGGGCACCGCACACCTGGGCAATGCGTCTGACGATGGACCAGCCCAGGCCGCTGCCCGGCTGCGCATGGCCTGGCACCCGGTAAAACCGCTCGCCCAGCCGCGCCATCTCCGGCGCCGTCATGCCGGCACCGCTGTCTTCCACCTGCAAAAGCGGCTGCCCTTTCTCAAGCGCCACGCGCACCTGGACCGTGGCGCCGTCCGGGCTGTACCGCATGGCGTTGTCGACCAGATTGCGCAACAGAACACCCAGCAACAGCTCGCTGCCCGCCACCCGGCATGGCTCGCCCGCATCGAGTTCGAGCTGTTGATGGCGCGCCAGGGCGGCCGGCGCCAGTTCTGCCAGAACACGACGGGCCAGCCCTGTCAGATCTACCAGATCGGTCGCACCGGCCGGTGTTGCCTCCAGCCGCGCCAGCGTCAGCAACTGTTCGACCAGATGGGTCGCACGGTCGCAGCCGGCCAGCGTGGTCTGCAGAGCCTGCTGGCGTTGTGCGGCATCGGCACCAGCGCCCAAGGCCACCTGGGCCTGGGCCCGGATGGCGGCAATCGGTGTGCGCAGCTCATGGGCTGCATCCGCCGTGAAGCGGCGTTCCGACTCCAGCATGCGCTCAATGCGCCCGAACAGGCCATTGAGCGCCTGAACGAGTGGCTGCATTTCAGCGGGTACATCCTGGAGCACCAACGGCTCCAGCGCCTCGGGCCGCCTCTGGCCCAGCACCTCGCTGAGATGCCGCAGCGGCAGCAGGCCGCGCCGGACAGCCAGCCAGCCGGCCAGCGCCAGCAAGGGCAAGGCGAACATCAGTGGCAGCAACACACTGCGCAGCACGGCGCGCAGGATCGCGCTGCGCGACGCCATCTGTTCGCCCACGAACACCTGCACGTCGCGCTCGGCCCCCTGGGTTGCGAACACACGCCATTCGGAACCGTCGGCCAGGTGCACGGTGGAAAATCCGCGCTCGTTCTCGCTCAGCGGCCCGGCACCGGCCTGGGCGGAGCGCTGCACCAGCTCGCCTTCGTGGAACACCTGGAAGATCACGCGCGGCGCATACTTGTGCAGCGAAGGCGCATCGGCCACCTTGTCGTCATCGTGGTACGCCGCCTGCTGCACCACCAGCAAGGCAGCCGCCTGGGCCAGATGGCCATCCAGCAACTCATCGAGTTCATGGCGCGCATCACGCCAGATCAGCACGGCCGCGGCCAGCCACACCACAGCAGCAAACCCCAGCACCAACACCAATAGGCGTGCCTGCAGGGAATGGAGAGAGGGCCGCACCGTCATGCCGCCTCCGGGTCGCGCAGCACGACGTAGCCCACGCCCCGCACGGTCTGGATCAGGTCCGGCTGCAGCTTGCGGCGCAAGTGGTGGATGTGGACCTCGACCGCGTTGCTGTCCACTTCATGGCCCCAGCTGTAAAGCTGCTCCTCCAGCTGTTCGCGGGACATGACGCGGCCCGCATTGCGCATCAGCGCATGCAGCAAATCGAATTCGCGCGTCGACAGGGCCACAGTCTGGCCATTCAGGCTGACCTGGCGCGCCGCCGGCTCCAGCAACACCTCGCCGCAGCGCAAACTGTCCTGCATCTGGCCGTGCGCGCGACGCACCAGCGAACGCAGCCGGGCCCCCAGCTCATGCAAGTCGACCGGCTTGATCACATAGTCATCCGCACCCAGATCCAGACCGCGAATGCGGTCGGGTACGGCGTCACGCGCGGTCAGCACCAGCACCGGTGTGGCCACCCGGCGCGCACGCAAGGCCTGCAGCACATCCAGCCCGTCCTTCCGCGGCAAGCCGAGGTCCAGCACACCCGCAGCGTATGCACCGGAGATCAGTTCCCGTTCGGCGGCTTCGCCGTCACGCACCCAATCGACCTGAAAGCCCAACTGCCGCAGGCCGGCCCGCAAGCCATCGCCCAGCATGGCATCGTCTTCCGCCAGCAGGATTCGCATCCCATGCCTCCGCAGTTGTTCAATGAAACGCTATTTTTGCATTGCGCGGGGCCACGCCCTCAATCGTCATCTTCAGCATTGACGTTATGGGTTGATGCACCACTCCAAACCTGGGCCGGCACCAGGCCCTTGGGCGACTGTTGCCACTCCCACGCCCAGAAAGCCAGCACCGCGACCAAGAGCAGCATGGCCAGCAGCCCGTGGTTGCGCTGCACCAGATCGGGACCAGCGCCCTCCACCCGGCCGCTCACCATGTTCATGGCCAGGTTCTTCCGGCGCAGCAAGCTCAGGCCGGCGATCAGGGCCAAGTGTCCCAGCACCACCACCAGGAAGGTGTTACCCACAAACTCGTGCAATTCCTCCAACCAGTCGCCACCCCACTCGTTGTAGGTGGCATAACCGGACAAGGTGAGCGGCAGCACCAGCGCCAGCAAGCTCACGACCGCCAGGGCCATCAGCAGGTACTGGCCTTGGCGCCAGTTCACCGAACCGGCCGATTCGCCCCGTGCCGCCGACAGCGCGGACCGTACCCACTGTGGCCCGCCTGCGAGTTTGCGCAGCAGCAGCGACAGGCGCGCCTGTCGCGGACCCAGCAGTCCGTAGATCACGCGAAAGCCCAGCAGCCCGGCCATGGTGTAGCCCAGCGTGACATGCAAGAGCCGCCAGCGCTCGCCATCTGCCGTGAGATAGGCCCCGAGAAAACTCAGGGCAAACAGCCAGTGGAACACGCGGGTGGGGGCATCCACCACCCGGCGCGTCCGTTGCGTCATGGGACGGCTTGAGGCCGCCGATGTGTCCAGTGAGGTACTCACGTTCATTATGTTCTTTCAGGTTCAATCCGGCCAATGGCGGCGAAAGCGCGCATCCAGGCCTTGGGGGAAAGTGATTTCGGATTCGCGGAAACTGCCCTGGTCCGCACGCGTGTGGCACGCGGCGCAGTTGGCTGCACTCTTGACGGCGGCCTGCTTCCAGATTTGCGGCGCCACCTCGCGGTGCTTGCGAACAAACCAGGCAGACTGGCTGATGCGGTCTTGCGGCGGTTCTTCGCTCACGCGTTTGTAGGTGCCGGCGTTGGCCTGCAACCAGGTACCGATGTCGCGCACACTGGCCTCATCCAGAGAGGCATCGGTGCCGTAGTGTTTGTCGAGCGTGCTCATCAAACGCCGCCATGAAGCCGCGGGCAGCATGCCGGGCGGGTAGGCAATATGGCAGGCCGCGCACTCCTGCTGGTACTTGGGCAGCAGCGGCACGCTCGCCCGCCCAGAGTCCGCGTGCACGGCAGCGCCGCACGCCAGCAGCAGTGCCGTCAGTGCAAGCGGTTTGATGCTGAAATGTGTCATACGGGTCCTTCGGTTGCGTGGGTCCATGGCTCAGCGCTTGAGCGTCAGCAACCAGGACAGCACATCGGCCTTCTCCCCCGGCGTGCAGACGCGTCCCAGCACGTCATTGCAGTTGCGTCGAAACCACTTCTCGGTCTTGGCGGCGTCGGTGAAACGATCCGGATTGAAGGCCGGCGCCAGCGGCGCGATCGGCTTGCCGGTGCTGGCGTGCTTGCCCTCGGCGCTGGCCGTGTCGGTATGGCAGGAGGCACAGCTCCAGTCCTTGCCATGCCGGCTGGTAAAGAATTGCTGGCCGCGTTGCGACTGGGCGGCAGCACCCGCCTGCACGGTGTAGGCCGCCAATTGCTCGGCGGGTGTCACCGCGTAGGCCAACGGGCTCAGCATCAAAGCAGCCCAAAGTCCGATACGTACCCACGATGTCAAGTGATCCATGGAACCTCCATGGACGCCATCGTAGGTAGCCCGGATTAAGCTTTTCTTAACGAGGCCTGGCCTCCAGCGAAGCCGGTGAGTGGCTAGGCCTTGTCGTCCGGCCCGGTGCTGCGCGGTCGCTCGCTGTGCGACACGGCGTAGCTGTCAGCGGCATAGGCCGGCCCCTTCATCACCATCACGATGACGCAGCCAATACCCACTGTCACCACAGCGGTCCAATGAAACAGCACCACCCCGACAACCATGTAATCCGCCATTTGCAGCCAGCGCTCGCCGGCCGGCGTCGAAACATCCACCTGCCAGTGCAGCACGGCCAAGGCGGCCAAGGGCAGCACCGTGCCCACCGCAAAAAACAGCGGCAGCTTGCGCCAGATGGCCCACTCCAGGCCTGTGACGGCCCGCTGGGAGCCAGGAATTTTTCGCAACCAGTTCATGGGAGTGCCTTTGCTGGAGAACCTTTTGATTGTGCGAACAATGCCCTGCTTTTGCTTGATCAATGTCAATCCACCCACGTTCCCTGCTTGGTCTTTGCGCCAGCAAGGACTATCCTCAAACTCTAAATTCCAGTTTCAGGAGCGCCTCATGAAAATGCAAACCCTCACCTTGGCCTGTGCTGTTGCGCTGGCATCGTTGTCTTTTGGTGCCACCGCCCAAACAACCTTGAGCCCCAAGGCTCAATACGCGGCCGACGCCAAAGCGGCCAAGACCCGTTACGACAGCGACCTGAAACTCTGCGCCGACGAGACCGCATCCAATGCCAGGCTGCAGTGCCGACGCGATGCCAAGACCGAGTACGACAAGGCCTTGACCGAGGCCAAGGCCCGCATGTCGGTGGCCAGCCCCGCAACCGCAGCACCGGCCCCGGCGCCCACCCCGGTCAGTCAGCCGAGTTGTCCCGATTGCGGCAAGGTGGTGTCGGTCAGTGTGACGGAAAAACAGGGTGAAGGCAGCGCCCTTGGCGTGATCGGTGGCGGTGTCGCGGGTGCGCTGTTGGGCCAGCAGGTTGGCCAAGGTGCCGGCAAAGATCTGGCCACGATCGCCGGCGCCGTAGGTGGTGCCTATGCCGGCAAGAAAATCGAGGAGAAGGTGCGCACCCACAAGGTGTGGACGGTCCACGTGCAGTACGGCGATGGCAGCCGCCGCAGCTTCGAGTTCAGCCAAGACCCCGGCCTGTTCACCGGTGACAAGGTTCGCAACTCGGGCGACAGCATCGTCCGCGATTGAGTTTGCCCTGCGCTCATCTCAGGTGAGAGAGCGCACCACTTCCATGGCCTCTTCCACCCGCTCCACCGGGTGGATGGTCAACCCTTCGATCGGTTTCTTGGGCGCATTGGCCTTCGGCACCACCGCCACGGAAAAGCCCAGCTTGGCGGCTTCCTTCAGCCGCTCCTGACCACGCGGCGCCGGCCGCACCTCACCCGCCAGCCCCACTTCACCAAAGGCGATGAAGCCCTTGGGCAGCGGCTTGCCGCGCAAGCTGGAGGTGATGGCCAGCATCACAGCCAGGTCGGCTGCCGGCTCGGTGATGCGCACCCCGCCCACGGCGTTGACAAATACATCCTGGTCCATGCAAGCCACACCGGCATGCCGGTGCAGCACCGCCAACAGCATAGCCAGCCGGTCGCGCTCCAGGCCAACGGAGAGGCGGCGCGGCGACGGGCCACCGCTGTCCACCAGGGCCTGGATCTCCACCAGCATCGGGCGCGTGCCTTCGAGCGTCACCATGACGCAGCTGCCGGGCACGGGCTCTGCATGTTGTGACAGGAAGATGGCGCTCGGGTTGGTCACGCCCTTGAGACCCTTTTCCGTCATGGCGAAGACGCCGATCTCGTTGACCGCGCCGAAGCGGTTCTTGATGGCGCGGATCAAGCGGAAACTGGAGTGCGTGTCGCCTTCGAAATACAGCACCGTGTCCACCATGTGCTCCAGCACGCGCGGACCGGCCAGCGCGCCCTCTTTCGTCACGTGGCCCACCAGAACAATGGCCGTGCCGCTGGCCTTGGCGGCACGCGTCAGGTGGGCCGCACACTCGCGCACCTGCGCCACCGAACCCGGTGCGGAAGTGAGTTGCTCGGAATAGACGGTCTGGATCGAATCGATCACCGCGATCGCCGGCTGATGCGTTTCCAACGTGGCGAGGATTTTCTCCAGCTGGATCTCGGCCAGCACCTGCACCTGCGAGCCATCCAGCCCCAGGCGCCGTGCACGCAATGCGACCTGGGCACCACTTTCCTCGCCCGTCACGTAGAGCGTCTTCTGGCCCGCGCGTTGCAGCGCATCGAGCGCCTGCAGCAGCAGCGTGGACTTGCCGATGCCGGGATCACCACCGATCAACACCACACCGCCTTCGACGATGCCGCCGCCCAGCACGCGGTCCAGTTCGTCCTGGCCGGTGGGCGTGCGGTCCACGTCGGTGGCCTCGATGTCGGCCAGCGCGGTGATCTCCGCCGTTTTCGCCAAGGCGGCAAAGCGGTTCTTGGCCGGCGCCACGCTCTCGGCCACGGATTCGATCAGCGTGTTCCAGGCATTGCAGTGCGGGCATTTGCCCAGCCACTTGGGGCTGGTGCCGCCGCACTCGTTGCAGGTGTAGATGGTTTTCTCTTTGGCCATTGGAGAATGGTACCCGAATACTGTATGGATTCACAGATCGGGTAAATCCGGGCGCGTCAAGTGCGTCTGACATTTAACATGTTAAATAAATTGTCGCTCTGCCCTGTCGTATGTCCACCCCTTTTCGCCACCGCAACCTGCCGCGCCTGCTGCTGCAAGCGCGCGAAGCGGTGATGACGCACTACCGCCCCGGCCTGCGCGAGCAGGGCCTGAGCGACCAGCAGTGGCGTGTGCTGCGTGTGCTGGGTGAGCACGGCGTGGTGGAAACCGGCCGTGTGGCACGCGAGGCCTACATCCTCGGCCCCAGCCTCACCGGCGTGCTGACGCGCATGGAACGCGACGGGCTGGTGCAACGCGAACGCGATCCGGCAGACCAGCGGCGCAGCGTGGTACGTGCCACGCCGAGGGGCCTGGAGCTGGTCGACACCTTGTCGCGCTCGATCGGGGCGCACTACCAGCGCCTGGAACGCGGCCTGGGCAAGGAAAAACTGGGGCAGCTCTATGCGCTGCTCGACGAACTGATTGCACTGGAGGAGCCCGCATGAGCACCGCACGGCTGTCCGAAGCCCCACAGGGCGGAGGTTTCCCATGAACATGCGCCCCGTGCTCGCCGCCGGCACCGTCTATGGCGTACTGCTCAACTCGCAAGACGAATGGGCCGCCTGGGCCGGGCAGATGAGCGAGCCGCCCTACAAGACCCCGCCGAAAGCGCCGGTACTTTATGTGAAAACAGCCAATACCTGGAGTGCCTGTGGTGCCGCCATTGCCGTGCCCGCGCGCGCGCCGCAGGTCGAGATCGGCGCCAGCCTGGCGCTGGTGATCGGCACGCCCACGCATCAGGTGAGTCCGCAGTCAGCCCTGCAGCACGTGGCCGGTTACGTCTTGGTCAACGACCTGTCGCTGCCGCACACCAGCTACTACCGCCCCCCCGTGAAGTACAAGAACCTCGATGGTTTCCTCGGCATCGGGCCGCGCTGCGCGACGCCGGCCGAGGTAGGCGACCCGAACCGGCTGCGGCTGGAGGTGCGCATCGATGGCCACCTGCAGCAGACCGTGGATCTGGGGCAGATGCTGCGCCCGGCAGCGCAGTTGATCGCCGACGTCAGCGAGTTCATGACCTTGCGCCACGGCGACGTGCTGCTGCTGGGCCTGGGGGCTCACCGGCCGCTGGCTCACGCGGGCCAGCGCATCGAGATCCGCGCGGCCGGCCTGGACGCACTGGGCGTGCTGACGAACACGCTGGTAGAGGAAACTCCATGAAACACGCCCGCGTGGCCTATGACGGGGCGATTCACAATGCCACCGAGCACCAGGGCCGCCTGCGCCTGGCCGATGGCCGCCTGATCGACTTCGATGCCGTGACCTGGCTGCCACCGCTGGCCCCTGTGCCCTGGCCGCGCACCATCCTCGCGCTCGGCCTGAACTACGCCGACCATGCGAAAGAACTCGCCTTCAAGGCCCCCGAGGAGCCGCTGGTCTTCATCAAGGGCGAAGGATCGCTGATCGGTCATCGCGCACATACCGTGCGACCGGCCGGTGTGGACTACATGCACTACGAGTGCGAACTGGCCGTGGTGATCGGCAAAACGGCGAAGAAGGTCAAGCATGACGATGCCTATGACTTTGTGGCCGGCTACACGGTAGCCAACGACTACGCGATCCGCGACTACCTGGAAAACTGGTACCGCCCCAACCTGCGCGTAAAAAACCGCGACACCTGCACACCGCTGGGGCCCTGGCGGGTCGATACCGCGGATGTGCCCAACCCCATGAACCTGGCGCTGCAGACCACGGTAAACAGCAAGGTCACACAGGCCGGCCACACGCGCGACATGATCTTCGACGTACCGTATCTCATCGAGTACTTCAGCAGCTTCATGACGTTGAACCCCGGCGACCTGATCCTGACCGGCACGCCCGACGGCATCGTTGACTGCCGGCCGGGTGATGTGGTCGTCACCGAGATCGAAAACATCGGCGCCCTCGTCAACACCATTCGCACCCCATGAACACCGTCATCAACCACCTCATCGACGGCAAGCCGGTCGCCGGCACCGACTACTTCGGAACCGCCAATCCGGCCACGCAAGAGGTGCTGGCCGAAGTCGCCGCCGGCGGTGCCGCCGAAGTGC
>NSIV01000005.1 GCA_002633085.1 Curvibacter sp. PD_MW3
AGGCCAGCGGCACCGGACGCGAGGGCGGCACCTGGAGCTACGAGGTGTTCCTGGAGCCGAAGAACGTTGCCGTGTCTCTCGGCAGCCACCACATTCCACATTGGGGAGTTTGAACATGGGTAAGTTAGCTTTCGCTGCCAAGATAACCCACGTGCCTTCAATGTACCTTAGCGAGTTGGAGGGTGCAAGGAAGGACACGCGTCTGGACGCAATTAAAGGTCACCATGAGATTGAGAGACGCTGTCGGGAGCTGGGTGTCGACACCATCGTGGTTTTCGATACGCATTGGCTAGTCAACGCCAACTATCACATTAATTGTGCACCCCACTTCAAGGGCCAGTACACCAGCAACGAGCTGCCGCATTTCATCAGCAACATGGACTTCGAGTTCCCAGGAAATCCTGAGCTCGGAAAGATACTAGCCGAAGCATGCAACGACTTCGGCGTCGAAACGCTTGCTCACCCGGCAACCACCTTGGGTCCCGAGTACGGAACACTGGTGCCCATGCGCTACATGAACAAAGACCAGCACTTTAAAGTGATCTCCGTCTCCGCGCTGTGCCAAGCCCACTATCTGAACGATAGTGCGCGCCTTGGTTGGGCGATGCGTAAGGCCATTGAAGAGCATTACGACGGAACAGTGGCGATCCTCGCGAGTGGCAGTCTGAGCCACCGCTTTGCACAGAATGGTCTGGCTCCCGACTATGCCTTCAAGATCTGGAGCCCTCTACTTGAAACACTCGATCGACAGGTCATAGAGATGTGGTGCCAAGGAGATTGGCAGACATTCTGTGAAATGTTGCCCGAATACGCAGTGAAGGGACATGGCGAGGGCTTCATGCATGACACCGCGATGCTACTCGGCGCTATGGGTTGGTCCGAATACAAGGGCAAGGTCGAGGTCGTAACCCCTTACTTTGGTGCTTCGGGTACGGGGCAGATCAACGCAATCTTTCCGGTTGAACCCGTGACTGGGAAGGAGATTCCAGAGCCGCAAGCGTCAAAAGCAGAGGGATACCGGTCATTTCCACGTTTATGAGGTAAGCAAATGCCGCACCTGACCCTGTTGTTCACGCCCTGCGTCGACCGTATGGTCGATATGCCTGCGCTTTGTCAGGATCTCGCAGACGCAATGAGAGCGCAAGTTGATGAGGATGGGAAGCCTGTTTTTCCCATTGGAGGAATTCGTGTACTGGCTTTTCCAGCCCAGTACAGCGCTGTGGCCGACGGTGGTTCGGCTGGAAGAAAGGCTGGGGGGTCCGGTGACTACGGATTCATTTACTTGAACCTAAGGATGGGCCGAGGAAGAACGCCCGCAACTCATAAAAAGGTTGGCGACGCACTCACGGTCGTCGCAAAAAGCGCGTTTGACAAGGCTCTCCAAAACGAGCATGTCGGAATAACACTCCAGATTGACGTAGGCCCCGAGGTCTACGACTCAAAGACAAGCTCTCTTCACCCGCTCTTTCGATGAGTGCTGCGGCGATCAATTACTCAGGACAAAGGTATCAGGAGATGCCGTTCAAGCACAGACTGATTCACTACCAATCAAAAAAGAAGAATGTTTACACCAGAATTAATCCAGAAGCTTGCCAACGAACTTCAACAAGCCCAAGACACCCGTACGCAGCTTGAGCATTTTTCCAAGCGTTTTTCAGGAATGTCCATTGAGGACGGATACCGCGTAAGCCGAGCTTGGGTCGCGCTGCAGATTGCCTCTGGAAAGAAGATCATTGGCCACAAAATAGGTCTTACTTCACGTGCCATGCAGCATGCAAGCCAGATCACTGAGCCTGACTATGGAACCCTGTTGGACTCCATGCTGTACACATGCACGCCCGGCGAGATCCTTGACATCCCAACAAAGAACTTCATTCTTCCAAGGGTCGAGGTGGAACTGGCGTTTGTGTTGAAGGCGCCCCTCAAGGGACCGAATGTCACGGCCGAAGAGGTAATCGCGGCAACAGACTATGTGACACCGGCGATCGAGATCATTGACGCTCGCATTGAGCAGTTCGACTCTCAAACCAAAGTGATGCGCAAGGTGTTCGACACGATCAGCGATAACGCTGCCAATGCGGGAATTGTGGTGGGTGCCAAGAAAGAAAATCCTACGGTCATCGATTTGCCTTGGGTTGGCGCAGTGTTGCGTCAGAACGGCGTTGTGGAAGAGACGGGTTTGGCTGCTGGAGTTCAAGGACACCCAGCGATCGGCATCGCTTGGCTTGCCAATAAGCTTGCACCTTGGGGAGAGCACTTGGAAGCCGGTCAGATCGTCCTGGCAGGATCATTTACCCGTCCAGTAGCAGCAAAGACCGGAGATCTCTTCGAGGCTGACTACGGCTCCCTGGGGCAACTCAACTTCAGATTTGTCTGAGCCACCCATGCAGATTCCAGTTAATAAATTCAAACAAGCCCTGATTGATAGGCAGGTTCAGATCGGTCTTTGGGTCGGTTTGGCTGATCCCTACGCGGCGGAGGCGCTTGCGGGTACGGGCTTTGATTGGCTGCTCATAGACGGAGAACATGCACCCAACGATGTGCGTCAAATTCTGGCCCAGTTGCAGGCAGTTGCTCCATATCCGACGCACCCAGTGGTTCGGCCGGTAATCGGTGATGTACCGCTGATCAAGCAGATACTGGACGTCGGCGCACAGACGATCTTGGTTCCTGTGGTCGAGACTGCCGAGCAGGCCGCTCAGATGGTGGCCGCGACCAGGTATCCGCCGAATGGCATCCGGGGGGTAGGAAGTGCATTAGCCCGTTCATCGAGGTGGAATCAGGTTGACGGCTACCTGCACAAAGCTGATGAGCAGATGTGCGTTTTAGTCCAGGTCGAGACTCGGCTGGGTCTCGAGAATCTTGAAGCTATTACAGCCGTTGAGGGCGTGGACGGCGTCTTCTTTGGGCCGGCTGACCTATCCGCATCGCTCGGATACCTTGGGCAACCCGGGCATCCAGATGTGCAGCGCGTGCTGATTGATTCGATCTCCCGCGTCAGGGCTGCGGGAAAAGCACCGGGAATTCTGAGTGCGGATCCAGTATTGGCCCAGCAATATCTCGATGCAGGCGCACTCTTCATTGCTGTAGGAGTCGATACGACGATGTTGGTTCGGTCTGCTCGTGCACTTTCAGATTCGTTCAAGAAGCCACAAGGTGGTGGTTCTTCAAGTGCGCCTGCTGGTGCCAGCGGTAGTGTCTACTAAATGATTGGATATTCAGTATGAAGCTAAATGACGAAAGTCTTCTGAAGAGTTTGTGCCTTATTGATGGGGTCTGGATAGCAGGCGACACAGCTAAATCGTTAGACATCAAGAATCCGGCGACGGGAGATATTGTTGCGCGAGTCCCCAATCTGGGAGCAAGCGAGACAAAGCTTGCGATCGAGTCAGCAAGTCGGGCATTCAAAACCTGGCAGGCTACGACGGCTGAGCATCGTGCAGAGGTCCTCAAGAAATGGTTCGACCTGATGAATCATCATCGACAGGATTTGGCGATGATCATGACGGCTGAACAGGGCAAACCCTTCGCTGAAGCACTGGGGGAGATTGCATACGCCGCCTCCTATATTGAGTGGTTTGCCGAAGAGGCGCGGCGCGTCTATGGCACGACGATCCCTTCGCCTTGGGCAAACAAGGAGTTGATTGTCCAGAAAGAGCCGATCGGTGTGTGTGCCGCCATAACGCCATGGAATTTTCCTGCGGCAATGATCACAAGAAAGGTCGCTCCTGCATTGGCTGCAGGCTGCACCATCATTGTGAAGCCAGCACAGCAGACGCCGCTCACGGCGCTTGCGATGGTTGAGCTCGCCATACGTGCCGGTGTCCCCTCTGGGGTTCTGAATGTAATCACAGGCGACGCACGAGCCATTGGAGGAGAGTTGACTTCGAATCCGCTGGTCAGAAAGCTGACGTTTACGGGCTCCACTGAGGTTGGACGAGTCTTGGCGTCTCAATGTGCCCCAACACTCAAGAAAATGTCCCTCGAGCTGGGAGGGAACGCGCCTTTTATTGTGTTTGATGATGCAGATCTGGATGCTGCGGTGGAAGGTGCGATGGCATCGAAGTACCGGAATACAGGGCAGACATGTGTATGTGCGAACCGTCTCCTGGTACAGGATGGTGTCTATGACAAGTTCATCGACAAGCTGCGTATAGCGGTCGAAGCACTGAGAGTCGGGGATGGGATGGAGGCGGGCGTCACCCAAGGTCCGTTGATCGATGAACCCGCTCTGCACAAGGTGGAAGAATTGGTTGCTGATGCGGCAGTGAAAGGCGGTACGGTAGTAACTGGAGGCAAGCGCCATTCCCTCGGACGCACCTTTTACGAACCCACCATCATTACGAATGCCCATAAAGGGATGCGCATTGCGCAGGAAGAGGTATTCGGCCCGGTTGCGCCGGTCTTCCGCTTTAGTAGCGAGCAGGAGGCCATTGAGATGGCCAACGATACGGAGTTTGGCCTTGCAGCCTATTTCTTCGCTCGAGATGTTGGCCGTGTCTGGCGAGTCTCGTCTGCGCTTCAATACGGCATGGTGGGGATTAACAGCGGCATCATCAGCACCGCCGTGGCACCGTTTGGAGGCGTCAAGCAATCAGGACTCGGCCGCGAAGGTGGGTTTTGTGGGATCGACGAGTACTTGGAAACCAAGTACTTGTGCATGACGCATTGATCTGAATGCAATTCGGCCCGCGTTGGAACGCGGGCCGAAACATCAGGCATCAATGGACCGCGCCACGAAGCAGGTCAATCAGAGCAGATGAATCAGATGGCGCAACGTTCCCGCGCCAAGCCACATGCTGATCAGGCCGTGATAAAACTAGCTTATGGGTGTACTCGGGTCCGGCCACATCTGGCGGTACGTCAATCACGTTCAGCGGAACAGCTCGAGACTTGGCGGCCTCTGTAATGGGTTGAACGTTGATCGATGGGTCAAGGCGCAGCAATGTGAAGTCGTGTCCGCACACGTCGTAGATCGACTCACGTCCATCATGCCTGGGCAACCAAAAATGCGGTGTTCTGCAACCAGGAACTGTTGAAGGTGTGAATTGATTCATTGTGTAGGCTGGGTTGCCCTCGCCATCGTATGAAATCAGCGGCGACTTGTCATAGTAGTAGCCAAAGTTCAATCCGGCACAGCAGTACTGTTGCACGTTCAGTTCATATAGCTCACGTCCCGCTTGCTCTCTCGCAGCTTGTCCCTCTGGTGTATTGAACTCCAAATCGACAGGAACACTTTCACGCTTGGCCTGAAGCGCATACGCGTGGTTCATGGCGAAGAACGAAACCTGTTCGGTGATTGGAAGCCGCTCGGCCTCGTATCCTCGGAGAATGCCGGAGTGCCCCCATCCGTTTAACACAGCGGCAAGCTGCCAAGAAAGGTTCATTGCGTCTGCAATTCCCGCATTCATTCCGTATCCAGCCATGGGCACCCAGAGATGAGATGCATCTCCACAGATAAAGGCACGCCGATCTCGAAATTTGTCAGCGACGAGTCGTCTGGCAAACCAATCTTCCTTTGCGAGGATCTCATACTGAAAAGAGGAGTCGACACCCAAAATCTCACGAATCGCCCAATCTCGGTCTACTGCTTCAAAATCTGTTTCAGATGGCTTCAGATAGTTGTGGAGTAGCCATGTCTCTTTGCCATCAATCGCATACACGTTTCCACTTCGACGCGGGTTGAGAGAGAAGGTCGCCCAGGCAGGATCATACTTTTGGAGCTTTATGAGATCGGGAGCGCGAAGGTAGGTTGATTGAACACGCCCGACAACGTCTGTACCAGATAACTTGGCACCAATCTTCTTGCGGATGGTCGACTTACCTCCGTCGCATCCGATAAGGTAGCTGGCATCGAACTCTAAAGTGCTACCGTCTTCAAGGTCTGTTCCTGAGGCTCGTATGCACGTCTCATCCTGGGAAAAATCATCGATGCGGACACGGTTCAAGATCCTGATGTTGCTCATTGCGGCCGCATGGGCAAAGAGAATTGGTTCAAGAAAGATCTGATTGATGCGGTGCGGCGGCTCAGGCGTTGGCCACCACGTATCGGGTCCACCTGTTGCTGTGTAGCGAAACTTCCGTGCAGGAATCGGGATTCGAGAAAGCTCTTGACCGACAAACGTCGTGCGGTACGAGACGTCGTTGGGATACTCTTCTGGCAGGCCGGCATTCCGCACAGCCTGTGCAACACCTAATCGGCGGAATATCTCCATAGTTCTAGCTGAAACGTGATTGCACTTGACACTGGGTGCCTCACCTGCGAAACGCGTCTCTGCAATCAGAACCTGAACACCACGGGTGGCGAGATCCATTGCGAGTGTTAAGCCGACCGGGCCGGCGCCGACGATAAGAACTTGGGTACTATGTTTGTGATTCATTGTGAGAAACAGGTCGATTTCAGGCAAGGGCCATTTGACCTGTGAGCGCTTAATGGGGCAAATGAAAAGAATATGGGTGTCAATAAAAAAATTTCATCGCTCAAGGAACTGCCAACCGTCAGACAGTTGAGAGCGTTTGCCGCTGTGGCGCGAGCTGGAAACGTGCGTGCAGCCGCTGAGCTTTTATCGCTGACTCAGCCGGCAGTAACCGTGCTTCTTCGCGAACTGGAGACGAAACTTGGGCTTTTGCTGTTTGCCCGAACCAGTCGAGGGCTCCGACTGACGGAGGCGGGAAAGGAAGGGCTCGTCTATGCGGAGCGTGTTTTGTATGACCTTTCAAGAATGGTCGCTGATGCGGCCGCGTACGCGTCAGCTAAGCGAGGCACTCTCAAAGTCGCTGCAACGTCGACAGTCGCGCAAACGCTCGTCCCAGGATTGGTGAAGGGATTTGTCGACGAACATCCGTCGGTACACGTGGTCATAGACGACTGTTCTCCGGATCAATTCGCCGAATTGATCGATACCGAGAGGGTTCATCTTGGCATTGGGACTCTTGAGACGCGAGATGCTGGATTTGATGTGTCGGTCTTTGCGACCGATGATCTTGTGGCTGTCGGAACTGATCAGGTGGCCTTGGGTAATAGGCGACCGATCAGCTGGAAGATGCTGTCTCGGAAGTCTCTTATTGTCGTGAGATCCGGCTATGGAGTCAGAAAGAATATTGACGTAGCCGCAGAAACAGCTGGCGTAGACTTGGATATTAAGTATGAAGTTGCTCTGATGTCCACGGCCATCGCTTTGGCTGCAAAAGGGCTTGGGATTGCCCTCGTCCCCAGGTCTGTTTTGCCAGAAGGACCGTACCCAGGATTACTTTTCCGAAAGGTACATGATCCGATTGTGACGAGAGAATTGGCTATCGTCACTAAAACTGGAGTTGAGCTAACACCTTTGGCACAGGCTTTCGCAGACTTTGTGATGCGTTGGAAAGTCTAATGTGGACGTCACCCGTTTCGATCAGATCGCGCACTGCGGACTTGAGGCGAATTCCATTTTTCATCTTTGGGACTGGAATGCAACAGGTCAGTCCCTCATTGATACGCCAAGCACCCCAAGAATCGCTCGGCCCTTCCTCGGTTGATTCGGTTTTGCAGCATCTACTTGGCGGCGCTCAGTAACAGTCCAATGACTCTAGGACAATCTTGAGCGTACCCAAGCCTGGCTACGGAGCATGGCTGGCAGCAATTGCTCGGCCATCTCACTGGCCGTCATGCGGTCGGCTCGACTGGAGAGACTCAGAGCACCGACAACTTGGCCACCCATGTTGTACAGCGGGACAGCGATCGACCTGACGCCTATTTCAATCTCTTCGTTACTTAACGCATAACCATTGTCGGCGCAGGACTTGAGCAACTTGCGCAGACGAACTGGATCTGTAAGGGTGTGTGGCGTCAACCGATGCAGAGACATGGCATTAAAGAGGGCTTCAAATTCCGCTGCTGGACGAGAACTGAGAAGAACACGGCCAGTAGCCGAGCAGTGAAGTGGAAGCCGTGACCCAACCCCCAGCCCGACGGTCAAACTCTTACGCGCCGTTGATCGCGCGGCGACCATGACTTCCGTTCCGTGCAGAACAGCCAGTGACGCGGATTCACGCGTGCGTTCGCTTAAGGCATCCAGCGTGGGCTGCAGCAGGCGAGGCAGCCGAGTTGATGCCGAGTAGGCGAAGGAAAGTCTCAGTATCCCGTGGCTCAGCCAAAAGCGTTTGCCGTCGGTCTTGGCGTAGCCGCCATGGCACAGCGTCAGCAGGCAACGTCTGGCTGCAGCAGGGCTAATGCCGATGCGGCGGGCGGCCTCGGACGAGGTCAATCGAGCGTGTGCGTCATCGAAGGCCTCAATCAGCTGCAAGCCTTTGGCCAGGCCGGCGATCAGGTCCTTGTCACTGACGGGTGGAACCAGGGAATTCGTATCCATTGCATGGATTCTGCATTGATGATGATCAAAAAAATTTCACTGATTTTGCGCTATTCGCAAAATTGACTTTGTCAAACCGGGGCCGGAACCACACACTTCTCCCTGTTTTCGCCATCCGTCTGGTTCATCCGGACAGTCATTACCCGAGGAGAAGATACTTGAGACATTTGATAATTTGGCTGTGTGCTGCGTTCACTTGGACTGGTCTGCACGCCGCCGACTTCCCTAGCAAGCCGATCCGTTTGATCGTGCCTTTCCCCGCTGGTGGCACGGCTGACGTGCTGCCACGCATCCTGTCTGAAAAAATTCGCCACCGCTTTCCTTCCGGCGTGATCGTGGAAAACAAGCCGGGCGCTGGCGGCAATATCGGCGCCGACATCGTCGCCAAGTCCGAACCAGATGGCCACACTTTGCTGGTCGCACCACCTGGCCCCATTGCCATCAACCAGAGCCTCTATCCCAAACTGCCCTACGACGCCACCAAGTGGGTACCGGTGACCGTGTTGGCGGCTGTGCCCAACGTGCTGGCCGTCAGCAACCAGTTGCCGGTGAAGAACGTGCAGGAGTTCATCGCCTATCTCAAGGCCAACCCCGGCAAGGTGTCCTATGCCTCACAGGGCAACGGCTCGACCTCGCACCTGACGGCCAATCTGTTCCAGTCGCTTACCGGTACGCAGATGACCCACATCCCCTACAAGGGCACTGCGCCAGCGCTGACAGACCTCGCCGGCGGCCAAGTCGACGTCTTCTTTGACAACCTTGGTGCCTCCGGCCCGCTACACAAGGCCGGCAAGATTCGCATCTTCGCTGTGGCTGACAGTAAACGGGCACCGACGATCAAGGAAGTACCCTCGTTCGCTGAGGCAGGTCTGCCAGGCATGCAGGCGGTGACATGGTTTGCAGTTGTCGCCCCGCCTGGCACCCCAGCCGCCACGGTGAAGTTACTCAACAGCGCGCTGGTCGACGCCCTCAAGCAACCAGATGTTCAATCGCGCTTCGCCGAGCAAGGTGCCGAAGTCGTTGGCAATACGTCCGAACAGATGGGGCGCTTCATGCGCAACGAGGCTACGCGCTGGGCCAAGGTCATCAAAGACGCCAACGTCACGGTCGATTAATCGACGCACAGATTCCCTAAAACAAGGAAACCACCATGAGCCAAACTCACCCAATCCAATGGGTGCGGGGTCAGCACACCCGCGTGCCCTACGCTGTCTACCAGAACCAGGATGTCTTAGAGCAGGAACAGAAACGTGTCTACGAAGGACCGACCTGGAATTACCTATGCCTGGAAGCCGAGATTCCTGAGCCGGGCAGCTACAGAACGACCTTCGTCGGTCGGGCCCCCATCGTCGTGGCACGCGACACAGACGGCGAGATCTATGCCTTCGAAAACCGCTGCAGTCACCGTGGCGCGTTGATCTGTCTGGAAAAAGCCGGCACGGCCAAGGACTTCCAGTGCGTCTACCACGCTTGGACCTACGACCTCCAAGGCTCGCTCAAAGGCGTGGCCTTCGAGGCTGGTCTCAATGGCGCCGGTGGCATGCCGCCCAGTTTCTGCAAGGAAGATCATTCGCCGCGCAAGCTGCGCATCGCCACCTTCTGTGGCCTGGTGTTCGGCAGCTTCAGCGATGAGGTAGACGGCATTGAGGACTACCTGGGCCCCGAAATCTGCGCGCGTATCGAGCGTGTGCTGCACAAGCCGGTGGAGGTCATTGGCCGCTTCACGCAGGCCCTGCCCAACAACTGGAAGCTCTACTTCGAGAACGTCAAGGACAGCTACCACGCCAGTCTCTTGCACCTGTTTTTCACCACCTTCCGTCTGAATCGCCTGTCACAACGTGGCGCGGTGATCGTGAGCGAGTCGGGTGGCCACCATGTCAGCTACTCGATGGTCGATGCACCGCAGGCCGAGGCTGGCAAGCAGTACCAGGAGCAGGGCCTGCGTTCCGATCAAGAGGGCTACAAATTGGCCGACCCGACGCTGCTGGCGGGCTTCAAGGAATACGAGGACGGCATCACGCTGCAGATCCTTTCGGTCTTTCCTGGCTTTGTACTGCAGCAGATCCAGAACTGCCTGGCCATCCGGCAAGTGCTACCTCGTGGCGTGGAGAAGACGGATCTGAACTGGACTTACCTTGGTTACGTCGACGACACCCCCGAGCAGCGGGACGTACGCCTTAAGCAGGCTAACTTGATCGGCCCGGCCGGCTTCGTCTCGATGGAGGATGGCGCGGTCGGTGGTTTCGTGCAGCGCGGGATAGCCGCGGCTGGGGAAGACCAGGCTGTGATCGAAATGGGTGGCGATAGCACCTCGTCCAGCCCGTCACGCGTAACAGAAGCCTCGGTTCGTGGCTTCTGGAAACTCTACCGTCGTCTCATGGACATCTAGGAGTACAGATTGATGGACACCGTTTCCCTGCGAGAAAAAATTGCCGCCTTCCAGGCTGCCTACATCCGTTGCATTGACAGGAACGAACTGGAGAGCTGGCCAGACTTCTTCCTGCCGCAATGCCAGTACACCGTCACCACCGCCGATAACCATCGCGACGGTCTGGCCGCCGGTCTGATCTGGGCCAGTAATCGAGCCATGCTGCAAGACCGTATTTCCGCCTTGCGTCATGCCAACATCTACGAGCGGCACAGCTATCGACACATCGTCGGCCTGCCATTCATCGTGGACAGTCAGGCTCAGACAGCCAGCACCGAAACGCCATTCATGGTGGCACGCATCATGCAGGACGGAGAGACCAGCCTGTATTGCACAGGCATCTACCATGACGTGTACGACACGAGTGCTGATACGCTGCGCTTGCAAAGCCGCATCGTAGTGTGTGACAGTAGCCGTATCGACACGCTGATGGCCATACCGCTGTGACCCAAGCTGTCGTTCGCATCGCGTTGCCTGTTGGCGATCCAAACGGCATCGGGCCGGAGATCGCTCTTAAAACCGTCGCCGCCTATGCTGGACGGGATGACGTGCAGATCACGCTGTTCGGCCCCCAGGTTGTGCTGCAACGCGCAGCCGTCCAGCTAGGGCTCACAGCCCTGCTGGACGCCAGCGCCGTCGTTCCGACCGAGGATGGGACCAATAGTGCCTTCGTCCCAGGGCAGGTGTGCGCCGAAGCCGGCGCCGCCATGATCGCCGCTGCCAGTGTTGCCATTACGGCGACGCGACGCGGTGAGTTCGATGCAGTGGTCGCAGCTCCGCACCACGAAACGGCGGTCCATCTGGCGGGCATAGCCTTTTCAGGCTACCCCTCGCTGGTAGCGCGCGTCTGTGGCCAGCCCGAAGACAGCGTGTTCCTGTTGCTGGTCGGTGGTGGCCTGCACATTGTGCATGCAACATTGCACGAGAGTGTGCAGCATGCCCTGGATCGGCTAAGTCCCGAGTTGGTCGAACAGGCTGCGCTGGCAGGTATGCGTGCCATGCAGCGTTTAGGCATTGCCGCACCGCATATCGGCCTTTTCGGCATCAACCCGCATGCCGGCGAGAACGGCCTGTTCGGCGATGCGGACGAGCGCATCACCCGACCTGCCGCCGAGCGCCTGCGTGCCGCTGGTCTGCAGGTGGACGGCCCTATTGGCGCGGATGCCTTGCTGGCCGACCGTCGCCACGACCTGTATGTCGCCATGCTGCACGACCAGGGCCATATCCCCGTCAAGCTGTTGAGTCCCAAGCAGGCCAGTGCCCTGTCCATCGGTGCCGATGTGATCCTCTCCAGCGTGGGCCATGGCTGTGCCATGGACATTGCAGGACAAGGCATCGCCGACCCACGGGCCATGATCAATACCGTCGCGCGGCTCGCTGCTGTGCCGGCACCTCTCTGAATATTTCAATGACGCACCAGATCAAGATTGAAGGCAGCGAAGTTTCTTTCTCCTGTGAGCACGGGGAGACTGTGCTTGATGCCGCAGCACGCAACGGTATCGAATTGCCCTACTCCTGCCGAAAAGGCGTGTGCGGCAATTGCCGCGGTTTGGTGCTCGAAGGTCAGCTGGTACCTGGTACCACTGGCGGTAGTGCCGAGGCTGGCATCCACTCCGACGACGAGCATCTTTTCTGCCACGCCCAAGCTGCTAGCGATCTGTTGATCCGCCCGCGCAGCTGGCAACGCATCGACCCCAATGCCCGAAAAACATTGCAGGCCAAGATCTTCCGCATTACGCAGGCGGCCAGCGACGTGACCGTTTTGCAGTTGCGTTTTGCCGCCGGCCAGCGAGCCAAGTTTCAGGCCGGTCAGTATCTGCAGGTGATCCTGCCTGACGGTCAGCGTAGGGCCTTTTCTATGGCTAATGCACCGCATGAGAGTGACGGCGTACAACTGCATATCCGGCATGTGCCAGGTGGTCACTTCAGTGCAGGCATTCTGCCTACGCTCAAAGTCGGCGATCAACTGCAACTTGAACTACCGCATGGCGACTTCTGGTTACGCGAGGAAGGTGATCGACCGTTGATTATGGTGGCAGGGGGAACTGGATTCGCCCCCATTAAATCCATCATTGACCACATGGTGCGCAACAAGATCAGTCGGCCTCTGGCCTTGTACTGGGGTTCGCGGCAAGTGGAAGGGCTGTACGCGCCGGAGGTGATTGCCAAATGGCAACATAACCTGTCAGGGCTGCGTTACGTACCGGTGGTCAGCGATGCTCCGGCTGGTACATGGCCTGGGCGAACCGGTTTGGTTCATGAGGCTGTGCTGGCCGACCATGCCGATCTGTCGAGTTACGACGTCTATGCATGTGGGGCGCCTGCTATGGTGGCCGCGTTGAGGCGCGTCTGCGTTGAGCAGAGCGGGCTTCCTGAGGCAAGATTCTTCAGTGACGCGTTTGTTAGTCAAGCACCATGATGCTCCGTTGACGGCAAGACGTGCGCGTCCAGGCCTTGTCGTCTTGCAAGCAGTCCGCAACGCGGACACGTCAAAGTAAGCAAAGAATCCCTCCTCAGTATTTACCCGTCCCCTATTTGGGGGATATCTCTGATCTTCAGCATCTGCTGTGATCGCTGTTGATTCTTAATCGAGGTAGCTGGTCGACCTAGATGGAAGGAAGCGACATGCGACGTATTGGCACGGCGGTTGTAGTTGCAGGATTGATGGCAGGTGTTACGTGTCCATCCTGGGCATTCGATCTTTCCCCCAAGGGAACCCGCTTTGACCGGGACGCTGTCAAAGCGTGGGCACCCTCATGGTTGGATGGCATTCTTTCGAAACTCGCCGAAAAAGGCTTGCCCAAGTTCAAGCAGTCGGTGCACGAGGAGATTACGCATCGGGCCTATGAATGCAACTTCGAAGGGCCTGGTATTTGCGGCAATCCAGATGCCGAATACGCAGCGCCCTATGTGATCGCCGGCGTACGCTGGAACGACGATCCCCCCTTCCAACTCAACAGTGACCAAGCACAGGGAACCTCGTGCAAGACGACCTACTCCGACGGCCGTCCCATGACAATCCGCTTCATCACCCAGCCCAAATGCTGGGGCGAGCTGTTTCTTTCAGCCGAAAAACAGATCAAATCGAACCCAGACAAGACGTTCAATGTCGCTAACCAGGCGGCGTTGCCGCTGCGCTCCCATTTTGGTGATCTGCAATTCATTCACTCCATGGCGTCTTCTGACAATGAAGACCCAGTTGAGACTCGATCGAAAATCCTGAGCTGGGCAGAGTTCACCTGGGGCGTGGTCCGTGGCAGCTATAAGCTGGACACCTGGCTAAAAGATATCGATCTGCCGGTGATGAAACAGTATTTCAGTTCAAGCGGTTGGCGTGTACAAGAGTTGTTCACCCTTGGCGACCCCAGCTTGCGCACCTATCTGGAAGACATCGCTTTTGGCAGTTTGCTGCACATGGTAGAGGACAGCTTCGCGGCCGGACATGTGGATCGAATGGAGCCAGCCAATGGAACCCAATGCGCAGGAAGTTCTCACCGTGCGCCGGGCCCGATCAGGGAGTTCCATTCGTACACAAAACAAAGCACGTCCAAGCACGCTGATGCAGACAGCCGGGACGCTTTTATCAACAATCGGCTGACTCCCGACGTGGTCGATGTAGGGCGAACATTAGTGGCCTTAAGGAAAGCGAAAGCAGAGTGGCTGGAAGTTGGCGCTTACCTGAGTTGCGTTTATGACTTGGCGCCAACGGTGCGCAAGGCTAGTGCGGGTGGTTTTTAGAGCAAGCAGGCGCCACAGCAGTCGAGGTTGGTCGGTGCGTGGCAACGTTTTGCAAGGTGGGCTCCCTCCGGTTGCCCGGACGGTCTGGCTAGCCCTTTAAGCCTTTGCTTTGAATTGACCTGGCCATCCATTCTCCGCAGTGGATTTCGTGGCAATTTAAGTTGCTTACGACGTTAATTGCACATTGGCATCAAGCCATCATCGGCGTGATCGTGCGTGCGCGGTTGGCCCGGCAAGACTCTCCAGCGTTTCTCTGAACCGACGTGTTGCCGGCGTTTCAGTTTCGGGTCGCCATACGAGCGCTATGCCAATCTCGGTTGCTGAGCCAGGACCATGCAATGGCTTGAACACTATGTTGGGATTGCCATGCCGCATGGCGACAGATGGCACCAATGCGATGCCAAGTTTGCTTTCAACCAGGCTGACCACCGTCTGGACCTGAACGGCTTCCTGCGCCACGCGCGGAATGAAGCCGGCCTGCTGGCAGGCCAGCACCACCGTGGAATGCAGGCCTGGGACGGCAGTGGAGCTGTACAGGACAAAAGACTCTGATGCGAGGTCGGATAGCTGCAACTTCCGTTTCCGCGCCAGAGGATGGTCGATGGGCAGTGCTGCAACAAAAACGTCGCGCTCAATGGGCGTAATGCGTGCATTGCTGGTGCGAACGACGGGATAACGCAGTAGGCCTGCATCCACCTCTCCCTCCTCGACCTGATTCAAAAGCCGGCTGGTGGTCGATTCGGACAAGACCACCTCGACATCAGGATATCGGGTGCGAAACACGGGCATGACATGCGGCATCAGTGCATAGGTGGCAGAGCCGATGACGCCGATTCGCAGCGTGCCTGCCTCACCTCTTGCGGCGGCTGTTGCGATGCGTCCGAATTGATCGGTATGAAAGAGGGCTCGACGCGCCTCCTCGAGGGCAGCATTGCCAGCCACGGTGAGGACGGTTCCCCTGCGCGTGCGTTCAAACAATTGGACATCAAGCTGTTCCTCAAGGCGCCGAATGGATGTCGATAACGGCGGTTGAGACATATGAAGCCGCTCTGCCGCCTTGTGGTAGTTGAGCGTTTCAGCGAGGGCCACGAAATGTCGAAGTTGGCGAGTATCCATTGATATCCATTAAGTATCACAGAGCTTAAAACAAATATTAGACGAAATCAGGCAGGACTCGAATAATCCAATCAAGTTAGCTCTTTTTTATCTTCTCAATGTTGCCACTGCAAGGACTTCGGGTACTGGATTTGTCGAGTGTGATTTTCGGCCCGCTTGCTAGCCAGGTGCTGGCCGATTACGGGGCTGAAGTGATCAAGATCGAGCCGCCGGAAGGTGATTCCACGCGCCACACGGGCCCGTCGCGCGAAGATGGCATGGCCGCCATCTTTCTTGGCGCCAACCGCAACAAGAAGAGTGTGGCGCTGGACCTGAAACAGGCGGGCGGGCGTGATGCCTTGCAGGCACTGGTGAAGACGGCCGATGTTTTCATGCACAGCATGCGGCCGCAGAAGCTGGCTGCCCTGGGCATTGATCCCGAAACCTTGCGGGCACGTTATCCCCGGCTCGTCTATGCCAGCCTGCTCGGCTTTCTGCCGGGGCCGTACCAGGGACGGCCTGCATACGACGACGTGATCCAGGGTATGTCCGGTTTGGCCGACTTGATGGCCCAGCAGACGGGCGAGGCCCGCTACCTGCCGACGATTGCTGCCGACAAGACGTGCGCCCATGTTGCTGCGCACGCCATCCTGGCGGCCTTGTGGCAGCGCGAGAAGAGCGGGCAGGGCGCGCTGGTCGAGATCCCGATGTTCGAGTCCATGGTGGGCTTCAATCTGGTCGAGCATTTCTATGGGCAGCATTTTGATCCACCACTGGCACCATCTGGCTATCCCAGGGTACTGGCGCCGTGGCGCCGGCCCTATCGCACCACAGATGGCCATGTGGCCATGATGCCTTACACCGATGTGCACTGGCAGCGCTTCTTCCAGTCCTTGGGGCAGCCTGAGTTGGCGTCGGATCCGCGCTTTTCCGACATCGGGCAACGGACTCGGCATATCGCGGAGTTGCTACAGCTGGTTTCCGGCTTTGTTGAACGAGAGAGCACGGCTTACTGGCTCGATCTCTGCGAGCGGCTGGAAATTCCGACTGCACCAGTGCGGCGGGTCGATGAGCTGATGCAGGACCCGCATCTCGCCGCCACGGGCTATTTCCAGACCCTCCAGGACCCGGCAATGGGGCCTGTGCGCTTTCCCGGCATTCCGGTGCAGTTCGAAAGGCAGCAATTGCCGGTGGCCATGCCCCCGCGGCTCGGCCAGCACACGCGCGAATTGTTGCAGGCAGCTGGTGTCCAGGAAAACGAGATTCAACAGCTGCTGGTCAGCGGCGCTGCCGTGGTCAGTACAAGCACTCACCCAGAAAGAGAGCACACCGCATGAGCCAGATTTCTTCTAGCACTACTTCAGCACTTGTCTCGGAGGTGGATCGTTCGCTGCCGCAACTGGGGCGTGGGTTCGTCTGGCAGGACCTGCGGGTAGGGCAGCGCATGCGAACCTTCCGGCGTACGGTCACCGAGACCGACCTGGTCAATTTCATCGGTGTCACCGGCATGCTGGAGGCAATTTTCATTGAGGAAGGCTACGAGGGCGGGGCCATCGAAGGCCGTCCGGTGCCGGCGGCGTTGACCTATACGCTGATCGAGGGTTTCATTCTGCAGACCATGATCCAGGGCACCGGCCTGGCCATGCTGGAACTGCACCAGAAGATCCTGGCCCCTGTCGTCGTGGGTGACACCATTGAAGCCGTGATCGAGGTTACCGAGATTCGGCCCACCTCTCGCAAGGCGCGTGCGGTGGTGACCTCGCGCATTGACGTTTTCAACCAGCGCGGTGCCATGGTCATGAGTTACACGGCGACCCGCCTGTTGGCCGGCCGCGAATCGGCCTGACAGTTTTCTTTCCCCCATCAACCAATAAGGAGACAACCATGGGATACAGCTTCTTGAAGAATGGTCGACTCGACCGGCGCCTCTTGCTCGGCTTGGTCATGGGAAGTGCGCTTTTATCCATCCCGGCAGCCTGGGCGCAGAACTTTCCTGCGAAGCCCATCACGATGGTGGTTCCCTTTCCTCCGGGCGGCCCCACTGATCTGGTCGCGCGCGTGCTGGCGCAGAAGATGGCCGAGCAGATGGGACAGCCCATCGTGATCGACAACAAGCCTGGCGCTAACGGGAACATTGCTGCAGTAGCGGTCAGCAAGGCACCGGCGGACGGTTATACAGTGCTCTACAACACCTCTTCGATTACGCTCAGCCCGGCGCTTTACAAGAACCTGAGTTATGACGTGCAGCGCAACCTCGCGCCTGTGGCACTCACTGCGGTGGTACCGCTGGCTTTGGTTGTCAACGCATCACTCCCTGTTAACAATGTGCGGGAATTCGTTGCCTATGCCAAGGCCAACGCCGGCAAGCTGTCATACGGCTCGGCCGGTAACGGCAATGTGACGCACCTGGCGGCCTACCAGTTTGCGACCAGCCAGGGTCTCGACGCGACCCACGTGCCCTACCGCGGCAGTGCACCCGCTGACGTGGATCTGGTGGCGGGACAGATCCAGTTCATGACCGACACGATCAATTCGGTCATGCCTTTTGTCAAAGACAAGCGCCTGAAACTGCTGGCCGTGACGACTGCCAAACGGATGTCGTTATTCCCCGATGTGCCCACGCTCGACGAAACGGTCATGCCCGGATTTGAGGCTGGTGCATGGCAGGGAATGATGGTGCCGGCCGGCACACCGGCTGCGGTGGTGCAAAAGCTCAACAGTGAAGCCATCAAGGCGCTTCATAGCAGCCAGGTGAAGGAAAAACTCGCTGTGCAGGGTGCCGAGCCGCTGGGTTCGACACCTGAGGCCTACGGTGCCTACATCAAGCGTGAACTGGCGCGGTGGGCCGCCGTTGTCAAGGCGACTGGCGTCACGCTGGAATAAGCCGTTCACACGTGTTCGTATTCCGACAGGAGACTTCGCATGTCATTTCGCCGTCACATACTGAATAGGCTGGTCACGACCGGCTTGCTCGCCGCATCGGGTCTGCTGCCTGTCACGCAGGCACTGGCCCAGGAATTTCCATCGCGTCCGATCCGCTTTGTTGTTCCCTTCCCGCCGGGCAGCGGCACAGACACCTCGGCACGCTACTTCGCCAGGAAACTGACAGAGATGGTGGGGCAACCTGTCGTCGTGGACAACAAGCCGGGTGCCAATGGTTTCATTGCCGTGCGCGCCGTGCAGAGTGCACCGGCGGATGGCTATACCGTATTCATCGGCAGCAACTCGACCTTGGCCGTGAACGTGGCCTTGTTCAAGAGCCTGCCATACGACCCGGTGGCCGATCTGGCACCGCTGACCATGCTGATGCGCTCGCCGGCCCTGCTGATCGTGCCGGGCAGCGCAGGTCCCCGTACTTTGTCCGATCTTGTGGCTGATGCGCGTGCCAAGCCCGGGCAGTTGAATTTCGGTGCCGGTTCTGCAGGCTACCAGTTGATGGCCGAGGCGTTCAATGATGCGGCTCGCGTCCAGACCATGCATGTCCCGTTCAAGGGCGCCAGCGAAGCTGTCACTGCGGTGTCGGCCGGTACCGTGCACTTTGCCTTTGCCGAGATGACGAGCGCCCAGGAGCTGGTCAAGTCCGGCAAGTTGCGTGCCCTGGCCGTGGCATCGGAGCGGCGTGTGCCCTCGCTGTCCTCCGTGCCGACCGCCACGGAAGCGGGTCTACCCGGATTTACCGCCTATACCTGGGTGGCAGCCATGGTGCCGGTGAAAACACCCAAGGCGGAGACGGACAAGCTGGCCAGCCTGATGACGGCCATCGAGCGCATGCCGGAAACCCGCGAGTTCTATGAGCGGATTGGTGCCGAGGTGATGAATGGCGGCCCCGAGGAAATGAGGGCGTTCCAGAACTCCGAAATCCAGTTGTGGAAGCGGATTGCAGCCAAGGCCAAGGTTGAGCAGCAATGACGGTATCGGGCGGCATGGGGAAAGCGTCGCTTCAAGGCGCACTTTCAAAGATCAGGGTACTGGACCTTTCCCGCGTGCTGGCCGGCCCTTGGGCGGCGCAGACACTTGGGGATCTTGGTGCCGAGATCATCAAGGTCGAGCGCCCAGGTGCCGGTGATGACACCCGTACCTGGGGCCCTCCTTTTCTGAAGGGGCGAGATGGCGAGCCAACGCGTGACGCGGCCTATTACCTGTGCACCAACCGCAACAAGAAATCCATTGCCGTTGATCTGGCTTCACCTCAGGGCCAGACATTGGTCCGCGAGCTTGCAAACCACTGCGACGTGTTGATCGAAAACTTCAAGGTGGGGAGCCTGAAGCAATACGGCCTGGACTATGACACATTGAAACAGTCCAACCCAAGGCTTGTGTATTGCTCGATCACGGGCTTCGGCCAGACGGGGCCTTATGCACACAGGGCGGGGTATGACTTCCTGATCCAAGGCATGGGCGGCTTGATGAGCATCACCGGCCGGCCTGATGGAGAGCTGGGCGAGGGGCCGATGAAGGTTGGCGTGGCATTGACCGACATACTGACCGGCCTCTATGCCAGCACCAGCATTCTTGCTGCGCTGCAGGCGCGTGAGGTCACGGGGGAGGGGCAGCACATTGATCTGGCCTTGCTGGATGTGGGGGTGGCATGCCTTGCCAACCAGTCCATGAATTACCTCTACAGCGGCGTCGTGCCGCGGCGCATGGGAAATGCACATCCGAACACCGTGCCTTACCAGGATTTCCCGACAGCAGATGGCTACATGATTTTGGCTATCGGAAACGACGGTCAGTTCGCGCGCTTTTGCGAAGCAGCCGGTCATGATGAGTTGGTGGGGGATTTGCGGTTTTCCACCAACACGGCGCGCGTTCAGAACCGCAGCATATTGGTTGAGACCCTGAGAAACATCACGATCCAACGGACCACGCGCGAATGGGTGGCGCTGCTGGAGGGGGCTGGTGTTCCTTGTGGTCCGATCAACACGATCGCCGACGTGTTTGACGACCCGCAGGTGCAGGCCCGCGGCATGCAGATCCAGATGGATCATGCGGCGGCGGACGACATCAAGCTGGTTGCCAGCCCGATCCGGATGTCCGGAACGCCGGTGCAGTACCGCAGCGCACCGCCCTTGCTTGGCGAACATACGCGCGAAGTACTTGCGGACGTTTTGAAGATGCCAGAAGAAACCATGAATGAGCTATTTGAACAAGGGGTGTTGGGATGAGTCAGCTTGATTCGCTGGATCCGAAGGCGATACCGGTTGAAGACGAAGCCTTGCGCAGCGAGGTGAGGGCTTTCCTGAGCGAGGCCATGCGTCAGGTGCCGGCCCATGTACGCGCCAGATCCTGGTCCGGCTACAACCCGGCATTCAGCCGTGAGTTGGGACGTCGCGGCTGGCTGGGCATGACCTTGCCCAAGGCATACGGTGGCGGGGGGCGTAGCGCGTATGCGCGTTATGTGCTTGTCGAGGAATTCCTCAACTTCGGAGCCCCTGTGGGATCCCACTGGATCGCAGATCGGCAAAGTGGGCCGCTGATCCTCAAGTACGGCACAGAGGCTCAAAAGCAGTTCTATCTGCCTCCGATCTGCCGGGGCGAGTCCTACTTCTGCATCGGCATGAGCGAGCCAGGCTCCGGTTCTGATCTAGCCAGTGTTCGTTCGCGCGCGGTGAAGAATGATCGCGGTTGGCTTCTCAACGGGCAGAAGATTTGGACGACCAATGCGCAGCACTGTCATTACATGATCGCCCTGGTGCGTACCAGCGGTGAGCCGCAGGACCGGCACAAGGGGCTGTCGCAGGTGATTGTGGACCTGTCATTGCCTGGCGTGACGGTTCGCCCGATCACCGACTTGTCCGGCGACAGCCATTTCTGCGAAGTATTCTTTGACAACGTACAGCTGGCCGAAGACGCCCTGATTGGCGCGGAAGGCATGGGGTGGGAGCAGGTGACGGCTGAGCTGGCCTTCGAACGCAGCGGACCGGAACGGCTCTACTCGAGCATTGTGCTGTTCGACGAATGGCTGGCCTATGTGCGTACGCCGGCTGGGCGGACGCCGCAGGCCCAGCGTCTGGCCGGCAAGATCATCAGTCAACTCGCGCCGTTGCGTGCCATGTCCATCTCGATCACAGAGAAGCTGACCCGCGGTGAGAGTCCAGTCGTGGAGGCGGCGCTTGTCAAGGACCTGGGCACCGGTGTGGAGCAACTGATCCCAGCGCTTATTGCCGATGACCTGTTTTCCCGCGAGGCAGATGTTCCGCTGGAGCTGCTCAATACGCTTAATTACGTGACGCAGGTTGCCCCCAGTTTCTCGTTACGGGGAGGGACCCGCGACATCCTGCGCGGCATGATCGCGCGTGGTTTGGGCCTGCGCTGAACAGAGGGAAAAACAATGGATGATCTTTTTTCTGACGCGGTGCGTCAGTTGCTGGCTGACCAGTGCACACCTCAGGTGGTACGGTCGATAGAAGCCGGCGCATCACCTGCGGACTTGTGGAGCCACCTTGAAGAAGCGGGTTTTCTTGACGCGCTGGTGCCGGAGTCGCTTGATGGCGCGGGACTTTCCTTGCGTGATGTCTATCCCGTTCTGGAACTGTGCGGTACCTATGCGGTGCCGGTACCCTTTGGTGAAACCTTG
This sequence comes from Curvibacter sp. PD_MW3, assembly GCA_002633085.1. GTDB lineage: Bacteria > Pseudomonadota > Gammaproteobacteria > Burkholderiales > Burkholderiaceae_C > Hylemonella. The sequence continues at coordinate 22,190 of NSIV01000005.1, forward strand.
CTAGCCCGTGCCTTGGTCGCCGAATCCGGCACCAAGGCCCCAAGAGGCCCCATCAGCTTTGGGGATGGACGAATCGACGCAGAAGGGGGCTTGCGTTGCAGTGCAGTGCACAGCGGCAAGGTCTGCGACTGGGTGTTGGTCAGCCATGAGGGGGAGTGCCGTCTTCTGCCTGTGGCCTCAGCCCGCATGACGGCGGATGCATTTTGTCTGGACGCCACCTTGATATGGCCCTTGCAGGTCTGGAAAGAAGCGATGCAAGTTCCTGTCAAGGTCGAGTTGAGAGATGTCCAGGCAGCTCTTTACGCCGCCATGACGGCCGGTGCCTTGATGCATGTCTTCAACAGCACATTGCAATACGCCAACGACAGGCAGCAGTTTGGCAAGCCGATCGGCAAATTCCAGGCAATTCAGCATCAACTCAGCGTGATGTCGGAGCACGCCTTTGCGGCACGGATGGCAGCACAACTGGGTCTGAGCGCTGAGAGCTTGAACATCGACCGATTGCGTGTAGCGATTGCCAAGGCACGCACCAGCGAGGCAGCACTTGAGGTGGCTGCGCTCAGCCATTCCATTCATGGCGCCATTGGCTTCACGGCCGAGTTTGACCTGCAACTCTTTACCCGAAGGCTTCATCTATGGCGCCAGGCTGCGGGGTCCGAGTCGTACTGGCACGACGTTGTCGGCGCGGCCTTGCTCGACGGCGCGTCAGACATGTCGCTGAATCTGATCCGAACGGCCACGGACATGGCCATCCCTTGATCCTGTCTAAACAGAACGAACCAATGACAACATTTTTGAAAAGCACGCGTGAAGGATCGATTCTCACGCTCACCATGAGCCAGCCTGAGACGCGCAATGCACTGACTGGCAACACGGCAGTCGAGGAGTTTGTTCAAGCTTGCGACGCTGTCCGCCAGGATGCCTCCATTCGGGTGGTGGTTCTTACCGCGGAAGGCCCGGTTTTCAGCTCCGGAGGCAATGTCAAGGACATGCTGCGATATCAGACCGAGAAGCTGCTGCCCGATACGATTCGCGCTGAATACCGCAATGGTATTCAGCGCTTGCCAAAGGCACTCTACAACCTGGATGTTCCCATCATTGCGGCGATCAATGGCCCAGCCATCGGCGCGGGGCTGGATCTGACATGCATGTGCGATATCCGCATTGCATCGGAGAAGGCCACTTTTGCAGAGAGCTTCGTCAAGGTCGGCATCGTTCCGGGAGATGGGGGTGCCTGGCTGTTGCCCCGTGCGGTGGGGATGTCCAAAGCCTCGGAAATGGCCTTCATCGGCGAAGCCTTGAATGCCGAACAAGCCCTTGCCTGTGGGCTGGTATCCCGTGTCGTGGCACATGAGGCCTTGCTCGATGAAGCCATGATGCTGGCCAGGAAGATCGCGGCCAATCCAGGCAGTGTCCTGCGCATGACCAAACGCCTGCTGCGCGAAGGAGAGCGCAGCTCACTGGAATCCCTGCTGGAGCTGTCGGCGGGTTACCAGGCCATCGCGCACATGACCTCCGATCACCATGAGGCAGTGAACGCTTTCGTGGAAAAGAGGGCGCCTAAATTTTCCACTTGAAAACTACAGCGCCGCAACCAATTCCGGTACCACTGTGAAGAGATCAGCGCCCAGGCGTAAAGTCGTAAAAACGCTTGGAAGTGTGATTCTCGGAGCCCCCTGCAAGGCAGCTCACGGCCAGAAGAGATCTCTCGCTGTTCACTACTAGCAGTCAACTCTTAACGCTCAATAGGTCGACTGTTATCCGTGATCCACTCCGACCATGACCCAGGGTAAAGCTGTGCAGACAATCCTGCTTGAGCGAATGCATAAACGAGCAGGGCAGCGGAAACGCCTCCCCCGCAGTACGCGGCAACCGGCACCCCTTTCTCTACCCCAAGTGACTTGGCGAGAGCCCGAATTTCGTTGGCAGGCTTCAGGCTCCCTTGGGCATCCAGAACCATGCTGGCCGGCAGGCTCTTCGCACCAGGAATATGCCCACTGGCCGGATTGAGGGGGTCAGAGTATGCAGACGCCAACCGGGCATCGAGCAACACACCCGAGCGGGAAAAATCCAGGATTTCATCAACACCAAGCGACGGAAGCCTGCCTTCCTGAACCTGCAAGGCTCCAGAAGATGGGGGACTGACCGCCTCGGTGACGACGGGCAGCCCGCGGGACTTCCATGCGTTCAGACCGCCATCTAGGATCTGGACGTGTTTCAAGCCTGCCCAGCGCAGAACCCACCAAGCGCGAGCCGCTGGTGCACCGTTTGTGTCGTCATACACCACCACACGCGAATTTTCATGCAAGCCCCAATGGCGTGCATGCTTCTGAAAGTCAGATGCCACAGGCAGGGGGCTATTACCCTTGCCGCTGATATTCGGGTTTGACAACTGGGTTGGAAGATCGACATAGATCGCCCCTGGCAGGTGAGCCGACAGGTAGCGATCGAATCCATCAGATTTTCCAGGTGTGTACCGCACATCCAGCAGAACGACAGGATCGCCGCGCTCAATGGATTGATGAAGTTCAACTGCGCTGATGGGGGGTAATTCTTTGGACATACGACAACTTAAATAGCCAGGGAGAGATTTCTATGATCGGATACGGCAGTCAGATTCAGTGCTCTGAACAATGACTCTCTGACCGCATTGAATTGAGCCGAGGTACGAATGCGGGGGTGGGTCGTCGAATTGACAATCACCTGTTTGATCCGCCCGGGATTTGCATCGAGCACGACGATCCTGTCAGACAGGAATACCGCTTCCTCAATATCATGGGTAACCAACAGCATGGTGATGCCGGTGCTGGCCCATATCGATGCGAGTTCGGTTTGCAGTCGGATCTTGGTGAAGGCATCAAGGGCGCTGAATGGCTCGTCGAGCAATAACAGCGCCGGGGATCCCATCAATGTGCGAGCAATTGACACGCGCTGCGCCATGCCGCCGGAAAGCTGTTGGGGAAAGGCTTCGGCAAACTCTGTCAGGCCCACGCGAGTGAGTTGGGCATCCACCAGCGCCCGAAGCTCACCTGATCCCAGCTTCGCGTTGTACGCTCCCAGTTCAATGTTCCGTCGAACAGTCAACCAGGGAAACAGACGATGCTCTTGGAACAGCATGCCTCGCGCACGCCCTGGCCCAGATATCGTCCCTTGCTCGTCCTCGATCACGCCGTCAAACTCTGGCTCCACACCTGCAATCAGGCGAAGAAGCGTCGATTTCCCACAACCGCTGGGGCCCACAATGCTGACAAACTCTCCTTTTTGAACGACCAGATTGATGTCCTGCAAGACTGTCTTGCGCTGTCGATTCAAGGGGAAGGATTTGCTCACCCCTTCTAGCTTGAGCGCCGCATTCTTCTCCTGTGCTGATTTCTTCACCTTGTCTTCTCCCTCTCAGACTTGGGCGCGGCGCTGCCATCGCAGGAAATGCGCTTCCAGGCGCCCCAGCACTGTGTATTCGATAAGCGCCATGACGGTCGCAAAGCTCAAGGTCCACGCCAGCACCCCTGCCACGTTCTGAGCCCCGAACTCACTGTTCAGGCGAAAGCCGATGCCGCTCGAAAGGCCAAACATCTCAACCAGCACGATCACCTTCCAGGCCAGTGACAGGCCCAAACGCAAACCGCTCAGCAACGCTGCCACCAGACCCGGCAGCCACAGGTATCGCAGGCGCGCAGAAACCGGCAATTGCAGGATGGCGCTGACTTCCAGTAGCTCTTGGTTGATGGAGCGAACACCCTGAATCAGGTTCAGTGCAATGGCCGGCGTGATGGACAGGGCCACCGCAACAGCGGCCCCGTGCAGCCCGATGCCAAACCAGATCACGCACAACACCGCCCACACCAAGCCCGGCACTGTCAGGCCGATGATCAAGGCAGGCTCAAAGAACTGGGCTGCAGCTGCCTTGCGTCCCATTGCCAACGCAAGAATGAACGCCAGCGAGACCGCCAGCAGCAACCCCAAGCCGACACGCTGGAGGGTGGCGAGCATGTCCTTAAGGAAAATCCCGCTGTTCAAGATGGACTGGACTTCGTTGACAACCGCCTGCAAGTTCGGGATCAGGGGGCTGCGCAAATGAACGGCCATCGCCTGCCAGCATGCAATTGAAAGCACCAGAAAGGCGATCGGGAGGACAACCGGGGATAGTCGCTGCCACTCCGGAAATCGAAGCGCATTCATGACTTGAGGATCTGATCGTTGTAGATCGGAGCCGGGGGCTTCGCACTGATCAGGCCATGCTTGAGACCCAGATCGAGTTGAAGCTCCAGGTTGCGGAACACGGATGCATCCCACTTCGCCGCGGTCACATCGGCGATTCGCCGTGGCAGCATGTCGATAGCGGCCGTTTCAGACGCAGGAATGCCCAGCGCCTCCAGGTATTGAGGTGCCTTGACTATGGCCGGGTCGCGAATGATCGCGCGATTCACATCCAGGTAAGCCTTGGCAACAATCCTGGCCGCCTCCGGGTTCTTGTCCAGCCAGGATTTGCGTGCAGCATGCCCGACCAGGAACAAGGTGTCCTGTTTGGTAGCGCTGCTCCATAAATCCCTGACCTTGGCGATCTCTCGTGCGCCTTTGGCGATCAGGCGGGTCGAATTCGGCTCGATGGCGATGATCGCGTCCACGTCACCACGTTCGAACAGGGCCATGCTCACCAGGGCCGGGCCATAGCTGAGCTGGAAATCCTTTTTCAAGTCCAGGCCGTGCAAGGCGCAGGTCAGTTCGGCCTGACGCACCGTGTCGGTGTTGATCGGCAAGGTGGCGACTCTCTTTCCCTTGAGGTCTTGAAGACTCCGGTAAGGACTGTCTCCCCGCACGATCCAGCTCGCGTGACTCAGGTTCAAGGGCGCGAACATCTGTATATCCGCATCTTTCAGATTGGCCTCCGCAATGCCCAAGGCCCCATATCCACTGACGTGCAAGGCCCCAGACAGCAACTGCAACTGCATCTGGCCGGGCGCACTGCTGATGTAGTTGATGTCGAGTTGCGACACATTGACCAAAGAGGTCTTGAAAAAATGCGGATACATGGCGGAGGTGCTGCCCTTGTTACCCGCCAGCAGGTTGAGGGGGGACTTGGGTGCGCCCTGTGCATGCGCGAACATGCTCATCGGCAGAGCCGACAGCCCCAAGGCAGACAAGGCCAGACGCCTGGTCGTTGTGTTCTTCATCAATATTCCCGGATTCGTTTTGATTACGCCAACTTTTTCATGATGTCCCGGTACACCTCGAAGACCGCAGGGTCCTCGGGCTGCCTGGGACGCGGCAGGTTCACTTCGACAATGTCAGCAATCCGTGCAGGCTTGCCTTTCAATATGACCACCCGGTCCGCAAGAAAGGCTGCTTCCTGAAGGTTATGGGTCACCAAAATTCCTGTTGTGCCCTTGTTCAGGCGCAGGGACTGGAGAACCAGGCGCAGGCGTCGCGCGGTCAGCTCGTCCAGCGCGCTGAACGGCTCGTCCAACAGCAGGACACCTGGATTGACCGCAAAGGCCCTGGCAAGCGCAACACGCTGGCGCTGGCCTCCAGACAACATCAGGGGATAGGCATCACGCTGCGCAGACAGCCCCAGCTCTTCCAGGAGCTCGTCGACGATCGCCGGCTGTGCCTGCGGCGGAAGGACCAGGCGCACGTTTTCGTAGACGGTCAACCAGTTGAGCAGCCGGGGTTGCTGAAAAGCCATGCCCAGGGTGCCTGCGTCGCTATCACCCTCACTCCAGGTGATCGTCCCCTGGTCCGGATGGTCGATATCAGCCACCAGGTTGAGCAGCGTGGATTTGCCGACACCCGAGGGGCCCACGAAGGCAACCAGTTCTCCCGGTTCGATGGAGAACGAGAAGTTATTCACAACGGCCTCTGCCGCCAGCTGTCCATGCCGGACATAAGACTTCCCGACGGATTCAAACGTGATGCGTCGGCTCATACCCGCGCCTTTCGTTCCCAATAGGACAAACGACGCTCCAGGGCCTGGAAGAAGACATATTCGAGCGTCACCATGCCAACCCAGAAACTCAACGTCCAGGCAAGAACACCTTCAACGTTCTGCATGCTGAATTCGGAGTTGAGCCTGTAGCCCACGCCATCCGAAAGACCAAAGATCTCGACCAGGACAATGACTTTCCACGCCAGTGAAAATCCGATGCGGGCACCACTCAGCAGATAGGGTACCAACGAAGGCAACCAGATCTTGGACAAGCGCTTTCCGCGGGATAGGCGATAGACGTGGGCCATCTCGACAATGTCCGGATCCACTGACTTGACGCCCTGGATGACTTGGAGAATCAAGGCGGGCGCAATGCCAAGGGCGACCGATACGACGGGTGTGGCCAAGCTGACACCAAACCAGATGACGCATAGCAAGGCCCACACCAGGCCCGGGACGGTCAGCCCTAGGACGATGGCCGGCTCAAAAAATCGATGCACAAAGGAGAAGCGTGCACTGGCAATGCCAATGGGAAGGGCAACCGAAAACGCCAGCAGGAAACCCAGGACGATGCGCCACAGCGTGATGGAGATCTGGGTTACCGCATCTCCGCTGGCAACGATGCGAAAGGTCTCACTGGCCACCTGCTCCACGCCGGGCACCAGGGGGCTGTGCAGCCAGCGGGCCATGAGTTCCCAACTCAAGATCAGCAGGGTGCAGAACGTCAGCCCCGGCAGTACCTGTCGAAGATATCGCCCCCATGGAAAAGCTGCAGGACGCGGTTCCTTGAGCGGTTCCAACGCAAGCGCAACTGATGAACTCCCGTTCGTCATGCGCCCTCCAGACCGACACCGTCGTACAAGGAGCGCTTGGGCGCCTGTGTCAGCAGACCGGTTTTCAGGGCCACCTCCACTTGGCGGTCAATCACACCCCATACCGAACGATCCCAACGTGTGGAGTAGGCACTCGGCAAACGCTTGGGAAGCAGCGCAATCGCTGCCTTTTCGTCGTCGCGGATGCCGATGGCTGTATGCACCTTCTGGAAAATGGCAGGTTCATCGTGCAGGCGTTGATTCGCAGCAGCGAACAGGCGCGCCAGTCGCGAAGCCACGGCGCGGTTGCGTTCCACCCACTCACGCTGGGCCGCCAGGCCAACCAGGAACGGGGTATCGGTCTGCCCGGTTGCCTGGCGCCAGATGTCGCCCACGCGTGCGATTTCGCGCGCACCAGCCGCCACAAGTCGAGTCGCGGTGGGCTCCAGCACGATCACGGCATCGACATCGCCGCGCTCAAAGAGAGCCAGGTTTGCGGTGGGTGGTCCATGGATCACCTGGACATCGCGCTTGAGGTCTATCCCGATCAGCGATGCTGCAATCCGGGCCTGAAGATACGTTTCTGATGTCTCGGGCTGGGTCGCGATTCTCTTGCCAATCAGGTCAGAGGGCTTGTGGAAGGGGCTGTCGCCACGCACCAGCCAGCGGCCGTGGTTGTTCAGGGCCGGCCCGAACAGGACAATATCCTGGCCGCGATTGACCAAGTTGGCTAGGCCGGCAGTACCAAAGACGCCAACATCGAGCGACCCCGCTGCCAACTGAACTTGCATCTTGCCTGGATCGGCCGTCACCCACTGGAAGTTCAGGCCCCGTGTCAACTCCGGCGACAAGAACTTTTCAATGACTGGCTGCCACACGGATCCGGCGCTGCCGGGCGAAGGAAGGGTGATGCGAATTGGCGCCTGTGCCGAGGGCTGTGCGCGCAACACCGCAGGCGCTCCCAGGCCCGCACCTGTGGCTGCTGCCAATGCTGATTGCAAAATGACACGGCGGCGCAAGCCGGGAGCCGATGTGGTGGGGGAGTCCGAACGATTGATTTTCATGATGTACTTTTGATTGGGAAGAATTCGGTTCATGTCGAGGCGTGGACATCGGCGGCATGGATCTGCCGCAAAAAGGCATCCCAGATCCTGGCGGTGTAGGCAGTGCCGGTGGATCGCTCATACACCTGAGCCGTCTTTTGCAAGACGGATTCCGGTGGCACGATGAGCGCCTGGCCACCTGCCTGGGCGGCAATCTGAATGGCGCATGCACGCTCCAGGAAATACAACTCCTGGAAAGCCTCGCCGATGCTGCGCCCTATCGTCAGAAGGCCGTGGTTTCGCAAGATCAGGACCCGCTTGTCGTCGAGCTCTGCGACCAGACGCTCCTGCTCGGAATAGTCGAACGCAAAACCTTCAAAGTCGTGGTAAGCCACTCGTCCCCAGTAACGCGCTGCATGTTGTGAAAGCATCAACAGGCCATCCTGCTGTGCCGAGACTGCCACGCCGCTCGTGGTGTGCGTGTGCAGCACGGCCGCCGCATCAGGGCGAGCGCCGTGAATTGCGCCATGGATGACAAAGCCGGCCAGGTTGTGGCCCAGGCCCAGCGGGTCTGAAAGAACCTCGCCATGGACATCGACCTCCACAAGATTGGATGGACGGATTTCATCAAAGCGCAGCCCAAAGGAATTGATCAGGAAGCGTCCTTCATGTCCCGGCACGCGTGCCGAGAAATGCGTGAAGATGTGATCCGTCCAGCCCAGTCTTGCCGCCAGTTGGTAGGCGGCAGCAAGCTCTACCCTTGTTCGCCACTGTTCGGGCCCGACCCTGAGACGAACCTCGGCATCAAGTTCAGCAACATCCAGATCAACCAGCACCGCCGACGGCACCACAGATGCCGAATCCGACCGGCCACCAAAGACAGGCGCCTGCTGATCAACAGCCTGGCTCCCCGCAGCAGATGCCATTACTCCACCACCGCCCGATGCAGCAGGCGACGCTGGTCACCAAAATCCAGCACACCGCGATGCTGAACAATGCGGTTGTCCCAGATCAGGGCCACACCATCTTGCCAGCGGAACCTCACCTCGACTTCGGGCGTCTTGATGATCTCGAAAAGAATGCCCAGCAGGTGCTGGCTTACGACTGGCGGCAGGCCCACGATGCGTGTCGTGTAGAGCTCATTGACAAAGATCTGCTTGAGGCCGGTCTCAGGATGAACCTTGATCAAGGGCGACTCGACGGGCGGGTACAACTCGCGCTGCTGGGCGAGCTTGACGGGGTCGTGACCATAGGCGTAGCTCAGGAAGCCCTGCGCGTCGTAGGACTGGATGGCCGTCAGCGTCTCAAGATACTTGGCAAACAGCGGGTCCAGCAAATCGTACGCCGCCGTTGCGTGTGAAAACACGGTGTCTCCACCATAAGACGGTACGGCCTCTCCAAACAAAGCTGTGTAGCGCGTCGGGCGGGCACGGAATGCCTGGTCGATATGCCAGATGTAGTTGGCACGGGTCTTCTTGGTGCGTGAGTCGATGGTGTTTGCACCACCCGTGACCTGGGAAACCGGGGTGTAAGGCGTGCCCATGTAGCTGGCCTGACCGAACACACCCACCAGATCGTTGAATGTCTTCGGATTCACGGTTCCCGGCTCAAATGCCAGAAACCCACGCTCCAGCAGCTGTGCCTGGAGAAATCTGCTCACCTCCTGGCTGGGCGCACTCGTCAGGCGCAGCCCACGAACCCAGCCACCAAGGATCGCGCTGTAGGGCTCCACTTGGACGTCACCCAGTGCGACAGCCTCCTTGCGCCAGCGTGAAATATCGAGAACTCGGGGCTGGACCGCATCCAGGTCCAAGGGCTTGGCTGCAGAGGCCAGATCAATGACAGCTGACACAAATTTTTCCTCAAGACGTCAATCGGAAGTCATGTTGATGACTCATCTCGAGGTGGACTTTACGAATCAGGCGTTGCGGCGAAAACGAATATTTCCGTATATCTAATTGCGGAAAAAGTATTTCCAATCACTGCCCATGGGTGAAACGATCGCGCCATGTCGGTACACACGAAGAATCAGGCCTTGGCGCTTCTGGTGGGTGGGGCGTTCTTCATGGAGCAACTCGATGCCACCATCATTGCGCCGGCCATCCCGCTGATCGCCAAGGATTTGGCCCTGGATCCATTGAGCCTGAACTTGACGCTGACCACCTACCTGTTGGCCTTGGTAGTGATGATCCCGGTCAGTGGAGCGCTGGCGGATCGCTTTGGAACCCGGACTGTCTTTCGCTGGTCGGTTGCTCTTTTCACGCTCAGCTCCGTACTGTGCGCCTTCGCCCCCGACTTGCCCACGCTCATCCTGGCTCGTACGTTGCAGGGGGGTAGTGGCGCCCTGATGGTTCCCGTGGGGCGCATAGCGATTGTGAGAACCGTCAAGAAATCAGAACTCGTCCAGGCATTAGCCACGATGGTCACCCTGGCGATGGTGGCTCCCATCGTCGGGCCACCCCTGGGTGGCTGGATTGCAGACACCGGCTCCTGGACCTGGATCTTCCTGGTCAATCTTCCGATCGGTTTGCTGGGCTGGTTCCTTGCCGGACGTCACATTCCCCAGCTCAAGACCGACATCACTGCACCGTTTGACCTGCCCGGCTGGCTGGCCCTGACGTCTTGCCTGGCATGTCTGATTTGCGGACTCGAACTGTCCCGTCACGGGAACATTGCGTCATGGTATGCGCCGACCGTCTTCGCAGCAAGTCTGGGCTTTGGTGTTCTCTATTTCTTACGGTGGCGAACCCAGGCTGACCCGCTGCTGGATTTTTCACTGCTCAAGCACAACACATTTCGTGTTTCCTTCATAGGCAGCTCATTGGTCCGTGTGGGATACGGGGCACTGCCGTTCCTGCTTCCTCTGTGCTTGCAACTGGGTCTGGGCTTCAGCGCCAGCGATAGCGGCCTGGCGTTGCTGGGCAGTGCTGTGGTGGTGATCATCATGAAGGCCGGAACGGCTGCCTTGCTGCGTACCTTCGGATTCCGTACGGTGCTGATCTGCAACGGCATCGCGTGCTCGGCAGGCCTGGCCATCTGCGCATTGCTGATGCCGGGCTGGACGCTTCCAGGTGTATTGATACTTCTGATGGCGGGTGGCTTCGCGCGCTCTGTTCAGTTCAACGCCCTGGCCGCCATCGCTTATGCAGACATCGAACCGAGCCGTACCGGTGCGGCCACCAGCCTCAACACCATGTTCCAGCAACTGGCTGTCACATTGGGCATTACCTTGTCGGCCTGGTTGCTGGAGTGGTTTGCCACCCATGCGGGCAGAAGCGAACTGACTGCGCATGACTTTGCGCTCACCTTTCTTTGCCTTGCCGCCATCACCGCATTGGCCATTCCATCGTACTTTGCCCTGGAACGGCACGCCGGAGCTGATCTGAGCGGCCACAGCGCGCCTGACCCAAAAAGAATTTGATGAAGACCACCACAAAGCAACTCAAACTTGGCGTGTTCGTCCTGCACGCAGGCTATCACTTGGCAGGTTGGCGGCATCCTGAGGCGATCTCCGGTGGTGAAAACCTGGCGCTGATGATCGAAATCGCCAAAACCGCGGAAGCAGGGAAACTGGACATGCTGTTCTTTCCTGACGTCCCGGGTAGTACCGCGGACTCGACACCATCGGTCATCTCCCGGTTTGAGCCGCTGACGCTGCTCAGCACATTGAGCGCTCATACCAAGCACATAGGCCTGGCGGCAACGGCGTCCACCACCTACCACGAGCCCATGAACGTGGCACGCATGTTCGCCTCGCTTGACCACCTCAGCCAAGGGCGAGCCGCATGGAATCTGGTCACGACACTGGCTAAAGAAGCCGCCGGGAACTTTGGTGCACACGAGCATCTCAAGCACGCAGACCGCTATGCCAGGGCCACCGAATTCGTGCAAATCGTCCGTGGCCTATGGGACAGCTGGGAAGACGATGCCTTTCCGCGCGACAAGGCCAGCGGCCAGTATTTTGACGTCAGCAAGCTGCATACCTTGAACTTCCGCGGCGAGACACTCTCGGTGCGAGGTCCGCTGAATCTGAACCGTCCCCCGCAGGGACACCCGGTTGTTGTGGTCGCAGGCGCCTCCGAGGACGGAAGAAGGCTTGCTGCGAGCCATGCTGATGTGTCTTTCACCGCACAGCACGATCTGGCGACAGCCCAGGCGTATTACCGCGATATCAAGGAGAAGACCCGGCTTGCCGGCCGGCATCCGGAAGAAGTTCTTGTGATGCCGGCGGTCGTGCCCGTCATCGGGGCAACAGAACGCGAAGCGAAAGAGAAATTCGACCTGCTGCAGTCACTCACGCCGATCGAACAGGCCATCCCCTTGCTGAGCTTCTTCCTGGGGCATGATGTTTCCAAGCTTCCACTGGATGAGCCCCTGCCCAACCTGGGCAGTTCGGAAGCCATGAAGAGCCGTACCGACCTGCTGCTTGAGCTGGCACTGAAGGAGCGATGGACCGTACGCCAATTGGCACTTTCTGTCGCCGCTTCACGTGGCCATCTGCTGGTCGTTGGGACACCCGAAACCGTTGCAGATACGCTGGAACATTGGTTCAAGGCGGGCGCTGCCGATGGCTTCAACATCATGCCGCCCTACTTTCCTGGCGGACTCAGGGATTTCGTCGACGGAGTCGTCCCTCTGCTTCAGGCGCGCGGCCTGTTTCGCCGCGACTACACCGGGACGACCTTGCGTGAACACCTGGGATTGCAACGCCCACGGCACCCCCAAACCATGGCCCACGAGGTGCGCGATCGATCACCATCGCTAACGCCAACGTTGGCATGAAATGCCCGCAGCACCCCTTTGCGCTCCCAAACCTCAACCAGAAAATTCAGCCTCCGTTCTGACATTCATGCCCAATTCATCCAGCATCACCCACGATTTCGAGTGGCCCCAAGAAGGGGTGACACGGGTTCCCTACCGCGTATTTTCAGATGAACAGATCTACCAGGCCGAGCAAGAAAAGATCTTCAAGGGGCCGACCTGGAATTACCTTTGCCTGGAAGTCGACCTCGACGAGGTCAACACGTCTGTTACCGGATGGATCGGGGAAACGCCCATCATTGTCAGCCGTGATGGCGAGGGCAAGATCCACGCCTTCGTCAACAGATGCTCTCACAAAGGGGCCCTGGTCTGCCTTGAAAAGAAACACCGCGGTTCCGTTCTCACTTGTGTTTATCACGCCTGGACCTACGATCTCAAGGGCAAACTCAGGGGCGTGGCATTCCGGAAGGGCATCCATGGCTCCGGAGGAATGCCTGAAGACTTCTCGGAAGACAGGCATGCGCTCCAGGCAATCCGGATCACCGTGTTTGCTGGCATCGTCTTCGGCACCTTTTCCGACCAGACACCGCCGATCCAGGAGTACCTGGGCGTTGAAGCCGCGGAGTTTCTTGGCTCAAGCATGCAGGGCGACCTCAAGGTCCTGGGGCGGCACAGCCAGATCATCCATAACAACTGGAAGCTTTACGCAGAGAACGTGAGGGACACGTATCACGCGACCTTGCTGCACACGTTCTATACCTCCTTCAAGATCAACCGCCTGGACATGGACGGAGGAATCCTGCTCTCACCCTCCAAGCTCCATGCCATCAGCTACTCCAAGAAGAGAACCTGGACAGAGAACGCTGAATACGCCGATGCCCAGGTTCATTCCGCGAAATATGAATCCAGGCTGGAAAACCCCCAGCTGCTGCAGGCCTGGGATGAGCGTCCCCACGGCATCACCCACAGCATCCAAACCGTCTTTCCCACGCTGGTGTCCCAGTTCACACTGAACTCGCTGGCGGTCAGGGTCTATTTACCCAAGGGGGTCGACAAGACAGAATTGCTGTGGATCTTTCTTGGCAAAAAGAGCGACACACTGGAGCAGGAGTCCATCCGGGTTCGACAGGCGAATCTAACGGGTGCGGCTGGCCTGGTTGCGCTGGAAGATGGCTGTATTAATGAGTTTGTCCAACGCGGCACCCGCAGCGCGTCAGAACAGTCATCTTTCATCGAAATGGGCGGGCATGGCTTTGATTCCAACACTGCCTCTCGCGCAACCGAAACGGCAGTCCGTGGCTTCTGGCATGGATACCGTGGTCTCATGGGGTACTGATCATGAGCGATGCATCCCGAGAAACATTTTTCCGAGTCTCCCAACTGATTGCACGCGCGGCAATGCTCTTGGACGACGGCCGATTTGATGAATGGATTCATCTGTTCGATGAAAACGCCCGCTACTCCATCACGACACGTGAAAACTTGGCGCAGAAAAATCCGATTGGAATCTTGTCGTGTGATGATGCGCGCATGCTGCGCGACCGTGTCGCGGCGCTTAGAGATGCAAACATCTACGAGCCACATCACTACAACCATCTTAATAGCATCCCGGTTCTTGTCGACGAGGCTCTAGACCAGCAATGGCGAACGAACTTTCTTGTGCACCGAATCATGGAGCGGGGTGAGACGATGCTCTTTGCATCTGGCTATTACCTCGATACCTTCACATCTGGCACGCCGTCACTTCAATTCCTGAGCAGAAAGGTCGTCCTCGATAGCTCTGCCATCGACACCTTGCTGGTGATTCCGCTCTGAATCAAACTAAATGCTGAGTTAGTAGTGGTTTGGAATCATTACCTTCACGGTAACTCGTCCGTGAAGCTCTTTCTTGTCATCGTCATCGATATCTCCTGAACATATCAAGTCATCGAATCTGTCCGGGGGAACTGGGGGACGCCTAGCTGTTTTCGACTTTAGAGTGGTATGTTGCAAAATCGTAACGCCGAAAAGGGGCATGGAACCTAGAGGGTTGTTTACGACTTTAATTGCACGGAATAGCTCTCCTATTTCCAAAAACTGCGTAATGATCAGACCCTGAGCATCACCTGAGCCAGATTGATCTGCCCCCAAAGTCAGACGTGAATCCTGGTGAGCTTGGTTGTGAAAGAGTCCGTTGCTAGCACATCTTGGTGGTTTCCTTACGCGATGCGGAAGCTCTTGGCCTTCTGCACAGTACTCACGATTCCGCCGTAAAGCCCACCTTCTTTATTAGCGGCCCCCACTTTTTATACTGTTCGCTTAGGCTCTGTCCCAACTCCGTGGGGGTGGAGCCTTGAGCGATCAGGCCAACAAGTGCGAGCGCATCGACAACGTTTCGGTCCTTAACGGCTGCATTGATCGCGGAGTTTGCCGCAGCAACCACGCCTGCGGGTGTCTTGGCTGGTGCAAAAAACGAAAACCACTCATCGACAACAAGGTCGGGGAATCCCTGTTCAGCCAACGTGGGAATGTCCGATACAAAGGGCGATCGCTTGGCGCCAGAGGTGCCGAGGATGCGCAATTTGCCTGCACGATGATTGGCGAGGAAGTCGCCGTGCGGCGTCACCATGGCAGCAATTTGCCCACCCACGACGTCCGTAACGCCTGGCACTGAACCCCGATAGGGAATGTGCTTGAGTTCCACGCCACTGGCTAGCCCAAGGAGGGCGCCTATGAAATGTGGTGTCGATCCAGCACCTGGCGAACCGTAGCTCGCATCTTTCGGATTGGCTTTGGCCCACGCCAGAAAGTCTGGCACCGTCTTGACGCTGGCCGGTACCATAGGACCGACAGCAAGCCCGTGTTGCATGATGGCAGCCATACCCACCGGAACGAAGTCCTTGAACGGGTCGTACGAAAGCTTGCTGTACACGTGGGGAAACAACGCCAGCATGGAGAACGGGGTGAGCGCAAGGCTGGACCCATCGGCGGGCGCGGTCCGCAGGACGTCCAAGGCGATCCGGCCACCGGCGCCTGGTCGGTTGTCCACGACGGCAGTATTTTTTGTATAGCTGCTGCCAGCCATTTTTTCTCCGACTCGGCGTGCAACGATATCGCCAGAGCTCCCTGCAGGGAATCCATAGAAAACTTTAACCTGCTCTAACGGGAGCCCGGCTTGCGCGTAGGCTTTCGGGCTCAAGACTCCCAGGGGGCCAGCTACGGCTGAGCCCAGGGCGACATGCATGAACTGACGGCGGTTGCTCATAACACTTCTCCTCTTTAGTTAATGAAATCTCTAACTCAAGACACGATCACTGGCAAAACAATTCGTGCTGGCGGCCATGATCTAGCCCCATGGGAGCCAGGTTGAATTTGCCGCTGATCTCTTGTCACGGACACTCAACTCCCATCAGGGTTCTCAATCAGGAGGGCGATGCCTTGTCCCCCGCCGATGCAGGCGGATGCAATGCCCCAGCGTTGACCGATTTCACGCAGTTGACGGGCGACGGAGATGGTCAGCCGCACCCCAGTGGCAGCAAGCGGGTGGCCCAAAGCGATCGCGCCACCTTTGGCGTTGAGCGTGCTCATGTCCAGCCCGAGTTCTTGCGCAACCGCCAGGGTTTGTGCACCCTGCGCCTCATTGATTTCAAAGCGGGCAATGTCGGTCAGCGTTTTGCCGCTGCGTTCGAGAAGAAGTCTGATCGCCGGCGCAGGTCCTATGCCCATGATTTCAGGCGGAACTCCGACCACGGCAGCCGCCGCTACGCGCGCCAGGGGGCTTCGACCCCAGTCTTTGACCACCTTGCTGTTTGCAACCAGAGCGGCGGCGGCCGCATCGGTCAATGCCGAGCTGTTGCCGCCCGTTTGCACCCCCTCGGCGAAAACAGTACGGAGTTTGGCGAGCGCTTCTGGCGGTGTTGGCCGTGGGTGGGTGTCCCGGTCGCAGATGGAAGTTTTGCCTGTCAGTCGAAGTTGCCGCGGCTTGTAGCCTGGGAGCTCAAAAATCTCGTTGACGACCGGGGTGATTTCATCTGCAAACCAGCCGGCCTCCTGCGCCGCTACGGCGCGTGAGAATGAAAGAGAGGCAAAGTGGTCGACTGCTTCTCGCGAGATACCGTATTTCTTCGCCAGATTCTCGGCTGTTTGGATCATTGAGATCTCGGCCGCTGGGTCGGTGAGTGATTCCCACATGTAATCCTTGAAGGCGACGGGCGCGCCAAGGCGAAATCCTCCCCGATGATCGAAAGCAGCGATGGGGTGGCGGGTCATGGATTCGGTTCCGACGACCAGGGCCAACGAGGCCACACCGGCCGTGATCTGTTCCCCCGCTTGCCTGAATAGTTCGAAACCCGTTCCGCAAATGCGCTGGCACATCAAGGCCGGTACCTCTACCGGAGCTCCGGCGTACAGACCGATATGGCGAGGCAGGTAGAACTGGTCAAAACCACCCGGCGCCATGTTGCCGGTGAGGACCGAGTCGATGCGTGTTGCCTCGATACCTGTTCGGGCAAGAGCGGCCTTGGCGGCCTTGATGCCGAGGTCGATCGGGTTGACGTCGGCGAATGCACCCTGGTAATCAACCATGGGTGTGCGCACACCATCAAGAATGTAGATGTCGTCGAATGACTGATACAGGCCTGAACTCATGATGTTTTTTCCACTTTATTGGCACGCTTTTCGAGAAAGTCGCGGACACGCTGCTTGGCTGCCTCGTCTCCTTGTGCGATGGCGGACATCAGCGACTCGACGAACAGACCCTCTGCGGGGGCCATTTCAGCAATACGCGGCAGGGCCTGCGTGATCGCATAATTTGACAAGGGCGCGTTGCTGGCGATCTTTGTCGCCAGTTCAAAGGCCTTGAATAGACCTTCGCCTTCTCTGACCAGGTAGTTCGAGAGCCCGACAGACTGTCCTTCGACTGCATCAAAGACACGGCCGGTCAGCATCATGTCGCTCATGCGCGAAACGCCGATCAGCCGAGGAATTCGGGCTGAACCACTGCCACCCACAAAAATTCCACGCTGTCCCTCGGGTAGGCCATAGTAGGCAGAGGGTTCGGCTACGCGCAGATGGGTTGTGGCGGCCAACTCCAGCCCGCCACCGACAACCGCACCATGCAATACCGAAATGACCGGCACCGGGCCAAACTGGACGGCGTCAAATGCGGCGTGCCATAGCCGCGAGTGATGGATCCCATCGGTCACGGATTGCTCGGAAACTTCTGACAAGTCGAGGCCGGCGCAAAAGTGCGAGCCCTCACCGCTGATCACGACCACGCGTGCACTGGGTGGCAGGTTGATGAAGGCGGTGTGCAACTGACGGATCATGGTGTCGCTCATTGCATTGCGCTTGCCGGGTCGGTTGAGCCGCAAATGGACAATCGCTCCCGACTGCTCAATGCAGAGCAAGGACTGCTGAGCCAACACGCCTTGTACCGGCCGGAACTCTGCGGTTATTGAGGCGTCAACCTGGATAGATGACATCGGGTCCTCCCGCATAAAGCGACGCTATATCGCTGGCGCGTCGCTTGAGGACCGCTCCTTGATTGATGTAGCCTTTGTCGGTGATTTCGCCTGCCTCAATATTGGGGGGTTCGCACAGCAGAAGAGCCCGTTTCGGTGTTTGGGAGGAACCGCCACCTTCACCGCCGAGGGCTTTCAATGCGGCTCTTAAATGCTTGGCCAGCTCTTGTGCGGGCAATGCAGCGGCCTGTATCGTTGGGAAGACAAGGACACCTATTTCGTCGCGGTCATGGCCGGTGACTACGACGTCCTGGACGTAAGGCGCCATGGCTGAGACCACTCGTACACGCAGGGTGCCGACGCTCACCCAGGTTCCTGTCGTTAGCTTGAAATCTTCAGCGACGCGGCCATTAAAGACCACGCCCAGCTCAGGTTGGGTCTCATCGGTGAGGAACCCGGCATCGCCGATGCGGTAATACCCTTCTTCATCGTAGGCCTGTGCGGTGAGCTGAGGTGCATTCCGATAACCCGGGAAAACGCTCACGCCACGCACGCGCAGTTCGAGCTTTTCACCATTGGGTATGAACTTCAACTCAAGCCCTGGTAATACGCCGCCAATGATGCCTGCGCGCTCTAATTCCCAGTGGGCACTCGTGATTGCAGGTGAAGTTTCGGTCGATCCCCAGGACGTGGTCAGCCAGACGGGCTTTCCCTGAACCTTGACTGCCAGCGCCTGCAATCGATCCCACGTCGCCTGTGGCAAGGCCGCGCCGGCATAAAAGACGGCCCGCAAGCGTTCAAACACACGCCGAGCAAGCGCCTCGTCAGCTTCCAGCAGTGGCAGTGCCATTTCGAAGCCTCTGGGCACATTGAACCAGATGGTGGGTTGCATTTCTGCGAGGTTGGCCACCGACTTCTCGATCTGACCTGGCGCAGGACGCCCGTCATCAATGACCAAGGTTCCACCATTGCGAAGGACAAGGTTCAGATTGTGATTGCCGCCGAAGGTATGGCTCCATGGAAGCCAATCGACAAGAACAGGCTTTTCCTTGTCGAGAAAGCGCCAGGCCTGGCCGATCATCTGCTGGTTTGCACACAGCATACGGTGGGTATTGATAACTACTTTGGGATGCCCTGTCGACCCGGAGGTCAGCAAATATTTCGCATGGGTGTCCGGCGTGATGGCCTCGAATGCCTCTTTAACCGCTGGGCCTTCGGCCGTTCTTGTCAGGCTGTCAAACGAGAGTGCCCCGGGGAAAGTTTCGGCACCCTGGCTGAACACCGCCACGGCATGCAATCCGCTGCTGGCCAACGGCGGGCCGTAGACCGCAGCATCAGAGGCGTAGACCAATGCGGGTCCCAGCGCATTCAAGATGCCGTGTATCTTCGTGTAATCCTTGGTCATGCGCGAGTAAGCGCTTGAGACGGTGCAAACGGCGCGTCCGATGTGCATTCCTGCGAGCACGATCAAGACGTGATCTAGCGCGTTGTCTGACAATACAACGATTGGTGCATTCGGTGTCAGCTTCAAGCCCAGCAGGCTCTGTGCAATGCGCCCAACGAGAACGCGTGTCTCGGCCCATGTCAGACGACGCCAGCTACCGTCGAAAGCTCGCTCTGCAAACGCCAGTGCATTGGGCGTCTCAGCAGCCCATCGATCGAGCCATTCACCGATGCAGCGTGCATATGGCTGCAAGGGCTCCGGAGAGCGCACGACAAAACTTCCGTCATCAAAGCCGACACGTACTGCGCGCGGTTTTGCCAGCATATTGGGATCGGATAACCAGTCAAACTTATTCGCCATTCCATACACCTCTGTATGTTGATGCGAGCGAAGTTTATAGAAATCTGTATTGATTAAAATCAGGGTTTACACCTGCTTCCATACACAAATGCATGGCATCATGAGCGTGCATCTTTAGTTCGGATTGCATATGAGCACACATACTTCCGCTGCCAAACCGGCGCGCAAAAAGCGCCAAATCACCGATGCACCAGAGAGTGATGGAAGTCCGCGCAACACCCTGACCCCTGAAAGATGGATTGATGCCGCAACCGAAGTTCTGGCGTACCAAGGTATCGATCGCGTACGGGTGGACTTGCTTGCCCAGCAACTGGGTGTCACTCGAGGTAGCTTTTATTGGCACTTTCGTGATCGAGAAGATCTTTTGCGCAGGGTGCTCCGTGCCTGGCACGAACTAGCCACTGAACAACTGACCGTTCGACTAGAGCATGCCCATAGCGACGCAATTGAACAGCTGCGCGATGTTGTTTCGCTGCCGTTTCGTGGGCGCAGTGCTGAGCGTGCGGCAAGAATCGAGCTAGCCATCCGCGCCTGGGCGCGTCGCGACGATATGGCGCGTCATGCCGTCGACGAGGCCGATGCAAGCCGCATTGGGTATATCGCACAGATATTCTCGTCACTTGGATTTGCGATTGGCGAAGCGCGGTCACGCGCCTTTCTGCTCTACAGCTATGTCGTTGCAGAGTCGCAAATGTCGAATCAGGGAACGTCTGCGCAACGGATGGCGCGTAGTCGCTTGGTCGAGAAGTTACTTACCCAAGTGCTGCAGTCTGACCCGAAGTAGCAGCGCCTGCGGGAACTTGATCGCCTGCATTCGATGGCAGGGCGTGCCAGGCACCAATCACCACCCTAGACGCCAAGATAGCCCGATAGCTCGGGACTGTTGCTGACCTCCTCGGCGCTGCCATGCAGGACGACCTGGCCTTTTTGCAGTACGAAGGCACGGTTGGAACGTGCCAATACCTTGCGATAGTCCCGATCAACGATCAGCGTGGCAATGCCGCTGGCGCTGATCTCGCCGATCACGCGCCAGATCTCATTCACGATCAGAGGCGCCAAGCCTTCAGTGGCTTCATCCAGGATGATGAGATCAGGGTGTGTCATCAGTGCACGCCCGATCGACAACATCTGTTGTTCCCCGCCGGAGAGCTGTGCACCCTGGTTGTTCAGACGTTCGCTGAGGCGCGGGAAGGTCTCAAGTACGCGTTCATAGGTCCAGTCGTTTCGCCCATCACGTCCGCTGCGAGCGGCCATGACCAGATTCTCGCGCACACTTAAGTTCGGAAAGATGCCGCGGCCTTCGGGAACGTAGGCCACACCCAGACGTGCCACGACATGTGGACGGGCGTGAGAGACGTCCTGACCGAAAAAGCTGATGTGGCCTTCGCGCTGCGTTACGTGGCCCAGCAAGGTGCGGATCAACGTACTTTTGCCCATGCCATTTCGGCCCAACAGTCCGACCGTCTCTCCACGTTCGATGGCCAGGTCAACGCCGTGCAGCACGTGACTGGAGCCATACCAGGCATGGACACTGCGGGCTTCGAGGATCCGGTCGGTTGAGATGCTAGCCATGTCAGTGCCCTCCCCCCAGGTAGGCCGCCTGCACATCGACGTTATTCCTTACTTCATCTGGCGTTCCGGAGGCCAGAACGCTGCCGTTGACCATGACCGTGATGCGGTCTGCAATGCGAAAGACTGCGTCCATGTCGTGTTCCACCAGCAGGATGGCGTGATCGTTCTTGAGCTCGGATAACAGAGCGAGCATGCGTTCGGTCTCCTCGGCACCCATGCCGGCCAACGGTTCGTCGAGCAGAAGAACCTGCGGTTGCGTGGCCAGACACATGGCGATCTCCAGTTGTCGTTTCTGTCCATGCGAGAGCAGGCCAGCCGGGCGTTCGAGCAGATCATTCAATCCGCTACGGGCCGCAGCCCCCAGAGCCGCAGCCATGCTGGCCGGGCAGTGCTGCGCATTGCGCCACCAAGCCCATGGTTTCTGCACCCTGGCTTGCGCCGACAGGCGGCAGTTTTCGAGCACGGTAAAACTCGGGTAGATGGTGTTACGTTGGTAGCTGCGCCCCAGGCCGGCACGCGCACGCCGAGGCTGCGACCAGGCGGTGGCGTCCTGCCCAAGCAGCTCGACCCGACCGTCCGACGCTTCGATTTCGCCGGAAAGAATGTTGATCAGCGTGGACTTTCCCGCGCCGTTGGTGCCGATAACGGCATGCACGGCGCCTCGTTCAAACTCCAGCGACACGCGGTTGACGGCGACCAGACCACCCCAGCGGCGGGTGATGTCTGTGCAGCGCAGAAGTGGGGAGGACTGGCTCATGGCATTTCCTCCACGGCGGCGGCATTGTGCGTGGTGTTGCGACGGCCGGTGAGCCGCTCACGCACCTGGCCCGGAATGTCGACCAGTCCACGCGGGAGTAGCGCCACGCTCGCGATGATGGTCAAGCCCAAGCCAAGATGCCAGTGCTTGGCAAAGGCGCCGAACACAGCCTCCGACATGAAGAGCTCTTGCAGCAACGCAAAGGCGAAGGCACCGATCAGTGCACCACGCAGATGGCCCAGGCCGCCGAAAATGATCATGATCAACACAGCGCCGGATTGGTGCCAGCCCAGCATTTCCGGGTTGACGAAGCCGTCCTTGACGGCGAACAGGAAGCCTGCCAAGCCAGCGATGCCGCCCGAGATCACGAAGGCGGCCAGCTTGTAGGGATAGGTCGAAAAGCCGGTGGCGCGCATGCGCTGCTCGTTGACGCGAATGCCCGCCAAGGCGCGGCCAAAGCGCGAGCGTAACAACAGCGCCAGAAAGCCGAAGGTCGTGGCCAGGCTGACCAGTGTGAAGCCATACAGCACCATCGGTCGGTCGAGGTCGAGCAATGATCCCAGTACTGGCTTGGCGTTGAGATAGATGCCATCCGTGCCACCACCCAGCGGTGTGTCGTGAATCACATAAAAAGCCATCTGCGCGAAGGCCAGCGTCACCATGATGAAGTACACACCCTTGGTGCGCAGTGACAGTGAGCCCATGAAGAGCGCATAAGCTGCGGCGATCAGCATGCTGGCGGGCAGGAGCCAGAGTAAGGAGGAGGTCTCATAGCCAGTTGAAAGCAACACCGTGGCATAAGCGCCGATACCGAACAGCGCTGCCTGACCGAAGCAGACAAGACCCGTGCTGCCGACCAACAGCTCCAGGCTGAGGGCCAGGATGGCATAGATCATGATCTTGGTGACGAGGTCGATGCCATAGCTGCCAGCCGCCAGCGGGAAGAGCGCTAACGTGGCAAAGGCGGTGATGACGAAGAGTAGTTTGAAGCGTTCCATGTTGAATCCTGTAGCCTCATCCGGCCTTAAAGAGGCCATCGGGCTTCCAGAGCAGCACCAGTGCCATCAGTACATAGACCAGTACGCCTGCGGCCTGCGGAAACAGAACATTGCCGAAGGTGTCCACCAAGCCGATCAGCAGTGCCGCCAGCAGCGCGCCACGGATAGAGCCAATGCCGCCGATCACCACCACCACAAAGCAGATGATGAGCACGTGATTGCCCATGCCAGGGTAGACCGAAGAAACGGGGGCAGACACCATCCCGGCTAATGCCGCCAGGGCTACGCCGGCAGCGAACACCACACGGTAGAGAAACTTGATGTCGATGCCCAGCGACTGCACCATTTCACGGTTGCTGGCACCAGCACGGATCATCATGCCCAGCCGCGTACGGCTGAAAACAAAGTACAGACCTAGCGCCAACACAAGACAGACCCCCGAGATAAAGAGCCGGTAGACCGGGTAGGTCATGACGTCCCCCAGGGCAAAGCTTCCGGTCAGCCAAGCCGGCGGGTCGACGCCATGCACGTCATCGCCCACCAGCAGGCTACGCGCCTCCTCGAAAATCAAGATCAGACCGTAGGTCATCAGCACTTGCTGCAGGTGTTCCCTCTCGTACAGGAAGCTGAAGAAAGCCCACTCGAGCACGTACCCCAGCAGCACGGCCAGCACTGTGCCGGCCAGCATTGTGGCGAAGAACCCACCGCCAAACGTGGCGGCCACGACTGGCGCCAACGCGAACGACATATAGGCACCAATCATGTAGAAGCTGCCGTGTGCCAGGTTGATGACACCCATGATGCCGAAGATCAATGTCAGCCCGGAGGCGACAAGAAACAGTAACAGCCCGTATTGCAGGGCGTTCAAGCATTGGATGAGTAACGTCGTGAGATCCATCGTGGGGCAGTCGTTTGGTCGCGTGGATTGCGCGGTGGTCCTCCCGATCCCAGGCCTGGCCTGAGATCGGGGCGTCTGGCTAGCGAGGCGCTTCTCGCTTACATCTTGCAGCCGCGGCCAGGGTCGGCCAATGCCTTGGTGGCTACGCCGGCGAACGTGTTCTCCTTGCCGGTGACCTGACGCAGATAGATGTCCTGCACAGGATTGTGGGACTTGGAAATGGTGAAGGTGCCACGCGGGCTGTCGATCCGTGCCTTCTCAAGCGCAGCGGCAAATTCCGCTTTTTTGCTTACGTCACCTTTGACCGCATTCAGACCGATGCCCAGCATCTGCGCTGCATCGTAGCCCTGCACAGCGTAGACATCAGGCTGCAATTTGTAGCTTTTGGCGTAGGCCAGGCGG
The DNA here is from genome assembly GCA_002633085.1 of Curvibacter sp. PD_MW3. Lineage (GTDB taxonomy): Bacteria > Pseudomonadota > Gammaproteobacteria > Burkholderiales > Burkholderiaceae_C > Hylemonella. The sequence goes on from NSIV01000005.1 coordinate 46,601, forward strand.
AAATCCCTGTCGCGTTTGGTTTCCAGGTTGTCGGCATAGTGAAGGGTCGTACTCAGGCCTTCGGCCGCAGCCCCCTGAGCTTCCAGCGTGCCATCAGTCAAGAAGCCGGCGCCATACAACGGGATGCTCTTCTTCAGGCCAGACGCGGCGTAGTCCTTGACGAATTTCACGGCACCGGCACCGGCGAAGAAGGTGTAAACCGCATCCGGTTTGGTGGCAGCGATCTCGGTCAGCAATGCCTGAAACTCTTCGTTCGGGAACGGCAACGTGAGTTGCTTGACGACCTTACCGCCAGCCTTCTCGAAGGCTTCTTTGAATCCTCCGACGGATTCCTCGCCTGCAGCATATTTCCAGGTGATGGTGACGGCCGTCTTGTGGCCTTTCTTGGCTGCGACATCGCCCATGGCGTAGGCGGACTGCCACATCGTGAAGGAACTGCGGAAGATGTTGGGCGCACACATCGCACCTGTAATGGCACCAGCACCGGCGTTGGGCACAATCAGAAGGGTGCCGCTGTCCTTGGCAGCCTTGGCCATGGCCATGGCCACGCCGGAGTGCACAGTACCGATCAAGACATCCACCTGATCTCGCTTGATCAGCTTGTTGACGTTGTCGGTCGCCTTTGGCGGGGAGGATTCGTCATCGACCTTGAAGTACTCGAGCTCACGGCCGCCGAGCTTGCCGCCCTGCTCGGCGACATAAAGACGGAAGCCGTTTTCGATGGCATTTCCTAGCGCCGCGTACGTGCCGGTGTAGGGAAGCATGAGCCCTACTTTGAGCTTGGGCGCCGGCTGAGCCAGCGCCAACGGTACAGCCAGGGAAGTCGCGGTCAGAGCCAGGATGGTACGACGTAGCAGTTTCACGGTTTGTCTCCTTTTGTATGCCGTTCAATGAAATCGGTTACCGCTGAGATCAGTGGGCCGGGCTGATCGCGATGCGGGGAATGACCGCAGGCGGACAGTTCGAGAAGTTCGGTTTGAGGCAGACGACGGGCAATTCCACGGATCTGCTCCATCGTTCCATATTGGTCATCGTGACCTTGTACTGCCAGTACGGGGCAGTCGATGGATGTGATTTCGCTTTCGATCGACCAATTGCGAAAGGCCGGGTTAAGCCATATCTCATTCCAACCCCAGAAGGCGGAGTCAGGATCATCGTGGTAGCGAGAAAGACGTTCGCGTAAGTCGGTCCTCACATAGGCATCTCGTGCCTTCTCGATACTTGATACAGAGATGTCTTCCACCAAAATGTGCGGCGCCAGCACGGTGACGCCAGCGACCTGCTGTGGATGCTGTGCGGCGAACAAGAGGGCGATAGAGCCACCGTCGCTATGGCCAAAAAGCCAGATGGGCTCTTGCTGTGCATCGTGCTCAAGCGCTTCAAGCAATGCGGGAAGAACTTCATGCGCCTGGCGATGCATGAAGTCCACATCCCAGGTTTCAGCGGCCAAGCGTGGTGTAGAGCGGCCATAGCCGGGACGAGAGTACAGCAAGCCTCGGCAGCCGGCGGCATCGCACAGACGCTCCGGAAAATCGCGCCACATGGAGAGCGAGCCCAGACCTTCATGCAGAAAGACGAGCAATGGCGCACTACTGCGCGCCGGTGCGATCCATTGGTATTCGATGCGTGTAGGCCGACCCGCCCACACGATTTCTGCGAAGCTCGCCGTGTCATTCATGGCGAGGCCACTTCACGTTCGCGTAATTTGAAGCGCTGGATCTTGCCGGTGGCAGTCTTGGGAAGTTCGGCGATGAATTCGATCTGGCGCGGGTACTTGTACGGAGCCAATCTGTCCTTCACAAAGGCCTTGAGATCCTCCTCGCTGGCCTGCGTGCCATCCTTGAGCACGACGAAGGCCTTGGTCTTGGTCAGTCCATCGATATCGGTGACGCCAATGACGGCAGCCTCCAGCACGTTTGGATGCTGGACCAGCGTAGCCTCAACCTCAAAGGGCGACACGTATATCCCGCTGACTTTGAGCATGTCGTCGCTGCGGCCGGAGTAGGTGAAAGTGCCATCCGCATTGCGCACGTATTTGTCGCCGCTTTTGGTCCAGCCACCCTGGAACGTCTCTCGTGTCTTGGTCCGGTTACCCCAGTACATCATGGCACTTGATGGGCCATGAATGTAAAGATCTCCCGGTTCGCCGTCGGGTACTGGTTGACCATCCTCTCCGCGTAATTCGATCTCATAGCCGGGCACAGGCCAGCCGGTGGTGCCGTAGCGAACCTGATCCGGACGATTGGACAGGAAAATGTGCAGCATTTCTGTTGAGCCAATGCCGTCGACAATGTCGACCCCGAAATGCCGTTTGAAGCGTTCACCCAGCTCAGCTGGCAGGGCTTCGCCAGCAGAAGAAACCAGTCGTAAAGCAACATCGCTACGCGCCGGCAATTGCGGATGCGCAAGCATGCCGGCAAAACCCGTGGGTGCGCCGAAGAAGACAGTGGGCTTGACCGGTGCCGATTCTTTTGCATCCGTCACGCCGCCAGCCTTTCCGAGCCAGCGGCGGAAGGTGGCGTCTGGCGTCGGCCGCTCGGCCATCAGTAGCACGGTGGCGCCCACACTCATGGGGAAGGTCAGGGCATTGCCTAATCCATAGGCAAAGAACAGCTTGGCGGCCGAAAAACAGAGGTCTGACTCTTGCAGACTTAGAACAGCCTTGCCGTAGAGCTCGGCGGTCCAGTAGGGATTGGCATGCGAGTGCACGGTGCCCTTGGGTCGGCCTGTCGAGCCTGAGGAGTAAAGCCAAAAGCCGGGGTCATCCGGACTGGTGGCGGCTGGATGGGGTGCTGGCGTCTGACTCTGCAGGAACGCTTCGAACTCAACTTCGGCCGGGTGAAGCGGTGCCACCGGGTGCGAGACGATTACCTTTTGAACCTCATGATCGCATTTGGTCATGGCCGCTGTCAGCGTCGGCAGCAAGGCACCGGACACGAGTACGGCCTGTGCACGTGAATGCTCAAGCATGTAGGCGTAGTCGTCAGCGGTCAGCAGGGTGTTCACGGCCACCGGTACGATGCCGGCATACATCGCACCGAGAAAGCTCACTGGCCAGTCGTTGCAGTCGTGCATCAACAACAATACTCGCTCCTCGCGCTTGATATGCAGTGCACGCAGGCCAGCGGCCATACGTCGCACGCGTTCGTCCAACTGACCATAGCTGAGTGAACCCTGATCATCGATGAAGGCGGTCTTGCTGGCACGTTGTGCGTTACAAACAAGAAGATGCTGGGTGAAATTGAAGCGTTCACCAAGGGAGGGGATTTGTGTCGTGGTGGTCATGGAACTCTTCCTACTGCAGCGTGGCGAGGACGGCGGTGCTGGCTTGTACAGCGCTGCGACGGTGATAGAAATTCAGCGCGCGTGAACCGCCCAGTTCCTCGCCGCCACCGGCGCGTCCAGGCCCGCCGTGCAGTGACTGCGGCATGACGTTGCCGTGACCGGTGTGCAACTGCGCCACATCAGGCGAGATGACATGCACCCGACCGTGACTGTCGGCCAGTTCCGTTGCAGCGGTGGCCAAGGCGCTTACATCGCTGCCATATAACGAAGCAACCAGCGAACCTTCACCACGGCGCACCAGATTCAAAGCCTGTTTTGCATCACGGTAGGGCAGCAGAGTTGCGACTGGGCCGAAGACTTCGGTCTGGTGTAGCTGAGGCGTCTCGGATTGACGCGTGCCCAGTAAAGTGGGGCCCATGCAGCAGGCGATGGCTGGATCAATGTCGATCATTGAGGTATTGGCACCGTCATAAAGGACGTCGGCATAGGATTTCAACAGCGTCAGACCCTCGCGTACGCTGACCAACTGCGCGCGGCTGACCAGTGAACCCATGCGAACCGTTTCGTTGCGTGGATCGCCGACGGTGGTTTTTGCCAGTCTGGCGGCGACGGCTTGGGCAGTGGCGTCGTACAGTGACTCGGGTACAAAGATGCGGCGGATCGCCGTGCATTTCTGGCCGGACTTGACGGTCATCTCACGCACGACCTCGCGCACCAGCAGATCAAAAGCCGGGCTGTCGATGGCTTCGCCTGGTAGCAGCAGCGCGGAGTTGACGCTGTCCGCTTCAATATTGACGCGTACCGAGCGTTGGGCCACCGCGTCATGCGAGCGGATTCTGCTTGCCGTATCGGCTGATCCGGTGAAGGACACCACGTCGAAGGGCTGCAGGGCATCCAGCAGTCCAGCCGGACTGCCGCAGACGACTGACAGCGCTCCGGCGGGAAAGATGCCGGCATCAACCACGTCTTTCACCATGCGCTGGGTCAGCCAAGCGGTGGCGGTAGCGGGCTTCACGATCACTGGCACGCCCGAGAGCAGTGCTGGAGCGGATTTTTCCCACAGACCCCAGGCCGGGAAGTTGAAGGCGTTGATGAACAAGGCCACGCCACGAGTGGGCACCAACACGTGTTGCGACTGGAACAAAGGCTCCTTGCCTAGTCGGGCTGCGTCACCGTCGAGCAGGAATCGGCGGTCTCCCAGCGTCTCTCCGAGCTTGGCATAAGTGCCCAGGGTGAAGATGCCGCCATCGATGTCGACTGCTGAGTCGTTTTTCACCGTGCCGCTGTTGGCGGTGGCGATCTCGTAATAGGCGTCGCGGTTCGCCTGCAGCACCTTGACGGCGGCTGCCAGCATGGCGCCGCGCTCGCGGTAGGTTAGGGCACGCAGGGCAGCTCCACCTTGGGTTCGGGCGAATGCAAAGCCGGCGGTCAGGTCGAGTCCGCGAGCATCCACTCGGACAAGTTCGTTACCCCGTACCGGGTCGAATAGCGGCGTTCCGGGGCCGCTGCCGTCTTGCCATTTGCCACCGAGATGATTGGAGAGAAGAGGCGTCATTTGGATAGATAGAGAGATCGGTGCTGGGTCGGTGCTTCAGACACGCGTGAATTCAATGCGGCCTTCGGGCAGCAGATACAAAACGAGGGCTCGGCCATCGCTCACGGTCGGACAGTGGGCGCTGCCAGGGGGGCAGACCAGCCAGCCGGCAGACTGGCCGTCGAAACGGGCGTCACCCTCAATGGGCATGATCAGGTCGATCTCACCATTGGGATGCGTGTGGTGTGGGCCCGCGACGTTTTTCATGTCGACCACATCGACCGAGTAGCCGTGCAGTTCGGGCGTCGGCTTGAAGATACGGCCGTAGCGCAGGCCACCACCTTCGCGCTCGCACAACCAGCCTTCAGCCACGCCGGTCTGGCAAGCTGTCTTGAGGGTTTGGTAGAGCGGACTTTGTGGGCCGAATTCTGTATTCAACCAGCGATCCAGTTCTGCATCCAATGGCCGCCCTTGAAGTTGGGCAGTCAGTCCTGCGAGGGTTTCCTTAAATTGCTCAGGGGTCACGTTTTCGGCTCCGTCCTTGCGTTGGGCGCTTGCTTTCGATGTCAATATGAATTATTGTGCGTGCATGAACAGTAAGGACTCCAGTTCACCATGTCAAGCACTATATTGCATGATTCAGGGATAACACCTAGCTCAGCGGAGGGTGTGCTGATAGGGCAAGACAAGCTCGCTGAAGGGGCGCCGGAAGAGCGAAACCCCTTTTTAACCACCTTGGGTGAGCGGGTTCGCGGGCTGCGCTCGCGTCAAGGTATGACTCGCAAGGCACTAGCAACGGCCGCGGATATTTCCGAGCGGCACTTGGCCAACCTTGAATATGGGGTGGGCAATGTTTCCATTCTGGTGCTGCTCCAGGTGGCGGCGGCCCTGCGTTGTTCGTTGGCCGAATTGGTCGGAGACGTGACCACGTCTTCACCGGAATGGCTGCTGATTCGCGAGTTGCTGGAGCAGCGCGACGAGGCGACGCTGCACAAGGTGCGGGTGACGATCGGTGAGATGCTGGGTACCGGTGGTGGCAATGCTGCGCATAGTTCACGTGTGGCCTTGATTGGCTTGCGTGGCGCCGGCAAGTCCACGCTTGGCCAGCAATTGGCTTCGGATCTGGGTTTCCCTTTTGTTGAACTCAGTCGTGAAATTGAGAAATTTGCGGGCTGCAGCATCTCGGAGATTCAGGCTCTGTACGGTGCCAATGCCTACCGCCGCTACGAATTGCGGGCGCTGGAGGAGGCGATCCAGATCTACCCCGAGGCGGTGATTGCCACGCCTGGCGGGCTGGTGTCCGATCCGGCGGCCTTCAATCTGTTATTGGCGCACTGCACCACGGTTTGGCTTCAGGCCAACCCGGAGGATCACATGCGGCGAGTCACCGCGCAGGGCGATTTGCGCCCCATGGCAGCCAGCAAGGAGGCCATGGAAGACCTCAAAGGGATTCTGGCTGGGCGAGCAGCCTTCTATTCCAAAGCAGAATTCACACTCAATACCAGTGTCCAGTCGTTGGAAGCGACATTTCAGTCTTTGCGGGAGTTGGTGCGCCGGGCACTCAATTTGCCGACGTGAATCAAAATATGCAAAATAATGCTTGACAAGCATGTGATGTGCATTATCATGCCTTCACCGAATTGTTTTAGGCATTATTTTGCTTACTGGAGATCACGTGAACGCAAACCCCCGTGTTGATTACCAAACAGATCCGTCAAGCTACAAGCACTGGAAGCTGAGCTTCAATGGTCCTGTTGCGACTTTATCCGTCGATATTGACGAGAACGCTGGTCTTCGGTCTGGCTACAAGCTCAAGCTCAATAGCTATGACTTGGGCGTAGACATCGAACTCAATGACGCGCTCAGCCGCATCCGCTTCGAACACCCAGAAGTGCGCACGGTGGTGTTGACCAGTGCGAAAGACAAGGTGTTTTGTTCGGGGGCCAACATCTTCATGCTGGGCGTCAGCAGTCACGCTTGGAAGGTGAACTTCTGCAAGTTCACCAACGAGACGCGCAATGGCATGGAAGACTCATCGCGTCACAGCGGTCTTAAATTCTTGGCGGCAGTGAATGGTGCCTGCGCTGGCGGTGGCTACGAGCTGGCGCTGGCTTGCGACGAAATCATCCTTGTGGATGACCGATCGAGCGCGGTGAGCCTGCCTGAGGTGCCGCTGCTTGGCGTGTTGCCGGGTACCGGTGGCCTCACCCGCGTGACGGACAAGCGCCATGTACGTCATGACTTGGCCGACATTTTCTGCACGACCAACGAAGGCGTGCGCGGCCAGCGCGCCAAGGACTGGCGCCTGGTGGACGACATCGCCAAGCCGGCCGTGTTTGCACAGAAAGTTCAGGAGCGTGCGCTGCAGCTGGCGGCGCAAAGTGATCGCCCTGTTGCCGCCAAGGGTGTGGCGCTTGTGCCATTGCAGCGCACCATAGAGGCGGATGCACTGCGCTACAAGTATGTGACGGTAGAGATTGATCGCGCCAGGCGTACAGCCAGCTTCACGGTGCACAGCCCATCCGGCTCGCAACCAACGGACATCGCAAGTATCGAGGCCGCTGGCGCTGCCTGGTATCCCCTTCAAATGGCGCGGGAACTGGAAGACGCAATTCTTTCCATGCGAACCAATGAGCTCGATATTGGCGTGTGGTTGATCAAGACCGTGGGGGACGCAGCGGCCGTGCAGGCTGTGGATGCGACGTTGCTGGACAACCAGAACCACTGGCTGGTACGCGAGACTATCGGTTTGCTGCGTCGCACACTGAGCCGTCTGGACGTGTCCTCGCGCAGCCTGTTTGCCCTGATCGAGCCGGGTTCCTGTTTCGCTGGCACCTTGTTAGAGCTGGCATTGGCCTGCGATCGCAGTTACCACCTCGCCCTGCCTGATGATGAAAAGAAGACGCCGAAGATCACGGTGGGCGAGACTAACTTTGGCTTGTTCCCCATGGTCACTGATCAGAGCCGCCTCGTACGCCGCTTTTACGGCGAGCAGTCTGCACTCGAAGCGGTGCGGGCCAAGGCGGGGCAGGCGCTGGACGCTGATGCAGCCTTCGCCCTGGGTCTGGTGACATCGAACCCGGACGACATCGACTGGACTGACGAGGTGCGTATCGCCATCGAAGAGCGAGTTGCCATGTCTCCTGATGCGCTCACAGGCATGGAGGCCAATCTGCGCTTCAACGGCCCCGAGAACATGTTTACCCGCATCTTTGGTCGTCTGACGGCGTGGCAGAACTGGATTTTCCAGCGTCCTAACGCTGTGGGTGAAAAGGGCGCCTTGAAAGTCTATGGCAAGGGCGAGAAAGCAGCCTTCGACTGGAACCGGGTTTGATTCAACATTGATCCATAAATCAGGAGCATGAAATGAGCAGCATCAACTACAGCGAAAAGATTCCAAACAACGTCAATCTGAGCGAAGACCGCACGCTGCAGCGCGCGCTTGAGCAATGGCAGCCCAACTACCTGAGCTGGTGGAATGATATGGGACCTGACGGCAGTCAGAACTTCGATGTCTATCTGCGCACCGCCATCAGCGTTGATCCCCAGGGCTGGGCCCAGTTCGGCCACGTCAAGATGCCCGACTACCGCTGGGGCATCTTCATGAACCCGGCCGAGCAGGATCGCAAGATCCATTTCGGCGACCACAAAGGCGAGGCCGCTTGGCAGGACGTGCCCGGCGAATACCGCGCAAACCTGCGTCGCATCATCGTGACCCAGGGCGACACCGAGCCCGCTTCGGTTGAGCAGCAGCGTCACCTGGGACTGACCTGCCCGAGTCAGTACGACCTGCGCAACCTGTTCCAGGTCAATGTCGAGGAAGGGCGCCACCTGTGGGCCATGGTCTACCTGCTGCACAAGTACTTCGGCCGCGATGGTCGCGAAGAGGGCGAGGCCTTACTGGAGCGCCGCAGCGGACAGCAGGACAACCCGCGAATTCTGGAGGCTTTCAATGAGGAAACGCCGGACTGGTTGTCTTTCTTCATGTTCACCTACTTCACCGATCGTGACGGCAAGTTCCAGCTGTGTGCGTTGGCCGAGTCGAGCTTTGATCCGCTGGCCCGTACCACCAAGTTCATGCTGACCGAGGAAGCGCACCACATGTTCGTGGGCGAGTCCGGCATTTCGCGTGTGATCCAGCGCACCTGCCAGATGATGAACGAGCTCAAGACGGATGATCCCAAGAAGTTGCGTGAAGCCGGTGTGATCGACCTGCCGACGATCCAGCGCTACCTGAATTTCCACTTCAGCGTGACGATCGACCTGTTCGGGGCGGACCAGTCGAGTAACGCTGCCACCTTCTACAACACCGGCCTGAAGGGTCGCTTCGAGGAAGGCAAGCGCAACGATGACCACCTGCTCAAGGGCCAGACCTACAAGGTGCTGGAAGTTCAGGGTGATCGGCTGATGGAAAAAGAAGTGCCGATGCTCAATGCACTGAACGAAGTTCTGCGCGACGACTACATCAAGGACTCCATCAGTGGCGTCGAGCGCTGGAACAAGGTGATCGAGAAGGCCGGTATCCCGTTCCGTCTGACGGTGCCGCACAAGGCTTTCCACCGCAATATCGGTGCATTGGCCGGCGTCAAGGTGTCGCCCGATGGCCGCGTGGTGTCCGAGGCAGAGTGGAAAGCCAAGGTTGGCGAATGGCTGCCGACGGCTGAAGACCGTGCTTTCGTTGCCAGCCTGATGGGCCGCGTGGTCGAGCCCGGAAAGTTCGCCAACTGGATTGCACCGCCGGTCATGGGTATCAACCGCCAGCCGGTCGATTTCGAGTACGTCCGTTTCAACTGAGGTGTAAAACACCTGTCGGGCCGCTGATGCGACCGCTCAGTGGCCCGTTTTTTATTGAGGAAGCCGTCGTGGAAATGACTGAAGTCCAAGTCATCAAGCAGCATCTGATCGATCCGGAAATCTGCATTCGCTGCAATACCTGCGAGGCCACCTGTCCGGTCGCTGCGATTACGCATGACTCGCGCAACTACGTCGTCGATGCTGCCAAGTGCAATCTGTGCATGGCCTGCATTCCGCCGTGCCCGACCGGCTCGATCGACAACTGGCGCACCATGCCGTCGGTCCGGGCCTACAGCGTGCAGGAACAGCTGGGGTGGGATGAATTGCCTGCCGAGCTGACAGCCGAGCAACTGGCCGAGCAGGGTGTGACAGGGGGGGCTGAGGCACCCGAACCCATCGCCCCCATCGTGTCGGCAACAAGTGATGCCGCTTTCAACAGTGCCCAGTACGGCGCCACGCTACCGCCGTGGTCGGCCGCGCATCCCTATGTCAATCTTTACGGGCCGAAGGCCGCAGAGAAGTCCATCACAGCCACCGTGGTCGGCAACGTCCAGGTGACGGAGGTCGGCAAGGACTATGACACGCACCATATCGTGCTCGATTTCGGATCCATGCCCTTCCCGGTGCTCGAAGGCCAGTCGATCGGCGTCGTCCCACCCGGCACGGATGAGCAGGGACGGCCGCACCATGCGCGCCAGTATTCGATTGCTAGCCCACGCAACGGCGAGCGACCTGGCTACAACAATGTGTCACTGACCATCAAGCGCGTACTGGAGGATCATCAGGGCCAGCCGGTACGTGGCGTGGCGTCCAACTATATGTGCGACCTGGAGGTGGGGGACAAGGTGCAGGTGATCGGCCCGTTCGGCACCAGCTTCCTGATGCCCAACCACCCGAAGAGCCACATCGTGATGATCTGCACCGGTACCGGCAGTGCACCGATGCGTGCGATGACCGAATGGCGCCGCCGGCTGCGCCAGTCAGGCAAGTTCGAGGGCGGCAAGTTGCTGCTTTTCTTCGGTGCCCGAACCAAGGAAGAGTTGCCTTACTTTGGGCCTCTGCAGAATTTGCCCAAGGATTTCATCGACATCAATTTCGCGTTTTCTCGCACGACCGGCCAGCCCAAACGCTACGTCCAGGACGTGCTGCGCGAGCGGATGGCCGACCTGGCCTTGTTATTGGCCGATCCCAATACCTGCTTTTATGTTTGCGGTCTGAAGAGCATGGAAGAAGGTGTGGTGCTGGCTCTGCGTGACATCGCGCAGCAGGCCGGGCTGGACTGGGAGCGCCTGGGTGCCGAGCTCAAGCGCGAGGGCCGCCTGCACCTGGAAACCTATTGACGGCCCGGGTTCTGGGCGCGCTCCCGAGTAGAGGAATGAGAACATGAACCACACGCAGCAGACGCTGCGCATCAGCACCCGTGCCCGCGGTGTGGCGCAGGTGACGATGACCCGTCCGAACGTCTTCAACGCTTTTGATGAGACCATGATCGGCGAGCTGGACGCTGCCTTTGCCCAACTGGAAGCGGACGATGACGTACGCGTCATCGTGCTGGCCGGTGAGGGCCGGCATTTCAGCGCTGGCGCCGATCTTCAATGGATGCAGCGCGCGAGCCAAGCCAGCCACGCCTGGAACTTGGAGGATGCGCGGCGCTTTGCCGGCATGCTGGCCCGCATTGATGCCTGTGCCAAGCCGACCGTGGCGCGCATACAGGGTGCGGCGCTGGGCGGTGGCGTTGGCCTGGCCTGTGTTTGCGACATCGCAGTCGCCACCGATAATGCCAGCTTTTCGGTTAGCGAGGCCCGGTTCGGCATCCTGCCTTCGGTCATCGGGCCCTATGTCACGAATGCGGTTGGCAAGCGCCAGGCCCGGCGGCTGGCGCTGTCCACCGCGCGCATTGGTTCTGCCGAGGCCTTGAGCATGAGCCTTGTGCAGCAGGTCGTTTCCGCCGAGCAACTCGACGGTGCCATCGATGCCGTGGTCCGTGATCTGCTGGCCGGCGGCCCGAATGCACAGCGCGAAATCAAGCAGTTGTTCTCGCAATTGCAGGTGGGGCCTGTGACGGCCGAAGTTCGGGAACTTACGGCGCAGACCATCGCCCGCGTGCGCGGGACAGCGGAGGCACGTGAGGGGTTTGACGCATTCCTCCAGAAGCGGCTTGCAAGTTGGAGTCCCGGCCATGGGTCTTGATCTGCGCCAGGCTCCGGTGCTGGTGGTCGGGGCCGGCATCATGGGCGCAGGTATTGCGCAAGTCGCGGCACAAGCCGGGCATGCCGTGCAGCTTTTCGACATGCGCCCTGGTGCTGCGGCCGATGCCGTGGACAAGTTGAAGACCGTGTTTGACGGCTTGGTCGCTCGGGGCAAACTGTCAGCCATCGAGGGCAAAGCGACGTTTGGGCGCATCACATCCATCGCGGCGCTGGACGATGCGCGCGGGGTGAAGTTGGTAGTGGAAGCCATCGTGGAGAAACTGGAGGCTAAGCGCTCGCTCTTCCAGCAGCTTGAAGCCCTGCTGGAAGATGACGCGGTGTTCGCCACCAACACGTCGTCGATTTCCGTCACCGCTATCGCCAACGGCTTGCGGTATCCGGGGCGCCTGGTGGGTATGCATTTCTTCAACCCGGTGCCGTTGATGAAGCTGGTGGAAGTGGTTTCAGGCCTGCAGACCGACAGCAGCGTCGCTGCAGCGATCTTCGAACTCGGCAAGGCCTGGAGCAAGGTGCCTGTGCATGCCAAGAGCACGCCGGGCTTCATCGTCAACCGCATCGCGCGACCTTATTACGCCGAGACGCTGGCGCTGCTGCTGGAACAGGCGGCCGCACCGCAGGTGCTGGATGCGTGCCTCAAGGCCGCTGGCTTTCGCATGGGGCCTTGCGAACTGATGGATCTGATCGGGCACGACACTAATTTCGCAGTGACGAACTCCGTTTACGACGCGAATTTTTTCGACAAGCGCTTCGTGCCCTCGCTGCTGCAGGCCGAGATGGTGGCTGGTGGCCTGCTCGGCCGCAAGAGCGGGCGTGGCTTCTATGCTTATCCGCAAGGTGCACCTGCCTTGCCAACGGCCGTGCACAAGGTCCCGGCCGCGGCGCATGGCGTCACGGTGCATGGCGACGGCCCTCTGGCCGATCTGCTGGCTGCGGCTGCGGGTCAATTGGCCGCGCAAGGTTGCGGACCAGCGCGGGACCGCGAGAGCACCTGGACTGGTCTGTGCATCGACGGGGCGTGTCTCGTACTTACCGATGGGCGCACTGCCCGGCAAACCGCCTCCGACATGCGGGTGGCCAACGTGACCGTGTTTGACTGGCCTGTTGCGCAGCCTGTCCCAGCGGGTGCTGCGCTGGCCTATGCCGTGGCGCCTGGCGCTACCGAAGCCTGGCACACCCAATCGGCGGCGTGGCTGGCCGCGCTCGGCTTCCACCCGCTGCAGCTGGCCGATGCGCCCGGCTTGGTGGTGGCGCGCACCCTTGCCATGCTCATCAACGAAGGTGCCGACGCCGTGCTGCAAGGCGTGTGCAGTCCTGATGCGGCCGATGCCGCCATGAAACTCGGTGTGAATTACCCGGCCGGTCCTTTCGAGTGGCTGACTCGCTGGGGCGCACCAGCCGTCATCGGTGTACTGGAGTCGCTGGACGGGGCGTATCGTGGCGAGCGCTACCGGGTCAGTCCCTGGCTGAGGGCCGCCCGACCGATCGTGGGAGGTTCGGCATGAAGTTCGCCGATTTCCATGTTGGGCAGGTCATTGAGGCTGGCCCGCGCGAGGTGAGCCAGGCCGAGATACTGCAGTTTGCCGGCGCCTACGACCCGCAATGGTTTCACACCGATGCTGTTGCCGCCGCTGGTGGCCGCTTTGGCGGTCTGATCGCCAGCGGTTGGCATACCTGCGCCATTGCCATGCGGCTGGTGGCCGATGCCGCCTTGAAGGATTCGGAGTCCTTTGCATCTCCCGGGCTGGCCTACGTCAAGTGGCCAAGCCCCGTGAGGCCGGGGGATGTCTTGAATCTGCGGGCGACTGTCTTGGAAACCAGGCAATCGCGGCAACAGCCTCATCTGGGCATTCTTCGCTGGCGTTGGCAACTCATTAACTCGGCCGGTGCCGAAGTACTGGACCTTGAGGCCACCAGTCTCTTTGACCTTGCGGGCAGTTCGGTCGCTTCAATCCGCTGACATGGGTTGCTGCCGATTCATCGGCTAAATAGAAATCAACTTTGTTTGGACAACAACTTTCTCAAGTTGTGAGAACTTTCGAGATTGGTGCCGGATGACGTCAATTCTTGCTACCAAACTTGATATGGCTGAGGTATCCGTTTCATGCATGTCGTACCGGCGGTTCAGCCTGATGCGCTGCGACCAAGACAGTCTCGGTATCGCTCCTGGCCGCGCGGTCTGAAGCCGGCTATCGGCCGGCCGAGTCGAGCTGCGGGATGCCCATAATGCTGTTACGACTTTAATGGCACAGAATATGTAGCGCAGGCCCGAAGGGCGCGAGATGCGTGGTTTGCGGCGCAGGCTCACTTCGCGCAGTGAAGTGAAGGCACGAAGTACCGGGCCGTAGCCACAAGCTTTTGCAAGGAATCTTGCCAAGAGCGTGACCGCCGAATGACGGCCACGCTCCCGGTGTCTCTTTTCCATGCACATGGAGTCGGAGACAGGTCATTCATGCTGAAAATGCCGCTTGAGGCTCATTTCGAGATGAATTCGAGCAGATCCTGGTTCAGGCGGTCCTTGTGGGTGTCTGTGATGCCATGAGGGCCACCGGCGTATTCGATGAGCTTGGCGCCCTTGACGAGCTTCGCCGTGGCGCGAGCCGACGTTTCAATCGGGACGATCTGGTCGTCGGTGCCATGGATGACCAGCGTCGGCACATTCACGCGTTTCAAATCGCCGACGAAGTTGGTCTCGGAGAACGCCTTGATGGAGTCGAACGTTGCCTTGTGGCTCGCTTGCATGCCCTGCATCCAGAAGGTGTCAATCAGGCCCGTGGACGCTTTGGCGCCCGGGCGGTTGAAGCCGAAGAACGGACCGCTGGCGAGGTCTTTGTAAAGCTGCGCACGGTTGTCGATGGAAGCCTTGCGCAGACCATCGAACACGTCGATGTCCACCCCGTTGGGGTTGTCAGCCGTCTTGACCATGATGGGCGTCACGGCACTGACGAGCACTAGCTTCTTGACGCGCGCGGTGCCATGACGACCCACGTAGCGCGTCACTTCACCACCCCCGGTCGAGAAGCCGACCAGCGTCACGTCGCGGACATCCAACGCGTTGAGGACAGCGGCTAGGTCGTCGCTGTACTGGTCCATGTGGTGGTTCGCCCATGTTTGACCCGAACGTCCGTGGCCGCGCCGATCGTGCGCGATCACGCGGAAGCCCTTGTCCGCCAGGAACAGCATTTGCGCTTCCCAGCTGTCTGAGCTCAGGGGCCAGCCGTGGCTGAATACCACCACCTGACCCGTCTTCGGACCCCAGTCCTTGTAATAAAGCGGGGTGCCGTCATTGGCAGCAATGTACGGGGAGTCGGCATGTTGGGCGACAGAAGCGGCCTGGGGGACATTTGAAGCAGCAATTGCAGTCGCGGCGGCAACGGCCATGGCGGAGGCAACGAGCGGTTTTTTCCAGATGTTCATGGTGATTCCTTGTTCAGTGGGTTCTGTGCCAATCGGCAGAACGAATTCTGGAGGCCGTTGCTGTATTATTTGTTTCAAATAGTTCATTAATATTTGCTTTTAGTACAAAATGAATGACAGGCTTTCAGCGCTCTTTACGCATTTCGGTGTCACCGTACGAACCTTCCATGCCGGTGCCATGTGTGGCATCAACACCATTGGCGACCGGGACGGGTTGGGGCAACTTCACTTGGTGCGTAGCGGGTGGGTGAATGTGTTCGTCGGGGCATCTCCCCCCATTCGGATCGAGGAGCCGAGCCTGCTTCTCTTTCCCAGGCCGCTTCCGCGAAGGTTCCAGACAGACCCTGCTGAGGGCGCCGAGCTTGTGTGCGCAGACCTGTGCTTTGAAGGTGGGGCGACGAACCCGATCCAGGCCGCACTGCCCGACGTCGTCTGCATGCCGCTGGCCAGCCTTGCCGAGAGCGCTTCTGTGCTTGCGCTTCTTTTCAGCGAGGCTGAGCTAGACAAGTGCGGTCGGCAAAAGATGCTTGACAGCCTGTTCGAGGTATTGCTCGTGCAGGTTCTTCGCGAGTTGATGGAGCGGCGAGCGATGAGCTCCGGAATGCTCGCTGGCTTGTCGCATCCCAAGCTACGGCGAGCGCTGGTGGCGATGCATGATCAACCGGAGCACGCCTGGCCGCTGGAGAGTTTGGCGGATGCTGCAGGGATGTCGCGGACCAGCTTCGCCAACTCGTTTCGAGATGTCGTTGGCACCACGCCTGGTCAGTACTTGCTGGCGTGGCGGATGGGATTGGCCCAGAAGCTGCTCCTGCTCGGCACTTCAATGCGACAGATTGCAGACCGGGTGGGCTATGCGGACGAGGCGGTCTTGTCTCGCGCATTCAAGTCGCACACAGGCATATCTCCGCGTGAGTGGAAGAGTCGCGCGGAGTCGCCGCCTCAAGACGGCACAATCTGATCCCCTGTAGAAGAGAACGCCTCCATGCAAGCCCTGTTGAACGCCATTGCCACGATGGACATGCCCCTCGATGCCCAACGCGTGTTCCATGGCCGGGGCGGCCTGTACCCCGGTTGTGAACAGTGGGTGCTGGATGCCTTTCCGCCCGTCTGGGTGTTGACCAGTTTTCAGCCGGTCACTGATGGTGAACTGGCCACTGTCCATGCCGCTTTGGCCGCGCGCTGGCAACAACTGGCCCCCGAGCAGCCGCTCAACTGGGTCTTCCAATGCCGGTTCGAAGGCCGAAGCGACACGCGGCTGATGGCCGGTAGCGTGCCCGAGCCGCATGTGGTGACCGAAGACGGTGCGCGCTTTCGCGTGCATGTGCTCAAGGGACAGAACCATGGTCTGTTTCTCGACATGGCACAGGGGCGGCGTTGGGTGCGCGAGCATGTGGCATCCCACCCGGGGCTCAAGGTGCTCAACCTGTTTGCCTACACCTGCGCCTTTTCCGTGGTGGCGCGACAGGCCGGAGCCTCGCATGTGGTCAATGTGGACATGAGTCACGGCGCCCTCGCCATCGGGCAGCAGAACCACCAGCTCAACGGCCTTGCCGCCGGGGCCAGCTTTCTGGCGCATGACATTTTCAAGTCCTGGGGCAAGGTTACGCGTGGCGGCCCCTATGACTTGATCATTCTCGACCCGCCCAGTTATCAGAAAGGCAGCTTTGTTGCCAGCAAGGATTACGCGCGCCTCATGCGCCGCCTGCCGGATCTGCTGGCCCCAGGCGGCCACGCATTGCTGTGCCTGAACGCGCCGGAATTGGGCCTTGCCTTCCTGCAAGACCAGATGCAGGCGCTGGCCCCTCAATTGGCGTTTGTGCAACGCTTGTCCAATCCGCCGGTATTTGCTGATGTGTCCGCTGAGCGTTCGCTCAAGGTACTGGTCTACAAAGCGCCGGAGAGATAATTCTCAAAAGGAATGGAAGCATGAGCACCCCCAAACGCATCACCATCATTGGTGCCGGCTTCGGCGCCTTGTCCACCGTGCGAGAGATCCGACAGCGCGACAAGGCGGTTGACATCACCCTGATCGCACCCCGTGCTGAATTGCACTACCTGCCGGGCATCATCTGGATTCCGTGCGGTCTGCGCACGCGCGAGCAACTGGTGGTGCCACTCGCCAATTTCTTCACGCGCATGAAGGTGCGCCATCTCGAGGCCGAGGTGACCGGCCTGCGTGAAGGCGGTCGCGTGGTGACCACCACGGCAGGTGAAGTGCAGAACGACGCGCTGGTGATTGCCAGCGGTGGGCGCTTCATCAAGAAGCTGCCGGGCATCGAACACGCCATCACGCCGTGCGAGGGCATTGCGGCGGCGGAGCAGATTCGCGATCGCCTGCAGTCCATGCAGGGTGGCACCATTGCGGTGGGCTTTGCAGGCAATCCGAACGAGCAAAGCGCAGTGCGCGGCGGACCGATGTTCGAATTTCTCTTTGGCATTGACGAACAACTCAAACGCGAGGGACGCCGTGACAAGTTCGAGCTGGTGTTCTTCAATCCCTCGAAGGAGCCGGGCAACCGCCTCGGCCCCAAGGCCGTGCAGCACCTGCTGGACGAGATGGCCCGACGCAACATTCGCACTCACTTGGGGCACAAGATGGTGCGTTTCGAGTCGGACAAGGTCGTCACCGAAGGCGGCGAGTTTCCCGCCAACCTGATCCTCTTCATGCCCGGCATGACCGGCAACCTGTGGTTTGACCAGACCGAGCTGGCGCGTTCACCCGGTGGCCTGCTCAAGGCCGATGCGTTCTGTCGCGTCGAGGGCACGCAGCACGTGTATGTGGTGGGTGACTCCGGCAGCTTCCCTGGTCCTGACTGGATGCCCAAGCAAGCGCACATGGCCGACCTGCAGGCCGCTGCCGCTGCGCAGAATGTGCTGGCGGGGTTGCATGGCCAGATGCCGGATGCCACCTTCAAGGTGGAGCTCATCTGCATCATCGACGCCATTAGCCAAGGTGCGCTGGTGTGGCGTACGCCGGCGCGCAACTTCATTCTGCCGCCCAGTCGTCTGTTCCACTGGGCCAAACGCTGGTTTGAAGGTGTCTATCTGAAGCAGTACCGCTGAGTTTCGCTTCTCGTCACGATACTTTCTGAAAGCTACGCTGCTTTGTTGAATACGGTCATTGCCGTCAACATTGCAGTTCAGAAGCCCGGCCGAATGCCAGGCTTCTTTTTGCATGGTGTCGTTTTTACAAGAACGAAAATTTCAACACAAACATCACTGCAATCGCCGCCACCGTCGGTGGCAGTTCCTTCACACGGCCGGCCAGCAGCTTGATGGCGGCGTAGGAGATGAAGCCAAACGCAATGCCGTGGGCAATGGAGAACGTGAAGGGCATGGTGATGGCGGTGATGGCGGCAGGGGCGGCCTCGGTCAGGTCGTCCCATTCGATTTCGGCCAGGCCACGCAGCATGAGCACGGCCACGTAGCACAAGGCCGGTGCGGTGGCGAAGGCCGGCACGGTGCCAGCCAGTGGGGCGAACACCAGTGCGACGAGGAACAACACCGCTACGGTGACAGCCGTCAGCCCGGTGCGGCCACCGGCTGCCGTGCCGGCGGCAGACTCGATGTAGGCCGTGGTGGACGAGGTGCCGAGCGCTGCGCCAGCGGCAATGGCGGTGGAGTCAGCCAGCAGCGCCTTCTTCAGGTGCGGCAGCTTGCCATCTTTGTCGAGCAGGCCGGCGCGGTGGGCCACGCCGATGAGCGTGCCAGACGCGTCGAACAATTCGACCAGGAAGAAGGTCATGATGACGGTCAGCAAGCCGGCGTTGAGGGCGCCGGCAATGTCCATCTGCAGGAAGGTCGGCGCGATCGAGGGTGGCGCGGCAACGAGGCCGTTGAAGGGCGTCAGCCCCATCGCGATGGAAGCCACAGTCACGGCCAGGATGCTGATGATGATGGCGCCCGGCACCTTGCGCCACTCCAGTGCCACGATCAGCAGGAAGCCGAGCGCTGCCAGCACCGGGGCCGGCTGGTGCAGGTTGCCCAGGGTGAGGAGGGTCGAGGGGTGCGCGACGATCAGGCCGGCATTTTTCAGTCCGATGATGGCCAGGAAGAGGCCGATGCCGGCCGAGATGGCGAACTTGAGCGAACGCGGAATGGCGTTGACGATGGCTTCTCGTACCTTGAACAGGCTCACCAGGATGAACAGCAGGCCAGAGATGAACACGGCGCCGAGTGCGGCCTGCCAGGTGAAGCCCATGCCCTTGACCACCGCAAACGCGAAGTAAGCGTTCAGCCCCATGCCAGGGGCCAATGCGATTGGGTAGTTGGCGTACAGGCCCATGATGGCCGAGCCGATGGCGGCGGCCAGACAGGTGGCCACGAACACGGAGTCTTTCGGCATGCCGGCGGCGGACAGGATGTCCGGGTTGACGAAGATGATGTAGGCCATCGTCAAAAAGGTGGTCAGTCCGGCCAGCAGTTCGGTCTTGACGGTGGTGCCGTGTGCTGAGAGCTGGAAGTAGCGTTCCAACATGCGGTTCTCCATGGGGGCGGGGAATTTCATTCTAGGTGTGTGCTGTCGATGGTTTGGGCTTGCCGGCGCGCAAGCGCGCTGACGGGTCTGTTGTTGTGTGCAGGTCATGCAGCCACTCACTTCGGCCGAGCGCTTGTGTCACGCTGACCAGGGTGCGCAAGGTGGCGCCGCTGCCGTTCTCTAGTCGCTTAAGTGCACCCAGGGCCACGCCGGCTTGGCGTGCCAGTTCGCTTTGCGACTGGTTGCGGCCCAGTCGCAGGGCGCGCACCTGCAAGCCAATATCGGTTTGGAGTTGCCGTGTCATGTCAGCCGGATTCATAACAGTCTGAATTTTGACTGAAGTTCATGGATTTGTGTTCAATAGCCCTGAATAGGGCTGTTGATGCTGCAAATATTTATCAAAGAACAGAAAAAAGGCCTAAATAACCCCCTAAATTTGCCGTTAATACTGATACGTAACCGGATAAAAGCCTTCGCCATTTGGTGGAGGTGATGACCAAAATGCAATTACCTACTGTTGAGCGAACTCCAAATCTGCGGCCTGCCGGCGCAGAGATGGCTGTGCCTGCCGCAGCCAAGGTGATACCCGTTGCGCCGGTGAATCCTTCCATCGAGGTACAGGCAACGGCCAGTGTGGTCAATGACATCAATCCAGAAGTGTTGGCCAAGGCCTCGGCTGAATCGGTGACCCAGCCGAGTGCTTCCGATCCGTTGCAAGGTGGCTCCAAGGCCGACAGCAGCAGCAAGGACTGGACTCAAGCTGCCGCCAAGCCGAAAGCGATTGAGGAAGAGCCCAAGGAGCCGATCTCCAAGATGCTGATCGAGCACGTGCAGACGCTGTGGATGATGAGTGCGAAGGCGGTCGAGCTTTGGTATACCGCCCAGCAGGCGAAGAACCAGGATGCCAATCATCTGCAGAACATGGCGCAGACCCGTAATCAGAATCCTAGTGCCATACCCGGCGTACTTGCCAAGGAAGTGCTGACTTACTCGCCCAACAAGGTCAACAAGACCGGAAAAGCAGAGTGAGCCGCCAGGGCTGATGGCAAGGGCAGGGCTGACATGCCCTAACATTGGGTATGCATAAGACAGCTCTCGTTTTATTTTCCGGTGGACAGGACTCCACCACCTGCCTGGCACACGCCCTCAAGGCTTATGAACGCGTCGAAACCATCGCCTTCGACTACCGCCAGCGGCACCACATCGAGTTGGAATCACGCATCAAGGTGCTGAGCGAGATCCGCCGCCAGTTTCCGCACTGGGCGGGCAAGCTGGGCGAGGACCACCTGCTCGACCTGGAAGTGCTCGGGCATGTGAGCGAAACCTCGCTGACGCGCGAAACCGCTTTCAAGATGGAGGCCAGTGGCCTGCCCAATACCTTCGTGCCGGGCCGCAACCTGCTGTTCCTGACGCTGGCCGCTGCGGTGGCCTACCGCCGCGGGCTGGAGGTGATCGTCACCGGTGTGTGCGAGACCGATTTCTCCGGCTACCCCGACTGCCGTGACGACACCATGAAGGCGATGCAGCTGGCGCTGTCGCTCGGCATGGACAAGCGCTTCCTGATCGAAACGCCGCTGATGTGGATCGACAAGGCCGACACCTGGCGCCTGGCGGAATCGCTGGGTGGCGCCGCGCTGGTGGACCTGATCATCGAGCACACCCACACCTGCTACCTGGGCGACCGTGAGCACCGGCACGCCTGGGGCTATGGCTGCGGCACTTGTCCGGCCTGCGAGCTGCGTGCGCGTGGTTGGGAGCGGTACAGAACCCCAGTGCCAAATTAACGCCCGAGCCCGAGCGATAGAAGGCTGCAGACCGCGGAACGCCGTGGAACCGGCTGGGCCGGGTCACCGGCGTTGCCCCTGTGGGGGTAGCGGAGCGCACAACGTGCGCGCAGCCTGGGGCTTATGTTTGTGTCAACTGGAACAGCGCCACGTCTTCGTCGACGCGCTTCTCCAGTTGCCAGGTGCGACTGTGGTAAGTTGCCACTGTGTGCCTGTGCGCTATTGAAATGAGAGCGCCTTTCCCTTCCTTGACAAGGGCTAGAAGCCGTTTGTACAAGGCTTTTTCGGCTTCTTCGTCCAGTGCGCTGGTGGCTTCGTCGGCAAAAATCCAGGATGGTTTTTTGAGGAACACGCGCGCCAGCGCCAGGCGTTGCTGCTCGCCGCCGGAGAGTTTCTGGCCCCAGGCATCCACCACATCAAGCTGGTCCACCAGGTGCGGCAGCAGTGCATCGCACAAGGCCTGCTTGAGCGTTGCTTCATCGTAGCTCTCGGCCGGTTCCGGGTAGGCCAGCGCATCACGCAGACTGGCGTTCGGAAAGTAGGGCCGCTGTGGAATGAACATGCTCGATTCCGGCAGTTGAACCCGACCCGAGGCCAGCGGCCAGATGCCGGCCAAGGCGCGGAACAGGGTGGATTTGCCGCTGCCGGAGGGGCCGCTGAGCAGCACGCTGTCGCCCGGCTGAGCATTCAGTTGCGTATGGGCCAGCAGGCGGCTGCCGGTGGGCAGGTCGAGCGACAGGTCGTTCGCAGTCACGCCGGAACTGCTGGTGGCGCCGGTGCGCTGGAGTTGCAGATCGGCTTTCTGGCTGGCGACTTGGATGGCCGCTTCGAAATGGGTCAGGCGATCGGTGGTGGCGCGCCAGCTGGCCAGGCTGTCGTAGTTGTCGATGAACCATGAGAGCGAGTCCTGCACGCGGCCAAAGGCAGAGGCGATCTGCATCATGGTGCCGAGTTGGATGGCGCCGCTGAAAAAGCGTGGTGCCGCCACGATGAACGGGAACACGGTCGAGGCCTGGCCAAAGGTGGCGGTGAACATGGTCAGGCGCTTTTGCGCGTCGATCAGTTGCAGGTAGTTGGCCAGCACGTGGCCAAAACGCAGGTCAAGCTGTTTCAGTTCGACCTTCTCGCCACGGTCCAGCGCAATGGCCTCGCTGTATTCGCGCACGCGGACCAGGTTGTGGCGGAAATCGGCTTCGCGTCGCTGTTGCTGGTAGTTCAGCGAAATCAGGGGGCGACCGACATAGTGGGTGATCACGCTGCCGACGATGCAGTAGAGGATGGCTACCCACAGCATGAAGCCGGGAATGACAAATCCGGTGTCACCAAACGAAAAGCTGAAGGCACCACTGAGTGACCAGAGGATGCTGACGAAGCTCAGCAGCGTGACAAACGCGTTGAGCAGGCCCATGCTCAGGCCCACCGTGCTGCTGGTGAAGAGTTTCAGGTCTTCCTGGATGCGCTGGTCTGGGTTGTCGGGTGATTGGTCGGCCGCCAGTTCGGCGTAGCGAGTGAGTTCCAGGTGGTAATAGACTTGGTTGTCCAGCCAGCGCTGCAGGTAGTGGCGCGTCATCCAGGCGCGCCAGCGCATTTCCAGTTGCTGCGTCAGGTAGAAGCGGTAGACCGCGATGACGATATAGATGAAAGCCAGCACCGAGTAGCGCAACAGCTGCTCGAGAAAGACCGGGTAGTTCTTCTCCTGCAGGGCGTCGTAGAAGAAGCGATTCCATTCGTTGAACAGCACCAGGGTGTAGACGAAACCGAGGTTGAGCGCAACGATGGCGGCGAGCAGGCCGCGCGCCTTCCACTTTTCTTCCGACTTGAAGTAGGGCACGGCCAAAGCCCAGGCGTTGCGAATGAAGGCCTTGAAGTCGGACAGTTTGCTTGTCAGTGACATGGTGATCTCTTGGGCTACTCAGGCGTTGGCGACGCCACTGGCGACGTGGCCCGAAGGCACATGTTGCGACGCGGACTCGATGTGACCGGTCTGGTCGTCAAAGAAGAAATCGGGCTCGAACTCACGCAGGAATTCACCCTTGGGCAGGCCGCCGAGGAACATGGCTTCATCGATCTCGATGTTCCACTCCATCAGCGTGCGGATGGCGCGCTCGTGCGCTGGTGCGCTGCGCGCCGTGACCAGCGCGGTGCGCACGCGCATGTTGGGGGTGCCTTCCTGCTGCAGCCGGTGCAACGCGGCTAGCAGGGGCTTGAAGGGCCCGGCCGACAGCGGCTGCAGCGCCTTGTCGCGCTCATGCTTCTGGAAGGCGCTCAGGCCCTGGGCCTGGAACACGCGCTCGGCTTCATCACTGAAGAGCACGGCATCACCGTCGAAGGCAATCCGAACTTCGTGCGGATGGGCGTCGCTGGCCAGTGCCGATTGCGGATAGACCTGGGCCGCTGGTACGCCGGCATCCAGTGCAGCGCGCACATCGCTCAGATGGGTGGAGAGGAACAGGTTGGCATGCAGTGGCTTGAGGTAGCGCCACGGCGACTGGCCGCGCGTGAAGCTGCCGCGTTCAATGGGCAGGCCGTAATGCTGGGCCGAGCGGAACACGCGCATGCCCGAGACCGGGTCGTTGCGCGAGAGGATGACCACCTCCACGCGCTGCGTGGCGGCATCGTTGAAGGCCAGCAGCTTGCGCACCATGGAAAAGGCTACACCTGGCTTGGCAGGTTCTTCCAGTTTGTCGAGCTGTAGCTTCATGTAGGCGCGGTCCTTGTGGGGACCGTTGCCTTGCTCAAACACCTTGTTCTCTTCCTCGAAGTCGAACAAGGCGCGTGATGAAATGGCGACGACAAGCTTGCCGTCTAGCGAAGCGCCCATGCAGTCTCCTCTCAGGTGTTTGTTTTTATACCCAGCGCGTCAGCAGTTCCACGTCTTCCGGGAACATCTGACCTTTTTCAGCTTGCAGCAGTTTGCCATCGCGGCCGCGCACCAGGGTGATGGGCAGGCCCTTGGGCTTGGGCAGCACGCGCTGGATGGCGGGGGTCACGAAGCCGGTCGGGAAGGTATAGCCCTTTTTCTGCAAATAGGCTAGCGCATCCTCGCGTGTGCGGTCGATCGACAGCGTCAGCAATTGCAGACCACGGGGCCCTTTGTCACGCTGGCTGAGCCAGAGTTTTTGTATTTCCGGGCTTTGCAGGGCGCAAAACGGGCAGGTGCTGGCCCACCAGTAGATCACCAGCACCTGACCTTCAGCCTGGGCCGGGCGAAAGAGCGAGCCATCCAGCAGCGGTACCTCGGGCAGCGGCAACAGGGTGCCGGGTGCCGGCAAGGGCGGTGCTTTGGCTTCTGTGGCCGCCCCGGATGGGAGGGTTGCGCCACCAGCCTGGGCCAATGCGGTGCCGGTCTGGAACAGAGCGGCTGCAGCGGAGAGCTGTGTGGCGGTGGCAAGCAGGAGTCTGCGCTGAGGATTCATGACACCGATATTAGCGTTTGCGCGGCAGGCGGTCTGGCCATGAACCGAGGCGAGGGCTTGCCGGGATGATGGCGGGGCGGTAAAGACCGAGCGCGGCACTGAGTTGAAGGGCTCAATATACACTTGGGGGTATGATGCCAGATGCGTTCCGTTTCGAGCAAGCATGATCCCGATCAAGACAGACTCCGCCTGGCGCGGCACTTCGGATTGTCGCAATTGCGGCATCCGTGACATGGTGCTGTTCGCCGATCTCAACGAGCAGGATTTCGGCATGATTCACGCGCCGATCGACGACCTGGAATTCCGCCAAGGGGCCACCCTTTATGCCGAAGGCAATCGTGCCGCCGGCATCTTCACCTTGCGCACCGGCATGATCAAGCTGGTGCGCGTGACGGCTGATGGTCGCCAGCGCATTGTGCGTGTGCTGCGTCCCGGTGATGTGGCCGGTCTGGAGGCGCTGGGCGGCTCTCAATACGACTGCGAAGCCGTGGCGCTGACCGACGTCTCGGTGTGCCGCATTCCGTTGGAAGTGATCCATACCCTGGGGGCCAGCAGCCCGCGCCTGCACTTGCGCCTGATGCAGAAGTGGCAGCAGGCGTTGAAGGATGCGGACGACTGGTTGGCGGATCTCAATTTCGGCACCGCACGCCAGCGGGTGTCGAACTTTATTCTGAAGATGCGCAGCCCGGCCGATGGGCGCACCGTCACGCTGTTTGCGCGCGACGACATGGGGGCCATGCTCGACCTCCAGCTTGAGACCGTGAGCCGCGAAGTCAGCCGTCTTGTGCGTGAGGAAGTGATCGAACCCTTGGACAAGCTCGGCCGCATATACCGCTTGCGAGAGCCCGAGCGCTTGCAAGAAGCGGCCTGAGCTGTTTGCCATCTGCGGTCATGGGTGGCGGGCCTTGCTGCGAATGATTGCGTCGCCTGAAACTTACGGGTGGATACCGAGTTTGTCGCGCCAGCCGGGGTAGAGCTTGTCGGCGTCATCCGGGAAGGATTCGAAAGCACGCGCGAATTCCTGGTGTTCGCGGGCGTAGGTAATCGGGTCGGCGCCACTCTTCCAGCATTCATAGGCCTGGCGTAGTGACCGGGCGCCGGCTGCGGGGGAGTCCACATGGCCATAGGCGCCGCCACCAGCGGTGTTGATCACGTTGCCGTGGCCCAGGTTTTCAAAGAAGCCCGGCAGGCGCAGTGCGTTCATGCCGCCCGAGATGATGGGTGTGGTCGGCTTCATGCCGTACCACTCCTGGTGGTAGGCCGGGCCAGTGTAGCTGTTGCGCTCGATGATGTAGGCGATGGCACGGTCATCCTTCTCGCCTTCCATCTTGCCGTAGCCCATGGTGCCGACGTGGATGCCCGAGGCCCCCTGCAGCCGGCTCATCTTGGCCAGCACATAAGCGGTATAGCCGCGTTTGGACTGAGGCGAGGTGACGGCGCCGTGGCCGGCGCGGTGGTAGTGCAGGTACTGGTTGGCAAAGCAGCGGCGCGCGGTGGTGACCATGCCGGGGCCGCCAACGTAGCCGTCGACCAGGAAGGCAATCTTGTCGGCGTCGGGTCCGAAGGTCTCCAGGATGTACTCGCCGCGCGCGATCATCTCGTAATGGTCGTCGGCGGTGATGTTGGCGGAGAAGAGCTTGGCCTCACCGGTTTCATCCATGGCACGCTTCATGGCGTCGTACAGCAGGGGCATGACCTTCTTCATCGGCGCGAAGACCTGGTTGCCTTGCGGTTCGTCGTTCTTGATGAAGTCGCCACCGAGCCAGAATTCATACGCCGCCTGGGCAAATGGCTCGGGACGCAGGCCGAGCTTGGGTTTGATGATGGTGCCGGCAATGTAGCCGCCGTCCTTCACCGGGCGACCCAGCAGGCGCCACAGGTCGCTGATGTCCTTAGCGGGACCGTCGAACAGCTCGATGGCACGCCGCGGGACGTAGAAGTCGTACATCTTGGCGTATTCAATGTCGCCCATGCCCTGGTTGTTGCCGATGGCCAGCGTCAGGAAGGACACGATCATCATGCGACCGTCAGTGATGTTGCGGTCGAACAGGTCGAGCGGGTAGGCAATGCGCATTTCCTCGCGCGCTTCATCAATCAGGTAGACCAGCGCATCAACCCCACGTGTGAAATCGTCGGTGGTGCTGACTTCGACGTTGGTGCCGGTCGACGACTCGGCCGCGAAGTGGGCTGCAGCCTCCAGATAGCCGTGGCCCGATTTGGGCTTCATCTTGTAGGCCGCAAGAATGTGCTGGCCACCCTGGATGAGTTCGGCTTCCTTGAGGCTGAGGTCAGCGTAGCGCTTGGACTGGTCCATCTCGGGTTCTCCTGTGCAGGTGTGTTACCCAGCCAGCTGGCGCCATGGTGGTCAGCTCATCGGGTCATGGAGCTGACTATAGAAAGATGGAGGCATAAGTAATATTCATTTTTAGGGCTGTCAAAAATCAGAATCTACTTATGCATTAGGCTCAAGCCCAGGAGTCGATCAAAGGGCCGCCTTGCTCGATCAGGAATTCCTTGAAGGATTTGGCTGCCGGCGAGAGCTTTTTCTGCGTCAGATGGGTGACATACCACTTGCCCATGATGGGCATGCCGCCGATGTCCACCAGCGCAATATGGCCGCCGGCCAGTTCGTGGCGCACGGTACGCAGCGACAGAAAGCTCAGGCCCATGCCGGCCATCACCGCCTGCTTGATGGTTTCGTTGCTGGGCATCTCCATCACTACCTTGAGCGGCAGGTCATGCTGAGCAAAAAGCCGCTCCATGGCGGCGCGCGTGCCCGAACCCTGCTCACGCACCACGAACTCATAGTCCTTGATGGTGTCAATGGAGAGCCGCTTGCGGCGTGCCAGCGGATGGTCGGGGGCGCAGACGATGCCGAGTGGGTTGGTGGCAAAGGGCGTGGCCTCGCAATCCAGGGTGTTGGGCGCGCGGCCCATGATGACCAGATCGATCTCACTGCGTGACAGCATGCCCAGGATGTTTTCCCGGTTGTCGATGCGCAGCTTGACGTCGATGCCCGGCAGCAACTGGGCGAAGCGCACCAGCAGCATGGGCACGAAATACTTGGCCGTGCTGACCACGGCCAGGTCAATCCGGCCTTTCTTCATGCCGACGTGCTCAGCCATGCTGGCTTCCAGATCCTTGAGCCGCGAGACCGCGGCAATGGCGTGCGACAGGAATTCGTGGCCGGCGTGGGTGAGCTGGATGTTGCGGCCAACCGGTTCGATCAGCGACAGGCCGAAGGCCTCCTCCAATTGACGAATCTGCATCGAGACCGCCGGCTGCGTGACGAACAGGCGTTCGGCGGCCTTGGAGACCGATTTTTCGCGTGCAACCTCGATAAAGGTCTGCAATTGCTTGAGGGTGTAATTGCGCATGAGGTTGCTCGAATCAGATAAGGCTGATGATTAATTTAACAAATGTGATTTGAGATTATGTATCAAGGGCGATACATTGAACTGGCCATCGTGCATCTGCATGAATGGCGATGCTCTCGATTCATTCCCTTGCGAGGAGGTGGCTATGTTGCGCGCCCTGATTTTTGATGTGGATGGCACCCTTGCCGATACGGAAAGCGCCCACCGTGCGGCGTTCAACCATGCCTTCATGGAGTTGGGGTTGGACTGGCATTGGGACGAGGCGCTCTACACCGAGCTGCTGGAAATCTCTGGCGGCAAGGAGCGCATCCGGCACTACTGGAAGCAGGTCAATCCGGACATCCGGGCGCTCAATGGCGATGCGATGCAAGAGACGATTGCCCGCATCCATGAACTCAAGACCGCCCATTACGAGGCGGCCATTGCCAGCGGGGAGGTGGCCTTGCGCCCCGGCGTGCTGGCGCTGATCGACGAAGCCCTGGCCCAGGGCCTGCAACTGGCGATTGCCACCACGACTTCACCGGTCAATATTTCGGCCCTGTTGCGCCAGGCCATGGGGCCGGCTTGGCGCCATAACTTCTCGGCCATTGGTGACGCGTCAAGTGCGCCCATCAAGAAGCCGCACCCGCAGGTTTATCTGCAGATGTTGGACGCGCTGAAGCTCGACCCCAGCGATTGCCTGGCCTTCGAGGATTCGGGCAACGGCTTGAAGGCGGCCACACTGGCCGGTCTGGCCACCGTCATCACGCCCACCCAGTACACCCGGCACCATGATTTCAGCCGGGCGCTGCATGTGCTGCCGGACCTGGGCGAGACCCGATTAGCCGATCTGGCCTTGTGGCATACCGCCCATTGGGCTGGCGAGCGACTGCTGAGCGTGGAGTAAGCAGAGAATGCCCCTGTCCAAACGCGCAACCCTGACGCAATTCCTGATCGAGGAGCGCCGCCGATTTCCCGACGCCCGCGGCGATTTCAATGCCTTGATCCTTGATGTGGCGATGGCCTGCAAGACGATTGCGCGTGCCGTGTCGTTTGGTGCGTTGGGCGGCATGCTGGGCGAGCACGACAAAGCGTTTGGCAATGCGGTGAATGTGCAGGGCGAAGTGCAGAACAAACTCGATCTGCACAGCAACGAGGTGTTCATTCGCCTGAACGAGCTCGGTGGCTACTTGGCGGGCATGGCGTCTGAGGCGTTGACGCTGCCGTACCAGATCCCGGCACAAAGCCCGCGTGGCAAGTACCTGCTGGTGTTCGATCCGCTCGATGGCTCCGGCAACATCGATGTCAATGTGTCGGTCGGCAGCATTTTCTCGATCCTGCGGGCGCCGCAGGCGGTGGTGGCTTCAGGGCGCGATGTGACCGAGGCCGACTTCCTGCAGCCGGGTACCCAGCAGGTGGCGGCCGGTTATGCGCTCTATGGCCCGACCACCATGCTGGTGCTGACCGTGGGCAATGGCGTCAACGGGTTCACGCTCGACCCGAACCTGGGCGAGTTCATGCTGACCCATCCCAAAATGCAGATCCCGGCCGACACGCAGGAATTTGCCATCAACGCTTCCAACAGCCGCTTCTGGGAGCCGCCGATCAAGCGCTATGTGGACGAATGCCTGGCCGGCCGGACCGGCCCCCGGGGCAAGGACTTCAACATGCGCTGGATTGCTTCCATGGTCGCCGAGGCGCATCGCATCCTGATGCGGGGTGGCGTTTTCATGTACCCGCGCGACACCAAGGACCCGGCCAAACCCGGGCGCCTGCGCCTGCTGTACGAGGCCAATCCGGTCGGCTTCATCATGGAGCAGGCCGGCGGCCGCGCCAGTACCGGGCGCCAGGCGATGCTGGCGGTGCAGCCAACATCGTTGCATCAGCGCATCGGCCTGGTGTTTGGCTCCAGAAGCGAGGTCGAGCGCATCGAGCGTTATCACACCGAGCCGGTCAAGATGGAGTTTGACAATCCACTGTTTGCTGAGCGTGGCTTGTTTAGACTATGAAGCACCCCCTGAGCGTCCTGCGACGCGGGGCTGGCGTACCAGCGTTGCGCTGCATACAGCGATCAAAGAATTTTTAGCTCCAGGAGACCTTCGTGTCTGAACGCCATCCCATCATTGCCATCACCGGCTCGTCCGGTGCCGGCACGTCCACGGTAACGCGTACCTTCGCCAATATCTTCCGCCGCGAAGGCGTCAAGGCCGCCATCGTCGAAGGCGACAGCTTCCACCGCTACAACCGCCAGGAAATGAAGCGCAAGGCGGCTGAGGCCGAGCAGGCCGGCAACAAACACTTCAGCCATTTCGGTGCGGACAACAACCTGTTCGGCGAATTGGAAACCCTGTTTCGTAGCTATGCGCAGGCGGGCCAGGGTCGCGCGCGCAAGTACCTGCACAACGACGAGGAGGCCGCGCCTTACCAGCAGGCTCCCGGTACCTTCACCGCCTGGGAGGACCTGCCGCTTGACACCGACATGCTGTTTTATGAAGGCCTGCATGGTGCCCTGGTCACGCCCGAATACAACATCGCGCAACATCCGGATTTGCTGGTGGGCGTGGTGCCGGTGATCAACCTGGAGTGGATCCAGAAACTCTGGCGTGACCAGAACCAGCGCGGCTACAGCACCGAGGCGGTGACCGATACCATCCTGCGTCGTATGCCCGACTACGTGAACTACATCGTGCCGCAGTTTGCCCACACCCATGTGAACTTCCAGCGCGTGCCGATGGTCGACACCTCCAACCCCTTCATCGCGCGTGATATCCCATCGGCCGATGAGAGCATGGTGGTGATCCGCTTTGCAAGCCCGAAAGGCATCGACTTCCAGTACCTGCTCAACATGATCCACGACAGCTTCATGTCGCGTGCCAACACCATCGTCGTGCCGGGCGGCAAGATGGAGCTGGCCATGCAGCTGATTTTCACGCCCTTCGTCTGGCGCATGATGGAGCGGCGCAAGCGCGCCTTGGGCGCGGGGTGAGGCGGTTTTTTTCAGCGCCGTCGGTGCGCTGCATTGACTCCGTGTTTCGCAGGCTGATCGCCAAGGCCGTGTAACCTTGGCGATCTGGTTCTGTTGTCTTTTTTTATTGAACTCATGAGTACGTCCCCCTCTCGGGCTTTCGATCTGGTCATGTTTGACCTCGATGGCACGTTGATCGAAACCGCTGCTGAAATTGGTGATGCGGTCAACGACACACTGAAGCATTTCGGTCTTTCCGAGGTCGAGCAGGACAGCGTCAACCGCTGGATTGGCCTTGGGACCCGTGAATTGCTGGTCCAGGCGCTGGCCTTTGTGCAGCAGATAACGGTCGAGGCCATTCGCGCCAGCGACACGCTGCCCCAGGTGGCGACCGAGTTTGGCCGTCATTACGAACGCCGTTGCGGTACGCGCAGCCAGCTTTACCCGCATGTGCGCGACGTACTGCAGCAGCTGCGGCAGCAAGGCGTGCGGTTGGCTGTGGTGACCAACAAGGAAGCGCGCTACACCCAGCTCGTCTTGGCTGCGCACGCGCTGCAGCCTTTGTTCGATCGGGTCGTCTGTGGTGACAGCCTGCCGACCAAGAAACCCGACCCCGCCGGCATTCGCAGTTGCCTGGCGCAGTTTCAGGTGGCGGCCGAGCGCGCCTTGTTTGTGGGGGATTCGTCGATCGATGTGGCTGCTGCGCGTAATGCGGGCGTGCCGGTCTGGCTCTTGCCCTACGGCTACAACATGGGGCAGCCGATCGAAGCCTGTGGTCCGGATCGTGTCATTGCTGATTTTTCATTGCTATTAAAATAATAGCTGATTCCGCAATGAATACGGGGTCAAGTCCCGATTTGATTTGAGGTTGGGCCGCAGCTGAGACCGCGGTTTAGCCGAATTTTTCAAGCAACTTGGTCGAACGCTCGACTTCGACAATCGCTTCGGCATCGTTCTCGGCATCGGAGATCGCCTCGATGACGGAGCAGGCCATCATGCGGTAGAAGGCCTTGTCCATCGCCTTGCGCGCAGCCGACATCTGCAGGGCCACGTCCTCGCAGGGGCGGCCGGCCTGGATCATCTCGACCAAGCCGCGTACCTGGCCTTCAATGCGACGCAGCCGGTTGACCACATCTTTCTGGTGGTCGGCGCGGTAAAGTGAAGCCGGTGTTTGCGAGACACCGCTGTTGTCTGTGCTCTTGCTTGCCATGGGGATAGACGACTTCATGGGTTGATCTGGCTGAAGTGTGCCAGATTGTTCTCTGGCGGCCCAGCCTGCGCAGAGGGTTTTCATGTGTTGCGTTGATGTTCGGCATTGGCTAACCTCAAAAGCATGCGAAAACTGGCTTTTTTCCTCATGGCGGTGGTGACTTCCGCGAGCGGCGAGACACCCGACGTGTTTCGTGACGCGGATTTGAAGCTGGGGGAAAAGCTCATTGCGGAAAACCAATGCGTCGCTTGCCACCAGCAGAAGGTGGGCGGTGACGGCAGCGCCATCTACCGACCGGCTGGGCGTATCAATTCCGCAGGTTTCCTGCGCGGCATGGTGGAGCGATGCAATACCGAGCTCAACCTGAGCCTGTTCCCGGAGGAGGTCAACGCCATGGCCGCCGTGCTGAACCGGGATCACTATCATTTCACAAAGTAAAACCAACCGATCAAAAAAGTCGGGATAGGTATAAACCCTTGGTTATGAGTTGCGTTTAGCCTTTATATTCGTACATGTGAATATTAAGATTTAGCGAATGAAAGACGATATTCCCCAGGAAGCGTCGATGTCGGACTTTGACAGTGCGGCCGAGCTGTTTGGGGTGCTTTCGACGCCGATCCGGCTGCGCATCATCGGTGCGTTGTGCGATGGCGAGAAGAACGTCTCTCAATTGCTGCACGACATCGCGGTGTCTCAGCCCAATATGTCACAGCATCTGAACGTGCTGTACCGGGCAGGTGTTGTCGCCAAGCGACGCCATGGAGTGCAGGTGTATTACCGCATTGGTGACGAGTCGGTGGTGCGGGTGTGCAAGGCGGTTTGTTCGCAGATGGGCCTTGAGCAGACAGTGGATCACGAACGGTCGTGAAACCGGGCGTGATCGGGTCAGACGAGATGAGCGATGGATAGCAACTCATTGAAGGAGTGTGTGATGCAAGAAGATGTGAGCTCGGGCCGGATCCGCAAGGCGCCCGAGAATTTTTTGAACAAGGACGGAATCAAGACCGTCTTCGCGCAAGCCAAGAGCGGCCGCCGTGATTTCATTCGCAACGCCTTTGCCGCCGCAGCAGCCGGTGCTGCCGTGCCGGCCGCACTGGCACAGGGCAACCCGGTCCCGACCGAGGGCGGTGACCCCAACATCCTGAACCTGCCCGAGCACAGCAAGGGCCTGGGGCAGGGCGTGGCGGCGGACGGTGGTTACGGCAAGCCCTCCAAGTTCGAGGCCAATGTGCAGCGTCGCCAGAGCCCGGGTCTGACCCAGACCACGCAGGCTTCGGTGTCGTTTGCGCCGCTGCAGTCGCTGTTCGGCATCATCACACCCAGCGGCCTGCACTTCGAGCGTCACCACCAAGGCTGGTGGGACATCGACCCCTCCAAGCATCGCCTGATGATCAACGGCATGGTCAAGTCCAACAAGGTCTTCACCATGGACGAGATCATGCGTCTGCCGTCCGTCTCGCGCATTCACTTCATCGAGTGCGGTGCCAACACGGCGGTGGAGTGGGGCAATGTGGCGGTGCCGACCGTGCAGTACACGCACGGCATGGTGTCGTGCAGCGAGTTCACCGGCGTGCCGCTGATCACCCTGCTGGAGCTGGCCGGTGCGGATCTGAAGAACGGCAAGTTCGTCTTGGCCGAAGGTGCCGACGGCTCGTCCATGACCCGCACCATTCCGATGGAGTTGATCAAGTCGGGCGAGGTATTCGTGGCCTACGGCCAGAACGGCGAGATGCTGCGCCCTGAGCAGGGTTACCCGTTGCGTCTGATCGTGCCGGGCGTGCAGGGTGTGAGCTGGGTCAAGTACCTGCGCCGCATCGAAGTGGGCGACATGCCTTACGCCGCCAAGGACGAGGCGGTCCATTACGTGGACCTGCAGCCCAGCGGCCTGCACCGCCAGTACACCAGCATCCAGGAGTGCAAGAGCGTGGTGACCACGCCCTCCGGCGGTCAGGTGCTGCTGGACAAGGGCTTTTACAACATCACCGGTCTGGCCTGGTCGGGCCGCGGCAAGGTCAAGCGTGTCGATGTGTCCGTCGATGGCGGGCGCAACTGGCGTACCGCGCGGCTGGAAGGCCCGGTGCAGAACAAGGCGCTGACGCGCTTCAACCTGGACTGGGTCTGGGATGGCAAGCCTGCCATCATCCAGAGCCGTGCCATGGATGACACGGGCTATGTGCAGCCCACCTACAAGCAATTGCGTGCCGTGCGCGGCACGCGCTCGATCTATCACAACAATGCCATCCAGTCCTGGCTGGTGCAGGAAAGCGGTGAGGTGAAAAATGTTCAGGTTTCGTAAAGCAGTCTTGGCCGCAGCCTTGCTGGCCGTTGCGGGCCTGGCAGGTGCACAGGGCGCCAGCAAGTACCCGGGTGTTGGCCGCGATGCCACGCCGAAGGAAGTGGCCGCATGGGATATCGATGTGCGCCCCGACTTCAAGGGACTGCCAGCCGGTTCCGGCAGTGTGGCCAAAGGCCAGGATGTGTGGGAAGGCAAGTGTGCTCATTGTCATGGCATCTTTGGTGAATCCGGCGAAGTGTTCAGCCCGCTGGTCGGCGGCATCACGGCCGAAGACATCAAGACCGGCCGTGTGGCCAAGCTGACCGATACGTCCTTCCCGGGACGCACCACGCTGATGAAGGTGCCCACCGTCTCCACGTTGTGGGACTACATCAACCGTGCCATGCCCTGGACAGCGCCGAAGTCGCTGAGCACCGAAGAGGTTTACGCCGTGACGGCCTTTCTGCTGAACCTCGGCGGCATCGTGCCGGACGACTTCGTGCTGTCCGACAAGAACATCGCAGAAGTTCAGAAGCGCATGCCGAACCGCAACGGCATGACGACCGATCACGCCATGTGGCCGGGCAAGGAGTTCGGCAAGAATGCCAAGCCGGACACCAAGAACGTGGCCTGCATGAAGGACTGCGTGCCGGAAGCTAAGGTGGCCTCGTTCCTGCCGGACTATGCGCGCAATGCCCACGGCAATCTGGCTGAGCAGAACCGCTTGGTCGGTGCCCAGCACGGCGTGGATACGACACGTCCAGAAGGCAAGCCCGGTGCTGCTGCTCCTGCTGCACAGGCCAAACCCGTTGCCAAGGCCGATGCGGCCGGCGCCGACAACAAGGCGGCCCAGGCGCTGCTGCAGAAGAACAGCTGCACGGCCTGCCACGCCATGAACAGCAAGCTGGTCGGCCCGAGCTTCCAGGACATTGCCAAGAAGCACGCGGGCAAGGCGGATTACCTGGCTGGCAAGATCAAGTCAGGTGGCTCCGGCGTTTGGGGCCCGATTCCCATGCCAGCCCAGGCCTTGAGCGAAGCCGAAGCAAAGACCATAGCCGGATGGTTGGCTTCTGGTGCTGCGGGAAAATAAGCATTAGTACCCATATAAGCAAATACGTTTTTTCATTAGCATGGACTTAACCAAGGAGATTCGCATGCAAACTCGTCGCGAGACACTCAAGCAAAGCGCCGTCGTGGCGGGCCTGCTGGCCGGCACCGGTCTGTTCCCCCAGCACGCTTTGGCCTATGAAAAAGTGGCTTTTGAAGCCAAGTCCCTGGCTGACGTGGCCAAGGCACTGGGCGCTGCCGCCCCGGTGGAAAGCAAGGACGTGACCGTCGGTGGTCCGGACATCGCTGAAAACGGTGCCGTGGTGCCGCTGACCGCCAGCACCACGCTGGCAGCCAAGAAGGTTCTGATTCTGGTGGAGAAGAACCCGTCTGCCCTGGTGGCCATGTTCAACGTGACCGACAGCGTCGAAGCCAGCTTTGCCACACGCGCCAAGATGGGCCAGTCCTCTGATGTGTACGCCGTGGCCATCATGGCTGACGGCAAGGCCTTCTATGCCAAGAAGGAAGTCAAGGTCACGCTCGGCGGCTGCGGCGGTTAATCCGGCGGCAACCCTTCCCAAGATTCAGTACAGATTTAGGAGTTAAAAATGGCAGATCCGATGCGCATTCGCGCCCAAGCTTCTGGCGACAAAGCCACTGTTCGCGTTCTCATGAGCCACGAAATGGAATCCGGTCAACGCAAGGATTCGGCTGGCAAGATCGTTCCGGCCTGGTACATCCAAGACGTGACCGCTTCCCTCAACGGCAAGGTCGTGATGACTGCCGAATGGGGCCCCGCCGTGTCGAAGAACCCGTTCCTGCAGTTCGTGGTCAAGGGCGCCAAGGCTGGCGACAAGATCAGCGTGAACTGGAAAGACAACAAAGGCGACAGCCGCACCGACGAAGCCACGGTGTCCTGATCGCAGGTCGTTCCGTGAAAGATGGAGAAGGGATGGCCCTTCTCCATTTTCTGTTTCTTCCCAATAACTAGTCGAGGTGACAATGATGAAACGTTTGGCTCTGGCCATTGGAACCGTCGTGGTGGCAAGCAGTGCGCTGGCGCAAAAATCCGCGTCGGACGGTATTGCCGAATACCGCGCCATGCTGCAAGACGGTAATCCGGCCGAACTCTTTGAAGCCAAGGGTGAAGACCTCTGGAAGCAAAAACGCGGTCCCAAAAACGCTTCATTGGAACAATGCGACCTGGGCAAGGGCCCGGGTGTGGTCAAGGGCGCATTTGTCGAGCTGCCGCGCCACTTTGCCGACACCAACAAGGTGCAGGACCTGGAGTCGCGCTTGCTGACCTGCATGGAAACGCTGCAGGGTTTCAACGCCGCCGAGATTGCCAAGACACCGTTCGGCAAGGGTGAGCAGAACAACGTCACCGCGCTGGCCACCTGGATTGCGGCCGAATCGCGCGGCATGAAGTTCAATCTTCCGAACAGCCACGTGTCAGAAAAGACCATGTATGAAGTGGGCAAGCGCCTGTTCTTCATGCGTGGCGGTTCGCACGACTTTGCCTGCGCCACCTGCCACGGTGAAGATGGCAAGCGCATTCGCCTGCAGGATCTGCCCAACCTGACCAAGAACCCGGGCGATGGCGCCGGCTTTGCCGCCTGGCCAGCCTACCGCGTCTCCAACGGCCAGATGTGGGGCATGCAGCTGCGCCTGAACGACTGCTACCGCCAGCAACGTTTCCCCTACCCGCTGTTCGGCAGCGACGCCACCATCGCCTTGGGCACCTACATGGGCGTCAATGCCAAGGGGGCCGAATCGATCGCCCCGGCCATCAAGCGTTAAGGAGCTCTCGACATGAAAAAACAGATCAAATACATTGCTCCGGCCTTGGTGGCGCTTCTGCTGGCCGGCTGTGCCATGGTGCCCACCGGTCCTGAACTGGACAAGCTCACCGCCGACATCGCCAAGGCATCCTTCCGCGACCAAGGCCAGGCCAAGGTCGACCGCCTGGAGCAGGATGACGCCAACCGTGAATGCGCTGCCGCCGACGTGGCGGGCAAGCCGATCGATGAGAAGCTGGCCAAGGCCATCGAGGAAGCCAACCTGAAGACCATCAAGTGGCCTTCGGACGGCAAGTTCCTCGGTGACTGGAAGGAAGGCGAGAAGCTCGCGCAGAGTGGTCGTGGCATGACCTGGACCGATGCCGCCGGCAGCGAGAACGGTGGCAATTGCTACAACTGCCATCAGAT
The DNA here is from genome assembly GCA_002633085.1 of Curvibacter sp. PD_MW3. GTDB lineage: Bacteria > Pseudomonadota > Gammaproteobacteria > Burkholderiales > Burkholderiaceae_C > Hylemonella. The sequence continues at coordinate 84,575 of NSIV01000005.1, forward strand.
CAGCAAGCAGGAAATCTCTTTTGGCACGCTCGGCCCAAGCCTGTACAACTACGGCAAGATGCGCGGCGTGGCCAATCCGGATGCCCCCGAGTCCAAGGCCATCGTGGAGTACACCTGGGGCAAGATCTGGAACGCACGCGCCTACAACGCCTGCTCGCAGATGCCGCGTGCCGGGCACAAGGGCGTTCTGAACGAACAGCAGGTCAAGCACATCATGGCGCTGCTGCTGGATCCGAAATCGCCGGTTAACCAGTAAAGCGCAGGATCAACTAGTATCCGGACCCGGGCACGCCCGGGTCTTTTTTCCTCAACTATTTCAGTGGTTGCGAAATTATGAATCTAACCAAACGCGAGTTTTTCCAGGTGCTGGGCGCGGGCACCATGGCGGGCATGGGCCTGGGCACTTACGCCGAGGCGGATGCCGCCACGGCGGCCAATGGTTTGTATGACATCCCGAAGTTCGGCAATGTGTCCTTCCTGCACATGACCGATTGCCATGCGCAGCTCAAGCCGATCTACTTCCGCGAGCCGAACGTCAATCTCGGCATCGGCAGCATGAAGGGCAACCTGCCGCATCTGGTGGGCGAGCACCTGCTGAAAGTGGCCAAGGTCCGCCCCGGCACCGCCGAAGCCCACGCGTTGACCTACCTCGATTTCGAGAAGGCGGCCAAGCGCTACGGCAAGGTCGGTGGCTTCGCGCACCTGGCCACGCTGGTCAAGCGCCTGAAGGCCAGCCGCCCCGGCTCGCTCCTGCTCGACGGCGGTGACACCTGGCAGGGCTCGGCCACCTCGCTGTGGACCAACGCCCAGGACATGGTCGACGCCTGCAAGCTGCTGGGTGTGGACGTCATGACCGGCCACTGGGAATTCACCTACGGCATGGAGCGTGTGAAGGAAATCGTCGAGAAGGACTTCGCCGGCAAGGTCGATTTCGTGGCGCAGAACGTCAAGACCAACGACTTCGGCGACCAGGTGTTCAAGCCCTATGTGATCCGCGAGATGAACGGCGTGCCCTGCGCCATCATCGGCCAGGCTTTCCCCTACACCCCGATCGCCAACCCGCGCTACATGGTGGCCGACTGGGCCTTCGGCATCCAGGACGAGAACATGCAGGCCATGGTCAACGAGGCACGCGCCAAGGGTGCCCAGGTCGTGGTGGTGTTGTCGCACAACGGCATGGATGTGGACCTGAAGATGGCCAGCCGCGTCTCTGGCATCGACGCCATCATGGGCGGCCACACGCACGACGGCATGCCGGTGGCCAGCATCGTCAGCAACAAAGGCGGCAAGACGCTCGTCACCAATGCCGGCTCCAATGGCAAGTTCCTCGGCGTGCTGGACTTCCAGGTCAAGGACAAGAAGGTCACCGACTTCCGCTACAAGCTGCTGCCGATCTTCGCCAACATGCTGCCGGCTGACAAGGAGATGGATGCGCTCATCACCAAGATCCGCGCACCGTATGAAGCCAAGCTGAACGAAGTGCTGGCCGTGACCGAAGGCACGCTGTACCGCCGCGGCAACTTCAACGGCACCGGCGACCAGCTGCTGCTGGATGCGCTGATCGACGTGCAGGGCGCCGACATCGCCTTCTCGCCCGGCTTCCGCTGGGGTACCAGCCTGCTGCCGGGCCAGGCCATCACGCGCGAGTGGCTGATGGACATGACCGCCACGACCTACTCCTACGCTACGGTGACGCCGATGAGCGGCGCCACCATCAAGACGGTGCTGGAAGACGTGTGCGACAACCTGTTCAACCCCGACCCTTACTACCAGCAGGGCGGTGACATGGTGCGCGTGGGTGGTCTGCAGTACAGCTGCAACCCGATGGCCGGCATGGGCAAGCGCATCAGCGACATGCGCCTGAACGGCAAGCTGATCGATGCCGACAAGTCCTACATGGTGGCCGGCTGGGCGCCGGTGGCCGAAGAGGCCAAGAGCGCCGGCAACAAGCCCGTGTGGGACGTGGTCGAGACCTGGCTCAAGGCTGGCGGCGGCAAGGTTGCGGCGCGCAAGCTCAACATGCCCAAGGTCGAGGGCGTGTTGCCCAACCCGGGCTACGTGGCCTGATCCGGCTCACGCCAACACAAACGGGGCCTGCGGGCCCCGTTTGTGTTGGTGGGGCGGCTGCCCTCAGCGGATCTGCTCGATGGAGAACTTCTTGTCCTGCACGATGGCGGGAATCAGCGCATAACCCTGGTTCTGCCAATGCATCAGCTCGGTGATGGCCGAGGGCGTGACCTCGACAAAGTCATACAGGTCATCCGAGCTGTAGCCGTAGTCCTTCATCGCCAGCCCGCAGACCTTGAACTTCACGCCCATCTCGGCGTAGTAGCGCATGCGCTGCACCACTTCCTGGTAGCGTTCCTCGTTCTTTTTCGCCAGTGTCACGATCTCGGTGCCATGGATCAGCACGATGATGCTCATGTCCTCGGCAAACATGCTGTAGGGCGCTTCCGTCAGCGGGTTGACCAGGCTGCGCACCCAATAGAGGGCGGAAGACATCTTGCGCGGATCGTCGAGAAAGATGTCGACCAGGGCCTTGGGGTTCTTGTAGGGCGTCTGCACGACCTTGGCCTGGGCCAGGGCGGGAACGGCCTGCAGGGTGCCGGTCAGCAGAAGGGCCGTGCACAAGCAGCGGAACAGGCGGGGGAGTCGGGTTGGGCGCATAAGTCTTCCTTTGCTGCGCCGCTGGTGCCTCCGACAGGAATCGAACCTGTATCTAGCGCTTAGGAGGCGCTCGTTCTATCCATTGAACTACGGCGGCAGAGTCGCCATTGTAAATGGCGACTCTGCCGCCGTCGGCCTATTTGGTGAGCAAACGCATGGCTTCCTCGATGCCCTTGATGGTCAACGGGTACATGCGGTTGTTGGTCAGCTGCTGGATGATGCTGATACTCTGGCGGTACTGCCAGACGCCCTGCGGCTCCGGGTTGATCCAGGCGAATTTCGGGAAGGCGTTGGTCAGGCGCTGCAGCCACTCGGCGCCGGCTTCCTCGTTGTTGTATTCCACGCTGCCGCCGGGCTGCAGGATCTCGTACGGGCTCATGGTGGCGTCGCCGACGAAGATCAACTTGTAGTCCTTGTTGTACTTGCGGATGATGTCCCAGGTCGGAAACTTCTCGCTGTAGCGCCGCCGGTTGTTCTTCCACATGAAATCGTAGACACAGTTGTGGAAGTAATAGAACTCCAAGTGCTTGAACTCGGTCTTGGTGGCACTGAACAGTTCTTCCACGCGGGCGATGTGCTCGTCCATGGTGCCGCCCACGTCCATCAGCAGCAGCACCTTCACGTTGTTGTGGCGCTCTGGCACCATCTTGATGTCCAGGTAGCCGGCGTTCTCGGCGGTGGCGCGGATGGTATCGGGCAGGTCGAGCTCCAGCTCATGGCCTTCGCGCGCGAAGCGGCGCAGGCGGCGCAGCGCCACCTTGATGTTGCGCGTGCCGAGTTCCTGCGTGTCGTCGTAATCCTTGTAGGCGCGTTGGTCCCACACCTTCACCGCGCTCTTGTTGCGGCCCTTGTCTTGGCCGATGCGGATGCCCTGCGGGTTGTAGCCATTGGCGCCGAAGGGTGAGGTGCCGCCGGTGCCGATCCACTTGTTGCCGCCTTCGTGGCGTTCCTTCTGCTCCTCGAAGCGCTTCTTGAGCGTCTCCATCAACTCGTCCCAGCCCATCTTCTCGATGGCGGCCTTCTCTTCCGGGCTGAGGTTGAGTTCCAGGTTCTTGCGCAGCCACTCCAGCGGAATGTCCTTGGTGAAGTCGGTCAGCATCTCCACGCCCTTGAAGTAGGCGGCGAAGGCGCGATCGAACTTGTCGTAGTGCTTCTCGTCCTTCACCAGCGTGGTGCGGCTGAGGTAGTAGAAATCGTCGATCGAGTAACCTGAGGAGGTCGAGGTGTCGTCGACCACCGCCTTGGGACCGACCACGCCTTCCTTCAGCGCTTCGAGCAGCGTCAGGTATTCCTTGACCGAAACCGGCAGCTTGGCGGCGCGCAGGGTATAGAAAAAATCGTTCAGCATGGCAGGGCTTTCAGTTCCTGGGCTTGGCCAGCTGGTGCTGCAGATGGGCCTTCACGGCGGGCCATTCGCTGGCAAGCACGCTGTAGACGCAGGTGTCGCGCAGGCTGCCGTTGGCCATGACCTGGTGCGAGCGCAGCACACCGTCGAGCTTGGCGCCCAGGCGTTCAATCGCCTTGCGACTCTGCTGGTTGAAAAAATGGGTGCGGAATTCCACCGCGATGCAGTCCAGTGTTTCGAACGCGTGCGTGAGCAGCAGCAACTTGCATTCGGTATTGAGCGCCGTACGCTGCACGCTGTGCCGGTACCAGGTGGAGCCGATCTCCAGCCGGCGGTTGGCAGCGTCGATGTGCATGTAGGTGGTCATGCCGGCCAGGCGGCCAGGCGTGCCGTCGGACTTCATCTCGCGCACGGCAAAGGGCAGCATGCTGCCGGCGGCCTGCAGGGCGAGACGACGTTCGATCTCGGCGCGCATGGCCTGCGGGGCGGGAACACTGGTGTACCAGAGCTCCCACAAGTGGCCGTCTTGTACGGCGGCCTGGGCTTCCGGCTCATGCGTCAGGGCGAGCGGCTCCAGCAGAGCATGTTGACCCTGCAAGGTGATGGCCGCCAACGACAGACTCATTTAATGGCCCGAAGTATCAGCTTCAGATCGACGGCTGCGCCAGAGACGGGCCAGCTGCAGTCCGCCGCCGCCGCCCAGGCCCACCAGGAGGATGGCGCCGATGCTGGCACCGCCATAGCCCTCGGCAAAAATGTCCCAGCCCAGCAACTGGCCGACCCAGAAGCCGGCCAGGGCGCCGCCGATGAAACCAACGGCGTCGGAGACGCCTTCCAGCAGAAGTTTGTTAGCCATGGTCAGTCGTGGTTCAACGGTTGTTGCGTTGCATGAACACCAGCTTTTCGAACAGGCTCACGTCCTGCTCGTTCTTCAGCAGCGCGCCCACCAGCGGCGGCACCGCCACCTTGTCGTCCTTGCTCTGCAGCGCATCGAGCGGAATGTCCTCGGCCAGCAGCAGCTTGAGCCAGTCCAGCAGTTCGCTGGTGGAGGGCTTTTTCTTCAGGCCCGGCAGGTTGCGCACATCGAAGAAGGTCTTCATGGCGGCGCTCAGCAGTTCCTGCTTGAGGCCGGGGAAGTGCACCTCCACGATCTTCTTCATGGTTTCCGAATCGGGGAACTTGATGTAGTGGAAGAAGCAGCGGCGCAGGAAGGCGTCGGGCAGCTCCTTCTCATTGTTGGAGGTGATGAACACCAGCGGCCGGTGCTTGGCCTTGACCAGTTCGCGCGTCTCGTAGCAATAGAACTCCATGCGGTCGATTTCGCGCAACAGGTCGTTGGGGAATTCGATGTCGGCCTTGTCGATCTCGTCGATCAGCAGCGCCACCGGCCGGTCGGCCGTGAAAGCCTGCCACAGCACGCCCTTGACGATGTAGTTGTGGATGTCCTTGACCTTCTCGTCACCCAGCTGGCTGTCGCGCAGGCGGCTCACGGCGTCGTACTCGTACAGGCCCTGTTGCGCCTTGGTGGTCGACTTGATGTGCCATTGCAACAGCGGCAGGTCCAGCGCGGTGGCGACCTCCTCGGCCAGCATGGTCTTGCCGGTGCCGGGCTCGCCCTTGACCAGCAGCGGGCGTTTGAGGGTGATGGCCGCATTGACCGACAGCATCAGGTCCTGGGTGGCGACGTAGTTGGAAGTTCCTTGGAATTTCATGATCTGGGTGGTCAGGCGTGGACTGGGGAAAATACGGAGTTGGTGACCGATATAATGTTGAACTGATCTATATCAAACACAGGCTGATTGTCCTCGCAAAATGAACAAACTGTTGCTGACGCTCTCTTCACTGCTTGTCGCTTCTGTGACGGCCATTTCCGCCCACGCCCAGGATGTCAAAGCCGGCGAAACCAAAATCGCCATGTGCATTGGCTGCCACGGTATCCCTGGCTACAAGGCCAGTTTTCCCGAGGTGTACCAGGTGCCAAAGATCTCGGGCCAGAACGCCAAGTTCATCAGCTCCGCTCTCAACGCCTACAAGAAGGGCGAGCGTAAACACCCCTCCATGCGCGGCATTGCAGAAACCCTGAGCGATCAGGACATCGCCGATGTGGCAGCTTACTACGAAGCCCATGGCAAGGTCGAAGGCGCTGCCGCCCCGGCCGCAGCCCCGGCTCCCTCGGCCAAGGTGGCCGAGCTGCTGACCAAGGGCGGTTGCGTGGCCTGCCACGGTGCTGACTTCAACAAGCCGATCGACCCGAGCTACCCCAAGGTGGCCGGCCAGCACGCTGACTACCTGTTCGTGGCGCTCAAGTCCTACAAGACCGAAGGCCACGCAACCTGGGGCCGCACCAACGGCATCATGGGCGGCGTTGCCAAGCAGTTCTCCAACGCCGAGTTGAAGGAACTGGCCAAGTACGTCAGCAGCCTGCCGGGCGAACTCAAGACCGTGCCGCAAAAGCGTTTCCGCTGATCGCGCTGCGCACCCACAAAAAAGCCACTCGATGAGTGGCTTTTTTATTGCCTGGCCCTTGTCGAATTTGCGCGAGTAGCTATCGAATTGATAGCGTTCTGGGTGCCTCAGTCTTTCGTCGCCTGCCGCTGCACGCAGTCGATGTAGGCGGCGCCGTCGGGCGGGCGGCCGGCGCGCTGGCTTTCCCACACCATGCGCCCCAGGCAATCCATCACCTCGTGGTGGGCGTCGTGCAGCGAGTTGCGCTTCGCCGTCAGCAGCTCCACCGCCTGGCGGATGCCGCGTGGCTGGTCGATGCTGCACTGTTCGCTGATCGACAGGTGCATGGACAGATGCAGGAAGGGGTTGACCCGCTCCGGCTCGACCTGCTGCATGTTGGCCAAGGCGCCGTCCAGGTCGCTCAATTCAGCGTGAAATTCGGGGTGCTCGGCGATCCACTGGCTGGCCAGCAGTTCGATGGCTTCCATCGGCTGGCCGGTTTGGGACTTGGCGTGGACGCTGCAGAAGAAGCGGCGCACATCGGCTTGGGAGGGCTGGAACATCATGGAAAGAATTATCGGTGACGGGCTCAGCTCAGTCGCTGCGAGATGGTGCGCGCCGCCTGCAGCAGTGCAGGCAGCAGCCGGTCCTGCGCCACCTTGGCATTGGTGCGGTTGGCCTGGCCGCTGATGTTGAGCGCGGCAATGGTGCGGCCGGCGCGGTTGGTGATGGGGGCAGCCAGAGAGATCAGGCCTTCTTCCAACTCCTGGTTCACCAGGCTCCAGCCCTGGCGGCGTGCTTGCTGCACCTTGGCCAGCAGGGCGTCGATGTCCGTCACCGTGTGTTTGGTCAGCGCTTTGGGGTGGGCGGCCTTCAGCCGCTTCACGAGTTCGTCGTCCGGCAGATCGGCCAGCAGCACCCGGCCCATGCTGGTGCAGTAGGCCGGCAGGCGCGAGCCCACGCCCAAGGTGTTGCGCATGATCTTGTGGGTGGGCACGCGCAACACATAGACGATGTCGGTGCCGTCCAGCACGGCGGCTGAGCACGATTCCTTCACCTGCTCCACCAGCGCCTCCATCACCGGCTCGGCCAGGTTCCAGATCGGCATGGACGAGAGGTAGGCGAAGCCGAGGTCGAGGATGCGCGCCGTGAGCTTGAACAGCCGGCCATCGCTTTCCACATACCCCAGCGTCTGCAAGGTGAGCAGGATGCGGCGCGCGCCGGCGCGCGTCAGGCCGGTGCGCTCGGCCACTTCGCTCAGGGTCTGCTGCGGTGTCTGTGCGCTGAAGGAGCGGATCACTTCCAGCCCGCGGGCGAAGGACTGCACATAACTGTCGCCAGGCTGGGGGGCTGTCGCTTGGGTGGCAGGGGGCATCTTGGGGGTTTTGGGAATTGGTCTAGAATTCATTATACGAACAAATGTTCGATATACGAACAAATCAAGATGCCCATCAAGGCGTCTTTCCCCTTACTTGGCATCGCCTTGCGGAGACTCAGGATGATCAACAAAATCGCGGCCTCGGTGGCCGAGGCGCTGGCCGGCATCAAGGACGGTGCCACCGTCATGATCGGCGGCTTCGGCACCGCCGGCATCCCCATGGAACTGATCGATGGGCTGATCGCGCAGGGCGCGAAAGACCTCACGGTGGTCAACAACAACGCCGGCAATGGCGACACCGGTCTGGCCGCGCTGCTGGCCACCGGCCGCGTGCGCAAGATCATCTGCAGCTTCCCGCGCCAAGCCGACAGCTTTGTGTTCGACGGTCTTTACCGCAGTGGCAAGCTGGAACTGGAACTGGTGCCGCAGGGCAACCTGTCCGAGCGCATTCGCGCTGCCGGTGCCGGCATCGGCGCCTTCTTCACGCCCACCGGTTTTGGTACCGAACTGGCCAAGGGCAAGGAGACGCGCGAGATCAATGGCAAGCACTACGTGCTCGAATACCCAATCTATGGCGACGTGGCGCTGATCAAGGCCGAGCGCGGCGACCGCTGGGGCAACCTGACCTACCGCATGACGGCACGCAACTTTGGCCCCTCCATGGCCATGGCCTGCCAGCAGACGATTGCCAGCGTGCACGACATCGTGGAACTGGGCGGGCTCGACCCCGAGGCCATCGTGACGCCGGCCATCTTTGTCAGCAAGATCGTCAAGATCGAGCGCCAGGCTACCCAAGCAGGCGGATTTAAAAAGGCAGCTTGATCATGAGTTACGTCAAACGCACCAAAGACCAGCTCGCCGCCCGCGTGGCGCAGGACATTCCTGAAGGCGCGGTGGTGAACCTCGGCATTGGCCAGCCCACGCTGGTGGCCAACCATATTCCCAAAGAGCGCGAGGTGCTGCTGCACAGCGAGAACGGCCTGCTCGGCATGGGCCCGGCACCGGCACCGGGGCAGGAAGACTACGACCTCATCAACGCCGGCAAGCAGCCGGTGACGCTGCTGCCCGGCGGCTCCTACTTCCATCACACCGACAGCTTCGCCATGATGCGCGGCGGCCATCTGGACATCTGTGTGCTGGGCGCCTTCCAGGTCTCGGCCACCGGTGATCTGGCCAACTGGCACACCGGCGAGAAAGACGCCATTCCCGCCGTGGGCGGCGCCATGGACCTGGCCGTCGGTGCCAAGCAGACCTGGGTCATGATGGACCTGCTGACCAAACAGGGCGAGAGCAAGGTGGTGAAGGATTGCACCTACCCGCTGACCGGCATCGCCTGCGTCAAGCGCATCTATGCCGACCTCTGCACGCTCGAATGCACGCCGCAGGGTCTCAAGCTGATCGACCTGGTCGATGGCCTGACGCACGCCGAACTGGAAAAGCTGCTCGGCTTGCCCATCCAGCACTGAACCATTCCCTTCATAGAGACAAGGACACCCCATGAGCCAGACATTGACACAAGCCTTCATCTGCGACGCCATCCGCACCCCCATCGGTCGTTATGGTGGCGCCTTGAGCAGCGTGCGTACCGACGACCTCGGCGCCATTCCCCTCAAGGCCCTGATGGCACGCAACCCGAAGGTGGACTGGGCTGCTTTGACCGATGTGCTCTACGGCTGCGCCAACCAGGCCGGTGAAGACAACCGCAACGTGGCCCACATGGCCAGCCTGCTGGCCGGCCTGCCGGTGGAAGTGCCCGGTGCCACCATCAACCGCCTGTGTGGTTCGGGGCTGGATGCCGTGGGCACGGCGGCACGCGCCATCAAGTCGGGCGAAGCCGGGCTGATGATTGCCGGCGGTGTGGAAAGCATGAGCCGCGCTCCCTTTGTGATGCCCAAGGCCGAGAGCGCCTTCAGCCGCAACAACGCGGTGTACGACACCACCATCGGCTGGCGCTTCGTCAACAAGCTGATGAAAGAAATGTACGGCGTGGACTCCATGCCGGAGACGGCCGAGAACGTGGCCACCGATTTCAAGATCGAGCGCGAGGCGCAGGACCGCATGGCCCTGGCCAGCCAGCTCAATGCCGTGGCCGCCCAGAAGGCCGGCCACCTGGCGCGCGAGATCACGCCCGTCACCATTCCCCAGAAGAAGGGTGACGCCATCGTCGTTGACACCGACGAGCATCCGCGTGCGACCAGTCTCGAGTCGCTGGCCAAGCTCAAGGGCGTGGTGCGGCCCGACGGCACCGTGACGGCCGGCAACGCCTCGGGCGTGAACGACGGCGCCTGTGCGCTGCTGCTGGCCAACGAAACCAATGCCGCCAAATACGGCCTCACGCCGCGCGCCCGTGTGGTCGGCATGGCCACCGCCGGTGTGGCGCCGCGCATCATGGGCTTTGGCCCCACGCCGGCCACGCTCAAGGTGCTGGCCCAGACCGGCATCACGCTCGATCAGCTCGACGTGATCGAACTCAATGAAGCCTTTGCCGCGCAAGGCCTGGCTGTGCTGCGTGCCCTGGGCCTGAAGGACGACGACGCCCGCGTGAACGCCTGGGGCGGCGCCATTGCGCTGGGTCACCCGCTGGGCGCCAGCGGTGCCCGCCTGGCCACCACGGCGGTGAACCGCCTGCATGCCACCGGCGGCCGTTATGCGCTGTGCACCATGTGCATCGGTGTGGGCCAGGGCATTGCCGTGATTCTGGAGCGCGTGTGAGCATGGGCACTGCATCGACCGAAGTCACCGTGGTCACCGGCGCCAGCAACGGCATTGGCCGCGCGATTGCCGAAGCCCTGCTGGCCCAGGGCCGCGCCGTGGTCAACCTCGACTACGTGCTGCCTACCTGGCAACATCCCCTGCTCACCTCCTACCAGGCCGACCTGACCAACGAGGCCGTCACGCGTGAGCGTGCCGCCGAGGTGGCCGCCAAGCACAACGTGACGGCACTGGTGAACAACGCCGGCGCCACGCGCCCCGGCACCATCGACAGGGCCAGCACCGCGCAGCTCGATGACGTGGTGGGCCTGCACCTGCGCACGCCCATGCTGCTGGTGCAGGCCTTCCTGCCCACGCTGCGCGCCAGCGGGCAGGGCCGCATCGTCAACATGTCGTCGCGTGCGGCACTGGGCAAGCCGGAGCGGGTGGTCTATTCGGCCACCAAGGCCGGTTTGATCGGCATGACCCGCACGCTGGCCATGGAGCTGGGTGGCGACGGCATCACCGTCAACGCCATCGGCCCGGGGCCGATCGCCACCGAGTTGTTTCGCAACAGCAACCCGGAAGGCGCGCCGCAGACGCAACGCATCATCGACAGCATCGTCGTCAAGCGCATCGGCACGCCGCAGGATGTGGCGCGTGCTGCGCTGTTTTTTCTTTCGCCCGACAACGGTTTCGTCACCGGGCAGGTGCTCTACGTCTGTGGCGGTACCACGCTGGGGGTGGCCCCGGTCTGATTCACCAGCCCTTCGGGGCATTCCTCGCCCGGGTGCGGGCTGGCGGCTCACAAGGCAGCGCCCAACCGGCACACGGGTATTCACTTCCCCATCCTGAAGGATGACCTCATGTCTATCGCCAACCGTTTCTCCTCTCCATCGCGTCGCCGTTTTGGCCTCGGCACCCTCGCTGTTGCCGCGCTTGGCACCGGCCTGCTGGCCACCGCACCTGCTGGCGCGCAGACGGCTTTCCCCAGCAAGAACATCACCATCATCGTCCCGTTCTCGGCCGGTGGTACCACCGACATCCTGGCGCGCATCGTCGGCCAGGCCCTGAGCACCGAACTCGGCCAGCCGGTGGTGATCGACAACCGTGCCGGTGCGGGCGGCAACATCGGCGGCCAGGCCGCTGCCAGGGCGCCGGCTGACGGCCACACCCTGTTCATGGGCACGGTGGGCACGCATGCCATCAACGCCAGCCTGTACAAGAAGATGCCTTTCGACCCGATCAAGGACTTCGCTCCGCTGACGCGCGTTGCCAACGTGCCGAACCTGCTGGTGGCCAATCCCGCCCAGCCCTACAAGAACGTGGCGGAGTTGATCGCCTATGCCAAGGCCAATCCGGGCAAGGTCAACTTTGGTTCGTCGGGCAGCGGCAGCTCCATCCATCTGTCGGGCGAGCTGTTCAAGTCCATGGCCAAGGTGGACATGGTGCACGTGCCTTACAAGGGCAGCGCACCGGCGGTGACGGACCTGCTGGGCAACCAGATCGGCATCATGTTCGACAACATGCCGTCCGCCATCCAGCATGTGCGCTCCGGCAAGCTGCGCCCGCTGGCTGTGACCACGGCCAAGCGTTCGCCCGAGCTGCCCAACGTGCCGACCATCGCCGAAGCCGGCGTGCCCGGATATGAAGCCACTTCGTGGTTCGGCCTGTTCGCGCCGGCTGGTACACCGCCGGCCGTCATCACCCGTCTGAACACGGCCATCGTCAAGGTGCTGGCCCAGCCGGATGTGAAGAAGAAGATCAGCGAGCAGGGCGCCGAGGTCTACAGCGAAAAGCCCGAGCAGTTTGCCGCCTTCATTCAGAAGGAAGCGGTGAAGTGGGGCAAGGTGGTGCGTGAATCGGGCGCCAGCCTCGACTGATGTGCACCCACTGGGCCGGCCCGGCGCAGGCCGGGGCCTGGCTCAGTGCACCTGCCACAAGGGCAGACGCCAGTCGCGCCAAAGCGCCAGGATGCGCAGGCCGGCGGTGATGGCCACCGTGCCGCTCAGGGTGGCCCATTCCGGCGCCCCCAGCGCCTCCATGCCCAGGTAGACCCAACCCCCGAGGAAGGCGCACAGCGCATAAGGCCGGTGGTCGCGGAAGGCGGTCGGGATCTCGTTGCACACGATGTCGCGCAGCACGCCGCCGAACACCGGTGTCACCACCCCCATCAGCACCGCCACCAATGCCGGCATGCCGGCCGCCGAGGCTACGTCCACGCCCACGGCGGCAAACAGGCCCAGGCCGAGTGCGTCCGGCAGCTGGATGATTTTTTCCGTCGGCTCAAAATGCCGCTGGCGCATGAACAGCATGGCCGCAGTGGTGAGCGCCAGCACGCCCCACAGGTATTCCACGTGGCGCACCCAGAAGAAGGGGCGCTGGTCCAGCAGGAGATCGCGCAGCGTGCCGCCGCCGAAAGCCGCCACAAAGGCGACCGCGTAAACGCCCACGGCATCCAGCCGGCTGCGTGCGGCCACCATCACGCCCGAGAGCGTGAAGGCCAGGGTGGCGGCCAGTTCCAGCACGTGGCGCAGCCACGGCCCCCAAGTGTCAATGATTTCCATGCCTCGATTGTGCCTTTGCCGACGCTGTGTTGGCCTCGGTGCCGGGCAACAAGTGGCTGAACGATGGGGTGACGAACACGGCCAGCCGCTTTGCAGACCCCGTGAAATGGAATAGCATTACCCGTCATGCTGGTTTTTGGGTCGTCGGTACAAGACCGCGTACCATCCGGCAAGCCCGTTTGCCCTGGCATGGTGGGTTGACAGAAGTATTCAGAAACTCCTCTTGAAGAAAGAAGTGTCTATGCAGTCCATTGCTGGCCTGGATCCCTTGAGTCTGTATCGCAACATGGTGGGACAAGCGGAAGACGCCATGATTTTTGTCGACCGCGACGAAAAGGTGCTGATCTGGAATCACGGCGCCGAAAAGGTATTCGGTTATTCCGCTGACGAAATGCTGGGGCACACGCTCGAAGCGATCGTGCCGGAACGCTTTCAGCGCGCCCACTCGCAAGGGTTCCAGCGCGCCGTCAGCAGCGGCGAATCCAAGTATTCCGGCCGGGCCATGACGACCCGTTCGACGCACAAGAACGGCAACAAGCTCTACGTGGAACTGAGCTTCACGCTGGTGAAGGACGATGCCGGCACCGTGGTCGGCGTGCTGTCGGTCGCCCGTGACTGCACCGAGCGCCAGCTGGCCGCCGCTGCAGCCAATGCCGCCAAGACGGCCTGAGTTGGCGCGCCGAATCTGCCGGTCCGGATGTGCCGGGCATGACTTGGACACCACGCAGGGAGTTGACTTTCCGTGCTGTACCTGATCATTCGTCACATCCACCTCACGTGTGTCCTGCTCACCGTGACCCTGTTTGTGCTGCGGGGAGGGCTGGGCCTGATGGGGGTGGACTGGCGCGTGCGCTGGCCGGTGTTGCGCTGGCTGCCGCATGTCAACGACACGCTGCTGCTGTCAGCCGGCCTGACGTTGATGGTGATGAGCGGCCAATACCCCGGCCCCGCGCATCCTTGGTTGGCGGGCAAGCTGCTGCTGCTATTGGCCTACATCGGCGCCGGCAAGCAGGCACTGCAGCCGGGGTTGACGCGCGCCGCGGCCTTGGGCTGGTTGGTGGTGGCGCTCGGGTGCGTCGGCGGCATCGTGGCCTTGGCCATGACGCGCTGGGGCGGCTGAGCGGGTCTGGCGATGGCCCTCACTTAAAATCATCATTTTCTGGAGCTGAACTTTGCGTCTGACTGTCTATACCGACTACGCCCTGCGCGTCATGATGTACCTCGCAGTCAAGCACAAGAGCGGCGAACTCTCCACCATCGACGACATCGTGGCGGCCTACAAGATTTCGCGCGCGCACGTCGCGAAGATCGTCTATGACCTGGGCGTCAACGGCATGATCGTGACGGTGCGCGGCCGCATGGGGGGCATCAAGCTGGCCTGCGCACCGGAAGACATTTCCATTGGCGCCATCGTGCGCAGCACCGAGAAGGACTTTGCGGTGGTGGAGTGCCACGATGCCAATGCCTTGGTTGATTGCGCCATCCTCCCGTTCTGCAACCTCAAGAGCGGCTTCAAGCGGGCGATTGACGCCTTCCTGTCCGAACTCGACCAGATGACACTGGCCGCCTCCATCAAGTCCATGAGCAGTGCGGCGGGGGCGCTGGGTTTGGCGGGCGTTCAGCCGGTGAAGGTGGCCTTGCCCAAATCCCGGGCCAAGTCTGCGGATGTTGCGCCAGCGCCGAAACGTCGCGTGGCGGCACCGCTCAAACGCACTGCCAAGAAAACCGCAGCCAAGTAACGCTGTCGTTTACATCGGCGTCGCTGCGCTGCCGTGCAGCCGGCCGCGTCGTCAGCGCTCACCCCATCCCGTCGGCTGCGCGTGCCCCAGCTGCTGATGCTTTGTCTGCCCGAATAGCGCCGTTCTGGTGCAACAACGCCGGGTCTTTGTTTCAGTCACCGGAAAACTGATTTTCCGCTGTCCGCTTGTTCCGCCGTCCGCTTTGCTCAACACTGCGGAGCGCTAAAGAACAAGTTCACGACTGAGGAGACACAAGCGATGAGCAAGAAGATAGGCTGGATCGGCCTGGGCCGTATGGGCGAAGCCATGGTGACCAAGCTGCTGAAAGCCGGCCACACTGTGCACGTGTGGAACCGCACCGCCGCCAAGGCCGTGCACCTGGCCGAGTACGGCGCCGTGATCGAGAAGGCCAAGATCGACCTCGCCAGTTGCGAGGTGGTGTTCACCATGGTCTCCACCACCGACGACCTGAAGGAAGTGCTGTTCGGCCCCGGCGGCCTGGTCACAGGCAGCAAGAAACCGCAGGTGGTGGTGGACAGCTCCTCCATCTCGCAGGAAGGCTCGGTCGAAATCCGCGAGCAACTGGAAAGCCTGGGCGTGGCCTACCTGTGTTCGCCGGTGTCGGGCAACGCCAAGGTGGCCAAGGCCGGCAAGCTGCTGCAGGTGGCCTCCGGCCCCAAAGAACTGTATGACATGGTCGAACCCTATCTGCAGGCCATGGCGCGCAAGGTCATGTGGGTGGGCGAGGGCGAGCTGGCCCGCATCTGGAAGATCGCGCACAACACCATGTTCGGCGTCATCATCCAGAACCTGTGCGAGATCACCGTGCTGGCCGAGAAGGCCGGCATTCCGCGCCACATCTTTCTGGAAAGCATCAACGACTCGGTGCTGGGCTCCATGTACACCAAGTACAAGACGCCCATGCTGACCAACCTGACCTTCGATCAGGTTACCTTCACGCCGAAGCTGCTGCTGAAAGACATGGACCTCGGCATGAACGCCGCCAAGGCCCACGGCGTGCCCATGCCGGCCGCCGCCGCCACGCGCGAGTCGATCGCCCGCATGGTCGGCCACGGCCTGGACCACATCGACTTCGCCGTGCTGCTGCTGGAAACCGCCAAGGACGCCGGCATCGAACTCACGCCCGACAACGTGCCCATGAGCGACGGCCTGTCGTAAGGAGGGCGAGCATGCGCACCCTGATCCGTGGCGCCACCGTCATCACCATGGACGCGCAGGGCGACCTGCCGCGTGGTGATGTGCTGGTCACGGACGACCGCATCACCGAGATCGCACCCGCCCTCCACGTGGACGATGCCGACGTGGTGGACGCGACCGGCTGCATCGTCATCCCCGGCCTGGTCAACGCGCACATGCACACCTGGCAGACCGCGCTGCGCGGCTTGGCTGCCAACTGGACGCTGCTGGAGTACTTCCAGAAGATGCACGCCGGTCTGGCCACCGTGTTCGAGCCGGACGACCTCTACATCGCCACCTTTGTCGGTGCGCTCAACCAGCTCAACTGTGGCAGCACCACGCTGGTGGACTGGTGCCACAACAACCGCACGCCGCAGCACAACGACGCCGCCATTCAAGGTCTGCTCGAATCCGGCATCCGCGCCGCCTTCTTCCACGGCACCCCCAAGCCCGACCCGAAACCCGGCGAGCGCCCGTTCTGGGAAGTGCCGCACCCACGCGCCGAGGTCGAGCGCCTGCTGAAAAGCCATCAGGGTCATGAGTTGCTGAGCGTGCACGCCGCCGTGCTCGGGCCGCACTATTCCACGCTCGACGTGGCGCTGCACGACTTCCGCATGGTGAAGGAGCTCGGCATCCTCGGCTCGCTGCACCAGGGCGGTGGCCCGGCGCGCACACCCGACGGCTGGCAGCAACTGGAGGCCGCCGGCCTGCTGGGGCCGCAGATCAACATCGTGCACGGCCATGCGCTGAGCGACGCGCAGTTGCAGCGTTTCTGCGAACTCGGCATGAGCTTCTCCGCCGCGGCCGAAAACGAAATGACGCAAGGCCACGGCCACCCCATCACTGGCCGCCTGCGCGCCCTAGGCAAGGCGCCTTCGCTGGGCGTTGATCTGGAAAGCGTGCTCAGCGGCGACATGCTGACGCAGGCCCGCGTGGCCTTAGGGATGCAGCGCAGCCTGGACAACGCAGCCTACCGCGAAGCGCACGGCAGCATCCCGCCCACCTCCACCATCCGCACGCGCGAGGCCTTGAGTTGGGTGACGGTGGAAGGCGCGCGCATGCTGGGCCAGCTCGACCGCATCGGCACGTTGGCACCGGGCAAGCAGGCCGATCTGGTGCTGATCCGCGCCGACGGCCTGAACATGCAGCCGGTGCACGACCCGGTGAGCACGGTGGTGATGCAGACTACGCTGGCCAACATCGACAGCGTGATGGTGGCCGGGCGCTGGAAAAAGCGCCACGGCCGGCTGCTCGATGTTGACCTGGCACCGAAACTGGCCGCTCTGCAGGCCTCGGGCCGCAAGATCACGACGGCGTTGGGACTATCAAAAGAATAGCGGCTCGCGCAATTAGCGTAAGGGCTGTACGGTGTTTTTGTTCTAAAAATACGAGGAGACAAGCATGAAGCGTTTATCCATCGCGGCGGCTGTGCTGCTGGCCGGCAGCGTGCTGGCCCAGGGCTACCCGGCCAAGCCCATCAAGTTCGTCGTGCCCTTCAGTGCCGGCAGCGCCACCGACATCGTGGCCCGTACCGTGGGTGAAGCCATGGGCAAGAGCCTGGGCCAGACCATCCTGGTCGAGAACAAGCTCGGCGCCGGCGGCACCATTGCCACCGCGCAGGTGGCCAAGAGCGAGCCCGACGGCTACACCGTGCTCATCCATTCCTCCGGCCATGCGCTCAACCCCTCGCTCTACCCCAACCTGGGCTACGACACGCTGAAAGACCTCACCGGCGTCACCACGCTGGCGGCCATTCCCAATGTGCTGGTGGTCAACCCCAGCAAAGGCTGGAAGACGCAGGCCGAGCTGATTGCGGCTGTGAAAGCACAGCCCGGCAAGTTCAACTACGCTTCGGCCGGCATCGGCAGCGGCACCCACCTCAACGCCGAGATCTTCCGCCTGCAGGCCGGCATCGACGCGCTGCACGTGCCGTACAAGGGCACACCCGACGCCATGACCAACGTCATCGGCGGCGCCAACGACTGGTTCTTCGCCCCGCTGGCCTCGGCCCTGCCGCTCATTCGCGACGGTCGGCTGCTGGCGCTGTCGGTCAGCACCAAGACCCGCGCCTCCAACCTGCCGCAGGTGCCCACCAGCATCGAAGCCGGCCTGCCCGATTCCGACTACACGCTGTGGGTCGGCATGATCGTGCCCAGCGGCACGCCGGCTGCGGTGGTGAAGAAGCTGCACGACGAAGCGCTCAAGGCGCTGGCCACGCCCGAACTCAAGGAGCGCATGGCCAAGCTCGGCGCCGACCCCTTCACCATGAGCCCGGACGCCTTCAACGCCTACATCAAGACCGAGATGGACGTGGCCGCCCGCATCGTCAAGGCCGCCAACCTGAAGGCGCAATAAAGTGAAAGTCCATGTCATCGGCGTCGGCAAGATGGGCCTGCCCATGGCGCGCCACCTGGCCGCGGCCGGCCACAGCGTGACCGTGAGCGACCCCAGCATGGAGCGCTGCCAGCTGGCGCGCGCCCAGGGGCTGGAGGTAAGCACCAGCCCGGCCGCCGCCATGGCCGCGGCCGAGGTGGTGCTGTCTTCCCTGCCCAACGACGCGGCCCTGCTGGCCGTGGCGGCGCAGGTGGCGGCCCATGCCCATGTTGGCGCCATCTATGTGGACACCAGCACCGTGTCGCTGCAGGCCTCGGCCGAGGCGGCGCAGGCGCTGGCGGCCAAGGGCGTGCTCTATCTGCGTTGCACCGTCTCCGGCAACAACAAGATGGCCGAGGCCGCGCAGCTCACCGTCATGGCCTCCGGCCCGCGTGCTGCCTACACCACCGTGCTGCCCTTGCTGCGCACCCTGGGCCCCAACCAGTTCTACCTGGGCGAGGCCGAGCAGGCGCGCCTGATGAAGCTGGTGGTCAACCTCATGATCGCGCAGACCAGCGCCATGCTGGCCGAGGCGCTGACGCTCGGGCGCAAGGGCGGCCTGGCCTGGCGCGACATGTGGCAGGTGCTCACCGCCAGCGCGGTGGCCTCGCCCATCGTCAAGGCCAAAGCGGTGCAGCTGAGCGAGCGCGACTTCAGACCCACCTTCACCGTGGAGCAGATGATCAAGGACCTCGACCTCATCCTCAACGCCGGCGAAACCCACGACGTGCCGCTGATGCAGACCGCCATGACGCACCAGCTCATGTGTGCCGCCGTGGTGCAAGGCGACGCGCTGGATGACTACGCTGCCATCATCAAGGTGGTGGAGCGCGGTGCCGGCATCCCAGACAAGCTGTAAGCTGCTGCGCTGATTTCTCTCGGAGCGTTTCGTGAAAAATTTTCTCTACACCGCCCAGCCCGCCCGCGTCGTCTTCGGCGCCGGATCGCTCTCGCAACTGGCGAAAGAAATCGATGCGCTGGGGGCGAAAAAAGCGCTGGTGCTCTCCACCCCCGAGCAGCGCGCCTCGGCCGAGATGGTGGCGGAGCTGCTGGGCCCGCGCGCGGCGGGCGTGTTCGACCGCGCCGTCATGCACGTGCCGATCGAGACCGCACGTGAGGCGCGCGAACTGGCAAGGAAGCTGGGGGCCGACTGTGCGGTGGCCATCGGCGGTGGCTCCACCACCGGCCTGGGCAAAGCCATTGCGCTCGACTCCGGCCTGCCCATCCTTGCCATTCCCACCACCTACGCCGGCTCCGAGATGACGCCGATCTACGGCATCACCGAAGCCGGGCTGAAGAAAACCGGGCGCGACCTGCGCGTGCTGCCGCGCACCGTGATCTACGACCCCGAACTCACCTTGAGTTTGCCGGTGGGCTTGAGCGTCACCAGCGGCATCAACGCCATTGCCCACGCCGCCGAAGGCCTGTACGCGGTGGACAGCAACCCCATCATGGACTTGATGGCCGAAGAGGGCATCGCCGCCATCGGCCGTGCGCTGCCTGCTATCAAAAAAGAAGCAAACAACATGGCGGCCCGGTCCGATGCGCTCTACGGTGCCTGGCTCTGCGGCACCGTGCTGGGCCATGTCGGCATGGCGCTGCACCACAAGCTGTGCCACACCCTGGGCGGCAGCTTCAACCTGCCCCACGCGGAGACGCACACCATCGTGCTGCCGCACGCGCTGGCCTACAACGCCAGAGAAGCGCCACGGGCCATGCAGCGCATCGCGCGCGCACTCGGCGGCAGTAGTGCGGCGCAAGCGGTGTACGACCTGGCCAAGGCCAACGGCGCGCCGGTGGCACTGAAAGACATCGGCATGCAAGAGGCCGACCTGGACAAGGCCTGCGACATCGCCTTG
Organism: Curvibacter sp. PD_MW3; assembly: GCA_002633085.1. Taxonomy (GTDB): domain Bacteria; phylum Pseudomonadota; class Gammaproteobacteria; order Burkholderiales; family Burkholderiaceae_C; genus Hylemonella. Next base: position 104,836 of record NSIV01000005.1, read on the forward strand.
CAGAACCAGTACCCCAATCCCCGGCCGCTGGAGCGTGCGGCGATTCGGCAGTTGTTTCAGGATGCGTTTGAGGGGGCGAGGCCGCGGGGGTGATGCAGAGAGGGATTGGCTGCTATCGACCCGTTTCGGGCGGTCGCGCTAGTCAAGAGAGCGAACGGTTACCGTCAGAGTTAGACAGCATTGCCAACCGATCATCGGTGTTCAAGGCCAGCGGCAATCCAAGTCCAAAGGTCATGCCCCAACGCTTCAATCTGAGGGCTTGGATTTTCCGTGGTGTCATTCGATAGCGTCCACCGTTCATTCCAGGGAAGCGCGAGACATCCCACGCACTTCAAAAGTTCGGACGGTTGTAGCAGAACAGGCACTGCAACAGAGTCGAAACCGGCCCCGTGGGCAAGCTCCACCAGTACCTTGCAATCCGCCGGCACGAGATGGCTGGGAAAGATGATTAAGTCCCGCTGATGCCATAAGTTGTCAACCCCATTCAAGGCGTTTTCCACACTCCCAAACTCTCCCGCCAGCGTCTCTTGATACGAGCGAGGAATCACAAGGGCGTCAATCACACGCCCCCACGGCGAGTACAAGGTGCGCGCAGCCCTTCTCACAACGTCCACATCTCGACGTTCGCCTTGACGAACAATCGAACGAATCATGGTTGTCTTGCCGTGATCATTATTTGCGAGTGGAACGACGAAAAGCCTTCTTGTAATGGAGCGTGCAAGCATTGATGTTCCCTTATCTGCTGTTTAACGAGTATCTAAGCGATGCAGAAGTCTAGCCAGTTGGGCGCGGCGCGACTATCCCCCAAACGGGGATCGAATGCCCGGTTTCGGGCAAATTCTTGAGTGTCTGTTTTTGACCGTATTAAGTTCCAAGGTCAATCCACCCCAAACCTCCCCGTCCACTTCTGCTCATAGTTCATCTTGGCAAAGTGCTCGGCCATGAAGTCGATGAAGGTGCGCACTTTGGCTGACAGGTGCTTGCGGCTGGGGTAGGCCAGGTTGACGGTCAGGCGCGGCAGGTCCCAGTCGTCCAGCACCGGCACCAGGCGGCCGGCCACCATGTCGTCGTACAGGATGTAGGTGGGCTGCACCAGGATGCCCATGCCGTCCAGCGCGGCGGCGCGCAGGATCTGGCCGTCGTTTGATTCCAGCAGGCCCTTCACCGACAGCGTGGTGGTCTGGCCGTCGCGCGTGAAGCGTAGCTCGTTCGGGTTGTTGGCGTGGGTGTAGATCAGCAGCTTGTGCTGCACCAGGTCTTCAAGCGTCTTGGGCCGGCCGTGTTTGGCCAGGTAGCGCGGCGCGGCGGCCAGAATGCGGCGCGTCTGCCCCAGGCGGCGGATGGTGATGTTGGAGTCCGGCTCGAACTCGCGCGTGCGGATGGCCACGTCGATGTTGTTGTCGATGATGTCCAGGTAGCGGTTGGCGGCTTCCACGTGCACGCTCACGTTGGGGTAGCGTTGGGTGTACTCGCGCAGCAACGGCGCCACGTGGTGCATGGAAAACGACAGCGAGGCGGTGATGCGCAGCGTGCCGGTGGGGTTGAGGGTGCTGGCGTTCACCGCGTCCTCGGCGTCCTTCAGGTCGGCCAGCACGGTCTTGGCACGGCTGAAAAACTCCTTGCCCGGGTCGGTCAGGTACAGGCGGCGGGTGTTGCGCTCCACCAGGCGGGCGCCCAGCCGGTCTTCCAGCGCCGACAGGTGCCGGCTGGCCGCCGCGTTCGACAGGTCCAGCGCCTCGGCGGCGCGGCTCAGGCTGCCGGTTTCAGCCACCTGCACAAACAATTCCAGTTCCGTCCAGCGGTCCACCGCAGTCTCCTGTTTTTTCGCTGCGCGGAAAAGTCATTTACGACAGCGGTCTTTCGCAAATTGTGGCGGACTTTTACAGTTTGTCCGCTAGAGAGAACCCGCAGAGGAGACAACAAAGATGCGTAACCTGAACCAGGACACCATCACCCAGGCCGTGATCGAGCGCTTTTCCCACACGCCCGACCCGCGCTTGAAGGAAATCATGACCAGCCTGGTGCAGCACCTGCACGCCTTCGCGCGCGAGGTGCGGCTGACGGAGGAGGAATGGTTCCAGGGCATCCAGTTCCTCACCGACACCGGCCACATCACCGACGACAAGCGGCAGGAGTTCATCTTGCTGAGTGACACGCTGGGCCTGTCCATGCTCACCGTGGCCATGAACAACGACAAGCCGGCCGGCTGCACCGAATCCACCGTGTTCGGCCCCTTCTTCGTGGAGAGTGCGCCTGAATATAAAAACGGCGACGACGTGGCCAACGGCGCCACCGGCCTGCCTTGCCAGGTGCGCGGCACCGTCAAGGGGCTGGACGGCACGCCGGTGCCCAACGCCCGCATGAACGTCTGGCAGGCCGATGCCGAAGGCAACTACGACGTGCAGTACGCCGACCTGGCCCATGCCCAGGCACGCGGCGTGCTGCATGCCGATGACCAGGGGCGCTTTCACTTCAAGACCATCCTGGCCGAGGCCTACCCCATCCCCAGCGACGGCCCGGTGGGCCGCATGCTCAAGGCCACCGCCAACCACCCGTGGCGCCCGGCGCACCTGCATTTCATGATCGAGGCGCCGGGCTACCAGCGGCTCATCACCCACGTGTTCCGCAACCGCGACCAGTACCTCGACTCCGACGTGGTGTTCGGCGTGCGCCAGTCGCTGGTGGCCGACTGGGAGCAGCAGCCCGACGGCAGCTACCTGCTGGAATACGACTTCGTGCTCAACCCCGAGAAGTGACACGATGACGGCAACTGCCATTCCCCTGCTGGAGTTGCGGGGGATCACCAAGCGCTTTCCGGGCGTGCTGGCCCTCGACGATGTGTCGCTGACCCTGCACGCCGGCGAGGTGCACATGCTGATGGGCGAGAACGGCGCCGGCAAGTCCACGCTGATGAAGGTGCTGTGCGGCGCCTACACGGCGGATGCCGGCCAGATCCTGGCCGATGGGCAGCCGGTGCGGGTGCGCCATGCGGCCGACGCCCGCGCCCTAGGCGTGGCGGTGATCTTCCAGGAATACTCGCTGGTGCCGCACCTGAGCATTGCGCACAACATTTTTCTGGGGCGCGAGCCGCTCAATCGGTTGGGTTTGATCGACCATGCACGCATGCACGCGCAGGCGCGCGCCGTGCTGGCCCGGCTCAACCTCGAGCTGGACACGCAGCGCGAAGTGCAGGGCCTGGGTGTGGCGCAGCAGCAGATGGTGGAGATTGCCAAGGCACTGTCGCAAAACGCCCGCGTGCTGGTGCTGGACGAGCCCACCGCCGCGCTGTCGGACCGCGAGACGCAGCGCCTGTTCGAGGTCATTGGCGAGCTGCGCCGCCAAGGCGTAGCCATGGTCTACATCTCGCACCGCATGGACGAGGTGTTCAGCCTGGGCGACCGCGTCACGGTGCTGCGCGACGGCAAGTACGTGGCCACCCTGCGCGCCGGCGACGCCACGCCCGACGAGCTGGTGACGCTGATGGTAGGGCGCAAGGTGGACATGAGCTACCACCGGGGCGAGCGCCCGGCGCCGGGCGAGTGCCTGCTGGAGGTGCGCGGGGTGTCGGCCGTCAACGGCATCCGGGACGTCTCGCTCAAGGTGCATGCCGGCGAGATCGTGGGCTTGAGCGGCCTGGTCGGCTCCGGCCGCACCGAGGTGGCGCGCGCCATCTTCGGCGCCGACAAGCTCACGGCCGGCGAGGTGCGCTTTGCCGGCCAGCCGCTTCGCAGTTCACCCACCCATGCGCGCCAGCTGGGCCTGGGCCTGATTCCCGAGAGCCGCAAGCAGCAGGGCCTGGCGCTGATGCGCACGGTCTGCGACAACCTGTTGCTGGCCGGTCTGAAACGCCTGTTTCCGTCCAACCTGTACCAGCCGGGCCGGGGGCATGCGGAAGGGCGCCGCCGCATTGCGCAATTGCGCATTGCCACGCCCGGGCCGCGCACGCCGGTGCAGTCGCTCTCCGGCGGCAACCAGCAGAAGGTGGTGATCGGCAAGTGGCTGGTGGCGGGCACGCGGCTGTTCATCTTCGACGAGCCGACGCGCGGCATCGACGTTGGCGCCAAGGAGGAAATCTTTCGGCTGATCGACGAACTGGTGCGCCAGGGCTGTGCGGTGCTGATGATCAGCTCCGAACTCGGCGAGGTGGTGCGCGTGTGCGACCGTGCTTATGTGATGAAGGAGCGCGCCCTGGCGGGTGAGCTGGGGCGTGAGCAATTGACGGAGGCCAACCTCCTGCGCCTGGCCATGCACCATGGCTGAAACCAGAGCAACCACTATGAATTTTGTAGCAATTGACGCAGATAAATCGGCGCCTGGACGGCGATTTGGCTCTGTTTCCGGTGCGGCCTGGCTGCTGCTCGGGCTGTGCGCCGTGTTCTCGGTGCTGGCGCCGGGTTTCCTCAGCGGCGCCAACCTGGTCAACGTGCTGCTGCAGGCCACCATCCTGCTGCTGCTGGCCTTGCCGATGACGCTGATCATCCTGACCGAGGGGCTGGACCTCTCGATGGGGGCGGTGCTGTCGCTGTGCACCGTGGTGCTGGCGGTGGTGCAGATCGACAGTGGTTCGATTGTCCTGGGCCTGGCGGCCGCACTGGCGGTGGCCATCGCTTTTGGCCTGTTCAACGGCCTGCTGATAGCCGCGTTCGACCTGCCGCCTTTTGTGGTGACGCTGGGCACGCTGGGCGCGGCCCAGGGCCTGGCGCTGGTGGCGGCCGAAGGGCGCACCACCATGGGCGTGGCCGAAGGGCTGCGCTGGTTCTGGGACGGCAGCTGGCTGGGCTTGCCGGTGCCGCTGTGGCTGGCCGCATTCACCTGGGCCGTGATTCATGTGCTGCTGTACCACACCCGCTTTGGCGCACGCGTGTTTGCGCTGGGCGGCAACCGCGAGGCCTTGCGCTTCGGCGGCATCACGGTGAAGTGGTCGCTGCTGTGGGTCTACGTGCTGGGTGGGGTGTGCGTGGGGCTGGCCTCGCTGCTGCTCACCGCGCGTGTCAATGGCGGCCACCCCACGGTTGCCATCGGCCTGGAGTTCGATGCCATCGCCGCGGTGGCGGTGGGCGGCACGGCGTTTGAGCGCGGCAAGGGTGGCCTCACCGGGACGGTGCTGGGCGTGCTGGCGGTGGGGGTGATGCGCAACGGCCTGAATCTGCTGTCCATGCCTTCGTCGGTGCAGGTGGCCGCGGTGGGCGCGGTGGTGATCATCGCGCTGTGGATCGATGCGGCTCGGGGCAAAGCATGAACACACTAGTTCAAAAACCGGGCCTGGCTCTGCCACACCTGTCGCCCGAGCAGCGCGCCGTGCTGCTGCGCCTGGCGGTGCTGGGGTTGTTGGGCTTGGCGCTGTCGCTGGCGGCGCCGGCTTTCCTGACCACCGGTAACCTGCTCAACGTGTTGCGCCAGGCCAGCCTGATGTTCTTGCTGGCCTCGGGCCTGACGCTGGTGATCCTGTGCGGCGGGCTGGATCTGTCGATCGGCGCCAACGTGGCGCTGTCGGCCTGTCTGGCGGCCACCGCGATCAAGGGCACGGGCTCCATCGCCTTGGGTTGCGCCGTCGGGGCGGGCTGTGGTCTGTTCATCGGTCTGCTCAACGGGCTGATGGTCACCGCCTTGCGCATCCCGCCCTTCATTGCCACCTACGGCATGTTGTGGATCCTGCATGGCGTGACCTACTGGTACATGAACGGCGAAACCATCCACGGCTTCCCGCCGGAATTCCGCATGCTCGGCAGCGGCTACCTGGCTGCGGTGCCGGTACCGGTGTACCTGATGCTGGGCGTGCTGCTGGCCGGCACGGTGCTGACGCAGTACACCACCTGGGGCCAGGAGATTTACGCCACCGGCGCCAACACCGAGGCGGCGGCCCTGTCGGGCGTGCCGGTGTTCTCGCGGCGCCTGGCGGTTTATGCGCTCAGCGGGCTCATGGCCGGTCTGGCGTCATTGGTGTTTCTGGCGCGCCTGAATTCGGCCGAAGGCGACATGGGCGAGTCCCTGACGCTGCAGGCGATCGCCGCGGTGCTGATCGGCGGCACCTCGCTGTTCGGCGGCACCGGCACGCTGGTGGGCACCCTGATCGGGGCGCTGATTCTCACCGTGGTGCTCAACGGCATGAACCAGCTGGGCATCAGCGCCAACTGGCAACCCTTCATCACCGGTGTGATCGTGATTCTTTCCGTGCTCTCGGACGCCCTGACGCGCAAGCGCCAGGGCGGCTGAGTTTTTTCAACGTCATTTCCATTCGACAGGAGACACAGCATGAACTTCAAGCCGACTCAGCGGGCCGTGGCCCTTTTCATCGCGGCCAGCGCCGTGTCCTTGGGCGCAGCCGCCCAATCCGGCGAAAAGATTGCCTTCTTCACCAAGAACCAGACCAACCCGTTTTTCCAGGTGGTACGCCTGGGAGCGGACAACGCGGCCAAGCAGATGGGGGCGGTGGTCACGCACTACATCCCGACCAAGCCTGACAGCATTCCCGAGCAGCTGTCGCAGATCGACGACGTGATCATCAAGAAGCCCAATGCCATCGTGTTCACGCCGGTGGACTACAAGGCCATGGGCGCCGGCGTGCAGAAGATCAATGCGGCTGGCATCCCGGTGGTGAACGTCACGGACAAGTCCGAGACCGGCAAGTTCGTCGCTTTCGTCGGCTCCAGCGACTATGAACTGGGCCTGGTGACGGGGCGCTACATGCTCAAGACGATGGGCGGCAAGGGCAACGTGGTGATTCTGGAAGGCGTCAAGGGTTCGCTGGTCAGTGCCGACCGCGTGCGCGGTTTCAACGACGCGCTCAAGGAGTTTCCGCAGGTCAAGCTGCTGGCCTCGCAGCCGGGCAACTTCCAGCGCCTGCAGGGCCTGCAGGTGCTGGAGAACCTGATGCAAACCCACCCGCAGATCGATGGTGTGATGGCGGCCAACGACGCCATGGGCACGGGCGCCATCGAGGCGCTGGAAGGTGCCAACCGCAAGGCCCATGTGGTCGGCATCAACGGCACGAAAGAGGCGGTCGATGCCATCAAGGCCGGCAAGATGCTGGCGTCGGGCGACTACAACGGCTTCTTGCAGGGCTGCGTGTCCACCATGCTGGCCATTCGGGAACTGCGCAAGCTGCCGGTGCCGAAGGAAGTGGTGTTCAAGGCGGGTGTGATCGACAAGAGCAACTACCAGGCGGCCGATATCCCGGCCGACAAGCGTGTCTGCCCGAAATGGGAAGACGCCATCAAGGGTTGAAGAGATATGACCCCCCTACTCGTCACTTCGTGTACTTCGCTGCCCCCTGAGGGGGCTGGCCTTGCTTGGGACGGCCCGGCGCGGCGGCCGGTCACACCATGATCTTCACCTTCATCCTCATCGACAAGCCTGACAGCAGCGAGCTGCGCCAGCGCGTACGGCCCGAGCACAAGGCTTATCTGGCAGCGGTGGCCGACCGCATGGCCTTTGCCGGCCCGTTCACCAAGGACGACGGGCAGACCATGATCGGCAGCCTGCTGGCGATCGACTTCCCGTCGCGCGATGCGGCGCACGCTTGGCTGGTCAACGAACCCTTCACCAAGGCCGGCCTGTACGCCAGCACCACGGTGCACGCCTTCGTGAACCTGTGGCCGCAAAAGGCCGGCTTTCCACCAGCGGCATAAACCAGGACTGCGAATGATCCGACACATCGTGATGTGGAACGTGCGCGGCGACACGCCGGCCGAGAAGGCGCGCGGCATCGCGCAGCTGCAGCGCAGCTTTGAAGGGCTGCGCGGCCGCATTCCGGGGCTGCTGCACCTGGAGATCGGCGTTGACGTCAGCCGCATCGACTACGCCTGCGACGTGGTGCTGTATTCCGAATTCGAGAGCCAGGCCGCACTCGACGCCTACGGCACGCACCCCGAGCATCTGCGCGTCAAAGACGAGGTGGCCGAGTTGCGCATCGCGCGCCACCAGGTGGACTACGTGGTGCCGAGAGTTGCCGCTGTTTTTTTGATTGAACCTTGAGGAGACAAAGAATGAACGACAAGTTGATGGATGAGTTGCTGATTCGCCAGATGGTAGAGCGCTGGGCCGTCTGGCGTGACGCCGGCGACTGGGAACGTTTTGCCACCGTGTGGCACCCGGAAGGCGTGATGATGGCGACCTGGTTCCAGGGGCCGTTTGCCGACTTCATTCGCGTCACGAAAGAGGGCTGGGCCAAGGGTGTCAGCATCCTGCACTTCCTCGGCGGATCGGCCATCGAGGTGGCAGGCGACCGCGCGATTGCCCAAACGAAGATGACGATCTCGCAGCGCGGCATGGTGGAGGGCGAGAACGGTCCGGTGCTGTGCGACGTGGTGTGCACCGGCCGCTTCCATGACTTTGTTGTGAAGCACAACGGCGAATGGAAGCTGCTGCACCGCCAGCCGATCTATGAGAAGGACCGCATCGACCCTGTCGATTCCACCGCCGTGCTCAAGCTCGACCAGCAGGCGCTGGCCACTTTCCCCGAGGGCTACCGCCACCTGGCCTACATCCAGACGCGCATTGGCTACACGGTGAAGATGGACATGCCCATGCTCAAAGGCCCGGTGGTGGACGAACTTTACAAGCGCGGCGCACGTTGGCTGGCCGGTGGTGTTCTGGAACGCTGAAGCAAGCAACACGAGGAGACCCGCATGAAGAAGATCGACGCGCCACCGCAGCGCCTGCTTTCGCGCCGTGCCATCGTGCAGTCGCTGCCGTCCCTGGGTTTGCTCGGCCTGGCGCCCGGCGCCTGGGCGCAAGGCGCCTACCCGAACCGGCCGCTGCGTGTGATCGTGCCGCAGCCGCCGGGGGGAGGTTTCGACTTTGTGGCGCGTGCGCTGGCCGACCGGCTGGGCAAGCTGATGGGCCAGAGTGTGGTGGTGGAGAACAAGCCCGGCTCCGGCACGCTGGTGGGCACCGACGCCGCAGCCAAGGCCGCGCCCGACGGCTACACCCTGCTGATGGGCTCGGTCTCCAACATCGCACTCAACATGGGGCTGTACGACAAGCTGCCCTACGACAGCCTGCGCGACTTCGAGCCGGTGGGGCTGGCGGTGAGCTACAGCTACACGCTGATGGCGCGCAAGGACCTGCCGTTCAATTCGCTCAAGGAGGTGGTGGCCTATGCCAAGGCTAACCCGGGCAAGCTGACCTACGCCTCGGCCGGCAACGGCTCGGGCCAGCACGTGCTGGCGGCGGCGCTGTGGCACCTGGCTGGCGTGAATGTGGTGCACGTGCCCTACCGCGGCGCGCAGGCCGCTTACCAGGATCTGCTGGGCGGCCGGGTCGATGTGTTCTTCGATCTTTCGTCCACGGCACGGGCGCAGGTGGATGGCGGCACCGTCAAGACGCTGGCGGTCTCGGGCGCCGAGCGCAACGCCATGCACCCAACGGTGCCGACCATCAACGAGAGCGGTGTCGCTCAGCTCGATCTGGAGTCCTGGTTCGGCTACTTCGTGCCGAGCAAGACACCAGCCGACGTGCAGGAACGCCTGCGCAGCGAGCTGGCGCGTGTGATTGCCCAGCCCGATCTGCAGGAGACTTTCCGCAAGGCCGGCGGCAAGCCCCTGAGTCTGAATGCGGCCGACACCAAGGCCCTGGTCAAGCGTGATGTCGAGCGTTGGACTAAGCTGGTGCGCGACATCGGCATCAAGGCCGAATGATCCGGCCACTCGATGGTATTTTTTGAAAGAGGTAAGTCATGAAAGTTCTTGGCATTTCAGGCAGCCTGCGCAAGGGCTCCTACAACAGCATGGCGCTGCGCGCCGCACAAAAACTGGCGCCCGCCGGCATGGAGATCTCCATCGCCGACATCTCGCAGATCCCGATGTACAACGACGACGTGCGTGCTGCCGGTGAGCCGGCGGCCGTGACGGCGCTCAAGGCGCAGGTGCGCGCCGCCGACGCGGTGCTCATCGTCACCCCGGAGTACAACTTTTCCATTCCGGGTGTGCTGAAGAACACACTGGACTGGCTGTCGCGCCCGCCGGAGCCGCCGTTCGACGGCAAGACGGTGGCCATCATGGGCGCCAGCCCGGGCCCGGTTGGCACGGCGCGTGTGCAGTACCACATGCGCCAGGTGATGGTGTTCATGAACGCCTTTGTCGTCAACAAGCCCGAGGTGTTCATCAGCAACTGCGCCAGCAAATTCAACGAGCAGGGCGAGTTGATCGACGAGACCACGGCCAAGTTCATCGGCGAGTTGCTGGTGTCGCTGCAAAAGCTCAAGACCCGGGTGGGATAAAGACGGTGTTGCGGGCGGCGACAATCGGCGGATGAACTTTCCGCTGATCACCGACTGGTATTTTTACGCCGTGGCCGTGCCCGCCGTGCTGTTGCTGGGCATCAGCAAGAGCGGTTTCGGCGCGGGCTTCGGCTCGCTTGCCGTGCCGCTGATGGCCATGGCGGTGACGGTACCGCAGGCCGCCGCCATCCTGATGCCGGTGCTGCTGGTGATGGACCTGCTGGGCATTGCAGCGCTGCGCAAGGAATTCGACAAGCGTCTGCTCAAGTTCCTGCTGCCCTTCGGCCTGCTGGGCACGGTCATCGGCGCGTTGCTGTTCAAGGTGCTGGCTGCCAATATCGTGGCCGGCATCGTTGGTGGTTTCACGCTGCTGTTCCTGGCGCAACGCCTGCTGTTCCCGCCGCGGGCCGACAGCGCACCGCCGCCGCGCTGGCTGGGTGCCATCCTCACCACCACCTCGGGTTTCACCAGTTTCGTGGCGCATGCCGGCGGGCCGCCGATCAGTGCCTACGTGATTCCGCTCAAGCTCAAGCCGGTGGTGTTCGCGGCCACGCTGTCCTTCTTTTTCTTCTTCATTAACCTGTCGAAGTGGATTCCCTACGCCTGGCTGGGCCTGCTGGACTGGCGCAACCTGGCCACCTCGCTGGTGCTGCTGCCGCTGGCGCCCATCGGCGTGTGGAGCGGTATCTGGCTGGCGCGGCGCATCAACCAGCAGCTGTTCTACCGGCTGATCTACCTCGGGTTGTTTCTCACCGGCGTCAAGCTGGTGTGGGATGCGTTTCGCTGACCAGGTCTAGGCCTTGTCTTGGCCAGCCTGGCTGGCCTCGGCGCGTTGTGCCCGTTCCTGCGCCATCTGCTCTTCCAGTTGCTGCCGCCCCTGCTTGATGACGGCAATCAGCTTGCTCTGGTCTTTGTAGTGCGGGCGCATTTTTTCGAACAACTCCCGGTTGTGCTGGCGGAAACGGTGTGCGGTTTGGCGCACTTCGGCCGGGTCGTGGCCGAGTAGCTCCAGCACGCTGCGGGCACTGCGCAGGCTGGACTCGAACAGCTCACGTTCAACCAGTGTCACGCCGTGGTCGCGCAACTTGTGCCAGTGCGTGACATCGCGCGCACGCGCCACGATCTGCAGCTGTGGAAAATGTTTGCGGGCCAGGTCGACGATCTTGAGCGATTGCTCGGGATCGTCCACCGCCACCACCAGCACCCGGGCGCTGGCGGCACCGGCGATGCGCAACAGGTCGAGCCGGGTGGCATCGCCATAGAACACGCGGTAGCCGAAACTGCGTGCGGCCTCGATCATGTCGGCATCATGGTCCAGCAGGGTGCAGGGGATGCCCTGCGCCAGCATCACGCGGGCAATGATCTGGCCATAGCGGCCAAAGCCGGCAATGAGCACCGGGGCATCCTGGGGCTCCGAGATTTCTGCCATGGTGGGCCCATTGCTGCGGTTCAGGCGGGGCAGCCAGTAACGGTCGAGCCAGACCAGCAGCAGGGGGCTCACCAGCATGGAGAGGGCGACCGAGCCGATCAGCAGCGAGGCGGTTTCCGGCGACAGCACCTTGGCACCGGTGGCGGTCTGGAACACCACAAAGGCGAACTCGCCACCCTGCGCGAGCAGCAATGTCAGCACAGGCCGCTCCTGGACGGGGACCCGCATGAGGGCCGTCAGGCTGTAGATCACCACGCCCTTGATGGCCAGAAAGCCGAGCACGATGGCGGCCATCAAGCCGGGCGAGCGGCGCAGCACATCAAAGTCGATGCTCATGCCGACGGCGATGAAGAACAGGCCGAGCAGCAGGCCCTTGAAAGGCTCGATGTCGGTTTCCAGTTCGCGCCGGTATTCGCTCTCGGCCAGCAGCACGCCGGCCAGAAAGGCGCCCAGTGCCATGGACAGGCCGACCTTCTGCATCAGGGTGGCAATGCTGGCCACCAGCAGCAGCGAGGCGGCGGTGAAGATTTCCGGCGTCTTGCTGCGCGCGATCCAGCGCAGCAGGGGCCGCAACAGCAGGCGGCCGCCAAGCACGACGCAACCGATCACCAGAATGATCTTGAGGGCCGCCCACAACCGGCCCGCGGGGGATACGTCGGAGGCGGCGAACAGCCCGCCATCGCTGCCCAGCAGCGGCAGCAGCGCCAGGATCGGGATGGCGGCCACGTCCTGCAGCAGCAGGATGGAAAAGCCGGCCTGCCCGCCGGGGGTGGGCAACAGGTTGCGCTCGTCCATGGTCTGCAGTGCGATGGCCGTGGACGACAACGCCAAGCCCAGTGCGGCGACCAGCGCCGTTTCCCAGCCGCCCAGCAGCTTGGGAGACGCCAGGCCGAGGGTATACAGCGCCATGAACAGGGCCGCGCTGCAGGCCAGCATCTGGGCGCTGCCCCAGCCGAAGATGGGGCGGCGCAGGCTCCACAGGCGGCGCGGCTCCAGTTCCAGGCCGATCAGGAACAGCATCAGCACCACGCCGAATTCGGCGAAGTGCAGGATGTCCTCCACATGGGTGACCAGTCCCAGGCCCCAGGGGCCGATGGCGATGCCTGCCGCCAGGTAGCCGATGATGGCACCCAAACCGAGGTACTTGCTCAAGGGGACGGCGAAGACGGCGGCGCCGAGGTAAATCAGAGTGCTGCTGAGCCAGCCGGGCGTGTGTTCCATGGCCCTACGCTAACATAGGGCTCGGTCAGACTTCAAGGAGCACGAGATGCCAGTTGTCGTGGTTGCCAATCCCAAGGGGGGGGTTGGAAAGTCCACCCTGTCCACCAATGTGGCGGGGTACTTTGCCAGCAAGGGCCATAAGGTGATGCTGGGTGATGCCGATCGTCAGCAGTCTTCACGCCTGTGGCTGGGCCTGCGGCCGCCTACGGCGCGCCCGATTGCCACCTGGGACGTGGGCGAGGACCGCTTGGGCAAGCCGCCCAAAGGCACCACCCATGTGGTGCTCGATACCCCCGGCGGGCTCAAGGGTTCGCACATGAAGGACGTGCTGCGCCATGCCGACAAGGTGATCGTGCCGCTGCAGCCCAGCGTGTTCGACATCTTCGCCACCCGCACCTTTCTCGACCAGCTCCAGCAGCACCGCCACCCGGGTTTGCAGATCGGCATTGTCGGCATGCGCGTGGACGGCCGTACCATTGCCGCCGACAAGCTGCGCGAATTCGTCGACAGCCTGGGCCTGCCGGTGCTGGGCTACCTGCGCGACACGCAGAACTACATCCACCTGGCGGCGCACGGCCTGACCCTGTTCGACGTGGCGCCCAGCCGGGTGGAGAAGGACCTGGAGCAATGGCAGGGCATCTGCCGCTGGCTCGACGCCTGAGAACTTGACCCCGCGTCGCACGCATGACAGCCAGCGCGTGGGTCCCACCGCTACAGTGGTCGGCATGAAAACATTCCAGTCCCTCAAGGAGTTTCCGGCATTGGTGGGCCAGGAGGTCGCGGTCAGCGACTGGCTCACCATCACGCAGGAGCAGGTCAACCAGTTCGCCCAGGCCACGGGCGACCACCAGTGGATTCACGTCGACGTGGAGAAGGCCAAGGCCGGCCCCTTCGGCGGCCCGATCGCGCACGGCTTCCTCACGCTGTCGCTGCTGCCGCAGTTCTTTGAGACGACGATGGAGATCGTCGAATCGCGCATGGGCGTGAACTACGGCCTGAACCGGGTGCGCTTCATGGCGCCGGTGCCGGTGGGCAGCCAGCTGCGTGCGCGCATGAAGCTATTGGCTTGCGATCCGATCGACAACGACGGCATGCAGATGACCTGGGAAGTCACCATCGAGCGCGAAGGTGCACCGAAGCCGGTGTGCGTGGCTGAATCGATCGCTCGGCGTTATCCCTGAGCGGGCTTAATCTGCTTTGAAGCCGTTCTGGCGCCAGGCCTCGAACACCGTTACTGCGACGGCGTTCGACAGGTTGAGGCTGCGCTGACCAGCGCGCATCGGCAGCTTCAGCAGCTGCGCGGGCGCGAACGCGCCGCGCACGGCTTCTGACAGGCCGCGCGTCTCGGCGCCAAACACCAACCAGTCGCCGGGTTCGAAATGCACGTCATGCACCCCGCGCGTGCCACGTGTGGTGAGGGCGAACATGCGCTCCGGTCGCGGCTGCTCACTGGCGAGGAAAGCATCCCAGCTGGCGTGGCGCTTGGTGGTGGCGTACTCGTGGTAGTCCAGCCCGGCGCGGCGCATGTGCTTGTCGTCCATCGAAAAACCCAGCGGTTCGATCAGGTGCAGGATGCAGCCGGTGTTGGCGGCCAGGCGGATGACGTTGCCGGTGTTGGGCGGGATCTCGGGTTCGACCAGGACGATATGGAACATACGCCTATTGTCGCTGGCGTTCTTTATTTCATTCAGTACGCGCCAACACCAGCCCGGTGATGTGGGCAGCACCGGCATCGCGCAGGGCTTGCGCCGCAGCGAACAACGAAGCGCCGCTGGTCATGACGTCGTCAACCAGCACCACACGCTTGCCACGCACATCGGTCTGGCGCAGCGGGTCGACGGCAAAGGCGCCTTTGACGTTGCGCAGGCGCTCGGCGCGTGGCAGCGAACTTTGCGGCGGCGTGTCACGGATGCGCAGCAGCAGATCCGGGCGGGCTTTGGCCGGTGCCAGGTGGCGAGCCAGTTCCAGGGCCTGGTTGTAGCCGCGCTGTTGCAGGCGCTGGCGCGACAGCGGCACGGGCAGGACCAGTTCGGCGGCCTCCAGTGCCGGTTCGACCCAGGGCATGCTGCGCAACAGCCTGGCCAGGGAGGCGGACCAGCCCGGCATGTCGCCGAATTTGTAGCGCGCGATCAGTTCGCTCCAGGGATAGGCATAGCCGACGGCGGCGAGGCAGGCATCGAGTGGCGGTGGTGACTTGAGGCAAGCGCCGCAGCGGCTGAGGCCGGCCGGCAGCGGCAGGGCGCAGGTCTGGCAGCGCGGTTGTGGCTGAGCGAAACGGGTCACGCAGCTGTTGCACACCGGCTGGGCCGGCCAGGCATGACAGACCGTGCACTGGCTGGGGAGCGCACTGGACACGGTGTCGAACAGGCGGCGGAACATGGAGTCAATATACTCGTGACGCTATTGACCCGACCATGACCACCGAACGCCCTCCCACCATCGATCCCCTGGCTGCTGCACGCTGGCAGCGGTTGCCGCTGCCCACCTCGCCCTGGCTGCACGAGGAAGTGGTGCGACGCATGGAAGAGCGGCTGGCCTGGATCATGCGGCAACCGCAGACCTGGGTGCACTGGGAGCCGCTGCGTGGTGGCCTGCAGGCGCAGGCGCTGCTGCAGCGCCGTTACCCGGGTTCAGAGTGTTTTCTGGCTCTGTCCCACAAAGATATTGCGCAAGATGCTATCAAAAAAATAGCTAAACCGTGGTGGCATCCGGCGCGCTGGCGCGGCGGGCTGCGCTACGGGGCGGTGCCGCCGCGCGGGGCGGCACAGATGCTGTGGGCCAATATGGCGCTGCACATGGCGGCCGATCCGCAGGCGCTGCTGGCGCGCTGGCATGAGGCGCTGGCGGTCGATGGTTTCCTGATGTTCTCCTGCCTCGGGCCCGATACGCTGCGCGAGTTGCGTACGCTTTACCAAGCACTGGGCTGGCCGGCACCGTCGCATGAATTCACCGACATGCATGACTGGGGCGACATGCTGGTGCAGGCCGGTTTTGCCGAGCCGGTGATGGACATGGAGCGCATTGAGCTGACGTTCGAGACACCGCAGCGCCTGCTGCAGGAGTTGCGCGAACTGGGGCGCAACCTGCACCCGCAACGTTTTGCTGGCCTGCGCGGTCGCGGCTGGCGCGAGCGGCTGGAGGCGGCCCTGATGCAACTGGCCGACCCGGCGCAGGACGGACGGCTGAAGCTGACCTTCGAGATCATCTACGGCCATGCCTTCAAGCCGCAGCCGCGCATTCCGGTGGCGGCAGAGACGGCATTGTCGCTGGAAGAAATGCGGCAGACATTGCGTCAGCGCAAACCCAAAGAGCCGAGTCTTTGATCGAGATCAACACCTGCCGGTTGACGCAAAACGCTGGGCTACAATAAGTAGTTGCTGAAATTAGGTTTTCAACGGGTGCTTTGCTGCCTGCTGTTTATTGGTAGCGGTCGCATGGGCCAAAAAGCCGCATGTCCGGCAAGCCTGGGCAGTCTTGGATTAATTAAGACATTGAAGAAGTGAACATGATGAAGAGCATTTCTAATAAATTGACTTCACTGCTGCTCGCGGCAAGTGCATGGGCTGGCACGGCAGCATTCACGGTGGCTCATGCTGTCAATGACCTGCCCGGCGGCCCGGCTGTCAATCAGCTGAACCTCCACCCCCCGGCAACCAAAATCGCTGAAGAGCTGCACTGGCTGCACTGGTTCATGCTGATTCTGTGCGCCGTGATTTTTGTCGCTGTGTTCAGCGTCATGTTCTATTCCATCTGGAAGCACCGCAAGTCGGTGGGCCACAAGGCTGCCAACTTCCATGAGTCCGTGACGGTCGAAATCGTCTGGACCATCGTTCCCTTCATCATCGTGATCCTGATGGCGCTGCCGGCGACCAAGATGGTGGTGGCCATGAAGGACACCAGCAACGCCGACCTGACCATCAAGGCCACGGGTTACCAGTGGAAATGGGGTTACGACTACCTCAAGGGCGAGGGCGAGGGCATCGGCTTCCTGTCTACCCTGGATGCGTCCCATCGCGCGATGTCCGAGTCGGGCAAGCCGCCGGCCACCGACAACTACCTGCTGAAGGTCGACAACCCGCTGGTGGTGCCGGTGGGCAAGAAGGTGCGCATCATCACCACCGCCAACGACGTGATCCACGCCTTCATGGTGCCGGCCTTCGGTATCAAGCAGGATGCCATCCCCGGTTTCGTGCGCGACACCTGGTTCCGCGCCGAGAAGACCGGCGACTTCTATGGCCAGTGTGCCGAGCTGTGCGGCAAGGAACACGCCTACATGCCCATCCACGTGAAGGTGCTGTCGGCTGAAGACTACTCCAAGTGGGTGGACGGTGAGAAGAAGAAGCTGGCCGCTAAGGCGGATGATCCGAACAAGGTCTGGACACTGGACGATCTGGCCAAGCGTGGCGAGAAGGTCTACGCTGCCAACTGCGCCGCCTGCCACCAGGCCAACGGCAAGGGCGCTGGCCCGATCAAGCCGCTGGATGGCGCCGCTGTGGTGCTGGACGAAGACAAGAGCAAGCAGATCGCTGTGCTGCTCAATGGTCAGAACAACGGCACCATGCCTTCTTGGAAGCAGCTCAGCGACACCGAGATCGCTGCTGTGATCACCTACACCAAGAACAACTGGTCCAACAAGACCGGCCAGCTGGTTCAGCCGGCTGATGTCAAGACTGCTCGCAAATAACCAGTCGTCACACGCATAGAAGTATTGAGAAGGAAATCAGGATGAGTGCCGTTCTAGACCATCACGATCACGCCCATGACGACCATCACCACGCCCCCACGGGCTGGCGTCGCTGGGTCTTTGCGACCAACCACAAGGACATCGGTACGCTGTACCTGCTGTTCAGCTTCACCATGCTGATGATCGGCGGCATTCTGGCGCTGCTGATCCGTGCCGAGCTGTTCCAGCCCGGCCTGCAGGTGGTGAACCCTGAGCTGTTCAACCAGCTCACGACCATGCACGGTCTGATCATGGTGTTCGGCGCCATCATGCCGGCCTTCGTCGGCTTCGCCAACTGGATGATTCCGCTGCAGATCGGCGCCTCCGACATGGCGTTTGCCCGCATGAACAACTTTAGCTTCTGGCTGTTGATTCCTGCCGGTGTCATGCTGGCCGGTTCGTTCTTCATGCCGGGTGGCGCACCTGCCGCCGGCTGGACGCTCTACGCGCCGCTGACCCTGCAGATGGGCCCCTCGATGGACGCCGGCATTTTTGCCATGCACATCATGGGTGCCAGCTCGATCATGGGTTCGATCAACATCATCGTGACGATCCTGAACATGCGCGCACCCGGCATGACGCTGATGAAGATGCCGATGTTCTGCTGGACCTGGCTGATCACGGCCTACCTGCTGATCGCCGTGATGCCGGTGCTGGCTGGTGCCATCACCATGACGCTGACGGACCGCCATTTCGGCACCAGCTTCTTCAACCCCGCCGGTGGCGGTGATCCGGTGATGTACCAGCACATCTTCTGGTTCTTCGGTCATCCCGAGGTGTACATCATGATCTTGCCGGCCTTCGGCATCATCAGCCAGATCGTGCCGGCTTTTGCCCGCAAGAAGCTGTTCGGCTACGCCTCCATGGTGTATGCCACGTCTTCGATCGCCATCCTGTCCTTCATCGTGTGGGCGCACCACATGTTCACCACCGGCATGCCGGTGACAGGCCAGCTGTTCTTCATGTACGCCACCATGCTGATTGCGGTGCCGACGGCCGTGAAGATCTTCAACTGGCTGGCCACCATGTGGCGCGGTTCGATGACGTTCGAGACCCCGATGCTGTTTGCCATCGGCTTCATCTTCGTGTTCACCATGGGCGGCTTCACCGGCCTGATCCCGGCCGTGGCCCCGATCGACATCCAGATCCAGGACACCTACTACATCGTGGCCCACTTCCACTACGTGCTGGTGGCCGGCTCGCTGTTCACCCTGTTCGCCGGTTTCTACTACTGGAGCCCGAAGTGGACCGGTGTCATGTACAACGAAACGCGCGGCAAGATCCACTTCTGGTGGTCGCTGATTTCGTTCAACATCACCTTCTTCCCGATGCACTTCCTGGGTCTGGCCGGCATGCCGCGTCGTTATGCCGACTACCCGATGCAGTTCGCTGACTTCAATGCCATCGCCTCCGTAGGTGCCTTCGGTTTTGGTCTGGCGCAGGTCTACTTCTTCCTGTTCGTCGTGGTTCCGACCATGCGCGGCAAGGGTGAGAAGGCTGCCCAGAAGCCTTGGGAAGCCGCAGAAGGCCTCGAGTGGGAAGTGCCGTCGCCGGCCCCGTTCCATACCTTCGAGAACCCTCCGAAGCTGGATGCCACGGCAACCCGCGTGATCGGCTGATCGAAATCGTCTGGAGCGCAAGCCATGAAATCGCAAGAGCAAAAGAAAGCCAATCTCAAGATGGCACTGATTCTGGTGTCGGTGGTGCTGGTGTTCTTCTTCGGTTTCATGGCCAAGATGGTCCTGCTCGGCAAGTAAGCAGCCAACATGAGCTTGCGGACCGAAAACGTCAAGATGGTGGGCAAGCTGGTCGTGGTAGCGGCCGGCATGTTCGGCTTCGGCTACGCCCTGGTCCCCATTTACAAGCATCTCTGCGAGGCCTTGGGCATCAACATCCTGGCGCTCGGCGAACGCGAAATGCGGGGTGGCCGTGCCAGCTTGCCTGCGAATACGCAGGTCGACATGAGCCGCACCATCACGGTGGAGTTTGATGCCAATGCGCGTGGGCCCTGGAGTTTTCACCCGGCCAAGCGTTCGCTTCAGGTGCATCCTGGCGAGGTGGCGACCGTGATGTACGAATTCCAGAACGTGCAGGACCGCCGCATGTCGGCGCAAGCCATTCCGAGCTATGCGCCGCGGCAGGCCTCGGCCCATTTCAACAAGCTGGAGTGCTTCTGCTTCAACGAGTACACGTTGGAGCCTGGTGAGAAGAAGGAATGGCCGGTTGCCTTTGTGATCGATCCCAAGCTGTCGAAGGACGTGACCACCATCACCTTGTCCTACACTTTCTTTGAAGTGGGCAGCAAGACGCCGCCAGCGCCCGGGTCGACCCCTGGCAAGACCGTGGCCCGTCTGTCATCTGGAGCTGGGGCATGAGCCAGACTCCCTCTGGCAAGAGCAGCATGCCCAAGGGTTCGTTCTGGCACACGGTCAAGGCCGTGGCTTGGTCGTTTATTGGTGTTCGCAAGAACAGCAGTTTTCAGGAAGACATTGGTCGCCTGAACCCCTTTCACATCATCGTGGTGGGAATTGTTGGGGCGTTGATTTTTGTAGTGAGTTTGATTGCATTGGTGAACTGGGTCGTGGCCAAGTGAGCCCGACCCGTTGATCGGAAAAATTGAAGAGAACCGGAAGGAATGGAGCAAAAATGAGTTCGACAACACACGGCGGCACCCCGTATTACTTCGTGCCCGGCCCCTCACGCCATCCTGTCATGGCTGCGATCGGCCTGTTCTTCGTCATCCTGGGCGCCGGTCAATGGGTCAATGGCGCAGAGTGGGGCAAGTACTCCCTGTTCGCCGGCATGGCCTGGTGGCTGGTGGTGCTTTACCAATGGTTCCGCGATGCCGTGTCCGAGAGCGAAGGCGGTCAGTACGGTCACAAGATCGATCTGTCCTACCGCTGGAGCATGACCTGGTTCATCTTCTCCGAAGTCATGTTCTTCGGTGCTTTCTTCACCGCCCTGTGGTGGGCACGTGCCCATTCGGTGCCGGCGCTGGGCAGCCTGGACAACGCCTTGCTCTGGCCTGACTTCAAGGCGGTCTGGCCGAGTTTGGCTGCCGGCGTGACGGCTTCGCCGGCCGGTATCGTCGAGCCCTTCCAGACAATGGGCCCGTTCTGGCTGCCGACCATCAATACCGCCCTGCTGCTGAGCTCCGGTGTGACGCTCACCATCGCCCACCACGCCCTGCGTGACGGCAACCGCAGCAAGACCATCGGCTTCATGTGGATCACCGTGCTGCTGGGCATCACCTTCCTGTTCGTGCAGGGCTACGAGTACGCACACGCCTACAGCGAGCTGAACCTCAAGCTGACGTCCGGCATCTATGGCTCGACCTTCTTCATGCTGACCGGTTTCCACGGTTTCCACGTGCTGGTTGGCATGCTGATGCTGTTGTTCATCACCCTGCGTCTGCAAAAAGGCCACTTCACGGCTGAGCGCCACTTCGGCTTCGAAGGTGCGGCCTGGTACTGGCACTTTGTGGACGTGGTGTGGCTCGGCCTGTACATCCTCGTCTACTGGATGTAAAGGGCTACTGCGCGGGCGCATTGCGTCGTTGGGCGGTGCTCGGAATCCTCACGTACCCCAAGGTACGTTCCGGTTCCTGCGCTCCGTCCGCCTAGCACTGCATCCCGCTCGCTACGCCCAGGTGGTGTGGCAATAAAAACAAAAGCCGCATGAAGCGGCTTTTGTTTTTGTTTGAGATGGTTATTTTCCGGCAGGAATGCCGGTGGGCTGGATGTAGCCGAGCTTCCAGGCGATCAGGATGCAGAGAAAGATCAGGATCGAGAAGCCGACTCTAAAAGCAAGGGCGCGGGCCATGTTGCTGCTTTTGGGCTTGCCATCGCGGCCGTCCTTCATCATGAAGAACAGGGCAGAACCCAGACTGGCGATGATGGCCAGGAAGGCAAGAGCAATCAGGTATTTCATGAGCGAGATTATCGCGTGACTGCACGTATGAATGAACGTACCCGGTTCTGGTTGATCACGTTGCTGGCGTTGCTGGCGGTTGCCGTCACGGCTTCGCTCGGACGCTGGCAGCTGTCGCGGGCCGCGACCAAGGAGGCCTTGCAGGCGAGCATGGAGGCACGTTTGGCGGAGCCGGTGCTGGATGGCGCCACCTTGCGTGGCGAGGTTGCGGCAGATGCGCTGCTGCATCGCCGCATGGTGGCGCGTGGGCAGTGGCTGGCCGAGCGGACGGTGTTCCTGGACAACCGCCAGATGAATGGGCGGGTCGGTTTCTTCGTGGTCACACCGTTGCGCCTTGAAGGCAGCGATGTTGCCGTGCTGGTGCAGCGCGGCTGGGTGCCGCGCAACTTTGAAGATCGCAGCCGCGTGCCGGTGGTCGAGACACCTACCGGGCTGGTGACCGTGGTGGGGCGGATTGTCCCGCCGCCGGGCAAGCTCTATGAGCTGGGGGCAGCCGAGGTGGGGCCGATCCGGCAGAATCTCGATCTGGCGCAGTTCAGGAACGAGACGGGACTGCCGCTGGCAGCCGTGTCGATCCAGCAGACAGATGCCGCCGCCGATGGGCTGGCGCGCGACTGGCCGCCCGGCAATACCGGCGTCGACAAACACTACGGCTACGCTTTTCAATGGTTTGGGCTTTGTGCCCTGATTGCAGTACTTTATGTCTGGTTCCAAATTGTCAGAAGATTCTTCCAACGCAAAACCGTCTGATGCGGGTGGCGATCACCCGCTGGGGCTGACTGTGTATTCCCTGCCTGAGCCGGGGCAGGCCATGGCAGAGGAGGTGCGACGCACCCGTCTCGGACGCTGGAAAATGATTGCCGTGTTGCTGGTCTGTGCCGCACCCGTGGTCGCCTCCTACTTCACCTACTACGTGATCCGGCCGGAGGGGCGGCGCAATTTCGGTGAACTGATCGACCCGCAGCGGCCGCTGCCCGATCAGGCGGGGACAGGCCTGGATGGCAAGACGGTCAATCTGGCCGAGCTCAAGGGGCAGTGGCTGCTGGTGAGCGTGGGGAGTGGCAATTGCCAGGCGGCTTGTGTGCAGCAGCTCTACCTGCAGCGCCAGCTGCGCGAGGGGCTGGGCAAGGACAAGGACCGCATTGACCGGGTCTGGCTCGTCAGCGACGCGCAGCCCGTGGCGCCGGAGCTGTTGCCGGGGCTGAAGGAAGCCACGGTGCTGCGCGTGCCGTCGGATGTGCTGGATCGCTGGTTGACGGCGGCGGCGGGGCATTCCATCACCGAGCATTTGTACCTTGTTGATCCGCTGGGCAACCTGATGATGCGTTTCCCGGCCAACCTGGATGTGGCCACTGCGGCCCAGGCCAAACGCGACCTGGAGCGCCTGATGCGTGCCTCCAACTCGTGGGATCAGGCCGGAAGGTAAGCCCACATGAACGCCGCAGCACTTTACGATCTGTCGCCCGTCATCTGGCTCATGCTGATGGGCGCGGTGCTGGCCCTCGGGCCGTTGGCCTGGGTCTGGCTGCGTAATCGGCAGGCCTCGCGGGCAAGCCGTCTGCAGGCCTTGACGGTGCTGACCTTGTTTCTGACCTTCGATCTGGTCTTGTTCGGCGCCTTCACGCGCCTGACGGATTCCGGTCTTGGCTGCCCGGACTGGCCCGGCTGCTACGGCAATGCCAGCCCGGTGGGGGCGCATGCCGAAATTTCGGCGGCGCAGCAGGCCATGCCCACCGGCCCGGTGACACACGGCAAGGCCTGGGTCGAGATGGTTCACCGCTACCTTGCCACCAGCGTCGGCGTGCTGATTCTGGTGCTGGCCGTCGTGAGCTGGCTGGACCGTCGCCGCCAAGACCGGCCGACGGCCATCAACCCCTGGTGGCCCACGTTGACCTTGCTCTGGGTGTGCATCCAGGGGGCGTTCGGTGCGCTGACGGTCACCATGAAACTGTTTCCTGCCATCGTTACCCTGCACCTGCTCGGGGGGCTGCTGTTGCTGGCGCTGCTGTGCGTGCAGGCTGTGCGCTATGCGCAGCTGCATCGTGCTTCTGCCGTCGTTGCCGTGCGTCCTGCGCTGCGCCGCCTGCTGGGGCTGGGCCTGGTCTTGTTGTGGCTGCAGGTTGCGCTCGGTGGCTGGGTCAGCACCAACTACGCGGTGCTGGCGTGCACCGAGTTTCCGACCTGCCAGGCCAGCTGGTGGCCCGAGATGAATTTTGCGCAGGGCTTCGAGCTGTGGCGTGAACTGGGCCTGAGCAGCGATGGTCAGCACATCAGTTTTGCTGCGCTCACGGCCATCCACTATGTGCACCGGCTCATGGCCTATGCCGTCCTCGGCGTGTTGGCACTGCTGGCCTGGCGCATGCGTGCCGTGGCCGGCTGGCGCCGTGCCGCCAATTGGCTGGCGGCCTTGTTGCTGCTGCAGTTCCTGACCGGCTTGAGCAATGTGGTGCTGGGCTGGCCCTTGCTGGCGGCCGTCTTGCACACCGGCGGCGCTGCTGCCCTGGTGGTGGTGTTGACCTGGAGTCTGGCGGCAACGCGTTCTTCCGGTCAGGCTGCCACGGTCTCTCCCTCTGTTTCGAGTATCGCTGCATGAGCGTCCCATCTTTTTCCCATCTGTCTTCCGTGTTCAGCCAGTTCTATGCGCTGACCAAGCCACGCGTGGTGCAGCTCATTGTGTTCTGCGCCCTGATCGGCATGGTGCTGGCGGTGCCTGGCCTGCCGGGCTGGGCCGAGTTGCGCCTGATGCTGATCGGCAGCGTGGGCATCTGGCTGGTGGCGGGTGCCGCTGCGGCCTTCAACTGCATTGTTGAAAAAGGCATCGATGCCAAGATGAAGCGCACCGCCTGGCGGCCGACCGCCAAGGGCGAGTTGAGCGATGTGCAGACCCTGCTGTTCTCGGCCGTGCTGTGCGCCGCCGGCTCCGCGCTGCTGTACGTCTGGGTCAACCCGCTGACGATGTGGCTGACCTTCGCCACCTTCGTCGGTTATGCGGTGATCTACACCGTGATCCTCAAGCCGCTGACGCCGCAGAACATCGTCATCGGTGGTGCCTCGGGCGCCATGCCGCCGGTGCTGGGCTGGGCTGCCATGACGGGCGACGTCGGGCCCGAGGCGCTGATCCTCTTCCTCATCATCTTCTTGTGGACGCCGCCGCATTTCTGGGCACTGGCGCTGTACCGCGTGGAGGACTACCGCAAGTCCGGCCTGCCCATGCTGCCGGTGACGCACGGCAACGCATTCACGCGTCTGCAAATCCTGCTCTACACGCTGATCCTGTTTGCTGCCTGCCTGATGCCTTTCGTCTACCGCATGAGTTCCTGGCTCTACCTGGTGGCGGCCGTCGTGCTCAGCATCGGTTTCTTCCTCTATGCGTTCAGGCTCTGGCGCAACTATTCCGACGAGCTGGCACGTAAGACCTTCCGCTTTTCCCTGATTCACCTGAGCGTGCTGTTCGCGGCATTGCTGCTTGACCACTACCTGCTGTGAGCCATCATGAGCAAACGAAACACTCTTAAATTGATAGCGTCTGGCGCATTATTGGCAGGGTCAATTGGCATTTTGAGTGCATGTTCCGACAGCAAGCCGCAATTCGCTGCGATCGACGTGACCGGCGCCGACTATGCCAAGGACTTCCAGCTCACCGACCACAACGGCCAGACGCGCAGCCTGCAGGACTTCCGCGGCAAGATCGTGGTGCTGTTCTTCGGCTACACCCAGTGCCCGGACGTCTGCCCGACCTCCATGACCGAACTGGCGGAGGTCAAGAAGCTGCTGGGCGCCGATGGCGAGAAGCTGCAGGGCCTGTTCGTCACGGTGGACCCGGCGCGTGATACGCCCGAGTTGCTGAAGGCCTACATGGCCAATTTCGACCCGACCTTCCTCGCGCTCTACGCCGCCTCGCCCGAGAAGCTGGCCGCACTGGCCAAGGACTACAAGGTTTATTACAAGAAGGTCGAAGGCAAGACGCTCACCAGCTACACCATGGACCATTCGGCGGGCAGCTACATCTACGACACCGAGGGTCGTTTGCGGCTGTATACCCGCTATGGCAGCGGTGCGCCGGCGATGGCTTCGGACATCAAGCTTCTGCTGCAGCAGAAATAACGACCCGCTTTTCTTCTGCTTGGGGTACTGATGGGTCAGCGTCTGTTTGGATGTGCGCCCGCCGCAGTTGCGCGGTCAAAGATGCAACAAGAAGAACCTACTCTGCCTTGATGGAACGATCTGCAATGATCTTGCCCAGCACTGCGTAGTCGGCACGCATCCGGTTCGCCAGGCCTTCAGACGACGACCCGACAACCTGCCAGCCTTGCTGGAACAGCTTCTGTCGCACGTCCGGCGTGCGTGTGATGTCGCTGAACAGCTTGGACAGCTTGGCGATCACCGGCTTGGGCATGGAGGCCGGGCCGGCCACGCCGTTCCAGATCTCAAGCTGGAAGTTCTTCACACCGACTTCACTCAAGCTCGGCACGTCCGGCACCAGCGTGCTGCGCCCTGCGGAGGTGACACCCAATACCTTGATCTTGCCGGCGCGCGCCTGCGCCAAAGCCAAGCCGGGCGGCAGCATGGAGAGTTGGATCTGGCCGCCGACCATGGCCGTGACGACTTGCGGGTAGCCGGGGTAGGGCACATGGACCGGGGCCATGCCGATGCGGGCGTTCAGCAGTTCCATGCCGATGTGGCCGACCGTGCCGACACCAGGCGAGCCGTAGCTCCATTGGGTGCCGCTGGCGCGGGCCGCGGCCAGGAAGTCGGCCGCACTGCTGCCCGGTGCGTTGACGGGCGCGGCCAGTACCAGTGGCGCGGTGCTGATCAGGCTGATGGGGGCCAGATCCTTGGCGGGGTCATACGGTGTCTTGGGGTTGAGCAGCTTGGCAATGGTGAGGTTGCCGTTGATCATGACGCCGACGGTGTGCCCGTCCTTGGCTTTGGCTACCAGGTCGGCTGCGATGTTGCCGCCGGCGCCGGGCCGGTTCTCGACGATCACCGGCTGGCCCAGCGCCTTGGACAGCGGCTCGGCCAGGGTGCGCGCCACCAGATCGGGCGAGGTGCCGGCCGGGAAGCCGACCAGGATCTTCAGTGGCTTGCTCGGCCAGGCGGCTTCAGATGGCGCAATTTTTTGGGCTGTAGCCCAGGTGGATGTTGCGCCGATAGCTATCAAAAGAAGAGCGCGTCGCAAGGGGTGGCGTGTGTGCCGCATGGTGTTTTTCCCAAAGAAAAAGCCCCGGACTCTCGCAAGTCAGGGGCCTGGTTGGCGTTGCGATGAAGCTTAGGCGTATTCTGCCAGCGCGGCCTTCATCTTCTTCATGGCAGCCACTTCGATCTGACGAATGCGCTCGGCGCTCACGCCGTATTCAGCGGCCAAGTCGTGCAGCGTCATGCCGCCCGAGCTGTCGTCGTTCACCTTGAGCCAGCGCTCTTCCACGATGCGGCGGCTGCGCGGGTCCAGCACCTCCAACGCGGCGGCGATGCCGTCGCTGGCCAGCACATCGCGCTGGTGCGCTTCGATCATGGCGGTGGGCTCGTGGTTGGCATCGGACAGGTAGGCGATCGGGCCATAAGCTTCCTCGCCGTCATCAGCCGGACCGGGGTCGAGCATGACGTCACCACCCGAGAGGCGGGTTTCCATCTCGATGACTTCCTCGCGTTTGACGTTCAACTCGCGTGCCATCAGGTCGATTTCGTACTCGCTCAAGGTCTCGCGGTGGGTGGCCGCATCGGCCGCAGCAGCGTCGGCCTTGTAGCCCTGCTTCTTGGAGCGCAGATTGAAGAACAGCTTGCGCTGGGCCTTGGTCGTGGCGACCTTGACCATGCGCCAGTTCTTCAGGATGTACTCGTGGATTTCGGCCTTGATCCAGTGCAGCGCGTAGCTCACCAGGCGCACGCCCTGGTCGGGGTCGAAGCGCTTGACGGCTTTCATCAGGCCGATATTGCCTTCCTGGATCAGGTCGCCGTGCGGCAGGCCGTAGCCCAGGTACTGACGTGAAACCGACACCACCAGACGTAAGTGAGAGAGCACTAACTTACCGGCAGCTTCAATGTCTCCGGTGTCGCGAAACTTGCGTGCAAACTCCTGCTCTTCCTCTTGGGTGAGCATGGGCAGGCGGTTGGCGGCCGTGATGTAGGCGTCCAGATTGCCCAGCGGTGGCACCAGCGCCCAGGGATTGGCCACCGTCAGTGCGGAAGCGGAAACTCCAGTTTGAGTGGTCATACCAGAACTCCTTGTCGTCATATTTCTAATATTAGCACTCTCTTGGTTTGAGTGCTAATCCTTGGGTTCCATCAGGGTGATGACCTGTCGGCCATGGATGCCTTGTAGAACCTATACTGTACATATGATCAGTATCCATCCAAAAAGTTCCCCGGTCTTCATGAGCATGCCGGAGCAGGGCATGCCGCCCTTGGTGGGCCGTGTGCAGGCCGGTTTTCCGTCGCCGGCCGAAGACCTGGGGGCGCAGCCGATCGACCTGACCCGAGAGCTCATCAGCCACCCGCAGGCCACTTTCCTGCTGCGCGCCCGCGGGAACTCAATGGTTGAGGCAGGCATCTTCAACAACGACATCCTGGTGGTGGACCGGGCCCTCCCGCCGCGCCATGGGCAGATCGTGGTGGCGGTGCTGGAGGGCGAGTTCACGGTCAAGACCCTGATCCAGCGTGGTGCCGCCGTGCGGCTGCAGGCCGCCAACCCGGCTTTCCCCGACATCGTGCCGGCGCCTGGGCAGAGCCTGGAGATCTGGGGTGTGGTCACGGCGTCCATCCGGCAATTTGCCGTCTGAGGCCTTGTGCCATGTACGCCCTGATCGACGGCAACAACTTCTATGTGAGCTGCGAACGCGTGTTCCGGCCCGACCTGCGTGGCCGGCCGGTGGTGGTGCTGAGCAACAACGACGGCTGCGCCATCTCACGCAGCAATGAGGCCAAGGCCCTGGGCATCCGCATGGGGGCGCCCTGGTACCAGCTCCGGCCGCTGGTACAGAGCCACGGCTTGGTGGCGCTGTCGGCCAACTTCGCGCTGTATGGCGACATGTCCGACCGCATGATGAGCCTGCTGGCCACCCTGGGGGCACAACAGGAGGTCTATTCCATCGACGAGTGCTTTGTTGATCTGGCGGGTGTGGGTGGCGACCTGACACAGCGCGGCCACCGCATGCGCGAGCAACTGCTGCAATGGGTCGGCATTCCCAGCTGCGTCGGCATCGGGCCGACCAAGACGCTGGCCAAGCTGGCTAATCACATTGCCAAGACCGCCACGTATCAGTCAGGGCGCTATCCGGCGCAACTGGCGCAGGTCTGCAACCTGAGTGCCCTGTCACCTTCGGCGTGGCAGGCGGTTCTGGCGGCGACTCGGGTGGGCGAAGTCTGGGGTGTCGGCCGGCGGCTGGGGGCTCAGCTTGAGGCCTATGGCATCCGCAGTGCGCTCGACCTGGCGCAACTCGACCCCACCACGGTCCGGCGCCGCTGGTCGGTGGTGCTAGAGCGCACGGTGCGTGAACTGCAGGGAACAGCCAGCATCGAGCTGGAAGAGGGCGGCCATGGCAAACGGCAGATTGCCGTGACCCGTTCTTTTGGCCAGCCGGTGACGGCGTTGCCCGATCTGGAGGAGGCGGTCACTGTGTTCGCCAGTCGCGCCGCCGAAAAGCTGCGCCGCCAGCACGGTGCGGCTGCGCAGGTGATGACCTACATCCGCACCAGTCCGTTCCGGCAGGCGCCGCAGTATTCGCGCGCCAGCGTGATGCCGCTGCAGCGGCCGAGTGGCGAGACGGGGGCCATCGTGCGTGCGGCGCTCGCGGGCTTGCGTGCCGCCTACCGGCCGGGGTTCAGCTATGCCAAGGCCGGGGTGTTCCTGCTGGATCTGCAGACCGGCGAGGCACAGCAGGGCGAGCTCGGGTTCGATGAGCGCGAACCGGTGCCTCGGCATGGCGCGCGCTTGAGCAACGTGCTCGACCGCCTGAACCAGCGCTACGGTCAGGACACAGTCTTTGTGGCCAGCGCCGGGCTGGGGGGCGTGCAGCGCGTGTGGTCAATGAAACAGGAACACCGCTCCCCGCGCTACACGACGTGTTGGAATGAGCTGCCCGTTGCCCATGCTTGAATCCGGTCTCCTCCATGGATTCAATTTTTTTGAACTCAATCAACAACACTATTCAAAAACAGGTCATCGATCGCAGCCTAGACTTGTCGCCATGTCATCGCATCACTCTTCTCCCGAGCGTTACAGCGGCACGGCCATCGTGCTGCACTGGCTGCTCGGCTTCGCCCTGATCGGTCTCTTCATGGTCGGTCTGTACATGACCGACCTGCCGTTTTCGCCGCAGCGTCTCAAGCTCTACAACTGGCACAAATGGGCTGGCGTCACCATCCTCACGCTGTCGTTGCTGCGCCTGCTGTGGCGCCTGACGCACCGTCCGCCGGCGTTGCCCGACGCGATGGCCGCCGCCATGCCGCGCTGGCAGCACTGGGCCCACCACGGCACGCACCATGCGTTGTATGCGCTGTTTTTCGCCGTGCCGCTGCTGGGCTGGGCCTACAGCTCGGCGGCCGGTTTTCCCATCGTGTTGTTCGGCGTGCTGCCCTTGCCCGACTTCGTGTCGGCCGACAAGGCGCTGGCCGAACTGATCAAGCCCTGGCACAAGTTCAGTGCCTACGCCATGGCCGCGCTGGTGGTGCTGCATGTGGCGGCTGCGCTCAAGCACCAGTTGATCGACCGTGACGGTTTGCTCCTGCGCATGTTGCCGGGCCGTCGTTGAATTTTCCCAAGGAGTTTTCATGAACCTCATTCAATCCGCTTCCCGTCTGCTGCTGGTGTTGGCCGCACTCGGCGGCTCCGGCGTCGTGCTGGCCCAGCAGAAACTGGTGCCGGCGCAAAGCGAGATCGTCTTCGTCAGCAAGCAGATGGGTGTGCCGGTCGAAGGCCGCTTCAAGAAATTTGACGCGCAGATCAGCTTTAACCCCGCCAAGCCCGACACCAGCAAGATCGCCTTCACGGTGGACACCGGCAGCGCCACGCTGGGTGTGCCTGAGACCGATGCCGAATTGCCCAAGCCCACCTGGTTCAACGTGCCCAAGTTCCCGCAGGCCACCTTCCAGTCCAGCAGCGTCAAGGGGCTGGGGGCCGGCAAGTTCGAAGTGGCCGGCAAGCTCAGCATCAAGGGCTTCAGCCGCGACGTGGTGGTGCCGGTGACGCTGACGCAGAACGGCGCAGCCACCACGGCCACGGGCACCTTCTCGCTCAAGCGCCTGGCTTTCAAGATCGGCGAGAACGAGTGGTCTGACACCTCCATGGTGGCCGACGACGTGCAGGTCAAGTTCAAGCTTGCGCTCACCGGCGTGGGCAAGCTGTAATCATTTTTTCAACCCTTCAAACGAGGAGTCTTTCCCATGCGCAAATCCAAGTTCGCTTTTGCTGTCGTTGCTGCAGCTACCCTGCTGGCGGGCGCTGCCCAAGCCCAGACGGCTTCCTACGCCATCGACCCGACCCACACCTTCGCGACCTTTGAGATCAGCCACTTCGGAGCCTCGGTCAACCGCGGCCGCTTCGACAAGAAAGAAGGCTCGGTGCAGTTCGACAAAGCCGGCAAGAGCGGCAAGGTGGAACTGACGATTGACGTCACCTCCATCAACACCGGCACCGCTGCCTTCGACAAGCACTTGCAGAGCGCCGACCTGTTCGACATCGCCAAGCACCCGACCGCCAAGTTCGTGGCTGACAAGTTCAGCTTCAACGGCGACAAGGTGACCGAAGTAGCCGGCACTCTGACCCTGCTGGGCAAGACCAACCCTGTGACCCTGAAAGCCAATCAGTTCAACTGCTACCAGAGCCCCATGCTCAAGCGTGAAGTGTGCGGTGGCGATTTTGAAACCGTCATCGACCGTACGGCCTACGGCATGAACTACGGCGTGGACTGGGGCTTCCCCAAGAACGTGCGCATCGTGGTGCAGGTGGAAGCCGTCAAGCAGTAAGTCACTGGTCGCGACATCCGCAAAGCCGGTCTGGCAACAGGCCGGCTTTTTTTTGATCTGGCGCAATCGGGCAGGGTTGGCGCTTGACATCTGGCCCTAAGATTTGTTTAATGGGAATCATTCTTATTTGAAGCCGTCTGGACAGCTATGTTGGAAACACTGGTCATCGCCCTGCGTGAAGGCATCGAAGCCTTTCTCATCGTCGCCATCACTCTGGCTTATTTGCGCAAGACGGGGCGCACGGCGCTGGCGCCTGCTGTCTATGTCGGCACCGGTCTGGCGCTGGTCCTGAGCGTCACGGCTGCGGTGCTGCTGCGCGAGATGGTGGTCACGCCCCTGTACGAAGGGGCGCTGGCCTTGGTGGCGGCCGTGCTGGTCATCACCATGATGGTCTACATGACCCGCGCGGCGCGGCACATGAGCCGCAACATCGGCCACAAGATCGAGGCCGCCGCGGCACATCAGACCGGGGCCGCCTCGTTTCTTGCCATTGCCGGTTTCACCACACTGATGATCACGCGTGAAGGAATGGAAACGGTTTTCATGATCACCTCGCTCATGGGACAAGCCGATACCTCCGCCATGACAATGGGTGCCTTGATCGGTGTGCTGCTGGCGGCGATGCTGGCTTGGGGCTGGTCGCGTTATGGCCACCGCATCAACCTGGGCCGCTTCTTCCAGGTGACGACGATCTTCCTCGGTCTCTTCATCATCCAACTGGTGATCTATGCTTTCCATGAATTAACGGAAGCCGGCGTGCTGCCGCTGGACAACGCCTACTGGCACATTGCGACCGAGCCCTACGGCCCCGAAGGTCAATACGGCGCCTGGTTGTCCTATGCCCTGGTGCTGATTCCGCTGGCATGGCTGGCACTGACCGTCTGGCGCGACCGCGCATCGGTGCGCGCGCAGGCCGAAAGTCGCGCTGCTTCTGACGCAAGCACCCGACAGCACGCATGACCGCCCCCAGCCTGGTTCGCCGCGCCGTCTGCTTGCTGCCCTTGCTGGCCGGTCTGCCGGCCCGGGCGCAGTTGCCGATCGTCGTGTCGCTGGGCACGGCCACGCCCGGCGGCGGTTTTCCGGTCTATGGCGACGCGGTGGCACGCACGATCCATCGCATCGACGCCGGGCTGCAGGTCCAGACGCGCCACACCAAAGGCAGTACCGAAAATATCCCGCTGCTCGAAACTGGCCAGCTCGATCTCGGTCTGGTGCAGGGCGAGGCCGTGCATGAGGCCTTGGCCGGCATCGGCCGTGCGCCGGCCAGGTTGTCGGTGGTGGCGGCCATGTATTCAACCGCCGGCATGTTCGTGGTGCGCGCCGACAGCCCCTACCGCAGCATCAGCGATCTCAAGGGCCAGCGTATTGCCTTCGGTGCCAAAGGCTCAGGCCTGGTGATCCTGGCGCGTTACGTGCTCGATGGCCTGGGGCTGGATGCGGACAAGGATTTCCAGGCGGTCTACCTTGATCGCGCAGGAGACGGCCCGGCCATGTTGGCGGATGGCCGCGTGGCTGCGCTTTGGGGTGGCGGCTCGCAGTGGCCAGGTTTCGTCGCCGCCATGAATGCACCGGGCGGTGGCCGCTTCATCGTGCCGTCGGACCCGGAGATCAACCGCATCCTCGCCAAGCATGCGTTCCTGAAGCGGCAGACACTGGCGGCCGGCAGTTACCCGGGGCAGGCGCAGGTGCTGGCATCGGTCGGCTCGTGGAGCTTCATCCTGGCCCGGCCCACGCTGGACGACGAGATCGCCTACCGTTTCACGCGTGCCCTGCATCTGGGTGAACAGGCGCTGGCGCATGAACTGCCACAGGCCAGCGAGACCCGCGCCGTCAATACTGCGCGCCATGTGCCGCAACCGGCGTTGCTGCACCCGGGCACGCGCCGCTACTTGCAGGAAATCGGCGCGCTTTAGTAAGAAGGTGCGCGCTGGTTTACCAGCGGATACCAACCTTCTCGAACAGCTTGCTCAGTACGAACAGCGGCCCGACCCAGAGGTACTGGACGTCTTCGAAGAAAGAAGGCTTCTTGCCTTCGAGCTTGTGGCCGATGAACTGGAAGATCCAGGCCACGACGAAGATGCCGGCACACAGCACCAGGCGCTGCTCGCCCATGGCATGCACCAGCGCCAGCACCAGGGCCGAGCCAGCCAGCATGGTGATGAAGAACACCAGCGACAGGCGCACGTAATAGACCATGCTGGCGGCGATGAAGGCATAGGCCACCAGTGGGTGCAAGGCGTACATCAGGCCGACCAGGCTGAGCATGATCAGCGGGATGGCAATGAAGTGGATCAACTCGTTGGTCGCGTGCCGGTGGCTCTCGCTGTAGTGCGCCAGCAATTGGTCAACGCGGCGTTCCTGCGTGTCATGGACAGCGGTGTTCATGGTGGTCTCCTCCAAATTTTGTTGTGCGGCGATTCTCGCACCGGCCGGGCGGGTGCGCCAGCCGTGCAAACACCGATGACGGGCAGGGGCAATAACATACGGCCCGGGGTAATGGGGCCGCTCGGCTATAGTGCCGCGGATGAACCCGCCCCCCATGCGCCAGCCGCAGTTCGTCCAGCTGTACCGGGAAGACCGTGCGGTCGTGCATGCCGAGCTGGCGGCCGGTCTGCTGGCACCGCAGGCCGGCCTGGCACCCAAGTACCTGTACGACCCGCTGGGCTCGCGTCTGTTCGACGCCATCACCGAGTTGCCCGAGTACTACCCGACGCGCACCGAAGCCGCCCTGCTGGCAGCGCATGGCGCCGCCATCGCGGCCCAGTTGCCGCAGGGTGCGACGCTGGTCGACCTGGGGGCCGGCAACTGCGAGAAGGCGGCAGGCCTGTTTGATCTGCTGAAACCGGCGCGTTATGTGGCGGTGGATATCTCGGTGGAGTTCCTGCGCACGGCGTTGCAATGTCTGCAGCGTCGGTTCCCAGCGCTCGACATGCTGGGGGTGGGGCTCGATTTCTCGTCTGAACTGACACTGCCGCCCGAGGTCGGAGCTGGGCCGCGCCTGCTGTTCTACCCGGGCTCCAGCATCGGCAACTTCACGCCGCAGCAGGCGCTGGGTTTCCTGCGCCAGGTGCGCGCGGTAACCCAGGGCGGCGGCTTGCTGATCGGCGTCGACCTGGTGAAGCCGCTGGACATTCTGGAGCCGGCCTACGACGATGCATTGGGTGTCACCGCAGCCTTCAACAAGAACCTGCTGCTGCACGTCAACAGCCTGCTCGGCAGCGACTTCCGCGTGCAGGACTGGCAGCACCTCGCCTTCTTCAACACCGAGCAGTCACGCATCGAGATGCATCTGCAGGCGCTGCGTGATCTTGTGGTGCGCTGGCCCGGGGCCGAGCGTCGTTTCAAAGCGGGTGAGCGCATTCACACCGAGAACTCCTACAAGTACCAGGCGGCGAACTTCGAGGCCTTGTTGCGCGAAGCCGGCTTCAGTCAGACCCGGGTCTGGACCGATGCCCTCGGCTGGTTTGCGGTGTTCTGGGCGCAAGCTTGATGGCATGAGAAAGCCCCTGGTCCTCATCGTCAGCCCGGCGCTGGCGGATGCCAACAACGGCAACTGGCAGACCGCCTGGCGCTGGTCGCGTCTGCTGGCGGGCCACTACCAAACCCGCATCGTCAAGGACTGGCAGGCCGGGCAAGGCGAGGAGGCCGTTGCCCTGCTGGCCCTGCATGCGCGCCGTTCGGCGGCCTCGATCCAGGCGTGGGCGCAGGCGCATCCGGGCCGCGGCCTGGGGGTCGTGCTCACCGGCACCGATCTGTACCGCGACATCCAGACGGATCCCGCCGCACAGCGCTCACTGGCCCTGGCGCAGCGGCTGGTGGTGCTGCAGGCGCAGGGGCCACAGGCTTTGCCACCGGAGTACCGCGACAAGACCCGCGTCATCTTCCAGTCCACGTCAGCGCGGCGCGTGCTGCGCAAGAGTGATCGTCATCTGCGTGCCGTCATGGTGGGGCACCTGCGCGAAGAAAAGTCCCCCGAGACCCTGTTCAAGGCCGCGCGTCTGCTCACGCACCGTGCTGACATTCACATCGACCACATTGGCGCTGCATTGAACCCGGCCCTGGGTGAGCTGGCACGCCAGACCGCTGCCGACTGTCCGCATTACCGCTGGCTTGGCAGCCTCGACCACGAGGCGACGCGGCGGCGCATCCAACGTGCCCATGTGCTGGTGCACACCAGCCGGATGGAAGGCGGAGCCCATGCCATTTTGGAGGCTGTGTGCTGCGGCACACCGGTGCTGGCTTCGCGCATCGACGGCAACGTCGGCATGCTGGGTGACGACTACGCCGGCTACTTCCCCTGGGGTGATGCGACCGCATTGGCTGAGCTGTTGCAGCGCTGCCGCGAGGGCCTGGGATCGGGCACCAGCATGATGGCGGCCTTGCAGGCACAATGCAGTCTGCGTGCGCCGCTCTTCGAGCCGGCGGCCGAGCGTGCTGCCTTGCTGGCACTGCTCACCGAATTGATACACACACCATGACTGCCAACACCTCCTCCAAGCCCGAACCTCGTCTGACTTCGCTCTCGCATGGCGGCGGCTGCGGCTGCAAGATCGCCCCCGGCGTGCTGTCGGACATCCTCAAGAGTGGCGTCGGCATGCCGGTGCCACCGGAGTTGCTGGTGGGCATCGAGACCGCCGACGATGCGGCCGTCTACCAGCTCAACGATGAGCAGGCGCTGATCGCCACCACCGACTTCTTCATGCCGATCGTCGACGATCCGTTCGACTTCGGCCGCATTGCCGCCACCAACGCCATTTCCGATGTGTATGCCATGGGAGGCAAACCCATCATGGCGTTGGCTCTCGTTGGTATGCCGATCAACGTGCTGTCGACCGACACCATCGGCAAGATCCTGGCCGGCGGCCAGGCGGTGTGCCGCGAAGCCGGCATTCCGATTGCCGGTGGCCACACCATCGACTCGGTCGAGCCGATCTACGGCCTGGTGGCCATGGGCCTGGTGCACCCCAAGCGTGTGAAACGCAATGCCGATGCCCGCGTGGGCGACCGCCTGATCCTGGGCAAGCCGCTGGGTGTGGGCGTGCTGTCGGCCGCGCTGAAAAAAGAGGCGCTGGATGCCGCCGGTTACGCGCAGATGATCGCCACCACCACCCAACTCAACA
Source organism: Curvibacter sp. PD_MW3 (assembly GCA_002633085.1). Taxonomy (GTDB): domain Bacteria; phylum Pseudomonadota; class Gammaproteobacteria; order Burkholderiales; family Burkholderiaceae_C; genus Hylemonella. Next base: position 141,438 of record NSIV01000005.1, read on the forward strand.
CACCGGGCCCGGAGTTGGCCGCCCTTGATGGCGTGCATGCGCTGACCGATGTCACCGGTTTCGGCCTGGCCGGCCACGCGCTGGAACTGGCGCGCGGCGCGAGTTGCACGGTGCAGATCGACTGGGCACGCGTGCCCTTGCTCAAAGGCGTGCGCGACTTGGCCGCGCAGGGCATGGTGACTGGTGCCTCCGGTCGCAACTGGGCCGGTTATGGAGCGTCGGTCACGCTGCCGGCTGGCTTTGCTACGGTGGACCAGGCGTTGCTGAGTGATCCGCAGACCAGTGGTGGCCTGCTGGTGTCGTGTGCGCCGGCGGCGGTGGACGAGGTGCTGGCGATCTTCCGCCGGCACGGCTTTGATGCCGCTGCCGAAATCGGTGAGATCACGGCCGACGGCGCCGGCCGCTTGGTGGTGCGCTAAATCCAACTACGCTAAAGACGGACTGGCCGGCAAGCGGCCGGCTCAGCCCCTGGGTGTCAGCACCGCCATGGTGATGCGCGAGGTGCAGGTCATGTCGCCGTCCTCGTTGCGCAGGTCGATCTGCCAGACCTGGGTCGTGCGGCCGATGTGCACCGGCCGCGCGGTGCCCGTGACCCAGCCGCTTTTCACGCCACGCAGGTGGTTTGCATTGATGTCCAGTCCCACGGCCCGATGGCCTTCGGGGGCGGCGAACGCAGCGCCGCAGGAGCCCAGCGTCTCGGCCAGAACCACGCTCACCCCACCATGCAGCAGCCCATAGGGCTGGCGCGTACGGTCATCCACCGGGATGCGGCCGACGATGAAGTCGTCGCCAACTTCCAGGAACTCGAGACCGAGGTGCGCGCCGGCCGTGTTGGGCATGAGCCCGCTCAGGATCTCGACGGAGATGGGTTTTTTCCAGATCGATGGCATGTGGTGCAGTTCGCTCGGGGTGGTCTCAGGCCTTGGGCAACATGCGCCCTTCGCGTTCGTAGCGGCTGTGCCACGACAGCGCCTCGTCCAGCAGGTGCGGCGTGTGCATGCCGGCAAAGCCATTGAGGGCGTGGCGCTCGGCGCGCGCCACGTAGTCGCGCAGTGCGGGCTGGAAGTCGGGGTGGGCGCAGTGCTCGATCACCACCGAGGCGCGCTGGCGCGGGGCCAGGCCGCGCAGATCGGCCAGCCCCTGCTCGGTGACGATGATCTGCACATCGTGTTCGGTGTGGTCCACATGCGAGGCCATAGGCACGATGCAGGAGATGGCGCCGCCCTTGGCGGTGGACGGCGTCATGAACATCGACAGGTAGGCGTTGCGGGCGAAGTCGCCCGAGCCGCCGATGCCGTTCATGATGCGCGTGCCCATCAGGTGGGTGGAGTTGACGTTGCCGTAGATGTCGGCCTCGATCATGCCGTTCATCGAGATCACGCCCAGGCGCCGGATGATCTCCGGGTGGTTGCTGATCTCCTGCGGGCGCAGCACGATGCGCTGGCGGTAGAAGTCGATGTTGGCCAGAAAGTCTTCCATCGCTGCCGGGCTGAGCGACAGCGCGGTGGCCGAGGCCATGCGCATCTTGCCCGAGCGCAGCATCTCCAGCATGCCGTCCTGCAGCACCTCGGTGTAGCCGGTCAGGTTGTCGAATGGCCCCTGGTTCAGGCCCGACAGCACGGCGTTGGCGATGTTGCCCACGCCCGACTGCAGCGGCAGCAGTTCGCGCGGCAGCCGGTCTTTCTTGACTTCGTGTTCCAGGAATTCCAGGATGTGGCCGGCAATGCGCTGCGACATCTCATCCGGCGGCGTGAAGGTGGTGTTGCGGTCCGGCAGGTGCGTCTCCACGATGGCCACGATCTTGGCCGGGTCGCAGCGCAGGTAGTTGTCGCCGATGCGGTCGCCGGGGCCGGTCATCGGGATCGGCTTGCGGTTCGGCGGCAATTCGGTGCCGTAGTAGATGTCGTGCATGCCCTCCAGGCCCAGCGGCTGCATGGAGTTGACTTCCAGAATCACCTTGTCGGCCTGGTCCAGCCAGGTCTTGTTGTTGCCGACCGACGAGGCGGGAATCAGCCGGCCGTCTTCCAGGATGCCGGCGACTTCCACCACCGCCACGTTGAGCTTGCCGAGGAAACCGAACCAGACGAACTGCGCCACATGCGAGAGGTGGATGTCGATGTAGTCCATCTGCCCGGCATTGATGCGCTCACGGCAGGTCGGATCCGACTGGTAGGGCAGGCGCATCTCGATGCCGCCGACCTTGGCCAGCGCGCCGTCCAGTTCGGGCGCGGTGGAGGCGCCGGTCCAGACGCCGATGCGGAAGTGGTTGCCGCCCTGGTTGGCCCGCTCGATCTGGCGCGCCAGCGCCTGCGGAATCACCTTGGGGTAACCGGCCCCGGTGAAGCCGCTCATGCCGACGTGGTCGCCGTGTTGAATGAAGGCGGCTGCCGCTTCGGCAGACATGACTTTCTGGCGCAGACCCGGATGGGCAATGCGTGCGTTCTGGCTCATACGAAAAACTTTCAGGAAAGCAGGGCTTGTGCGAATTCGCGCGCGTTGAAGGTTTCCAGCTCGTCGAGCTTTTCACCCACGCCGATGAAATAGACCGGGACCGGCCGCTCGCGTGCAATCGCCGCCAGCACGCCGCCTTTGGCGGTGCCGTCGAGCTTGGTCACGATCAGTCCCGTGAGTTGCAGTGCGTCGTCAAAGGCGCGCACCTGGGCCAGTGCGTTCTGGCCGGTGTTGCCGTCGATCACCAGCAGCACCTCATGCGGCGCTGTCTCATCGGCCTTCTGCACCACGCGCTTGATTTTGCGCAGCTCCTCCATCAGGTGCAGCTGCGTCGGCAGGCGCCCGGCGGTGTCCACCAGCACCACGTCCTTGCCGCGTGCACGGCCGGCGCTCACCGCATCAAAGCAGACCGCGGCCGGGTCGGCGCCTTCCTGGCTGATGATCTCTACCCGGTTGCGGTCGGCCCAGATCTCAAGCTGTTCGCGCGCTGCGGCGCGGAAGGTGTCGGCCGCGGCCAACAGCACCGTGGCGCCCTCGTTGGAGAGGTGGTGCGTGAGCTTGCCGATGGAGGTGGTCTTGCCGGCACCGTTGACGCCGGCCACCATGATGACGGTGGGCTTGTGTTCGCCGATCAGCAGCGGCTTTTCCAGCGGCGCCAGCAACTCGGCCAGGGCATCGGCCAGCAGGCCCTTGACGGCGGCCGGCTCGGTGGTCTTGCTCTCCTTCACGCGGCGCTTGAGATCCTCCAGCAAGTGCTCGGTGGCCTTGACGCCGGTGTCGGCCATCAGTAGCGCGGCTTCCAGCTCCTCGTACAACGCATCGTCGATCTGCGTGCCGGTGAACACCGTGGTGATGCTGGAGCCGGTCTTGCGCAGGCCGGACTTGAGCTTGTCGAGCCAGGACTGCCGCGCCGGTGCCGCAACGGGCGCCGCCGCCGGGGCAGCCGCAGGCGTCGCCGGAGCTGTCACACTGGGGGTTACAGCGTCGGCGGGTGCCGGTGCAGGGGATTTCTTCTTGAAAAAACTGAACATGTGGGGCGTTCTTAGAATCCCCAATTCTATGAAACGCATCCTCTCCCTCGTTTTCTGCGCTTTTCTGGGCCTTCCGGCCGCTGCGCAAGGACCGGCCAAAGCCGAACAATTCACCCTTGCCAACGGCATGACACTCATCGTCGCGCCCGACCGGCGTGCCCCCACCGCCGTGCACATGCTGTGGGTGCGCGTGGGCGCCATGGACGAAGTGGACGGCACCACCGGCGTGGCCCACGTGCTGGAACACATGATGTTCAAGGGCACACGCAAACTCAAACCGGGCGAGTTCTCGCGCCGCGTGGCTGCCCTGGGGGGGCGCGAGAATGCCTTTACCAACCAGGACTACACCGGCTACTACCAGCAGATTCCGGCCGCCCGGCTGCGTGACGTGATGCAGCTGGAGGCCGACCGCTTTGCCAACAACCACTGGTCTGACGCCGAATTCCGCAAGGAGCTGGAAGTGGTGAAGGAAGAGCGCCGCATGCGCACCGAAGACAACCCGCGCGCCTTGCTGTCCGAGTCGCTCAACGCCGCCACCTTCCAGGCTTCGCCCTACCGCCGCCCGGTGGTGGGCTGGATGAGTGACCTGGACGCCATGACACCTGACGATGCGCGCGCCTTCTACCGCCGCTGGTACGTGCCGGCCAACGCCGCCGTGGTGGTGGCGGGCGATGTGGATGTGCAGCAGGTCAAGCGCCTGGCCGAACAGACCTATGGCCGCATTCCTGCGCGCGCCGTGCCCGCGCGCAAGCCGCGCAGTGAGCCGCTGCAGGCGGGCTTGCGTCGCATCGAGGTCAAGGCGCCGGCCGAGCAGGCCTATGTGGCGCTGGCCTTCAAGGTACCGGGCCTGCAGTCGCTCGACCAGCCGACCGCCCAGGACGACGACGCCCTGGCACTGACGGTGCTGGCCGCTGTGCTCGACGGCTACAGCGGCGCCCGCCTGGAGCGGGCGCTCACCCAAGGGCCGGATCGCGTGGCCGATGGTGCTGGCGCCTCCAATGGCCTGGCGGGCCGCGGGCCGCAGCTGTTTGTGCTCGACGGCGTGCCCATCAAGGGCAAAACCACCGCGCAGGTGGAGGCCGCCTTGCGCGAACAGGTGGCGCGCGTGGCACGCGAAGGCATTTCGGCCGCCGAGCTGGAACGCGTCAAGACCCAGTGGGTGGCCAGCGAGGTCTACAAGCGCGACTCGCTGATGTACCAGGCGCAGGAACTCGGCAGTCACTGGGTGCAGGGTTTGCCGCTCGATACCAACGAACGCCTGCTGGCCCGTCTGCGCGCCATCACGGCCGAGCAGGTGCAGGCGGTGGCGGCACGTTACTTTGGCGACGATCAGCTCACGGTGGGGCAGCTGTTGCCGCAGCCGCTCGACCCCAATCGCCCACGGCGCCAGGCACCGGCCGGTAGTCGCCACTGAGGAATTTTCATGTTTGCTATTAAATATGTAGCTGTTCGCACCGTTTTTGCGGGGGCGTTGGCCCTGTTTGGCATGCAATCCGCGCAGGCGGCGTTGCCCATCCAGCACTGGGTGCAACCCTCCGGCGTGGCGGTCTACCTGGTGGAAAGTCCGGCCGTGCCGATGGTGGATGTGCAGGTTGACTTCGACGCCGGTGGCCGGCGCGACCCGGCGGAGAAAGCCGGCCTGGCCAGTGTGACCGCCGGCATGACGACCAAGGGCGTGCGAGCGATTGAGGGCGCCCCGGCGCTGGATGAGAATGCCCTGGGCGAGGCCTGGGCCGACCTGGGTGCCGCCTTCGCGGCCAACGCCAGCAGCGACCGCATGAGCTTCTCGCTGCGCTCGCTCACCTACCCCGATCTGCTGGCCCGTGCCGTCGCCTTGGCGTCACGCCAGCTGGCCGAACCCACCTTCCCGCAAGACGTCTGGCTGCGCGAGCGTGAGCGCCTGGCCGCTGCGATTCGCGAGGCCAACACCCGGCCTGGCACGGTGGCCGCGCGGGCCTTTGCGCAAGCGGTTTATGGTGCGCATCCTTATGGCTACGAGATGACCGAGGAAACACTGGCCCGCATCAGCGTGACCGACATGCAGACGCTGCATGCGCGCGCGCTGCAGCCCTGCCGCGCCAAGGTCAGCATCGTCGGCGCCGTGACGCGTGCGCAGGTCGATGCCCTGGTGCAGCAGCTATTTGCACGGCTGCCGATGACCGCCTGCGAGGCGCAACCGGCCGTGGGCGAGGTGGCGCCACTGGCCGCTGCCGCGCAGCAGAACATCCCATTCGACTCGGCGCAGGCCCATGTGCTGATCGGCCAGCCCGGTTACAAACGCGACGACCCAGACTTTTTCCCACTGCTGGTGGGCAACTACATCCTGGGGGGCGGCGGTTTCGTCTCACGCCTGACCACCGAGGTGCGCGAGAAGCGCGGCTTGAGCTACAGCGTCTACAGCTACTTCGCCCCCGGCCTGCACGCCGGCGCCTACACCGTGGGTCTGCAAACCCGGCCCGACCAGGCCGCGCAGGCGGTGCAGGTGGCGCGCGAGGTGGTGCGCAAGTTCGTGGCCGAAGGCCCGACCGCAGACGAATTGAAGGCGGCGAAAGACAACCTCATCGGCGGCTTCGCGCTGCGCATCGACAGCAACCGCAAGCTGCTCGACAACGTGGCCAACATCGCCTGGAACAACTTGCCGCTGGACTACCTTGACACTTGGACGCAGCAGGTGGCGCGCGTGACGGTGGCCGACATCAAGGCCGCCTTTGCGCGCAAGCTGCAGCCCGAGCGTATGGTGACAGTGGTGGTGGGAGGCAAACCATGAAACCATCAACCCAACACAAGCCCAACAAGCCCGCCGCCAAGAAACCCGGCGCCGCGCCAGCGCGTTCTGCACGCGCAGCCGCAGGCGAGGTGCGCATCATCGGCGGCCAGTGGAAGCGCAGCAAGCTGCCGGTGGCCGACAAGCCCGGCCTGCGCCCCACGCCCGACCGCGTGCGCGAGACGCTGTTCAACTGGCTCGGGCAGGATCTGACTGGCTGGCGTTGTGTGGACGCCTTTGCCGGCACCGGCGCGCTTGGCTTCGAGGCCGCCTCGCGTGGCGCGCAGCAGGTGCAGTTGGTGGAGCAGGACACGATGCTCATTGCCCTGCTGAAGAAGATCAAGGAGCAGCTCAAGGCCGATGCCGTGCAGGTGCAGCGCGGGGACGGCATCGCCGCCCTCAAGCAATTGCCGCCGGCCAGTGCCGATCTGATTTTTCTCGATCCGCCGTTCGACGCCGAACTGTTCGACGCCGCCGTGCAGGCCGCCGCGCGTGCCGTGGCATCCGGTGGCTACATTTACCTGGAGGCGCCGAGCGCCTGGGGGGAAGAACAACTTACCCCGCTGAGGCTGACGCTGTACCGCCACCTCAAGGCCGGGGCGGTGCATGCGCACTTGTTGCAGCCTCTGGCCTGATCCGCTTTCATGAGGTGCCTGGTGAACGGACAAGGAACAGCCCAGACCATCTGCCACCGGGAGCACGAATAGCATGCCCACTTTCTTCAAGACAGCGGCCGAGTTCGGTGCCTGGCTTGCCAAGCATGCGGCGACGGAGTCCGAGCTGATCGTCGGTTTTTACAAGCGCGACAGTGGCCAGCCGAGCATGAGCTGGCCGGAGTCGGTTGACGAGGCGCTGTGCCATGGCTGGATTGATGGCGTGCGCAAACGCATTGATGAACATGCGTACCAGATCCGGTTCACGCCCCGCAAGCCGACCTCGACCTGGAGCGCGATCAACATCGGGCGAGTGCATGTTCTTCAGCGCGAGGGACGGATGACAGAAGCCGGCTTGCTGGCGTACTCACATCGGCGCGAGACGAAGTCGAAGATCTACGCTTACGAGCAGGCTGACAACGCCAGCCTGGAGCCGGCGCAAGAGGCGTTGTTTCGCAAGAACAAAAAGGCCTGGAAGTTTTTCGATGCGCAAACGCCGCGATACCGCCACCAGATGATCTGGCGCATCATCAGTGCCAAGCGGGCCGAGACACGCCAAGCGCGCTTGGCCAAGCTGATCGCGGCCTCGGAAAACGGTCTTCGGCTCTGAAACTGCGTACACAGCCCGTTCACCTGTGAGGCCTTGAGCACCTGAAAAACCAGCCTTCTATTGCAAATAGGAATTATTCTCAATAGAATAGACATCTTTCATCAACCAGCCAGCAACCCAGGAATCTCCGGAGGCAGCCAGCTAACGCCTTTAGGAGTTTCTGTATGCGTAGCTGCGCAAGCTTGGCGCTTGTTTTCCGTCGCCAGCCCCTGGCCGTCCTGGTTGCCGCCCTGTGTGCCTCGGGCGCGCAGGCCGCCGATGCCTCCGCCGATAAGGAGGTCAACCTGGGCACCGTCACGGTGACAGGCAATTCGGACTACCAGCCCCCGACCGAGGGCACCGGGCTTTACACCACGCGCAAGAGCAGTTCGGCCACTGGCCTGAAGCTGAGCCTGAAGGAGACGCCGCAGACGGTGTCGGTGGTATCGCGCAGCCAGATGGATGACTTCGGGCTCAACAGCGTTAACGACGCACTGGCCGTGACCTCGGGGATACGGGTGGAAAAGGTCGAGACGGACCGGACCTACTACACCGCGCGCGGCTTCGACGTCACGAACTTCCAGATCGACGGCGTGGGCCTGCCCATGATGTACGGCAATGTCTATGGCGATCTGGACACCGCGCTCTACGACCGCATCGACGTGGTCTACGGCGCCAACGGCCTGAGCACGGCGTCGGGTTACCCCTCGGCCACGGTGAACTTCGTGCGCAAGCGCACGCTGGGCGACTTCGCGGCCAAGGCGGCCATCAAGGTCGGCTCCTGGAACCGCGTCCGCTTCGATGGCGACATCAACACGAAACTCAATGAGGACGGCAGCGTGCGCGCCCGCATCGTGGTGGCCAAGGAGAAGGGCGACTCCTACCTGGACCGCTACAAGCAGGACAAGACCTTGTTCTACGGCGTGATCGAGGCCGATCTCGACAACGGCACCCAGCTCGCCCTGGGGCACACGTGGCAGGAGAGCAAGTCCACCGCCGCCATGTGGGGCACCCTGCCGATGCTCTATTCCAACGGCACGCGCACCAACTACGACATCTCCACCAGCTCGGCCGCCGACTGGACCTACTGGAACAACACGACCAGCAACACCTTTGCCGAACTGAGCCGCGAGCTCGGCGAAGGCTGGAAGGGCAAGGTCACGTTCACGCACACTGAACGCACCAGCCGGGGCGCGCTTTATTACCTGTCGGGGCAACCGAGTCCGGCCACCGGCACCGGCCTGTCCAGCTTCTCGTCGCTGTTCGCGACGGACAGCCGCGAGGACACGCTGAACCTGACGGCCGACGGCAGCTACACCCTGGCCGGGCGCAAGCATGAGCTGAACGTGGGTATGAGTGCCGGCCTGGCCAAGCACCGCGATGCGTCTTACTACACCGTCACAGGCGGCGCGGCGAACCCGCCCGCCGTGGACCTGGACCGCTGGGACGGCAGCACCAACACGCCGGTTTTTGCCAGCACACCGGGTGGCAGCGCCGACTTCAAGCAGTCGGTTTACACAGCCCACGCCGCAACACGCCTGAACCTGAGCGACGACCTGCACCTGATCGGCGGTGTGCGGCAGACCAGTTACGACCAGGACGGCACGTCGTATGGGGAGGGCCGGCGGGCCTCGCATGCGCGCGCTACGTGGTACGGCGGTGCCACCTACGACCTGACCAAGGACCAAGCACTCTATGCCAGTTATGCCGAGATCTTCAACCCGCAGTACCAGATCGATGTGAACCGGCAGATCCTCAAGCCGGTGGAGGGCAACAGCGCCGAGATCGGCTTCAAGCAGGAACTTCAGGGCGGCAAGGGCAACGCTTCGGTGGCCCTGTTCCGCAGCGAGCAGAACAACCTGGCCGATGCCGGTGGCAATTTCGCCGACGGCACCGCCTACTACCGCGGCATCAATGCCATCGCGCAAGGCCTGCAGGCCGATGTCACCGGGCAGCTCAGCGAACGCCTGCAGGCCGGCCTGGGCTACACCACGATGACGATCAAGGACCCGGCCGGCAACGAGGCACGCACCTTCATGCCGCGCCAGATGCTGCGCCTGAGTGCCACCTACCGCGTACCGGGCCTCGAGCAGCTCAAGGTAGGCGGCAACCTGAGCTGGCAGGACGACACCTATGCCAGGTACCAGGGCTCCGAAATCCGGCAGAAGGCCTATGCGTTGCTCAACCTGATGGCGCGCTACGACATCAGCAAGAAGGTCTACGCAACCATGAACCTGAACAACGCCACCAATGAGAAGTACCTCAACAGCCTGTACTGGGGTTCGTGGGGCCAGGGCTTCTACGGCGCGCCGCGCAACGCCAGCGTGGCGCTCAATTGGACCTATTGAGCACCAGGCAAGGGGAAGATCATGCGTTCCATTCTCGTGTTGCTGCACCGCTGGTTCGGGTTGGCCACGGCCCTGTTCCTGTTCGTGGCCGGCGCCACCGGCGGCGTGATCTCGTGGGATCACGAGCTGGACGAATGGCTCAACCCCCATCTCTACCAGACCCGGGCAGAAGGCCAGCCGCTGGACGCGCTGACGCTGGCGGCGCGGCTGGAAGCAGCCGACCCGCGCCTGCGCGTGCGTTACCTGCCGCTCCATGTGGAAGCCGGCCACAGCCTGCTGCTCATGGTTGACCCGAAGACCGACCCCGCCAGCGGCAAGCCTCATGTGCTGGGCTTCAATCAGGTCGCGCTCGACCCCGTCAGCGGCGAGGTGCTGGGCCGGCGCGAGTGGGGCAAGGTGGCGCTGGACCGCGAGAACCTGCTGCCCTTCCTCTACAAGCTGCACTACAGCCTGCACATCCCCGACGCCTTCGGCCTGCCGCTGGGCACGCTGTTCATGGGAATCGTGGCCATCGTCTGGGTGTTCGACAGCCTAGTCGCGTTGTGGATCGCCTTTCCGAACCGGGCCGCCTGGCGCCAGTCCTTCACCTTCCGCTGGCGCACCGGCGGCTACCGCCTGGTGTTCGACCTGCACCGCTCGGGCGGCGTCTGGCTTTTTCTGCTGGTGCTGATGCTGGCCGTGACCTCGGTGTCGATGAACCTGCGGGAGCAGGTCATGCGCCCGGTGGTGGCGTGGTTCTCCGAGCTGACACCGTCACCCTTTGCCAGCCGCACCCTGAGCGCACAGCCCATCGAACCCAAGCTCTCGGCGGCGCAGGTGCTGGTGTTGGCGCAAGCGGAGGCACAACGCCGGCAGCTCAACACGCCGGCTGGCGGCGTGTTCCTTTCCTCCGAGTTCGGCCTTTACGGTGTCGGCCTGTTCGAGGGTGACAACAGCCACGGTGACGGCGGCCTGGGCAACCCCTGGCTCTACTTCGACGCCCAGACCGGCGCACCACTCGGCGCCGATGTGCCGGGCCGTGGCACGGCGGGCGACATCTTCCTGCAAGCCATGTTCCCTCTGCACTCCGGCCGCATCCTCGGCGTGCCGGGGCGGGTGCTGATCTCGTTTTGCGGTCTGGCCGTGGCCGCCTTCAGCGTGACGGGTGTGATGATCTGGGCCAAGAAGCGACGGGCGCGGTTGAAGCAGGCTGGCAAGGTCTTATTGCCTGCCAGCAACGGTCGCCGCAAAGTGTTGACCTGACTGCGCAGGGCTTTCGTTCGCGGTTGCATAGATTGATGCAGCGTGACCGCTGGTCGTGCGCATGATGTGCGCGCATGTCATTCAGTGTATGGGCGGATTGCCTTCGGCATCCGCTTGCTTCAGACGTTAAGCGCCTGCTTTCACCGCGAGCGACCGTCCGTATTGGGCTGATAGCGGATCGTCGGACCCCAATGCTCAGCCCAGGCTCCTAGCCTCAACCCTGCAACAACCCCCGTGTCTCGATGAACCGCACGACCTCATCCACCCCCGCCAGCGTCTTGAGGTTGGTCATGACAAACGGTTTAAGCCCTTGCGCGTTGGTGCGCATGCGGCGGGTGTCGGCTTCCATCACGGCGAGATCGGCGCCGACGTAAGGCGCGAGGTCGGTCTTGTTGATGACGAAGAGGTCGCTCTTGGTGATGCCGGGGCCGCCCTTGCGCGGGATCTTTTCGCCGGCGGCCACATCAATCACGTAGATCGTCAGGTCGCTCAGTTCGGGGCTGAAGGTGGCGGCCAGGTTGTCGCCGCCGGATTCGATGAACGCGATGTCGGCATCGGGGAAGTCGGCCAGCATGCGGTCGATGGCCTCCAGGTTGATGGAGGCGTCTTCGCGGATGGCGGTGTGCGGGCAGCCGCCGGTTTCCACACCCATGATGCGCTCGGCCGGCAGCGCGCCGCTGACCGTCAGCAGGCGCTGGTCTTCCTTGGTGTAGATGTCGTTGGTGATGGCCACTAGGTCGTACTGCTCACGCATGGCCTTGCACAGCATTTCCAGCAGCGTGGTCTTGCCGGAGCCGACCGGGCCGCCGATGCCCACGCGCAGCGGTGGCAGGGTCTTGGTGCGATTCGGGATGTGGTGCAGGGTCATGGTGTCAGGAGCGGAACAGGCGTGAATATTGGGTTTCGTGCTGGCTGGAAAGAATGGCCAGCATCGGGCTGAAGGCTTGCCAGTCGGCTTCGGGCAACTGGCCGGCATGTTCGACGGCGGCGGGAATGTCAGCCGCCAGCCGGGCCAGGATGCGCTGGCCGGCGCTCTGCCCCAGCGGCACCGATTTGATGGCGGCCTGCATCATGTTCTCGGCCCAGCCGAAGGCGTAGGCCAGCAGGCAGTCGCGCACCGGGGCTTGGGTGCTGGCGGCAGCCAGTGCAAAGGCAATGGGGTAGCTCGGCTCCAGCGCGGCGCAGGCCTGCAGTTGCGCTGGCGCCATGCCGTCGTGGTTGCGCAGCCACTCCAGGAGCGAGCGGCCCATCTGCACCGTCTGCGCCCGAATTTCGCTGGTTTCGCGTGTCTGCAGCAGCCAGCTGTTGAGTGCGCGCAGGGCGACTTGGTCGTTGGCGCGCCAGGCGCTGATGGCCCGTGCCAGCACCGGCAGGTCAGCGCGCGCCAGTGTCAGGTGTAGCTGGTCGGCCAGCCAGTCGGCTGCTTCACTTTCTGTAGCTACTCGCGCTGTATCCACGGCGGCTTCCAGCCCTTCGGAGTAGGAAAAACCGCCCACTGGCAGTGCCGGCGAGGCGAGCCAGATCAGTTGCAGCAGACTGGCGGCCGGCAGTGGTGTGTCAGTGCGCATGTCCATGATCGTGGCCATGGCCATGGTGTTCATGCGGGTGGTCGTGGTCATGGTCGTGTGCATGCTCGTGCGGGTGCGCATGCGCCTCTTCATGGCCGTGCGCGTGGCCATGCCCATGACTGTGGCCGCCTTGTGCATAAGCGCCGCCCTCGGGCTCGAAGGCGGCCTGCTGTTCCACCACCGTCAGGTGCATGGCGCGCAGCATGTCGGCCAGCACGTGGTCGGGTTCGATCTTCAGGTGGTCGGGTTGCAGCTCAATGGGCACGTGTCGGTTGCCCAGGTGGTAGGCGGCGCGCGTCAGGTCGAAGGGTGTGCCGTGCTCAGTACAGGCGGTGATGCGCAGCACTGCTTGCGGTGCCGCAATCACTTGGATGAGTGAGCCGTCTTCGGCCACCAGCACGTCGCCGCCGCGCACCACGGTGCCGCGCGGCAGGAAGATGCCCAACTCGCGGCCTAAGGAATCAGTGGCGGCAAAGCGGCTTTTCTGGCGCACGTCCCAATCAAGCTCCACCATAGCGGCGCGTTTGAGCAGCGGCGCCGCCAGGCCCTGGCCGCGCGGGATGAGTTTGGAGATCTGGAGCATGGTCAGAACAGAAAGTAGCGTTGTGCCATGGGCAAACTCACGGCAGGCTCACAGGTCAGCAGCTGGCCGTCGGCCCGCACCACGTAGGTCTGCGCATCCACCTCCATGCGCGGCGCGTAGTCGTTGTGGATCATGTGCTTCTTGCCGATGCCGCGGATGCCTTTCACCGCGGCCAGCCGTTTGGACAGGCCGAACCGCGAGCCGATGTCGGCCGCGATGCCGGCCTGCGAGACGAAAGTGAGCGAAGTCTGCGCAATGGCGCCGCCGAAGGCGCCGAACATCGGCCGGTAGTGCACCGGCTGCGGCGTCGGGATGCTGGCATTGGGGTCGCCCATGGCGGCCATGGCGATGAAGCCGCCCTTGAGGATGAGCGCCGGTTTGATGCCGAAGAAGGCCGGCTTGAACACTACCAGGTCGGCCCACTTGCCCACCTCGATGCTGCCCACCTCGTGGCTGATGCCGTGCGCGATGGCCGGGTTGATGGTGTACTTGGCGATGTAGCGCTTGACGCGGAAGTTGTCGTGCCGCTCGCTGTCACCCGGCAGCTTGCCGCGTTGTTGCTTCATCTTGTGCGCGGTCTGCCAGGTGCGAATGATCACTTCGCCCACGCGGCCCATGGCCTGCGAGTCGGAGCTGAACATGCTGATGGCGCCCAGGTCGTGCAGGATGTCCTCCGCCGCAATCGTTTCCTTGCGGATGCGGCTTTCGGCAAAGGCCAGGTCTTCGGCAATCGCCGGGTCGAGGTGGTGGCACACCATCAGCATGTCCACGTGCTCGTCCAGCGTGTTGACGGTGTAGGGGCGCGTCGGGTTGGTGGAGGAGGGCAGCACATTGGCCTCGCCCACCACCTTCAAAATGTCGGGCGCGTGGCCGCCGCCGGCGCCTTCGGTGTGGAAGGTGTGGATGGTGCGGCCCTTGAAGGCGGCCACCGTGTCTTCCACGAAGCCGCTCTCGTTGAGCGTGTCGGTGTGGATCGCCACCTGGGTGTCGGTTTCCTCCGCCACGTTCAGGCAGTTGTCGATGGCCGCCGGCGTGGTGCCCCAGTCTTCGTGCAGCTTGAGGCCGATGGCACCGGCATTGATCTGCTCATGCAGAGCGCCCGGCAGCGCGGCATTGCCTTTGCCGAGAAAGCCCAGGTTCATGGGGAAGGCATCGGCCGCCTGCAGCATGCGCTCCAGGTTCCATGGTCCCGGGGTGCAGGTGGTGGCAAAGGTGCCGGTGGCAGGGCCCGTGCCGCCACCAATCATGGTGGTGACGCCGCTGCACAGCGCCTCTTCAATCTGCTGCGGCGCGATGAAGTGAATGTGCGTGTCGATGCCGCCGGCGGTGACGATGTTGCCTTCGCAGCTGATGATCTCGGTGCCGGGGCCGATGACCATGTCTACGCCCGTTTGTGTGTCCGGGTTGCCGGCCTTGCCGATGGCGGCGATGCGGCCACCCTTCAGTCCGATGTCAGCCTTGACGATGCCCCAGTGGTCGAGGATGAGTGCGTTGGTCAGCACCGTGTCCATCGCGCCGCCACCGGAGGGGCCTATGCCGTGGCCGTCCCGGCTGCGCTGGCTTTGCGCCATGCCGTCGCGGATGGTCTTGCCGCCGCCGAACTTCACTTCCTCGCCGTAGCCACCGGCGCGCAGTGTGTAGTCCTGCTCGACTTCGACGATGAGGTCAGTGTCGGCCAGGCGCACGCGGTCGCCCACGGTGGGGCCGAACATCTCGGCATAAGCGCGTTTCCCGATCGTTGCCATAGCTAGACTTTTCCTTGGATGAGGCCGCGAAAGCCGTACACCATGCGGTCGCCCGCGTAATCCACCAGCTCCACCGTGCGCTGCTGGCCGGGCTCAAAGCGCACCGCCAGGCCAGAAGCGATGTTCAGCCGCATGCCGCGTGCAGCAGTACGGTCGAAACCCAAGGCGCCATTGGTTTCGGCAAAGTGGTAGTGCGAGCCGACCTGGATCGGCCGGTCGCCGGTGTTCCTCACCACCAGGGTCAGGGTGCGGCGCCCGGGGTTGAGCTGGTGCGCGCCCTCATCGATCAGGAATTCGCCGGGAATCATGCCGGCCTCACTTCCGGCCTTGCCAGATGGCCACGGCCAGCACCACACCGATGACGACAAAACCCCAGAGGTCGGTGGCGTGCCAGTGGCTGCCTTGCAGGCCGTGGCCGTCATGGGCAAAAGTGATGCTGGCGCTCATCAAATATGCGCCAGTCGCTATGAATTTGATAGCTTTTCGGAAGGTGCGCAACATAAGAGCTCCTGTCGGTGGGTGATCAAACAATGGGCTGGTGCACGGTGACGAGCTTGGTGCCGTCGGGGAAGGTGGCTTCCACCTGGATGTCGGGGATCATCTCGGCAATGCCATCCATCACGTCGTTGCGCGTGAGCAGGGTGCGTCCTTCGCTCATGAGCTGGGCCACGGTCTTGCCATCGCGTGCGCCCTCCATCACGGCGGCACTGATGTAGGCCACCGCCTCCGGGTAGTTGAGCTTGAGGCCGCGCGCACGGCGGCGCTCGGCCAGCAGGGCGGCGGTGAACAGCAGCAGCTTGTCTTTTTCACGGGGCGTTAGTTCCATATCGCTTCGCTTCAAATTCAAAATCAGACCGTTCGGCCGCAAAAGCCGGCCGAACGCGGGGCGTGAGTTCCATGGCGTGGCCGTTCGAGTCTGACGCAGGCTATGCAATAGCCGTGCCGCTGCACAAGGCATCCGTCATGTGCGGGTACGGGGCCGGTGGTGGCGCGCTACAGCGGGCGGGAAGCAGGACGCAATAAGGTGGTGCATGCGACCGTGCGTCATGCACCACCATGAGGCGCGGCCAGCGTTACGGTGTGCCGGCCGGGTTGGGGATGCCCGGGATCGGGCATTCTTCGGTGCCGACCATCGGGCGCGTGAGGGCCTCCACCTGCTTTTGCGTGCCTTCCGGGTCCTTCACCCACTGGGCGTAGAAGTCGTAGGGGCAGGCCGCCACGCCCTTGTTGCCTTCGCCGGAGTTGATCTTGCCGGTGTAGCCGCGGTGCAGCAGCTTGAACAGGTGGTTCTCCGACTGCGCGTTCTTGCGGAAGTCGCGGATCAGGTGCTTGCTCAGTGCCGCGTACTGCACACCGTTGTCTTCTTCGCCGCATTCGCCCAGGGTGCGGCCGTCGAAGCCGATGATGGCGCTGTGGCCGAAGTAACTGTAGACGCCGTCGAAGCCTGCGGCATTGGCCACCGCCACGTACGTGTTGTTGGCCCAGGCCATCGCCTTGGCCATCAGCACCTGCTGGTCCTTGGCTGGGTACATGTAACCCTGGCAGCGCACGATCAGTTCGGCGCCTTTCATGGCACAGTCGCGCCAGATCTCGGGGTAGTTGCCGTCGTCGCAGATGATCAGGCTGACCTTCAGACCCTTGGGGCCATCCGACACATAGGTGGTGTCGCCCGGGTACCAGCCCTCGATCGGCGTCCACGGCATGATCTTGCGGTACTTCTGCACGATCTCGCCCTGGTCGTTCATCAGGATCAGCGTGTTGTAGGGCACCTTCTTCGGGTGCTCCTCATGCCGCTCGCCGGTGAGCGAGAACACGCCCCAGACCTTGGCCTTGCGACAGGCCTCGGCAAAGATAGCGGTCTCCTCGCCGGGGATGGTGGCCGCAGTCTCCATCATCTCCTTGGCGTCGTACATGATGCCGTGCGTGCTGTACTCGGGGAAGATCACCAGGTCCATGCCGGGCAGGCCGGTCTTCATGCCAACCACCATGTCGGCGATCTTGCGTGCATTGGCCAGCACCTCGGCCTTGGTGTGCAGGCGCGGCATCTTGTAGTTGACGACGGCAACGCCGACGGTGTCGTTGCTGCTCGAGATATCTCCGTGATTCATGAAAAACTCCTAATGGCTGATCATCCAGGGGCGCTTGGATGGGAAGGTCTTGGCCCCACTGGGGGCAGTGACCGTGGCCCCGCGTTTGCTGCCGCTGGAACAACACCCACAACCCGCCGGGTGCTTGAGCCGCCCGTACGAGCCGTCCCGCGAGGAGCGCGGCGCATGGGACGCCCGCTCGTTGGTCTCGTGCGCGCGGCGTGTCTCGCTGCTCAGGCAGGCCAGACGCGGTGCGGCTACGAACACACGCGTGGAGGCGGTGCCGCAGTCCGGGCAGGCGCAGGGCTCGTTGCGTTGTGCCAGGCTGCGCAGGGTTTCAAACCCTCCGCAGCTCGGGCACGCATAGTCATAGGTCGGCATACGCGTGCTCCCGGCTTATTTGACGTCGGGCGAGATCGGCATCTGCACGCTGCCGTCGAGCATCTTGATCGGGCCGGCGGCCGTCGGGTTGATGTCGAACTCGAAGATCTCGGTCGGTAGCCAGAGCGTGGCGCAGGCGTTGGGCACGTCCACCACGCCGCTGATGTGGCCCTGTACCGGTGCCGTACCCAGGATGGAATAAGCCTGGGCGCCGCTGTAGCCGAACTTCTTCAGGTACTCGATGGCGTTCAGGCAGGCTTGGCGGTAGGCGACGTTGACGTCCAGGTAATGCTGCTTGCCTTGCTCGTCGACCGAGATGCCTTCGAAGATCAGGTAGTCCTTGTAGTTGGGCGTCATCGGGCTCGGCTTGAACACCGGGTTCTTGATGCCGTACTTGGCCATGCCGCCCTTGATCAGGTTCACGCGCATGTGCACCCAGCCGGCCATCTCGATGGCGCCGCAGAAGGTGATCTCGCCGTCGCCCTGGCTGAAGTGCAGGTCACCCACACTCAGGCCGGCACCATCCACATAGACCGGGAAGTAGACCTTGGAGCCGCGCGACAGGTCCTTGATGTCGCAGTTGCCGCCGTGTTCGCGCGGCGGCACGGTGCGGGCGCCCTCGGCAGCAGCCTTGGCCTTGGCCTCGCCGCTGAGCTTGCCCATGTGGGCGGTGGCGGCAAAGGGCGGGTTGGCCAGGCCGGGCACACGGTCCGGGTCGGTGGCCAGCAGTTCAGCTTCGCGCGCGTTCCAGGCGTCGAGCATCTTCTTGTCGGGCAGGCAGCCGATCAGGCCGGGGTGGATCAGGCCGGCGTATTCGACGCCGGGCACGTGACGGCTCTTGGTGAACATGCCGTTGAAGTCCCAGATCGACTTCTGCGCCAGCGGGAAGTGGTCGGTCAGGAAGCCGCCACCGTTTTTCTTGCTGAAGAAACCGTTGAAGCCCCAGGGGCTCTCGTCTTTGGCGCCGATGTCCAGCAGGTCCACCACCAGCAGGTCGCCGGGCTCGGCGCCCTTCACGCCCACCGGGCCGGACAGGAAGTGGACGATGGACAGGTCGATGTCGCGCACGTCGTCCGCGCTGTCGTTGTTCTTGATGAAGCCGCCGGTCCAGTCGTAGGTCTCCAGGATGAAGTCGTCGCCGGGGTTGACCCAGCAGGCCATCGGCACATCCGGGTGCCAGCGGTTGTGGACCTGTTCGTTCTGGTAAGCAGATTGCTTGAGGTCGACTTTGATGAGGGTTTCAGCCATGGTGCTACTCCTTGAAGGCGAGGGACAAAAAAATAGGTGATGAATCGGTGGATAGGGTCAGACCGAGAGGTAGGACTTGATGCGGTTGACATCGGTCTGCGCGCGCAGCGTTTCGTGCACCAGGCGGCCGCCTTCGATCACGAACAGCCGGTCGGCTACGTCCATGGCGAACGACAGCACCTGCTCGGAGACGACGATGGTGATCTCGCGCAGCTTGCGGATCTCGTTGAGCGCTTTCGCGATGTCCTTGATGATGGACGGCTGGATGCCTTCGGTCGGCTCGTCCAGCAGCAGCACCTTGGGGTCGGTCACCAGCGCGCGGGCAATCGCCAGCTGTTGCTGTTGCCCGCCCGACAGGTTGCCGCCCTTGCGTCGGCGCATGTCCCACAGCACCGGGAACAGCGCGTAGATCTCGTCCGGGATCTGCTTGGTTTTCGAGTTCTCCAGGCCGGTCTGGATGTTCTCTTCCACAGTGAGGGTGGGGAAGATCATGCGGCCCTGCGGCACGTAGGCAATGCCCTTGGCGACGCGGCGGTAGCTTTCGTCCTTCGAGACATCCTGGCCGGCCACCTCGATCTGGCCGGACTTGAGCGGCAGCACGCCCATCAGGCCCTTGAACAGCGTGGTCTTGCCCATGCCGTTGCGGCCCATGATGGCGATGGTTTCGTTCGTGCGGCCCTCAAAAGAGATGCCGTGCAAGGCTTCACTCTGGCCGTAGGCCACGAACATGTCGTTGACTTTGAGCATGGTGTTTCTCCTGTGAAATCAATGACCCAGATAGACGTCGATCACCTTGGGGTCGGCCTGCACGGCTTCCATCGAGCCTTCGGCCAGGATCTTTCCCTGGTGCATGACGGTGACCTTGTGCGCGATCTGCTTGACGAACTCCATGTCGTGCTCGATCACGATCACCGAGCGGTTCTTGCAGATGCGCTTGAGCAGATCGGCGGTGAGTTCACGCTCGCGCGCACTCATGCCGGCAATCGGTTCGTCCAGCATCAGCAGCTCGGGGTCCTGCATCAGCAGCATGCCGATCTCCAGCCACTGCTTCTGCCCGTGCGAGAGCAGGCCGGCCTCCATGTCCAGCGCATCGGCCAGGCCGATGTCCTCGGCCACCACCTGCACGCGGGCCTTGACCTCGTCGCTGCACTTGAACGCCAGGGCGCCGAACACCGAGCGGCCTGCCGGGTAGGAGACCTCCAGGTTCTGGAATACCGATAGGTTCTCGTAGATGGACGG
This sequence comes from Curvibacter sp. PD_MW3, assembly GCA_002633085.1. Lineage (GTDB taxonomy): Bacteria > Pseudomonadota > Gammaproteobacteria > Burkholderiales > Burkholderiaceae_C > Hylemonella. The sequence continues at coordinate 161,367 of NSIV01000005.1, forward strand.
CGTCTGGAACTTGCGGCCGATGCCGCGGCGCACGCGGATGTGTTCGTCCAGCGTGGTCAGCTCTTCGTTCTTGAACTTGATGCTGCCGGCGCTGGCCTTGGTCTTGCCGCAGATCAGGTCGAGCAGGGTGGTCTTGCCGGCGCCGTTGGGGCCGATGATCACGCGCAGCTCGTTCTTGTCGATGTAGAGGGTCAGGGTGTCGATGGCCTTGAAGCCGTCGAAGGAGACCGTGAGGTCTTCCACGGCCAGGGCGAAGTCGGTATTGCTCATGGTGTGCTCCTGGTGAACTCGGTTCAGGCGGCCTGTCCGCTCACGTGGCCGGGCAGGGAGGTGTTGGCGGTATGGGCCGGTGCATCCGAGGCATCGAGGGCGGCGTCAGCCTTCACGGCGCGTTGGATGGCCAGGCGTTCGGCCTGCTTACGTTTCCACCAGGGCACGACCTTCTGGCTCCACACGCCGGCCAGTCCGTCGGGGAGGGCCATGGTCACGCCAATGAAGAGCGCGGCCATCAGGAACAGCCAGAGGTCGGGGAAGCTCTCGGAGAAGTAGGTCTTGCCGAAGTTCACCAAGAGCGTGCCGTAGACCGCGCCCACCAGGCTCATGCGCCCGCCCACGGCGGCGTAGATCACCATCTCGATCGAGGGCACGATGCCGACGAAGGACGGCGACATGAAACCCACCTGCAGCGTGAACAGCGCGCCGCCGATGCCCGACAGCGCGGCGGCCAGGCAGAACACGAAGACCTTGAAGCTGGCCACGTCGTAGCCGGAGAAGCGCACGCGGTCTTCCTTGTCGCGCATGGCCAGCAGCAGCGTGCCGAGCTTGCTCTTCTGGATCCACAGGCACAGCAGCACGCTGCCCAGTAGCATGGCACTGCAGACGTAGTACAGGATGTACTTGGCGCTGTCGGTGCGGATGTCCCAGCCCAGCAGGGTCTTGAGGTCGGTCATGCCGTTGACACCACCCGTGAAACCCTGCTGGCCGATGATCAGCACCGTCAGGATCAGCGCCACGGCCTGCGTGATGATGGCGAAGTACACGCCGCCCACGCGCCGCTTGAACATGGCGTAGCTGATGATGAAGGCCAGCAGCGTGGGGATGGCGATGACGGCGATCAGCGCGAACGGCAGGTGCTCGAACGGCTTCCACCAGATGGGCAGAGCGGTGAGCTGGTTCCAGTCCATGAAGTCCGGGATGCCGGGGGTGGACTGGATCTTGGTGGTGATGGGGTCGGACGCTTCCAGCTTGAGGAACATGGCCATGGCGTAGCCGCCCAGGCCGAAGAAGACGCCTTGGCCCAGGCTCAGGATGCCGCCGTAGCCCCAGACCATCACCAGCCCGAGGGCGACGAAGCCGTAGGTCAGGTACTTGCCCACCAGGTTGAGACGGAAGATGTCGAAGGCGAGCGGGAAAACCACCAGCAGCAGCATCGCCAGCAGGGCCACGCTGCCCAAGCCTTTTTTGTTGATCCAGGTCGTGAGGTTGTTCATGGTGTTACTCCGTTGTGTTGCGGGCCGATCAGCGGCGCACCTTGCTGGCGAACAGGCCTTGCGGGCGGATCATCAGGATCACCACGATCAAGGACAAGGTCAGCACCTTGGCCATGGAGCCGGTCATGAAGAATTCGGCGATCGATTGCGTCTGTGCGATGCCGAAGGCCGAGGCCACCGTGCCCAGCAGGCTGGCGGCGCCGCCGAAGGTCACGACCAGGAAGGCGTCCACGATGTAGAGCGAACCCGAGGTCGGCCCGGTGGAGCCGATGGTGGTGAAGGCCGCACCGGCGATGCCGGCCACGCCGCAGCCGATGGCGAAGGTCAGGCGGTCGGTCTTTTGCGTGTTGATGCCGATGGCGTTGGCCATCACGCGGTTGCTTACCGTGGCGCGCACCCGCAGGCCCCAGCGGCTTTTGTAGAGCGCCAGCAGCACGGCACCGGTGACCAGCGCGGTCAGGCCGAGCACGAACAGGCCGTTGATCGGGATGTCCAAGCCCTCATGCGGTGCCCAGGAGCCCATCAGCCACTCCGGCAGTGTCGGGCTGACTTCCTTGGGGCCGATGGCGGTGCGGAACACCTGCTGGATGCCCAGGCTCAGGCCCCAGGTGGCCAGGAGCGTGTCGAGCGGGCGCTTGTAGAGGTGGCGGATCAGTCCCCACTCCACCAGCCAGCCAGCGATGAAGGCCAGGCCGAACGCTACCGCAATCGACAGCGGAAAGTAATAGGGCATGAAGCTGGGAGCCAGGTGCTCCACCAACGTGGAGAACATGAAGACCGTGTAGGCGCCGATGGTCATGAACTCGCCATGCGCCATGTTGATCACGCCCATCTGGCCGAAGATGATGGCCAGGCCCAGGCCCATGAGGAGCAGGACCGAGAACAGGCTGAGTCCCGCGAAGCCCTGCATCAGGGTAATGTTGAGGATTTCTGAAAATTCCATGGCGTCACCTGCCTGTCTGTCTGTGTACCAATCTGGGGTGGCGACCCCCGAACCGCCAGGCGGTCGCCACCTTGTGTCCCTTCAACCGAGCTGATTACTGGTAACCCTTCGGGAACGGGTTGGGTTCGATCAGGTTGGGCGACTCGGCCACCACCTTGAAGGTGGCGTCCTTGTTGCCGATGGCGATGCGCGACTTGCTCCACAGGTGGTGGTTCTCGTGCAGCTTGACGTAGCCTTCCGGCGCGGTCTTGAGCTCGATGCCGGGCGAGGCGGCCACGACCTTGTCCACGTCGAAGCTGCCGGCCTTCTCCACGGCGGCCTTCCACAGCCAGGGGCCCAGGTAACCGGCCTGGGTCACGTCGCCGATCACGGCGTCCTTGCCGTACTTGGCCTTGAAGGCGGCAACAAACTTCTTGTTGTTCTCGTTGTCCAGCGACTGGAAGTACTTCATCGAGCTGTAGAAGCCGGCGAAGTTCTCGCCGCCCACGCCCGTCATCTCGTCCTCGGTCACCGACAGCGTCAGCAGGAACTGCTTGTCACCGGTGATGCCGGCCGCCTTGAGCTGCTTGTAGAACGCCACGTTGGAGCCGCCCACCACGGCCGCGAAGATGCAGTCCGGCTTGGCGACCTTGATCTTGTTGATCAGCGAGTTGAAGTTGGTGTTGCCCAGCGGGTAGTACTCCTCGCCGACCACCTTGCCCAGCTTGCCCACGGTCTCGATGTGTTTGCGTGCGATCTTCATCGAGGTGCGCGGCCAGATGTAGTCTGAGCCGACCAGGAAGAAGGTCTTGGCTTTCTTCTCCTTGGCGCCCCAGTCCAGGCCGTAGATGATCTGCTGCGTGGCTTCCTGGCCGGTGTAGATCACGTTCTTGCTCTGCTCCAGGCCTTCGTAGAAGGTCGGGTAGTAGAGCAGGCCGTTTTCTTTCTCGAACACCGGCAGCACGGCCTTGCGCGAGGCACTGGTCCAGCAGCCGAAGACGGCGGCCACGTGGTCGTTGACCAGCAGCTTCTTCGACTTCTCGGCGAAGGTCGGCCAGTCGGAGGCGCCGTCTTCCTTGATGACGCGGATCTTGCGGCCCAGGATGCCGCCCATGGCGTTGATCTGGTCAATGGCCAACTGCTCGGCCTGGATCGAACCAGTTTCCGAAATGGCCATGGTGCCGGAGGAGGAGTGCAGCTGGCCCACCACCACCTCGGTGTCGGTCACGGCGAGCTTGGTCGTGTTGACCTTGGCGGTGGGGAACTGCTGGGCCATGGCCAGGCCGGGCAGACCGACCATGGACATGGCGCCCAGGCCTTGCAGCAGGCGGCGACGCGCAAGCGCATCGGCATCCAGGTGGGCGGGGGACGAGGCGGGCTGTTTTTTCATGAAGCACTCCTGAAATGAAAGGTGGGAACCAAGAACACCTGCAACAGGTGCTGGGCGACGGGGTGTCACCACGGCCTTGAGATTAGGGAGAACCCGTAAATGCGCCCATACGTCATTCGACGTACGCAGGGGGGAGCGGCCAAGTGAGAACGGTTCTTGCATGTGCACCAGGGATGACCACCAATGCACCAAAACCGCGCGCATGAAAAACGCACCCCAACGCATCTTTCGCATCCGGCGCGACTACAACTCCTGGGTTGCCAACGAAACCCTGGAGGACTACGCGCTGCGCTACACGCCGCACAGTGCACGCAAATGGAGCGAATTCCGGGTCGCCAACACTGCGCTGGGCGGCATGTCATTCCTGGCGCTGGAGGCCATCGGCGGCGCCATCGCGCTCAATTACGGCTTCAGCAATGCGTTGTGGGCCATCCTGGTGATGGGTCTCATCACCTTTCTCACCGGCTTGCCGATCGCCATCTACGCGGCGCGTTACGGGCTGGACATGGACCTGCTCACCCGCGGTGCCGGCTTCGGCTACCTGGGCTCCACCGTCACCTCGCTGGTCTATGCCTCGTTCACCTTCATCTTCTTTGCGCTGGAGGCGGCCATCATGGCGCTGGCGCTGCAGCTGGCGTTCGACTGGCCGCTGGTGTGGTGTTATGTGCTGTCGTCACTGATCATCATTCCGCTGGTGCTGTACGGCATCACGTTCATCTCGCGCCTGCAGACCTGGACCCAGCCGCTGTGGGTTGTGCTGCTGTTCTGGCCCTTCGTCTGGTTTGCCGTGGCGCAGCCCGAGCTGTACCGCGAATTCACCGGCCTGTCGGGCCTGACCTCGGGCAGCAACGGGTTCGAGCCGCTGATGTTCGGCGCTGCCGCTGCGGTGGCGTTCTCGCTGGTGCTGCAGATCGGCGAGCAGGTCGACTACCTGCGCTTCATGCCCGAACGCACCGCCGCCAACCGCTGGCGCTGGTGGGGCGGCGTGCTGGCGGCCGGGCCGGGCTGGATTGTGCTGGGCATGCTCAAGATGGTGGGCGGTGCCTTTCTGGCCTTCGTGGCACTGCAGTACGGCGCGGCGCCGGCGCAGGCGGCGGAACCCACGCAGATGTACCTGGTCGGCTACATGCGTTCGCTGGGCGACGCCACCGTGGCAACGGTGCTCACTGTGCTGTTCGTGGTGATCTCGCAGGTCAAGATCAACGTCACCAATGCCTACGCCGGCTCGCTGGCCTGGTCCAACTTCTTTGCACGGCTCACGCGCAGCCACCCGGGGCGCGTGGTGTGGCTGGTGTTCAACGTCATCATCGCCATGCTGCTGATGACGCTGGGCGTCTTCGGTGCACTGGAGAAGGTGCTGGGCCTGTACAGCAACGTGGCGATCGCCTGGGTTGGTGCGCTGGTGGCGGACCTGGTCATCAACAAACCACTGGGCCTGAGCCCCAAGCACGTGGAGTTCCGCCGCGCCTACCTGTATGACATCAACCCCGTCGGCCTGGGCGCCATGGGGCTGGCGGTGCTGCTGTCCGTCACCGCCCATGCCGGGCTGCTGGGCGAGTACGCGGCCGCTTTCTCGCCCTTCATTGCGCTGGGCACGGCCCTGGTCGCCGCACCGCTGATCGCCTGGGCCACGGGCGGCCGCTACTACCTGGCGCGCAAGGACGCCTCGCCCTGGGCGCCGGGCGAGGTGGTGCGCTGCTCGGTGTGCGAAAACCAGTTCGAGAGCACCGACATGGCCAGTTGCCCGGCCTACGGCGCGCCGATCTGCTCGCTGTGCTGTTCGCTCGAATCGCGCTGCCACGACCGCTGCAAGACCCATTCGCGGGTCGCAGACCAGGTGCGCCAGGCCATGGCCGCCATCTTGCCGGCCAGCCTGAACAACCGCTTCAACTTCCGCGTCGGCCAGTACTTCACGGTGTTCCTCTCGCTGTGCGCCGTGTTGGCGTTTGTGCTGGGTGTTGTCTACATGCAGGAAAGCCTGCAGGCGCCGGTGGGTGTCCTGCGCCTGCCTTTCATCAAGGTCTTTTCGCTGCTGGCGGTGTTGGCGGCAGTGTGGGCCTGGTGGATCGTTCTGGCCAACGAAAGCCGGCGCATGGCGCACGATGAGTCCGAACGTCAGACCCAGTTGCTGCAAAAGGAAATCGACGCCCACCAGCGCACCGACGAGGCGCTGCAAAACGCCAAGGAGGTGGCCGAAGCCGCCAGCCAGGCCAAGACGCGTTATGTGGCCGGCATGACGCACGAGCTGCGCACGCCGCTCAACAGCATCCTGGGTTATGCGCAGATCCTGCTGCGCAATGCCGAGTTGAAGGGGGGCCTGCGCGAAGCGGTCACCACCATCCAGCAAAGCGGCCAGCACATGCATGCGCTGATCGACGGCCTGCTGGACCTGGCGCGCATCGAAGCCGGCCGGCTGCGGCTGGACATGGCGCCGCTGCCGTTTGCCGAATTCCTGTCGGAGCTGGCGCGCATGGTGAAGCCGCAGGCCGAAGGCAAGGGCTTGTCGTTCCGGCTGGAGACGCAAGGGCGCGTGCCCGCCTGGGTGCAGGCCGACGCCAAGCGACTGCGGCAGATCCTCATCAACCTGCTGGCCAATGCAGTGCGCTTCACCGATGCCGGTGGCATCGTCTTTCGCGTCGATTGCCGGCACGAAGTGGTGCGCTTCGAGGTGGAAGACAGCGGCATCGGCATTGCACCGCAAGACCAGGAACGCATCTTCATGCCGTTCGAGCGCGGCAGTGCCGGGCGGCGCGCCAGCGAGTCGGGTACCGGACTGGGCCTGACCATCACCCACCTGTTGACCGAACTCATGGGTGGCGAACTTACGCTGCGCAGCGCGGTCAAGCAGGGCAGCACCTTCACCGTGCGGCTCTACCTGCGCGAGATCGAGCCGCCGGCCGCGCAGCTGGTGCGCCACCTGCGCCCCATCGTCGGCTACCTGGCGCCGCGGCGCACCCTGCTGGTGGTGGACGACCAGCCGATCCAGCGCCAGTTGCTGGCCAGCCTGCTGGTGCCGCTGGGCTTCATCATGCGCGAGGCGGCCAGCGGCCGCGAATGCCTGGAAATTCTGCAGCAGCACAAGCCCGATGCGGTGCTGCTCGACATCAACATGGACGACCTCAACGGCTGGCAGACCGCGCAACTGATTCGCAGCAACGTCGGGCCCGAGTTGCCGATCGTTTTCGTCTCGGCCGACCCGTTCGAGAACCGGCCCGAGCTGCTGGAAGCCGTCGGCTGCCAGGGTTTTGTGAGCAAGCCGGTGATCGAGTCCGAACTGCTGGATCTGCTGGCGCGCGTGCTGCAGCTGGAATGGGTGCACGAGAGCAACCTGCTGCCCAGCCCGGAGGCGCCACCGGCGGAACGCGAGCCGGCCGGCAAGCTGCCGCTGCCGGATGAGCTGCGCCACAGCCTGATCGGCCTGGCGCGCATGGGCAACGCCAGCGGCTTGCGCAGTCTGCTGCGCAGCAGCGCCGAGTCGGAGCCGGCGATTGCCGACGTGCTGCAAAGCCTGGTGGTGCACGTGGACCGTTTTGACTTCTCTGCCCTGATAGAACGCCTGAAAGAAACTGAAGATGAAAGCTGAACCCGTGATGCCGCCTGCCGTCTCCAGTGTCGTGCTGGTGGTGGACGACGCACCCGACACCCTGCGCATGCTGTGTGATGCGCTGGCCATCGAGGGCTACACCGTGCTGGTGGCGCGCGACGCCATCGAAGCACTGGAGCGCTTCGAGATGGCGGTGCCCGATGCCGTGCTGCTCGATGCCATCATGCCGGGCGAGAACGGTTTTGCCCTGTGCCGCCGCCTCAAGACCGAGCCCGCCTGGGCGCACGTGCCGGTGATCTTCATGACCGGCCTGACCGAGACCGAGCAGATCGTCGAAGGTTTTGCCAGCGGCGGCGTCGACTACGTGGTCAAGCCGCTGAAGATCCCCGAGGTGCTGGCGCGTCTGGCCACCCACCTGCGCAACGCGCACGTCAGCCGGCTGGCACGCGAGGCGGTGGACGTGGCCGGCCTGGGCGTGGTGCTGCTCGATTCGCAGGGGCGCATCGCCTGGCGCTCGCCGCAGGCCATGCGCTGGCTGGACGAGGCACTCGGGCCGCAGGACGACGCGGCGCCACTGAAGCACTGGCTGCAGGCCGCCGTCACGCAGGGCGAGACGCTGACCGCGCTGCCCGATGGCAACCAGCTGCAGGCCCAGTACCTGGGGCAGACCGGCCCGGGCGAGACCATGATCCTGCTGCGCCAGACCGGGCCGGCGGTGGATGCTGCGCACAAGCGTTTGAGCGGGGCGGCCCTCACACCGCGCGAGACCGAGGTGCTGTCCTGGCTGGCCAAGGGCAAGACCAACCGTGACATCGCCGACATCCTGGGCATGAGTCCGCGCACGGTGAACAAACACCTGGAACACATCTTCGAGAAGCTGGGTGTGGAAACGCGCACGGCGGCCGCGGCGATTGCGAGCAGCCTGCTGCAGGAGAGCTGACAAGCGACCCGGAGTGGACCGATGCCGTGTGGCAAGAGCCGAAGCGCAGGCATTCCGGATTTGTCTGCGCACCCCATGGCGCTTGCTACAGATGATTTCCGCATGAGCAAATGAAAACATGTTGGTTGGTTTCCGACGGCATGACGCCTAGCATCGTGTTTTCATTATTCCGTTGGGCATCATGCGTACTCATAAATTTTCCTTGGCGTTGCAAGCACTCCTTGTTGCGGGCACCGTCCTTGCCTCTGTCTCGTCCTTCGCGGCTGACCAGATCATCAAGATCGGCGCACCGCTGCCCCTGACCGGCGCCTTGTCGCCGGAGGGCACCAAGTTACGCCAGGGTTATGACCTCTGGCTGGATCAGGTCAATGCCCAGGGTGGCATCAAGGTCGGCAAGGAGCGCCACAAGGTTCAGCTGTTTTTCTACGACTACCAGTCGAGCACGCCCAAGGCGGTTCAACTGGCCGAGAAGCTGATCACTGACGACAAGGTGGACTTTCTCTTCTCGCCTTTCGGCTCTGGCGCCACCAAGGCCGCCAGCACGGTGGCCGAGAAAAACGGTGTGCCGTTGATCGCCTCCAGCGCCTCGTCGGCCGAGGTGTTTGACCAAGGCTACAAGAACCTCTTTGGCTTGTATACCGACAACAGCAGCCTGACCGAGCCCATTGCCGATCTGGTCAAGACCAACCTGCCGCAGGCCAAGCGCGTGGCCATCCTGGCGCGCAATGACCTGTACCCGCTGTCCCTGGCCCAGGAGTTCGAGAAGTCTGCCAAGAAGCGCGGCCTCGAAGTGGTCTATTTCGAGCGCTATGCCATCGGCACACTGGACCACGCTGCCGCGCTGGCCAAGCTGGGCGCCACCAAGCCGGACTGGATCGTCGCCACCGGCTATATCAACGACCTGATCCTGGTGCGCAAGCAGCTCGCCGATGCGCGCATCGACGCCAAGGTGCTGACGCTCATCAACGGACCGGCTTATGACGAATGGGCCAAGGCCGTGGGCAAGCTGGCAGAGAACGTCACCACCGCCAGCTGGTTCCACCCCGTGCTCAACTACAAGAGCGACGACGTCTTCGGCTCCACCAAGAACTTCGTTGAGCTGTTCCGCAAGAAGTACGGCACCGAGCCGGATTTCACCCAGGCTTCCGGTGCTGCTGTGGGCGTGATCATCCAGCAGGCCATCGAGCGCGCCGGCAGCACTTCGCGCGACGCGGTGCGCGCCGAGTTGCAGAAGGGGGGCTTCAAGACCTTCTTCGCGCCGATCTCCTTCGACAAGACCGGCATCGCGAACTCCTACATCCCACCGGTGTACCAGCTGCAGAACGGCAAGGTCACCGTGGTCTACCCGGCCAACATCGCTACCAGCCAGTTCCGTACCGGCCTGGGCAACTGAAGCGGGCCCCGGCCCGGCACCCCGGGGCGTATGCCCCGGGTGAATCTGCATCGGATCTCACGTGATTTACCTGCAAGTCCTGCTGAGTGGACTGGCGTTGGGCGGGCTTTATGCCTGCATCGCCGCCGGCTTCTCCCTGATCTGGGGGGTGTTGAACATTGTCAACATCCTCCACGGCTCCCTGATCATTCTTGGGGCCTACCTGGCCTACTTCGCTCATCAGTTCTATGGCATCAACCCCTTTGTCTTCGCGCCCTTCGGCGGTCTTCTGCTCTTCGTCCTGGGTTACGTGCTGCAGCGCACGCTGATCAAGCGCGTCATGGGTGAGGCGGTGCTGATGACGTTGACGCTCACCTTCGGTCTGAACCTGCTGCTCGACAACCTGATGCTCAAGTTCTTCCGGGCCGATTTCCGCAAGATCACCTTCGATCCGCCGCTGGGCATCCTGGACTTGGGCCCGCTGGGCGTGCCGGTGGACCGGCTGCTGGCCACGGGTGTGGGGCTGCTCATTGTGGGTGTGCTTTGGCTGCTGCTGCGCACCACCCAGTTCGGTCGCGCCATCGTGGCTGTGCGCATGGACCGCCAGACCGCCGCGCTCATGGGGGTGCGGGTCGATCACACCTATGCCCTGGCTTTTGGCCTGGGTGCTTTCATGGCGGGTGCGTCCGGCGCCTTGCTGGCCGCCATCTTCCCGATTTCGCCAGTGGCCTCCGGAGCCTACCTGGGCAAGGCTTTCGTGATCTGCGTGCTCGGTGGTCTGGGGAGCGTGCCGGGCGTGGTGCTGGGCGGCTTCGCGCTGGGCATCATCGAGAGCTTCGGCACGCTGGCGTTCGGCCCAGAGCATGCGCTCACCTTGTCTTTCCTGCTGCTGATCGGTCTGTTGATGTTCCGTCCCTCGGGGCTGTTGGGTCGTCGGGGGTTTCAATGAAATTACGCAACTTCGTGATCCCCGCCGTGCTGGCCTTGCTGGGCCTGCTGGCCTGGCAGGCCGACAACTACGTGCTGCGCTTGAGCACCACAGTGTGCATGTACGCTGCGCTGGCAACGTCGTGGAACCTGATCGGTGGTTACGCGGGCTACCCCTCGTTCGCAACGGCCGCCTTCTTTGGCCTGGGGGCCTATGTTGCCGGCGTCTTGCAGACCCACGGCCTGGCCTTCGGCTGGGCGTGGACGGCGGCGACCTTCCTCGTGGCCCTCTTCGCTGGCCTGTTGGGCCGGGCCATCCTGCACCTGCGCGGCCACTATTTCGCCATCGCGAGCCTCGTGGTGGCCGACGTGCTGCGCGAAGTCAGCAACTCCTGGACCAGCCTCACCGGTGGTGGCATGGGGCTGAACCTGCCTTTGCTCAAGCTCGGCAACGTGAATCAGCACGCCCTATTCTATTTCGCTGCGATGCTTGTCGTGGCCGTGCTCGCGCTGTTGCTCTCCTGGCACGTGAACCGCTCGCGTCTGGGCTGGGCCCTGCGCTGCATTGAGCAGAACGAGGACGCCGCCCTGGTCATCGGTGTCGATGCCCGCCGCGCCAAGGTGACTGCCTTTGCACTCTCGGGCTGGATCGCAGGTGCGGCCGGTGCAGTCTATGCCTCATGGGTTACCTACATCGATCCGACCGATGTGTTCGACACGCTGCTCTCCGTCAAGCCCATCATCATGGCGCTGCTCGGTGGTGTGGGCACGGTCACCGGGCCGGTCATCGGCGCCGTGGTCTACCTTGGGCTAGAGGAATTGCTCTGGCGCAATGTGCTGGAGTTTCATGCGGGCCTGCTGGGTATCTTGGTGGTGTTGCTGGTGCTGTTCCTGTCCGGCGGGTTGCATGACGCCCGTTTGCAGAGAGCCTATGTTTGGTTGCGCTCCCGTCTGGGCCGACAGGGCGAGGTGAACGCATGAATGCCCTGCTCGAACTCAAAGGCGTGACGCAGCGCTTCGGCGGCATCACGGCGCTGCAACAGCTCGACTTTTCCCTGGGGCAGGGCGAGATCGTGGGTGTCATCGGCCCCAACGGCGCGGGCAAGACCACGCTGGTGAACGCCGTCACGGGTGTGACCCGCATGAGCGCGGGCGAGGTGTGGTTCGAGGGGCGCTCCATCACCGGGCTGCGCTCCGACCAGATCGCCCGCCTGGGCATTGCCCGCACCTTCCAGATCGTCCAGCCCTTTCCGCGCATGAGCGTGCTCGACAACGTGGCCGCTGCCGCCCTGTTCGCCGGCGGCAGCCGCACACCGGACGCCGCGCGCGAGCAGGCCCGTGAACACTTGCGCTTCTGCGGTCTGGACGCCCAGGCCGACAAGCCGGCGGCGGCCCTGACGCTGGCCGGCCGCAAGCGGCTGGAATTGGCCAAGAGCCTGGCACTCAAGCCGCGCCTGCTCTTTCTGGACGAAGTCAATGCCGGCCTCAACCCGGCCGAGGTGGAGCACGCCCTGTCGCTGATCCAGCAGATCGCAGCGAGCGGCGTCACCATCGTGCTGATCGAACACCTGATGAAGGTGGTGGTCAACTCCTGCACCCGCGTGATGGTGCTGCACCAGGGACAGCTGATTGCCAACGGCACGCCGCAGGAAGTCGTGGCCAACGAGAAAGTCATCGAGGCCTATCTGGGCCAGCGTTATGCGCGCCGCGCACAGGAGGCCGCCACATGAGTGCAGCACACAAGCCGATCCCGCCACTGCTTTCGGTCTCGTCTCTGGAGGTCGCCTATGGCGATGTGCAGGTGCTGTGGGACGTGAGTCTGGACATTCGCCCGGGGGAAATCGTCTGCCTGATCGGTTCCAACGGCGCCGGCAAGACCACGCTGTTGCGCACCCTGTCGGGCCTGATGCCGGTGCAGAGCGGCACGCTGCAGTGGGGCGGCCAGGATGCCCGAAGCTGGTCTCCGTCCGAGCGTGTCGCACGGGGGATCGCACATGTGCCCGAGGGGCGCCGCCTCTTTGCTGGCCTGTCCGTCTACGACAACCTGCTGCTCGGTGCCTACAGCCGCACCGATGGCCGCGCCGCCATTCAACGCGACATTGAGCGGATGTATGAATTGTTCCCCCGCCTCGTGGAGCGGCGTCGGCAGGATGCCACCACCCTCTCTGGCGGCGAGCAGCAGATGTGCGCCATTGCGCGCGGCCTCATGGCCTCGCCCAAGCTGTTGCTGATCGATGAGTTGTCTCTGGGGCTGGCGCCCAAGGTCGTGGACGAGCTCGTCCAGACCCTGGGCCGCGTGCGTGACGCAGGCACCAGCTTGCTGATTGTCGAGCAGGACGTGGCCACAGCCCTGGAATTGGCCGACCGGGGTTATGTGATTGATCAGGGCCGCACCGTGGCCGAAGGGCTGGCGTCTGCACTGCAGAACAACCCCACGGTTCGGGCCGCCTACCTGGGGGCCTGAGGCCGGCACACCACCCCCGATTTGAAGGACATCCAAAGCATGAGCACAACCAAACCGCAAGTCACTTATTACTTCAGCTTCATTTCGCTCTGGAGCTATGTGGGCAGCCTGCATTTCCAGGAACTGGTGGCCAAGCACGATCTTGATGTTGTCTACAAGCCCATCGATTTGCTGGCCGTGTTCGCCGCCGGCGGTGGCAAGCCCGTGAAGGAGCGGCCCTTGCAGCGCCAAGCCTACCGCCTGGTGGAGATGCAGCGCTGGCGGGCCCAACGCAAGATCGACCTGGTGCTGCACCCCAAGTACTACCCCGCCGATCCCGCTCTGGGGCACCGACTGCTGCTCGCGGCCCTGCGCAACGGACAGGACGTGGGGGCCTTTGTCCATGCCAGCTTGCGCGCAGTCTGGGCCGACGAACTCAACATCGAAGACCCCGAGACCCTGGTCGGCCTGGCCGATCGCAGTGGTCTGAACGGGCGGGAGCTGCTCGCACAGGCTAATGACCCGGCGCTTTTTGCGCAGTCGGATGCCTTGACGCAGGAAGCGATCGAGCGGCAGCTCTTTGGTGCGCCGTTTTACTTCTACAACGGTGAACCTTTCTGGGGGCAGGACCGCCTGGACATGCTGGATACGGCCATCGCCGAGTCGCGGCCACCTTTTCTGCCGCCGACGCTCTGAGCCTGCTACCTCTTGCGGCGAGGCTCGTAAGTTCAGGTCTTGGCGGCGTCATCCGGCTCTGTTATAAACATTTCTGGCCTCTAGCCCTCATGAAACAAGCGGGAGCAGCTATATGTTTGATAGCAAATCAGGGCCGATCAACCTGGCGCTGCAAGGCGGTGGCGCGCATGGCGCCTTCACCTGGGGTGTGCTCGATGCGCTGTTGGCGGACCCGCGTGTGCAGTTCGAAGGCATCAGCGGCAGCAGCGCCGGTGCCATGAACGCGGTGGTGCTGGCCGACGGCTGGCTCAAGGGCGGGCGCGAGGGTGCGCGCAAGGCGCTGGCGGACTTCTGGAACGAACTGGGCCGCCAGATGCCCTGGGGCCTGCTGACGCGCCGCAAGGGCGACGTGATCACCATGGCGCCGGCCAGCCGGCTGCTGGCCAGCTGGGCCGGCTACTTCTCGCCCTCGCAGCTGAACCCGTTCGACCTCAACCCCTTGCGCGATCTGCTGAACCGCCAGATCGACTTCGAGCAGCTGCGCACGCGCTGCCCGTTCAAGCTCTTCATCGGCACCACGCAGGTGAGCACCGGCAAGCTGCGCCTGTTTCGCGAGCACGAGCTGACGGTCGATGTGCTGCTGGCCTCGGCCTGCCTGCCCAAGATCCACCGCACGGTGGAGATTGACGGCGAAGGCTACTGGGACGGCGGCTACAGCGCCAACCCGGCGGTGTTCCCGCTGGCCTACGACTGCACCGCGCGCGACATCCTGCTGGTGCTGCTGAACCCGCTCAAGCGCGAAGGCATACCGCACACCGTGGAAGAGATCGAGTCGCGCATCGTCGAGCTGGCCTTCAGCGCCAACTTCATGCGCGAGATGCGCATGTTCGCGCACGCGGCCGAGTTCTCCGGCTCGGCCTTGCGACCCAAGGGCCGGCTGGAGCGCCGCCTGCAGGAGCTGCGCTTTCACATGATCGATGCCAGCCAGCTCGACACCCTGCTGCGCACCGACACCAAACTGCTGGCGCACGGCCCGTTCTTCGACCTGTTGCAGGAACAGGGGCACACCTGTGCAGACGCGTGGCTGGCAAAGGAGTACCATGCCGTCGGGCGTCGCTCAAGCATCGATGTAAAACAGTTGTTCGGCTAGGCGCCACCAAGCTCTGGGAGGAGCCCATGCGTGACGACTCAGCTCACTCTGCCGGCCACGATGCCTCGCGGGCCATGTACCGCTGGCGCGCCTACTCCTACGACCTGCAACTCGCCCCCTACGAATTCATCCGCCGACATGCGGTCGAGCGGCTGCAGTTGTTACCCGGCCAGTGCGTACTCGATCTCGGCTGCGGCACCGGCATGAGCCTGGACCTGCTGCGCCAGGCTGTGGGTGCCCAAGGCCGCGTCATCGCCGTCGACCAATGCCCCGAGATGATTGCACTGGCGCGCAGCCGCGTCAGTCAGGCGGGCTGGACCAACGTAGAACTCATCTGTGCCGCGGTGGAAGACACGCCCTTGCCCGATGCCGCTGACGCCGCCTTCTTCCACCTCGTGCACGACATCCTGCAAAACCCGCAGGCGGTGGCGCATGTGCTGCACCACCTCAAGCCCGGCGCGCGCATCGCCGCCACCGGCCTGAAGTGGACCGCGCCCTGGTTGGTGCCATGGAACGCGCTGGTGGGCATGTTTGCCGCGCAGTCGATCACCAATTTCGACCGCTTGGCCGCGCCCTGGCAACCTCTGCTTGATCAAGGCGCGGCGCTGGAACTGGAGTCGGTGCTCATGGGCACGCTGTATGTGGCCAGCGGCACGGCGCCGCCCGCCCGCCCGCGCCAGGGACATCGCACGCATTGATATGCTTGCGGCCTGAAAATCAACTTGGCCGGGCCCACCCGCCAACCCAGGAGTTTCCATGCCCTACATGCTGCTGATGATGGAGCCGCCCGGCCAGCGGCGCACGCGTACCGAGGCCGAAGGCCGCGAGGTGTATGCGCGCATGCAGCGTTTTGCCGAGGAGTTGCAAGCACGCGGCCAGTTGCTGGCGGTCGAGTCGCTCGGCTCGCAGGCCAACGCCGTGCGCGTGCAGGTGCGCGGCGGGCAGGCCCAGCTGCTCGACGGCCCCTTCGCCGAAGCCAAGGAAATGGTAGGAGGCTTCTTTTTGGTTGACTGCCAGACCCGGGCCGAGGCGGTGGCCATTGCCCAGCAATGCCCGGCGGCCGAGTGGTGCACCGTCGAAGTGCGCGGCGTCGGGCCGTGCTACGAGGACGCCGTTTGAGGCGGGGTGGCTAGCCTAGGGTTTTTACCTAGTCACCAGGTGGTCGATTTCGTACCGCTTCGTTCGTCGTGGGAATGCAAGCCAGAGTTTGGCTGACCAACCCCATGAAGGAGTGCAGATATGCGATACATGATCATTGTCAAAGCCACGCCCCAGTCTGAAGCCGGCGTCTTCCCGCCCAATATGGCCGAACTCATGGCCGTGATGGGCACCTTCCACGAAGAGCTGGCCCGCGCCGGCGTGCTGCTCGACGCGTCGGGCCTCCAACCCAGCTCGCAGGGCTGGCGCATTCGCTACGACGGCAAGGCGCGCCAGGTCATCGACGGACCTTTCACCGAGAGCAAGGAGCTCATTGCCGGCTACACCCTGATCCAGGTGCGCTCGCGCGACGAGGCGCTGGAGTGGACACGCCGTTTCCCCAACCCGGTGGGCGAGGGCATGGCCGCCGAGATCGAAGTGCGCCGCCTCTACGAAGAGGAAGACTTCGCCGGCATCGGCCAGTGAAGGAGCCGCACCATGGTCAAAAGCATCCTCATCATCGCCGTGCTGGCCCTGGCCGGCCTGCTGCTGTTTGCCGCCACGCGGCCCGACACCTTCAGCCTGCAGCGCAGCATCGTCATCCAGGCGCGGCCGGACAAGCTCCACGCGCTCATCAACGATCTGCATCAGTTCAACACCTGGAACCCCTACGACAAGAAAGACCCTGCCATGCAGGGCAGCTACCGCGGTCCGGCCGCCGGCCCGGGGGCGCGTTACGAGTTCAAGGGCAACAAGGAGGTGGGCGAGGGCAGCCTGGAGATCACCGCCAGCACCCCCGCCCAGGTGACGATGCGGCTCGACATGCGCGCGCCCATGCAGGGCAGCAACACCATTGATTTCACCCTGGTGCCGCGCGGCGACGTCACCGAAGTCACCTGGGCCATGCAGGGCGCTTGCCCCTTTGTTGCCAAGTTGATGGGCGTCTTCATCAACATGGACGCCATGATCGGCCGCGACTTCGAAGCCGGCCTGGCCAGCCTCAAGACGATTGCCGAGAAAAATCAGATATCCGGGAGAGCACCATGACCACATCATCCACAGAAACCGAGGCGGCGCAAGCCGCGCGCGAGATTGTCAGTACCCGCCATTTCGCGCAGCCGCGCGAGCAGCTCTGGGCCGCCTTTGCCGATGCGCAGCGCCTGGCGCGCTGGTGGGGACCGGCGGGGTTTCGCAACACCTTCGAGCTGTGCGAGTTCCGCCCCGGTGGCCACTGGCGCTTCACCATGCATGGCCCCGACGGCCAGGACTATCCCAACCGCAGCGTGTTCCACACCGTCGAGGCGCCCGCGCGCATCGTGCTGGAGCATGAGAACGCCCCGCACTTCCACCTGCACATCACGCTGATCGACGAGGCCGGCGGCACCCGGCTGGGTTGGCGCATGTGTTTCGACGACGCCGCCACACGCGAGGCGGTAGCCCGCTACGCCGTGCCCGCCAATGAGCAGGTCTTTGACCGTCTGCAGGCGGAACTCACTCGCAACACCCTCCAGGGAGAACCCACATGAGCCAGCAAATCTACGTCAACCTGCCCGTGCGCGACCTGGCACGCTCCAGGGCCTTCTTCGGCGCCCTGGGCTACAGCTTCAACCCGCAGTTCAGCAACGAGCAGGGCGCCTGCATGGTGATCAGCGACGACATCTACGTCATGCTGCTGACCGAACCCTTCTGCCAGACCTTCACCAGCAAGCCCCTGGCCGATGCCCGCAAGACGACCGAGGTGCTGATCTGCCTGTCGTGTGCCAGCCGCGCCGAGGTTGACCAGCTGGTGGCCAAGGCCCGTGCGGCCGGTGGCACGGTGCCGCGTGCGTCGCAAGACCATGGTTTCATGTACCAGCACGGCTTCGAAGACCTGGACGGCCACATCTGGGAGCTGGCCTACATGGACATGGCCGCCTGTCCGGCCACACCGGCGCAAGCCTGAGCACCTGGCCGCCTGATGCACTCCGCCACCCACCAGGCCATTGCCGCTGTCTGGCGCATCGAGTCCGCGCGCATCGTGGCGGCCGTGGCGCGCCTGCTGCGCGACATCGGCCAGGCCGAGGAGGTGGCGCAGGACGCGCTGGTGGCGGCGCTGGAGCATTGGCCCACCAAGGGCGTGCCCGACAACCCCGGTGCCTGGCTCATGGCCACCGCCAAGAACCGTGCGCTCGACCGCCTGCGCCGCGACAAGGTGCAGAGCAGCAAGTTCGAGCAGATTGGCCACGAGCTGGAGGCGCAGCAAGCACTGGTGGTGCCCGACTTCGTGGACGCGCTCGACGCAGCGCGCGCCGACGAGATTGGCGACGACCTGCTGCGCCTGATCTTCACTGCCTGCCACCCGGTGCTCAGCGCCGAGATGCGCGCGGCGCTCACGCTCAAGCTGCTGGCGGGCCTGAGCACACACGAGATTGCGCGCGCCTTCCTGGTGACCGAGCCCACGCTGGCGCAGCGCATCGTGCGTGCCAAGCGCACCCTGCGCGAAGCGCGCGTGCCCTTCGAGCTGCCGCGTGGCGCCGTGCTGGGCGAGCGGCTGGCCTCGGTGCTGGAGGTGGTGTACCTGGTCTTCAACGAAGGCTACACAGCGACGGCCGGCGAGGACTGGATGCGCCCGGCCCTGGTGGACGAAGCCTTGCGCCTGGGCCGCATGCTGGCCGAACTGGCCGCCGACGAGCCCGAAGTGCACGGCCTGCTGGCGCTGATGGAGTTGCAGGCCTCGCGCACCGCCGCCCGCACCGATGCCAGCGGCCGCCCCGTGCTGCTGCTGGCGCAGGACCGCACGCGCTGGGACCATCTGCTCATCCGCCGCGGGCTGGCGGCGCTGGCGCGGGCCGAGGCCTTGTGCGCCGCCCAGGGCCAGCCGCTCGGGGCCTATGCGCTGCAAGGCGCCATTGCCGCCTGCCATGCGCGCGCCGTTCAGGCTGCCGACACCGACTGGGTGCGCATTGCCTCGCTCTACGAGGCGCTGGCGCAGACCACGCCGTCGCCGGTGGTGGAACTCAACCGTGCCGTGGCTGTGGCCATGGCCTACGGGCCGGCCGCTGGTCTAACCCTCATCGACGCGCTGCGTGAAGACCGCGCCCTGCAAAACTACCAGTGGCTGCCCAGCGTGCGCGGCGACCTGCTGGCCAAGCTGGGCCGGCTGGCAGAAGCGCGTGCCGAGTTCGCACACGCCGCCACGCTGACGCACAACCTGCGCGAGCGCGAGCTGCTGCTGGCGCGGGCGCAGACCCTTGGTGAGACCGGGGCCTGAGCGCCTGCACCGTTTCTTGTGTCTTCCTTCTGAAGGAGGTCTCTCATGCTGAACCCGCTCAAGATCACCCCCTGCCTGTGGTTCGACCACCAGGCCGAAGAAGCCGCTGCGTTCTACACGGCCATCTTCCCCAACTCGCGCATCACCGGCGTGAGCCGTTTCCCCGATGCCGGGCAAGAGATTCACGGCAAGCCGGCTGGCTCGGTGATGACGGTGAGCTTCGAACTCGACGGCCAGCCCTTTGTGGCCTTGAACGGCGGCCCGGAGTTCCACTTCAGCGAAGCAGTCTCGCTGCAAATCCATTGTGTCGATCAAGCCGATGTGGATTACTACTGGGACAAACTAGGTGTTGGCGGCGACGAGCGCGCGCAGCAGTGCGGCTGGCTGAAAGACCGCTACGGCCTGTCGTGGCAGGTGGTGCCCACGGTGTTGCTGGCGCTGATGCAGCACCCGGATCCGGCGACAACGCGTCGTGTCATGCAGGCATTGCTGCAGATGAAGAAGCTGGACATCGACGGTCTGAAGCAAGCGGCCGCGTGAAGTTCATGGTGTTTTTGGCCTCCAGACCTTGATTCATCTGCGCGACAAGCTATAGAATTTGTAGCAATAACTTGCTGCCAACTGCTGGCCCGCTCAAGGAATCAACGATGAACCACCCGCTGTCTTACTTGTGCTCGATATTGCTCTTGGGGCTGGCCTTGCCGCTGGCGGCCGAGGCCCGCTGCGTCACCACCCGCTATGGGGAAACGCTGTGTGCGCCGGCCGAGAGCCGCTGCGTCAACGACCGTTATGGCGACCCCCATTGTTCCGGCAGCGGCGGCGATGCCGTGCTGGACCGCTACGGCGCCGCGGTCTGCGGCGTCGGGCGCTGCGTGATGGAGCGCGATGGCAATGTAATGTGCTCAACCGAGCCGCGGGGCAGCGCAGCGCTCGATCGGTATTCCCAAGCCGTCTGCACTGGGGGTTGCGAACCGGCACAGGCCAGCCGCTGCAAGCCGCTCACCAAGTAGGCCGGGCGGGGCAAGGGGGCGGCGGAGCGTTCGCCGCGTGAGGAACGGCTTGCTCCGGCCCCTTGCCTGACAGACTTATTTCTTCATCGCATCCTTGCCCATGGCGTCCTTGGCCATGCTGTCCTTTTTCATGTTGTCTTTCGCCATGCTGTCCTTGGCCATGGTGTCTTTTTTCATGCTGTCCTTGCCCATCGCGTCTTTGGCCATGGTGTCTTTCGTCATGGCATCCTTGGCCATGCTGTCCTTCTTCATCGCATCTTGCGCAAAGGTACCGCTGCCGGCCAGCAGCAGGGTAACGGCCAAAAGGGTCGAGCTGATCGTTTTCATAGTGAACTCCATTGAAGTGATGATGAGATGGCGTTAGTGCCGATTTTTCAGGGCGTCCGAGTTGTCACACTCAGCTGCCTCCGAACCAGTTGTACCCCTGGTCTTCCCAGTAGCCTCCGGGGTAGGTATTCGTGACGAAAATCGCCTGAATGTGTTTTGGATTTTTGTAGCCCAGCTTGGTGGGCATGCGCAATTTCATGGGGAAGCCGTACTTGGGCGGCAAGGGCTGGCCGTCGTAGGTCAGCGCCAGCACGGTTTGCGGATGCAGTGCCGTGGGCATGTCGATGCTGGTGAAATAGTCGTCGGCACATTTGAAGCCCACGTACTTGGCACTGAGGTCGGCGCCCACCTGGCGCAGAAAGCTGCCGAATGACACGCCGCCCCACTTGCCAATGGCGCTCCAGCCTTCCACGCAAATGTGGCGGGTGACCTGGTCGGTCTGCGGCATGGCGCGCAGCTCGGCGAGCGTCCATTTGCGCTTGTCGGCGACCAGGCCCGTCACTTCAAGGCGGTAGCTGCTTTCCTCGACGGCCCGGACTTCGTCTTCGCCGTAATAGGCGTTGAAGGGAAACGGGCGCGTGATCATCGACTCGGGGTAGGTCGGCGCCAGCCGGTTGGGATCAAACAGCCAGCCTTGTACGTCGTCGTTCAGGCGCGAGATCCTGGTCAGTGCCGTTTCAACGCTGGTTTCATCAACCAGCGAACAACCGCTGAGCATGGCCAGGCCGCCCAGCGTGAGCGAGCGGCGCAGGAAATCGCGTCGCGCGGTCTGGCCGATGCGTTGCACGGCTTCCTTCAGAACGGCATCGCCGTCGATGCGCCAAGTGGATGTGATGGGTGTGGGTTGAGCGGTCATGGTGTGCTCTCCTTAGCGGCCGCGGATCATGTGGATCAGCGTGCGCGGCACCAGCGCCACCATCGCCAGATGAACGGCCACGAAGGCGGCAAGTGCGGCCATGGCGAAGAAATGGACCCGACGAGCGCCTTCATAACCGGCCATCAGTTCGCGCAGCAGCGGGAACTGCACGGATTTCCAGAGCACCAGGCCGGACAGCACCAGCAGGACGCTGTCAAACATCACGAACAGATACGCCAGCCGCTGCACCGCGTTGTAATGCTGCGGGTCGGCATGGGCCAGCCGGCCTTGGAGGGCCGCCAGCAGATCGGCCAGCAAGGCGCGTGGGGACAGGGGAAAGAACCGGTGCCACAGGCGCCCGGTGGCCAGATTGAAGCCCAGGTACAACAGCCCATTGCCCGCCAGCAGCCACATGGCGGCAAAGTGCCACTGAAGTGCCCCGCCCAGCCAGCCGCCCAAGGTGATGTCCTTGGGAAACGCAAAGCCGAGGAAGGCCGTGGCGTTGTAGATTCGCCAGCCGCTCATCATGAGAACCACCACCGCCAGGGCATTGAGCCAGTGCGCGGTGCGCAACCAGGCGGGGTGAACGACCTCTGTTTGTGAACGCATCAAGAGAGACTCCATTGATTGCCAGGCGGACGGAACGCCGCTGCTTGAGGGGTAGTTCGTCGGAACTTGGCCGCGGGTTACAGTTCTCGGCAAAATCCGGCGAAATATTTTTTTCGGCACGCTGTAACCTGAAGCCGCCATGGAACGAATAGAAGAAAGAGATGTTCGGTTCGCGACCAGCGAAAACCAGTTGCGCGAGTTGCTGGTGCAGGGGCTGGACGGCGATGCCGCCGCCTACCACCGCTTCCTGAAAGCGCTGAGCGCGCATTTGCGGGCGTATTTCAGAAAGCGGCTTTTTCAGCGACCCGACGAAGTGGAGGACCTCGTGCAGGAAACATTGCTTGCCGTGCACAACCAGCGACACACCTACCGCCTCGACCTGCCCCTGACCGCCTGGGTGCATGCGATCGCGCGCTACAAGCTGGTCGATCTGTTGCGGGCCCACACGTCGCGCGAGGCCCTGACCGACCCGCTGGACGACGAGCTCGAACTCTTTGCCGCGTCCGACACCGAGGCAGACGAGGCCCGGAAAGACCTGAACAAGCTGCTGGCCGGCTTGCCCGAGCGGCAACGCCTGCCCATCGTGCACGTCAAGCTGGAGGGCCTGTCGGTGGTGGAGGCGGCGCAGCTCACCGGCATGTCGGAGTCGGCCATCAAGATCGGCGTGCACCGGGGCCTGAAGGCGCTGGCGGCCAAAATCAGGGGAATTGCATGAAGACCGATGAACTTGTTTCGCTGCTGGCGGCCGGTGCCGAGCCGGTGCCTGTGAATGCGGTGGGCCGGCGCTTTGCCGTGGCCCTGGGCTGGAGTGTGCCGGCCGCCGCCTTGGTGATGGCCGTCATGTTTGGCATTCGCCATGACTTGGCGCAGGCCATGACGGGATGGCTGTTCTGGACGAAGCTGCTCTTTGCGGGCAGCCTCGCGCTGGCCGGTGTCGTCGCAACCGAACGGCTGGGCCGGCCTGGCATGCGGCTGACCGGCATCTGGATGGCATTGGCCGCGCCCGTGCTGCTGTTGTGGCTGGCCGCAGCCGCGGCGTTGCTTGAAGCGGAACCGGCGCAACGCGCTGACCTCATTCTCGGGACGACCTGGAAGACCTGTCCTTTCAACATCGCGCTGATCTCGCTGCCGCTGTTGGCGGCGACGCTCTGGACCATGAAGGGGCTGGCCCCGACCCGTCTGACGCTGGCCGGCGCCGGCGCCGGTCTGTTGGCCGGGGCGCTGAGTGCGCTGGTCTATGCGCTGCACTGCCCGGAGTCGGCCGTGCCCTTCATCGGTATCTGGTACGTGCTGGGCATCGCCATGCCGACGCTGGCCGGCGCGCTGCTGGGGCCGCGGGTGTTGCGCTGGTAGTACGCAAGCAACGGCAAGGGTTGACGGCGATGCCGTGCTGGACTGTTATGCCAAAGCGGTTTGCACCGGAGAGTGTGAACCTGCGCAGGCCAGTCGTTGCAAGCCGCTGACGAAGTGAGGGGCTGCAAGCGACCCATTGTTGCTTCACTGGGGGCGCCAATTCACAGCGTTGGTTCTTTGGGCTCGACTGGCCGAACTATGCCGCCGTCGCCACCATTTTTCGGCTTCTGCCCTCTCAGTAAGTTCCGGATGTCGACAAGGAGGAGGATTGGTCCCGTGACCACAGAGAGAGCTAAAAACGTAGCGACAGCCGAAAAAAGAGTCCCGTAGATTTTCCAACCTGTTTTATTCTCAAGAATCCAGCCGGAAGCCTCAAGTATTGGAACGGTGTAGTTGTAGCCCGCGACACAAGCCACCAAGAGCATGAACCACAGTGAAATCTCGATGATCCAGACATAAAGGTTCGCTATTAACTTAGTAAGCATACGGCCCCTTCTTGATAACAGTTTACTGATCCTGCGTCGCCAAGGTGGCCTAGCCTAACGGAACTTCGGCTTGCGACCCAAGGCGGACCTCACAATCCAGCAAAGCAGACGCTCAACGTCTGAATTCACCGGCCTGTGCGGTGGACGTAAGGGTACGAAGGGACATTTGGGACGTCGCTCGAGGGGTTAGGCCCCGGCATCACCTAAGGCTTTCTGTATGGCCGCCTTGGCAGCAGATATCTTTTGCGCACGTTCGCGTTGATCGAGGCGCTCATCTAAGATCAATTCGATGCCGATGCGCAGAGTTTCAAAGTGCTTTAGGCATTCATCCTCTGAAAGCTCATGAATTCCTTTGCTGAGCAAGGAGTACATACCAGGGTGTTCGGACAAGAAGTTGGGCAAGTGCGATTTCAGATGCGCTATTCGTTCACTCATTCGGAGTCTTTGGTAGGCACCTTCGTCCCATCCAGGATCGGCGACAGCACTTTGATGCGCCTCTTCCACGAGCGTCTCAAAGATGCGGCGCAAGTAGACATACGCGCCAACCCCTACGTCATGGGATGCCAGACCTATTGCCCGGGTTAGCTCGCTAAGCTGCTCATTTGAAAGTACGTGGGTGTATTTCTTCACCTGTGTGATGTGAAGATCGCCATACGATGGTTGCTGGCCAACCTTCTGGATTGTTCTGAGGACCTTTGGCGGGGCATGGTCGGGCACCACTTCACGATCGACGAAGAAGACGAAGTCCTGCTTGTGAGAGTTCGTCCTGGTGCAATGCGCGTGGACGACATATAACCCGGGCTCAAGAGACGGGACCTTCGGATCGATACCGTTTTGCTTATCTAATCTTTCGTGCGCAAGATTCCTTTGATACGCCGCCGGCCGCTCGACGACTTTGGCTTGGAACGTTGATTCGCGGCGGCACTTCGCGCAGTAACTGTCGTATGTCCCGTTGAAGTAGAGCACGTCGAGTACGGCCCAAACCTCGTCACCTTCGTAGGCGGTCTTGGCGT
This sequence comes from Curvibacter sp. PD_MW3, assembly GCA_002633085.1. Lineage (GTDB taxonomy): Bacteria > Pseudomonadota > Gammaproteobacteria > Burkholderiales > Burkholderiaceae_C > Hylemonella. The sequence continues at coordinate 186,260 of NSIV01000005.1, forward strand.
AGAGAGGAGTACCCAGCAGAAAGGTAGTTGGCTTTGGTATGGGCATGAGGCTTACTCGAAGGGCTATACGTTAGTCGACGCCAGTGAACTCGCGTCCAAGATTCAAAGCCTTGTAGAGACCGTAGAAGACCTGATACTCGACGCCATCCTTGACCTTGGGCGAAATGTTTGCATAGCTGCGCTCGCGGAAGCACCATCTCGGATACGGTCGCTCGTCTTTAGGCGTTTCGATGTAGCAGATGATGTTGAGGTCATACAGGAACTGCAGAAAGACGTTTGAAGATCGGAGGAAGTCGGGCAGATCTTCATCGGACTTACCAACGAGTTGGCGGAACTTGGCGTAAATATCAAGGTACTCGTTATGCGTGAATCGGCCTTTGCCGTTCGCTACCTCGAAGAACTTCAGTAGCAGCTCGTACTCCTCGACACGATAGTAAAAGGCCAGCTGATCCTTAATTTCGCCAAGTAGATAGTCTGCGTATTGACGCTTGAAGGATGCGCTGTCGAATGCTTCGAACGTGAACGTATCCTCTCGCCCGATGCCTTGCCGCTGCAAATCCTGCAGGATGGCAAGCATGGTCAGGATATCGCGCGGCCGATAGTACGACCAGCGAAGAAAGGCAACGAAGCTGCTTGGTCGATCGAACTGTTCCCGAACATTGGAGGCATCCCATGGAAAGTAGTGGTCCCATGCGTCGCCATCTGCCATGGGCTCCTCTTGTTGTGTGGCCAACAGGCGATCTATGACCCTGAAGAGCTCCGAGCCTCTGTGGTGCAGATAGTCCACGCGCCAATCAAGAAAGACAGAATTGTCTCGGCTCTTCGTATTCTGATTTTGCAGCCCAAGCGACGCGAAGATATCCGGGCGGACAAGTAGTACGGCACGCAAGCGACCGCCGCCCCCCTTGATCGTTGGGAAAAAGTCATTGTTGATCTCCCAGACGGCATTCGCGAGACCCTTAATACACTCCAGATAGTCGGGATACGGGATAGAAGCGGGACGGATATCGATTCCATCAATGAAGAGTATGTGGCTGCGCGTGCAGCGAACTTGGCGAAGAGCGTCTTCAAACTGTCGCTGAATGTAGAAGAGATTGGTCTGGAAGCGACTCTCCGAGAACTTCAGCGCTTCTTTCTGCTCGCCCGCCACTTTGGCATGCTTCGCGAACAGCTCCGCAGCTACCTTGGACTCCTGAACCAACTCAAGAGCTTGCAGAATCTCAGGCGAGAAAGCACGGTTGTAGTACTCGTCAATCGCTTCCTGCACATCGCCCATGCGCGTGAAGCGCTGAAGGAACTCTGGCCCCCCTTCGGTTTCGACAACATGCTGTGAAAGCAACAAGTAGATGATGACCTTCCAGATGCTCGTGTAGTCCGACAGCTGAAGATGGCGCTCGCGCTTCAGGGTGATGAACTTCTGATAATCGGTCTCGCGGATGTAACGCAGCGAGCCGCGTGTCTCTTTGTGGTCGTTGTTCGTCATGTACACGGCGTATGCCGTCTTACCAGTTCCCTTCTCACCAACGAGGAAAGAGATGGCGGGTTCGCAGAGGCGATCCAGGTGGCGATTTCGGATGAAGACCAGATTAAAGAGGTCTCGATTCTCGCGCCGTTTGTAGTTCTCGGCGTCTGGAAAGCCAAGTACGAGTTCAGGTACGGTCTTCATTTGCCTCCCCTTCAGAAATCTGGGTTTGTGATGTATAGGGAATAATAAGTCCAAACCCTATCTAACCGGCCTCGGGTTGCCTTTCCCCAGGATGGGGATCCACTTCCGCTTTGCAGATTGCAGATTGCAGATTGCAGATTGCAGATTGCAGATCGACCGGCCGGCCGCTTCTGGCCGATTGAAGTCCAACCGCAAACGCTCTAAGTCGCCCAAACCCGCGGCGGCACCGCCGCCATCTCCCACAAGGCTTTGCGCCATTCGGCCCGTGCCTGCTTGAGCAGGTCCAGCGCCGGCTCCACCAGCGGGGCCAGCACACGCAGCACCAGCACCTGGGGGTGCGGGCTGGTGGCACCGGCCGTGGCGCATAGCGCGTGGCCGGCCAGCACGGCGCGCACCACCTCCAGCGCCTGCTCGCGCCGCGTGCGGTCAATCGGGGACCCGGCGACGAAAAACAGCGTGGCCATGCAGCGCTGGCCGGCCAGGCCGAGTGGGCCGTCCATCAGCCGGAGGTCGGTGGCATTAATCCGTCCCTGTTCGCGCCAGACGCCGGGCACCTCGATGTGCTGCGCAAACGTGCCTTCGACGAAGGGCAAGCCGGCTTCCGGCAGGCCCAGCGCGGTGATGTCCCAGCCCATCAGCTCGGCACCGGGTGCGAGTTCAAACACGGCCTTGTTCTCGGCGCGGCACTGGTTGTAGGCCAGTGCTTCCAGCGGCAGCCACTCCAGCCGCGCGCCGGGGGCCAGCCGGGCGTGCACGCTTTGCACGGCGGGTTCGGTGGCCGATTTGTAGAAGCGGGTGGCACCCGGCGTGGTGACGAGGCCATGCGCATCCGGCTGTACCTCGATCTTGATCGTCAGCGTGTCGCCGCCCACCAGGCCACCTGGCGGGTGCACCAGCACGTTGTGGCACACCGCATCGCCTTCTGGGTACAGGCTTTGCAGCACACGCAAGGGCCCTTCGTGGTGGTGATGCGCAACGGTGCGCTGGTGCTGCCGTGTGTAGCGCAGGTCGAGGGTGGCGTGCCAGGTCATGAGGGGAGTCTAGGGCTAGAAAGTGGATGGGACTAGAAGCGCAGGCGCAGGCCCAGCCGCAGGGTGCGCGGCTCACCGGGGTGCACATGCAGGTCGTTGACACTGGCGGCTTCGCTGCGCAGGCGTGATGCGTAGTAATACTGGATGTCGTTCACCTTCGCATCGAACAGGTTGAACACGTCGCAGTAAAGCTCGGCACGGGCATGCAGCCGGTAGCCCAGGCGCAGGTTCCAGGTCTGGCTCGGGCTGCTGCGCACGCTGTCGTCCTCGTTCAGCGGTGCGGCGCCGATGTAGCGCCAGTGCAGGCTGGCCGACCAGGGGCCGTGCTCGCGCAGGCTGGCGGCGAGCTGGGCCACGCGGCCGACGGCATTCGGAATGGCGTCGCCGGCTGCGCTGGTTTCAGCATAACGCGCCTGGGTCCAGGCCAGGTCGGCATCCAGCACCCAACCGTGGCCCGCTGGCCAGCGGGTGCTCCACTCCACGCCGTGGCGCCGGCTGGGGCGGCCGGCTTCGGTGCTGCCGGCGTCCCCCAGGTAGACCAGTTCGGAGTCGAAGTCCAACTGCCAGAGCGAGAGCGAGCTTTGCAGGCCGGGCCAGGCCTCGGTGCGCAGGCCCACCTCCTGCCCGCGCGAGCCCACCAGGCCGGCCACCGGGGCCTGTGCGGTGGTGCCATCGCGCGGGTCGAGCCGGGCCGTGGTGCCGCGTGCGTCGTTGCTGTGAAAGCCGCGCCCGGCGTTGAAGAAAAACTCCGTCTTGTGCCAGGGGCCGAGCACCACGCTGAACTTGGGCGAGAGCCGGCCGGTGCGCGTGCTGCCGCTGTTCGCGGCCAGCGTGAGGCTGTCCACCGTGGTCTCCAACTGGTCGAAGCGCAGGCCGGCCACGGTGCGCAGCCAGGGCGTCCAGTCGATGCGGTTGTCGCCATACAAGCCGCTCAGGGTCTGGCTCACTTCATCTTCGCGCACGGTGGCGGTGATGAGACGGGCCGCGCTGTCGTACAGGCCGACGCGAATGCGGTCACGCCGCAGCTGCACGCCCAGGCTGTTGAACATGGTGCGCCCGCCGGGCAACGTGTGCTCCCACTGGCGCGAGGCACTGAGGCCGGCCACGCTGCGCTGGTCTTTCTGCGCAAACTGGTCGCCCTGCGCCGGGCGCTCCAGTGCGTAGGTGAAGTTGGAATAGAGGTCGAGGTCGTAGTGCAGGGCATAGGCCGCCAGCCGGTCGCGCACGGCGCCACGTGTGCTGTGCCACTCGGCCGACAGGCTGTGCCGGCTGGTCTGGCCGCCGTCGCTGCTGTCGAGCGAGTCAAAGCGGCCGAAGGCAGCACCTTGGTAACTGCCGGCATCCAGCAGCCGTTGCGGCACCTGGTCGGTGGCGGTCCAACGCGCGTTGTAGCCCATGACGCTGGCGGACCAGCCTTGTGCTGCCGAGCCATCGCTCAGCGTGAGCACCGCATTGGTTTTGCGCAGCTCCTCCGGCACGCGCCACGGGCCGTCGTGGTTCATGCGCTCGAAGGCCATCAGCAGCGTTTGCCCGGCGGTGAGTTCGTGCGAGCCGGCGGCCAGCAGCCGCGCATAACCGCGCTCGCCCAGCGAGACGTCCAGCAACGGCTGGTCGAGCCGAGTGCGGTAGACGAAGTCCGCTGCCCCGGCGGAAGCAAAGTCGCCATCGGCCGCATGGTACGGGCCCTTGCGGTAGTCGATGCGTTGCAGCAGTTCGGGGATCAGGAAGTTGAGGTCGCTGTAGCCCTGGCCGTGGGCATGGGTGGGCATGTTCACCGGCACGCCGTTGACACGGGTGGCGAAGTCGGTGCCGTGGTCGAGGTTGAAGCCGCGCAGGAAGTATTGGTTGGCCTTGCCGTCGCCCGAATGCTGTGTGACCACCAGGCCGGGCACGAACTCCAGCGCCTCGGCCGGCCGCAGCAGGGCCCGGTCGCGGATCAGGGCCGGGCCGATGCTGCCTTGCGATGCCGCATCACTGCTGCCCACGGCATTGTCGTAATGGCCGGTGATCTCCACCGCGGCCAGGCTGGCCACCTGCTGCGCCTGTGCTGGCAAGCACAGCAGTCCACCCAGGCAGGCCAGGGCGGCTAAGCGTGTGCAGTGGTGGGGCGGCGGCATGGATGCACCAATGCAAGTTCCATACCCAAAATGGTGCAGCCGTGCGCTGCGGGCACTGCATAATGCATCGCAGGAGAAGCCCACCATGTCCCGCAATGTGATTGCCGTTTATCCCGGCACTTTCGATCCCATGACCCTCGGCCACATCGATGTGGTGCGCCGGGCGACGCAACTGTTCGACCAGATCATCGTGGTGGTGGCGGCAGGTCACCACAAGAAGACGCTGTTCACGCTGCAGGAGCGCATGGACATGGTGCGTGAGCTGGCCAAGCCCTACCCGCAGGTTTCGGTGGAAAGCTTTTCCGGTCTGATGCGCGACTTTGTGGTGGCGCGTGGCGCCAAGGCCATGATCCGCGGCCTGCGCGCCGTGACCGACTTTGACTACGAATTCCAGCTCGCCGGCATGAACCGCAGCCTGATGCCGGAGGTGGAAACGGTGTTCCTCACGCCGAGCGACAAGTACCAGTTCATCTCCAGCACCTTTGTGCGCGAGATCGCGACGCTCGGCGGCGAGGTGGACAAGTTTGTGGACCCGTTGGTGGCAGAGCGCCTGCACGAAAAAGTTCGCAGCCTCGGCCGCGAATAAGCGCGGCAGGTCCGCCCCAGCCGGACTTGCAGCGTCACAACAGTTTGGCTGCCGGTAGATCGGCATGGGAGTGACATGAACGAACGCATTCGCGACTTGCTTGGCCAGATCTCCGCGCTGGAGGGCGACCTGCGCACCGCGCTGCATGAACAGGAGCAGCGCGTGACCTTCACGATCAAGGGCAAGCGTGTCGAGTTCGAGCAGTCGGTGAAGCAAGCGCATGCGCTCATGAAGACCGGTGTGCTGCGCTGGCTGTTCACCGTCCGGCCGTTGAACCTGCTTACCTTTCCGATCATCTACAGCATGATCGTGCCGCTGCTCATGCTCGACCTGTGCGTGAGCTTCTACCAGGCCACTTGCTTCCCGATCTACCGCGTGACCAAGGTGCGGCGGGCCGATTATTTCGTCTTCGACCGGCAGTACCTGGGTTATCTGAATGTCATCGAGCGCTTCCAATGCGCCTACTGCGCCTATGCCAACGGTCTGATGGCCTATGTCACCGAGATCGTGGCGCGCACCGAACAGTACTTCTGCCCGATCAAGCATGCCCGCAAGATCCTCGGTACCCATGAACGCTACGCCCGGTTTCTGGAATATGGCGATGCCATGGACTACCCGGCGCGGCTGGAAGAGTTTCGTCGTGCTCTGGAAAGGAAAACACCATGAAGATTCTGTTGCCGGTGGATGGTTCGGATATTTCTTTGGAGGCGGTGCGCCGCGTTGTGCAGTTGGCCCGCGAAGGCCTGCGGGCCAGTGTGGTGCTGGCCAATGTGCAGGAGCCGGCCTCGCTGTATGAGATGCTGGAGGCGCACGATGCCGAAGTGCTGGACCGCATCAGCGCCGAAGCCGGCGTGCACGCGATGATGCAGGCCGAAGCGCTGTTGCAGCAGGCCGGTATCACCTATGAGCGCGAGGTGGCCAAGGGTGACCCGGCGCATACGCTGGTCGACATTCTGGAAAACTACGGCTGCGATCTGGTGGTGATGGGTGCGCGCGGCCAGGGCACGCTGCGCAGCGCGCTGCTGGGTTCGGTGTCGCACGAGCTGCTGCATGCGGCCGGTGTGCCGGTGATGATCGTCAAGCCGCCGCAGGAGGACTGAGTTTGGCGGATCGCCCGTCTCCGCGCCGCGACTGGCACCTGCGCGACGCGCATGAACTGGTGCGCGAACATGGCGTGGACCCGGCCCACGGCCTGCAGGACGAAGAGGCCGGCCGGCGCCGTGCCGACCATGGCCCCAATGTGCTGGCGCAGTCGAAGGCGCGCGGGCCGCTGGCCTTGCTGGCCGACCAGTTCCGCGACTTCATGATCCTGGTGCTGGTGGCTGCAGCCCTGATCTCCGGCTTCCTCGGCGACTGGATCGATACGCTGGCCATCCTGGTCATCGTGCTGCTCAATGCGGTGATCGGTTTTGTGCAGGCCTGGCGCGCCGACCGCGCCATGGCGGCACTGCGCCAGCTCGCCGCCATGCAGGCCACGGTGCTGCGCGGCGGCCAGGTGCAGGTGCTGGCCGCCAGCGAACTGGTGCCGGGCGACATCGTGCTGCTGGAGGCCGGCAACCAGGTGCCGGCCGATCTGCGCCTGCTCGACATTGCGCAGCTCAAGGTGGACGAGTCGGCGCTCACCGGCGAGTCTGTCACGGTGGAAAAACACACGGCGCGGCTGCAGGGCACGCACCATGTGCTCGGCGACCGCCTCAACATGGCCTTCAAGGGCACCACCGCCACCCACGGCCGTGGCCGCGGCCTGGTGGTGGCCACTGGCATGGCCACCGAACTGGGGCAGGTGGCCCGCCTGCTGCAGACAGGCCGCAGCACAGACGGGGAGGGGGAGGCTGGCGAACGCATGACGCCGCTGCAGCTGCGCCTGGCCGACTTCGGCCGCCGGCTGGCGCTGGCAGTGCTGGGCATCTGCGCGGTGATCTTCGTGGTGGGCGTGCTGCGGGGCGAAGACCCGGTGCTCATGATGCTGACCGCCGTCAGCCTGGCGGTGGCCGCCATTCCGGAGGCGCTGCCGGCGGTGGTGACGGTGCTGTTGGCGCTGGGCGCTCGCCGCATGGCACGGCAGAACGCGCTCATTCGTCGCTTGCCTTCGGTCGAGACGCTGGGTTCGGTGACCTTCATCTGTTCCGACAAGACCGGCACCCTGACGCAAAACCGCATGCATGTGGAGCAGCTGTGGATGGAGGGCCGGGTGTGGCATGTCGGGCAGCCGCATGACCCGGCGATGGCAGAAATTTTGCGTGCGGCAGCGCTGTGCAACGATGCCCGCCACGGCCGCGGCAACACCTGGCATGGCGACCCGACCGAAACCGCGCTGGCACAAACTGCGCTGGAAGGCGGGCTGGACAAGGCCGTGTTGGAGCAGGCGTGGCCGCGGGTGCAGGAACTGCCGTTTGACTCCGAGCGCAAGCGCATGAGCACGGTGCACCGCAGCGCGCAGGGCGCCCTGGTGGCCTATGTCAAAGGGGCGCCGGAGTCGATGCTGCCACAGTGCACGCTGCAGTGGCGTGCCGACGGCGCGGTGCCCTTGCAGCAGCAGGTGGTGCTGGACCAGGCCATGGCGCTGGCCGCGCAGGGTCTGCGCGTGCTGGCGCTGGCGCGGCGCGAACTGGACGTGCTGCCCGAGGATGAGCAGCTGGTTGCGGTCGAGCAGGGCTTGAGCCTGATCGGTCTGGTGGCCATGATCGATCCACCGCGGCCTCAGGCGCAGGCGGCGGTGCGCGACTGTCTGTCGGCCGGCATCACGCCGGTGATGATCACCGGTGACCACCCGGCCACCGCGCTGGCCATTGCGCGCCGGCTGGGCATCGTGCATGACGGCCATGAGGTCGAGGTGCTGACCGGGGCCGAGCTGGCCCGCATGGACGAGCCGTTGTTGCATGAGCGTGTGGCCAGTGTGCGCGTTTATGCGCGTGTCGACCCGCTGCAGAAGATCCGCATCGTTGAAGCGCTGCAGCAGCATGGCGAGTTTGTGGCCATGACGGGCGACGGCGTCAACGACGCGCCGGCGCTCAAGCGCGCCGACATCGGCGTGGCCATGGGGCGCGGCGGCACCGACGTGGCGCGCGAGGCGGCCAGCCTGGTGCTGCTGGACGACAACTTTGCCACCATCGTGCGCGCGGTGCGCGAGGGGCGGCGCATCTACGACAACATCCGCAAGTTCGTGCGTTATGCGCTCACCGGCAACTCGGGGGAGATCTGGGTCATCTTCCTGGCACCGCTGCTGGGGCTGCCGATTGCGCTGCTGCCGATCCACATTCTGTGGATCAACCTGGTAACCGATGGTCTGCCGGGCCTGGCATTGGCGCGCGAGCCGGCCGAGCGCGGCGTCATGCAGCGCCCGCCACGCCCGCCGCAGGAAAGCCTGTTCGCCCATGGCCTGTGGCAGCACGTGCTGTGGGTCGGCCTCTTGATGGCCGGGCTGTGCCTGGGGCTGCAGGCCTGGGCCCTGGCCGATGGCAACGCGCATGGTCCGAGCATCGTGTTCACCACTCTCACGTTGGCGCAGATGGCGCATGTGCTGGCGATCCGCTCCGAGCGTGATTCACTCTTCACGCTCGGCTTGCGCTCCAACCTGGCGCTGCTGGGGGCCGTGCTGCTGACGCTGGTGCTGCAGCTCGCCACGCTTTATGTGCCGGCGCTCAACCCGATCTTCCGCACCGAGCCGCTGAGCGCGCTGGAACTGGGCCTGTGCTTTGGCGCCGCCGCGCTGGTGCTGCTGGCGGTGGAGCTTGAAAAACTGCTGCGGCGTCGCCACATAATGCGCACATGACCGAACTCATCCTCATTCGCCACGGCGAGACCGACTGGAACCGCGAGCTGCGTTTCCAGGGGCAACTGGATGTGCCGCTCAATGCCATCGGCCACACGCAGGCACAGCGCCTGGCCGCGCGGCTGGCGACTGAGGAAGTGCAGCATCTGGTCAGCAGCGACCTGCTGCGTGCGCGCCAGACGGCCGAACCGGTGGGGGCTCAGCGCCTGCAGCCGCTGCCCTTGGCGCCCGAGTTGGATGCTGGCTTGCGCGAGCAGCACTTCGGCTTGGCCGAAGGCCTGCGCGTGGCCGACATCAAGGCCCAGCACGCCGCGGCTTGGGCACAGTGGATCCGTTTCGAGGAAGACTATGCCTTCGAAGGTGGTGAGAGCACGCGCCAGTTCCATACGCGCGTCATCGCGGCCATGCGGGCACTGGGGCGCCGCCACCCACAACAGACCCTGGTGGTGGTGACGCACGGCGGTGTGCTCGACATGGTCTACCGCACCGCACTCGGGCTGCCACTGTCTGGCCCGCGCCAGAGCGAGATTCCGAATGCCGGGCTCAACCGCGTGCGCCTGCAGGGCGATGCGATCGAGATCATCCACTGGGCCGACACTGCGCACCTGACCGACCTGCCGCCCCAGCCGGTGTATGACCAGACCAAGCTGGTACAGTCCCGGCCGGCCGCGGATCTGGCCGGCTCGCAGTAGGGTCTTGGCCGCAGCCCCGATAATTGGGGTTATGCGAATCCGAGAGCAATTTCTTGACGGTCTGAAGGCGAGGGCATCATGGCGCTGATGATCACCGACGAGTGCATCAACTGCGATGTCTGCGAACCCGAGTGCCCGAACGAGGCGATCTACCTCGGCAAGGAAATCTACGAGATCGATCCGAACCGCTGCACCGAATGCGTCGGCCATTTCGATGAGCCGCAGTGCGTGCAGGTCTGCCCGGTGGCCTGCATTCCGGTCAACCCCCAGTTCGTGGAAGACCGCGAGACCCTGATGCAGAAATTCCGCCGCCTCCAGGCCGAAGCGCAGCAAGCACAGGCTGCGGCCGCTGCCAGCAAGTCGGCTGGTTAAGGCGCCGCGGCGCTTTTCTTCTTTTCCACCTTCTTGTCAGCGGCTGTTTTGGCCGTGAAGTAGGCGGGCTCTTTGTGTTTCTTCTTGCTGCTCGGGTGGGGCGTGGCTGCGGCTGGTGATGCCTTGGCCGCATCGGCCTTTGGCGTGGCGGGGCTGACCGCCGCTTCCTGCTTCAGGCGCTCCTTTTCCAGGGTATTGGCGGTCTGCCGGTCGCGTTGCGTGGCAGCGTCCGTTTGTGCTTTCTGGGCTCTGGTACGGCTGTCGCTGGCATCGATGGCCACCCCGCCAGGGCAGGGCGACTGGCTGTAGCTGTCGCCGCATCGATAGATATTTTGGGCCTGTGCGCTCATGAATACTGCGCCTGTAGCTATAAAAAATATAGCAAATGAACGTGCGTGGATCATGCGCTGTCTCCTTCGGCTGGGGCTGACGTGGGGG
>NSIV01000006.1 GCA_002633085.1 Curvibacter sp. PD_MW3
GGAGTGCAGCAGTTTCCTGCCAATTGACCGTTTACACAAAAGTTTTTACACCCCCGTCTGGCCCTCTCCGCTCCAGACACCAGCCCATTGCCGTTCAGTGGCTACTCATTCGCACCTCAAGACAAAGCTTTCAAACAGGGCTGACACATTCGCAATCAAATCGGCGCTGGGGAACTTCTCTGTCGATATGACATTCAGGTCGTCATTCTTGCAACCGGTGCCGCGAAAAACTTGCAGGGCGTAGTTGCGCACACCCATCGCGCTCAAGGTTTGCGCCAACGCCAGAATCTCTGAGGGGGTGTGCAGGGCCGGATGCACCGTGGTACGAAACTCGTGCGTCACGCCGCTGGCCACCACTATCCCGGCACTGGCCCATACCGCCTTGGCACTGTCAGCCGTACGGGTGATAGTGTCGTAGCCCTGCTGCGTCGCCTTGATGTCCATACCTATCCAGTCCACCAGTGGCAGCACCTCTTGCAGGCGTCGGGGGTACATGCCCGCCGTGTGCAGCCCCACGCCAAAGCCCAGAGATCGAACATCGTGCATGGCATCTTTCAATGCCCGGTCCATGGTGGGTTCACCTCCACTGAACACCACCGAGTCGATCAGCCCCACGCGCCGTTGGAGCAGTGCCAGCACTTGCGCCCACGCCAGCGGACTGTCCCTGGTGCGGCTTTGCAAATGCGGGTTATGGCAATAGCCACAGCGCCAGGGGCAACCCTGCACAAACACCACTGCTGCGAGTTGCCCAGGGTAGTCCGTCGCGCTGAAAGGCGTGATGCCTCCCACCTTGAGCGGCTTGGTGCTGGGTGCCGAGGTGTTGACTCCGCTGTAGCGGTTTGCCGCCCGTTCAGCCGGCAGCAGGGGACTTGCAGTTGTTTTCACTAAAGTAAGTGCGCTCATGGAATTCGCCCTTCTTGCCGGTATTGAAAGACGCCACAGGGCGGTGGTAACCCATGACGCGGGTCCACACCTCGCAGCGCTGCCGCTCGTCATCACGCAGCACGATGGGAGGGACGGCTTGGGAGACCGGGGTTGGTTTTTTTTGTAGAGCAATCATGTCATTCCTTCTTTGGGTGGTTAAACAGGTTCCAATTGCTTGCGCGCGATGATTTCGGTATCGCACTTCGGGCAAAAATCGTGGCGCCCGCCCAGATAGCCGTGCTTGGGGCAGATAGAAAAAGTGGGCGTAACAGTGATGTAGGGCAGGCGAAAACGCGACAGCGAGCGCTTGATCAGCTGACGGCAGGCTTCTGCACTGGACAGCGGCTCGGTCATGTACAGATGCAGCACGGTGCCGCCGGTGTACTTGCGCTGCAAGTCATCCTGCATCTCCAACGCCTCGAACGGGTCGTCGGTGTAGCCTACCGGCAACTGGCTGGAGTTGGTGTAGTAAGGCATGTCCTTGGTACCGGCTTGCAGGATGCCAGGGAACTGCCTGGCGTCTTCCTTGGCAAAACGATAGGTGGTGCCTTCTGCCGGGGTCGCTTCCAGGTTGTACATTTGGCCGGTCTGATCCTGAAACTCCAGCATGCGTGCGCGTACATGGTCGAGCAGGCGAATGGCAAAGGCGTGTCCCCATTCGGAGCTGATGTCTTCGCGGTCCAGAGTGAAGTTGCGGATCATCTCGTTGATGCCGTTCACCCCCAGTGTGGAGAAGTGATTGCGCAGTGTGCCCAGATAACGCTTGGTGTAGGGGAACAGGCCGTTGTCCATGTGACGCTGGATCACCTTGCGCTTGATCTCCAGGCTGTCACGTCCCAGCTCCAGCAGGCCGTCAAGCGCCTTTAGCATGCCGGCCTCGTCCCCTTGGTGTAAATAGCCCAGGCGCGCGCAGTTGACGGTGACCACGCCGAGCGAGCCGGTCTGCTCGGCCGAACCGAACAGACCGTTGCCGCGCTTGAGCAGTTCGCGCAGATCAAGCTGCAGGCGACAGCACATGGAGCGAATCATGTTCGGTTTGAGTTCCGAATTGATAAAGTTCTGGAAGTAGGGCAGGCCGTACTTGGCGGTCATCTCGAACAGCAGCTCGGCATTCGGGCTATACCAGTCGAAATCCTCAGTCATGTTGTAGGTGGGGATTGGGAAGGTGAACACGCGGCCCTTGGCATCGCCGGACACCATCACTTCAATGTAAGCACGGTTGATCATGTCCATCTCGGCCTGGCACTCGCCGTAAGTGAAGCTCACTTCCTGGCCAGCAATAACGGGCGTCTGCTCGCGCAGGTCTTCCGGGCAAATCCAGTCGAATGTCAGGTTGGTAAATGGCGTCTGTGTACCCCAGCGCGAGGGCACGTTGAGGTTGTAAATCAGCTCCTGCATGCACTGGCGAACATGGGCGTAGTCCAGCTTGTCCTGCCGGACGTACGGTGCCATGTAAGTATCGAACGAGCTGAACGCTTGTGCGCCAGCCCACTCGTTTTGCAGCGTGCCCAGGAAGTTGACGATCTGCCCCACCGCACTCGACATGTGCTTGGGCGGGCCGCTTTCCACCTTGCCAGGCACACCGTTCAACCCCTCGTTGAGCAGGGTCCGCAGTGACCAGCCCGCGCAGTAGCCGGCCAGCATATCAAGGTCATGGATGTGGATGGCAGCGCTGCGGTGTGCCGCGCCGACTTCGGGCGGGTAGACGTGGTTGAGCCAGTAGTTGGCGATCACCTTGCCTGACACGTTGAGGATCAGGCCGCCCAGCGAATAGCCCTGGTTCGCATTGGCATTGACGCGCCAGTCGAGCTGCTGCAGGTACTCGTTCATGCTGGACTCGACGTCCACCATCGTCTTGCGGTCGCTGCGCAGCTTCTTGTGTTGCTCGCGGTAGACGATGTAGGCACGCAAAGTCTTGGGGTAGCCAGCGTCGAACAGTGCAGCCTCGACCGCGTCCTGGATCTGCTCGATGTGCGGCGTCGCCGGTCCAAGTATCCTGATTTTTGGAGTCACCAGATACTGCGTCAGGCGACGGGCTTCGGCGCCATCGAACTCGCCGGTGACCTGGGCAGCGCGCTCCAGCGCCTGGGCGATCTTGCCGGCATCAAACGGCTTGATCCCGCCGTCGCGCTTGATGATATGGGTAAATACGGGTGCGGTTTGTATGCTCATCTAGCATCCTCTTAAAACACTATAGGTAGTGTGAAAGTGGATGATAGCCACTACAGGTAGTGTTTCTCGCGAATTAAATCGTGCAAAACCAACTTCCGGTTAAAGGTTGATCTGTATCAGGAAACGCTCATGATGCTGTTGACGTTGAGATAGTGCTCAACAGCTGCCTCCTTCTGCGCTTGCGGGTACTTGGGTTCCCGGCCCGCATAGCCCACCGGCAAATCGAGCCATTGCTCATATTCCCGGTACCAGCCCTTCAAGGCATTCTTCGTTGGGTAAAGGGCGTGCGATCCACAAGGTGGGCTATGCGATAGCGATCCGGAAGATTATTGGTAGGGCAGAACCCGCAAACCCCGTCGATGGGATGCGCGCCCTTGGCGACCGTGGCAAACAGGCATCAAAGACTGGGCTTAAAAAGCCCAGTGAAGAGGGGCGCGACTGAAATCAAGCGCAGCAAAGCAGAAAAACCGGAAGTTCACCCCGGGGCGGCTTGGTCGAGTCGCTGACCGCGGACATTCAGAAGTTCGGCTCCGGATGCACGCTGGCGCCCGAGTGTGACATCTGATGGCCATACGGCAAAGGTATGCCATCGGGATGGTCGGCAGCAAGGAGACGCTGTTGACGACGGGTCTGAACAAAAGCCTGGGCAGCTACGGGCTGGGCCTGAGTGCAAGTTATTCAAGCCGCGGGGAGTTTGCCGTGGGCCTGCAACTTTTTATCGCTACGAGCAGAGAGCCACGACAGGGACAGTGGCGTTTTGATGCGCGGCCCAAAGCCGACAGCGGCGCCACCTCGGTGCGTGTTTTCCTGGACGACAACGCCAACGGCGTCATGGACGCAGGCGAAGAACCGATCGAGAACGTCGCGCTGACGGTCAACGGCAGCAGGGCGCTGGTGCGAACGGATGCCGCAGGCATTGCCTTGCTGGACCGTTTGCCGATCAGGCAACACGTGGACATTGCGGTCGACACCCAGACGCTGGAGGACCCTTACTGGGTGCCGCAGCGCAAGGGCGTGCGCATGGTTCCGTGTCCTGGTCATGTCGCCGAATTGGACTTTCCCGTCGTCCTGACCAGCGAAATCGACGGAACGGTTTACCAGGTCGAAAAAACTGCCAAACGCGGCCTTGGCGATATGGCAATTGAACTGCTTGACCTTGATCGCAAGGTGCTGTCCACCATCAAAAGCAGTTCGGACGGCTACTACATTGTTCCCGCCGTCGTGCAAGGCCGCTATTATTTGCGGATATCGCCGGAGCAACTCAAGCAGTTCGACCTGATCGATCCGGGCGAGCGTGACATCAGCATCCTGCCCGATGGTAAATTTATCAACGGCGTGGATTTTCTGCTGAGTCGAAATCCGGCCGGGAGCGTGCCAGATCTTCCCCGGGAGGAAGCGCGTGATAAAAAATGAGTTCCCGCCAAAAATCCTTCGGCAGGCCGGTGCCTGCGCCCTCTTGATCGGCAGCCTCGCCCTGACCGGTGACAGCGATGCGGGCACCGCAACGGGCACGGCGAGTGCAACGGTGCTTCAGTCGGTGTCAGTCACCTTTTCAAGTCCCTTTTTAAGCACCATTTCTGACACCTTTTCTGGCACCACCTTCACCATTGAGCGTTTTACTGGTAGCCTGTCCCTCAGTGGCCCCTTGCTGCGCGTTGGACCGGAGCCGTCCCCCGGCGCCGTTTTGACCGGCGCAGGCGCTGCGCCCTCCATCGCGGACAACGCCACCGTTTATGTGTCGCTCAATGCCGATGGTTCCCTGAGCGTCAGTGGTGGTTCGGGCTTGACGTATGCCGTGTCGCAGCCTGGCGCTGGCGTGATCAACATCGAATACAACTGAAACTGAAGTTTTGATCATCAAAACGATAAAACCTCTATTTCACGCTCAGGCCGGCGCAGCCAGCCCATCCATCATGAACAAGCCGGAGTCCTCCATGAATTCACTCAACCGCATCCTGCTGGTCGAAGATAGCCCGAGCGATGCGGGGCTGGCGCTTCACGCGCTGGCGGAGCACAACCTGGACCAGGATGTCCTGCACCTGCCCGACGGCGCCCAAGCGCTGGACTACCTGTTTCGCCGGGGTGAATTTTCCGGCCGGGCCCCGGGCAACCCGGCGCTCGTGCTGCTCGACCTGAAGATGCCGAAGGTCGATGGGCTCGAAGTGCTGAGCCAGATCAAGGGCGAGCCGGCCCTGCGCACGATTCCGGTGGTGGTGATGACGTCCTCGCGTGAGAGGCGCGATGTGGAGGCCGCCTACCGGCTGGGCGTGAACGCCTACGTCGTCAAGCCGATGAAGTTCACGAATTTCGTGGATGCGGTCAAGCGGGTCGGCGCGTTCTGGGCCATGCTGAACGAGCCGCCGCCCGCAAGCACGCCGGTGGCCGATGAACCCAAGATATAACCTGGGCAAAACGCTCGATCCGGAGGCCGATATGAACCCATCCATCCGACTGCTGCATCTGGAAGACAATCCGTTGGATGCGGAATTGATCCGGCTGAGGCTGGAAGCGGCCGGACTGTCCTGCGACATCCGGTGGGTGAGCGGCAAGGAGGCATTCGAGTCCGCTTTGGCGCAGGAAACCTTTGACCTGGTGCTGGCCGACTCCAAACTGCCGGGTTACGACGGCCTGTCGGCGCTCCGGCACGTCCGCGAGAGGCAGCCGGAGCTTCCGGTGATCATGATGTCCGGCGAACTGAGCGAGGAAGCGGCGGTGGACTGCCTGAAAGCCGGCGCCACCGATTACGTCCTCAAGCAGCGGCCGCAGCGGCTCGATGCCGCCGTGCGACGTGCGCTGGTGGAAAAAGAAGAACTTGCCGCGCTGCGCCGCGCCGAGGAAGAAGTTCGCCGCCAGAGCCTTTTTCTGCGCCAGGTGATCGACCTCAACCCCACCTTCATTTTCGCCAAGGACCGCGCGGGGCGCTTTGTCCTGGTGAACCAGGCCATGGCCGAGGCCTACGGCAGCACCGTCGAGGAAATGCTGGGCAAGGCCGAAGCGGACGTCACCGCCGATGCGCAGGAAGTTGCACGTTTTCTCAAAGCCGACCTTGAAACGATGGACACGCTGCGCGAAGTGTTCATCCCCGAGGAGAAGCTCATCGACGCCACCGGGAAAGTTCGCTGGCTGCAGACCGTCAAGCGCCCCATCGTGGCCGCGGACGGCACCGCCGACGGGGTGCTCGGCGTGGCGGCGGACATCACCGAACGCAAGCGGGCCCAGGAAGAAATCCTGCGGCTCAATGCCGACCTCGAAGAACGGGTTCGCCAGCGCACCGCCCAGCTGGAGGCCGCGAACAAGGAACTGGAGGCTTTTTCCTATTCCGTGTCACACGACCTTCGCTCCCCCCTGAATACGATCGACGGATTCAGCCAATTGCTGGAGCAAGCTGCAGGGGACAAGATCGGCGACAAGGGCCAACACTACCTGAGCCGGATTCGTGCGGGAACCCAGCAGATGAGCGAACTCATTGACGGGCTGCTGTCGCTTGCCAAGCTGTCACGCGATCAGCTCCGATCCGAGGCGGTCGACCTGTCGGCTGTCTCCAGGAAGGCAGCGCAGGCATGCAGGTAGGGCGAGCCCGAGCGCCAGGCGCGGATCCAGATTCAGGACGGACTGCTGGCGCACGGCGATCCGCTTCTTCTGTCGGTCGTCATTCAGAACCTGCTGGGCAACGCCTGGAAGTTTACCGCCAGGCGGGCGGTGGCCCGGATCAATATCGGCGGCGAGCTCGATGCCAGCGGCGAGACCGTTTATTTTGTCAAGGACAACGGCGCCGGTTTTGACATGCACCATGCCGGCAAGCTTTTCGGCGCGTTCGAGCGGCTGCATTCGCATTCGGACTTCTTGGGAACAGGCCTGGGGCTGACCATTGTGAAACGCGTGATTGACCGCCACGGGGGCCGCGTCTGGGCTGACAGCGTGGAGAACGAAGGCGCTACCTTCTATTTCACGCTGGGGACGGTGGGCTAGCCTGGTGCCTGGAAGTATGGTGTCTAGACCAAATACTGTTCAGATAGAGGCTTTACGATCATAATCCCGTTCCCTAGAGGCTTGGATGGAGGGCTTGATCACCTTGCGCTGCTCGTGCCGGATGTTCTCCGCAATGATCCCCTCTCCCCCAGAGAATGACCAGCCGGCAAAGCCGTTGAACTGTTCGCTCTTGTTGGTTTCTGCATGGATCACCTTGCGCAGCCCGACATCGCCGATGTAGCTCAGCAGGAACATGGTCCGGATGACCTTGCCAAGCTCAACAAACGCGAAATACAGCTTGTTCTTGCGGCTGTAGCTTCGATGAGCACGCCAGAGGCGATTGAGGAGAAACACCGAAAGTTTGCTGAGTCTCAGGCGGCGCTTTCAGTAACGGAGACCCGCGGTTCACGGCCCATATCAACCGGTTTGGCGACTACACGCTGGACTTCCGGCGAAAGTTCGGACCTTTGCTCTTCGACTCGCCAATAATCCCAATGGAATCATAGGGATAGGCTCGCTTCTGCGGTTTTTTACATGAATCCCTGCCGACCCTCGTATTGGCAAGAAACAAGACGCCATAGGCCGCCAGGAAAATATAAGCAGTACGCTGCTTCATTTTTGCGCAGACGACCCCCGCAAGCAGTATCAGGATCGACGTGATCATGCTCATGGTGACGAAGTACGGCGTAAAGGCCTGAAACCACAGGAACAGCAGCACGGTGGACGCGGCATTCACTGCGACGAAGAGTTTGAGTACGGCATCGATGCGCGGTGTCAGTGTCGCCGTCGACAGCATGCGGCGAGCGAGAAGCAACATGAACACCGAAGCCATGGCGGCCGGGACATTGACCCCCATCATCGTCCAGGCCGGCGCCACTCCCCAGATGAATTCGGGGCCGATGCCTGTGAAAGTTGCCAAGGCGGCAGCGACGGAGAAGGCGAAGGCGACATAGAGAAGGAAGTTGATGTCCCTGACAGCGAAGAAAAGCATCAGGTTATAAAAACATATCGCCAGGACGCAGCCAAAGTACATGGCCTGGATCGTCCGGTCCAGGGCTTGATGCGCCTCGAACGCCTTGGGATGCCAAAGCCTTGCCGGGATATTCAATGAATTGGGCGTTTGGATGCGTATGTAAAGCCGAGTCTGCGTGTTGGCAGGTATGACAACAGGAACTGCAACGAATCGGCTGCGGAGCGCCTGTTCTGGTACAGGGCGCGAATAGCCCAGAGCAACGCGCTGATAACCGTTACGGTCAGGTTGATAGACGTCGACTTGGGACAGCAGCGCATACGAAATCTCAAGAACACGCTGTACCGTTTCCGGCCCAGAGTTCTCCAGGTGCAATCGCAGCCATACGGCTGACTTCGTGTAAGAAAACCCGAGGGCTTCTGAGCGTGAGTGACTGTTTTTGAAGCGCCCAGCGTATTCGTCTTGGATGACGTCCGACAACGTAAGCGTCGTGCCGGGGTCTTCCAGTACGCCCAGGTACTCCGTCAAGGAAATCGACTCTTGATCTGTCTGCGTCACATCCAGAACGTGATTGCCTGCAGACGCATTCCCGAGCAGCAGGAAGAAAAGTCCCCCTAGACAGACCTTAATCCAGTAGTGAATGGATTCCATATTTCTCATATGAATCAATATTACTAGATTAATTGGCGTGCTTTCGATTATTGATTTATACGATGTATATTATGTTAAGTATTAAATTAACGTAGCCCATCACGTCACACCAAGAATCAGGAAACGCTGAATTTGACGATCGGCACGGACGGGTCGGCAAATGAGGCGCCCAAGGCAATCTCGCCTCGCCCATGAAGAACGCACTCGTCTCGGCGCAACTGGACATCCGTCCCCGCGCCTTCAAAACGGACCCAGGAGCCATAGCTGCTGACGTCGACCAGCATGATGCTGCCGTTGCGCCATTCGATGCGGGCATGCGTGCGGGAAACCCGCGGGTCATTGACGACAAAGTCGGAATGGCGAATACGGCCAATGTGGGCCGGCAGTTCGAATGACCTGAAGGTCTTGATCTGGTCCTGCTGAGAAAGCTCGATCTGACCGCCCAAGGCATCACCCATCGCGGCCAGTTCAATTGGATCCACATCGGCCTGGCGTGTCAGGAATTCACTGCTGTCTTCTTCCTGCCATTCCACGCGGTAGACGGTACAGGGCTCAGCCCGGCCTCGAACGTTGATGGGGCCCAGCAAGCGAAAGCGGACACCGTCGAGCCGGTCTGAGTAGTCAAGTTCAGCACTGCTGACCCAGATTTCGTTGGCACCACACAGATCATTCAGGCGGGAGGCGACATTGACGGCATCCCCGTAACAGTCGCCATCCACCGTTTCAACCTCGCCCGTGGACACGCCTACCCGAATGGGCATGCGCAGGGCCGGCGATTGTTGAGCCAGGCGCTTTTGATGGACGCGCTGCATGTCAACCACCGCATCAACGGCGCTGGAGGCGGTTGGAAAGACGGCCAGGACGCCATCCCCCAGGGTCTTCACGACACGACCGCCATGAGAGGCAAACAGTTCGCTGATCCACCGGGTGAGTTGCGTCACGGCCTGTGTGGCCTTGGCGTTCCCCAATAACTCAAAGACAGCTGTGCTGCCAATCAAATCTGTGAATACGACGGTCGTCTGGACACCCATGCGCTGGATTTCTGTTTCCTGTTCAGGTGGAGAGTTTAGGGCATAGACCGGCGGCCCGGAAATTCCCTCAACTGGGCTTGAACTGAATCGCCTTGTATTCGAGGAATTCCTCAAATCCGTACTTGCCGTTTTCCCGTCCAATACCGGATTGCTTGTAGCCGCCAAACGGCGCATTGGAATTGAAAGGGGCACCGTTGATGTCAACTTGGCCGGTCCGGACACGACGTGCGACGGCCACGGCGCGCGCTTCATCCAGGCTCCAGACGCCACCGCCCAAGCCGTAGATGGTGCTGTTGGCAATGCGCACCGCCTCATCCTCGTCGCGGTAGGTGATGACGACCAGCACCGGGCCAAAAATTTCCTCACGCGCCAGCGTGTCTCCCGGCTGGACACGCAGGATGGTGGGCTGGACGAAGTAACCCTTGTCAAAGGACGGGCGTGCCGCACCACCGGCAATCACTTCGGCGCCTTCCTTGATGCCCTGCTCGATGAGGCCCAGCACACGGTCGCGCTGGGCGGCACTGACCAACGGTCCGAGTCGGCTGGCCTCCTCCAGGCTGGGGCCGATGTTGTATTTGGCAATGGCGGCCTGAGCCAAGGCTTTGACTTCCGCCAACCGGTGTTCAGGCACCAGCATGCGGGTGTGAGCCGAACAGGTCTGGCCGCTGTTGAGCAGGCAGGCCGACAAGCTGCCCTTGACCGCGGCCTCGAAGTCGGCATCGTTAAGGATGATGCTGGCCGATTTGCCGCCCAGTTCCAGCGCAACCTTCTTGACACTCTGGCTGGCCAGTTCGGCCACCCGCTTGCCGGCCCGGGTCGAGCCGGTGAAGCTCACCATATCAACCTCCGGGTGGCTGGCCAGTACCTCCCCCACCACCGGGCCGGCACCGTTGACCAGATTGAAGACGCCGGCCGGCAAGCCGGCTTCGTGGATGATCTCAGCCAGCAGCATGGCATTGACGGGCGCGATCTCGCTCGGCTTGAGCACCACGGTGCAGCCGGCGCCGAGCGCCGCAGCCACTTTGAGCGTGATCTGGTTGAGCGGGAAGTTCCAGGGCGTGATGCAGCCGACCACCCCGATCGGCTCGCGAACCACCAACGAGTTGCCCACCCTCTCCTCCCATTCGAAGGCACGGGTGACCTTGGCGAAGTTGGCCCAGTTCCAAACCGGCCCACCCACCTGCACGCTGCGTGCCAGCTTGAGCGGCATGCCGACCTCACGGGCAATGGCGGTGGCCACCTCGTCCGTACGTGCCTTGAGACCGGCTGCGATCTTGTCGAGGTAATCCGCCCGTGTCTGCGCCGGCAGAGCGGCCCAGCCTTCAAACGCGGCGCGTGCTGCCATGATGGCGGCAGCGGTCTCCTCAGCCGTTCCGACGGGGACGCTGGCCATGACCTCTTCCGTGCTCGAGTCATGGACCAGAAAGGTCTCTTTGGACTTGGCCGGAACCCAATGACCGGCAATGTAGTGGGCGTTGAAGGCATGCATGCGGGCGCTCATTTCCTTGAATACGAAGAGTTCTGTTTTAGATACTACTTGATCTATCTTCATTAACTTGCTGATTTTCATGCTGATTTCAGCATGCGGCCTGGGGAAAACCCTAGTGCTTGGCAGAGCGCGGCTGGCGTATGGTCCGGTTCATAAGGGAGTAAAAAAATGATGCGTTGGATGCCCGCGAACATCATCAGCAGCATGCAAACCCTGCTTGGAGGGCCGCTTGCCGAGCCTGCGCACAGCGATGCGCAGATCGAAGTCATCCGGCAAACCATGCTCGAGCGCCTGGCCGGCAGTGGTGACTCCACCTTTCCTCAGATCAAGCGTCGCATTCTGTTGGTGGCCGATCTGCAGGGCCTTTGGTATCTGCGCAGTGACCTGATGGGCGCACTCTCCTCATTGCATGGGGAGCTCATTGCACGTCAAAGCATTGAGGAGATCACGGGCCTGTTCGAAGGCTTGCTGCCCAAAAGCATGTTTTCCCGCCCACGCAGGCACTGAACCAACCGTCTCAATCCTGGTGGCCCCAAAGCAGCAGGACATCACGCCCTTGTACCACCAGGTCGGTTTTGGCGCCGACCGGCAACAGCACCTTGGTCGGAACGTGACCAAAAGGCAGATTGGTCAGCACCGGCACCTTGAGTTGGCTGCGCAGCCAGTTCACCACGCTTTGCAGTTTGAAACCCTTGTCGTGCGGCACCAGCTTGTACTCGGTGAACTGGCCCAGCACGATGGCCTTCTGCCTTGCCAGCACGCCGGCATGCAAGAGCTGGCTGAGCATGCGCTCGATCCGGTAGGGATGCTCCGCCACATCCTCCAGGAACAGAATGCCGCCCTGAATCTGCGGAAAGTACGGCGTACCGACCAACGCGCACAGCACCGCCAGGTTGCCGCCCCACAGCACGCCCTCCTTGATGGTAAATGAGGCCTCATCCCCCATGCGACGGGCGTGAAATGCTCCCGTTTTTGTAGCATCTGGCAGGGACTCGCGCGGCTGGCGCCAGCCGGTGCCCTCCCCCTGGCCCTGGATCATGTCCTCAAAGCAGGCCTCCATGATCTCGTCCGGCCGTCCTTCATCGCCATGGCCATGACCGTCGGCGCCGTCCGCCTGGTCGTTCATGCCAAAGCCCTCGCACAGCGAGGGGCCGGCCCAGGTGGGGCTGCCGGTGCGAGCCAGCACGGCCAGCTGGAAGGCGGTGAAATCGCTCAGGCCGACGAACTGGGTGCCGCGCTCGATGGCCTTGGCCACCGCTTTGTAGGGAAGGTTGGCAAGAATGCGCGTCAGCCCGTAGCCGCCGCGCGAAATCATGGCCACATCGGCACCACTGGCAGCGGCACGCTGGATGGCGGCCAGGCGGGTGGCGTCGTCACCGGCGAAACGCTGAAACGAGGACAGCGCCGCTTCATCGACCTCGACCTCATGTCCCAGGGCCTGCAGCCGCTTCACCCCACGGCGAAAGGCCGCCTTGTCGCGCACGGCACCGGAGGGGGAATAGATGTAGATGTGTTTTGGCATAAATCGATTGAAAATCAAGACCCTATTGTCTCGTCAGGTCAGGGCGCGAAATGGCGTACGGCAGCCTGGGCAATGGGCTCGCCCTGCTCCTGCACAAAATGGCCGGCATGCTCCAGCAGCAGCGGTTCGGGACAGCCGCGAATGGTGGCTTGCAACTCGCGCATGACCGGCAGGCCCAGCACCGGGTCTTGCGAGCCCACCGCCATCAGGCTTTGGCCCTGCCATTCATGGCGCCAGAACTCGCGTGCCTGGCGCGAAATCGCCACACCATCGGCATCCTCGGTCTCCGGCACCATGGGCGGGAAGGCGCGCAAGGCGGCGCGGTGGCCGCGGTCGGGAAACGGCGCGTTATACGCTTCGCATTCCGCAGGCGTCAGTTGCGGGTTGCCGCGTTGCAGCAGCCGGCCGACGTCGAAGTGCGGCTTCTTGGCACACATCTCGCGCCAGGCAAGAAAGCCGGGCGACAAGGGGACGTCGCCGGTCCCCAGCAGCGTGTTCATCACCAGCAGGCCGCGGTAGCGGCCCGGGTCGGCCATGGGCAGGGTCAGGCCAAGCAGCCCCCCCCAGTCCTGCACCACCAGCACGATGTTCTCCAGGTCCAGCCGCTGCACGAATTCAAGCAATACCTGGCGGTGCCAGCTGAAGCTGTGAGAGGTTTCTTTCTTCGGCTTGTCGCTCTTGCCGAAGCCGATCAGGTCTGGCGCCACTACACGGTGACCGGCTGCCAGAAACGTTGGGATCATCTTGCGGAAAGAATAGCTCCAGCTCGGGTTGCCGTGCAGGCACAGCCAGGTCAGGCGGGCATCGGCCGGGCCTTCGTCCAGGTAATGCATCCGCAAACCTGCCAGTGCCGGCAGATCGCTCAGGTAGCACGGGGCCCAGGGGTAGCCCGGCAGGTCGGCAAAACGTGCTTCCGGGGTGCGCAGGGCATCTTCGCGCAGCGGCTGGCTGGCGACGCGTGACTGCCCTCGCTTGTTCTGGAAGAACGCCTGCAGCAAGGCGGCGCACTCCTGCGCCATGACGCCGCCTTCCACCCGCGTCTGGTGATTCAATTGGGGCTGTGCAAAGAGGTTGAGGACCGAACCTGCAGCGCCCGTCTTGGGGTCGGCCGCACCGTAGACCACACGCTGCAGCCGTGCATGCATCATGGCACCGCTGCACATGGCGCAGGGTTCGAGCGTGACGAACAATTCACAGCCATCGAGCCGGTAATTGCCCAGGGCCGCCGCAGCGGCACGCAAGGCCATGATTTCAGCATGCGCGCTCGGATCATGGCCGCCAATCGGTGCATTGTGGCCCACCCCGATGACCTGCCCGTGCCGCACCACCACGGCCCCGACCGGTACCTCGCCAGCCAGCCCCGCCAGGTGCGCCTGCTGCAGCGCGAGCGCCATGAACTGCGAATCCGTCATGTCGCCTCGCCTCTTTTTGCTATCAAATAAATAGCAGTTGGCGCTTTGTTGACAAGATCCAAGGCCATTTTCATGCCTGTTTCCCGATGCCAAGACGATCCATCCACTCGCCCAGCGCCTGTTCATTCGCATCGCCTGCGGCATAGGCCTGGCGCATCGCCGCGTGTGCCTCGGGACGATGCTGGTTAAGCTTGAGCTTGCACTGCAGTTCCGTGACGCGCAACTCGAAGGCGACGATGCCAGCCAGCATCTTGTGCGCAAAGTCTTCGCCCAGGCTGCGCCATTGCGCGGCATAAGCCGGCTCATGGTCGCTGATGAGCTGTTTCAGCAGTTGGTCCTTGGCATCGGCCGCTTCAATCAGCGTGGCCGCCACCTTGCAATGCACGGCCAGGTAGTTCCAGGTTGGCACCCGCATCACATCCGGATACACCGAAGGCGACATATAGGCGTGAGGGCCGAGGAAGGTGACGAGTGCTTGAGGGCGCTCGCGCAAATAGCGCCAATGGGCATTCGGTTTGGCCACATGCCCAAGCAGGACCAGTTCCTTGCCCTGCTCTACGACGTGCGGGGGCAGATGCGTCACATAGGGCAGTCCCATGTCATCCGTGCTGATGAGGCTGGCCAGCGGATGGCCGCGCATCAAGGCCAGCGCATGCGCGCGCTCGTCGGACTTGAATTGGGGGGGCAGGTACATGGTGGAGCGAGTTTAGCCCCACGGACTTTAGCGCAGCGCGGGTTTCCCGCGCGCCTGGAGCCACACTTCGAGCTCCGGCATGGGCAAGGCCTTTGCGTAAAG
Organism: Curvibacter sp. PD_MW3; assembly: GCA_002633085.1. Taxonomy (GTDB): domain Bacteria; phylum Pseudomonadota; class Gammaproteobacteria; order Burkholderiales; family Burkholderiaceae_C; genus Hylemonella. The sequence goes on from NSIV01000006.1 coordinate 14,937, forward strand.
AAACCCCTGGGCTTCATGGCATCCCATGGCGAGCAAGGTTTGGGCCTGCTGCACGTCTTCCACACCTTCAGCGATGACGGTCATACCCAGGTTGCGCCCGAGTTCAACCACCATGTTGGCAATGTGCCCGCCCTGAACCTGCTGATTGAGCTCCCGGACAAATACACGGTCGATCTTGAGCCGATCCACCGGGAGTTGGCGCAGCTGGCTGAGCGATGAGTAGCCGGTCCCGAAATCGTCAATCGCGATCGACACCCCGAGTGTCTTGATGGCCGTCAGCGTTTCGAGGATGAATTTGGCATCCTCCATGGCCACGGATTCGGTGATCTCAAGCTCGAGCTTGGCAGGCTCGATACCCGTGTCTTGCAAGGCGGCTCGCAGTTTGTCCAGGAAGGTCGGGTGGCGGAACTGGATCAGTGACACATTGACTGACATGCGCAGGTCCGACCAACCATTCGACTGAAGCCGGTTCAGCTCATGGCATGCCGTGCGCAACACCCAGTCGCCCAGCACCACGATCAAGCCGGAGGTTTCGGCCAGCGGGATGAACTGCTCTGGCGGGACGAAACCACCGTCGCCATCGCGCCAACGCAACAGGGCCTCCATGCCGACGGGTTGGCCGGTCTTGAGGTTGATCTGTGGCTGATAAACAATGAACAGGCGATCGTTGTCCACAGCGCTGCGCAGACCGCGCAACAAACGGACCCGCTCCCGAATGTCGATGCCCATCTCATTGGAAAAGATGACGTAGTCGCCACGGCGATTTTTTTTGGCACGCTTGAGGGCGATATTCGCGTCCTTCAGGGCATCCAGACCATCACCGCGAACATCGCTCAGGTGGACCAAGCCAAGCGTGGCCGTGACGACCATGCTGTCATCCTGAACGGTAAAGGGGTCATGAAACAGGTCAAGAATGCCCACTGGATCAAGAATGTCCTGGCTCCCCATCAGGCCGAAGGTGTCGCCACCGATGCGCGCCAGCACGGCACCGCTTCCCAGGTTGTTTCTCAGTCGTTCAGAGACGGCCAGCAACAGCCGGTCGCCTTGCTGATGCCCTAGTGCATCGTTGACTTCCGAAAAGTCATCAATGTCGAGAATGGCGATCATTTGATTGCCAACCCCCTCGCCCTGCAACTGCTCGTTGATCAGATCGACGAAACGATTGCGGTTGGGCAGGCGCGAAAGCCGGTCGTAAAAGGCCAGCTCATCCAGTGCACGGATCTGCCGATAGGCACGCAGGGCGGAGGTGATCGTGGCAAAGAGCTTGGTGCGGGTCAGCTCTGATTTGGTCTTGTAATCGTTGATGTCGTAATCGTGAATGGTCTCGATTTCCGGCGCCTGCCCTGGCTGTCCTGTCCGCAGGATGATGCGCACATCGGGCAACTTGAGGTCATTGCGGATGGTTTTCACCAAATCGAGGCCGGCGTGTTCGCGCTCCATGACCACATCGAGCAACACCACCGCAATGTTCGCCTCCTCTTTCAGAAGATCGATCGCCTGGGCCGCGGAGTAGGCATGCAAGAATTCCAGCGTCTGGTCCAGGATGGTGATGCCGGCCAGGGCAAAGGTGGTTGCCCGATGCACATCAGGTTCATCATCGACAATGAGAATCCGCCAAGCCGCACGAACGATTTCCTGGTTCTCTTGACCATCGTCTGCGAACAGCAACTCGTCCGCGTCTCCAACTGACGCCACGGCCTTCATGGGATGCATGGGTTCATTTTGCATGAGCGTGAAGCGATAGGGCAAGGGGTATTCAGGCGGAAGGAATCCACAAAGTGACAGTGGTACCGGCATCAGGCTGGCTTTCCAGCGCCATATCTCCACCATGGAGCTCGATGATTTCCTTCACGATGCTCATGCCAAGCCCCGTACCGGGAATCTTGCCCGAGTTGTCCGCGCGGTAGAACCGTTCGCTGACGCGCTTGAGCTGGTCTGGTGTCATGCCGATGCCTTGGTCCGTGATCCGGATGCCGGTTCGTTGGCCTTTGCCTTTGGGATCGGGAGCATCGATCACCTCGATGGAAACGGTGCCACCGCTCGGGGAGTATTTGTAGGCATTCGACAACACGTTGGTGACCGCCTGTGTCAATTTCGTGCGGTCGGCCTGCACCCAGTGCGGTGTGGCGTCTTGCGGTCCGGAGGGCCCCGGGCGCTCATTGGGCGCTTTGAAGCTGGCGTTGATTTCCTGCAGCAGCTCGCACACGTCAATGCGCTGGAAGTTGAAATCTTTGCCGCGTCTGGCGTCGATGCGTGCCAGATCAAGCAACTCGTTGACGATCGAAATCATCAATTGGGATTGCCGATAGATGGCACTGACGCAGTCCCTTTTCTTTTCCTCGGACAGCCGGTGATTCAGCAGCAGTTCAGAAAAACCATAGATGCTGGCCATAGGGGTGCGTAATTCGTGCGCTGCCGTCGAGAGGAACTGACTTTTCATCCGATCCACCTCGGTCTCGTGAGTCACGTCCCGCAGATAAAGAATCTGACGAACGGTTTCGGCATCTGACATGCGAACGCCGACCTCCAGCACGCGTTTGCCGGCGTGCTGCATTTCGATCAACTGGCGCTGCTTGCCGCTGCCCTCGCCTGCCGACTCAAGCTCGGATTGATGGGCCGCACGCAGCGCCGCCATGCCAGGGAATGTCGCCTGTTCGCGGCATTGGCGTGCCAGGCACTCCGAAAACGCGACTTCGTCGAGTCCGACCACATCGGACTCATCCAGTCCGGTCATGCGCTTGAACGCAGGGCTCGCGTACTTGACCCGGTATTCCGCATCAAAAGAGACAAAACCATCTGGACTGAGCGAGAAAATGGCATTGAGCTGTTCGGTTCGGTCGCGTACGCGTGCTTCCGCTGCGCGACGCTCGGTGATGTCGGTGTTGGAGCCCGCCATGCGAACGGGTACCCCGTTGTCGTCGACGAGCGCCTTGCCCCGGCTCAATACCCACTTGTAGCTGCCATCTCGGCAGCGCAATCGGTACTCGGCTTCAAAGAACTCGGTTTCGCCCTTGAGGTGCTGCTGATACAGCGCTGTGGCCCGTTCGATGTCATCGGGGTGAACGCGCAGGCGCCAGTCATCCGTGCTGTTGGCAGGCACATCGGCCGGGTAGCCCAACATCGTTTTGATACGCTCGGAATAGAAAACCTCGCCTGTCGTCAGATTCCAGTCCCACACGCCATCGTTGGCGCCACGCAGCGCCAGTTCCCAACGCTGCTCGCTTTCAGCCAGCGCCTCAGCCGTGGTCTTGAGTTCGGTGATATCGATTCGGTTACCCACGATATAGCCGCTGGGCGTACGGTGCTCGATGATCAGCAACCAGGTCCCGTCACTCAAGCGTTGCTCAATGGGAATGCCTCGGGCTTGCCGGTGCTGGCTCGTCCGTTGTGCCACCCAGGCCTCGATGTTCCCTGTGGCTTCATGGTATTGGCCACGCTGCGCACCTTGGCGGACGATGTCTTCAAAACGTGCGCCCGGCACGATCAGATCCCGACTTTGTTCGTAGAAGCGCAGATAAGCCTCATTGCACATCACGAGGCGATCGTCTTGGTCGTAGATGGTGAACCCGACGGCAATACTTTGAACCGCCTCACGCAGAAGATTGCTCGCGGTTTCGGCTTCGCGCCGACTTGCTTCGTATTCACGTGTGCGCTCGACCACTCGATTTTCAAGATCCGCATAGGACTCGCGCAAGCGATCCACCATGGTGTTGAAAGCGGCCGAAATCCGGCCGAATTCGTCGTCACGGCGTACCGGCAGCTTGGCGACCGGTCGACCGGATGCCGCAATTTCTTCCGCGACCGCAGCAATCTCTCCCAGAGGCCTGGCAATGAATTGAGCGCCCCATCGGGCGAACGCGACCACCCCCACCAGCACGAATGCCCCGATCACCGTGAAGACGATCAGCAGCAGGTCAAGGGAGCGAAAGGCGGCCGTCTGGTCGCGCGACAGAACGATTCTGAAATCCGTCGTGTCCAGCGGTGCAGGCAGACGCAGCACGTTGGCGCGCTCGAACGCCTTTTCCTGAGGCTGCTCTCCGGCCAGCAGGTTCCCCGCGGCATCACTGAGCCAGACGCTGTCATCCCACTCTTTGCTGAGCAACGGCGCCAAGGGCACGCGCAGGATGACGGCGCCCTCGACGTTGTTGGTCAGCCGGTAGCGAATGGGCAGCGCCACCAAAAGCGTCGCAGACGGCTGGCCCGCCTGCTCGATCTGCTGCGTCGCCTGGCCGCTTTGCATCATGGTCTGAAAGCTGCTGCTGGTGCTGTAGTCAGGCGGATTGGTATGCGTGCTGGCTGTAATCCGTCCGCGGTAGTCCACCACCGTGATGTCGGCCCCCGTGACGGTCAGCCGCTGGTTGCGCAGCAAGGGGTCCAGATAAGTTTCGCGGCCGCGCGAGTCTGCCAGTGCGTTGGCGGTGACGGGGTTGACGGCCAAGGACTCAGCCAGCGTGATGATGCCGGCGAGCCGCAACTCGATTTCGCGTTGCTCTAGCAAGGCATGTGCTTCCAGCAGTGCCTCCGTGTTCTGAATCAACTGGTTGCGGAACAGCACATAGGAGGCAAACACCATGATCGCGCCAAGCGCCAGTGCGGCCGCCAACAGGGTCGTCGTGATCTTGCCTCTCAGATCAAGCTGCAAGAAGCTGCTCAGCAAGATCGGTCTGAGTCGCTTGAAACGCCCCATGATGCGGTTATCTACCAATGGACTTCAGAGTGCCGTCCTTGGAGAAGCGAGCCATACGGACCTGGCGCTTTTCCAAGGCCTCGTGCCTGGTCGGTGTAAACGGTTTTGCATACTGCCTGACCAAGCCATCGTATGCATCCAGGCGCTCCAGGGCGCCTCGGATGGCCGCGCGGTTGGTACTCCCCGCCTTCTTGATGGCTTGCGCCAGCAGGTGTGTCATGTCGTACGCATGGGCAAATCCCACCTGCGCACGCATCTGGCTGACTTCCATTCCGTAGAGGCGCTTCACTCCAGCGGCGACTGCTTGCGCTTTGGCGTTGAGAGGGTCGCTGAAGCTGAACGTATGCACCACGGTGAAGTCAATTTGTTCCAGATACGAACGCGCCGAAGCGCCGAAATCCCCCCCTAGCAGCCCCCAGTGCGAAATGATGGGCAAGCGCTGTGCTACTGGGAGTGAGGTCATTTGCTTGACGATTGGCAAGCCCTCAAATTCGTTGGTCACCGTCAGGACCGCCTGGGCCCCCTTGGCTTGGGCTTGCACCAGGCGTTCGCTGAAGTCGGTGTCGCCCCAGTTGTACCAGAACACTTCATGCCGGAGGGCCGGATGGCGGCTGGCATAAGCCAGCATGGCGGCTTCACTGCTGCGACCCCATGCGGTGTTGGGCACGAACATGGCGATCCGGTTGATGCCGCGCGCGCGCGCATGCTCCAGCATGGTCTCGATTGCCCAGCTGTCCGTCAGGGACAGGCGAAACGCATAGTTGGGCTCGCCACTGCGCGCCTTGGTGATGTCATCCGCTGCCGACCACGGGTCCAGCAAGGGCAAGCCCAGTTTGCTGGCCAGCGGAGCGATTTCCAGCGCGACCGGCGAGAAACGGCCGCAGAACACGGCCACAACATCCGTTTGGCGGGCAAAGTCTGTGAAGTTGTCGACGCCGCGTGCAGGCACACCGCGGTCATCGCGTGTTTCCAGCTTCAATTGGCGTCCGCCCAGAACACCGCCCGCTGCATTGATTTCATCAATGGCCAACGCAATCCCTTTTTCGATGGATTGCGCGGTATGGCTTCCCTGAACACCGAACTCTGCCGTCAGGCCAATGATGACGGGCGGCAGGGGTTGGGCTGCAGCCAGCCAGTCGCAAGCACACAGGCTGAACATCAGGGCGACGTAGAAACGCCAACGTGATCGAGGTTTTTTTTCCATGTCAATGCGCCATTCTGTCCGGGGTCACATCCACTGACTTTGCAAGCCAAAAGTTAATTACGCGTTTTTATCACAATTATCAACTTGTGCCTATAAAAAACGGCCTCAAAAGGCCGTCTTGTTTATTCCCACTCGATGGTGGCCGGTGGTTTGCTGCTGACGTCGTAGGTGACGCGGTTGATGCCGCGAACTTCGTTGATGATGCGGCCCGACACCTTCTTGAGCAATGCATAGGGCAATTCAGCCCAGTCGGCGGTCATGAAATCGCTGGTCTGCACGGCACGCAGCGCTACCACGTAATCGTAGGTGCGGCCGTCCCCCATGACGCCGACGCTCTTGACCGGCAGGAAGACCGTGAAGGCCTGGCTGGTCAGGTCGTACCAGGTCTTGCCGGAATTCGGCTCAATGGTGGAGCGCAATTCCTCGATGAAGATGGCATCGGCCCGCCGCAGCAGGTCGGCATAGTCCTTTTTGACTTCACCCAGGATGCGCACACCCAAGCCGGGTCCCGGGAACGGGTGGCGGTACACCATGTCGTGCGGCAGACCCAAGGCAACACCGAGTTCACGCACTTCGTCCTTGAACAGGTCGCGCAGAGGCTCCAGCAGCTTCAGGCCCAACTGCTCCGGCAAGCCGCCGACGTTGTGGTGGCTCTTGATAGTGACAGCCTTCTTGCTCTTGGCACCACCGGACTCAATGACGTCAGGATAGATCGTGCCCTGGGCCAGCCACTTGGCCCCTTTGGCGCCATCACCCTTGAGCTTGGCCGCTTCCGCCTTGAACACATCAACGAACAGGCCGCCAATGATCTTGCGCTTCTGCTCGGGCTCGCTAACACCGGCCAGCTTGCCCAGGAACAACTCGCTGGCGTCCACCCGGATCACTTTGGCGTGCAATTTGCCGGCGAACATGTCCATCACCATATCGCCTTCGTTGAGGCGCAGCAGGCCGTGGTCAACGAAAACGCAGGTCAGTTGGTCGCCGATGGCACGGTGGATCAGCGCCGCGGCCACGGATGAATCGACGCCGCCGGACAAGCCCAGGATGACCTCCTCGTCGCCCACCTGCTTGCGAATGGCCTCCACCGCTTCAGCAATGTGGTCACGCATGACCCAGTCCGGGGTAACGGCACAGATGTCCAGTACGAAGCGCTCCAGAATCGCCCTGCCCTGCACCGTGTGCGTGACCTCGGGGTGGAACTGGACCGCATAGAAGCGGCGCTGTTCGTCAGCCATGCCGGCAATCGGGCAGCTCGGCGTGGACGCCATGAGCTTGAAGCCAGGCGGGAACTCCGTGACCTTGTCACCGTGGCTCATCCAGACCTTGAGCATGCCGTGGCCGTCGGCCGTGGTGAAGTCGGCAATGTCCTTGAGCAGCGCGGTGTGGCCGTGGGCCCGCACCTCGGCGTAACCGAACTCGCGCTGGTGACCGCTTTCCACCTTGCCGCCGAGCTGCTGCGCCATGGTCTGCATGCCGTAGCAGATGCCCAGCACCGGCACACCGAGCTCGAACACTGCCTGCGGCGCCTTGTCAGTCGTTTCCTCGTAGACGCTGGCGTGGCTGCCGGAGAGGATCACGCCCTTGAGCTGACCGTCTTTGGCGTATTCGCGGACCCACTCGTCGCTCACGTCGCAGGGATGGACCTCGCAATAGACATGGGCTTCGCGCACACGGCGTGCGATCAGCTGGGTGACTTGAGAGCCGAAATCGAGGATAAGAATCTTTTGATGTTGCATAACCATGCGAACAGTACAGTGTCTTCAATCCAGGAACACCGCGGATCCGGCTCTGCCGGTCCGCTGGTGTTGCCCCCTGCAAGGGGGGTGGCGCAGCGACACGAAGTGCGCGCAGCCTGGGGGTGTGCTCAATCCGCCCGGTAGTTGGGCGCTTCCTTGGTGATCTGCACGTCGTGCACATGGCTTTCGCGGATGCCAGCGGTGGTGATCTCGACGAACTCAGCCTTGTTGTTCATCTCTTCGATCGTCGCGCAACCGCAATAGCCCATGGCCGCACGCACGCCGCCGGCCATCTGGAACACGATGGAGACCATCGAGCCCTTGTAGGGCACGCGGCCTTCGATGCCCTCGGGCACCAGCTTGTCGGCATTGGGGTTGCCGGTGCTGGATTCCTGGAAGTAGCGGTCGGCACTGCCCTGCTGCATGGCGCCAATGCTGCCCATGCCGCGGTAGCTCTTGTAGCTGCGGCCCTGGTACAGGATGACCTCGCCGGGGGCCTCTTCGGTGCCGGCAAACATGCCGCCCATCATGATGGTGCTGGCGCCTGCGGCCAGGGCCTTGGCGATGTCGCCGCTGTAGCGGATACCGCCGTCGGCAATCAGCGGCACGCCGGTGCCCTTGAGCGCCGTGGCCACGTTGTCGATGGCCATGATCTGCGGCACGCCGACGCCAGCCACGATGCGGGTGGTGCAGATGGAGCCGGGGCCAATGCCCACCTTGACGGCATCGGCACCTGCCTCGGCCAGCGCCAGTGCGGCAGCACCGGTGGCAATGTTGCCGCCGATCACGTCCACCTGCGGGTAATTCTGCTTGACCCAGCGTACGCGTTCGATCACGCCCTTGCTGTGGCCGTGCGCCGTATCGACCACGATGGCATCGACACCGGCCTTGACCAGGGCTTCGACGCGCTCTTCCGTGCCTTCGCCTACACCCACGGCTGCCCCCACGCGCAGGCGGCCGGAGGCGTCGCGCGCGGCGTTCGGGAAACTGGTCTGCTTGGTTATGTCCTTCACCGTGATCAGGCCCTTGAGCTCAAAGGCGTCATTCACCACCAGGATGCGTTCCAGCTTGTGCTTGTTCAGCAACGCCTTGGCTTCGGCCGGGGTGGTGCCTTCCTTCTCGTTGACCGTGATGAGCTTCTCGCGCGGCGTCATGATCTGGTGCACCTTGACGTCGTAGCGGGTTTCAAAGCGCAGGTCGCGCCCCGTCACGATGCCCACCACCTTGCCGCCGTCGCACACCGGGAAGCCCGAAATGCCCAGTTGCTCCGACAGCTGCAGCACCTGCAACACTGTGTGCTCGGGGGTGATGACCACCGGGTCGCGTAACACGCCGGACTCATAGCGCTTGACCTTGGCCACGTGAGCTGCCTGCTCTTGCGGCGTGAGGTTCTTGTGGATGATGCCGATGCCGCCTTCCTGGGCAATGGCGATCGCCAGACGGGCTTCCGTGACCGTGTCCATAGCGGCGGACACCAGCGGCAGGTTCAAGGCGATATTGCGGGAGAAACGGGTCGCAAGAGAGGTGTCCTTGGGCAGGACCTGGGAGAACGCTGGCACCAGCAACACATCGTCGAAGGTGAGCGCTTTACCGAGAAGGCGCATGTGAAAGCTCCAAAAAACGGATTGTACCCGCCTCGCCGGCTTTTTTCAGGGCGGCCGGGTCGACAAGCGGGCTGATGGGGCCGCCTGATGGCGTCAAAGCCCCGTCTTGCAAGCCATGTTGGGCGCTACACTGCCCGCATGAAGCTCGTCCAGCCCCTCATCGCCATCGTCGCCCTCGCCTTTTCCCTGTCCGCCTTTGCCCAGTGGCAGTGGATCGACAAAGCCGGCCGCAAGGTCTTCAGCGACCGGCCGCCACCGGTGGATGTGCCGGAGAAAAACATCCTCAAGCAGCCCGGCATGGCCCCGCTGGCCGCGGAGGTGCCCGCCAGCAATGCCCCGGCGGCTGCGACGCCCTCTGGCTCCGCCCCCAAAGGGACGGGTGAGGACAAGGAGTTGGCAGAGAGGAAAAAGCAGGCCGCCGACGCCGAAGCCGCTAAACGCCGGCAGGAAGAGGAACGCGTGGCTCGAGCCCAGGCCGACAACTGCAACCGCGCACGGCAGGCCAAAGCCGGGCTGGACGCTGGTGTGCGGTTGTCGCGTCTCAATGAAAAAGGCGAGCGTGAATTCCTCGATGAAGCCGGTCGTGCCACAGAGGCGCAGCGCCTGCAGGGCATCATCGACGAGAACTGCAAGTAAGGCCGGCGCTCAATAGCCGGTTTTGGCGCCAGGTCTTTGCCGTGCGAACAGCCCGGTGGTGCGGGCACCTTGCTTGGCGAAGCGCTCGCGCCGCGCCACCTTGGGGTCGACTCGCAGCGGCCGGTAAATTTCGACCCGGTCGTTTTCTCGCAATACCTGGTCCGTTGCCGCCTTGCGCCCCCAGATGCCCACTCGGACGAGCTGCCAATCCAGCTCCGGAAAGAGCTTCTGCAGCCCACTGTGTTCCAGCGCCTGCGCCACCGTCGCTCCGAGCGTCAGGCGCAACGGGATTTCATGCACCACGCGTGCGCTTGGAGAGTAGGCGATAGTGATCTCGATGGGCATCTGATCAGCTTCCGTAGACTTGTTCAGCCCGCTTGACGAAAGCGTCGACCAGACTGGCGGCGATGCGGTCGAACACCGGCCCCACCAGCTTGCCGAGCACCGCATTGGAAAAACCATAGTGCAGTGTCAGCTCCACCTTGCAGGCACGCTGATGGCCCTCACCCACCGGCGCAAAGGTCCAACTCCCTTCCAGTTTGGAAAAGGGTCCATTGATCAGCTGCATGGTGACTTCACGCCCCGGTACATGTTCGTTGCGTGTGGTGAATGTCTGGCGGATGCCGCTGAAAGAGATGCCGACTTCGGCCGTTACCCCACTGGCGTGCTGCTCCAGCACCTTGGCATGATCGCACCAGGGAAGAAACTTGGGGTAGTCGGCCACGCCCGTGACCAGCTCATACATTTCCTGCGGGCTGTACCAGATCAGGACGGACTTGTGAACAGTTTTCATAGAATGCAGGGTTGGCACACGCCAAACCACCGGCAATTGTAAGTTTGCGGTGTGTCCCCATCTGACTTCCATGGCCAAAAAACCCGATACATCTTCCCGCATTGCCGACAACAAGAAGGCCGTCTTCAACTATTTCATTGAGGAGCGCTTCGAGGCCGGTATGGTGCTCGAGGGCTGGGAGGTGAAGGCCGTGCGCGAGGGCAAGGTGCAGTTGACTGACGGCTATGTTGTCATCCGCGACGGCGAGATGTACATCATCGGTTGCCAGATCAACCCGCTCAAGAGTGCCTCGACCCACGTCACCCCGGATGCCGTGCGCACCAAAAAACTGCTCCTCAAGAAGGACGAGATCCGCCGCCTGATTGGCAAGGTCGAGCAAAAGGGCTACACCCTGGTGCCGTTGAACCTGCACTGGAAGAACGGCCGCGTCAAATGCGAGATTGCACTGGCCAAGGGCAAGGCCGAGCACGACAAGCGCGACACCATCAAGGAACGCGAAGGCAAACGCGAGGTGGAACGGGCCATGAAGGGCCGCCACCGCTGATCAGCAGCTTCCCGCCTGTTCTCTGACGGGTATCAGGTGAGGTCGCGCAGCGGATGCGCGTACGCCGGCCAGGGCGAGACGAAAAAGCCCGCCACCATGTCCGGCGTCACCTCCTCGATGCGCGCCGGATTCCAGCGCGGCTTCTGGTCCTTGTCGATCACCAGGGCTCGGATACCTTCCATGGTCTCGGTGGCCGGGCCAAAGCGGTCCAGATGCAGAGAGGTAAAGCAGTGACGCACGATGTCACGCTCCAGTCGGAGGTCTTCTGCCAGCGTCATGCCGCGGGCGCGTCGCACCAGCTCCAGCGTGACTGCCATCATCAGCGGAGACCGTTTGCGCAAGGTTTCCGCGTTGACACGCGCCCAGTCTGAATCCGCCTTATCCAAGGCATGAAGAATGTCGGCCACGGAATCGAGTCCGAAATAACGGTCCATTTCGGCCCTGGCCTTCGCACTGTGGTCCTCACATGCTATTGAATGTGTAGCAGACCAGGCTTCCAATGCGGCTTCGTCCACCCGCGGCATGGCAGCCAGGCTCTCCCAGGCTACACCCAGCAGGCTCGGATCGAAGCAGACGTCGGCCAGTTTCATGGCCAGCGCATTGCCGGCGTCGATGACGTCACCCGTCAGGGCCAGCCATTCACCACTGCGCCCTGGGCAGCGGCCGAGGAAATAACCACCACCGACATCGGGAAACAGACCGATGTTGGTCTCCGGCATGGCCATCTTGGTGCGCGGCGTCACGATACGCAGTTTCGCGCCCTGGCTGATGCCCATGCCACCACCCATGACGATGCCGTCCATGAAGGCAATGTAGGGCTTAGGGTAGTGATGGATCAGGTGGTTGAGCGAGTACTCTTCGGTGAAGAAGTCCTCCAGCTCGGCATTGGGCGCCGTGACTGCCTGATGGAAGAAGCGGATGTCACCGCCGGCGCAGAAGGCCCCGAACGGTCCCTCCTTGCCCATGCCACGAATGGCCACGGCCTGCACCTGTGCATCATCGCGCCAGGCCAACAAGGTGGCGTTTAGCGCCCGGATCATGGGCAACGACAGCGCATTGAGCGCGCGCGGCCGGTTCAGGGTGATGCAGCCCACGTGGCCGCGAATCTCGATAAGTACCTCAGGGCAGCTGTAGCTGATGGTGTGATTCATCGTTTCTTGTTCCAAAGCATCCATTCATTGACCAGTAGAGCGAACAGCACCAGCGCCCCACCCTGCAGGATCGAGGCGGCGGGTTCTTCTCCAGCACCAACCCAAACCAGCAGAATGCCAAAAAGGATCTCGAGTTGTGCCAGCAACGACACCTCGGGCGCCTTCAGCACGCGTGCGCAGATCACCAGAAGCGTACAGGGAATCGCCAACTGAACCAGTCCCAAAAGTGCCAGCAGGCTGATGTCGTGCACTGTCGCTTGCAGGGGCAAGGCCACTGGCAATGTGGCCAGTGCGGAGATCAGGCCGCCGACCAGCACCGAGGGCATCAGGTCAACGTCCTCACCCTGGGCGTGGGCGTGCTGCACCACGATCCAGTTGATTGCGGCCGTCAACGGGACCAACAAGGCCACGGCCATGCCCTGCCAGTTGCTATCCACGACCTGGCCGCCGAACATCCAGACCATGCCCAAGCCGGCCAGCATGATCGCCAGCCAGGTAAACCAGGCAATGCGTTGCCGCAGGAAGATGCGCGCCAGCAGTGCGGTAAACAGTGGATTGAGCGACGAGATCACAAGCACGCCGGCCACGCTGGTCATAGTCAAGGCCAGCATGAAGGACGTGAACATCCCGCTCCAGCACAAGCCAGACCACCACAAGGCAGGCGGCGCCCTGCGCAACTGGCGCCAGACGATTGATGGGCCGCGCCACAGCGGCAAGATGACCAAGAGTGAGATCGCAGTGAAGAAACTGCGCCAGAACGTCACCTCGAAGCTGCGTGCAGACTCCAGATGGCGCGTGACGACGCCGGCGATGGACCACATCAGGGCCACCGCCACCATGAGGAACACAGCCTGCTGGTGCGTGAGTTTCATGGACAAGGTTGCATCGGCGCTCGTGTCTTCTCCCTGAGATACCGCGGAACTGGCTTGGCCGGGCCGCAGGTATCGCCCCTTAGGGGGAGGCGGCCCGCAGGCCGCTTCGGGGGTTAATCCCGTGATGCGCGCTTGCGCTCGTTCTCTTTCAGGAAGCGCTTGCGCAGACGAACGCTCTTGGGCGTGATTTCGACCAGCTCGTCATCCTCGATGAACTCCACGCCGTATTCCAGCGTGAGTTCAATCGGCGGCGTGATCTTGATCGCATCTTCCTTGCCGGAAACGCGGAAGTTGGTCAGCTGCTTGGTCCGCGTGGCATTGACCACCAGGTCGTTGTCGCGGCTGTGGATGCCGACGATCATGCCTTCGTAAACCGGGTCGTTGGCTTTCACGAACATGCGGCCGCGGTCGTCCAGCTTGCCCAGGGCGTAGGTGAAGATTTCACCGTCGTCCATGGAAATCAGCACGCCGTTCTTGCGCCCGCCAATCTCACCCTTGTGCGGTTCGTAGCGGTCGAAGATGTTGGAGATCAGACCCGAACCACGTGTCAGGTTCAGGAATTCATTGGAGAAGCCGATCAGGCCGCGCGCCGGGATGCGGTATTCCAGACGCACGCGGCCACGGCCGTCCGGCTCCATGTTGACCAGTTCACCCTTGCGCTCGCCCAGGGCCTGCATCACGCCACCCTGGTGCTGCTCTTCGATATCGGCCGTCACCAGCTCGATCGGCTCGCACTTCTCGCCGTCAATCTCGCGGAATACCACGCGCGGCTTGGAGACGGCCAGTTCGTAGCCTTCGCGGCGCATGTTTTCGAGCAGGATGGTCAAGTGCAGTTCACCGCGACCCATGACTTCAAAGATACCTTCTTCGTCGGTTTCCTTGACGCGCAGCGCCACGTTGTGTTGCAGTTCTTTTTGCAGGCGGTCCCAGATCTGGCGACTGGTCACGAACTTGCCTTCGCGGCCAGCCAGCGGGCTGGTGTTGACGCAGAAATTCATGGTCAGGGTCGGTTCGTCGACCTTCAGCATGGGCAGCGGCGCCGGATTGATGGGGTCGGTGATGGTCACGCCGATGCCGATGTCGGCAATACCGTTGATCAGCACGATTTCACCCGGACCGGCTTCCGCGGTCTGCACGCGGTCCAGACCCTGGAAAGTCAGCACCTGGTTGATGCGGCCTTTGACGGACTTGCCGTCCGGGCCCTCCATCACCAGCACGTCCATGCCGGGCTTGATGGTGCCCTGGCTGATACGACCCACGCCGATGCGGCCGACGAAGCTCGAGAAGTCGAGTGCGGAAATCTGCAACTGCAGCGGTGCGGCAGGGTCACCCTTCTGGGGCGGCACATGCTTCAGGATGGTGTTGAACAAAGCCGACATGTCCGGGCCCCACTGTTCTCCGGGCGCGCCCTCTTCCAGCGAAGACCAGCCGTTGATGCCCGAGGCGTAGACCACCGGGAAGTCCAGTTGCTCATCGGTCGCGCCCAGCTTGTCAAACAGGTCGAAAGCGGCGTTGACGACCTTGTCGGGATTGGCACCGGGCTTGTCGACCTTATTGACCACCACGATGGGCTTGAGGCCCAGGGCCAAGGCCTTCTTGGTCACAAAGCGTGTCTGGGGCATCGGGCCTTCTTGTGCATCGATCAGCAGCACCACACCATCCACCATGGACAGCGCGCGTTCCACTTCACCGCCGAAGTCGGCGTGTCCGGGTGTGTCGACGATGTTGATGTGGGTGCCTTCCCAGCTCACGGCGCAGTTCTTGGCCAGAATCGTGATGCCACGCTCTTTTTCAATGGCGTTGTTGTCCATCACGGTGTCGACCACTTTTTCGTGTTCGGCAAAGGTGCCGGACTGGCGCAGCAATTGGTCGACCATGGTGGTCTTGCCATGGTCCACGTGGGCAATGATGGCAATGTTGCGGATCTGTTTTTGACTCATGTTTCACTCTCCAAAATCTGTTGTATCTCTAATGGGCTCAACAGGCGCCCGGGGATCAATTCACCAGCCTTGACATGGGCCGTGCCCAGCAGGGCATGCGGTTCTTCGCCGTATACGGCGACCTGCGCGGCATCCGGCCATGAACCACGGCGGCGCAAGCCGCTCAGGAAACGTCCGGCATTCTCGGTGTCGAGCGTGACGGCGGCATGACCTTCCAAGAGCGCATCGACCGGTTTCAACTGCGACAGGCGCTCAGATTCTTCCATGGCATCCAACTGGTCCAGCGTGACGCACTGCGACACCTCGAACGGTCCGGTTGCGATGCGACGCAGGGCCACCAAGTGACCGCCGCAACCCAAGGCCTCGCCGATGTCCTCACCCAAGGTGCGGATGTAAGTGCCCTTGCTGCATTTCACACGCAGTCGAAGGTTCGGCGCATCGCCCTGAAGCTGCGCTTCGAGCAGCTCCAACTCATGGATCACCACGTCGCGCGCCTCACGCGCCACGGTTTCGCCCTCGCGGGCATATTCATACAAGGCCTTGCCGTCCTTCTTCAGGGCGCTGTGCATGGGCGGCACCTGGCGGATCGGCCCCATGAACTGGTCCAGCACTTCGACGACCTGGCCCAGGCTGCAGCTGACCGCACGGGTATCGATCACCTCACCCTCGGCATCCGCGGTACTGGTGCGTATGCCCAGGCGGACCGTGGTCTCGTAGGTCTTGTCGGCATCCAGATGCAGCTGGCTGAACTTGGTCGCAGCGCCAAAACACAAGGGCAGCACGCCGGTGGCCAGCGGATCAAGCGTTCCGGTATGGCCAGCCTTCTCCGCGCGCAACAACCACTTGGCCTTCTGCAAAGCCTGATTGCTGGACAGACCCAACGGCTTGTCCAGCAAAAGCACCCCATGCACGGGGCGCCTGGGCACCCTCGTGCGCGGCGCGTTCATCTTCAGTCCTCGTTTTTGGAACGCGAAGCCACGGCCTGGGCGATCAGGGCATTCATGTCTGCCGCCCGTTCCGTGGTGCGGTCAAACAGGAAATGCAGCGTCGGCACCGTGTGAATGTGCAGACGCTTGAACAGCCCGTTGCGCAGAAAACCTGCCGCCTGGTTCAGCGCTTCTTCGGTCTGCCGCGGATCGCCGACCAGCAGACTGAAAAAGACCTTGGCGTGCGCATAGTCCGGCGTCACTTCGACCGCCTGGATCGTCACCATCCCCACGCGCGGGTCTTTCAACTCGCGCGCGATCAGTTCCGTCAGATCCCGCTGGATCTGATCGGCCACTTTGAAACTCCGGTTCGGAGCTGACGGTTTCTTCGCTGCCATGGTTTACAGGGTCCGGGCGATTTCCTTGACCTCGAAGAACTCCAGCTGATCACCTTCCTTGATGTCGTTGAAATTCTTGAGCTTGATACCGCACTCGAAGCCTTCCTTGACTTCCTTCACGTCATCCTTCAGGCGCTTGAGCGAATCGAGCTCGCCGGTATAGATCACGACGTTGTCGCGCAGCAGGCGGAAATGCGCGCTGCGGTTGACGAAGCCGGATGTGACCATACAACCCGCCACCGTACCGATCTTGGATGCCACGAACACCGTGCGGATCTCGGCCATGCCGATGATTTCTTCCCGCTTCTCCGGTGCCAGCATGCCCGACATGGCCGCTTTCAGGTCATCCACGGCGTCGTAGATGATGTTGTAGTAGCGGATGTCGACATCGTTGCCTTCGGCCAGCTTGCGCGCACCGGCATCGGCACGCGTGTTGAAGCCGATGATCACCGCCTTGGAGGCAATGGCCAGGTTGACGTCAGACTCGCTGATGCCACCGACGGCCGAGTAGACCATCTGGACCTTGACTTCGTCGGTCGACAGCTTGAGCAAGGAAGCGGCCAGCGCTTCCTGGGAACCCTGCACATCGGCCTTGACGATGATGGGCAGCGTCTTGACTTCGCCGGCAGCGATGTCGGTGAACATGTTCTCCAGCTTCGCTGCTTGCTGCTTGGCCAGCTTGGTGTTGCGGAACTTGCCGGCACGGTAGGTGGCAATCTCACGGGCACGACGCTCGTCGGTCATCACCATGAACTCGTCACCGGCTTGCGGCACTTCGGTCAGACCCTGGATTTCCACCGGAATGGAGGGACCAGCCGCCTTGATCGGCTTGCCGTTTTCGTCCAGCATGGCGCGCACGCGGCCATAGGTCTGACCGGCCAGCACCACGTCGCCGGTGCTGAGCGTACCGGACTGCACCAGCACGGTCGCGACCGGACCACGGCCCTTGTCGAGGCGCGCTTCGATCACCAGGCCCTTGGCCATGGCATCCACCGGCGCCTTGAGCTCCAGCACCTCGGCCTGCAACAACACCTGCTCCAGCAGTTCGTCGATGCCCTGGCCGGTCTTGGCCGACACGGACACGAAAGGCGAATCACCGCCGTATTCCTCGGGCACCACCTCTTCTGCCACCAGTTCCTGCTTCACGCGTTCGGGGTTGGCGTCGGGCTTGTCGATCTTGTTGACCGCCACCACGATCGGCACTCCGGCTGCCTTGGCATGCTTGATGGCTTCCTTGGTCTGCGGCATGACGCCGTCGTCGGCCGCCACCACCAGAATCACGATGTCGGTTGCCTGCGCACCGCGGGCACGCATGGCGGTGAACGCCTCGTGACCCGGGGTATCGAGGAAGGACACCATGCCGCGCGGCGTTTCCACGTGGTAGGCACCGATGTGCTGCGTGATGCCACCCGCTTCACCCGAGGCCACCTTGGCACGGCGGATGTAGTCCAGCAACGAGGTCTTGCCGTGGTCGACGTGACCCATGACGGTCACCACCGGCGCACGAGGCAGTGCCTCGGCGTGGTGTGCGGAGGCTTCTTCTTCGGTGAAGGCTTCCGGATCGTCCAGAGCGGCGATGATGGCCTTGTGACCCATTTCTTCCACCACGATCATGGCGGTGTCCTGGTCCAGCGGCTGGTTGATGGTGACCATCTGGCCCAGCTTCATCAGGTGCTTGATCACCTCGGAGGCCTTGACCGCCATCTTGTGGGCCAGTTCGGCCACGGTGATGGTTTCGGGCACATGGACCTCGATGACGCGGGCTTCAACCGGTGCGGCCTGTGCGTGCTGTTCATCACGATCGCGGTCATTGCCACGACGACCTTTGGGGCCGCTGCGCCAGCTGCCGCGGCCAACGCCGCCACTGGAATCGCCACGGGTGGGAATGCCCTTTTTCTTGGCCGGATCGCCCGCCCAGCTGCTCGACAGCTTGGCCGATTTGACTTCCTTGCCTGCACCGGGGCCTGTGCCAGCACCCGCGGCGGGAGCTGCCTTGGGGGTGGTGCTGCCGGTTGCCGGCTTGTGCAGGGTGCCCTTCATGCCGGCTTTGCCAGCTTCAGCCGGCTTGGCGGTCTTGGGTTCTTCTTTCTTGGCCACCAGCACATTCTTGGCCGGTGCGGCCATCATGGAGCGAATGGCCGCGGCTTCGGCTTCGGCCTTGCGGCGGCGCTCATTCAGGTCCTGGGCGCGTGCAGCCTCTTCGTCGGCACGTGCCTTGGATTCAGCAGCGGCTTTTTCGCGCGCTTGCGCTTGTGCCTCAGCACGTGCAGCGGCCGCATCGGCCGCCTCAGCGGTCGCATCCGTCTTGCTGGTGGTGGCCTGGTTCTTCTTTTGCGCTTCGGCGGCGGCGTAGGCCGCAGCACGCTCTTCCGCTTCGCGTTCGCGTTGTTCTGTTTCTTCGCGCTGGCGGCGTTTTTCGGCCAGATCTTCTTCCTGGCGACGGATCAGTTCCGCCTGGCGACGGGCCTCTTCCTCGCGCCGGACGAGTTCAGCGTTGTCAATGGTCGGGGCAGTTGCCGGGGCTTCAACCTGGACTTCCGGTGCCGGTTCGGCAACAGCGCCCTCGGCGCCATCAGAGCCATCATCGCGGCGAACAAAGGTGCGCTTCTTGCGCACTTCAACCTGGATGGTGCGGGCCTTGCCGGTGGCGTCAGCCTGCTTGATCTCGGTGGTCGACTTCTTGACCAGCGTGATCTTCTTGCGCTCGGGCGCGGCCGTGCCGTGGCTGGCCTGCAGATAGTTCAACAGGCTGTGCTTGTCGGCATCGGTCAGGGTGTCGGCGGCAGACGCCTTGGACACCCCGGCAGCCTTGAGCTGCTCGATGAGTGTTTCAGTGGATTTCTTGAGTTCGGTTGCAAACTCGGCGACGGTCGTACTGGACATTTGTTGTGTAACCTTTCATGACCGTTACTCTTGAGAAGCGGCATCATTGGTAAACCAATGTTCGCGCGCCTTCATGATCAGGGCCTTGGCTTCATCCGTAGACTGGCCAGTGATATCAGTGAGTTCGTCCACGGCGAGATCCGCCAGGTCATCGAGGGTGTGAACGCCGTTGTCGGCCAGCTTGGCAATCAGCTCGGGCGTCAGGCCTTCGAGGTCGCGCAGATCCTGCGACACTTCCTCGACGCTTTCCTCGCGGGCAATCTCCATGGTCAGCAGCGCGTCCTTGGCGCGGGCGCGCAACTCGTTGACCGTGTCTTCGTCGAAGCTCTCGATCTCCAGCATTTCCTGCAATGGCACATAGGCCACTTCTTCCAGGCTGGTGAAACCCTCGGCGATCAGGATGTCGGCGATTTCCTCGTCCACATCGAGTTTTTCCATGAACAGCTTGCGCAGCGAGCCGGTTTCGTCGGCCTGCTTCTGGGCCGATTCGGCCGCGTCCATGATGTTGATCTTCCAACCGGTGAGGTCGGAGGCCAGGCGCACGTTCTGGCCGCCGCGGCCGATGGCAATGGCCAGGTTCTCTTCGTCGACCACCACGTCCATGGCGTGCTTTTCTTCATCGACCACGATGGACTGCACGTTGGCCGGAGCCAGGGCGCCGATCACGAACTGGGCCGGATCTTCGCTCCACAGCACGATATCGACGCGCTCACCGGCAAGTTCGTTGGTGACGGCATTGACGCGGGTGCCACGCACACCAACGCAGGTGCCGATCGGGTCGACACGCTTGTCGTGCGACAGCACGGCGATCTTGGCGCGAGAGCCGGCATCACGGGCGCAGGACTTGATCTCCAGCAGGCCCTGTTCGATCTCGGGCACTTCCTGGCGGAACAGCTCGATCATGAACTCGGGGGCCGAGCGCGACAGGATGATGGGTGCGCCGCGCAACGTCAGGTCCACTTCCATGATCATGGCGCGCACGCGGTCGCCGGTACGCAGGTTTTCCTTCGGGATCATCTCGCCACGGCGCAGACGACCTTCGACGCGGCCGGACTCGACAATGATGTCGCCCTTGTCCATGCGCTTGACGGTGCCGACGAAGATCTTGTCGCCACGCGACATGAAGTCGTTGAGCAGCATTTCGCGCTCAGCGTCACGGATCTTCTGCAGAATGACCTGCTTGGCGGCCATGGCGCCGATACGGCCGATCGGCACCGAGTCCACCGATTCTTCGATGTACTCGTCCACCTCGATGTCGGGGATCTGTTCCTTGGCTTCGAACAGCAGGATTTCCTGGTCGGGCAGCTGCAGGCCGGCTTCGTCGGGGACGACGTGCCAACGGCGGAACGTTTCGTAGTTGCCGGTGTCGCGATCGATAGCGACACGGATGTCCACATCGCCCTCATAGAGCTTCTTCGTGGCTTGAGCCAGCGCGGCTTCGACCGCACCAAACACCAAGTCACGCTCAACGTTCTTCTCGCGTGAAATGGCTTCCACCAGCATCAACAATTCGCGATTCATGCCTTTAACCTCCATAACCAGATAAGTGCGGCGCCTTGCCCCACACCCGCTCGAACTCACATTGCAAAACCAAAACCATCGTTCCTGCCCAAGGCGCTGCCCCGGCAAAAACGTCCTTAATCCTCTGTGCCTGCCGCGCCGCGGCCCTTGAAGCTGACGATCGGTGCCAAGCGCGCCTCACGCAGCTCATCGAGCGTGAAGCCCAGCGCCTGCACGGGCGCCGGCGGGCGCTTCTTGCTGATCTTCTGCCCCGGCTTGACCGGCGGCTCGTCGCTCCAGACGATCTGCCAGCCCTGGCCGCCTTCGGCGCGCTCCAGCGTGCCGCGAAACTTCTTGCGGTTGGCGCTGACCTGGCCGGCCGCAGCCGCACCCATGGGCGCCTTGAGCGTGATGTCGATCACCTGGCCGGCAAAACGCTCGAAATCCTTTTCATTGCGCAGCGGACGATCAATGCCCGGCGAGGACACCTCGAGCCGCTTGTATTCGATGCCATCGACTTCCAGTGCAAACTGCAGCTGGCGCGTGACTTTCTCGCAGTCCTCGACGTTGACGAACTGCTCGGTGGTTTGCGGATCCCAGGGCAAATCGATCGTCACGCGCAGCAAACCCCCAGCAGAGCGTTCAATCTCCACCAAGTCATAACCAAGTCCGGTCACAGTTTGTTCGACGATGTCCTGTAATGCCACGTGTGTCCTGTTGCCCCATCAAAACCGTTCGACCAAAAAAAACGGGCGGTTGGTAATCCGCCCGTTTGGTCGAGAATTGTCGAATTGTAGCCGAAAAACAGGGCTAGTGCCTTGATTTTCAAGGCGATTTAGCCTGCAGAACGGACCAGCGTGCGGGTGTACGGATGGTCGGGCGCATCCAGCACCGCTGAAACGGCACCGGACTCGACGATGAGCCCGTCTTTCATGACGATGACATCGTGCGCCATGGCCCGGATCACGTCCACGTCGTGGGTGATCAGCAGGTAGCTCAAACCCCGCTCGCGCTGCAGGCGTTGCAGCAGCTGCAGCACCTGTTTCTGGATCGTCACATCCAGCGCGCTGGTGGGCTCATCCAGCACCAGCAGGCGCGGCTCGACGATCAGTGCGCGGGCTATGGCCAGGCGCTGGCGCTGGCCGCCGGAGAACTCATGCGGGTAGCGCTGCAGCAGGCCCGAGAACTGCTTCTCACTCAAGCCCACTTCCTCCAGCGCCCGCAACACCTGCTGGCGGCACTCCGCCTTGGATAACGCCGGTGCATGGACAAGCAGGCCTTCGCCCACGATTTCCTCCACCGTCAGTCGCGGTGACAGGGAAGAAAACGGATCCTGGAACACCACCTGCACCACTTTGCGCAGGGCCTGGTTGTGCGCCTGCTGATGCCCCCAGGCCTGTCCGGCCACCCGCAGATCGCCCGTGAAAGGCAGCAAGCCGAGCGTGGCCAAAGCCAGGGTCGACTTGCCCGAGCCGGACTCGCCGATCACACCCAGGGTGCGGCCGGGCGCAATGGTGAAGGCGGCATCGTGCACCGCCACGAACTCGCCACGGCGGAACCAGCCGCGCACGCCGGGCAAGGGTGTCGGGTAGCCCACGCGCAAGCCTCGGGCCTGCATCACCGGCGCCGCGTCGGCCACGACGGGCGCCTCCTGCACATCGCGCACCGGCTTGCTGTCGATCAGGCGCCGGGTGTAGCTGTGCTGCGGGTTGGCAAAGACCTCAGCCACCCGCCCCTGTTCCACGATATGGCCGTTTTCCATCACGATCACGCGGTCGGCAAAACGGCGTACCAGATTCAGGTCGTGCGTGATCAGCAGCACCGCCATGCCGTTCTTCTGCTGCAGGCCGGTGAGCAGGTCGAGGATCTGGCCGCGCAGCGTGACGTCCAGCGCCGTGGTCGGCTCGTCGGCCAGCAGCAGCCGCGGCTGGCAGGCCAGTGCCATGGCGATCATGGCGCGCTGGCGCTGGCCGCCGCTCAACTGGTGCGGGAAGGACTTGGCGCGCCGCTCGGGCTCCGGGATGCCGGTGTCGGCCAGCAATTGCACGGCTTGCGCCACCGCCTGCGCCCGGGCCAGCCCCAGCTTGAGTTCCAGCACCTCGGCGATCTGCTCGCCTACGGTGAACAGCGGGTTGAGCGCCGTCATCGGCTCCTGGAAGATCATGGCGATGTCGCGGCCACGGATGCCGCGCAGTTCGCGCTCCTGAATCGATAGCAGGTCGCGCATATCCGGTGAGGGCTGGGGCTCAAAAAAGCTTGCAACGCCGGTGATGTCAGCGTTCTGCACCAGGCGCAGCAGGCTCAAGGCGGTGACGGTCTTGCCCGAGCCGGACTCCCCCACCAGTGCCACCTTTTCCCCCGGCGCGACCTGGAAGTCCAGGCCATGCACGACTTCCTTGCCGCCAAAGGCGACACGCAGGTTTTTCACGTTCAGCAGCGCGTGGCTCATTTTTCGGCCTTCCGCGGGTCGAGCGCGTCGCGCAGTGCGTCGCCCATGAAGGTCAGCAGCAGCAGCGTGACCACCAGCACGGCGAAGGTGGAAAGCGAAATCCACCAAGCGTCGATGTTGTTCTTGCCCTGCGCCAGCAGCTCCCCCAGCGAAGGCGTGCCCGGCGGCACGCCCAGGCCCAGGAAGTCGAGCGAGGTCAGCGCCAGGATGGCCGCGCTCATGCGAAACGGCAGGAAGGTCACCACCGGCGTCAGGCTGTTGGGCAGGATGTGGCGCCAGATGATCTGCCAGTTCGACAGGCCCAGCGCCCGCGCCGCGCGCACGTAGTCGAGCTGGCGGTTGCGCAGGAATTCGGCGCGCACGTAGTCGGACAGGCCCATCCAGCCGAACAGGCTGAGCAGGATCAGCAGCAGCGCCACGCTGGGGTCGAACATGGCGGAGAAGATGATCAGCAGGTAGAGCTCGGGCATGGAGCCCCATATCTCGATGAAGCGCTGGAACAGCAGGTCGGTCTTGCCGCCGAAAAAGCCCTGCAACGCCCCGGTGACCACGCCCAGCAGCACGCCGATGACCGTCAGCGCCAGCGCGAACAGCACCGAGATGCGAAAACCATACAGCAACCGCGCCACCACGTCGCGCCCGCGGTCGTCGGTACCCAGCCAGTTATCGCTTGAGGGTTCGCTCGGGTTGGGCTCCTTGGCGAAGTAGTTGATGGTGCTGTGGTGGTAGGGGTTGAGCGGGTACAGGGCCCAGTTGCCGGGTTTGGCGAACTGCTGCTGGATGAAGGGGTCGAGGTAGTCGGTCGGCGTCGCGAAATCGCCACCGAAGGTGGTTTCCGGCACGTTGCTCAGGATTGGCGCATACCACTGGCCGTTGTAGCGCGCCAGCAGCGGCTTGTCGTTGGAAATCAGCTCGGCTCCCAGGCTGAGTACGAACAGCGTGCAGAAGATCAGCAGGCTCCAGTAACCCAGCCGGTTGCGCTTGAAGCGTTGCCAGGCGCGTTGCGAGGGGGATGGTGAAATCTGGCTCATCAATCAAATTTCACGCGCGGGTCTACCCACACGTAGCAAAGATCCGAAATCAACTTGGTCACCAGGCCAATCAGGGTAAAGAGGTAAAGCGTGCCCAGCACCACCGGGTAGTCGCGCCGCATCACCGATTCATACGACAGCAGGCCCAGGCCGTCGAGCGAGAACAGGGTCTCGATCAGGAGCGAGCCGGTGAAGAAGGCGCCGATGAAGGCGGCCGGGAAGCCGGTGACGATGGGGATCAGCGCGTTGCGCATCACATGGCGCCACAGCACGCGCCGCTCGGTCAGCCCCTTGGCGCGTGCCGTCAGCACATATTGCTTGCGGATTTCTTCCAGAAAAGCATTCTTGGTCAGCATGGTGGTGACGGCAAAGGCACCGAGCACGCTGGCGGTGATGGGCAGCGCGATGTGCCACAGGTAGTCCACCACCTTGGCGCCCCAGCTCAAGCTTTCCCAGTTGCTGGAGGTCAGGCCGCGCAGCGGAAACCACTGCAGCTGGCCGCCGAAGATCACCAGCAAGGCCACGCCAAGCACAAAACCCGGAATGGCGTAGCCGATCAGCACCACCAGACTGGTCAGGGTGTCGAAGCGGCTGCCGGCGCGCACCGCCTTGGCGATGCCCAGCGGCACCGAGATCAGGTAGCTCAGGAAGAAGGTCCACAGCCCGAGGCTGATCGAGACCGGCAGCTTGTCCTTCACCAGTTCCCACACGCTCTTGGGGTAGAAAAAGCTTTTGCCCAGGTCGAAGCGGGCGTACTGCTTCAGCATCTGCCAGAAGCGCTCGTGGGCCGGCTTGTCGAAGCCGTAGAAGGCACGGATTTCGGCAATGCGTGCCGCATCCACGCCCTGGCGGCCGCGGTAGCCGGCACCCGATGCGGCGGCCCCCTCCCCGCCGCTGTCGCGCCCCTGCAGTTGCGCCACCATCTGCTCGACCGGCCCGCCCGGCACGAACTGGATGACGACAAAGGTCAGCAGCAGGATGCCGAACAGGGTCGGGATCATCAGCAACAGGCGCTTGAGGATGTAGGCCAGCATGCTCACCTCGCCTCTTGGGCCGATTGCGCCCGGTTGGCCGGAGAAGCCCACCAGACAGACGTGACCCAGCCCTCGGGCTGGTAATAACGCGGCGTCACCGTCGGTTGCTCGAAACAACCGGCGCGCCAGGCCACGCGGTGCACGCTGCCGTACCAGTGCGGCACGGCGTAGTGGCCGTGGCGCAGCACGCGGTCGAGTGCACGCAGTCGGGCCACCAGTTCGGGGCGGGTCTGGGCCGAGATCACCTGGTCCAGCAGCGCATCGACCGCCGGGCTCTTGATGCCGATGACGTTCATCGAGCCTTCGGTATCGGCGGCCTTGGAGCCAAAGCGCTCCAGCAGTTCGGTGCCCGGCGCCTCGCTGCCGATCAGGCGGTTGCTGATGACCTCGAAGTCGAACACGTCCAGCCGCTTTTGCAGGATGGCGAAATCGACCACCTTGTAGTTCACGGCAATGCCCAGTTTCTCCAGGTTCCTGGCATAGGGCGTCACCACCCGGCCCATGGAGCCCGAGTTGTCGAGGAATTCAATGGTGAAGGCATCGCCCTGCGCGTTGCGCAGCGCGCCGTCGCGGTAGGTCCAGCCGGCCTGGGCCAGCAGGTCGCGTGCGCGGCGCAGGTTGTCGCGCAGCGTGTGACCGGAGGCTGGGTCGAGGCTGGTGAAGGGCGGTTGCGGCACCTCATCGGTGAAGACTTCCGGTGGCAATTGGCGACGCAGCGGCGCCAGCAAGGCCTGTTCTTCCGGGCTGGGTTTGCCTTTGGCTTCGAAATCGCTGCCGACGAAATACCCGCTCACCCGGGTGTAGGCGTTGTAGAACAGCTGGCGGTTGAGCCACTCGAAGTCCATCGCCAGCTCGATGGCTTCACGCACGCGCACATCCTTGAATTTGTCGCGCCGCAGATTGAACAGGAAACCCTGGAAGTCACCGGCATTGCCGTGCTGCAACTCTTTCTTGATCAGCGTACCTTTGTCAAACGCCTTGCCGGTGTAGGCGCGAGCCCATTCGCGCGCGACGAAGGCCTGGATGTAATCGAACTCGCCGGCCTTGAAGGCTTCCAGCTGGGCCGTGTTGTCCTTGTAGATCTTGTAGGTGATGCGGTCAAAGTTGAACAGGCCGCGTCGCACATTGAGGTCGCGCGCCCAGTACGCCGGATCGCGCTCGTAGCTGATGTCCTTGCCGAAATTGACCTTGCCGATGCGATACGGGCCGCTGCCGATCGGCGTATCGGTCACGATCTGGTCCAGCGGCTTGCTCTTGCTGTTGTCCATGCCCCATTTGCGGCTGAACACCGGCAGGCTGCCGGCAATCAGCGGCAACTCGGCGTTCACGCGCCGGAAGTCGAAGCGCACCACCCGCTCACCCAGCACCGTCACGCCCTTGATGTCGCCGAAGATGGTGCGGTACTGCGGCGCCGCCGCCTGAGAAGTCAATTGGTCGAACGAGTGCTTCACATCGGCTGCCAACACCGGCTCGCCATTGTGAAAACGGGCCAGCGGGTTGAGGGTGAAGACGGCCGAGAGCTTGTCGGGCGCCACCGTGACGTCCTGCGCCAGCAGACCGTAGGCGGTGGTCGGCTCGTCCAGTGTGCCGGTCAGCAGACTCTCGAACACCAGGCTGCTCAAGCCCGGGGGCGCACTGCCCTTCAGGGTGAAGGGGTTGTATTTGTCAAAATTGGACAATCGTGTGGGCGGCACCAGCGTGATGTCGCCGCCCTTGGGGGCGGCCGGATTCACGTAGTCGAAGTGCTGAAAACCTGCTGGATACTTGATGTCACCAAATTGGGCATAGGCGTGGCCAGCCCACGCCGGCATGGCAGCAATCAGTGAAATCAGGGAAGCCAGAAAACAGAAAATCCGCATGCGACAATTCTGCACAGATTTTTTACCGAGAAAATTATGGGATTCCTGACAGGCAAGAAATTTTTGATCACCGGCTTGTTGAGCAACCGCTCGATCGCTTACGGCATCGCCCAGGCCTGCCACCGCGAAGGTGCCGAGCTGGCGTTCAGCTACGTCGGCGAGCGCTTCAAGGACCGCATCACCGAATTTGCCGCCGAGTTCAATTCCAAGCTGATCTTCGACTGCGATGTCAGCGATGACGCGCAGATCGAGAACATGTTCAAGGATCTGTCGGCCCACTGGCCCACCTATGACGGTTTCGTGCACAGCATCGGTTTTGCCCCGCGCGAGGCGATCACGGGCAACTTTCTGGACGGCCTGTCGCGCGAGAACTTCCGTATTGCGCATGACATCAGCGCCTACAGTTTCCCGGCCATGGCCAAGGCGGCCTTGCCTTACCTCAACGACAAATCGGCGCTGCTGACGCTGAGCTACCTGGGCGCCATGCGTGCCATCCCGAACTACAACACCATGGGCCTGGCCAAGGCCAGCCTGGAGGCGTCGGTACGCTACCTGGCCGAGGCCGTTGGCCACCTGCCGGATGGCCGCAGCATGCGCGTCAACGGCATCAGCGCCGGCCCGATCAAAACCCTGGCCGCCAGCGGCATCAAGGACTTCGGCAAGCTGCTCAACATTGCGGCCAATGGCTCGCCGCTGCGCCGCAATGTGACGATCGAAGATGTCGGCAACGTGGCGGCTTTCCTGCTGAGCGACCTGGCTTCCGGCGTGACCGCCGAGATCAGTTATGTGGATGGCGGCTTCAGCCATTCTTCCGTGGCCGTGGTGGAGGCCTGATTTAAAAAATAGGTTTTTACCTCGTCATGGCGGCGCAAGCAGCTATGAATTAGATAGCAAAACGCCCCGCAATGCGGGGCGTTTTCTTTGGGGCCGCAGTTCCTCAGGCCTTGACGCAGTCGGCGTAGTAATGTTTCTTGCCGTCTTCGGCCACCACCTCTACCAGGCCGTGGATGTCGGTTTCGAAGCCCGGGCACTGGGCGTTGAACTCGCGCGAGAACTTGAGGTAATCGACGATCTTCTTGTTGAACACCTCACCCGGGATCAGCAGCGGAATGCCGGGCGGGTACGGCGTGACCAGGCCCACGGTGACGCGGCCTTCCAGCTTGTCGATTTCGACCCGCTCGGTCTTGCGATGGGCAATGTGGGCATAGGCGTCGCTCGGTTTCATGGCCGGCTTCAGGTCGCTCAGGTACATCTCGGTCGTCAGGCGTGCGATGTCGTACTTGGCGTACAGCGTATGAATGTGCTGGCACAGGTCCTGCAAACCCATGCGCTCATAGCGCGCGTGCTTCTGGCAGAACTCCGGCATGATGCGCCACATCGGCTGGTTCTTGTCGTAATCGTCCTTGAACTGCTGCAACGCCGTCAGCAACGTGTTCCAGCGGCCCTTGGTGATGCCGATGGTGAACATGATGAAGAAGCTGTACAGGCCGGTCTTCTCCACCACCACGCCGTGCTCGGCCAGGTACTTGGTGACGATCGAGGCCGGAATGCCGGTCTTGTCAAACTTGCCGTCCATGTTCAGGCCAGGCGTGACAACCGTGGACTTGATCGGGTCCAGCATGTTGAAACCGTCGGCCAGCTGGCCGAAGCCATGCCACTTGCTGCCACTCTTGGCGCTGCGGATGATCCATTCCTCGGCGCGGCCCACGCCCTCGGCCACCAGCTTGTCCGGGCCCCAGACCTTGAACCACCAGTCCTTGCCGTATTCGGCGTCCACCTTGCGCATGGCACGGCGGAAGTTGAGCGACTCGGCAATGCTTTCCTCCACCAGCGCGGTGCCGCCGGGCGGCTCCATCATGGCGGCGGCCACGTCGCAGCTGGCGATGATGCTGTACTGCGGGCTGGTGCTGGTGTGCATCAGGTAGGCCTCGTTGAAGAGGTGATGGTCCAGCTTGGTGTTCTGTGAATCCTGCACCAACACATGGCTGGCCTGGCTGATGCCGGCCAGCAGCTTGTGGATGGACTGGGTGGCGTAGACCACCGAGTTCTTCGGCCGTGCCCGCTTCTTGCCCATGGCGTGGTAGGCGCCGTAGAACGGGTGGAAGGCGGCGTGCGGCAGCCAAGCTTCGTCAAAGTGCAGGTTGTCCACGTAGCCGTCGAGCATGCCCTTGATGGTCTCGGTGTTGTAGAGCACGCCGTCGTAGGTCGACTGCGTCAGGGTCATGATGCGCGGCTTGACCTTCTTGGCGTCCACGCCCTTGAGCAAGGGGTTGGCCTTGATCTTGGCCTGAATGGCGGCCGGCTCGAACTCATCCTTCGGGATCGGGCCGATGATGCCGAAATGGTTGCGCGTGGGCTTCAGGAAGACCGGAATCGCCCCGGTCATGATGATGGCGTGCAGGATGGACTTGTGGCAGTTGCGGTCCACCACCACCACGTCGCCCGGCGCCACCGTGTGGTGCCACACCATCTTGTTGGAAGTGCTGGTGCCGTTGGTGACGAAGTAGCAGTGGTCGGCATTGAAAATGCGCGCGGCATTGCGCTCGCTCTCGCCAATGGCGCCGTTGTGGTCCAGCAGCTGGCCGAGTTCCTCCACCGCGTTGCAGACGTCGGCGCGCAGCATGTTCTCACCGTAAAACTGGTGGTACATCTGGCCCACCGGACTCTTCAGGAAGGCCACGCCGCCGGAGTGCCCCGGGCAGTGCCAGGAATAGGAGCCGTCTTCGGCGTAATCAAGCAGCGCCTTGAAGAACGGCGGCTGCAGGCCTTCCAGGTAGCTCTTGGCTTCGCGGATGATGTGGCGCGCCACGAACTCCGGCGTGTCCTCGAACATGTGGATGAAACCATGCAGTTCGCGCAGGATGTCGTTGGGCAGGTGATGGCTGGTCTTGGTTTCGCCGTAGATGTAGAGCGGCACATCGGCGTTCTTGAAGCGCACTTCCTCGATGAAGGTGCGCAGGTTCAGCACGGCGGGGTCGAGATCGGGCCCGGGCGTGAATTCCTCGTCGTCGATCGACAGGATGAAGGCGCTGGCCCGGCTCTGCTGCTGGGCAAACTGGCTCAAATCACCGTAGCTGGTAACACCCAGCACCTCGAAACCTTCGGCCTCAATGGCCTGCGCCAGCGCACGAATCCCCAGACCCGAGGTGTTTTCGGAGCGGAAGTCTTCGTCAATGATGACGATGGGGAAGCGAAATTTCATGAAAACACTCCAGCCGGGGTCGAAAAAAAGAAAAACAGGCGCGAAGTGTACGGACTTATTGCCGATCCGCCCGGGTCATGCCGGTCTTTTGCCGCAAAATGTGGCAATTGCAACACATCGCTAGGAGCGCCATGGCTGAATCGACTGTCTGGTGGCTGATCACCGGCTGCATCGTGGCCGCTGAGCTGGTCACCGGCACCTTCTACCTTCTGATGCTGGCCATCGGCCTGGCCGCTGCTGCCTTGTCAGCCCATGCCGGGTTGGCGTTGACAGCACAGATCGGTGTGGCCGCCGTGGTCGGCGGCGGTGCGGTGGTGGCCTGGCACCGGCTGCGGCCTCAAGCCTCGTCTTTGCGTGCGGGGGTCAACCGCGACGTCAACTTAGACATCGGCGAAACCGTGCAGGTTGAAGCCTGGCACCCTGACGGCACGACCACCGTGAAATACCGCGGCGCCCAATGGGCGGCTGTGCATGGCGCCGGCACCCTGCCCTCCACCGGCGCGCACCGCATCGTTGAAGTACGCGGCAGCCAGCTCGTCATCGAGAAATTTGAACCCTGACCGGACACCCGGAGAAAGTCACCATGGAAATCGCCATCCTCCTGCTCATCATTGCGGTCCTCTTCATCAGCCGCTCGGTCAAGGTCGTGCCACAGCAAAACGCCTGGGTAGTGGAGCGCCTAGGCAAGTACCATGCCGCGCTCACGCCGGGCCTGAACTTTCTGGTGCCCTTCATTGACAAGGTGGCCTACAAGCACAGCCTGAAGGAAATCCCGCTCGACGTACCGAGCCAGGTCTGCATCACGCGTGACAACACGCAGCTGCAGGTGGACGGCATCCTTTATTTCCAGGTCACCGATCCGATGCGTGCCAGCTACGGCTCGTCCAACTACATCGTGGCCGTGACCCAGCTGGCACAGACCTCGCTGCGCAGCGTGATCGGCAAGCTCGAGTTGGACAAGACCTTCGAAGAACGCGACATCATCAACGCCCAGGTGGTCCAGGCCATCGACGAGGCCGCGCTCAACTGGGGCGTCAAGGTGCTGCGCTACGAGATCAAGGACCTGACACCGCCGAAGGAGATCCTGCATGCCATGCAAGCGCAGATCACCGCCGAGCGTGAAAAGCGCGCCCTGATTGCCGCCTCCGAAGGCCGACGCCAGGAGCAGATCAACATTGCGACCGGCGAGCGCGAAGCCTTCATCGCCCGCTCCGAAGGCGAAAAACAGGCCGCTATCAACCAGGCGCAAGGCGAAGCCGAGTCCATCAAGGCCGTGGCCCTGGCCAATGCCGAGGCCATCGAGCGCGTGGCGGCAGCCATCCGACAGCCTGGCGGTGAGCAGGCGGTGCAGCTCAAGGTGGCCGAAAAAGCAGTCGAGGCCTACGGCAAGGTGGCCGCCGACTCGACCACCACACTGATCGTGCCAGGCAATATGAGCGAAGTCTCGGCGTTGATCGCCTCCGCCATGACACTGGTGAAACAGGGCAAGCAATAAATATCACTTGCTGCGGCACAACCCAATGGAAAGGGCTCACGCATTGCGTGGGCCCTTTCCGTTGGGCTAAGCGACAGTCGCAATCCCAACGAACGGCAGAAAACAAAAAAGCCCCGCGACACAAGGCACGCGGGGCGTTTAGGGGTCTGACTTATTTAGCTGGAAACTAAAGCAGACCTAGTTTTGGCGGAGAGGGCGGGATTCGAACCCGCGGTGAGTTTTACCCCACGCACGCTTTCCAGGCGTGTGACTTAAACCGCTCATCCACCTCTCCGGAAGCCCGCTATTCTAACCGAGATGGGCTTGCCTTTTGGGGAAGTCATCGAGAAAGTGCAAAAAAGAAGGGCCCGAAGGCCCTTCTTTGGTAGCCGAGAAGTGGCAATCAGCGGATCACGGCAAGCTGGGTGCGTTCACCGCCCTTGTAGGTGTACAGGGTCAGCGCGCCGTTCTTGATGTCGCCCTTCTCGTCAAAGCTAATCGGCCCGGTCACGCCCTTGTAGTCGGTCGTGGCGGCCAGCACCGGCAGGTATTTGGCCGGATCGGACGAATTGGCCTTGACCATGGCGGCCACCAGCACCTTGGTCGCGTCGTACACATAGGGCGCGTAGAGCTTGACGTCGGCATTGAACTTGGTCTTGAACTTGGCACGGAACTCGTCCATGCCAACCTTGGCCTCGCCTTCGACGCCGCCGGCCTCGGCGCAGAACACCTGCTCCTCACCAATCGCATCGCCAGCGAGCTTGGGCATTTCGGCCGTGCAGGCGCCGTCGCCACCCATGAACTTGGCCTTGATGCCCAGCGACTTCATCTGCTTGAGCATGGGGCCGGCCACGGCATCCATGCCGCCAAAGAACACCACATCGGGCTTCTTGCCCTTGATGCCGGTCAGGATGGCGTTGAAGTCGGTGGCCTTGTCGGTGGTGAACTCCTTGGCGACGATCTTGGCACCCGCAGCCTCGGCCGCCTTGCTGAACTCATCGGCCACGCCTTGGCCATATGCGGTGCGGTCGTCGATCACGGCCACGTTCTTCACCTTGAGGGTTTCGACGGCGTATTTGCCGAGCGTGCTGCCCAGGTGCACGTCATCGGCCACCACGCGGAACGCGGTTTTGAAACCCTGGCGGGTGTACTTCGGGTTGGTGGCGGACGGCGAAATCTGCGGAATGCCGGCATCACTGTAGATCTTGGAGGCCGGGATGGTGGTGCCCGAATTCAGGTGGCCAATCACGCCAGCGACCTTGGCATCCGCCAGCTTTTGCGCCACGGCGGTTCCCTGCTTGGGATCGGCGGCATCGTCCTCGATCAGCAACTCCAGCTTGACCTTCTTGCCATCGATCGTCACCCCGGCCGCATTGAGCTCCTCGATCGCCATGCGCGCGCCGTATTCGTTGTCCTTGCCCAGGTGGGCAATGGCACCGCTCATGGGTGCCACGTGGCCGATCTTGACCACCGGTTCGGTGGCCGCAACCGGCGTCGACGCAGCGGGTGCTGCGGCCTCCTCTTTCTGGCCGCAGGCGGTCAGGAAGGCGGCAGTGGCGACCAATGTCAGGGCCGAAGTAAGGTGCTTGACGTGCATGAACTCCTCCAAGTAATTTGAATGAAAACCAGTGAACAGAACCAAGCGCGACATTAACGCATTCGTCCGGCGCAAGGCCAGCAAACCTTCAGTCTGTGGGTATTTTTGGATGTTCAGCGTCGCGCCAACGCGTCAAGTTCCTGCGCCACGGCGGCTGCCACAGTCTGGCGCAAGGCCTGGTCAACTTCCTGCCACAGATAAGGCTCCATCGCACTGATCTGCTCCTGTACCAAAGAGGTCACCACGGCACGCAGCTTGGTCTCCAGTGTCGGCGCCAGCCGCTGCATGACCCGCTCGACGAGTTCATCTGCCGCTGGCATGAGGCCGGCGGGCGTCTGCCGCGGCAACGATGCGGCCTCCTCGCTGGCCACTTCAAGCCCAACAGCCTCCCCTGGCCGCACCACCTCGGTCAGTGTCGGCAGAAAGCGTGGCAGGTTCTTCTGCGGTGTGGTCATCCGTTCGCGCCTTTCAGGGCCAGGTCATGGCGGATGATGGTGTGGCCGCCCTCGGTGTAGTGCTTCCAGCGGCCACGCGCCAGCTGGCGGTCGTTGTCATCCAGGCTCACGACCTCGATCAAACGCTCAAACTGCTCAAACCCGGCAGGCACCTGCACGCCGAGATTGAGCAGTACCTGCTGGTGCGGCAACTCGGCCAGAGACTCGGCCAGCACCACCGGCGAGGCCGCCAGCACATGGGCCGGGTCGCTCTGGGTCGCATGCGGAATGAAGTCGAGCTGCGAGAAGGTCCACAGCAGGCTGTTGAGGCGCGCCAGCACGTCGGCCGGCGCTGTCACCACCACGCGTGCCCCGCTGCCCACGGCCTTGCGCAGCAGCCGGCAGGCATAGGCCAGCTTGTCGGGGGCATTGAAATGGAAGGCAACCTCGGTCATGTCATCAACACCCTCAGGCCGTTCGACTGCGCTGGCGTGTCTTGGCGACCGTTGGCTTGGCTACATGGCTGGTCAGCAAGAAGTCCAGCAGCAGGCCCACCGGGCGCCCGGTCGCTCCCTTGGCCGCACCACTCTTCCAGGCCGAGCCGGCAATGTCCAAATGCGCCCAAGGGTACTTGCTGGCAAAACGCTGCAGGAACTTGGCCGCCGTGATGGCGCCACCCGCACGGCCACCGACATTGGCGACATCGGCAAAGTTGGTCTTCAGGCCATCGGCATAGTCGTCATCCAGCGGCAGGCGCCAGCACAGATCCTGAGCCGCTTCGCCGGAGGCGATCAGCTGGTTGGCCAGTTCATCGGTGGAAGCGAACAAGCCACTGCGCACGCTGCCCAGGGCGATCATGCAGGCGCCGGTCAGAGTGGCGACGTCCACCACGGCGCGCGGCTTGAAACGCTCGGCATAGGTCAGTGCATCGCACAGAATCAGTCGCCCTTCGGCGTCGGTGTTGAGAATCTCGATGGTTTGCCCGCTCATGCTGGTCACCACGTCGCCGGGCTTGACGGCACGGCCATCGGGCATGTTCTCGCAACTCGGGATCAGGCCCACCACGTTGATAGCCGGCGCGAGCTCGCCCAAAGCACGGAACACGCCCAGCACGCTGGCTGCGCCCGCCATGTCGAACTTCATCTCGTCCATCTCGGCAGCCGGCTTCATGGAGATGCCGCCGCTGTCGAAGGAAATACCCTTGCCCACCAACACCGTCGGCGCCTGCGCCTTGGCGGCGCCGTTGTACTGCAGCACGATGAAGCGCAACGGTTGCTCGGAACCCCGGGCCACGGCCATGAAAGACCCCATACCCAGTTTTTCCACTTCACGCGGCCCCAGCACCTGGCAGCTGATCTTGGGCAGGCGCGACAGGGAGCGCGCGGCCTGCGCAAGCAGCGTGGGGGTGGCATGGTTACCCGGGCGATTGGCCCACTCCTTGGCCATCTCGATACCGGCCACGGCCGCGACGGCTTGCGCGAACTCGGCCTTGCTGCCCAGCGCCTGCGGCACCCCCACAGTGACGCGGACAATGGTGCGGCCCTCCGACTTGGACTTGGTGGTGGTGTAGACGTAGCTGGCATCGGCCGCTGCTGTCACAGCCGCACGCACCGCACCGCTGCTGGGAGCGGTGGCAAAGCACAGCGCCAGCTTCTTTACGCTCGGCGTGCCGGCACGCAGGGCCCCCACTGCAGCCGCCACGGCCTGGCGCACCTGCTTGGCAGAGCCGTCCCCGGCGCCCGCCAGCACCACCCGGGTCGACTTGGCTTGCGCCGGCCGGTACAAGGACAGCAACTTGCCGGGCTTGCTTTCCAGGTCGCCGGCCTTGAGCGCCTGGCCGATCAGGGCTGACAGCGCTTCTTTGCCAGGTTTGAAACCGGCAGGCACCAGCACCACCAGTGCATCGCTTGTCAAAGCCGCGGCGGCAGCCAGATCCAGGGACTTGAGTTCAAAGTTCATAATTGCGGTTTTCCTTCCGACCAATGTTATTCCATTCCTCCATCCGCAAGGAGCTGGCGCGCAGTTTCGGTGCCACGCTGATCGTCCTGGTGACGGTGGTCATGACCATGACGCTGATTCGCACGCTGGGCCAGGCCTCGCGCGGCAGCTTCAATCCGTCCGATGTGATGCTGGTGATGGGCTACAACGTGCTGGCCTTCTTGCCCAACATCATGACCATGGGTCTGTTTGTGGCCACGGTCGGCACCCTGTCGCGCCTGTATCGCGACAGCGAAATGGTGATCTGGTTTTCCAGCGGTGTCGGGCTGTGGAATCTGCTGGCCCCTCTGATGCGCTTTGCCTGGCCGATCCTGCTGGCCATCGCCACACTGGCGCTGTTCGTGCTGCCCTGGTCAAACAAGCAGGTCGAGGACATGCGCTCCCACTATGAAAACCGTGGCGACCTGGACCGGGTGCAGCCCGGCCAGTTCCAAGAGTCGGCGGGCGGCACCCGTGTGTTTTTCGTGGAGAAAAGCCTGCTGAGCGAGCATTCCGCCAGCAATGTGTTCATCGCCACCACCGAACGCGGCAAGGAAACCGTGACCTCGGCGCGCAGCGGCCGCATCGAGTTGATCGGCGACGAGCGCTTTCTCGTTCTGGGCAACGGCCAGCGCCTGGAGAACAGCATAGGCAAATCGGACTTCAAGCTCAGCGAGTTCGAGCGCTACAGCATTCAAGTCACGCAAGACCAGTTGGGCAGTCAAGCCGAAATCCCCCTCAACACGGTCTCCACCCTGGAGCTGATCCGCAAACCGACGACACATCACCTCGGTGAAATCTCCTGGCGCCTGGGTTTTGCCCTGGCGGCACTGAACCTGATGATCGTGGCGGTGGCAAGTTCGCGCGTGAACCCGCGCCTGGGCCGTTCTGGCAATCTGGTGGTTTCCTTGCTGCTGTTTCAGGTCTATCTCAACCTGCTTAATCTGGGGCAAGCCTGGATCAGTACCGGCAAGATCGGTTTCCTCCCCTTCGTGATCCTGCTGCATGGCGGCGTGCTGGCCGTCTCCATGCTGGTGTTGACCATGCGGCATTACAACTGGAGCTGGCGACGGCTGCTGGCCGCACGGGCCGCAGCCCGCAACCAGGTGACCGCATGAAAACCATCCGCCGCCTGCTGCACGCCGAAGTCCTGACGGCCGTGACCTTTGTCACGCTGGCCTTTCTCGCGCTGTTCTCCTTCTTCGACTTTGTCGATCAGCTGCCCTCGATCGGCCGCCCGGGCATCGGTGCCGGCTACCAGTTGCCGCAGGCCCTGAGCTATGTGGCGCTGCAAATCCCCAATCATTTGTACGAGCTGTTGCCGATCACCGTGCTGATTGGCACCATCTTCGTCATGACCCGCATGGCGCAAAGCTCGGAGTTCACGATCCTGCGTACCAGTGGCCTGGAGCCATGGCGCGCCCTGCGTACCCTGATGACGGTGGGCGCGATTTTCGTCGTGCTGACATTTGTCATCGGTGATTTCCTCGCCCCCTGGGCCGACCGCACCTCCCAACTGCTCAAGGCGCGTTACCAGGGCAACATCACGGTCGGCCAGACCGGTGCCTGGCTGCGCGAGAAACAGCCTTACGGCCAGTTCGCCGTCAACGTCAATGCGCTGGCGTCCGACGGCGGCATGCGCGGTGTGCGCGTCTTCGAGTTCGACAACAAGGGGCTGCTGGTGTCCATGACCCGCGCTGCCACAGCACAGTTCGAGAACGAGGAAGCCTGGCAGCTGGAGAAGGCCGAGCGCATCGAATTCACCTCGCGCGGCACCGAAGCCTCCCGCATCGAGCGCACCCAGATTGCCAATTTTCGTTGGCCGACCCAGATCACCTCCGAGATGGTCTCAGCCGCCGTGTTGCGGCCCGACCGCATGAGCACGCTGGATCTGTTCCAGTACATCAGCCACCTCAATGCCAACAACCAGTCGGCCGAGCGCTACGAAATCGAGTTCTGGAAAAAAGTGTTCTACCCGTTGAGCTGCCTGGTGATGGTGGTGCTGGCCCTGCCCTTCGCCTACCTGCACTTCCGCAACGAAGGCATCTCGGTTTATGTGTTCGGCGGCGTCATGGCCGGCATCAGCTTCTTCTTCCTCAACAACGTGTTCGGTTACGTGGGTGAACTGCGCCATTGGCAGCCGTGGCTGACGGCAGCGTTGCCGGGCATGATCTATTCACTGCTGTCGCTGGGCACTTTCGGCTGGCTGGTGCTGCGGAGATAAGGGCACATGAACTCGACCTCACCGCACCGCGGCATCATTCTGTTCGCCCACGGTTCACGCGACCCGCTATGGTCACAACCGATGGAAGCCGTGGCGACGCGCACACGCCAGCTCGACCCGCAGGCCCTGGTGCGCTGCGCCTATCTGGAACTGACAGCGCCCGACCTGCCAACCTGCGCCGCCGAACTGGTGGCGGCTGGCGTGCAGTCCATCACCATCGTGCCGATGTTCCTTGGCGTCGGCAAACATGCGCGTGAAGACCTGCCCCTCCTGGTGGCAGACCTGCAAACCAGCTTCCCCGGCATCACTTGGCACTTGCAAGGGGCCATCGGGGAAGATGCCCGCGTGACCGACCTGCTGGCCCGCATCGCGCTCTCTGCCGCCTGAGTGCGCTGGCACGGCTGGCGCTCCGTACAATGCGGCGATTGCCCATGTTCACATCACCCCGATCCCTCAGTACCCGTACCGTTTTTCTGCTGGTGCTGGGTACCTCCCTTGCCGTGGCCATGCTGCCGGTGCTCTGGCCGCAGCTGGACATCGCTGTCGCGGCCTACTTCCTGCAACCGTCGCCGCCCATCAACCCGGCGCAATGGCAGTGGGTGGATCTGGTCAACGAATACACGCCCGACCTGTTCCGCTCGCTGGCGCTGATCTTTCTGGCCTGCTGGATCGTCGTCAGCCTGTTGCGCCGTTGGCGCCGGGCGGGCATTGCCTTGGCCTTCGTCGGCCTGTCGCTGCTGCTGGGGCCCGGTTTTGCCACCTGGGCTGTCAAGGAACACCACCTGCGCGCTCGCCCCTTCGACGTGGTCGAGTTCGGTGGCGACCGCCAGTTCACACCGGCGCTGGTGCAAGCCAACCAGTGCACCGACAACTGCGCCTTCGTCAGCGGCCATGTGGCCTGTGGTTTTTTCTTTGCATCGCTCATGCTGCTCGACCCGCGTCGCCGTTGGCGCTGGGTGGCCACCGGCGTGGCGGCCGGCCTGCTGATCGGCGTGGCCCGCATGTCGGTCGGGGCGCACTGGCTCAGTGATGTGCTGTGGGCCTTCCCCATCACGCTGCTGACCAGTTGGGGCGTCTGGACGGTGCTGACCTTCTTCTACAAGTACGGGCAGCGGCCCACCCAGGCTTAAGCCCATGCAACAACTGCGCGACTTGCTCGTTCTGATGCGGCCCCACCAGTGGCTGAAAAACGTCTTCGTTTTCGCCGGTCTGCTGTTTGCTCACGCCTGGCACGAGGGGCCGCTGGTGCTGCGCGCTGCGCTGGCCTTTGCCGCCTTCTGCTGCATGTCCAGTCTGGTCTACATCCTGAACGACTGGCGCGACCGCGCCAGTGACGCGCTGCACCCGGACAAGTGCCACCGGCCATTGGCTAGCGGTGCCGTCAGTGTGCCAGCGGCGTTCACCCTGGCCGTCCTGCTTGGGCTGGCTGGCCTGGCGCTGGCGGCCAACAACCGCATTCTGTTGCTGTTGCTGGCGCTGTATGTGGCCTTGAACCTGGCCTACTCCTGGCGCCTCAAGCATGTGCCGGTGGTGGACGTGTCCATCATTGCCACCGGCTTCATGCTGCGCCTGCTGGCCGGCACCTCGGCCGTCGGCATCCCGCCGTCGCGCTGGCTGCTGCTCACCGGCCTGTTCATTGCCCTGTTCCTGGGTTTTTCCAAGCGCAAGGCCGAGACCTTCCACAACCCCGAGCAGCAGCGTGCCGTGCTGGAGCACTACCCCGCCGCCCTGCTCGACACCCTGATGGCCGTCACCATGACCGCCACCATCACCATGTACAGCCTGTACGCCACCAGCGCGGAAGCGCAGGCGCAGCACGGCGAGCGCCTGGTCTACACCGTGCCGGTGGTGATCTTCGGCCTGCTGCGTTACGCCTATCAGGTGCACCGCGGCCGAGGCGAAGACGTGGCACGCGACCTGCTGCGCGACCCCTGGATCCTGCTGGCCGGCGCCGCCTGGCTACTGCTGTTTCTGGGTTCGCGGCTTTGAAGCTGCCGCTCAAGCAACTGCTGCTGGCCCTCGGCGCGGCTGCCACCGCCTATGCCCTGGTGCTGCTGCTGACCGGCAACGCCACATCGGCGACCCGGCTGACCGCACTGTGGTCGCCGGCCGGTGCGCTGGCCGCCGCCCTGTGCGTGCTCAACTACCTGCTGCGCGGCCAGCGCTGGCGCCTGTGGATGGCGCACTACGGCCGCCCACTCGCCCCGCTGCAAGGGCTGCGCCTGTACCTGGCCGGCTACACCTTCACGCCCACCCCCGGCAATGTGGGTGAAGCCGCGCGCGGCCTGCTGCTGCGCCAGCCGCTGGGCGCTGCCGACAGCCTGGCCATCTTTGGGGCCGAACGCCTGGCCGACCTGCTGGGCCTGCTGCTGCTCACTCTGCCGGGGCTGTGGTGGTTGCTGCAGTTGCCGGATGTTGCCGCCTGGCAGCTGCAACTCGGTACTGCCGCCGCGGCCGCAGCGCTGCTGGTGCTGGGTTTGTTGTTCACATTCAGGCAACGGCTGTTCAGCCGTTTGCCTTGGCTACACGCCGCTTGGCACTGCCTGGCCACGCGCCCTTGGCGCTGGCTTGGCCTGACGTTGCTGGCCTGGGCCGCCCAAGGTCTGGCCACATGGCTGGTCTGTCAGGCACTGTTCGGCTGGTCGATCGAGCCCTGGCTGGCCACCGGTTTCTACGCCCTGGCCATGGTCGGCGGCGCCCTGTCCATGCTGCCCGCCGGCCTGGGTGGCACCGAAGCCTTGCTGACCGGCCTGCTGGCCCTGCACGGCGCCCCCTTGGCCACGGCGGTGGGCATCACCGTGCTGGTGCGCCTGCTCACGCTCTGGTTGGCGGTGGCCATCGGCGTGCTGGCCCTGCTTTATAGTGCGACGTTCCCCAAAGACATCTGCCTGCGCTAGCTTTCCATGCCTCCTGCTTTTGATACCGACGCCGCCCCCGGCCGCCTGACCCGCTGGTTGCTTTTCACCGCCATCGCCTCGCTGGCCCTGCGTTTCTGGATCGCCCATGCCTTGCCCATCACCGGCGACGAGGCCTTCTTCTACTGGTGGGGCGTCTACCCCGACTGGGGTTATTACGACCACCCGCCCATGGTGGGCTGGCTGATCTGGCTCATGCGCACGCTGTTCGGCGAGGCCAGTTGGGCCATCCGCCTGCCAGTGGTGCTGTTGCCGCTGGCGGTGGGCGCTACGCTCTGGTGGGCACTCAAACCGCTGAGCCGCGAGCGTGCCGCCTGGGCCGTGCTGCTGTTCTGGCTGGCACCGGTCAACTGGCTCAACAGCCTCATCACCACCGACACGCCGCTGATCTTCTGGTCGCTGCTGTCGGCCGGCGCGCTCTTGCGCGCCGAACGGCGCGAGGCGCTGGACGGCCGCGCCTGGCGCCTGTACGCCCTCTCCGGCGTTTTCATCGGTTGCGCCTTCCTCTCCAAGTATTTCTCGGTGGTGCTGGGTCTGGCCTACCTGCTCTACTTCGCGCTGTACCGACGTGAACGCTGGTTGGCGTTGGCCCTGATCGTGCTGTGCGCCCTGCCCGGGCCGTTGATCAACCTGTGGTGGAACATGGGCCACGGCTGGGCCAACATCATGTTCAACGCCATCAACCGCAACCAGGACGCCTCTTTTGCCTGGAGCCACCCGCTGAGCTACCTGGGCATGCTGGCCTACCTGCTGACGCCGGCCGTGCTGTGGCTGGGCTTCAAGCACCGTGCGGCGCTGGGCAACACCGTGCGCCAGCAGCGCCTGGTGGCCGTGCTGATCGTGGTGCCGCTGCTGTTCTTTGCCGTCCTGTCGCTGAAGAAAACCGTGGGCCTGCACTGGGTACTGGCTTTCTACCCCTTCGTCTTCGTGCTGCTGGCCTTCGCGCTGCCGCAGGCGGCCCTGAAGAGCTGCGCGAAAGGCATGGCCTGGTTCACAGCCCTGCACGTGCTGGCGGTCATTGCCATCGGCTTCACTCACGTCGAGCAATGGCAGGGCAAGCCGCGCTACTACAGCATGGTGCGCAGCTTCAAGACGGCCGAACTGCTGGCCCAGGTGCGCACGCCCGATTCGGTGCTGATGGCCGACGCCTATGCCCCCGCCGCCGCCTACGGCTACACCCTCGGCCAGTACGTGCCGGTGTTCGGCCCGGGCAAGTTCCACGCCCGACAGGACGACCTGCTGGTGGACTATTCCGTCTATGACGGCAAGAACATACGCATCATCGTCTCTGACGGCGAGCCGCCACCGCTGGACGGCTACCGTCCATATTTCGACAGCGTACAGCCCTTGAGCTTTGTGCAGAACGGCGTCACCTTCCACGCCGTGGAGGGCCGCAACTTCCACTACAAGGCTTACCGTCAGGGCGTGCTGGGCGAGATCTTCCAGCGCTACTACGCCATTCCGACGTGGCTGCCCATGACGGGTTGCCCGTTCTGCGTGCGTTATTGCGGGCAGGTGCAATGTCCGAAGCCGTGAACCTGAACCCCGTCAAGCCGATCGTGGCCGCCTTCGACTTCGACGGCACGCTCACCCGGCGCGACACTCTGCTGCCCTTCCTGCACCGCCTGCTGGGCCTGCCCACGCTGCTGTGGGTGCTGTTCATCTGCAGCCCCTGGCTGGCGGGTTATGTACTGCGCCTGGTCAGCAACCACCGCGCCAAGGCGATGTTGCTGCAAGCCGCACTGGCCGGCCGCTCGGTGGCAGACGTCGAGCGTTGCGCCCAGGCCTTTGTGCGCGACGACCTGCCGCAGCAATGGCGTCCCTGGGGCCTGCAGCAACTGGTACAGCACCAGCAGGCCGGCCACCGCTGCGTGCTCGTCACCGCCTCCACCAGCCCCTACATGCACCTGGTCGGCGCCAGCCTGGGTGTGGATGCGGTGCTGTGCACCGAGATGGAAGTGGTGGACGGCCGCTACACCGGTCGTTTGGCCACGGCCAACTGCCATGGCGAGGAAAAGGTGGCGCGACTCAAGGCCTGGCTGGCTCAGATCTACGGCGCAGCGCCGGACCATCAGCCGGTGCTGCTCGCCTATGGCGATACAAAAGGGGACCTGCCGATGCTGCGACTGGCGCAGCAGGCCTGGTATTGCGAGAAGCCCTGGAAGACTAACTAGGTCTATTACAGATTAATGCTTGGTATGAGAGGAAGTTCCCGGCTTGCCGAATGACGTCCTCTCGGCTAGGCTCAAGACAAAGCATATGTAAAGTTCAATTGAGTTGTGTTATTGACGACCATCCATTGAAGTGTGGCAAGAAGAACTGCAAGTGCCAGATCTTCATTTCGCGATAGCTCGGCATGGAAATCTTCAAACTTTTTAACAGCGTCAAACTCCGTGAAGCGAAGAGGTAGATCCACGTCGCCATGCAATAGCCGCGACCGAAAGTCATAAACAACGCCAAAGGCTTTCTTGTTCTCAGTCCTGGGACCAAGGAGGGCTTCGGTTTTTGCGAGCAGCTGCTCCTTCATGCCCACATTGCTCCTTGAATAGAGTGCTTCCAACCCGAGCAGGATCCAGACAAGCTCAATCGAGCTTGTCTTCTTGAGATCAGATGCGGTCAAGTGGCTAACGGCTGCCAAAGCACGGCCGAGGTGACCTACTCCAATCCCATCCGCCAATGCACCTGAATCGCGAAGCCAGTTCCATCCCTGCAAGAGATCGGGCTTAAAGAACTTCGGCCAGCCAAGTCGCTGTGAGGCCTCGACTGCGTAAAAAAGATGCTCGGCGAAGAACGGCGGCGTCGTTTCAGCTTGTTTGTTCTTTACGAAGGCGTAGCCGTGTTCGGCTGACAGTGAGCCTGGTCGAAGGATATTGGCCAAAAGTAAAAAAGTATTGATCTCCAACTGCAAGCACGTTAGCGCATGTCGTTCACTTAAGCTCACTATCTCTTCCGCACTGAAATTGGCTGCCTCTGAAGCTTCGACGTTTCGCAGGAAGTCCTTGACACATTGATGACCGTCGACTTCGAAGACGATAAGCCTGTACTGTCGGAACTGTGAAGGTGGCTGCCAAATGCTGGCCAGCAACGGTTCTTGTGACGGATCGTTAACGACACGAATGTGAATGGTCGATTCACCGAATACTTTATCTAGTGGCGCAATAGCGCGAACGCTTCGCAGCTCTTTCAAAGTTTTGTCTTGGTGTAAGCGGTGAGCGTGTTCCGATTGCATCGGTGCCATGATGGGAAGCATGGCAGTTAGAGGAAGCGCCATTTAATCCACCAAACGTAATTTAGATGGCAAAAGTGCGAAATAACACGGCTGGATGTTCATGGCGTACGCCTCCTCTGTTGCAGCTAAGTGCCTGTTTTATAAAGATATTCTGTCAGTTTGCGGGTCCGATCCGAACTATCAACTAACCGTATTAACCCGCAATCCCGCCGAATCGCGCGACGCATCGCCCTGAAAACACGCCCGAATGCGCTCTTTCCGCGCCTCTTGTTAGACACCCAAGGCATAATAAACCCCAGTTTCAGCTGGAATTCACCATGAACCTGCACCAATTCCGCTTTGTTCAGGAGGCGGCGCGCCACAACCTGAACCTGACCGAGGCGGCCAAGGCGCTGCATACCTCGCAGCCCGGCGTGTCCAAGGCCATCATCGAGTTGGAAGAAGAACTCGGCATCGACATCTTCGCCCGCCACGGCAAGCGGCTCAAGCGCATCACCGAGCCGGGGCAGCACGTGCTCAAGAGCATCGAGCTCATCATGCGCGAGATCGGCAACCTCAAGCGCATTGGCGAGCAG
This sequence comes from Curvibacter sp. PD_MW3, assembly GCA_002633085.1. GTDB lineage: Bacteria > Pseudomonadota > Gammaproteobacteria > Burkholderiales > Burkholderiaceae_C > Hylemonella. The sequence continues at coordinate 59,811 of NSIV01000006.1, forward strand.
TACAGCGCACAGGACAGCGGCACGCTCTCCATAGCCACCACCCACACCCAGGCGCGTTATGTGCTGCCCGAGCCGGTGGCCAAGCTGCGTGCGGCCTACCCCAAGGTCAACCTGAGCCTGCACCAGGGCACGCCCGACCAGGTGGCGCGCATGCTGATCGACGAGGTGGCCGAGATCGGCATTGCAACCGAATCGCTCTCCAACTACGACGAGCTCGTCACCCTGCCCTGCTACGAATGGCAGCACATGCTGGTGCTGCCCGCCAGCCACCCGCTGGCGACCAAGGAGCGCCTGACGCTGGAAGACATCGCCGCCGAGCCGCTGGTGACCTACCACCCCACCTTCACCGGCCGCACCCGCATCGACCATGCCTTCGCCCAGCGCAAGCTGGAGCCGCGCATCGCGCTGGAAGCCATCGATTCGGACGTGATCACCACTTACGTCAAGCTCGGCATGGGCATCGGCATCGTGGCCGAGATGGCGGTGCGCGGCATGCCGGCGCAGGCGGCAGACGGCGAGCTGGTGATCCGCCCGCTGGGCCACCTGTTCGGCCAGAACGTGACGCGTGTCGCCTTCAAGCGCGGCGCCTACCTGCGCAATTTCGTCTTCGAGTTTGCCGAGTTGCTGAGCGAGCGCCTCAACCGCGACCTGGTGGCGCGCGCCATGACCGGCCACGTCAACGATTACGAGTTGTGAACCGTAAGCCCCCCTGAGGCGCTATGCGCCTTCCCCCTGAGGGGGACGCTCCCAGTGGCCCGGCGAAGCCGGCTCCACGGGAGCCTTGGGAAAACCCTGCAAGCTATGCGTACCCTCTGAACATGAATACGAGAACACCTGCACTCAAGAGCCGCCTGCCCAACGTCGGCACCACCATCTTCACCGTCATGTCGGCGCTGGCGGTCGAGAAAGGCGCCGTCAACCTCGGCCAGGGTTTCCCTGATTTCGACTGCGATCCGCGCCTGGTTGACGCCGTGACCGATGCCATGAAAAAGGGCCTGAACCAGTACCCGCCCATGACCGGCGTGCCGGTGCTGCGCGAGGCGGTAGCGGCCAAGATCAGTGCGCTCTACGGTCACGCCTACGACGCCACCAGCGAGATCACCATCACCGCCGGCGCCACCCAGGCCATCCTGACCGCCATCCTGGCCATCGTGCACCCGGGCGACGAGGTGATCGTGCTGGAGCCCTGCTACGACAGTTATGTGCCCAACATCGAGCTGGCCGGCGGCGTGGTGGTGCGTGTGCCGCTGACGCCCGGCACCTTCCGCCCCGACTTCGACAAGATTGCCGCCGCCATCACGCCCAAGACGCGCGCCATCATCACCAACACGCCACACAACCCGAGCGGCACGGTGTGGACGCGCGCGGAGATGCTCAAGCTGCAGGACCTGCTGGCACCGACCGAGATCCTGCTGATCTCCGACGAGGTCTACGAGCACATGGTGTTCGATGGCCAGCAGCACGAAAGCGCGGCGCGTTTTCCTGGCCTGGCGGCGCGCGCCTTCATCGTCTCCAGCTTCGGCAAGACCTACCACGTGACGGGCTGGAAGGTCGGTTATTTCGCCGCACCCGCGTCTCTCACGGCCGAGTTCCGCAAGGTGCACCAATTCAATGTGTTCACCGTCAACACGCCGGTGCAGTACGGCCTGGCCAGCTACATGGCCGACCCCAAACCCTACCTGGAGCTGCCGGCCTTTTATCAGCGCAAACGCGACCTGTTCCGCGATGGCCTCAAGCGCACCAAGTTCCGCATGCTGCCGGGCGAAGGCACCTACTTCCAGTGTGTCGACATCTCGGCCGTGAGCGACCTGGGCGAGGCCGAGTTCTGCAAATGGCTGACCAGCGAGATCGGCGTGGCCGCCATTCCGCTCTCGGCTTTCTACGGCAACGGCTTCGATCAGCGCGTGGTGCGCTTCTGCTTTGCCAAGAAGGACGAGACGTTGAACACGGCGCTGGACCGCCTGGCCAAGCTGTGATGCGCGACCCACGGCAACTGCCCAGCGTGCTGCTGGTGGCCCTGCAGTTCGGCCTGATCGGGCTGCTGGCCTGGCTGGCACTGCCTGCCGTGCTGGCCTGGGCCATCCCGGCCGAAGCCTGGCTGACGGCGGCGCTCGGCGTGGCGCTGGCCGCCTGGGCAATCAGCGCCAACCGGCCGGGCAACTTCAACATTCGCCCCATTCCCCGCTCGGGTGGCGTGCTGGTCACGCAGGGCCCCTACCGCTGGATCCGCCACCCGATGTACACCGCCTTCCTGCTCGGTGCCTGGGCGCTGGCCCGGACTGCCGTGCGCGACGAGGCCTGGTTGGCCTGGTACGTGCTGACGCTGGTGCTGTGGCTCAAGTCGCGTTACGAGGAACGCTGGATGCTGGCACAACATCCGGGCTATGCCGACTACCGGCAGCAGACCAAACGCTTCGTTCCCTGGCTTTACTGATCGGCCGTCATGCGTTGCGGCGCGACTCGCGCCGGGCAATCCAGAGCGTGGATGCCGAGATGACCAGGCCACCGATCAGCGTCGACTGACTGGGCTGGTCGGAGAACACCAGCCAGCCCATCAAGGTGGCCCAGACCAGGTCGAGAAACTTCAGCGACTGGGTGGCCGAGATGTCGGCCACGCCGTAGGCGCGCGTCAGGCAGTAGTGCGCGCCGCTGCCGAGCAGGCCGCACATCAGATAGCCGGCCCACTGTGCCGGTGTCGGTGCCTGCCAGTGCAGCAAGGCCAGCGGCAGACTGAGCAGCGTGACGGTGATCGATTGCCACAGCACGATGACGCCGGCTTTCTCGTAGCGCGTCAGTGCCTTGGTGATGAGAAAGGACGCCGCGAACACGGGCGCCGAGGCTAACATCACCAGGCTGTAGCTGCCGCTGCTGCCCGACAACCCGGGCGCCACCACGATCAACACGCCGCCGAAGCCGACCAGTGCAGCCAGCCAGCGTTCCCAGCGCATTGACTCGCGCAGGAACAGCCATGCGCCGAGCATGATGAAGATCGGCGTGGTGAAACCGATGGCCGTCATGTCGGCCAGCGAGATATGCGGCAAGGCCACGAACCACAAGCCCAGGGCTGCCGTGTGCACCAGACCGCGCACGAACTGCCCGCCGATGTGCCGCGGTCGGTAGGCCGCCAGCCCGGAACGCCAGACCAGCGGCAACATGACGAGAAAGCCGCACAGGTAGCGCAGGAACTGCGACTCGAAAGGGTCGAGCTGGGCCGTCAGGTAGCGCGACAGGGTGTTGAGCAGCACGAAGCAGATACCGGCCACCAGCGTCCAGAGCAGGCCCTGGACGGCCGGGTCCAACCGGCCGGCGCGGTGCCGCGTCAGCGCCAGGCGGCGTTCCCACGGACTGCGTTGTGATTTTCTGGAGGGCTCTCTGAGACGCATCGGCCCAGTTTAGTAGGCACGCATACGAATCGTGCGTCGCATCAGGGACTGGGCGAGGTCTAGCTGTTCAGCTGCTGCCAGGCTTTGTAGTTCCGGCATCACATGGCCAGAGGCCCTATGAGCCTTCACTGAAAGGCATGGTCTCAGCTGACCAGCTGAGACCATGCCTTTTCCAGCCGTTTGATGCTGATCGGCTGCGGCGTGCGCAGTTCCTGGGCGAAGAAGCTCACGCGCAGTTCCTCCAGCAGCCAGCGGAACTCCTGCAGGCGTTCGTCCATCACGCCCTTGCGCTCGGCCACCAGGCGCCAGTAGCGTTGCTCCTGCGGCCGCAGTTCGGCCAGGCGGCTGGCGTCGCGTGCCGGGTCGGCGCGGTACTTGTCCAGCCGCAGGGTGATGGCCTTCAGGTAGCGCGCGAAGTGCTGCAGCTGCGGCCACGGCGTGAGCGCAATGAAGCGTTTGGGCATCAGGCGCTGCAGCTGCTGGGTGCAGTCGGTCGTCGCCTCCGGCGCGTTTTTGGTGTCCTTGATCTTGCGTGCCGCCACTGCGTACTCGGCCAGGATCACGCCCGTCAGGCGCGCCACCTCGTTGGCGATCAGCGTCAGGCGCCCGCGCCCTTCGTCCAGTCGGCGCTTGAAGTCGAACTCATCGGCCGGCAAGGGGTCGAGCAGGAAAGCACGGTCGAGCGCCACGTCGATGATCTGCTGGCGCAACTCTTCCAGGGTGCCGAGCGCCATGTAGGCCACCGCCATCTTCTGCAGGTCCGGGATGTTCTTTTCCAGGTACTTGAGCGCGTCCTTGATCTGCAGCGCAAACAGGCGGCGCAGGCCGGCACGGTGTTTGGCAGCAGCCACCTCGGGCTCGTCGAACACCTCGATGCTGACCGCATCGCCCTGGTCGATCAGCGCCGGGAAGCCGATCAGCGTCTGCCCGCCCTTGCGGATCTCCATCAGCTCCGGCAGTTCGCCGAAAGTCCAGGCGGTGTAGCGCTGTTCGGCCGGCGCGGCGGGTTTGGCTGCCGCTGTTTTTGCTCCTTTTTCAGGAGCGCGCTGCACAGTATTCACATGGGCTGGAGCCTGATTTTGCTCTGAACCTGGAGTGACCGGACTGGCCAGCTTCAAGCCGGCCAGGGCCTGGAAAGCGCCGCGCGCCTGGGCACCGAGCTCGGCCTTCAAGGCGCCGAGGTTGCGCCCGGTGCCGAGCTGGCGGCCGTGCTCGTCCACCACGCGGAAGTTCATGAACAGGTGCGGCGCCAACATGTCGAGCTTGAAGTCGGCGCGCTTGACGTCGAGGCTGGTGATGTCGCGTACCTGCTTCAGCAAGGCGTCGGTCAGGCCGCCATGGCCGAAGGCCTCTGGCGAGCCCAGGGTTTCGGTCAGCCGGGTCGCCGACTCCGGCAGCGGCACGAAGCGGCTGCGCGGCTTTTGCGGCAGGCTTTTCAGCAGCGCCTGGATCTTGTCTTTCAGCATGCCGGGCACCAGCCACTCGCAGCGCTCCTCGTTGACCTGGTTCAGCACGAACAGCGGCACGGTGACGGTCAGGCCGTCCTTGGGGTCGCCCGGCTCGTGCAGGTAGGTGGCGGCGCAGTCCACGCCGCCCAGGCGGATGGTCTTGGGGAAGGCGCTGGTGGTGATGCCGGCTGCCTCGTGCCGCATCAGCTCCTCGCGCGTGAGCAGCAGGAGTTGCGAATTCTTTTTGCTTTCCTCGCGGTACCAGCGTTCGCACTCATAACCACTGCAAACCGTGGCCGGCAGCTGCTGGTCGTAAAAGGCGTAAATCAGCTCATCGTCCACCAGCACGTCCTGCCGGCGCGACTTGTGTTCCAGCTCCTCCACCTGGCGCACCAGCTTCTGATTGGCAGCCAGGAACGGCAGCTTGGTTTCCCACTCGCCGTCCACCAGCGCTTCGCGGATGAAGATCTCGCGTGCCGAGCGCGGGTCGACCCGGCCAAAGTTGGTGCGCCGGCCGCTGTAGACCACGATGCCGTACAGCGTGGCGCGCTCCAACGCCACCACCTCGGCCGCCTTCTTCTCCCAGTGCGGGTCGAGCAACTGCTTCTTAAGAATGTGGCCGGCCACCTGCTCGATCCACTGCGGTTCGATGGCGGCAATGCCACGGCCGAACAGGCGCGTGGTTTCCACCAGTTCGGCCACCACGATCCAGCGGCCGGGTTTCTTGCTCAGGTGCGCGCCGGGGTGGCGGTGGAACTTGATACCACGCGCCCCCAGATATTCGCCCGAAGCAGCTTCTTCCTCCAGCTTGCAGCCGACGTTGCCCAGCAGGCCGGACAACATGGAGAGGTGAATCTGCTCGTAGCTTGCAGGCACGGTGTTGAGCCGCCATTTGTGTTCGGCCACCACCGTGTGCAGCTGGCTGTGGATGTCGCGCCATTCGCGCACCCGGCGGATGTTGACGAAGTTCTGCCGCAGCAGCTGCTCGTACTGGCGGTTGCTCAGCTTGTGCGTGCCGGCCGCACCGGCCGGGTGCGCGTGCTTGTCGCCCCGGGCGTCGTGGATCCATTTCCACAGCTTGAGGTAACCGGTGAACTCGCTCTTCTCGTCGTCGAACTTGGCGTGCGCCTGGTCGGCCTGGGCCTGTGCCTCCATCGGGCGGTCGCGCACGTCCTGCACCGACAGGGCCGAGGCGATCACCAGCACCTCGTCCAGTGCCTGGCGGCTTCTGGCCTCCAGAATCATGCGGCCGACACGCGGGTCCAGCGGCAGGCGGGCCAGTTCCTGGCCCAGCGGCGTCAGCTCGTTGCTCTCGTCCACGGCACCGAGTTCGGCCAGCAGCTGGTAGCCATCGGCAATGGCGCGGCCGGAAGGCGCTTCGATGAAAGGAAAGTCCTCCACCACACCGAGGTGCAGCGACTTCATGCGCAGGATGACACCGGCCAGCGAGGAACGCAGGATCTCCGGGTCGGTGAAACGGGCACGGCCGGCGAAGTCTTTTTCGTCGTAGAGGCGGATGCAGATGCCGTTGGCCACACGGCCGCAGCGGCCGGCGCGCTGGTTGGCGGCGGCCTGGCTGATTGGCTCGACCAGCAACTGCTCTACCTTGCTACGAAAACTGTAGCGCTTCACGCGCGCCGTACCGGCGTCAATGACGTACCGGATGCCCGGCACCGTGAGTGAGGTTTCGGCCACGTTGGTGGCCAGCACGATGCGTCGGCCGTTGTGGCTGTCAAAAATACGGTCCTGCTCGGCCTGGCTCAGGCGCGCGAACAGCGGCAGCACTTCGGCGTTGCGTGTCACGGCCTGGTGGCTCAGGTGGCGGCGCAAATGGTCGGCCGCCTCGCGAATTTCACGCTCGCCGGGCAGGAAAACCAGAATGTCGCCCGCGGCATGACCGGTCCAGAGTTCGTCCACCGCACTGGCGATGGCGTCGTTGAGGTCGAATTCACGACTCTCTTCAAATGGCCGCCAGCGCTGCTCTACTGGGAAGGTGCGGCCCGAGACCATGATTACCGGTGCCGGGCCCTTGCTACTTGCAAAGTGCTGGGCGAAACGGTCGGCGTCGATGGTGGCCGAGGTGACGACGATCTTCAGGTCCGGCCGGCGCGGCAGGATCTGGCGCAGGTAGCCGAGCAGGAAGTCGATGTTGAGGCTGCGCTCGTGCGCTTCGTCGATGATGATCGTGTCGTAGGCCTGCAGCAGCGGATCCGTCTGCGTCTCGGCCAGCAGGATGCCGTCGGTCATCAGCTTGACCGAGGCGTCCTTGCTCAGGCGGTCCTGGAAACGCACCTTGTAGCCCACCACCTCGCCCAGCGGCGTCTGCAGCTCTTCGGCAATGCGTTTGGCCACTGATGAAGCGGCAATACGGCGCGGCTGGGTGTGGCCAATGAGTTTGGCGCGCGTGCCGGCCGGGTAGTTCAGCTTGCCCCGGCCCATGGCCAGGGCGATCTTGGGCAGCTGCGTGGTTTTGCCCGAACCGGTTTCGCCGCAGACGATGATGACCTGGTGCTTTTCCAGCGCGGCCGTGATCTCGTCGCGTTTAGCCGACACCGGCAGCGATTCGGGGAACTCGATTTTCAGGGGAACGGGACTCAAGGCGCTAACTTCATGGAGAATTGCCAATTATCCCAGTCTCACCAGACTGGTTCGCCCTTTTCTCTTTCAAGCGCGCATGTCCACCGTTTTTAACTTCACCTTTGTGCCCTGGTTTCGCTCGGTCGCGCCCTACATCCACATGCACCGCGGCAAGACTTTCGTGGTGGGCGTGTGTGGCGAGGCCATTGCCGCCGGCAAGCTGCACCACATTGCGCAGGACCTGGCGCTGATCCAGAGCATGGGCGTGAAGATCGTGCTGGTGCACGGCTTTCGCCCCCAGGTGAACGAGCAGCTCAAGGCCAAGGGCCATGCGCCGAAGTACTCGCACGGCATGCGCATCACTGACGAAATTGCGCTCGACTGCGCGCAGGAAGCCGCCGGCCAGCTGCGTTACGAGATCGAGGCCGCCTTCAGCCAGGGCCTGCCGAATACGCCGATGGCCGGTGCCACGGTGCGCGTGATCTCGGGCAACTTCATCACGGCGCGCCCGGTGGGCATCGTCGACGGTGTGGACTTCCAGCATTCGGGCCTGGTGCGCAAGGTGGACGTGGCCGGCATCAGCCGCACGCTGGACATGGGTGCCATGGTGCTGCTCTCGCCCTTCGGTTTTTCCCCCACCGGCGAGGCCTTCAACCTGACCATGGAAGAAGTCGCCACCAGTGTGGCGACGGCGCTGCAGGCCGACAAGCTGATCTTCGTCTCCGAAATCCCGGGTATCCGTATCCGCGCCGGCGAGCCCGAGAGCGAAGACAACCCGATCGACACCGAGCTGCCGCTGGCCGCCGCCGAGAAGTTGCTGAGCGCGCTGCCCAACGCCAAGCTGCCCACCGACACCGCCTTCTACCTGCAGCACTGCGTCAAGGCCTGCAAGGCCGGCGTGGAACGCAGCCACATCATCCCGTTCGCAGTGGACGGCGCGCTGCTGCTGGAAGTCTATGTGCACGACGGCATCGGCACTATGGTGGTGGACGAAAAGCTGGAGGAATTGCGCGAGGCAACGCCGGACGACGTGGGCGGCATCCTGCAGCTGATCGAGCCGTTCGAAAAAGACGGCACCCTGGTCAAGCGCAGCCGCACCGAGATCGAACGCGACATCGGCAACTACACCATCATCGAGCACGACGGCGTGATCTTCGCCTGCGCCGCGCTCTACCCCTACCCCGAGGCCAAAACCGCCGAGATGGCGGCGTTGACCGTCTCGCCCGACGTACAAGGCCAGGGCGACGGCGAAAAGGTGCTGAAGCGGGTCGAGCAGCGCGCCCGTGCCATGGGGCTGGAGAGCATCTTCGTGCTCACCACCCGCACCATGCACTGGTTCCTCAAGCGCGGCTTCCAGAGCGTGGACCCGGACTGGCTGCCCGAGGCGCGCAAGCGCAAGTACAACTGGGACCGCAAGTCCCAGGTGCTGGTCAAGAAACTCTGATTCAGCGCGCCAGCCAACGGCTGGCCAGTCGGGCAACCTCAGCATGCACGCCGTCGCGTTGGGCCGGTGTGAGGCTCTGCGCCCCTGTCAGGTAGCTGGCTACGAGCAGCGGTGCACGGCCTTCGGCGGGCCAGGCGATGCCCACATCGTTGCGGGTACCCAGGTCGCCCGAACCGGTCTTGTCACCCACGACCCAGCCGTTCGGGAAACCTGCGCGCAAGGCGTGGTCCCCGGTCAGGTTGCCCCGGAGCCAGGCCAGCAACTGTGCACGCGACGCCGTTCCCAGCGCCGACCCCAGTAACAGCTTGTCCATCGTGGCCAGCATGGCTTGTGGAGTGGTCGTGTCGCGCGGGTCACCCGGCAGAGCCGAGTTGAGTTCGGTCTCGTAGCGGTCCAGCCGCGTCTGCGTATCGCCCAGGCTGCGCAACCAGGCCGTGAGCGCTTGGGGGCCGCCGTGACGACCCAGCAGCAAATTGGCAGCCGTGTTGTCGCTGATCACCAGCGTGGCATCGCAGAGCTGCGCCACCGTCATGCCCTCACCCCGGGCGCCACCTTCGGCATGCGGTGCTGTGCGCGGCGAATGCGCCACCAGCACCGAGGCCGGATAGAGCACGCGCCGCTCCAAGCCTTCGGCGCCCTGCTCCACCCGATGCAGCACGTAGGCTGCGAGCAGGAGCTTGAAGGTGCTGCACAGGGGAAACAATTCGTCCGCACGGTACAGCAGCTGGGCGCCGCGGCCCGTATCGCGAATAGCCACGCCTAGGCGCCCACCGCTGCGCGCCTCCAGCTCCTGCAGGGCGCGTGTCCATTCGCTGGTGCGTTGCGCCTGTGGCTCCATGGGGGTTGCGGCGCTGGCCGTCAGTCCCCAAGCCCCGAGAGCCATCAGACAGTTTCGTCGATACATTGTTTTTCCATGTCCGTGTTGTCTGATTTCAACCCAGCGCAGCCGCTCAGCCCTTGACACGCTCGAAGCGCTGCTCCAGCACTTCGCTGCCCCATTGCTGTCCCGGCTGCTGCTGCACCAGGTCAAAGCCATGTTTTTCATACAGATGGCGCGCCGCCTGCAGACCATCGAAGGTCCAAAGGTAAGTCTTGCGGTAGCCATGCGCATCGCAGAAAGCCATGGCCTCGGTCAGCAAGCGGCTGCCGGCGCCCGTTCCGCGCAAGCGCTCCGACGTGATGAACCAGCGCAGGTGGGCACCATCCGTCTCGGCATGCACACCATCGATCACGATGGCGCCTTCCACCTGGCCATCGAGCAACGCCAGCCACAGGCCATCGCGCGCATCGTTGTAGCGCTCACAGAAGGCAGCCAGTTCGCGCGCCACTTTGCTCTCGAAGTACACCCCGAAGCCGGTGTGCACGGCATAGAAACGCGCATGCAGCTCGGTGATACGGCCGATGCAGCCCGGCAGATACCCACGGTGCACGGTCAGCTCCATAGCTCGCAGCCTCAGCCCAGTTCAGCCAGGCGTTTGTCTTGTCGCCGCGTCAGGCGTTCGATGTCCGCCACATCCTGCGCCGACAACTTTGGCCCCGGCTTGCGCACCGCTTCAGAGACAATGACACCACGCTTCCAAAGAATGTGCTTGCGCACGGCCAGCCCGATACCGGCCTGCTGTTCATAGCGCGCCAGCGGCAGGTAGGCGTCGAACAGGTCGTGCGCGCGCTCAATGTTGCCGGCTGCATGCGCAGCACACACGTCCACCATCATCTCCGGGTAGGCAAAGCCGGTCATGGCACCGTCGGCGCCGCGGGTCAGCTCTTCCGGCAGGAACAGGCCGCCGCCGTTGCCGGTGAGGATGGAAATGCGCTTGAGTTCGCCCTTGTCGCTGGCAGCCCGGATGGCTGAAAGCTTGGCCAGGCCCGGACAGTCCTCGTGCTTGAGCATGACGCAGGTGGGCGAATTCTTCAGGATCTTCAGAATGACACCGGTGGACATCTGCACGCCGGTCGAGACCGGATGGTCTTGCAGCACCCAGGGTACGTCCGGCCCGAGGGTTTCGTTGACCATGTCGAAGTAGGCCGTGATCTGGTCGTCGGTACGCACGGTCGAGGGCGGCGCCACCATCACGCCGGCAGCCCCGAGATCCATCACGCTTTGCGTGAGTTCGCGCATGGGCGCGAAGCCGGGTGCCGACGCACCCACCACCACCGGCACACGGCCAGCCACACGCGCCAGCACCTGCTTGACGAAGGTACGCGACTCCTCCATGGTGAGCTTCGTGGCCTCCCCCATGATGCCGAGCACGGTCAGTCCCGTGACGCCTTTTTCCAGGCAGAAATCCACCATGCGGTCGGTACTGGCCAGGTCCAGCGCGCCGCTGTCGGTGAAGGGGGTGACGGCGATCAGGTACACGCCCTTGGCCGAGGTATCGAGTTGCTTGCCCACTTGCTGCTCCAGTTTTGAGTGTCGAGCGTGAGCATACCGCTCAACACGGTCACCCATGAAAAACGGCACCCGCAGGTGCCGTTGATCAAATGCCGTGGTGCGTGGGCTTAGAAGGTTTCCCAGTCGTCTGCGTTATCCGACGCACTGGCCTTAGGGGCCGGTTTGGGCGCCGGAGCACTGAGCTTGACGGCAGGCGCCTTGGCTGTTGCGGGGGATTTGCTGGCTGCAGCCACCTGTTTCGGTGCGGCACTGTACGAGGTCGGTGCAACCGGAGCACTGCGGTAGGCTGTCTGGCTGTCTTGCGCACTGAGCTTGAACACCGCCACCGTCTGCACCAGGTCCTGCGCCTGCGCACGCAGGCTGGAAGCAGCCGCGGCCATCTCTTCCACCAGCGCAGCGTTCTGTTGCGTGGCCTGGTCCATCTGGGTGATGGCTTCGCCCACTTGGGCCACGCCTTGGCTTTGCTCGGAGCTGGCGGCACTGATCTCACCCATGATGTCAGTCACGCGACGGATGCTACTCACCACCTCACTCATGGTGCTGCCCGCCTGGTCGACCAGGGCCGTACCCTGCTCGACCCGCTGCACGCTGTCGGTGATCAGGGTCTTGATTTCCTTCGCCGCTTCGGCCGAACGACCGGCCAGGCTGCGCACTTCGCTGGCCACCACGGCAAAACCACGCCCTTGTTCGCCGGCGCGAGCCGCTTCCACAGCCGCGTTCAGCGCCAGGATGTTGGTCTGGAAGGCAATGCCGTCGATGACGCTGATGATGTCGTTGATCTTGCGGCTCGAATCATTGATGCCCTTCATGGTGTCGACCACCTGGGCCACCACTTCACCACCCTGGATGGCAACGGTCGAAGCACTTTGAGCGAGTTGATTGGCCTGGCGAGCGTTGTCGGCGTTCTGTTTGACAGTGGAACTCAGTTCTTCCATCGAGGCGGCGGTTTCTTCCAGCGCGCTGGCCTGGCTTTCGGTGCGGGCCGACAGATCGGTATTACCTTGGGCAATCTCGGCACTGGCGGTGGCCACCGATTCGCTACCTTCGCGTACGTGGGCCACGATCTTGGCCACGTTGTCACGCATGGTCTTGATGCCGTGCATGATGCTGGCGTCATCGCCCGGCTTGAGCGCAATATCGACGCTCATATCACCTTGCGCCATGCGATGCGTGATGGCATTCGCTGTGTCAGGCTCGCCACCCAGTTGCTTGACGATGCTGCGCGCGATCAGCAAACCGATGCCCAGCAGAATGGCCGCCAGCACCAGTGAGCCCAACCCGGACTGAATCGCCCGCGCCATGATGGCCGAATCCACCATGTCCACATAAACGCCCGACCCGATGAGCCATCCCCAGGGAGCGAAGCCCTTGACGTAGGAAACTTTCTGCACCGGCTTGTCGTTGCCAGGCTTGGGCCACATGTAGAACACATCGCCGGCACCGTCGGCCTTGACGACTTTCACCATTTCCTGGAAAAAATACTTGCCGGTGGGATCCTTAAGTTGGCTCTGGTCCTTGCCGTCCATATCCGGTTTGATCGGATGCATCACCATCTTGGATTGCAGGTCGTTGATCCAGAAGTACTCGGAGCCGCTGTAACGCAATGCCTTGATGGCATCCAAGGCGCGTTGCTTGGCTTCGTCTTCGCTGATCTTGCCTTTGGTGGCTTGGTCATGGAAATGCACCATCAGACCATGCGCGACTTCCACCGTCTGGCGCACGGCGCTTTGCCGCTCTTGCATGAGCATGCTGCGTTCCGTGAACGTGAAGAAGACCAGCAAGATGACCAGACCGATGATGGCACTAGCAATCAGCAAGCCAAGACGCTTGGCAACGGTATAGGAAGAAAGTCGAAACATACGGGCGCTCCGTTTCAGCCGAGGATCGCTCGGCAAAAATATAAGTTAATACTGATATCGGCCTGTTTCTTCCTTCCCTGAATACAAAAATGCGCGCAGCCCTTTCGGAAGACAATGCGCGCACTCAAAATATCTGACTAAAACTTGAACAGGTACGAGACTATGTGACTAGCTTATGACTAGTCCAACATACGAGAGGGAGTATAAAAAGATGTCACTCCTGTGACAAGCCAGTAAAGCAGTTTTGCCACAAATGATGGCAATAAGTAAACATATTGTTTTAATGCACCACAAAACAGCATTAATTTACCGAATTGAGTGCGATATCGCCCACGCCAGCGGCAAGCCAAAGCGGACTTTCGGCGTGGAGAGACAGATCGATTGCCGGGCGGGCGATCAGCGGCTGTGATCAGGCGCGGCGCATACGGCGGACAAGCAGTCCCAAGGCCAACAGGCCGATGGCCACGAAGCACAGGAAGGACCAGTTGGCGATGGAGCCGCCCAGGAAAGTCCAGTCCACAGCCGAGCAGTCACCACTGCCCTTGAAGATCATGGGAATGACACGTTGCAGCGGGAAGGTTTCGATCATGCCGTAGAGATCGCGGCCGCAACTCACCACCTCGGGCGGATACCACTGGAGCCAGCTTTGGCGGGCGGCGACAAAGGCGCCGAAGCCAGCCAGCACGGCGAGCAACACTGCCCCCCCGATATGCAAGCTTTTCCGGCTTGTTGAGCCCGTCAATGCTGCGACAAGCGCTATCAAAACAAGAGCGTACCGCTGCACAATGCACATCGGGCACGGCTCCAGGCCCACCACGTGCTGCAGGTAGAGGCCAAAGGCCAGCAAAGCAACACAGACCGCACTGATGGCAGCAAAGACGCGGCGGGGATGGGTATCAAACCAGGTGAGCAAAATCATTTTCATTCTCTAAAGACACATGGGGGCTAACGGGGTATCACGATCCGTGTTGCACCCGCTTGGAAACCGGATGTTCAGTATCGTTGCGCAGATCTTGGCATTGCCGTATTGTGCTCGGGTTGGAATGCCTGTCTGCGATTTGGTTCCCGGCTAAGGCCTGCCAGCGCCAAACGCGCAGAACGGCTGTTCGAAAGCGGGCAAGATGCCACATAACCATTAGGAGCTTGTGATGAAACTCTTCCGTATTTCCGTATCCGTCGTCAGTTTGGCTGCACTCTTCGCGCTTGGCGCCTGCACGAACGCCCCGGTCAACACCTCCGATTCAGGATCGTCTTATCCTCAATCCAACATCTATCCGGGGTATGGCGTCGTGCAGTCGATCGAGCTTGTCCCCCAAGCCAATACAGGTATCGGTGCCAGCACCGTCATTGGCGGCGTGGTCGGTGGACTCCTGGGTAACCAAGTGGGCCAGGGTGATGGCAAGACCGCGGCCACTGTGCTGGGTGCGGCCGGTGGCGCCTATGCCGGTCACGAACTGGAAAAACGAAAGCAACAGCAGGCACCCAGTGCCTACAAGATCACGGTGCGCATGAACGATGGCGCGCATCAAACGTGGACGCAAAACACCAGTGACGACCTCCGGGTTGGCGATCGGGTGAAGATCGAGAACGGCACGGCCCAGCGCTATTGAGCTGGGCCTGGCCCTCAGTTCACTACCGATTGAAACCGGTTTAGCCCCGCCCGTTCAAGCCACGGGCGCTTCAACAAAGACCCGCGCCTTGCGCGGTGTCAACACCAGCACTTCGCCCTCCATCAACGCGAGTTCTCGGTACTGTGACGCAGGAATCTGCGCCTCGATCACCGCCTGGTCCCCAGCTTGGGGGGCGTCCTCGGGAATCAGTTCCAGTCGGGCGATCGGGCCCACCACAATGGCGCGGCTGAGCCGGGCCACGATGCCGCTCGGCCGCCCGGTGTCGCTGGCTTCCGAGCCTGGCGTGTAGCGTTGCACCTCGAAGTCGTGCGGCCGCACATAGGCAAAGGCCTTGGCATCCTCGGCGTCGCGGTGTTCCGGCGAGTCCAGCCGCACGCCCTGCTGGCCGGAGCCGATCACCACCTCGCCCTGCTCCACCCGGCCGTGGAACAGGTTGACGTCGCCCAGGAAGCCGTAGACGAAGGGGCTGGCCGGCTGGTCCCACACCTGCTGCGGCGAGCCGATCTGCTCGACCTGGCCGCCGTTCATCAGCACCACGCGGTCAGCCACTTCCAGCGCCTCCTCCTGGTCGTGCGTGACGAAGATGCTGGTCACATGTAGCTCGTCGTGCAGGCGGCGCAACCAGCGGCGCAATTCCTTGCGCACCTTGGCATCGAGCGCGCCAAAGGGTTCGTCCAGCAGCAGCACCTTGGGCTCCACCGCCAGCGCGCGCGCCAGGGCAATGCGTTGGCGTTGACCGCCCGAGAGCTGCGAGGGGTAGCGATCGGCCAGCCAGTCCAGCTGCACCAGGCTCAGCAGTTCATGCACCTTGGACTTGATCTGCGCCTCGCTCGGGCGCTGGCTCCTGGGCTTGACGCGCAGGCCGAAGGCCACGTTCTCGAACACGGTCATGTGGCGAAACAAGGCGTAGTGCTGGAACACGAAACCGACCTGGCGCTCGCGTACATGCACGTCGGTGGTGTCTTCGCCGCTGAACAGGATGCTGCCCTGGTCGGGCGTTTCCAGCCCGGCGATGATGCGCAGCAGCGTGGTCTTGCCGCAGCCCGAGGGGCCGAGCAGCGCCACCAGTTCACCGGACTGGATGTCGAGGCTGACATCGCGCAGGGCGTGAAAGTCGCCGAACTGCTTGTTGACATTGCGGATTTCGATGCTCATGGTTGTCTTTCAGCGAGCCGGCACGGCGGACGTAAGAAGGGATGGCCGCTCCGGCGGCAGTTCGGCGGCGGCCTTGAGCTCGCGCTCGTGCCGCCACTCGACGATGGACTTGATGACCAGGGTGACCAGCGCCAGGAGCGCCAGCAGCGAGGCCACGGCAAAGGCAGCGACAGACTGGTACTCGTTGTAGAGCACCTCCACATGCAGCGGCATGGTGTTGGTCTGGCCGCGGATGTGGCCCGAGACCACCGACACCGCACCGAACTCGCCCATGGCGCGCGCATTACACAGGATGACGCCGTAGATCAGGCCCCACTTGATGTTGGGCAGGGTCACGTACCAGAAGGTCTGCCAGCCGGTGGCGCCCAGCACGATGGCGGCCTGCTCTTCCTCATTGCCCTGTGCCTGCATCAGTGGAATCAGCTCGCGGGCGATGAAGGGAAAGGTCACGAACACCGTGGCCAGCACGATGCCGGGCACCGCAAAGATGATCTTGATGTCGTGCTCGGCCAGCCAGGGTCCGAACCAGCCCTGGGCGCCGAAGATCAGCACGTAGATCAGGCCCGACACCACGGGCGAGACCGAGAACGGCAGATCGACCAGCGTGGTGAGGAAGGCCTTGCCGCGGAACTCGTACTTGGCGATGGCCCAGGCCGCGGCCACGCCGAACACCAGGTTCAGCGGCACAGCAATGGCGGCGGTGATCACCGTCAGACGAATGGCGGCCCAGGCATCGGGCTCCTTCAGCGCTTCCCAGTAAGCGTCCCAGCCCTTGCGCAGCGCCTCGGTGAACACGGCCGCCAGCGGCAGCACCAGGAACAGCAGCATGAAACCCAAGGCGAGACCGATGAGCGTCCAGCGCACCCAGCCCGGCTCGGTGGTACCGGCCCTGGCCGTACGTTTGCTTTGTTGGCTCATGCCGATGCTCCCGAGCGTTTACGCTGCCAGGCTTGCAGCGCGTTGATCAGTAATAGCAAGACGAAGGAAAAGACCAGCATCACCAGGGCCACGGCAGTGGCGCCGGCGTAGTCGTACTGCTCCAGCTTGCCGATGATGATGAGCGGCGTGATCTCCGACACCATGGGCATGTTGCCGGCGATGAAGATCACCGAGCCGTATTCGCCGATGGCGCGGGCAAAGGCCATGGCGAAACCGGTCAGCAAAGCCGGCGCGATGGACGGAAAGATCACCCGGGTAAAGGTCTGCCAGCGCGTGGCACCCAGGCAGGTGGCGGCCTCTTCCAGCTCCTTCTCGGCGTCTTCCAGCACCGGTTGCACCGTGCGCACCACGAACGGCAGGCCGATGAAGATGAGCGCGATCACCACGCCGGCCGGCTTGAACGCCAGCTGAATGCCGTGCGGCTCCAGGTACTGGCCGACCCAGCCGTTGCCGGCCAGCAAGGCCGTCAAGGAAATGCCGGCCACGGCGGTCGGCAGCGCAAACGGCAGGTCCACCAGCGCATCGACGATCTTCTTGCCTGGAAAGGAATAGCGCACCAGCACCCAGGCCACCAGCAGGCCGGCCACCACATTGACCAGCGCTGCCAGGAAAGAAGCGCCGAACGTCAAACGGTAGGACGCCAACACACGCGGCGAGCTGACCGCTTCCCAGAACTGATCGAAGGACAGCGTGAAGGTCTTGAAGAACAACGCCGACAAGGGAATGAGCACGATCAGGCTCAGGTACAGCACGGTGTAGCCCAGCGTCAGGTTGAAGCCGGGTAGCACGCGTTTGGGGCTGCGCCGGATCGGACGCTGGCGCGCGCCAGGCGAAACCAGGGCGGCTGCGGGAGCGAAGGCAACCGTCATGGCGTCACTTCACCGTGTAGAGCTTGTCGAACTGGCCGCCGTCGTTGAAGTGCACTTTCTGCGCTTCACCCAGGCTGCCAAAGTAGTCCTGCACCGTGAAGAACTGGATCGGCTTGAAGGTGCCGGCGTATTTCTTCAAGATGGCCGGGTTGCGCGGACGCAGCGCGTGTTTGGCAGCGATTTCCTGTGCTTCGTCCGAGTAGAGGTAGTCCAGGTAGGCACGTGCCAGGTCGCCGGTGCCCTTCTTGGCCACCGTGCGCTCAACCACCGCCACCGGGTTCTCGGTCACGAGGCTGCTGGACGGGTGAATCGCATCCACCTTGCCGGCACCGAACTCGCGGTCCACCGACACCACTTCGGACTCGAAGGTGATCAGCACATCGCCGATGTTGCGCTGCAGGAAGATGGTGGTAGCGTCGCGCCCGCCCTTGGCCAGCACCGGCACGTTCTTGAACAGCTTGCCCACGAACTCGGCGGCCTGCGCGTCGGTACCTCCCTTCTTGCGCACCGAACCCCAGGCCGCCAGGTAGGCCATGCGGCCGTTGCCGCCGGTCTTGGGGTTGACCACGATCACCTGCACACCGGGCTTGATGAGGTCGTCCCAGTCGCGGATAGCTTTCGGGTTGCCCTGGCGCACCAGGAACAGCATGGTGGACGTGGTGGGTGAAGCATTGTTGGGGAAGCGCTTGGCCCAGTCGGCCGCCACCAGGCCCTTGCTGGCCAGGAACTCGATGTCGGTGGTGGTGTTCATGGTCACCACGTCGGCGTCCAGGCCGTCGGCCACGGCGCGCGCCTGGGCGCTGGAGCCGCCGTGCGCCTGGTCGACCTTGACGTCCTTGCCGGTGGTCTTCTTGTAATGGGCCGTGAAGGCGGTGTTGTAGTCCTTGTAGAACTCGCGTGCCACGTCGTAGGAAGCGTTCAGCAGCGTCTGAGATGCTACAAAATTGCTAGCTGTCAGCGCAACAGCGGCAAGGGAAAGAGTGGCAATTTGCTTAAATTTCATGGTGTGCGAACCGGTTGTTTCGGCGTAGGTAGGTATTGTCTGGAGGGAACCTCCAAACCCAAACTATTGTTTTGTGCTTAGTTAATAACCAACGTAACTAAGCGCGGGAACAGGCCTTAGGCGGCGTGCAGAGACGCGCTTGATTCCGGCTGGGATACGGCGTTGGCCGCAGCACTGGCCACGGTGGTCAGCCCACCCTCACCCATCAGCGACTGCAGCAGAGCCACGCCCAGCGGCCATTCGCCGTGGCCGGAGTCGACGTTGATGTGACCGGCGTCCGGCACGCGTACAAACTCGCTGCCCCAGTTACGCGCGTAGGCACCCGACAGCCGAATCGGGCAGAACGGGTCGTTGCTGCTGGCTACCAGAATGCTGCGGTACGGCAGCTTCTGGCATGGCGCCGGCGCGAAATCGGCCAGCACGGCGCGGCGCTCCGGATCGGCCGGCGCCACCAGCAGTGCGCCCTGGATGCGTGATGCAACTTCAGGCGGCAGATGCGTGACGGCAATACAGCCCAGGCTGTGTGCCACCACCACCACCGGCCCCGGCTGGGCCTCGATGGTGCGGCTGATGGTGTTGACCCAGGCGGCCCGCGCCGGTGTCAGCCAGTTGTCCTGCTGAACCCGCACGGTGCGCGCATAGCGCTCGGCCCACAGGCTTTGCCAGTGGCCCGGGCCGGAGTCGCGCCAGCCGGGGACGATGAGGATGCGCAGATCGCTTGCCATTGGAGGTACCGCCGCTTGCGCTTATTTGTTGGGCTGCGGCGTCAGGCGCAGGTAGGGGCGCACCGCCTTGAAGCCCTTGGGAAAGCGCTGCGCCAGCTCGGCCGGGTCCTGCAGGCTAGGTACGATGACCACGTCATCGCCGTCCTTCCAGTTGGCCGGGGTGGCGACCTTGTGGCTGTCGGTCAGTTGCAGCGAATCGATGACGCGCAGGATCTCGTCGAAGTTGCGGCCCGTGCTCGCCGGGTAGGTGAAGGTGGTGCGAATCACCTTCTTCGGGTCGATGATGAACACGCTGCGCACCGTGGCGGTGGTCGAAGCGTTCGGGTGGATCATGTCGTACAGCCCGGCCACTTTCTTGTCGGCATCGGCCAGGATGGGGAAGTTGACCGTGGTGTTCTGCGTCTCGTTGATGTCGTTCACCCACTTGGCATGGGAGTCGAGCGGGTCGACGCTCACCGCGATCGGCTTGACACCGCGCTTGGCGAATTCGCTGGCCAGGGCCGCGGTTTTGCCCAGTTCCGTGGTGCACACCGGCGTGAAATCGGCCGGGTGGGAGAACAGCACCACCCAGGAATTGCCTGCCCACTGGTGGAATTGAATGGGGCCGGCGGTGGAATCTTGCGTGAAATCGGGGGCGGTGTCGCCGAGTCTGAGTGTCGTCATGTCAAGCTCCTGATGAACAATGAAAGTCATTGTCAAAGCAGAGCAACAAAACTCAAACGAATATGTAGTAGTTAGCTAATACGAAAAAACAGATGAAGCAATCAGCCCAGATGGCCTTGCACACGCGAGGCCAAGGCACGCACGGTCTTCTCGGCCAGCGGATCGAGCCGGCCCGCCAGCCCGGTTTGAACCA
Organism: Curvibacter sp. PD_MW3; assembly: GCA_002633085.1. GTDB lineage: Bacteria > Pseudomonadota > Gammaproteobacteria > Burkholderiales > Burkholderiaceae_C > Hylemonella. The sequence continues at coordinate 80,092 of NSIV01000006.1, forward strand.
GTTGGGTCAGCATGCCCGCCTGGGGGGTTAGCGGCCCGAAAAACAGCGGAACATCACCCTGCAGCAAGAGCAGCGTGGGAAAATTCTCGACCTCGATTTCGCCGAGCAGTTCGCTGTCATCCTCGATGTCGATCCAGGCAAAGCGTGCCGCCCCCTCGAACTGGGTTTGCAGCGACTCAAACAGCGGCTGGTAGGTACGGCAGACGCCGCACCAGAGCGCGCACAGGCAGACCACGTCGAGCCGTTCACCAGCGGGAAATGGTGTCGTCATGGCAGGCCTTGAGTGCGCCGGGCTGCCGACCAGTTGAGCGCCGCGAACCAGCCCTTCATTCGGTCGCACGCGCTGGCAGCTGGTGCGGACCGAACCCAGGAATTAGCCGCAGCCCTCATGTCGACCTTCAGAAGCCGGTGACCACCGCGCCCTTGAACTCGGTCTGCACAAACTTGCGGATTTCTTCGGACTGGTACACCTTGAGCAGTTGGGCCACCCAGGGTTTGGACTTGTCCTGCTCGCGCACGGCTATCAGGTTGACATAGGGGCTCTTGGCGTTTTCCTGTGCAATGGCATCCTTGCCCGGGTGCAGGCCGGCGGGCAGCGCGTAATTGGTGTTGACGCCAGCGGCATCGAGGTCATCGAGCGAGCGGGCCAACTGTGCGGCTTCGAGCTCGACGAACTTGAGCTTCTTGCGGTTTTCCACCACATCGAGTGGCGTGGCCTTGAGGCCGGCATCCGCCCGGAGCTTGATCAGGCCCTGGTCTTGCAGCACCAGCAGCACGCGGCCGCCATTGGTCGGGTCGTTGGGGATGCCGAACTTGGCGCCGTCTTTCAACTCGGCCAGGCTTTTGACCTTCTTGGAGTAGATGCCGATCGGGAAATTCACGGTATTGCCAACCGCCACGATCTTGTAACCGCGGTCTTTCACCTGCTGGTCCAGGAAAGGCTTGTGCTGGTAGCTGTTGGCGTCCAGGTCACCGGCCGCCAGCGCTGCATTCGGCTGGATGTAGTCGCTGAACTCGACCACCTGGATCTTGAGCCCTTGCTTTTCGGCCAGCTTCTTCACTTCCGCAAAGATCTGGGCATGCGGGCCGGCCGTAACGCCAACCTTGATCGGCTTGTCCTGCGCCAGGGCGGGAACCAGGAAGGCGGCCAACGCCAGGGCGGCAACCGATTGAAGGGCAAAGCGCTTGTTCATGAAAACTCCTTGAATAGAACAACCAGAGAACAACAGATGAATCTGAAAAAGAGAAGATGCCTTACTTGTGGCGTAGCCGGTGCACCAGGCTGTCGCCCAGGCTTTGCACGGTCTGGACAAACAGGATGAGGATCACGACCACGGCCAGCATGACTTCCGGCAGGAAGCGCTGGTAGCCATAACGGATACCCAGGTCACCCAGGCCACCACCGCCGACCGCACCGGCCATGGCCGAATACCCCGTCAGGCTGACGAACGTGACCGTCAGGCCGGCCACGATGCTCGGCAAGGCTTCCGGCAGCAGCACCTTGAAAACAATCTGCCGCGTGCTGGCGCCCATGGCCTGTGCCGCTTCGACCAAGCCCGGGTCCACCTCACGCAGCGAAGCCTCCACCAACCGCGCCAGAAAAGGCCCGGCCGCCAGCGTGAGCGGCACCACGGCCGCCGCCGTGCCGATGGAGGAACCGGTGATCAGACGCGTCAGCGGAATCACGGCCACCAGCAGGATGATGAACGGCGTGGAGCGCACGGCATTCACGACGCCACCAACCACCCGATTGGCCACACGGCTCTCCAGCACGCCGCCGCGGTCGGTCAGACGCAGGTACACGCCCAGCGGAATGCCGATGAGCGCCGCAAAGGTGCCCGAAATGCCGACCATCAGCACGGTCTCCCAGAGCGAGCTGGCAAACAGTTCCAGCAGTTCTGCAGTGAATCTCTCAAACATGGGATAGCTCCTGTACCTGCACGCCGGCACTACGCAGATGCGCGATGGCGGCGGCCAGCTTGTCTTGTGTGCCGCGGGCCAGGACGGCCAGCGATCCGAACGGATGCCCCTGCACCTCTTCCACGTGGCCGTGCACGATGTTGAGGTCAACGTCATAACGGCGAATCACATCCGACAGCAAGGGCCGGTCCGACTCGTCGCCGGCAAAGATCAGGCGCAGCAGCACGCCCTGCGCCGCCGGCACACCACCCAACAGACCACGCACCCGCGCCAGCACACTGTCGGGCAAGGCCTGCGGTACGACATCGTCAATCAGGCTGCGTGTGGTCTCATGCTGCGGGCGGCTGAACACCTGCAGCGTGTTGCCCTGCTCCACGATCCGGCCGGCGTCGATGACGGCCACCTGGTCGGCCACCTGCTTGATCACCTGCATCTCGTGCGTGATCAGCACGATGGTCAGGCCCAGCTCGCGGTTGATGTCTCGCAGCAAAGCCAGAATGGCGCGTGTGGTCTCGGGGTCGAGCGCCGACGTGGCCTCGTCCGACAGCAGCACCTGCGGCCGGCTGGCCAGCGCACGGGCAATGCCTACGCGCTGCTTCTGCCCGCCGCTGATCTGCGCCGGATAACGGTCCTGCAGCCCCGACAGGCCCACCAGTTCCAGCAGCGGCGCCACGCGTGCCCGGATCTCGGTACGCGACAGGCCGGCCAATTCCAGCGGCAGCGCCACGTTGTCAAACACGGTGCGCGACGACAGCAGGTTGAAATGCTGGAAGATCATGCCGATGCCCTGGCGTGCCTTGCGCAAGGCCGGCTCATCCAGCGTTGTCAGTTCGATCCCGTCTACCCGGACCTGGCCCGCCACCGGCCGGTTGAGCAGGTTGATGGTGCGGACCAGCGAGCTTTTGCCGGCACCGCTGCGGCCGATGACGCCAAAAATCTCGCCACGCGCCACGTGCAGATCCACGCCGCGCAGCGCTTCCACCGGCCCCTCGGGGCCCTGGTAGGTCTGGAATATTTTTTGCAGTTCAATCATGGTGGGTAGTCAATTCATCCATTTCGATCAAGCTAACCGGCGCCGCATGTTGCAAACTTGAGTGGAGCATCCGCAACCTTGTTTCGCGGATAGCAACATGCCTAGCCATACCCATGGCCTCAAACGACGAAAAGGGAAATTGTGACCCGGAAAGCTGGGCATGGAGGATATCAGGCGCCGTACCGCGTTTTACCGCCTCGGGTACCAGCTCACCCGCAACGCTAACCCAGGATCGATCCTGCGCTGTGCTGTCAGGCTGTCACCAATCTCCGCCGCACGGCCCAACGTGGAGCACCGTGATGTGCCGCTCGACGGCGCCCACCACGGACACCAGGTCACAACAACGCGTCGGCCCAGATGTTGCGCGCCCAGGCCTGGGCGTACTGGCCCTCGATGGCATTGGCTTGAGCCGACAGCCCGCCGGCACCGGGGACCGCCACCAGCGTTTTCTGCGCCGCGTCGTACTTGTGGACCGAGGCCACATGCACCACGTCGGTATCGGAGACGAAGCTGTAGCAGGTGTTGGCGATGATGGGCTGCGGGTTGATCTCATCCCCCTTGATCAAGGCGATCACCGCATCGGCCGCCACCTTGGCGTGGTTGTTGGCCATGAAACCCGACTTGGGCATGGCCGGGGCCGACAGCGTGGCGTCGCCCAGCACATGGATGCCTGGCGCGGCCACCGACTCGAAGGTGCGGAAGTCGACACCACACCACTTGCCGTTGGCCGTGATCAGCTTGGCGGTCTGCGCAATGCGGCCGGCCTGCTGTGGTGGCACCACGTTGAGCACGCCAGCACGCACGGTGTCGAACTGCAGCGACAGCGTGTTGCTGGCCGCCTCCACACTGACGAGTTCGCTGTTGGGCCGGTATTCGACGATGCCTGGATAGAGCTCGTTCCAGGCCTTCAGAAACAAACCTTTCTTGGAGACGATGTCCGGGTTGGCATCGAGCACCAGCACCTTGGCGCGCGGCTTGTGCTGCTTGAAGTAGAACGCCACCTGGGCGGCGCGCTCGTAGGGGCCGGGCGGGCAGCGGTATGGCGCCTTGGGGATGTGCAGCGCGTAGACCCCGCCATTGGGCAAGGCCTCCAGCTGGCGGCGCAGCGCCACCGTCTGCGGGCCGGCCTTCCAGGCGTGCAGCACGCGCGCCTGCGCGTCCGCCGTCTGCAGACCGGGCACCTGGTCGTACTGGAAGTCGATGCCGGGCGAGACGATCAGGCGGTCGTACGCCAGCACATCACCCCGCGCCAGGCGCACCGTGCGCTTCTCGGCGTCGATGGCCAGCGCTTCGTCACGCACCACCTTCACGCCGTACTTGCGCTGCAGCGTGTCGTAGCCGGTGGTCAGGTCCTCGATGGTCTTGGTGCCGCCCAGTACCAGGTTGCTCAAGGGGCAGGACACAAAAGCGGCTTCGCGCTCCACCAGCACCACCTCGATGTCGGGCGCCCACAGGCGGATGTACTTGGCCGCCGTGGCACCGCCGTAGCCGCCACCGATCACCACCACACGGGCGATTGGCTTCTGGTTCGAGGGCGTGGCACATGCCGTCAGGGCGGTGGCCGTCACGGCGCCGGTGGCAGCGAGAAAACTGCGTCGATTGATGGTCAACATGGGGTGCTCTCCGGATCAGCGCTTTTGGCGGGAAAAGTAGTCGGCCAGGCGTTCCAGCTCGGCATCGGTGTAGCCTTTGGCATGCTGGTGCATGACCGTGGCGGGCTTCTCGCCTTTCTTGAAAGCCAGCAGCAAGGCCAGCAGGCGGGCCTTGTCTTCGCCAGCGATGGACGGAATACCACCCTGGCTGACGCCCTGGGTGCCATGGCAGGCCGCGCACGACGCGGCCCAGGCACGCGTCTGCGTCTCCGGGCTGGCCTGCGCCAGTACCGGTACAACAGCAGCCAGCGCCACGGCGGTGCAAGCAAAAAAATCCTTTTTCATCGTATGGACTCCAGGATGGTTGGCGCGCGTTTTCACACCTGGGCCAGTGCCTGGTCGAGATCGGCCAGCAGGTCATCGATGTGCTCGATGCCGACCGACAGGCGCACCGCATCTTCGGACACGCCGACCTTGACCAGCTCTTCGGGCGAGAGCTGGCGGTGCGTGGTCGAGGCCGGATGCGTGGCCAACGACTTGGCATCGCCGATGTTCACCAGACGCGTGAACAGGCCCAATCCGTCGAGGAAACGCGCGCCGGCGGCACGCCCTTCCCCCTTGGCGGCCTTGACGCCGAAGGTCAACAGGCCAGAGGCCTTGCCGCCCAGGTACTTTTGCGCCAAGGCATGGTCGCGGTGATCCGGCAGGCCGGCATAGTTGACCCAACTCACCTTCGGGTGCTTCTGCAGGAACTGCGCCACCTTGAGCGTGTTCTCGTTGATGCGCTCCAACCGCAATGCCAGCGTCTCGATGCCTTGCAGGATCTGGAAGGCATTGAAGGGCGAAATGGCGGCGCCGGTATTGCGCAGCGGCACCACACGGGCGCGGCCGATGTAGGCCGCTGGGCCCAGGGCTTCGGTGTAGACCACGCCGTGGTAGCTCGGATCGGGTTCATTCAGGCGCTTGAAACGGGCCTTGTGCTCTGCCCACGGGAACTTGCCGGAATCAACAATGGCGCCGCCGATCGAGGTGCCGTGGCCACCCAGGTATTTGGTCAGCGAGTGCACCACGATGTCGGCACCATGCTCGAAGGGACGCAGCAGGTACGGCGTGGCCACCGTGTTGTCGACGATCAGCGGCACGCCATGGCGGTGCGCGATCTCAGCAATGCGGGCGATGTCGGTCACGTTGCCCTGCGGGTTGCCGAGCGATTCGACAAACACCGCCTTGGTGCGCTCATCAATCAACGGCTCGAAGCTGGCCGGGTCGCGGTGGTCGGCAAAACGCGTGGTGATGCCGAACTGCGGCAGCGTATGCGCAAACAGGTTGTAGGTGCCGCCGTACAGAGCGGTGGAGGCCACGATGTTGTCGCCGACTTCAGCAATGGTCTGGATGGCGTAGGTCACGGCGGCCTGGCCCGAGGCCAGCGCCAGCGCGGCAATGCCGCCTTCGAGTGCGGCGACGCGCTTTTCCAGCACGTCCTGCGTCGGGTTCATGATGCGGGTGTAGATATTGCCCGGCACCTTCAGGTCGAACAGATCGGCCCCATGCTGTGCATTGTCGAAGGCATAGGCCGCGGTCTGGTAGATCGGCACGGCAACGGCCTTGGTGGTCGGGTCGGGGCTGTAGCCGGCGTGGACCGACAGAGTTTCAAATTTCCAGGTTTCAGACATCAAATAGCTCCTCAGATAAGGCCGCCAGATTCGGCGGCGGATGTGGTGGATAGGAAAGAAGGTTTTTGATTGCTATATAATTGATAGCTGCTCGCGCTTTGCGGTACTCGGCTGGCGGCCGTTTTGGCTCGAACTTTTCGGTTGCGCAGGATGTGCCGGCCGTGGCAAGCCCAAGTGCTCGCGCAAGGTACGCCCGGTGTACTCGGTACGGAACAGGCCGCGCCGCTGCAGCTCGGGAATCACCAGTTCAGCGAAGTCGCTCAGTCCGTGCGGGAAGGTCGGCGCCAGCACGTTGAAACCGTCGGCCGCGCCGGTGGTGAACCAGTGCTCCATCTGGTCGGCAATCGATTGCGGTGTACCGACCACAGTGAGATGGCCGCGCGCGGAGGCAATGCGCTCGTAGAGCTGGCGGATGCTCAACTGGTCGCGCCGCGCCAATGCCACGAACAACTCCTGCCGGCTCTGCCAACCTTCGGTTTGGGGCAACTCGGGCAAGGGGCCGTCCAGCGGGTAACGCGAGAAGTCGAAGCCACCCAGAAAAGCCGACAGCAGACCGAGACCGACCGCCGGGTCGATGAGGGACTGCAGTTGCTCGTATTTCTCCTGTGCTTCCTGCTCGCTGCGGCCGATCACCGGCGAGATGCCGGGCAGCACCTTGAGCGCGTCCGGGCTGCGGCCGTGCTGCGCCAGACGCCCTTTGAGGCTGCTGTAGAAGGCCCTCGCCTCCTCCACCGTCTGCTGCGCGGTGAACACCAGTTCGGCCGTGGCGGCGGCCAGGTCCTGGCCGTCGTCGGACGAGCCGGCCTGCACCAGCACCGGATAGCCCTGCACCGGACGTTCCGTCTGCAGGGCGCCATGCACGGCAAAGTGCTTGCCCTGGTGGGCCACGCGGTGCAACTTGGCGGGGTCGAAGAACCGCGCCCCGGCCTTGTCGAACAGGTAGGGCTCGTCTTCCCAGCTGTTCCACAAGCCCTTGACCACGTCGACATACTCGCGCGCCCGCTCATAGCGCGTGGCATGTGTCAGTTGCTGGTCGAGACCGAAGTTGTGGGCCTCGAAATCGGTGCCGGAGGTCACCAGGTTCCAGCCGCTGCGCCCGCCGCTGATCTGGTCCAGCGTGGCGAACTTGCGCGCCAGATGGTACGGCGGCAAATAGGTGCTGGAGACCGTTGCCACGAGACCGATGCGTTGCGTCTCGCCGGCCAGCGCCGACAGCAGCAAGAGCGGATCGAAGTAATGCGCCAGTGCGGCCTTGGTCTGGATCTCCGGCGGCACCGGGGCCAGACCCAGGTTGTCGGCAATGAAGACCGCATCGAACTTCGCGGCTTCAGCGATGCGGGCCAGGTTCTTGAAGTGCTCGATGCGGACCGCGCCGGATGGCACCACATCTGGATGGCGCCAGGCCGCCAGATGGTGTCCGACACCTTGCAGGAAGGCGCCCAGATGCAGTTGTCGTTTTGCTGTTGTCATGTATTGTTTGCGCTCAGGCGATTCAGTTCAGACGCTCTTTCAGATCAGGCCCACCGGTGCCGCATGCAGCAGATTCAGCTTCTTCGGAATCAGTTTGAGCTCGAAAAAGGTGTCGGCAATCACCTGCTGTTCGGCCAGGATCTCGCGCGTGACCGGCGCCGTGCCGTAAGCCGTGCGGCTCAAAAACAAATCGGTGATGCTGCGGTCCAGGCCCAGCACAGCCGACAGCTCGACGGCCGCCGCCTGCTGGTTTTTGGAGGCCCAGGTGTCAACGGCATTAACTTCCTCAATGGCGATACGCAGCACGTCGGCATTCTTGGTGGCGAAGTCGCGCGACGTGAAGTAATAAGCCCGGTTGTTCACGACACCGGCAGCGTCGGCCAGAATACGGGCGTCCAGTGTTTTTTGCGCCGCGGCCAGGAACGGGTCCCAGATCACCCAGGCGTCAATGGCGCCGCGCTCAAAAGCCGCGCGGGCATCTGCCGGCGCCAGGAAGATGGATTGCACGTCGCCGTACTTGAGTCCGTGTTTCTCCAGCAGCTTGACCAGGAAGTACTGCACGTTCGAGCCCTTGTTGTAGGCCACACGCTTGCCTTTGAGATCAGCAACCCGCTTGATCGGCGAGGCATTCGGCACGATCACCGCCTCCACCCGGGGCCGGGGCACAGTGGCGCCGGCATAAACCAGAGGCGCACCAGCGGCCTGCGCAAAGATGGGGGGCGCCTCGCCAACGTCACCGAAGTCGATCGAGCCCACATTCAGTGCTTCCAGTTGCACCGGGCCGGCGGTGAATTCGGTCCAGGTCACGCTCACGCCCAGCGGGGCCAAGCGCTTCTCCAGCGTGCCGCGGCTCTTGAGAATGGACAGCCAGCCTTTCTGATGCCCCACGCGCAACACTCGCGGGGGCTTCTGCGCTTGTGCCAAGGGGCTGATGCCCAGCGCGGCAGCGCCCAGGCCAGCGGCGAGCAAACGACGGCGATGCAAGACGGAAATCGAGTTCATGAAGGAATCTTTCTGATGAAAATTTCAAAACTGGGACAAGGCGATAAACAAATGACTGGTGACCAACAACACGGAGAAAACCAGGCCGACAGCAATGCCAAGCGACTCCACAACATCTCTGGCGGAGTAGCCGTCGGCAAACACATCTGAGCTGACCAAATCTGAATTGCGCATCTCGTAACCTCTTTTCGTTTCTGCAGGCGACAACCGTCCCTGCCCAATGAAAGGCCGTAAAAAATGAAAATGGAATTGCCGCCAGAAGAATTGGCGGCGTTGCGCTAACAGCCGCTACATCGCGCCCATGATCCGCAGGCGCATGCTTTGAATTTCATTGGTTTGGCGGGCATGAGAAAAACTCTTTTAATAAATTAAATTCATTAAGAGAAATTTTGAAGTGGGTCACTCAAAATGGGAACTACCGTGTTTTCACTTGCTAATAGCCAAAACATCTCACGACAAGACAGGCCCTTATCCTGTAGTCGCAACCAGTGCCTCTCTGACCATGACCTCCATGCGTTCGGGTGTTGTGCCCGGTGGAAAGAAGGCCACGTAGCGGCCTTGGCGGTCCAGCAGATAGATGTAAGCGGTGTGGTCGATGAAATAGGTGCTGGACCCCGGTGGATAAACCTTTTCGTAATAGGTCTTGTAGCGCGTGGCAACACGGCGCGTTTCAACCTCCGTTCCCCGCAAGGCCACGAAGCGTTCATCAAAACCAGCCACATAGGCCCGCATGACCGCAGTGGTGTCACGCGCCGGATCGAGCGTCACGAAAATGGGTTGAACCTGAGCGGCATCCGACCCCATGCGCGCCATGAGCTGCGCCATGGCGGCAAGATCAGTCGGGCAAACGTCCGGGCAGGAGATGTAGCCGAAATACAGCAACACCACCTTGCCCCGGAAATCCGCCAGGCTGCGGCGCTTGCCCGCCTGGTCCGACAAGGTGAACGGGCCACCCACCGTGGCCCGCCCCGACATCAACTCGTTCATGAGCCGGGCTGAATCTGCCCGGCGCGGCGCCTCTGCCAGCGCGCCACCGAGATGGAACGCGGTCAGGAGGGCACCAACGAAGGGAAGCAGCCGGCTCTTCAAGCGCCGAACTCGAATACCGTGCCGGTGGTGGACGTCACGAGACGATCGGCCAGTACCGTGCGCATGGCACTGACAAAACCCGGGCCCGAGCAGTGCAGCGGAATCACCACATCCGGGTTGAAGGTCTTCAACTCGTTGACGGTTTTCAGCAGGTAGTCGTCCGGCGCCGGGAACAGGTGGAACCCGCCCAGGACAGCGTGCACCTTGTTGACGCCGGAGACTTCGATCGCCTGCTGAACGGTATTCACAATGCCGGCGTGGCCGCAGGACGAGATCACCACCAGACCGCGGTCACGCAGGTGGAACGCCGTGCCATGTTCATGCAGGTGTTCGTCCGCGACAAACTTGCCGGGAGCCTTGGCATCGGCGCTGGGCAGGTTGCACCCTACCCCGTCCTTCTGGCGGTACTCGACCAGCGTGTTCGGGATCACCTTCTCGAAGCTGCGGCGTTGGATGCTGCCCGTGCTGAAGGCATGCCCTTGCAGAATCGTGGGCTCCTCGCAATACACGATCTTGACCTTCAGCGCCTCCAGCTCCCGTCGGTCCAGAACACCCCAGTCAGCAAAGTGCCCGGGGGCGCCGCTGGCTGTCTTGCGGTTGCAGAAGTTGTCTTCGCCACCGACGTACAGCGTCAGATCTTCTGGCAGCTGGCTGCGATGCTTTTGCAGAAAACCAATCAGCCCACCGAAGTGGTCGAAGTGGCCATGGCTCAAGACCAGGGCGTTCTGCTTGCTCGCCTCAATGCCCATGATCTCCATGTTGTTGAGCAGCGCAGTCGGCGTGTAGCCGAAGTCCAGCAACAGGTTGCGCTGCTCAGCCCCAATGCGGGACTGCAGTGCCAGCGCCAGCCCCCATTCGTTATGCAAGGCCTTGCGATAGTCCGTCTTGGAGATGAACGGCGTGCGCTGGATCTTCACCCACTTGTTGCTGCCCGGACGCGGCGAATCGTAGCTGCTGTCTGTCAGCACATTGATCGTCAGACTGTCGACGATCGGCACCGCTTGGTGCGCCTGCCGGCTGGCAATGGCGCTGCCGGTGATACCCGCCAGCGCCAGCAAGCTCGTTGAGCCGAGCGCAAACTGGCGGCGATTGATGGTTACCATGGAGTTTTTCTTTCCTATTCGGCGATTGGGTCAAGCGGTGATACGTTTCAGATCTTCGCGATCGACACCTCGGTCGCCTTGATCAGCGCCACCACCTCACTGCCGGGCTTGAGGGCCAGGTCGTTGACGGAGCGTGTGGTGATGACCGAGGTCACGATGCCCCACGGCGTTTCGACATCGACTTCAGACAGCACGTCGCCGCGAATGATTTCCTTGACCTTGCCGCGGAATTGGTTGCGGACGTTGATGGCTTGAATGGACATGGGTTTCTCCTTGAAAAGTCCGTTGAAAAATTAGATGGCCCAGCGCAGGCCGTTCGCCGAGAGACCAGGCCAAGAGGCATCGGCCGGTTCAGCGGGCCGATCGGGCTGTTGCAGCACGCGGTGCAGGATCCGGTTCTCGATGGCAGCGAAGGCAGCATCGCCACGCTCGCGCGGCCGTGCCAGGGTGATGCGCTCGTCCAGCGCAATGCGGCCCTCCTCGATCAGAATCACGCGGTCAGCCAGCGCCACCGCCTCCTGCACATCGTGCGTGACGAGCAAAGCCGTGAAACCGTTGCGCCGCCACAGGCCTTCGATCAACTGGTGCATCTCGATGCGGGTGAGCGCGTCGAGCGCGCCCAGCGGTTCGTCGAGTAGCAGCAGGCGCGGGTTGTGCACCAGCGCACGCGCCAGCGACACCCGTTGGCGCTGCCCGCCGGAGAGCTTGGCCGGCCAGTCGGCCTCGCGCTCAGCCAGACCGACCTGGGCCAATACTTCGGCCGCATGCGGACGTTTTGCCTTCGGCAAGCCAAGGGCCACGTTATCGACCACGCGCTTCCAGGGCAGCAGGCGCGAATCCTGGAACATGATGCGGGTGTCTTCGCTCAAGCCGTCGACGGTCTGTCCGTCCAGACGCACCTGACCTTCGCTGGCAGACTCCAGCCCGGCCACCAGCCGCAGCAACGTGCTCTTGCCGCAGCCGCTGCGCCCGACGATGGCGACAAACTCGCCCGGCTCGATCACCAGCTCGGCCTGACGCAACACCTGCCGCGAGCCGTAGTTTTTGGAGAGGCCATTGATCTCCAGCCGCACGCCATTCACAGTGTCAATACTCACGCAATACTCCTTGATCAATATTGGTTTTCGCCGGCAAGCGCAGCGAAGCCCCTTCACAGGCTCCCGCGGAACCGGCTTTGCCGGGCCGCTGGGAGCGCCCCCTTGAGGGGGGATGCGAGCCACACGCAGTGGGCGAGAGTCGGGGGTGTTTTCATTGATATCCCGGGTGCCAACGCAACCAGTAGCCTTCCAGCCCCTTGGCAAACACGTCCGCCAGCTTGCCCAGCAGCGCGTACAGCAGGATGCCGACCAGCACCACATCGGTCTGCAGGAATTCACGGGCGTTCATGGTCAGGTAGCCGATGCCGGCCTGCGCCGAAATGGTTTCCGCCACGATCAGGATCACCCACATCAGGCCGAGCGAAAAACGCAGGCCAACCAGAATGGACGACAGCGCACCGGGCAGGATGACCTCGCGGTACAGCTGCCAGCGGTTCAGGCCGTAGGTGCGCGCCATCTCGATCAGCCCCGGGTCAACGTTGCGAATGCCGTGCGAGGTGTTCAAGTAGATCGGAAAGAACACCGATACCGCGATCAAAAACAGCTTAGCGCTCTCGTCGATGCCGAACCACAAAATCACCAGAGGAATCAGCGCCAGTGCCGGAATGTTGCGCACCATCTGGATGGTGGAGTCCAGCAGCGTATCGGCCCAGCGGAACGAGCCGGTGAGCAAACCCAGCACCAGCCCCAAGCCACCGCCAATGGCCAGCCCCGTCAAGGCGCGCCAGGCACTGATCTGCACATGGGTCCACAACTCGCCCGACAGCGTCAGCGTCCAGGCGGCCTTCACCACCTCCAACGGCGCGGGCAGCACCCGCGTCGAGAGCCAACCTTGGGCAGAGAACACCTGCCACAGCACCAGCAGTGCCACCGGCAGCAGCCAAGGCAGCAGCCGCAACGCGACGCCGAGCAGGAAAGCCAGCGTGCTGGCTGCCAGCGGGTGACCGCTGCCCCCTTGCAGTGACGGCTGGACCAGAAAGCCGAAGCCCGGCGCCTCCACCGTGGTGTCGGCCACCACGGCCAGTTCCTGTGTGGTGTGTGTCATGCAAGGCCCTTCTGCCCGGCAACGGGCTCCAGAAACTCCAGCGCATTGCCGGCCGGATCACGAACGTAAAAGCGTAGGTGCCCGGACAGGGCACGCGACTCATCGAGAAGCACCCCGGCATCGAGCAGCTTGGCTCGCAGGCCCGGCAGGTTTTCAACCTGCAAGGCCAGATGGGGCACCCCCACCGGGGAGCGCCAGGCCTGCACCGGCACCAGATCGATGCGCTGCGCACCGGCGCGAAAACGCAAGGTCTTGCCATCGCCCGGCCCGAACTCCGGCAAGCCGACCAGCTCGCTATAGAAATGGCGCACCAGTGCATGCTTACCGGCCGGGAAGCCGAGCTGTGCATGGTTGATGGAATGGACGCTCATGGCCGCCCTTTCAGCTTTGCGCCACGCGCAGACCTTCGGGCTTGTGCGCATTGGCGACGATCTCGCCAAAGGGGCTGACCTGGTTGCCGCCCTGCAGCGTGGCCGGTGCCTGCACCCCGATGTGCGGGAACACCAGCTCGGCAAAACGGTAGGCTTCTTCCAGGTGTGGGTAACCCGACAGCACGAAGGTCTCGGCGCCGATCTCCTGGTACTCCTTCAGGCGGCGGGCAATGGTCTCGCCATCGCCCACCAGGGCCGTGCCGGCACCGCCGCGCACCAGGCCGACACCAGCCCACAGATTGGGGCTGATTTCCAGCTTGGCGCGGCTGCCGCCATGCAGCGCACGCATGCGGCGCTGGCCCTCCGAGTCCATGCCGGCGAAGGTGTTCTGCGCCTTGGCAATGGTCTCGTCGTCGAGGTACTTGATGAGCTCGTCCGCCGCGGCCCAGGCCTGGTCATTCGTTTCGCGCGGGATCACGTGCAGGCGCACACCGAACTTCACCTTGCGGCCCTGTTTGGCGGCCCGCTTGCGCACGTCGTCGAACTTCTTGGCCACCTCGGCTGGCGGCTCGCCCCAGGTGAGGTACAGCTCCACCTGCTCGGCGGCCAGGTCGTGCGCGGCATCGGACGAGCCGCCGAAGTACAGCGGCGGGTGCGGCTTCTGGACGGCCGGGAACAGCTGCTTGGCCCCCTTGACCTTGAGATGCTTGCCTTCGAAGTCGACCTTCTCGCCGGCCAGCAGGCGGCGCCAGATGTGCAGAAACTCAGCCGCATGCTCGTAGCGCTCGTCGTGGCTGAGGAACGTGCCATCGGCCTCCAGATCGCCAGCGTCACCGCCGGCCACCACGTTCACCAGCAGCCGGCCGCCGCTCAGGCGGTCGAAGGTGGCGGCCTGCCGCGCCGCCACGGTGGGCGAAATCGTGCTGGGGCGCAGGGCCACCAGGAACTTCAGGCGTTGCGTCACCGGAATCAGGCTGGAGGCCACGGTCCACGGGTCTTCGCAGGAGCGACCGGTGGGAATCAGCACGCCGCCATAGCCCAGGCGTTCGGCCGCTTGTGCAATCTGCTGCAGATAGCCCTGGTCAACCGCGCGTGCGCCGTGGGCCGTGCCGAGGTAATGGCCATCGCCATGGATGGGAAGGAACCAGAAAACGTTCATGTCAATTTCTCCTTGTCGTTGGGTGCTCATGGGTTCAGGCGTGTCGTGCCGACGGTTGCCAGACGATCTCCGCCACCTTGACGCTCTTGGGAATCAGGCCGAGTTGCAGGAAGGCATCGGCCACGCGCTGCTGGTCGGCCACGGTCTGCGGGCTCAAAGGCCCCACGGGCGACTTCGGCCGGCGCTGCAAGAACAGGCTGACCACGCCGGCATCCAGGCCGCTGAAGTTGGCGATCAGCTTGATCACTTCCTTGCGGTTCTCCTGCGCCTGCCGGTCGGCACGCGTCAGCTCCTCGAACAGCACGGTGACCACTTGCGCATGCTGGGTGGCAAAGGCGCGCGAAGCCAGGTAGAACGAGTTGTTGCTGGACAGGTCGCGCCCGGTGGCCAGCACGCGCGTCTGGATCGCCAGTTCGGTGGCGGCGTAGTAAGGGTCCCAGATAGCCCAAGCATCGACGCTCTTGCGCTCGAAGGCGGCGCGCGCATCGGCCGGCGCCAGGTAGACCGGCTGGATGTCGCTCCACTGCAGGCCGGCCTTCTCCACCGCGCGCACCAGCAGGTAGTGGGCACTGGAGCCTTTTTGCAAGGCGATCTTGCGGCCCTTGAGGTCGGCCAGCGTCTTCACCGGCGAATCCTTCAGCACCAGGATGGCCGAGCTGTCGGGCTTGGGCGGTTCGGCGCCAACGTACAGCAAATCCTTGCCGGCGGCCTGGGCGAACACCGGCGGCGAATCGCCGGTCAGGCCGAACTCCAGACTGCCGACCGACAGCGCCTCCAGCAACTGCGGGCCGGCCGGGAATTCGATCCAGCTGACCCGGGTGTTCGGGAAGCGTTTTTCCAGCACCAACTGCTGCTTGAGGATGACGAGGTTGACAGCGGACTTCTGGTAGCCGATGCGCAACTGCTCGGGGGCCTTGGCGGTTTGTGCGTTGGCGACGTGGCTGCTCAGGCCCCAGCTCGCCGCCGTCAGGCCCAGGATCTGCAACAGGCGGCGGCGCAGAGAGAAATGCGTCTGGCTCATGGCGTGCTCCTGTGTATTCAGCGCGCCGGTTTCCAGGCCGCTTCGCGTACGACGATGGGCTTGGGAATCAGCTTGAGCTCAAAGAAGGTGTCTGCAATCTTCTGTTGCTCGGCAATGACGGCATCGGTCAGATGCGTCACACCATAGCCGTAACGGCGCAGATTGAGCTCCACCACATCGGCATCGAGCCCCTGCAGCGGCGCGATGATGGCGGCAGCCTGCTTGAGATTGGCCTTGAGCCACTTGCCCTGCGCCACCACGTCGTCGAACAGGGCCTGGATCACTTCGGGCCGTTTTTCCACATAGGAACGCTCGGCCAAGTAGTAGGCATAGTTGTTCACTACGCCACGGCCATCGGCCAGGATGCGGGCGCCGGTCTGCTTCTCGGCCGCAGCCAGGAACGGGTCCCAGATGGCCCAGGCATCGACCGCGCCCTTCTCAAAGGCAGCACGGGCGTCGGCCGGCGGCAGGAAAACGGGCTGGATGTCGGCGTACTTCAGGCCGTGCTTTTCCAGCAGTTTGACCAGCAGGTAGTGCACGTTGGAGCCCTTGTTCAGGGCCACTTTCTTGCCCTTGAGTTCGGCCACCGTCTTGATGGGCGAGCTCTTTTGCACCAGCAGGGCTTCTGCTTCCGGCGCGGCCGGGTCGTTGCCGATGTAGACAAACTTGGCACCTGCGGCCTGGGCAAAGATGGGCGGCGCTTCGCCAACAAAGCCGACATCGACCGAGCCGACATTCAGGCCTTCCAGCAGCTGCGGGCCGGCCGGGAACTCGACCCACTTGAGGCCCACGCCCAGCGGCGCCAGGCGCTTTTCCAGTGTGCCCTGCGCCTTTTGCAGCACGAACAGGCTGGCCGACTTCTGGTGGCCGATGCGCAGCTCGCCACTGGTCTTGGTCTGTGCCTGCGCCACCGGCAGCAGAAGCAGGAAGCTGAAAACCAGGGCCACGCCCACCAGTGCCACGGCGGCAATGGCGCTGTTGCGCAGGGCGCGCCACCAGTGGCGTGGCGCCACCGCGCTCTCGATGCTGTCAGTCGTGATTTGTGTCATGTCGATGTCCTTGTCGCTGTGCGCAGGCCAAAGCCGTCCCGGCCCCGGCGCGCGGAGATTCAAAAAAATGGGGAAATGAAGAGGGAGGAATGCCGTGGTCCGAAACAGGACTCCGGCCACAGCGTCAGACGCTACATCGCACCCGCGAGAACGCGATCGGCTCGAAGCCTTCGGTCGCACGCGGCAGCCGCAGGCCCTCGGCCACCAGCGTGGCGGCGGCCTCGTCGAGCCGGGCTTCGATGTCCGGCTGGATCAGATAAGCCTCTTCCGGCGTCAATGTGACCTGGGCATCGGTGGCATAAACACCCGGCAGGATGTGGCGCGCGCCGAGCGACTGCAACACCGGGCGCAACGCATAGTCGAGCGCCAGCATGTGGTTCGGGCTACCGCCGGTGGCCAGCGGCAGCACCGTCTTGCCCTTGAGCGCCGTCTGCGGCAGCAGATCGAGCAAGACCTTGAGCACGCCGCTGTAGGCCGCCTTGTAGACCGGTGTGGCCACCACGATGGCCTGCGCATTCTCGACCTGCCGGGTGGCCGCCACCACCGACGGATGGTTGAAGTCGGCCAGCAGCAGGGCCTGCGGCGACAGGTCGCGGATCAACAGGCTTTCGACCTGGACGCCACGGCGCGTCAGCTGCTGGCCCACCCGGTTCAGCAAGGCCGCCGAGCGGGAGCGCTCGGACGGGCTGCCTGCGATCAGAAGTACCGACATGTTGTTTCTCCCTGGTGGCCTGTGAATGACGTCCGTCTCGACTTACTTCTTGGTGTAGATCTGGTCGAAATACGCGCCATCTGCGAAGTGCTCTTTTGCCACCTTCTCCCAGCCGCCAAAGGCCTGGTCGATGGTGAACAGGTTCAGCTTGGGCAACTGCTTGACGTATTTGGCCTGCGCCTTGGCGGAGATCGGGCGGTAGAAGTTCTTGCCGATGATGTCCTGCGCTTCCTCGGTGTATAGGAACTGAAGATAGGCCTCGGCCAGCTTGCGCGTGCCCTTGCGGTCCACGTTCTTGTCCACCACGGTCACGGCCGGCTCAGCCAGGATGCTGATTGAAGGCGCGACGATGTCGAACTTGGTGCCGAACTCCTTCTCCAGCAGGTAGGCCTCGTTTTCCCAGGCAATCAGCACGTCGCCCTGGCCGCGCTGGGCAAACGTGATGGTCGAGCCGCGGGCACCGGTATCAAGCACTGGCACATTGCCATAGAGCTTGGCGACAAAATCCTTGGCCTTGTCGTCGCCGCCAAACTTGCGCTTGGCAAACTCCCAGGCCGCCAGGTAGTTCCAGCGCGCACCGCCCGAGGTCTTGGGGTTGGGGGTGATCACGCTCACACCCGGCTTGATCAGGTCATCCCAATCCTTGATGCCCTTGGGGTTGCCCTGGCGCACCACCAACACGATGGTCGAGTTGTAGGGGGAAGAGTTGTGCGGCAGGCGCTTTTGCCAGTCGGGCGCAACCCAGCCACCGTTTTTCACCAGCGCATTGGTGTCGCCGGCCAGAGCCAGCGTTGCCACGTCGGCATCGAGCCCGTCGATGATCGACCGCGCCTGCTTGCCCGAGCCGCCGTGCGACTGCTTGATGGTCACGTCTTGGCCGGTTTTGGCCTTCCAATGCTTGATGAAGGCGGCGTTGACATCCACATACAGCTCGCGCGTCGGGTCGTAGGACACGTTGAGCAGAGTCTGCGCCGTCTGGGCCTGACCAGCCAGGGCTGCCCCTGCCAGAGCGAAGGCCACTGAAAGCTTGATAAAGTTGCGGCGTTGCGTCATGTTTTTTTCCTTTTCAAATCAATGAATGAATTGCGATGAAATGGATTCTGTTGAAACATGATCAAAACTGGAACGAATAAGATTTCAGTTACTTATTCCATAAACATCTGAGCGATTGAAAGAGGCTGCATATGGCACGCATGGTGAACTGCATCAAACTGGGCAAAGAGGCTGAAGGCCTGGACTTCCCGCCCTACCCCGGCGAGCTGGGCAAACGCATCTGGGAAAGCGTGAGCAAGGAGGCCTGGGCCGCTTGGCTCAAGCACCAGACCATGCTGGTCAATGAGAACCGCCTGAACCTGGCCGATGCCCGCGCCCGCCAATACCTGGCACGCCAGATGGAGAACCATTTCTTCGGCTCCGGCGCCGATGCCGCCCAGGGTTACGTGCCGCCGAGCGCCTGAGCGCCGCCCCCTTCCCCCATCGTTTCTCTCGCAAGCTCCTGTGACGGAACCGGCGCACGGAGCAGCCCAGACCCTGCTGCACAGCAGCGGCCTGCCCCAGGCCTGGGCCTCACAGCCCACCTGGCGCATCCTCGACACCCACTTCAACCTGCCGCGTTTCCTTGCCCTTTGGCAAGCGTGGCAGGCCGATACGCAGCGCCCGCGCCTGCTGCACGTTGTCGCCCTCACCCGGCAGCCTCCCGAACTGTCCGAGCTGCAAGCTGCCCCAACCTCGCCTGAACTGCATCGTCTTGCACAAGAACTGGCTGGCCAATGGCGTGGCCTGCTGCCGGGCTTTCACCGTCTCTTGCTGGCGCAAGGGCAACTGACACTGACCCTGTGCGTGGGGGAATTGCAGCCCCTGCTGCGAGAGCAGCACTTTGAGGCCGATACCGTCCTGCTCGATGCCGACGTCCCCTGGGACCGCTGGAGCGCCAAGGCGCTGGCGCGCTGCTGCCGGCGCGGGACCACGCTGGCCTGGATCGGCTCGTCACCCGGCCCGAACCCGGCATGGCGCGACGTGTTGGGTCAGAGCGGGTTTGTTTTTCAGGACGGGCAAGCACAGTACGCCCCCCACTGGGAACTCAAGAACAGTCGCGAAACGCTGCGCACCCAGGCCGCGGCACCCGACACCTGCGCCGTCATCGGTGCCGGTCTGGCCGGCGCCAGCGTGGCCGCTGCCTTGGCGCGGCGCGGCTGGCGGGTCCAGGTGTTTGACGCCGCCACGATGCCGGCCGCCGGAGCCTCCGGCCTACCGGCCGGCTTGGTGGTGCCGCACGTCTCGGCAGACGACAGCCCGCGTTCGCGCCTGTCACGCGCTGGCGTGCGGCTGATGCTGCAGGAGGTAGGCCGCCTGCTGCCCGAAGGGGTGGACTGGGCCCTCAGCGGTGTACTGGAGCAACGCCTCGATGGCCGTGCCGGCCTGCCGGCCCATTGGCCTGCCGCCGGCAGCGAGATCTCGCGCCCGGCCCCGTCCTTCGAGGCATCCCTTTGGCACGAAGGCTGTGCCACAGCACCTGCGTTGTGGCATGCACAAGCCGCCTGGATCAAACCGGCGCGGCTGGTGCAGGCTTGGCTGGCTCTGCCAGGTGTGCAGTTCTGCGGCAACGCCAAAGTCAGCGCGCTGCGGAAATCCGGCACGTCATCCGGCACAACATGGCAACTGCTCGACCGAGATGGCCAGCTCCTCGGCAACGCCAGCCAGGTGGTACTGGCCAATGCGAGTGACGCACCGCGCCTGCTCGACAGCCTGCGCGCTGAGCTGTCCGAGCTCTCGCAGCTGCCACCGGTGCATGAGATGCGTGGCGTGCTGTCCGCAGGCCTGCGCCAAACGGGTGATGAGGCCGCCCTGCCGCCGTTCCCGGTGAATGGGCTGGGCGCCCTGATTCCGGCCGTGCCCACCGAGGATGGCTTGGCCTGGTATGCCGGTGCCACCTACGAGGCAGCGCACCAGCCGCCGGCCATTGCCGCAGAACATCACTGCAGCAATCTGGCGAAGTTGCACACGCTGCTGCCGGCGGCAGCACGAACCCTGGCCCCCGCGTTCACGCCCGAGGCGGCACGGGGCTGGGGTGGTACGCGCTGCGTCAGCGCCGACCGGCTGCCGCTGGTCGGCCCGCTGGAAGACGGCGCACAGCCGACGCTGTGGATCAACGCCGCCATGGGCTCACGCGGTTTGAGTTTCTCGCTGCTGTGCGCAGAACTGCTGGCGGCACGCCTCGGGGCTGAGCCGTGGCCGGTGGAGGCCAGCCTGGCGCACTTTCTGCACGCGCGGCGCCGGCCCGCATCCAGCAGCGAAGATTTGGAATGAAAATGGCATGTAGCCCTTGCCAATCAAGCGGAACAAGCTATTCTTTTAGTAGCAACAAAACCCTGCTCAAGCGCTGCTGAAAGACTGGCATGATTCGCGTCACCAGATCCACTCGCCGCCCGCCTGGGCTGGCCTCGATTGCAACTGGCACCGAAAGACCATGAGTCAACGCCAAAAGATCATCCTCGACTGCGACCCCGGCATAAACGATGCCGTGGCCTTGTACTTCGCCTTGGCGCAGCCCGAGATTGAACTGCTGGGCATCACCGCCACCTTCGGCAATGTGTCGGCAGCCCAGGCGGCGCGCAATGCCATCTACCTTTGCACCCTGGCGGGCCGCCAGCTTCCCGTCTGCGAAGGCATCAACACGCCCACGCGCAAGATTGGGGTGTTGCCGGACGCCGAGATCCACGGTGCCGATGGCCTGGGCAACCTGCCCGAGCGCCGGCGCGACACCTACCCGCCCGATGAGCGTTCCGCCGCGCGTTTCATCGTCGCGCAGGCCAATGCCTACCCCGGCGAGGTCACGCTGGTGGCCAGCGGGCCCTTGAGCAACCTGACCCAGGCGCTGCGGCTGGAACCCAGGCTGCCGGCGTTGCTGAAACAGGTGGTCGTGCTGGGCGGCAGTATTGCCGCACCCGGCAATGTCTCGCCGGTGGCCGAGTCCAACATCTGGTACGACCCGCACGCTGCGGATGTGATCTTCACCGCCGGTTTCCAGCTCACCATGGTGGGGCTGGATGCGGCGCAGCACATGGCCGTGCCGCTGGCCTTGTTTGAGCGCGTGGCAGCACAGCAGCGGCACCCGGCCACCGACCTGCTGCTACATGCGGCGCGCTTCTCGGTTGATTACTACGCCCGCCTCGACCCCGCACTGGCCCGCCAGCAGGCCTGCCTCAGCCACGATGTGCTGGCGGTGATGTTCGTCTTGCGGCCCGAACTGTTCAGCACCGAGTCCGGCCGCGTGCGCGTGGCCACCGACGGCCTGGCCGAGGGCCAGACCCTCATGGACCGGCGCGAGCATGTGCTGTACCCCCACCCCGGCTGGGAGGCGCACATCCCCCGCATCCGGGTCTGCCTGGGCGTTGATGCGCCCGCCTGCCTGGCCTGGCTCGAATCCAGCCTGATGGGAAACTGGTTGCCCGCCCCGGCCTGAATAGCGCCATATTCCCAAATTGCATATATCTCAAAGAAAAATGTAGTTTGGAATTCATAGTACCCCCTCTACAGTCGCGTCCATGCATGACGTGGCGTTTGTTTTTGCGGGCTTTTTTGTCGGTCTGGTCGTTGGCCTCACCGGCGTGGGCGGCGGCTCGCTCATGACGCCGATCCTGATCTTCTTCTTCGGCGTCAAGCCCTATCTGGCCGTCGGCACCGACCTGCTGTTCGCCGCCTTCACCAAATTCGGCGGCACCGTGCGCCTGGCCCGCGCCCGCGTGATCGACTGGCGCATCGTGCTCAATCTGTCCGCCGGCAGCATTCCGGCCGCCCTGATCACCCTGTTCATCCTGCACCACATCGGCCCGACCAATCCGGCCGTGCAAAGCCTGATGACCAGCACCCTGGGCGCCGCCCTGCTGCTGACCGCTGCCGCCACCTTCTACAAGGCGGTGCGCGGCAAGGCGCTGCCCGCCACCCTGGCCAAAGGCCAGGAAGCACGCGCCGCCACACCCCGCCACTGGAGCCTGCCGCTGCTGCTGGGCGCCGTGGTGGGCACGCTGGTCACGCTGACCTCGGTCGGCGCCGGCGCCATCGGCGTGAGCGTGCTGCTGATCGTCTACCCGCTGCTGCCGCTGCCGCGCATCGTGGCCGCCGACATTGCCTACGCCGTGCCGCTGACGCTGGTGGCCGGTCTCGGTCACGCCTCGCTCGGCTCGGTCGACTGGCCGCTGCTGGCCAAGCTGCTGGCGGGCTCTCTGCCCGGCATCTGGCTCGGCTCACACCTGATGCACCGCATCAACGAACGCGTCATCCGCTCCGTCCTTTCCGTTTTGCTGGCCTGGGCCGGCATCAAATTGATCGCTATCTGACACTTATGTACCAGTACACCGAATTCGACCGCCAGTTCGTGCACACGCGTGCCGCGCAATACCGTGACCAGCTCGAACGCCATCTGTCCGGCCAGTTGAGTGGCGACGACTTCAAGCCGCTGCGGCTGCAAAACGGCTGGTACATCCAGCGCCATGCGCCCATGCTGCGCGTGGCCGTGCCGTATGGTGAGCTGTCCAGCGCGCAAGTGCGCGTGCTGGCCCGCATTGCGCGCGAATACGATCAGCCCACGTCCGAACTGTTCCAGGGTGCGGTGGCAGCGCAAAACCGGCTGGGCGAGATCCAGCTGCGTGACGGCCGCGCCATCGGCAGCCGCCTGACTACCGGCTACGCCCACTTCACCACGCGCCAGAACGTGCAGTACAACTGGATTCCACTGGACAAGAGCGCCGACGTGATGGACCTGCTGGCCAGCGTGGGCATGCACGGCATCCAGACCAGCGGCAACTGCATCCGCAACATCACCACCGACGAACTGGCCGGCATTGCTGTGGACGAAGTGGCCGACCCGCGCCCCTTCGCCGAAATCCTGCGCCAGTGGAGCACACTGCACCCCGAGTTCGCCTTCCTGCCTCGCAAGTTCAAGGTCGCCATCACCGGTGCCCGTGAAGACCGCGCCGCCATCGGCTGGCACGACGTCGGCCTGCAGCTGGTGCGCCACGCGGAAGGAACGCTGGGCTTCAAGGTGCTGGTCGGCGGCGGCATGGGCCGCACGCCGGTGATTGCCACCACCATCCGCGAGTTCCTGCCCTGCGACCAGATCCTCAACTACCTGGAAGCGGTGGTGCGGGTTTACAACCGCTGGGGCCGGCGCGACAACGCCTACAAGGCGCGCATCAAGATCCTGGTGAAGGCCGAAGGCCAGCGCTATATCGACGAGGTGGAAGCCGAGTACCGAGACATCGTGGAGAAAGACGGCGCACCGCACACCATCACCGCGGCCGAGTTCGAGCGCGTCAGCGCCTCGTTCGTGCCACCGGCCCTGAACTGCGACCGCAAGAGCGCCGATGCCAAGATCGCCCACATCCTGCGCGCCGCGGCAGAGGACGACGTGGAATTCGGCCGCTGGCTGCAGCGCAACGTGGCGCCGCACAAGAACCCCGATCTGCGCGCCGTCACGCTGTCCTTCAAGCGCCTGGCCCAGGCGCCGGGTGATGCCACTGCCGACCAGCTCGACGCCGTGGCCGAACTCAGCGAACGCTTCAGCGCCGGCGAGGTGCGCGTGACGCACAACCAGAACCTGGTGCTGCCCTGGGTGCGCTGCGACCAGTTGCCCGAACTCTGGCGCGAAGCACGCCGCCTCGGCCTGGCCAAGCCCAACATCGGCCTGCTGACCGACATGATCGCCTGCCCCGGCGGCGACTTCTGCGACCTGGCCAATGCGCGCTCCATCCCGGTAGCCGCCGCCATCACCGAGCGCTACCAGGACCTGGACGAGCTGCACGACCTGGGCGAGATCGACCTGCACATCAGTGGCTGCATGAACTCCTGCGGCCACCACCACAGCGGCCACATCGGCATCCTGGGCGTCGACAAGGACGGCAAGGAGTGGTATCAAGTCACCCTGGGCGGCTCCGACGGCACCACGCTGTCCGGCCCGGCTGGCGCCGGCAAGGTGGTCGGCCCCTCGTTCTCCAGCGCCGAAGTGCCGGACGTGATCGAGGCGGTGCTGGAAACCTACCGCGAGCAGCGCACCGCTGGCGAGCGCTTCATCGAGACACTGCGCCGCGTCGGTGCTGAGCCCTTCAAGCAGGCCGCCCACCAGATGCGCCACGACCTTGAACGCCGTGCCGAAGCGCTGGCCGAGCACCAGCACACTGCCTGAAGGAATGAATACTATGAAATTGATAGCTGCTCACGCCCATTCGACGGCGCCAGAAGGCCAAAATGTGCTTGAACTCGCGAATGATGCCGATCCGCGCGACGTCTCGCTGGCCGGTGTCGACCGCATCGACCTGCACTTCCCCAAGTTCACCGACGGCCGCGCCTTCAGCCAGGCCTTCCTGCTGCGCCGCCGCCTCGGCTTCACGGGCGAGATCCGCGCCACCGGCGACGTGCTGGCTGACCAGCTGCAGCAGATGGCCCGCAGCGGCTTCACAGCGGCCGTGCTGCGCGCCGACCAGGACGTGGCCATCGCCGAACGCCAGTTGACACGTTACGCCGAGTTCTACCAAGGCGACGCGGTGCAGGCGAAACCCCATTTCCAGAAGGCCGCTTGAGATGAACGCCATCAGCACCGACAACCTCGCGCAGATCAACGCCCAGCACGGCCGTGACGCCACCGCCCTGGTGAAGTGGGCGCTCGGCCTGGGCCAGAAGTCCATCGTCACCACCAATTTCCGCCCTTTCGAGGCGGTGATCCTGCATCTGGTCACGCGCGTGCAGCCCGATGTGCCGGTGATCTGGATGGACAACGGCTACAACACGGATGCGACCTACCGCTATGCAGACGAAGTGACCCGTCAACTCGGGCTGAACCTGCGCATCTACCTGCCACTGCGTTCGCGGGCGCATCGCGAAGCGGTGGACGGACCGGTGCCTGCGCTCGACGATCCGCGCCACGCGGCCTTCACCGAAGAAGTGAAGCTGGAACCCTTCGCCCGCGCGCTGCGCGAGACCGCCCCGAGGGTCTGGTTCACGGCGCTGCGTGCCACTGACAGCGCCGTGCGTGCCCAGATGGACCCCGTGAGCATCAACCCCGACGGACTGATCAAGGTCGCCCCGCTGCTGCACTGGTCGTCCAAGGACCTGTACCAGTACTGCGAGATCCACGGCTTGCCCAACAACTTCGACTACGTGGACCCGACCAAGGGCGAAGACCAACGCGAGTGCGGTCTGCACCTGGCCCACTGAAGATCTATAGAAAACCCTGCCATGAACGCCCGCACACAACACGAACTACTGGACACGCCGGTGCACCACCTGAGCAACGCGCACCTGAATGCGCTCGAAGAAGAAACCATCTTCATCCTGCGCGAAGTCGCCGCCGCCTTCGAGCGCCCGACCCTGCTGTTCTCGGGCGGCAAGGACTCGCTGGTACTGCTCAAGTGCGCTGAGAAAGCCTTTGGTACCGGCCGCATCCCCTACCCGCTGCTGATGATCGATACCGGCCACAACTTCCCCGAAGTGACGGCCTTCCGCGACCAGCGCGCCCAGGAGCTGCAGGCCGAGCTGATCGTGCGCAGCGTCGAAGACTCGATGGCACGCGGCACCGTGCGCCTGGCCCACCCGGGCGAGAGCCGCAATGTGCACCAGTCGGTCACGCTGCTGGAAGCGATCGAGGAATTCCGCTTCGACGCCCTGATCGGTGGCGCCCGGCGCGACGAGGAAAAGGCCCGTGCCAAGGAACGCATCTTCAGCCACCGCGACAGCTTCGGCCAGTGGAACCCGAAGGCCCAGCGCCCCGAGCTGTGGACGCTGTTCAACACCCGCCTCGCCCCGGGCGAGCACTTCCGCGTGTTCCCGATCTCCAACTGGACCGAACTTGACGTCTGGCAGTACATCGAACGCGAGCAGATCGCCCTGCCCTCGATCTACTACACCCACCAGCGCGAAGTGGTGGAACGCCGCGGCCTGCTGGTGCCGGTGACCGAGATCACGCCGCCGCGCGACGGTGAAGAGGTGGTGGTGCGCGACGTGCGTTTCCGCACCGTGGGCGACATCACCTGCACCTGCCCGGTACCGAGCCTGGCGGCCACCGCCGGCGACATCGTGATCGAGACCTTGGGGGCCGAGGTGAGCGAACGCGGCGCCACGCGCATGGACGACAAGACTTCCGACGCCTCGATGGAGAAACGCAAGAAAGACGGGTATTTCTGACACACCCCCAGGCTTGCCCACTTCGTGTGGCCGCCTCCCCCCTTGCAGGGGGTGACACCTGCAGCCCGGCGAAGCCGGTTCTGCGGTGTCCTTGGGTTGAAGGCATCTGATTCCTGAAAGATTTTGAACATGACAAACGCTACTGAAACCATAGCTGGCAGCGCCCAATTGACGAGGGCCAAGGGCCCAATCGACACCCAATCCGCGCTGAAGTTCATCACCTGCGGCTCGGTCGATGACGGCAAGAGCACCTTGATCGGCCGCCTGCTGGTGGACACCCGCGCCGTGCTGCAGGACCACCTGGCCGGCGTGCAGCGCCAGGGCGAGACCGACCTGGCCCTGCTGACCGACGGCCTGTCGGCCGAGCGCGAACAGGGCATCACCATCGACGTGGCCTACCGTTATTTCAGCACCGAGAACCGCAAGTTCATCATCGGCGACGCTCCGGGCCACGAGCAGTACACGCGCAACATGGTGACGGCGGCATCGAGTGCCGACGCTGCCGTGGTGCTGGTGGATGCCACCAAGCTGGACTGGGCCAATGCCGGCTTGGACTTGCTGCCGCAGACGCGGCGCCATTCGCTGCTGCTGAAACTGCTGCGCGTGCCGTCCATCATTTTCGCGGTCAACAAACTCGATGCCGTGGCCGATGCGGCCCTGGCTTTTGCTCACATCCGCAGCGCCCTGCTGGCCTTTGCCGAAAGCGCCGGCCTGAGCGTGACCGCCACCGTGCCGGTCTCCGCCCTCAAGGGCTGGAATGTGGTCGATGCCGCGACACAGGCCAACTGGTGTGGCTACGGCGGCCCGACACTGCTGGAGATCCTGGAGCAGTTGCCCGTCACCGCTGCTGACACCGACCTGCCGTTGGCGTTTCCGGTGCAGTGGGTGGAGAAATTCTCTTCCTCCAGCGACACCAGCCAAGGTCGGCGCGTGTTCTGGGGTCGTGTGGCCGCCGGCGGCGTGCAGGCCGGCGATACGGTGCGCGTCTTCCCCAGCGGGCAGAGCGCCACCGTGGCCCAGGTGCTGGACCACGTGCGCCAGCCCGGCTCCGTGGCAGCCGGCCACAGCGCCGGCATCGTGCTGGACCGCGAGGTGGACGTGTCGCGTGGTGACTGGCTGCTGGCTGAAGAAGCCAGCGGCGCCAACCAGTTGACGCCCAGCCGCGAGCTGCTGGGCACCGTGGCCTGGCTCGACGACGAAGCCCTGGTGGCCGGCCGCGTCTACTGGGCCTTGCACGGCCACCGTTGGGTCAAGGCCAAGGTCAAGCGCATCGTGCACCGCCTGGACATCAACACCCTGGCCGAAGAAAACGCCAGCCAGCTGGAGCCCAATGCCATCGGCCATATCGAGCTGGCGCTGCAGGAGCCGATTGCGGCTCTGCCCTTCGCCCGTTCGCGCATTTTGGGCTCGCTGATCCTGGTGGATACCGCTACCCACAAGACCTCAGGAGCCCTTCTTCTGCATTGACTTATCTCAACAACCCTGCCCCTGACAAGGACGACAATCGCCAGACTTTTCAAAACCCAATAAAATCAAGGGCTAATTCCCTTTTTCTCTCCAGAACTACAGCATGACCCACGTCGTCACCGAATCCTGCATCCGCTGCAAATACACCGATTGCGTTGATGTCTGCCCCGTCGACTGCTTCCGCGAAGGTCCGAACTTTCTGACCATCGACCCCGACGAGTGCATCGACTGCGCCGTCTGCATTCCTGAATGCCCGGTCAACGCGATCTACGCCGAGGAAGACGTGCCGTCCGACCAGCAGCACATGACCAAGCTCAATGCCGAGTTGGCCCAGTTGCCGACCTGGAAGAGCATCACCAAACGCAAAGCCGCCCTTCCCGACGCGGAGGAGTGGAAAGACAAGACCGGCAAGCTCAAAGAGCTGCTGCGCTAAGCCCATGGAACCGAAACTCAGTCAAGAAGTGATCAAAACCGCCCAGGCCCACGAAGGCCCCATTGAAACCGATGCCGTCATCGTCGGTGCCGGCCCGGTGGGCCTGTTCCAGGTGTTCGAACTCGGCCTGCTCGAGATCAAGGCCCATGTGATCGACTCGCTCGCCTACCCGGGCGGCCAGCCGATGGAGCTCTATCCTGACAAGCCGATCTACGACATTCCGGCGGTACCGGTGTGCACAGGCAAGGAACTCACGGACTCCCTGCTCAAGCAGATCGAGCCCTTTGGCGCGACGTTCCACCTGGGCCAGGAAGTGACTGTGGTGCAGAAGCAGGATGACGGCCGTTTCTTCGTCGAAACCTCCAAGGGCACCCAGTTCCTGACCAAGACCATCTTCATCGCCGCTGGCGTCGGTGCTTTCCAGCCGCGCACGCTGAAGGTCGAAGGCCTGGACAAGTTCGAAGGCTCGCAGCTGTTCTACCGTGTCAAGAACCCGGCCGACTTCGCCGGCAAGAACCTGATGATCGTCGGTGGCGGCGACTCGGCGCTCGACTGGACACTGAACTTCACTGCCGAAGGCCCGAACAAGGCTGAGAGCGTGATCCTGCTGCACCGCCGTGACGGCTTCAAGGCCGCACCGGCCAGCGTGGCCAAGATGAAGGAACTGTGCGACGCCTACGAGATGCAGTTCATCGTCGGCCAGGTGACCGGTTTCGAAGAGAAGGACGGCAAGCTCTGCGCGGTGAAGGTTACCGGCGGCGACGGTGTCACCCGCGTGGTGCCGATGGACGTGCTGCTGGTGTTCTTCGGCCTGAGCCCGAAGCTGGGCCCGATTGCCGAGTGGGGCCTGGAGATCGAGCGCAAGCAGCTTGTGGTGGACACCGAGAAGTTCTCCACCAGCGTGCCCGGCATCTTCGCCGTGGGCGACATCAACACCTACCCGGGCAAGAAGAAGCTCATCCTGTCAGGCTTCCATGAGTGCGCCCTGGCTGCCTTCGGCGCCATGCCCTTCATCTTCCCGGAGAAAAAGGTCCACCTGCAGTACACCACCACCAGCCCCAAGCTGCACAAGGTGCTGGGCGTGGAAACGCCGGTGTTCGACTGACCCAGGTCAACATTCACCGAAACAAGTTAAGGCCCGCCTCAGAGCGGGCTTTTTCTTGGCTCTAAAATTCGCCTGTGTTCATGAGAGCACATTCGCTAGGGGTGTTGCCGCCCGCCTGAAACAGGTGGGCCGCGACTGAGACAGTCCCTTTGAACCTGATTGAGGTAATGCTCACGCAGGGAAGCAGGCCCGACGGGCGGTAATCCACCAGGATTGACCCTCCGCCCCCGGTGCTAGCCCCCCCTGCCTTTGAAACGATTGTTATGACGCGTGCAGAGAAGTCATCAGGGCGCAGACAGGGTCTGCATCGCCATCGGCGCATAACCGTGGTTCAGCGGACCGTGGCCGTGGCCGGTGTGCACATCGGCGCCAGCGGCAATCGCCCGCAGGATGTAGGCACGGGCCCGCGCCACGGCGGTGGCCAGATCCAGCCCCAGTGCCAGATGCGCGGCAATGGCAGACGACAGGGTGCAGCCGGTGCCGTGAACATTGCGGCTGGCAATGCGCTGCGAGGCCAGGCGTTGCGTCGGCTGGTTTTTCTCCAGCAGCACATCCACCACGTCAGCCCCCTGCAAGTGCCCCCCCTTGAGCAGCACGCTGGGCGCCCCCAGCGCCTGCAGCTCGCGTGCTGCCGGCTCCAGGGCAGCAATACCGTCGATCGGGTGGCCCAGCAGCAGTTCGGCTTCATCCAGGTTGGGCGTGATGACGGTCGCCAGCGGGAACAACTCCTGCACCAGCACCTGCACCGTTTCTGCCGCAATCAGGCGGTCACCGCTGGTGGCCACCATCACCGGGTCGAGCACCACCTGCTGGAGGCCATAGCGGCGGATGGCCTGCGCCACCACGCGCACCACCTCGGGCGAGTGCAGCATGCCGATCTTCACTGCATCCACGCCGATGTCCTCTACCACCGCTTCGATCTGCGCCTGCAGGATATCGGGCGGCACCCCATGGATGGCACGCACGCCTTGCGTGTTCTGCGCCGTGATGGCGGTGATGGCCGTCATACCGTAGCAGCCCAGCGCACTGAAGGTCTTCAGGTCGGCCTGGATGCCGGCGCCGCCTCCGCTGTCGGAGCCCGCGATGGACAGCACGCGCGGGTAATGTTTTTCGCTTCCAGTCAAAGTCGTGTTCGTCATGACGAAAATTATCAGGCCAAACTGAACACCCCCAGGCTTCGCGCACTGCGTGTCACTCCGCCATCCCCCTTTCTGGGGGCAACGCCTGTGGACCGGCTAAGCCGGTTCCACGGCGTTCCTGATTTGGGCCACTTCATGCGTGCTGGGTCACGCCAACCATTCTGGAAACACTGAAATGAGTCTTTCTCGTCCCTCCTCCGTGGTGCTCGGCGCCGGCCTGATGGGCCGTCTGCTTGCCTGGCAGCTTGCACGCGCCGGCCACGCCGTCACCGTTTACGAAGCCGGTGGCGCCGACGCCCAGGGTTCGCCAGCCCGCATCGCTGCCGCCATGCTGGCCCCCTTGGCCGAATCCGCCGTCACCGAGTCCAGCGTGGTGGAGATGGGGCGCTACTCGCTGCAGCGCTGGCCCGAACTGCTGGCCCAGCTGTCGCAACCGGTGTTCTTCCAGCAGGAAGGCACCCTCATCCTGTGGCACCGGCAGGACGCCGGCGAAGCCCAGCGCTTTGCCCGCCAGTTGCAGGCCACCCAGGAGAAACTGCCGGCATTGCCCACGCTGCAGACACTCGATGCCGCCGGCGTGTCGCAGTTGGAGCCGTCCCTGGGCAACCGCTTCACCCAAGGCTTGTACCTGCCGGGCGAAGGCCAGCTCGACAACCGTCAGTTGCTGGCCGCCTTGCTGCATGAACTGCAGACGCTCCAAGTCGACCTGCACTGGAACAGCCCACGTGCCCCACAGGACTTCCAACCCGGAACGACAGGCCAACCCGACTGGGTGTTTGACTGCCGGGGTCTGGGCGCCCAGGCGCAGTGGGCACAATTGCGCGGCATCCGCGGCGAGGTGGCACGGTTGTATGCCCCTGAAGTCACCTTGAACCGGCCCACACGGCTGATCCATCCGCGTTATGCCGTCTACATTGCGCCGAAGCAGGACCATGTGTTCGTGATCGGCGCCACCGAGATCGAGAGCAACGACCTGTCGCCGCCGAGTGTGCGCTCCACGCTGGAACTCCTGAGCGCGGCTTACGCCGTGCACAGCGGCTTTGCCGAGGCGCGCATCCTGGAGATCGCCACCCAGTGCCGCCCCACCCTGCCCGACAACCTGCCGGCGATCCGCCGCTTGGGGGCGCGTACGCTGCAAGTCAATGGCATGTACCGCCACGGCTTCATGATCTCGCCGGCTCTGCTCGACGCGGTGCTGGAGCTGGTGCGCGAGCAGACCACTACACTGGCAACCTCACTCGATCTGCACATGGAAACTGTGCCGACCTGAATCCATGAAAGTCTTCATCAACAAGAACGAACACGAACTGGCCGATGGGGCAACGCTGCTCGACGCCATTGCCACCATCGAAGCCAAGCCGCCGTTCGCGGTTGCGGTCAACACGCAGTTCGTGCCCAAGACGCAATACGGCGAACACCGACTGCAAAGCGGCGATCGCATCGACATCATTTTTCCCGTCACCGGCGGATGACCATGCAAACCGAAACGACCAACGACCCACTCGTCCTCTACGGCGAAACCTTCCACAGCCGTCTGTTGCTGGGCACCTCGCGCTACCCTTCACCCGCCGTGTTGGAGGCCGCCGTGAAGCTGGCCAAGCCGGCCATGCTCACGGCCTCGCTGCGGCGTCAGACTGCCGCCCCGCAGGAGAGCAGCAACAGCTTCTGGAACCTGCTGCGCGCCCTGAACGTGCCCGTGCTGCCCAACACCGCCGGCTGCCACAGCATTCAGGAAGCCATCACCACAGCGCAGATGGCGCGTGAGGTGTTCGAGACGCCCTGGATCAAGCTTGAACTGATCGGCGACGACTACACCCTGCAGCCCGACACCCTCAACCTGGTGGAAGCCGCCGACTGGCTGATCAAGAACGGATTCAAGGTGCTGCCCTACTGCACCGAAGACCTGGTGCTGTGCCAGCGTCTGGTGGATGTAGGCTGCCAGGCCGTCATGCCCTGGGCCGCGCCCATCGGCACTGGCAAGGGTCCGATCAACCCTTATGCCATGCGCGTGCTGCGCGAACGGCTCGATGTGCCGATGATTGTGGATGCCGGCCTGGGCCGCCCTTCGCATGCCTGCCAGGTCATGGAATGGGGGTTCGACGGCGTGCTGCTCAACACCGCCGTGGCGCTGGCGCAGGAGCCTGTGGTCATGGCCGGCGCCTTTGCGGCTGCCACCCAGGCTGGCCGCGATGCGTTCCGTTCCGGGACCATGGCTGAACAAGAATCTGCCCAGCCGAGTACGCCGGTACTGGGTACCCCTTTCTGGCATCACACATGAGCACAAGCGTGAACGCACTGTCCCCCGAGGCAGCGGCCATCGTCGCCGCACACCAGGCAGCCCTGGCCCTGCCTGTCGAGAGCCAGGTTGCCACGACCTACAGCAGCACCGACCCCGTCTACCGTGCTGCCAAGCAGGCCTGCCGGGCCATGGGCTTTGTTGAGATCGATGCCGAATGCCTGGCCCAGGCCTGGCAGGCCATGACGCGCCGCACAGGCCGTTTCGACGCCAAAGCCTGGCCGGAGGAGCCCGCCGACTTCGGCATGCGCCCGTGGCCGCGCGAAGATGCTTTTGCCCCTTGCCCGAAAGCCCTGGGTTTGTACGCCGTGCTGCCCGATGCCGCCTGGGTGGGCCGCATGGCACACGCCGGCGTGCCCACGGTGCAATTGCGCTTCAAGTCGGATGACGCCAACGCCATTCAACGCGAAGTACAGGCCGCGGTGGAGGCGGTGCGTGGCACCGATTCCCGCCTGTTCATCAACGACCATTGGCAAGCCGCGATTGCAGTGGGCGCCTATGGCGTGCATCTCGGGCAGGAAGACATGGACGTCGCCGACCTCGCTGCCATCCGTGCTGCCGGTCTGCGCCTGGGGCTCTCCAGCCACGGTTATGCCGAAATGCTGCGCGCCGACCGCGTCAGCCCGAGCTACATCGCCATGGGCGCGGTCTTCCCGACCACGCTCAAGCGCATGGCCACCGCACCGCAAGGTGCCGGCCGCTTGCAGGCCTACGCCCGCCTGATGCGCGACTACCCGCTCGTCGCCATCGGCGGCATTGATGCCAGCAAACTGCCTGAAGTGCTCGCCAGCGGTGTTGGTTCCGTGGCGGTGGTGCGCGCCATCACCGGCGCCGAAAACCCGGAAGCGGCGGCGGCACAACTCCAGTCGCAGATGACGGCACGACGCACACCGGCATGAGCCAAATTTTTTCGGTCTCACTTGCAGAGCTGCAAAAAATAACGCTATAATTTAAGTCTTGTTCCTCGATAGCTCAGTCGGTAGAGCGCCGGACTGTTAATCCGTAGGTCCCTGGTTCGAGCCCAGGTCGAGGAGCCAAATTTGATAAGCCCTAGCACGTAAGTGCTGGGGCTTTTTCATTTCCGACCGTGATTCAAACGTGACAAAAAAATCACGTTCGCCCCACCACCTTCTCACTCGATGCTTGATGCTTGATGCCGCAGCCAACCGGTTCTGCGTCGCAAATGCGGCAAGTGATATGGGTGCGGCAAACCTTAGCGCCATACGCTCTTCAATTCATCACAGAACGTTGCCTTCATTTTGTGCAGTCCTGGGGAGGCCAAGACTGACGCGGGTCATGCGAGTTGTTAGGCAAGATATCCACAACGTTAACCACGTGTTGCGGGGACAACTGGCGAGGCATTGCGGCGCGTACAGGCAATAAAAAAGGACTTGGTCGTTAAACCAAGTCCTTCGAATTTTGGTGGGACGTGCGTGACTCGAACACGCGACCAACGGATTAAAAGTCCGCTGCTCTACCGACTGAGCTAACGTCCCATCAGGGCCTTAGCAAAACATTTTTACTGTTCCGCTAAGCCTTAAATTATAGCGTTTTTTCAACCGCCCCTTCAAGAGCGGACAGAAATTTCATTCATCACCCACCCTGCCGCGCACTGCCCAAAAGTGGCCGTGACGGACACCAGTGAGCCATAACCGCTGCAGTTCAGCGTCCCGTCACCTTCGACGTCACAGGAGGCATCTGGTTGCCTCACTGACTCGCGACTGAAAACGCAGGCAACACCGATCTTCTTTGCATCGCGTGCGGCACCGTGCTCACGGCGCAAGCGGTAGCGCAGCTGGGCCAGTAAGGGATCATGTGTGGTCTTGCTCAGGTCCTCAATGTCGACCTGGTGCGCAAGGCGTTTGCCGCCAGCCGCCCCCACGGTAATGAAAATGGTTTTGCTCCTCAGCGCCCAAGCTGCCATGGCAGTCTTGGCGCGCACCTGGTCGCAGGCATCGATGATGGCATCCACACCTGCTGGCAGCAGACCAGGCCAGTTGTCAGGGTCGACAAACTCTTCAATGCACTGAACCACACAATCCGGGTTGATCTGGGCGATGCGATCACGCATGGCCAGTACCTTGGCCTGCCCCAGTGTGGTTTCGAGCGCGTGGATCTGGCGATTGATGTTCGATTCGGCTACGTGATCGAGGTCGATCAGCGTCAGACGCCCAACCCCACTGCGCGCCAGCGCTTCTGCAGCCCAGGAACCCACCCCGCCGATGCCGATGACCGCAACATGCGCAGCGCGGATGCGCTGCGCGCCGGCCAGACCATACAGGCGCGCCAGCCCGCCGAAGCGTCGTTCCGCATCCATGACCACCACTCAGGCAACGCGCTCAAGCCGCCAGATCTGGTACTTGAATGCCGCGATTGCACCCGCCATGATGGCGGCAACAGCTACAAAACTTGTAGCACCCAAGGTAGAAATGCCGGTCAAGCCCTGGCCGATCGTGCAGCCCATCGCGGTGACCCCGCCGATGCCCATGAGCACGGCGCCGACAAGGTGGTTGGCCAGATCTTCGGTGCCGCGGAACCCTTCCCAACGGAAGCTGCGGCTGGTCAGAGCCATGATGGCAGAACCGACGATGACACCCGCCACCGAAACAATACCCACGGACAAGACCTTGCTCTTGTCACTGAAGAACATCAGCCAATCCAGCGCGTAAGCAATCGGGGCCACAAAGCTCATGGACTCGGAGCGGCCAGAGTTGGTGGCAAGGAAAACCTCATCGAGC
Organism: Curvibacter sp. PD_MW3; assembly: GCA_002633085.1. Taxonomy (GTDB): domain Bacteria; phylum Pseudomonadota; class Gammaproteobacteria; order Burkholderiales; family Burkholderiaceae_C; genus Hylemonella. The sequence continues at coordinate 115,780 of NSIV01000006.1, forward strand.
GTCTCCGGATGCTCGGCAACAAAGCCCAGATGACCGCTGACCCACCACATGGCGACAATGATGGCGCCGATACCCAGGCCCCCCAGCAGGTTGTCCAAACGGCAGAACTCGCGTCCAAGCAAAGCCCAGACAATCAATGCCCCGCCAAGGAGCAGGCCCAGCGCCAAGGTCATCAGTGCGGGCGGCACACCGAAAGCCGCCGCTGCAAGGTGCGGCAGATTGGCAATGGTAGAAAACTCAATGAGAACTTGGTCAACGCTGGCCACGCGAACGACGGCCATGATGCCTTTCATGGTGGCAAATGCAGCCAAGCCCATGACCAGCAGGACCACCAGGGACTTCAGGCTGCCACCACCAACACGAACCAGCGTCTTGCTGCCGCAACCAGATGCCAACACCATGCCAAAGCCGAACAGCGCGCCGCCAACAGCAGCCGAGAGCCAGAGCCAGCGATTGGAAGCATGCAGGGTCTTGGTCGGATCAATGATGCCGGCGTAGGCCAACAGCGCAAAGCCAGCCATGGCAACGCCAGCCGCCAGACCCCACTGACGCATGCGCGTCCAGTCGCCCATGTTGACGACATCGCTGATGGCCCCCATGGTGCAAAAGTGGGTGCGCTGCGTGATGGCACCAAAGATGACGGAAAGAACGAAGGCGGCGATCAACACCTGCGCGTTGAGCGCGGACAATTCAGAGACTTGCATCCCTGAATTTTAGGCGATCTTGCTTCTTGCCCGCTTCCTATTTGAGGCGAGCCAGGCGGTCCTTGGCGGCCGCGGCGGCCTCGGATTGCGGATAAGCCTTGACCAACTCGTCCAAGGTCTTGCGCGCACCACGCAGGTCTTTCAGTTCGACCTGGCAGTTGGCGATGGAAAGCACGGCCTCCGGTGCACGCAGATGGTCCGGTGCCTGTGTCAGCAGCGTGCGAAAGTTCTGCACCGCCTCTTTGTAATCGCGCGTGGCGTAGCGGGCATTGCCAAGCCAAAAGTACGCAGATGGTGCATAACCGCTTTGGGCATAACGCTTGATGAAATCAACAAACGCCGTCTGGGCCGCGGCAAATTCTCCCTTGCGGAAGATGCCGAGCGCAGCTTCGAAGTCGCGCTTCTCCGCCGGCTCAGCCATGAATTCGCGACCGTCCAGCGAGACCTTGATGGGTTCGAACTTGCGCAAGCGCTCGTCCACCCCCTGCATCACGTCTCGCTGCTGACGCTGCAACTCCGACACACTGCGGGCAAGCTGTTCATTCTGCCCCTGCATCCGGGCCAACTCGGAGCGCAAGACTTCGATCTGGTTTTGCAGGTCCAGCATGCTGCGCCGCATTTCCTCACTGGAGCGGCGCGTTTCGTCCTGGCTGCTGCGCAGATCAACGATGGCCCGCCGGGCCTCATCGTCCTCAAACAAGCCGGCCTGAGCCGCGCAGGCGGCCCAGCCAAGTAGCAAGGCACCTGCCAGTTGCGTGTATCGGGTCACAGCCGGATCTCCTGCCAATTTCAGCGGTAGCTGATTTCAGCGCGACGGTTCTGGGACCAGGCCGCTTCGTCGCCGCCCTGGACGGCGGGCTTTTCCTTGCCGAAGCTCACCGCCTCAACCTGACTGTCTGCCGCGCCGAGCAGCACCAGCGCGCGGCGCACTGCCTCAGCGCGCTTCTGCCCCAGGGCCAGGTTGTATTCACGACCACCACGTTCATCAGTGTGGCCTTCGATCGCCACCTTGCGATTCTTGTCCGCCTTGATGTGACGGGCATGGGCTTCGATCACGGATTGGAATTCGGGTTTGACGACATAGCTGTCATAGTCAAAATAGACAACACGCGGGCCAGCCGGGGCAACACCGAGCTTGCTCTTGTCGAGATCGACGGATGCAACGCCGTTCTTGCCGGCAGCGTTGGCATCGGCACCATCCACGGAAGCGCCGGAGCGGTTTTCCACCGGCACATCGTCAAGCTTGACGGAGGAACCGCAGCCGACCATCAATAAGGCAGCGCCCAAGACCAATGCATATTTTTTCATCGACATCTAAAAACTCCTGTAGGTATGTTGGATCAATCGGTTAATTCTGCTTCTGGAACGGACCCCAGTCCGGCTCACGGATGTCCCCGCCCTGCCCGGCCAATCTGGCCTTGAGCTTGCCGTCCAGCGTCGTCGTCATCAGGGCTTCCCGGTCATGCTGCTTGGTGGCATAGACAATCAAACGACTGTTAGGGGCGAAGCTGGGGCTTTCATCGGCACTGGTTTCCGTGATGGGCGTTGCACTGCCACTGGCGAGTTCCATCACATGCAGCTTGAAGGCACCACTCACGCGGGAAATGTAAGCGAGCCAGCGGCCGTCCTGGCTGATGGATGGCGAAATGTTGTAAGTGCCCGTAAAAGTCACGCGATCGGCGCCACCACCCGAAGCCGGCATGCGGTAGATCTGCGGGCTACCGCCGCGGTCACTGACGAAGTAGATGCTTTTACCGTCGGGGGAATAGACCGGCTCGGTGTCGATGCTGGACGACTGTGACAGGCGTCGCGGCTCACCACCCGCGGCGGTGTCAAGACCATAGATCTGTGACACGCCATCGCGACTCAAGGTCACGGCCAGTGTGCGGCCATCGGGTGACCAGGCAGGCGCACTGTTAGATCCCCGGAAATTGGCCACCAGTCGACGCCGGCCAGTCGAGATGTCGTGAACGTAAACAACCGGTTTACGCGACTCGAACGACACGTAGGCCAGCTGCGCGCCATTCGGCGACCAGGCTGGCGAAATGATCGGCTCCGGACTGGTCAGCGCCGCCTGCGCATTCTCACCATCGGCGTCGGCAACCCACAGGCTATAGCGCGGCCCGGCCTTGGTCACATAGGCAATGCGGGTTGAGAAGGCACCCTTGTCGCCCGTCAGCTTCTCGTAGATGAAGTCGGCAATGCGGTGTGCAGCCAGCCGAAGATCACCTGCCGTGACGGCATAGCTCTGGCCACCCAGATCCTGGCCACGGACCGCATCCCACAGACGAAAACGAACGTCGTAGCGACCGTCGGCCAAGCGCGTCACGCTGCCGGCCGCCAGGGAATCGGCACCTTTCTGACGCCAGGGGGACATGTCGGGCCGGGCGTTCTCGTCCAAACCACTTCCTGCGGCATCGATCAGGCGAAATTGGCCACTGCGCTCGAGATCGGCCTGCACAATGGCCCCGACTTTCTGCGGCGAAACGTCATCGCCGCGGAAGGGCGCAATGGCAATCGGTAACTGAGTCAGACCGATGCCGGACACTTCGACACGGAACTGAGCCCAAGCCGGCAGAGTAACCACACCGGCCATCAAACACAACAAGAAGCGTTTCAACATATGTCCATTATTCCAGTCTTGTGATCACGGCATCGTCATTGGTACGCTGCTGCGAATAACCCAAGGCGGCCCGTACCACATCGGACTTCTCACGCGCACGCACGGTTTGGGCATTCTGCGACTCATGGTCACGAGCCGCCTCCTTGTGCCAGAGGTGATAAACCTCGGTGGCACAAAAACCGTTCTTGCGCGCAACGCCGCTGTGATGAAGGCGCAGCACGAAGTCGGCATCCTCGTGCCCCCAGCCGAAAAAAGACTCGTCAAAGCCATCCACCCGCTCGAAATCCGTCCGCCAAACGCCCATATTGCAACTACGAATGCCTTTCCAGGTGAAATCGCGCTGCACCCGTCCCGACCAATCGGGCAAGCGCAGCAGCCCGGTAAGCTTGCTGGCATGCCCCGTCAAACGCTGTCGAAACCAGTAATGCCAACGTCGCCCACTGACACGCTCGCGGCCACTCACTACCTGCTGCGTCAACCCGGGCGATAGCAGCACACGGCTGCCGTTGATGAAAAAACCGGGCTGGGCCAGCCACTTGTGCCGGGCGATGAAATCAACCTCGGGCACACAATCACCATCCAGGAAAACAATGTATTGGCCGCTGGCCGCAGCGACACCGCGATTGCGCACGCGCGAAGCGGTAAAACCGACATCAGGGTGCCAGACATGCACGACACGCAGCTCTTGCGCCACGGCGGCATCGAGAATCGCCTGCCGGTGCTCATCACGTGAGCCATCGTCAGCCACGATTACCTCAAAACGGCGGTCCGTCTGACGCGACAACCCGTCAAGCACCGCGAGCAAGGCATCGCAGCGGTTGTAGGTCGTGATCACCACGGAAATCAGGTCAGAAGTATCCATTTTGAACTAGACTACGAGACTGGCAACGCGCTCGCAGCGCCCTGCATCATCCGCACAGGCCGCCGAATACTACCATCCCTGATGAGCAAAATTTCCGTCTACATCATCGCCTACAACGAGGCCGAAAAAGTCGCGGCCACCATCGAGAGCGCCCGCTGGGCCGACGAGGTGATCGTGGTCGATTCCTGGAGCACCGACGGCACACCGGAAATCGCCGCCAAGCTGGGCGCCAAAGTGGTCCAGGTTGAATTCAAGGGTTTTGGCGACCTGCGCAACCAGGCCATTGCCGCCTGTTCCCACGAATGGATCTTCAGCATCGATGCTGACGAGCGCTGCACGCCGGAAGTGGCGCAAGAGGTACGCGCGATTGCAGACCATCCTGCGTCGCTGGACGTCTACCGCGTTCCCCGTCGCAACTATTTCATGGGGCGCTGGATCAGACACTCGGGCTGGTACCCGAACTTCCGGCAGCCGCAACTGTTCCGCAAGGGTTGCATGAGCTACGATCTTAAGCCCGTCCATGAGGGTTATATCCTGCACAGCGCCAGAGCCATCGGCACCCTGCAAAACGCCATCTGGCAGTTCCCGTTCAAGAACATGGGCGAGGTTTTGCACAAGGCGAACCGCTACTCGACGCTCGGCGCCGAAAAAATCAGGCACAAAAAGATATCCATGGGCACGGCCCTCACCCACGGTCTCTGGTCTTTCGTGAAGCATTACATCTTCAAACTGGGATTTCTTGATGGCTGGGCCGGTTTCGTCATCGCGCTTGGCAATTTCGAGGGCACGTTCTATCGTTACGTGAAGGCACTGGAAATCCAGAAGGGGTCCGCATGGAAGGCGCCCGTGACTCCCACCGCAGCAACGCCCCGCCAACCGTGATGCAGCGCCCAGTTCAAGCCAGCAGCCGGGCCCTTTATTTCCGGCTGCTTACTTACCTCAAGCCCTACTGGAAGGTGTTCGTGCTGGCGGTACTTGGCATGGTGGGAACTGCGGCGACCGAGCCGGTCTTTCCCGCCATCATGAAGTACCTGCTGGACCAGGGCTTTCAGACCGAAGACAAGCGCCTTGTCTGGCTGATCCCCCTGGGGATGGTGGCGCTATTTGCCGCACGCGGTGTCTTGTCGTTCTGTACCAGTTACCTGATGACCTGGATCTCGACGCGCTTGATCATCGATCTGAGACGGCAGTTGTTCGCAAAGATTCTGCAATTACCGACGCACATCTTTCACGAGCAGTCCGCAGGCAAACTGATTTCCCGGCTGGTCTACGACACAGACAATGTGAACCAGGCAGCCACCAACGTGCTGGTGACCGCGGTGCGTGAAACGCTGACCGCGGTAGCGTTGCTGCTCTACCTGCTTTATCTGGACTGGAAACTGACGCTCATCACCCTTGCGATCGGTCCGCTCATTGCCTTCATCATCAAAGGCTTCAGCCGGCGCATCCGCGCAGCCAGCCGCTCCAGTTTCGAAGCGATCCGCGCCATGTCGCACACCATCGAAGAGACCACCGACGCCCACAAGGTCATCAAGATATTTGGGGGACAGGCCCAGCAGCAACGGCGTTTTTTCAATGACACGGAACGCTTCCGCCGCTCCATGATGCGCGAAGCCGTCCCCGCTTCTGCCCTGACCCCGATCACCCATCTGGTCGCGTCCATGGCTGTGGCCGGCATCACCTATCTGGCGCTGAGTCAGACAACCGGCCAGGCCAGCGCCTCGGCCGGTGGTTTTGTGTCGTTCATCGCGGCCATGCTGCTGCTGATTTCCCCCATCAAGCAGCTGACCGCCATCAACCCCATCATGCAACGGGGCCTGGCCGCCTGCGAAAGCGTGTTCGAGCTGCTGGATCAGCCGGATGAAGAAGATCCAGGGCGACGTGCATTGCCCCATGCGAGGGGCGACATCGAATTCGATCGCGTCAGCTTCAGCTATCCCGACGCCGAGCGCCAGGCACTCAACGAGATCAGCTTCCACGTTCCTGCCGGGCAGACGGTGGCCCTGGTTGGAGCATCCGGTGGCGGCAAGACCACCATCAGCGCGCTGATACCCCGCTTCTATCGTCCCACCGCCGGCCAGATCCGCATTGATGGCATCGACATCAATGAGCTTGGCCTCACCAGCCTGCGACACAACATCGCCCTGGTCAGCCAGGACATCGTGCTCTTCAATGACACCGTGCTGGCCAACATCGCCTTTGGATCAACGGGTGACCACACCCGGGAAGACGTGGTGGCAGCCGCCAAAGCCGCCAATGCATGGGACTTCATCCTGCAACTGCCCGAGGGACTGGACACGCCGATCGGCGAGGATGGCGCCAAGCTTTCAGGCGGCCAACGCCAGCGTATCGCGATTGCCCGTGCGTTGCTGAAAAATGCCCCCATCCTGATCCTGGACGAAGCCACCTCGGCACTGGACACCGAATCCGAGCGTCAGGTGCAGGCAGCCCTGGCGGTGCTCATGAAAAATCGCACCACACTGGTCATTGCCCATCGACTGAGCACCATCGAGCATGCCAATCGCATTCTCGTGCTGGACCGGGGCCGTATCGTCGAAAGTGGTACCCATGCCGAACTGTTGGTGGCCGGCGGCTACTACGCCAACCTGAACCGGATGCAGACATGAACATCCCGATTCTCATGTACCACCAGATCGACGTGCCGCCAGCACGGGGCACCCCTCTGCGTGGACTGGTGGTGGCGCCTGGCTCCTTTGCACGCCAGATGGGGCTGCTGAGGCTGCTGGGATACCAGGGCCTTTCCATGCGCGACCTGGAACCCTACCTGAAAAGGGAGAAAAAGGGCAAAGTGGTCGGAATCACTTTCGATGACGGCTACCAGAACAACGTACGCAACGCCCTGCCGATTCTGAAGCGATTCGGGTTCACAGCAACCTGTTACGGCGTGAGCAGCATGATCGGCGGCACCAACAGCTGGGACCACGGCATCGTGGCGGAGAAGCCGCTGATGACACTGGAAGACTGGCTCGCCTGGCGCGATGCGGGGATGGATATCGGCTCTCACACGCGCACTCACGCCGACCTGAGCCGGCTAGGCCCTGATGAGGCACGTGAGCAGATTGCGGGATCCAAAAAAGAGCTGGAAGACAGGCTGGGTTGCGAAGTAAGGCACTTCTGCTATCCCTATGGCCGTTTCGGCGACGAGCACCGCACCATGGTGCGGCAAGCCGGCTATCTGACGGCGACCACGACACGACGCGGCAGAGTCATCCCGGGCGAGGACCCGATGGCCCTCAAACGCGTGCTGGTCGCGCGCGCCACCCACCTGCTCCACTTCGCCCTCAAGCTGACCACGGCCTACGAAGACCGTCGCGGCTGATGAAGCCATGAATCTGTACACGAACAAACCCCAAGACTATTTTTCCAAGGCACGTCTGGAAATCGAGCCGCTGCTGCGTCTGGGCAAGGGACATGCCTGCCGGGCGCTTGAAATCGGCTGCGCGGAAGGCCACACCCTGGAGTGGCTTAAACAAGCCGGCTACTGCAGCTGGGTGGCAGGGGTGGAACCCTATGCCGAACTGCATCCGCACAACACCTCTGTCGACCGCTTTGACCGGCTCGACATCGAATCCGACCTCCCGAACATTCCCCAAGAATCGCTCGACATGATTCTGTGCCTGGACGTGCTGGAACACCTCAACAATCCTTGGGAGGCGATGCGCCGGCTTGCCGGCCTGCTCAAGCCTGGCGGTCTGTGGATCATCAGCGTACCCAATATCAGGAACTACCATATCCTGGTGGATCTGGCGTTCCGGGGCCGTTTCAACTACACCGACTCCGGCATCCTGGACAGAACACACCTGCGTTTCTTCACCCGCAGCTCTCTCATCGAATTGGCCGAGTCCTCGGGCGCACGTGTCGACACTGTCATCAGTACGGATACGACCCGATGGCAAAAGAAGTTCCTCGCCATGTTGGGTCTGGGCGATTTGCTAGCCAAGCAGTTTTTGCTGGCTGCCACGAAACAATAACCGGCCCCAACCGCCGAACCGCCCCTCACCATGTCCGTGCCCTTCACGCTGTATTGCAAGAGCTATCAAACAGACCTCAGGCGTGTGGTTCGACTTGCGCGGTCGGTGGCACAGTTCAACGAGGAAGAAATTCCTTTTTATGTGTCGGTGCCGCAGTCAGACGCCGCGCTGTTCCGCCAGCACCTCGCCGGCCTGCCAGTACACGTGATTGAAGATGAGGCGATCCTGGCGCACACGCCTTACGCCGGACTGGACCTCGCCAAGGCACTGCCTGGCCACCTCTCGCAACAGGTCGTCAAGTCCGAGTTTTGGCGACTGGGACTGTCGGACAGCTACCTCTGCCTGGACTCCGATGCAGCCTTCATCCGGCCGATCAGACAGTCCGACTTCGTATGGCGCGACGGTACGCCCTACACCGTGATGGATGAGGGACACGAGTATCTGGAATCGGCCCTGGCGTCGGGCAAGATGCAAGCACTGCAGGATTTTCAGTGCGAAGCCCGGCGTGTGCAGTCGCTGTTCAAACGCGACGGCCGGCTCTATTCCTTCGGCCCCTTCCCACTGCCATGGCACCGTGCCGTCTGGGAAAGCCTGGATCGGGAGTATCTGCGCCCGCACGGCATGAACCTGGTTGATGCCATCCGGCTCGCGCCCCTGGAATCCCGCTGGTACGGTGAGGCCCTGCTGTGTTTCGGCGCCATCCCCTTGATGCCCTGCCAGCCGCTGTTCAAGGTCTACCACTATGCCTGGCAATTCGACCAGGACCGCCGGCGCGGCATCTCCGACGGGCAGCTGGCGCAGCTCTACGCTGGCGTGATCTACCAGTCGGCCTGGGAGCGTGAGATGGACTGGCCCGCCGAAGGCGGCAATTGGCTCTCACGAGCCGGTCGACGCATCAGGCGCAAGCTGGGCAGGATCTGAATTGTCTGCCGACACCATGGTACCGAAAGACATCCCGGTCCTGCTCACCTCCAGCGTGGTGGTGCACGATACCGGCGTGGCCCTGAAGGACACGCAGGAGCGCATCCGCCTGACACTAGAGTCGATACGGGAATGGCTGAAAGTCGAGCCGGGTCTGCGCATTGTCGTGTGCGATGGATCCAGGCATGATTTCACCAGTGCAGTCGCTGAGCAATTCCCGGCAGCAGCGATCGAATGCCTGCATTTCGAAAATCCCCAGGCGCTGGTCCGTCAGTATGGCCGCGGCTACGGCGAAGGAGAGATTGTCCGTTTCGCCCTGGAAAATTCCAGGTTCATCGCCAAGGCGGGTTGCTTCGCCAAGTGCACCTCCAAGCTCTGGGTAGAAAATTTCGTCGCGTGCGCTTCGGGCTGGCAGGATGGACTGCGTTTCAAGGCCGTCTTTCTCGATGTCTTCTCGCCGTTCAAACCCACACGACTGGCCTATATCGACACCCGCTTCTACATCACCAGCTGCAAGGACTACCGCCAGCACTTCCAGGACGCACATCTCCGGATTCGCAAGGACGAGGGTTATGGTCTGGAGGAATGCTTCCGGGATATCTTTCTGGAACAGGGCTTCCGGGGCTCGCTGTTCACGCTGCCGCCGGTCATCTGTGGCGTAGGCGGCGGCACCGGCGTGTCTTATCGCAACCCCATGAAGCGGCGACTAAAGGAGCGGCTGAGGCTCTGGCTGGTACGCTCCAGCCGCCATTTTGCCCCCCTCTTCTGAGTCCGCCCGGCAGCCCATCAGGACGGCTGCTGCATCTCCAGTTTCAGGCGCCCCCACAGATAACCCAGCAGCAAGGCCTGCATCTGCAGATTGTGCTCGCGATAGACAGAATCGGCGAAGCCACGCGAGATCCAGAAAGCGCTGAGCAGGAACAAGGCCCAAGCCCAGGGGGCTCCTGCCTCCCGGCCCAGTGCACGCCATCCCGTCACCAGCAAATAGACCAGCAGCAAGGCCCACAGCAGCACGCCGCCCCAACCGAGGGCCAGCGAGGTATCAATCCAGCCCTGATGCGCATGTGCAAACTCGAACACAGGCGTGTGACTGCATCGCGCAGCCATCAGTTTCTTGTAGGACTGCCGGGAGCCATCCAGTCCCCAGGGCTGTTCGCCAACCATCTGCAGTCCGGCACGCATCAGAACAATGCGTCCCCCATCACCAATCAGGTTTTCGATGAGTTTATCCGCGTATGAAGACGGTTTGTCAGCAAAGCGCAGCCTGATGGCGGCCTCGTCTTCAGGCGTCAGGCCATTGCACTGGAAATTGACGGGATCCGTAATCATGAACCCAACCCTGACGTTGTCCAGCATGGATCTCCAGCGACTATCCTTCTGCAGGGATTGGGTAAAAACGATGACCAGCAAGATGCCCATCAACGGCAAAACCCACCTGGCATGTGACTTTGTTCCAACGGACTCCGCCTGATTCCGCTCACCAAGGCCCGCGCGAACACGAAGCAGGTAGGCCACGACGGCCAGCAGCAATACAAGCAGGCTGAAAAGCACGGCCCCCCGCGAGTTGGCCACCACAGTACTGAAGAAGCAGAGAATGATGCCCATAGCCGCCGTCCGGGCTCGCGACAATTTGTGCGCCTGCCTGGCCAGAACAAAACTGGCAATCAGCAAGACAATGGTCTGTGAAGCGGTGTAGCCCAGGTTGCCGTGCATCGGGTCGAACCCCCGGAAACCCCAGGGAAAACGCTGCCAGTCCCAGACGGCGCCGGATTGCGGATCAATGGTGGCCATCGTCGCCTGCCATATCGCCGACCAGGAAATGGCGCTCCCTGGCAGGGTACCGAAAAGGCCGCCCCAGGCCATCAAAGTCAGCAGCAAATGAATTCCCACCAGGAAGGCACTGGCACCCGCCAGAGCCCAGACATCCGGACCACGACGGCCGAGCATCAGCACCGCACCAAGGCCGACGAACCAGGCCAGCATCGAGGCGCCCCATTGCCCCTTGAGATTGACCAGGGCGACATCAGGCTCCACCGCCCAGAGCGGGAAGAGCAGCAAGAAGACACCCCACAACAACAGCGGCAGGGGTAGCCACTGCAACAGCTTCATGCCGCGCAACGTTTCGCGCCCGACACCCGTACCCCAGACCAGAAGCAGCAGAAGCAGCACGAGAAGCAACAGGTTGCGCAAGGCAATCGTGTCAGCCATGGGCAGAATGGCCAGGTAGGCGAGCAGGCACCACTTGAAAACGTTCGACGTAATGGATTTCATGAACTTGCGTGTTTCTGTGTATCAGCCGTACCTTGGAGCGGTGCCGCAGAGAAAACTGCCAGCAGATCCCCGATCTTCCGCTTCCACAGCCAGCGCTTGATCAGGCTGCGCGGTGCATCATGGCGCAGCGCATCTATCCTAAGCGCTACCCGCGCCTGCAGCTCAGGCGTCCATGACCCACGGTTTCTCAGAACGCGGTAGGCCTGCACCACAGCCAGATTTCCCAGCCGCGTGTGTTCGAAGCGGGCATCAGGGTGCTTGGACTGCAGCAATTTCTTGTTGCGCTTGATCAGCGCCCGCGCCGCCGCATTGCCCTGGAAAGTTGCGCTGCCGACATGCAGGATGAACACGTCTTCAGTGATCATCTGCCGATAACCAGCTTTTCTCAGGCGCAGACTGAAATCGAAATCCTCGTAGTAACCGAGACCGAACTCGAGATCGAGTCCACCGAGTTCATGCCAGGCGTCACGCCGGATCGCAATGCAGAAGAAATCGCAGCGGTAGGCCGGCATCAACTGGTGTGAAGGGTGCTGGTTGAGCCACGCGCCAATCTGCAGCCAGTCCTCATGGCTGGCACCCGGCTTCCACAGGCGCTGGCCATTGCCGGCCGCGTTGGTCACCGGCCCCAGCATGGCAACATCCGGCGGCACCTCACGGACCACTTGCTTGAGTGCATCCAGGGTCCTGGCCGGGAAGACGGTGTCATTGTTGACCAGCAATAACCATTGGCCACGGGCCTGCTCGGCGCCCCAGTTCATGCCACCGGCGTAGCCACGGTTGCGATCACTCAGCAGGCACCGGGCTTGGGGGTGTTCAGCACACCAGGCGGCCGTCTTCTGCGCCGAATCGTCAGGCGAACCGTTGTCGATCACCAGCACTTCGATTTCGGGATCGTCAAGCCAGGGCAGCAGGGACTCCAGACAGGCGCGCGTCGTCACGTCAAAATTACGAAAACCGAGAACCACCAGGGAGAGCAACGGCGTCATTGAGCCCCCTCCCCGGCCATCTGCCTGACCCAGCCAAGCAACTGGCCAGCTGCGGCCTGTGTCGTGTAGGGACTTGAGCGGCCGTTATCGGGCAATCCTTGCGTTTGCCAGCGGCCAAACAGCTGCTCCAAGGCCTCGGCCAACTCGCCGTTCAGCCCCCCCTGACCGCCGGAAAATACCGCAACATGTCCCTGAGAGCGGAGAATTTCCGCCATCTGCGGATTGGCGTGCACGATGCCCAGTATCGGCCGCTGCATCCAGAGGTACTCGTAAAGCTTGGATGGAATGTATTCCGAACAGATCGGTTCTTCACCGTGCAGCAACAGCAGCACATCCACGGTGCGCATGCGGTAAAGAATCTGTTCGCGGCCTGAGCGCCCCGTGACGGGGTCGGCTTCAATGCGCCCCAGATGGCGAACACAGTCACGCACGGGCGATATCGCCACCCGTGCCGATGAAACTGCATCCAGGGGGCCGCCGGTGACGTGCAACTCCGTCGCGGCCACAAGGTCAGGACGCCGCAGCTGCAGGTCTTCCAGCGCCGTGATGACAGGACCCAGATGGCGCGTGGCCGACAACGAGCCGAAATGGCCGACGACGAACTTCGCGCCTGGCTGGTACGGTGGCAACGACTGAAACGGCTGATCAATGCCGGGCAGCATCATTTTGCCCCGTTCACCCAGTTGCGGGTGGCGCTGGCGTGCACTGGCCAGTGCCTGTTCAGTGAACCAGATCGCCACATCAGCATCGGTGCAAATGAGCCGCTCGACTTCGGCCTGCATCTTCTGCTGCGCCGTCGCCGGTACTGTGCCGGGCATCACCATGGGATCATGCACTTCTGCCAGCCAGGGGGTGCCGGTGGTCTTTTTCAGCGCTCGCCCCGCGAGATGGGCCGCGAAAGCGCCACCGGTCGAATAGATCAGGTCGAATGGTTGCTGCCTTGCCAGGGTGCGCCCCTTGACATAGGCGCTGAGCCACCAGGACCAGGAACTCTCCACCGGCCGCAGCAGCTTCTCGACCAGCATGCCGGGCAACAGGCATACGGAGGCCAGCGTCATCAAGGTGCGATAAAGCCCACCACTGCCGAAGCGCCGGCGCAGCACATGCCGCAACTCGAAACGCAACCCGGCTGGCCCGGCCGGCCAGAGCTGGTGATGCTCCACCAGCGAGTCCTTCGTGCCCGACACGCCACTGAGCACCACCACGTCAATGCCGGCGTGCCGCAAATGCGGCAGTTTGTCGGTGATGGTCTGGCTGGCCGCCCGGCCGTCCATGTTGAATGCATGGGCCAGAATCAGCCAGCGTTGCCGGGGAGGTGCGATCATGAAGAAACGGAGGAAACAACCTGTTGGTACAGGCCCTCGTATTGTAGGGCGGCACTTTCCCAAGAATGGGCGTGGGCAAACACCAGCGCGTGTTCGCGCAGCTGTTGCGCCAATGCCGGCTGCGCCAGCACGGTATTGATCAGGCCAGCCAGGCTGGCCGCGTCACGCGGATCGCGCAGCAACAGGGCCTGTATGCCATCTTGCAGCCGACGCGAGATGCCGCAGTGCGTCGGACCACTCACCACCACCGGCAGACCGTGCGCCATGGCTTCGAGCACCACCATGGCAAAGCTGTCTTCCAGCGTGGGATGGACCAGACAATCAGCTGCACGGTAAGCTGGCACAAGATCATCCAGCGAGCCGAGGAAATACACCCGCCCCTGCAATCCCAACTGATTCGCCAGCTGGCGATAGCGCGGAATCAGCGCCGGATTGCCGGCCACGGCCAACTGCACCACGAATGGCAGCTTTGCAAGCGCCTGCAGAACGGTATCGAGCCCCTTGCGCGCGTAGTCGTTGGCGACGAAAAGCAGCAGCGGCGCATCAGGCGGCAGGCCGAGCTGGCGACGGGCGACGGCGCGTGCCATCGCCTCCGTCTGCACGTGGGTGCCGGGCGTCACCACCGAAAGCAACTTGCGGCTGGCCGGGTAGGCCTGCTCGCACTCGTCTCTGAGAGTCTCGGAAGTAGCCACCACACGACGTGCCGGCACCGGCTTGAAACGCGCCCCTTCAAGCCAGACGTAGGTCACAAGTCGGGGGCTCAAGACCACCTTCATCCAGCGCAAGACCCGGCGCATGCCGTGCTGGCCATGCAGCAGGTTGTAGCGCAGGGGACGGACATGGATGGTCTGGATCTGGCCGTGCCAGGTGTTCTCGTGCGAGTGCACCACATCGAAACCGGTACGCGTACGCCACCAGGTGGCCACGGCAAACAGCAGTTGGTTGATCCAGCGCGGCTTACGGCTCAGGCAAAACACCCGGTGGTAGGTTACGCCCGGTACCGGTTGATTCGACTCCTGCGCGAACACATGGATCTCGTGGCGCGCCGCCAGCTGCTGCACCAGTGCCACCGAATAACTTTCGGCCCCGCCGCCAGATTTGGCAAATACCCGACTGATAACGGCAATGCGCATGTCTCAGAGAAGCACGATGTCGTACTGTTCCTGCCCCATGGCCGTCTCGCTCTGCAACGAAACGGGCTTGCCGATGAATTCACTCAAACCTGCCAGATGTTGGCTTTCCTCGTCCAGCAGTAGTTCGATCACCTTAGGTGCCGCCACAACACGGAACTCGCGCGGATTGAACTGACGTGCTTCCCGCAGGATCTCGCGCAGGATGTCATAGGCGACGCTGCGCGCCGTCTTGACGATGCCTTTGCCTTCACAGGTCGGACAGGGCTCGCACAGCATGTGCGCCAAAGACTCGCGCGTACGTTTACGCGTCATCTCCAGCAGGCCGAGCTGGGAAAAACCCCCAACCATGGTCTTGACGCGATCCCGCGCCAGCTGCTTGCAGAACTCGGCCAACACGGCATCGCGATGGTCTTCACGCGCCATGTCGATGAAGTCGACGATGACGATGCCGCCCAGGTTGCGCAGACGCAACTGCCGGGCAATGGCTTGCGCCGCCTCCAGATTGGTCTTGAAAATGGTGTCGTCGAAATTGCGGGCACCGACGAAACCGCCGGTATTGACGTCAACCGTCGTCAGCGCCTCGGTCTGGTCAACGATCAGGTACCCGCCTGACTTGAGATCGACACGACGCCCCAGGGCTTTGGCGATCTCCTCGTCAATCGAGAACAGGTCGAAAATCGGACGCTCGCCCTTGTAGTGCTGCAGTTTCTCGGCAGCCGTCGGCATGAACTCGCGGCCGAAAGCACGTAATGCCTCGAACTGCTCCCCCGAGTCGACCCGGATCGATTGCGTCGACTCCCCCACCAGATCGCGCAGCACGCGCTGCAGCAGGTTCAGGTCGAGGTGCAACAGCGACTTTGGCGCCAGACGCAGGGAGGCCTCCTTGATGCGCGCCCAGGTCTTGCGCAGGTAGGCAATATCGTCGGCCAGTTCGGCGTCTGAGGCATCCTCGCCGTTGGTACGCAGAATGAAGCCACCGCCCTGCTCGCCGACCAATGTCTGCAATCGCGTACGCAGTTCATCGCGCTGCTCCAGAGGGATCTTCTGCGACACCCCCACGTGGTCATCCTGCGGCAGAAACACCAGCAGGCGCCCGGCAATGCTGATCTGGGTCGACAGACGAGCCCCTTTGGTGCCAATCGGATCCTTGATCACCTGCACCATCAGCGCCTGGCCCTCAAACACCTGCTTCTCGATCGGGATCTGCGGCTGAGCCGCACGTGAGGCACTCAGCGACTCGCCTTCAGCCGGCGGATGCCAGACGTCAGCGACGTGCAGGAAAGCTGCGCGCTCCAGACCGATGTCAATGAAGGCCGATTGCATGCCCGGCAGCACCCGCGCCACTTTGCCGAGATAGATATTGCCGACCAGCCCGCGTTCGTAGGTGCGCTCGACGTGCAGTTCCTGCACGGCACCGTTTTCCACCACCGCAACGCGCGTTTCCTGCGGCGACCAGTTGATCAGGATGTCTTCTTGCATGTTAGGCACACCCCCAGGCTGCGCGCACTTCGTGTCGCTGCGCCCTCCCCCTTGCAGGGGGCGACACCAGCGGCCCGGCTGAGCCGGTTCCGCGGTGCCCCGCGGTTGACGAAGCTCTCATCCAGAAGTCTGAGCTGATGGGCCACATGGTTGAAGCTGAATTAGATTTTGAATCCGAAGGAACTTAGCAATTGTGCCGTCTCGTAGACCGGCAAACCCATGATGCCAGAGTAGCTGCCCGCGATATGAGAAATGTAGGTTGCCGCCCGGCCCTGTACCGCATAGGCACCGGCCTTCCCCATCGGCTCG
The DNA here is from genome assembly GCA_002633085.1 of Curvibacter sp. PD_MW3. Taxonomy (GTDB): domain Bacteria; phylum Pseudomonadota; class Gammaproteobacteria; order Burkholderiales; family Burkholderiaceae_C; genus Hylemonella. The sequence continues at coordinate 132,385 of NSIV01000006.1, forward strand.
CCACTGACCACATAACGGCTTATCTGCTGCCGGCTCATGTCGGCAAAGGTCACGCGCGACACGCTCAATGCGCGCTCACATCGCCGCGCTGTGCCCACGGCCACGGCGGTCAGCACGCGGTGGGTGCGCCCGGCCAGTTGACCCAGCATGCGGGCGGCATCACCGGCATCGGCCGGTTTGCCGAAGATGGTGCGTCCCAGCGCCACCGTGGTATCCGAACACAGCACCGGTGCCGGCGGCAAGCCGCGACGCCGGAGGCGGGCCAGCGAGGCGTCCAGCTTGAGCTGCGTGACACGCTGCACATAAGCTGTGGGCGACTCGCCGGGCAGTACGACCTCCAGGCTTTCGGCGTCCTCGTTCTCATCGGGCAGCAGCAACTCATGGCGTACGCCCAACTGCTCCAGCAACTGGCGCCGGCGTGGACTTTGAGATGCGAGGTAGATGAAATCAGGCATGCGTCAGACCGTGTTCACTCGCGGTGGTAAGGGTGGTTGGCATTGATCGACCAGGCGCGGTAAAGCTGCTCGACCAGTAGCACACGCACCATGGCATGCGGCAGGGTCAGGTCGGACAAGCGAATGCGCTCGTGCGCCGCCTGGCGAAACGCGGGATCGAGACCGTCCGGCCCGCCGATGACCAGCGCCACATCGTCGCCTTCTAGCTGCCAACTCTTGAGCTTGGACGCCAGCGCCACGGTGGTCAGAGCCGTGCCCCGCTCGTCCAGTGCGACGATGCGGGTTCCCTTGGGAATGGCGGCTTCGATGCGGGTACGCTCAGCCGCGTAGAGTTGCTCCAGCGTCTTGGAGCCGCGCGGCTCGGTCTTGACCGCCTTCAGCTCCACCCGCAACTCCGGCGGGAAGCGCTTGGCATAGTCATCCCACGCCGTTTGGGCCCAATCTGGCACCCGCTGGCCAACGGCCACGATCAGCAGCCTCATGCAGGCCTCTACGTCCTAACCCGTGCCTTGGCCATCAGGCCTTGCGGGCTACGGTCTTCTTCACCGGAGCCTTGGTGCCAGAGATCTTGGTGCTTTTCTTGGCCGGTGCTTTGGCCGCCACCTTGGCGACGCCAGCAGATTTGCCGGCGCCTGTTTTCCTGGCGGGTGTTTTTGCCGCTGTCTTGGCAGCAGCCTTCTTGGCCGCGGCCTTCTTTTCCTGCGCCTTGGACGGGAAAACTTCGCTCACGCCCTTCTTGGCCGCGCTCGATCGCTTGAGGGTGGCTGGCTTGGCCTCCGCCGTGGGTTTAGCCGGGGTCTTGGCAGCCGGCTTGTCAGAACCGAACTTCAGCCGCACCGGCTTGTCACCCCACAGATCTTCCAGATGGTAATACTGGCGGATATTGGGCTGCATGATATGGACCACCGCCTGGCCGCAGTCCACGATGATCCACTCACCGTTCTCCTCGCCCTCCATGCGGGGCTTGGCAAAACCCGCGTCACGGACCGCGTCACGCACGCTGGCGGCCAGCGCCTTGGTCTGGCGGTTGGACGTACCGGAAGCAATCATCACGCGCTCGAACAGCGACGAGAGGTGCTCGGTGTTGAACACCTGGATGTCCTGGGCTTTCACGTCCTCCAGCCCATCGACGATGGCACGCTGGAGTTTTTGAATGTCTTTTTTGGCAGCGGTTTCGGTAGTCATCAAGAGGTCGTGTAAAGGTGATGGTGTTCAATATAGCGCGCAACGGACTCGCAAACCAGAGGGGTGATGCCCTGCTGGCTGGCCACTCGGGTGCGGATGCCTGTGGCGCTGATGTCCATGGCGGGCATGTGCAGCTTGCGAAAGCGCGCCGCCATCTCGGGCGGGGGTACAAATCGGGTCTCTTGGCCCGTCAATCCATCGCGATCAGCTACACAAATTATAGCAAGATGAACGATCTCCTGCCAGTCACGCCAACTGGGCAGCACATCGGCCTGGTCTTTGCCCATCACCAGGAACAATTCGGCCTCCGGTTGCTCGGTATGCAACTCCCGTAACGTATCGAGCGTGTAGGACGGCCCGGCACGCCGGATCTCGCGGTCATCCAGCACCAGCCCGGGTAGCCCGGCAAAGGTCAGTTCGGCCATCGCCAGACGGTGCTGCGCCGGCGTGAGTTGCCGGCTTTTGTGCCAGGCGTGTCCAGTCGGCAGCACCCGCAACTCGTCAAGTTCAAGTTGTAACAGCGCCACCTCAGCCAGCGCCTGGTGCGCCAGATGCGGCGGATCAAAAGCGCCGCCGAAGACACCGAGTCGTTTTGAGGGCGCGTTCACACCCAGTCCCGCCGCGGTAGGAACTTCGTGTACAGCGCCTCTTCCGGCGAACCCGGCTCCGGCTGCTGCTGATAGGCCCAGCTCACCAGCGGCGGCATGGACAGCAGGATGGACTCGGTGCGCCCGCCCGACTGCAGGCCAAAGTGTGTGCCACGGTCCCACACCAGATTGAACTCGACATAACGGCCGCGCCGGTAAAGCTGGAAGGCGCGCTCGCGCTCGCCGTACGGCAGTTGCTGCCGGCGCTCCACGATGGGCAGGTAGGCCTGCAGGAAGGCGTCGCCCACGGCCCGCGTCATGGCGAAGCTGTCGTCGAAGCCGAGCTCGGAAAAGTCGTCGAAGAACACGCCGCCGACCCCGCGCTGCTCGTTGCGGTGCTTGAGAAAGAAGTAGTCGTCGCACCAGGCCTTGAAGCGCAGGTATTTGTCGTCGCCAAAGGGCTGGAGCGCATCACGGCACACCGTGTGGAAATACACCGCATCGTCTTCAAAACCATAGTACGGCGTCAGGTCCATGCCGCCGCCGAACCAGCAGACCTCCTGCCCGTCTTTGCCCTTGGCCGCCAGCATGCGCACATTCATGTGCACCGTGGGCACGTAGGGGTTGCGTGGGTGGAACACCAGCGACACACCCATGGCCTCGAACGGCGCGCCGGCCAGCTCCGGCCTGTGTTGTGTTGCGGACGGCGGCAGCTTCGGCCCCCGCACGTGCGAGAAGCCGCAACCAGCGCGCTCGAACACGCGGCCACCCTCCAGAATCTTGGTCAGACCGCTGCCCTGCAAGGACTCGCCCGGCGCCTTCTCCCAGGCATCGGCCAGAAAGGGGCTGCCGTCGATGGCGGCAATGCCGTCGGTGATGCGCAGTTGCAGACCCTGCAGGTAGTCGCGCACGGTGCTGACATGGGATGTGTTTTGGCTCATGGTTACTTCACGATGGTTTCAGTGCGCGGCACCGAAGTGTCCAGCAGACGGATCGGCGCCGCATTGTCCGGACGGCAACCGACGGCGCCGTCGAGACTTGTGGCAATGCGCGCAAAATCGGCCGCCTCATCGCCGCTGAGAATCAGGAACTCCTGCACCGTCACCTCGCGCCGAGGATAGTTGACCTTCACCAAGCCCAGCGGCACCCTGGCCTGAACTGCGGTACGGTAGAAGCCGCTTCGCCAGCCCGGGATCCGCTTGCGGGTGCCTTCCGGCGCCAGTGCCAGCCAGAAATACTCGCCCTGCGCACGCGCGTCCAGCATGCGAGCGGCCGTATCGCCCACCACGCCCTTGGACGACGTGCGCTCCACCGGAATCCCTCCGAGCCAACGCAGCCAGCGACCAAACAACGGGATGCGAAAGAGGCTGTCCTTGCCCCAGAAACGCACCGGGATACCCACCGCCCACTTCACGATCACCAGCACCACAAAATCCCAGTTGCTGGTGTGCGGATAGACCGCCAACACCCCCTGCAGGCCCGGCAAGCCTTCGAAATGGACCGTCCAGCCCATGCGACGCAGCAGCCAGCGCGCCACGGCGCTACCGGCAAACTGCACCGGGAACGGGCGGGAAAAGTCGCTGTGGGACATCAGCCCTTGATGGCGCGGTAGCCGATGTCGCCGCGGTACTGCATACCGTCAAAGTGGATGCCCTTGATCACCTCGTAGGCCCGTTGCTGCGCCTGTTTCACGCTGTCGGCCAGCGCCGTGACGCACAGCACACGGCCGCCGGAGGTCAGCACCTGGCCATCCTTCATCTCCGTGCCGGCATGAAACACCATGGCGTCGTCGGCGTCCGCCGGCAGGCCCGTGATGACGTCTCCCTTGCGCGGATTCATCGGGTAACCGTGGGCAGCCATCACCACCCCCAAGGCGCAGCGGCGGTCCCACTCCAGTTCGACCTGATCCAGCCGCCCATGCGGACCCGGTTCGGTGGCGGCCAGCATCACATCGACCAGATCGCTCTTCAAGCGCATCATGATGGGCTGGGTCTCCGGGTCACCCATGCGGCAATTGAACTCCAGCGTCTTCGGCGCCCCCTGGGCGTCAATCATCAAGCCGGCATAGAGGAAGCCGGTATACGGAATGCCGTCTTTTTCCATGCCCTTGATGGTGGGCAAAATGATCTCGCGCATGGCGCGGGCATGCACTTCGGGCGTCACCACCGGTGCCGGCGAATAAGCCCCCATGCCGCCGGTGTTGGGGCCCTGGTCGGCGTCGAGCAGGCGCTTGTGGTCTTGGCTGGTGGCCAGGGCCGTGACGTTCTTGCCGTCGCACAGCACGATGAAGCTGGCTTCCTCGCCCTGCAAAAACTCCTCGATCACCACACGTGCACCGCCCTCGTTGTGGCTGACACCGAGCTTGTTGTCCAGCAGCATGAAATCGATCGCCTCGTGCGCCTCGGCCAAACTCATGGCCACCACCACGCCCTTGCCTGCCGCCAGGCCGTCGGCCTTGACCACGATGGGCGCGCCCATCTTGTCGACATAAGCATGGGCCGCCGCCGGGTCGGAGAACGTGTCGTATTCGGCCGTCGGAATGGCATGGCGCTTCATGAAGGCCTTGGAGAAGGCCTTGGAGCTCTCCAGCTGGGCCGCAGCCTTGGTCGGACCGAACACGCGCAGACCGTGGGCACGGAACTCGTCCACCACGCCGGCAGCCAGCGGTGCCTCGGGCCCCACCACCGTCAGACCGATCTTTTCGGCCTGCGCCCAGGCCCGTAATTCCTTGACGTCCGTGATCGGCACATTTTGCAGACACGCATCGCGCGCCGTGCCCCCGTTGCCAGGCGCCACATAAACCACCTGCACCTTGGGAGACTGGGCCAGCTTCCAGGCCAGTGCGTGTTCCCGGCCGCCGCCGCCAATCACGAGTACTTTCATATCAACCTTTTATTCGCCTTCGCACTGAATCTACGCGTGCAAACATAACAAGCCCAAGGGGCACCGCGGAACCGGCTTCGCCGGGCCGCTGGTGCCCGCCCCCTGCAAGGGGGGTGGCGAAGCGACACGCAGTGCGCGCAGCCTGGGGGTGAGCCTTACAGTCCAGCGTTGTGATAGACCTCTTGCACATCATCCAGGTCTTCCAGCGCGTCCAGCAGTTTCTGCATTTTGGCAGCATCATCGCCGCCGAGTTCGATCGTGTTTTCCGGTCGCATGGTGACCTCGGCCACCTCGGGCTGGAGACCGGCGGCTTCCAGCGCATTCTTCACGGCTTCAAAATCACCTGGCGCCGTCAGCACCTCGATGGCGCCATCGTCATCGGTCACAACATCCTCGGCACCGGCTTCCAGCGCGACATCCATCACCTTGTCCTCAGATGTCCCTGGCGCAAAGATCAACTGGCCGCAGTGCTTGAACTGGAACGCCACCGAGCCTTCGGTGCCCATATTGCCACCGTGCTTGCTGAACGCGTGGCGCACCTCGGCCACAGTGCGCACCCGGTTGTCGGTCATGGTGTCGACGATGATGGCCGCGCCACCGATGCCATAGCCTTCGTAGCGGATTTCTTCATAAGTCACGCCTTCGAGGTTGCCGGTGGCCTTATCGATATTGCGCTTGATGTTGTCGGCCGGCATGTTGGCCGCCTTGGCCTTGTCGATCGCCAGACGCAGGCGCGGGTTCGCATTCGGATCGCCGCCGCCCTGGCGTGCTGCCACCATGATTTCACGGATGATGCGAGTCCAGATCTTGCCGCGCTTCTCGTCCTGGCGGCCTTTGCGATGCTGAATATTGGCCCATTTACTGTGTCCAGCCATGGGGATTCCTTAAAAGTTCGTTACGCTATGGGGAGTGAATTGTACTTTTTGGGAATGCCATGGCTGATCCGATCCTGATTGCCCAGCACAACGACACACAGTGCTTCATCCGGCCCGACAAGGCCAACCGCCACGGCCTCATCACCGGCGCCACCGGCACCGGCAAGAGCATCACGCTGCAGACCCTGGCCGAAGGCTTCTCGCGCATCGGCGTGCCGGTCTTCATGGCCGATGTCAAAGGCGACCTCACTGGTATCTCGCAAGCCGGCGTTGTCGGAGAAAAACTGGCCAAAGTCCTCAAGGAACGTGCGCTGACCGCTCCTGAATCAATAGCATTCCCGACCACCCTGTGGGATGTCTTTGGCGAACAGGGCCATCCGGTGCGTGCCACCGTCAGCGACCTCGGCCCCCTGCTGCTGGGCCGCATGCTCAACCTGAACGAGACGCAGGAAGGCGTACTGCAGCTGGTGTTCAAGATTGCCGACGACCAGGGCCTGCTGCTGCTCGACATGAAAGACCTGCGCGCCATGTGCCAGCACGTGGGTGACAACGCGTCGCAGTTCACCACCCAGTACGGCAACATCAGCGCTGCCAGCATCGGCGCCATCCAGCGCGGCCTGCTGCAGATCGAAGCCCAAGGCGGCGACAAGTTCTTTGGCGAGCCCATGCTCAACATCGCCGACTTCATGCAGACCGACACCCAGGGCCGCGGTGTGGTCAACATCCTGGCGGCCGACAAGCTGATGAACGCACCCCGCCTGTACGCCACCTTCCTGCTCTGGCTGCTGAGTGAGCTGTTCGAGCACCTGCCCGAGGTCGGTGACTTGGACAAACCCAAGCTGGTGTTCTTCTTCGACGAAGCGCACCTGCTGTTTAACGACGCCCCCAAGGCCCTGCTGGAGCGCATCGAACTGGTGGTGCGGCTGGTGCGCAGCAAGGGCGTGGGGGTTTATTTCGTCACCCAGAACCCGCTCGACATCCCCGACAGCGTGCTGGGCCAGCTCGGCAACCGCGTGCAACACGCCCTGCGCGCCTTCACGCCACGCGACCAGAAGGCGGTGAAGTCGGCGGCTGAGACCATGCGGCAGAACCCCAAGCTCGACATCGCCACCGCCATCACGGAACTGGCCGTGGGCGAGGCGCTGGTGAGCTTTCTGGACGACAAGGGCCGCCCCGGCATCACCGAGCGCGTCTATGTGCTGCCGCCTGGCAGCCAGATCGGCCCCATCACGCCGGATCAGCGCAAGACCCTGGTCGCCAACTCGATGGTAGCCGGTGTCTATGAAAAAACGGTGGACCGCGAGTCGGCTTTCGAGTTGCTGTCGAGCCGCACACAAACGCGCATGGGCAAAGGCCAGGCCGAAACGCCAGCACAGGAATCCACTGGCGGCGGCCTGCTCGATACCTTGGGCGGCCTGCTTGGCGGCGGCGCCAAACGGACGCGCGCCAGTGCCGGTGAACAATTGATCAAAAGTGCCGCCAGCTCCATCGGCCGGGAGGTCGGCCGGCAGATCATCCGCGGGGTTTTGGGCAGCATCTTGGGCGGCTCGAAGCGAAAGTAGCGCCGTCGCCGGCAGACACCTCTGTGCCTGCCCACTGAGCGCTTACTGGGCGGCCCAGCCCCCGTCCATGTTCCACGCCACCCCGCGCACATTGTTGGCCGCCGGTGAGCAGAAGAACACGGCCAGCTCGCCCAGTTCATCGGGCGTGGTGAACTGCAGCGAGGGCTCTTTCTCGCCCAGCAGCAGCTTCTTGGCCTCGTCATTGGACAGGCCCAACGCGGCGGCCTTGGCGTCCACCTGCTTTTGCACCAGCGGCGTCAGCACCCAACCCGGACAGATGGCATTGCAGGTCACGCCGCTGGTGGCGTTTTCCAGCGCCGTCACCTTGGTCAGGCCGACGATGCCGTGTTTGGCCGCCACGTAGGCTGATTTTTCGGCCGATGCCACCAGACCGTGCACCGAGGCGACGTTGATGATGCGGCCCCACCCTTTGCCATTGTCTGCCGCACGCATGGCCGGCAGCGCCAGACGCGTGGTGTGGAACGCGCTGGTGAGGTTGATCGCCAGAATGGCGTCCCAGCGTTCGACAGGAAAGTCCTCGATGCGCGCCACATGCTGGATGCCAGCATTGTTGACCAGGATATCCACACAACCGAATTGCGCCGCAGCGAACTTCATCATGTCCTCGATGTCGGCCACCTTGCTCATGTCGGCCCCGTGGTAGGCCACTTTGACACCGAGCGCAGCGATCTCCGCCTTCGGGCCGTCGACATCGCCAAAGCCGTTGAGCACGATGTTGGCGCCTTGGCGGGCCAGCGCCTTGGCAATGCCAAGGCCGATGCCGCTGGTCGAGCCGGTCACGAGGGCGGTTTTTCCTTTGAGCATGGTCTATCTCCGATCAGGGGATGTTATGGATGAATTAGGATGACGGTACTGCTGTCTCTCATTATCTTCAGCCACAAGATTTCACCATGTCCGAGCCTACGCTGAACTACGTATCCTGCCCCGATGCCAACGGTGGCCATCGCATGGCGTACTGGCAGTGGGGCAAACCCCAGGCCGGCCATGTCGTGATGTGCGTGCACGGTCTGGCGCGCCAGGGGCGTGATTTCGATGTGCTGGCGCAAGCCCTGTGCGCCCGTGGTGGAGACGATGTGCGCGTGGTCTGCCCCGACGTGGTGGGACGCGGCCGCAGCGACTGGCTCAAGGACCCCATGGGTTACCAGTTGCCGACCTATGCCGCAGACATGCTGGTGCTGCTCCAGCAACTGCAGCCGGCCACGCTGGACTGGGTCGGCACCAGCATGGGCGGGCTGATCGGCCTGGGGCTGTGCGGCCAGCCGGACCTGCCGTTGCCGGCGCCAATCCGGCGCCTGGTGCTCAACGATGTCGGCCCGGTGGTCCAGTGGCAGGCGATCGAGCGCATCGGCACCTATCTGGGGCAACCGGTCCGGTTCCAGTCGCTGGAACAGGCGGCCGACGCCCTGTGGGTTCTCTCTTCGAGCTTCGGGCCGCACACGCGCGAACAGTGGCTGGCCCTGACGCGTCCCATGATCAAACCCGCCACGGATGCGGCTGGCGGCTTCGTGCTGCATTACGACCCGGCCATCGCTCTGCCCTTCAAAGCCCTGACACAGGAGGCTGCGCCCCAGGGCGAAGCCGTGTTGTGGCGCCTGTATGACGCCATCCACGCCAAGACACTGCTGATCCGCGGCACGCAGTCCGATCTGCTGTCGCTGGAGACCGCACAGGCCATGACACAGCGCGGCCCGAAGGCCCGACTGGTGGAATTTGCTGGCGTCGGCCATGCGCCCACCCTGATCGCCCCGGATCAGGTGCGGGTGGTCAGTAACTTCCTGTTCGGCGAAGCATGATGCTCCTATGAAAAGCCACGCCGCCGAATACCAGGGAGCAGAACCACTGCCGCAAGTCATTGCCGCCACGGCGAACAGCTTGCCGGAGCAGGACCACGCGCTCGCCCGGGCCCGGGCCTTTGCCGAACCCCTGCTGGCCGGCGAGACGCTGGACACCGGCGAAAACATGCTGGCCCACGCCGATGCGGTCGCCGCCATCCTCAAGACCATCGGCGGCTCGGAAGCCATGCAGGCCGCCAGCTACCTGGTTTATGCCTGCGCCCATCTGAACAAGCCGCAGGAGGTCATCGCCAAGGCCTTCGGCGACAGCTTCGCCGAACTGGCGGTCGAAACGACCAAACTGGTGCAAGTGCAGCGCCAGGCGCGTGCAGCCCAGGTCGTGGCCGCGCGCTCGGGCACGCCGGTGCCCATGGCGCAGACGGCTGCCATGCAGACCGAGAACGTGCGCAAGATGCTGCTGGCCTTCTCGCGTGACCTGCGCGTGGTCATGTTGCGTCTGGCCTCGCGCCTGCAGACGCTGCGCCACTTCGCAGCCACCAAGCTGCCGGTGCCGCCGGGCTTGGCCGCCGAGTCGCTGCAGGTGTTCGCCCCGCTGGCCAACCGGTTGGGCATCTGGGAAATTAAATGGGAGATGGAAGACCTGTCCTTCCGCTTCCTGGAGCCTGACACTTACAAGGAAGTTGCCCGGCTACTCGACGAGAAACGCATTGAGCGCGAGGCCTATGTCGAGCATCTGCGCAGCCAATTGGAGTCTGAACTGCGTGCCCAGGGCATCCATGCCCGCGTGCAGGGCCGGCCCAAGCACATCTACAGCATCGTCAAGAAGATGCGCGGCAAGGCGCTCAACTTCGACCAGGTTTATGACGTACGGGCGCTGCGCATCGTGGTGAACTCCATCCCCGACTGCTACGCCGCCCTGAGCTGGGTGCACAGCCAGTTCACGCCCGTCACCGAGGAATTCGACGACTACATCGCCAAACCCAAGCCCAACGGCTACCAGTCCCTGCACACCATCGTGCGCGATGCCGAAGGCCGTCCAATCGAAATCCAGATCCGGACCCAGGCCATGCACGAGCATTCGGAGCATGGCGTGGCGGCCCACTGGGCCTACAAGGAAGCCGGCTCACGCGGTTATGCCGGCGTCTCGGCCAACAGTTCCTACGATGCCAAAATTGCGGTGCTGCGCCAGCTGCTGGCCTGGGAGCGTGACCTGTCGGGGCCGCAACAAGGCCAGGGCTTTTTCGAGGACCGCATCTATGTGCTCACGCCCGATGCGGCCATTGTCGAATTGCCGCAAGGCGCAACGCCAATCGACTTTGCCTACAGCGTCCACACCAACCTGGGCCACCGTTGCCGCGGCGCCCGCGTCGATGGCGCCATGGTGCCGCTCAGCACGCCCCTGAAAAACGGCCAGACGGTAGAGATCACGGCGGCCAAGGAAGGCGGCCCCTCGCGCGACTGGCTCAACCCCGAACTCGGTTTCCTGGTCGGCCCGCGCGCCCGGGCCAAGGTACGTGCCTGGTTCAATGCGCTGGCCGTGCACGAAACCGTGGCGCGCGGCCGGGATGCGGTGGAAAAACTGCTGCAGCGCGAAGGCAAGACCGCCATCAAGCTGGAGGACCTGGCCTCGCAACTCGGTTTCGCTTCGGCCGAGGCCCTGTTCGAGGTGGTGGGCAAGGACGAATTCTCCCTGCGCAACATCGAAATCCTGCTGCGCCCACCAGCACCGCCGGCCACGCAAGACGAGCAGCCGCAGCTCAAGAAGTCCAAGAGTGACGGTGCCTCGCGCGGCGGCGTCCTGGTGGTGGGGGTCGACTCATTGCTGACCCAGCTCGCCAAATGCTGCAAGCCGGCGCCGCCGGACGAGATTCGCGGTTTCGTCACGCGGGGCAAGGGTGTCAGCGTGCACCGGGCCGACTGTGCCAACCTGCGCGAAATGGCAGCACGCAACGCCGAGCGGGTGATTGAGGTTGAGTGGGGTGTCTCCAAGAACGGTGAACTGCCGCTGTACCCGGTGGATGTCACGGTGGAGGCCCTGGACCGCCAAGGCCTGCTGCGCGATGTGCTGGAAGTCTTTGCGAAGGAAAAACTCAACGTCATTGGCGCCCAGACCCAGACCATCAAAGGCATTGCCTGGATGACGCTGACGGTGGAAGTCGCCGATTCCAACCGGCTGGCCAAGGTACTGGGCGGCGTGGCCGGCTTGAGTGGTGTGCGCTCAGCCCGCCGGCGCTGAGCCTGAACGCCTGATCGGTGGTCTAAACGCCCGGCGTTCCCAGCGGCCACCTCACTTCAACTGGACTGCGCCGCTCACGGTTACTTGCACGACGCCTTTGCCCGCCTCCACCGGCAACGCCGCGTCCATCGACGCGTTGCTGGCTGTCATGGCCAGGAAACGCGGGCGCGGCAGGTTGGGTTCGCTGCTGCTGACGGTGACCTCTCTCAGGGAATAGCTACCAAAACCGAATGCCTTGGCAATGTCGGCCGCCCGCAGTTTGAAACGATCAATCGCCTGGGCCTGCACCTGCGACTCGACCGCCGCCTGCTGCTCCCGGCTCAGGCTGAACGCTGCGCTCGTCACGGTCAGGGTCTGGATGCGGCCCGCTGCAGCACTGATGCGGGCAAAGTCGCGCCCTTCCAGCAAGAGCTCTGCCGAGCCTTGCCAGCCGTTGATGTGACCGTCCCGGTTGCGGCGCGGCGTGAGGGTGAAATTCCCGGTCCGCACCTGCAGTGCACCCGGTTGGGCGCTTGCGCGGGCCTCGGTCAGTGCGGCATCCAAAGCCGTCTTCAGTTGGGCCTGCACCACTTGGGCATCGGTGCCATCACGGCTGGTGCTCATGGCCAGCGCCAGCCAATCGTGCGGCACTTCAAGTGTCGCTGAAGCCGAAAGCTGCACCACGTTTTGTGGCGGCAGCGCCGAACTTGGCTGGGCGAAACTGACCTGTGCCAGAGCCCAAAGGATGCAGGTGGCTGCGATTTTCGTCGTGGGTTTCATGTTGTCTCCAAATTTACCGGCGCCGCCGCAAGTCCATGGCGCCATTCGTCATGGCTGCGGCCGGCCCGCATCCTGTTGTTGCTGTTGACGCAGCTGCTCACGCAACGCTTGACGCTCCTGCGGTGACAACTGCCTGCCCCCTTGCCCTTGAGCGGGGGGCATCGATTCACCCGAATGGCGTTGGGATTGCAAGGTTTGGCGCAATTCGGTCCGCCGCTGCTCGCGTCGTGCCTGGGGTTCGGTCACGCCCTCCCCCTGAACGTGGTCGCCCGGCTGCGCCATCGCACAACTGCTGAACAACAGGAGGAAGCTCAGGTAACGGTACATCTTCATGGTTTGCAATGTAAGACCCCTCGGGCTCAGGTTCAGCCCCTGGTGGATTGTTTCAAGCACCAGCGGCCACGGCCCCGCATATTTGTAACAGACTGTCAAAGTCGCCCGCCAATCGCTCGAAATCAGAGTTTGGGCCTGCAAAATCGGGCTTGTTACAAATTCGCCGAGAGATCATGGCCACTTCAAGCTCCAGCCGTACCGACAAAATCCTGGTTGTGGATGACGATGCCCGCATCCGCGACCTGCTGCGCCGCTACCTGACCCAGGAGGGGTTTGAGGTCTTCCAGGCCGAAGACGGCAAGTCACTCACCCGCATTCTGCTGCGCGAAACGGTGGACCTGATCGTGCTGGACCTGATGATGCCGGGCGAAGACGGCCTGTCCATCTGCCGCCGCCTGCGTGCCGCCAACGACAAGACGCCCATCATCATGCTGACCGCCAAGGTCGAGGACGTGGACCGCATCGTCGGCCTGGAGGTCGGCGCCGACGACTACCTGGGCAAACCCTTCAACCCACGCGAACTGCTGGCCCGCATCAATGCCGTGCTGCGCCGCCGACCGACACAGGAAGCCCCGGGGGCACCATCAAGCGACAACGAAGTGGTGAACTTCGGCCCCTTCAACTTCGATCTGGGTGCCCGCACCCTGCGCAAAGAAGGCGAGGAACTGCCGCTGACCACCGGTGAGTTCGCCATGCTCAAGGCGCTGGTGCGTCATCCGCGTCAGCCCATGTCGCGCGAGAAACTGGCCCAACTGGCGCGCGGCCGCGAGTTCGAGCCGTTTGACCGCAGCCTGGACGTACAGGTCTCGCGCCTGCGCAAGCTGATCGAGGTCGATCCCGCCTCGCCGCGTTATATCCAGACCGTCTGGGGTGTGGGTTACGTTTTTGTGCCGGACGGAGCGGGTTGAAGTTGAAACTTCGCCTCGCCAGAGCCAAGAGGGGCACCTCCGCCGACGCTGACCTCAGCAGCCCGACGCCGCTGGAAACCAGCGAGCCCGACATGGCCGATGTAGAGCGCCAGCGTCGTGGCCTGAGCCTGTTCTGGCGCACCTTTTTCCTGCTTGCCGTGCTCTTGCTGGGCAGTATCGTGGCCTGGTTGCAAACGCTGCGCACGCTGGAGATCGAGCCCCGCGCTATACAAACCGCCCAGCAGATCGCTTCGCTGGTCAACCTCAGTCGCGCCGCACTGGTCCACTCGGACGCCATTGCCCGGGTCTCGCTGCTCAAGACCATGAGCGACGAGGAAGGCGTGCACATCCTGCCGCGCGAACCCGGCGACACGTTCGGCCCGTTCGACGATGACAAGCTGGACCGGCGTATTGCGCTGGAACTCATGGCCCGCCTGGGCCCCGGCACGGTGGTCGCCGACAGCGTCAACCAGCAACCCGGACTGTGGGTCGGCTTCGTCATTGACGGCGACAACTACTGGATGCTGACCGACCGCGCCCGTTTCGATCGCACCGGCGGCAAGACCTGGCTGATCTGGCTGCTCACGGCTGCGGCTTTGTCGCTGGCTGGCGCTGCATTGATCGCACGCCTCATCAACCGGCCACTGAAAGAGCTGTCGTTTGCCGCCAGCCGCGTGCGCGAAGGTGACTTTGCTGCCAGCCGCCTGGATGAAAAGGTCGTCACCAGTGAAATCCGGCAGGTCAACATCGGCTTCAACCGCATGGCCCAGCGCCTGGCCAAGATCGAGCAGGACCGTGCGGTCATGCTGGCCGGCATTTCGCATGATCTGCGCACCCCCCTGGCGCGGCTGCGGTTGGAAACCGAAATGAGCGTTGGCGACAGCAATGCCCGTGCGCACATGGTGGCAGACATTGAGCAGCTGGATGCCATCATCGACAAATTCCTGGACTATGCCCGCCCGGACCATGTGCAACTCAGCCCGGTCAGCCTCAATGAGGTGATCCGCAGTTGCATCTATGGCTTCAAGAACCGTGCCGACATGCGCATTCGGCTTGATCTGGAAGACGGGCTCTGGGTGCTGGCCGACGATGTCGAACTCGGCCGCGTGATCTCCAACCTGCTGGAAAATGCTCGCCGCTACGGCAAGACGCCTGCCACCGGTGTGACCACGGTCGACATCGCGGCGCGTGCACGCGAACAGTCGGTGCTCCTCAAGGTGCGTGACTACGGGCCGGGCGTTGATCCCGAGCATCTACCGAACCTGACCAAGCCCTTCTTTCGTGGCGATGCCGCCCGCACCGAGGCGACAGGCGCTGGCCTGGGTCTGTCCATCGTGGAGAAGACCATTCGCCGCATGGGTGGCAGGTTTGCGTTGGCCAACACCAACTCGGGTGGCCTGGCGGCCCATATCAAGCTGCCGCGCGCGCCGCAATTCAAGCAAAAATAGGCTCAAGCCCTTATGGGTTATGCGCGAAACGCTATCGAAAAAGGAGTGTGACGGCGCGTGCCTCGATGCTTTGCCCCTGCCCCACCGGCCCGAGCTTTTCCGCCGTCTTGGCTTTGACGTTGACCTGAGCGGCCTCCATGCCAAGTGCCGTGGCGATGCACTCGCGCATGGCGGCAATGTGCGGCGCCATCTTCGGTGCCTGGGCCAGGATGGTGCTGTCCACATTGCCGATCTGCCAGCCTTGTTCACGCACACGCCGGGCGGCTTCGCGCAACAGCACCACCGAATCAGCACCGCTGAATTGGGGATCGGTATCTGGGAAATGCCGGCCAATATCGCCTAAGCCGGCCGCCCCCAGCAGCGCGTCGGTGATGGCATGCAGCAACACGTCAGCGTCCGAGTGGCCCAGCAGGCCAAGGTGAAACGGAATCTCCACGCCACCGATGATGAGCTTGCGCCCCGCCACCAAGGCATGCACATCCCAGCCCTCGCCCACACGAATATTCATCCCTTGCTCCTGTCGGTCACACCACTGGCCTCGCGCCCGCGCAGCACTGCCTCGGCCAGCGCGAAGTCCTCCGGGTAGGTCACCTTGAAATTCTGCGCGCTACCGGCCACCAGACGCGGCGCCAAGCCGAGCGCCTCGACAGCGCTGGATTCATCAGTCACCTGGTCACCCGCCTGCGTCAACGCGCGGCGCAACAAGCCGAGCGGGAACATCTGCGGCGTCTGCGCCAGCCACTTGTCGCTGCGGTCGAGCGTGGCCGCCACACGCCCATTGACCTCGCGCTTGAGGGTGTCAGGCAACTTGTGGGCCAGCAGGCCACCCACCTCATCCTGTGCAAGGGCATCCATCAGCCCCGTGATCTGCGCCGGCGTGACGAGGCAGCGTGCCGCATCGTGCACCAACACCCAGTCGGTCTCCTGGGCCCCCTGCGCCACCAGCGCACGCAGGCCGTTCAGAACGCTTTGTGCCCGGGTGGCACCGCCACACTTCGCAATCAAGAAGGGAAGTTCCAGTCCATCCAGGAAATCATCACCGGGCGCCAGAACCACCAGCGTGCGGTGCAGGTGCGGCACGGCGGCAAAAGCTGCCAGCGTGTGCATGACCAGCGGCTGGCCTGCCAACGGCCGGTACTGCTTGGGGCCATCGGCACCCGCTCGCGAGCCAGTTCCGGCGCACGGAATCAGAGCCCAGAAACGTGGTGAAAGCGATGGTGATGAAGAAGAATCGGTCATGCGAACTGCCGCCATTCTAAGACGCAGCCGCGCGCCCCTCGCGCGGGTGTGCTACTGCGGCAAGGTATAGCCCTTGTCGTGCAGCAGGCGGGAAAACGCATCAATCACGGCCGGGTCGTAGTGGGTGTCACGCCCGCGCTCCAACTCATCGAGCGCCGCGTCCAGACCGCGGGCGGGTCGATAGGGACGATGGGAAGAAATGGATTCGATCACATCGGCCACTGCCAGCACCTTCGCCTCAGGCAGGATGGCATCGCCCTTGAGCCCCTGCGGATAGCCGCTTCCATCCAGGCGCTCATGATGCTGGCGAATGATGTCGGCCACCGGGAACGGAAACGGAATATCTTGCAGGATCTCGTAGCCGATCTGGGCATGTTCGCGGACCAGCCGCATCTCCAGATCCGTCAGGCGGCCGGGTTTGGTCAGGATTTCGGCCGGCACGCTGATCTTGCCGATGTCGTGCACCAGCCCCACCAGCTCCATCCTGCTGCAGCGCTCTTCAGGCCATCCCATCTCGCGCCCGATGGCGCCGGCAATCAGACCCACACGCCGTTCATGACCCGCGGTATAGGGGTCACGCTGGTCAATCATGTTGGAAACTGCTTGCAGGGTGCCGCGCATCGAGGCTTCCAACTGCTTCACATAGTCGGCCAGCTTCGCCTCGGTTTGCTTGCGCTCGGTGACGTCTTCTGCCATCACGATGGTGGCCGGCTGACCATCATCCCAGTTGACCGGATTGGCATGCAAGGCCAGCTCGCGGCTCTCGCCGCTCTTGAGCAGCAACGATACGTTGTAATGCAAGCTGCGTTCGCCCGCCTGTAAACGAGCCCAGGCAGCCCGAATGCGCGCGATGTTGTCGGCATCTTGGCCGGTGAACTGCCAGATTTCATGGCCCAACAACTCTTCTTTGGACCGACCCGCCATTTCGCAAAAGCGCGGATTGACATAGACGAATCTGTTATCACGCCGGACAAAGATGCCCATGACCGTCTGCTCGATCATGGTGCGGAAATGCTGCTCACTCTGGCGCAAGGCCTGCTCGCTGCGCCGGATGTCAGTCAGGTCTTCCCAGGTAACGATCGCATCATCGCCCACCACCGTCATGGTGCCGATTGCAATACGCTCACGACCATCCTTGCCATGCAGAATGAGCTCAGGTGAGCGAATGATGCTGCCGGATTTTTTGGCTTCCGCAACAGACTCAAGCCAGCTCTTCCGGAGGGACTCCCGAACCACGGGGTCGGTATACGCCAGGGTCAACCAACGTTCAAGCGTGTCGATGTCCTTCAGGGCATAACCCAGCCATTCCGTGTGCGCCCGGTTGACGGCCCGCATGGTCCCGGTTGAGAGGGATTGAATCTGCATCGGCGTCGGCGAAGCCTCGAACACCTCTCGGAAGCGAAATTCCGACATTTCAGCGCGTTCCTCAGCCATCCGGCGCCGTTCACTCTGCGCCATGCTGTTCAGAGCAAACTCCAAGTCCTCGGCCATCTCGTGAAGCAGATTGAGTTGCGCCTGGTCAAAAGCGCCCGGCCCTTGCGCATACAGCCCCATCACGCCGAACAATCGCCCCTCACGCATGATCGGCAGAATGGCCCTTTCGGTGATCTCATGCCGACGCAGGTAGTCATGCCACCGGTTGTGGGAGTCCAGTGTTTGCATCCCTATCGAGTAGACCTTGCCCTTGCTGGTCTCTTCAGAAAACGCCAGGCCGAAAGTACTTTGAGGGTCGGCCAAGACGGCATGGAGCTCCTCAAGTGCAGCCGCATCAATGCCATGGGCGTGGACAATACGGAAAGGCATCTTCCCCGCATCGGAAATCGCGACGAACAGCAATGGAAACGCGCTCTGCTGGATCAATGTGTCAAACACGCGGGCCAGCAATTCGTCGCTGTTGCGGCAACGCACAATCGCCCGGTTGGTGGCGCTGAGCATGTCATACAGATACGTCAGGCGCTTGACCTGCACCCCTGCCTGAATCCGCTCGATGGCCTGACCAACGCGTAGCGCCGCCGTTCTCAGCAGCTCCCGCTCCTCGGACAGGAAGGGGTCGTTGTCCTGTGCCACCTCGGCTGAATAAAAAACCTTCAAAGAGCCAACGCTTCGCTGATTGACGTACAGATCATGCGCAAGGCAATGCTTGGCATGTTCAGCGCCTTGGGAACCAAACGTTCCCCAGTCGCTCACAAACGCGGCACGTGCGTGCTCAGGAAACAGGAATCCCGCGGGCAAGACATCCACCACCTGCGCCAGCAAGCTGGGTACCCCGATATCCGCCTTCTCCAGGATGTTGGAAATCGCATACTGGCAACGCAACTCCTTGATGCGCTCACCCAGGTCATGCACCAGCAACTCGCGTTCGGCCAGCAACTGCTTCTCATCGGTAATATCGCGCACCACCTGCACATAGCTGCGCTCACGGTCCTCGATGAGGAACGGAGCGATCTGGCACTCGACGATGCCCGCAGCGCCACCGCGATCGATCTCGACCAGAAAACGGGATTCACCACTGGCGAGACGGGCACACACCGGGCAATCGCCGGCTGGCACGGCCGAGGCATGAAAAATGGCGTGCGAGGACTGGCCGATCAGCTCCTCCGTCTTCATGCCCGCGTAGGCAGCTGCCGCCTGATTGGCCTGGTGAATCAGTCCGTCCTGGTGAATCACGATCGCCGGGTCGGGAACCGCATCGTAGGTGCTGGCCGTGCGCGACAGCATGCTGAACGGCTCGCGTAAGGTGCTTTGCACCAGCGCCAGATACACGAACCAGTAGGCAAAAATCTTGAAGACATGGCCCAGCTCGTTCGACAGACCGTAGACGTTGGCATAACGGGTAAAGGCGAACTCCGACAGGATCATGGCCACCAAGGCCAGTTGCATGCTCAGAAACAGACTGCTCGACATCAGTCGTCGGTCCCGCCAATACAGCACGCCAGTGGCCCCCAGCAGTGCGATGATCACGTACTCGGCATAGATCTTGAAGGGCGTCAGGCCTTGCCCCTCGACAAACATCACGGGAAAGTGGCCGGAGAAAACCCATACGGCCGCCCCCAGCGCCACCAGGCCGCAGCCAAGTTGCAGGGCGTCAATACGAATCGCTCGGCGCAGAAACAGCGGCGAACTCAACAGCGCCAAGGCCTGCAGGAAACGTGCCGCGATCCAGAACTGCGTTGGCATATTGGCATCGGCCTGCGGCAGCAGGTTCATGCCCTTGTACGACACGGTATGAATCATGTCCAGCGCGGCACACCAACCGATGGCCACCGCCACATACACCGTGAAGTGATTCCGGGTGAAACGGCGCGACGTGCTTGCCACCACCAGCGCAGTGAGGGCAATGACGATGGAGAAGACCTCGGCCAGGGCATGGAACAGCAGGTAGTGGACCTGACCCGCCGCGACAGAAATGCCCGCGATAAGCACCGCTGGCGCCAGCAGACGCAAAATCGCAGGGAAAGAAGGAATTCGCCCTTCCGAGAAAAATGCATCCTGCTTGATCAAGCCTTGATCGCTCACTTAGGCTCCAAGTAGAGTTATTCGCCTGAATGGCTCAGCGCATGCTGGACCACACCCCAACCAATACGACGATGCCATCTTAAAACGAGTTTGTGCCAGCACGAGGCTTTTTCGGCCGGCCCAAGTAAAATCCAGCTTTAGCAAGCCTTTCAACACCCCCCGCTCCACGCACCGGGGGGTGTTTTCTATTTGTATTTCTGATGGACCTGCCCAAACTCCAGACCGGCAAACGCTACACCCTGCCCCGCCCTGCGGGTTCGGCCGACGCCTTGTTGCTGGCCACGCTGGGACAGCGCGAAAAAACTGCCGGCAGGCTCTTGGCCCTTGTCACGGCCGACGCCACCGACGCCCAGCGACTGATCGAGGAAATCGCCTTCTTTGCCCCCGATCTACGCTGTGCCCTGTTCCCGGACTGGGAAACCCTGCCCTACGACACCTTTTCGCCGCATCAGGACCTGATCAGTGAACGCCTGGCCACGCTTTGGCGGCTCTACAACCACGGCAAGCGCTCCGGCGACAGCCATGAGACGGCTGACGTGGTTGTCATCCCGGCCACCACCGCCTTGTACCGGCTGGCGCCGCCCAGTTTCCTGGCCGCCTACACCTTCGAGTTCAAGGTCAAGCAGAAACTCGATGAAGCACAGCTCAAGGCCCAGCTCACCCTGGCCGGCTACAACCATGTGACCCAGGTGGTCAGCCCCGGCGAGTACGCTGTGCGCGGCGGCCTGATCGACCTCTTTCCCATGGGCTCGGCCGTACCCTACCGGGTGGACCTGTTCGACAACGAGGTCGACTCCATCCGCACCTTTGATCCCGACAGCCAGCGCAGCCTGTACCCGGTACCCGAAGTTCGCCTGCTGCCCGGGCGCGAGTTTCCGATGGACGATGCTGCCCGCAAGCTGTTTCGCCAGCGCTGGCGCGAACTGCTCGAAGGTGATCCGACCAAGAGCCGCATCTACAAGGACATCGGCAACGGCGTGGCCTCTGCCGGCATCGAGTACTACCTGCCGCTGTTCTTCGAGCAGACGGCCACGGTGTTCGACTACCTCGGGGCCCATGCCACCGTGGTGTTGCATGGCGATCTGGAGCCCGCCTTCCAGCGCTTCTCGCAGGATGCCAAGGAGCGTTTTCGTCTGGCCCAAGGCGATCCGGACCGCCCCGCACTGCCGCCCGAGACTCTGTTCCTGAATGCGGAACAGTTCTATGCGCAGGCCAATAGCCACGCCCAGCTGGCCCTGCGCGCCGGCGAACAGCCCGACAGCGAAGACAGCGCCTGGGGCACGACCTTCCAGAAGCTTGAAGAGCTGGCCGTGGTGCGCGGTGCCGAGGACCCATTGGCCCGCCTCAAGGCCCATATCCGCAACACACAGCACCGCGTGCTGCTGCTGGCCGAAAGCGACGGCCGCCGCGAGAGTCTGCTCGACTTCCTGCGCGCCAGCAGCCTGATACCACCGGCTTTCGATTCGCTGCAGGAATTCCAGGCCAGCGAGGAAAAGGTCGGCATCGCCACGGCGGCGCTGACCAGCGGCTTTGGCTGGCTGGATGAAGGCCTGGACTTCATCACCGAGACTGAACTATTCGCAGCCGGCCCCACCACACGCCGGCGCAAGAAGCAGGAACAGGTCAGCGACGTCGAAGCGCTGATCAAGGACCTGAGCGAACTCAACGTTGGCGACCCGGTGGTGCATTCTGCGCACGGCATCGGCCGCTACCGCGGCCTGGTCAACATGAGCGTCGGCCAGCTGCAGGACGATGGCACACCCGAGATGCAGGAATTCCTGCACCTTGAGTACGCCGACAAAGCCGTTCTCTACGTGCCGGTCAGCCAACTACAGCTCATCAGCCGCTACACCGGGGTCAGCGCCGACGAGGCGCCGCTGCACCGACTCGGCTCTGGCCAGTGGGAAAAGGCCAAGCGCCGCGCCGCCGAGCAGATCCGCGACGCGGCGGCCGAGCTGCTCAACATCTATGCGCGCCGCGCAGCACGCGAAGGCCACCCGTTCCGTTTCTCGGCCAAGGACTACGAGGTCTTTGCCAACGATTTCGGCTTCGAGGAAACCGCCGACCAGCGCGCTGCCATCCATGCCGTGATCCAGGACATGATCTCGCCGCGCCCGATGGACCGGCTGGTCTGCGGCGATGTCGGCTTCGGCAAGACTGAGGTGGCGTTGCGCGCCGCCTTCATCGCCGTCACCGGCGGCCGGCAAGTGGCCTTCCTGGCGCCGACCACGCTGCTGGCGGAGCAGCACTACCAGACCCTGGTGGACCGATTCAGCAAATGGCCGGTGAAAGTGGCGGAGATGAGCCGCTTCCGTTCGGCCAAGGAAATCACGGCCGCCATGAAAGGCATAACCGACGGCACCATCGACATCGTGGTCGGCACCCACAAGCTGCTGAGCCCCGACACTCATTTCAAAAACCTGGGCCTGCTCATCATCGACGAGGAACACCGCTTTGGTGTGCGCCACAAGGAGGCCATGAAGGCTTTGCGCGCCGAAGTGGACGTGCTGACGCTCACCGCCACCCCCATTCCGCGCACGTTGGGCATGGCGCTGGAAGGCCTGCGCGACCTCTCCGTAATCGCCACCGCGCCGCAGCGCCGCCTGGCGATCAAGACCTTTGTGCGGACCGAAGGCAATGGCGTCATCCGAGAGGCTGTGTTGCGTGAATTGAAGCGAGGCGGCCAGGTCTATTTCCTGCACAACGAGGTGGAAACGATCGAGAACCGCCGCGCCAAACTGGAAGAATTGCTACCGGAAGCACGCATTGCGGTGGCGCACGGCCAGATGCCGGAGCGCCAGTTGGAGGCCGTGATGCGCGACTTCGTCGCACAACGCTACAACCTGCTGCTGTGTTCCACCATCATCGAGACCGGCATCGACGTGCCGACGGCCAACACCATCGTCATGAGCCGTGCCGACAAGTTCGGCCTGGCACAGTTGCACCAGCTGCGCGGCCGGGTCGGGCGCAGCCACCACCAAGCCTATGCCTACCTGATGGTGCCCGACAAGGACGGCCTGACTAAGCAGGCCGCACAACGCCTGGACGCCATCCAGCAGATGGAGGAGCTTGGCTCGGGCTTCTACCTGGCCATGCACGACCTGGAGATCCGAGGCGCTGGCGAGGTGCTGGGCGAGAACCAGAGCGGCAACATGCTGGAGGTCGGCTTTCAGCTCTACAACGAGATGCTGAGCGAAGCCGTGCGCAGCCTGAAAGACGGCAAGGAACCCGATTTGCTGGCACCGATGAGCGCCACCACCGACATCAACCTGCACGCCCCCGCCCTGCTGCCCGACGACTACTGCGGCGACGTGCACATGCGGCTGAGCTTCTACAAGAAGCTGGCCACGGCCAAGAATACCGAGCAGATCGCTGCGCTGATGGAGGAAATCGTCGACCGCTTCGGTAAGCTCCCGGCCCAGACCCAGACCCTGATCGACGTGCACCGCCTGCGCGTGATTGCCAAGCCCTATGGCGTGGTCAAGGTCGACGCCGCACCGCACCTGATCACCATCACCTTCAGGAAGGATGCGCCGATCGACGGCATGCGGGTGATCGAATTGATCCAGAAGAACCGCCACATCAAACTGGCTGGCAACGAAAAGCTGCGCATCGAGCGCGAACTGCCCGACCCCAAGGCGCGCGCCCACCTGGTACGCGACGTGCTGCGCTCACTCGGCCAGCCGCTCGCCGACAAACAGCCCGCCTGAGTTTGCGTCAGATCAAGCCCCATGCACCCAGCAGATGAGCTTTACCCACCGTTCATGCAAACCATGGTTTTCTTCAAACGCCATCGACACACTAAGGCGGCTACCAACTCTTGAAGGACACCCCGCATGAACCTCAACCCGCATCGCCCCTGGATCACGCCGCTCGTCATCGGCGCCTTCCTGCTGTCCGCCGTCACCGGCGTGCTGATGTTCTTCCATCTCGACACCGGCTTGAACAAGCTCGCACACGAATGGCTGAGCTGGGCCATGCTGGCTGGGGTCTGCTTGCATGTCTTGCTCAACCTGACGGCGTTCAAACGTTATTTCTTCACAGCCACCGGCCGCTGGGTCATTCTGGCTTTCGTGGCTCTGCTGGTCCTGAGCTTCATCCCGGCCGCCAAGCCCTCCAAGCCGCCATTTGCCAGTCCCGTGCAAGCGCTGGCGCGCGCACCCCTGTCGGTGCTGGCCCAAGTGGCCGGCATCAGTACCGAAGATCTGCGCAGCAAGCTCTCGGCCGCTGGATTCACCGCCACCAGCAACCAGCAATCCCTGCAGGATCTTGTGGGTCGCGACCTGCGTCGTCAAATCCAGATCCTCAACCGCATCATCCCTCCCAACCAACCCTGACCTGTCGCCGCCATGACCCCTGCCACCGAATTCGCTTCCGGCCTCACTGTCCGGGGCTTCACGCCTCCGCTGAAGCTCCAGGACTTCAAGCTGATCGCCTTCGACATGGACTCCACCCTCATTAACATCGAGTGCGTGGATGAAATCGCCAATGCCGTCGGCCGCAAGACCGAAGTCGCCGCCATCACCGAAGCCACCATGCGCGGCGAGATAAGCGACTTCAAGGAAAGCCTGCGCCGCCGCGTTGCCTTGCTCAAAGGAGTGACGGTGGCCGACATGGAAGCGGTCTACCGCGAGCGTCTGCAGATCAACCCCGGGGCTGCCGAGCTGGTGGCCGCTTGCAAGGCCGCCGGCATGAAGGTATTGCTGGTCAGCGGCGGTTTCACCTTCTTCGCCGACCGCGTGCGCGATCGGCTGGGTATCGACTACACCCGCTCCAACGTGCTGGAAATCGAAAGCGGCCCCAACTGCGGCATGCTGACCGGCCGCTTGGTTGACCAGTCCTGGGGCGACATCTGCGACGGTGCGGAAAAGCGCCGCATGCTGCTGCAGACCTGTGAGCAAATGGGCATCAGCCCGCAGCAGGCCATCGCCATGGGCGATGGCGCGAACGACCTGCCCATGATGGGCGAAGCCGGCCTGTCCGTGGCCTACCATGCCAAGCCCAAGGTGCGCGAACAGGCCATGGTCGCCATCAACAGTGGCGGCCTAAACCGTCTGCTGGAGATCCTGAAGTAAAACAGGCGGCCTGCCATGCGCGGGCGGCAGTTCTGGCAAGACCTCCGTCCCCGCCTTCATCGCGCTTGATGCGCAAGGCTACAGCCGCTGTACCGAAGTTGCTTACATCTCTGAAGCAGGCATGCGTCTGCGCCCGTGGTGGCCCCGGAATTTCTGACGCTACACTGTCTTGCAAACAGTCTTGCGTTTTCAAATCGTTTGATTCTGGGGGAGTTCGTGATGAAGTTGTTTGCGCGTATCGTTGCAGCAGTTCTGGCCTGTGGCACCGTTTTTTCGGCCCATGCCCTGGTCATCGGCATCACGGAGGGCGTGACCTACCGCGCCACCGACAACGAGATCGAAGCCCGCTTTGACGCCATTGCCAAGGTACTGGGCACCGCGACCCGTCAACCCATCAAGGTGCAGGTCATCAGCAGCTACAACGGCCTGCGCGACGCCCTGAAAAAAGGTCAGCTGGACCTGGCGTTCATCCACCCGTCCCACATCGCGTTCGAAGCCATCAAGGGCAGCGGCTTCAAGGCCTTGGCCTGGACCGCCGGCTATACCGAATACAAGGTATCGCTGCTGTGCAAGGAACCACAGCCGATCCAGGACTGGGCCACGGTGGCCGGCAAGGCCTTTGTGACGCCGGACCCGGACTCCATCACCGCGGTCATGACGCGCGCCATGCTGGCCGAACACAAACTGAAGCCGATTGACGTGAAACTGCAGACCACGCGCTACCAGGATGCCGTGCCCTTCTATGTCGAGAACGGTTTCGCGGCCTATGGTGCCACCGCCTCCGGCAGCGTGATCAAGGCATGGAAAGATAAGGGGGGCAAAACCTGTGCCGAATCGCGTCCCATGCCCATCAAGCAGTGGATTGCCTCCCCCCGGCTCGACCCCTCTGTTGCCAACGCCTTGCGTGACGCCCTGCTCGGGCTCGACCAGAGCGAGCCTGGCCGCCGGGCTCTGGCGACCTCGGGCTACAAAGGTTTTGTCGCGCCGTCCGATGAGCAGGAAAAAAAGCTCATCCTCTGGCTCGGTCTCTGAGCGCTAGACCCGCTCAATCACCGGGCGACCGGACGCCACGGCAAAACGCGCGAGGGTTTTGACACCCGAGACCGGGTTTTTCGCATCCTCTACTGCGCGCAGTGTGGTGCTGAGTTGCCCCGGCGTGAACTCCACGACCCCGTAGCCGCGGTACTGAGCATCGGCAAACACGAAATGCGGATTCTCGGTCAGGCGTTCGGCCACCTGGGCCACGCCACCCGCACGCGAACTGATGCTGGTTCCGCAGAACTCCACCCCCACGCTCGGACTGGCGGCATCGGCATAGTCCGCCTTGATGTGGCCGACCCAGTTCTCATGCACATCACCGCCCAACACCACCGGGTTGGCCACTTGCTTGTGACGTAGCGTGTCCGTCAGGCGTGTGCGGGCAGCTGCGTAGCCGTCCCAGCCGTCGTTCCACAGGCGTTGCCCTGGCCCAGGACGCGCGTCACGCATGCCCAACAGCGTCTGCTGCCCGATCACGTTCCAGCGCCCCCCCGAACGGGCCAGTGCGCCATCGAGCCAAAGCTCTTGTTCACGCCCCAGGTAGCTGCGCTGCGGATCGCCCCAGTCAGCACAGTGCGCCGGATCAATCAGACTGCCGCCTGCTTTGCCATCTTTCAGGCAGGGCTGGCGGTCGCGGTACTGCCGCGCATCGAGCAAATAGATGGAAGCCAGTCGGCCAAACGGCACCTGCCGGTAGATGCGCATTTCAGCTCCCCGCGCCAGCCCGGCCAGCGCCTGGGTCAGCACCGAAGCCCTGAGCGGCATGTGCTCGTAATAGGCCTGGTAGGCCGCAGCACGGCGGGCCGCGAAGTCCGCCACCGTGCCCATGCCGAGCACACCATTGCCCTCGTGCAGCCCCGCATAATCGTTCTGCACTTCATGGTCATCCCAGGTCACGAGCCAGGGGCACGTCGCGTGCATGGCCTGCAGGTTGGCATCGCTCTTGTGCATGGCATAACGCTGGCGGTAGTCATCCAGCGTCAGCACCCAGCCCCCTGTCACTGCGCGCACGGCATTGACAGCACCTGGGTACTCGTAGATGTAGTCGCCCAGGAACAGCACGGCGTCCAGGTTTTCGGCGCGCATATGGTGCCAGGCGCTGTAGAAACCATGCTCCCAGCGCTGGCAGGAGGCGTAGCCCAGCCGCAGCCGGTCGGGGTTGGCATCAGGGGCCGGGAAGGTGCGTGTGCGGCCAATCGGGCTGACGGCGTCGCCGACCATGAAACGGTAAAAGTACCAGCGGTCCGGCGCCAGCCCCGTGACTTCGGCGTGTACCGAATGGGCCAACTCCGGCAGAGCCTGCACTTGGCCACTGCGGGCCACACGGCTGAAGCCCTCGTCATGTGCCACTTCCCAGCGTAGCGTGACCGGACCGCGCAAGGGCTCGGCTGGCAGCAGGCGCGTCCACAGCACCACCGAATCGTGCGCCGGCGAGCCACTGGCCACGCCGAGCGCAAAGGGATCACGCGTCCAGCGCGGCTGGCTCCAGGCGCTACGGGGCAGCCACAAGGTGCCGGCCGCAGCCACGGTCAGCTTGAGCAGCTCACGGCGGTCGGGGGCGGAAGCACGGGGTTGGGTTGGTGGCATCGCGGTCAGACAGGCCATAAATACCCATCATGCCACCGGCTTCATACAGCTCGCCAGTTACAAAGTCGCCGTTGACACGTCCGCTTGCCAGCCCTAGAGTCAAAAGCAACATCGTTGGAATTTCAGGAGTCCCGCATGGCCGTTTCCTCCGCCACCCAAGCCATCAGCACCCCGCCGCCGCCCAAGGCGCGTCAGGCCGAGGAAGTTCGTGCACAGGAATACCGTGCCGAGCAGCAGAAAGCAGCCGAGCGGGCACAAGAAGAAGCCCGGCGCAACGCACAACCGGTGGTGAACACGCAAGGCCAGACCACCGGCCGCATCGTCAACACCACTGCGTAAAACGGGATAAACCGTGTTTGGCCTCGCCCCCACCTCCAGCGGCCTGCCGAGTGCGCAGTTGAGCCTGTACCAGGCCAAACTGCAGCAGGCACGGCGCGAGGCGGCGCAGGCACAGGCTCAGGTGCAATCACTGGAAGCGCAAACCGAAACCGCACGTCAGGAAGCAGCTCAGGCGCGGAACGAGGTTCATAGTCTTGAAGGCAAGGGAGCGCCACGCAACGACGCTACGCCCACACTGAACACCCGGGGCGAAACCACCGGCCGCCTGCTCAACACGCAGGCCTGACGCGGCTCTTTCGCTGTTATCAGCCGCGCTGGCGCAGCGCCTCGTACAGGCACACACCGCTGGCCACCGACACATTCAGGCTCTCCACGCCACCCTTCATCGGAATGCTCACCAGCTCATCGCAGGTCTTGCGCGTGAGTTGCCGCATGCCCTGCCCCTCAGCGCCAAGCACCAATGCCACCGGGCCTTTCAAATCGACCTGGTACATCGTCTTGGGGGCATCGTCGCTGGTGCCGATGCACCAGATGTTGCGCTCCTTGAGCTCGTTCAGGGTGCGCGCCAGGTTGGTCACCATGAAGTACGGCACGGTCTCCGCCGCACCGCTGGCCACCTTGGCCACCGTGGCATTGATGCCCACCGCATGGTCCTTGGGGGCAATCACGGCATGAGCCCCCGCCCCGTCGGCCACGCGCAGACAGGCGCCCAGGTTGTGCGGATCGGTCACGCCGTCGAGCACCAGCAACAAGGGTGGCTCGGTCAGGCTGTCCAGCAAGTCGTCCAGCGAATGAACTTGAGCCACCGGCTCAACCCGCGCCGCCACCCCCTGGTGGCCGTGGCTACCGGCCAGCTTGGCCAGGCGCAGACCATCGGCCTCGATCAGACGTACCCCGGCTTCGGTGGCTTTTTCCAGAAACTGGCGCATGCGCGCATCGCGCCGCGTCGGCTCGTAATAGATTTCGATGATGGATTTCGGTGCCGTCTTCAGACGAACACCCACGGCATGAAAGCCGAACAGGACTTTGGGCGATGACATGGGGATGGATTATCCCCTCTTGTTCTGCCGTGTTGTTATGCCGCTTCTGCAGCCATGCGTCCGGCCTCGATGGTGATGCGCCGCTCACAGCGACGTGCAATGCCCGCATCATGTGTCACCAGCAGCAGCGTCGTGCCCTGCTCGCGGTTGAGTTCGAACATCAGTTCCATCACCTTCTCACCGGTGGCAAAGTCCAGGCTGCCAGTCGGCTCGTCGGCCAGCAGCACCGCAGGTTGCACGACAAAAGCACGCGCCAGCGCCACCCGCTGCTGCTCGCCGCCGGACAGCACCTTGGGATAATGGCCCAGGCGCTGGCTCAGACCCACGCGGCCCAGCATCTCGGTGGCGGCCTGACGCGCATCCTTGCGGCCGGCCAGCTCCAGCGGGAGCATCACGTTTTCCAGTGCCGTCAGATGGCCCAGCAACTGGAAGCTCTGGAACACGAACCCCACCTTGTGCGCCCGCAGCGCGGCACGGGCATCCTCGTCCAGCGCAAACAGGTCCTGGCCGGCCAGACGCACCGAGCCCCGTGTGGGCGTATCGAGCCCCGCAATGATGGACAGCAGCGTGCTCTTGCCCGAGCCCGAAGCGCCGACAATGGCCACCGTCTGCCGTGCCGGCACGTGGAAGTCGATATCGCGCAAAATGTCGAGAGTGCCGGTGGAGTCGGTCACCGACTTGTACACATCCTCCACGGAGATGATGGATTCAGACATGAGGCTTTCTTTGTTTCGACGCTACTTTATCGCGATCGGCCTGCTGGCGGCAGCTGCAGGGTTTTGCCAGGCTGCGGAACCCACCTCACGCACCGTGCTGGTGCTGGGTGATTCACTCAGCGCCGAGTATGGCCTGAAACGCGGCAGCGGCTGGGTGGCCCTGATGGAGCAGCGGCTGGCACGCGAGAAGAAGCCGCTCTCGGTCATCAACGCCAGCATCAGCGGCGACACCACCTTTGGCGGCCGTTCGCGCCTGCCGGCCCTGCTAGCGCAGCACCGACCCGGCATTGTGGTGATTGAGCTCGGCGGCAATGACGCCTTGCGCGGTCTGGCCCTGTCCAATACCGAGGACAATCTGGCCTGGATGACGCAGGCCGCACAAAAAGCCGGCGCCCGAGTGCTGCTGCTGGGCATGCAGATGCCGCCCAATTATGGGCAGGACTACGCCAACCGTTTTTCTGCGCTGTACCGCAACGTGGCACGCACGCACAAGGCGCTGCTGGTGCCCTTCCTGCTCAAGGGCGTGGGTGATGTACCGGATGCCGCGCGGCTGTTCCAGGCTGACCGCATCCACCCGAACGAGCAAGCGCAACCCATCCTGCTGGACAACGTCTGGCCGGAGTTGAAGAAACTGATTTCATGAGTTTGACCACCATCACTGCCGAAGAGGCGCTGCGCCGCCTCGACGAGTTCGACACCCTCATCGACGCCCGCAGCGAAGATGAATACGCCGAAGACCATCTGCCGGGCGCCGTCAACTGGCCCACGCTCAACAACGAAGAGCGCAAACTGGTGGGCACGATGTACAAGCAGGTCAACGCCTTCGAAGCCAGCAAACGCGGCGCAGCCATGGCGGCGCGCAATATCGCCCATCACATCGAGCGCGAGCTGCTGGACAAACCCAAGGGCTGGAAGCCGCTGGCCTACTGCTGGCGCGGCGGCAAGCGCAGCGGCTCCCTCTCGCTGGTGTTGAGCCAGATCGGCTTTCGCATCACCCTGCTCGAAGGCGGCTACAAGGCCTTCCGAAACGCACTATTGGAAGACATTCCGCGCCTGGCGCCGAAATTCGACTGGCGCGTGATCTGCGGCACTACCGGCTCCGGCAAGACACGGCTGTTGCAGGCCCTGGAAAAAGCCGGGGCCCAGGTGCTCGACCTGGAAGCGCTCGCGAACCATCGCAGTTCGGTCCTGGGTGCCATTCCCGGCGTGCCGCAGCCTTCACAAAGGCACTTTGACACCCGTATCTGGGACGCGTTGCGCCGGCTTGACCCGGCACGCCCGGTGTTTGTGGAAAGTGAAAGCAAGAAAGTCGGTAATGTGGCGGTGCCGGCAGCCCTGATCGAAGCCATGCGTGCCGGTCAGTGCCTCAACCTGGTGCTGCCCGATGAGCAGCGGGTGGCACTGCTGCTGGAAGACTACGATTTTTTCGTGCGCGACAGCGAAGCTTTTTGCGAACGACTCGACGCGCTGACCCAATTGCGCGGCAAGCAGGTGGTTGAGGGCTGGAAAGCCCAGGTCCGCGCCGGCCAGACTGAACCGGTGGTGCGCGACCTGCTGCTGAGCCACTATGACCCGGTGTATTTGCAGTCGATGCAACGCAACTTCAAGCAGTATGCCCAGGCTCAGGCCATCAGCCCACAGGACCGCTCTGTGCAAGCGATGCAGGTACTGGCCAATGAGCTGGTGCTTCAGCAGGCTGGCGCCACCGCATGAGACTGTCCGCGGCCAGCCTGCCGCTGTTTCGCAAGGTCTTGGGCAATCTGCGGCACATCGTGCAAAAAGGCATAAACGACGCCCAGGCGCGTGGCTACGCCCCGCAGGTTCTGATGCAAGCCCGCTTGGCGCCGGACATGCTGCCTTTTTCACGGCAGGTCACGGTGGCCTGTGATGTGGTCAAGATCTGGGGCCACCGCATGCAAGACCTGGAACCACCCAAATACCCCAATGACGAAACGACATTGGAAGAGTTGCAGACCCGCATCGATCAGACCTTGGTCTGGCTCGCCACCCTACCGTCGACTGTGCTGGACGAGGCCGAGGATCGGGACATCACCATGCCAGCCGGCCATGGCCAAACCAGGACGCTGCGCAGCGATGACTATCTGCAGCACTGGGCCCTGCCCAATCTATTTTTCCACATCACGACGGCGTACGCCATCTTGAGACATAACGGGGTGCCACTGAACAAGCACGACTACCTGTACGGCCCAGGTAGCTGACGGCGCAGCGCTTCTCATGGCGCGCCATCAGAACGGACGGCGCATGAATTTCGTTTGGGGATTGCTTGAGAGGAGCCCGCGGACCAAGCAGCGGGCGTATTTGACAGTCCTTGGCCACTGGCTTGGCCAAGGCAGGTGCGTCAGGGCTGCGTGGGCTGGTCTGGCGACTGCGTATCCGGCTCGGACACCTCGCCATCGGGCTGCTCTGCACCATCCTCAGAACCTCCGCCCAGCTTGCGCTCGGCTTTGTTCTTGAGTTTCTCTTCCTTCTTTCGCTTTTTGGCGAGTTCTTTCTGACGCTTTTCGTATCCGTAGTTGGGTGTAGCCAAAGTATGCGTGTCCTCAAGTTAATGGAGTGACTCTAACATTTCACGAACCACCCCGCGTTGTTTCAGCCTCGAGCGAACCACATGAGGCCGAAATTGATGTTCACCACCAGCGCCCCCAGGACCATCAGGCTTCCCATGGCGCGGGGATGGCCTCGAACCCAGGTGTCGATGCCCATGTGCATCTGATCGAGTCCACGAAGCCAAGTTCGAGTCGAGTACCACTGATCCGCAGGCTTCCCCACGCCCTTCATCGTGTCTGGAGAAAAAAGCACGAGACCGATTACGACGATTCCCAACAGCCCCCCCGCAACAAGCGCCCAGCGCACCGTGTCGGCAACAATCAGCGCCAGCATGGGATCAACCGTTTTGTCCGCTCCAACGACAGACACCATACCGCCGGCATTGACCTGCGTGACCAAGACAAAGGTCGAGTACGCCGCAAGTGCAATCAGAACGCCACCCATCCGACGCGCAAAGCGATACAAGGCCATGTCGATGTTGCGTGGCACTTCAAGCCACTTCATGCGGCGCCGCACCGATATCCAGCGATTCCCCTGTTCGAATACTTGGTGCATCCGTGCAGGAAAGAAGATCAGTCCGGCCCCCGTCGCCATGCCGATCAGGCTGAACACGAAGAAAAATCGAATGAAAAACGGAATCAGGAACTGATCGAAGAGCAGATCACTCATGACGGTGGCTCCTTAAAGGCAAACAGGCTCAGAATGCACTGAAATCGCGCGATAGACAAGCTCCAAATTCAATGCTGGCTTTGTCCCCTGAGGCGGACACGCCCCTTAAGCCTCCCAGCGCACCGCCCCACGGTAGGCGTGCCAGGTCGCGTGCCCGAGCCAAGGACCTATCAGCAGCAAACCCAGGCCCCATGGCATCAACGCCACCAGCACCAACACACTGATCAGCGCCCCCCACAGCAGCAGCACCGGCAGATTATTGAAGAAGACCTGCAGACTGGTGATCGAGGCCGAGATGGCGTCGGTGTCGCGGTCCAGGATCATGGGGATCGACACCACCGACGTAGCGAAAACCAGGCCGGCAAACACGCCGCCCACCACCATATAGACCGCGACAAACTCCCAGTTCTCGGGACTGAAGACCGCCTGCAGCACGCCGGCCGTTGACGGCATGCCGGTGTTGAAGAAGACGGCAAACACCACCAGGGAAGCGCGCCCCCAGAGCAGCTCCAGCACGATGAGCACCAGCACCAGCATGGCCATGCTGCCGATGTGCGAGTCCCAGCAGGTCAGGGAATAAACAATGTCGGGTTTCTCGCCCCGCTCGCGCCGGCGACTGACCTCGTACAACCCCATGGCCAGGAAGGGCCCGACCAGCAGGCAGCCTGAAGCGATAGACATGGTGTACTCGGGCAGGCGATAGAACACCGCCTGCAGCAGCATGGCCATGGCCCAGAAACAGCCCCCATAGAACAGGGCAATCCCCTTGGCCGCCCACAGGTCCTGAGCGCCACGCGCCAGCCAGCGAAACGGATCCGCAAAACCGAGCGCCACAATTTCGCGCTTCGGTCCTTCAGGGGGCGGCGGCACATAAGGCGTGGGGTTTGCCGGCAGATCGGCAGCATTCGAAACGGAATTGATCTGGGTCATGCCTGCTAGGCTACCCAGCACCGGCAGGGTTGGCTACTCAGGAAAACACCAACCCGTGTAGGGATATCGAGCGATCAACCCAAGGAAGCCAGGGCCTGCGCCAAGTCGGCCTGCAACGCAGCCGCAGCCTCCAGGCCGACAGAAAAGCGCACCAGATGGCCAGGCGCCAGATGCGCCGGCCAGGCTTGCCGCATGCTGGCCAGCTCGTACGGCACAACCAGGCTCATGGGGCCACCCCAGCTGTACCCCAGCTTGAACAGGCGCAGTGCGTCGCAAAAAGCGTCGACCTGCGCCTGGCTGTAGCGGGCATCGAACAGCACGCTGAACAGACCCGCCGCCCGGCCTTCTTCGCCACCGCACAGCGCCTGCCAATGACCATGGCCGGGAGAGCCTGGCAACGCCGGGTGCAGCACCTGGGCGAATTCAGGCCGCGTCTGGCACCACCGGGCCAAGGCGCGTGCCGTCTGGTCGTGGGCGCGGTAGCGCAGCGGCAAGCTGGGCAGCGAACGCAGCACCGTCTCCACGTCATTGGCCCCCACACCCAAGCCGAGCCGCATGTGGGTGAGCTTGATGCGGATGTGCAGCGCCTCATCGCGCGTGATCACGCTGCCCATCAGCACATCGCCGCCGCCGCTCGGGTATTTGGTCAGCGCATGGGCCGAGATGTCGACCCCCAGGCCATCGCCCAACTCAAACGGATTGAAGGCCAGGCCGGCGCCCCAGGTGTTGTCCAGCGCGGTCAGTACGCCGGCCCCAGCATTCGCATGGCGGCAAACGCGCACCTGTTCACGCAGGTCGGGGAACTCCAGCGTGACCGAGCCGGCCGCCTCCAGCCAGACCAGTTTCGTCTTGCGACTGATGCGGCGCGCCAGGTCCTGCGGATCCATCGGGTCATAGAACTGATGCGTGATGCCCCAGTCCTTGAGTTCCCCTTCAGCCAGCGCCTTGTTGGGGCCATAGGCGTTGTCAGGAATCAGCACTTCGTCGCCGTGCTTGAGCAGCGCCAGAGCGACGTTGGCAATCGCAGCCAGGCCACTGGGCACCAGCACGCACTGCGCGCCGCCTTCCAGCGCACACAGGCGCTCTTCCAGCAGGTAGGTGGTGGGCGTGCCATGCAGGCCGTAGGTGTAGCCGGTCTTGTCCTTCCATTCCCGGCTGCGCATCGCCGCCACGTTGGGAAAGATCACCGTCGACGCCTTGAACACGCCCGGCTGCGGTGCGGCGAAACCCTCCGGCGGCGTGTAGGGATGGTGGATTAGCTCGGTGCTCTTGTCGCTCATGTCATGGCCTTGATTGCAGACAACGCGGAGCTTAACGCGAACAACCAAGCAAGAGGTGTCTCAACCGCAGACACCCACGGAACCGGCTTCGCCAGGCCGCTGGGTGCGCCCCCTGCAAGGGGGGTGGCGCAGCGACACGAAGTGCGCGCAGCCTGGGGGTGCGCCTACTTTATATCTTCCACTTATTCAGCAATTGCGCCGGACGCATGCGGTCGTAGCTCTCGAAGGGCTGGTGAATCCAAGGGTTGCTTGGCAGATGTTCCACCGAGAAGTCGGGCTTGAAGCTGGAATGGGCTTTGGTCCAGAGCACCGCGCTGCGCAACTCTGTGATGGCCGGATATTTCTCGCGCAGCATCAGCATGACCGCATCCAGGGTATGCCCCGAGTCGGCCAGGTCGTCCACCAGCAGCACGCGCCCGGCGATCTCGCCCTGCGGGGTGGTGATGTACTTGGCAATGTCCAGGTTGCCCTGGGTCGTGCCGGCATCGGCACGGTAAGAGCTGGTAGAGACGATGGCCAGCGGCTTCTCGAAAATGCGCGACAGGATGTCACCCGGACGCATGCCGCCGCGTGCCAGGCACAGGATGGTGTCGAACGCCCAGCCGGACTGGTGGACCTTGATGGCCAGCTTCTCGATCAGGTTGTGGTACTCGTCGTAACTCACGTACAAGTGCTTGCCGTCTTCAGTCAACATCCGGATGCTCCTTTATTTGTAGCTGCCTGCGCAATATCCACAAGGCAAACAGCCACTTTTTATCAAAAACGACTAATCGGCAATGTAGGGGTGCCGCATCATGATCGTGTGGTCCCGGTCCGGACTGGTCGAGATGATGTGGATCGGCACGCCGGTGGCGTGCTCAATGCGCTGCAGGTACAGGCGGGCATTGATCGGCAGCTTGTCGTACTGCGTCACACCGACCGTGCTCTCGCTCCAGCCGGGCATGGTCTCGTAGATCGGCTTGCAGCGCGCGATCTCATCGGCGCCCATGGGCAGGATGTCGGTCACTTCGCCGTCGAGTTCATAACCGGTGCACAGCAGCAGTTCCTTCAGGCCGTCGAGCACGTCGAGCTTGGTCAGGCACAGGCCGGTCAGACCATTGACCTGGGCCGAGCGCTTGAGCAGCGCCGCATCGAACCAACCGCAGCGACGCGAACGGCCGGTGGTCACGCCCTTCTCGGCGCCCACGGTGCTCATGTGATAACCCGGCGTGCCCGGGGTTTCCCAGTCGAGCTCAGTCGGGAACGGGCCACCGCCGACACGCGTGCAGTAGGCCTTGGTGATGCCCAGGATGTAGTGCAGCATGCCCGGGCCGACGCCGGAACCAGCCGCGGCATTGCCGGCCACGCAGTTGCTGGACGTCACGTACGGGTAGGTGCCGTGATCGACGTCCAGCAACGTGCCTTGCGCGCCTTCGAACAGCAGGTTGGCACCGTCGCGATTGGCCTCGTTGAGTTCACGCGAAACGTCCGCCATCATGGGCTTGAGCAATTCGGCGTGGCGCATGGCCTCGGTATAGACCGCGTCGAACTGCACCTCGCCGCCCTTGATGTAGGGCTTGAGCGCATCAGGAAAGGCAAAGTTCTTCGACCCCAGGAAGGTGGTCAGCACATGGTTGTGCAGGGCCAGCAGCTCCTTGAGCTTGGCGGCAAAGCGCTCGGGGTACTTGAGGTCCTGCACGCGCAAGGCACGACGGGCGATCTTGTCTTCATAGGCCGGGCCGATGCCGCGGCCAGTGGTGCCAATCTTCTCGGTGCCGCCCTCCTCGCGTGCCGCTTCGCGCGCCACGTCGAGCGCGGCATGGAACGGCAGGATCAGCGGGCAGGCTTCGCTGATGCGCAGGCGCGAACGCACCTCGACACCGGCCTTCTCCAGCCCTTCGATCTCCTCGAACAGCTTGCCGGCCGACAGCACCACACCATTGCCGATGTAGCACTTCACGCCCGGACGCATGATGCCGCTGGGAATCAGGTGCAGCGCGGTCTTGACGCCGTTGATCACCAGCGTGTGGCCGGCATTGTGGCCGCCCTGGAAGCGCACCACACCTTGCGCGCTCTCGGTCAGCCAGTCGACCAGCTTGCCCTTGCCTTCGTCGCCCCACTGGGTGCCCACGACAACGACGTTACGTCCTTTGGTTGCATTCATTTCGGTTTTCTCAAAACAAGGTTTCGGCCCCGGCATGGCCTGTTTCCAAGCCATGCTTCGGTGCTCAATCACTCAAATGGCGCTCAGCACCCACTGCCCGGCCACCTCGATCAACTCGCGGTCGCACTGGAATTCATCGATTTCACTTTCATGGCCCGGCAGTACGCAGACCACGGTTTCGCCCTGCCCGCGCAGACGCGCAATCGCCTGCCGCAAGGCCGGTGACTCGCCCCAGGGGGCACGGATGGCGGCGCGCAACGGACGCGTGGCCACAGCCCCCACCAGGGTCTTCAGATCCAGGCTGAAGCCCACCGCCGGCCGCTTGCGGCCGAACACGGCACCGACTTCGTCGTACCGGCCGCCGCGCAGCAGCGCATCGCTGGCGCCTTCGGCATAAACGGCAAAACGCACGCCACTGTAGTAAGCGTAACCGCGCAGATCGGCCAGATCGAAACTGAGCTGGGTGTCTTCCAGTTGCTTGGCCAGCCACTTCAAATTTGATAGCGCCTCGCGCACAGCCGGCAAGGGCGGAAGCACTTTTTCGGCCTTGTCCAGCACGGAGACATCGCCATAAAGCTGCAGCAAGGCCAACAGGCCCTGGCGGGACACCGGCGGGAAGTCCTGCGTGAGCTGGGTCAATGCCGTCACGTCCTTGGCTGCCAGCGCGGCATGCACTTGCGCCAGGGTTTCGGCGTCGGCATGCACATCGGCCAGCAGCGCGCTGACGATGCGCACATCCGCCATGTCAACGGTGAATGCGGGCAACTGGGCCGCCTTGAGGCAGTCCAGCGCGAGCTGCAGGGCCTCCAGGTCGGCTTCCAGCCCGGCATGGCCATAAATCTCGGCACCGAACTGCAGCGGTTCGCGTGTCGCATGCGGGCTGGCGGGGCGCGTGTGCAGCACCGGGCCGCAGTAGCACAGGCGGGCAACGCCGCGGCGGTTCAGCAGATGGGCATCGATACGGGCCACTTGCGGTGTGGTATCGGCGCGCAGGCCCATGGAGCGGCCGGAGAGCTGATCAACCAGCTTGAAGGTTTGCAGGTTGAGCGCCTGGCCGGTTCCCGTCAGCAGGGACTCCAGGTGCTCCAGCAGCGGCGGCATGACCAGTTCGTAGCCATAGCAGCGCGCCATGTCCAGCAAATCGCGGCGTAGTTCTTCGATGTGGCGCGCCTCGGAAGGCAAGACATCGGCAATGTGATCCGGCAGGACCCAGGCAGACATGGAATTTGGGGGTGCTGTTAAAAACGTGATTTTACCGGGCTTGGCGCCCGGACAAAATCAGGCTGGTTTCAGGGACGGTTCAGAGCCCCTGCCACCACAGCCAGACCAGGCCGGCCAGAATGCTGCACAGACCAAAAAACCGGATCTGGCCGTCGCTCAGCTGCAGGATCTGCGCGAACATGCGACGCCAGCCGCCGGGCGAGAGAAAGGGAAACAGGCCCTCGATCACCAGGACCAGGGCCATGGCCAGCCAGAAGGAATCGGCGTCCACGCTTTACTTTTTCGCGGCCGCCGGTGCCGCCGCGCCACGGAAGACCTTGAAGAACTCCGAGGACGACGGGTCCAGCACCATCACATCGCTCTTCTTGGAGAAGCTGGCCTTGTAGGCCTCCAGGCTTCGATAGAACTGGGCAAACGAGGGGTCACGGCCAAAAGCCTCGGCATAGATGCGTGCCGCTTCGGCATCGCCCTCGCCCTTGACCTTCTGCGCATCGCGGTAGGCGTTGGCAATCGTCACCTCACGCTGGCGATCGGCATCGGCACGGATCTTCTCGCCTTCGGCGCCGCCGGTGGAACGCAGCTCGTTGGCCACCCGCTTGCGCTCGGCCTCCATGCGGCGGTACACCGACTCGGTGATGGCATCGACGTAATCAGCCCGCGTGATGCGGACATCCACCACGTCCACACCCCAGGGCTTGGCGCCGCGAACCTTCTCCAGCACCTCAGCCTTGACGTCGGCTGTCAGGGCTTCGCGCTTGAGCGACAGCAGCTCCTTCACCGTGCGCTTGTTGATTTCCTCCTGGAAAGCATTGCGCACCACGCGGTTGAGCTGGCTGGCGCCAGCCGCCTCATTCAGGCCAACGTTGCGGATGTATTCGGTCGGGTCGGTGATGCGCCAACGCACGTACCAGTCGATCACGACACGCTGCTTCTCGGCCGTCAGCATCGGCTCGGTGTCCGTGCTGTCGAGCGTCAACAAGCGCTTGTCGATGTAGGTCACGTTCTGGAACGGCGGCGGCAGCTTGATGTTCAGCCCCGGCTCGGTGATGACGTCCTTGATCTGACCCAAGGCATACACCACGCCAAACTGCCGCTGATCGACCACGAACAGCATGGAACTCGCCAGCGCCAACAGCACCAGCAACGAAGAAATTGCAAATCCAACCCGGTTCATTCTGGGCTCCTATCGGGTTTCACGGTCACGCGAGCGGGCACCGTCGCGGGTGCGGGCATCGAGCGGCGAGGTCGCAGGCAGCGTCGGGACGACGGGCGCTGCCGGCGCAGCGGCAGGCTGCGCAGCGGCTTCACTGGCGCTCAGCTGCATGATCTTGTCCAGCGGCAGGTACAGCAGATTCGACCCTTGCTTGGAATCGACCAGCACCTTGGTGACGTTGCCATAGATCTGCTGCATGGTCTCCAGGTAGAGGCGGTCGCGCGTGACCTGCGGCGCCTTCTGGTACTCGGTCAGGATGGAACGGAAACGCTGCGCATCACCCTGGGCCTGCGCCACGATGCGCGACTTGTAGGCCTCAGCCTCTTCCTTCAGGCGCGAAGCAGTACCGAGCGCGCGCGGCACCACGTCATTGGCGTACGCCTGCGCCTCATTCTTGGCACGCTCACGCTCCTGGCCGGCCTTGAGCACATCGTCAAAGGCCGCCTGCACCTGCTCGGGCGGACGCACACCGCCTTGTTGCAGGTTGATGCCGACGACTTCAATACCGACCTTGTAGCGGTCCAGGATGGTCTGCATCAGCTGGCGCACACGCGGTGCGATCTGGTCGCGCTCTTCAGACAGCGCCGAATCCATCTTCATCTTGCCCACCACTTCGCGCACAGCGGTCTCAGCCGCCTGCACCACTGCCTCGCTCGGGCTCTTGCTCTCGAACAGGAAGGCCCGCGCGTCGTTGAGTCGGTACTGCACGGCGAACTTGATCTCGACGATGTTCTCGTCTTCGGTCAGCATGGCCGACTCGCGCAGGCCGGTGGCCTTGATCACGGTGTCACGTCCCACGTCCACGGAGCGGATCTGGGTCACGAACACCAGCTCATGACGTTGGATCGGGTACGGCAGGCGCCAGTTGAAACCGGCCCCGACCGTGGACTTGTAGCGGCCGAACTGGGTGATCACGGCCTGCTGGCCTTCCTGCACGATGAAAAAGCCCGTGCCGAGCCAGATCAGCACAGCGACCCCGGCAATCAGGCCAATGCCCAAGCCGGCATTCTTCATATCGGGCTGGAAGCCGCCGCCCGTGCCACCACCATTGTTGCTCGGACGACCACCGCGACCCGAGCTGCCCCCAAAGAGGCCTCCGAGCTTGCGGTTGAAATCACGCCACAGTTCGTCCAGGTCCGGAGGTCCCTGGTTAGGTCCCTGGTTCTGGCCCCGCCCCTGACCGCTGCTTGGCGGCGGCACATCGGACTCAGGCCGGGACGGCTCAGGCTTGCTGTTGTCGGCCGGTTTGTCGTCGCCACGGCCCCAGCGGGGATCGTTCAGATTGAACATGCCCCGGATTCGGCCTGACCATGCCGCCCAGCGAAAGGCGCTTAATTGGAGTTTCATCGTTTCGTCTCTTCTAGGTCTCTGGCTGGATTGTGCCCAATCAGGAATCGCTTGGATGATTTTCGGCGGAAAGTGCCTCCACCCTTTCCGGAAATTCCCGTCCGGCCTCGCTCGCGCGGCGCGCCAGCAGCT
This sequence comes from Curvibacter sp. PD_MW3, assembly GCA_002633085.1. Taxonomy (GTDB): domain Bacteria; phylum Pseudomonadota; class Gammaproteobacteria; order Burkholderiales; family Burkholderiaceae_C; genus Hylemonella. The sequence continues at coordinate 173,483 of NSIV01000006.1, forward strand.
GGCGCAAGGCCTGCAGCCCCAGCCCCTTGCGCGCGCTGGCAAAGATGCGGGGCGTTGCCACGCCATCCAGGTCATAGGTGTCTTCAAGCTGCACCGGACGGCGCTCCTCATCGAGTGCGTCGAGCTTGTTGAAGACCAGCACCTGCGGAATATCAGCGGCTCCGATTTCGGCCAGCACGCGCTGCACTTCCGCAATCTGCTCAGGATAATTCGGATTGGCGGCATCGACCACATGCAGCAGCAGATCGGCATCAACCGCCTCCTGCAGTGTGGCTTGGAAGGCGTCAATCAGACCGTGCGGCAGATCGCGGATGAACCCCACCGTATCCGACAGGGAAACCGAGCGCCCGGCCGAGCCAGAAGGGCCTGCGGCATCCGCCAGATACAGCTGACGTGTCGTCGTATCAAGCGTGGCAAACAACTGGTCGGCCGCGTAGGCGCGCGCCTTCACGAGCGCATTGAACAGCGTGGATTTGCCGGCGTTGGTGTACCCCACCAGCGAAATATTGAAAGCCTCACGGCGCTCGCGCTGGCGCCGCTGGGTCTGGCGCTGGCGCTTGACCTTGACCAGTCGCTCCTTGGTCCGCTTGATGGACTCATTGATCATGCGGCGGTCCAGCTCGATCTGCTTCTCGCCCGGGCCACCCCGCACACCGGCACCGCCGGTCTGGCGCTCCAGGTGGGACCAGCGCCGCACCAGCCGGGTGCTGAGGTATTGCAGCCGCGCCAGTTCGACCTGCAGTTTGCCTTCGTGGCTGCGCGCACGCTGGGCAAAGATTTCCAGAATGAGCAAAGTGCGGTCGTTGACCGGCAGCTCCAGATGACGCTCGAGGTTGCGCTGTTGTGCTGGACTCAGACTCTGGTCGAACAGCACCTCGGCAGCACCGAGTTGCTGCGCCAGCAGCTTGATCTCGTCGGCCTTGCCGCTGCCCACAAACAGGGCGGCATCAGGCGCCCGGCGTTTGCAGGTCAGGCGTGCAACCGGTTTCAGGCCCGCGGTTTCAGCCAGCAAGCCCAACTCTTCGAGTTCGGCGTCAAAATGAGGTAGACCAAAGTCCACCCCCACCAGAATGGTCGGGGCCGGGGTTTTGTCGGGCAAATCAGTCAAATGGAGCGCAGCCTGGAAACAGGCTCAGAAAAAAATCGTCTCTCAGGCGTCCGCGCCCCCCATGGCATCAAGGGGTGCCGGCAGACGGCTCGGCTTCACCGGTTGCGAAATTGACGGCGCGACCCGGCACGATGGTGGAGATCGCGTGCTTGTAAACCATCTGCGTGACCGTGTTGCGCAGCAGCACGACATACTGGTCAAACGACTCAATCTGACCTTGCAGCTTGATACCGTTGACGAGGTAGATGGACACCGGCACATGCTCGCGGCGCAGCGCGTTCAGAAAGGGGTCTTGCAAAAGCTGACCTTTGTTATTGCTCACGATATTCTCCGTGTTCAAAAGTTTTGTAGAAGTTGCCACCTTACCACAGCGGGCTGCTTCATGGTGGGCTGATGAGGTAAAGCCTCACGGAGGGGCGGAAACTAGCCGTTTTCCTTATCCGCGTAGGGATTGTGTGAAGTTTTCATCTCAATGCGCAACGGTGTCCCGACCAGATTGAACTCTTTGCGAATTCGACCTTCCAGGAACCGTTTGTAGGCATCGGTCACGTGCTCCAGCGAGTTGCCGTGAACCACAACCAGCGGCGGGTTCATCCCGCCCTGATGGGCATACCGCAATTTCGGCCTGTAGATACCCGTCTTTTTGGGCGTCTGAAACTGCACCGCTTCCTGCAGCAGGCGCGTCAGCACCGGCGTGGGCATCTTGCAGTTGGCCGACTTGTGCGCCTGAATGATGGAGGTCCACACCGGCCCCAATCCCTGCCGCTTCTTGGCGGAAATGTGATGCAGATCCGCAAACTTGAGAAAGGACAACCGGGTCTCGATGGAGCGCTGCAACAGTTCGCGCTGGTACTCATCCACCGCATCCCACTTGTTGACCGCCAGCACCACGGCACGACCGCTTTCCAGGATGTAGCCGGCAATGTGGGCATCCTGATCGGTGACGCCTTGCGTCGCGTCCAGCAGCAGCAACACCACATTGGCCGATTCGATGGCCTGCAGGGTCTTGACCACGGAGAACTTCTCGATGGCTTCAAACACCTTGCCCTTGCGGCGCAGCCCGGCCGTGTCGATCAACTCGAAACGCTGACCGTTGCGCTCAAAGGGCACGCTGATGGCATCGCGCGTGGTACCCGGCATATCGAACGCCACCAAGCGCTCCTCGCCAAGCCAGGTGTTGATGAGGGTTGATTTGCCAACATTGGGCCGACCAGCCACCGCCAGCTTGATGAGGCCAGGATCGCGCGCTTCCTCTTCTTCATCCGGATCCGGCAGATTGAGTGGCTCAAGAGCCAACTCCACCAGGGAGCGGATGCCTTGGCCATGGGCCGCCGAAACCGGGTAGACCTCGCCCAGGCCGAGCTCGAAGAACTCGGCAAGCTGAACGCCCTCCTTCATGCCTTCAGCCTTGTTGGCCACCAGCACGCAAGGCTTGCCCAGGCGGCGCAGGTAGCTGGCAATATCATGATCCTGCGCCGACACCCCCTGACGGGCATCGACCACAAAAATCACCACATCGGCCTCGGCCACGGCTTGGCGCGTCTGCTTGGCCATTTCCTTGTAGATGCCAGCGCCAGCATCCGGCTCGAAGCCACCGGTATCGATGACGATGAACTCGTGCTTGCCCAATTTGCCGTTGCCGTAATGGCGATCGCGCGTCAAGCCTGCAAAGTCAGCCACGATGGCATCGCGCGACTTGGTGAGCCGGTTGAACAGCGTCGATTTACCGACGTTTGGGCGGCCAACGAGGGCCAGGACCGGTTTCATGCAGAAAAGCCTTGTTTTATTCAGGCCGGAAGCCAAAGACGCCGCCACCGCGCGTCACGACCACCAGCGTATTGCCGGCCAGCACCGGCGCGGCGATGATCGCCGTTCCGTCCGTGCTGACGCGGGCCATGGGCGAGCCATCTTCGCGCGAGAGGAAATGCACCAAGCCGGTACCATCCCCCACCACCACGGAACGTCCCGCGGCCAAGGGTGCCCCCAGGTTACGGTAGCGCAAAATCTCCTGCGCCCAGGCGCGCTCACCATCGGCACGACGCCAAGCCACAACCGTGCCATCGGCCTCCGCACCAAAAATGAAGTCACGGTCGCCCCGCACCCCTGTGGCCCCGGTTGCCGACTTGGTCCACAAGACGGTGCCACGTGCCGCATCCACGCAACCAACAGCCGCCTGGAAAGCGCGCGTGCAAATCACCGAGCCCTCGCGGCTGACACCGGCCACCAAATCCACCAGGCGCTCAATATCGTTCACGCCGCGCGGTGAGGCAATGGCAGCTTCCCAGCGCACGCTGCCGTTGAGCGGATTCAAGCCAACCAGCTTGCCCGACAAGCCCACCACCAGCGTGTCACCCACGGCCAGCAACACGCCGGCCTGACGCAGCACCAAGGCCTCTCCCGTGCGTTGCTGCTGCCACAAGCGACGGCCAGATTGACCATCAAATGCGCTGACTGTGCGGTCTGCCCCGAGCACAAAGACCCGACCTCCCGCCACCAAGGGCGCTGTCAAACTGACCGCATTGAGACGCTGGCGCCAAATTTCACGCCCGGCCTCCAGGGCCACGACCTCGTTGCCCAGGGTGATGACGGCAGCACGTTGGCCATCGTAGCCAACCCCTGCACTCAAGGGACTTCCCAGCGAGAGGCGCCAGACGTCAGCGCCATTGCTGGCATCCAGCACCGCCACCGTACCATTCGACGCGGCCACCGCCAGACGTTGGTCCACCACCCGCACGTCCAGCGGCAAGCTCACCTCTGCGATCTTGCTAACCCAAACTTGGCGCACGCCGAGCAGATCAACGCCAGGCGGCAACTCGGCCGGTTTCGGCTTTGACGGCGCGCTGGAGCACGCCACCAAGAACACCACCAGGGCGGTCACCAGCGCATGGCGGACCACACGGGAAAATCCATGCGACATTTGACTCACTTGACGCCCCCTGCGGCTTGGTCGGCCTGGACGCTGGTGCCGAGTGCAGCCAGCTTGACATCGATCAGGCGTCGGTATTCACTGCCCTCGCCCAAGCCCTTGTAGGCCTTGAGGTATTCAGTGACTGCCTCGGTTTTTTTCCCCTGCGCCAGATAGACGTCTCCACGTCGATCAGCGGCCAAAGAAGCGAAGTCAGCAGGGAAATTGCCAGCCAACTGCTTGAGGGCCTCGTCATACGCTTTTGTTTCAATCAGCACACTCGCCAGACGCAGACGGGCAACCGCCTGGTAGCCTTCATCTGAAGACTTCTCAGCAACCCCCAGCAAGGCGCCCTTGGCCGCATCCAGCTTGCCGGCATCCACGTAGACCTTGGCAGCCAGCAGTCCAGCCTGCTGGGCATAGGTGGTGGAGGCGAATTTGTCTTTCATGTCACCCAGGGCACGCTCCAGCTTGGCCACATCCCCCGTTACGGCAATGCGCTCCACCTCGTCGTACATGGCAGCCGCCTGGGTTGCCTGGCTGCGCTGCCAATACTGGTACAGGTTCCAGCCGGCAACGGCCGCCAGCACCGCGATGAGAGCCCAGGTGATCGGGTTGCCATATTGACGCCAGAAATGCTTGAGCTGATCAAGTTGCTCTTGTTCTTCGAGATCGAGATGTGCCATGGGAAGTATTACTTTCAAGACCGCGATTGTAGGTGGGACGCCCAATCGGCAACGTTCGCCAACGAATGCGTCGACTGTGCGCCACTGCCGTCGCGCAGGGCTTTGAGGGTGACCTGGTTTTGCGCCAGTTCATCAGCGCCGAAAATCAAGGCGTAGAAGGCGCCGCTGGCATCAGCCCGTTTGAACTGGGACTTCATGCTGCCCATGCCCTCACCGGTGCCGGCATGCATTTGCACACGTACGCCCGCGGCTCGCAGGGCCTGAAGGCATGCCATGGCCGTCGGCAGTGCCGCGACGTCGGGAACAATGGCATAGGCATCCAGAGTCGGAGCGGGATTGATCGTGCCTTGCTCTTTCAGGAGTTCGAGCACGCGCTCCACCCCCAAAGCCCAGCCAACGGCGGGCGCCGGCTTGCCGCCAATCTGTTCAATCAAATAGTCATAACGCCCGCCGCCGCAGATCGTGCCTTGCGAACCCAGCCGCGTCGTGATGAACTCGAACACTGTCAGGTTGTAGTAGTCCATGCCGCGCACCAGCCGCGGATTGATGCTGTAGGCCACGCCATTGGCATCGAGCATGGCACGCACCTGGTTGAAATGGGCCAGAGAGGCTTCACCCAGGAAATTGAGCAGCTTGGGTGCTGCCTCCACCAATGCCTGCATCGCTGGATTTTTGGTATCCAGAATACGCAACGGATTCAGGTGCAGACGACGACGAGCCTCTTCATCGAGCTGGTCTGCATGCTGTTCGAAATAGGCAATCAGCGCTGCGCGGTGCTGTTTGCGCTCTTCCGGCTGCCCCAGGCTGTTGAGTTCCAGGCGCACATCGCTCAACCCCAGCGTTTTCCAGAGCGCAGCGGCCAGCAGAATCAACTCGGCGTCGATTTCGGCACCGGCAAAACCCAGCGCCTCGGCACCCACCTGATGGAACTGGCGGTAGCGCCCGCGTTGCGGTCGCTCATGGCGGAACATCGGGCCCATGTAATACAGACGCTTGCCGCCGTCATACAGCATGGAATGTTCGACCACCGCACGCACCACGCCAGCGGTGCACTCAGGCCGCAACGTCAGGTGCTCGCCATTCAGGCGATCCTCGAAAGAGTACATCTCCTTCTCGACAATATCGGTCACTTCCCCAAGACCGCGGATGAACAGCGGCGTGGGTTCAACTATGGGTGTTCGAATGTTGCTGTAGGCATAGCTCGCCATCAGCGTACGAACCTGCTCCTCCAACCACTCCCAGCGGGCAGAATCCGGGGGCAGGATGTCGTTCATGCCTTTGACGGCGGTCAGCTTCTCGGCCTTGGCGGCCATCTTCTTTTCTGTCATGAATCTGTTCAGGCAGCTTCAGATACCCTGCGGGCACCGAAACGGTTCTCGATATAGGTTTCGACCACTTGCTGGAAATCGCGCGCAATGGCATCACCGCGCAAGGTCATTCGCTTTTCGCCATCAATGAATACCGGTGCAGCCGGTGCCTCTCCCGTACCGGGCAGGCTGATGCCGATATCGGCATGCTTGCTCTCACCCGGTCCATTGACGATACATCCCATGACTGCAACCTTGAGCGCTTCAACGCCCGGGTACTGCTTGCGCCAAACCGGCATCTGCGCGCGCAGAAAATCATCGATCTGTTTGGCCAATACCTGAAATGTGGTGCTGGTCGTTCGGCCACAGCCGGGGCACGCTGTGACGCTGGGCACGAAAGTGCGCAAGCCCAATGCCTGCAGGATCTCGGAAGCAATCACCACTTCTTGCGTACGCGCCTCACCCGGCTGCGGTGTGAGCGAGACGCGAATGGTGTCGCCAATGCCTTCCTGCAACAGGATGGAAAGCGCCGTGGCGGACGCAACCGTCCCCTTGGTCCCCATGCCAGCCTCGGTCAGGCCCAAGTGCAGCGCGTAGTCGCAGCGCTTGGACAACTCGCGATAAACGGAAATCAGATCCTGGACACCGCTAACCTTGCAGGACAAGATGATCTGCTCAGCCGACATCCCCATGCTTTGCGCAAAGCGCGCCGAGTCAATGGCCGAGGTGATGAGCGCTTCGTACATCACCGCCTTGGCATCCCACGGTTCGGGCCGGCGGCTGTTCTCGTCCATCAAACTCGCCAGCAGCTCTTGGTCCAGGCTTCCCCAATTGACGCCAATGCGCACCGGCTTGTTCCAGCGCATGGCCACTTCGATCATCTGTCCGAATTGGCGATCACGCTTGTCTCCCTTGCCCACATTGCCGGGATTGATACGGTACTTGGACAGCGTCTCGGCACAAGCGGGATACGCCGTCAACAAGGTATGGCCGTTGTAATGGAAGTCGCCAATCAGCGGCACATCAATGCCCATGCGGTCGAGCTGTTCGCGGATGTGAGGCACCGCCTGAGCGGCTTCGGGCGTATTCACCGTGAGACGCACCATCTCGGAACCCGCCAGGGCCAGTTCCTTGACCTGGATCGCCGTCCCGATGACATCCACTGTATCGGTGTTCGTCATGGATTGAACGCGCACCGGGGCATCACCACCCACGGTGACAACCCGCGCGCCCCAACTCACGGGAACCTGACGTGTACGGCGCGATTTCGGCGCGGCCTGATCAATCGGAAAACAGGACTGCACCTTACTTCACCTCGAAACGAGCCACATTCTCGCGAACGACGGCGTCCAGATTGAACGGTTTTCCTCGGACCTGGACTTCTGTGACATCGGCACGCCCAATCACCACCGACAGGGGCAACGCACCCGAAACATTCACCGTTTCGCCAGTCGCCAACGTGCGCCGCAGTTGGATCACGCCCTGCGCATCCGTGACCTCGACCCAGGACGGTCCACGTGCCTTGAAGCCCAGCACACCACTGCCAGGCGCCCCAACTTGAGGCGCTGCCACGGCAGCACTGACGGGAGCCGGCGGCGCTGGCGTTGTCACCACAGGAGACACAACGGGTGCAGGCGGCACCTGAGGAGACGCCACCGGCGGTTCAACCAGCGCCGGAGCCGCGGGTGCGGGAAGAGGATTTTCAACCGGTTTCTCGGTCGGAGCAGGTGCTGACGTCGTCTCATTGGCCGGCGTCGGTGTGGCAAGCACCACCTCGGACGAGGTGGCTTCCTTTCGCTCCATGGAAGGAAAGAAGATCAATACCAGGGCTGCCGCCAGAATCGCCAATGCCGCCAGTACACCAGGCCGGGAGATCTGATCCCGCAAGGACGTCGTGGCCGCATCACCTGGCGCGCGAAACGGTGCATTGATGCCCCACTCGTCGGGCCGGAGCTGGGGCGCCGTCGTTTGCGGCAGCAACGCCAACACAGGAGCGGGATCGATTTTCAGCGTCCGGCAGACGCTGGAAGCCAAGGCCCGTACAAATACCGCATCCGGCAGCAGGTCGAGCCGGTCGGCCTCCAGGGCCTCCAATTTCTTGACCGGCACCTTCATGGATACCGCCAACGCCGCCACATGCAGACCGGCTGCCTCACGCGCCTGTCGCAGCAGTTCGCCTGCCGTCACCTGCGGAGCCGCAGCGTCACCCTCGGTGGCTGCTTCGGTTTCCGGCGTCAGCTCTTGTTCCTCACTCATTGAATGCCCCTCGCTCATAGGCCTCGACTTCGCGCGACTGTGGATAGCGCTTCTTGAGTTGTGCGGCCAGTTGCTCCCTGGCCTCACGGTTATTTAAACGTTGTTCGATCTTGATCCCCAGCCATAAGGACTCCGCATTGGCCATCTCGCTGTTGTTCAGGCGCCGAATGTAGAACTGGGCACGCGTCAACTCACCACGCTGGAACAGCAGCGTCGCCAGGTTGTAGCCCGTGACGGGATTGGCAGCATCAAGCTCATAGGACTTGGTCAGGCTGTACTCGGCCTCGGCTCGTTGCCCCGCTCTGACCTGACACAGCCCTTGGGCCATCCAGGTCTTGGCACGTCCGCCGTAGGTCGGATTGGCAATCGCCTGCGTAAAAGCCTGGAAAGACTCGGTGTAACGAGCCTGCTGGCACAGCAACCAGCCATAGTTATGCGTCACATTGGCATCGCGAGGGTTGAGCGCCATGGCCCGGCGGAAGCTGTCCTCTGCAAGCCGCAGGTCATTCAAACGCATGTAGATCAGACCACGCAGGTTGTAGGCTTCGGCATACGCCGGATCCACGACCAGCGCCTGCTTGATTTCGTCCAAGGCGACAGTGGTCTGCCCCTGCTCGAAATAGCCAATGGCCAATTCCAGTCGAATGCGAGCCCGCTTGCGAACCTCGGGCTCATCTGAGTCCGTCACGATATCCGCATGGCTACCATTCGTCGCCCCGTCCCCCGTGGTGGCACAGCCGGACAGGCCCATGATGGCCACCAATGCCAGACAGGCGCCCCAAAAGCGCATAGCCATCTGCCGCGAACCTGTCTCGCTCATTTTCATGCCTTAGATCTCCTCCGGTTTCCGGTCTCGCGACATCACGGGCTTGAGCATCACGGTACGCTGCTGGTTAATTCGCTCACTCACCCGTGTGCGGTCCTTGACATCGCCCGCCAACTGCCCGCAGGCTGCATCGATGTCGTCGCCACGTGTTTTACGCACGGTTGTCACGATACCAGCATCTGAGAGGATTTTGGCAAAGGCGAGCACCTGGTTTTGCGGCGACCGCACCAGCCCCGACTGCGGGAATGGATTGAAGGGGATCAGATTGAATTTGCACCAGACGCCTCCAGTCGCGTACTGGCGTACCAATGCAATCAATTGCTGCGCATGTTCGGGTTGGTCGTTCACCCCATCGAGCATGCAGTATTCAAAGGTAATGAAATCGCGCGGCGCATGGGCCAAATAGCGGTTGCATGCCGCCATCAACTCGGCAATCGGGTATTTGCGGTTCAACGGAACCAGGTTGTCGCGCAAGGCGTCGTTGGGGGCATGCAAGGACACCGCCAGCGCCACCGGGCAATCCTGCGCCAGACGGTCCATCATCGGCACCACACCCGAGGTCGATACCGTCACGCGACGGCGCGACAGACCGTAGCCGTGGTCGTCCAACATGATGCGCAAGGCCGGAATCAGTTCGTTGTAGTTCTGCAGGGGCTCCCCCATGCCCATCATCACCACGTTGGTGATGATGCGGTCTTGCCGTCCGAGATGCTTGCGCAGGAAATGCTCGGCGAACCAGAGCTGCGCAATGATCTCGCCCGTTGTCAGGTTGCGACTGAAGCCCTGGTGGCCGGTGGAGCAGAAGCGACATCCCACCGCACAGCCGGCCTGGGACGACACACACAGCGTGCCGCGATCTTCCTCGGGAATGAAAACTGCTTCGACAGCATTACCGTCGCCCACATCAAACAACCACTTGATGGTGCCGTCAGCGGAAATTTGCCGGGAGATGACATCCAGCCCCTTGATATGGGCCGTTGTCGCAAGCTTCTCCCGCAGGGATTTCGCCAGATCGGTCATTTCGCCGAAACTGGAAGCCCCTTTTTGATGAATCCAGCGAAACAGCTGGGTGGCGCGAAAGCGCTTTTCCCCCAGCCGCTCGCAGAAAAGGGCCAAACCCTCGAGGTCAAAATCGAGCAGATTGGCCGTCATTTCATGTTTATCGCGAATAAACGTTCATGCCGGGGAAGAAGAAAGCCACTTCCACAGCAGCCGTTTCGGCGGCATCGGAGCCATGCACTGCGTTGGCATCAATGCTGTCGGCGAAATCGGCGCGGATCGTACCGGGAGCAGCCTTCTTGGGATCGGTCGCGCCCATCAGGTCACGGTTCTTCAGAATGGCGCCTTCGCCTTCCAGCGCCTGGATCATCACCGGGCCGGAAATCATGAAATCGACCAGATCCTTGAAGAAGGGGCGCTCTTTGTGCACTGCATAGAACGCTTCTGCTTCACGGCGGGACAGATGAGCCATCTTGGCAGCGACAACCTTCAGGCCGGCAGCTTCAAAGCGCGCATAGATCTGACCAATCACGTTCTTGGCGACGGCATCGGGCTTGATGATGGAAAGAGTACGTTCGATAGACATGTGATTTTCCTGAGTTATTGGTGTTCAGTTTCTACCCATTGGGCAAAGCTTTGTATTTTAACCTGTAAGGACGTCAAGCCTGTGACTAGGGCAAATATTCCCCTCTGTAGACAGCCCGTTGGCCGTCGCAAGCACCGGCAATCAGCGGCCGCGCCCACCACGGCGCTGGCCACCGCCACCCCCACCC
>NSIV01000007.1 GCA_002633085.1 Curvibacter sp. PD_MW3
GAGAATGCCCAAGAATTAACGCTCGCCCCGTTTACACAAAATTCGGGACACCCTCGGCCAGACGGGATTCACAACTCCCTGATCTGGATTTTTTCCACAAAAAAATTCAACATATCACCATCAGCTTGAGGATGTCGAGGAGACACTGCAAATGCGCCTTAAGTCATATCTACTTCATGGCGTGTGCAAACCTTCGCAGCTTGAACCACCATCTGCCAGCGCTGTCAAGACAGCCTTGTATTGGCATCTCAAACACCCATCGAACACTGGCAGCGCCACCCCCTTTTTCAGGCGACGGTAGGTTTTGATTTGTGCGGCGATCCCGCACGCTGCCGTTGGCGCGTGGACTTGAGCATCTGCAATGGACTGATAGTCACTGCGGGTTGCAGACTATCCAGCCAAGTCTGCCGGCCCAAGACACGCACTACGGACACCAGAGTTGAAACCGTCGCGCCTTGGCCGAGCTCAAGGCGCCTCAGCGCGGTGACCGCCACCCCTGCCTGTTTGGCCAGCGTTGCCTGACTAACGTTATTGCGCACCCTGGCAGCGCGAAGCTGTTCGCCAAGTTCCGCCTCTAACTCTTCGCTGGTTCGATGGTCGTACATTTCAGCCCATTATCAGGCGAAAAATAAGAAATTCCCAATTAATCACCTTAATTCAGGTGATTAATTGCAACGGTTAGGCTACCGCGCATTTGTATGCAGCTGCCTCAACTTCTTAATCTTGGGTCGTTTGGCCTTACCTGCTTGGTACAAGTTGTACTGCAATTGCATGCCGCCCCATAGCTCCGCACTGGTGCCAAAGGCATCGCCCAGCCGGTAGGCCATATCAGCCGAAATGCCCGAAGAGCAGGTGAGAACGCGAGACAAAGTTACTCGGTGTACGCCGAGATTTGCGGCAGCTTTCGTCACGGATGTGCTGCCTAAATACTCCCGGAGGACTTTGCCTGGGTGCGGTGGATTGTGCATTCGAGTCATATTGAACCTCAGTGATGCCCAGGGTAATCAACAAGCAGCGCATCCGCCCTTCAAGGGCAAAAACACGTACCCGGTACAGTTATGCTTCCAAATGCGGCACGGTTATGCTTCGAGGGACAAGCTTGCCCGCTGCCGGTCTGACCTGTTTTTTGCATCTCCGGCTTCACGTCTTGCAAGGAAATCGGTGCACCCCGCTCAAGCTGGTTTGACGCTCACATGGTGCGCATCGAACGGCGTGCCCCGCACGAACACCGCCCACAGAATTCGGGCGTTCTTGTTGGCCAGCGCCACCACCGCTTTTTGCCAGCCTGACCTCTCGCGCAACTGATACGCCCACATGGAGATCGGATCATCGCGCCTGTGCGCGGTCATCACCGCCGACTTGGCGCCCTGGATCAAGAGCATGCGTAGATACATGTCACCCCGCTTGGTGATGGCCCCCAGATGGTTCTTGCCGCCACTGGAGTTCTGCCGGGGCACCAAGCCCAGCCAGGCGCCAAACTGCGCGCCGTTCCTGAACTGCTTGAAGTCGCCCACGCTCGCCACCACCGCAGAAGCAGTAACCGGCCCCACCCCCAGCAACTGCCCGGCTTGGCGCGCCTGCGCGCTGTCTTTGAGGTGGGCCGCGATACGTTCGTCGCACCAGGCCAGATGGCCATCGAGCTCTTGCCATTGCATCAAGGCGCGTTGCAGCGCCAGCCGGGCCTGGGCGCCCAGCTCGTTGCTGGCATCTTCCATCACGTCCGGCAGCGCCAGGCGCAGCGCGGCCGGCTGTTGCGGGAACACCAAGCCAAACTCGGCCAGCAGGCCACGGATGCGGTTGATGCAGGCGGTGCGTTCCTCCTTGAAGCCTTCGCGCAGGCGGTGGATGCACAGCATGCTTTGCTGCTCAACGCTTTTGACGGGAACGAAGTGCATCTGCGGGCGGCTGGCCGCTTCGCAGATAGCAGCGGCATCGTTGGCGTCGTTCTTGCCGCTTTTGCCTTGCAGCCGGTAGGGTGCCACCAGATGGGCGGCGATGATGCGTGCGTCGAGCCCCAGGGCAATCAGCCGGCGGGCCCAGTGGTGGGCGCTGGAGCTGGCCTCCATGGCGACCAGGCAACCAGGCGGCAACTGGGCGCACCAGGCCATGAACTTGCCCGGCACCAGCGCTCGACTCGTGATCCGTTGGCCCGCCGCATCCACGGCGTGAACTTGAATGACTTGCTTTGCCAAATCGGCACCCACTCGTGTAATCTTGTTCATGGGACTTCTCCTTTCAAAGGTTGCAGATTGACTTCCACAAAAACCAATCTTGGCACTCGATGCCGTTACCTGAAAGTGGGAAGTCCCTTCGTATTCCAATCGGAATGCCGAGCTGCTCGAACATGCGGTGCTCGCCAAAGCGCGCTAGGCACTTTCATGAACTGGAAAATCTTGACCGCCTTGCCACGGCCGTGGGCCCGCAGCGCCAGTCCGAAGGCGGCGGTGCTTTTTCCTTTGCCGTCGCCGGTGTTGACGATCACAAGGCCCTGGCGCTCACCCTCGGGTTTTTCGTAGGGTTTGTTTTGGGGCGGGGTTTCAATTTGCATGGTATTCAGGACTCAGTTGTACGGTCTCGCCAATGATGAGCAAGCCTGGCTGGGGACCGTAGGCTGGAGCGCGTGCCACCAGCTTACACAGTCCGGTGGCGATGATGGTTTGGGAAGCACGGGTGCCGTCGCGCACGATGGCGGCGGGGGTATCCGGCGGCAGGCCGTGTGATATCAGCTGTTGGGCAATTTGCGCCAAGCGCTGAACGCCCATGTAGAACACACGGGTTTGGCCCGGGCGCGCCAATGCACGCCAGTCGTGCGTGGCCTCGTCATCAGCCAGATGGCCTGGCAGAAAAACACAGCTACCGGCTAAACCGCGATGGGTTAACGGAATACCAGCCGCCGCCGAGCAACCGCTGGCGGCGGTGACACCCGGAACGACTTCAAAGCTAATTCCTTCGACCTGTAAGGCCTGCACCTCTTCGCCCCCGCGTCCAAACACATAGGGGTCACCGCCCTTGAGGCGAACCACGCGTCGCCCCAGGCGCGCATGCTGGACCAGCAGCGCATGGATGCCTTCTTGCGGCACCGAGTGATTGCCCAGCGCCTTGCCCACATACACGCGCTGCGCGGCCTCGGGTATCAGCGCCAGCACCTCTGCCGTGATCAGGCGGTCATGCACCACCACCTCGGCCCGCTGAAGCCGGTCGAGTGCCCGCAGGGTCATCAAATCAACCGGGCCCGGGCCTGCACCCACGATGGACACAAACCCGCTGCTGGAGTGCCCCTGTGCCTCAGGCGTCATGACCGCCACCCGGTCCCTGGTGAAACACCAGATCAGTCACGGGCTGCCCACCAACCAGATGCTGGTCAATGATGCGGTCCATATTGGCGGGGGTGACGTTGTAGTACCAGGTGCCATCGGGCTGCACACACATGACCGGCCCGCCCTTGCAGGCGGCAAAGCAGCTGACGCGGCTGCGCTTGACGCGCAGATCACCGTCGTGCAGCCCGGCCGCCTTGAACTTGTCGCCCAGGCTGTCGAACAGTTCCTGGGCCGCCCCGTCCTGTGTGCAGCGCGGGCCAGTGCATATCAGGATATGGCGTTTGTAGCTGCCGATTTTTGGCTTGACGACCTCACTCATTCTTCGGACTCATCCGCAGTAACAGCTTCATCCTCTACGGGTGCGCTTAACACCATTTCAATGTAGTCCGCAGGCAAGCTGTGACGCTGTGCCAGCGCGGCAATGCTCTCGCCCTCGGCGTGGTCGATGCGGAGGTTTTCCGTCCAGCCCAGCAGGCCGGTGGACAGCGAGCGCCCGCGTTTTTCGCCTGCATGGGCGCTGCCGTCGCCGTCGAGCGCGTACTTGTTGGCGTAGCCGCGCGGCGTGACCATCAGGCCATGGCGCACAAAGGTGTGGCTGTTGCCAATCAGCACCGTGCTCAGCATGCCAATGTCGCACTCGCTCATCTTGTCCAGCGTGGTGAACTCAATGTGCTCGCGGCGCCGGTAAGCCGACTTGACCACCACCACCGGGGTGTCAGGGCGGCGATGGCGCAAAAACAGCTGTTGCGCCTGCACGATCTGCTGGGTGCGCCGGCCACTTTTGGGGTTGTACAGCGCGACCACAAAATCAGCAGCGGCCACGGCGTCCAGGCGGCGTGCAATCACCGGCCAGGGCGTCAGCAGGTCGGACAAAGAGATCGAGCAAAAGTCGTGCGTGAGGGGCGCACCCACCAGCGCCGCGCAGGCGTTGATGGCCGAGGCACCGGGGATCACCTCCACTTCCACGTCAGTCTCCGGCGTCCAACCCGCCTGGAACAGCACCTCGTAAGTCGGACCGGCCATGCCATACACGCCCGCGTCGCCGCTTGAGATCAGCGCCACCTTCTTGCCCGCACGGGCCCGCTCCAGTGCATGGACGGCGCGATCGAGCTCCTCGGTCATGCCCTTGCGGATCACTTCCTTGCCTTCCAGCAAATCGGCCACCAACTTGATGTAGGTGACGTAGCCGACCACCACGTCAGCTTCGGCAATGGCCTCGCAGGCACGGTGTGTCATGTGGGAATAGTTGCCGGGACCGATGCCCACCAGCATGATTTTTCCGCCGCTCATGATGCAGTTCCTTCCAGGCGCGTGGCAGGCGCCACAGGATTCAACAAGGGGCTTAGCCAGCGGGCCACGGCCAACGCAGATAAAGTACCCAACAACAGCCATTGCAGGGCGCTGGCGACAGCGGTTGCAACAACAAAACGCGCAACCAACTGCTGCATTTGCAACGCAACGTCAGCCTCCATTCCCGCAAAAGGACTGCCCGCATGTTGCGGCGCTCCGATGACAAAAGGCAGCGCCAGCAGGCCCAGACCCAGCACCCGCCATTTGGCTTGTACCAGACACAGCATGGCCAGCCCCCCCGCACCGCAGGCGACGGTCAGGGTCCACCACACCTGGCGCGCCTGCAAAGCAGCAGCCTGCATGCCCGGCAACTCGGGGGGCTGCCCCAGTGCAGGTAACGCAAACAGACAAACCCAGCCCGCCGCCCCCCACAGCAAGCCATAGCGCACGGATGCGCCGTAGCCTTTGTGCAGCGCCAGGGGTTGGCCCGCTCGCTGGCGGTTCCAGAAGGCCAGCAAAGGTATCAGCAGCAATGCCGAGCCAATAGCATTGAGCACATTGGCCAGCACGGTGTAGGCGGTGCGTTCCAGGCCGTCTTGCGGCGCCCAGGCTTGCGGCCCGTGACTGTGCGCGGCGCCATCGGCGTGCGCATGCTCAGCCTTTGGCGGTGTAGCGGCCTCTTCAAATACCTCGGCCGCCAGAATCAGCGGCACCACCTGCCAGCGCTGGACGGCGCTGTCAAAAAGCCCCGTCAGCAAGCCTGCAAACAGGGCGCATATAAATAACCGTCGAAACAACATGGGTGTGGTCTGTCTCAATGGCAGGGTCGGCCAGTGGCATGGCGCACGTCGTGGGCGGCGTTATGCGCCACCGAGGCTTCGCTGAAGCCCACGGCATAAAGCATCACCAGGCCGAGCAACAGCGCGGCGACCAGCTGTGCCGGCACCGAAGCCGAAGCGGTGGTTGGGTTGACGGTGACGAGGGATGTGGAAGCATTCATAAAAACTCCTGGAGTAAAAAAACGGTTGAGGAAATGGGTGTGAAGAAGGTCAGACCAGCGGGGACGAGTACGTGGCGATGGAAACGGTGGCATTGCGGCCATCGGCGCCCTTGTGTTTGAATTTTTCCACGAGCAGCTGCGCCGCCGTGGCCTGGCCCGCCAGCAAGGCGGCGGCCTCCGACACCGAGGGTGTTCCCATGTGGCGCAGCACGGTGGCAGAGGGATTGGGCACGGGCACGGCGGCGAGCTCGGCGGCGCTGAAAAAACGCAGTGGCCAGCCGCCCTGCGCCGCCAGCTCAATAAAGGCGACCTCGTCGCGCTTGGCCTCGATGCTGGCCAGCACGCGCACCTGCTCGCGCGCCAGCCCGGCCTGCGCCAACGCGGCATCCAGGGCCTGCACCACGGTCGCCAGCGGCGTGCCGCGGTCGCAACCCAGGCCGATGGCGACTGGCATCAATACGAGGTTCATGCACCCGGCCCTTGCGGCGGGCGGTACACCACCAGGCGCTCGTTCAATTGCTGCCAGCGTTCGGCAGGCACCTCGGCGTGGGTGATCCACAGCACGGCCTTGAAGTGGTTCAGGTCCACGTCCTCAATGCGCGCGAATTTGTGAATGCTGACTGGCAGTGGCGTGGGCCGGGTCCACCAGTGCGGGCTACCGGCTTCCTGCACCACGGCAATCGGCTCGCCGTTGACCACATGGGCCGACACGCGGGTGATATTGATCTTGGGCGCCTCGACCTTCCAGCCCAGCTCGCGGCCCAGAATGTCCACGGGAATGGTCTTGCCGACGTCGGACGCCGTGGTCAGTACAGCGGTGGCGCCCAGCAGCGCGGCAAGCTGTTCGGCCATGGCGTTGGCGCCGCCCACATGACCCGACAGCACGGGGATGACAAACTGCCCGGCGTCATCGACCACCACCACGCCCGGGTCTTCGTCCTTGCTCTTCAGATGCGGAGCAGTCAGGCGCACCACGGCGCCCAGCGAGACGAAGAAAACGACCTGGTCAAAGTCGGCGAACAACTTGGCGATCTCGTCGCGGAAAGCCCCGCCGTAGGCGCGCACCGGGTTGGGCAGGCCAGCCATCAGCGGCGCGAACTTGTCGGCCACGCACACGCTGGCTTGTGGCAACTGGCGGGCCAGATCGGCGGTTTGTTGCGCGCCGTGTTTGGTGATGGCAACCAGTACCACGCGCACCGCTTGTTCGGTTGCCAGGACGGTGTCTGGCAGGGTGATGGTGGTAGTGATGGTGGTCATGCCTGATTTTCTTCTTCGAGTTCGGTGGTGGTTTTCTTGCGGCAGCCGCGAATCATCTCGCCGCGCTCGCGGTTCGGGTTTTTCACCAGCAAGAGTGACAAATAATTGACCTTGGTGCCCTTGAGTTCGGCCACGTTGTGAACAATCCGCTCCACCGGGGAACCGGCTTTCTCGATGAAGCGGCTGTGCGGCAGCAAGCCACGACGCGCCAGCAGGTCAATCAAGTCATCGAGCAGCGGCTTGACCTTCATCAGCACCAGGGTGTCGAAGTCGTCCAGCATTTTCTCCACCGCCGCAATGCCGTAGGCGGCGGGCACGATGGCGATGGTGTCGTCCTGCTCGGACAGCGGCATCTGCAGCCGGGCGCAGGCCGCGTTGAACGAGGTGACGCCGGGCACGATCTCGATCTGCGCCCCGGCATCCAACTCCCGCAGCACGCGGGCAAGGTAACAAAAACTGGCGTAGGTGGAGGCGTCGCCTTCGACCAGAAACAACACGTCCTGCCCCGTCGCCAGCAGGTCTCGAACCGTCTCGGCCGCCTTGAGCCAGTGGCGCGCCAACTTTTCCACATCGTGCGTCATGGGAAACAGCAGCGCCTGGTGTTGCGGGGGCAGCGCCAGCCCGGCGCGCAGGGCGATGTCGAGCGCGTAGCTCTCCTTGCGCAAGCTGCGCACGGGGTAGGTCCAGACCGCATCGCGGCGTTCCAGCAGCGCCCACGCGCGGCGCGTGATCAGGCCGGGGTCGCCCGGCCCCAGGGACACGCCATGGAGTGTGCCGGGCTTATGCATGTTCGGCTCCTGCTGGCGTTGCGCCTGCCGCTTGAGCACAAACAATCCAGACCGGGTTTTCAGCGGCCATGCGGTTCATGTGCAGAATGGGTTTGCTGCGCGAGGCTTGCAGTTGCAGCACGTCCCACGCGGCGCCCAGGGTTTTGAGTGTCTCCACGGCGGTTCCCAGGTTTTCCAGTGTCACAAAGTTCATCACCAGCCAGCCGCCGGGCTTGAGCCGCTGCAAGATCAGGGCGATCAAGCCGGCCAGTTCACCGCCCGAGCCACCGATGAAGACGGCGTCCGGGTCGGCCCACGCGGGCAGTCCTTCCGGAGCCTTGCCATGCACCAGCGTGTGGTTGCTGATACCCATCGCCATGCGGTTGCGCTGCACGATGGCACTGTCGTCCGCATTCTTCTCGATCGCGTAGACATGGCCCTGCCGGCACAGCCGCGCCGCTTCCAGCCCGACCGAGCCCGAGCCCGCGCCGATGTCCCACACCACGCTGTCCGCGCGCAGTTGCATGCGCGCCAGCGAGACAGCGCGCACCTCGTTCTTGGTGATCAGGCCTTTCTCTGGATGGCGCTGCTCGAAGCTGGCGTCGGGCAGGCCGAACAGCACCTGCGGCGCGCGCAAGGTGGTGCGCCACAGCAGCACCACGTTGGGGTCGGCAAACGGAATGCTGGCCGCCGCCGCGATGGAGAGGCCGCTGACGACGCGCTCCTCGGGCTGGCACAGGCGCTCGGCCACGGCCATCTCGAAATCATCGGCCAGGCCTTCGGTGACCAGCATGCGGGCGATGCGGTCGGGCGTGTTGTCCGGGCTGGTCAGCACCGCCAGACGGTCATGCTGGCGG
Source organism: Curvibacter sp. PD_MW3 (assembly GCA_002633085.1). Lineage (GTDB taxonomy): Bacteria > Pseudomonadota > Gammaproteobacteria > Burkholderiales > Burkholderiaceae_C > Hylemonella. The sequence continues at coordinate 8,489 of NSIV01000007.1, forward strand.
ATGTCGCGCAAGAGCGCGTACAGGCCGTGACCGGGGTCGGACCCGGCCACCCAGTCACCTGCATCCTTGCTGTGCACGGACGAGAATTTCATGTCCTGCCACGGCAACCCCAGCCGCGCACAAGCCAGTTGCAAAGTGGAGACATTGGGCAGCACCTCAATGGCCTCGATGCACAGGCGCGAGGCCAGGTAGGCGGCGATGCCGTGGCACAGCGGGTCGCCTGTGGCCAGCACCACCACGCGCTGGCCCGCGGCCTGCGCGGCTCGAATCCACTCGGGCACCCGGGATAAGGCTCCGGTCAGGTCGCGCTGCTGCGCACGCGGGGGGATCTGCTGCGCGAACAATTGCAGCGTCCGCGCCCCGCCGATCACCAGCTGCGCCTGCTGCAGGTGCGCCCGCGCCGCGTGTCCCAGGCTGGCGACGCCGTCGTCCAGCACGCCGAGAATGCGGCAACGCTCGATGGAGTTTTCTTCAAAATTTGTATCGCTCAAGGAGCCTCCGCAATCTTGCGACCGTCGAAGTCGCAGACCAGCACTTTCAGTTCGAATTGATCGGGGTAGCGCGTGCGCAAGGTCTGGATCACGCGCTGCGCCAGCGCGGTGTGGAACGCCTGGCCCAGCCCCAGCGCGTCCATGCGCTCGCCGGCGTAGCGCGCGGTCTCGTTCTGGCGGATGGCATCGCAGACGTCCGGCGCGGCGCCCAGGCCGGCCGCGATGTCGGCCAGCAGGCCGGTATCGACCTCGGCGCGGCCCGCGTGGGTGATGGTTTCGCCCTGCGCGATCTTGGTGAGCTTGCCCACCATGCCGCCGATCACCACCTTCTTCAAGCCCGCTTTCACCGCCGCACCCATGGCATAGCGTAAAAAGTCGCCCATCTGCACGAATGCGGCCTCGGGCAGGTGGGGCAGTTCTTCCATCACGAATTTTTCGGTGCGCCCGCCGGTGGTGAGCACCACGACGCCCTCGGGCAGCGTGCCCGCCACATGCACGCCCTGCACCACGCTGGCGCGCCAGGCCGCGGTGGAGTACGGTTTGACAATGCCAGTGGTGCCCAGGATGGATATGCCGCCCAGGATGCCCAGCCGCGCGTTCGTGGTTTTCTTGGCCATCTGCTCGCCCTGGGGCACCGAGATCGTCACCTCGAAACCGGCCTCGTCGAGCAGCGATGCACCGGCGGCGCGCACATTGGCCTCGATGTTGCGTCGGGGCACCGGATTGATGGCCGGGCCACCCACCGCCAGGCCCAGGCCCGGCAGGGTGACGGTGCCCACACCCGAGCCACCGAGCAGCAGCACCTCGCCCGGCCGCTCAGGCAGCAGCCGCACATCGGCCGTCAGATGCGCCTTGTCGGTGCAGTCGGGGTCGTCGCCCGCATCCTTGATGACCATGGCGTGGGCCGATGCGCCCCCACCCACGCCATCTACGCGGCCATCCTGCACGGCGAAGGTCACAAGGTCGCCATTGGGCAGCAGACATTCCACCGCGTCGGGCACCTGACCTGTGACCAGGCCAATCACCGCCGCACGCGCCGCCGCAGCAGAACACGCACCGGTGGTGAAACCGGTGCGGGTGCCGCGGGGCGCGTCTTTTTTCATCATGGGGCGAGTTCCCTCGCCTCAGCCAAACCGAGCAAGGCATGGATGGCTGCCACCACCAGGGTGGAGCCGCCCTTGCGCCCACGGATCACGACCCAGGGCACCTCGGCTTCCAGGGCCATCAAGTCCTTGGATTCGGCGGCTGAGACAAAACCCACCGGCATGCCCACCACCAGCGCCGGGCGTGCGCCCTCTTCGTGGATCAGGCGCACCAGCTCGATCAGCGCCGTGGGCGCGTTGCCGATGCCGACGATGGCACCATTGATCAGGCCCAGCCGGTGAGCCTTGCGCATGGCCTGCACGGCACGGGTGGTCCCTTCGGTCTTGGCGGCGTCAATCACGTCAGCGTCCGAGATGAACTGGTGCGTGGCCATGCCGAAATGCCCCAGGCGTGGCGCCGACAAGCCCACGCAGATCATTTCCACATCGGCCACCACGCGGGTCGCGCGCGACAAGACGGCGGCCACGCCGGCCTCCACCGCCCGAGGGTGAAAGTCGGTCAGGCCGTTGAAGTCGAAGTCGGCGTTGGCGTGGATCATGCGGCGCACGATGGGCCATTGGGCCGGTGTATAGGCATGCGATGCGACCTCGCGGTCAATCACCGCAAACGAATCATGCTCAATGGCCCGGCCCGCAGCGGTGAGCTGTTCGGTAATGACGTTGGCGGTGCTCATGGGTGGGCGTGCTCGTGAGGATGGTCATGGTCATGCGCCTTTTCATGGGCATCTTGATGCGAATGAGGGTGCGGATGAACCTGAACGATGGCCTGAACATGCGGGTGTGCGTGCGCATGTTCGTGAGGATGGTCGTGACCATGCTCATGCTCGTGGTGGTGCGCCATCGCATCGTCGTGGTGGTGGCCCCCCATGCCGTTTTCGACGCCAAACTCACGGTACTTGCAGCCATCGCACGGCATGCGTGACTCGGGCACGCCGCGTTTCAGGTCGTTAACCCGCTCTTCCAGCAGCTCAAAAATCTCGCGTTCAAAGCCGAAATAGGCGGTTAAGGTGAAGCGGATGGTGGGGTACTGGGTTTTCAGGTTGTCGACCTGCCGCTTGATGCGCTCCACCAACGTGCCGTTGAACAGGTAATACGGCAACACCACCACCTGCGTCATGCCCAGCAGATGCTGGCGCTGCACCACTTTTTCCAGTCTTGGATAGGTGATGCCGGTAAAGGCCAGGTCCACCAGCTCATGGTCGGTTTCCTCCATGACCCAGCGCGCCATCTTGGCCATCTCGCCGTTGGCCTGGCGGTCCGATGAGCCGCGCCCCAGGATCACCACGCCGGTGGTCGTCGGGTCCGGCATATCGAGCCCCTGCATGGCGAACTTGAGGCGGCGTTTGACCACGCCGAGAATGTGATCGCAGGCGCTCAGGTGCGGGGCATACAGGAACTGCACTTGCGGAAAACGCAGGCGCGCCGCGTCGATGGCCTGCGGAATGTCCATCTTCACGTGGCCTGCCGCATTCAGAATCAGCGGCACCACCATCACGCGGCGTGCATCAGTGGCCGCCCTGCGCAGGCCCTCGCTCAGGGTGATCTCGGAAAACTCGATGAAGCAGACTTCAATGCGCCAGCCTGGCTGGCGCTGGCGCCATTGGGCGGCAAAGCGCTCGATTTCCTCGTTGCCGGAGGCTTCGCGTGAGCCGTGGCCCACCAGCAAAATGGTCTCTGTGGTCATGGGGTTTCCAGGGTAAGGTTTGAAACGGGGACGCTGGCACGCCGGAAACGGTGCGTGAAACTGGCGTCGTAGAGTTTGGATTTGGCCAGGGTGGTCCATTGCCGCGCGCCCAGCGTCGGGCTGGCGATGATCATGGACTGGCTGACAATTTTGGCCTCGCGGCACAGGGCCTGGATGGTGCTGACCGTGCCGCGGATAATTTTTTCTTCGCCCGGCCAGCTGGCCTTGTGCACCACCACAACGGGCGCATCGGGCGACCAGCCGGCCGCCGTCAAGGCCGCCGTGACGCGACCCATCAGGGTAATGCTCAGGAAGATGCACAGCGTGCTGTGGTGCGCCGCCAGCGCTTCCAGCGACTCGCCCTCGGGCATGGGCGTGCGCCCCTCCACCCGGGTGAAAATCACCGTTTGCGTGACCTCGGGCAGGGTCAGGCTCTCCACCGCCGCCGCCGCCGAGGCCATGGCCGAAGACACGCCGGGAACCACCTGAATCGCGATGCCTGCGGCGTCCAGCGGCTGCACCAGTTCGATCAGCGCCCCATACAGGCCGGGGTCGCCGGTTTGCAGGCGCACCACGGTTTCATGTTTCCCGGCCTGCGCGATCAGCCACGCCGACATCTGCTCCAGCGTCATGTCCTTGCTGTCCGCGATGACACAGTTCCCGGGTGCCCAACGGGTGGCCGCAGCGTTGACCAGGGAGCCGGCAAACAAGATGGCGCCGGCACGCTCGATCAGCGCACGGCCCTTGACGGTGATCAACTCCGGGTCGCCGGGACCGGCACCCACAAACCAGACGGTGCCCGCACTCATCAGGCAATACCGGTCTTGAGCTTGGGCTGCACGGCGAAGCAGACAGCGCCCACGCGGGTTTGCACAAAGCGTTGCAGCACCCACAGAACGGCAAAGGTGAACAAGGGCTCTGCCACCACGAGCGGAATGTAGGACGAGGCAAACACAGCCCAGCCGGACCATGACGTAGCCACTTCCGTCTGCGTGAGCCAAAAGCCGACCATGATCACGACACCCGCGTAATAGGCACCGTCGAGCTTGAGAAGCGTAGTGATCGTCACCTCTTTGAGCTTGCGCCCCAGGGTGTAATGCAGCGCGATCAGGGGCACTGTCAACGACAAGGTGTTCACCGCCAGATGGACCAGATCTTGCGGCTCAAACAGCGTGCCTTGCAGCAGCAGCCCAAAACCAAAAGCAAACAAGGTGGGGATGAATCCAAACGCCAGGTAAATAGGCATCGCACCCACAAAATGCAGCTCGGAGGGCCCCGCCTGCATATGAAAACCCTGCATGAACAGCGAGAAGAAAACCGATGCGAGCGCGGTGCGCAGCCACAGGGTTGGATTTTTAAGCAGTGTTTGCACGTAAGGCACAAACACGACAGCCGCGGCACCCGCCGCAAAAAGTAATTTGGATTGAGCTAACAGGCCAGGTTCGATGTGCATAAAAGCTCCTTGGTGTTAATAGGTCAAACGAAAAAGTGAAAGATCAGGGTGTTAAGGGTGTCCGCCCCCTTGCGAATGCGCGGCAACGGCCTTGATGGGTGACGCGACCTTGGGCCATGATGCCGGTGCGGCGGATCCAGATCAGCCATCGGTTCGTCCATCAGCAACACCTGCGCCTGTCCGGCGAATGCCAGGGCCAGCAGCCGCCGCCGTCACCGTGCCCTCAAGGAGAGTCGCCTCGACGGTTTGAATTTGGATTTGGATTTGGAAAAAAGAAGGAAAGTTGGCGTAAAGGCCAATGGCAATGCCAACCGGCGCGCACTGGAAATACAAGTTTTCATGAGTGGAAACCTCCAGCAAAAGCCCTCACCGTCGTCCCCGACAGTGCATGAGCGTCACGGTTGCCCGCCAGAGCGTGCAACCACCTTGTTGGCCGGTATCCGGGCTGGTGGAACAACCTCCATCGCCTTCCCAAGCGCATGTTCAAACGCTCAGTGGCCGTGATGGAAGCGGAATCGCGGGAGGATTCGTCCACTTACCGTTGCGGGGGCAGCGCAGGTTAGGTTTGCGGTTGACGGCAACCCCTCCTGCTTCCCGTTGAACTGCGGCATGTGAACCACACCGCGAGCACCAACACGCTGAGTTTACAGCTTCACCATAGATAATGGCGGCTTTCAGGTGCCCGTCGCTGCAAGGCGACAGGAGAATCGGGAAGGCGGTGTGATTCCGCCACGTGCCCAACGCTGTAAGGAGGATGACCCAGGCTTGATGCCACTGGCGTATGCCGGGAAGGTGCCTGGTTCAGATGAATCCGAGTCAGAAGACCGGCCTGGAAAACCATCAAGTTGCACGGCCAGGCAGCGCATTTATTTTCACACCAGGGGAATGTCATGAAAACAATGCCGGCGCAAGCCATCCAGGAAACACACGCCTTTGCAGACGAAGCACGCGATGCTGTCTATCGCGCCATTTTTTCCCGCCGCGATGTGCGTGGCCAGTTTTTGCCGACACCGGTTCCCGATGAGGTACTGAGCCGTGTCCTGACGGCTGCCCACTACGCGCCATCGGTCGGTTTCATGCAGCCCTGGAATTTTCTTGTAGTCCAGTCGGACCAGGTCAAGCGCCGGGTGCACGATGCCTTTGCCGTAGCCCACGCCGAAGCAGGAGACATGTTCGAAGGGGACAAACGCGCTGTCTATCGGACCCTTAAACTGGAAGGCATTCTGGAGTCACCCCTCGGCATCTGCATCACCTGCGACCGCGAGCGCAGCGGTCCTGTGGTAGTCGGGCGTACCCACATGAAGACCATGGATCTGTACAGCAGCGTGTGTGCCGTACAAAACCTGTGGCTGGCAGCGCGAGCCGAGGGGCTGGGTGTCGGCTGGGTCAGCATTTTCAACCAAGCCGAACTGCAGGAAGCACTGGGAATTCCGAAGCGCATCACGCCCATCGCCTACCTGTGCGTCGGCTACGTCAGCCATTTCCATGCCAAACCGGAACTGGAAAGTGCGGGGTGGCTGCCCCGGCTGCCGATGGAAGACCTGGTGTATTTCAACCAATGGGGCCATCGCGATGACCAGCAATCGCTGATCGGGCACTTGCGACGCGACCAAGCCGCCGCACAGGAAGCAGGTACAGCAAACCTGTCGGCTGCTGCAAAGTAGCAGACGCGGTTCCCTGAGCATGCGTGCCGTCGTTGTTTACAGCATTCTGGTGCGCGACAAAGGCTTCAGCGCTGGCTTGCAGTTTGAGCTGCTTGACGCGGCGGCAGTGAAAATTGTCCAAGAACTGATGGCTTGAACTTTTGAGCCTGGAATTCGGGGTTGATTCCAGTTTCAGAGGGTCGGTCGCGATTCCTTAAAATTTCGCAGAAATGCACCTAAGCCTTTGATTTACAAGAGAAATTAGGTTGTCACTTATCGAGATGTCTGATCGGGATCTGCCCCCGTCCGTTTCGCCGACTATTGGCCATCGTTGCTGCGTGAACTTAAGTGGTCAGCGGCGTGAACTTAAGTGGTCAGCGGCGTGAATAGCGCCCATGTTGCATGCGAGCCGACCATCCCTCTTTGGCTCGGACGCCGACCTCGCCGGTTGCGTGCTCTTTTTCTGGCTGAGCGGAGGAGCCATTGCCGATCATCTCTTCTTGGTCGGGTGCGGGTGGTGCGGTCATTGAAATCTTCGCTACTTTGCACGGCTGCCGCATACAGCCAGCCCTCGGCCGTCCAGATGCAGGTGTAGTCGGCCACCCACTTCTGGTTCGGGCCGTCAGCCTGGAAGTCCCGCTACAGGTGATTCGGTGCAATGTGGCTAAATGAGCCCATTCCCTCGAAAAGGTAAAATAAGCTTAAGTCCCTGTCCCCGTTGATTTTTCTGACTCTCCCTTCGCTGAACGAACGGACCCATCAGCCAGGTTCGTAACCACATTAGGACCAGGCGCCGGCGCACTGAAGCGCTCGAGCATGCTGGCCACGACCTGCTCTTGCGCCGTGACGGATGACCTGGCAGTCGCCAGCGCCAGTTCCAGCTGCTGCTTCGCAGTGAGCAGTTCATCGACCTTAGCGTGCAACTGCTCGTTCGAGGCGCTGAACCGCTGGACGGCCGCGTCCTGCTCGACCAGGCGCCGGCCCAATTCCTCGGCGCGCCTTTGCGCAAATCCCAGTTCATCCTTGAGCGGCCGCAGGCCCCGCACCTCTTCCTGGGCCTGGTGCAGATCGCCTTGGGCGCGCGACAAATCGCCCAGCAGGCGCGCGTTTTCCTGCAGGGTGTGGACGGCTTCCTGCTGCTTGGTGGCCAAGGTTTCGTTCACGGTGCGTAACTCGGCCTGCAGGTACTGCACCTGCTGCTCGTGCTTGCGCTGGTCCTGATCGCGCTGTTCCTTGCTCGATTGTCGGAAATGCTCCAGCGCCTGGCGCGCATGCTGGTGCTTTTCCTCCAGGGATTGGCGATGGCGTTCCTCCGCAGCGAGGCGCTCGTGCAGGTCGGCCACCTGCTGCGTGAGCTGCGTGCACTCAAGGGTCTTGCTGCTCAGCGCTTCGCTGGCTTTGCCGTGAGCGGTTTTTTCCTCGGCCAGCGCCCGCTGGGTTTGCTCCAACTGCTGACGGGTAGACTGCGCCTCGGTTTTCAGGGCCGCGGCGGCGTGCTGCTGGTGGGCGAGCTGCTCGGCGTGCTTGGCCTGCGCCGCCGTGACCCGCTCCTCGGCTTCCTCGTTGACGCGGGCGGCCAGGCGGCCCACGAGGTCCTGGATCGCCTCGCTGACGGCCACGCGGGTGCCGGCGGCCCCGCCTTCCTCTTCCTCGATCTCCTTCAGGTAGCGGTGGATCGTGCTTTTGGAGCCGGTGCCCAGCTCTTCGCGCACCGCATCGATGGACGGATTGCGCCCCATGGCCAGCAATTTATCGCGGGCGCGCAGCACTTCAGACTTGTAGATACCGGATCTAGCCATGGCTCACCTCTTTATTTCGTACCGTAGTATGTACTATGATATTACATACTATTTTCGAGGTCAAGAGGTCTAGTTTTTTCATAAACTTAACATTGGGTAATGGTTGATTATCCAATGTGAGGCCGATTTTTGATGGTTTCTGCCGTGGTGCTGGTACGGGGCCAGCCTAAAGTCGATTTGGCGCCATAAGCGCGCTTATGGCTCAAGCGGAAAAAAACTCACCTCCCAAAGAAGCCTGGCCCCGGCGAGTTGGCGAAAATATGTCCAAACAGGCATAATTGAGGCGATGTCGAAGCAAACCCGCAAACCCATCAAATGGGTCAGTTCCGCCAAGAGAGATCTGGATGCGATGCCAGAAGATGTCAAAGACGTTTTTGGCCATGCTATCGACCTGGCCCAGGCCGGAGGCAAGCACCAGGATGCCAAGGTGATGACGGGTTTTGGTTCCGCCGGCGTGCTGGAGGTGGTCGAGGACCACCAGGGCGACACCTATCGGGCGGTCTACACCGTCAAGTTCGCCGGCTGGGTCTATGTCCTGCACTGCTTCCAGAAGAAGTCCAAAAGCGGTATCGCGACGCCGAAGCCAGATCTGGATTTGATCAACACCCGCCTGAAGGCCGCAAAACAGGATTTCGAAGTTTGGCAAGCACAGCAAGGAGCAAAGAAATGAATGACCACGCAAGCATCACCATTGAAGAAGGCAGCACCAACGTCTACGCCGACCTGGGCTACACCGACGCGGCCGAGATGCAACGCAAGTCCCAGCTCGCCGGCGAGATCGCCCGTGCGATCAAGGCGCGCCGCCTGACGCAGGAAGATGCCGCTGCGCTGCTGGGGATCGACCAGTCCAAGGTGTCGCGCATCACCCGCGGCCAGTTCCGCGGCGTCAGCGAAGCCAAGCTGCTCGAGCTGGTGGCCAGGCTGGGCCACGATGTAAAGATCGTGGTCGGCCCGGTGCGGCGCCGCGCCGGCAAAATCGAGCTACAGTTTGCCTGAACACGTCTGTCCTCTCCAGCGCCATCCTGGTTTGCGCCCTCTTAGTCTTACTGTGTCACAAAAAATGATGATTTGGCAGCGCATAGGACTTCAGGCTGTCCCCCGTTACAAGACGGTTGCCGGCGCCGCACGAGCCCACTCCGCAAAGCTAAGCGGCTTCTCATGAAACATCTTACTGTCGCGCCCCACATCGAACGCGTACCGCTCTTGGTCGGCAGCACGCCGTCCGAGGCCTCACCAAACACGTTTGATGTGCTGATTGTTGGCAGCGGTTTGGCCGGACTCAGCACGGCGCTGAAGCTGCTGGAAGACCAGGAAGCCGGTTCATCCGGCCACGCGCGGTTTCGCATCGCCATCCTGACGAAGGGGTCTCTCGCCGACGGATCCAGCGGCTGGGCCCAGGGCGGCATTGCGGCCGTGCTGGAGCGTGGCGAGGAAGGCGACAGTTTTGCAGCCCACATTGCCGATACGCAGGTCGCGGGCGCCTGGCTGTCCGACAAAGCGGCCACCGCGCAGGTGGTGGAAGGCGCGCCGGCAGCGATTGCCTGGCTGCAGGCCCAGGGTGTGGCTTTCACACAGGAGCCGGGTGTCGCACCGGCGCTGCACCTCACCCGCGAAGGCGGGCACAGCCACAGGCGCATCGTGCACGCGACCGACGCCACAGGTGCCGTCGTGCAGGAAAGCCTGATTGCGGCCGTGCGGGCGCACCCTGCCATCGACGTGTTTGAACAGACCACGCTCGTCGACCTGATCGTCCAGAACGACACCGCCACGGGCAGGCCGCGCTGCGTGGGCCTTTATGCGCTGGACAGCCGCGACGAGGGAACCGGCAGCGGCGGCACGGTGCATACCTTTGCCGCACGTGATGTCCTGCTGGCCACCGGCGGCGCCGGCAAGGTCTACCTCTATACCAGCAACCCCGACACTGCCACCGGCGACGGCATTGCCGCCGCCTGGCGTGCCGGCTGCCGCATCGGTAACATGGAGTTCATCCAGTTCCACCCGACCTGCCTGTACCACCCCGAAGCCAAGTCCTTCCTGATCAGCGAAGCGGTGCGCGGCGAAGGCGGCTTATTGCGCCTGCCGGAATCGGCAGGCGGTGCCCGCTTCATGCCGGAACACGATGAACGCGCCGAGCTGGCCCCGCGCGATGTGGTGGCTCGCGCGATTGATTTCGAGATGAAAAAACACGGTGTGGACTGCGTCTACCTGGACATCTCGCACAAGGGCGAGGCCTTTGTGCGCGAACACTTCCCGACCATCCACGCACGCTGCTTGGCGCTCGGCATCGACATCGCGCGCCAGCCGATTCCCGTGGTGCCGGCCGCCCACTACACCTGCGGCGGCGTGCTGACCGACCTGGCCGGCCGCACCGACATCGCCAACCTTTACGCCGCGGGCGAAACCGCCTGCACCGGCCTGCACGGCGCCAACCGGCTGGCCAGCAACTCGCTGGTGGAGTGTGTGGTGTTCGCGCAGGAAGTCGCGAGTGCTATCAAATCGGAAGCTGCTCACGCCCGCTCCATAAGGGCCGGAGGCAAAAATGACTCCAAAGTTTCGTTGCCCGCCTGGGACGAGAGCCAGGTGACCGATGCCGACGAGCAGGTGGTGATTGCCCACAACTGGGACGAGCTGCGCCGGCTGATGTGGAATTACGTGGGCATAGTCCGCACCAACAAGCGGCTGGAGCGCGCCGCGCACCGCATCGCACTGCTGCAGTCGGAAATTGACGAGTTTTACGCCCACTTCCGCGTCACGCGCGACCTGCTGGAGCTGCGCAACCTGGTCCAGGTGGCCGAGCTGATCGTGCGTTCGGCGCAGTCACGCCACGAAAGCCGCGGCCTGCACTTCAGCCGTGACTACCCGCAGACCGATGCGGTGGCCGTGCCTACCGTGCTGGTGCCGCCCGGGGCCTGAGCCCTGACTGTCACCCGCGGCGCGGCTCCAGGTCTGCGTCCAGCCAACCGCGCAGGCTGTTCACAAACGCCACCGCCTGCACCCCCGGCAGGTCTTCCAGGCGCACAACGCCTTCGCTGAGCCGGCCAGCTCGCAGCGCGTTTGCGCGGCCGATACCGCCCAGCAGGCCGCAATCGAGCGACGGGGTCAGCCAGCGGCCATCGAGCAGCAGCGCGATGTTGCCGCGCGTGCATTCGGTGATTTCACCTTCAGCGTTCCACAGCAGGGTGTCGAAGATGCCTTCCTCCGCCGGCATGAAGGCGTCGTAATGGGCGCGCCGTGTGGTCTTGAAACGCACGAACTCGCTGTGCGCGTCGTCCAGGGCTCGACCGGCCAGCTGTAGCCGCACGCGCTGCGGCGATGGCGGCAAGACAAAGGCCTCGGCCCGCGCCTGCCCCCTGGAATCCAGCAGCAATCGCACGCGCCAGACGCCCTTCTCGTGAGTCTTCACCAGCTGCTGCAGGCACTGCTGCACCTGCTGCAGCGACCAGGGGTAAGCGAAGTGGGCTGCTGCTGCCGCCATGCGCGCCAGATGCGCCGGTGCATCGCGCAATTGACCGTCTTCCAGTGCCAGGGTTTCCAGTAATTCAAACGGCATGCTCGCGCGCTCCACAAAGGCGCGCTTGTGGCGCCACTCCTGCCATTCTGCCCCGGCCAAGGCACCGGAAGTGATGCCGCTGCCAATGCCGCAGGTTGCCGCGCTGCCGCGCAAGGTCACGGTGCGAATGGGCACATTGAAGGTGGCGCGTATTCCTTTTTCACCCGGATACACCACGCCGAAAGCGCCGCAATAAACACCGCGCGGCTCGGGCTCCAGCGCCTGGATCATCTGCATGGCGCTGACCTTGGGCGCCCCGGTGACCGAGCCACAGGGGAACAGCGCCGCAAACACGTCGGCCAGTGAACAACCGGCGCGCGTGCTTGCCACCACATCCGACGTCATCTGCCACACAGTGGGCAAAGCTTCGGTATGGAACAGGCGCGGGACCTGCACGCTGAACGGCTCGGCGACGCGCGACAGGTCGTTGCGCAGCAGGTCCACGATCATCACGTTTTCGGCGCGCTCCTTGGCCGACGTGCGCAGGGCCAGCGCCCGTGCCGCGTCTTCGGCGGGTGTGGCGCCACGCGGCGCGGTGCCTTTCATGGGCCGGGTCAGGATGCAGCCGTTGTGCCAGTCAAAAAAAAGCTCGGGTGACACCGAGAGCAGTTGCTCATCGCCGGTGTCGAGAAAGGCTGCGTAGCCTCCCGGCTGGGCGCGCTGCAGCGCGGCAAACAGGGCCGATGCCGCGCCGTCCTCCGGCTCGCCGCGTAAAACGCCGTGCAGGGGCGCGGTGAAATTCACCTGGTACAGCGCACCGGCCACGATGGCCCGGTGAATGCTGTCCAGCGCGGCGTCAAACACGGCACGCGAGCAGGCGGCCTGCCATTGCACCTGCGCGGAGTCAGTATCATTGTTGTCCACTGGCCAGGGCAATGCTTCGTCATAAACCGCAAACCAGGCCAATGGACCTTGCGCCGCATGCACGGCCAGCGCCGCGTCAAAGGCCGGTGCGGCTTCGTAGCGAAGATAGCCCACGCACCAGAAACCTTGTGCGGCTGCGGCTTGCACGGCATCAAGCACCGGCCGCACCTGCGCAGCTTCATGCGCTGCCAGTATTTGGCGAGGGCGACTAAACACGTGCCGCAGGCGCGGCCCGTCCGGCAGGTAGGGGTCGGAAAAATCGATGCGCGCCGACGAGGCAGGCATCAGGCCGCACCGATGCGCGGCACCAGCCCGCCCACCGGCCGCCCGGCGCGCTGCGCCGCGGTGAACGCCAGCATGCGGTCTATTGGCAGGCGGGCCCGCACGCCCAGGGCAGGGTCCACGTTCACTTCCGGACTCAAGGTCTGCAACACCTGCGCCAGGCCGGCCAGGCCGTTCATCGCCATCCAGGGGCAATGCGCGCAGCTTTTGCAGGTGGCGCTGTCACCGGCTGTCGGGGCTTCGATAAACACCTTGCCGGGGTTCAGCGTGCGCAGCTTGTGCATCATGCCGTTGTCGGTGGCGACTATGAATTCGCGGGCATCCATCTCGCTCGCCGCCTTGAGGATGCCCGAGGTCGAACCCACCGCGTCGGCGAGCGCGATCACGTCCGCCGGTGATTCCGGATGCACCAGTACCTTCGCTTTCGGGTGTTCCTTCTTCAGCGCCTCCAGTTCAAAGGACTTGAACTCGTCATGCACGATGCAGCTGCCGTTCCACATCAACATGTCGGCGCCGGTTTCACGCTGGATGTAGTCGCCCAGGTGCCGGTCGGGTGCCCACAGAATTTTCTGGCCCTGCTCCTTCAATGCCCTGACGATGTCCAGCGCGCAGCTGGAGGTCACCAGCCAGTCGGCACGTGCTTTTACCGCGGCGCTGGTGTTGGCATAAACCACCACGGTGCGGTCGGGGTGGGCATCGCAGAAGGCGCTGAACTCGTCCACCGGGCAACCGAGATCCAGCGAGCAGGTGGCGTCGACGTCGGGCATCAGCACGCGTTTTTCCGGTGAGAGAATTTTCGCGGTCTCACCCATGAAACGCACGCCTGATACCACCAATGTGGTTGCCGCATGGTCACGCCCGAAACGCGCCATTTCCAGCGAATCGCTGACCAGCCCGCCGGTTTCCTCGGCCAGGTCCTGCAGGTCGGGATGCACGTAGTAGTGCGACACCATGACAGCGTTGCGCTCCTTCAGAAGGCGGCGAATCCGGTCCTTGAGCACAGCGCGTTCATCCTGCGCCGGCTCCACCGGCACGCGCGCCCAGGCATGGCGCGTCGGGCAGGAGGGCTGCTCGTAGTCAATGCGCACCAGGGACTGGACAGTGGTTGCGGCGTCACTCATGGCGGGCCTCACAGCTGCGTAAACCGCATGGAAAAATCAATCGCCTTGATGTCTTTGGTCAGGGCTCCGATGGAAATGCGGTCCACCCCGGTGGCGGCAATGCCGGCCACCGTGTCCAACCCGACGCCGCCCGACACTTCCAGAATCGCCCGGCCCGCCGTGATACGCACCGCCTCGCGGAGCTGCGCCAGGTCCATGTTGTCGAGCAAAACCATTTGGGCACCGGCAGCGAGCGCTTCTTCCAGTTGGGTCAGGGTCTCGACCTCGATCTCGACAAAAGTTGCCCGGGCCGCCACGTCGGCAGCACGCTGCAAAACAGCCGTGACGCCACCGGCGGCCGCGATATGGTTTTCCTTGATCAGCACCGCGTCGTACAGGCCGATGCGGTGGTTGCTGCCGCCGCCGCAGCGCACCGCGTATTTTTGGGCCAGCCGCAAACCGGGCAGGGTTTTGCGGGTGTCCACAATGCGGGCCCGGTTGCCCGCTACCGCCTGCACGGCCCGCACATAGGCCGCCGTCTGCGTGGCCACGGCGCTGAGCAACTGCAGGAAATTAAGCAAGGTGCGCTCGCCGCTGAGCAGCGCGCGCGAATTTCCCTGGATTTCCAGAATGACCTGGTTGGCACTGCAGGACTGGCCATCACGCACATGCCAGACCAGGTCGGCCTGCGGGTCCAGTCGCTGCAAAGTCGCCTCCACCCAGGGCCGACCGCAAATCACTGCAGCTTCACGCGCCAGCACGCGGGCCTGGCTGCGTTGCACTGGGTCCACCAGGCCGGCAGTCAAGTCTCCTGTCCCGAGGTCTTCGTCTAGCGCCCGGCCTGCATCGGCGTGCGCAGGAAGTGCCATGATGGCATCGCAAAAGTGCAGACTATTCATTTTTTTCGTTGTCTCATACAAATGTTGGCGGCAAGCATAGCTGCTTCGCGAACTATCCTGTGGTTAGCACGCTATCGGAGGAATAGGAGAGAGGGTGAGCCCTCAGCCGGCTGTACTAGAATCCGTTCCGAGGTCCTGCTGGCACATTGTGGTCGGATATCTGGGATGGACAGCACCCAAAGCCGTGGACTTGACTCGGTTCGTACCGACGCAGTAAGTTGACCTGACTGCCGCCGATCCCCTGCTAGCCAGTCAACACCTCAGTGAGGTATTGGCCACATCTTCGGAACATTTCGATACCTGCGCGGACGAAGGAAGCCCCGTTTTTCCAAGCCCACACTCTCACCAAGCCTCGAGGCTGGAGACGCTATGCAACGTACCCTTTTAGCTGGAAAAATCCACCGTGCCACTGTCACCCAGTGCGAACTGCATTACGAGGGTTCATGCGCCATTGACGACGACTTGCTGGATGCTTCGGGCATTGCCGAGTTCGAGCAGATCCACATCTGGAACATCAACAACGGCGCGCGTTTTGTGACTTACGCCATACGGGCGCAGCGCGGTAGCGGCACCATCTCGGTCAACGGTTCGGCGGCACGCCAGGCCGCTGTTGGCGACCTGATCATCATTGCGGCTTTTGGCCAGCTGCCAGCCGACCGGGTAGCGAGCTTCGAGCCTAAGCTGGTGTTTGTCGACGAGAGCAACCGCATCAAGGACGCGCGCTCCGGCATTCCGGTGCAGGTCCGCTGAAACCGTCTTTCTCCTGACTTCCCGGCGAACGCAATGGACAACCAGACCATGAGCCAGCGCAGCCTGCGGCATGTGTGGCACCCCTGCACGCAGATGAAGCAGCACGCCTCGCAAGCCGTGCCCCTGGTACCTGTGTCACGTGCCGAAGGTGTCTGGCTGCATGACTTTGAAGGCAATCGTTACCTGGACGGCATCAGTTCATGGTGGGTCAACCTGTTCGGGCACAACCATCCGGCCATTCAGGCGGCCCTGGTGGACCAGCTGGGCCGACTCGACCACGTCATGCTGGCAGGCTTCACACACCAGCCGGTGGTGGAGCTGTCAGAACAACTGGCCGCGCTGACCGGACTGGGCCATGCCTTTTATGGCAGCGACGGCGCCTCGGCAACCGAGATTGCGCTGAAGATGAGCGCGCACTACTGGCGCAACACCGGACGCCCCGGCAAGTGCCGTTTTGTAGGCCTGTCCGGGGGCTACCACGGAGAAACCGTGGGCGCGCTGGCCGTGACCGACATCGCCATCTTCCGCGAAGCCTATGCACCACTGGTGCGGCTGGCCGCCACCGTACCCAGCCCGGATGCACGCGCCGCCCAGTCCGGCGAAAGCGCCGCCGACGTGGCGCAGCGCGCCGCCGCCGCGCTGGAGGCCTGGCTGGATGAACACCACCAGGAAACCGCGGCGCTGATCGTTGAACCCCTTGTGCAATGCGCAGCCGGCATGGCCATGCACGACGCAAGCTACCTGCGCCGGATTCGCGCGCTGTGTGATCGCTACGAGGTTCATCTGGTGGTGGATGAAATTGCCACAGGCTTTGGCCGTACCGGCACCATGTTCGCGCACCAGCAGGCAGGCATCCTGCCCGACTTCATTTGCCTGTCAAAAGGTCTGACCGGCGGCACACTGCCTCTGTCCGCAGTTTTGACCACCGACGCGGTGTACGAGGCCTTTTACGACGACGAAGTGGCGCGCGGCTTTCTGCATTCACACTCCTACACCGGCAATCCGCTGGCCTGCCGGGCCGCGCTGGCAACCCTGGCGCTGTTTGCGCAAACCGATGTGCTGGCCAACAACCTTGTTCTGGCCCGGACGCTGGATCAGTCTTTTGCCCCTCTGAGCAGCCATCCACGCATCCGGCACGCGCGCCACCTGGGGATGATCTGGGCCTGGGATGTGGACACCTCGCTGCCTCACTTTGCGCAGCGTTACCACCAGCACGCAATGGCGCACGGCGTTCTGCTTCGCCCTATAGGCCGCACCATTTACGCCATGCCGCCCTACGTGATCGACGAAGAAAGCGGCACGCACCTGGCGCGCGGTGCGCTTGCCGCACTGCAGGCCACGCTGGCTGAAGAAACAAGCTGGCGATGACCGGGCAACGCACCATCTCCTGCTTTGTCACCGGCACCGATACCGGTGTCGGCAAAACCCTGGTCAGCACGGCGCTGCTGCATGCACTGGCACGCCACCACAAGCACGTCGTCGGCATGAAGCCGGTAGCAGCAGGGACCACGCTGATCCACCGCAGCGAAGTCAACGAAGACGTGCTGGCGCTGCGCGCGGCCTCCACCCTCGCAGTGCCCGCAGCGCTGGACAACCCGGTGCTGCTGCCCGACGCGGTGTCGCCGCATGTAGCCGCCGCCCGGGCCGCCCGCACCATTGACATTGCCCACATCGTCGCCTGCCACCGGCAGCTGTTGCAGCTGGCCGATGCGGTGGTGGTGGAAGGCGCGGGAGGCTTTCTGGTACCACTCTCGGCAAGCGAGACCGGCGCGGACCTGGCCCAGGCACTGGGCCTGCCGGTGGTTCTGGTCGTCGGCCTGCGGCTGGGCTGCCTGAACCACGCGTTATTGACGCTCGAGGCCATACGCGCGCGCGGCTTGAGCCTGGCCGGCTGGGTTGCCAACCACGTCGATCCGGCCATGCTGGCGCAAGACGACAACATCAGCTTTTTGCAGCAACACCTGAACGCGCCTTTGCTGGCCCGCTTGGCCTGGCAGTGCGTGCCTGATGCCCGAACAATCACGATGGAGCTCCCCCTGGCATGGCGATAAGCACTTGTTCTCCGCAGACCTCTTCCTGGCTTGACGAATTTCCTGCACGTTTGGCTGCGCTGGACGAAAGCCACCTGCGCCGCCGCCGGCGCGTGGTGCTGCCGGAAAGCGGCGCCCGCCTGCAGGTCGATGGCCAGAGCATGCTGGCGTTTTGCAGCAACGACTACCTGGGCTTGGCCAACCATCCGGCGCTCATAGAAGCAGCCTGCACGGGGGCGCAGCGTTTTGGCGTGGGGGCGGCGTCTTCGCCGTTGGTCAGCGGCCACAGCGCTGCCAACGAGGCATTGGAGCAGGCACTGGCTGCTTTTGTCGGTCTGCCCCGCGCGCTGTACTTCTATGCCGGTTACGCCACCAACATCGGCATCATCCCCGCATTGGTGGGCCAGGGCGATGCTATTTTTTCCGACGCACTCAACCATGCCTGCCTGATCGACGGCGCGCGGCTCTCGCGTGCACAGATTCACCGTTACGCACACGCCGACCTCACAGCGCTGGACGAAGCGCTGACGCAGAGTCCGGCTCGACGAAAACTGGTCATCAGCGACGCGGTGTTCAGCATGGACGGTGATCTCGCCGACGTTCCGGCCCTGCTGGCACTTTGCGAGCGCCACGACGCGTTGCTGCTGCTGGATGATGCGCACGGTTTTGGCGTGCTGGGTCCGCAAGGTCGTGGTTGCCTGGCCCACTTCGGGCTGAGCGGGGCAAGCGCCTCGCCGCGCGTACTTTATATGGCCACACTGGGCAAGGCAGCCGGCGTGGCGGGAGCCTTTGTGGCGGGCAGCGATGCCCTGGTCGAATGGCTGCTGCAAAAAACGCGCAGCTATATTTTTGCTACCGCCGCGCCTGCGCTGCTGGCCAGCGCTTTGCTCACCAGTCTGCAATTGATAGAGCAAGACGAATGGCGGCGAGCCCATCTGATCCAGCTCATCACGCGTCTGCGACACGGCCTTGCCGAGCGCCTGCAAGGTAGCGCCTGGCAGCTCGGCGCCTCGCTCACGGCCATTCAGCCGCTGCTGATTGGCCGCAATGATGAAGCGTTGGCCGTCATGGAGGGCCTGCGCGAACGCGGTCTGTGGGTTCCAGCGATTCGCCCGCCCACCGTGCCCGACGGCACAGCGCGGCTGCGTATCGCGCTGTCGGCAGCCCACACAGAGGCCGATATCGACGAATTGGTCCAGGCCTTGAGTGAACTGGCCGTCGCCCGGCAGCCAGCGGATGCGCTCGGCCAGACTTCACACCCTTTCAACGCCATTCAGATTGCAGCAGCATCCCGCAACCTAGATACCAGATACGAAATGTGTATCGCTTCAAGGAACAACGACATGTCCAGCGTTTTTGAACAACCCGTCACCCTGCACCGCCCGCGCCAGAGCGTCCCGGCCCGCCCCGAGGCCCGCTGGAGTGTTGATGCCATCGAGGCCTTGTTTGACCTGCCTTTTCCAGAACTGATGCACCAGGCCCAAACCGTGCACCGTGAAAACTTCGACCCTTCACGCGTTGAATTCGCCACGCTGCTGTCGGTCAAAACCGGCGGCTGCCCGGAAGACTGCAACTATTGCCCGCAGGCGGCACGCTTTGACACCGGCGTGGAAGCCACCAAGCTGATGGAGCCGCATGAGGTGAAAATCGCTGCGCAGCGCGCCAAGGACGCCGGCGCCACCCGTTTCTGCATGGGTGCCGCCTGGCGCGCGCCGAAAGACCGTGATATTGAAAAAGTGGCCGAGCTGGTGCGCACGGTCAAGGCGCTCGGGCTGGAAACCTGCGCCACCCTGGGCATGCTGGAAGACGGCCATGCGCAAACCCTGCAGGGCGCCGGGCTGGATTACTACAACCACAACCTCGACAGCGCGCCCGACTTCTACGGCGACATCATCACCACGCGCGACTACCAGGACCGGCTCGACACGCTGGCGCGCGTGCGCAGTGCAGGCGTCAAGGTCTGCTGCGGCGGCATCGTCGGCATGGGCGAAAGCCGGCGCCAGCGCGCCGGCCTGGTGGCCGAACTCGCGAACCTGTCGCCGTACCCCGAATCAGTGCCGATCAACAACCTGGTGAAGGTCGAGGGCACGCCGCTGGCCGGCCAGGAAGACCTGGACCCGTTTGAATTCGTGCGCACGATTGCCGTCGCGCGCATCACCATGCCCAAGGCACGTGTGCGCCTGTCGGCGGGCCGCCAGCAGATGGGCGATGCGGTGCAGGCACTGTGTTTCCTCGCCGGCGCCAATTCGATCTTTTACGGCGACAAGCTGCTGACCACCGGCAACCCCGACACAGGCGCCGATGTCGCCTTGCTGGAGCGCCTGGGCATGATGCGTTCTGCGCCTGAGGTGCAAGCATGAAGTCTCCACCAGCAAGCAATGGCGCTAGTCTTACTGGGCTCCTTCCCGTTCTTCGGACATATCCAATGACATGATGTGCTCAGGAGAGAGATGACGAAGATGAGAAGGAGCCTCACGGGCGAATTCAAACGTGAAGCGGTGAAGCCACCCGGCGACAACGTCACCCACATTGCACGGGATCTTGATCAGCATTGCCCTAGGTGCGATGCTGACAGACGTTCCAGATTTATCCCAAATCGTGTTCTCTCGCTGAGAACCCCCGGCGCCGCTTACTGCGGCGTCCAGCATCCCTGCCTTCAGACCGATCAAAGAAGCCCGCCGTAACGACAGTGACATGACCCGCCTTGCCCAGTACATTGAGGCTGCCGAGCGCGACAACACGCGCCGGAGCTACGCGTCGGCCATCCGCCATTTTGAAATCGAATGGAAAGGCCTGCTGCCTTCCACGGCCGATGCCATCGCCCGCTACCTAGCCGACCACGCGCCCACCTTGGCCAGCAACACACTGCGCCAGCGCCTGGCGGCGCTGTCCCGCTGGCATAGCGACCAAGGCTTTCCTGACCCCACCAAGTCGCCCCTGGTGCGCCAGGTCCTCAAAGGCATTCGCTCGATTCACGCTGTGCCAGAAAAGCGCGCCCGCCCCCTGGAACTGGCGGTGCTCCAGCAGATTGATCAGTGGCTCGATGCCGCCATCAGCAACGCCCAGCAGTCCGGCGACCGGCCGGCCTTGCTACGCCATACCCGCAACCGCAGCCTGATGTTATTGGGGTTCTGGCGCGGCTTTCGCTCCGACGAACTGGTCAACCTGCGCGTTGAGAACACCGAGGTCACGCCGGGCCAAGGCATGGACTGCTACCTGGGCCGCAGCAAAGGCGACCGGCAGCTGCAGGGCCGCGTTTTCAAATGCCCGGCCTTGTCCCGACTGTGCCCAGTCACGGCCTTTAATGCGTGGGTCGGCCTGGCCGGTTTGACTGCGGGCCCGGTGTTCCGCAAGATCGACCGCTGGGGGAATGTGGCCGACGAAAGTCTGCATGCCGACAGCCTGATTCCGTTGTTGCGCAGCCTGTTCGCCGAGGCCGGTGTTGAATCGCCCGAGGAGTACAGCAGCCACTCTTTGCGCCGCGGCTTTGCCGGCTGGGCCCGCGCCAGCGGCTGGGACATCAAGGAACTGATGGAATACGTCGGCTGGAAGGATGTCAAGTCGGCCATGCGCTACCTCGATGCGTCGGATTCCAGCCTGCAGGCCCGGTTCGAGCAGGGCCTGACAGCCTTGGCGCCGGCAGTTCCGCAGCCACCGCCGCCTTTGTTGTTGCTGACCGAACAGGCCGAAGGAACGACGCCCGTGGCGGTCCTGCGCGTCACGCTGGTGCTGGCGCGTTTCAGCAAGCAGTCGCGCGGCTTGGCCCGTGGCCACCGGTTGATCGAGCAGACCTGCTTCGAGCGTTTCGCCATGCAACGCCTGAATACCGAGGGCACGCTCTACGAGCTGGCGGTTCCTTACCTGTCCCGCGACTTGCTGGACGAGGTGATCGCCACGCTGCTCGATGACATGTACCGCATCGCCGAGGACAACCAGTGCCTGCTGGAAACCTCGTTTCACGAACCCGCCACCGACACCTATTGGGATTGAGGCGATGGGTAGCAAAGCCGCCAGGCGGGGTAGCCCCCGCGAATGACCACGCTCCATGAGACGGTCTATCCCAGCCTGAAATCCGATCCGACACCGCGTGAGCTGGCGGAGCTTTACACGCCGTCCGAGGATGAACAACGCCTGGCTGCCGGCATCGGCAAGCGCGTCTTGCCGCGTATGGCAGCACTGATCCACCTGAAGGTCTTCCAGCGCCTGGGTTATTTCATCCCCCTGGCCGAGGTGCCGTCAGCGATCCGGGAGCACATTGCGCAGCAGGTAGGCGTGGCTCGGCCGCCCCCGGCGGCGGACCTCAAGCGCTTCGAGGCCTCGGGAGCGCGCACGGCGCTTTTTGCGGCTTTGCGCCGGCACCTGAATGTGAAACCGCTGGACCCGGCGGGCCATGCCTGGCTGGAGGTCGTGGCCGACACGGCGGCCGAGACAAAACACGCGGTGGCCGACATCATCAACGTGATGCTGGAGGAACTGGTCCACCATCGCTACGAATTGCCTGCCTTCTCAACGCTTGATCGGATGGCGTTTCGAGCCCGGGAAAAGAGCAACAACCGGTATTTCTCCGCAATCACCAACCAGCTAACAGCCCATACCCGGACCCTGATCGACAGTTTGCTTAAAACCGCCACGGGCGAGTCGGTTTCTGCCTGGCAAATGCTCAAGCGCGAACCCAAGCGGCCGACCAATAAGGAAACGCGCACCTACATCCAGCACATCCGGCGCTTGCAGTACCTGGTGGAGCAGCTTCCCAAGCCCGACGTGCCGGTGCCCAAGCTCAAGCAGTTCCGCCACTTGGCGCGCGCCCTCAATGCGGCCGAGATGGCCGAGCTCAAGCCGCAAAAGCGCTATGCCCTGGCGGTGATCTTCATCCGGGCGCAGCATGCCCAGTCCCTGGATGACGCCGCGGACCTGTTTATTCGCCTGATGCAGAACCTGGAAAACAATGCCAGGCAGAAATTGCTCTCCTTCCAGCAGGAGCGGGTCCAGAAAACCGACATGCTGGTCGGCCAGCTCAAGGACATCCTGGGCGCCTTTCAACTGGAGGGCACGGACACCCAGCGCGTCGAAGCCATCAGCACCACCCTCGTGGCCGAGGTGGACGAGTTGCTCAACGAGTGCGAACAGCACCTGGCCTATGCCGGCCGCAACCACCTGCCTTTCCTGCTGCAGCCCTACAAGATGGTCCGGGCCCAGCTGCTCAACTGCATCGGCATTGCCTCGCCCAAGGCCAGCAGCGAGGATCAAGTGGTGGAGCGGCTGATCGAGGCCCTTTACAAGCTGCGCGATAACCGTACGGACATCGTCCTACTGGACACGCTGAGCCTGAGTGAAGACAAGGATTTCCGCTGGATGTCTGCCCAGTGGAAGAAATTGGTGCTGGTCCGGCCTTCAGGCAAGGGCCGGGCAGAGGCTGTCCACCGCCGGTATTTTGAGCTGGCGGTCATGCATGCGGTCAAGGACGACCTGAAGTCGGGTGATCTCTTCATCAAGTACGGCGAGCGTTATGACGACTACCGCGAGCAGCTGGTCGATGACGAAACCTTTGAAAAAGAAGTGGGCGACTATGGCCAGGTCACCGGCATCGAGACAGATCCTGGCGTCTTTGTGTCCATGCTGAAATCGGCCATGTCACAGCGGGCGAAGGAAATAGATGCCAATTTCCCTGAAAACTCCCACGCGGAAATTGTCGACGGGCGCCTGATACTCAGAAAACCACCGCCCTCCGAAATCCTGGAGGCCGTTGCGCGGATTGACGCCATGATCACCGACCGGATGGAAGCGGCCAGCATCGTGGATGTCATGATCGATACCGAGCGTTGGCTGGACCTGCACAAGCTGTTCCGGCCGCTAGCCGGGACCGACAGCCGTCTTGAGGACTTGCGCATGCGCGTCATCACGACGCTGTTTTGTTACGGCTGCAACCTGGGGCCGGTGCAGACCGCCAAATCCATCAAAGGGCTGAGCCGCCGCCAGATTTCCTGGCTCAACCTGAAATACGTCAGCGAAGACCTTCTGGACAAGGCCATCGTCAAGGTGATCAACGCCTACAACAAGTTTGAATTGCCGGGCTACTGGGGCACCGGCAAACACGCGTCGGCCGACGGCACCAAGTGGAACCTGTATGAACAAAACCTGTTGTCCGAGCACCATATCCGCTATGGCGGCTACGGCGGCATCGGCTACTACCATGTGTCCGACAAGTTCATCGCGCTGTTCAGCCATTTCATTTCGTGTGGCACCTATGAGGGCATCCACATCCTTGACGGGCTGATGACCAACGAATCGGACATCCGGCCGGACACGATTCACGGCGACACACAGGCCCAGAGTTACCCCGTCTTCGCGCTGGCGCACCTCCTGGGCATCCAGCTCATGCCGCGCATCCGGGGTATCCAGGACCTCAAATTCCATCGCCCGGAGCCGGGCAATGTTTACAAGAACATCAATGCGCTGTTTAGCGACGTGATCGACTGGCGATTAATTGAATTGCATCTGCCGGCGATGCTGCGGGTGGCGGTTTCCATCAAGACCGGCAAGATCACGCCGTCCGCGATCCTGCGCCGGCTCGGCACCTACAGCCGCAAGAACAAACTGTATTTCGCATTTGTGGAGCTCGGCAAGGTCATCCGGACCATGTTCCTGCTGAGCTACATCGGCGATGTCGGCTTGCGCAAGGTGATCCATGCCGAAACCAACAAGAGCGAGCAGTTCAACGGCTTTGCCCAGTGGTCATTTTTTGGGGGAGAGGGGATCATCGCCGAGAACATCCGGCACGAGCAGCGCAAGGTGATCAAGTACAACCACCTGGTGGCGAACATGATCATCCTGCACAACGTGGTGGGCATGACGAGGGTGCTGCAGGAACTTCGCGACGAGGGGACCGAGATCACGCTGGAGATCCTGGCGAGCCTGGCGCCGTTTCGCACGGCGCACATCAACCGGTTTGGCGACTACACGCTGGACTTCCGGCGGAAGATCGGCCCCTTGAACTTCGACGCCACCATAATTCCCGCCCCCATAGGTAATCCGTCACTCCTTGCTCGATAGTGGTGCCCTTTGACTACCTTCTAATCGCCCTTAAAAAAAGAACCCGACACGAAGCCGGGTTGTGAACCTAGATAGTCCAGGCCCGCTCAGGGAGGGAAGCGGGGAGGCCGAGGCCTCAGTGGCGATTTTAGCCGCCATAAGCGCGCTTATATCCCGCTTTCTCCGACGTCTGCTCGCCGGCGGAATCAAAAAAGTCAACAGCGACAGGGACTTAAGCCCGTTTCTGCGGGTTTTTACATGAATCCCTGCCGACCCTCAATACCTTGACGCACCTGAGAAATCTGGGTGTGCTGCCCACCAACATTTTCACCAGTGACGGCATGCAAATCGGGTCGGCGATTGAAATGCTGCTGCTGTCGCTCGCGCTGGCTGACCGGTTCAACACCATGCGCCGCGAGAAATATGAAGCAGAAAAACAGTCATTGCGGATCATGACCGACCTGGTCAGCACCCTGAAAACCTCGAAAAAGGAGCTTGAAATCCGGGTCGCCGACCGTACAGCCGAGTTGCTCGTGCTCAACAAGAAACTCGAGGCCATCAGCGCCACAGATGCCTTGACCGGCATTGCCAACCGGCGCCAGTTCGATACGGTTTTTGCGGAGGAATGGAAGCGCGCGCAGCGACTGGGGCAACCCCTTTCCCTGGGTTTGCTGGATGTGGACTGGTTCAAGAAATACAACGACCATTACGGGCACCAAGCCGGTGACGAGTGTCTTCGCCAAGTTGCCAAGGTGTTGGACGACACGATAGGACGCGCAGGAGATCTGGTGGCGAGGTACGGTGGCGAGGAATTCGTTTTCATTGCCTTGTCGGCGAATTCCGAAGGCGCGATGAAGATCGCACGCAGGATATGCGAAGCAGTACAGGCGCAGTCTCTCCCCCACACCCTTTCAGATTTCGGCTGTGTCACCGTGAGCGTCTGTGTCGCCAGCTGCGTCCCTTCAGAAACCAATCGTCCAGAAGAGCTTCTGGCTGCCGCCGATAAAGCGTTGTACAGGGCCAAACATCGTGGGCGAAACCAGGCGGCCACAGAGCGCCAGGAATTCCTGCAGCACGCATGATCCCAACATTACCGCCGGTTCACCATTGGCCGCGCGGCTGGCGGGCTCGGACAAAAGCCGCAATGATGTCGACAGATTCCTTGCGGCTGGCGCGCTGGGCAAAGTCGATGGCCGTCAGGCCGAGTTCATTCTTGAGCAAGGGATCGGCCCCGGCCTCCAGCAACAGTTTCACCGCGGAGGGTGTGCCGTACATGGCGGCCATCATCAAGGGCGTGCTGCCATTGGGCGACGCGGCGTCGATGTAGGCATGGTTGTCCAGCAGCAACTGCATGATTTGCAGGTGGCCGCCCGTTGCGGCGTAATGCAGCGGCGTCCAGCCCGGTTTGTTGACATCAGCCCCTTTGTCGAGCAGCAGGCTGACCATGTCGGTCATCCCCTTGAGCGAGGCAATCATCAAGGCACTTTCTTCCTGACGGTTGCGCGCCTCGACGTCGAGCTTGGCTTGCGCCAGCAAGACCGGAATCACCTTCGTGGAGCCCACCCGCAGGGCGATCAGCAAGGCGCGATCGCCTGCCGGGTTGGGGGTGTTCGGATCAAAACCACGCTCCAGCAAGGCGCTCACAACAGGAACGTCATCTTTCAGGATGGCTGCAAAATAATCTTCATACGAGCCAGCCGTGGCACAAGAAAATCCATATAAAACATATAGATAAAAAATAAATTTAATGTAATGCTTCATATTCTCAGGGGCGGAACAAAGTGTCGAAATTGCGGCTGGTCGCCTCAGCGACAGCCTCGACAGAGCATTGTTTGAGCGCGGCGATCTGCTGCGCCACGTACGGCACATAGGACGGGTTGTTGGTCTTGCCACGGTACGGCACAGGCGCCAGATAGGGGCTGTCGGTTTCGATCAACATGCGCTCCAGCGGCACGAAAGTCACCACATCACGCAGGTCCTGGGCGCTCTTGAACGTCAGGATGCCGGAAAACGAGATGTAAAAACCCAGATCGAGTGCCGCCCGCGCCACCTGCGCAGTTTCGGTAAAACAATGGAACACGCCGCCGGCACTGCCTGCTGAACCGTCTTCGCCCTCCTCCTTCAGGATGGCCAGGGTGTCGGCCGACGCGCTGCGGGTATGGATCACCAAGGGTTTGGCCAGTTGCCGTGCGGCGCGGATATGGGTGCGAAAGCGCTCGCGTTGCCAAGCCATGTCGGCCACGGTCCGATCGCCCAGGCGGTAGTAATCCAGCCCGGTTTCCCCGATCCCGATGACACGCGGCAAGGCGCCGCGACTGAGCAGGTCGTCCAGCGACGGCTCGGTGACCCCTTCATTGTCGGGATGGACACCCACGGTCGACCAGAAGTTGTCGTATTGCAGGGCCAGCGCATGGACGTCTGCAAACTCCTCCAGGGTGGTGCAGATGCACAGGGCGCGCGTCACTTGCGCGTCCGTCATCGCCTGCCGGATCTGCGGCAGCTCAGCCTGCAGTTCGGGAAAGGTCAGGTGGCAATGGGAGTCGGTAAACATGGAAAAACAATCAAACAGGGGCTGAGCTGAATGCGATCAGCCATCCATCCAGCCCGAAGGCCTCTTTCGCACAGGCGGCGGGATTCAGAGTTTGGAGTTTAGGGCGCTTTGCGCCCGGCTCACAAGATCTTCCAGCATCAGACCGCTGTTGAAGGGGTGTTCGGCCGTGCGGCTGGCAAGCGCCAGTTCACGCGCCCAAGCGCTCAACGCAGCCAGAGAGCCGGCTGCCGGCAGTTCGGACGCATCAAAAAATCGTGGGACAGCGCCAACCTGGCGCGCCAACAGGTCATGGCATAACTTGTGCAGCGCATCGATGGCCTGGGCTGGCGTCCAGTCCTTGAAAACACCCACCTCGCCACGTGCCACAGCGCGCGGCAACGCACTCCAGCTCTTGGGTTCACGTGTCGAGTCAGCAAAACGCAGGGCGTCCTCGGGGCGGCCACCGGCCGCACGCAGCAGGATCGGCGCATCCTGGTCTGTAATGCCTTGCGTCTGGAGCCACGTCAACGAGGCCTGTTCATCCGGCCAATGCATGGTGTGCCCCAGGCAGCGGCTGCGGATGGTCGGCAGCAGCATGTGAGCCGCCTCGCTGGCCAGCACAAAACGCACATCACCGGGCGGCTCCTCCAGGGTCTTGAGCAGGGCATTGGCCGTCACGTTGTTCATGCGTTCGGCCGGGAACACCAGCACCGCCTTGCCGCGCCCGCGTGCGCTGGTGCGCTGGGCGAACTCGATCGCGTCGCGCATGGCCTCGATGCGGATTTCCTTGCTCGGCTTGCGCTTTTTCTCATCCACCTCGGCCTGTGCCTTTTCATCCAGCGGCCAGCCCAGCTCCAGCATGGTGACCTCGGGCATGAGCACGCAGAGGTCGGCATGGGTGTGCACGTCGATGGCGTGGCAGCTCGGACACTGGCCGCAGGCGCCCTCCTCACCCGGGTTTTCGCACAACCAGGCCCGGACCAAGGCCAGCGCCAGGCTGTACTGCCCCAGGCCCGAGGGGCCTTGCAGCAGCCAGGCGTGGCCGCGTTGCGCCAGCAGCTGGCGGCTCTGTTCGGCAATCCAGGGCGCCAGCGCGCTCATGACAAACAGCCTTGGGCACGAGCGGCGGCCAGCACGTCTTGCCAGACGGCATCGATGTTCTGGTCGGCCTTGATGCGGGCAAAACGCTGCGGTGCGGCCGCCAGGCGCTGGGCATAACCTGCTGCCACGCGGCGGAAAAACTCGACCGGTTGCGCCTCGAACTTGTCCGGCACGCGGGCCGTGGCCAGGCGCTGGGCGGCAATGGCCGGATCGAGATCGAACCACAATGTGAGATCGGGTTCGCGCAACAGCGGCGCACCGGCTGGTGCCACGGTCTGGACCCAGCGCTCCAGTTGGGCCAGCACGGCCAGATCGAACCCACGGCCACCGCCCTGGTAGGCAAAGGTGGCATCGGTAAAACGGTCGCACAGCACCACCTCGCCGCGAGCCAGCGCCGGCTCGATGAGTTGCTGCAGATGGTCACGACGGGCGGCAAACACCAGCAGGGCTTCGGTCATGGCGTCCATCGCATCGTTGAGCACGATGGACCGCAGCTTCTCGGCCAGCGGTGTGCCGCCGGGCTCGCGCGTCAGCGTGACGCTGCGTCCCTGCTCACGAAAGGCCTGCGCCAAACCCTCGATGTGGGTCGATTTGCCAGCGCCGTCGATACCCTCGAAGCTGATAAAGACGCCGCGCTGGTCGCTGTTCATACCGGTGTTCATGCCTCTATTGTCCACGCTGGTACTTGTTGACTGCGCGATTGTGCTCATCCAGCGAGGCACTGAAGTGGCTGGTGCCGTCGCCACGCGCCACAAAGTAGAGCGCCTTGCTCGGCGCCGGCTGCACTGCGGCCAGCAGCGAGGCTTTGCCGGGCATGGCAATCGGCGTGGGCGGCAGGCCGGCGCGGGTGTAGGTGTTCCAGGGGGTGTCGGCCAGCAAGTCGCGCCGGCGCAGGTTGCCGTCAAACTGCGTGCCCAGGCCGTAGATCACCGTGGGATCGGTCTGCAGCATCATGCCGATACGCAAGCGGTTGTTGAACACCGAAGAGATCATGGCGCGGTCGCTCGGGCGTCCGGTCTCCTTTTCCACGATGCTGGCCAGGGTCAGGGCCTCGTCCGGGGTGCGCAAGGGCAGGTTCGGCGCACGCTGGCGCCAGGCCGCATCGAGCTGCCGGTCCATGGCACGCAAGGCACGCCGCAGCACGGCCAGGTCGCTGCTGCCTTTGGCATAGGTGTAGGTGTCCGGGAAAAAGCGGCCCTCCGGGTGCAGACCCGGCCGCTCCAGTTTTTGCATGATCAAATCGTCACTCAGGCCTCGTGTTTCCTGCCGGAGCTGCTCTGCTTTTGAGAGCGCTTCACGCACTTGGCGAAAGTTCCAGCCTTCCACCAGCGTGATGGCACGCAAGGCTTCTTCGCCGCGCACCAGTTTGCGCAGCAGGCTGCGCGGCGTGGTGCCGGCGTTGATTTCATAGCTGCCGGCGCGAATCTCGCGCGCATGGCCGGAGAGCCGGAACCACCAGTACAGCAGCGTCGGGTCAACCTGCACGCCGGCATCCACGGCCGTTTGCGCCACGCCGCGCGCCGAAGTGCCTGGCTCAATGGCCAGATCCACGGGCTCGACGGCCAAGGCCAGCGGTTGGTTCAACCACCAGGCAGCGCCGCCGGCCACGCCAGCGACCGCGATAAGCAGACCCACAAACCAGATACGCACAGCCCTACTTCCTCCATGAGATTGATGGACGATGATAATTCAGCCCATGAGCGATTCATTTCACGGTTCACTGCAAGGCGTAGCCCCCCTGACCCACCTCGGCATCATTCGCGCCGAAGGCGAAGACGCCGCCAAATTCCTGCACGGTCAACTGACACAGGATTTCTCCCTGCTTGGCCTGTCCGAGGCCCGGCTGGCCGCCTTCTGCTCGGCCAAGGGCCGCATGCAGGCGAGCTTCATCGGCTTCAAGCGCAGCCACAGCGAGATCCTGCTGGTCTGCAGTCGCGATCTGCTGGCGCCCACGCTGAAACGCCTGTCGATGTTCGTCTTGCGTGCCAAGGTCAAGCTCAGCGATGCCTGTGCCGATTTCTCTCTCTATGGCTTAGCTGGAGATGCTATTAAAAATGTAGCGACCATCGCTCCATCGGCGTGGTCCAAGACCGATTCTGGCACCACAACGCTGGTTCGCCTGTACCCGGCCGATGGCGTGCCGCGCGCGCTGTGGGTTGCCCCGGCGACGGAGGCGCCCCCTGCCGGCAACGCCCTGAGCCCGGACGTCTGGCTCTGGAGCGAGATCCGCAGCGGCATCGCGACGGTGACGACACCCATCATCGATGCCTTCGTGCCGCAGATGCTCAACTACGAATCGGTCGGCGGCGTCAACTTCAAGAAGGGCTGCTACCCAGGCCAGGAGATCGTGGCGCGCAGCCAGTTCCGCGGCACGCTCAAGCGCCGCGCCTACCTGGCACACTGCAATGCCCCGCTGCAGGCCGGTGATGAGGTGTTTGACTCTGCAGATGCCAGCCAGCCCTGCGGCACCGTGGCGCAGGCCGCGGCGGCACCCGGTGGTGGCTTTGACGCCCTCATTTCATTGCAAATCAGCGCGGCGACCGGCTCGGGGCTGCGATTGGGGCAAGCCGAGGGTCCCGCCCTCGAACTGTTGCCACTGCCCTACCCGCTGCTGGAAGACATCTGAGCCGCCGCCGGGCTTACAGCCGGGCACGGTAGGCCGGCGGGACTTTTTGGCGCACTGCCTCTTTCTGGGCCTCATCCACCGCCGCCACGGCCGTGCGGTAGGCCTGCAGGGCACGAGCGTCGTCCGCCACCTCAGGCAAGGCGTAAATATCACCCATCTTGAGCCAGCCATCCCAGGCCAGCATCGGCCAGCGTTCGTTACGCAACTGAAGTGCCTGTAGCGCCAGCGGCCTGTCTTGGGTCTGTATCCCCAGCTGGTAAGCGATGTTCAACATGTCAAAGTCATAGCTGCCCTCTTGCAGGTATTGCAGAATCAGCTGGATGGCCTGACCTTGCTGCCCCGTGCTGTTCAGCATGGCCACCTCCAGTGAATGCACCAAAGGCGTATTGGGCCGCAGTGCCTGGACCCGTTCCAGGTAGGCCGCCGCCTTGTCAGGCTGACCGGTCTGCAGGTAGCCGCGTGCAATGTTGGCCAACATGCCAGGCACATAAGGCCGTGAAGCCACAACCGACTCCCAGATCCAGATGGCATTGGTCCAGTCACCCCAGAAGGTGAGCTGGTCACCCACCAGCGGCGTGATCTTGCGGTAATGGGGGTTGATGGTGATGCCTTCACGCGTCAGCTGCAGTATCTGCGCCTTGACCGGATCCCAACGCGGGTGATTGGCCTCCCCTGACTGCGACACCGTTGCCGCCAGTTTGGCCGCCATCACCAGCCGGCGTTCGCTGGCTGCCGCCTGCTGGGCGATATAGGCCGCAAGCACCAGGCAGGCCAGGACAAACATCATCAACATGCGAGCCCGCCGCGGGCTCCAGGGCAAGGCTAGCGCAAAAAATCTCCCATGAATACCCAACCGCACATCGGACGCGATCAGTATCGCCAACGCCAAAGCGAACAAGGCACCCGTGCTGGCCATGCGCCAGGGGAAACCGGCACAACTCACCACCAGCAGCGCCAGCAAACAAGCCAAGGTCAGCGCCCTCAGGGGCGCTTCTTCCTGTTCTGCGTCACTTCGATCGTTCCAGGTTCGCCAGGCTGTCAAGCAGAGATAGGCAACCAAGCTCAACAGAAAAAACCAGCCCGCCAGCCCGTATTCGGCCAATAGTTGAAGAATTTCGTTGTGTGCGTAAAAATCAGTCTCCAGCAGTTCGTCATTGACTTGATAGAGAGGCACCACAGCCTCCCACGCACCTGCGCCTACCCCAGTCACGGGATGGGCTTCGATCATGCGCACCGTGGATTTCCACATGAGCAGGCGCACAGAGGCTGAGCCCTTGGTGTATGTGCCTTTCTCCGCCAGAGAAGTTGCTCTGAAAAAGCTACGTTGCAGCGCGGTCACTCCGGATTGTTCACCTTCGATCTGTGGGTTGCTCGTGGGCAAGGAGCCCAACCCCGCCACAGTGGCCAGCAACACCGCCAGAGCGAGCCACGCCTGGCGGCGTCGCCAGTGGGCCAGTTCAAATTGCTGCCTATACAACCACACGATTGCGGGCAGCACCAAAAGCAGAATCAGCAAGGCCAGCAGGGCCGAGCGGGTGCCCGTCATCATGATGGCGACGAGGTTGAAAGCCAGGAAGAAGGCCCGCAGAGCAATTTCGCTGCTGTTACGCGCCTGTACCAGCAACCACAGTGAAAACGGCAGGGTGCACACCACAAATTCGGCAAAGAAGTTGCGGTTGATAAAGGTCGAAGATGGAGGGGCTCCTCCGGGAAACAGTTGAAGGTTGAGCCAGAATTGCAGCGCAGCCCACAGTGCAGCCAGCACCGCGCCCCAATGGATGCCGCTGACCAGCATCGGCACGCGCTCGCGTGTCAGGCTGTTCATTCCGACCCATAACAGGATGGAGAAAACAAACCAGCGCACCGCCTCCACAGCCGCCAGGTAGGTGTGCGACCAAGCCATGCTGCCCAAGGCATAAACCATCAACAGCAGTGGCAACCACAGAACACCCTGCCACTGCAGGGGCTCGCTACGGCGCAGGTTCTGCCACAGCAGCAGCCAGGCGGCAACCAGTGTGCCAAAGGCCACCACCATGGACTTCAACGTGTCCTGCAGCATGAACTCGTGCGGCACACCCACAGCTGGTGTCAAAAGCATCATGGCGGCCAAGAGCAAGACCACGCCGTCGCCCGGCCGCAGTGACAGGGACGCCAGCAAGGTGCGCCCATGGGATGCCCGAACGCCGGCCTCAGTGCTGGCACGGGGCTCGGTCACGTCATCAATCATGGTGGTCATGCCCATTACCCTGCCACGGGCTTGACCATCTCGATATGAGGAATGCCTGCCTCATCGAATGACGCACCGCGCGGCACAAAACCTTCGCCGGCGTAAAACCCTTCGGCACTGCACTGGGCATGCAGCATCACTTCGCGGTCACCACGCTGTTCAGCCGCCTGCAGCAACGCGTGCAGGATGTCCCGCCCCAGTCCGGCGCCGCGTTGCACCCGTTTGACGGCCATGCGGCCGATCCGAGCCACGCCCGGCGCAGGCTGAATCAAGCGGCCGGTGGCCAACGGCATGCCCAGGCGGTTGTAGGCCACGGCATGCACGGCGCTCGCGTCGGCTTCATCCCACTCCATGTCCACCGGGATGCGCTGTTCCTGCAAAAAGACTTCGGTGCGCACCTGGCGAGCACCTTCCGCCAGCGCGTCCCAGGTGCCCACCCGGATGTCGACCATCGCCTCGCCCGCCTCATAACCGTTCAGAACCTCCCGCAGGGCCGGTGGCACCGGCTTGGCCGTCTGTGTTGCCGGGTTGGCAAAGACATAAATCAACTCACCCGTGACCAGCAACTGATCGCCCAGAAAGATGCCGCCCGTGAACTGGATCGACGAGTTGCCGATGCGCGCGCATTTCAGGCCGATGTCGAGCTGGTCGTCGTAGCGTGCCGACGCGTGGTATTCGACGCCGGCTTTCTTCACGTACAGGTCGCCCTCGAGTTGGCGCAAAGCCTCTTCGTACGGCAGCGCCAGCGCGCGCCAGTAGTCGGCCATCGCCGTATCGAAGTACATCAGGTAATGCGCATTGAAGACGATCTTCTGCATGTCCACCTCGGCCCAACGCACGCGCAGGCGGTGGAAAAAGCGGAAGTCGGCACGGGTCGGCAGTGTCTTGTGCATGGTCAATCGGTCCCGAAGGCATGTTTCAATGCGCGTGCCGCATCGGCATGGGCTTGCAGGGCCTGCGGAATGGCGCGCCCCATCTTGATGAACTCATGCACCACGCCGCGGTAGATCTCCAGATCCACCGGCACACCGGCCAGCCGCAGCTTGTCGGCATACATCACACCCTCGTCCACCAGCGGGTCGCATTCGGCCAGACCGATCCAGGCCGGGGCCACGCCGTCGATGTCCGGTGCGTTGAGCGGCGAGAAGCGCCAGTCATCGCGGTCGGCCACCGAGTTGATGTACTGGTTGAAGAAATAGGTGATGTGCGGCTCCTCCAGCACGAAGCCTTTCTCGAAAGTCTTGTGCGAAGGCGTGTCCTGATGGGCCGCACAGCCCGGGTAGAACAGCAGTTGCAGCGCCAGCGGCAGGCGGGCATCACGCGCCAAGATGGCGCAGACTGCGGCCAGCGTGCCGCCGGCACTGTCGCCGCCCACGGCCAAGCGGCTGGTAGCCAGGCCCAGCGCGGCCCCCTGAGCAGCCAGCCACTGCACGGCGTCCCAGGCGTCATGCACGGCGGTCGGGAACTTGTGCTCCGGTGCCAGTCGGTAGTCCACCGAAACCACTGCGCATTGCGCCAGGTGGCTCAGATGCCGGCACAGGCTGTCGTGTGTGGCCACGCTGCCCACGGTGAAGCCGCCGCCGTGGAAATACACCAGCAACGGCAACGCATCGCGGCTGGGCGCATACAAGCGGGCCGCAATGGTGCTGCCGTCATGCACCGGAATGGCCAGTTCATCTACCCGCGCCAGCTTGTGCGGCGGAATGTCCAGCACCCCCGCACCGGCGGCGTAGGTGGCGCGCGCCTGCTGGGCACTCAGGGCGTGCATCGGCACATGGGCTGCGCGTGCCATGCGCTCCAGCATGTGGTGCATGGCGGGCGTGAGCAGCGCGCGCGGGTTGCGTTGGTGACTCATGGATGGCGAATAGCTTGCTAAAGTGAGCGGATAAGGATTTTTGATCGTACACCGAGGAGACACCGAGCCATGGCACTCATCTACTACATCACCCAGGTCCAGTTTGATTTCGGCGCCGTCAAGCTGCTCAAACAGGAGTGCGAGCGCGTCGGCATCAGCCGCCCGCTGATCGTGACCGACGCCGGCGTGCGCGCCGCGGGCCTGCTGCAAAAGGCACTCGACGCCCTGCCCGGCATGAACGCCGCCGTGTTCGACCAGACCCCGTCCAACCCGACCGAAGCTGCCGTGCGTGCGGCGGTCGAGGTCTACCAGGCCAACCGTTGCGATGGCCTGATTGCGCTGGGCGGTGGCAGCTCGATCGACTGCGCCAAGGGCGTGGCGATTGCCGCCACGCATGAAGGACCGCTCAAGACCTACGCCACCATTGAAGGCGGCTCACCGAAGATCAGCGAACGCGTGGCGCCGCTGATCGCCGTGCCGACCACCGCCGGTACCGGCAGCGAGGTGGCACGCGGTGCCATCCTCATCGTCGACGACGGCCGCAAGCTGGGCTTCCACTCCTGGCACCTGGTGCCCAAGACCGCCATCTGCGATCCCGAACTGACGCTGGGCCTGCCCCCGAAGCTGACCGCCGCCACCGGCATGGACGCCATTGCCCACTGCATGGAGACCTTCATGGCCGCGCCCTTCAACCCGCCGGCCGATGGCATTGCGCTGGACGGGCTGCAACGGGCTTGGGCCCATATCGAACGCGCGACCAAGGACGGCAGCGACCGCGAGGCGCGCCTGAACCTGATGAGCGCCTCCATGCAGGGCGCCATGGCGTTCCAGAAGGGGCTGGGCTGCGTGCACTCCCTGAGCCACAGCTTGGGTGGCGTCGATCCGCGCCTGCACCACGGTACGCTCAACGCCATGTTCCTGCCGGCGGTGATCGCCTTCAATGCTGGCGCCGAATCGGTGCAGAAGGAAAACCGACTGCTGCGCATGGCGCAGGCCATGAACCTCGATTCCGCAGGCGACATCGGCGACGCGATCAAGGACATGAACGCCCGCCTCGGCCTGCCCAGCGGCTTGCGCGATATGGGGGTGACGGAGAGTCTGTTCGACAAGGTCATTGCCGGCGCCCTGGCCGACCATTGCCACAAGACAAACCCGCGTCTGGCCAGCGAGGCCGACTACCGCGAGATGCTGCAGCAAGCCATGTGATCCAGACCGCGCCCCGCTGTCGGCAGGGCGCGGACATGGCTTATTTCAGCAGGCAGTGCTTGGCGTAATCGGTCGCCTCGTTGACCGTCCAGTCGCCCTTGGGCTTTTCCTGCATGTTGGTGCACCACTGTTTGCTGCCAACCTCGGGCGCGCAGGCGGCCAGGAGGGTGATGGCAATCAAACTTGTCAGCAGGGATTTCATGGGTAGTTCCTCGTTCACATCACAAAGTCTGCACCTGCCCCAGGTCCGGCTTGGCCAGCCAGGCCTGAAACTCGTCCGCCAGCTGGCGGCTCATCTGCACCGCGGTGCCCCAGGCCTTGACGCGGCCGGCCAGGTCGTTGCCGTAGTGCGTGAAGTCATTGCGATCGGGCAGCTTGCCGTTGGGCAGGGTCTTGATCCATTCCGGGTCGGGCGCCAGCAGCACCATGGTGTCCAGATGGTGCGTGGCCTGGTGGCGCCATTTCAGGCCTTTGTCGAGCCAGCCCGGCACCACGGCCTGCTGGAAATGCGGGTAAAGCACCAGGCCTTTTGAGGCGCCAGCCCTTTCATCATCTGCGCCAGATGCTTTCAAATTGATAGCGTTTGGTGCTGCCGCGTAATTGAGATGCAGGTGGTAATCGGTGATGCCGCCATCCCAGTAGGCGCCGGGCGGGGCACCGTCAATATGTTGCACCGCGCGCAACACGAAGGGAATGGAGCAACTGGCCTGCAAGGCCGGCATGAAGTTGGCTTCGCTCAAGGCGACCCGGCGCGTGCGGTAGTCGCCGGTGGCGAATGGCAACTCGGCACCCGGCGTGGAAAACACCACGCGCTCCAGCCAGGCCCCCATGGCCTTGCGGTGAACCGTGTTGGTGAGAAAGGCGCCGAGATAACCCAGCGGTGTGCGCAGGGCATGCTCCTGCCCCAGCAGATGACGGCCCCGCGAGGTCAGCATGTGCAGACGGTAGCGCGGGTGGCTCAGTACCTCAGAGACTCGCCCGCCATAAAAAGCCTGCAGGTTGGCGCCGAAACGCTCGCTGATGAGTTCAGCCGGTGGGCGCTTCTGCCCTGGCTGCAATTCGTAGTGCTGCCGGATGTAATCGTGTTCCAGCCGCTCGAAGGCCGCCACCGGGTTGTTCAGACAGGCCGTGGCCATGCGCCAGGCACCGATCGAGGCGCCCACCAGATCAACGGTGTGTGTTGTCGGCGCCAGCCAGTCGCCAAAGATGAAACGGTCGAGCGCGCCCAGGATCAGGCCCTTGGGCCCGCCGGCTGCCGCCGGAATGGTGACCACATCGCGGGCCTGCAGGCCCCCCTGTTCCAGATGGCGCCGCGCCTGCGGGCCAGCATAGATGCGAAGCGCTTTCATGGGATCGATCAATAAGGCGAAGGAGTTTCAGCCGCGCGCTGAGCTCAAGAATAGGCCGACCAGTCGAATGGGTCCTGCTGCAGCACCATGTCAATGTCCAGTCCCAGCACCTCCCCCACTTCACCGGGGAAGGACACGGCCATAGCCCGCTCGCTGAGGTTGGCCTCGCGGGCCCGGGCGCGCCAGGTGGCCAGGTGGATGACGCCGGCCAGTGGCTCGTAGACGTGGTTCTCGAACGGCGCGTACTGGTGTTCCAGCGCGTCGACGATCGGTTGCGGAAACTGTCGGCGCCGGGCATACGCGGCCCCGACCTGGGCATAGCTGTAGCCGAACTGCTTGAACTCGGCGCGGGCGCGCTTGATATCCAGCGGCGGCACCTCTTTGTCCAACGCTGCGATGTCACCCGCCATGCCGACATGCATCACCAGCTCGCCCACGGCGTGAATCAGGCCGCAGGTGAAAGCGGCGCCCTGGTTCTGCCGCACCACGCCGGCCAGGGAGCGCGAGAGCTTGGCCACATTCAGGCTGTAGGCCCAGAACTGCTGCAGGTTGATGCCCGGCACCGCCTTGAGCGATGCCGCGGTGGCGGCTTCCGCTGCCATGGCCCGGATATGGGACAGGCCCAGAATGGCCAGGGCCTCTGGCACGCTGTTGACCTTGCCCGGGAGCTTGAAAAACGGCGTATTGGCCGCCTGCAGCAGGCGCGTGGTGAGCGCCGGATCGGCACTGATGAGCTGGGACACCTTGCGCAGGTCGGGCTCCTCGCGGTCAAGCTCCCCCAGCAGCAAGGCAATGACTTTCGGAATGCTGGGCAGGACGATGGGCTGCGCCAACAGGGCGCTCAGCTCCATGACGATCTCCGGTGATTGTTCCTGCCCATGCGCTGATTATGGCGTGCCCGACTGTCGGCGCCCTGACAGTTAGCCCCCTCAGCGTTTGAGCTTGGCAAAGGCGGACGCCATGGCCGACTGCGGCGCCGGTTCGTTGAAGCGGCGCGGCTGCTGGCCGCGCCCGGCCCCTTCGAAACGGTTTTCGCGCGGACCATCGCGTCGCGCCGGTGCCGCATCGAGCTTCATGGTCAGGCTGATGCGCTTGCGCGCCACATCCACCTCCAGCACCTTGACCTTGACGATGTCGCCGGTCTTGACCACCTCGCGCGCGTCGGTGACGAACTTGTTGCTCAACTGGCTCACGTGCACCAGACCGTCCTGGTGCACGCCCAGGTCAACAAAGGCGCCGAACTGGGCCACGTTGCTGACCGTGCCTTCGAGCACCATGTCTTCACGCAGGTCCTTGATGTCATCCACGCCGTCGTTAAAGCGTGCCACCTTGAAGTCCGGACGCGGATCGCGGCCCGGCTTCTCCAGTTCGCCCAGGATGTCCTTGACGGTGATAACGCCGAACTTTTCGTTGGCGAACAGTTCGGGCTTGAGCGTCTTGAGCATGTCGGCTCGGCCCATCAGCTCAGCCACGGGTTTGCCGGTCTTGGCCATGATCTGCTCCACCACCGGGTAGGTTTCCGGGTGCACGCCGGTCATGTCCAGCGGGTTGTCGCCATCACGGATGCGCAGGAAGCCGGCACTCTGCTCAAAGGTTTTGGCGCCCAGGCCGGTGACCTTGAGCAGGTCTTGCCGGTTGTGGAAAGCGCCGTTCGCCTCGCGCCAACGCACCACCGCCTTGGCCACGCCGGCCGACAGGCCGGAGACACGCGACAGCAGCGGCACGCTGGCGGTGTTGAGGTCGACGCCGACCGAGTTCACGCAGTCCTCCACCACAGCGTCCAGCGTGCGCGCCAGTTCGCTCTGGTTCACGTCGTGCTGGTACTGGCCGACACCGATCGATTTGGGATCGATCTTCACCAGCTCAGCCAACGGGTCCTGCAGCCGCCGTGCGATGCTGGCCGCGCCGCGCAGGCTCACGTCCACGTCCGGCATTTCTTGAGAAGCGAATTCGCTGGCGGAATAGACCGAGGCGCCCGCCTCGCTGACCACCACCTTCTCGATCTGCTTGTCCACCTTGGCCGCCAGCTTGACCAGGTCGGCCGCCAGCTTGTCAGTCTCCCGGCTGGCGGTGCCATTGCCGATGGCAATCAGGTTCACGCCATGCTTCTCGACCAGGCGCGCCAGTGTGTGCAGCGAGCCTTCCCAGTCGCGCTTGGGCTCATGCGGGTAGACGGTGGCGGTGTCGACCAGTTTGCCGGTGGCATCGACCACGGCCACCTTGACGCCGGTGCGGATGCCCGGGTCCAGGCCCATCACGACACGCGGACCGGCAGGCGCGGCCAGCAGCAGGTCGCGCAGGTTGTCGGCGAAGACCTTGATGGCCACTTTCTCGGCGTCTTCACGCAGGCGGGCAAACAGGTCGCGTTCGGTGGAGAGGCTGAGCTTGACGCGCCAGGTCCAGGCCACGCACTTGCGCAACAGGTCGTCGGCGGGCCGGCCCTGGTGGCTCCAGCCCAGGCGCAGGGCGATCTTGCCCTCGGCCAGTGACGGCTTGCCGGGCTCCGGTTCCACAGGCAATACCAGCTTGGCATCCAGAATATCCTGTGCCCGGCCGCGAAATACGGCCAGGGCACGGTGCGAGGGCACGCGGCCGATCGGCTCGTCATAGTCGAAATAGTCGCGAAACTTGGCCACGTCCGCGTTGTTTTCGTCCTTGCCGTCCATCAGTCGGCTCTTGAACAGGCCTTCGCTCCACAGCCATTCGCGCAAACCCTGCACCAGTGCGGCATCTTCGGCCCAGCGCTCGGACAGGATGTCGCGCACACCGTCAAGCACCGCGGCCACGGTGGTGAAATCATCGCCGGCTTCGGTCTTTTGCGGCAGCACGAAGGCCTGTGCTTCGGCCGCGGGGTCCAGCGCCGGATTGGCAAACAGCTTGTCCGCCAAGGGCTCGATGCCGGCTTCGCGCGCGATCTGTCCTTTGGTGCGGCGCTTGGGCTTGAAAGGCAGGTACAGGTCTTCCAGTTCCTGCTTGGTGGTGGCCGCATGCAGCGCGGCCTGCAATTCGGGGGTGAGCTTGCCCTGCTCTTCAATGCTCTTGAGGATGGCGTCGCGCCGTTCGGTCAGTTCGCGCAGATAACCCAGGCGGTATTCGAGTTCACGCAACTGCGTGTCGTCCAGCCCTTCAGTGGCTTCCTTGCGGTAACGGGCGATAAAGGGGACGGTGGCACCTCCGTCGAGCAAGGCCACGGCGGCCGCGACCTGTCTGTCCAGTACCCGGAGTTCCTGCGCGATTTGCGCGATGATTTTCTGCATGGCTCTGCGAACCGCCGGTCAATGCCGGCCCTTCAAAACGAAACGAAGTTCGCGAGTGTGCCACAGAGCGGCGCGGTCGTTTTCAGAGCCGACGCCCCAAAAAAGGTAAGAAACAGCAACCGCCTATTGCCAGACGCGCTCGTCATCTTGGCGCCGTCCCGCCTGCCGCCTGTCCACGCCGCTCCACTGCTGCCGGCGGTCAGCGCCAAGCGCACGGCTGCGCCGGTCGCCGGCCTCGGCATGGAGCTGCAGCTCCAGAATCATCGCCGTTTGCTGGTTCGTTCGGCCGTGGCCTCTCGGGGCAAATCGAAACGGAGCAAAACCCTCCTCCCCTGTTGCGGCTACGTCGCTTGCGCGGGTGCGGCGGCTGTCGCACCGCTGCGATGACCCGTAGGACGCCACGGCAGCGATCCAGGCCTGGTCCGCTCGCTGAATGATTTGCGCCAGAGCCGGTTCGCCCTGCTCCATGAAAAAATGATGGTACCCCGCGATGTCGTCCTCCCGTGCCCGCCGCAAGCGGTGGTTCTCGCGCGGACACAGGCGCGCACTCCAAGCTCTGAAATTCATGCCCGCCAGTGCCTGGGGGGAACGGCTGTCATTGAGCAGCAGTGGCTTGCAGATGTTCTGGATGAAGGCCTGATAGGCATGGTCAAAACTGCGCTGCACGAGCTCGGTCGCCCGGGCTGGGTCGCCCAGTTCGGCGGCCAGCTGGCGATAGGTTGACAGCATCAGGGCACACATGCCCAAAACCGTGGACGACGCTGTATCCGGACACGTGGAGCAACGCGCATCAAACAGCACCTGTGCCGCCTGACAGACCTGTGACAGGCGTCGATGGGCCTCTAGGTCATGCTCCTGCGCCAGCTCAGCGCCCAGATGGCGCACAAAGCTGGCCGCCCAGGCATTCGCGGTTGAACTCCGAAACGACAGTTTGGCCGCGGCAAGCGCGGGCCACTCTTCCAGGGCAAACGTGCTCATGTGCAATCCTCTCTGTGGCTGTGTGCACCCGAACGGCTGTCACAGTCTTTTACACATTTCAAATCACGTCGTGGGCCCTGTCAATACCGTCCGTCCCATCCCCCCCGAGGAGACCGCGCACCGTCAGGCTGATCGCAAGGCGCGGCGCAAATCTTCGCCCAGCTCCGGCTTATGTGCAAACGGGTCGGTCGGGTTGCGCGCCTGCATGATGTCTTCCAACCGCGTCTGCACCGAGCCGATGGCTTTGGGGTGGCTGTAGATATAGAACTGGTTGGCGGCAATGGCATCGAAGACTTTTTGCGCCACCTCGGCCGCCGTCACCTTGCCGGAACTCACCGCCTTGTCACTCATGGCCTGACCGATGAGCTGGCTGCGTGTCGGCTTGGCGGCCGGCAACTCGCCTGGGCGGTTGCGCTCGCTCTGGTTGATGCCCGTGGGCACAAAGTACGGGCACAGCACCGAGGCACCGACCTGCTCGGTCACCAGCGCCAGGTCCTGGTACAGGGTCTCGCTCAGGCTCACCACCGCGTGTTTGCTCACGTTGTAGACCCCCATATTGGGTGCGTTGAGCAGCCCGGCCATGCTGGCGGTGTTGACGATGTGTCCCCGGTAGGCCGGGTCTTTCTTCGCCGCTTCGAGCATCATGGGTGTGAACAGGCGCACGCCGTGGATCACGCCCCAGAGGTTGACGCCCAGCACCCAATGCCAGTCCTGCACCGAGTTTTCCCAGACCAGGCCGCCAGCGCCAACGCCGGCATTGTTGAAAACGAAATGGGGTGCACCAAAACGCTCCTGCACGCGGCGCGCCAGATGCTCCATTTGCGCCGCATCCGACACATCGACCTGTAGCGCCAGCACTTCGGCGCCAGCGGCCGTCAGTTCGGCGGCAGCCTTGTTCAGTGCATCCTGCTGCACATCCGCCAGCACCAGCTTCATGCCGCGTTGCGCGCCGATGCGAGCGCATTCCAGACCGAAGCCGGAACCAGCACCGGTCAGCACCGCCACTTTGTTTTTGAAGTCTGTGATCATTCCTGTCTTTCCTCGTTGTTATGCGGGCAAGGCCCGCTGCAAGATCGCATCAAACGCCGTTCCCGCCCCCAGGCTGCCAAAGGTATGGCCCCAGTTGCCGGCCAGGCGCGAATCGCAGAAGGCGGCAAACACCTCGGCCGGCGCGCTTTGTGCCAGCAGCGCGGCCTGCACCGCCAGCGCCACGTCCTGTGCCAGCCGGCGCGCCTCCATTTCACTGGCCATGGCTTCCACCCGGTGCGGCAGGCTTTGCGCCAACCGGTCCAGCGCCGGGTGCATGCCACGCGCCGGCACCAGCTCCTGCTCCAGCGCGCTGGCAATATCGCCCTTGCGCAGGGCGCGCAGCAGGTCCAGCGCCATGATGTTGCCGGCGCCCTCCCAGATCGAGTTCACCGGCATTTCGCGGTAGATGCGCGCCATCACGCCCTCGCCGCCCTCCTCCACATAGCCGTTGCCGCCCAGGCACTCCATTGCCTCTTGGGCAAAGTAGCTGCCGCGCTTGCAGATCCAGAACTTGGCGATTGGCGTCAGCAGACGTGCCATAAGCTGCTCATGCGCCTGATTTTGGTGGTCAAATGCACGTGCAAGCCTTATGGATAATGCGCAAGCCGCTTCACTTTCGATAGCAAGGTCGGCCAGCACATTGCGCATCAGGTCGTGTTC
Organism: Curvibacter sp. PD_MW3; assembly: GCA_002633085.1. Lineage (GTDB taxonomy): Bacteria > Pseudomonadota > Gammaproteobacteria > Burkholderiales > Burkholderiaceae_C > Hylemonella. Next base: position 51,984 of record NSIV01000007.1, read on the forward strand.
GACCAGGCGTTTGCCGAAGGCCTGACGCTGGCGTGTGTGGTGCAAGGCCAGGGCCAACGCCTGGCGCATCAGTCCGCTGCTGCCCAGCGCGCAGTCCAGCCGCGTCATGGTGCCCATCTCCAGGATCTGCGGCACACCGCGCCCTTCCTCGCCCACCAGCCAGGCGGTGGCCTGCACGAACTCCACCTCGGAGCTGGCATTGGCCTTGTTGCCCAGCTTGTCCTTCAGACGCTGGATGTACAGGGCATTGAGCGAGCCGTCCGGCAGCACCCGCGGCAAAAAGAAACAGCTCAAGCCGGCCGGTGCCTGCGCCAGCACCAGAAAGGCGTCACACATCGGCGCCGAGAAAAACCACTTGTGCCCTGTGAGCCGGTAGCGCTGGCCCCAGGCATCGCTGCCGTCCGGCACGGCCTGCGTCGTGTTGACTCGCACGTCCGAGCCGCCCTGCTTCTCGGTCATGCCCATGCCCATGGTCACACCCAGCTTCTGGCTGTACGGCTTGAGTACCGGGTCATAGGCGCGGCTGGTCAGGCGCGGCCCCCATTCCGCATAGATCGCCTCGTTGCGCCGCAGCGCCGGCGTCGCCGCGTAGGTCATGGAGATCGGGCACAGGATGGAGGGCTCCAGCTCGGTGAAGAGCATGAAGCCGGTCGCGCGCAGCATATGGGGCAAACCGCTCTGGCCGGCCCAGGGCGTGCCATGCAAGCCAGCCTCGGTAGCGGCCGTCATCAGCGCGTGGTAGCTCGGGTGGAACTCCACCTGATCGATGCGCCGGCCAAAGCGGTCATGGCTGTGCAGCTGCGGCGTGTGCACATTGGCCAGCCGCGCATGGGTCTGCATCTCCGCCGTTCCCAGCTTGGCGCCAAGCACGTGCAGCGCGGCCGTGTCCAGCTGCGGGGCGTTGAACTTCAGCGCATCCTTCAGCGGCGGGTTGGTCTCGAACAGGTTGTAGCCGACCAGGGGCGCCGGCTGGTTGTAGACCTCGTGCGTGATCACACTCATGTCGATCTCCTGTCCAGGGCCACCGAGGAACCGGCTTTGCCGGGCTGCTGGTGGCGCCCCCTGGAGGGGGGAACGCCGCAGGCGGCGCGGGGATGGTTCAAAGTTTGACCAGCTGCTTGCCGAAGTTCTTGCCCTTGAGCAGGCCCAGGAACGCCTCCGGCGCCGCCTCGATGCCCTGGGCCACGGACTCGCGCGGCCGCAGCTTGCCGGTGCCGACCAGCGTGCCCAGTTCCTTGAGCGCCTCCGGCCAGATTTCCATGTGCTCGCTGACGATGAAGCCCTGGATCTTGAGACGGTTGACCAGAATCAGCGCCGGGTTGGCCAGCGGCAGCGGCTGGCCGTCGTAGCCGGCGATCATGCCGCAGACCGCGATGCGGCCGTGCGCGTTCATGCGCAGCAACACGGCGTCGAGCACCATGCCGCCCACGTTCTCGAAGTAGCCGTCGATGCCGTTCGGGCAGGCCTGCTTGAGAGCCTTCGCCAGCGAATACGCATCCTTGTGCGCCTTGTAGTCGATGCAGGCATCGAAGCCCAACTCGTTCACCACGTAGTCGCACTTGTCCTTGCCGCCGGCAATGCCGACCACGCGGCAGCCGCGCGCCTTCGCCAGCGCACCGTAGGCACTGCCCACCGCACCGGCGGCCGCGCTCACCACCACGGTATCGCCCGCCTTGGGGTCGATGATCTTCACCAGGCCGTACCAGGCCGTCACGCCCGGCATGCCGACGGCGCCGAGGTAATGGCTCAGCGGCACATGGGTGGTATCGACCTTGCGCAAGGCGCCGGGCTGCGAGGCGTCGACCACGCTGTATTCCTGCCAGCCGCCCATGCCGACCACCGGGTCGCCCACGGCAAACTTCGGATGACGGCTTTCCACCACCTCACCCACCGTACCGCCGATCATCACCTCACCCAGCGGCTGCGGCTGGGCGTAGCTCTTGCTCTCGTTCATGCGGCCGCGCATGTAGGGGTCCAGGCTCAGGTAGTGGTGGCGCACCAGCACCTGGCCGTCCTGCAGCGCAGGCGTCTCGGTGCTGACGAGCTTGAAGTTGCCGACATTGGCTTCGCCTTGCGGGCGGTTGTCGAGCAGGATTTGGCGATTGGTAGGCATGGTGTCTCTCTTAATGAATCAGTCGGTGGAAATGACGTTCAATGCGTTGCTGCCCTTGGGGCCGGTGGGCAGGCGCTTGACGTACTTGAAGGTACCGGTGGCATGGGCGCAGACCTTGCCCTCGGCGTCATAAATCGTGGCCTCGGTGAAAGCCAGGGTAGCGGTGCGATGGATCAGCCGTCCCTTGCCGGTGAGCTTGCCTCGTGCGGCCTGCATGAAGCTGGTCTTCATCTCGATGGTGACCACGCCCATGTCGGGCTGCACGCTGCGCGCTGCCGTGGCCATGGTCACATCCATCAGCGTCATGCTGGCGCCCCCGTGCGTAACGGCAAAGGAATTCAGGTGCTCGGGCTTCGGTTCATAGCGCAACTCGGACTGCCCATCCTCAAAACGCTCCAGGGTGAAGCCCAGATGCTCGACGAAGGGAATGCGAACGCCAAAGGGGATGGACATGCCCTCAACCTCCGGTGACGCAGCTCACGCCACCGTCGACGGCAAGCCACTGACCAGTGATGTGCTTGCCAGCATCCGAGGCATACAGAACACAGAGTCCTTTCAGGTCCTCGTCATCGCCCAGGCGCTGCAGCGGCGCATGCTTCTTGAGTTCGTCCTCGCCCCAGGCCTCCAATGTGCCGGCCGTCATCTTGCTCGGGAAGAAGCCCGGACAGATGGCATTGACGTTGATGCTGTACTTGCCCCACTCCGCCGCCAGCGCGCGGGTGAAGTTGATCACTGCGCCCTTGGAGGTGTTGTAGGCAATGGTCGTCATCTGCGGCGGGTTGCCGCCCAGGCCGGCAATCGAGGCCACGTTGATGATGCGTCCCGATTTGCGGGCAATCATGCTCTTCTTGCCGATCACCTGGCTCAACAGGAAATAGCCACGGATGTTGAGGTTCATCACCTTGTCCCAGGCCTCGATCGGATGGTCTTCCGCTGGTGCGCCCCAGGCGGCACCGGCGTTGTTGACCAGGATGTCCACGTCGCCCATGCGCTGCATCGTCTCATCGGCCAGACGGTGGATGTCGGCCTCCTTGGCACAGTCGGCAGCAATCCAGCGCGCATCAATGCCGGCGGCCTGCAGGTCGGCCACGGCCACCTCCAGCTCGTCGGCCTTGCGGGCACTCAGCATGATGCGGGCGCCGGCCTCGCCCAGAGCGTGGGCCATTTGTAGGCCCAGGCCGCGTGAGCCGCCGGTCACCAGGGCCGTCTTGCCCTTCAGGTCAAACAATTGTTGGATGGTTCGTGTCATGGTTTGTCTCACTCTTTAGTTTCGGTTGCTCGGTGTTTCGTTCAGTCGTGAGCGCACATAGATCAGCAGCACGCCGATGGCGACGAAAACGCCACCCACGCTCTGGATGCCGGCGGCCTGCTCCGGTTCGGCGGCGGCCAAAAACAGGCCGAGCACGATGGCCAGCAGGCCGCCGTAGATGCAGATCCACACCAGCCGCTGTATCCACATTAAGGTGGATTTCGATGCCATCAGAACGCCTCCTCCGGAAAATCGGCGCAGGTCAGGTCGCGCGTCTGCACCACATTAAGCCAGGCGCCGATTTTCGGCAATTCGTAGCGGAAGAAAAAACGGGTGGCGAGCAGGCGCCCCTGGTTGGCTACGTCAGACGTCGCCCCAAGTGCCGTCAACGCCACGTCCAGCCAGATCCAGGCCAGCACGGTGTGGCCGAAGGCCTGCATGTAAGGCACAGCATTGGCCAGCGCCTCGGTCGGATTCCCGCTTGACCAGGCGGCACGCGTGGCCGCGCCCACCTGCTGCAGCGCCAGCTCCAGCTGATCGGCAAACTCAAGCAACTCAGAATGTTTGCGTGCCCGGTCAATGGTGGTACCGATGCGGTCGGCCAACAAGGCCAGACCGCTGCCGTTTTCCATCAGCACCTTGCGCCCCAGAAGATCCAGCGCCTGGATGCCGTGCGTGCCCTCGTGGATCATGTTCAGCCGGTTGTCACGCCAGTACTGTTCGACCGGAAAGTCACGCGTGTAACCATAACCGCCGTGGATCTGGATCGCTAGCGAGTTGGCCTCCAGACACCACTCGCTGGGCCAGCTCTTGGCAATCGGCGTCAGCACCTCCAGCAGCAGCCGCGCTTCGTCGGCCGTCTGCACCGATCCGGTGTGCTGCTCATCGACCAGGCGGGCGCAATACAGGTCCAGCGCCAGCGCGCCTTCGCAGTAGGCTTTCTGTGCCAGCAGCATGCGCTTGACGTCGGCGTGCTCGATGATGCGGATCTGCCCCTGGGTTGCGTCCTTGCCGGCAGGACCGATCGGCCGGCCCTGCGGCCGGTTTTTCGCGTAATCGAGGCTCGCGTGGTAACCGGCCATGCCCAGCATGGTGGCCGCCATGCCAATGCCGATGCGCGCCTCGTTCATCATGTGGAACATGCAGCGCAGGCCCTGGCCGGGCTCGCCAACCAGATAACCCACGGCACCGGCTCCACCGCGCACCGGGTACTTGCCTTCGCCGAAATTCAGCAGCGTGTTGGTGGTGCCACGCCAGCCGCACTTGTGGTTCAGGCCGGCCAGCGCCACGTCATTGCGCTCACCCGTGAGGTGGCCTTGCGCGTCCACCAGCTTCTTCGGCACGATAAAGAGAGAAATGCCGCGCGTGCCGGGAATCGTCTTGCCGTCCGGCCCGGGAATCTTGGCCAGTACCAGATGGATGATGTTCTCGGTCAGCTCATGCTCGCCAGCCGAGATCCACATCTTGTTGCCCTTGAGCCGGAAGCGCGGCCCGAGCGGATCCGAGGCGAAGTCATCGCCGTCCGGCACCGCGCGTGTGGCAATGTCGCTCAGGGACGAGCCGGCCTGCGGCTCGGAAAGGCACATGGTGCCGGAGAAGCGGCCGGCAAATTCGTTCTTCGCGAACACGTCCTTCTGCAATGGCGTGCCGTGCGCCATCAGGAGGTTGGCGTTGCCGGCCGTCAACAGGCCGGAGCCGATGCTGACCGAGGCCATGGCAAAGAAGGAGTTGGCCGCCGCCTCCACCGTGTAGGGCAGCTGCATGCCGCCCATCTCGTAATCCTGCGCCGCGCTGAGCATGCCGGACGCGGCATAGGCTTTCTGCGCCTCGTAGGTGGCCTGCGGCAGGATCACCTTCTCGCCATCGAAGCGCGGCTCCTCGGTATCCACGGTACGGTTGAACGGCGCGTACTTCTCGCGTGCGATGCGCTCACAGGTTTCCAGCACGGCATCGAAGGTTTCGCGCGAGTGATCGGCGAAACGGGTGCGCTGGCTCAGCGTCTCGGCATCGAGCCACTGGTAGAGAAGAAATTCGAGTGTCTGGCGATAGCTCATGTCGTTATACCGATGGGGCTTGCGGCAATGCCGTGATCGTGCCTTGCGCCACGGCGCAGAGTTTCTCTGCCCCATCCTTCAGCACGAAGACATCGCAACGACACACGGCCTGGCTCTTGCCGTGATGGACCGCGTGGGCGCGCGCAATCAGGCGTTCGCCCACGGCAGGTCGCACATAGTTGATCTTGAATTCAGAGGTCACCACCGGCACCCGCATGGCGGTCCCGCCAGCATAGGTCAGCGCGTTGTCGGCCGCGTAACTGACCACGCCGCCATGCACGAAACCATGCTGCTGGCGGATCGAATCGCTGACCGGCACATGCAATTCGCACTGGCCGGGCGAGAGCGCCTGCAACTCGGCGCCGATCAGCACGCTGAAGGGTTGCTTGGCCAGCACCTCGCGCCCCATCGCCAGGAAGGTTTCAGGCGAAACCGTTGGCGACCACGGGGCGTCCGGGCTGGTCATGGCAAGCTCAGAGCACCTCGAACACGCCGGCTGCGCCCATGCCGCCACCAATGCACATGGTGACCACGACGCGTTTGGCTTTACGGCGCTTGCCTTCGATGAGCGCATGACCGGTCAGACGCTGGCCGCTCACGCCGTAGGGGTGACCCACGGCAATGGCGCCGCCATTGACGTTCAGGCGATCCGCCGGGATGCCCAGCTTGTCACGGCAGTACAGCACCTGCACGGCAAAGGCTTCGTTGAGTTCCCACAGGTCGATGTCGCCAACCTTCAGGCCCAGCTTGGACAGCACTTTCGGAATGGCGAACACCGGGCCGATGCCCATTTCGTCGGGTTCGCAACCGGCGACAGCAAAGCCGAGGAAACGGCCCAGCGGTTGGAGGCCGCGCTTGGAAGCCAGCTCTTCGCTCATTACCACGCAGGCGCCGGCACCATCCGAGAACTGGCTGGCATTGCCGGCCGTGATCAGGCCGCCGGGCAGCGCCGAGCGCAGGCCGCTGATGTTGTCCTTGGTCGTGCCTTCACGCGTGCCCTCGTCTTTGGACACCGTCACCTCCTTGGTGATCAGGCCCAGCGTCTTGTCGGCAATGCCGGCGGTCACGGTGATGGGGGCGATCTCGGCATCGAACAGGCCAGCAGCCTGGGCAGCGCAGGCCTTCTGCTGGCTGGCGGCACCGTATTCGTCCATGGCATCGCGGCTGATGTTGTAGCGCTTGGCCACCATCTCGGCGGTCTCCAGCATGGACCAGTAGATCTCGGGCTTGGTCTTGGCCAGCGACAGGTCGCGCAGCATGTGCATGTTCATCTCCTGCTGCACGCAGGAAATGCTCTCCACGCCGCCGGCTACAAAAACATCGCCCTCACCGGCAATGATGCGCTGGGCCGCCAGCGCAATGGTCTGCAGGCCGGAGGAGCAAAAACGGTTGACCGTCATGCCCGAGACGGTGACCGGGCAGCCGGCCTTGAGCGCAATCTGGCGTGCGATGTTGGCACCCGTGGCGCCCTCGGGGTTGGCACAGCCCATGAGCACATCTTCAACCTCGGCGGCCTCGATGCCGGCGCGCGCAATGGCGTGCTGCACGGCATGGCCGCCCAGGGTGGCTCCATGGGTCATGTTGAAGGCGCCCTTCCAGCTCTTGGCCAGGGGGGTGCGTGCGGTGGAAACGATAACGGCGTTCGTCATTTCAAATTCTCCAGGTCTGCGGCTCAGCCGTTGAATGTCTTGCCTTCGGCCACGAGACGGGCCAAGAGCGGTGCGGGTTGCCAGAATTGGGCGTCGTCCAGCGGATTTTTTGCAAAACGCTTCATGCTCTGCGCCACGTTGAACAGCCCCACGGTGTCGGCGTACTGCATCGGGCCGCCGCGATGGATCGGGAAACCATAGCCGGTGAGGTAGACCATGTCGATGTCGCTGGCACGGGAGGCAATGCCTTCTTCCAGAATGTGGGCGGCTTCGTTGACCAGCGAGTACACCAGACGCTGCACGATTTCCTCGTCGGAAATCTTGCGCGGGGTGATGCCCATGTCCTTGCGGTGCTTCTCGACCATGTCCACCACCAGCTGGCTGGGGATGGCGTCGCGCTTGCCCGGCTTGTAGTCATACCAGCCGGCACCGGTCTTCTGACCAAAACGGCCCAGCTCGCACAGCAGATCGGCCGTCTTGCTGTATTTCATGCCCGGCTTCTCCTGGTAGCGACGCTTGCGGATGGCCCAGCCGATGTCGTTGCCGGCCAGGTCGCCCATACGGAACGGGCCCATGGCAAAACCGAATTTTTCGATGGCCTTGTCAACCTGGGCCGGGGTGCAGCCTTCCTCCAGCAGGAAGCCGGCCTGACGGCTGTACTGCTCGATCATGCGGTTGCCGATGAAGCCGTCGCAGACGCCGGAGACGACCGCCGTCTTCTTGATGGTCTTGGCCACCGACATGACCGTGGCCAGCACGTCCTTGGCGGTCTTGGCGCCACGCACCACTTCCAGCAGCTTCATCACATTGGCCGGGCTGAAGAAGTGCAGGCCGACCACGTCCTGCGGACGCTTGGTGAAGGAAGCGATCTTGTTGACGTCCAGCGTCGAGGTGTTGGAAGCCAGGATGGCCCCGGGTTTCATCACCTCGTCCAGCTTCTTGAACACGGCTTCCTTGACGCCCATTTCCTCGAACACCGCCTCGATCACGAGGTCGGCGTCCTTCAGGTCTTCATAGTTCAGCGTGCTCGACAGCAGCGCCATGCGCTGTTCGTATTTGTCTTGCTTGAGCTTGCCCTTGCCGACCTGGGCTTCGTAGTTCTTGCGGATGGTGGCGATGCCGCGGTCCAACGCCTCCTGCTTCATCTCCAGCATCTTGACCGGGATACCGGCATTGAGGAAGTTCATGGTGATGCCGCCGCCCATGGTGCCGGCACCGATCACCGCCACCGACTTGATCTCGCGCTTGGGCGTATCTTCCGGCACATCCGGAATTTTGGAGGCGGCACGTTCAGCTGCGAAGAGATGGCGCAGGGCACGGCACTCGGGCGTCCACATCAGGTTGATGAAGATCTCGCGCTCGAACACCATGCCGTCGTCGAACTTCTTTTTGGTGGCGGCTTCCACTGCATCGACGCATTTGGCCGGAGCCGGGAAGTTCTTCGCCATACCCTTGACCATGTTGCGCGCGAACTGGAAGTAGGCATCGCCTTGCGGGTGCTTGGCCAGCAGGTTACGCACCAACGGCAGCGGACGGATGTCAGCCTTCTCGCGCGCCAAGGCCAGCGCCTCATCCAGCAGGGTCTCGGCAGACTTGGCCATCTTGTCGAACAGCTTCTGGCCCGGCACCATAGCCAGCATCTCGCTGGGCACGGGCTCGCCGCTGACGATCATGTTCAGCGCGGGCTCCACACCTAGCGCACGCGGCAGACGCTGCGTGCCGCCGGCGCCCGGAATCAGGCCCAGCTTGACTTCAGGCAGCGCGATCTTGCAGCCAGGGGCGGCAATGCGGTAGTGGCAGCCCAGCGGCAGCTCCAGGCCACCGCCCATGGCGATGGTGTGCATGGCAGCCACCACCGGTTTGTCGGAGTTCTCGATCGCCAGGATGACGCTCAGCAGATTGGGTTCCTGCAGCGCCTTGGGGGTGCCGAATTCCTTGATGTCGGCGCCACCGGAGAAAGCCTTGCCGGCACCGGTGATGACGATGGCCTTGACCGCGGCATCGGCATTGGCACGCTCCAGGGCGTTGGTAATGCCTTGCCGGGTGGCGAGACCCAGGCCGTTGACGGGGGGATTGTTCAGCGTGATCACGGCCACATCGCCGTGTACTTGGTATTCAGCGCTCATGCTTGCGTTCCTCGGGTTTCTAAAAATAGAACGGTCGTTCGATTTTGGATTCTAAGAGCTTTGTGTTGCAGTGCAATGCACACTTGTCGCAGGAGGGACAAACCTGTCGGGACAGGTCAGACTTCCAGCCACTCCTTGCGGGTGTAGGTATCGTTGCGCAGGCTCTCGGGCGTGCCCTCGAACACGATGCACCCATGACCCATCACCAGGGCGCGGTCGGAAATCGCCATCGCAATGGTGAGCTTCTGCTCAATCAGCAGCACCGAGATGCCGCGCTCCTTGAGCTTCTTCAGGTACTCGCCGACCAGTTCCACGATCTTGGGTGCCAGACCTTCGGTCGGCTCGTCAATGATGATGAGGTCGGGGTCGCCCATCAGGGTGCGGCACAGGGTCAGCATCTGCTGCTCGCCGCCCGAGAGGACGCCTGCCTCGGTATGCTGACGCTCCTTCAGGCGCGGGAACATGGCGTACATGTCGTCCAGGCTCCAGCGGCCGTTTTTGCCCGCGCGCTTCTGCCCGAGCTGCAGGTTCTGCTGCACGGTCAGTTTCGGGAAAATGTCGCGGTTCTCCGGCACGTAACCCAGCCCCAGGTGCGCAATCTCGAAGGTCTTGCGGCCCTGGATATCGCGCCCCTGCCACTGAATGCTGCCTTCACAGTCCACCAGCCCCATGATGGCCTTGGCCGTGGTGGAACGCCCCGACCCGTTGCGTCCCAACAGGGCCACGATCTCGCCGGCCTCAACCTCGAAACTCACGCCGTGCAGCACATGGCTCTTGCCATAAAAGGCGTGCAGATTGTCAACTTTCAGGATGCTCATCAATGTCCTCCGGCCTGGGCGTCGGCCACGGCCGAGCCGAGATAGGCCTCTTGCACCTTGGCATTGGCGCGCACAGCCTCGGGCGTGTCGAAGGCGATCACCTCGCCGTAGACCACCACCGCAATCTTGTCGGCCAGGCCGAACACCACCCCCATGTCATGCTCCACCGTCAGCAGGGTCTTGCCTTCAGTGACTTCTCGGATCAGGTGGATGAAGCGCGCCGTCTCGCTCTTGCTCATGCCGGCAGTCGGCTCGTCAAGCAGGATGACGCTGGCGCCACCGGCAATGGTGACGCCGATCTCCAGCGCCCGCTGCTCGGCATAGGTCAGGTTCACCGCCAGCACATCGCGCTTCTTGTCGAGCCGGATCATCTCCATCAATTGCTCGGTGCGTTCGTTGGCATCTTCGAGGTCGGCCAGAAACTTGAAGAAGGTGTAACGGTAGCCCAGGCTCCACAACACCGCGCAGCGCAGGTTCTCGAATACGCTGAGCTTGGGGAAGATGTTGGTGATCTGGAAGCTGCGCGACAGCCCCATGCGGTTGATCTCGTAGGGCTTCTTGCCATCGATGCGCTGGCCGTGCAGCAGCACTTCGCCGCTGCTCGCCCCGAAGCGCCCGCTGATGAGGTTGAACAACGTGGACTTGCCGGCCCCATTCGGGCCGATCACGGCCACCCGCTCGCCGGCCTGGACAGCCAGGTTGACGCCGCGGATGATTTCGGTCTTGCCGAAACTCTTGCGGACGTCTTTCAGCTCCAATGCGTAGGTTTGTGCTTCACTCACAGCGTCTCCCTCCGCTTGATTTCTTTTTCAATCTCTTCCTGAACTTCGCCCCATTCCAGAATGAACTGGCGGCGGCACAGCTCGAACAGGCCCAGGCCGGTCAGCAGGACGAACACGGCACCAAACCAGTGGTCCAGGCTGCTGGTATTGAACTCGATGCCGACAAAATTGAGCATCGGCCCCATGGCGGCATTGAGCTGCAGGTGGTAGATCATCTCGATCATCACGGCAGCGCCCAGCAACACCACCAGCGCAGACACGCCCAGCGCCAGGTAGCTCACCCACACGCGCCGCAGCAGACCGAAGGACGCCACACGCAGGTTCATCATGATCAGGCTGGCAATGCCGCCCGGCGCATACATCACCATGAAAAGAAAGATCAAACCCAGATAGAGCAGCCAGGCCTTGGTGAATTCCGACAACAGCACGAAGGCAATCACCATCAGGATGCCGCCCAGGATGGGGCCGAAGAAAAAGGTGGCCCCGCCGAGGAAGGTGAACAGCAGGTAGGCGCCCGAGCGCCCCGTTCCGACCACCTCGGCCGTGACGATCTCGAACAGCAAGCTACCCAGACCACCGGCAACGCCAGCGAAGAAGCCGGAGATGATGAAGGCGAAGTAGCGCACGCGCTGTGTGCTGTAGCCGATGAACTCGACACGCTCCGGGTTGTCGCGCACCGCATTCAGGATGCGGCCCAGCGGCGTGCGCGTGAAGGCGAACATCAGCGCCACACAGACAAAGGTGTAGACCGCAATCAGGTAGTAGATCTGCGTCGCCGGGCCGAAGGTGATGCCAAAGAAGGACTGGCCGGCCACCCGGTTGCCCGACACCCCGGCTTCGCCACCGAAGAACTCGGAGAACATCAGCGACATGGCAAACACCAGCTCGGCCATGCCCAGCGTGATCATGGCAAACGGCGTGCCGGACTTGCGCGTCGTGACGTAACCGAACAGCACGGCAAAGGCCAGACCGGCCAAACCGCCGACGATGGGCAACAGGCTGACCGGGATCGGCAACGCCCCCTGGCTCACCATGTTCAACGCATGGATGGCCATGTAGGAGCCCAGACCGGAGTACACGGCATGGCCGAAACTCAGCATGCCGCCCTGCCCCAACAGCATGTTGTAGGACAGGCAGGCAATGATGGCAATGCCCATCTGCGACAGCATGGTGACCGACAGACTGCTGGTAAAGACCTTGGGCGCCAGCAGCAGGATCAGGGCAAACAGCCCCCAGACGATCCAGCGTCCGACGTTGTAGGGTTTGAATTCGTAATACTGCTTCACTTGGCGATTTCCATGACGCAACGTTTCTGCAAACCAGCCGGCACCCAATGATGCAAGCTGCGGGCTACCGCGGAACCGGCTTTGCCGGGCCGCTGGTAGCGCCCCCTTGAGGAGGTGGCGCCGAAGGCGCTACGGGGGTGTTTCATGTTCATTCCTCTCGCGTACCCAGCAAACCCTTGGGCCGGAAGATCAGAATCAGGACCAGGAACAAATAAGGCAGGATGGGGGCCACCTGCGACAAGGTGAGCTTGATGATTGAGTTGGCCTTGAGCGTTGCGCTGAGTTCGATGTTCAGCTGCTGCGCCAGTGTGATGAAGGAGTAGTCGAAGGCGACGGCAAAGGTCTGGATCACCCCAATCAGCACCGACGCCAGGAAGGCGCCGGACAAGGAACCCAGCCCGCCGACCACCACCACCACGAAGATGACGGAGCCGACCGTGGCCGCCATGTTGGGCTCGGTCACGAAGGTGCTGCCACCAATCACACCGCCCAGCCCCGCCAGGGCAGCGCCGGCGCCGAACACCAGCATGAACACGCGCGGCACGTTGTGACCCAGCGCCTCGGCCATCTCCGGGTGCGTCAGCGCAGCCTGGATCACCAGACCGATGCGAGTGCGCGTGAGCAGCAGCCACAAGGCCACCAGCATGCACAGCGCCACCAGCATCATGAAGCCGCGCGTAGCCGGGAACGGTGAACACACCACCCGGATCGCAGCATCGGCGGCCTGGCACATCTCGGCCGGAGCGGTCCCCCAGATCAGGCTCAGGCCTTGCAGGGAGTGGTGGATGAGGGTGAACATCGGCCCCTGCAGCAGCTCGGGCGGCCGGAATTCCAGCGAGGTCCGGCCCCAGATCAGCTGCACCAGCTCCAGGATGATGTAGGACAGGCCGAAAGTGATCAGCAGTTCGGGCACGTGGCCAAACTTGTGCACCTTGCGCAGAGCCAGCCGCTCGAACACGGCTCCCAGCACACCAACCAGCAACGGCGCGAGCACCAGGCCTGGCCAGAACCCGACCAGGCTGGCGACGGTGTAGCCGATGTAGGCGCCCAGCATGTAGAAGCTGGCATGGGCGAAATTGAGCACACCCATCATGCTGAAAATCAGCGTGAGCCCGGAGCTGAGCATGAACAGCAGCAGCCCGTAGCTCAAGCCATTGAGCATGGAGATGATGAAGAACTCCATTTGGAAAAACTTTCTTTGTCTGCAAGGCAGACGTCAATACATGTCCACCGGGATTGTCAGCGCCTTCCCAAGCAGGCAAAAACAAGGGCCCGACCGCCTTGCACCAATCGGGCCCTTCCGCTCATTCAGCCAGGTCGACCTCAGGGACGCTTCATCTGGCAGCTGGTGGGCGTGCTGGCGATGTAGGCCGGGTACTCCTTCACAGGCGCCAGCGTCATGCCGGTGTTCTCCGGGCTGTAGGGGTACTTCTTGTCCGCCTTCTGCCAGACCGTGATGAACAGGGGCTGCTGCAACTGGTGGTCGGTCTTGCGCATCTCGACTTCACCGTTGTAGTTCATATACTTGATGCCTTCCATGGCAGCCGCCACCTTGACCGGGTCGGTGGACTTGGCCTTGGCCATGGCTTCCGTCAATGCCGTGAAGGCAGAGGGGATGGCGCCGGTGAACATGTCGTCCTTGTACTTGGTCTTGAACTCAGCCATCCAGTTGCCCATGAGGCCACCCATGTTGTAGTGGCTGTAGGCGGCCTGGAAGACGCGACCGGCGCCGCCGGTGCCCAGCGCTGTCGGGGTGCCCGTCACACCGGTGTAATAGGTGAAGAACTTGCCGGTATAACCGCTTTCGTTGGCGGCCTTGATCAGCAGCGCCAAGTCAGAGCCCCAGTTGCCGGTGATCACCGTGTCCGCGCCGGACGCCTTGATCTTGGCGATGTAGGGCGCGAAATCACGCACCTGGGCCAGTGGGTGCAGGTCTTCGCCGACGATCTGCACATCCGGGCGCTTGCTGGCCAGGTTCTCTTTCGCGAACTTGGCCACCTGGTGCCCGTGCGAATAGTTCTGGTTGAGCAGATAGACCTTCTTGACGCTCTTGTCGTCCTTCATGAAGGTGGTCAGCGCTTCCATTTTCATGGAGGTGTCGGCATCGAAGCGGAAGTGCCAGTAGCTGCATTTGCTGTTGGTGAAATCCGGATCCACGGCGGCGTAGTTCAGGAACACGACTTCCTTGCCGGGGTTGCGCTCGTTGTGCTTGTTGATGGCATCGATCAATGCACCGGCCACCGACGAGCCATTGCCCTGGGCAAAATAACGCACGCCTTGGTCCATGCCGGCCTTCAGGGCGTTCAGGCTTTCGGCCGGGCTGAGCTTGTTGTCAAACGCAACGAGCTGGAATTTCACACCGGCAGGATTCTTCTTGCTGAACTCGTCGGCAAAAAACTGCCAACTGTTCTTCTGGTTCATCCCCAGCGGCCCCATGAGGCCGCTTTGCGGATCAATCAGCGCAATCTTGACGGTCTCGCCCTTCTGAGCAAAAGCCGCGCCAGCCAAGGCCAATGCAGCCGAGGCTGCGACGATTTTCATGCTGAACTTCATCTAATGTCTCCTCGTTGTCAAAACAGCTTCAGCGTACAGGGATTCGCGCCGCAAGTCGCTAGGGATTGCCCTAGAACTATCGCTTTTGCGACTCGCAGCCCGCGGCCCCGTCATGCCCTTCAGGTATTGGGCAGTTTGTAGTCCTTGAGCACGTCGCGCAGCTTGGTCTTGAGCATCTTGCCGGTGGCGCCCAGGGGAATGGCGTCGACAAACACCACGTCATCCGGGATCTGCCACTTGGCGGTCTTGCCCTCGTAGAAAGCCAGCAGCTCTTCGCGCGTGACCTCGGCGCCCGGCTTCTTCACCACCACCACCACCGGGCGTTCGTCCCATTTCGGGTGCTTGACGCCGATGCAGGCCGCCATGGCCACCGCTGGGTGTGCCACCGCGATGTTTTCGACCTCGATCGAGCTGATCCATTCGCCGCCAGACTTGATCACGTCCTTGCTGCGGTCGGTGATCTGCATGTAGCCGTCGGCATCAATGGTGGCCACGTCGCCAGTGGGGAACCAGCCATGCCCCTGCGCATCCTTGATCAGCGGATCGCCGCCCTCTCCCTTGAAGTACTCGCCCAGGATCCACGGCCCGCGCACCAGCAGGTCGCCATAGGCCTTGCCGTCCCAGGGCAGCTCCTGGCCGTCGCCGTCGACGATCTTCATGTCGACGCCGAAGATGGCACGCCCCTGCTTGAGGCGGATCTTCATCTGCTCTTCTTCCGGCATCGTCAGATGCTTGTTCTTCAGCGTGCACAGCGTACCCAGCGGCGACATCTCGGTCATGCCCCAGGCGTGCAGCACCTCCACGCCATAGTCTTCCCGGAAGGCGGCGATCATGGCCGGCGGGCAGGCCGAGCCGCCAATCACCGTGCGCTTCAAGGTGGAGAACTTCAGGTTGTTGGGCTTCATGTGGCCCAGCAGCATCTGCCAGATGGTCGGCACGCCAGCCGCGTAGCTGACCCCTTCGGCCTCGACCAGTTCGTAGATCGACTTGCCGTCCAGCGCCGGGCCCGGGAAGACCAGCTTGCAGCCGGTCAGCGCGGCGGAATACGGGATGCCCCAGGCGTTGACGTGGAACATCGGCACCACCGGCAGCACCGCATCGCGTGCACTCATGCACATCACGTCAGGCAGCGCGGCGGCGTAGGCGTGCAGGAGGGTGGAACGGTGGCTGTAGAGCGCGGCCTTCGGGTTGCCCGTGGTGCCGCTGGTGTAGCACATGCTGGACGCCGTGTTCTCGTCGAATTCGGGCCAGTGGTACTGCTTGGACTGGGCGCCAATCCAGGCCTCATAGCTCTGCAGGCCGGGAATGCCGGTGTCTTTGGGGAGCTTGTCGGCATCGCACAGCGCCACCCAGTGCTTGACCGTGCCGCACTTGGCATGCACGGCCTGGATCAGGGGCAGGAAGGTCATGTCGAAGCACAGCACCTGGTCTTCGGCGTGGTTGGCAATCCAGGCGATCTGGTCGGGGTGCAGGCGCGGGTTGATGGTGTGCAGCACGCGGCCGGAGCCGCTGACACCAAAATACAGCTCCAGGTGGCGGTAGCCGTTCCAGGCCAGCGTGGCCACGCGATCGCTGAATTGCAGCTTGCAGGCATCGAGCGCATTGGCCACCTGGCGTGCGCGTGTCGCCACATCGCTCCAGGTGTAGCGATGAATATCACCTTCAACCCGGCGCGACACAACCTCGGCATCGCCATGGTGTCGATCGGCAAACTCGATCAGGGAAGAAATCAGCAAGGGCTGGCTCTGCATGAGTCCCAACATGTACACATCTCCTGGTAGTCAAACTCGTTTCCACTTTCGGGAATGGGCCGCAGGCACATCCCTGGCCCGGAGTATCGCTCCGGTATGGGTGCCAAACTATGGCACCGGCCCAGCTTGCATGCAATCTCTGTCGCCCGGCTGACACCTTCTTGGTAGAAACCCTCATTCCTCAAGCCAACTGCAGCACAATCGCGGCATGCTTTGCGATGCACGACTTCTGGCCCGGCACTTTCTGGCCAACCAACCCTGGTTTTCGGCCCTGGACGCCAGCCAGCAGGCGACGCTGATCCAGCGGGTCGAACTGCTCCAAGCCAGCAAGGGGCAAACCGTGCTGGCTGCCGGCGAGCCGGTGCAGGGCTGGTACGCCGTGCTGAGCGGCCTGGTCAAACTGCAGACCGAAGCGGCCGATGGCCGCCGCTCGGCCTTCATCGGCGTGCCCGACGGCGAATGGTTCGGTGAAGGTTCGGTGCTCAAGAGCGAGCTGCGCCGTTATGCCGTGGTGGCCCTGCGCGACAGCTGGCTGATGTGCCTGCCGCGCGATGTCTTTACCGAGTTGCAGCAGGGCAACCTACGCTTCAACCAGTACCTGGTGCAGCACCTGAACATGCGGCTGGGCCAGGCCATGACGCTGATCGAGGCCAGCCGCATCCGCGCGCCCGAACACCGAGTGGCGCTGTACCTGAGCCGCCTGTTCTGGCGCAGCACCCGCCGTCTTTACCTGACGCAGGAAGAACTCGGCACCCTGGTCGGCCTGTCGCGCCAGACCGTCAACCGCGTGTTGCGCCAGCTCGCTGAGCGCGGCATTGTCTCCAGCGATCTCGGCCGCGTCGCCATCCTTGACGATGCCGCACTGGGTCGTTACCTCGAGGAAACCGCCTCCGCCTGAGCCCTGACGGCGATAGCCCTTCGGGCGGCAGGCCTGAAGCCTCTGCGGGACAATGCGGGCATGACTGTCGACGCCCCTGCACTGCCGCAGACGACGAGCGGCTTGCGCTGGCGCAACCGCTTTGCCGCTCTTGGACCGGATTTCCATACCCGGCTCATGCCCACGCCCCTGCCCGCCCCCTACTGGGTTGGGTGCAGCAATGCCGTGGCCGCCGAGCTGGGCTTGTCGCATGACTGGCTCGACTCGGACGCCGCCCTGGCGGTCTTCACCGGCAACCAGCAGTTGGACGGCAGCGCCCCGCTGGCCACGGTCTACAGCGGTCACCAGTTCGGCGTCTGGGCCGGTCAGCTCGGCGACGGCCGCGCCCTGCTGCTGGGCGAGACCGACGGTGGCCTGGAAGTGCAACTGAAAGGTGCCGGGCGCACCCCCTACTCGCGCATGGGCGACGGCCGCGCCGTGCTGCGTTCCAGCATCCGCGAATTTCTGGCCAGTGAAGCCATGCACGCGTTGGACATCCCGACCACGCGCGCCCTGTGTGTCACAGGCTCGGACGCCCCGATCCGCCGCGAAACCATCGAAACCGCCGCCGTGGTGACACGGGTGGCACCGAGCTTCATCCGCTTCGGCCATTTCGAGCATTTTTCCTACAGCGGCCAGCACGAGCAACTGCGCCAACTGGCCGACTTCGTCATTGACAGCTTCTACCCGGACTGCCGCCAGACGGACAAATTTGCGGGCAACCCCTATGCTGCCCTGCTGGAAGCGGTCAGCGAGCGCACCGCGGCCATGGTGGCGCAGTGGCAGGCGGTGGGTTTCTGCCACGGCGTGATGAACACCGACAACATGAGCATCCTGGGCCTGACCATCGACTACGGCCCGTTCCAGTTCCTGGACGCCTTTGACCCGGCCCACATCTGCAACCACTCCGACACCCAGGGCCGCTACGCCTACAACCGGCAGCCCAACATCGCCTACTGGAACCTGTTCTGCCTGGGTCAGGCGCTGCTGCCGCTGATCGGCGAGCAGGAACTGGCGCTGGCGGCACTCGAGTCCTACAAGACCGTGTTCTCGGCCGAGCTGGAAGCACGCATGCGGGCCAAGCTGGGGCTGCAACAGGCCCGGCCGGAGGACCGCGCCCTGATCGACGGCATCCTCAAGCTGCTGGCGCAGGACCGGGTCGACTACACCATCTTCTGGCGCCGCCTGAGCCATTTCGCTGCCGATGGCAAGGCCCCCTCGGTGCGCGACCTGTTCCTTGACCGTACCAGCCTGGACGCCTGGTTGCTACAGTATTCGGAGCGCCTGGAGCAGGAGAATCAAGGGCAAAGTTCCGATTTGATGCTCAAGACCAACCCCAAGTTTGTGCTGCGCAACCACCTGGGCGAACTGGCGATCCGGCAGGCGCGGGAAAAAGACTTTGCCGGCGTCGCCGGCCTGCAGGCCTTGCTGGAAAATCCCTTTGCCGAACACCCGGGCTTCGAAGCCCAGGCGTCTTTCCCGCCCGACTGGGCCTCAACGATTGAAATCAGCTGTTCATCATGAGCCATCCTGTCCAGAAAACCGAAGCCGAATGGAAAGCCCTGTTGGCCGAGAAAGGCGCCGAGCCCACTGCCTTCGAAGTCACGCGCCACGCGGCCACCGAACGCCCCTTCACCGGCCGCTACGAAGACCATTGGCAACCGGGCCAGTACCACTGCGTCTGCTGCGGCGCCAAGCTGTTCGATTCGAGCACCAAGTTCGACGCCGGCTGCGGCTGGCCCAGCTTCTGGCAGGCCGCCCTACCCGGCGCGATTGAGGAACGGCGCGATGTCAGCCACGGTATGGTCCGCGTCGAAACCCTGTGTGCCCAGTGCGGCGCTCACCTGGGCCATGTGTTCGAGGACGGCCCGGCACCTACCGGCCTGCGCTACTGTATGAATTCCGCCTCGCTTGAATTCAAGCCCTGATAATCTGCGCATGAAAATTCTGATCGACTTCTTCCCCATCCTGCTGTTCTTTGGGGCCTACAAGTTCTACGACATCTACGTCGCCACCGGCGTGCTGATGGTGGCCACGGTGCTGCAGATGGCGCTGATCTATGCCATTGACCGCAAGCTGCAGGCCATGCACAAGATCACGCTGGCGCTAATCCTGGTCTTTGGCGCCATGACCCTGCTGCTGCACGACGAGCGCTTCATCATGTGGAAGCCCACCGTGCTCTACGCCGCCATGGCGATTGCGCTGGCGGTCGCCTTGTGGGGCATGAAGAAGAATTTCTTGAAAATCCTGCTCGGCAGCCAGCTGGAATTGCCGGATGGCGTCTGGATGCGGCTGAACCAGGCCTGGATCGTCTACTGCGTTTTCATGGCGGCGCTGAATGGTTATGTGGCGTCGTTCTACAGCACGGAAGACTGGGTCAACTTCAAGCTCTGGGGTTATGCCTTCCCGCTGTTGTTCATTGTGGCCCAGGGTTTTTACATCGCGCGCCATCTGCACGGCGGCAAGAGTGACGAAGCATGAGCAGCGACCTCTCCCACCTCGCCGCACACATGGCGCAACACCTGCGCGACACGCTGCAGCCCACGGTGCTGGACGTGATCGATGAAAGCGGTGCCCATGCGGGACATGCCGGCGCCAACGGCACCGGTTTCGGCACCCATTTCCGGGTGCGCATCGCCTCGCCGCTGTTCGACGGCAAGACGCGCGTCGCCCGCCACCGCCTTGTGTATGATGCGCTGCAGGATTTCATCGCCCAAGGCGTGCATGCGATTGCCATTGAGACCCTGTGAGCGCATGTGAGCACCCGGCCGACACCCTTGTTTTTTGTTTCCGTTCCTTTCCGTACCTAGTAGGACCCATGATGAAGAAGCAGATTTTTTCGGCCCTCGCCGCCGCGACCCTGTTGAGCGCCCTGGCCGTGCCGGCCGCTGCCCAGAACGTCGCCATCGTCAACGGCAAACCGGTGCCGACGTCGCGCGTCGATGCGCTGGCCCAGCAACTGGCGCGTGCCGGCCGTCCGGTGTCGCCTGAAATGATGGGTCAGATCAAGGACGAAGTCATTGCCCGCGAACTGTTCGTGCAGGAAGCGCAAAAGCTCGGGCTGGACGCCAGCGAAGACTTCAAGTCCCAGATGGAACTGACGCGCCAGGCCATCCTGATCCGCGAGCTGTTCGCCACCTTCCAGAAGAACAACCCCGTCACGGACGCCGAGATCAAGGCCGAGTACGACAAGTTCGCCGCCGCCAACAGCGGCAAGGAATACCGCGCCCGTCACATCCTGGTTGAGAAGGAAGACCAGGCCAAGGCCATCATCGCGTCCCTCAAGAAGGGTGCCAAGTTCGAAGATATCGCCAAGAAGCAGTCCAAGGACCCAGGCTCTGGCGCCAATGGCGGCGACCTCGACTGGGCTAGCGCTGGCAGCTATGTGAAGGAATTTTCCGACGCCATGGTCAAGCTCGGCAAGGGCAAGACCACCGAGACCCCGGTCAAGAGCCAGTTCGGTTACCACGTGATCCGCTTGGACGACGTGCGCGACGCCCAACTGCCCAAGCTCGAAGACGTCAAGCCACAGATCGCCCAGCAACTGGGTCAGCAAAAGCTGATGAAGTACCAGGAAGATCTGCGCGCCAAGGCCAAGATCGAATAAGGCCCTGTCGGCATCCCGGAATCAACGCGGCCTTGGCCGCGTTTTTTCTTGGCGGTAGGCCAGATGCGGGAACCCGCTCTTGACGCGACACGCGTGGCTGTGTCCAATCGTCGGGCATCCCACCCAACCAGGAGACATGCTCGTGCAAACCACCGCCTCACCTCTTTTCAAGGCCCTGCTCAAAGGCGCCCTGGCTGCCGCCGTACTGCTCGGCGCGCTCGGCGCCGCTGCGCAGAACGGCAAGACCGAAGTGCTCTGGCTCGGCCAGGCCGCCACCCGCATCACCACACCCGGCGGCAAGGTCATCGTGATCGACCCCTGGCTGCGCAGCAACCCCAAGACCCCGGCCAACTTCAAGATGCTGGAAGCGCTGGGCAAGGTGGACCTGGTGCTGGTCACCCACGCTCACTTCGACCACTTTGCCGATGCCCCGGATCTGGCCAAGCTGCACAAGATCCCGATGTACGGCCCGGCCGGCATGAACCAGACCGTGGCCACACTGGGCATCCTGCCGGTCGAGCAGGCGCCGCGCTTCGGCAAGGGCGGCACCATCGAACCCTTCGGCCCCAAAAGCGTGAAGATCACCGCCACCCACGCCGAGCATTCGTCGGAGCTGGCCTGGAAGAACCCGGCCACCAGCAAGGATGAGGTGCACGTCGGCGGTGAGCCGGTGGGCTTCATCATCGAACTGGAAAACGGCTTCAAGATCTACCACATGGGCGACACCGGCCTGTTTGGCGACATGAAGTTCATCGGCGAGTACTACAAGCCCGACCTGGTGCTGATCCCGATCGGCGGCCACTTCGTCATGAGCCCGGCCGATGCCGCCTACGCGGTGAAGAACTACCTCAAGCCCAAGTACGCCCTGCCCATCCACTACGGCACCATTCCCCAGCTCAAGGGCACCACCGCCGAGTTCTCCGCCGCGCTGGGCTCGGAGTCCGGCAAGATGCTGGTCGTCAACCCGGGCGAGAAGGTCGAATTTTGAGCAGGCGGCTTGGGGCCAAGCCCCGAGCCGGCATAAAACTGTTCGGACTGGGATAATCGAGGGCTATGTCCATGCCCGAACACCAGCTCGAACTCCTGTCGCCGGCACGCAGTGCCGGCATCGGCATTGAGGCCATCAACCATGGCGCGGATGCCGTCTACATCGGCGGCCCGTCCTTCGGCGCACGCACCAGCGCCGACAACTCGGTGCAGGACATCGCCCGGTTGGTGCAGCATGCACACCGTTTCAACAGCCGCATCTTCGTCACCCTCAACACCATTCTGCGTGACGACGAGCTGGAGCCGGCGCGCAAATTGGCCTGGCAGCTGTATGACGCCGGGGTCGACGCCCTGATCATCCAGGACATGGGGCTGCTGGAAATCGACCTGCCGCCGATCCAGCTGCACGCCAGCACCCAGACGGACATCCGTACGCCCGAGAAGGCGCGCTTCCTGCAGGACGCGGGCCTGTCACAGATCGTGCTGGCACGTGAGCTGACGCTGGAACAGATCCAGGCCATACGCGCTGAGACACAGTGCACACTGGAGTTCTTCATCCATGGCGCGCTGTGTGTAGCCTACAGCGGCCAGTGCTACATCAGCCATGCCCACACCGGGCGCAGCGCCAACCGCGGTGACTGCTCGCAGGCCTGTCGCCTGCCCTACCAGGTGATGGACAGCCAGGGCCGCTTCGTCGCGCACGACAAGCATGTGCTGTCGATGAAGGACAACAACCAGAGCACCAACCTGGCGGCGTTGGTGGATGCCGGCATCCGCAGCTTCAAGATCGAAGGCCGCTACAAGGACCTAGCCTACGTCAAGAACATCACGGCCCACTACCGCAAGCTGTTTGATGAATTGCTGGAACAGCGCCCTGAATTAGCCCGTGCCTCCAGCGGCCACACCACCTTCGCCTTCACCCCGGACCCGGACCAGAACTTCAACCGCGAGTTCACCGACTATTTCGTGCAAGGCCGGCAACAGGACATCGGCGCCTTCGACACGCCGAAGAACCCCGGCCGCCACCTTGGTTATGTCACCCAGGTCGGCCCGGACTGGGTGGAGCTGACCACCACGGAACCCGGCACCGTGCTGCACAACGGTGACGGCCTGTGTTACTACGACCTGCAAAAAGAGCTGGTCGGCATGGCCATCAACCGCGCCGAGCCAGCCAGTGCGCTGGCAGTGGACCAGTGGCGCGTCTACCCGAAAGACCCCATGGCCGGGTTCAAGGACTTGCGCCGTGGCACCGAGCTCAACCGCAACCGCGACATGAATTGGGTGCGCATGCTGGAGAAGAAGTCCAGCGAACGCCGCATCGGCGTCTGGGTCGTGCTGGACGAAACCGCTGAAGGTTTTGCCCTGCAGCTGACCGACGAGGACGGCCACACTGGCAAGGCCAGCGTCGCTGCCGCCAAGGCGCCAGCAAAGAACCCGGCCCAGGCCGAGTACACGCTGCGCGAGCAGCTGGGGCGCTTTGGTGCAACCCTGTTCGAGCCGATCGACATGAGCCTGAACCTGAGCCAGCCCTGGTTCGTGCCGGCCTCGCTGCTCAATGCCCTGCGCCGCGATGCGGTGCAGGTCCTAGAAGCGGCACGGGCCGCCGCCTACCAGCGCCCACCCCGCGCAAAACCGGTGGAGCCGCCGGTGCCCTACCCGGAAGACACCCTCACCTACTTGGCCAATGTGTACAACGAAAAGGCGCGCGACTTCTACGCCAAACACGGCGTTAAGGTGATTGCCGCCGCCTACGAGAGCCAGGAGGAGGAAGGCGACGTCAGCCTGATGATCACCAAGCACTGCGTGCGCTTCTCCTTGAGCCTGTGCCCCAAGCAGGCCAAGGGCGTGACCGGCGTGCAGGGCACGGTGCGCGCCGAGCCGCTGACGCTGATCAATGGCAAGGAGAAGCTGACCTTGCGCTTCGACTGCAAGCCGTGCGAGATGCACGTGGTCGGCAAGATCAAGAAGTCGGTGCTGAACCAGACCGCCCGCGAAGCGCAGGCTGCGCCCTTGAAGTTCTACCGCACGCGCCCCGGCAGGCCTGTTCAGCGTACCGCAACGACAAGCTCATGAAATTGCTGCGCGTCATCGCCTTGCGCTCGCTGCTGCCGGGCCTGTTGCTGGCCGCTTTGCCGGCCTCCGCCAGCGCCCCGCTCGACGGCCTACTGCTGGGCAGCAGCGAAGCGGAGTTGCAAGCCCGCTTCGAGTCGGTGGTGCGGATGCGAAGACCTGTACCGGGCCCGAACGGCTTGCGCGGTTTATGGGCGCTGCCCGACACCCCCATCTCAGGCTTGCCGTTCCAGACCACCTTCTATGTCAAGGACAAACGCATCTCCCGCATCGAGCAGCGCTGGACGTCCAACCCGGACAAGTGCAGCGATGCTTCGGTCTTCGCCGCCGTGGTGGCCGACATCGGCACGCGATACGGCAGTGGCCTCATTGCCCAGGATGGCGGGGACGGCGATGGAATGCGCCAATCCGTGGTCTGGCAATCGGAGGCATTCGACACCATGGCTTACGAGTCGCAGTCGGCGACGGAGTGCAGCATCCTGGTGATCTACAAGCCGCACGTGATCAAGGATGCGTCGGAATTGTGAGCGCCGTCTCTCAGGCCATGCTGGCCTCGACAACGACGCGGTTTCGCCCTGTGGCCTTGGCCTCATAAAGCGCACCATCGGCACGCTTTAGAACAGCGTCCGGATTCACGTCAGCCGAATGAAGCGCAGCAATGCCGATACTGGCTGTCAACGCCACGGACTTGCCATCAATGTCCAGTGTCGACTCCGCCAGTTTCTCGCGCAGCCGTTCGGCAATGCGTTGGGCCGCCTCCAGGTTCGCACCCGGCAACAGGATGGCGAACTCCTCACCCCCCAGGCGGCCGCAGCTGTCGATCGAGCGCAGCTCGGCGCGCATCAGGTGCGCAAAATGTTGCAACGCCAGGTCGCCACCGGCGTGCCCGTAGGTGTCGTTGATTTGTTTGAAGTGGTCAATGTCGAGCATGAGCACACAGGCGCTCTGGGTCATCTGGCGCTGGACACGCTGCAACTCCTCGGCCAGCCGGGCCATGAACTGGCGCCGATTGGGCAATCGGGTCAAGGTGTCGATGTTGGCCAGCGCCTTCAACTCGGCTTCCAGCCGCTTGCGCTCGGTGATGTCGATGCGGTTGCTGACGATATAGCCACTCGGCGTCCGATGCTCGATCACCAGCACCCAGCGTCCATCGCTCAACTCCTGCTCCAGGGGCTGGCCATCCGCTTGTTCGTGAATCCGGACGCGTTCAGCCACCCAGGCGTCAACCCGATCCTTCGCCTTGACATACAGCCCCCGCTCTGCCGAGAGCCGCGCCAGATCTCGGAAGGTGGTGCCCAGGCGGACCGTGTCACGGCACGCACCGAGCATGTCCTGATAGGCCTTGTTGTAAATGACCAGCTTGCCGCTCGCGTCAAAAATCGTGAAGCCCAAGGAAATGTTGTCCACGGCTTCATTCATCAGCCGGTGCATGGTCTCGACCTCTTGCTGCGCCGCCATCCGCAGATGTTCCTCCCGACGCATCCGAAGCAGGAGCCCGCCCAGCACCAGCAGCAAGAAGCCGCCCCCACCTGCCATATAGAGCACATTCGTGTCCCAGGCACTCAAAGCGCTGCGCTCGGCAATCCCGATGACGATGTAAAAAGGAAACTGCTCCAGCTTGCGAAACGCGTAAATGCGGTATTCGCCATCCGTTACGGCCTTGAAACGCTCACGCCCCTCGGTCTCGCCCGCATCGATGCGCGCCTGAATCGGGTTGCGCACCGGTGTGTTGATGTCCGATCCACGCATGGGGTAGCGAATCACCAGATGGTGGTTATCGCTGCGTCGAATGAACACGACACTCCCCTTGTCCAGCCGAAGCGACTTGAAAATCTGCTCGATATTGGCCAGATTGAGCGTGCCCGTGAGAACGGCTTTCAGCTTGCCGGATGCGTCGCGCATCGCCAAGTAGACCGCGACCGTCTGCAACCCCGACACCGAGCCACGGATGGAATCGGAATAGGCGATGCTGACGGAAGGGTCGTTCTTCAGCAGTTGGAAACCGGGCCGATGCGCGATGCTGGCGCGCTTTTGCATCATGGCCGGCGGCACTGAGCCGTAGAGGCTGTTTCCTTCGGCATCCCAGACATAAAAACTCCCCAGCTCCGGGAAATTCTCTGTCAACGGCATCAGGATCTTCGACACGCGTTCGCGGTAAGCCTCCACCGCGTTGGCCTGCAGCGCCTGGTCGGGGAGCTGGCCCGCAATATTGGCAAGGCTGCCCTCAATCCGGCGGAAAATCGCCCGAATCTGGCCATCCAGCGCGAAGGCCAGATTTCCTGCATCGTCATGGGCCCGGCTCAAGGCCGACTCGTAACCCACCCGAAGCTGGTAGCCGAGCATGAGCACCAGCAACAGCACCCCCAGCAGCAAGACCCGGAAGACGGAACGATTAGCCATGCGTCGTCAATCCAGCCGTTTCCTGTGTCAATGCCTGCGGTCTCGCCCTGGCCTGCCCGTCATCAACCGACCCACTTGCGGGCGTTGCGCCACAACTGCATCCAAGGGCTGGTCGCGCTCGCATCGAGGGGGGTCCAGCTCATCTGGATGTTGCGGAACACGCGCTCGGGGTGCGGCATCATGGCGGTGAAGCGGCCGTCTGCGGTGGTGACCGCGGTCAGACCAGCCGGGCTACCGTTCGGGTTGAACGGATAGGTCTCTGTCGCTGCGCCGCTGTTGTCGACGAAACGCATGGCCGCAATCGCCTTGGCCGCGTTGCCACGGTAGGCGAAGTTGGCATAACCCTCGCCGTGCGCCACGGCAATCGGCAGGCGGCTGCCAGTCATGCCTTGCAGGAACAGCGACGGTGACGCCAGCACCTCCACCATCGACAGGCGCGCCTCAAAGCGCTCGCTGCGGTTGGTGGTAAAGCGCGGCCAGTCTTGTGCACCGGGGATGATGTCGGCCAGTTCGGCAAACATCTGGCAGCCGTTGCACACGCCCAGACCAAACGTGTCAGTACGACCAAAGAAGGCCTTGAACTGCTCGGCCAGCACCGGATTGAAGGTGATGGAGCGGGCCCAGCCGATGCCGGCGCCCAGCGTGTCGCCGTAGGAGAAACCGCCGCAGGCAACGATGCCCTTGAAGTCCTGCAGCTTGGCGCGGCCGGTCTGCAGGTCGGTCATGTGCACGTCATGGGCTTCAAAGCCGGCCTCGTTGAAGGCATAGGCCATCTCGACGTGTGAGTTGACGCCTTGCTCGCGCAGCACGGCCACCTTGGGGCGGCTGGTCAGCAAGGCGGGCGCGAGCTGTTGCGCCGGGTCGAACGTCAGGTGCACGTGCATGCCTGGGTCGTTGGGCGCACCGGCAGCCGCGTGTTCGGCATCGGCGCAGGCGGTGTTGTCGCGCTGCTGGCAGATCTTCCAGCTCACGCTGTCCCACACCTGGTGCAGATCGGCCAGCTTGGCACTGAACACGGCCTTGGCATCGCGCCAGACCTGCACCTCGCCCACACCGGCCGTCACAGCACCCCCTGCGGGGCGCGTCTTGCCGATGACGTGGCTGTACTTGGACAGGCCATGCTCGCGCAGCACCTGTAGCACCGCATCGCGCTCGGCCGTGCGCACCTGCAGCACCACACCCAGCTCCTCATTGAACAGGGCCTTGAGCGTCAGCTCTTCGCGCCGGGCCTGGACCTGGGTCGCCCAGTTCTTGCTGTCGCCAGCGTCCATGCGGCTGTCGGAAATGCCGTCGCCCTCGGTGACCAGTAGGTCCACATTGAGCGCCACGCCGACGTGGCCGGCGAAAGCCATCTCGGCCGCGGCGGCGAACAGGCCGCCGTCGCTGCGGTCGTGGTAGGCCAGGATCTTGCCCTGCACACGCAGTGCATTGACGGCCTTGACCAGGTTGATCAGGTCTTGCGGGTCATCCAGATCCGGCACCGTGTCGCCGGACTGGTTCAGCGTCTGCGCCAGGATCGAGCCGCCCATGCGGTTCTGGCCGCGGCCCAGATCGACCAGCAACAGTGTGCTGTCGGCCTCGCTGGCATCCAGCTGCGGCGTGAGCGTGCCACGTACGTCCGGCAGCGTGGCGAAGGCGCTGACGATCAGCGACACCGGCGAGGTGACCTTCTTTTTCTCATTACCGTCTTGCCATTGCGTGCGCATGGACAGGCTGTCCTTGCCCACCGGAATGGAAATGTCGAGCGCCGGGCACAGCTCCATGCCCACAGCCTGCACGGTGGCGTACAAGGCCGCGTCTTCACCGGGCTCGCCGCAAGCGGCCATCCAGTTGGCTGACAGCTTGACGCGCGGCAGCTCGATCGGCGCCGCCAGCAGATTGGTGATGGCTTCGGCCACCGCCATGCGGCCCGAAGCAGGGGCGTCGAGCGCGGCCAGCGGCGTGCGCTCGCCCATGCTCATGGCTTCGCCGGCAAAACCGGCGTAGTCGGCCAGCGTCACGGCGACGTCGGCCACCGGCACCTGCCAGGGGCCCACCATCTGGTCGCGGTGCGTCAGGCCACCCACGGCCCGGTCGCCAATGGTGATGAGGAAGCGCTTGGAAGCCACGGTGGGGTGACTCAGCACGTCGATCACGGCTTTCTGCAGCTCGACACCGGTCAGGTCCAGCGGCTTGAACTTGCGGACGATGGTCTGGACGTCGCGGTGCATCTTGGGCGGCTTGCCCAGCAGCACGTTCATCGGCATATCAACGGGAGACTCATTCCCCTCGTCGGCCAGCACCAGCTGGCGCTCTTCGGTGGCCACGCCAACCACGGCAAACGGGCAGCGCTCGCGCTCGCAGAAGGCCTTGAACTGCTCCAGCGATTCAGGCGCAATCGCCATCACATAACGTTCCTGGCTCTCGTTGCACCAGATTTCCTTCGGTGCCAGGCCGGACTCTTCCAGCGGCACAGCGCGCAAATCGAAGCGGGCACCGCGGCCGGCATCGTTGGTCAGCTCAGGGAAGGCGTTCGACAGACCGCCGGCGCCGACATCGTGGATGGCCAGGATCGGGTTCTTGTCACCCTGCGCCCAGCAATGGTTGATAACCTCCTGCGCCCGGCGCTCGATCTCCGGGTTGCCGCGCTGCACCGAGTCGAAGTCGAGCTCGGCGGCATTGGCGCCGGTGGCCATGGAACTGGCGGCACCGCCGCCCATGCCGATGCGCATGCCCGGGCCCCCGAGCTGGATCAGCAGCGTGCCGGCCGGGAATTCGATCTTCTTCGTCAGCTTGGCATCGATGACACCGACACCGCCGGCGATCATGATGGGCTTGTGGTAACCGCGGCGAACGCTGTCGACATCGCTGTCGATGGTCTGCTCGTACTCGCGGAAATAGCCCGCCAGATTGGGCCGGCCGAATTCATTGTTGAACGCCGCGCCGCCCAGCGGGCCTTCGGTCATGATTTGCAACGGACTGGCAATGTGCTCGGGTTTGCCGCCGGCCTCATCGGACCAGCCGCCCCACAGCTTGGAGACGGTAAAGCCGCTCAGGCCGGCTTTCGGCTTGGAGCCACGGCCGGTGGCACCCTCGTCACGGATTTCGCCGCCGGCGCCGGTGGAGGCACCGGGGAACGGCGAGATCGCGGTCGGGTGGTTGTGGGTTTCCACCTTCATCAGCACATGGTTGAGAGCGCTCTCTTTTTGATAGCTATCGGCGCTGTAACCACCTGAGCTAGAGGCCATTTTGGCTACGAAACGCTGAACCGGGACGCCTTCCATGATGGAGGCGTTGTCGGAATAGGCCACCACTGTGTGCTGCGGGCTGGTCTGATGGGTGTGGCGGATCATGCCGAACATGCTGCGCTCCTGGCGCACACCGTCGATGGTGAAGTCGGCATTAAAGATCTTGTGGCGGCAGTGTTCGCTGTTGGCCTGGGCGAACATCATCAGCTCGACGTCGGTCGGGTTGCGCTTCAGGTCGGTGAAGGCCTTGACCAGGTAGTCGATCTCGTCGTCGGCCAGCGCCAGGCCGAACTGCACATTGGCTTTTTCCAGGGCCTTCCGGCCCGATTCGGGGCCGCTGCCCACGATGTCCACGTGTTCCATCGGCGCCGGGTGCAGCTCGGTGAACAGCTCGCAGGCCTGTTCGCGCGTGGTCATGGCGCTTTCCGTCATGCGGTCATGCAAGAGCGCCGCCACCTGGCCCAACTGCTCGGGCGTCAGGCTGGCCTTGCCCAGCAAGGGCGACTTGAGCGTCAGGCGGTATTCGACGATGCGTTCTACCCGGTGCACGGCCAGGCCGCAGTTGTGGGCAATGTCGGTGGCCTTGGAGGCCCAGGGCGACACGGTGCCAAAGCGCGGCGACACCACGATCAGTGGCCCGTCCGTGGGACCGGCATAGGGGTCGCCGTAGGTCAGCAAGGCACCAAGCTGGTGCTTGAGTTCGGCGCTGGGGGCCGTATCACTGGCCACCAGGTGCACAAAACGCGCGGCAATGCCGCTGATCTTGTCGTGGATGGCTTGCAGGCCGGGCAGAAGTTGCTGGACGCGGAAAGCGCTGAGCGCGCTACCGCCTTCGAAAGAGCTGATATGCAGGGTCACTGTGGTGGCCTTGATGAGGGTGGCGGACGGTGGTCCGTGGAAACCAATGATTTTAGCTCCGACGTCACAAGCCCTACGGGCAATTGTCAGTCTGCGCTGAAGTCCTGGCGGACTTTACCGTTCCCGCCTGCGGGAATCCTCGGCCAATGGGATAATTCACCCCCATGACGATCACCTACAAAGACGAAGCCGGCATCGCCGGCATGCGCGTGGCCTGCCGCCTGGCCGCCGAAGTGCTGGATTTCCTCGCTCCCCATGTCAAACCCGGCGTTACCACCAACGAGCTCGACATGCTGGCCCACGGCTACATCGTGGATGTGCAGGGCGCCATTCCCGCGCCACTGAACTACGCCCCCTCGGGCTACAACCCCTATCCGAAGTCGATCTGCACCTCGATCAACCACCAGGTCTGCCACGGCATTCCCAACGACAAGCCGCTCAAGAAAGGCGACATTGTCAACATTGACATCACCATCATCAAGGACGGCTGGCATGGCGACACCAGCCGCATGTTCCAGGTCGGCGAAACCTCGATTGCGGCCAAACGCCTGTGCGCCATGACCTATGACGCCATGTGGCACGGCATCATGCAGGTCAAGCCGGGGGCACACCTGGGCGACATCGGCTGGGCGATCCAGAAATTTGCCGAAAGCAACGGCTTCTCCGTGGTGCGCGAGTTTTGCGGCCACGGCATCGGCCTGGGCTTCCACGAAGAGCCGCAGGTACTGCACTACGGCAAGCCCGGCACGCTCGACGAGCTCAAGCCCGGCATGACCTTCACCATCGAGCCCATGATCAACGCCGGCAAACGCGACATCAAGGAGATGGGCGACGGCTGGACCATCGTCACCAAAGACCACTCGTTGTCGGCCCAGTGGGAGCACACCATTCTGGTCACGCCCACCGGCTACGAAGTGCTGACGCTGTCGGCCGGCAGCCCGCCGATACCGGCCTTCGTAACGGCCGCCGCGCAGGCCTGACTCTTGCTTCGTCTGGCCTGATTCCTGCTTCATTTTGGTGATGCAAACCATCCAGACACTGAGAGACCAGTACCGCGCCGACAAGGCCGAACTGCTGAAGAACGTCACCGAGAGCGGCGCCTCCACGCGCCATGTGCGCAGCACGCTGCGCCAGTTGGCCCGCCTGGCCGACAGCACGCTCAAGACCCTGTGGAAGCAAGCTGGCTTCAGCCAGCCCTTCGCCCTGGTCGGGGTCGGCGGCTTCGGCCGCGGCGAGCTGTTCCCGTACTCCGACATTGACGTGCTGCTGTTGCTGCCTGAGGGGCAGTCCCCCGACAGCGACGAAACCTTGCGCCAGCGCATTGAGGCCTTCATCAGCAGCTGCTGGGACGCTGGCCTGGAAATCGGCTCCAGCGTACGCTCCGTGCCCGAATGCCTGGCCGAGGCGGCCAAGGACGTGACGGTGCAGACGGCGCTGCTGGAGTCCCGCCTCATCGCTGGCAACATCGAGCTGTTCAAGGCCTTCCGCTGGCAGTTCCGCCAGAGCCTGGACGCACGCGCCTTCTTTGTCGCCAAGACATTGGAAATGCAGCAGCGCCACAACAAGTTCGAGGACACCCCCTACGCGCTGGAGCCGAATTGCAAGGAATCTCCCGGTGGCCTGCGCGACCTGCAGATCATCCTTTGGGTGGCCCAGGCCGCCGGCTATGGCAAATCCTGGGACGAACTGGCCAAATCCGGCCTGGCCACCCCCTTCGAGGTGCGCCAGCTCAAACGCAACGAGGCCATGCTGCAGCTCATCCGCACGCGCCTGCACCTGATCGCCGGCCGACGCGAAGACCGGCTGGTGTTCGACCTGCAGACGGCGGTGGCCAACACCTTTGGCTACAGTTCAGATACCACGGAAGTCCGCACCAAGGTCCGCGCCAGCGAAGCGCTGATGCGCCACTACTACTGGGCCGCCAAGGCGGTGGCACAGCTCAACCAGATCCTGTTGCTCAATATCGAGGAGCGGCTCAACCCCACCGCGCAGCCGCCGCTGCCGATCAACGAACGCTTTGCCGACAAGGCCGGCCTGATCGAGGTGCGCAGCGACGAGCTTTACCAGCACGAACCGCATGCCATCCTGGAAACCTTCCTCGTCTATCAGACCACCGAAGGGGCCAAGGGCCTGTCGGCGCGCACGCTGCGCGCCCTGTACAACGCACGCAGCCTGATGGACGGGAAATTCCGTAAGGACCCGGTCAACCAGCAGACCTTCATGCGCATCCTGCAGCAGCCCGAAGGCATCACGCACGCGATACGCCTGATGAACCAGACTTCGGTACTGGGGCGCTACCTCTGGCCATTCCGCCGCATCGTCGGCCAGATGCAGCACGACCTGTTCCACGTCTACACAGTGGACCAGCACATCCTGATGGTGCTGCGCAATGTGCGGCGCTTCTTCATGGCCGAGCATGCGCACGAATACCCGTTCTGCTCGCAACTGGCCGCGGGCTGGGACAAGCCCTGGATCCTGTACGCGGCGGCGCTGTTCCACGACATCGCCAAGGGACGCGGCGGCGACCACTCCACGCTGGGCGCGGTCGAAGTGCGGCACTTCTGCCGCCAGCACGGCATCGCACTCGACGATGCCCAACTGATCGAATTCCTGGTCAAGGAACACCTGTCGATGAGCCACATTGCACAGAAGTCCGACCTGACCGACCCGGATGTGATTGCGGCCTTTGCCAAGCAGGTGGGCAGCGAGCGTTACCTCACCGCGCTCTACCTGCTCACCGTGGCCGACATCCGCGGCACCAGCCCCAAGGTC
Source organism: Curvibacter sp. PD_MW3 (assembly GCA_002633085.1). Taxonomy (GTDB): domain Bacteria; phylum Pseudomonadota; class Gammaproteobacteria; order Burkholderiales; family Burkholderiaceae_C; genus Hylemonella. The sequence continues at coordinate 85,202 of NSIV01000007.1, forward strand.
TGGAATGCCTGGAAAGGCAAGCTGCTGGAAGACCTGTACCGCTACACGTTGCGCGCCCTCGGTGGCCTGGTCCCCTCGCCCGATGCCGAGGTGGAGGCCCGCAAGCGCGAGGCATTGATCCAGCTGGCACTGCACTCGCTGCCTTTCGAGGCGCACAAGCCACTGTGGGACACGCTGGATGTGAGTTACTTCATGCGCCACGACGCCGCCGACATCGCCTGGCACACCCGGCAGTTGTCGCGTGTGGTGGGTTCCGACAAGCCCATCGTTCGGGCCAGGCGCTCACCGGTGGGCGAAGGGCTGCAGGTGCTGGTCTACGCCAAAGACCAGCCCGACCTGTTCGCCCGGATCTGCGGCTATTTCGACCACGCCGGCTTCAGCATTCTCGACGCCCGCATCCACACCTCGCGCAACAACTATGCGCTCGACACCTTCCAGATCGTCACGTCGGCAATGTCTGACCACTACCGCGAACTGACCAACATGGTGGAGGCCGAACTGACGCGCACTCTCATGGAGGGTGGCCCGCTGCCCGCACCCAGCCGTGGCCGCCAGTCGCGACGCGTCAAGAGCTTTCCCTTCATGCCGCGCGTCAGCCTTCGGCCGGACGAAAAAGCGCAACGTTGGCTGCTCAGCATCACCGCCAGCGACCAGACCGGCCTGCTGTACAAGGTAGCACGTGTGTTGGCGCAGCACGGCATCAACCTGCAGTTAGCCAAAGTCAACACCCTGGGCGAGCGGGTGGACGACAGCTTCCTGATCTGTGGCGAGGCCCTGCAAAACAACCGGGCGCAGCTTGAGATCGAGACCGAACTGCTCGACGTGCTGGCGTCCTGAATCTTGAACGCTCTTTCCCCGCTTGTGCGATAGTGCACGCACGGCAGCAAGCCGTACGTCATAACAACCGAGGAGATCAAAAAATGAAACGTTCGTCCGTACTCAAGTTGGGACTGCTGACGCTGGTGCTAGGGCTGACGGCTTGCAGCCAGCCGCTGAATGGCTCGGGCTGGGTCACGCTGATCGACGGCGACAAGGGCCTGGAAAATTTCAACCGCGTGGGTGATGCCAACTGGCGCGCCGAAGCTGGCGCCATCGTCGCCGACCAGGGCAAGAGCGGCTTTCTGGTCAGCCAACAGAGCTACAAGGACTTCGTGATCTACGCCGAGTTCTGGGCCGCCACCGACACCAACAGCGGCATCTTCATCCGCGCCTCCGACCCGGCCAAGATCACCGCCGACAACGCCTACGAGGTCAATGTCTGGGACATCCGCCCCGATCCGATCTACGCCACCGGCGCCATCGTCAACTTCGCTGCCGTACCAGTGCCGACCGTTCACAAGGCCGGCGGCCGCTGGAACACGCTTGAGATTCAGGCCAAGGGTGACGAGCTGACGGTGAAATTCAACGGGCTGCAAACCGCCGGCATCCGCAACGGCAAATTCCCCAGCGGCCCCTTCGCGCTGCAGTTCGGCCCGGGCGTCAAGGGCGTGACCGGCGGCCCGATCAAGTGGCGCAAAGTGCAGATCAAACCCTTGTAAGCCCGCGCATCCGACGGGGCCCGGCCAGGCGACCGGGCCCTAGTCGTCCTGCCCAGCATCCAGGCCGGGAAACAGGACCTCGGTGAAGCCGAACTTCGTGAAGTCACGCACCCGCATCGGGTACAGCTTGCCGATCAGGTGGTCGCACTCGTGCTGCACCACGCGGGCGTGAAAGCCCTCGACCGTGCGGTCAATGGCATCGCCGTATTGGTCGAAGCCGGTGTAGCGGATGCGCTGCCAACGCGGCACCACCGCACGCAGGCCCGGCACCGACAGGCAGCCCTCCCAGCCCTCTTCCTCGGCCTCGCCCATCGGCGTGATGACCGGGTTGCACAGCACGGTGCGCGGCACCACAGGGGCGTCGGGGTAGCGCGGGTTGAATTCACCGCTGCCAAAGATCACCACCTGCAGGTCGACGCCGATCTGCGGCGCCGCCAGCCCGGCGCCATTGGCCGCCTGCATGGTGTCGAGCAGATCGGTGATGAGCAGATGCAGCGCATCGCTGTCGAATTCAGTCACGGGCTGGGCCACGCGCAGCAGGCGCGGGTCGCCCATCTTGAGAATGTTTCGTACGGTCAAAACGGTTTCTCCTTGCTCGGTGAAGGCAAACAGATATACGCCTCACCGAAGAATCCATTGCAAAGATAAAAAGAAACTTGTGAACCGTGAATCTGCACCATTGTCATTCGCGGGTAATAACGTGTGCTGATCTGAAGCTTATGCCCCTCATGATCTGATAGGTCGGCTTTCAGGAACTGGTGTCGGTATTTCCAGGAGCCTTCATAGACGACACCCATAAATTCCCCCTGGGTCAGCAGAGGCTCAGAGCGATCTAGTAATACGTTCAACTCATCCCGAATCACTCGGCCCGAAAAAACTATCCAGACACAGAAAAAAAAGAAACCGAACCACTTAAAAGGCTCTCTGACCAGTGAAAGCATGATCATGGAAATGGTAATTCCCACACCCATGAGCAACAAAAACAGGGAGGGATTTATCAGTGGTTCGTTTTTAATGGAACCCGAAAATCCTATTGATTGATGAGTAGGTAAAACACCATTGAGCAAGATATTTATGATGAAGAGAAAGATGATGACAGCAACCTGAAGTATCAGGACCTTGGTCAGAACATCTGCGCTACGCCACTTATCAAGCCGCATCAGGATTTACCAATCGAATCAAACCGGCTTCATCAATCACCTTGACGCCCAGCGCCTGCGCCTTCTCCAGCTTGCTGCCGGCCTCGGCCCCCGCCACGACATAGTCGGTTTTCTTGCTGACCGAGCCGGCCACCTTGGCGCCAGCGGCTTCCAGCATGTCTTTGGCCTGGTCGCGGCTGAGCGTCGGCAAGGTACCGGTCAACACGAAGGTCTTGCCGGCCAGCGGCTGCACTTCGATAGGTGCCGGCTCGCCCTCTTCCCAAGTCACACCACAGGCGCGCAGTTGTTCCACCACCTCGCGGTTGTGTGGCTGCTCGAAAAAGGTGCGGATGCTCTGCGCCACCACCGGGCCTACATCCGCCACCTGCAGCAACTGTTCCTCGCTGGCGTCCATGATGGCATCGAGCTTGCCGAAATGGCGCGCCAGCGCCTTGGCCGTGGCCTCGCCCACGTGGCGAATGCCCAGACCGAACAGGAAACGCGGCAGCGTGGTCTGCTTGGATTTCTCCAGCGCCTCGACGATGTTCTGCGCCGACTTGTCGGCCATACGCTCCAGGCTAGCCAGCGCTGTCAGGCCCAGGCGGTACAGGTCCGGCAGGGTGTTGACCACGCCGCTGTCCACCAGCTGGTCCACCAGCTTGTCGCCTAGGCCTTCGATCTCGACCGCACGACGATGCGCGAAATGCAGGATGGCCTGCTTGCGCTGGGCGCTGCAGAACAGGCCGCCAGTGCAGCGGTAGTCGGCCTCGCCCTCTTCGCGCACCGCGGCCGAGCCGCACACCGGGCAGGTATGCGGCATGGTGAACATTTCAGCCCCGGGCGGTCGCTTCTCCGGCAGCACCGCCACCACCTCCGGAATGACATCGCCGGCACGGCGCACGATCACGGTGTCGCCAATGCGCACGTCCTTGCGCCGCGCCTCGTCTTCGTTGTGCAGCGTGGCGTTGGTGACCGTCACGCCACCGACGAACACCGGCGCCAGCTTGGCCACCGGCGTGAGCTTGCCGGTACGGCCGACCTGGATCTCGATCGCCTGCACCGTGGTCAGCATCTCCTGCGCCGGGTACTTGTGCGCCACTGCCCAGCGCGGCTCGCGCGTGACGAAACCCAGTTGCTGTTGCAGGTCCAGGCGGTTGACCTTGTAGACCACACCGTCGATGTCGTAGGGTAGGCTGTCGCGCAACTCACCCATGCGGCGGTGAAATGCTATCAAATCAGGAGCGCCTCGCGCAATCACCACATGGTCACAGACCGGAAAACCCCATGATTTCAGCAACTGCAGCCATGCGAAGTGGGAGGCCACCTGGACCGCCCCGGGCGTGACTTCACCCAGGCCGTAGGTGAAAAAGCTCAACGGCCGCTGCGCGGCAATCGCCGGGTCGAGCTGGCGCACCGCGCCGGCCGCCGCATTGCGCGGGTTGACGAAGGTCTTCTCGCCCTTCTCACGCTGCCGTTCATTGAGGGCATTGAAGTCGTCGCGCCGCAGATAGACCTCGCCACGGACTTCCAGCACCGCAGGCACGCCCTCGGGCAGGCGCAACGGTATTTGCCCAATGGTGCGGATATTCTGCGTCACGTCCTCGCCCACTTCGCCATCACCGCGGGTGGCGGCCTGCACCAGCACCCCCTGCTCGTAGCGCAGGTTGATGGCCAGGCCGTCGAACTTGAGTTCGGCCACGTACTCGACGGCGGGCTCGGTCTCGCCCAGGTCCAGTTCACGCCGCACCCGCGCATCGAAGGCCTCGGCGCCGCTGGCTTCGGTATCGGTCTCGGTGCGGATGCTCAGCATCGGCACGGCATGGCGCACGCTGGCAAACTGCGCCAGCGGTTTGCCGCCAACACGTTGCGTCGGCGAATCGGGCGTCACCAGCTCCGGATGCGCGGCCTCGATGGCCTGTAACTCGCGGAACAGGCGGTCGTACTCGGCATCCGGAATTTCCGGCTCATCGAGCACGTAATAACGGTGGGCGTGGTGGTGCAGCAGGCTATGCAACTCGGCCACGCGAGCCTGGTCAGGCCCAGGCGGCGGCGCATCGAACAAATCCGGTGTGGTCATGTCGTCAGGAAGACGGACGAAGGTCAAGAAAACAGACGGCGCGCCAAAGTGGAGCCGGCAGACAGCTCACGCGCATCCAGCGTGTCATAGAGCTTTTCGAGCTCGGCGCCGATCTGGTCGAGCGCCTCGGTGCTCAAGGGCTGGCCGTTGTCATCGGTCAGCAGGCCGTCCATGGTGGCGGCCAGCGACTCGGCGACCTCGCGCATGCGTGCGAAAGGGTGTTCGCTGCGATCCACCTGAGCCACGTCCAGGCTCAGGCTGAGCTCGCGCAGGGCGGACTGGTCCAAATCTTCGGACAACGCGGCCTGGGAATCAAACGCCAGGCCCAGCAGGGGCGGCTGGCCGGGCACGGCGGCCGGCAGCACCATACGCCCGGCAATGGCACCCGGCACAAAACCCAGGCGCGCGGCGCACTGGTGCACATAACCCGGGCTCCAGGCTGCATTGCGCGCGCGCAGCGTGAAGCCGAGCTGTGCATCGTGCGCACTGGCAAAGTTGTCGAGCTCACGGGCACGCGCCACTTCGTCCAGCATCTCAGGAAATTCAGGTGTGCCCCCCACCGTGTCGGCAAAGGCCTGGGCCGTGACGACAAATTCAGAGTACTCGATCTCGTTGAGCGCCCCCGAGCGGTTGGCCAGTTGGATGCCGGCCTGCAACACGCCGTAGCGCTGCCCCACGTGCGGCAGTTCCCATTGCTGAGTGACCTCGTTCAGCCCTTCCACGGCAAACGGCTTGCTGCCGACACGGCGCGTGGCCGGCAAGGCGGCCAGCACGGCGTCGCCGGAGACCGGACCATCGAGTGTGATCGGCGCGATGACATCGATCAGCGAGTCCATCAGCGGCTTTTTTTCGATGGCAGGCAGCGGAAAGGATTCGCCTTGCGGATCGAGGTCAGCATCAAAGACCGGCTCGATCGGCCCCTGCTCCGGCTCAACACGCGGTGCCAGCGGGTCGGCCTGGCGCGGCTGACTGCGCCGCGACGTCCAGGCGCCATGCGCCACCACGCCGGCCAGCACCAGCCCGCCCGCGATTGCCAGTCCGATCTGCAGTGTGCTCATGGGATCAAGCCGCCTCAACCATGGAGACAGCGGACTCCATGTCCACCGCCACGATGCGCGACACGCCCTGCTCCTGCATGGTCACGCCAATCAGCTGCTCGGCCATCTCCATGGCGATCTTGTTGTGGCTGATGAAGAGGAACTGCGTGCCTTTGCTCATGCTGCTCACCAGCTTGGCGTAACGCTCGGTGTTGGCGTCGTCCAGCGGCGCGTCCACCTCGTCCAGCAGACAGAACGGCGCCGGATTGAGCTGGAAGATGGCGAACACCAGCGCGATGGCGGTCAGGGCCTTCTCGCCACCCGACAGCAGGTGAATGGTCTGGTTCTTCTTGCCCGGTGGCTGCGCCATGACCTGCACGCCGGAATCCAGGATCTCGTCGCCGGTCATGATCAGCTTGGCCTGGCCGCCGCCGAACAGCTCGGGGAACATGCGGCCGAAATGCTCGTTGACGACCTTGAAGGTGCCGCCCAGCAGTTCACGCGTCTCGCCATCGATCTTGCGGATGGCGGCTTCCAGCGTGTTCATGGCATCGGTCAGGTCCAGCGACTGGGCATCGAGGAACTGTTTGCGCTCGCGGGCGTGGGCCAACTCGTCCAGCGCTGCCAGGTTGACGGCACCGAGCGCGGCAATCTCGCGGTTCAGGCGGTCGATCTCGCCCTGCAAGCCGGTCAGGCGGACATTGCCTTCCGTGATGGTCTTGGCCACGGCCTCCAGATCGGCCTGGGCATCCGCCAGCAACTGGGCGTACTGCTCCAACCCCAGGCGAGCTGCCTGTTCCTTGAGCTGGAAATCGGTGATGCGCTGACGCAGCGGCTCAAGCTCGCGTTCGAGCTGCAGGCGACGCTCGTCGCTGGCGCGCAGCTTGGTCGTCAGATCGTCGTATTCACTGCGCTTGGCTGCCAGCACCTGCTCGCGCTCCAGCTTCAAGGCCAGCGCATTCTGCAAGCCGGCTTGGGCAGCGGCATCGGTCAGGCGTGCCAGCTCGTCACGGGCGCGCTGTTCTTCTGCCACCAGCGAGGTGGCTTGCTGCTCGGCGGTTTCGATGGCGCGCGACAGTTCGGCCTTGCGCGCATCCAGTGTGCGCAGCGAGAAGGTGGCCTCTTGCGCCTGGCGCTCCAGGCTGCGCTGCTGTTCGCGGCAGGCATTCAGCTTGCGCTCGGCCTCCAGCACCTTTTCGTCCAGCTGGGCGTGGCGCTCCTGGCTGTCGGCCAGTTGCATGTCGAGTTCTTCGAAACGCGCCTCGGCCGCCACGCGGCGTTCCTGCAGGTCTTCCAGCTGGGCGTCGACTTCGGCCATGTCGCCGGCGATCTGCTCGCTGCGGGCCCGGGTCTGCTCGGCCAGCTGCGTCAGGCGCAGGGTCTCGACCTGCAACTCGTGCGCACGGCTCTGGCTCTCGCTCGCCTCGCGGCGTGCCGTCACCAGACGTTGTGAAGCATCGGCGTAGGCCGCTTCGGCGCGGATCAGGGCGCTACGCGCTTCTTCATTGATGAGGGACTGGGCGCGCAGCTGCTTTTCCAGATTCTCGATTTCCTGGGCGCGGGCCAGCAAGCCGGCCTGTTCGGAATCCTGCGCATAGAAGCTGACGCTGTGTGCGCTGACGGCGTGGCCGGTCTTGACGTACAGGGTTTCGCCCGGCTGCAGCTGGGCGCGTTGCGCCAGCGCGTCCTCGAAGCTCTGCGCCACATAACAGCCTTGCAGCCAGTCGACCAGCACGGCCTTCAGGCCGGCGTCATTGACGCGCAGCAGGTCAGACAGACGTGGCAGGCTGGCTGCCTTGTCCGGCACCGCGGCTGGCGGCGCACTGTAGAAGGCCAGCTTGGCCGGCGGCGCATCGGCGCCGAAGGCACGCACCATGTCGAGGCGGCTGACCTCCAGCGCACCCATGCGTTCGCGCAGCGCCGCCTCCAGCGCATTCTCCCAGCCGGACTCCACGTGAATCTTGGTCCACAAGGCCTGCAGATCGGCCAGGCCATGCTTGGTCAGCCAGGGCTGCAGCTTGCCATCGGTCTTGACCTTTTCCTGCAACGCCTTGAGCGCTTCCATGCGCGCCGACAGGTCGGCCTGGCGCGCGGATTCGGTGTTGACGGTTTCCTGCTGGGTACGGCGGGCTTCATCCAGCTGCGGCACCTGTTCCTGCAGCTCCTGCAGACGGGCCTCGTTCACGCTGGCCGCCTCGGTGGCCTCGGCCAGCTGGTTTTGCAGGTTCTGCAGACGCGCTTCGTCAGGCGCGGCCAGCGCATTCTTGTCAGCGCTCAGGCGTTCGCGCCGCTGCTGCAACTGGCGTGACTGCTCTTCAATGTTGCGCTGCTCGGCGGCCAGCACCTGAATCTGCTGCTGCACCTGCGCCACGCTGCTGCGCTGCTCGTTGGCGCGGCTCTGCGTCTGGCGCAGGGCCTCTTCCAGATCGGGCAAGGCCAGGGCCTGCTCTTCCAGTTGGGCGGCCAGCAGTTCGTTCTTTTCTTCCCCCATCAACGCCAGTTCAGCCAGCCGTTCGATCTCGGCGGCGGCGTCTTCCTTGCGCGTGGCCCACTGGGTGGTCTGCTCTTTCAGAGTGATCAGGCGTTCCTCGACTCGCTGGCGGCCTTCAACCACAAAGCGGATCTCGGCTTCCAGCCGGCCCACTTCGGTGCTGGCCTCGTACAGCAGGCCCTGCGCCTGGTTGACCTGGTCGCCGGCGGCGTAGTGCGCCTGGCGGATGGTTTCCAGATCGGCTTCGATGTGGCGCAGGTCGGCCACGCGCGATTCGAGCTCGATCACGGCTTTCTCGCCGTCCTGGCGGATCTTGGCCTGGTCGGCCTCGGCCTCACTGCGGCGCAGGTACCAGAGCTGGTGCTGCTTGAGCGTGACATCGGACTGCAGAGCGTTGTACTTCTGCGCCACCTCGGCCTGGCGTTCCAGCTTCTCCAGGTTGGCGTTGAGCTCGCGCAGGATGTCCTCGACGCGGGTCAGGTTCTCACGCGTGTCAGACAGGCGGTTTTCCGTCTCGCGGCGGCGTTCCTTGTACTTGGAGACGCCAGCCGCCTCTTCCAGGAACAGGCGCAGTTCTTCCGGCTTGGACTCGATGATGCGGCTGATGGTGCCCTGGCCGATGATGGCGTAGGCGCGCGGGCCCAGGCCGGTGCCGAGGAACACGTCCTGCACGTCACGCCGGCGCACCGGCTGGTTGTTGATGTAGTAGCTGCTGGTGCCATCGCGCGTCAGCACGCGCTTGACCGCCACCTCGGCGTACTGGCCCCACTGGCCGCCGGCGCGGTGGTCGGCGTTGTCGAACACCAGTTCCACGCTGGCGCGACTGGCCGGCTTGCGGTTGTTGGTGCCGTTGAAGATAACGTCCTGCATGGACTCGCCGCGCAGTTCGCTGGCGCGGCTTTCGCCCAACACCCAGCGCACGGCATCCATGATGTTGGACTTGCCGCAACCGTTGGGGCCGACCACGCCCACCAATTGGCCCGGCAGCATGAAGTTGGTGGGTTCGGCGAACGACTTGAACCCGGACAGCTTGATGGAGTTAAGACGCACAGCGAGTCTAAGTAATTGATTAAATTGGACTTTTTCCCGCCAGGGTGAGCGGGTGAATGCTTGATGATACCGTGTGCGCCGCGGCCGCTCCCGAATGGCCGTACCCTGGGGCCGAAGCCGCCATCCACGGGATAATGGCACCCCATGAATCCGAATCTTTCCCGGCTGCAGCCCTACCCCTTCGAGCGGCTGAAGCAGCTCTTCGCCGGCGTCACGCCCAATCCCAACTACCGCCCCATCAGCCTGGGCATTGGCGAGCCGCGCCATGCCACGCCCAAGCTGGTGACCGATGCGCTGACCGCCAACTTGAGCGGCCTGGCCAGTTACCCGGCCACCGCCGGCGAGCCAGCCCTGCGCGAAGCCGCTGCCGGCTGGCTGCAACGGCGCTATGGCGTGAGCGTCAACCCGGCCACCCAGATCCTGCCGGTCAACGGCTCGCGCGAGGCGCTGTTCGCGCTGACGCAGACGGTGGTGGACAGCACCCAAGCGGGCGCCACTGTGCTCTGCCCCAACCCGTTCTACCAGATCTACGAAGGCGCCACCCTGCTGGCCGGCGCCCAGCCCTACTATGTGCCGAGTGACCCGAAGCGCAACTTCGCGGTGGACTGGGACAGCGTGCCGGCCGAGGTCTGGGCCCGCACCCAGATGATCTTCACCTGCTCGCCCGGCAACCCGACCGGTGCCGTGATGCCGCTGGACGAATGGAAGAAGCTGTTTGAGTTGAGCGACCGCTACGGCTTCGTCATCGCCTCCGACGAGTGCTACAGCGAGATCTATTTCCGCGATGAGCCGCCGCTGGGTGGGCTGGAAGCCGCGGTCAAACTCGGCCGCAGCGACTTCAAGAACCTGATTGCCCTGACCAGCCTGTCCAAGCGCAGCAATGTGCCGGGCATGCGCAGCGGCTTTGTGGCCGGTGACGCGGCGCTGATCAAGCCCTTCCTGCTCTACCGCACCTACCACGGTGGCGCCATGAGCACGGTGGTGCAGGCCGCCAGCGTGGCGGCCTGGAACGACGAGCAGCACGTGATCGAGAACCGCAACCTGTACCGCGAGAAGTTCGCCCAGGTTACCCCCTTGCTGAGTGCCGTGCTGGACGTGGCCCTGCCCGATGCCGCCTTTTACCTGTGGGCCGGCGTCAAAGGATCCGACACCGATTTCGCGCGTGACCTGCTCGCTCTTTACAATGTGACTGTTTTGCCCGGCAGCTACCTCGCCCGCGAAGCCCACGGCTTCAACCCCGGCGCCGGGCGCATCCGCATGGCACTGGTGGCCGAGACCGCCGAGTGCGTGGAAGCCGCCGAGCGCATTGCCCAGTTTGTCCAATCCAGAACCTAAAAGCCTGAGAAAAACCATGAGCCAACAACTGCAACAGATCATCGACGCCGCGTGGGAAGACCGCGCCAACATCTCCCCGAAGTCCGCCCCGAAGGAAGTGGCCGATGCGGTCGAGCACGTCATCACCGAACTCAACGGCGGCCGCCTGCGCGTGGCCAGCCGCCAGGGCGTGGGCCAGTGGACCGTGCACCAGTGGATCAAGAAAGCCGTGCTGCTGTCCTTCCGTCTGAAGGACAACGAAGTCATCAAGGCTGGTGACTTGGGCTTTTACGACAAGGTGCAGACCAAGTTCGCCCACCTGAGCGAAGAAGAAATGAAGGCCAGCGGCGTGCGCGTGGTGCCGCCGGCCGTGGCGCGCCGCGGCAGCTACATTGCCAAGGGCGCCATCCTGATGCCGTCCTACGTCAACATCGGCGCCTATGTCGATGAAGGCACCATGGTCGACACCTGGGCCACCGTCGGCTCCTGCGCGCAGGTCGGCAAGAACGTGCACCTGTCCGGCGGCGTCGGCCTGGGCGGCGTGCTTGAGCCACTGCAAGCCAACCCGACCATCATTGAAGACAACTGCTTCATCGGTGCGCGCTCCGAAATCGTCGAAGGCGTGATCGTGGAAGAGAACTCGGTGATCTCCATGGGCGTGTACATCGGCCAGAGCACCCCGATCTATGACCGCAGCACCGGCGAGGTGAGCTACGGCCGCGTGCCGGCCGGCTCGGTGGTGATCAGCGGCAGCCTGCCGAAAGACGGCGGCAAGTACAGCCTGTACGCCGCCATCATCGTCAAGCGCGTCGATGCACAGACCCGTGCCAAGACCAGCTTGAACGACTTGCTGAGAGATTGATGGCACACCCCCAGGCTGCGCAAAGGGCGTGTCGCTTCGCCCCCCCTTGCAGGGGGCAAACGCCAGTGGCCCGGCGAAGCCGGTTCCACGGCGTTTCCTGGTTTTGGGGGTTTGCGCTCGGCCGGTGTTACGGTGACAGTCCAAAGGGAGAAGTGAAAGCATGAGTACAACGATGGGCACCATGGAGCGGATCCTGCGGCTGATGGCCGAGAAAAAGGCGTCTGACGTGTATCTCTCCGCGTTCGCGCCGGCGCTCATCCGTATCAACGGCCAGTGCGTGCCGATCAACAGCCAGCCGCTGACGCCCGAGGCGCCGCGCGGCCTGCTGGCAGAACTTTTGCCGGCTGAGCGCCTGAGCGAACTCGACCGCACCGGCGAGCTCAACATGGGTTTTCCGCTGGCAGGTGTTGGGCGTTTCCGCCTGAGCGCCATGCGCCAGCGCGGCTCGGTGGCGGCGGTGATCCGTTTCATCGCCAATGAAGTGCCGCCGCTGTCATCGCTGTCGGTGCCGCCCATCCTGTCCGAACTCATCATGGAAAAGCGCGGCCTCTTGCTGATGGTGGGTGCCACCGGCATGGGCAAAAGCACCTCGCTGGCCTCGATGATCGACCACCGCAACGAAAATGCGTCCGGCCACATCCTGACCATCGAGGACCCGATCGAGTTCCTGTTCAAGAACAAGCGCTCGGTGGTGAATCAGCGCGAGATCGGCTCCGACACCGCCTCACTGGCTGTGGCGCTGCAGAACGCGCTGCGCCAGGCGCCTGACGTGATCCTGATCGGCGAGATCCGTGACCGCGAGACCATGTCGGCCGCCATTGCCTACGCCCAGTCCGGCCACCTGTGCCTGGCCACCATGCACGCCAACAACAGCTACCAGGCGCTCAACCGCATCTTGAGCTTCTACCCGGTGGAAGTGCGCCAGTCCATGCTGGGGGACCTGTCCAGCGCGCTCAAGGCCATCGTGTCGCAACGTCTCTTGCGCACCATCAACGGCGGCCGCACGCCGGCGGTCGAGGTCATGCTCAACACCAAGCTGGTGTCCGAGCTGATCGAGAAAGGCGATTTTTCTGCCATCAAGGAAGCGCTGGAAAAAGCCATGGCCGAAGGTTCGCAGAACTTCGAGCAGGACATCGCACGCCTGATCAACGATGGCGTCGTCGACCGCAAGGAAGGCCTGGCCAACTCCGACTCGCCCACCAACCTGATGTGGCGTCTGCAGAACGACTTCCACAAGGCGGCACCGGCACAGGCGGCGCACGAAGACCATGACGACGAACCGTCGTTCACCGAAATTACCCTGGATGTGAAGCACTGAGGCGCGCTGCGTCCCACCACGCTTCATACTGTTATGACCCGCACCCTGATTCTTGCCGAGCAGTTGATTTCGCTGCCCTCCATCACACCGGATGACGCCGGTTGCCAGGCGCTCATCGCCTCGCGCCTGCAGCCCTTGGGTTTCGTCTGTGAAACCCTGGAGAGCGGCCCGGCTGACTTCCGCGTCACGAACCTGTGGGCAAAACGAGCTGTAAGCGCTGCCAATACGGCGCAAGACGCTCCTAAAACAATAGCATTCGCTGGCCACACCGATGTCGTGCCGACCGGCCCGGTGGCGCAATGGACGAGTGCCCCATTCGCCCCCACGCACCGCGACGGCAAGCTGTACGGCCGCGGCAGCAGCGACATGAAGGCCTCGCTTGCCGCCTTCGTGGTGGCGGTCGAGGAGTTTGTCGCTGCTCAGCCCTCGGCTCCCTTGAATATCGCCTTCCTGCTGACCAGCGATGAGGAAGGCCCGGCGGTGGACGGCACCGTGATGGTGTGCCGTGAACTGCAAAAGCGCGGCGAGGTGCTGGACTACTGCATCGTCGGCGAGCCCACCTCGGTACAGCGCACCGGCGACATGATCAAGAACGGCCGGCGCGGCACCATGTCTGGCCGGCTCACCGTCAAAGGCGTGCAAGGCCACATCGCCTACCCGCACCTGGCGAAGAACCCAATGCACCTGTTTGCCCCGGCCATGGCCGATCTGGTGGGCATCGAATGGGACCGTGGCAACGATTTCTTCCCGCCCACCACCTGGCAGATCAGCAACATCCATGGCGGCACCGGTGCCAGCAACGTGATCCCCGGCTCGGTGGTGATCGATTTCAATTTCCGCTTCTCCACCGAATCCACGCCCGAAAACCTACAGCAACGCCTGACCTCGGTGCTCGACCGGCATGAACTCGAATACGAACTGGCCTGGACCATCGGCGGCCTGCCCTTTCTCACCACGCCCGGTACCTTGGTGAACGCGGTGCGCGACGCCATCCGCGACGAGACCGGCCTGGAGACCGAACTTTCGACCAGCGGCGGCACCAGCGACGGCCGCTTCATCGCGCAGATCTGCCCGCAGGTGATCGAACTCGGGCCGACCAATGCCACCATCCACAAGATTGACGAATGCGTTCCGGTGGCCGACATCGAGCCGCTGAAGAACATCTACCGGCGCGTGCTGGAAAAGCTGGTCGCATGACGCAAGCCTCCACCGGACAGCCGACGATCATGGCGTTGATCGACGCCGGCGCCCAACAACTCACTGACGCTGGCGTGGCCTTCGGCCATGGCACCAGCAATGCCTTTGATGAAGCCGCCTGGCTGGTGCTGTGGCAGCTCGGGCTGCCGCTGGATGACCTGGATTCAGTGGCAAATCGACCTGTAGCCCCCGAAGATAAAGCGCGTATTGCTACACTTTTTGAAGCGCGCATCCGTACCCGTAAACCTGCGGCCTACCTGACGCACGAGGCCTGGTTGCAGGGCGTGCCCTTCTACGTGGATGAGCGCGCCATCGTGCCGCGCAGCTTCATTGCCGAACTGCTGGCCGACGGCAGCATCGACCCCTGGCTGGGCGAGCACACCAAGAAGGTGCTGGATCTGTGCACCGGCAACGGCAGCCTGGCTGTGCTGGCGGCCATGACCTACCCGGACGTGACGGTGGATGGTGCCGACCTCTCGCTCGATGCGCTCGCCGTGGCGCGCATGAACGTCGAGAAACACGGGCTGGAAGACCGCATCACGCTGCTGCAGTCCGACGGCTTGGGCAGCGTGCGCGGCCCTTACGACCTGATCCTGTGCAACCCACCCTACGTCAACGCGCAAAGCATGGCGACCCTGCCGGCCGAGTACCGTGCCGAGCCCGAGCTGGCGCTGGCCGGCGGTGCCGATGGCATGGACTTCATCCGCGACCTGCTGCGCGAGGCACCAGCCCACATGAGCGAACACGCCGTGCTGGTGCTGGAAATCGGCAACGAACGTGAGAACTTTGAAGCCGCCTTCCCGACGCTGGAGGTGTTCTGGCTGGACACCAGCGCGGGGGATGATCAGGTGCTGCTGATCACGCGCGAAGCGCTGGATAAATGAAACACCCCTGTGGCGGCTCTCGCCGCCTTCCCCTCAAGGGGACAGCGCCAGTGGCCCGGCAAAGCCGGTTCCACGGCGTTTCCCGGTTTCCCGCTTTGACCTTCTCTTGCGCCACATTGTCCGTCTAGAAAAATGATTACTCTGAAAAACATCACCCTGCGCCGCGGCGCCAAGGTGATCCTCGATGGCGCTTCCGTGACCGTCAACCCCGGCGAAAAAGTCGGCTTGGTCGGGCGCAACGGCGCCGGCAAATCCACCCTGTTCGCGCTGCTCAACGGCACGCTGCACGAAGACAGCGGTGACTACTACATTCCCGCCCAGTGGCGCCTGGCCCAGGTGGCGCAGGATATGCCGGAAACCGCCGACAGCGCCACCGACTTCGTGATTGCCGGCGACACGCGGCTGGCGGCGGCGCAGGCCGAAGTCACGGCCTCGGAAGCCACCGAAGATGGCGAGCGCATGGCCCACGCCTACATGGAACTGCACGACGCCGGTGCCCACGACGCCCCGGCCCGCGCCCAGGCGCTGATCCTGGGCCTGGGCTTCAAGACCACCGAACTCGACAAACCGGTCAACAGCTTCTCCGGCGGCTGGCGCATGCGCCTGCAGCTGGCACGCGCGCTGATGTGCCCGTCCGACCTGTTGCTGCTGGACGAGCCCACCAACCACCTGGACCTGGACGCCCTGGTCTGGCTCGAAGCCTGGCTGCAGCGCTACCAGGGCACCATGCTGGTGATCAGCCACGACCGCGAATTCCTCGACGCCGTGACTCAGGTCACGGTGCACATCGAGAACGCCAAGCTCAACCGCTACGGCGGCAACTACAGCAAGTTCGAGGACATGCGGGCCGAGCAGATGGAGCTGCAACAGGCCTCTTACGCCAAGCAGCAGGAAAAGATCGCCCACCTGCAGAAGTTCATCGACCGCTTCAAGGCCAAGGCCAGCAAGGCCAAGCAGGCGCAGAGCCGGGTCAAGGCGCTGGGCCGCATGGAGCGCATCGCGCCGCTGCTGGCCGAGGCGGACTTCACCTTCGAATTCAAGGAGCCGGCCAACCTGCCCAATCCGATGCTGGCCATGCAGGACGTGAGCTTCGGCTACCCGCCGCCGGACGATGCCCCGGCCGGCACACCGCCCACAGTCATTGTGAAGAACGTCAGCAAATCGGTGCTGGCCGGCCAGCGCATTGGCATCCTGGGCGCCAACGGCCAGGGCAAGTCCACCGTGGTCAAAACGATTGCGCGCGCGCTGCAGCCGATCAGCGGCGAGATCACCGAAGGCAAGGGCCTGGCGATCGGCTACTTTGCCCAGCAGGAACTCGACGTGCTGCGCCCGCAGGACACACCGCTGGAGCACATGATCCAACTGGTCAAGGAAGTCACGCTCAAAGGCCAGCTCAGCGGCCAGCCTACGCGCGAGCAGGACCTGCGCAGCTTTCTGGGCAGCTTCAACTTCACCGGTGACCAAGTCAAGCAAAGCGTGGGCAGCATGAGCGGCGGCGAGAAGGCCCGCCTGGTGCTGTGCATGCTGGTGTGGCAACGCCCCAACCTGCTGCTGCTGGACGAGCCGACCAACCACCTGGACCTGGCCACGCGCGAGGCATTGGGCATGGCGCTCAACGAGTTCGAAGGCACGGTGATGCTGGTCAGCCACGATCGCTCGCTGCTACGCACCGTGTGCGACGAGTTCTGGCTGGTGTCGCGTGGCGGCGTCGATCCCTTCGACGGCGATCTGGACGACTACCAGCGCTACCTGCTGGATGAAGCCAAGCGCCAGCGCGAAGCCGTCAAGGAATCTGTCAAGGAGGCCGCCGCAGCTGCAGCCAGCGCCAAGCAGGTTACGCCGGCACCGGTTGCCAAACCGGCGCGAGAAGACAACCGCACGCGCCAACTCCGGCGCGAACTGGAAAAGACCGAAGCCCGCATGGCCGAACTCAACGCGCAGAAAACAGCGCTGGAAGCCCGGCTGGCGGGTCACCCCAGCGTGGCCGAGATCACCGAGTTGGGCCAGCAACTGCAGGTCGTGCAGAACGAACTGGACACCCTGGAAGAGCGCTGGCTTGAACTCTCAGGCCAAGTCGAAGCCGCGAGCTGAAGTGCTGGGCTCGGCGCCCGGGTGAAACAGGCGCTAAAGCTGCCGTTGGGACACTTCGCCAGCGCGCGCCGAGTACTTGATGCCGGCATGCAGCGTCTCCAGCTGCACCCGTGCAGCACGGCCGCCATAAACGGTCGAACGCAGCCAATCGCACTCGGCCTGCAGGGCAGCCTCGTCCGACAGCAGGGTTTGCCAGACGCGTTGTTCGGCATTCCAGCGGTAGCCGCGTGCCTTCAACAGGTCCTTGGCATCGAACGGTGCCGCCGTCGCCTGCAGGCGGTAGGACGTCTGCGTGCCGGCCAACATCAGGCGCGCCAGTCCCGTCTGCTGTGACTTCGGCAAGGTCTGCCCCAGCACGGCGAGCAAGGCATGGCAATCCATTTCGGCGCGGTGGGCGTCGTAAAACCAGCCATGGGAGAGCGCCAGATTTTCCAGCTTGGCCGAAGACTGGCCTTCGGTCCGCCAGTCGATATCCGCAAATGAGCAGGCCCAGGGCAGTTGCGCGAAGGCCGGCAGGCGGGCCTCGACAAAGGGCCGGTCGAAGGCGGCGTTGTGGGCCACGATCAGGTCAGCCCCTGCCAGCAGTTCGGCCACCCGCGTCTCGTCAAGCCGCTGGCCGCGCACCATGTCGTTGCTGATGCCGGTCAGGGCTTCGATCTCAGCGGAGATCGGCATGCCCGGGTCTTCCAGGCCGTCGTACACCTGCACGGCACCGCAAGGCCGGCCGGTCTCAATATCGACTTCGACGCGCACCAAAGCCAGTTCAATGATCTTCTCGCGGCTGGCATCGAGGCCGGTGGTTTCGGTGTCGAGCAGCACCACGTGGCGCACCGGTCCCTGCGCTGGCGCGAACTGCAGGCAGGGTTGCAGCCGGCGCAGCACGCGAAAATCGGGATGCGCCTCCAACTGGCGTGCCAGGCTCTCGGCGTCGGCAGCAGGGGCAGCGGCTGCGAGGGCAGATGCAACAGGCTTTGGAGCTGCCGATTTGCCGCGCGCCTTCGCCTTGCCCTTGGCCGTCGGAGCCAAGGGCACCACCGGCCCTTCAAAGCCGAAGTCGAGCTGGGGATCGTTCACCGCGCCTCCGTGATGGCAGCCCGGGTTGCCGTGCCGGCCAACTGTTTCATCTCGCGCCGCAGGGCCACGGCATCCTGCACATGCATCACATCGGTCTGGTTGAGACGGAACACGTGCATGGCGTCAGCCACACCGCGCGCCTGCGCCTCCAGCGCGATACCGGACGTGGCCAGGTTGTGGACCAGCTGGTTGTTCTGCTGGGTCAGCTCGTCCATGTGCACCATGGCTTCGTTGACCTGCTCAATCCCCAACAGCTGTTCGTCCACCGCCGTGTGGATTTCGGAAATGAGGACATTGACCTGACGCGCCGCCTCCACCGCTTCCTGCATGGTGCGGCGGGCATTGTCACTGAGTTTGGTCCCGGTCTCGACCTTGGCTGACGACTCCTGGATCAACTGGGCGATCTCACGCGCCGCTGCCGAACTGCGCGTAGCCAGTTGCCGCACTTCGGCTGCCACCACCGCAAAACCGCGCCCTTGTTCACCGGCACGTGCCGCCTCGACCGCGGCATTGAGCGCCAGCAAGTTGGTCTGGAAGGCAATGCTGTCAATCACCTGCACGATTTCGCCAATCCGGCTGGACGACTCGTTGATCGCCTGCATGTTCAGGGTCACATCCTGCACCGCTTGACCGCTGCGTTCGGAAATGCGCGTGGCCTGGCCGGCCAGGTCTGCCGCCTGGCGGGCCGCTTCAGCGGTCTGCTTCACGTTGCCGCTGATCTGCTCCATGGAAGCCGCCGTCTCCTCCAGGCGGGCCCCTTGTGACTGGGTGCGCTCGGACAGTTCACGGTTGCCATGGGCAATGCCATGCGTTTCGCTGCCCATGCGGTCCACTTCAGTGCGTGCATCGCTGACGATGGAGCGGATATTGACATTGAGCTGGTTGAGCGCGCGCTCCAACTGCCCTAGGACCCCTGTGCTTTGGGCATTCAGCGCGCGGGTCAGGTCGCCTGCGGCCATGCGGTTGGCGAACCCCAGCAGGCGCTGCAAGGGGCTGATGGTCAGGGCGCGAAGGAACCAGCCCCCCAGCAAAGCCAGCACCACAGCCAGTACGGCGCCTGCGGCCAGGCTGGCACCCGACACGGCCGACCAGCCCCCCGCGGCCAGGATGCCCGTCCCCAGCCCCAGCCCCGCCAGCAGCAAGGCCACCAGCGTGATCTTGGCCTGCGCGGAAGGACGCAACAGACGGCTGAAGCGCCCCACCCAGGTGTCACGGTACAAGGCACCATGACGCAAACGATGCACCAGCTGACCCGCCTGGGCTTCGGCCCGCATGACGGCATACAAACCTTCAGCCGCCTCGATCTGCTCGCGCGAGGGTTCGGTCCGTACCGACAGGTAAGCCACCGGCCGATCGCCTTCCATCAACGGCGTGGCATTGGCCACCACCCAGTAATGGTCGCCATTCTTGCGCCGGTTCTTGACGATGCCGGTCCAGGGCAGTCCCTCTTCCAGCGTAGCCCAGAGGTCGCGGAACGCCTCTTCCGGCACATCCGGATGGCGCACCAGGTTGTGCGGCTGGCCCAACAGCTCTTCCTTGGTGAAGCCGCTGAGTTCGATAAACACCTCATTGCAATGGGTGATGCGACCTTTCAGGTCGGTGATCGAAACGACGGTCTGGCCTGACGGGAAAGGATGTTCGCGTTGGGTAACGGGAAGGTTGGTACGCACGGGATCTTCAACAGTGGTAACGGCCGGGCGCCCTGGAGCGCCCAGCCGATGCATAAAAAGGATGGCCGCCCTGAGGCGGCCTGGAAGGTGTAACTCTACCTGATTTAGATCAAGCCAAGTTACCGCCGGAAACGAATCAGAAAGACTCCCAGTCGTCCTTCTCCTGCACGGGGGCGGGTTTGACGGGCGCCGGTGCCGCCGGCAGCGCCTTGGCAGAGGCTTTGCTGGTGGCAGCTGCAACCGGCGGTTTCACGGGTTGGGGCGCCGGCGTCGTGCGCAAAACTGGTTCGGCCGCCCGCTGCGGCATCTGGTTATCGACCTTGAACACCGCCACCGTCTGCACCAGATCCTGTGCCTGACTGCGCAGGCTGGAAGCGGCCGCTGCCATCTCTTCCACCAGCGCGGCGTTCTGTTGTGTGGCCTGGTCCATCTGCG
>NSIV01000008.1 GCA_002633085.1 Curvibacter sp. PD_MW3
CCTGCGCTGGCCCAGGTGACTTCGAGGCCGACGGTGGCAATAGCCCTTTCAAGCAGGGGTTTGCGCTGCACCTGAAAATAGCGGCATGAAAGCACTGAATCAAATTGCGCTGTCGATGCTCGACCTGGTGGCCGTGCGCGAAGGCGGCACGGTGGCCGAGGCGCTGGCCATCGCCTTGCGCACCGCCCAGCATGCCGAGTCGCTCGGCTTCACCCGCTACTGGCTGGCGGAGCACCACAACATGCCCGGCATTGCGAGTTCCGCCACGGCGGTGCTGGTGGGCCACATCGCCGCCGGCACGCACAGCATCCGCGTCGGCTCCGGCGGCATCATGCTGCCCAACCACGCGCCGCTGGTGGTGGCCGAAGCGTTCGGCACCCTGGCCGAGCTGTACCCGGGACGCATTGACCTGGGCCTGGGCCGCGCGCCCGGCACCGACCCGATGACGATGCGTGCACTGCGCCGCGATCGGGTGGAGACGGAAGACGATTTCCCGCGCGACGTGGCCGAGCTGCAGCGCCTGCTGGCACCGGCCCAGCCGGGGCAGCGCCTGATGGCCATGCCGGGGGCGGGCACCAATGTGCCGATCTGGCTGCTGGGCTCCAGCCTGTTTTCGGCGCGGCTGGCGGCCGAGATGGGCCTGCCCTACGCCTTCGCCTCGCACTTTGCGCCGCGCCTGCTGCTGCAGGCCATCGAGCTGTACCGCAGCCTGTTCCGGCCCTCGGCCACGCTGGCGCAGCCTTATGTGGCGATTGGCGTGCCGGTGATCGCGGCACCCACTGACGCGGAAGCGGAGTACCTGGCCAGCAGCACCCACCAGCGCGTGCTGGGCATCCTGACGGGCAAGCGCGGCCGCCTGGCGCCACCGGTGGAGGGTTTCATGGCGCAACTGCAGCCGCAGGAACGCGCGGCCATTGCCGATTTCCTGGCCGCGGCCGTGATCGGCGGGCCGCAGACGGTGCGTGCCGGCTTCGAGCAACTGGCGCAGGTCACGCAGGCCGATGAGTTCATCCTGGTGTCGGATGTGTTTGACCCGGAGTTGCGCTTGCGTTCGCTGGACATTGCGGCCGCGGCGCGCGCGGCCTGAACGCCGCGCCCAACTGAGCCGGACGCACCCGCCAGGCCGGGGACAATCCCCGCGGCTCAGATGTGGCCGAGCGCGCGCAGGATCTTTTCCGGCGTGACCGGCTGCGACCAGCACGCCGCGTTCAATGGCCGCAGGGCGTCGTTGATGGCATTCACCACCGCGCCCGGCGCACCGGCGGTGCCGGCCTCGCCCGCGCCCTTGGCACCCAGTACCGAACTGCGCGTGGGCGTCTCGACGTGGGCCACCTCGATGTCGGGCATCTCGCCGGCCATGGGCACCAGGTAGTCGGCCATGCTGCCGTTCTTCATCAGCCCCTGGTCGTCGTACAGGCATTCCTCGAACAGCGCGCCGCCGATGCCCTGCACGATGGCACCACGGATCTGCTCGTCCACCAGCTTGGGGTTGATGACGCGGCCGCAGTCTTCCACCGCCCAGTGCTTGAGCAGCTTCACAAACCCGGTCTCGGTGTCCACCTCCACATAGGAGGCCTGCACGCCGTTGGTGAAGATGAAAGGGTAGTCGCGTTGGGCGTAGTGGCGCGTGACCATCAGTTCCGAGGTGAAGCCGGTCGGCAGCGTGTCCGGGCGGTAGTAGGCCACGCGGCCCAGCTCCATCAGCGGCAGCAGGGTTTCGCCGGTGGCGGCATCCTTCACGGCGCCGTCGCTCACCACCATGCCGTCGGCGTCGCGCTGGAGGATGGCCTCGGCCACCTGGAGGATGTTGCTGCGCAGCGCCAGGCCGGCCTGCAGCACGGCTTCGCCGCCGATGCCCGCGCCGCGCGAGGCCCAGGTGCCGCCGCCGTAGGGCACGGTCTCGGTGTCGCCGGTGACCAGGCGCACCGCGCTCATGGGCACTCCCACGGCGTCAGCGGCAATCTGCGCGTAGATGGCCTCGGTACCCTGGCCTTGTTCGCCCACGCTCACCATCACGGCCACGCCGCCGCTGGGCTCCAGCCGGATGGTGGCACCGTCCTGCGAGGAGATGCGCGCGCCGCCCACGCCGTAGAAGGCTGCACTCGGGTTGGTGAGTTCGATCAGCGTGGCAAAGCCGATGCCGCGGTAGATGCCCTTGGCGCGTAGCGCGGCCTGTTCGGCGCGCAGCGCGGGGTAGTCCATCAGTGCTTCGATCTTGCGCAGGCAGGCTTCGTGCGACAGCACTTCCAGCTTGATGCCCGAGGCGCCGGTGGCTGGGTAGGCGTTGTCCGGGATGACGTTGCGACGGCGAAACGCCAGCGGGTCCATGCCCAGCTTGGCGGCGGCCAGGTCGACCAGGCCTTCGGTGACCGCGCAGGCAATGGGGTGGCCCACGCCACGGTACTGGCAGGTGGGCGTCTTGTTGAGAAACACCACGCTGAGCTTGGCGCGGTATTCCTTGTGTTTGTAGGGCCCGCCGGTGAGGTTGACGACCTGGTTGCCCTCGATGCCGCTGGTGCGCGGGAACATGGAGAACGGACCGATGCCGGTGACGTCGTCGATTTCGAAGGCCAGGATGTCGCCCTCTTTCGTGGCGGCAATGCGGCCCTGAATGCGGTGCTCGCGCGCATGGATGTCGCTGGTGAACGACTCCAGCCGGTCGGCCACGAACTTCACCGGCCGCTTGAGCAGGATGGAGATGGCCACGGTGGCGAAGTCGTCCGGGTAGGCGTGCACCTTGATGCCGAAGGACCCGCCCACGTCCTTGCAGATCACACGCACCGCGGATTCGGGTAGGCCAAACTGGCGCGAGTACAGGTCCTGCATCATGTGCGGCGCCTGCTGCGAGTGGTAGACGGTGAGCTGGCCCGAGGCCGGGTTGTAGTCAGCGATCTGGCAGCGCGGCTCCAGCGTGACGCCGGTGTGGCGGCCGAAGTCGAAGGTGGCCTCGGCCACCACGTCGGCTTTTGCAAAGGCTGCGTCCACGCCACCGGTGTCCAGGCTACGCGCGAAGCACAGGTTGTCGCCGAGCTCAGGATGGATGACGGGCGTTTCAGGCGCCAACGCGGTGTTCATGTCCAGCGCCGCGGGCAGGGTTTCCCACTCCACCTGCACGTACTGGAGCGCGTCCTCGGCCTCGGCGCGGGTCTTGGCCACCACGGCTACCACGGGCTCGCCCTGCCAGCAGGCGCGCTCGATCGCCATCGGGTACTGCGGGGCCGACTTGATGCTGGCCAGGTGGGTGAGCGTAGCCACCCAGGGCTTGCAGATGGCGGCTAGGTCCTGGCCGTCGTACACGGCCAGCACGCCGGGCATCATGCGTGCGTAGTCGCGCTCGATGCGCAGGATCTTCATGTGCGCCACCGGCGAGCGCCAGAACACCACATGGCCCATGCGCGGCAGTTCCAGGTCGTCCACGTACTGGCCGCGGCCTTCGGTCAGGCGTTCGATGTTGGGGCGCGGGATGGCCTGGCCGATGTGGCGCGCATCCTTGAGCGCACCGCCCAGTGGTTCGGCGACCGGGGTGTGCGGTGCCTCGGCGCGCGCGGTCAGCGCGTCTTCGAGGGATTTCTTCAGTGCGCGTGATTCGGGGGCGTTCATGCGGAGGCTCCTTGGCGGCGGGTGGCCAGCACTTCACAGACGGCGTCGACGATGGCCTGGTAGCCGGTGCAGCGGCAGTAGTTGCCGCTCATCCATTCGCGCACTTCCTCGCGGCTGGCGTTGGGCTTGTGTTCCAGCAGTTCGCTGGCGGCCATCAACATGCCCGAGGTGCAAAAGCCGCACTGCAGGGCGTTGTGGCGGATGAAGGCCTGTTGCAGGTCGCGGATGCTGCCGCGTTCAGTGAGGCCTTCGATGGTCTCCACGCGCCGGCCATCGGCCTGCACGGCCAGCACCAGGCAGCCGCGCACCACCGTGTCGTCCAGCCGCACGGTGCAGGCGCCGCACACGCCGTGTTCGCAGCCCAGGTGCGAGCCCTTGAGGCCCAGGCCTTCGCGCAGGAAGTCGATCAGGTGGGTGCGGGGCTGCACCGCATGTTGGCCACAGTGGCCGTTGACGGTGATGGTGACCGGGCGCGCGCCGGTGTCGAGTTCATCGGATGTTTCGTTCAGGGTGCTCATGGCATGTCCTCGTCGGTTTCAGGCTTGCAGCGCGGACTGCTGGGTCAATGCGTGCAGGGCGCGCTTGAGCATCACGCCAGCCAGATGCTGCTTGGCGGCGGGGCTGTGCGTGAGGTCGCCCTCGATCTGCAGTTCGCTGCGCAGGGCCTGCAAGGCCTGGGCGGTGACGGCTTCGCTGAAGAATTGGCCTTCGAGCGCCTGCTCGGCCGCCAGGGCACGCTGCGGCATGCTGCCGGTGCCCAACCAGGCCAGCCGCACCTGGCTCAGCAGTCCGTCCTGCACGCGGGCGCTGGCAGCCAGGCCAACTACCGCGTAGTCGCCGTGGCGGCGCGAAAGCTCGTCGAAGGCAAAGCGTTGGCCGGCGTTGGCCAGCGGGATCTCGCAGGCCACGATCATCTCGTTGGGCTGTAGCGTCGTGGTGTAAAGACCGGTGTAGAAAGCCTTCGCCGCGATGCGGCGCTCGCCTGCCACGCTGCGCGCCACCACCACGCCGTCGAGCGCCAGCAGGCAAGCGGGCCATTCGGCCGCCGGGTCGCCATAGGCGATGGAGCCGCAGAAGGTGCCCAGGTTGCGGATGGCGCGGTGCGCGATGTGCGGCGCCGCCATCGCCAGCAGCGGCGCGTGGCGTGCCACCTCGGCCGAGGCTTCGATCTCGCTGTGCGTGACCATGGCGCCGATGCGCAGGACGGTGCTGCTGAGCTGCAGGCCACGCAGTTCGGCCACGCCTTGCAGGTCGATCAGCAACGCGGGTTCAGACAGGCGCATGTTGAGTGTGGCCAGCAGCGTCTGGCCGCCGGCCAGCAGGCGAGCCTCATCGCGGTGGCGGTCGAGCAGAGCCAGCACCTCGGCGAGTTGCCGGGGGCGGGCGTAAGAAAAGGCGGGGGCTTTCATGGGCGTGTTCCTCGCAACGGGTGAGGGGTGTTGTGAAGATCAGCGCAGCCAGTGCGCGCCCATCCAGACACCGAGCGCAGTGGACACCACGCCGGCCGCGAACCAGAGCAGGCGGGGCTTTTCCTTCTCGAACCAGCCCACCGATGCCGCAGGCAGGGGCGCCGTCGCAATAGCCGCCGCAACCGCAGGCAGACCGGCGGCTGGCACGGGCAGGGCCAACGGCAGGGGCGATGCGGCGCTGAACTGGGACTTGAAGGCGTCGAAGAAACGGTCGGCCATCTGGCGCGCCGAGGCATCGATCAGCCGGCCGCCGATCTGCCCCAACTTGCCCGCCACCGAGGCCTGGGTCGTGTAGTCCAGGCGTGTGCCTTCGGGCACCGCCGCGAGCGCAATGACCGAGCTGCCCTTGGCGAAGCCGGCGCTGCCGCCCGAGCCTTCGAAATGAAGCGTGCAACCTTGCAGCGGGTGCACATCGGTGAGGAGCACCTTGCCGACGAAATTGGCGCGCACGGGCCCAAGCTTGAGCAGTACGCGGGCGTGCATCTCCTGCGGCGAAATCTGGCGCACTTCCTCGCAGCCGGGGATGCACTGGCGCAGTACCTCGGGGTCGTTCAACGCATGCCAGACCTTGTCCGGCGTGGAGGGAATGGTGACGCTGCCTTGTAGTTCCATGGGCTGTCCTGTGGGTTCAGAAAGGCTTGGGGTTTGTCCTGATTCAGGCTTATTGACCAAGCGTTAAATTAACCCGAACTATCAAACAAGCACGTGGCCACATCCATCCGTAAAAACCCTGTCAAGGCGCCGGTGCCCCCTGCGCCGAGGCGGCGCCTGTCGCCGGCAGAGCGCGAGCGCCAGATCGTGGAGGGCTCGGTACGCTTCTTCTCCGAGCATGGGCTGGATGGCCAGTTGCGCGACCTCGCGCGTGAGCTGGGCATCACCCATACGCTGCTGTACCACTACTTCCCGACCAAGCAGGCGCTGATCGAGCGCGTTTATGCCGACCTGTTCGCTGCACGCTGGGACGAAGAATGGGAGCGCCTGCTGGACGACAAGGTGCTCGATGTGGAGGTCAAGCTCACACGCTTCTATACCAAGTACGCCAAGCGCATCCTGGAGCGCGACTGGGTGCGCGTGTTCGTGTTTTCCGGCCTGAGCGATCGCTACATCACCGACCGCTATTTCGCCCTGCTGGGCGAAAAGCTGTTCCCGCGTCTGGTGCGCGAGAGCCGGCGCTACCTGGGCGTGCCCAACCGCAGCAAACCCACGCCGCGCGAGATGGAACTGCTCATGGGCCTGCACGGCAGCATCTTCTACATGGGGCTGCGCCGCTGGGTCTACGGGCTGGAGCAGCCGGGCAGCAAGACCGATCCGTTCGACGAGGTGTTCGTGCACGACCGTGTGCACGGCTACCTGCAGACCTTGCCCGAAGTTTTTGGCCACGGCGCCAAGCCGCGTGCCGCAGGCCGGACGCCCCGGCGAGCACTTGCCTAGACAAACGACGAAGGAGAAACCGACATGGCGCTGACTCTGAACCATTTCTCGATCCGCACCACCGACATGGACGCCACGCGGGTGTTCTACGAACAGGTACTCGGCATGACGGTGGGGCCACGCCCGCCCTTTCCCTTCCCGGGTTTGTGGCTCTACAGCGGCGACACCGGCAGCTGGGCGAATGCCATGGTGCACGTGATCGGCATCGACAAGAATGACCCGGAGGGGCTCAAGCGCTATCTGGGCGACCGCGACGTTTCCTCCCTGCACGGCAGCGGCGCGGTGGACCACATCGCGCTGTTTGCCAATGGACTGGAGACCATGCTCACGCATCTGCAGAAGCTGGGGGTTGCGTGCCGCGAGCGCACCGTGCCACAGATCGGTCTGCATCAGCTGTTCCTGGATGATCCGAGCGGCGTGGTGATTGAGCTCAACTACCCGGCGCAGGAGAAAACGGAACTGGACGCCAAGCGCGCCAAGGCAGCCGCCTGATGGCCAGCATCCTCGTTGCGGGCGGATCGTTGGGTGGCCTGATGGTCGCCAACATGTTGCTGCGCGACGGGCATGACGTGCGCGTGCTGGAGAAAGTACCGGGTTCGCTCGACGGCCGCGGCGCCGGCATCGTGACGCACAAGCGCCTGGTCGAGGGCCTGCTGCGCGCCGGACTGGATGCCGACGCCTCGCTGGGGGTGGCCGTACCCGGGCGTGTGCTGCTGGATGCCCGGGGTGAGGTGCAGACCGCGTTCGATCTGCCGCAGGTGCTGACGTCCTGGAGCCGCCTGTATTCGTTGCTGTTCGACATCTTCCCGCGCGAGCGTTATGTGCAACCGGCGACGGTGAGTGAAGTGCGCGCCGACCCGGACGGCGTGACCGTGCGCTACGGCAGCCAGGCGCTGCGCGCCGATCTGCTGATTGCGTCGGATGGCATCCGCTCGGCCGTGCGCCAGCAACTGGCGCCGCACATCCAGCCGCAGTACGCGGGCTACGTGGCCTGGCGCGGCGTGTGCGACGAAGCCGTGCTGTCGCGCCGCACGCGCGAGATGGTGTTCGAGCGCTTTGCTTTCGGCTTGCCGGCCGGTGAACAGCTGATCGCCTATCCGGTTGCAGGCCCCGGCCACGCGCTGGCGGTGGGGCAGCGCAGCTACAACGTTGTCTGGTACCGGCCTGCCAATGCGAGCGAACTGCGCGCCTTGCTTACTGACGCCGACGGCGACTACCATGCCGCCGGCATTCCCCCGAACAAGGTGTCGTGGCGTGCCGTGGCGGCCATGCGCACGGCTGCGCGCGAACTGCTGGCACCCCAGTTCGCCGAGATCATGGAGAAGACGGCACAGCCGTTCCTGCAGGCCATCTACGACGTGAGTTCCGAGCGCATCGCCTTCGGTCGCGTGGCCCTGATGGGTGATGCCTCCTTCGTGGCGCGGCCGCACGTGGGGGCCGGCGTGACCAAGGCGGCCGAGGATGCCATGGCGCTGTCCGACGCCATCCGTGCCCACGGCGCGACACCCGCCGCGCTGGCAGCCTACGAAACCGAGCGCCTCAAGGTGGGCCAGGCCATCGTGGAACGCGGCCGTCGCCTGGGAGGTTACCTCCAGGCCTACAGCGGTGGCGCGCGGCGAGCGCGCCGCGCCAGCGAAGACATCGATGTGGCACACGACACCGCCATCGAACTGGACGGTTTTACCGTCGAAGACCTGCTTTCCGTACGTGGTGCCCAGCAAGACTGAAGGCACTGATTATTCCAACCAAAGCTGAGGAGACGAGCATGACAGAACGCAATACGCAATTCAATCGCCGCCATGTGCTGCAACTCGGAGCCGCCAGTGCGGCCGTGGCCGGCGCACCTTTTGCGCTCAAGCTGGCGCAGGCCCAGGGCAACGTGCCGATCAAGATCGGTTTTCCGGTGCCGTTGACGGGGGCTTTCTCCGCCGAGGCGCAGGACCAGGTGCGTGCCGCCGAAATCGCCATCAAGGATTTCAACGACGCGGGCGGTTTCAATGGCCGCAAGGCCGAGTTGCTGGTGCGTGACGACAAGCTCAATCCGGGTGAGGCAGCCACCCGCACGCTGGAGCTGATCGAGAAGGACAAGGTGGACTTTGTCGTCGGCTCACTGTCGGCTGCGACCCAGCTGTCCATCAACGCTGTCTGCCGCGACCGCAAGATCATCTTCAATTCGATCAGCCAGTCCGATGCCATCAATGAAGCGAAGGACTGGAGCTTGTACACCTTCCACGAGGCGCTCAACCCTCACCTGACGGCAGGCGCCGTGGCGCGCTACGCCTTCCCGAGGTTCGGCAAGAAGGTGGTCTACCTGACGGCCGACTACGCCTACGGCCATGAGATGGTGCGCGGTTTCCAGCGCGCCGGCCAGGCCATGGGCGTGCAGACGCTGGCCGACATCCGCCACCCCATCGGGGCGGCCGACTACTCGGCCTTCCTGCCGCGCATCCAGTCCCTGAAGCCCGACATCCTGGTGCTGTGCAACTTCGGCCGCGATCTGGTGAACTCGGCCAAGCAGGCCACCGATTTCGGCATCAAGGCCAACACCAAGATCATTACCCCGGTGCTGCTGTACACGGCGCGCCAGGCTGGCGGTGCCGACGCCTTCGACGGCATTCTGGGCGGCACCTCCTACTACTGGGGCATGGAAGACAAGATTCCCGCGGCGAAGGCCTTCAATGACAAGTTCCGCAAGGCCCACGGTGGCGCGGTGCCCTCGGACTACGGTGCGCTCGGCTACGCCGGCGTGCGCAGCGTGCTGCAGGCCGTTCTCAACGCCAAGTCCACTGACTCCATGAAGGTCAGCATCGCACTGCGCCAGCTGCGCTACAACTGGTACAAGGGCGAGCAGTTCTACCGCAAATGCGACCATCAGTCGGTGCAGTCGGTCGTCATCGTCGAATCGAAGTCGAAGAACATGAAGGACAAGTACGACGTCTTCAATGTGCTCTCGATCGAGAACGCGGACGAGAAGAACCTGCGCACCTGCGAGGAAATGGGGCACAAGGTCTCCACCTGATCCACGTCGTTTCGTTCGCCACTCCCTCGGCGCGTGAGCGCCGGGGGAATTCCTTCCTGATCCAACAGAAAAATCCGAATGTTTGACATCTCGCCGCAACTGTTTGCCCTGCAGTTGATGACCGGTATTGCGCTGGGCGCCATCTACGCCCTGCTGGCGATCGGCCTGTCGCTGATCTTTGGCATGCTGACCGTGGTGAACTTTGCTCACGGTGCTTTTTTCATGGTGGGCGCCTTCCTTGGGGTGTACTTCCTCGGCATCACCGGCAATTTCTGGTTCTGCCTGCTGCTGGTGCCGCTGGCCACCGGCGCCATCGGTCTGGTGTGCGAACGCTTCCTGGTGCGCCCGCTGTATGGCCGGGGCATCGACTATCCGCTGCTGCTGACTTTCGGCCTGTCCTATGTGCTGATCGACGTGATGCGTTTTGCCTTCGGCATTGAGGGCCTGCCCAGTTCCACCCCGGCGGCGTTGCGCGGCTCGGTCTCGCTGGGTTTCGGGCATTTCCCTCTGTACCGACTGTTCCTGATTGGCGCAACCGCAGCCATCGTGTTGGCCCTGTGGCTGTTCATCGAGAAAACGCGCTACGGACTGATCATTCGCGCCGGCTCGCGCGACCCGGAGATCGTCCGGGTGTTGGGCATTGATATCTCGCGCGTCTGGTTGCTGGTGTTCGGCATCGGCACGGCGATTGCCGGCCTGTCTGGCCTGCTGGCGGCGCCCACGCGCGCCGTCAACCCTGAGATGGGTATCCCCATCCTGGCCGAGTCCTTTGTCGTCACCGTGGTGGGCGGCATGGGCTCGCTGCCCGGCGCGGTGGTGGCGGGTTTGCTGGTGGGCATCGTCTTCGCGATGACCTCGCTGGTGGCACCCGAATACGCCGAACTTTCGATCTTTGTCCTGATGGCCGTGGTCCTGCTGATCCGTCCGCAGGGCTTCTTCGGCAAGGCCGGACTGATGAGCTGAGCGATCCCCATGAACAAGTACCTCTTTCAATTCATCGCACTGGCACGACAGCACCGTGTGGCTGCCGCCCTGTTGTTCCTGTTGGTGTTTCCTTTCCTAATGCCCTACGACGCCCTGTCGGTCAACATCCTGATCTTCGGCCTCTACGCGGTGGGCTTCAACCTGCTGTTCGGCTACACCGGCATGCTGTCTTTCGGTCATGCCGCTTTTCTGGGGGTGGGCTCCTACCTTGCCGGCATCGCGGTGGTGCACGCCGGCTGGCCCTGGTGGGCGGCCATCCTGGCGGGCGTGGCCTCGTCCAGCCTGGTGGGGCTGGTCATCGGCTTCCTGGCCATCCGCACCCGCGGCATCTACTTTTCCATGGTGACACTGGCGCTGGGCCAGATCGTCTATTACGTCTTCTACAAGGCCGACCACTGGACCGGCGGCGAGAACGGTCTACGCGGCGTGAAGGTGGAGTTCATCGACCTGCCGGGCATCTCGATCAACTTTCTCGATCCGCTCAACAAGTACTACGTGATCTATGTCTTCGTGGCGCTGGCGCTGTGGTTCCTCTCGCGCGTGCTGAGTTCGCCCTTTGGCGCCGTGATCGAGGCCATCCGCGAAAACGAGAAACGTGCCGCTGCCTGTGGTTATGACGTGGCACGCGCCAAGCTGCTGGTCTTCGTGCTCTCGGCGGGCATCTGCGGGCTGGCCGGCACGCTGCGTGCGCTGCACCTGTCCGTCGTGCCGATCGACTCGCTGCATTACCTGCAGTCCGGCCAGGCCGTGATGATGTGCCTGCTGGGCGGCATGGGCACCTTCTTCGGCCCCTTTGTCGGCGCGGCGGTCTTTCTCTACCTGGAAGATGTGGTCACCAATCTCACCCGCTACTGGATGGGTGTGGTGGGCATCGTCTTCATGGTCTTCGTGCTGTTCTTTCCCAAGGGGCTGTGGGGCACGTTGCTGCACCAGTTGGAGCGCTGGCAGGGTCGCCAGGGAGGTGCCGCATGAGCAGCACACCTATTCTGGAAGTACGTCACGCTTCGCGTTTTTATGGCAAGTTCAAGGCGCTCAGCGATGTCAGCGTATCTTTCCGCGCCGGTGAACTCACAGCCATCATCGGGCCCAACGGCGCAGGCAAAAGCACTTTCTTCAACGTGATCAGCGGCGGCGTGCCGCCCAGCGCTGGGCAGGTGCTGTTCCAGGGGCAGGACATCACGGGCATCGCTCCGCACGAGTTTGCCCGCCTCGGCATTGCCAAGAGCTTCCAGATCACCAACGTCTTCAAGCACCTGAGCGCGCACGAGAACGTGCGGGTGGCGCTGCAGATGCAGACCACGCGCTTCCAGCTGCTGCGCCCGCGCAGCCATTACCGCGAACTCATCGAGCGGGCCGACGCCCTGCTGGCGCGCGTGGGCCTGCAGGCTTGCCGAGACAAGCTCGCGGGTGACCTGGCCCATGGCCAGCAGCGCTCGCTGGAAGTGGCCATGGCCCTGGCCTGTGAGCCCAAGCTGCTGCTGATGGACGAGCCCACCGCCGGCATGTCGCCCGAGGAAACGCTGGTGATGATGGAGCTGATCCGCCGGCTGGCGCAGGAACGCACCGTCATCCTGGTGGAGCACAAGATGAAGATGGTGATGGGCCTGTGCAACCGGCTCATCGTGCTGCACCACGGCGAACTGCTGGTGGATGGCACGCCCGAGGAGATCCGCAACAACGCCGAGGTCAAGCGCGTCTATCTCGGCCAAGGTTGAAAAGAGAACAATCTATGTTGAAAGTGCAACAACTCAACGCCTGGTACGACCACAGCCACGTGATCCAGGGCCTGGATTTCGAGGTTCGCCAGGGCGAGATCGTCACGCTCATGGGGCGCAATGGCGCTGGCAAGACCAGCACGCTGCGCACCATCATGGGCCTGGTGAGCAAGTGCCGAGGCCAGGTCATCTTCGACGGCCAGGATCTGCTGGGACAACCGCCCCACGTGCGTTTCCACCACGGCCTGGCTTATGTGCCCGAGGAGCGGCGCATCGTGCCCGGCCTGACCGTGCTGGAGAACCTGCAACTGGGCCTGCTGGCCAGTTCGCGCCGCGGCGAGATGGATGCCATGATCGACGAGATCGCCGAGACCTTCCCGCGCCTGAAGGAGCGCCTGCACCAGGAGGGCACCTCGCTTTCGGGCGGCGAGCAGCAGATGCTGGCCATTGCCCGCGCCATGATGGCCCGGCCGCGCATGATCCTGCTGGACGAGCCGTCCGAGGGCATCATGCCGCTGCTGGTGCACGAGATGTTCCAGCTCTTCGTGCGCATGAAGCAGGCCGGCACCACCATCCTGCTGGTGGAGCAGAACGTGGAGCGGGCGCTGTCCATCTCTGACCGCGCCTATATCCTGGACCAGGGCCAGATCGTGCACCAGGGGGCCGCCGACGAGTTGCTGCGCAACGCCGAGATCCAGGAGCGTTATTGCGCGGTGTAGATGGGGTTCGAGCGCGCTCGGAAGTTGCCGCGTCGGGGTGAGGTGGGTCCAGGCCGGGGATAATCCCCGTCCATGGAACTGATCACCTTTCTCATTGATTTCATCCTGCACGTCGACAAACACCTGGAGGTGTTCGTGCAGAACTATGGCGTGTGGGTTTATGCGCTGCTGTTTCTCATCGTCTTCGTCGAGACCGGGCTGGTGGTCATGCCTTTCCTGCCGGGCGACTCGCTCTTGTTTGTGGTCGGTGCGCTGGCCGGCGCCGGGCTGCTGAGTTATCCCGTCGCGGTGGCCGTGCTGCTGGTGGCGGCCGTTCTGGGAGACCAGTGCAACTACTCCATCGGGCGCTACTTCGGGCCGAAGGTGTTCAAGTGGGAGAGTTCGCGCCTGTTCAACAAGCGCGCCTTTGACCAGGCCCATGCCTTCTACGAAACCTACGGCGGCATCACCATCATCCTGGCGCGCTTCATGCCCTTCATCCGCACCTTCGCGCCTTTTGTGGGTGGCGTGGCCGAGATGAGCCGCATCAAGTTCACGCTCTACAACGTGGTGGGCGCGCTGATCTGGGTGCTGGGCATCTGCACCGCGGGTTATTTCCTCGGCAGCCTGCCGTGGGTCAAGGCCAACCTGGAGAAGATCATCTGGGGCATGATCCTGATCCCCGGCCTGATCGTGATCTACGGTACCTGGAGAGCTCAGCGCCGGCAAAAGGTGGAATTCATCTCCGGCGCCAAATAAGGGCCAGCCGGGTCACAGGAGCCAAGCATGCTGGCAATGCGCGTGACACAGCCCGGCCAGCCGTTGCAGGCGGCCGACCTGCCGATGCCGCAGCCGGGCCCGCATGAGGTACTGGTGCAGGTGCTGGCCTGCGGCGTCTGCCGCACCGACCTGCACATCATCGACGCCGATCTGCCGCCGCGCCACCCCGGCATGGTGCCGGGGCACGAGGTGGTGGGCCGCGTGGTGGCCACCGGGCCGGGGGCCACACGCTTCGCCATCGGCACCCGCATTGGCATTCCCTGGTTGGGCGGCACCTGCGGGCACTGTCCCTACTGTGCGAGCCAGCACGAGAACCTGTGCGATACACCCGTCTTCACCGGCTACGACCGGCCCGGCGGTTTTGCCGAGTACACCGTGGCGGATGAGCGTTATTGTTTCGCGCTGCCGGAGCGCTATGACGATGTGCATGCCGCACCGCTGCTGTGTGCTGGGCTGATCGGCTTTCGTGCCTACCGGCTGGCGGGACTGGATGCGCGTGCCCGGCTCGGTCTGTACGGCTTTGGCGCCGCGGCGCACATCATCTGCCAGATTGCGGTGGCACAAGGGCACGAGGTCCATGCCTTCGTGCGCGCGGGGGACGAACAAAGCGCACACTTTGCCCGGCAACTGGGCGCGACCTGGGCCGGCCCGTCCGATGCGCTGCCGCCGCAGCAACTCGATGCCGCGCTGATCTTTGCGCCCGTTGGTTCACTGGTGCCGGCGGCCCTGCGCGCCACGCGCAAGGGCGGGGTGGTGGTGTGTGCCGGCATCCACATGAGCGACATCCCGGCCTTCCCGTATGCGCTGCTGTGGGGCGAGCGCAGCGTGCGCTCGGTGGCCAACCTGACGCGCGAAGACGGCGAGGCCTTCTTCGACTGCATTGCGCGCCACCCGCTCACCACCCACGTGCAGGCCTATCCGTTGGCACAGGCCAACGAGGCGGTGGCGGCGCTGCGCGCTGGCACCATCGACGGTGCGGCGGTGTTGCTGCCCTGAGGTGCCTTGGGCTGAGTGGGCCGTGAGCTGCCCGAAGGGGATGCCGGTTGGCGTTTCGGGCTGGCCTTGAGGAAGGGGCTGGGCGACCAGACCGGACGTTTGGCACGCTGGGTGTCCACCACGATCAGGTAGCGGCCGGCATGGGGCACGGGCGTGCGCTGGGGCGACAGCACCCAGAGGTGGCGCCCCTCGGCCAGAGCGTCCTCGTAATCGGCATCCAGCAGGCCGTGCTGGTCGAGCAGGCGATTGAGTGTGGCCGGAATGCGCACGCAGCCCTTGGACTGCACGCTGCCGAGCTTGGGCTCCAGCAGATCCGGGTCGGTGGCGTGCAGCAGCAGGCGCATGGCGCTGGTGCCACCATTGCCCCAGCCGCGCCGGCCCTGTTGCCAGCCGAAATCGAACACGCGCATGCCGTGCTCACCAAATCCGCGAATGCCATGCTCGTTGTAGGTGCCTTCGGCGCGGAAGTCGGGGTTGAGGGTGCTGTGATCGAACACGCCGGTGGGTGTTTCGAAGTAGTCGTACTCACCACCGCGTCCGGTGGACACGGGCGAGGCGCCGATCAGCACCGCGCGGGAGGGCGGCTCCATCCAGAGCAGCAGCAACGCCTGCACCTGTGGACTGCGGTCCACCAGCACCAAGTACTGCGGGCGATCGAGCGTGATGCCGGCGGCTTGCAGCATCTGCAGCGCCAACTCGCCGTAGCGTTGGATTTCGGTGTCTGGCAACTGCAGGCGTTTGTCCACCAGGCGGGCGAAGCGTTCGGCCATGGCCGTCGGCGACTCATCCGCTGCCCGCGCAGCTTGCCCGTACAGCAAGGCCGCGGCCAACAGGAGCAGCGGCAGCCGGCGGAACAGGCGATGGGCAGAGCGGGTGAGATGCATCAAGAAGAGGGTTTCTTTTTTTGGGGGGATGGATGAACAAACAGGTGGTTGGTCGATGCTAAGAAGCGTAAGCTGGATAAAGTTTGACTTGGCTCAAGAAACGCCGGGCTGGCTGGACTGATCCTAACGGCTGTTGCGACAGCAAGAGAGAGGTATGACATGACAAGCAAGAAACCCGCAGCGACGAGCAAGAAGACCGCCAGCATGAAGGCCGTGCCGGAGACCAGCGCCGACAACGTGGAGCAGATCATGTCTCGGCCCGACGGCTACTACTGGCGTGCGCCGGGCAGCAAGCAGGAGTTCGGTCCTTTCGCCAGCCTGGAAGAGGCTTTGGCCGACATGCAGTCGTCAGACGAAGAGTCACCCGCACCGGGCGAAACCCTGCAGGAAGCCGAGAGCGAACTCGGGATTTCCGACTGGATCGACCCCGAGACCGGTGAGCCGGCCGAAGGCCTGTCGCCACCCCATATCGACGAGGAGTGAGCGGGTGGAGAAACGCACACAGTGGAACCTCGGGTACATCGTTCTGGCCATTCTGGGCGTGCTGGTGCTGCAGAGCTTCGTGCAGCAGTGGCAGCAGGTGCAGCCGCTGCCCTATAGCGAATTTCTGCAGGAGCTGGAGAAGAAAAACATCAAGGAGATTGCGGTCTACGCCGACCACTTGGAAGGCACACTGAACCAGCCACTGCCTGACGGCCGCACGCGCTTTGCCACCACGCGGGTGGAGCTCGATCTGGCGCGCGACCTGGCGCAATACGGGGTGCGCTTCACCGGGATCATCCAGAGCACCTTCCTGCGCGATCTGTTTTCCTGGGTGGCGCCGACGCTGGTCTTCTTTGCCATCTGGATGTTCTTCATTCGCAAGATGGTCGCTCGCGGCGGCCTCGGGGGCGGTCTGGGTGATGGTCTGCTGTCCATCGGCAAGAGCAAGGCCAAGGTCTATGTGGAGAGCGATACCCGGGTGACGTTCGAAGACGTGGCCGGTGTCGACGAGGCCAAGGTGGAACTGGAAGAGATTGTTGATTTCCTCAAGGACCCGGCGGCACACAGCCGCCTGGGTGCGCGCATTCCCAAGGGCATTCTGCTGGTGGGCCCGCCGGGCACCGGCAAGACGCTGCTGGCACGCGCGGTGGCAGGGCAGGCCGGGGTGCCGTTCTTCTCCATCAACGGCTCGGAGTTCGTCGAGATGTTTGTCGGCGTCGGTGCGGCACGGGTGCGCGACCTGTTCGAGCAGGCGCGCCAGCGGGCGCCAGCCATCATCTTCATCGATGAGATCGACGCGCTGGGCCGTGCCCGCGGCGCTTATGGTCTGGGCGGCCACGACGAGAAGGAGCAGACGCTCAACCAGTTGCTGGCCGAGCTCGATGGCTTCGACCCGCGCGCCGGCCTGGTGCTGCTGGCGGCCACCAACCGGCCCGAGATTCTGGACCCGGCGCTGCTGCGTGCCGGCCGCTTCGACCGTCAGGTGCTGGTGGACCGGCCTGACAAACACGGCCGGGTGCAAATCCTGCAGGTGCACATCAAGCGCATCAAGCTTGCAGCGGGTCTGGACCTGGCGCAGATCGCCGCGCTCACGCCTGGCTTCACCGGCGCCGACCTGGCCAACCTGGTCAACGAGGCGGCGCTGGTGGCCACGCGCCGCAATGCCGACGAGGTGACGTTGGCCGACTTCACCACCGCCATCGAACGCATCGTGGCCGGGCTGGAGAAGCGCAACCGCATCCTCAACCCGGAGGAGCGCCGCATCATTGCCGTGCACGAGATGGGCCATGCACTGGTGGCCATGGCGCTGCCGGGGCTGGACACGGTGCACAAGGTGTCCATCATCCCGCGCGGCATCGGTGCCCTGGGTTACACCATCCAGCGCCCGACCGAAGACCGCTACCTGATGACGCGGCTGGAGCTGGAAAACAAGATGGCCATGCTGCTGGCCGGCCGTGCGGCCGAGATGCTGCTGATCGGCCATGCCTCCACCGGCGCATCGGATGATCTGGCCAAGGCGACCGACATCGCGCGCAGCATGGTGATGCGCTTCGGCATGGACCCCACGCTGGGCCAGGTGGCCTACGAGAACCAGCCATCGCCTTTTCTTGGCCCCTTGCCCGAAGGCATGGAGGTGGGCCGCGCACAGTACGCACCCGAAACGGCACGCGAGATCGACTGCGCGGTGCGTGCCCTGACCGAAGCGGCCTTCCAGCGCGCCACCGAGCTGCTGACGCAGCGCCGCAGCACGCTGGAAGAAGGCAGCCGCTTGCTGCTGGCACGCGAGACACTGACCGAAGACGACATCATGGCGCTGGTGCAGCCTGCGGCGGGCGCTGCAGGGCTTGGCGCCTGACAGGAGGGAGCGCATGAACACCTTGACCAAGATGGCTTTGGGCCTGATCGGGCAACTTCACACCCAACCCGCCAGCGGCGAGTCGCTGACCATGATGGCCTTGCCGCCAGCGCAGACCACGGGCGGCCTGCCTTTGATGGAGGCCTTGCGCCAGCGGCACTCCGCGCGCGAGTTCCGCCCTGACGCGCTGACGCAGCAGCAACTGTCGGACCTGTTGTGGGCGGCTTGCGGCCTGAACCGCGACGCCTTGGGCGGGCGCACCGCGCCCTCAGCCATGAATGCGCAGGAGGTCGACCTGTACGTGGCGCTGCCGCAAGGCCTGTATCTGTATGAGCCGAAGGCGCATGCGCTGCAACTGGTGGTGCCGGAGGACGTGCGACGCGTCACTGGCTACCAGGATTTTGTCGACACGGCGCCACTGGACCTGATCTTCGTGGCCGATCACAGCCGCATGAAGATCGTGCCGGCCGCCATGCGCGAGTCCTTCGCCTCGGTAGCGGCTGGCGCGATGGCGCAGAACATCTACCTCTACTGTGCCTCGGTCGGTCTGTCCACGGTGGTGCGCGCCTGGTTCGATCGCCAGGCCCTGACCCAGGCGATGGGCCTGACGCCGGACCAGCAACTGCTGCTGACGCAGACCGTAGGCTGGCCGAAGCTGGAAGGCGCAGCGCCATGACGCTGCCGCCGCGACGCGACGTTCAGACGCTGCGGCTGCGTGCCAGCGGCGGGTTGCGCGCGAAGTAGCCCTCGATGCTGCGCATCAGCGCATCGGCCAGTTGCTCTTGGTAGGCGTCGCTGTTGAGCTTGGTCTCTTCTTCCGGGTTGCTGATGAAGGCGGCTTCCACCAGCACGCTGGGGATGTCGGGCGCCTTGAGCACGGCGAAGCCGGCCTGTTCCACCTGCGCCTTGTGCAGCTTGCCGACGCGGCCGATCTCCTTGAGCATGGTGTTGCCAAGCTTGAGGCTGTCGTTGATCTGCGCCGTGGTGCTCATGTCGAACAGCATGCGCTGCACGTGCGCGTCCTTGGCCTTGACGTTGAGGCCGCCGATCAGGTCGGCCTTGTTCTCCTTGGCTGCCATCCAGCGCGCCGCGCTGCTGGAGGCACCACTCTGGCTCAATGCAAAGACGCTGGCACCCTGCGGCCGCGGGGTGTAGAAGGCATCGGCATGGATGCTGATGAACAGGTCGGCCTGCACCTGGCGTGCCTTGTTGACGCGCACGTGCAGCGGTACGAAGAAGTCGGCGTCGCGCGTGAGGTAGGCGCGCATCGGGTTGCCGTTGATGGTGGTGGCGTTGATGCGCTCGCGCAGCCGGTGCGCCAGGCGCAGTACCACGTCCTTCTCGCGTGTGCCGCCGGGGCCGATGGCACCCGGGTCCTCGCCGCCATGGCCGGCGTCGAGCGCCACGATGATCAGGCGTTCGGTCTTGCCATTGCCCGTAGATTGAGCTTGATTTTGGCCTCCAGGCCTCGTATTTGTTGTGCCAGGTGCTCCTGAAACAGGAGCGGATGCGGGGCTGGCCGGCGCGGCGGACTTGCGCGTCTGCTGGGCGATCAGGTCGCCCAGCGGGTCGTGCGAGCGCACGGCGGAGGCGGGTGCTGCCGGGGCTGGCGTCGTGGCAGCTGCCTTGTCTTCCTTGTCCTTGAGCCGCTCGGCGATCAGCGCCGCCAGCGGGTCGGCGGCCTGGGTGGGGTAGAGGTCGAGCACCAGACGGTGCTGGTAGGCGGCCACCGGCTCGAGCGCAAAGACCTGCGGCGTGATCGGCTGCTTGAGGTCAATCACCAAGCGAACCACATTGGGCGCGAACTGGCCGACGCGGATGCCGGCGATGTTGGGATCGTCGGACTTGACCTTGGCCACCAGCTCGCGCAGTGCCGGGTTGAGCTCGATGCCTTCGATGTCCACCGCCAGCCGCGGCGGGCTGGGCACGAACAGTTGTTTGGTAGCGAGGTGGCCGTCGGACTCGATGGTGACGCGCGAATAGTCGGGCGCGGGCCAGACGCGCACCGCCAGGATGGTGGCGCCGCGCGCAATCTGCGCTGTGCCCAGCAGCAGTACCAGCGTGCCGGATTGGAGCAACTCGCGCCGTTTCAAATCAGGGCCTCCTTCTTCAACCCCTGCAGCAACGCTACGCCGGTGGCCGTCTGGGCCGTGAGGGTGGCGCGGCGCGATTCGTCGGGCTGGACTTCGAGCCGGATCACCAGATCTGCCGGCGGCAACAGGGCGGCTGCTTTCTCCGGCCACTCGGCGAGCTTGAGGCCGGGGCTGGCGAAGAGGTCGCGAAAGCCGGCGTCTTCCCATTCGCGCGGGTCGCTGAAGCGGTAGAAGTCGAAATGCCAGATGGCCAGGCCGGGCACCTCATGCGGCTCGACCACGGCATAGGTCGGGCTCTTGATGCGGCCGGCCACGCCCAGGGCGCGCAGCAGGTGGCGCACCAGCGTGGTCTTGCCGGCGCCGAGATCGCCCTGCAGTTCGATGAAGGCGTGACGCAGCGCCGGCTGGGTGGCCAGCGCGGTGGCAAACTGCTCTGTGTCGGCCTCGTTGTGCCAGACCAGACTTTCTACAATCAACGCGTGACGTTCAACAGCACTCAATTCGTTTCCCTGATCCGGGGCTGGGCCCGTGAACTCGGATTCTCCCAAATCGGCGTCAGCGGTGTCGACCTGTCCGCTGCCGAGGAAGGATTGCAGGCCTGGCTGGCGCGCGGTTTCCATGGCGAGATGGCCTACATGGCCGCTCACGGCCTGCGCCGTGCGCGGCCGGCCGAACTGGTGCCCGGCACGGTCAGCGTCATCACCGCACGCATGGATTATCTGCCGTCCGGCACGGCCGATGATTGGCAGTCGGTCGAGTTCGACCGTTTGCAACGGCCACAGGAGGGTGTGGTCTCGATCTACGCGCGTGGCCGCGACTACCACAAGGTCTTGCGCGCGCGGTTGCAGAAGCTGTCGGACCGCATGGCCGAGCACATCGGCCCTTTTGGCCACCGTGTTTTCACCGATTCTGCGCCGGTGTTGGAGGCCGAACTGGCAGCGCGCAGCGGCCAGGGCTGGCGCGGCAAGCACACGCTGGTGCTCAGCCGCGAGGCCGGCTCGATGTTTTTCCTCGGCGAGATCTATGTTGATGTGGCCTTGCCGGCGAGCGAACCGGTCAGCGGCCACTGTGGCAGCTGCAATGCCTGCATCGAGGTCTGTCCGACGCAGGCGATCGTGGCACCGTTCCGGCTCGATGCAAGGCGCTGCATTTCCTACCTCACCATCGAGCACGCCGGGCCGATTCCGCTGGAACTGCGGCCGTTGCTGGGCAACCGCATCTACGGTTGCGACGACTGCCAGCTGATCTGCCCGTGGAACAAGTTTGCGCAGCGCAGCCCCTTGCCGGACTTTGACGCACGCGAAGGCTTGAGTGGTAGCAGCCTGGTGGCGCTGTTCGCCTGGAGTGAACCCGAGTTCCTGCAACGCACCGAAGGCAGCCCGATCCGTCGCATTGGCCACATACGTTGGTTGCGCAATATCGCCGTCGCCTTGGGCAATGCCTTGCGCACCACCACCGACCCTGCGATAGTGGAGGCACTGCGGCAACGGGCGTCGGACCCCAGTGAGCTGGTGCGCGAGCACGTGGCCTGGGCACTGGCGCAGCAGACACAAGCAAGACAGGCATAACAACCCAAGGGCCAACCATGACGATGCGTTACAGCTACGTGCCGAACCAGCTGCCAGAAAACAAGATGCGGCTGTACCCGACCAGGGTGATCAACATCGTCGGCGGCCCCGGTTGCGACAAGTCGCTGTTCACTGCGGCCATCATCCTGTAC
Organism: Curvibacter sp. PD_MW3; assembly: GCA_002633085.1. Classification (GTDB taxonomy): domain Bacteria; phylum Pseudomonadota; class Gammaproteobacteria; order Burkholderiales; family Burkholderiaceae_C; genus Hylemonella. The sequence goes on from NSIV01000008.1 coordinate 21,728, forward strand.
CTCAACCTGCACCACAAGACGGTGGAACTGATTCCCGACTACGCCAAGTCGCTGGTCTGGCAGAAGGACTACGAGGCGCTGAAGAACCAGTACCACATCGCCCAACAGCAGTTCCGCATGCTGGAGCTGCTTGATGGCCAGGTGCAGTACCTGATCACCGAGTGCTCACTGCCGCAGATCCTGTATTACAACGAGCACTACGCCGACAACATCTGTGATGTGGAGAAGACGCGCAAGCAGATCGTTGAGTGGTACCGGCAGTTCAACAACGTCAACGTGGTGGTGGAGCGCGACCCCGAGAAGCCCTATGTGCACACCGGCCGCTTCCAGGACGAGGAGCAGGCGCGGGCGGTGGACTTCGGCCTGCGTGCCACGCTGCGCCATGAGGGCATGGCTTTCACGCCGCTCAAGCCCGACATCCAGGCCATCCACGAATTCGCAGCCACACTGCTCAAGGACTGAGCGCGTCGCAGCGCTTTGCTAGCGCAACACGCCCAGTGCAAAGGACAGACTGGCCATGCCCAGTATGGTGGACAGCGTCACCAGCCCGGCGACGTAAGAGCCGTCGTAGCCCATGCGTGCGGCCAGCACATAGCAGCTCGAGGCGGTTGGCAGAGCCGAGAAGGCCAGCAGGACCGTGGTCTGCGTCGGCGACAGCCCGAAGGCCCGCGACAGCCCGAACGCGATCAGTGGCAGGAAGAAATGCTTGATGGCCAGTGTGCCCACGGCCAGCGTCTTGGCCCGTGCCAGGCTGGAAAAATGCAGGCCAGCGCCGGCTGCCATCAGGCCCAGTGCCAGCGAGGCCGCACCGATGCGCGAGATGGTGGGGTCGACCCAGGTCGGGATCTTGAAGCCCAGCAGGTTGGCCAGCAGGCCCGAGACGGTGCCGATGATGAGCGGGTTGCGCAGCAACTCGCGCCCGAAGCTGCGCTGTGAGTGGCGTGCCATCGGCCAGACGGCGCCGACATTGAACAGCGGTACGCAAAAGCCGATCAGCACCGCAATCTGCAATAGGCCTTCCGGTCCGGCTAGCCGCTCGGCCAGCGCCAGGCCGATGAAGGAGTTGAAGCGAAAGGCCACCTGCGCACTGCCTGCATGCTGGCGCGGGTCGATGTGCCGCCCGATGATGGGCAGCCAGGGCAGGGCATAAGACAGGGCGATGGCGGTCACACCCATGACGAGGGCTGCTCCGATCAGGCTGGAGGCAGCCGACAGGTCGAGCGGGCTGCGCACGATGCTGTGGAAGAGCAACACCGGAAACAGGAAGTAATAGACCAGGGCTTCAACCTGCTCCCACACGGTGCGGTTGAGTGCCGTATGACGGCATACCAGATAGCCGCACAGGATGAGGGAGAAATCGGGGAAGAGGAGCTGAGCGTAGTTCACGTGGCGAGAATAACAGCACGGAATGCGCGGTCGAAGACAAAACGATGTAAATTTCAGACGCGGGATGTGCTGGTCCTGACTGTGTCTTTCACGTGAAAATGCCATGAAAAAAAATCTGCTGATTCCCCTGGTTCTGTGGGCTGCCGCCGTTCTGCCGCAAGCCAACGCCGCTTCGCTGGAAGGCTTGCGTTTCGATGATGCCGTGCGGGTGGCCAACCGCGAGCTCAAGCTCAATGGCCTGGGGGTGCGCGCCATCTTCATCTTCAAGGCCTATGTGGCCGGGCTGTACCTGAGCGACAAGACCACCACGCCGCAGGAGGTGTTGAGCCAAGCCGGCCCGAAGCGCATCCAGATGCGCATGCTGATGGAAATCGGTTCGCCAGACATCAAGAAGGCGTTGGTCGATGGCATGCAGAAGAATGTGAGCGAGGCCCAATGGACGGCCATGCAGGACCGGGTGGCACAGTTCACGCGCACCATCGAATCCATCGGCGTGGCCAAGCCGGGCGACACCATCAACCTGGATTACGTGCCCGGGCAGGGGCTGACACTGGCCGTCAACGACGTTGCCAAAGGCAGCGCCATCAGCGGCGCTGATTTCTACAAGGCCTTGCTGGAGATCTTCGTAGGTGACAACCCAGTGGACACCCGGCTCAAGAAGGGCATGCTGGGGCAATAGAATAGCCCTGTTCCGTCACACTAGGAGAAAACCACTATGCAACGTCGTGTCATATTTGCTCTCGGCCTGCTGGCCGCAGCCGGTTCTGCCCTGGCACAGGGTTATCCCAACAAGGTGATCAAGCTGCAAGTGCCGTTTGCACCGGGCGGCACGACCGACATCATTGCGCGCACGATTGCTGACCCGCTGGGCAAAGCCCTGGGCCAGCCCGTGGTAGTGGAAAACAAGGCTGGCGGCGGCGGCGTGATTGGCGCCACTGAAACCTCCAAGGCCGCACCGGACGGCTATTCGCTGGGCATGGCCACGGTCTCGACCACCGCTGCCAACCCGGCCATCAATCCGAAGATCCAGTACAACCCCCTGACCGACTTCACGCCCATCATCAACGTGGCGGCCACGCCGAACGTGATCGCCGTGCACCCGAGCTTTCCGGCCAAGGACTACAAGGGCTTCATCGCCGAGCTGAAGAAGTCGCCGGGTAAATACTCGTACGCCACCTCTGGCACCGGCGGCATCGGCCATTTGCAGACCGAGCTGTACAAGAGCCAGACCGGCACCTTCATCACGCACATTCCCTACCGTGGTGCCGGCCCCGCCATCAATGACACGGTGGCTGGCCAGGTGCCGATCATCTTTGACAACCTGCCCTCGACCTTGCCGTTCATTCAAAGCGGTCGCCTGGTGCCGATCGTGATTGCCGCGCCACAGCGTCTGTCGCAGTTGCCGAATGTCCCGACCTTCAAGGAAGTCGGCCTGGAGCCGGTGAATCGCATGGCCTATTACGGCATCTACGGCCCCAAAGGCATGCCCAAGGACATCGTGGACAAGATCAATGCGGCCACCCGCAAGGCCTTGGAAGATCCGGCTGTGCGCAAGCGCATCGAAGACACCGGCTCCATCATCGTGGCCAACACGCCGCAGCAGTTCGCCGACCAGATCAAGGCCGAGTACACGGTGTACAAGAAGGTGGTCGAGACCGCCAAGCTCAAGCTCGACTGAGGGGCCATGCAGGGCGTTGATGCCTTCATCGATGCCCTGTGGCTGGAAGACGGCCTGTCACGCAACACGTTGGCGGCTTACCGGCGCGACCTCGAACTCTACGCCCGCTGGCTTGATGGCCGCGGGCGTACTCTTTTGGCGACCGAGGAGGTCGACCTCAACGCCTACTTTGCAGCCAAGCACGCCAGCAGCCGGGCGACCACGGCCAACCGTCGCCTGACCGTCTTCAAGCGCTACTTCCGCTGGGCCTTGCGCGAACGCCTGATCCAGGCTGACCCGACCCTGCGCTTGCAGGCGGCCAAGCAGCCGCTGCGCGTCCCCAAGACCCTGAGCGAAGCACAGGTGGAAGCCTTGCTGGCCGCACCGGGTGAAGGCTCGCCGCTGGCGGTACGCGACCGTACCATGCTCGAGTTGATGTACGCCAGTGGCCTGCGCGTGAGCGAACTGGTGACACTCAAGACCTTCAATGTCAGCCTGTCAGAGCACGTGCTGCGCGTTTTTGGCAAGGGCAACAAGGAACGTCTGGTGCCCTTTGGAGAAGTGGCCAGCGACTGGCTGCAGCGCTACCTGCAGGAAGCCCGCCCGGCGTTGCTGGGGGAGAAACAGACCGATGACCTGTTCGTCACCTTCCGTGGCTCGCGCGCTGGCGAGGCCATGTCGCGGGTGATGTTCTGGATGATCGTCAAGAAGTACGCCCTGGCGGCGGCCATCACGGCACCGCTGTCGCCACACACCTTGCGGCATGCCTTTGCCACGCATTTGCTGAACCATGGGGCGGATTTGCGAGCGGTGCAGATGTTGTTGGGGCATGCGGATATTTCGACGACCACGATCTATACCCATGTGGCGCGGGAGAGGTTGAAGGCGCTTCACGCTCAGCACCATCCGCGGGGATAGTTTGCTCTTTGCGTGATGCCCTTGCTGGGCCGGCGAGCCGGGTCTCGCCCCGGCGGGCGACTCACTTTCTCTTGCTTCGCCAAGAGAAAGTAAGCAAAGAGAAGGCGAGCCGGATTCGTCGCCCGGCTGCGCCGGTACGCTGCGTTGCTCGGGTCAAGCGGGAGCCGCGCAAACGCGCCCTGCGGGCTCAGACATGCACGGCTCTGGATCCGCTTGCCCCTGCGCTACTCGCCTCCTCATAACGGCGGGGGAACCGGATGCCGAAAACAACAAGGACGCGCCATGGCGCGTCCTTGCGAAGTTATAGCTCGATGTCAGGACTCGACTTTACTGTGATGGTAGTAAAGGTAAGCAAGTCCAATCGGTGCCACGAAGATGGCAAATGCCCAGCACATCATCATGGTGAAGAACTTTGCGAAAAGCATGACGAACGCATTTATAAAGAAGACGTTGTTGCCCATGATGAAACCAACAACGCTTTCATACACAAAGCGTGAATATGGATACAGAAACGTGCTGATGATGACAAAAAGCAGCATGCCGATTTGAATTGATTTTCCCCCTTGAGAGGACATGAACAACACAAAAGATGCGACAAGCAGGCTAAAAAAGAGCTGTCGAAAATAGTACTGAGATGACAGACCGCCAAGAGTTTTTTGAATTATTGGATGCATGAAATTCCCTGTTGATTGGTTTGATTATTTCTTCTTGATTCAGATAATTAGTGTGCATGAGTCTTAGATATACGGAAAACTTCCTCCTTTCTTGATCGGTGGTTTTATATCAGTATTTCTAGTGAGAACGGTCGCATAAAGGGGGGGATTTCGCGAGAGCTCTGTTGGATGGAATCCGGCAGAAGTGCCATCCGGGATAATTCACCCCCATGAATCTGCGTCGCCAATGCCAAGAACTCCTCGCCATCCCCGACCCGGTGGAAAAGGCGCGTGCAGTCACGGCACTGGACCGCAACGCCCCGATCGACACCGAAGAGCAGATCGAAGCCATCGACGGTCTTCCGGGCCGTGGCGAGCGGCCGCCGCTGGTGCCGCACACAAGCATCAAGACGGGTTCGCTCGCCACGCCGCGCGGCCATGCGGCGCTGGTGCATTCCATCGTGCACATCGAGAAGAACGCCATCGATCTGGCGCTCGATATCTGCTGGCGTTTTGCCGGGATGCCGGAGGCCTTTTACCGCGATTGGTTGCAGGTGGCGTTCGAGGAGGCCTACCACTTCACGCTGCTGCGCGACCATCTGCTGACGCTGGGCTTCGACTATGGTGACTTCCCGGCCCACGATGGTCTGTGGTCCATGGCGGAGCGCACCAAGGGCGACATCCTGGCGCGGGTGGCGCTGGTGCCGCGCACGCTGGAGGCGCGCGGGCTGGATGCTTCGCCGGCCGTGAAGACCAAGCTGGTGTCGATTGGCGACCATCGGGCAGGGGAGATTCTGGACATCATTCTGCGCGACGAAATTGGTCATGTGGCGATTGGCAACCACTGGTATGGCTGGCTGTGCGCGCAGCGTGGAATCGATCCGGTCAGAACCTATGCCGAGTTGACGCTGAAGTATGAAGCACCGAAGCTCAAGGGGCCCTTCAATCTGGTGGCTCGCCGTGCTGCTGGCTTCAACGATGCCGAACTGGCCGCCCTGGCGCAGGGTTAAGCCCCCGTCTTTACAATTCTCCCTAAACGGACAAACGGAATTTCAAATGGCAATTTATGAACTGGATGGCCAAGCGCCCAAGCTGGCCGAAGGCACCTGGGTCGCCGACAGCGCCCAAGTGATCGGCAAGGTCACGTTGGAAGAAAACGTCAGCGTGTGGTTCGGCACCGTGATCCGCGGCGACTCCGAGAAGATCCACATCGGCCGCGGCTCCAACATCCAGGACGCCAGCGTACTGCATGCCGATGCCGGCGTGCCGTTGACCCTGGGTGAGAACGTGTCGGTTGGCCACCAGGTCATGCTGCACGGCTGCACCGTGGGCGATGGCTCGCTGATCGGTATCGGCGCCGTGGTGCTGAACCACGCCAAGATCGGCAAGAACTGCCTGGTGGGTGCCGGTGCGCTGGTGACCGAGGGCAAGGAATTCCCCGATGGCTCGATGATCCTGGGCAGCCCGGCCAAGGCCGTCAAGCAGTTGTCACCCGAGCAGATCGCCGGTTTGCAGCACATTGCGGCGCACTATGTCGAGAACGCCCAGCAATACCGCAAGGGGTTGAAGAAAATCGGCTGAACCGGGCCACCTGCCCATAAAGAACCCTACAACGTGTCTGAACTTCACAAATTTCTTTTCGAAGGTCTGCCGGTGCGCGGCATGATCGTGCGCCTGACCGACGCCTGGACCGAGATCCTGCGTCGGCGTGCAGCCAGCAGTACCGGCGCCTATCCGCTGCCCGTGCAGGCCCTGCTGGGCGAGATGGCGGCTGCCGGTGTGCTGATGCAGTCCAACATCAAGTTCCACGGCTCGTTGATCCTGCAGGTCTTTGGTGACGGGCCGGTGAAGCTGGCGGTGGCGGAGATCCAGTCGGACCTGAGCCTGCGTGCGACCGCCACGCTCAAGGGTGAAGTCCCAGCCGATGCGGGGCTGACTGCGATGCTCAATGTGCACGGGCAGGGTCGCTGTGCCATCACGCTGGACCCGAAGGACCGTCTGCCGGGGCAGCAGCCCTACCAGGGCGTGGTGCCCTTGACGGATGAGCGTGATCAGAAAATGAACAAGCTCAGCGATGCGCTGCAACACTACATGCGCCAGAGCGAGCAATTGGAAACGGTGCTGGTGCTGGCGGCAGACGACAAGGTGGCGGCGGGTCTCTTGATCCAACGTCTGCCGGTGAAGGGCATGGCCAACCTCGCAGGCCAGCAGCCAGGCGAGGCCGAACTGTACGAGGCGGAGATGTATGAGCATTACAACCGCATCGCCACGCTGGCAGCCAGCCTCAAGCGCGAGGAACTGCTGACGCTGGATGTCGAAACCATTCTGCGCCGCCTGTTCTGGGAAGAGAAGCTGCAACGTTTCGAGCCGTTTGTGGGCGAGACTGCGCCGCGTTTTGCCTGCACCTGCAACCGCGACCGCGTCGCACGCATGATCCAGGGTTTGGGCGAAGTGGAGGCCAAGGAAATCCTGGCGGAACGCGGCGCGATCATGGTCGACTGCGAGTTCTGCGGCGCGCATTACCGCTTCGACACCATCGATGCGGCGCAGCTGTTCACGACGCCGGGTGCTAAGCCGCCTTCAAGCGACTCAGTCCAGTAAAAAGCCGGAATTCGCAGTCCGGGTCGGCGCATTTTTCGCACAGGCCCGTCCAGCGCGGCGGTGGTTCGTCCTGCGGGGTGATGAGGCGCAGTGCCTGGCGCAGGCGCTGTGCACCCTGTCCATAGATGACGCCATAAGCCAGGCCGGCCTGTTGCAGGCTGGCACGCAGGGCGGTGTCAGCGGTTCGTTGTACGTCAGAAGCACAGCCTGGCAAATCAAGTCCGGTGAGCAGGATCAGATCGAAATGAGTTGTGGCCAGCTCGGCGGGCGGCGGATCGTCGCTCACTTGAAGTTGCGGCAGGTGTAGGCCGAGTTCCTGCGCGAGGCGGGTTTTACCGCTGCCAGGGGCGCCGAGAATGGCAATGCGCATGGTCACAAGAGGACCGGGCTTACTTACCGATATGCACGTAGATTTCGTTGGGCTTGACCATGCCCAACTCCAGTCTGGCCTTTTCTTCCACCATTTCCAGGCCTTCCTTGAGGTCGCGCACTTCGGCAGCCAGTCGGTCATTGGCCAGTTGGGCCTGCGCGTTCTTCTGCTTTTGCGCTTCGAGTTCGCCAGCCATGTGTGAAACGTTGGGCACGCTGCCCCGGCCAAACCACAACTGCGCGTGCAGAACCACGAGCAGGGTGATGAGGATGGCCGGGATGAGGCGTGAACCCATGTCGCTATGCCCTCACGGTCGAGATCGAGGTGAACCCGAATGACCGCGGGACACCGCAGAACCGGCTTTGCCGGGCTGCGGGTGTCGCCCCCTTGAGGGGGAGGTGCGTAGCGACTCGGGGGTGCTTCACTTGAGGTTATAGAAGGCAGAACGACCGGGATAGGTGGCGATCTCGCCCAGGTCTTCCTCGATGCGCAACAGCTGGTTGTACTTGGCCATGCGGTCGGAGCGGCTCATGGAGCCGGTCTTGATCTGGCCGGCGTTGGTGCCCACGGCGATGTCGGCAATGGTGCTGTCTTCGGTCTCGCCTGAGCGGTGGCTGATGACGGCGGTGTAGCCGGCACGCTTGGCCATCTCGATGGCGGCGAAGGTCTCGGTCAGGGTGCCGATCTGGTTGATCTTGATCAGGATCGAGTTGGCGATGCCCTTGTCGATGCCTTCTTTCAGGATCTTGGTGTTGGTGACGAACAGGTCGTCGCCCACCAACTGCACCTTCTTGCCCAGACGCTCGGTCAGGATCTTCCAGCCGTCCCAGTCGCCTTCGTGCATGCCGTCTTCGATGCTGATGATCGGGTACTTGTCGCACCAGGTGGCCAGGATGTCGGTCCATTCGGTGGCCGTCAGCACCAGGCCTTCGCCTTCCAGGTGGTACTTGCCGTCCTTGTAGAACTCGCTGGCGGCGCAGTCCAGGCCCAGGGCGATCTGTTCACCGGCGGTGTAGCCGGCCTTGTCGATGGCTTCCAGGATCAGCAGGATGGCGGCTTCATGGTTGGCCACGCTGGGGGCAAAACCACCTTCGTCACCCACGGCCGTGCTCATGCCCTTGTCGTGCAGGATTTTCTTCAGGGCGTGGAACACCTCGGCGCCGTAGCGCAGGGCTTCACGAAAGTTGGGGGCGCCCACCGGCAGGATCATGAATTCCTGCAGGTCGAGGTTGTTGTTGGCATGCGCACCACCGTTGATGACGTTCATCATCGGTACCGGCATCTGCATGCCGCCCATGCCGCCGAAGTAGCGGTACAGCGGCAGGCCGGCTTCTTCAGCCGCAGCGCGGGCCACGGCCATGGAAACCGCCAGCATGGCGTTGGCGCCCAGGCGCGACTTGTTGTCGGTGCCGTCGAGGTCGATCAGGGTTTTGTCCAGGAAAGCCTGTTCGGAGGCGTCCAGGCCCAGCACGGCCTCGGAGATTTCGGTGTTGATGTGCTCCACGGCTTTGAGCACGCCCTTGCCGAGGTAACGGTTCTTGTCGCCGTCGCGCAGTTCGATCGCTTCGCGCGAGCCGGTGGAGGCGCCGGACGGCACAGCCGCACGGCCCATGGTGCCGCTTTCCAGCAACACGTCGCATTCAACGGTGGGGTTGCCGCGCGAGTCCAGGACTTCGCGGCCGACGATATCAACGATAGCGCTCATGGTTTCCTTTCGGTTTCGATTGTTGTATTCATACGATGGGGGCGGCAACGCCTTCCACCAAAATCATGTTGAAAAATTCAGTGGCGCCGGCGCGCTTGGCACGGGCCTGGCGGTACATCTCGTCGTCGTAGAAGGCCTTGGCCTGCTCATAGCTGGGGAAACGCAGCATCGCAATGCGGGCTGGTTGCCACTGGCCTTCCATGGTCTCGAAGCGGCCGCCGCGCACCAGGTATTCGCCGCCAAAGGCCTTCACCGCAGCCGGTGCCGCGGCCATGTAGTCCTTGTACTGCTCCGGGTTGGAGACCTTCATGTCGACGATGATGTAGGCGGGCGTCATGGTACGTACGGTGAGAGAGTCAGTTGAAGCTGTTTTCGAGGAAACCGTTTTTCTTGGTGACCTCATCCAGCGCCACCAGCGTTTCCAGCAGCGCCTTCATGTGCTTGAGCGGCACCGCATTGGGGCCGTCGCTCAGGGCGCAGGCGGGGTTCGGATGCGTTTCCATGAACAGGCCCGACACGCCCACGGCCACGGCGGCACGCGCCAGCACTGGTACGAACTCGCGCTGGCCGCCACTGCTGGTGCCCTGACCGCCTGGCAATTGCACCGAGTGCGTGGCATCGAACACCACCGGGGCTGCAGTCTCGCGCATGATGGCCAGCGAACGCATGTCGCTCACCAAGTTGTTGTAGCCGAAACTGGCGCCGCGCTCGCAGGCCATGAAGTTGTCCTCAATCAGGCCTTTTTCGCGCGCAGCGGCACGGGCCTTGTCAATGACGTTCTTCATGTCGCCAGGGGCGAGGAACTGGCCCTTCTTGATGTTGACGGGCTTGCCGGCTTGTGCCACGGCGTGGATGAAGTCGGTCTGGCGACACAGGAAGGCCGGCGTCTGTAGCACGTCCACCGCCGCCGCCACGGCAGCGATGTCGGCTTCGGTGTGCACGTCGGTCAGCACCGGCACGCCGAGTTCACGCTTCACCTTGGCCAGGATCTCCAGGCCTTTTTCCATGCCCGGACCGCGAAAGCTGGTGCCCGACGAGCGGTTGGCCTTGTCATAGCTGCTTTTGAAGATGAAGGGGATGCCCAGCGAGGACGTGATCTCCTTCAACTGGCCGGCCACGTCCATCTGCAGCTGCTCGGATTCGATCACGCAGGGGCCGGCGATCAGGAAGAACCGGTGCTGCAAGCCGACATCAAAGCCACAGAGTTTCATGCAACAGCCTTCAGGTTTTTCCCGGCACTGGCAGCTTGCTGCTCCAGCGCCGCTTTGATGAAGGCGTTGAACAGTGGATGACCGTCCCAGGGCGTGGACTTGAATTCCGGGTGGAACTGCACGCCGACGAACCAGGGGTGTGCGCTTTGCGGCAACTCGACGATTTCGGTCAGGTGCTCTCGTTGCGTCAGCGCCGAGATCACCAAGCCGGCCTTGCGCAGGGTGTCGAGGTAATTGACATTGGCCTCATAGCGGTGGCGGTGACGCTCGGTGACCACGTCGCCGTAGATCTTGTGCGCCAGCGTGCCTTTGGCCACGTCGGAGCTTTGCGCGCCCAGGCGCATGGTGCCGCCGAGGTCGGAGTTGGCGTCGCGCGTCTTGATGGTGCCGTCGGCATCCTTCCACTCGGTGATCAGGGCGATCACCGGGTTGGGGGTGGTCGGCTCGAATTCGGTGCTGTTGGCATCCTTCAGGCCGGCCACATGACGGGCAAATTCGATGGTGGCCACCTGCATGCCCAGGCAGATGCCCAGGTAGGGTAGCTTGTGCTCACGGGCAAAGCGGGCGGTGTTGATCTTGCCTTCGACGCCGCGCTTGCCGAAGCCGCCCGGCACGAGGATGGCGTCGAACTTGGACAAGCGAGAGACGGTGTCGTCGGTGATGGTTTCCGAGTCGACATGCTCGATCTTCACGCGCACATGATTTTTCATGCCGGCGTGACGCAGCGCCTCGTTGACCGATTTGTAGCTGTCGGTCAGTTCCACATACTTGCCGACCATGGCAATGGTGACTTCACCGCGCGGATTCTCGGTCTCATAGACCAGGTCGTCCCAGCGCTTGAGGTTGGCCGGCTGGGTGTTCAGGCGCAGCTTGTCGCAGATCAGGCCGTCCAGGCCCTGCTCATGCAGCACGCGTGGCACCTTGTAGATGGTGTCCACGTCGGGCATGGAGATCACACCCCATTGCGCCACGTTGGTGAACAGGCTGATCTTCTCGCGCTCGTCGTCCGGAATCAGACGGTCGGCACGGCACAGCAGGGCGTCGGGCTGGATGCCGATCTCGCGCAGTTTTTGCACCGTGTGCTGGGTCGGTTTTGTCTTGAGTTCGCCGGCGGCGGCGATCCACGGCACGTAGGTCAGGTGCACGAAGGCGGCGTTGTTGGGGCCCAGGCGCAGGCTGAGCTGGCGCACGGCTTCCAGAAAGGGCAGGGACTCGATGTCGCCCACGGTGCCGCCAATCTCGACGATGGCCACATCGACCGCGTCCGGCGTATCGAAGCCGGCGCCGCGCTTGACGAATTCCTGGATCTCGTTGGTGACGTGTGGGATGACCTGCACCGTCTTGCCGAGGTAGTCGCCGCGGCGCTCTTTCTCGAGCACGCTCTTGTAGATCTGGCCGGTGGTGAAGTTGTTGGCCTTCTTCATGCGCGTTTCGATGAAACGCTCATAGTGGCCGAGGTCGAGGTCGGTTTCTGCGCCGTCGTCGGTGACGAACACCTCGCCGTGCTGGAAGGGCGACATGGTGCCCGGATCGACGTTGAGATAGGGATCGAGCTTGATCAGAGTGACTTTGAGGCCCCGCGATTCCAGAATCGCAGCGAGGGAGGCTGAGGCGATTCCCTTGCCAAGGGAGGACACCACACCGCCGGTGACGAAGACAAATTTGGTCATGTCAGGGGAGCTTGGAACGCTCAGGGAGGTGGTAAAGCGAGATTATAGGCGTGGCCAGGAGTCGGGCCGCGAAACACGGGAATCATTGGCCGGGTGTCTGCTACATTGCGGCCCATGAACGACCTTGCTGGAAAACACATTGTCCTGGGCCTGACGGGCGGCATCGCCTGCTACAAGGCGGCCGAACTGTGCCGGGCCCTGGTCAAGGAGGGCGCCACCGTGCAGGTGGTGATGACCGAGGCGGCCGAGCATTTCATCACGCCGGTGACGATGCAGGCCCTCTCGAACCGGCCGGTCTACGGCTCACAGTGGGATGCACGCGAAGCCAACAACATGGCGCACATCAACCTGAGCCGCGAGGCCGACGCCATCCTGATCGCCCCCTGCAGCGCCGACTTCATGGCCAAGCTGCTGCACGGCCGGGCCGACGACCTGCTGAGCCTGATGTGCCTGGCGCGGCCGATGGCCGAAGTGCCGCTGCTGATTGCACCGGCCATGAACCGCGAGATGTGGGCTCATCCGGCCACCCAGCGCAATGTGGCGCAACTCAAGGCCGACGGCACCCATGTCTTCGACGTCGGCACAGGCGAGCAGGCCTGCGGCGAAACCGGCGACGGCCGCATGCTGGAGCCGGACGAGTTGCTGGAGGAGGTGATTGCCTTCTTCGCTCTCAAATCGCTGCTTGGCCAGCGTGTGCTGGTGACAGCCGGCCCGACCTATGAAGCCATCGATCCGGTGCGCGGCATCACTAACCTGTCTAGCGGCAAGATGGGCTTTGCCATCGCGCGCGCGGCGCGCGAAGCGGGTGCCGAGGTCACGCTGGTGGCCGGGCCGGTGCACTTGGCGACGCCGCGCGGCGTCCGGCGCATCAATGTGAAATCAGCACAAAATATGCAGCAGGCCGTTATGGGTCATTCGTCTGCAGCTACTGTTTTTATAGCAACTGCGGCGGTGGCCGACTGGCGCCCGGCCAGCACGGCCGAGCAGAAGATCAAGAAGGATGGCTCCGGCCAGCCGCCAGCCTTGAGTTTTGTCGAGAACCCCGACATCCTGGCTGCGGTGGCGCAGGGCGAACGTGCCAAGAGCGGTGCGCTGTATTGCGTCGGTTTCGCCGCCGAGAGCCACGACCTGCTGGCCAATGCACAGGCCAAACGCGCGCGCAAGGGGGTGCCGCTGCTGGTGGGCAACATCGGCCCGGCCACTTTCGGCCAAGACGACAACGCCTTGCTGCTGGTTGACACCCAAGGGGCGACCGAGCTGCCGCGCGCCGACAAGCTGTCGCTGGCGCGCCAGTTGGTGGCCGAGATTGCGCGCCGCCTGGGCCAGGCTGCCTGATTCAAGATTTCCCTTATCCCCAACCTCATGAAACTCGACGTCAAGATTCTCGATCCGCGTCTGGCGGATCAACTCCCCGCCTACGCCACCCCCGGCAGCGCCGGCCTGGACCTGCGTGCCTGCCTGAGCAAGCCGCTCACGCTGCAGCCCAACGCATGGCAACTGGTGCCCACCGGCATGGCGATTCATTTGAATGATCCCGCTTACGCGGCGTTGATCCTGCCGCGCTCCGGTCTGGGCCACAAGCACGGCATCGTGCTGGGCAATCTGGTCGGCCTGATCGACAGCGATTACCAGGGCCAGCTCATGGTGAGCGCCTGGAACCGCAGCGACGTTGCGTTCACTATCGAGCCGATGGAGCGCATCGCGCAACTGGTCATCGTGCCAGTGGTGCAGGCGCAGTTCAATGTGGTGAACGAATTCGCCGCTACCACCGAGCGCGGTGCTGGTGGCTACGGTTCGACAGGAAAGAGCTAACCCCCTGTTGGGGCTCACTGCGTGTAGCCCCCTCTCCCCCTGAAAGGGGGACAACCCCAGCGGCCCGGCGAAGCCGGTTCCGCGGGGTTCCCCGCTTAAGACACGGGTGGGGCAAAGGGGTTAGTGAACGCTGCTGCTGCCGGGCGGCAGCGTGTCCATGGGCTGGATGCGGAAGAAGCCGGTGCCGGCCGAACCTTGGCCGACTTCCTCCTCCGTGGCTTCGCGCACCCCTTCGACCTTCATCGTCAGGCGCAGCGCAATGCCGGCCAGCGGGTGGTTGCCGTCGAGCACCACGTGCTCCGGGTAGAGTTCCGTCACGGTGTAGAGCGTGTCTTTCGGCGCATCGGGGTTGCAGCCGGCCGGCAGGGCCGAGCCCTCAATCGTCATACCCTCTTCCAGTTCGGGTGGGAACAGCTGGCGTGACTCCAGGAACACCAGCGTTTCCTTGTAGTCGCCGAAGGCCTCTTCCGGCTCCAGTTGCAGGGCTACGGTGGCGCCAACGCCATGGCCTTGCAGGGCTTCCTCGATTTTTTTGAACAGGTCATGCCCCCCGATCAGGAACTCGACCGGTTCGTCGAGCACGTCAAGTTCCTCACCCAGGGTGTCCTGGAGCTTCCAGGTTAGGGCGACCACACATTGCTGATTGATTTCCATAAGCGAGAATATAGCTCCCCCCAGGCTACTCTCACTTCGTTCGCTACGCCACCCCCTCAAGAGGCGCTCCCAGCGGTCCGGCAAAGCCGGTTCCGCGGGAGCCCTGGGATAGACCTTGCTGCGCATCCATTACAGTTTCTTCCCATGAACGTGAATCAGCCCCTTTCCTTGCTTGGCGGTCTCAGCCCTGAGACCTTCATGAAACGCCATTGGCACAAAAAACCGCTGCTGGTGCGACAGGCCATTCCCGGCTTCAAGCCTTTGTTGGCGCGTCCAGCCTTGTTTGAATTGGCCGCGCAGGATGGTGTCGAGTCCCGTCTGGTTGCCTTGGAACGCCAGCGCGGCAAGCAGGCCTGGCGCTTACGTCATGGACCTTTTGCGCGTCGCGATCTGCCTGCGCTCAAGACCCCGGAATGGACGTTGCTGGTGCAAGGGGTCGATCTGCACGTCGATGCTGCGCATGACTTGATGAACCAGTTCCGTTTCGTGCCCGATGCGCGGCTGGACGACCTGATGATCAGCTACGCCAGCGAAGGCGGCGGCGTGGGGCCACACTACGACAGCTACGACGTGTTCCTGTTGCAGGCGCAGGGGCGTCGGCGCTGGCGTATCGGCCAGCGTTACGACACGACGCTGCGCGACGATGTGCCGGTCAAGATTCTGGCCAATTTCGTGCCGGAGCAGGAGTTCATTCTGGAGCCGGGCGACATGCTCTATCTGCCGCACCGTTACGCCCACGACGGGATCGCGGTTGGCGGCGAGTGCATGACTTACTCTATCGGGTTTCGTTCGCCGGCAGCGGGGGAACTGGCGCAGGAGCTGCTGCAGCGCCTGGCCGAGGAAGCGGCCGAAGAGGGCGGTGACGAACGCTATAGGGATCCCAAGCAGGCCGCGATCTGCAACCCGGCGGCGATACCGGCTGCCTTACAGGACTTTGCGCGCCAAGCCCTGCAGGATGCACTCAAGGATCCGCAGGCTCTGGCGCGGGTGCTGGGCGAGTACCTGACCGAGCCCAAGTCCAGCGTCTGGTTCGAGTCGGGTGAGGCAGGCGATGCCATGACGGGTGTGGTGCTGGACCGGCGCACGCGCATGATGTACGACGCGCACCACATCTTCATCAATGGCGAGGGCTACCGGGCTTCGGGGCGAGATGCGACCTTGATGCGCCGGTTGGCCGACCAGCGCCGACTGGACGCGAAGGAACTGAATCGCGCCAGCGAAACGGCGCGAGAGCTACTGCAATCCTGGTGCGAGACGGGGTGGGCCCATGGCCTCTGACGGCGCTGAAGCCGGCCAGAGCGTGCCGGCGCATTTGCCAACCGGCCGCTTTTCAGGCCGCGAGGCTTTTGCGCAATGTGTGCGCGATGCTTTGGCCTGCGCGGCTCGCGAGGGCTGGCGCGACATCATTCTCAGCGATGCGACCTTCGCCGACTGGCCGTTGCATGAGCGCGTTGTGACCGAGTCGCTGCAAGCCTGGGCAATGACGGGGCGTCGCTTGGTGATGCTGGCTACCCGCTTTGATGCGGTACAACGTCACCAGCCCCGCTTCGTCGCTTGGCGACAAACCTGGGATCACATCATCGAATGCCGCCAGTGCCGAAACGCGGACCCAGCGGACTTTCCCAGTGCGCTCTGGAGTTCGGCCTGGGTCATGCAGCGTCATGATGTGGTGCGCAGCGTTTTTGTTTGCGATACGGATGCGGCACGGCGGCTGGCCTTGCGGCAGACTCTTGAAGAGGTGCGACGCAACGGATCTCCGGCTTTTCCCGCTTCGACGCTGGGTCTCTGACGGGAATAGCACGTAAGGGATTTTCAGGATTGTTTTTTCCCCATATAATTTACGACTAAGCGAAACGGGCTCGAGCCGTTTCGCTTGGTCAATGCAATTTTCTGCATTGACAATTTCCGGAAATTGTTTTCTTTAACTCATTAGGTAAACCAAATGAACAAATCCCTCGTTCTGGCCGCTGTGATCGCTGCCGCTGCTCTGGCTGCTTGTGGCAAAAAAGCTGAAGAGCCGGCTCCCGCCGCTGCTCCCGCTCCGGCTGCTGCTCCCGCCGCTGCTCCCGCTCCGGCTGCTGACGCTGCCGCCCCGGCTGCTGCCCCCGCTGCTGCCAAGTAATTCTCGGCTTCAGCAAAAAAGCCACCTTTCGAGGTGGCTTTTTTTTGCCTGCTGCGCCCCTCAAGCACGGGCACAGCAGAGAAGGGATCGCAATTATTTCAGATCTGCGGCAATCACCTTGACAATGCGCTGAGCATTGTCCGATGTTTCAGGAGCGCCACTGGCATTGAGCACGGAGACCGTGGTCGTGTTGCCTTCACTCACCAAGGTGATGCGGTACTTCTGCGGGGCTTTGTCCTTCGGTGTGCTGCTGAACAGTTTGCTCAAGAAGCCAGGTTCCTCCTTGGCCGCGGTCGGTTCGACGTAACGGACGAAGTAGGTGCCTTGGCTGCGGTCGCGATCTTCCACCGTGAAGCCGGTACGGTCCAGTGTTAGGCCGACACGGCGCCAGGCCCGGTCGAAGCCCTCATCGATCTGTACCACCGGTTGGCCGTTGAGCGTTGCCACCCGGGAGGTGAGCTTGGGTGCATCCGCCGCGACCAGCGCTTTGGATTGCTCCTGGCTGATACCGAGTTTGACCATCAGGCGGCGCAGAAATTCGGTTTCGAGCTCCGGGTCGGCCGACCGTGGTTGCCAACGGGTGTCATCGCTTCGTTCGGCGACATAGGTTTCGATCATGCCGCGATGGCTGATGTAGATTTCGGTACCTCCGGTGCTGTTGCGTTCCAGTCGGGTGCGGAATTTGTCACGTTCGCCAGTGGAATACAGCGAGCCCAGGAATTTCCCCAACAAGTTGCGGACGCTGTCATCCGGTATTTTGGCCCGGTTCTCCGCCCAATCGGTTTCCATGATGCCCAGGTCCTTCTGGTCCATGGCGAGCAGGAAGCCGTTGTTCTGCCAGAAGTCCTTGACCTCATCCCAAAGCTGTTCAGGCGGACGGTTCACGACCAGCCAGCGTTGGGTGCCAGAGCGCTCGATCCGGACATCGCCCACAGCGACAGGTGCCGTGGGAGCCCCGACCTGGCTGGTTTGCCCGGCCTGGTAGCCCGTGGCTGTGACCGCGGCGCCCGGCACCACATAACGGTTATCGCGCGACAGCTGGCTCAGGTCCGGAGGTACCTCCAGCGTGGGGGCTCTGCTCTTGCCGGAGCTTTTGTAGTCCACCTTGTCGCTTTCCAAGGTCGAGCAGGCCGTCAGCGCCAGGGACAGACCCAACAGCGCCAGTTTGGAAGAATGATTCACCAGATAGTCCTCAAGAAGAGTCAGGGGTCAAAGCAGGCCGCTGGCGCGCAGGGCGCCTTCGACCACAGCGGTGTTGCCAGCGGTCAGCGGTGTCATCGGCAGGCGCAGGGTGCCGCCGCACAGGCCCATGCGCTGCATGGCCCATTTCACGGGAATCGGGTTGGGCTCGACAAACAGCTGCTTGTGCACCGGCATCAGCTTGAACTGGATGTCCATGGCGCGCTTGACATCACCGGCCATGGCGGCGACGCACAACTCGTGCATCAGACGCGGCGCCACATTGGCCGTCACGCTGATATTGCCATGGCCACCGCACAGCATCAGGGCGACTGCGGTCGGGTCGTCACCCGAGTAGATGGAGAAGCCCTTGGGTGCTTCGCGGATCAGCCACTGGGCGCGCTCGATGTTGCCGGTGGCCTCCTTGATGGCGACGATGCCCGGCACCTGGGCCAGGCGCAGCACGGTGTCGTGCGCCATATCGGCCACGCTGCGGCCCGGCACGTTGTACAGCACCATGGGTAGGTCGCCGACGGCTTCGGCGATGGCTTTGAAGTGCAGGTACTGACCTTCCTGCGTCGGCTTGTTGTAGTAGGGCACGACCTGCAGCTGGCAGTCGGCGCCGACCTTCTTCGCGAAGCGGGCCAGTTCGATGGCCTCGGCGGTGGAGTTGGCGCCGCAGCCGGCCATGATCGGCACCCGGCCCTTGGCCTGCTCCACCGAGACGCGGATGATCTCGCAGTGCTCGTCCACATTGACCGTGGGCGATTCACCGGTGGTGCCGACCACGCCGATGCAGTCGGTGCCTTCGGTTATGTGCCAGTCAATCAGCTTTCGCAAGGTGGGGTAGTCGACGCTACCGTCCTCGTGCAAGGGGGTGACGAGGGCCACGATGCTGCCAGTGATTGGGCTGAAGGAGGAGGTCATGTCCGCAATGAAGAGTATTTTGGGTAAAAGAACATTTTAACTAGAGCATGTAACGTGCCAGCGCTTTATCCGTGGACAGCGGGCTGTCCTGTCTCACCGCCGCGATGCGCTGCACAAAGCGTGCGGGCTGGGCAATGAAACCATCCTCGTACGCTACCACGCGCAGATCGGCAAATTCGCGCAGCAGTTCGCCGGGCTGCAGCAGGAAATCCGGTCGCGAAGGCTTGCCGACGGTTTCATTGCCGAGGGTAAAAGTTTCGTAAAGCAGCACGCCGCCGGGCGTCAGGCTCTGGCGGACCACGGGCAGCAGGGCGCGCCACAAGTAGTTGGTCACCACCACGGCGTCGAATTGCCGCGGCTGGCCGTCTTGCATCAGCGGCCAGGGGCCGTTCTCGATGTCGGCCTGCACGGCTTCACCCAGCGACGCCACGGCGGCGATGGCCTCGGGTGATCGATCCACGCCGGTGACCGGGTGGCCGTGGGCGGCGAACCATTTCATATGGCGGCCGTGACCGCAGGCGACATCGAGCACCGTGCCGCCGGGGCGCACCAGGTGGGACCAGCGTTGCACCCAGGCCGAAGGCGCTTCGTTGCCGTGCAGGGCGCCGCCGCTCATCGCGGTTTGACCTCGTCCTTGAGGGCGGCCAGCGCCATGTTTTCCACCGCGCCCGGGGCCAGCAGCTTGAGGTAGCGGCCGAGTTTGCCCTTGGTGGTCATGACCACCTCGCGCTGGCGGCGGCTCATGCCGTCCCGGATCAGGCGCGCGCATTCCTCCACCGGCATGGCGTCGTCTTCCTTCAGGCCGCTGGCACCGGCGGCTTGGCCGGCCGCGTTGTAGCCGCGGTAGCGGATCTGCGTGGCCACCACGCCGGGGTAAGCCGTGGTGACACTGACACCGGCCCCCCTGAGTTCGGCGCGCAGCGCTTCAAAAAAGCCGGTCATGGCGAACTTGCTGGCGCTGTAGGCGGTGCGCCCCGGTACTCCCACCAGGCCGGCGAGGGACGACACGGCCACCACCTGGCCGCGGCTGGCTTTCAGGTGCGGCAGGGCGGCGTGGGTGCACCAGACGCTGCCCCACAGGTTCACGCGCATCAGGTTCTCATACCAGCCCAGGTCGTCGGCCTGCACGTCCTCGAACAGGGCCTGGGCCGAGACACCGGCGTTGTTGACCAGTGCATCAAGACGGCCGAACTGCGCCACGCTGCGCGCGATCAGGTCACGGCACTGCGCCGGGTCGCTGACATCGGTCGGCACCACCAGCACCTCGCTGCCCAGTGGGCGGCATTGCTCAGCGACCTGTTGCAGCAGGTCCTGGTTGCGCGCCGCCAGAACCAGGGCCGCCTCCTGGCGATGCTGTTGTGCCAATTGGCGAGCCAATTCGGCGCCGATGCCGTCCGAAGCTCCCGTAATCACTATTGTTTTCATAGCATTTGGCACCCGTTTTATGAGGGCTGGAAGTCAAAAGTATTCAAAAGCAGGCCCAGATCTCATTGGCCAGCGTGAGCAGGAAATCCGGTCGTGTGTAGAACGAGAACACGGCCAGCAGCAACAGCACCGCAATGCCGTAGGCCAGCCATTTTGTCCAGGTCTTCATGCGCTGGCGACGGACTGGGCCTTGCGGCGCTGGATGGTCGCTTCGCGCACCGGCAGGTTGACCAGCGCAGCCGCCACACCGAGCGCGATGGCGATGTACCAGACGATGTCGTAGCTGCCGGTCTTGTCGTACAGGTAGCCGCCGAGCCAGACGCCCATGAAGGATCCGATCTGGTGGCTGAAGAAGACAAAGCCGCTGAGCATCGAGAGGTGTGCCACGCCGAAGATCTGCGCCACCACGGCATTGGTCGGCGGCACGGTCGAGAGCCACAACAGGCCCATGACGGCCGAGAAGATGTAGACGCTCAACGGCGACAGCGGTACCAGCAGGAAGAGGGTGATGGCGATCGAGCGTGCAAAGTAGATGAAAGCCAGGATGTTCTTTTTCTGCAGCCGCTGGCCCAGGGCGCCGGCGGCGTAGGTACCGAAGACGTTGAACAGGCCGATCAGCGCCAGCGCGTAGCTGGCCACCTCGGGCGAGAGGTTTTTGTCCCGCAGGTAGCTCGGCATGTGCACACCGATGAACACCACTTGGAAACCGCAGACGAAATAACCGGCCATCAACAGCTGAAAGCTCGGGTAGCTGAAGGCTTCTTTCAGGGCTTGCAGAATGGTTTGCTCGCGCTTGGGGGCTGCGGCACCGGCAAAACGCGGCTCATGCAGACCCCAGGCCAGTGGGGCGATCAGCAGCGCGGCCGCACCCAGCACCACCAACGCCTGTTGCCAGCCCAGGTTGCTGATGAGAAAGCCCTCGGTTGGGACCATCAGGAACTGGCCGAAGGAGCCGGCTGCAGCCGCCACGCCCATGGCCCAGGAGCGCTTTTCCAGGCTGACGTTGCGGCCGATCACGCCGTAGATCACGGCATAGGTAGTGCCGGCCTGGGCCATGCCGATCAGCACGCCGGCAGTCAAGGCGAACAGCAGTGGCGTGGGGGCGTGGGCCATGCCGAACAGCCCGAGCGCATAGAGGATGGCGCCGCCGATGATGACGCGGAAGGCGCCAAACTTGTCGGCCAGCATGCCGGCGAAGATGCCGGCAAAACCCCAGGTCAGGTTCTGGATAGCGATGGCCATGGAAAAGGTTTCGCGTGTCCAGCCCTGGGCCTGGGTGACGGGTTGCAGCCAGAGACCGAAGCCGTGGCGGATGCCCATGGAGAGGGTGACGATGGCAGCACCGCAGACCAGGACCTGGGTGAGCGAGAGTTTTTTGGTGTGGCTTGTCATCCTTGAAATGTAGCGAATCTGTCCGGGGCTTGCTGCGGGAGGGCTGGCGGAGCGTGCGCACGGCCTGAATCGGTGTCTGTATATTTATCCAGTTGTTTTTTCGGCAAGCGACTACAATTCTTCGCCATGGCTCTCAAACCAACCACCGACTATTCCGAAGGTTCCATCCGCGTCCTCAAGGGGCTGGAGCCGGTCAAGCAGCGTCCAGGTATGTACACCCGGACTGACAACCCGCTGCACATCATTCAGGAAGTGCTGGACAACGCCGCCGACGAGGCGCTGGCCGGCCATGGCAAGAAGATCAAGGTCACCTTGCATGGTGACGGCTCGGTCAGCGTCGAGGACGACGGCCGCGGCATCCCCTTCGGCCTGCACCCGGAGGAAAAGGCGCCGGTGATCGAGCTGGTGTTCACCCGTCTGCATGCCGGCGGCAAGTTCGACAAGGGCAAGGGCGGCGCCTACAGCTTCTCCGGCGGTCTGCACGGCGTGGGCGTTTCCGTGACCAACGCGCTGGGCAAACGGCTGGACGCCACCAGCTATCGCGAAGGGCAGGTGGCGCATCTGGTGTTCGAAGGCGGCGATGTGGTCCAGCCGCTGACGACGCGCCCCGCCGGTGAGTGCGATCGCAAACAGGGCACCACGGTGCGTGTCTGGCCCGACCCCAAGTATTTCGAGTCGGCCGTCCTGCCCATGGGCGAACTGACCCACCTGCTGCGCAGCAAGGCGGTGCTGATGCCAGGCGTGAGCGTGTCGCTCATCAACGAGAAGACGCGCGACACCCAGACCTGGCAGTACAAGGGCGGCCTGAGCGACTACCTGATCCAGACCTTGAGCGCCGACCCGGTGATACCGCTGTTCGAAGGCGAGGGCTTTGCCGACGGCGCCAACGACAGCTTTGCCGAAGGCGAAGGTGCGGCTTGGGCGGTGGCCTTCACCGAAGATGGCGCACCGGTGCGTGAGAGCTACGTCAACCTGATCCCCACCAGCGCCGGCGGCACGCACGACAGCGGTCTGCGCGACGGCCTGTTCAACGCCGTCAAGAGTTTCATCGAACTGCACAGCCTGCTGCCCAAAGGCGTCAAGCTTTTGCCGGAAGACGTGTTCGCCCGCGCCAGCTACGTGCTCTCCGCCAAGGTGCTGGACCCGCAGTTCCAGGGCCAGATCAAAGAGCGGTTGAATTCGCGTGATGCCGTGCGCCTGGTCTCCAGCTTCGTGCGCCCGACGCTGGAGTTGTGGCTGAACCAGCACGTCGAGTACGGCAAGAAGCTGGCCGAGCTGGCCATCAAGGCGGCGCAGACGCGCCAGCGCGCCGGCCAGAAGGTCGAGAAACGCAAGGGCTCCGGCGTAGCCGTGCTGCCGGGCAAGCTGACCGACTGCGAAAGCCGCGACATCGGCCACAACGAGGTGTTTCTGGTCGAGGGCGACTCGGCCGGCGGCAGCGCCAAGATGGGGCGAGACAAGGAATGCCAGGCCGTCCTGCCGCTGCGCGGCAAGGTGCTCAACACCTGGGAGGTCGAGCGTGACCGCCTGTTTGCCAACACCGAAATCCACGACATTGCCGTGGCCATCGGTGTCGATCCGCATGGCCCGAATGACACGCCGGACCTGTCGGGCCTGCGCTATGGCAAGGTTTGCATCTTGAGTGATGCCGATGTCGACGGCTCGCACATCCAGGTGTTGCTGCTCACCCTGTTCTTCCGCCACTTCCCCAAGCTGATCGAGGCAGGTCATGTCTACGTGGCCAAGCCGCCGCTGTTCCGCGTCGATGTGCCGGCGCGCGGCAAGAAGCCGGCGTCCAAGGCCTATGCGCTGGACGAAGGCGAGCTCATCGCCATCCTCGATAAATGCGCCAAGGACGGCGTGGCGAAAGAGCGCTGCCAGATCAGCCGCTTCAAGGGCTTGGGCGAGATGAATGCCGAGCAGTTGTGGGAGACCACGCTGAACCCGGACACGCGCCGCCTGCTGCGCGTGCAGTTGGGCCAGCTCGACTTCTTGCAGACCGAAGGCCTGATCACCCAGCTCATGGGCAAGGGCGAGGCCGCGGCGCGGCGCGAGCTCATGGAGCTGCATGGCGACTCCGTTGAGGTGGACATCTGATGTTTACTGATCCGCTTGAGCGTCTAACTTTTGCTAAGGTTTTTCGGCCTCTAGCCTTACTGATGCTGTGCGGGGTGCTATTGTTTTCGCAGCAGTTGGCACGCGCCGATATCTGGGGATACATCGACGACAAGGGCGTGGCGAATTTCGCGACCGAGCGGCTCGATAACCGCTATGAGCTGTTCTCGCGCTCCGGCCAAAACCTGCAGGTGGGGCGGACCGACCCTGGAGCAGGGGAGGCTTTGCGCCCGGTATCGGTGCCCACCGTGGCGCCGAAGCTGATTGCCTTTTTCGAGGTGTCGCCCAGCTACAAGCAGGTCAAGCACCTGTTGCGCGAGGCCGCAAGCCAGTACCGCGTCGACTATGAGTTGTTGCAGGCCGTGATTGCCACCGAGTCCGGCTTCGACGCCGCTGCGGTGTCGCCCAAGGGCGCCGTTGGTCTGATGCAGATCATGCCGGCGACCGCGCAACGCTACGGTGTGGCCGGCGACGCCAGGAGCCCGGTGGAGAAAAAACTGACCGATCCGCGGACCAATATCCGTGTCGGGGCGCGTTACCTGCGCGATCTCCTCGCTATGTTCCCGGGACAGTTGGAGTTGGCGGTGGCGGCTTACAACGCGGGCGAAGGTGCCGTGTTGCGTGCCGGCAGCCGCGTCCCCAACTACCGTGAAACCCAAAGCTATGTGCGCACAGTGCTGCAGCTTTACGCCGTGCTCAAGCCGCCAACCCCACTGCGTGTGCGCATGGAGCTGGCGGGCGGCGCCGCTGGCCGCGGCAACATGCTGGCCTCCGTGCGCTCTTCTGCTATTCAGACCCCCCCATCGACCGAGACCGACTAGTTTCCATGACCGACCAGCCGACCCTTGATTTTGCGCCGGATGCCCCCGGCGGCGACGCTCTCACACTGGCCTCCTACGCTCAGCAGGCTTACCTCGAATACGCCTTGAGCGTGGTCAAGGGGCGGGCCTTGCCCGACGTCTGCGACGGCCAGAAACCGGTGCAACGCCGCATCCTGTACGCCATGTCCCGCATGGGGCTGGGCTTTGGCGGGCCCAATGGCGCCACCGGTGCCAAACCGGTTAAGTCGGCACGCGTGGTGGGCGATGTGCTGGGCCGCTTCCACCCGCATGGCGACCAGGCCGCCTACGATGCGCTGGTGCGCATGGCACAAAACTTTGCCCAGCGCTACCCATTGATCGACGGCCAGGGTAATTTCGGCTCGCGTGACGGTGACGGCGCTGCCGCCATGCGCTATACCGAGGCCCGGCTGGCGCGCATCAGCAGCCTGCTGCTGGACGAGATCGACGAAGGCACGGTTGACTTCCAGCCCAACTACGACGGCTCCACCGAGGAGCCCCGGCAGTTGCCGGCGCGCCTGCCCTTTAACCTGCTCAACGGCGCCAGCGGCATTGCCGTGGGTCTGGCCACCGAGATCCCGAGCCACAACCTGGGCGAGGTGGCGCAGGCGTGTGTGGCACTGATCAAGAGCCCGAAGTTGAGCGACGACGAGTTGTTCACGCTGCTGCCGGGTCCCGACTACCCGGGCGGCGGCCAGATCATCAGCAGCGCCAACGACATTGCCGAGGCCTACCGCACCGGACGCGGTTCGCTCAAGGTGCGTGCGCGCTGGAAAATCGAAGAACTGGCTCGCGGCCAGTGGCAGCTGGTGGTGACCGAACTGCCGCCGGGCGTCAGCACGCAAAAGGTGCTGGAAGAGATCGAGGAGCTGACCAACCCCAAGGTCAAGGCCGGCAAGAAGGCACTGACGCAGGAGCAGAACCAGCTCAAGGCCACGGTGCTGGCGGTGCTCGACGTCGTGCGCGACGAATCGTCCAAGGACGCGCCGGTGCGCCTGGTGTGCGAGCCCAAGACCAGCCGCATCGAGCAGCAGGAACTCATCACCACCTTGCTGGCGCACACCAGTCTGGAAACCTCGGCGCCGATCAACCTCACCATGGTGGGACTGGACGGTCGCCCGACACAGAAATCGCTGCGCCAGATGCTGGAAGAGTGGATCGCCTTCCGCCAGACCACCATCGAGCGCCGCTCGCGCCACCGCCTGAACAAGGTGCTGGACCGCATCCACATCTTGGAAGGCCGGCAGCTGGTGCTGCTCAACATCGACGAGGTGATTGCCATCATCCGCCAGTCGGACGAGCCGAAGGCGGCGCTGATCGAGCGTTTCCGCCTCTCCGAACGCCAGGCTGAGGACATTCTCGAAATCCGGCTGCGCCAACTGGCGCGCCTGGAAGCGATCAAGATCGAGCAGGAACTCAAGGCCTTGCGTGAAGAACAGCAGAAGCTGGAAGAAATCCTGGGTAGCCCGGCCGCGTTGCGCCGCCTCATGATCAAGGAGATCGAGACCGATGCCAAGCAGTTCGCCGATGCACGTCGCACCCTGATCCAGGCCGAGAAAAAGGCCGTGGCGGAAGTCAAGGTGGTGGATGAGCCGGTGACCGTGGTGGTGTCGCAAAAGGGTTGGGTGCGTGCACGCAGCGGCCATGGTCACGAGGCCGCGAGTTTTGCCTTCAAGGCCGGTGACGGCCTGTACGGGACCTTCGAGTGCCGAACTGTGGACACGCTGCTGGCCTTCGGCTCCAACGGTCGTGTCTATTCGGTGCCGGTGGCCAGCCTGCCGGGCGCCCGCGGCGACGGCCAGCCGGTGACCACGCTGATCGAACTGGAAGCCGGCACGCAGCTGGCGCACTATTTCGCCGGCCCGGCCAATGCCTGGCTGTTGCTGTCGACCTCGGGGGGCTACGGTTTCCTGGCCACGGTGGAGAACATGATCTCGCGCCAGAAGGGCGGCAAGACCTTCGTCAACTGCAATGAGGGTGACACGGTGTGCCGTCCTTCGCTGGCCAATGTGCCGGCGCCAGCGGGTGCACCGGCGTCCGCGCTGCACACGCCGGCCACCCACGTGGCTTGCGCCTCCACTGGCGGGCGCATCCTCACCTTCGAGATCACTGAGCTCAAACCCATGGCCAATGGTGGCCGCGGCCTGATGCTGATCGACCTTGAGCCCAAGGACGCGCTGGCCGGCGCCGCTGCCTATACACGCAGCGTGAAGATCGAAGGCATTGGCCGTGGGGCTAAGGAGCGCGAGGAGACGTTGGAGATCCGTAGCCTCAACAATGCGCGTGCTGCCCGCGGGCGCAAGGGCAAAGCCGCGGACCTCGGGTTCAAGCCGACGTCCATCACACGCGTCGAATAAATCCTGACCCAAATCAAGGCCGTGGTCAGGCAGAATTGCCGCTCATGACTTCACAGGCAAGCAAACAGGTTTTGATCGCGGGCGGTGGCATTGGCGGCTTGGCCGCAGCCCTTGCCAGTTCGCGCGCCGGCTGGCAGGTTCGACTCTATGAACGGGTGCCGGCCTTCAGCGAGGTCGGTGCCGGCATCCAGATGGGCCCCAACATCGTGCGCGTGCTGCACGGCTGGGATCTGGCCAGCGCCTTGTCCGAGGTGGCGGCTTTCCCGGAGCGTTTGCAGGTGCGACATGCACTCTCGGGCGGGGAGCTTGGCGTCTTGCGTCTGGGGCAAACCGCGGTGCAGCGTTACGGCGCTCCCTATGCCACCATCCACCGAGCCGATCTGCTTGAACTGCTGTTGCGTGCCGTGCAGGCGCGTGAGGGAGTCCGGCTTAACCTCAACCAGGCACTGGCCGCTTATGTGCAGACGCCTGAGGCCGTCACGCTGCAGACCGAGGAGGGGCTGGAGATCGAAGGCGACGCCCTGATTGGCGCTGACGGCCTGTGGAGTCGGGTGCGTACCCAGTTGCTGGGTGACAGCCCACCGCGTGTCACCGGTCATCTGGCTTTTCGTGCCATGCTGCCGCAGGCCAGCTTGCCAAAGGCCTTGCGCAGCCAGCAGATCACCGCCTGGCTCGGCCCGAAGCTGCATGTGGTGCAGTACCCGGTGCGCCGCGGCGAATGGCTCAATGTGGTGGCCATCGTGCAGGGCCGTGTCGCGGGCGATCTGCAGAACTGGGACCACAGCACCAACGCCGCTGATCTGCGCATGGTGCTGGCAGGCACCTGCAGTTCCTTGCGCTCATTGGTTGATGCGGTTCCGGAGTGGCGGCTGTGGGCCTTGTGCGACCGGGAGCCCATGCGCAGTGCTGACGAGCAGGCGGGTGGACGCATCGCCTTGCTGGGCGATGCGGCGCATCCCATGCGCCCTTACCTGGCGCAAGGGGCGGGCATGGCGATCGAAGATGCGGCCGAACTGGGACGCAATCTGGCACAGGTCGATGCCGTCCTGGATGTGCCGACCATGTTGCGCCGCTACGCCCTCAATCGCTGGCAGCGCAACGCCCGTGTCCAGGCGCGCTCGATCCGTAACGGTGATATCTTCCACATGGACGGGCCGATGGGTTGGTGCCGCGATGCCTCGCTGAAACTGCTCGGCGAGCGTTTGCTCGACGTGCCGTGGCTGTACCGCGGCGCTTGATCTAGAACACGCTGCCGTCCAGTGTCGGCAAGCCGTGGCGCGCCCGTGCCTTGTTGCAGGCGTAGTCACCTTCCTGAAATTCCCGGCAGGGCGATGAGCGCCATTCGTAGATGCCGCAAGCCACTTGTTGGCCCACCGTGCCGGTCAGGGCAGCGCAACGGATCGGCACATGGTCGGTGCCCCGCATGCGGCAGGTGCTGCCGTTGACGTCCACCGCCAGTCCGTCCGGCACCGTACCGCCCATGCTCTGAAGCTCGTAAATGGCAAAGTCAACGCGAAAACTGGCGCAACAGGCGCCGCAGCTGGTGCAGGCGGACATCGGCGTTTCCGGCGACAGGTTTCAGAGTCGGCCGAGGAGCAGGTACTCCATCAGTGCCTTCTGTACATGCAATCTGTTCTCGGCTTCGTCCCACACCACGGACTGCGGGCCGTCAATGACCTCGGCCTCGACTTCCTCACCGCGGTGCGCCGGCAGGCAATGCATGAAGAGGGCGTCGGGTTTCGCGGCGCGCATCATGTCGGCGTCGACGCACCAGTCGGCAAAGGCCTTCTTGCGGGCTTCGTTCTCGGCCTCGTAGCCCATGCTGGTCCAGACGTCGGTAGTCACCAGATCGGCGCCGGCACAGGCCTGCATCGGGTCCTCAAAGACCTGGTAGCAGGCGCTGCTCACGCCGGCCACGGCCTGATTGACTTCGTAGCCACCGGGAGTGCTGACGTGCACAGTGAAGCCCAACAATTCGGCCGCCTGCAGCCAGGTGTTGGCCATGTTGTTGCCGTCACCGACCCAGGCCACCGTCTTGCCGCGGATGCTGCCACGGTGTTCGATGAAGGTGAAGATATCGGCCATGATCTGGCAGGGGTGGAACTCGTTGGTCAGGCCGTTGATGACCGGCACGCGCGAGTACTCGGCGAAGCGTTCGATCTTGGTCTGCTCGTAGGTGCGGATCATCACCAGATCGACCATGCGGCTGATCACGCGTGCGCTGTCCTCGATCGGCTCGGCGCGCCCCAACTGGCTGTCGCCGGTGGTCAGGTGCACCACGCTGCCGCCGAGCTGGTACATGCCAGCCTCGAAGCTCACGCGCGTGCGGGTGGAGGCCTTTTCGAAGATCATGGCCAGCGTACGGTCAGCCAGTGGCTGGTGCTTTTCGTAGGCCTTGAATTTCTTCTTGATCAGCGCGGCACGCTCGAATAGGTAGGCGTATTCGTCCGCATTGAGATCGGTGAATTGCAGGTAGTGCTTGAGGCTCATGAGTCAATCTCTTGGGGTCTTCAGGCTTCGGCCAGGAACTGGCGCACCAGCGGCAGCAGGAGGCCCAGCATCTCGTCGGCCTCGGTCTGCGTCATGATCAGGGGCGGCAGCAGGCGGATCACGCTGTCAGCGGTCACGCTGATGAGCAGACCGGCCTCGGCCGCCCGGTTGATCAGCACGCCACAGGGCTTGCCGAGCTCGATGCCGATCATCAGGCCCTGGCCGCGGATGTCCTTTACGCCGGGGTGGTTGCCCAGTTCGCGCGCCAGGACGGTGCGGATGTGGGCACCGAGCTTGGCCGCATGTTCCAGCAGACCGTCCTCTTCCATGATGCGCAGCGTCTCGACACCGGCGCGCATGGCCAGCGGGTTGCCGCCAAAGGTGGTGCCGTGGTTGCCGGGCTGGAAGATGTTGGCGGCCTTGGGGCCGGCCACCACCGCACCGATCGGTACGCCCGAGCCCAAGCCCTTGGCCAGCGCCATCACGTCAGGCACGATGTCGGCCCACTGGTGTGCGAACCACTTGCCGGTGCGCCCCATGCCGCTTTGCACCTCGTCGATGCACAGCAGCCAGTCGCGTTCGGTGCACAGCTCGCGCACGGCGCGCAGGTACTCGGTGCGCATCGGGTTGATGCCGCCTTCGCCCTGGATGGTTTCGAAGAACACGGCCACCACGTTCGGGTTGCCTGCGGTGGCCTTCTTCAGCGCTTCGATGTCGTTCAGCGGCACGCGGATGAAGCCCGGCACCATCGGACCGAAGCCCTTTTGCAGCTTCTCGTTGCCAGTGGCGCTGAGTGTGGCGATGGAGCGGCCGTGGAAGGCGCGCTCGTAAACCACGATTTGCGGGTTCTCGATGCCCTTGTCATGGCCGAACTTGCGCGCCAGCTTGAGCACGGCTTCGTTGGCCTCCAGGCCGGTCGAGCAGAAGAACACATTGCTCATGCCCGAGAGTTCGACCAGTTTTTTCGCCAGCAGCTCCTGACCGGGCACGTGGTAGTAGTTGCAGCTGTGGATGATCTTGGTCAGCTGATCCTGTAGCGCCGGCACCAGCTTGGGATGGTTGTGGCCTAGGGTGTTGACGGCAATGCCGGCCAGTGCATCGAGGTAGGGCTTGCCGTTGATGTCCCAGACGCGGCAGCCCTGGCCGTGCGACAGTGCAATCGGAACCCGGCCGTAGGTGTTCATCACGTGCGGCGACGAGGCTTCGATGAGTTGCGGGGCGGCGGCGTTCATGTCTTCACACTCCGGAGTGGCACAAAAAAGAGTCGGCCCAACGCAGGTTGGGCCGTTGAGCCGTGATTTTAGACTCAGAGTGCCGGCTTGTGGCACATGGCCGATGTGTCCCGCGCCTCCTAGGATGAGCGCCATCCGCTGTCAGTTCGCAAGTCTTATATAAGATACAATACTCGCAACCCCTATCGATACCAGGTCAGTTGCCGTATCCGGCCCGCACCTGGTGAACGAGTTGTCTATCCGATGGTCTCCAACACCGCCAAAGAAGTCTTCATCCTGGGGCTGACCCGCGCCGGTAAGACTTTCCGCCCCAGCGACTGGGCGGAGCGGCTGGCGGGCGTGATGAGCCAGTTCCGCCCCGGCGGACCGCAGCCCGGCAGCCATCTGGGTTATTCCCCCTGGTGTGTTCCGACATCCACCGTCGATGGCGTGAAATGCGTGGTGGTGCACCGTGACCTGCGCGACGCCGAGCCCATGGCCTGGGACTTTTGCATGAACTTTGCCCGTGACAACGAACTCCAGGTCCGTGAGGGTGATGGGGCGGGTCAGCAGACGGCCTGAACGCGATTCCTGATTCAAGAAACAAAAAAGCCGTCTTTCGACGGCTTTTTGCTTTGCTGACAGCGCACCCGTTACAAACGGCAGACCCGGTGAGGGGTCCGTGCGATTTGCCTGAGAATCAGGCGGTGGCCAGGGCCTTGACCTTGGTCGACAGGCGGCTCTTGTCGCGAGCGGCCTTGTTCTTGTGGAAGATGCCCTTGTCGGCCACGGTGTCCACCACGGCTTGCATTTTGGCAAACAGTTCGGTGGCCTTGGCCTTGTCGCCGCTCAGAACAGCCTTTTCGACGTTCTTCACAGCGGTGCGGTATTTCGAGCGCAGGGACGTGTTGGCTGCATTGAGCTTGACGTCCTGACGTGCGCGTTTACGGCCCGACGCCAGGCGCGGGTTCTTTTTCTTTGGCTTTCCAGATGCCATATCAGTAGTTCCTTGTGTCTGTGGATGTTGTCAGCAAAGCCTGCGATTGTACCAGTTTGTTGCAGCCAGGGCGAGCGGGCGCTCAGTCCCCGGCGAGCCGGGCTACACTAGGGTTCGTTTTTGAGTGAGAACAGGACCCTGTCGCCGTGAGCCTCTTCAAAGCCGCTTCGACGGTTTCCCTCCTGACCCTGGTTTCGCGTATCACGGGCTTGGCGCGCGAACTGCTGATCGCCTCCACCTTTGGTGCCAGCGCCCTGACGGACGCCTTCAACGTCGCCTTTCGCATCCCCAATCTGTTTCGCCGCCTGTTTGCCGAAGGGGCCTTCAGCCAGGCTTTTGTGCCGGTGCTGGCGGCCACCAAGGCGCAGGAAGGGGCGGCTGCCACCCAGTTGCTGATCGGCCGCGTGGCGACGGTGCTGGTCTGGGTGCTGCTGCTGACCTGTGTGGTGGGCGTTCTGGGGGCGCCGCTGCTGGTCTGGGCCATGGCCAGTGGCCTGCGGCAGGTCGAGGCTGGCGGAGCTTTCGAGGTCGCCGTCGTCATGACGCGCTGGATGTTCCCCTACATCGCTTTCATGTCCTTGGTGGCGTTGGCTTCCGGCGTACTCAACACCTGGAAGCGCTTTGCCGTGCCGGCGGCGACGCCGGTGCTGCTGAACCTGGCCATGATTGGGGCGGCCTGGTTCGGCGCCCCCTGGTTCCAGCGCTTTGGAGTGGAGCCGATCTATGCGCTCGCCCTGGGGGTCCTGGTGGGCGGCGCATTGCAGCTGGGTGTACAGATCCCGGCACTTAAGAGGCTCGGACTGCTGCCCTCCATTGGTCTGAGTTGGCGCGCTTTGCGTGCGGCCTGGGCCGACCCGCATACCCAGCGCGTGGCCAAACTGATGGCGCCAGCCCTGCTGGGGGTGAGCGTGGCCCAGATTTCCCTGCTGATCAATACCCAGATCGCGTCGCATCTGGCGCCCGGCAGCGTGAGTTGGCTCAGCTATGCCGATCGCCTGATGGAGTTTCCGACGGCCTTGCTGGGTGTGGCTTTGGGTGTGGTGCTGATGCCGCAATTGGCCGCAGCCAAAGCCTCCAACGACGTGGCGCGCTATTCCGCCATGCTGGACTGGGGACTGCGTCTGGTCGTGTTGCTGGCCGTGCCCTGCGCGCTGGCCTTGCTGACCTTTGCCAAGCCTCTGGTGGCCGTGCTCTACCACTACGGTGCTTTCAGCGAACGTGACGTACAGCAGACGACGGTGGCACTGATGGGCTGGGGTGTCGGCTTGGTCGGGGTGATTGCCATCAAGGTGCTGGCGCCTGGCTATTACGCCAGCCAGGATATTCGCACGCCGGTGCGCATTGCCATCGTGGTGCTGGTCATCACGCAATTGCTCAATCTGGGGCTGGTGCCGCTGTTCCAGCATGCCGCGCTGTCGCTGTCGATTGGCATTGGCGCACTGATCAATGCGCTGTGGCTGCTGTTCGGTCTGCTCAAGCGCGGCAGTTACAAGCCCGCGCCTGGCTGGGGCCGGTTTGTGTTGCAGGTATTGGCCGCCAGTGCCTTGCTCTCGGTCTTTCTGATGTGGGCGGCCACCACGGTCAACTGGACCCAATTGCAGGCGCAGGCGTGGACGCGTATTGGCCTGCTGCTGCTGATATTGGTCGGGGCGGGCCTCATTTATTTTGGTGCCGTCTGGGCTGCTGGTCTGAGGCTGATGCAGTTCATCCGGCGTTGATGCTCTGCAGCCCTGTGCCAATAACCTTGTCTTGGCTGCAGGCGTTAATCAAGGGCACAATGCGCTTGACTGTGACGGCAAGACCGAGCCCATGAATCTTTCCCTGATTGCTCCCACTCCGCTTCAGTATTTCGGTGCCTTGGTGCAAAGTGATGCCGAGTTTCCCTTGCTGGAGGCGGCCATCAGCCTGGCGCAGGACGAATATCCCCATCTGGATGTGCAGCAGGTGCTGGACGAGGTCGATCAGCTGCTGGAGCGCGTCCGGCGGCGTATCCCGGCCGATGCGTCCGCCGCCCACAAGCTGCGCATGCTCAACCAGTTCTTCTACCGCGAGTTGCATTTCCGCGGCAACGTCAACGACTACTACGACCCGGACAACAGCTTTGTGAGCGTGGTGTTGCATAGTCGGCGCGGCATTCCCATTTCGCTGGCGGTGCTTTGGCTAGAACTGGCGCAAGGGCTGGGGCTGTCGGCGCGCGGTGTGGGGTTCCCGGGGCACTTCATGGTCAAGGTCAACTTGCCGCATGGTCAGGTGGTGATCGATCCTTTCACTGGGCAGTCCCTCAGCCGCGAAGAGCTGTCCGAGCGGCTTGAGCCCTACCGCCGTCGCCATGGCCTGCTGGATGAGATGGACGTGCCGCTGGGGCTTTACCTGCAGGTGGCGCCATCGCGCGACATCATTGCGCGCATGTTGCGCAACCTCAAGGAAATCCACACGACGCGTGAAGACTGGCAACGCGTGGTGGCAGTGCAGAATCGTTTGTTGGTGTTGTTGCCGCAGGCTTGGGAGGAGTACCGCGACCGTGGCCTGGCCCAGGCTGAATTGGGGCATGCGCCCTTGGCGGTGCAGGATCTGGAAATCTACTTGTCTCAGGCCGAGGACATGAACGACCTGGATGCCATCGCGGAGCGGGTGGCCCTGTTGCGGCGCCCGCTGATGTGAACAAGTGTAAGGTGCGTTGAGGTCATGTAAGGCGCGTTGACGCTGGCGTCGTGTCATCGCTAAAGTGCCTGCATGACAAACTTCAAACGCTTCATCGCCACGCTTCTCGTTGCCACGACATCACTGACCAGTTTGCCTCTGACGGCACAGGCTGGCATCGTGCCGACGGACGAAGTTCTTCCCCA
Organism: Curvibacter sp. PD_MW3; assembly: GCA_002633085.1. GTDB lineage: Bacteria > Pseudomonadota > Gammaproteobacteria > Burkholderiales > Burkholderiaceae_C > Hylemonella. The sequence goes on from NSIV01000008.1 coordinate 56,265, forward strand.
GAGTGCGGCTGTTGCCCATCGTGAGCGCGTCAGCAGCTTTTTGGCGCGCGACGATGTGCGCCAGGCGTTGCAGGCCCAGGGGGTGAGCCCGCAGGCCGCGGCCGAGCGCGTACAAGCAATGTCGGATAACGAGGTCGAGCAACTGGCCGGCCGCATCGACCAGGCACCGGCCGGCGGTGATGTGCTTGGTGTGCTGTTCACGGTGTTCATCGTGCTGCTGGTGACCGACATCATGGGTCTGACCAAGGTCTTTCCATTCACCCGATCGGTTCGATGACATCTGGTTTTCCTGCTTTCGTCCGAGCCCCCGCCCTGGCGGGGGTTCTGCTTTGTGTAGCGTTCCTGCTCAGTGCCTGCGCCACGCCGCCGCAACTCAGCCAGCTGGAACAAGGGTGGCCAGCGGATGTGCCGGTGCGGGCCGAGCTCAGGCAGGTGCCGTTCTATCCACAGGAAGACTATGAATGCGGTCCAGCGGCGCTGGCCATGGCAGCAACGGCAGCAGGTCTCAGTGTGCGACCCGAACAGCTGGTTGAGCAGGTCTATCTGCCGGGACGCAAAGGCTCGTTGCAGCAGGAGATGCTGGCCACCGGCCGGCGCCAGGGCCTGCTGAGTTATGTGCTGGTGCCCCGATTGGAGGCCGTGTTGCGCGAAGTGGCAGCGGGACATCCGGTCATCGTGTTCCAGAACCTGTCGTTGGCTTTCTATCCGGTATGGCATTACGCGGTCGTTATTGGCTATGACCGCGAGGAGGGGCTGTTGTGGCTGCACTCCGGCCGCAGTGAGCGCATGGCGATGTCGCTGGCCACGTTCGAGCGTACCTGGGCGCGCGGCGCGTACTGGGCCATGGTGGCGCTGTTGCCGCAACACCTGCCCGCCACGGCGGAACCGGATGCGCATGCCGCTGCCGCCGCCGCGCTGGAGCGCACGCAACCGCAAGCTGCGCTGGCCGCCTACACCCGTGGGCTGCAAGCCTGGCCGGCGCACCGCGCCAGCCTGCTGGGGGCCGGCAATGCCGCTTATGCGCTGGGCCAGCGTGAACGTGCTGCGATGGCTTACCGCCAGGCCGTTCAGATTCACCCGGATTTTGCTGATGCCTGGAACAACCTGGCGCAAGTGTTGCTGGAGCAGGGGCGCAAGCGTGAAGCGCGCCAGGCGGTTGCCAAAGCGGTGGCTCTCGGCGGGCCACGTCTGTCGCGTTACCTGGAACTCCAGGCCAGCATCCAGTCGAAAAAATAGTGGGGGTCTGCTCAGCCGGTCTGACGCAGGAAAGCGGGGATTTGCTGGCGTTGTTGCAGGCTGCTGTGCTGTGCCGTGGCGAGAACCTTGCTGGCAAGCGCACTGGCCTGTGCCTGTCTATTGACCTGTACGCCGCCGATGCGGCCGCCCGGAACCAGGGACTCCTGAGCCGGCATCAGGCTGTCGGGACGTGAAGAGCCGACCCGGTTCAGGGGCGAATCGGGCGAAGTGGTCGGCACCTGCTGGGTCGTCGCTGCCGGTGCGGGGTTCAGTATGGGAGCAAGCCAGTCCAGGATAGGTTGCCACTGCTGAGTGTCGGTGGCGGTCTTCTGGCCTGACAGATCGAAGATCGTCATGCCGCGCTCCAGGCACTGCACATAGAGCTGGGTTTCCCGCAAGACGCTGAGAAATGGCAACTTCAGTTCAGTTGCCCAGTCGCCCAGAACTTGGGCTGCGCGGGTGCGGGCATCGATGCGCATGCCAATGGCGGCGAGTTTGCAGCGGCCGCTGGCAACACGTGGCAGCGCCATCAGTTCGGCGTGGCAGGCGGCCGCGGCTTCACGGTCAAAGGCAGAGTTGCAGACCGGCATGAGAATCGCATCGGCGAACATCACCATGCGCGCCAAGTCGAAACCGTGCAGGCCGCCGGGCGTGTCCAGCACCACATGCGTGATGCCGGAAGGCACGCGCAGCACGTTCTTCTGATCTATGGTCCAGGGCGCAATGGCGGGCAGCGCCGCATTGCGCCGACGCAACCAGGCGCGGGTTGACTGCTGGCGGTCCACGTCACCCAGCATGACGGCGCAGCCCTGGTGGGCCAGCCAGGCCGCCAGATGGGCTGCGACGGTGCTTTTACCGCTTCCTCCCTTGCGATTGACAACTGCAATCACCGGCATGAAAACTCCAGAAACAGAGCGAAAGATACAGTCTGATACAAAAAACGAGAGTCGTCCAGAGCCAATGGACCAACGGAGCTATTGTTTTTGTAGCAAAACAACGCGGCTGGTATACCCTGGCCGGGTATGAGGAGAGAAGAGGGGCTAGAGCGAGGGCGGTTGCGGCCCGTGTGTCAGAGCCGGCGTGTCAGCAGACGGTGGCCCAGCTCGATGGCACCCGGCACCCAGAAGCCTGCCGACAGGCGCTGGGGCGGGTATTTTTCAGGCGTAGAAGCCTGCCTGGCAGGAATTGCGGGGGTCAGGCCACCACAACCGGGGCGTCATTGCCACGGGCTGCAATGACGCCGATCTCGAACACCTGTTCGCCCGCATCGCGCAGCGTTTGCGCGGTGGCGACGGCTTGGGCGGCGTCGACCACGACCACCATGCCGATGCCGTTGTTGAAGGTGCGGTTCATCTCGAAGTCGTCGATGCCGGCCGTCTTCTGCAGCCAGGCAAACAGTTCGGTCTGCGGCCAGCTGCCCTTTTTGAGGTGGGCGGCCGTGCCTTCGGGCAGCACCCGTGGAATGTTTTCCAGCAGGCCGCCGCCGGTGATGTGGGCCAGCGCCTTGATCGGGTGTTTGGCCAGCGCGGCCAGGACGTTTTTCACATACAGGCGGGTCGGCTCCATGACGGCCTGCTTGAACGGTTTGCCGTCCAGCGTGGCCGGCAGCTTGCCGGCCGCACGCTCGATGCACTTGCGCACCAGCGAGAAACCGTTGGAATGGACGCCGCTGGAAGCCAGGCCCAGCACCACGTCGCCGGGCTTGACGCTCTGGCCGGTCAGGATATTGGACTTCTCGACCGCACCAACGGCAAAACCGGCCAGGTCGTATTCGCCGTCCGGGTACATGCCGGGCATCTCGGCGGTTTCGCCGCCGATCAGGGCGCAGCCGGACAGCTCGCAACCCCTGGCGATGCCGCCCACCACGGCCGCCGCGGTGTCCACATGCAGTTTGCCGCAGGCGAAGTAGTCAAGGAAGAACAGCGGTTCGGCACCTTGCACCAGCACGTCGTTCACGCTCATGGCCACTAGGTCGATGCCCACGGTGTCGTGCATGTTCCACTCAAAAGCCAGTTTGAGCTTGGTGCCGACACCGTCGGTGCCGGAGACCAGCACTGGTTCCTGGTAACGCTTCGGCACTTCGAACAAGGCGCCAAAGCCGCCGATGCCGGCCAGCACGCCTTCACGCATGGTCTTTTTGGCCAGCGGTTTGATGCGTTCGACCAGAGCGTCGCCAGCATCGATGTCGACGCCAGCGTCTTTGTAGGAAAGGGGAGTGGAGCTGTTGGATGTGGTCATGAAAGGTGGCGGGATCCGGCAATGGGTGCAGACCCCGATAGAATTTGCCTGATTTTAAGGGTTTCGTCCCCTCCATCTCCCGTATGCCTTTGACCTCCACCCAAAAAAGTACCGCTGCCTGGACTGCCATGGCGGTTTTGCTGGCATTGGCGCTGTGGTTGCTGGCGCCCGTGCTGACGCCTTTTGTGGTGGCGGCGGTGCTGGCCTATGCACTCACGCCGCTGGTGGACCGGCTCGATACCCTGGCCGGTGGGCGGTTTCCGCGCTTCGTGGCGGTGTTGTCGGTGGAGCTGCTGTTCCTGCTGGTCTTGCTGGGTGTGGTGCTGCTGATGGTGCCGATCCTGGCCAAGGAGTTGCCGCAGTTGCGCGAACAGGTGCCGCTCTTGCTGGAGCAGCTCGATGGCTGGCTCCAGCCGCTGCTGGCGCCCTTCGGGATCAAGTTCTCGCTCGATCTGGCAACGATCAAGCCAGCGGTCATGAAGTACCTCAATGCCAATCTGGAAGAGACCATGGGCTCGCTGCTGGCCTCGCTCAAGATCGGCGGCAGTGTGGCGCTGACCGTGTTTGGCAATCTGATCCTGATCCCGGTGGCCCTGTTCTACCTGCTGCTGGACTGGAAACACTTCGTCGCGCGTGTGATCGAACTGGTGCCGCCGCACCTGCGCGGCAGCTACGACAGCTTTATGGACGAGTCGGACGACGTGCTGGGCCAGTACCTGCGCGGCCAGTTACTGGTCATGCTGCTCCTGGCGGTGTATTACAGCGTGGGCCTGAGCCTGTTCGGGCTGGATGTGGCCCTGCCTGTCGGCATTTTTACCGGCCTGGCCATCTTCGTGCCTTATGTCGGTTTCGGGCTCGGCCTGGCCTTGGCGGCACTGGCGGGGCTGCTGGAATTCGCTGTCAGCGACGGCCCCTCGAAGGTCCTGTTGATGCTGGCGGTCGTCTATGGGCTCGGCCAGCTGATTGAAAGTTTCTTTCTGACGCCAAGGCTGGTGGGCGAGCGCATCGGCCTGCACCCGCTGGTGGTCATCTTTGCGCTGCTGGCCTTTGGCCAGTTGTTTGGCTTTGTCGGCGTGCTGATCGCCCTGCCGGCCAGTGCCGTGCTGCTGGTCGCGGTGCGGCGCATGCGCAGCCGTTATCTGGACAGCAGTTTGTATCGGGGCTGAGATGTCAATGAAACAGATCGCACTCGATATCGGACTGGCCACCGGCCCGACACTGGCCAACTTTTTTGCCGGCCCCAATGAGGCGGCCCTGCGCCATCTGCAGCTGTGGACCGGTGAGAAGTCCAACAGGGCACAGCGCTCGCCGGTGCCGACCTATTTGTGGGGTGGCAGCGGCAGTGGCAAGACGCATCTGCTGAAGGCCGTGCGCGAGGCCTTGCGTGAGCAGGGTGCAACGGTCGGCTGGCTGGATGCCACGGTGCATGAGCCGCCGGCCTTCGACGAGAGCTGGGCTGCGGTGCTGATGGACGACGTGCATCTCTACACCGCTGTGCAGCAGCATGCGGCCTTCAACTGGTTCGTCAATGCCCAGACCGGGCATCAGGGTGTGCTGGCTGCCGGTGAACTGCCTCCGGCCGATCTCAAACTGCGCGAGGATTTGCGCACCCGCCTGGGCTGGGGCCATGTGTATGCGCTGCAGGTGCTCAGCGAGCCAGAGCGCCGCGCCGTGTTGCGCCAGGCAGCGGATGAGCGCGGCGTCTTCCTGGGCGACGAGGTGATGGACTTCATGCTGACGCGTTTCAGCCGCGACCTGGGCAGCCTGATGCAACTGCTTGAACATCTCGACGGCTATGCCCTGCAGACCCAGCGCGCCATCACCATTCCATTGATCAAGGCGATGCTGGAAGAGACATGAAGTCCCCCCTGAGCGGCTGGCGCCGCTTCCCCCCAAGGGGGGGACAACGCCAGTGGCCCGGCCAAGCCGGTTCCACGGCGTTCCCCGAACCAAACCCTTCGTGCCTGCGACTCTGCGAACGAGGGGCTGTGACTGCTATGACAAAAAAGACCAAACTGGCCCTGTTCGATCTGGACCACACCCTGCTGCCGATCGATTCCGACTATTCCTGGGGCACCTTCACCACCACCATCGGATGGACCGATCCGGTGGACTTTACGCGCCGCAACGACGAGTTCTATAGCCATTACCAGGCTGGCACGCTCGATGTGCACGATTACGTGCGCTTTGCCACCGAGGCGGTGCGATTGCAAGGCGCTGAGAAGGCTTTGGCGGCGCGCGATCGCTTTATGCGTGAGATCATCGAGCCGGCGATCAAGCCGCAGGCGCGGGAGTTGGTGCAGCAGCACCGGCAGGCCGGCGACGAAGTGGTGATCATCACGGCCACCAATGAATTCGTCACGCGGCCGATCGCCGACGCCTTTGGCGTGCAGAATCTGATTGCGGTCGAGCTGGTGCACGATGCCACTGGCTGGATCACTGGCGAGATCCAGGGTGTGCCCTCTTTCCGTGAAGGCAAGGTCAAGCGTTTCGAGGGCTGGCTGGCGGCGCGCCGGCTGACCTGGGACGATGCCGACGTCACTTTTTATACGGATTCCATCAACGACCTGCCGCTGATGGAAAATGTGAACCATCCGGTGGCGACCAATCCGGACGACCGCCTGCGCCTGTTGGCCACCCAGCGTGGCTGGCGCATACTGGACCTCTTCAACTCATGATCAAAAAAATTATCAACAAGCTGCTGGGCAAATCGCCTGCGGCCAACAGCCGCGGCCAGAAGCCCTCGTTCGGCAAGCGCGAGGAAATTGGCGCGGCCGTGCACGGCATCGACCCGGAACTGGTGGACGAGCGTGCCCTGAATGTCGTGCATACCCTGCAGGATGCCGGCTACGAGGCCTACATCGTGGGTGGCGCGGTGCGCGACCTGCTGGTCGGCTTGCGCCCCAAGGATTTCGACGTTGCCACCGACGCCACGCCGGAGCAGGTCAAGGGCCTGTTCCGCCGCGCCTTCATCATTGGGCGGCGTTTTCGCATCGTGCACGTGGTCTACGGCCGTGGCCGCGAGCACGAGGTGATCGAGGTCTCGACCTTCCGTGCTTACATGGATAACGCGGCGGCCGAGCAGGTGGCCGGCAACGAGCGCACCAGCAAGAGTGAACTCGCGGGCATGAAGCATGCCGTGGACTCCAGCGGCCGCGTGCTGCGCGACAACGTCTGGGGGCCGCAGAACGAAGATGCCACGCGGCGCGACTTCACCATCAACGCCATGTACTACGACCCGGAAACGCAGACCGTGGTCGATTACCACGGCGGTTTCAAGGATGTGAAAAAGCGTGTGCTGCGCATGATCGGCGACCCCGCCACGCGTTACCGCGAGGACCCGGTGCGCATCATCCGTGCCGTGCGTTTTGCCGCCAAGCTCAGTGCCCTGGGCTTCAAGCTCGATGCCAAGACCGCCGCGCCGCTGGTCAAGTCGCATGAACTGCTGGCCGATGTGCCGCAAAGCCGCCTGTTTGACGAGATGCTCAAGCTGTTGCAGACCGGCCACGCGCTGGCCTCCATCGCGCAGCTCAAGGCACTGGGGCTGGCGCGCGGCATCTACCCGCTGCTTGACGTCATCGTGGAGCGGGCCGAGCAACCCTTTGTCAACGCCGCCCTGCAGGACACAGACCGCCGTGTTGGTGAAGGCAAGCCGGTGGCACCCAGTTTCCTGTTGGCCTGTGCCCTGTGGGCTGATGTGCGCGATGGCTGGGCCCGGCGCATGGCACAACGCCAGCATTCGCACCCGGCTTTGCAGGACGCGATCGACGAGGTGTTCGACGCCCGCATCGGCGACGTCTCCGGCCGCGGCAAGCTGGCCGCCGACATGCGCGAAATCTGGATGATGCAGCCGCGCTTCGACAAACGCGCCGGCAGCGCACCCTTCGGTCTGGTGGAGCAGCCGCGTTTCCGTGCCGGCTTCGACTTCATGCGTCTGCGCGCCGATGTCGGTGAAATTGATGAGTTGCTGGCCGACTGGTGGCAGGAGTTCAGCACGGCCGATGACAACCTGCGCCAGGACCTGGTGGACCAGGTGCGCGAGGAGCAGCAGTCACGCCAGCGCACGCGTGCACCGCGCGTGCACACCAGTCCGTCCGCAGACAAGTCGGCGGCTGACCGGCCTGAACCATCAGCAGAAGCCGATGGTGGTGAGGCGCCGCCGAAGAAGCGGCGTCGGCGCCGGCGCTCCGGCGGCGCCAAAAGCGGGGGCGAGTCCGCTCCGACGCCGGATACGGGCGAGTGATTTTGGCGGATGCCCGGCCAATCTCGGCCTACATCGCGCTGGGTGCCAATCTGGGTGATGCCCGCAGCACGGTGCGGCAGGCTGTTCAAGACCTGGGCACCTTGCCGCAGACCCGGCTGGTGCAGGCTTCATCGCTGTACCGCACCGCCCCAATCGATTCCAGCGGGCCGGACTACATCAATGCCGTGGCGGAAGTCGCCACCACCCTGGATCCGCAGGCCTTGCTTGCCGAGCTGCAGCGCCTGGAACTGGCCGCCGGCCGTGAGCGGCCGTACCTCAATGCACCGCGCACGCTGGACCTGGACATCCTGCTGTATGACGCCCTCACGCTGGACAGCCCGACCCTGACAATTCCGCACCCACGCATGGCGACGCGCGCTTTTGTCCTGATGCCCTTGGCTGAAATCGCGCCGCACTTGTTGGGTGCAGGGCAGCTCGAAGCCGTGCGCGGGCAAGCCATTGAACGTTTGCCGGCAGACCGATGATGATTTTGCGGATGGTTCACATTCAGAACCGACTTTTTGCGTCGATAGAATGACTTGTCGTTTCCAGGGGAGTAGTCAAAGACATCATGAATTTCAACCATATGAGTGTTGCCACGAAATTGTGGCTGGCGGTGAGTGCCATTGTTCTTTCGTTGGCGGTGCTGATTGGTTTTGCTGCGGTTCGTTCCGCCCGGCTGCAGGCTGAAACGACAGTGACCCTGCAAGCGCTGAGCGACCGCGTGAAGGCGGCCAATGTCTGGACCGGCTTGGCAGAAACCAACGCGGTGCGCACCCGCGCCGTGATCACCACCTTCGACCCGGGCATTGAAGAGGCGTTTACCGACGCGATGGCGACCACGGCCAAGAAAATGGCCGAGGTACAAAAGAGCATCGAGACGATGTCACTGAGCCCGGAAGAGCTGGCACAGATGAAAAAGATCGATGCCAGCCAGAAGCTCATGCTCGAGATTCAGGGCAAGGCCAGCCAGCTCAAGTCCGAAGGCAACAGCGAAGAGGCGCAAAAAGTCATCAAGGAACAGTACAACCCGGCGGTCACCACCTACCTGGCTAATCTGCGCGACTTGGTGCAGCAGGAAGAGGCCGCCACCTTGAAATACTCGGAAGAGATGGGGCAGGCCCGCAACATGACGGTGCGCATTGCCGGTATTGCGGTTCTCATCATCCTGGTCGGGATCCTGGTCGGGGCCGGTGTGCTGATCCGTTCGATCCGTCGCCCGCTGGACCAGGCCAACGACCTGGCGGCGCGCATTGCGCAGGGCGATCTGAGTGCCCACATCGACACCTCGCGCGGCGACGAGTTCGGTGCGCTCATGAAGTCGCTGGCCCGCATGAACGAGTCGCTGGCCCGCATGGTGCAGCAGGTGCGCCAGAGCACCGACAGCATTGCCACCGCCAGCGCCGAGATCGCCACCGGCAACCACGATTTGTCGGTCCGCACCGAGCAGACCTCCAGCAATCTGCAGTCCACCGCTGCGGCCATGGAGGAGCTCACCAGTACCGTGCAGCACAGCGCCGACAACGCGCGCCAGGCGTCCCAGCTGGCCGCCAGCGCCTCGAGCGTGGCGCAAAAGGGAGGTGCGGTGGTGCAGCAGGTGGTCTCCACCATGGAGGAGATCAACACCAGCAGCAAGAAGATTGCCGACATCATCGGCGTGATCGACGGCATTGCCTTCCAGACCAACATCCTGGCGCTGAATGCGGCGGTGGAGGCAGCGCGTGCCGGCGAGCAGGGGCGCGGCTTTGCCGTGGTGGCGGGCGAGGTCCGTTCACTGGCCGGGCGCAGTGCCGAGGCGGCCAAGGAGATCAAGGGCTTGATCAATACGTCCGTCGACAAGGTTGAGTCCGGCACCCAACTGGTGACCGATGCCGGTGCCACCATGAACGACATCGTCCAGTCGGTGCGCCGCGTGGCCGATGTGATCGGCGAGATCACGGCCGCCTCCAGCGAGCAGAGTGCCGGCATCTCCCAGGTGAACAATTCGATCGCCAACCTCGACCAGATGACGCAGCAGAACGCCGCGCTGGTGGAGCAAAGTGCGGCGGCCGCGCAAAGCATGCGCGAACAGGCCGATCAGCTGGCCCAGGCGGTGGCGGTGTTCAAGGTCAACGGCATGGCCGCAGTGCCGCAGCGCCAGATCAAGGACATCACGCCGCGCCCGGCGCCGGCACAGAAGCTGGACAGCCCGCCGGCGGCACCGAAAGCCGCCTTGTCCAAGGCGGCGGACAAGCCCGCGGCAGTACCTGCCCCCGCCCCAACGGTCAGCGCCAAGGCCGATGCGGACGAGTGGGAAACCTTCTGACCTTCTGAGTCGGTGACATGAAAAAAGAGCCTGCAATGCAGGCTCTTTTTGTTTACGCCAGTTCGGCGATCAGCTCGATCTCGACGCAGGCCCCCAGCGGGATCTGGGCCACGCCGAAGGCGCTGCGCGCGTGCGCGCCTTTCTCGCCAAACACCTGGCCCAACAGTTCGCTGGCGCCATTGGTCACCAGATGGTGTTCGGTGAAATCACCGGTCGAGTTGACCAGCGACATCAGCTTGACGATGCGCTTGACGCGGTTGAGGTCGCCCACGGCGGCATGCAGCGTGCCCATCAGGTCAATGGCCACGCCACGCGCAGCGGCCTGGCCTTCTTCCGTCGTCATGTTCTTGCCGAACTGGCCGACCCAGGGCTTGCCGTCCTTCTTGGCGATGTGGCCGCTGAGGAAAACCAGATTGCCGGTCTGCACAAAAGGCACGTAGGCCGCGGCCGGTGTGGCGACCGGGGGCAGGGTGATGTTGAGTTCTTTCAGCTTGTCGTAAACGTTCATGGGCGGGCCTTTCAATTCGCAATTCAAACGTGGCAATTGTCGGGTATTGTTGCAATCAGAAGTTTCCTCCCCCATGTTGAACCCGCTTGCCTCCTTGCCGCGCGACAGCCGCGACACCCTGTTTCTGCTGGCCGTGATCGCCTGGATCATGCTGCCTCAGATGGCGCACCTGCCCGGGTGGTGCAGTGCCCTGGCGGCGGCCGTGTTGCTGTGGCGTGGCTGGCTGGCGCTGACCCTGCGGCCGCTGCCAGGCAAGTGGTGGTTGTTCGGCCTGCTGCTGCTCACCGTGGCGGCCACGCTGGCCACCTACCGCACGTTGCTGGGGCGCGATGCCGGCGTGACGCTGATCGTGGTGCTGCTGGCGCTCAAGACGCTGGAGCTGCGCGCAAGACGGGATGCCTTCGTCGTGTTTTTCCTCGGCTTCTTCACGATGCTGACGCAGTTCTTCTTTTCGCAGTCGCTGCTCACCGCGCTGGCCATGCTGCTCGGTCTGCTGGGCCTGCTGACGGCGCTGGTCAACAGCCACATGCCGGTGGGTCGTCCCTCGCTGGGGCAATCGGCCCGGCTGGCCGGGCGCATGGCCTTGCTGGGCGCACCCATCATGCTGCTGCTGTTCCTGCTGTTTCCGCGCCTGGCGCCGCTGTGGGGCACACCCGGCGACGCCATGAGCGGGCGCAGCGGCCTGTCGGGCAGCATGCAGGTCGGCAGCATTGCCCGCCTGGCGCTGGACGACAGCGTGGCCCTGCGCGTGCGCTTCGAAGGTGCCCCGCCACCCTCAGCCGAACTCTACTTTCGCGGACCGGTGCTCTCCAGCTTCGATGGGCGCGAATGGCAGGCGCTGCGCCCGACTTTTCCGGCCCCGCTGCAGCCGCCGACCCAGTTGCAGGTGGCAGGTACGCCGCTGCGTTATGAAGTGACGCTGGAGCCGAGCGGTCGGCCCTGGCTGCCGGTGCTCGATGCCACGCCCGAGCCGCCGCAGTTGCCGGCGTATGCGCCGCGCATGACGCGCGAGCTGCAGTGGCTGGCCAATGCGCCGCTGCACGACATCGTGCGCTACCGGGTGCAGAGCTACCCGCAATTCCGTCACGGCCCGCTGCGGCCGATGGCCGGCCTGCAGGACTACCTCGACCTGCCGGCCGGCTTCAACCCGCGCACGCTGCAGCTGGCGGCCGATTTGCGGCGCGAGTCGCAAGGGGATGCGAACGCCCTGATTGCTGCCGCCCTGGCGCGCTTGCGCAGCGGCGGCTACCGTTACACGCTGGAGCCCGGCGTCTTCGGGCAGCACAGTGCCGACGAGTTCTGGTTCGACCGCAAGGAAGGCTTTTGCGAGCACATCGCCTCGTCCTTCGTCGTCCTGATGCGCGCCTCCGGCATCCCGGCACGCATCGTCACCGGCTACCAGGGCGGCGAGCGCAACACGGTTGACGATTTCTGGGTCGTGCGCCAGAGCGATGCCCATGCCTGGACCGAAGTATGGCTGGCCGGCCAGGGCTGGCTGCGCGTGGACCCGACAGGCGCGGTGGCGCCTGGGCGCATCGGCACGCTGCAGCGCCTGCAGGCCCCGCGTGGCGTGGTGGCTGCCGCCATCAACACCGTCAGCCCGGCCGTGGCGCTGAACCTGCGCGCCGTGTGGGAGGCCGTCAACAACCGCTGGAACCAGTGGGTTCTGAACTACACCCAGAGCCGCCAGCTCAACCTGTTGCGAGACCTCGGTTTCGAGTCGCCCAGCTGGGAAGACCTGGGGTTACTGATGGCCGCTTGCCTCGTGCTGCTCAGCCTGGTGGGTGCAGCCTGGGCCTTGTGGGAGCGGCGCCAGCACGACCCCTGGTTGCGTTTGTTCGAGGCGGCGCAGCAGCGCCTGCGCAAGACTCATGCTGCGCCCGACCTGACGCCACGGGCCTTGGCCCAGGCCATGGCGCGCCAGCATGGCGCCACCGACCCGCGCGTGCAGGCCTGGCGTGACTGGCTGCTGCGGCTCGAAGCCTTGCGTTATGCGCCCGGCACGGCCGAGGGCGCCAAGCGTGGCCTGACTGCGTTGCGACGCGAGTTCAAACAATTACACTGGCCCCTGTGATCACGACATTTTTCCGAATTGCTCTTGTTTTGATAGCTGCCGGCGCCGTTTCCACGGGGGCCATGGCCACAAAACATACCAAGAAACCGAAAGCCCAGGCCAGCCGCGTGCAGCCGGCCAGCCTGGTGTACGCCAGCCGCCCCGAGGCCATGGCGCTGGCCGACGACATTGCCGAGCGCCGTGGCCTGGACCGCGCCTGGGTGCGGCAAGCCATCGGGCAGGCCCGCCAGCTGCCGCAGGTGGTCAAACTCATGACGCCGGCGCCGGTGGGCACGCCCAAGAACTGGCAGCTCTACCGCAGCCGCTTCATCGAACCCCGGCGCATTGCCGCCGGCGTGCGCTTCTGGCAGGCCCAGCGCGAGACGCTGGCACGGGCCGAAGCCGTTTTTGGCGTACCGGCTGAAATCATCGTTGGCATCATCGGCGTGGAGACCATCTACGGCCAGCAGACCGGCAGCTTCCGCGTGCTTGATGCGCTGGCCACGCTGGCCTTCGACTTTCCGGCGACGCACCCGCGCGCCGCGGAACGCAGCCGCTTCTTCCGCGGTGAGTTGGAGCAACTGCTCAGCCTCAAGCGCCAGAAGGGGCCCGACCCCTTGAGTGTGCGTGGCAGCTATGCCGGCGCCATGGGCATGCCGCAGTTCATGCCTTCGAGCTGGGCCAAGTTCGCGGTGGACTTTGACGGCGACGGCCGCATCGACCTGTTCGACAGCCCGGCCGACGTGATCGGCTCGGTGGCCAACTATTTCAGGACCTTCAACTGGCAGCCCGGCATGCCGACCCATTACAGCGTTGGCTTCGACCCGGAGCGCCTGGACAAGGATGCGCTGCTGGCGCCCGACATCCTGCCCACCTTTCCGGTGGCCAGCTTCACCGCCAAGGGCGCCGTGCTCGAAGCCGCCGGTCTGCGCCACACCGGGCCGTTGGCGCTGGTGGAGCTGCAAAACGGCGAGGAAGCGCCGAGTTATGTGGCCGGCACCGAGAACTTCTACGTCATCACGCGCTACAACTGGAGCAGCTATTACGCGCTGGCGGTGATCGAACTCGGCCAGGCGGTGGCTGCCGCCATGCGAACGCCTTGCCGCGCCAACGAGGCGCTGGCTCAGGCCAGCGTCACGCTCTCGAACACCGAGTGCAGCGCATCGACCCAGTGATCGACTTCGGCCTCGTCGATCTGCAGGCAGGCCAGACATTGCACGCCATGCTGCTCCCACTCCCGTTGCGGCTGCACGCCTTCGAAGTCGGCCACCAGGTGTTCAGCCAGCGCGGCAATCGCCACCAGGCTGCGGATCTCGGCCGGCACCGCGTTGTCCTGTAGCACAGTGAAGTCGTGGTGCAGGCGCACCGCGACGGCCACCACTGGCGGCAGGTGCCAGGTCTTGGCCACGATGGCACCCACCACGGCATGGTCAGTGCGGTGCACCGCGTTCTCGGTTTCGGTGAAACCCCGGTCCTGCCGCGCCAGGGCTTCGGCCAGGGTGCCGGCATAGTCGCGCACGCCCTGCAGCATGATGGGAATGCCGACGTGCATGAACAGGCCGCAGGTCTGGGCCACTTCGGCATTCATGCCGTAGAGCTGGCGTGCAATGTAAGCCATGGCCAGCGAACGGCGGGTCGAGGTTTCCCAGAAGTGCTCAACCAGCGGTGAATTGATGCGGATGGCATGGCGCGTGAGAAAGCCGGTCAGGATCGCCACGGCCTGCCCCATGCCCAGCATGACCACGGCCTCGCTCACCGTGTTGGCCGGGCGTGCGCGGGCATACAGCGGGCTGTTGGCGGTGCGCAGCAGGGCCGCCGCCATGGCGACGTCGCTGCCGGCAATGCGGGCGATCTCGGCCGGGTCGGGGTCGGCCTTCTGCATTTCGGCCTGCAGCGCCGTCAGCAGCTCGGGGCAGGGCGGGATGACGATGTCGCGCAGCGGCCCTTCGCGTTTGGCCTCATCCAGCTCCCGGTCGATATCCCCAACTTTCATGACATGGTCTCCAGTTCGGCCATTATGCGGAAAAATTCCAACCCCTCAGGGTATGCGGTGCTGCCAGTAGCGCCGGGCCACCTCGCGCTGGCAGGTCACCTGCTGTGGCTGCGTGGATTGCCAGTGCGCCGCACCGCAATGCGGCGTGTCGACCACCCGTACCCCGCGCTCGGCGTAGCGTGCCAGCACGGGCGGCGCCGGGTGGCCAAAACGGTTGCGGTAGCCGGCCTGCACCAGTGCCAGCGAAGGCGCGACCGCGTCGAGGAAGGCCAGGCTACTGGAAGTCTTGCTGCCGTGGTGCGGCATCAGCAGCACCGTGGCCTGCAGCGGCGCGCCACGGGCCAGCAGCTGTGCCTCCTGGGCCTGCTCGATGTCGCCTGTCAGCAGGGCGGTTTGCGTGCCGTTGCTGATGCGCAGCACGCAAGACAGCGCGTTGGAGCGCCGGCTCCAGTCGTAGTCTTCAGCCGTCGGATGCAAGACCTCGAAGTGCACGCCATCCCAGTCCCAGTCCTGGCCGGCTTCGCAGCGGCTGGCGCGGCGCAGGGCTTGCAACTCGTGGTCGTCTTCGATGGAGCTCAGCAAGGTGGCTGCCGGCTGCATGGCCAGCACGGCCGCCGCGCCGCCGGTGTGGTCGCTGTCGCGGTGGCTCAGCACCAGGCGGTCCAACCGCACATCGAGCGCACGCAGCAGCGGCACCAGCACGCGGTGGCCGGCATCGCTCTCGCGCGAGTAGCGCGGCCCGGCATCAAACAGCAGCGCGTGCGTGGCCGTTTGCACCAGCACCGCATTGCCCTGGCCGATGTCGGCGGCCAGCAACTCAAACTGGCCGGGCAGGGGGCGTGGCACCTGCCACAGCAGTACGGGCAGCAGCAGCGGCAGGCCGAGCAGGCGCAGGCTCCAGGGCAGCCGCATGACCAGCAACACGCCGCCGAACAGGCCCGCCACGCCGGCCCACAACGGCGCCTGCGCGACCGACAGCGTGGCCAGTGGCAGGCTGGCCAGCAGGCCCAGGTACCCGGTCAGCCACTGCACCGCCACGGCCGCCGCTTCCCACAGCGGGGGCAGCAGCACGCCCAGCAAGGCCAGCGGCGTGACCACCAGCGTCACCCAGGGAATGGCCAGCGCATTGGCGACCAGGCTCACCAGCGAGACCTGGCCGAACAGCAGCAGGGTGAGTGGCGTCAGCGTCAGCGTGATGATCCACTGCTCGCGCAGCATGGCCTGGGCCCGGTGCCGCAGGCTGGCCCGCGCCAGTTGCCGCGCACCTGAATCGGTGGCGAACAGCACGCCCACCGCCACGAAGCTGAGCCAGAAGCCGGCCTGCAGCAAGGCCCAGGGGTCGAAGGCGGTGACCACGGCACAGGCCAGCAGCCAGACCTGCGGCCAGGGCCAGCGCCGTGCCGACAGGCGCAGCAGCGTCACCGTTGCCAGCATCCATACCGTGCGCTGCGCCGGCACCCCCCAGCCGCTGAACAGCGCGTAGGCGGTGGCCAGCAGCAGCCCACCCAGCAGGCCGGTACTGGGCGCCGGCAAGGCCAGGCACAACCGCGGTGAGCGCCGCCACAGCCAACCGATGGCCATGGCCGCCAGCCAGGCAAACAGCGTCACGTGCAGGCCCGAGATGCTCATCAAGTGTGCCACACCGGTGGCGCGGAACACGTCCCAGTCGCTGCGGTCGATCGCTTGCTGATCACCGACCACCAGCGCGGCCACCACGCCAGCCAGGCGCACACGGTCGCGTTCGTCCCCGCCACTGGCCAGCAGGCGTTCGAAGATGGCATCGCGCACCTGCTGGCGCAGGCGCTCCACCGGGTGCCACCATGTAGGCGCCAACCGCTGCGGGGCCGTGTCGCGCGGGCCGGCGCGCACATAACCGGTGGCTTGCAGGCCTTGCTCCCACAGCCAAAGCTCGAAGTCGAACCCATGCGGGTTGCTGCCGCCATGCGGCGCCTTCAGCCGCACCGTCATCTGCCAGCGCTCACCGGCCTGCAGTGGTTGCGGCGCACGCTGGAGATCGGCCAGCAGCTCCCCGCCGCCCCAGACGCCACCGTACCAGCCCAGGTGCAGGCGCGGTGGCAAGCGCACCGGCTGGCCGTCGAGTTGGGCGCTTTCAATCTCGAAGCGGAAACGGGTGCCGGCTTCGCTGTACTGCGGCATGGCGGTTACCAGGCCGGTGACGCTGATGTCCTTCCCTTCCAGTGCCGGGGTCAGTCCCTGACTGTTGAAGACGGTGGCACGCAGGCCGGTGCTGGCGAAACCGAGCAGGGCGAAGGCCAGGGTGATGCTGAGCACGCGCAGCCAGAATGATATGTTTTTGATAGCTGTTGGCACAATCAGGACGAGGGCTGCGGCCAGAAAAAGGCCATAAACCGTGGTGGACCAGAGTTCGGGTTGCTGCAGCTGCAGGGCGACACCGGCGACCCAGGCCAGCAGGGCGGGGGCCATGAGGGTGGCTTTGTGCTGGCGGGTTGTGGGCATGGGGAGATGCTAACTGGGCGCTGGTGCCTTGAGGTGGGGTTGTGTTGTTGGAGGTGTTTCGTTGTGTGATGTGCCTGACGGGGCCGGCGTGCCGGGTCTCGCCCCGGCGGGCGACTCACTTTCTCTTGCTTCGCCAAGAGAAAGTAAGCAAAGAGAAGGCGAGCCGGATTCGTCGCCCGGCTGCGCCGGTACGCTGCGTTGCTCGGGTCAAGCGGGAGCCGCGCAAACTCGCCCTGCGGGCTCAGACATGCACGGCTCTTGATCCGCTTGCCCCTGCGCTACTCGCCTCCTCATAACGGCGGGGGAAACCGGTACCGGAAACCACAAGGACGCGCCGTGGCGCATCCTTGTGGTTCTAGCGTCAGGATGCACCATTTCTGTGAAGCAGTTCTGATGACAAATGTGCTTGTAGTCATGCGAACTGAAAATTTTGATGAGAAACGACAGCAAGAACTAATGCAACCTCGCACATGATTTCTGGGCCCAAGAGGGCTCGCGTGCGATTCTTTTCAGCGTGTTTCGGACCCAGTTCTCATGCTCTTTTCCACCGGGCCACACTACAGACGTAAATGTGGCTGACTCTGTATCTTCTAAGTCAAACACAAAGATGAACTGCTTCCCAACGAAATACTCCCTGATGGTCGTTTCGGCGGTCATGTCTCTCCCGCGTTGGATTTCTTCATATTGATGTTGCGATATCAGGCTCATCGCATTTGAGGGCGCATCGAAACGAAGATCGATATTTGGAATCAGTATTCCTTTGACGATTCCCTTGTATGAATTACCAATGGAGGGAAGGTATGAGTTCTTCCGCTCCGAGACGGAAGCTTTTTTTTTGGCGAGAAGTCTGTCAATTGTTATAGAAACCTCATACTGCCACGGTATTGACGTGGTGCATCTTCCAAGAAGATCAAACCTTTGGCACATAGGAACGTTCGCCGAGATAACTGTGGCTACCGCAATGTAGTCACGTGAGCAAAGCACTTGATATTGAGTAGCAACACTCAACGCCCATGCAGCGGCAGTCCCGAAAAGAAGGTGGAGCGCAAGTAAATATTTATTGGCTGTTGGCATTTGAATCTTGTGCGTTGACAGAGCCCTTGCATGATTCTGAATGGAGAAGCGCTTAGATACGCGAATGCGCGCTCCCGTAAGGACGCACATCCCGACACCCACGACACAACCGGAGAAAAAATCAGTCCCGCGGCCGGAACGTAATCACCAGCGCCGGCGGCACTCGCCCATCGGCGTCCCGCGGCAGCCTCTCGGTCTTGTCGATGGCCTTGAGCACCGCCTCGTCCCAGGCTTTGACGCCGCTGGATTTCAGCAACTTGCTGCCGACGATGGTGCCGTCGGGGGCGGTGCGCACTTCCACTTCCGCCACTGGGTTGCCGCTGATGTCTTCGGTGAACACGATGTTGGGCTTGATGCGGCCGATGATGCGCCCGGCGTAGCTGGCCGAGGGGCCGGAGGATTTGAGGGCCGTGCCGGTGGAAGACGGGCCGCCGGTGGCGCCCGCCAGGCCGGCCATGCGCTTGAGGTTTTCCTCACGCATCTTCTTCAGTTTTTCGGCGTCCTGCTGTTCCTTGAGCTTGTCCTTCTTGGCGTCCAGCTCTTTCTGTTTCTTCTCTTCGGCCAGCTTCTTCTCGCGCTCCAGCTTGTCGCGTTCGCGTTTTTCCTGCTCACGCTTGAGCTGGGCGAGTTTTTCCTTTTCGCGTTCTCTTTCGCGCTGTTCCTGCTCCAGCTTTTCCTTGACCTTGCGCTCTTTCTCGCGCGCCAGGGCGATGTCGGCTTGCGACACCACGGGTTCGGCTTTCGGTGGGGGCGGCGGTGCGGGTTTGGTTTCAGGCTCCGGTGGCGCTTCCACCAGTTTGGGTGCCGCCTGCTGTGGCACGGCAGACCAGAGCTCGGCCTCGACCGCCGGTGTCTGTGCGTCGCGCTTCCAGCTCACGCCCCAGGTGAGGGCGGCCAGCAGCAGCACATGCGCCACCACCGCGAGCGAGAAGGCGCGCATCAGCCCCGGCGGGGGCGGGGGCGCGAACTCGAAGCGGTCGGCGGGGGCGTGCATGCGGAAGAAAACTTCAGTTGGCGAGCTGGACCGACAAGCCCACGCGCTGGATGCCGGCGCGCTGCAGCGTGTCCATCACCTTGACCACGGTTTCGTACTTGACGTTCTTGTCGGCGCTGATGACCACGGCCGAGTTGGCGGCGGCCGCGCTGTCGCGCGTACCCTGGGCCTGTTTCACGGCGGCGGCCAGTTCCTTCAGATTGAGGGAACTGGTCTTGTCTTCCACCTTGAGTTCCAGCGTGTCGTTCTTGTTGACCACGATCTGGATGATCTGGTCCGGCTGTTTGGCGGCTTTGCCGACGCTGGGCAGGTCGATCACGCTGGGCGTGATCAGCGGTGCCGTGACCATGAAGATGATCAGCAGCACCAGCATCACGTCGATGAAGGGCACCATGTTGATTTCATTGATGGTGCGGCGGCCGCGGCCGCGGCTGGCGACGGAGGGCATACCCTTCTCCTTAGCGGCCTGAGGGCGAAGCCAGCGCGCCGGAGCCGATGTTGCGCTGCAGGATGTTGGAGAACTCCTCGATGAAAGTCTCCAGGTGAATCGACACACGGTCAATCTCGCGGGCGAAGCGGTTGTAGGCGATCACGGCCGGAATGGCTGCAAACAGGCCGATGGCGGTGGCCACCAGCGCTTCGGCAATGCCGGGGGCCACGGTGGCCAGCGTCACCTGCTGCATGGAGGCCAGGCCGGTGAAGGCGTGCATGATGCCCCAGACCGTGCCAAAGAGGCCGATGTAGGGCGAGACCGAGCCGACCGAGGCCAGGAAGGACAGGCTGGACTCGACCACATCCATCTCGCGCTGGAAGCTGGCCCGCATGGCGCGGCGGGCACCGTCGAGCAGAGTGCCGGCATCGGTGATGCGGCGCTCACGCAGTTTCTGGTACTCGCGCATGCCGCTGGCGAAGATGCGTTCCATCGGGCCGGCGGCGCGTGCGTTCTGCGAGGCGGATGCGAACAGGTCGTTCAGACTGGTGCCGGACCAGAAGTCGCGCTCGAAGATGTCGTTGAGCGACTTGACGCGCTTGATCGAGAACAGCTTGCGAAAGATGGCGGCCCAGCTGGCGACCGACATGGTCAGGAGGATCAGCATCACCAGCTGCACGACCCAGCTTGCGTGCATTACCAGTTGGATGATGGACAGTTCTTGGTTCATTTCAGGACATCCAGTACAGATTGCGGAATTCTTGCAGGTTTCACGGTGGCGGCGTCCACCCAGCCGATGCGGATGGTGCCCTCGCACAGCAGTTCGGTGCCAGCGGTGGTTTTACGAAAAGCCTGCTGCTCGATTGTCAGCGATGCGCGCCCGTTTTCCAGTAGGCGGGCTGTAACCAACAGTTCATCGTCGAGCCGGGCCGGGCGGTGGTACTTGAGTTGCGTTTCGCTGACCACGAACATGCCGCCGCTGCTGTCGCGCAGGGCCTGCTGATGGATACCAAACGAACGCAGCCATTCGGTGCGGGCGCGCTCGAAGAACTTCAGGTAGTTGGCATAGAACACGATGCCGCCGGCATCGGTGTCTTCCCAGTAGACGCGGATCGGAAGTTCGAAAGCCATGGTGTTCTCAGGCCAGCAAGGTGCGCAGCCGTGCCGCCGCTTCCTGCAGCTGTGGCAGTGAGTTGGCAGTGGAGAAGCGGATGAAACGCCCGGTGTCGGCGTGGCCGAAGTCGCGCCCCGGCGTCACGGCCACGTGGGCCTGCTGCATCAGTGCGAACGAGAGGTCCCAACTGTCCTTGACGCCCAGCTTGGCGCAGGCTTGGGTGCAGTCGGCCCAGGCGTAGAAGGCGCCGTCCGGCATGACCGGCACGTTCAGCCCCATGGCGTTGAGGGCCGGAATGAAAAAGTCGCGCCGGGCCTTGAATTCGGCGCGACGGCGCTCGTACTCGGCCAGGCTCTCAGGCTCGAAGCAGGCCAGGGCGGCATGCTGCGCAATGGTGCTGGGGCAGATGAACAGGTTCTGCGCCAGCCGTTCCACCACCGGCACCAGGGCCTCGGGCAGCACCAGCCAGCCCAGGCGCCAGCCGGTCATGTTGAAGTACTTGGAAAAGCTGTTGATGCTGATGATGTCGTCACTGATGGCCAATGCGGTCTGGCCATAACGTTCCTCATAGCTCAGCGGCAGGTAGATCTCGTCGATCAATGTGATGCCGCCGCGCGCGCTCACCACTTCATGGATGCGGCGCAACTCGGCCGGGTCGATCGAGGTGCCGGTGGGGTTGGAGGGGGACGCCAACAGCACCCCGCGGGTCTTGTCGCCCCAGGCCGCTTGCACCTTGTCAGCACTGAGCTGGAAGCGTTCAGCCGCCGTGGTGGGCAGCAGCACTGCCGTGCCCTCGGCGGCACTGACGAAGTGCCGGTTGCAGGGGTAGCTCGGGTCCGGCATCAGGACCTCGTCGCCGGTCTCAATCAGGGCCAGGCAGGCCAGCTGCAGGGCCGCCGAGGCGCCGGCGGTGACCACGATGCGGCTGGCGGGCACGTTGACGCCAAAGCGCTGGCCGTACCAGGCGCTGATGCGCTCGCGCAGTGCGGGCAGGCCGGTGGCATCGGTGTACTGGGTGCGGCCGTCGCGTACCGCCTTTTCGGCCGCCTGCTGCACCAGCGGCGGGGCGGTGAAGTCGGGCTCGCCGATGTTGAGGAAGATCATCGGCGCATCGCTGTGCGCCACCTCACGGGCCAGAGCGGAGGCGGCCTTGGCCACCTCCATGACGTAAAAGGGTTCGATGCGCTGGGCGCGGCTCGCAATTCTCATGCGTGGCAGGGTCACGCGCGAGGTTGGCTGGCGCGGTCCGCCGCCACTTCGGCGGCGCGCAGTGTGGGCGCCAGACCGTTGAGCACGCCATTGACGTACTTGTGGCCGTCGGTGCCGCCAAATTCCTTGGCCAGCTCGATGCACTCGTTGAGCACCACGCGCCACGGCACGTCCATGCAATGCTGGAACTCGTAGGTGCCGATCCACATCACGGCGTGTTCGACCGGCGAGATTTCGGCGATCTTGCGGTCCAGCAGCGGGGTGATCAGGCGGTCCAGTTCCTCGGCCGCGGCCACGCAGCCGTGCAGCAGCGCATCGTAGTGCGCGGCATCGGCCTTGTTGAAGCCGGCCAGATCGCGCGTGAAGACGTCAATGGCGCTGGCCTCGTTCTTGCCGACGAGGTACTGGTACAGCGCCTGCAGCGCAAATTCGCGGGCGCGGCTGCGGCCCGACTTGGCTGCAGCCTTGCGCGCGCCGGTGCTGGTCAGGCCGGTACGCGATTGGCGCGGCGGGCGTTTGGAGGCAGGTTGGTTTTCGTCGCTCATTGAATGTCGTCCAGCAGGTTGGCCATTTCGACGGCGACACGGGCGGCGTCGCGCCCCTTGTCGGTCTGGCGGGCAAGCGCCTGTTCCATGTTTTCGGTGGTGAGGATGGCGTTGGCCACCGGCAGCTGGTAGTCCAGCGCGACGCGGCTGACGCCGGCGCCCGATTCGTTGGCCACCAGTTCGAAGTGGTAGGTCTCACCGCGGATGATGCAGCCCAAGGCGATCAGGGCGTCGTAACGGTTGCGTTCGGCCATGGCCTGCAGCGCCACTGGCACTTCGAGTGCGCCAGGGACCAGCACGTGGTCGATGTGTTTGTCCTGCACGCCCAGGGCCGCGAGTTCGGCTTTGCAGGCTTGCGCCAGGGTGTTGGTGATGGGCTCGTTGAAACGCGCCTGCACGATGCCAATGTAGAGCTTGCGGCCGTCGAGCCGCTGGTCGTCGGAAGCCAGGCTTCCTTTGTCTGCGCCGAACATATGAATTTCCTTTGTGTTTTTATTTGGTGACGTAGCCGACAACTTCGAGGCCATAGCCCATCATGCTGGGCAGGCGGCGCGGGTTGCCCATCAGGTTCATCTTGTGCACGCCACAGTCGCGCAGGATCTGCGCGCCCACGCCGTAGGTGCGCAAGTCCATGCGGCCGCGTTCCGGGCCGTGGCTGGCGCGTGCGGTGCCTTCGAACTGGGCCAGCAGTTGCTCGGCGCTTTCGCCGCAGTTGAGCAGCACGACCACGCCGCGGCCTTCGGTGTTGATGCGCGACAGACAGGCATCCAGGCTCCAGGAGTGCATGGTACGGTTTACTTCCAGCGCATCCAGCACCGACAACGGCTCGTGCACCCGCGCCAGCACGGTATCGGTCGGGCTCCACTGGCCCTTGACCAGCGCCAGGTGCACACCCTGGCTGGGTTTGTCGCGGAATGCGTGGGCGGTGAATTCGCCGAAGGCGGTGTTGAGGGTGCGGGTGCCGACCTTCTCGATCAGCGACTCGTTGTGGCTGCGGTACTTGATCAGGTCGGCAATGGTGCCGATCTTCAGGCCATGCTCGGCGGCGAACAACTGCAGGTCGGGCAGGCGGGCCATAGTGCCGTCGTCTTTCATGATCTCGCAGATCACGGCCGACGGCGAGCAGCCGGCCATGGCGGCGAGGTCGCAACCGGCTTCGGTGTGGCCGGCGCGCATGAGCACGCCGCCGTCCACCGCCTGCAGCGGGAAGATGTGGCCGGGTTGCACCAGGTCTTCAGGGCGGGCGTTGGGTGCCACCGCCGCTTGCACGGTGCGCGCGCGGTCGGCGGCCGAGATGCCGGTGGTCACGCCCACGGCGGCTTCGATCGAGACGGTGAAGGCGGTGCTGTAGACGGTGCCGTTGCGCGCGGCCATGGGCGGCAGGCGCAGGTATTCGCAGCGCTCGCGCGTGAGCGTGAGGCAGATCAGGCCGCGACCGAAGCGGGCCATGAAGTTGATGGCCTCGGGGGTGACATGGTCGGCGGGGAGGACCAGGTCGCCTTCGTTCTCGCGGTCTTCTTCATCGACCAGGATGACCATGCGGCCGGCCCGCATTTCGGCCACGATGTCTTCGACCGGGGAAATGGCCACAGGGGCCACGGGGGTGGGGGTGCTCATGCGGTGGCTTTCTCGGAGGTGGGGGCGCTGCCGAGCATGCGCTCGACGTAACGCGCGATCAGATCAATTTCAAGGTTGACGCTGGAGCCCGCTTGCAGCGAGCCCAGCGCGGTGTTCTGCACGGTGTGCGGGATCAGGTTGATGCTGAGTTCGCAGCCCTCGACCTGGTCCTGGATGCGGTTGACGGTCAGGCTGGCACCGTTGACGGTGACAGAGCCCTTGTAGGCCAGGTACTTGGCCAGCGCCAGTGGGGCCAGAATGCGCAATTCCCAGCTTTCGCCCACCTGGGCAAAGTGAGTGACACGGCCGATGCCGTCCACATGGCCCGACACCAGATGGCCGCCCAGGCGGTCGTTGGCGCGCAGGGCTTTTTCCAGGTTGATGGGGCCGGTCCGGTCCAGGCCGCTGGTCTTGGCCAGGGATTCGGCCGAGATGTCGACCGTGAAGCGGTGGGCGGCGGGATCGAAGGTGGTGACGGTCATGCAGGCGCCGTTGAGGGCGATGCTGTCGCCCAGGCCCACATCGGCCAGGTAGTCGGCAGGGCACTCGATGGTCAGGCGCTTGCCGTGCGTCAAAGAGCTGCCGAGGTCGTGGACGGCGGCGATGCGCCCCACTGCGGTGATGATTCCGGTGAACATCTGCGTATTTTCGCAGGGAATGGGGCTGCCGGCCGAGGCAGCCTGGCAAAACCGCGAATTAGAAGCGGTCTCGCCCCGGAATCCGGGCCAGAATGCGCAAATCCGGGCCGATCATGGTCGTTTCCCGGAATTCCAGCTCAACCGCCTGGGACAACTCGGCCAGGGGACCGATGTTGACCATGCCGCGCCCGGCACCCAGCAGCTTGGGGGCCAGGTAGAGCAGGAATTCGTCTACCAGTCCGTCCCTTACCAAGGAGCCGTTGAGCTTGTGGCCGGCTTCCACGTGGACCTCGTTGATCTCGCGCGTGGCCAGGTCGCGCAGCATGGCAGCCAGGTCCACCTTGCCTTCGGTGCCCGGCTGGCGGCCGGGGCAGTAAACGACCGTGGCGCCGCGCGCCTCCAGCGCTGCTTTTTTGGCATCGTTTGGCACCGCAGCATAGATGGTGATTGCGCGGCCTGCTATGAAAAGACGAGCATCCAGCGGCGTTTCCAGCCGGCTGTCCACCACCACCAGTTGGGGTTGGCGTGGCGTATCCACCTCCCGCACGTCCAGCCGCGGGTTGTCTTCCAGCACGGTGCCGATGCCGGTCAGCACGGCGCAGGCGCGGGCGCGCCAAGCGTGGCCATCGGCCCGGGCCGGTGCGGAGGTGATCCACTGGCTGGTGCCGTTTTCCAGCGCCGTCTGGCCGTCGAGTGAGGCGGCCATCTTCATGCGCACCCAGGGTGTACCGCGCACCATGCGGCTGAAGAAACCTATGTTGAGTTCGCGCGATTCGGCCGCACCGGGGCCAATTTCGACCTCGATGCCGGCGGCGCGCAGCCGCTTGAAGCCTTGGCCGCCAACCTTGGGGTTGGGGTCGGTCAGAGATGCCACGACCTTCTTGATGCCGGCGGCGATCAGGGCGTCGCAGCACGGACCGGTGCGGCCCTGGTGGGAACAGGGCTCCAGCGTGACATAGGCGGTGGCGCCCGCCACACTGTGGCCTCGTTCTTGCGCATCGCGCAAGGCCATGATCTCGGCATGCGGACCACCGGTGTGCTGGGTGGAGCCAGCGCCCAGCAACTGGCCGTCGGCAGAAATAAGGACGCAGCCAACGGCGGGATTGGGTGGGGAGATAACTCGTCCAATCGCAGCGAGTTGAAGGGCATGGTCAATCACAGGTGTTACTCATGGGTTAGGCGAAGTCTACCGTCTGGCGGGGTAACCAAGCCATACGTCGGGCGATAGGGGGCGGCTCAGTCCGCCACCGTTAAGCTCCCGCTCATGAAAGTGCGTCAGTCCGGTTTCACTTTGGTTGAGTTGATGGTGGTCGTCACGATCGCTGTGGTCCTTCTTTCCCTGGCGGCCCCCAGTTTCCGATCAATGCTTGTCAAACGCAGTGTCCAGTCTGCGGCCGATATATTGGTCAGCGATCTGCGGTATGCACGATCCGAAGCGCTCAAACGGTCTTCCACGGTCATTGTGTGCAATTCCTTGAATGGTTCGAGTTGTATGACACTGTGCAGCCCCGCTGTGCCAAATGTGTGCGCGCCTACAGCAAGCTGGAAGGGGGGGTGGATTGTCTTCGCGGATGGCAATAGCAACGGTGCAGTTGATGTTGGCGAGATACTGCGTGTCCAAGATGCTTTGCCTTCGATGGCATCTATCGCGAGTACCAACCCGGCCAATGACCGTCTGAATTTTGTCTATTTACCAAGTGGTTGGGCGAGGGCTTCCTCGCAGACGTTCATTCTTACCCCCGATGGGGCGGCGGCCAACGCTGCGCGTGTCGTTTGCATATCAAGTCAAGGACGTGCAGCCCTCAAGGCAGAGGGGGCGACATCATGCGTCTGACTTCCTGTTTCATGAGGTTTGGACGGTGGCGTCAGCCGATCCGGCGTGATCGCATGGTCGGCGCTTCCATGGTCGAAGTGCTGGTATCCATCGTTCTTGCCTCATTTGCCTTGTTGGCGTTGGCGGGTGTTAATGCGGCTTCCGTGCGTTATACCAAGATGGCGCAGTACCGTGCCACAGCGACGCAACTGGCCAATGACATGGGTGAACGTATTCGGGCGAACAAAGGCGTTACCAATCCTGCGCCGACAGGTTTTTTTGCTGGCAATTACGACTTCACCACAGACTTCGCTGGTCAGGCGGCTGTGGCTACTTTGCCGGCGCAGCTTTGCAATACAGGGGCTAGTAATTGCTCGGCGGCAGAAATTGCCGATCTTGACCTGCGGCAGTGGCGCATTTTGGTTCGAGAGCAGTTGCCTGATGGGTCTGTTTTCCTGCGACGTCAGGCAGGTGAGGTGGCTATGGATTTGTGGGTCATTTGGCGCGATCCTGCAGTGGCTGCAGTTGATGAAGCGCCGGCATTGGCCGCAGAGTGCCCAGACAGCCTGAACCGAGGCGGTGATTTCAGTATCCGCTGCAGCTATTTCCGGATCAATCTATGAAACAGCGGGTATTTCGTTCTCGTATGCGGGGTATGTCCCTGATCGAACTCATGGTCTCTTTGGTCATCGGGTTGGTGGTCGTTGGCGCCGTTCTGGTCAGCTACCTTGGGGCTGGTCGGACAGGGAAATTGCAGGTTGCCTATGCTGAAATGAATGAGAACGCACAAGTCGCCATGAGTATGGTGAGCCGTGATTTGCTCCAGGCTGGATATGCCTCACCTACAGGGGTCAACGGGAGCGCCACGTTTGTACGCTCTTATTCAGCAAGACCGGTCATGGGATGCGACAACGGCTTTGTTTCACCCAATACCACAAGTGATGTGGTCTGTGCGGTCGGCACGGGAGGCCCCGCCATCGAAGTCGTGTACGAGGCGGATGCCACCAATACGGTGCCAACTTCTGCTGGCGTGCCTTCGGATTGTCTTGGCAATGGCTTGCCTGCCACGCCGATTGGAACGGCAACGTTCTACTTTTCTTACAACCGCTATTACCTTGCCACGAGTGCGGTGGGGCGTCCGGAACTGCACTGTGCCAGCCGTCAAGGTGCGACCGGTCAGCCACTGGTTGACAATGTGGAAGCCTTGAAGATTTGGTACGGCGAAGCCAATGCGGCCAACCCGCGGCAGGTTGTGCGCTACGTCAGTGCTGCAAACGTGACTGACTGGGGTATGGTGGTCAGCGTCCGCACCTGCATGCTCATGCGTAGCAGTGAGCCTGTGCTTGATGCCGAAGATTCACTAAATTACCTGGATTGTGATTCCGTGTCGCAAACCTCGGTGGACCGCTTTGCCCGGCGTGCGTATTTCACGACGACGACCTTGCGCAACAAGATGGCTTTCTGAGGTTGTCCATGCAATTCAAGTCTACCCGTCGACCTATGCCGTCAGCTTGGAAACAGGCTGGAGTTTCACTCATCATTGTGCTGGTGATGCTGGTCATTATTGGCATTACCTCTGCTGCGGCGATCAGGAATGCCACTTCCAGCGAAAAGCTGACCAATAACATCCGCATCCAGAATCTGGCTCAGCAGTATGCGGAAGCTGCTTTGCGTTTCTGTGAAGCCGAATTGGCAAAGGCCGATGCCAGCCGAGTTGCCACGCTGGCGGAAGTCAACATTGTTCAGACAGCTTACGGTGCAAATCCGGCTTGGAATCAGGCGGCTACCTGGACCGGTGGAGGCGGTGCATCCGCTTCCAAAACAGTGTTGCCGGAGTCCCAGGTCAAATCGACAGATAGCTCTTTCAAACCCTCGGTCATGCCGGAATGCGTGGCGGAGAAGCAGGTAATGGCGGATGCCAATATGGCCTACGTTATTACGGCCCGTGGCTTCAGCCCTGACTACAAGGCCGATGTGGCGACCGGTGCTACGGCCTCTGGGTCGGTCGTTTGGCTGCAATCAACGGTCATATTGAACTGAAGGAAGAGTGAACATGTCTTTCCTGTCCAAATTGCTTTCTGTGAAAGCTGTACTCATGCTGTCTATGTTGGTCGGGGCCACTGCAATGGCCCAGACAGCACCTTCTCAAGATCCATTGCTCAGTCGCGATGGCGGCGGTGTGCCACCTAACATCATGCTGACCATGGACGACTCAGGGTCCATGACATGGTCCCATATGCCTGAAGAGACGGTTTATGTCGGGGCGTACACGATTGCAAATCCGATCGGGAGCAATGGTGCGCGGATGGATCCCGGCGAAAACTCATCGGTAATTGTTAATTTTATCGGGACGGTGGCCGCTGTTCCTGGGTCTTCCAACTACCGTCAGCGTTTGCTGCGGTCGTCCGATACCAACACCGTCTACTACAACCCAGAGATTCGCTATGACCCCTGGGCTGTGGCAACTGGGGGACGAATGTCCGCGTATTCCGCGGCTGCGGCACCCTTGGATCCCATGAATCCGAACACAGGTGGAACTGTCAATCTGACCAATTCGAGGAGCATCACTAACACCGGTTTGACTTGGTGCTACCGCACCAGTTCCTCATCCAGTTGCGGGACAACGAGTTCCGCAGTGTCTTACGACCCAGGACTTTACTACCGGCTGAAAAAAGATGGCTCAGGTGCGTATTTGGATCCCTCCAACGCAGCAAACTACACCGAGTTTTCCATCAACTCAGGAACTAGTTTCACCAAGTACTCTGGCCGCACCGATTGTGCTGGAACGTCCTGTACTCAGGCGGAAGAGCGTCAGAACTTCTCCAACTGGTTTACTTATTACCGTACCCGTAATCTTTTGGCCCGGGGTTCTGTTTTAGAGGCATTTTCCGATGCAAAAAATACGTTTCGCATCGGCTGGGGGCGCATCAATCAGGGTAGCAGTCGCAGCATCGATGGCGTCAATACAACGGTGATTGAGTCGGGAGTCCGGGCATTCGACAGTACGGCCAAGGCCAATCTATTCAACTGGGTACAGGCCTTGCCAGCCAGTGGTAGTACGCCGTTGCCGCGTGCTATGCGGGCTGTTGGCGAGTATTACAAGCGCTCGGACAACAAAGGCCCGTGGTCTGATAACCCGGGGCAGACCAACTCCACCGTCGACAAATCCTGCCGGCGTGCCTATCAAATCATGGTGACAGATGGATACTGGAACCAGACGACGACTTCGGTCGGTAATTCCGACAATACGAATGGCGCAGTCATCACCGGGCCGGGACGTACTTACCAGTATGTGTCACCCCGTCCGTATCGCGATGGCAATTCAGACCGGTTGGCTGATTACGCCATGGAGTACTGGAAAAAGGATTTGCGTACCGACCTGACCAATAACGTGGTGCCGTCGGCTGACAATCCGGCGTTCTGGCAGCACATGGTCAACTTCATGGTCGGTCTGGGGGTGCGCGGTACGCTGAATCCTGCCGTAGATTTGCCGGCACTGACAGATGGGACCAAGGTCTGGGGAACGGACGAGATCGACGATTTGTGGCACTCGGCACTTAATAGTCGGGGTACTTTCTTCAGTGCAAAAGATCCCAAGGAACTGGCAGACTCCATCAAGAACTCGGTGGGGCAAGCGCTGGAACGTGAGTTGCGTGAGGCTGGCGTGGCGACCGCATCAACGATTCTGCAGGACGGAAATCGCAAATACATTCCTATGTATCGGACCTCCGACTGGAACGGAGATATCCAAGCTTACTTACTCGATTCAGCAGGCCAAGCTGGGGCGCTCAGTTGGACGGCGACATCCAAATTACCCTTGTGGAGTAGCCGCAATATCTATACGTGGCGAACAGATACCGCGCCATCAGCAGCCGTGCCTTTTACTTGGGCTGATATGGGGGCAGACAATCAGGCTGCGCTCGGCAGTGTTGGCAGTACCTATACCTCGTCCTTTGTGGATTTTCTGAGAGGTGATAGGAGCAAGGAGGGTGATAGCCAGCCATTTCGTGTGCGCAAGGGAATTCTGGGGGATTTCATCAATTCCAATCCCGTATTGGTCAAGGATGCGGTGAATATGGGGTACATCAATCTGCCCACCTCCCAAGGTGGCGGCGCTGCTTACTCTTCATTTCTGACGCAGAAGGCGGCGCGCCCCGCCGTTTTGTTTGTTGGTGCCAATGATGGCATGCTGCATGCTTTCAAGGATACCTTGGGTGCTGTGCCGGCAGACGATGGCAAGGAAATATTCGCTTATGTACCTCAGGCGGTCTATCCCAATCTGTCGAAGCTGAGTGACAAAACTTATGGAACAGCATTGCTCTATCACCAGTTCTTTGTTGATGGACCCCTGATGGAGACGGATGCTTATGTTAAGGCGCCAGCAGCTTCCACGCCCAGCTGGCGCAATTACCTGTTGGGAACCTTGGGTGCGGGCGGGCGAGCCGTGTTCGCTTTGGATGTCACTGACAATGTCAATTTGGGTGCTTCCAGCATACGGTGGGAGTTATCCAGCGCAAATAATGGCGATATGGGCTACATCTCCGCACCGGTGCAGGTGGGAGTTTTGCCCAATGGTGAATGGGTTGCGATATTTGGCAATGGAAGCTATAGCACCTCGGGCAACGCCGTGCTGTTTGTGGTTAACCTGGAAACCGGTGTTGCGCAGACGCTGACAGTGGACTCTTCTGGTGCCAATGGCTTGGGGGGAGTTGGCGTTGTACGGAACAGCAGCGGGCAGATTACGACTCTTTACGCCGGGGACTTGAAAGGCAGCCTGTGGAAGTTTGACTATCTGGCCTCCGCATCCAGCCGCTTTCAAGTGTCCGGCGGAGCAGCTTTCTTCGCAGCCGCCAGTTCGGGCGGGACGTCACAACCCATTACGCAGGCACCAGTTGCTTACGATTTTTCCAAAGGGGGCAAGCTCGTGGTGTTCGGTACGGGCGTTTTGAACACCACGGCCGATGCCGATTCGACCGCTGTGCAATCCATCTACGCTGTTTGGGACAAGGCTGCTGACACGTTGCCTCGGCCGATGGGACGGAGTGTTCTGGAGCCCCGGACGATCACTGCCGTCAATGGTGCTGGCGGTGCCATTTTTTATTCGCTCGCAGGAACTGCGGTCAACTGGACAGCCCAGCGTGGTTGGGTGCTAGATCTAGATGTCATTACCGGCTTGCGCGTGGTTTACCCGCTGCAACGCGTAAGTTCGTCCGTGGCCTTGGTTAGCGCTGTTGCGCCTGCTCGCAATGTGCAAGTATGCGACACGGCAGCAGGTTCCGGCTTGAATCTGATGTTTGGCGTCGAGGATGGAGTGAACCCGTCATACCCGATGTTTGATACCAATGGGGATGGGGTATTTGGCAGCGACGATGCGCGAGTTGCCGGCTATGCAACAGGCGCAGATGGTATAGATGCGGTGGTCAGGGGTGAGCAGACCTGTGTTTCCGGCATCTGCACGACCAAGCTCAGTATCCAAAATACAGCAGGTCAGTTTGGTGCATCCATTCAGGAAACGCAGAGCACGGTAGGTGTAAGGGTACTCAAGGATCGTGTCTGGCGGCGCATTATTAACCCCCCCATTCGTTGACTCGTCACAAGGTTTGAATCATGCATTCAGTGCACCCTAGGCCCATCTTTTCGTCTCGGTCAGCCATGTCGGGTTTCACGTTAATCGAATTGATGATTGTGGTGGCGATTGTCGGTGTTCTATCCATGCTGGCTTATCCTAGTTATGTCGAGCACCTGCGGAGGGGGTATCGTGCCGAGGCGCGTACCGCCCTGCTGGAGGCGCAGCAATTCATGGAACGTTTCTATGCTGCCAACAGCCGCTATACGACAGATGCTGCCGGTACGACGAGCCCAGCGCTACCAGCCCGGTTGCAGAATGTTCCAGCGGGTTCGCCGCGCTATACATTAGGTGTGGTTGCCACTGTTAATTCGTACACATTGACCGCGACAACAGCGACTACCGACAAATGCGGCAATCTCACGCTGACCAATACGGGCGTCAAGGGACGTAGCGGGTCAGAGATGTCAGTGCAGGACTGCTGGAAATAAGGTCAGAGATTCAGGCCTAGCGTCTGACCTCATCCACCAACATCTTGAACTCATCAATGTCCTCGAAGCTGCGGTAGACGCTGGCAAATCGCACATAGGCCACCTTGTCGAGCTTCTTCAGCTCGCGCATCACCAGCTCGCCGATGCGGGTGGAGGGGACTTCACGCAAACCCAGGTTGAGCAGTTTTTCTTCGATGCGCTCAATGGCGCTGTCGATCTGCTCGGTGCTGACCGGGCGTTTGCGCAGCGCCAAGTTCATCGATGCCTGCAGCTTGACGCGCTCGTATTCAATGCGCCGGCCGTCTTTCTTGACGATGGCCGGGAAGTTGACCTCCGGCCGTTCGTAGGTGGTAAAGCGCTTGTCGCAGGCGCCGCATTGGCGCCGCCTGCGGATGAAATCCCCGTCTTCGGAGATCCGGGTCTCCATGACCTGGGTTTCCGAATGACCGCAGAACGGGCATTTCATGGTTTGTAGCCTCGGTATGTGAAAGCCTGGAGCTGATCGCGGGCACCCGTGGAACCGGCTCGGCCGGGCCACTGGGTGCGTCCCCCCTGCCACCGAAGGATGGCGTTCAGGAGGGAAGGCGCGCAGCGCCTCAGGGGGGCGTTCACTTGTACACCGGGAAGCGAGCAGTCAGGGCGTTGACCTTGGCGCGCACGGCCGCGATGTTGGCCTCGTCGCGCGGGTTGTCGAGCACGTCGGCAATCAGGTTGGCGGTGGCGCGGGCTTCCTCGTCCTTGAAGCCGCGGGTGGTCATGGCCGGGGTGCCGATACGCACGCCGCTGGTGACCATCGGCTTTTCCGGGTCGTTCGGGATGGCGTTCTTGTTGATGGTCATGTGGGCGGCGCCCAGTACGGCTTCGGCTTCCTTACCGGTGATGCCCTTGGAGCGCAGGTCCACCAGCATGACGTGGCTTTGCGTGCCACCGCTGACGATGCGCAGGCCGCGCTGGGTCAGTGTTTCAGCCACGATGCGGGCGTTGGTCACGACTTGCTGCTGGTAGGTCTTGAACTCCGGTGCCATGGCTTCCTTGAAAGCTACCGCCTTGGCGGCGATCACGTGCATCAGCGGGCCGCCCTGCAGGCCGGGGAAGATGGCGCTGTTGATGGCCTTTTCGAACTCGGACTTCATCAGGATGATGCCGCCGCGCGGGCCGCGCAGGCTCTTGTGGGTGGTGGAGGTCACCACGTCGGCAAACGGTACCGGATTCGGGTAGACGCCAGCGGCAATCAGGCCGGCATAGTGGGCCATGTCCACCATGAAGATGGCGCCCACGTCCTTGGCGACCTTGGCAAAGCGGGCGAAATCGATGTGCAGGCTGTAGGCGGAAGCGCCGGCAATGATGAGTTTGGGTTTGGTCTCGTGCGCCTTCTTTTCCATGGCGTCGTAGTCGATTTCTTCCTTGGCGTTCAGGCCGTAGGAAACGACGTTGAACCACTTGCCGCTCATGTTGAGTGCCATGCCGTGGGTCAGGTGGCCACCTTCGGCCAGGCTCATGCCCATGATGGTGTCGCCCGGCTTCAGGAAAGCCAGAAAGACGGCTTCATTGGCCGATGCGCCGCAGTGCGGCTGCACGTTGGCGGCATCGGCACCGAAGATGGCCTTGACGCGGTCAATGGCCAACTGCTCGGCCACGTCCACATATTCGCAACCGCCGTAGTAGCGCTTGCCGGGGTAGCCTTCGGCGTACTTGTTGGTGAGCTGCGAGCCTTGGGCGGCCATAACGGCGGGCGAGGCGTAGTTTTCGCTGGCGATCAGCTCAATGTGGTGTTCCTGGCGGGCGTTTTCGGCCTGGATGGCAGCCCAGAGTTCAGGGTCGGTCTGTTCGACGAGGATGTTTCGGTTGTACATGGCAGTCGGATAAAACGCTGGTCCCCCGGTCATGCGGGGGCTGCCCAGGCGAACGGCTGAACACAGAGCTTACGGTGGTTCTGCGGCACGCTTCCCTGTGGTGTCCCACGTCAGCGCAGCCAGCCCGGGAGGGTGGCGCGCCTATCGCCAGTCGCGTACCCCTCAAGTGTAGCTGACAGGCGAGGGCATCGCTGTCCCCCACCTTAACAAGGCCTCAGCTGAGGGCGACTTTTTCGGTGGAGGCTTCGGGTTTGCCGGGGGCCGTGACCGGGATGATTTGCGGCGTCAGGAGTGGCACGGCGCGGCCGTTGGCAACCTGTTGCAGGCGGGCATGCTCTGCCAGCACCTTGGCGCCATAGCCGGTGTCATCTTCCATATTGGCGGCACCGACATAAAAGCGCAGGCCGCCTTCCAGCGAACCGGCGCGTTCAATGCACTCCTGCAGCACCTTGGCACCCACGCGCAGATTGCTCACGGGGTCGAAGGCAGCAAATTTGCCGCCAAAGCTTTCGTATTTGTCGCTGTGGATCCGGGTCATGACCTGCATCAGGCCCTGGGCGCCGACTGGGCTCTGGGCAAACGGGTTGAAGCCGGATTCCACGGCCATCACAGCCAGCAGCAAGGTCGGGTCCAACTGGGTGCGTTTGCCGATTTCATACGCTTCGGCCACCAGGGCGCTCAGGGGTTCGGGCGCGACACGGTATTTCTTGCTCAACCAATAGGCTACCGCAGCCTGCTGCTTGGGCAGGTCTTTGGGGTTGGCTGCCGTGGCACGCTCAATGGCATCGGCTTCCACCACAAATCCGGTGATGGCGATCTGGCGGCTTTGCAGCCAGCTCATCAGCCGCACTTCGCCGGCCTGGCGCAGTTCCGGACGGGCGATCAGGGTGATCGTGGCAAACATCACAGCCAGCCCGAGGAGGGCAAAGCCGTTGTGGGTAATTTCAAAAAAGCCTTGGGCGACATCGGCGGCGAAAGTTCGCAGGCCTGAGCTCAATTTTTTGAACGCTGTCATAGCACTTCCTCTTCTCGCGTGGGCCCGTGCCTTGGCACCGCAGAAAAGTCGCAGTGTCCGGAACAGGTGTCACGTCTGGGTTGGTACGTCATCAGAATCCTGCAGGTCGCCTCTGGCGAGGGCAGCGATTCGATGTAGCCGGGGTCGGCAGCGGGTTCGGGTTCCCCCTGACTTAGGGCAGGGTTGGCCCAATTTTAAGTGCTTCAATATACCTGGTCAATAATAAGAGATCGATTTGTTATTCCTTTAATATTCTGTTCCGGAGCTGGGTATCGACCAATCAAGTCGTCTGGTTTCATTGAAATTCCGATTTGAAATCGCCAGCAGGGGGACTAAATTGAAAGAGCCTGACGCATCAGGCAAGCTCTGTCGGCAGTAAGCGGTCCACGCCAGATAGGTGTCTTGGACTGACAGAACCCGGCGATTCATGGGGGCAATCCCTTGCCTCCTGCGCATGGTGGGACTCGACTCTCCCCCTTGCGTAACCCAGACGGCATGGGCCTTGAGCCAGCCGTCAAGCCCGGCGGGCAGGCTTCAGGCCAACCGTCCGGGCTTTCTTGTTTTCACGGCAAGACAAATTTTTTCAACTCGGGAATTGATCTTTGCCGTATCCCGGGCAAACTCGACCGTATGACGCTCGATTCGATCAAGAAGAACAAGTGGGTGCGGCGAGCCTTGATGGTTGTTGCCGGTATTGCGGTGCTGTGGGGATTGAGCTGGGCCATCGTGCCTAGCCTGGTTAAAAACCAGCTGGAAAAGCTGGCTGGCGAACAACTGGGGCGCCAAGTCAGCCTGGGCGCTGTCCACTTCCGCCCTTGGTCGCTGGAGTTGACAGTGGACGATCTGGTCGTGGCCGGCCCCCCCGGCGCGGCGCCACCGTTGCAGATCAAGCGTATCTATCTGGATGCCGAGCTGCAATCCCTGCTGCGGCTGGCGCCAGTGGTGGATGCGTTGCGGGTTGAGGGGCTGGCCTTGCGGCTGACCCACCAGGGGGACGGTCTCTATGACGTGGACGATATCCTGGCGCGGCTCATGGCACCGGCCGACCCGCCGCGCCCCCCGGTAGCCTTGCCCCGGTTTGCCCTTTACAACATTGCCGTGCAGTCAGGTTCGATCGACTTCATCGACCAGCGCGCCGGCCGCACGCACGAAGTGCGTGAGTTGAACCTCAGCATTCCCTTTCTGAGCAGTCTGGCGTCGCGCCGTGACGTCATCACCGAGCCCCGACTGGCCTTTCTCCTGAACGGCAGCCGTTTTGATTCCAGTGTGCAAACCACGCCATTTGCGCCTTCGCACAAGACCGATGCCACACTCCAGCTCGCCAATCTGGACCTGCGCCCCTACCTGGCCTACCTGCCAGCCAGCTTGCCGGTCAAGGTGCTGGCCGGAGTGGCGGGGGCGGATGTGCGACTGCATTTCGAACAGGCGCCCAAGCCAGCGGTGCGACTCAGCGGGGTCATCGAACTGAAGGGATTGCAACTGGCCGATGCCCAAGGCCAGGATTTGCTGGCACTGGAGGCCCTGCGGGTCGATATGGCCGATGTCCGGCCCCTGGAGCAGATCGCCAAACTGGCGTCGGTCGAGTTGACGGGGCCGACCCTGGACGCCCGCCGTGACAAGGCCGGTGCAATCAATTTTCTGAAACTGGCGCTTCCTCAAGACGAGGGTGTATCCCGGCCCAAGCAGGAGGGCGCAACGGCGCAACCAGCCGCTCCGGCCAGCGCCTGGCAGTTGGCGCTGGCCAAGTTCACGGTGCGCGGCGGCCAGGTGCACTGGCGCGATGCCGCGGTGACGCCGGCGGCCCGGATCGATCTGCGCGATCTGACGCTGGATGCGGCGGCCTTGGCCCTGCCTTTGCGGCAGCCGGCCAGCTTCACGGGTTCGCTGGCACTGGCGGGTGGGACCGCGTCGAACGGCAACAACCGTCGGACGGCCAAGACGGACGCCGCACCTGCCTCGGCGCAGTTGAGCTTCAAGGGGGAGGCCAGCGAACAGGTGGCCACCGTCCATGCTGAACTCAAGAATCTGCCGCTGGCACTGGCAATGCCCTATGCGGCGCAAGTGATCGAGCCAGCGCTGAGCGGGAGCCTCAGCGCCCAACTGGCTTTGGAATGGAAGGGGGGGCAGTGGCACGTGCAAGTGCCCCGGCTGGAGGCCAGCAAGTTGACGCTGGGTGCCCAGAGCCGGACGGACCGCACCTGGCCGCTGTCGCTCAACCTGCTTGAAGTGCAGGGCGCCGAGATCAAGCTCGACGAGCGCAGCGTGACATTGGCCAAGCTGGCCATCACGCAGCCCTCGGTGGCGGTAGAACGCGACCGCGAAGGACGCTGGATGTTCCAGCGCTGGTTGCAGCCGGCCACGCCCATCCCGAAGTCAACAGCCGATGCCACGACGCAAAAGCCGAAGGGACGCGCCGACGAGGCCAAGGCGTCCCAGGGTGCCACGCCCTGGCGGGTGGCGGTGAACGATGCAACCCTGGAAGGTGGGCAGATCCGGTATGCCGATCGTGCTGCTGGGCGGCCGGTGGTGTTCGACATCTCGGCCCTGTCGTTGCAACTGAAGGACTTTGCCACCGACAGCCGCCAACCCGGTCCGCTCAAACTCTCAGCCCGGATGCGCGCGCGCCGCGGTGAGCCGGGGCAACTGGCGTTCACGGGGAGTCTGGCCATGCAGCCACTGGCCGTGCAGGGCCGTGTCCAGGCTGTTGATCTGCCGGCGCATGCCGTGATGCCCTATCTGACGGACGTGCTCAATCTGCGCTTGGCGCGGGCGGATGCCGGCTTCAAGGGCGATGTTCGTTATGCGCAGACGCCCCGTGGCCCGGTGTTCAAGCTGCGTGGCGATGCCCTGCTGGAAGATCTGCTGGCGAATACGGTGCCGACGGCAACCCAGACACAGGACGCCTTTCTGAGCGAAGAGCTGCTGAGCTGGAAAGCGCTGAGCCTGCGTGATCTTCAGGTGGCGCTGGCACCAGGACAGGCGACCCGAGTGGCGGTGGCAGAAACCGCGTTGAGCGACTTTTATGCGCGTGTCATCATCAGCGAAAGCGGGCGCATCAACTTGCAGGACATCGTGAAGCCGACCGCGGCGACAGCCGCGACCGACGTAACCGCGCCACCGGCAGGCCCCACTGCGGCGCCAGCCGCCGCGACCAAGGCCGAGGTCAATGTAGAGTCTGCCGCGCTGGCCCCGTTGATCGAGATGGGGCCGGTCAGCTTGGTCAATGGCCGGGTGTTTTTTTCCGACCGCTTCATCAAACCCAACTACAGTGCCGATCTTTCCGAGTTGACCGGCCGGCTCAGTGCCTTTTCGTCGGCGACGCCCAGCGGCGAAGCCGGTGCGGCACCGGCCATGGCCGATCTGGAGTTGCGCGGCCGAGCCGAGGGCACGGCCACCATCGAAATCCTGGGTAAGCTCAACCCGCTGGCCAAGCCGCTGGCGCTGGACATCACCGGCAAGATGCGCGATCTGGAGCTGCCGCCCTTATCGCCCTACAGCGTGAAATATGCCGGACATGGCATCGAGCGCGGCAAGCTGGCCATGGACGTGGCCTACAAGGTGGATCCGGATGGGCAACTGACGGCTCGCAATAAGCTGGTGCTCAACCAGCTGACCTTTGGCGACCCGGTCGAAGGTGCCCCCAACAGCCTGCCGGTTCGGCTGGCCGTGGCGCTGCTGGCCGACAGCGATGGCGTGATCGACCTGAATCTGCCGATCAGCGGCTCACTCAACGACCCGGAATTCAGTTTCGGCGGCGTCATTTTCAAGATGATCGTGAACTTGATCGCCAAGGCCATCACCTCGCCATTTGCCTTGCTGGCTTCAGCCTTTGATGGCGACGAGGACAACGAGCTCGGGGTGGTGCCTTTCGCATCCGGATCGGCCGTGCTCAGCACGGAGGCACAAGCCAATCTGGACAAGGTGGCCAAGGCGATGAAGGAGCGTCCGGCGCTGACCGTGACGGTGGCCGGCGCCGCCAGCCTGGAAGCCGAACGCGAGGGCTACAAGCGCGAGCGCCTGAGCGCGCTGATGCAGGCCGAGAAACGGCGCGCGGCGGTGGTGGCCGGCAAGCCGGCCGATGCCGTGCAAGCCTTGACCCAGGCCGAACGGCCGGAGCTGCTCAAGGCGGTGTACCGCCGTGCCCAGATCTCCAAGCCGCGCAATCTGCTGGGCTTTGCCAAGGACCTGCCGCCGGCCGAGATGGAAACGCTGTTGCTGGCCAGCATTCCGGTGAGCGAGCAACAGATACAAGAGCTGGCGCTGGCGCGTGGTGTGGCGGTGAAGGACTATCTGGTCAGCCGCGAACTGCCCCTGGACCGCCTGTTCCTGGGTGCTTCCAAAACGCAGGCGGCTGACGCCAAATGGGTGCCCCACGCCGAGCTTTCGCTGACGATGAAATAAGCCCCCGGCGCAAAAACATGCGCCGGGCATGAAGCGCAGCGCCGTTCGGGGCGACAATACGCGGCTAAACCCATTCCGATCCACCTTGCTGCCGAGCTCACCGTGAACTCCTCCGTGCCTGCCAAACCGAACGACCTCCAACAACTTGACGCCCTCACCGGTGGCGCATTCTCTGCGGCCACCTCCGGCGAACGCGCGGCGCGCGTGCGCGAGTGGCTGGCCAGCGAGCCCGAGCCTGAACAGCTGCAGGCGGTCTTCAAGGAACTCAGTGTGAAGGACAAGGGCGCTGCCAAACTGCTGCGCGAACGGCTGGACGACATCCGCCGCGCCAAAGGGCAGGAGGCGATGGCGACCGAGTGGGCGGCCAAGGCCCAGGCACTGCTGGAGGCCGGCAAGCTCAACATCGCCGACGCCCTGGCCTGGCAGCGTGATGCGGCCAAGGCCGGTGCGCCGCTGAGCCGCGAACCCTTGGCTGGCCTCAAGGTGCAACTGGCCGAGCGGGTCAAGGTGATCGAAGATCTGCAGCACCGCGTGCAGGTGCAGCGCGAGGCGGCGGTGCTGCTGGCACAGCGCATCGAGGTGCTGTCGACCAAGTCGTGGAAGGACGCCCAAGCCGCGGCCGATGCTTTGCGTGCCGACGTGACCAGCTGGCAGGAGCAGGCGGCGGCTTTGCCGGGTGATGCCAACTGGGCCAGCGTGGACGCGCGTTTTCCGCCGCAACTGGAGACCTCGCGCGGGCAGCTGGCGCTGGTGTGGGAGGCTTTCAGTGCCGCGCTGGCGCAGGCGGTTTCGGCAGCAGCCGATCCGGCGGTGGCCTTGCCGCAGGTGCCGGTGTGGGCCGATGAGTTGCGCCAGGCACGCGGCCTGCCGCCTGAGGCGGCGCCGCAGCCGGCCAAGCCGAAGGTTGACCCTCAAATCCGTGCCCAGGCCACGTCGGCTGTGCGCGAGGCGCTCTCAAAATTGGAGCAGGAAGTGGCCGAAGGCCACGGCAAGGCCAGCACCGGTGCGGCCGCCAACCTGCGCCAGGCGCTCAAGGAGCATGGCCGCCATATCGACGACGCGCTCGACAAGCAGGTCCATGCGGCCCTGGCGGCCGCCGGTGAACTCGAAGGCTGGCAGCGCTGGCGTGCCGACCAGCTGCGTGAGGAATTGGTGGGCAAGGCCGAAGCCTTGCTGAACCGGCCCGAGGGCCAGGCCCTGGGTGGACGCAAGATGCAGGAAACCCTGCGCGCCCTGCGCGATCAGTGGAAACAGACCGACCAGGGCGGTGTGCCCAACCACGCGCTATGGAAACGCTTCGACGAGGCCTGCAACCAGGCGCACAAGGTGGTCGAGGCCTGGCTGGACAAGGTGCGGGCCGAGGCGGCCGAACACCGGACCCAGCGGCTCGCGCTGGTGGAGGAACTCAAGGCCTGGGCCGCGGCGAACCCGACCGCCGCCGGCGATGACTGGAAGGGCTTTAGCCGCGTTCTGCATCAGTTCGCCGAGCGCTGGCGCGAAGCCGGCCACTTGAGCGAAAAGGCCTTTGCCGAATTGCAGCCGCTGTGGAAGTCCGCCATGGCGGCGGCCAGCGCACCGCTGGAAGCGGTGCAAAAGGCGAGCCAGCAGCGCCGCCAGGCCATGATCGAAGAGGCGGCGGTGCTGGGCGCGGCGCCCGTGTTGCGCATCGACGCCGTCAAGGCCTTGCAGCAGCGCTGGCAGGCCGAAGCCCATGCCGTGCCGATGGAGCGCCGTCATGAGCAAAAGCTGTGGGATGCCTTCCGCAAGCCGATTGACGAAGCCTTCAACCGCAAGACGGCCGAGCGCGAGAAGGTCTCCAGCACCATGAGCGAGCGCGACCGCAAGGTGATGGAAGCGGCCAAGGCGCTGGAAGCCGCCAATGCCGGTGGCGATGCGCAGACCATCCGGGCTGCCATGAACGCGTTGGAGAGCGCACTGCACGCTTCCGAAGGCGCTCCGGTTTCTGAGGAAAAACAGGCTCAAGCTCCCGTGGAATCTGCGCCAGTAGCTACAGAAACAGGAGCGGAGGAAGCGCCGACTGAGACCGCTGCACCTGTTGCCGAGCCGGCCAAACCGCGCAAGCCGGTGGTGGCTGTGCGTGGCGACGACCGTCCCGGCATGAAAAAGACCGAGCCGGCCGCACCGGCTGGCCGAGGCCGCCCCAGCGAGCGGCGCGAGGGCGGTCGCCGCGATGAGCGTGGAGCCGATCGTGGCGCAGAACGCGGCGGCCGGCGTGAACCGCGCGAGTCGTACCGTGAGCAGCCGCGTCTGGGTGATGCCGCTTTCCGTGCCCAGCGTGAGGCGCTGGAGCATGCCCAGTTGGCGCTCAAGAAGCTGGCGGCCCAGGCCCATGGCGAATCGCTGACGCATCTGCTCTCAGCCTGGGAGCAACGCGATGCGAGTCAGTTGCCGACGGTGCAGGAGCTGGGCAGCCGGGTCACGCCGGCGGTGCGCAGCTTGTGGAGCCAGGCCTTGTCGGCAGCGCCTTCCGGCGAGGCTGCCACCGCCTTGCTGCGGCTGGAGATTGCCGCTGAGGTGCCGACACCGGCGGCGGCACTGGACGCTCGTCGTGCCCTGCAACTGCAGTTGCTCACCAAGCGCAACGACCCGACGCCGGCTCAGACCTGGGGCCAGGATGCGGCGCGTGTGCTGGGCGCGGCCTTCGAGGCTGAGCAGGCGCGGCGCCTGCAGAATGCCCTGAAGGTCTTGTTGCGTCGCTGATCTTCACCACCGGCGCCTTCAGGCGCCGGGTCGGTAAAAGGCGTCGAACAAGGGCAACAGTGTCGCGAAGTCGCGCGCGAACTGCGTGCGGTTGACGAAATAGGCTTCACTGGCCACGGCGAAGAACTCGTCGATGGCCTCGGCCCCATAGGGGTCGAGCCAAGGCGGCGGCGCACCAAAGCGCTCGGCCTTGATCACCTGTTCGCAGAAATTCTCAAAGCTGGCCTGTAGCGTGGCCAGCCAGTGGTCGCGCGCCCGGCGTGCACTCGGCATGCCCAGAAAGCCGGCGGGCAGGGGCGGGCAGCCGTCGGGCTGGCCATCGCGCAGATCGAGCTTGTGGACGAACTCGTGGATGACCACGTTGTAGCCGGTCGCACTGGATGCCGCGGTCACATCCTGCCAGCTCAGCATCACCGGGCCTGCCTCCATGGCCTCGCCGGCCAGCACCTCGTGATAGCGGTGGACCACACCCGCTTCATCCGTCACCTCGCGCTGCGCCACCACCTCATCCGGGTGCACCACGATGCCAACGAAATCGTCATACCAGTCCAAGGGCTGGTAGCCGGCGCCGAAGTGCAGCACCGGCAGACAGGCCTGGGCGGCAATCGCCACCGCCATGGCATCCGTAATGACCAGTCCCTGGGCGCCGTGGAATTCCTTCTCGGCCAGGAAGCCGGCACTGAGCTCGCGCAGGCGCTGCTGTTCGGCGGGGAGGCCTGTTGCAAGAAACGGGTAGTCGGTCAGGGTGGCTTGCCACAAGATCTCCGGAATGTCGCGAGGTGCCTGGGCGCTGCCAGCCAAGCGCCGCAGCCAACCCCACATGCTCAGCCCGCCTGCTGGGCGGGCAGGCGCTGGACCTGCACAGCCCCGGCGTCCAGCTGCAGGCGCAGCACTTCAGCACGCGGCGGTGTGGCGGCGGCGTCCCAGTCGCTCAGCACGCGTCGGCGCAGGCCGTCGCCGAGGGCGTGGTCCGCCGGCTTGTGGGTGTGGCCGTGGATCAGTTCACGCGCCTGGGCAGTCTGCAGCCACCCCGCGGCGGCGGCGGCATCGACATCGGCGTACACGGCACCGCTGCGCTTGCGGGCCTCGCTTTCGGTGCGCAGGCCGCGCGCGATGGCGCGGCGCTCTGCCAGCGGCTTGGCCAGAAAGGCCTGTTGCCATTCGGGGCTGCGTACCTGGGCCCGGAATTGCAGGTAGTCGGTGTCGTCCAGGCACAGGGCATCACCATGCGAGAGCAGCCAGCGTTGCCCGCCGAAGACCAGTACCGTGGGGTCGGCCAAGAGGCGAAGGCCACAGGCCTGGGCAAATGCGTTCCCGAGCAGGAAGTCGCGGTTGCCGTGCATGAGGAAAACGGTGCGACGTTGGGCGGTGGTGTGCAGGGTGTGGACGCAGCGGGCCTCGAAACGGGCCTCGTCGTCTGCGCTGGCCGGTCCGTCATCGCCGACCCAGACCTCGAACAGGTCGCCCAGGATGAACACCGCATCGGCGCGGGTGTGCGCCATGTAGTGCTCCCAGGCTTGCACCGTGGCGGGCTCGCTGGCCTGCAGGTGCAGGTCGGAAATGAAATCGACCACCTGCCAGGCCGCAGGAGCGGTGAGCTCCGCGATCCGGGGGGTGGTCGGGTTCATGCGGGTGGGGGATCAGGCCAGAGCGGTGGCCTTCTCGATCACCACATCCTCTTTCGGCACATCGCCGTGGTAGCCCTTCTGGCCCGTCTTGACGGCGGCGATCTTGTCGACCACGTCGGTACCGGCAACTACCTTGCCGAACACGGCATAACCCCAGCCCTGGGCCGAGGGGGCGGTGTGGTTGAGGAAGCCATTGTCAGCCACGTTGATGAAGAACTGCGACGAGGCCGAGTGCGGGTCGTTGGTGCGCGCCATGGCAATGGTGTACTTGTCGTTCTTCAGGCC
Organism: Curvibacter sp. PD_MW3; assembly: GCA_002633085.1. Classification (GTDB taxonomy): domain Bacteria; phylum Pseudomonadota; class Gammaproteobacteria; order Burkholderiales; family Burkholderiaceae_C; genus Hylemonella. The sequence continues at coordinate 100,713 of NSIV01000008.1, forward strand.
GTTGTTGGCCTCGTTCTCGATCGGCTTGTCGGTCGGCTTCTGGTTCATGCCGGGCTCGAAGCCGCCGCCCTGGATCATGAAGCCGGGGATGACGCGGTGGAAGATGGTGCCGTCGAAGTGGCCCTTGTTGACATAGGCCAGGAAGTTTTCCACTGACTTCGGCGCCTTGGCGGCGTCGAGTTCGAGCGTGATGGTGCCGAGGCCGGCGATCTGGAGTTCGACTTGAGGATTGCTCATGGTGATGCTTTCTTATTTCAGCAGGGTCGCCGACTTGATGAGGATGGGGGTAAGCGGTACGTTTTGGTGCATGCCCTTGTTGCCGGTGGGGCTGGTGCGGATCTTGTCGACCACGTCCATGCCGGACACCACCTTACCGAAGACGGCGTAGCCATAGCCGTCGGGCATGGGGGCATTGAGGCCGCGGTTGTCGACCACGTTGATGAAGAACTGCGCCGTGGCGGAATTCGGGTTGCCGGTGCGCGCCATGGCGATGGTGCCGCGGTCGTTCTTCAGGCCGTTGTTGGCCTCCAGCGGGATCGGCTCGCGCGTCGGCTTTTGCTGCATGTCGGGGGTGAAGCCGCCGCCCTGGATCATGAAGCCGTCCATCACGCGGTGGAAGATGGTGCCTTCATACTGGCGTTCGGCCACGTACTGCAGGAAGTTGGCCACGGTCTTGGGGGCCTTGTCCGGGTAGAACTCCAGCACGATGTCGCCTGCGCTGGTGGCGAGCGCGACGCGCGGCGCCGGCTGGGCGATGGCCGTGCCGTGCAGCAGCACAGCCGCGGCGCTGGCCAAAAAAATACGGCGCAGGAGGGAGGAGGGCTGGGAGGTCATCCTAGGTTGCCTTCGTAAAAAATCTTCCACTGGCTGCCTTCGCGGATCCAGTACTGCCGTTTGGTCGGGCCGGTGCGCGTGCCGTCGGGCACTTCGCCAAAGGTCACGACCATGGTGTCGGCGGCATCGGTCCAGCGCAGGTAGGACAGGTCCTTCAGCTGGATCGGCCGGCCCTTGACGCGATCGACTTCGCTGCGCAGGGACGGTGCCCACTCGCGCAAGGTCTTGCCGTTGCTGCTGAAGTCGGCGGTGTAGAAGCTCAGCAATTGATCGATGTTGCCGCTGGACTTGGCATTGCGCCAGGCGGTCAGGGCCTCTTCGAAGGGTTTGCTCTGGGCACGGGTGCTGTGCGGTGCCACCCAGTCGAGTTTGTGCGAGATCACCACCGGCGTGGTGCGGACCTCGACGGTGCGGATGAGGCGGTCCAGATCGGGGTTGGCCAGCACGACACAGCCGTCGGAGGCCAGCGGCGGGCGCGAAAACTGGTTGGGCGGCGTGCCGTGCAGCCAGATGCCGCGGCCGGTCTTGCCGCGCTTGCTGTCCAGCACGTTGGGGTAGTTGATCGGCAGGGCGCCCGTGCCGTAGAAGTCGCGCAGCGACTTGGGGTCGAGGTTGCTGGTGATGAAGTACACGCCCAACGGTGTGCGTGCATCGCCTTCAACAGCCTTTTCGATGCCGGACTTGCCCACCGAGATGTAATAGTCCGCCACCAGGTTCAGGCCGCGCTCGGTGTTTTCAAACAGGTACAGGCGCGAACGCGAAGCGTCCACCGCAATGGCGTGCTTGTTGCGCGGCGACAGGGCCAGGAATTGAGAGGGGATGGTGCCGGCCGGCGGCCGCTCGCGCAGGGCCTTGAGCCGCATCTGCGATTCGTCGCGCAGTTCGGACAGGCCGGCGCTGTGGGCCAGAATTTCGGGCACATCACCGAACTTGCGCAGCGCACGCGTGCGCGAGGTCAGCAGATCACCATAAACCAACTGGGCCAGCTGGAAATTGGGATAGTCGCGCACCAGGCTCTCGGCCCGTGCCAGCGCCTCGCGCGTCTTGCCATGGCCGGTCAGGCGGTAGACCTCGATCAGCCGGGCCTCGGCCACGCCATCGTTGGTGGTGGTGTTGCGGGCAGCGGGAGCGGCGGTATTGGGTTTTTGGCTTTTTTTGCCGGGGTCGGCGCTCGCCGGCGCTGTGAACAGGCCGGTGGCAGCAATGAGCAAAAACGCTAAAAATCCTTGGGTCATGTCAGTTCAAAAGCAATGTGGGGAGTCCCGTCGGTATTCCTGTGGGACACGGATCATGGCTTCAGGTTCCCGTTGATTCTCTGACGATCAGCCAGCGATCGCCTGATTTGACCAGATCAAGCGTCTTGCGGCTGGAAACCGCCAGTGCGTCAGCCTTGTAGTCCTGGCGGAATTTTGCCACTGCCTTGGTGCCGTTGACACTCACGCTCAGGTTTTCAAGCTTGACGCTGATGTTCGATTTGCCGGTGATGCGCTGGCGCCGCTCGCTTTCCCAGCTACTGCGCGACAGCTTGCCCGGCGGATCGAATTCCTTGCCATAGGCACCGAGGTAGGCGTTCATGTCTTTGTTGGCCCAGGCCTTGGCCCAGGCGCGCACGGCGGCTTCCACATCCTTGGCCGCGTGGTCGGCCGTCACCGGCTTGGCCGCCGGGACCGGGGCTGCCGGTGTGGCAGGGGCGGTTGCCACCACGGCCGGTTTGGCGGCGGGCACGGCGGCCGCGCCGGTGACGGCCGACCACGCGGCCAAGGATGTGGAAGCCGCCGTGCGC